>CAVRVW010000012.1:0-1001171 GCA_963724695.1 uncultured Acidobacteriota bacterium | reverse complement strand
CGGTGGCAATCATCGCGACAAGGCCTTGAACCCAAGCTTCGGCGACCTGCTGAAGGATATGGTGCTCTCTTCACCGCGCTGAGGGCTCGGGCGCCTCCTCTTCGGTCACCCAGATCTCCGCGATGATGCTGATGTGCATCTCGAACACGTGGCCGCCCACCACCGAGCCGTTCTGAAGCGACACCGCGCCGTGTGCGTGCACCGTCGTGAGCCCTTGCGCGTTCGATGAAATGCTGCCGTTGAACGAGATGATTTCGGACTCCTCGTTCACCTGGATCATTTTCTGTCCGTTGCCGCGCTCGGTGTCGGTCCAGCCGAGGGTGCCCTTGTCGATCGCCCCCAGACCGACGAAGTGTCCGTTCCGGATCTTGTACTTCTCGGCGAACTCGGTCATCCCGGAGAGGAGCTCGTCGCCTTTCGCGAAGTTCAGCCGGAACGTGCGTCCACCCTTGCCGAGATCGGTGACGCGCAGCCCGGGCGCCTTGTTTGGCTCCGGGCGTTTGCCTCGCGGCCAGTAGCCCTCCGGGAGCGGCGGACGCGGCGCCGGCTGCCCGACCTGTGCCGGTTGCGCCCCTTGCGCGGCTTGCGCGCGAACTGTTGGACTCGTGACCGTCGCGAGGCCCATCGCGGCAGCGATCAGGATGGCTTGCGAGCGAATGGATGCACACTTCATTGCCGACCTCGCCGGAAGCTTACCGGACTCAGCGACTCTGTCAAGGCTGAAGCACGCGCTCAGATGGCGCTGCTACTTCGCCATTGCGGGCGGGATCGCCTGCGTGACGTTTCCTGTGGCCGCCCACTCCACGCCACGGGCGAACGTCACCTCGAATGCCGGGGTTGCGAGGTTCGGAGGCACGTGACCGAGCGCGGTTGTGAAGACACGTCCCTTGCCGAAGTCCACGGTCCACAGCATGTTCGCGTTCGCGCCCGGCCCCTCGAGCGGCTGCGGTGCACGCGCATCGGTGCGGCTGGCCGCGTAGAGGGCATGGTCGTCGTATGCCGTGGCGAGCACGTGGTAAGTGCCGGCGGGCTGCCAGCGCAGGTTTGCGTACAACTCGTCGTTGGTCTGCGGGAACTCGAGCTTCAGTCCCTTCGTGATGGGATGTTCAGGGTCCGTGATCTTCACCGTGTAGTCGTGCGGGGCCGAGTGGTGACCAAAGTTCGGTCTCCAGTTGGCCCCCGACATCTGCTCGTATTCCGTCCACCCGGCGAACGCCTGCATCGCGAAGTGATAGACGACCAGGCCCTTCCCGGCCTTGACGAAATCGACCAGCGCGGCATCTGCGCGTGCGCCCCATCGGCGTTCTGGTCTGCCGCTATCGCTGTAGTTCACCACCACGACATCGTACGGGGCAAGTGTTTCAGGACCCGCGCCACGAAACTCCTCGGTCACACGCACGTCGAACTTGCCGGTGTCCTCCAGGATCTTCCGCAGGACCGGCGTTGTCCCCTTCCAGTCATGCTGGTGCTGCCCGGTGACGATCAACACCTGCAGCTTCGCGGGAGCCGCGGCGGCGGGCGGCTGCTGGGCGGCCGCGGGACGGCCAAGGGCACACACGAGCAGCGCAATCAGGGCAATGGCGTTCTTCACCGGCGTACCTCCAGGAAACGAGTCTCTCACTGCCTTGCCCGGGCGGGCACGGCCAAGCGGATTCTAGCCGAACCCGGCGGAAAAACCTGACTCGTCGTTACAGACGGCCACTGTTCGGGACGGCGTGCCTGTGGATGAGAGCGCGCCCGGCCCGCCTACGCGCTCCGCGCTGCGGTGCGCGGGCTGGACTCGGAACCATTCGCGTCGAGCGCAGCGCGACGGCCATCACGGAGGAGCGAACGAGCACGGCGAGTGAGCCACGCGAACGGAGCGGGGAACGAGGGGCCCCCGCGAGAGAGCGTGCGGGGGAGTTCGAGGGGCGCTAGCCTCTCGAGTGAAGAGGAGCGAACGAGCCGGCCCGCGACTGAGCCACGCGAACGGACGCGGGGAACGAGGGGCCCCCGCGGGAGCATCGCGAGCCGGGGCGTTCCCGAGGGGCGACGGCTAGCCTCTCGCGAAGCGAGAAAGCGCGCCCGGCTGGACTCGAACCAGCGACCCCCGGCTTAGAAGGCCGGTGCTCTATCCAACTGAGCTACGGGCACGTACGGTTGGGAAGTGTCAGTGTAGCAAGCTTCAGCATTCCCCATGGTCACGAGCCCAGGGTGGTATATTTCGCGCAGCCATGACGACTGTCCGCGTCGGCTTTGAGCTCATGGCCAGTGCTGCCGTCGTTCTCGCGCTCGGCGTGATGCCGCACGCCCAGGCTGGTCGCGAAACGCCCGGCTCCCAAGCCGTCCACGCTGCCGAATCCCTATCGCCTCGTGCCGGACTGGCCGACGCTTCCCGCGACGCATGAAGGGTCCGAACGGACGCAAGTGGGGAGAGGTCATCAGGGTGCACGTCGCGCCCAACGGCAACATCTGGGTGTTCCACCGCTGTTTCCACGACAAGCCGACCGGCGACGCCACGTGCCTCAATCGCGGCGACGCCAACCCGCCGATCCTGGAATTCAATCCGGCGGGCAGGCTTCTCAGAAGCTTCGGCGTGGGACTCTTCGCGCATCCGCACGGATTCACCGTCGACAAGGACGGGAACATCTGGACGACCGACACGAACGACGCAGGAGACGATCCTCGGCATGCCCGCCAAGAACGCGCAGGGCGTCGCGATGGGCCAGACGGTCCTCAAGATCAGTCCGGCCGGCAAGGTGCTGATGACGATCGGCACGCCTGGCGTGGGCGGGAACGGGCCGTATCTGTTCGACCGGCCCGACCGGAGTGTCCATTGCGGCCAACGGCGACATCTTCGTGGCCGATGGCCATTCGCCGAACAAGTCGAACAGCGCGCCGCATCGTGAAGTACTCGCCGGACGGCACGTTCATCAAGGCCTGGGGCCGCATGGGATCGGAGCCCGGCAACTTCAGGGAGCCCCACGACCTCTACGTCGGCGGCTCCAAAGGCTACGTCTACGTCGCCGATCGCCAGAACAATCGCATCCAGGTCTTCGACCAGGACGGCACCTTCATCGCCGCGTGGAAGCAATTCGGGCAGCCGAGCTCGGTGTACGTGGACAAGCGCGACAACATCTACGTCGGCGCCACCTACCAGGACGCATCTCGAGGCGAGTCGGTCACGGGGCCGACGACGGGACCGAACGACAGGGCCATCGTGATCGGCAACGCGATCACCGGCGAGCTCAAGTACCTGATTCCCGATCCGGGCGATCTCAGCAAGATGACCGACACCGGCACGTCGGCGTCGGGCATCGCGGTCGACGACCAGGGCAGCATCTACGCCGCGGATGTCGGGCCGAACAACTTGAGGAAGTACATCAAGGTTCAAGGGGCACTAGTCCGGTGGAATGCGCATCCGGCCCAGCGCCGCTTGGAAACGGGCATCCTGGCGAACCGGGCGCCAGAGGGGCTGATCCTTGTAGAAGATCGGCATCGCCTGCGTATCGATCGCCCGGTTCAGCATCTCGAGCCCGCGATCGTAGTCCCCGAGGATCATGTAGATACGAGCGGCGAAAGTCGCCCAGGCGGGATTGGACGCCGACAGCCGTTCGAATTCCTGCGCGACGGGCAGCGCCTCGGTCCGATTCCCCTTCGCAGCCTGAGCCCCGCGCGGTTGAACCGGACGTAGGGGTCGGCCTCGCGCCCTGTGGCTCGTGCGGGCAAGCTCCGCCAGCCCCTCATCGACGGCGTTCGCCTGCCGGTACAAGCTCGACATCCCAGATCGTCGCAAACGGCGGTCCCAAGACGCGGCGCTGCGATAGATCGTCATCGCGCGCGCATCATCGCCTTTGAGCAGGTGGCCGAAAGCGAGAAAACGGGTGATGAACCCCGACAACGGATCCAGCTCGTGCGCGGTCTCGAGCTCGCGGACGCCTTCGTCGAGCCGGCCCTGTTCGAGCAGCGAGACGGCGAGGAACTGATGAGCGATCGCCCAGCCCGGGTTGAGCTCGATCGCCCGGCGGAGCGCCTGGTCGCCACCCTCGAAATCGAACGGCGCGACGTACACCTTGGTCTGTCCGACGGCCGCATTGGCTTCCGCGAGCGTCGGGATCGATCGCCAGCGCGCGCTCCGCCGCCTCCGCCGCGAGCCGGCGCCCCTCGCGGGCTGCAGCTCGCCGCGCGCGGCCAGGATGATGTACGCGTCGGTGAGGCCGGCCCACGCGAGCGCGTAGCGCTCGTCGCGCGCGATTGCCTGCCGGTAGTAGTCGATCGCCGCCTTCAGATCGGCGACGGTCCGGCGCTGTGCGTACTCCCGGCCCACGCACGTACGCCCGATACGCCTCGACGTCGTCGGTCTCGCGCCTGGAGAAGCGCGCGTCACGTCCCGCGAGCTCGACCCTGCAGCCCAGCGGCGATGTCGCGGGCAATCTCTTCCTGCACGGCGAACACGTCCGCAAGCGTGCGGTTGTTGTAGCGCTTGCCCCAGATCTGGGCGCCGTCAGCCGTGTTGGTCAGCTCCGCAGAGACGACCAGCGAGTCGCCTTGCTGCACGACTCGGCCGGTCAGCACCGCGTCGACCTGAGATCCCGGCGGAGGGCGGCCGTGTCGACGGTCGCTCCTCGATACCGGAAGGTGGTGGTCCGCGCGAGCACCTTCAGCTCCGGAAGCTGCGACAGGCTGTTGATGACGTTCTCCGAAATGCCGTCACCCAGGTATTCCGAGGACGCATCCGCCGTGGCGAGCGGCAGAATCGCGAGCACCCGGATCGAGGCGTCGGCGCCGGGCCCGGACGAAGAAGGATCCATCCCGCGCCCGCGAGCAGACGCCGAGAGCGGCGGCGAACGCGACGTGAAGCGGTCGAATGGCGCGCCGGCGTGCGGCGCCGCCGGCGACGCCGGACGCACTGTCGCGAACGAGATTGCGCACGTCGACAGCAGATCGCGCGCCGAGGAGTATCGCCGCTCTCGATCCTTCTCGAGGCACTTGCGGACGATGCGCTGGAATTCGGCCGGCAGCTGACTCGGAAGCGGGGGCGGCTGCTCGCCCAGGATCGCCGCGATCGTCGCGGCCGCGCTCGGCGCGCGCGAACGGATGGCGCGCCGCCCACCATCTCCTGCATGACGCACCCCAGGCTGAAGACGTCAGTGCCGCGCGTCGGGGTCTTCGCCGCGCAGCTGCTCGGGCGACATGTAGGCGGTCGTGCCCGACGACAGCGCCGGCGGCCGTGAGCCCCTGCATCGTCGTCGCATCGCGGCGCGACAGGTCGACGCACACGCTTCGCCAGGCCGAAGTCGAGCACCTTGCGCGGGCCCGCGGGCCGGCGAGCATGATGTTGCCGGGCTTGATGTCGCGATGGACGATGCCGTTGCGCGTGGGCCTCGCGACAGCGCATCGGCCACCTGTTCGGCGATGCGTCAGGCGTCGGCGACAGCGGCAGCGGGCCGCGCGCGAGCCGATCGGCGAGCGTCTCGCCCTCGATGTACTGCATCGCGATGAAGTGCTGGCCCCCGTGCTCGCCGACTTCGTAGATGGCGCAGACGTTGGGGTGATCGAGCGTGGCAGCCGCCTGCGCCTCACGCACCAGCCTGGCGTCGGCCGCTTTGTCGTCGCCGGAGGCCGCGGCAGCACCTTGATGGCCACCTGACGCTTGAGCGCCGGGTCCTCGGCGAGGTACACCTCGCCCATGCCCCCGGCGCCGAGCTGTTTCAGGATGCGGTAGCGCCCGATTGTCTCGGGAGTCATGGACGAGCGTGATTATGGCTCAGCGGGACCGTCGGTTGTGTCGCTTACAATCTGGTCGCAATGGGCTCGCCCGGCGAAAACGGCGAAGCAAAAGGAGACGCACATGTTCGGTTGCCGGGTTCTGGCCAGTCTCGCGCTAGTGATGGCGATGAGCGGGCCCGTGTCCGCACAGCAGACGCCGGCGGTCGACGAGAAGGCGCTGACCAACGAAGTCAACGCCTTCATGGACCAGTACTGGCAGCTGTGGTCAGCCGGCGAGATCGATCAGCTGGCCTCGCGCGTCTATCATCCGTTTGGACAGCTGAACAACCAGGGGCACTCGACGGTCGAACAGCTCCGCTCTGCCTTCCCGCAGACTCGAAAGACGATGCTGGCGGGTGGTTATGGGCGATCCCAGATGCCGATGGCGGGGCGCAACGTTTGCATCCTCGCCCCGAACGTCGCGGTCGTCAGCGGGCGCGGCGTGCGATACCTGACCAACGGCAACGTGATGGCCGAGTTCGGGTGGACCTACACGTTGATCAAGAACGCCACGGGATGGCGGATGGTTTCCATCTACACGCACGATCCCAGGAAGGCGCTGACCTGCTCGAGCTAGAGTGCTAACAAATCTATCGCGCGATTGCGTCGATGATGGCGTTCAGCGTCGGGCTGGGCCGCATCGCCGCCGTCGTCTTGGCCGGGTCCGGCTGGTAGTACCCGCCCATGTCCACCGGCTTGCCCTGAGCCGCCGATCAGCTCGGCGTTGATCTTCGCCTCGTTCTCGACGAGCTGCTTCGCCACGCCAGCGAAGCGCGCCTGCAGCTCCTTGTCCTTCGACTGCGCGGCCAGCGCCTCGGCCCAGTACATGGCCAGGTAGAAGTGGCTGCCGCGGTTGTCGATCTCGCCCACCTTGCGGGCCGGCGACTTGTTGTTGTCGAGGAACTTGCCGATGGCCTGGTCGAGCGTCTCGGCCAGCAGCGCCGCCCGCTCGTTCTGGAACGTGCTGCCGATGTGCTCGAGCGACGCCGCCGAGCGCCGAGAACTCGCCGAGCGAGTCCCAGCGCAGGTAGCCCTCCTTCTGGAACTGCTGCACGTGCTTGGGCGCCGAGCCGCCGGCGCCGGTCTCGAAGAGTCCGCCGCCCGCCAGCAGCGGGACGATCGAGAGCATCTTGGCCGAGGTGCCGATCTCGAGGATCGGGAAGAGGTCCGTCAGGTAGTCGCGCAGGACGTTGCCCGTGACCGAGATGGTGTCCTGGCCCTTGCGGATCCGCTCGAGCGAGTACTTCATCGCCTCCACCGGGGGCAGGATGCGGATCTCGAGGCCCGTGGTGTCGTGATCCTTGAGGTAGGTCTCGACCTTCGCGATGACCTGCGCGTCGTGGGCGCGGTTCCTGTCGAGCCAGAAGACGGCCGGCGCGCCGGTCGCCCGGGCGCGCCTGACGGCCAGCTTGACCCAGTCGCGGATGGCGATGTCCTTGGTCTGGCAGGAGCGGAAGATGTCGCCCTGTCTCGACCTGTCTGCTCGAGCAGCGTCTCGCCGGTGGACTCGACGACGACGCGGATCGTGCCGGCCCCTGGAGCGATGAACGTCTTGTCGTGCGAGCCGTACTCCTCGGCCTTCTGCGCCATCAGGCCGACGTTCGGCACGCTGCCCATCGTCGCCGGATCGAAGGCGCCGTGCTGCTGGCAGTCCTCGATGATGGTCTTGTAGATCGTGGCGTAGCAGCGGTCGGGGATCATCGCCTTGGTGTCGTGCAGCTTGCCGTCCGGGCCCCACATCTTGCCCGACTCGCGGACCACGACCGGCATCGAGGCGTCGACGATGATGTCGTTCGGGACGTGCAGGTTCGTGATGCCCTCGTCCGAGTCGACCATCGCCAGCGCCGGGCGGGTGGCGTAGACGGCCTTGATGTCGGCCTCGATCTCCGCCTTCTTGTCGGCCGGCAGGCTCTGGATCTTGGCGTAGACGTCGCCCAGGCCGTTGTTCGGGTTCACGCCCAGCTGCCTTGAAGGTCGCGGCGTGCTTCTCGAAGACGTCCTTGAAGAAGACGGTGACGGCGTGGCCGAACATGACCGGATCGGACACCTTCATCATGGTGGCCTTGAGGTGCAGCGACAGGAGCAGGCCGCTCTTCCTGGCGTCCTCGATCTGCTCCTCGTAGAAGCGCGCGCAGCGCCTTGACGTTCATCACCGAGGTGTCGAGGATCTCGCCCGTCGAGCAGGCCCATCTTCTTCTTGAGCACCGTGACCGCGCCGTCGGCGGCCACGAACTCGTAGCGGACCTCGGTCGCCTTCGTCGATGGTGGTGGAGTTCTCGCTGCCGTAGAAGTCGCCGCCGGTCATGTGCGCCACGTGCGCCTTCGAGTCCGGCGCTCCAGGCGCCCAGCTTGTGCGGGTGCTTCTTCGAGAACGCCTTCACCGAGAGCGGCGAGCGGCGGTCCGAGTTGCCCTCGCGCAGCACCGGGTTCACGGCGCTGCCGAGGACCTTCGCGAAGCGCGCCTGGAGCGCCTTCTCGGCGTCGTCTGTCGGGTGCCTCGGGGTAGTCCGGGATCTTGTAGCCGTGCGCCTGGAGCTCCTTGATGGCCTCCTTGAGCTGCGGGATCGAGGCGGAGATGTTCGGCAGCTTGATGATGTTGGCCTCGGGCGACTGCGTGAGCTCGCCGAGCTGAGCGCAAGGTGGTCCGGAATCCGCTGCGCCTCGGTCAGGTGCTCGGGGAAGTTGGCGATGATGCGGCCCGCGAGCGAGATGTCCCGCGTCTCGACCGAGACGCCCGTGCCCTTCGTGAATGCCTGGACGATGGGCAGCAGCGAGAAGGTCGCCAGCGCGGGCGCCTCGTCAATCTGCGTCCAGATAATCGTCGACGTCGTGTTCATCTTCTCTTCCTTGGAGTCGATAGGGGTCACTGGAGGGGTCCCGCCCGTGTCTCCGTCTCGTAGAGGCTGGATCCAGAAGCAGATATTCTACGGCCGCGAAGTGTCAGCGGCGGCCGGCGTCGAACAGGCGCTCGGCGTACTCCTCCGCGGCCTTGCCGCGCATCGCGCCCCAGCTCGTGAACCGCGTCCGCGCCCGCACCAGCGCGTCCCACTCGGACGGCGGAATCGCCTCGAAATCCTCGGTGGTCCGCACGTCGCGGCCTGATGCCGCGACCATCGCCTCCATGTCCTCGAAGTCCGTGTGCCGGCGCATGAAGTCGGGCGTGAACAGCTCCTCGAACGACAGCGGGCCGCCGAGCCTCGCCAGCCCTCGCTGGAAGTCGGCGATCTTCTCTCGAGCCGCGCTGAAACCTGGCGTGTCGTGCTCGTCGGGGTTCGGTAAAGACGATGGCGGGTCGCTCGATGGGAACGATTCGCTGATCGTTTCGTCGAGCGCCGCCTCGCGGATGCGTCGTTCTTCCTCAGGCGTGTGGTCGTGCTTGCTCATGTCAGTGCCAGCATTATTCACCTTGCGCCGGGGCCCCACCCCCGAATCCGCCCGACCCACCCGACCTGCCCGACCCGCCCGACCTATGGTTTTCTGAGACCGAGCAGGATGCGGACGACGGTCAGGATGACGATGACGCCCATGGCGAGGAGGATGACCCTTATCACGCCGGTCTACTCCCTGGCCCGCGCCGGTTCGGCCTGGTCCTGCTCCAGCTTCGGGAACACCATCGACATCAGCCAGACCAGCGTCACCACGATCAGCACCAGCATGCCCCAGCGCATCGAGGCGGCGACGAGCTGCATGTCGAACGCCGGCAGCGTCGGCTGGATGTTGTAGAGCATCAGCGTGCTTCCGCGCTCGCTCATCCAGTGCCACGCCGTGTGCGCCACCAGCCCCGAGAGGAGCAGGGTCCCGGCCCGCTCGGCGAGGGTGTAGCGGAACAGGACCGACAAGCATGCCTACGAGCACCACGATCACCAGCAGCTGGCCGATCTCGACGCCGACGTTGAATGCCAGAAGCGACGTCAGCAGGTGGCCGCCGGCGAACTGCAGCGTCTCGCGCAGCGCGAACGAGAAGCCGAAGCCGTGCACGAGGCCGAAGGCGAACGTCATCAGCCACCGCCGCTTCGGCGTGACCCCGAGCATGTTCTCGCTCGCCATGTAGACAATCGACAGCGGCGATGAGCGTCTCGACCAGCGGCGGGAACCACGCGGCGCCTGGCGCGAAGCCGAACGCCGACGCGATGAGCGTCACCGAATGCGCGATCGTGAACGACGTGACGATGGCGACGAGCGGCCGGAGGCGGCGGAACGGGATGACGAGGCAGGCGAGAAAGAGCAGGTGGTCGGCGCCGTCCAGGATGTGCTCGAAGCCGAGGACCGACGAACCGGAGCGCCGCCTGGCTCCAGCCGCGGGTCGAGGCGCACCAGCCCGGGGTTGCCGCGGTAGTCGAACGCCCGCACGGTTCCGTCCGGCAGCACGAACCGCAGCACGGTCTGCGTCCGGAACCCGAGGCGCGCCAGCGTCGGGTCGATCGAGAACTGCGAGCGATCGGACTGAATCGGGTACTCGAACAGCATGTCGAGCATGGTCTGCTGCCAGACGATCTCGGTGCTGTCCGGAAGCCTGGGGCCGAGGACGTGCGCCAGCGCCTCGTCGTAGCTGGCGAACGAGCGGTCGGAGGGGAGCGAGGCCATGACCGCCACGAGCTGCCGGCCCTCCAGGCGAACGTCGTTCTCGTAGACGTCGCAGCTCGTTGGCCACCCAGACATCGGCGGCCTGCCGCAGGGCCGGCGTCGGCCTCGGAAATATTGAGGTATCCCGGTCCGCGCTGCGGGAAGTCGATGTCCTGCATCGAGACGATCGGCACGCGGACCAGCACCCGCAGCCGGTTGCCGTCGGGCTTGACCAGCACCTGCACGAGGACGTCGGCGGGCACCTCGTGCGCGCGCGGCGTCGACCACGAGCCCATCACGAGGACGAGGAAGACGAGGAGGCCGACGAGGCCCCGCGCAGGGCCCCGGCGGGGCGCGGACGCACCGCCGAAGAGGTCAAAATGACCACGAGCAATCAATCCGTGCATCGGCGTTTGGATTGCCATTATACTTTCGGCCGTCGAGGGGCCCGAGCGGTCGCCGCAGCATCTGTGGCCTCGACTCCGTCAACGACCAGTGGAGGATCGAGATGAACCGGAAGGGCAACCTTATCATCGGAGTATCGCTGCTCGCGCTCATCGTCGCGTGCGCGCAGCAGGCCGCCAACAACGGCGGCGGCGGGGGCAGCGGCGCCCCAAACATGGACATCTCGGCCGAAGGGCTGGTGCCGATGTTCGAGGTCGATCCGTTCTTTCCCAAGAACATCGGGAACCACGGGCTGATGGGCCCGATCATCGGCGTGGACGTGGACTCGACCGACACGGTCTGGATCGTCCATCGCAACACGCCTGACCAGTTCGTCGCGACGACCGAGATCGGCGCGGCGCAGAATCCGCCGCTCAGCGAGTGCTGCCGGCCCGGTCCGCCGGTGCTGGCGTTCGACCAGGCCGGAAACCTCAAGCACAGCTGGGGCGGGATCGGCACCGAGACGGGCGACTACAAGTGGCCCTCGTCCAACCACGGCATCACCATCGATCACATGGACAACGTGTGGATCGGCGGCAACGGCCCTGGCGACTCCCACGTCCTGAAGTTCACGAAGGACGGCAAGTTCCTGGCGCAGTACGGCAAGCCCGACGCGCGCAAGACCGGCGAGAAGGACGGCCAGCCGGTCTACACGCGGAACAGCAACGCCCGGACAGCTTCGGCCGCGTCGCCAAGATCGGAATCGACCCCGGCGCCAACGAGGCGTACATCGCCGACGGCTACTTCAACCGCCGCATCGCCGTGCTCGACGTCGAACACCGGCGCCATGAAGCGCTACTGGGGCGCCTACGGCAACAAGCCCGACGACGGTCGACCTTGGCCGGCTACGTGCCGGACGAGAAGCCGCAGCAGACCAGTTCCGCGGGCCGGTGCACTGCTCGGAGATCTCGAAGGACGGCTTTGTCTACGTCTGCGACCGCAACGCGGACCGCATCCAGATCTTCCAGAAGGACGGCAAGTTCGTCAGCGAGCACATCATCGCGCCGCAGACCTTGTCGCAGGGCTCGACCTGGGACATCGACTTCTCGCACGACCCGGCGCAGCGCTTCATCTACCTGGCCGACGGCCAGAACATGAAGGTCTACATCATCGAGCGGAAGACGATGAAGGTCCTGACGGCGTTTGGCGAAGGCGGCCGCCAGCCCGGGATGTTCTTCGCGGTGCACAGCATCGCGGTCGACAGCAAGGGCAACATCTACACGACGGAAACCTACGAGGGCTCGCGTCTGCAGCGATTCATCTTCAAGGGCATGGGCCCGGTCCCGGCAGGCGCCGAGGGCGAGAAGAGCCAGGGCGTTCTCTGGCCGGCCGACAAGCGATAGAGCACGATTGATGTCCTGCGGCGGGGCTCCCCGCCCCGCCGCAGGAGGTCTCGACCCGCCTCAAGTTAGACTGGAGGCAGTGACCTCACTGCCAGAGCCGGACACCACCGACATCCAGACCCCCGCCGTCAACCCCTCGATCGCGAGCGAGCTCGAACGCGAGGTCGGCCGGCGCCGGACCTTCGCCATCATCTCGCACCCCGACGCGGGCAAGACGACGCTGACCGAGAAGCTCCTGCTCTATGCCGGGGCCATCGAGTTGGCCGGGGCGGTCAGGGGGCGGCGGAACCGCCGCCACGCGACCTCCGACTGGATGAAGCTCGAGCAGGAGCGCGGCATCTCGATGACCTCCGCGGCGCTCGAGTTCGAGCTCGAGGGGCGGCGCATGGCCCTCATCGACACCCCCGGCCACAAGGACTTCAGCGAAGACACCTACCGGGCGCTCGTCGCCGCCGACAGCGTGGTGATGGTCATCGACGCCGGCAAGGGCGTCGAGACCCAGACGCGCAAGCTCTTCGAGGTCGCCCGGCGCCACCGCCTGCCGATCCTGACCTTCATCAACAAGCTGGATCATCCCTCGCGGGATCCCATGGAGCTGCTCGACGATCTCGAGCACACGCTCGGAATTTCTGCCGCGCCCGTGAACTGGCCGGTCGGGAGCGCCGACACGTTCCGCGGGGTGTACGGACTCCAGAGCCGCGAGCTCCTGCTGTACGAACGCGAGGGGCAGGGGCAGCGCAAGGCGTCCGTGGACATGTCGGCGTTCGACGATCCGGCGGCCATCGAGGTCATCGGCGTCGAGGCCCACGCCCACCTGCGGGACGCCCTGGACTTGATCCGCGTCGCCGGCACGCCGTTCGACGTGTCCGAGTACCTCGCCGGCCGCCAGACGCCGGTGTTCTTCGGCAGCGCGCTGACCAACTTCGGCCTCGAGCCCTTCCTGCGCGCGCTCGTGGAAATCGCGCCGCCGCCGCAGGCGCGCCTGAGCGACCGCGGGGTCGTCAACCCCACCGACGAGCGATTCACGGGGTTCGTCTTCAAGATCCAGGCGAACATGGATCCGCGCCACCGCGATCGCGTCGCGTTCGTTCGCGTGTGCTCCGGACAGTTCACCAAGGACATGGTGATGTCGAACAGCCGGAACGCGCAGGAGCTGCGCGCCTCGCGCGCGTACCGCTTCTTTGGCCGCGATCGTGAAACCGTCGCGTCCGCCTATGCCGGCGACATTGTCGGCCTCGTCAACCCGGGGCAGTTCGGCATCGGCGACACGCTCTACGACGGGGAACCGCTCCGGTTCCTGGACATGCCGCGGTTTCCTGCCGAGCACTTCGGCCGGGTGCGCCTGCAGGACACGCGGTACAAACAGTTCGACGAAGGTCTCCGGCAGCTCGAAGAGGAAGGCCTGATGCAGGTCTTCTACGTGGCCGCCGGCCGGCGCGAGCCGATCGTCGGCGTCGTCGGCGCGCTGCAGTTCGACGTGATCGTCAGCCGCCTGCAAACCGAGTACAACGTGGTGGCCTCCGTGGATCCCGCGTCCTACACCGCCGCGCGATGGCCCGCCGATCCGACCAGGCCGTTGCCCCATCCGGGAGGGAGGAGCCAGATCGCGGAGGACAGCCGCGGCCGCAGCATCCTGCTCTTCAGCTCGCCGTTCGATCTCGAGTACTTCCAGCGCCAGCACCCGGCGGTGGAACTGCTGGAGGAAAGCCCTACGAGCTGACGCTCGATTGCGAATTAGGAATTAGGCCATTAGGAATTCGTCACCCTGAGCCCTGAGCCGTGAGCCCTAAGCCTTTTCAGTGTTCTTCGCCTGCCTGCACCTTGGCCCAGCGTCTCTTCTGGGCCGCGGAGATGGCGGCCCGGGCCTTGGCGGACATGACGCGCGGCTTCTTCTTGGCGTCCTTGTTCGCTCGCGCCGACACCGCTTTGCTCGTGCCTTTGCCGCGCCCCCTGGCGCGGCCCTCGCCGAGCTGCTCGAGCATGGCCGCCGCCGTGTCGCGGATCTTCGCCAGCTGCGCGGCCACCGACGTGCGCTGGTTGAGCCATTCGCTCGCCTTGCGCTCGGCGGTCCCGAGCAGGCGGCCGAGATCCTCGGCAAACGCTTCGGCCTTGCTCTCTGCTGGCGTCTTGTCTTCCTTGGCCATCTCCGCACTCTCCCTGCGCACCGGGCGCTCGCGTCGAAAGCGAGATCTTACTCCGGCGGGTCCAAAAGGACCCGCCCTACGCAGTCTGCGGGTCAGGGTAGGGCGGGTCCTTTGGGACCCGCCTACGGTCAGGACGTGGCCAGCCGGCGAGCGAGGACGCGGTAGTACACATTCAGCGACACGAAGGCCAACCCGAGAGTGGCCAGGCCCGCGAGTGCCCAGGGCGGCAGCATCGGCATGAGCGCGGCCCTCCTGCCGACAGGTTCGTACTTGACGATCTCGTGCGGACCGGCGCCGATCCATGCCGGCAGGTCGCAGATTCGGCCGCGGTACTCGGGATATTTCGCGAGCACCCGCTTCTCGAGCTCCGCATCCGGCATGGTGTCGTAGGAGCCCGGGAAGCGTTGCCGAACGAGCCCCGTGAGGGTCGGCGTGCAGTAGCCCTTCTTGAGCTCGGCGTCGTTGAGCGGCGTGATTGTCGACAGCGGCACAAGCTCCGCCGCGACCTCGATTGGCGGCGCAGGCGCGGCCGGGGCGGCGGTTGTCGATGCAGACACCGCGGCGGGCGTTGTCGCCTGAGGCTCCGGTGCCGGGGGCGCCGGCAGCGTGCCGAGAAGGCCCGGGCGCAGAAGGAAGGTCGGGATCGTGTCCTTGACCGATGCCGACTGACGAGCCGTGTGTTCATCGAGCCTGGCCACGATGCGGGCTTCACCATCCAAGACGCTCGCCTCGCCGCTCGTCACCGCGTAGACCACCGCGAAGGTCGCGCCGAGCTTCGACGACGAAGGCCGCGGCTGCCGCGGCACGTCGGCCGCCGGACCATCCCGCGCCGGGCGCGTAGCCAAGCAGCGCTCCGGCGACACGCGTGAGCGCCCCGGGGCCTTCCGCTGCGCGGGGGGCGATCTCGACGCCAGGAAGGGCGAGCTCGCGCGCCACGCCGCACCGACAGCCCTCGACGTACACCGGGACCTGTCGGCCACAGGCCGGGCACAACCAACTGGTTCGCCGTTCGCTCATGCTCGTTTTCGCATCGGGCCGTCCCGCCGGCTGCCGCCGCTGCCCGTGAATGCCGGCGGCGACACCGCGGTCGAGGACCCGATCTGTTTATCGGCTCCAGGCTCCAGGCCCGAAGGCCATGGAAGTCCGGAGCCCCTGAAGCCCTGAGTCCCGGAGCCCTGAAGCCCGAAGCCTGAAGCCTGTGGCCCGTGCAGGGTGCTATCGTGAGACGCCGTGTTTCCGTATCACGACGAAAACGAAACCCAGCGCACGCCCATCGTCACGATGGTGTTGATCGCCGCCAATGTGCTCGCCTGGCTCTTCGTTCAGGGCGCCGGGACGGCGTTTCCGCTGGCGGCGTCGGTTTGCAATCTGGGGCTGATCCCCGGCGAGCTGACGTTGTCGGTCACTCCTGGCGCCGGGTTTCCAATGGGTGACGGCGTGGCGTGCCTGATGGACCCGGGCCGTCAGACGCCGCACGTCATCACCTCCATGTTCCTGCACGGCTCGTGGATGCACTTGCTCGGCAACATGTGGTTCCTGTGGCTCTTCGGCAACAACGTCGAAGATGCGATGACGCGCATCCGCTACGTGGTCTTCTACCTCGCCTGCGGGCTGGCCGCGGCGCTGCTCCAGGTGGTGACCAACCCGGCCTCGATGGTTCCGATGGTGGGCGCCTCGGGGGCCATCAGCGGCGTGATGGGCGCGTATCTGTTGCTCTTTCCCCGTGTGCGCGTCATGACGCTGGTCGTCCTCGGCTTCTTCATCACGCGCACCGCGCTCCCGGCGTGGGTGATGCTCGGCTACTGGGCGTTCATTCAGTTTGCCAGCGGGCTGACGACGGTCAACGTCGAGGGCGGCGGCGTCGCGTTCTGGGCGCACGTCGGCGGCTTCGCGGCGGGGCTCTTGCTCGCCGCTGCGTTCCGCCGCCGGCGAAACTTCGAACTTAGAACTGACGAACTACGAAGGACTATGAACCCTGCATGTTGAACCCAGAACCCAGAACAGCACCTTCAACCCTGAACACTGAACCTTGAACCACGACGATCAGTTCGCCACCTACGCCGATCTCACCGTCCGGATCGCGCTCAACCTCCAACCAGGCCAGCGCCTTCTGATCATCGGCCCGCTCGCCAACGGCGGCGTCTCGCTCGAGGCCGCGCCGCTCGTGCGGCAGGTCGTGGCCAGTGCCTACAAGGCAGGCGCGAGCTATGTCGAGACGCTGTGGGGCGACGAGGCGCAGCAGCTTGCCCGCGTGGCGCACGCGCCCCGCGACTCCTTCGATCTGTTCTCGCGCTGGCTGCCGCAGGCCCTCGTGCAGCACGTGGAGTCGGGGGATGCGGTGCTGTCGATCTACGCCAACGATCCCGATCTGCTCAAGGACGCGTCCCCGGAGATCGTCACGGCCATCCAGCAGACCGTCGGGCAGGCCGTCCGGCCATTTCGCGAGCATATCTCCCGCAACCAAATCAACTGGGCGGTCGTCGCCGCGCCGGGCGCGCGGTGGGCGGCGCGCGTGTTTCCCGACCTTCCGGCAGCCGAACAGTCGGCGCGCCTGTGGGACGCGATCTGCCGGCTGTGCCGCCTGGACCAGTCCGACCCGCTGCAGGCGTGGGAGGCCCACCTGGCTGCCCTGGCCGAGCGCCGCGATTGGCTCAACGCGAGACAGTTCGAGGCGTTGAAGTACTCCGGCCCGGGGACGGATCTGACGATTGGGCTGCCTGACGGCCACGTCTGGGTCTCGGGGCGGTCGCCGAGCCGCGGTGGGATTTCCTTCACGGCCAACCTGCCGACGGAAGAAGTGTTCACCATGCCGCACAAGGATCGCGTCGACGGCGTCGTCCGATCGACCAAGCCGCTCAGTTATGGCGGCAGGCTCATCGAGAACTTCAACGTGCGTTTCGAAGGCGGACGCATCGTCCACGCCGAGGCGTCGCGGGGTGAAGCGGTGCTGCGCCAGCTGTTGAGCACCGACGAGGGAGCGGCCAGGCTCGGCGAGGTGGCGCTCGTACCCCACAGTTCCCCGGTGTCGCAGTCGGGGTTGCTCTTCTACAACACGCTGTTCGACGAGAACGCGGCCAGTCACGTCGCGCTCGGCACGGCGTATAAGTTCACCTTCAGCGGCGGCGAGTCGATGGACGACGACACCTTCGCGGCTGTCGGCGGCAACCGCAGTGCCGTTCACGTGGACTTCATGATCGGGTCCGGTGAACTCGACATCGACGGCGTCCACCCCGACGGTTCGCGCGAACCGCTCATGCGTAAAGGCGAGTGGACGTAGCAGGACTCGGCGACGGCGAATTGATAAGTGCTGATTGCTGAGTGCTGAGTGGAAGCTCGACAGAAAACACAAGGTTGAGGTTGTAGTCGTCGAGGCGAGCCGCTAGCATCGCCAAGTGGAGCGCGTCTCGACACCTAGCCGGACCGTTTCGCGCGAAACCCGGCTGTTGCTGCTGACGATCCTGCTGAGCGTGTGCTCGCTCTGGCTGCTCGGACGGCTGCGGTTTCCTGAACGGCCGGTTACGGCCAATCCGGTCGGTCCCATCCTGACCCAACTGGTCCCCCCGACGAGCTTCGAGGGTCTCGCGGCGTCCGTATCGCTCCTCGAATCGCGGTTGGCGCCTCTGCTCGTCACCGTCGATCTTGCGCCGCAAGCCGGGCAGGATGGCGATCTCCGGGAGCGCCGCGCCGCCGCGGCACTGCGGCTCCGCAGCAATATCGCGGCTGGCCTCACCACCTCCCGGGACGTCGGCGTCACCCAGGAGAGCTTCAACGTGACCGTGCTGGCTCGCGATCCGGTGTCCGGGCTGACAGTCTTTCAGGTTCCCGCCGGCCGCGATCCGACCCTCGCCTTGTGGGTGCCTCGCCGCCCGCAGACGGCGCGATACCTGATCGCCGTTGATGTGGCGCACGCTCGACCGACGATGCGCCCGGTGTTTGTCGGCAGCTTGACCACGGCGACGAGCCCCGAGTGGCCAGGCGCACTCTGGGCGCTGCCCGCCCGGACCGACGTGGTGGCGGGGACCCTCCTCTTCACGCTCGAGGGCGAGCTCGCCGGGCTCGTCGTCGATCACGACCACGAGCGCGCGATCGTCCCGGGCGATGTGCTGCGTGCCGCGGTCGATCGGTTGCAGCAGCAGGATGTCTCGCGGGCGCCCGGCTCGCTCGGCCTCGAGGTCCAGGCGCTGACACCGGCGATTGCCGCTGCGCTCGGCGTGAACGATGGGACTGAGGCGGGCGGGGCAGGCGGGCGGGCCCCTCGACTTCGCTCCGGGCGGGCCCTTCGACTTCGCTCAGGGCGGGCGGGAAGGGCGTCGTCGTCTCATGGGTTGACGCGCGCGGACCGGCGGCGGGCCACGTCGCCGTGGGCGACCTGCTCGAGGGTTTCGTCGAGGCTGGGGCCGTCACGCCGATGACATCGTCGCTCCTGGCCGTGCGCATGGATCGGTTGTCGAAGGGCGACACGGTCACGGTCCGCGTGCGGCGGTTCGCCGATCCCGGGCGCTCGTCGGATGTGCGTCTGACGGCTGGACCGCTGCCGCCTCCACCTCCAAGCCCGCTCGGCCTGACCCTGCGGGCAGTCAACCGTGTCGGCGCGGTCGTCCTGTCGGTGACCCCAGGCTCCGTCGCGGAACGCGCCGGCCTTCGCCCTGGCGACACCATCACGCTCGCCGGGGCGCATGTCGCGCCCACGCCGGCCCAAGTCGCGAGCGCGTTCGCCGCCGCGAGCACGGACCGCCCGCTTCTCACGGCCGTGACGAGGGGCGCCGAGCATCGCGTGCTGGTCCTGGAGCCGCGGTGAGGCTGGGAGCGGATTTTCTGCGCGACTCGGCGGAGGTCGACCCGCTCGACACGCAGTTTGGCCCGGTGTCGGCGGGCCCCGCGCTGCCCCGGCGTCGGTCGTCGCGCGTGCGGCGATGGCGTGGCGCGTCTCCGGGCGGGCGCGCGGCCCTCCTGCTCCTGCCGCTTGGGATGGCGCTTGGCCCTCAGGGGCTGAACGTGCTGTCCCTGCCCGTGCTCGCCGCGCTCGATCCGGCCGTATCCGTCATCGTCGGCGTGCTCGGCGTCCTCATTGGGCTCGGACTGGACTTCAGGCGTCCTCGCGAAGGACGTCTGCTGGCTGCCGGCGCGACGAGCGCTGCGGTGGCGGCCCTCGTAGTTGGCGGCGGCGCATTTGCCGCCCTGATGGCCTTGATGGCGGCGGACCGCGAATCGCTGGCCGCGACGGTGCCCCTGGCCCTCGCGGTGCTCATCGGCATGTGCGGGTGCCGTCTCCGCATTGCCGGCCGAACCGTCGGCCGAGGCCTGGCGTCCGCCCGAGTCGCGGCTGCGCGCCATGGGCAGCGTGCTTCCGATCGTGGCGATCGGGTTGCTGGTTGCGTGGTTCCGCGAAGGCACTGCGGGAGCGGCGCTCGTGGTGATGCTGCAGGGCAGCTCTCGTTGCGCTGACGATTGGCGGCGCCGCCTGGCTGCTCGTCGGGCAGACGTCGAGCGACAGCGAACAGCGGGTGTTCGCGGCCGGCGCGCTCCTGCTCGTGGCCGGCGCGGCCGAATTCCTCTCGCTGTCGGTGCTGTTTGCCGGCCTCGCCACGGGCATGATGTGGCAGGCCTTGAATGGCGGCGCGCGCGATCATCTGGCACGCGATACGAGGTACGGGCAGCACCCGATGATGGCGGTGCTGTTGCTGGTGGCTGGCGCGCGCGTGGGCGTCGGGCCGGCCGTCCCGATCCTGGTCACGGCCTACGTGGCTGTGCCGCACCGCCGGGCAGATCGCGGGTGGATGGCTCGTTCGGCGCACGCTCGGCACCCGAGCTGCCTCCTGAACTCGGCCTGCACCTCGCGTCGCCCGGCATCGTGGCGATCGCGATGGCGCTCGACGCGACCGGCAGCGCGGCGGGGGGCGCAGCGGGCCTGCTCCTGCCGGTCGTGGTCTTCGGGACGCTGGCCTCGGAGATTCTCTCGATGTTCTTCTCGCCGGCGAAAGCCGGGCCGGTGGCCGAGGCCGCAGCATGAGACGTCTGTTCGGGGTCCTGCTCATCGTCGTCGCGATGATCTGGGTGCGACAGATCGGCAGCGTGGAGGTCGTGTCCGGGGCGGAGCCGTCGGGCGTGGCGCTCGCCCTCGGGTTCTCTCTGGTGGTCGCTCTCGTCACGGGCGAACTGTTCCGCCGCCTGCGCCTGCCGAGGCTCACCGGGTACCTGCTCTTCGGCGTGCTCGTCGGCCCCTACCTCGGCAATCTCGTCAACGAGACGATGGCCCGTCAGCTCCAGGTGATCAACGGGATCGCCACCACGCTCATCGCCTTCATCGCCGGGCTGACCCTCAACCTCGAGCGCATTGGCCCGCGGGTCGACTGGCATCGCGCGGCTGACCATCACCACGCTCGGCGTCGCCATGCTGGGGCTGGGCGCCGTGGCGTGGGTGACGTGGTCCTGGCTGCCCGTGGCGCCCGACGCCGAGGGCCTGGCCAAGCTCTCGATGGTCGTGCTCCTGGCCATCGTCACCGTCAGCTTCTCGCCGACGATGGCCGCCGCCGTGATCTCGGAGACCGGATCGCGCGGACGGCTGAGCGACCTCGTGCTGGCCATCGTGGTGTTTGCCGATCTCATCGTGCTGGTGCTGTTCTCGATCGCGCTGCAGGGCGCACGATTCGTGTTCGATCAGGCCGGCGACGGCGAGGTCAACGTCCTCATTCGTCTCGCCTGGGAGATCGGTGGCGCGGTGGCCTTCGGGAGCCTCGTCGGTGCGCTGTTCGCGCTGTACCTCCGCTACGTCGCGCGCGAAGTCACCGTCGTGTTGATCGGCGTCTGCGTGGTCCTGAGTCAGGTGGGTCTGACCGGACGCGTCGAGCCCCTGCTCGCGGCGCTCGCCGCCGGGATGGTGATCGAGAACGTGGCGGTGGCGCAGGGCGATGCGCTCAAGATCGCGCTGCAGCGGGCCGCGCTGCCCGTGCTCGTCGTCTTCTTCGTGGCGGTGGGCACCTCGCTCCGGCTCGATGCCCTCATGCCGCTCGGAGTCGTGGCTGCGCTCCTGGTCCTCGTGCGCGTCGGGCTCATCCGCCTCGGTGTCGCCGTGGGCCGGCGCACGGCGGGCATCGATGAGCCTGCCGGGGAGTACGTCTGGACGGGGCTCATCTCCCAGGCCGGCATCACCCTTGGCCTGGTGTCCGTGCTGGCGACCGAATTTCCGACCTGGGGCGGCCAGGCGCAGATGCTGCTCGTCGCGGTGATCGCCCTCGACGAGCTCGTCGGTCCGACCGCCTTCCGGACCGGCCTCGCGCGCGCCGGGGAGCTCGACGCCAGTGCGCCGCGCCCGCTCGTCGTCGTCTCCAATCGAGAGCCGTATCTGCACAACCGGACCAGCGATGGCCGCGTCACGGTGTCCGCCGGCGGCCGGCGGTGTCGCCATCGCGCTCGATGCGCTGATGCGCGAACGCGGCGGGGTCTGGATCGCGCACGGCGCGGGCACCGCCGATCGCGAGTGCGTGGACGTCTCGGGCCACGTGGCCGTGCCGCCCGAGAGCCCCTCGTACCAGCTGCGCCGCCTTTGGCTCGATCCGCAGGAGTTCGCTCAGTACTACGGCGGGTTCGCCAACGAAGGGCTGTGGCCGCTCTGTCACGTCGTCGACGTCCGGCCGAAGTTCCGGACCGAGGATTGGGACGCCTACCAGTCGGTCAATGCGCAGTTTGCCGAGGCGATTGACGCCGAGCTGGCCGGGACCGACAGCCCGGTCTTCATCCAGGACTACCACCTGGCCCTGGTGGCGCCGCGGCTGCGAGAGCGGCGGCCACAGGCCCGGACCGCGCTCTTCTGGCACATTCCCTGGCCGTACCCCGATCGACTGCGGATCTGCCCGTGGCGTCGCGAGCTGCTCGCCGGGCTCCTCGCCAACGATCTCCTCGCGTTCCAGCTGGATCGCGACCGCCGGAATTTTCTGGCCGCCGCGGAAGACGAACTGGGCGCCGAGATCGAGGACGACGGGGTGCGGGTGCGATTCGACGATCGGACGACCACTGTCGTCTCGGTGCCGATCGGCGTGGACTACGATCGCATCCAGACCGTCGGCGGCGATCAGGCCCTGGTCGTCGAGCAGGATCGGCTGAAGGCCCTCTTCGCGCTCGACGCCCGCATCGTCGGCCTGGGCGTCGACCGGCTCGATTACACCAAGGGCATTCCCGAGCGGCTCGAAGCGCTCGACCGCCTGTTCACGCGGCGTCCCGACCTGCGCGGCCAGCTGACCTTCCTGCAGATTGGGGTGCCGTCCCGGTCGGATCTCGAAAGCTACAGCGCCATCGAGGCCGAGATCGACGCCAAGGTCGCTGCCCTGAACGCCAAACACCGGCCACCTGCGGGCGGGGCGCCGCCCGTCCACTACCACAAGGCGGCGTTGAACATGGCGAGCCTCGTGGCGCTGTACCGCATGGCCGACTTCTGCGTCGTCAGCTCTTTGCACGACGGAATGAATCTGGTGGCCAAGGAGTTCGTCGCGGCGAGAGACGACGAGGATGGTGTGCTCATCCTGAGCGCACTGGCCGGTGCAGCGCAGGAGCTCGGCGACGCGCTCATCATCAATCCGTACGACATCGACGGATTTGCCGGCGCCATCGCGCGCGCGATCGACATGCCGCCCGACGCCAAGCGCGCCCGCATGCGGGCCATGCGGCGCATTGTCGCTGGCCGCAACGTGTTCGGCTGGGCATCGGACATTCTCGAGGGGCTCGAGAGCCTCTGGACCAAACCGCTGCTCTACGCGGCGCGAGCACCAGAAGAAACGCCCGTCTAACCTGCAAGTTCAGGAACGAAATCCCCAATCCTCAGTCCCTCAGTCCCAGAGATTCGCTAACGGATTTCCGTCACTCCGCCCGCTGAGTCCGGTCCGGCAATTGCACACCGACGCTCCAGCGTCTGTTCCGCACGCTGTGTGCCGGGGCCGACGGCGATGGCGTCAGGGGAAATCCCGCGCCGTCGCGAAAAACTCCGCAGGATCTCTCGGCCGGTCGCACGGACGAGTGAAAGGAGCGAGGAGATGGGACGCAAGGGATGGTCGGTTCTGGCGGCGGGGGTTCTGTTCGTCCTGGGCGCCTCGGACGCGGGCGCGCAAACCTCACTCACCTACACCAGGGACATCGCGCCGATCTTTCAGGAGCAATGTGAGTCGTGCCACCGGCCCGGCTACATTGCGCCGATGTCGCTCGTGACGTACGAGGAGGTCCGCCCGTGGGTGCGGTCGATTCGATCTCGCGTCGCCTCGCGACAGATGCCCCCGTGGCATATCGATCGCACCGTCGGCATTCAGTCCTTCAAGAACGATCGTTCGTTGACCGACGAGGAGCTCGAGGCGGTGATTGCGTGGATCGACGCCGGCGCACCGAAGGGCGATCCGAAGGACATGCCCGCACCGAAGCAGTTCGCGAACGACGACGTGTGGAACTTTTCGGAGCAGTTGGGCGGACCTCCGGACCTCATCGTCAAGTCCACGCCCTACACGATGCCCGCGCTCGCGCAGGATCACTGGTGGAAGCCCGAAGTGCCGACGGGGCTGACTGAGGATCGTTGGATTCGCGCCATCGAGATCAGGCCGTCCACCGTTCCCGGCCGTCGCATCACGCATCACGCCCTGGCACGGCTGCAGCAGGAAGAGACCGATCCGCTCGCGCTCGGCGCGGCCTCTGACGTCGGCGCCGGCCTCCTGATGGAGTGGGCCGTCGGCAAGCAGGGCGAGATCATGCGGCCCGAACAGCGGCAAGCTGATCAAGGCCGGCTCGAGCATCGTGTGGGACATCCACTACCACGCGGTCGGCGAGCAAATCACGGACACCGTGGAACTCGGTCTCTATTTCTACCCGAAGGGCGAGGAGCCCAGGCACCGCCAGGTGCTCGCCAGCTTCAGCGGCATCCAGGGCGGCAACCGCAACCTCGACATCCCGCCGAACTCGCTCGTCGTCACCGAGAACTTCCACGTGATGAAGCAGAACGGCCGCATCGAGAACTTCCAGCCGCATCTGCACCTGCGCGGCAAGGGCATGCAGATGGAAGCGATCCTGCCAGACGGCACCCGTCAGGTGCTGAGCCTCGTGAGCGACTACGACTTCAACTGGCACAACAACTACGTGTACGCCGACGATGTCGCGCCGCTCCTGCCGAAGGGGACGGTGCTGCTCTTCAAGACCTGGTACGACAACACGGCCTCGAAGAAAGGCAACCCGGATCCGAACCAGTGGATTGGCTGGGGCGACCGGACGGTGGACGAGATGGGTCACGCGTGGGTGAACGTCACCTATCTCAACGACGAGGACTTCAAGGCGGAAGTCGAGAAGCGCAAGGCCGCCGACGTCGAGGCACGACCGGCGGACAACAGCAGTAGCGCAGGTGAAGGAGGCACGAGATGCGATCCTATCGACGTGTTCGTCGCACGCCGCCGCCTTTGCGGCCGCGATGATGATCGGAGCGGGTGCATCGGCGCAGACGCTGCCGATGGAAGCCATCAAGGACTCGGGACAGGCGGTCTATCCCGTCTACGAGGGCTGGTACAAGAACCCGGACGGCAGCTTCACGATGCTGTTCGGGTACTTCAACCGCAATTCGAAGCAGGCGCTGGACGTGGCGGTCGGCCCGAACAACAGGATCGAGCCGTTCGGGCCCGACGCCGGCCAGCCGACGCACTTCGATCCGAAGCGCGGGTGGGGCGTGTTCACCGTCAAGGTGCCGAAGGACTTCGGCACGAAGAAGGTCGTGTGGACGCCTGACGGCGAACGGCTTCACCAACTCGGTGCCAGGCCATCTCGATCCGAACTGGTTCATCGAGCCGTTCGTCGACGCGGCCAACAAGAACCGGCCGCCGACCCTCAGGTTCACCGCAGGCGGGACGCCGTTCGAGGGGCCCCCGCAGAACGGCATCGCGGCGGATCTGACGGCCACCTCGGAGCAGCCGCTGAGCTTCACCGTGTATGCCACGGACAAGAAGCCCGAAGGCTACGGCGGCGAGGGTGGTGGCTCCGCGACGCAGCGTCGCGAGCGGCTGGAGCTGTCGGTGTTCAAGCTTCGTGGCCCCGGCGATGTCACGTTCGCGAAGAACCGTCTCGAAGTGGCGGCGGCGGAAGGGCAGGCGACCATCACGGCCACGTTCAGCAAGGCGGGTGAATATCTCCTGCGCGTGCAGGGGAACGACGAGACGGGCGACGGCGGCGGCGGGTTCCAGTGCTGCTGGACGAGCGCTTACGTCAAGGTCGTCGTGAAGTGAAGGGCCTCGAACATGCGCACCATACTCGTCGTCGTGATCTCGGCGTTGCTGGTGGCGGCTGGCGGCGCGCAGGCGCCGGCCGCTCCGAAGCCTGTCGCGTCGGCCCAGGCCCAGAAGAAGGCCGTGGGCACGCTGGCTCAGGTCATGCGCGGCATCTACTTTCCCAACGCGAACCTGATCTTCGACGTCCAGGCGGAGGACCCCGGAGCGCCGCCCAGGAAGCAGAACGAGGCGTCCGGCGGCGCCAGCGCCAGGTTCGGGAACATGTACTCCGGGTGGCAGGTCGTCGAGAACGCGGCGATTGCGCTGGCGGAGTCTTCCGATCTCCTCATGTATCCCGGTCGCTTGTGTCAGAACGGCAAGCCGGTGCCCGTCGGGCGCGCCGACTGGGCCAAGTACGTGCAGGGCATGAGGGCGGCAGGCGAGAAGGCCCTGCAGGTCGCACGAACGAAGAACCTCGAGCAGATGATCGAGGCGACCAACGACATCGCCGACGCCTGTTCGAGCTGCCACGAGCCGTATCGGGACAAGGGCGAGGCGAACAGTCCGGCCCGGTGCACGCCGCCGACGGCGGCGGAGATGGACCGGATCAACCGTACGCTGCCATGAGGCAGTGGCTGACGAGCGAAGGCCGAGAAGTGGGTGCTGTGTTCGAGGTACGCGGCGATGTCGTCGGGTTTCCCGAGTGGTGTGATCGATGCGGTTGTTGACGGCGTGGCTCTGGTCGCTGGTGCCGACCTTCCTGCTCGCGGTGCCGGCGACCACGGTCTACCTCCATCGCACGGTGACCCACCGGGCGCTGGTGCTGCATCCGGTCGTCGAGTGGCTGTTCAAGCTCGCGAACTGGATCAGCACCGGCGTGGACCCGGCCGTATGGGTGGCCGTGCACCGGAAGCACCACGCGTACTCTGACCTCGAGATTGCGCCGGACAAGCGCGATCCCGCACAGCCCATGGCTCGAAGGGTTCTGGCACATTCAGCTCGGCAACGTCTGGTACTACCTGGCTGAGCTCAGAAAGCACCCCGAGACGCTCACACTCTTCGCGCGCGACGTGCTCGCGCGACGCGGTTGGTGGGACCGCCATTTCTTCCGGCGTGGCTGGCTGGGCCTGCTCATCGGCACGGCGCTGCTGTGGCTGGCCCTCTTCGCGCACGCACTCGTGCTCGACGGGAAGCCGGTTGTCGAGGCGCTCGAGGACGGCCTCTGGCTGGGGTCCGCGGCGGCCGGCATTCACGCCCTCACGTTCGTCTTCCTGCTGAACCCGTCGGTGAACGCGCTGTGCCACTGGCCGCACCGGTGGCTCGGCGGATACCAGAACTCGCGCGCGGCGCACGCCTTCCGCACGGCGAACAACTGGGTCGTGGCGCTCCTGACCGCGGGCGAGGGCTTCCACAACAACCATCACGACCAGCCGGCGACCGCGCGCTTCGCGTGGACCCGGCGGAGCGCGTGGCTGACTGGGGCTACTGGGCCGTCATCGTGCCGCTCGGCTGGCTCAGCCTCGCCACGAGCATCCGGCTTCCCCAGACCGCGCAGAGCGCACAACATGCCCAGGCGTCTTGAAGCCGCGCTCGTCGCCCTGCTCTTCGCGCTGGTCGGCATCGTCGGCGTCGCCTACGGCTCAGGATCGTGGATGCCGGAGCTGGCGTCGAAACACGGCGCCGGCATCGACGCGATGCTCCAGTACCTCCTCCTGACCGTCGGAGTGCTCTTCCTTGCCGGTCACCTCGTGCTGGCCTGGTTCATCTGGGCTGGCGCGGGCCGAACGGCGATTGGCGCCAGGTTCGCGACCCGCCGCACGGAGCGCTTGTTGTCGGGCACGCTCGGCTTGGGCATGGCGATCATCGCCGAAGGCGGCGTGCTCGCCATCGGCATGCCGGTGTGGACCGAGTACTTCCAGGCCGCGCCGCCGGCCGACGCGCTGGAGGTCGAGGTCACCGCCCAACAGTTCATGTGGAACGTCCGCTATCCCGGCCCTGATGGCGCATTCGGGAAGACCGAGGTCCGCCTCATCGACGACGCGACGAATCCGCTGGGCATCGTGCGATCCGACCCGGCTGCTTCCGACGATGTCGTCACCCTCAACGAGATTGCCGTCGTCGTCAATCGGCCGGTGCGCATCCGGCTGCACGCCAAAGACGTGATTCACAGCTTCTTCCTGCCCAACTTCCGCGTGAAGCAGGACGCGGTTCCGGGGATGACGCCGGACGTCGTGTTCGTGCCGACGCGGACGGGCAGCTTCGAGCTCGCCTGCGCCGAGCTCTGCGGGCTCGCCCACTACCGCATGCGGGGCTTCTTCAACGTGCTGACGGCGGAGGAGTTCGACAACTGGCTGCGGCTGCAGAAGGCCGCCGCCACCAACTAGGCGGACAAACCAGGCAGACATGATGACGCCCACCACGGCCCCGGCGGCGCCGCCAGACACCGAGCCACGACCCCACGCCCACGGGCCCTCCGAGGGCCCGACGGGCTTTGTCCGCCGCTACGTCTTCAGCACCGACCACAAGGTCATCGGCATCCAGTACATCGTCACCGGTCTCCTGATGGCGCTGGCCGGCGCGGCGCTCGCCGTGCTCATCCGGCTTCAGTTGGGATGGCCTGAGCACCAATGGCAGCTGCTGTCGCGGCTGCTGCCGAAGGGTATGCCGAGCGGTGTGATGACGCCGGAGTTCTACCTCGCGGTCGTGACCATGCACGGCACGATCATGGTCTTCTTCTTCATCTCGTACGTGCTCGTCAGCGGCTTCGGCAACTACCTCGTGCCCCTCCAGGTCGGCGCGCGGGACATGGCGTTCCCGTTCCTCAACATGCTGTCGTACTGGGTGGCGTTCCTCGCCGCGGGCCTGATGCTGGCGTCATTCCTCGTCGAGGGCGGCGCCGCTGGTACGGGCTGGACGGCCTATCCGCCGCTGAGCGCCGTGGCCTCCGCCTCGCCAGGGTCCGGGCTCGGCCAGACCGTCTGGCTGCTGAGCATGGCGTTCTTCATCGCGTCGTTCACGATGAGCGGCCTGAACATCGTGGCCACGGTGTTCAGCATGCGCGCACGCGGGATGACGATGTGGCGGCTGCCGCTGACGGTGTGGTCGTTCTTCATCGCCTCGATCCTCGGCCTGCTGGCGTTCCCGCCGCTCACGGCTGCCGCGGTGATGCTGCTGCTCGATCGCCACGCCGGGACCAGTTTCTTTCTGCCGAGCGGCCTCGTCATCGGCAACACCGTGCTCACCAACCAGGGCGGATCGCCGCTGCTCTGGCAGCACTTGTTCTGGTTCCTCGGCCACCCTGAGGTCTACGTGCTCATCCTGCCGGCGCTGGGCATCGCGTGCGACATCCTGCCGGCCTTCACGAGGAAGCCCGTGTTCGGGTACCGAAGCTCGGTCTGGTGCCTGGTGGCGGTCGGCTCGCTCAGCATGATTGTGTGGGGGCACCACATGTTCGTGAGCGGGATGAGCCCCTTCACGGGCGAGTACTTCTCGCTGGTCACGCTGACGATCACCGTGCCGATGACGATCTTCGGCGTCAACATGCTCGCGAGCCTCTGGGGCGCCAAGCTGCACTTCCGCACGCCGTTGCTCTTCGCGCTCGGCGTCATCGCCCTTTTCGGCAGCGGCGGCTTCGGCGGCCTGTTCCTGGGCAACGCCACCGCCGACATGCAGCTCCACGACACCTACTTCGTCGTCGGTCACTTCCATCTGATGATCGGCGGCGTGACGCTGCTCGGGACGTTCGGCGCGATCTACTTCTGGTTTCCGAAGATGTTCGGGCGGATGATGAGCGAGACGCTCGGGCGGCTGCACTTCTGGCTGACGTTCGCGCCCTTCTTCACGATCTTCTTCATGCAGCACTTCCTCGGGCTGCAGGGCGCGCCGCGCCGGTACTATTCGTTCACCGCGTTCGACTACCTGCGCGAGACCCGGCTGCAGAACCTGATCATGAGCATCACAGCCATGGTGCTCGTCTCCGGCCAGCTGCTGTTCCTGGTGAACTTCGTGTGGAGCCTGTTCGCGGGCCGCAAGGCGCCGGCCAACCCATGGGACGCCACCACGCTCGAGTGGACGGCGCCCTCGCCGCCGCCGCACGGCAACTTCGGCGCCGATCCGATCGTCCACCGCTGGGCTTACGAATACGGCGTGCAGACCGTGGCCGGCGACTTCGCGGTCCAGACCGTGCCGGAGCAGTCCGCGCCGGCTGGCGCCTGACCCCAAAACCATGGCTCACATGATTGCCGGAGAGTCGACCGCACGCTGGGGAGCGCGCGAACGGGAAAGCCGCGACGATGTCGTCCGCCTGGGGCTGTGGATCTTCCTGGCCACGGTGACGATGCTGTTTGCCGCGTTTACCAGCGCATACATCGTTCGACGGAGCAGCGGGGACTGGCGACCGGTCGCCTTGCCATCCCTCCTGTGGATCAACACCGTTGTGCTCCTGGCGAGCAGCGCTGCCGTCGAAGCGGCGCGATGGTCGGGCGAGCGCGATCGGTGGCGAGGGGCGAGCGTGGCGTTTGGCGCTGCGGTGGGACTCGGCGTCGGATTCCTCCTGGGACAGTGGCTCGCCTGGGGCCAGCTCGCCGCGGCCGGCGTGTATCTGCCCACGAGTCCGCACGGGTCGTTCTTCTACATGATGACCGGGGCGCACGCGTTGCACGTACTGGCGGCGCTCGCGCTGCTCGCGTGGACGGCGGTGGCGACCTGGACCGGACGGGGGCAGCGCGCGCGGCGGGAATGGCGGCTGCTCATGAGCGTCTGCCGGACGTTCTGGCACTACCTCGGCGCCGTCTGGGTGTACCTGCTCCTCTTTCTCTCGGTGTACTGACCATGACTCCAGGAGCGGCGCAGGCGATCGATCGGTGGGGCGGCGGCACGTGCCCGTTCGAAGCGGGCTGGCGCAAGGTGATGATGTGGTCGTTCATCATCACCGACGGCCTCCTGTTTGCGGGCTTCCTGGCGTCGTACGGCTACGCCCGCCTGGCCGGCCATGCCTGGCCCGATCAGTCGCTGGTGTTCAGCCTGCCTTACATCGCGGCGATGACCTTCGTGCTCATCTCGAGCAGCGCCACGATGGCAGCCGCCGTCCAGGCGGCGCGGGATCGCCAGCGGACGGCGACCGATACGCTACGTCCTGATGACCGCCGTCGGCGGGCTGATTTTTCTCGGCATGCAGGCCTTCGAGTGGCAGCACGTGATCCAGGCCGGCATGCGCCTCGGCCAGAACCCCTGGGGTGACGCGGCGTTCGGCGCCTATTTCTTCCTGATCACCGGCTTCCACGGGACGCACGTCGCGACGGGCCTCATCGTGCTCGTGTCGACGGCGGCGCGGAGCGCGAAAGGCCTCTCGTCGCGGGACGGTGTCGAGATGGCCGGGCTGTACTGGCACTTCGTCGATCTGGTATGGGTCTTCATCTTCACGCTCTTCTATCTCGTGTAGGACGGTCATGAGCGAGACACACGCCATTCGCACCTATGCCACGACCTGGGCGGCGCTGCTCGTGCTGACCCTCGTGATGCTCTCGCTCGAGAGCGCGGCGCTTCCGCGAGGACTGTTCGTGTCGTTGATGGTCGCGGCCATGCTGGCCAAGGCGTCGATCATCGGCGCCTTCTTCATGCACCTGCGGTTCGAGCGGGTGTCGCTCGTGGCGATGGTGGTCGTCGGATTGCTCGTGACCGGCGCGGTGCTGTACGTCCTCATCGTGCCGGACGCGCGGCGCATCCACGAGATGACGGTGGAGCAGACCATGGAATCGCGGCCATGACGCGCGCGATCTGGGCTGGGGGCGTGTTCCTGATACTCCTGCTCGCGACAATCGAGCCAGTGTCCGCTCAGTGCGCGATGTGCCGCCGCGCGCTCGATTCACCCGAGGGACGGCAGCTCGTGGCCGCCCTGCGCAGCGGCATCCTGGTGCTGCTGGCCGCGCCGTTCGCCACATTTGCGACCGTCGCGGTCCTGGCGGTCCGCGCACGCAACCGCCGGCCCGACCCCGGGCCTACGTAACGCTACGCCGTCTGTCGCCCTAACGCGTCGCGCCTCGGCCCTGCGGTGCTGGCGGATGCGAGGCTGTCGACGGAGGCACCACGCCCTGCATCCGCATGTAGGTCGTGATGGTGCCGTAGTCCTCCGCCAGGTGGACGTTGTTGTACATGAAGGCGTGCGCGCGCATGCCCTCGATGAGCCCGCTCGACGACCCGCCGAGCCCCTTGGCGGTTTCCTGCAGCCACGCTTCGCTGGCCGCCGCCAGGACGCTGTCGCAGTAGGCCACTGACGCCTTGAGCGCCTGGATGATCGCCGCCTTCGACGTGACCTCGCGCAGGTTGGGCGAGGTCCGGCGCTCGACGCCGGGCGGGACGCCGCCCTGGTTGCAGAACGAGTAGTGCGAACCCGTCGCGTGGTTGATCTGCTCGCCGAAGTTCCGCACGTCGGCCGTCGGGCGGAAGACGTAGGCCGCCTCCGGCATCATCTCGGCAGCCATCGCCACGTAGTTGCTGAAGACGTTGAACGACCGCTGGATGATGGCGCCGAGCGGGCGGTTCTTGAACGTCGCGAGGCGTGCCTGCTCCTTGGCCGCCGACTGGTCGTACTTCTGGGCCAGGGCCTCGCTCGCGGCCACCTGCTCCCGGGTCAACGCCGTTGTAATGGCTCCGGTCTGCGCGGCCGCCGGCCACGCCGTCAGCACCAGAACTGCGACAACGACAGCGGTCAGTAAGCGGGGCATCCGTCTCCTCCTGTTCGGTGGCCGTGAGTGCGAGCAGTATATCCGTCCAGGCGGCTCCTGCAATCCTGTAGGCCGCCCGACGGACTCCGGACATTTTGGTCGTCTTTCCACCCAAGGCCCGGGCATCGCGTCATAATGAGAGCCGTCCCTCTTTCCAGAGTCCAGCCTTGAGCATTCACGTCGCCCTCAATCACGTGACCCACTACCGGTACGACCGTGAAGTCGAGCTGTCCCCGCAGCTCGTCCGGCTGCGTCCCGCCCCGCACTGCCGCACGCGGATCCTCGCGTACTCGCAGCGCGTGACGCCCGCCGCGCACTTCATCCACTGGCAGCAGGATCCACAGAGCAACTACGTGGCGCGGCTCGTGTTCCCGGAGACGGTCCGCGAGTTTCGCGTCGAGATCGACCTGGTCGCCGAAGCGGCCGTCTACAACCCCTTCGACTTCTTCCTGGAGCCGGAGGCGGAACACTATCCGTTCTGCTACACGGAGGAGCAGCGGCGGGAGCTTTACCCGTTCCTGCAGACCGAAGCGCTGACGCCGCGCGTGTCTGAGTACGTCGCGTCGCTGCCGCGCCAGCGCCAGCGCACGATCGACATGCTCGTCGGCGTCAACCAGAGGCTCCAGCGGGATGTGCGCTATCTCATCCGCCTCGAGCCCGGCGTGCAGACGCCGGAGCAGACGCTGACGCTCGGGTCGGGATCGTGCCGCGACTCCACATGGCTCCTCGTGCAGGTGCTTCGGCGCTGCGGCCTCGCGGCGCGCTTCGTGTCCGGATACCTCATCCAGCTCGTCGCCGATGTCGCCCCGCTCGAGGGTCCGCGCGGTCCGGAACGCGACTTCACCGACCTTCACGCATGGTGCGAGGTCTATCTCCCCGGCGCCGGCTGGGTCGGCCTCGACCCGACCTCAGGCCTGCTTGCGGGCGAGGGACACTTGCCGCTGGCGTGCACGCCCAATCCGTCGAGCGCCGCGCCGGTGTCGGGCGCCGTCGAAGAGTGCGAGGTCACGATGGAGCACACGATGCGCGTCGAGCGCGTCCACGAGTCTCCGCGCGTGACCAGGCCCTACAGCGATGCCGACTGGCAGTCGATCCTCGCGCTCGGGGGCGCGGTCGATGCGGATCTGGTGGCCGGCGACGTGCGGTTGACCATGGGCGGCGAGCCCACGTTCGTCTCGGTGACCGACGCCGACGCCGACGAATGGAACACGGCCGCGCTCGGGCCGACCAAGCGCGTGCTGGCCGCCGACCTTCTCTTCCGGCTGAAAGCCCGCTACGGAGCGTCCGGCTTCGTCCACTTCGGCCAGGGCAAGTGGTACCCGGGCGAACAGTTGCCACGGTGGGCGCTCGGCTGCTTCTGGCGTACGGACGGCGAGCCGTGCTGGCGGGACCCGTCGCGTGTCGCCGACGAGACCCGGCCGGACGGCGCCGGCCCGGACGAGGCGGCGCGGTTCCTGCGGGCGCTGGCTCAGACGCTCGACGTGCCGGATGTCCACGTGCAGGCGGGGTACGAGGACGCCTGGTACTACCTGTGGCGCGAGCGGCGCCTGCCCGTGAATGTCGATCCGTTCGACGCACGTCTGGACGACGAGCTCGAACGCGATCGGCTTCGTCGTGTCTTTACCCAGCAGCTCGATAGCGTCGTGGGTTACGCGCTGCCGCTTGCCCGGGCGGCCAACGGCGCCCGCGGATGGCGCACCGGGCCCTGGTTCCTGCGGAGCGAGCGCATGTACCTCATGCCCGGCGATTCGCCGATGGGCTTCCGCCTGCCGCTCGACTCGCTGCCGTGGATCACGCCAGCCGACTATCCCTATGTGTACGAACGCGATCCGACGCGCTCGGTCGATCCGCTGCCTCGCTTGCAGGGGCTGGCGGGTCAGGTGGGGCGGGAGGGTCGGGAGGGTCGGGAGGGTCGGGTAGGTCAGGTGGGTCAGGTGGGTCAGGTGGGTCGGGAGGGGCCCTTCGACTCTGCTCAGGGCAGGCAGGCGGGGCAGGTGGATGAATCACGGGTTCCGGCGCGCGGGCAGTCGGCAGATTGGATCGTGCGGACTGCCGTGTGCGCGGAGGCGCGCGGCGGGGTGCTGTATGTCTTCATGCCGCCGCTTGCCGCGCTCGAGGACTACCTCGCGCTCGTGGCCGCCGTCGAAATGGCGGCGGAAGCGAGCGATGTGCGCGTGCTGCTCGAAGGCTACCCGCCGCCCGCGGACGTCCGGCTTCGCCACTTCCTCATTACGCCCGATCCCGGGGTGATCGAAGTCAACGTGCAGCCGGCTCGCAGCTGGGACGAGCTCGTCGACCAGACCACCGCGGTGTACGACGAGGCGCATCGCTCGAAGCTCACCGCCGAGAAGTTCATGATCGACGGGCGGCATACCGGCACCGGCGGCGGGAACCATTTCGTGCTTGGGGGCTGGACGCCCGGCGACAGCCTCTTCCTCCGGCGTCCGGATGTCCTCCGCAGCCTCGTCGCCTACTGGCACAATCATCCGTCGCTGTCGTATCTCTTCTCGGGGCTCTTCATCGGGCCCACCAGCCAGGCGCCTCGTGTAGACGAAGCGCGGCACGACAGCGTGTACGAGCTCGAGCTCGCCTTCTCGAAGCTTCCCGCCGCCGGCGACGCGCCTCTGCCGTGGCTGGTCGATCGCCAGCTGCGGCACCTCCTGGTGGACGTGTCCGGCAACACACACCGCACCGAGTTCTGCATCGACAAGCTCTACTCGCCGGACAGCGCGAGCGGACGGCGCGGGCTCGTGGAGCTCCGGGCGTTCGAGATGCCGCCGCATGCGCGGATGAGCCTCGCGCAGCAGCTGTTGCTCCGGGCACTTGTCGCCCGCTTCTGGCGCGAGCCGTACACCACCGCGCTCACGCGCTGGGGCACGGAGCTGCACGATCGGTTCATGCTGCCGCACTTCATCTGGCAGGACCTCGACGACGTCATCGTCGAACTGCAGCGGGCCGGGTATCCGTTCGACGTGCGGTGGTTCGCGCCGCACTTCGAGTTCCGGTTCCCGGTGGCGGGGGAGATGCACTCGCGGTCGGTCACGCTGACGCTCCGTCAGGCGCTCGAACCGTGGCACGTGCTCGGCGAAGAAGGCACGCCAGGAGGAACGGCGCGCTACGTGGACTCGTCGCTCGAGCGGCTGCAGGTGCTGGTCCGCGGCATTCCGGGATCGGGCCTGACCGACGCAGGCGGCCCACGCATCGTCGTGACCTGCAACGGGCGCACGATGCCGCTCCACCCGACGGGGACCAACGGCGAAGCGGTGGCCGGCGTCCGGTACCGCGCGTGGCAGCCGCCCTCGTGCCTTCATCCCACCATCCCCGTCCACGCGCCGCTCACGTTCGACATCGTCGACACGTGGATGGGTCGTTCGCTCGGCGGGTGCCAGTACCATGTGTCGCATCCGGGTGGCTTGAGCTACGAGACCTTCCCGATCAACAGCTACGAGGCCGAGAGCCGGCGGCTCTCGCGGTTCAGCCGCCTGGCTTATACGCCCGGACCGGTGACGGCGCCTCCGCCCGTGCGCAGCCGGGAGTTTCCCTATACGCTGGATCTGCGCACTGCATGAAGGAGACGTTGGCCGGCGGAAGCCGGCTCCGGTCGCTCGTGTCCGGCTACACGGTTCCCGAGGGCCACTTCGATGAGGTCGTCGGCGCCGAGGGCGCACTGCGGCCGCCCTGGCAGGATTTCGCGTCGCATGCGGGCGAGCTCGGCCGCGACTGGTTTGCCCACGCCGAGGGGCGCATCGCCCGGCAGATCCACGAGAACGGCGTTACCTACAACGTCTACGCGGCGGCCGACGGCCCTGCGCGCCCCTGGTCGCTCGATGTGCTGCCGCTGCTCGTGCCCGCCCGCGAATGGGCGGTCCTGTCCCGCGGCCTCGGCCAGCGCGCGAGGCTGCTGAACGCGATCGCGGCGGACATCTACGGTGCGCAGTCGCTCGTCAACGAAGGGCTCCTGCCTCCGGCGCTCGTCTTCGGGCATCCCGGGTTTCTGCCCGCGTGCCACGGCGTGGCGCCGGTCGGCGGTGTCTTCCTGCACCTGCTGGCGTTCGATCTGGCGCGCGGCCCGGACGGCGCGTGGCGCGTCGTCGGCACCAGGACGCAGGCGCCATCCGGCGTCGGCTACGCGCTCGAGAACCGCGCGACGATCTCGCGCCTGTTTCCGGATGCGTTTCGAGCGCTTGGGGCGCAGTCGCTCTCCGCCTTCCTCCGCCAGCTGCAGACCACGTTTCTCGAGGCGGCGCCGGCCGAAGGCGAGGCGCCCCACGCGGTGCTGCTGACGCCCGGCCCCTTCAACGAGACCTACTCCGAGCACGCGTACCTGGCCAAGCAGCTGGGGTTCCCGCTCGTCGAAGGCGCCGATCTGACCGTCCGCCACGACCGCGTGTTCCTCAAGACGGTCTCGGGGCTGCGGCGCGTGCACGCGATTCTGCGCCGGCTCGACGACGACTACTGCGATCCCCTGGAGTTTCGCTCCGATTCGGCGCTCGGCGTCGCCGGGCTCGTCGAAGCCTGGCGTGCGGGGGGCGTGCTGGTGGGCAATGCTTTCGGGATGCGGGTGCTGGAGTCGCCGGCCCTCGTCGGCTTCCTGCCGCCGGTCTGCGAACGCCTGCTCGGCGAGCCCATCGCCATGCCCTCGCTCGCCACCTGGTGGGCCGGCGAAGCGGCTGCGAGCGGGTGGCCGCGGGACGGCGTCGTGAAGCCCGCGTTTCCATCGGGGTCATCCGTTGAGCCCGTCTTCCTCGCCCGGGAAGCCCCCGAGGCACAGCAGGCGTGGTACGACCGCCTCGGCGCCCACCTCGACAGCGACGTCGTGGAAGAGTTCCTGCCGCTGTCGCACGCGCCGGTCTGGCACCGTGGAGCGCTCGAGAGCCGGGCCCTCATGCTGCGGGTGTTCCTGCTTTCGGATGGAACCGGCGGCTACATGGCGATGCCTGGCGGCCTCGCGCGCATCGCGGGCGAGGATCGCGACATCGTGTCAGGGCAGCGGGGCGGAAGCAGCAAGGACACGTGGGTCCTGTCAGGGACGCCGCTCGCCGTCGTGCCGCGCGACCCGCACCCGCGCGACTCCGCCGGTCCGGTGGAGCCCTACACGTCGAGCCGTGCGGCCGAGCATCTCTTCTGGCTGGGCCGCTACGCGGAGCGCAGCGAGAACATTGCCAGGCTGCTGCGGGCCGTGTTGTGCCGTCTCACCGACACCGGCACGTTTCTCGGCGCCTGGCGCCCGTCGTTTCTCCGCACCTGCCACCGTCACGGGCTCATCGACGCGCGCGAGCTGCCGCACGCCGACAGCCTGGCATCGAACCGCCACAGGCCGGCGATCGAGCGCGCCCTCATCGACGGAATGTTCGACCGGCAGCATCGTCATAGCCTCGCCTTCAACATCGAGCAGACGGTGCGCGTCGGAGGCACCGTGCGCGATCGGCTCTCGTCGGACAACTGGCGGCTCCTGAGCCGCCTCTCACAGTCGATTGCGCCAGGCGCGGTGGCGGACGAAGACGGCGCGCCGGTGGCCATGGACGACGCGCTGGACCTCATCGACCAGTCGATCATCGCGCTGGTGGCCGTTGCAGGCCTCGAGATGGCGCACATGACGCGGGACGATGGCTGGCGCTTCCTGAGCATCGGACGGCACCTGGAACGGCTGTCCTTCGTGGCCTCGACGCTCGGCGACGTGATCGCCGAGGAGGCGGCCGGCGACCCGACGGTGCTCGAGTGGCTGCTCGACCTGTCGGACAGCATGATCACGCACCGGTCCCGCTATCTGAGGAGCCCGGAGTGGTCGAGCGTCGTGGAGCTGCTGGTGTTCGACGCGCACAACCCGCGGTCCGCGCATTTCCAGCTCGCGAAGCTCGCGAAACACGTCCGGCTCCTGCCGTCCGCGGATGCCGGCGATCTGGCGTCGCTGGTCGCCGACATCGACCGGCTGTGCCTGGCCGGGAGCGGGGCCGATGCGGCCCAGGGCGATCTGTTCGCGGGAGCGCGCGCCCCGGTCGATCTCATCGGGGGTTGCGAGCGCGTGGCCCTCGGCGTGTCCGACGCGCTGACGCTCCGCTACTTCAGCCACGTCTACGAACAGCCGCACAGGACGGACGCGCTGTGACGCCCAAGCGAGGCCCGGTCGCCGCGGGCGAGGTGCTCTACCGTGTCGAGCACGAGACGCGGTATCGACACACAGGCCGGGCGTCGACCTCGCAGCACATCGCGTGTCTGACGCCACGCACGCTGCCAACCCAGCGCGTGGAGAGCCATACGCTGACCGTGGAGCCGCCGCCGGGGCACCGCGCGCAGCGCCACGACGCCTTCGGCAATCTCCTCGACCACTTCACGATCCTCACGCCGTACCGGGACTTGCGGGTGGTCGCTCGAAGCGTCGTGCGCGTGTCGGCCCGGGGCGACTCGCCGGTCGATCCCGAGCTGAGCCCGCCCTGGGAACTGGTGCGGGACGCCCTGGTGTACCGCCGTGGCGCGTTGCCGAGCCCTGCGGCCGCGTTCCGGTTCCCGTCGCCCTACGTGGCGCTCGACCCCGAGGTGGCGGCATTTGCCAGCGAGTCGTTCGAGGCCGGCCGGCCGTTCCTGTCGGGCGCGGTCGACCTGATGCACCGCGTGTACCGCGACTTCCGCTTCGACACGACGGCCACGTCGGTGACCACCCCCATCTCCCGGGTGCTCGCCGAGCGGCGCGGCGTCTGCCAGGATTTCGCGCATTTTCAGATCGGCTGTCTGCGCGCCCTGGGTCTGCCGGCACGCTATGTGAGCGGCTATCTGCTCACCGATCCGCCTCCGGGCCAGCCGAGGCTGGTGGGCGCCGACGCGTCACACGCCTGGCTCTCGGTGCATTGCCCGGTCCATGGCTGGGTCGATCTGGACCCCACCAACGATGTCCTCCCTGATCTCCGTCACATCGTGACCGCCTGGGGGCGCGACTACGGGGATGTCAGCCCCCTCCGCGGCGTGGTCCTTGGCGGCCAGGCCCACACGCTCCACGTCGGCGTCAGCGTGACGCCTCAAAATGCTGAATGTTGAGTGGCAACACGCCAATTTCGTCATCCAGTTCCCCGTTCCCAGTTCCCCGTTCCCCTGCTAAGATTAAAGGGTTCATAAGAAGGAGCGTCCGGATGATGGGGTTCAACGTATCGGGCATCGGATGGGGCGGGGTCGTGCTGGGCGTCGTGCTCGTGGCGCCGGGTATCGCGTCAGCCCAGGCGGCGGCTGCGCCCACGTTCACGAAGGATATCGCACCGATCTTTCAAGAGAAGTGCGAAGCATGCCATCGTCCCGATTCGATCGGCCCGATGTCGCTGCGTACCTACGAAGAGGCCCGGCCGTGGGTCCGGTCCATCAAGGCCCGCGTTGCCGAGCGCCAGATGCCGCCGTGGCACCTGGACAAGGGCGTCGGGATCCAGAAGTTCAAGAACGACCGGTCGCTGTCCGACGATCAGATTGCGACCATCGTGAAGTGGGCCGACGCAGGGGCCCCGCGGGGCGACGCGAAGGACATGCCGGTGGCCAGAGTGTGGCCCGATGGCCAGGGGTGGAACTTCGCGGCCGGCTTCGGCCAGAAGGAGCCCGACCTCATCATCAAGTCGCACGAGTTCACCATGCCCGCCCGCTCGCAGGACGCGTGGGACAAGCGACAGACGCCGACCGGCATCACGGAACCGCGCTGGGTGAGGGCGATTGAGATCCGGCCGACCACGGTCAAGGGCCGGCGCATCACGCACCACGCGATCGCCTACCTGCGCCAGGAGGAGAACGACCCGGCCGCCAACTTCAATATGCTTTCGCCGTTCATGGAATGGGCGGTCGGCAAAGAGGGCGAGATGATGCGTCCGAACACGGGCAAGCTGCTCGTGCCCGGCTCGGTTATCAACTGGGACATTCACTACTCGGCGGCGGGTGAAGAGATCACCAATGCCGTGGAGTTGGGGATCTATTTCTACCCGAAGGGGCAGGAGCCGAAGTACCGCAACTACCTGGCGCTCGTGCCCGCGGCCATCGGCGAGATGGACATCCATCCGAACACCATCTCGATGTCGCAGGGCAACACGGTGCTTCGCCAGGCGGCCCGCATCGAGAGCTTCCAGGCCCACATGCACCTGCGCGGCAAGGCGATGATGATGGAAGCCATTCTGCCGACGGGGCAGCAGATGGTGCTGAGCTACGTCAACGACTTCAACTTCAACTGGCACAACACGTACGTCTACGCCGACGACGCGGCGCCGCTCCTGCCGAAGGGCTCGATCCTCAAGATCACGGCGTGGCACGACAACACGCCGGCGAAGAAGAGCAACCCCGACCCGAACCAGTGGGTGGGCTGGGGCGATCGGACGGTCGACGAAATGGCCCACGCGTGGGTCAACATCGTCTACATGTCGGACGAGGACTACACGTCGGAAGTGCAGGCGCGCAAGACGGGCACGAGAACGCAGCAGCAGTAACCGCGTCGCTCCTCGCGGATAGACCAGCCGCCGCTTCCTGAAAGGGGAGCGGCGGTTTTCTTTTCTCACGACAGAAAATTGGGAATTGGGAATTCGTTCCAATTCCCACTGCCTAAGTCCTAGTCCTAGTCCAGTCCTAAGTCCTAAGTTACTTCCTGTACCATTCGTAGAGCTGACCTTCGGGCGGAACCTTCCGGGTGATATCGATGATCATGGTTTCGCCTTCCCAGCGCTTCACCAGCGGCTGCCTGCGAAGATTTCCATACAAGAACTCTTCAGCGAATTCGATGCAGCGATAGTCCATGAGCTGCATGTTCGGCTCCATCCGACGATAGATGGGCATCGAGATTCGCCAGGGGCGTGTGAAGACCTTCGGATCCTCGATCGTCACGTCGTAGCGAATCACGTCCGGCGTCAACAGCGTGAACCGCTCCACCAGGTGCAGCGCCTCGCTGTGGAAATTGCCCGCTCGGTCGAACCAGTTCTTGCCGTTGAAATTCGTGACGTCGACCACGAGCGTCTCGCCCTCCCAGCGGCCGACCGAATGCCCCATGTACGTATCATCCGGGGGCCCCTCGACCGTCTTGTCCATGTGGATCACGCGCGCCGCATTCGTGAACGTGTACGCCATCTGGACGTTGTTCGTGCCCTGCACGATCTGAAAGGGATAGGGCATGTACATCGCACGCGGGATCCCCGGCAGGTAACACTTCAGTTCTGGATCGCGGTCGATCCAGTGCTCGCCGTTCTCCTGCCTGACGCGTGCGGCTTCCGGCGTGTAAGGGATCTGGCCGTCGCCCTCGACCACGCCGAGCGACCCGGGAACGCCGCCGGCGGCACCCAACGCCAGCACCGGCGCCGCGGGAACCCTGCGCGTACTCGTACGGATAGACGCCCGGTTGCGTCACCATTCCCGCCCGCGCCTCGTGAGCCTGCAGGTCCCAATGGGCCTCGTTGGCGGCTTGCCAGATACCGCTCAGGTCAGGCTTGCCGTCCGCCGTACGCGCTGGCCGCGACGTCTGACCTGGTGACTGACCGGACGTTCTGACCCCCGCCACCCAACCGAGTGCGCCCGCGGCGATGACCGCCGCCAGTACTCCCGCAATCATCCCGCCTCGGATGCGGTCCGCCATGGCACGCTCTCCTTACTTACTGCTCGTGGGGCCCCACCCCCGACTCGCCTGCCGGACTTCGCTTGTCGCTCGGCCTCGAGCGTAGACTCTCGGCCTCGCGTGTCAACGAGGTCCCACCCCCACTCGCCTGCCGGACTTCGCTTGTCGCTCGACCTCGAGCGTAGACTCTCGGCCTCGCGTGTCGCCGTGGCCCCATCCCGCTCGCGGATCACCTCAGCGGATTGGCGTCGTCGCCCTCGTCGGCAAATCCTGCGGCAAATCCGCCGCACGCCCCGAGGCACTTCGTGGCCGGGTCGGGACCCTTTCCCTGCGCGAACGCGCGCTCGTCCGCGCGAGCGCCCGCAAGCAACGCCGGCATGCCGTAATTCCCCTCATGGCATCTCGGCTCGTAATAGATTCGATTGGCTTGGTCGCTTTGTTTCTTCAGCTGAAGCGTCGCCGTCCACGGCGCCGTCCACACCGTCGGATCCTCGACCGTGACCGTGTACTCGAGCGTCTCCGCGTCGAGCCGCGTCCACCGTTCGACGAGATGCAGGTTCTCGTGGGCACCCTGGAAATTGGACTTCGGCGAGAAATTCGTCACGTCGACGACCAGGGTCTTGCCCTCCCACCGGCCGCGCGAGTCCCCCCACCACTGTCGGACGCTCGGAGGCAGGTGCGGAGCCGTGGTGATTGGGATGGCGCGATGCCACCCTTGTCCTTGCCCCGTGTCGTAGAACATCGCGACCTGACCTCGCGACTGCACGATGCGACGGAAGCCGCCGAAGTCCGGCAGGGCGGCGCTCATACAGCGCTCCCCATGACCACGATCCTCCGGGCCGTCGGAACGGCTGATGACTCCACCGCCGCCGCCCGGGAGGCCAGCCCCGCCCGAGATGTAGTAGGGAGCGACCTCCGCGCGCCTTGGCGAGGGCGGTCCGTACTTGCCGCCTGCGCACGCGGGTCGATTGTTCTTGCAGACCTCGGTGGCCTGCTTGAGAGCCAGCGAAAACGCCCGCATTTCGGCTTGCCGCTTCTGCTCCTCCGGCGTGAGAGGAGGAAGCCTTCCGTTGGGCGGATCCACGATCATCGCCGTACGGCGGCCCAGGCGCAGGTGCGACGTGAAGATCTCCGCGTTATATGCGCCGCCCACGTCCTGTTCGGCAGAGCCCTTCCCGCTCAGTGTCCGGCGATCCCGAGAGGCGTCTCGGCTGATGATGTCGGCTCGCTGCTTGTCGATGTTCCCCCGTTCCTCTTCGGTAAAGAACTCCTGGTTGGCAAACCGGGAAGGTCGCTGCAAGGGTTCTTCGGAGGCCCTGGTCCAGATGCCCTGCAGATCCGGTTCGCCCCATGGGGTGGCGGCAGCTTCGCCCGCGGCGGTCCCCGCCGGAGTCTGGCCCTCAACTGGCCGCACAATTCTGAGGAGCAGGACCAACGCGACGAGGAACGCCGCCACAACGATCAAACCGAGGACCCTTCTGATCATCGTCGACCTCCTGACAGCGCGCATAGTGGCACCACCGGAAGGGGCTTGCAAGCACAGAAAGCCAGGTCTCTCGCTGGTCACCACCGGGTTGACAGCTGCCGTTCGCGACCGGATGATAGCGGCCTATGAGCAACCTTCGACGCGCGTGGCGGGTGGCGGCTCTGGTCGCGACCCTCGTTTTCCCGGCGACCGCCGTGTCGGCGCAGGCGCCCACCGACGGCACCTTCACGACATCGGACGGCATCAAGATCCACTACCTCACGTCCGGCAGCAGCGGCTCCTGGGTCGTCCTCGTACACGGCTACTCGGACAATGCCCAGCGGATGTGGTTCGCCACCGGCATTGCACCCGCGCTGGCGAAGAACCACCGCGTCGTCGCGCTCGACAACCGAAACCACGGCCAGAGCGACAAGCCCGTGCCGGGAGGCAGCGGCCGCGCCCAGGATGTGGTCGAGCTGATGGATCACCTGAAGATCCAGAAGGCGCACATCCACGGCTACTCGATGGGCGGCGGGATCACGGGGCAGTTGCTCGGGATGATTCCGGGCCGGTTCATCACCGCCGGTTTTGGCGGTTCAGGGATGCAGGAGACCGACCCGAAGCTCCGCGCGCAGGCTGTGGCGATGGACGATGCCCTGCCGAAGGCCGAAGGCGCGGATGCCGCGGGCATGGAGCGCTTCCGGGCTCGGGTCGCCTCGTCGCGGCCAGCCAACTCCCCGCCGGTGTCGGCGACGCCCAACCCCGTTGACCTGACCAAGCTCAATATTCCGATCCTGGCAGTCAATGGAACCTTCGACAGCCCCTACGCGAAGACGCAGCGCCTGTGGCGCGAAGCGCGCGTCTTCCAGAACGTGCTGCTGGAAGGGAAGACCCACCTGACGGCGATTGCCACCGGCGCCAACACGCCGCCGCTCTACATCGCGTCGATGACGAGGTTCATCGATACGTACGACGAGAAATAACGGTCTGGAGGGTCTGGAGGGTCTGGCAAGCAGGTCTGGAGAGGTCTGGTGGGTCTGGTAGGTCGGGAAGGCCCACCTGACCCACCCGACCCTCCAGACTTTCCCGACCTGTTTGTCTACTGTGTCGGTCGCAGCAGCTGCCTGAACGTGAGCGTGTTCACGTCGCGGAACATCGGCGTGCCTGGCGGCAGCAGCGCCGGCATCAGGAAGTCGCTGTCGAACGTGAAGTTACGGTCGGAGTACCAGTACACGTTCTGGTTGGCCGTGTACTTGAACGTCCCGGTGGCCTGCCGGCTCGTGAACAGGCTCACGATCGAGCCGCGATAGTTGATGGACGAGCTCGTGTTGAGCCAGTCCTCGAGCAGCCGCAGGAAGTTGCCGACGCCGCCGTCGGTGCCGAACAAGTAGTGCGGCGACCCGGCAGACGGCCACGTAAAGTTCATCCCTTTGCCGGACACCACGCCCATGCGATAGCCCGTGGTCGAGGCATCGCGGGCCGCTGAATCGCTGGGGTTCCTGAACGACAACGCGTCACTCCAACTGTTCGACAGAAGCGTGACTGCGTCGGCCATGATCGCCGCCGGGACGTTCGGCTCGGCCGTCGGACTGGTGGTGGCGTTGTAGTTGCCCTGCACGTAGACCGGGTTCTCCGACGCGACCGTCAAGCCCGGCGGTCGGCAGGCTGTTGACGCCGCTGACGATGCCGCCGTTGCGCAGCTTGAGCGCTCTCCTGAATAGCACGGGACGATTGATCAAGGCCTGCGGCACCGTCGTCACGGCCGTGGCCGGTGTGGCGGCGGCGCTGTAGGGTGCGACGGCGCCGGCCGGCGGTGCGCTCGCCGCAAAGGTCGGCGGAGTGCCGCCGTAGACTTCCAGTCCGTTGACCCCGTTGACGTTCTCGCCCGGGTCCGGCGAGCCGTTGGGCGTGCCCGCGGCCGATATGTTCACCACATCCTCGAAGCCGTACTCGCCGGTCTCCGCCGTGCCGTTCCGGTTGGTCCGGCGGTCGGAGAAGTACACGATGAAGCCGTTGTTGTTCCACGCCTGGTTGCCGGTCGTGCCGATCGTCCCCGCGAACCACCGCTTCAGATTCAAGACGTCCAGCTCGACGTAGTGCATGATGCCGCCCATCGTCATGGCGGCGGTCGTGGCGACCTCGCGATACGTGCCTTCCCTGGTGTCGTACAGGGCGAGGGGCCAGTAGTCGATCGCCCTCGGCAACTGCGGCGCCGTGGGCACCGCAAAGGTATTGCACGGCGCGGCCGCGTTGCCGCCGCTCGACGAGGGATTGTTCCGGAGACGCTGGAGCCGGATCACCGAGTCGTTATTCGCATTGGCGGTGTTCGTCGTGTAGCACGTCGCGCCCTCGATGTTGGCGCCGTGGATGCCCAGGTTGAGGATCTCCATCGTGACGTCGGTCCAGACGCCGATCACGGCCGGAGGAATCGGAGCGGCCTGGCGCTCGATCTTGATGAACCCGCCGATCAGGGCCTGCCCGGCGTTCGAGAGCGCATGGGTCCTGACGGGCCGGCCGCTCGTGCCGCCTGGGCCGGTGCACGTCGTAAGGTTGTAGTTCGGGCCCGCGGTGAAGTTGTAGCCCAGGCACGTCGTGAGGTTGGTGTTGTTGTCGATCCAGAACGGCACGGGCGTGAACTGGTCGAGCTGCGCCTGGGTCTGCACCTCGATGTAGTTGGCGCCGAGCGGCAGCGCCACGTTCGTGATGGCGCTGGCCGATCCGGACCTGACCGGTGTGCCGGCGGCAACGACAGGGCAGCGTTGGCGTGCATCCCGTGAACCGCCACGGCGCCGCCGTGGTCTTGCCCGTGCAACTGTAGTTGGTCCCGCCCATCGTCAGGACAGGAAGGAAGTTCTGTCCGCCGGCTCCCAGGGAGATAGTGGCCGCGTTGGACCCCGGGCTGTTCGTCAGGTTCGCCGACGGGTTCCCGGGCGACAGGGCAATCGGGGGGCGGGCGGCCGAGATCGGTCCGTACGCCGTGCCGTTGTTGGGCGGGGTCGCCACCCAGTCTCCGCTGAGCGCCACCGGTGCGGTCGCCGTGACCGTCGGCAGGCTCGTGATGTCTGCCGCCGTGTCGGACAACAGAATCCGCAGGCTGGCCTGCGCAAACAGCCGCTGCAGGAAGACGGGCTGGTTCGCCGTGTGCTCGAACGGGGGCCCGAGCGCTGGCCGCCTGATCAAGTCGATTGGCGCGGCGCCCTGGGACACCAGGGGCAGGTCCAGCTTCTTGGCGCCCGTCAGGCCGTTTCTGATGTTGCTGGCGTAGGTGCCCGTCGACAGGTTGAACCACGGCCCGTACAGCGTCTGGCCTACGCCCGGCATGCCGGTGACGCTGCCTTCGCCCTCCTGTAGATCGCGGAAGGTGCCGGCGGTGACGTTGAGCGGAACCCGCACGATGCCGTCGAAGTTGTTGGTCGTGACGTTCAGTCCATTGGGGAAGACGGCTCTCGCCACCTGGCCGACCGCCGTGATGCGGTCGCGGAACGTCAGGGTGCGTCCGTCCAACACCGAGGGGAACAGGTTCCCATTGGTATGGACCCGGCCGCCGAAGTCGAAGTCGTCACCGCCGAAGAACGTGAGGTCGGTCTCCGAGAACACGCCGAACTGGAACACGGGGACCGCGATGGTGTTCAGGATGCGGCGCAGGCGCACTTCGGACCTGCCGGTGTTCGACCGGGCCGTCACCGTGATCGGATACTCGGTCACGATGCCCTTGAACCCCTGGTACGGTCCGCTCGTGATGTTGCTGCCGAGGGGGTCTTTCGGCGCCGGGTTGCCGTTGACATCCGGCGTGAACGTCAAGGTGTAACCCGATCCGCCGTCCGGGGCGGTGAACGAGAAGTTGGGAATCGTCGGCGGATTCGCCGCTACGGCGTTGATCTGCGCCACGGCCGGGCTGACGTCGGTCGAGAAGAGCGTCGCCAGATCCGAGGTCATCTTCTCCAGGCCCGCGTGCGCGGCTGCATACGCCTGCGTCTGGTCCCGGTCGATGCCGCTCGCGCGCTGGTCGGCCGTGATCGTGGCGAAGAAGCCGATCATCAACGCGGACACCATCATCAACACGAGCAGTGTCGTGATCAACGCGATTCCGGACTCGTCCGATCTCGGTGCGGGTCTCATGGCTCTCATCCTCATCCCACTCATCACTGCTTAAAGCCGCCTACTGGCACTTGCTGGCGCCTACTGGAAGTACTCGTCGACGAAGGCCATCCCGCGGAGGCTCACCTGCGTGGACACCGCGTTCCGGAAGTACTCGCGGCTGGCCGTCGCCGGCCGCTGCGAGCGCCCCGTCAGCGTGATGTTCATCTTGCGAATCTGGTTGACGTTGCACGCCACCGGGTTGCAGGCGCCGCTGGTCGTGAGGTCCGCGGCCACGAAGCGGACGTTCGAAGCGTTCGCGTTGGCATCCGCGAGGTCGTAGGAGACCTGCAGACCCTCGATGTCCACCGCGACCGTGGTGCCCAGCTCGTTGTCGAAGTCGGTCGGATCCCCGTTGTTGACCCGCCGGGTGAGCCTCGGGTGATCGGGGTTCCTCGCGTCGATGTAGTACGAGATCATCCGCACCCGTGTCAGGCTGACGGCCGACGGCGTGTTCGCTGGCGCCGCGGCGTTGAGCGCCGCCAGGCTTCCGGCGGCCGCGAGCGGCTGGTTGAGGTTCAACGAGTCGGTATCCGCGAACGAGAGCGTCCGCGCGCCCGTGTCGACTGCCGTGACTTGGAGGAGAAGGGCTGTCGAACCCTTCTCGACCATCATCAACTGCCCGGGAACCACGCGGTCCACGCCGGTTGCGATGTTCACCGCCGGCGTGACGGTCACGCTCGTCCCGGTCGCGGCCGTGATCGCCACGTCACCGAAGGTGTTGTCCGCCATCAAGACCGTGAAGATGTCGGTCGCCACGCCGTTGACCACCGGGCCGAGGCCCGGACCGGGCATGACGGCTGAGATGCTCGTGGCGCCGCTCGCGGTCTGAAAATCGGTGTCATCGCCATCGTTGCCGACGGGCGGGCCAGGAAGCAGCACGGCCGCCGAATTGAGGCCTGAAGGGATGGACAGCGTGTGCCCGGGGGGCAGGCCCGCCGCGACCTGCAGCAGGTCCCGCACCATCAGGTCCATGCTGGTCCGGAGCGTCCCGTTCGTCGCCGTGACCATCTGCGCGGTCTCGGTCGCTCGAAGCGCGTTGTTCATCGCCATCATCGTGGTGCCGACCACGACAACGGTGATGCCCATCGAGACGAGCAGTTCCACCAGCGAGTACCCGGCCTCGCCTCGCCGGACGCGGACGGTCGGTTCCAATGCCTTCGTCATCATGAGTATGAGGAGACGTAAGTGGTCAGCGTGTAGCTGCGCCACCAGTCTCCGACCTTGTAGCGGACCGTCACCGTGACCTGACGCAGGTTCGGGTTGATGGTGGTGGTGCCGTCGCGAAAGAGTGGCGTGATTGCCACTTCGCGCGTGTAGTTGGTCAACGGCGTCAGCACGTCATCTTCGTTGCCCAGGATGTGGTCTCGCCCGGGCGCCCGCACCGTTTCCACTGGTTGGCTGCTGTCGTCGGCCGTGTTCGCCAGGCCATCGTTCCCGGGGGCCTTGATGGGCTGCGGCCCGCTGAGGAAGATGCCCGTGCCGTTGCCCACGTGGTTGATCCTCGCCCACAGGAGCTCGCCCGTGTCTCGGGCAGTGTGGACGCTCTCGACCGCCTCGCGGGCCTTCTCCCTCGCGATGAGCGCGGGCGAGGACGAGGCCATGTGCGACATGCCGACGGCCAGGAAGCCAGCCATCGCGAGCAGGCCCGTCGCCAGGATGCCCGTGGAGATGACCACTTCGATAAGACTGAAGCCGGATTCTCGAGATCGTGTCTGCATCATTCTGTCCACCGTCTGCCGTCCCAGCGCCACGACCGCACCAGGCCTGTGGCTCCGAAGATCGTGATGGCCCGCGCGGTCGTCGGGTCCTGTCCCACGTGTCCAAGGAAAATCGTGCCGTTCATCACGTCGCCGCTGCTGTCGACGAAGGTGCCTTCGCTCGTGAACGTCGTCGTCGGCGTGACGCCGAAGGCCAGCGGCCCGTCGTCGCCAAACTCGTCCGGCGTGTCCTCGTCCACTTCGTCAAACTGCATGAACTGCTGGCCCGTTTCGAGCCGGACATCGTTCATGAGGGTGCGGCCCGTGGCGGGGGGCACGGCGACCCGATAAATCTGGATGCGGTTGGGCTCAGTAAAGACGACATCGAAATTGCGGCGTTCGCCGACCGCCCGCTCCTGCACGAGGCGCAGCGTCATCAGCGCGGTCGTGACGGCGCTGTCCGCCTTCGACTGGCCGACCATGCGCGGCGTGACGATCGCGGCGGCGCCACTCAGGACGCCGATGATGGCAATCACCATCAGGACCTCCACCATGGAGAAGCCCTGGGCGGCCGATGTTCGAAAGTTTCTGGTCATCTCGCTGTCCTGCTTGAAGCACGGCCTATTCCATTTGCCGTATTTCGTATAGACAGCTAGGGTTAGGGGCCGTTTGAGGGGGTAGCCCTCAGGTGGGAGTGTGCAGACTCAGCACACGGGATTACAGAAGCTGTGGACGGAATTACGCCTTCGGCGGACCACCAGTGCCCGCTTTGGGCCGAAAAAAGCGGTTTCAGCAGGTGCGCCGACGCTCTTATCGGGCCGGTACCGTCCAGAGCATTAGGGTCTCCCCCTCCACCTTGACGGTCTGCTCCGGCGGCCAGGTGCCAATGGGAAACCGCTGGGAGACGATGCGTGTGCCGGGCCGGAGCTCGCGGCGGAGCTTCGGCTCGAGGCGCATGTTCACGGTGTTCGACAGGTAGAGCGTCACAACGGTGGCGGCCGAGATATCCGACTTGAAAAGGTCGCCCTCGATGAACGTCACCAGGTCGGCCACGCCCCCCTCCCGCGCCACCTGCTGCGAGATACCGACCAGCTTCGGGTCGAGCTCGATGCCCACACCGCGTGCTCCGAACCGCTGGGCAGCCGTGATGACGATGCGCCCGTCCCCGGAACCGAGGTCGTAGACGACGTCGGCACCGGTGACGCCGGCCAGCTTCAGCATGGCCTCTGCGATGGTCTGGCGGGTGGGGACGAAGTGGATGTCGGGCGTTCGCTGCTGGGCCTGACACGACCGCGGCCGCGCACGACAAGCGACACAGCAATGCAGAGCGTTTTCATCACCGTCATGGTCGGCTCCTGACACTATAATCCGACCGCAATCGCCGTAGGTCTGGTGGGTCAGGTAGGTCGGGCGGGTCGGGCAGGTAGTGTGGCTATCCTGAGCCGAGGCAACCTGTAAATCCGAGGCGAGGGATCCGTGAGTTGCGCGGACCCGCCGCAAAGTGAATGATGAAGACGCGAGAGGTGACCATGCGACTTCGGTTCACAGCGCTCATGTTTCTGGCAGCGGCGGTCATCATCGCCGAGCCCCGAGCGCAGAATCCGGCGGCTCCGGCGACTGCGCCCGAGGCGCGGCCCGAACCGAATCCGCTCGGACAGCCGCTCGTCGACGCCAACGGGTTCGTGCGCGACGACGCCATGCTGCGTGCACCGCTCCTGGCGGCCGATGCCCGCTACGCGGGGATCGAGGGCCGGCGCCTTCGACAGTTCCTCATGGAAGTGGACGCCATTTCGATGAAGGACAAAGCGAGCGGCAACCTGTTCTGGGGCAGGAACGTGGGCACGGCGGGGCACGAGGCGACGCAGGCGTGGGTCGAGGGCTATTTCAAGAAGCTCGGACTGCAGAACGTGCACAAGCTGCCGTTCGACCTGGGCCCGCAGTGGACGCCCAAGGCCTGGGAGGTGACCTTCACCGGTGCGGGCAAGCCCCTGGCGCTGAAGTCCGCGAGGCCCGCGACCCGCACGCCTTCCACGCCGTCGGAAGGCAGCGAGTGGGACCTCGTGTGGGTCGGTACTGGGACCGCGGCTGACTTCGTCGGCCGTGACGTCAAGGGCAAGGCGGTCCTCATACAGGACATCCCGCTCCCGGGCGACATCCGCCACTCCGCGAACATCGAGGGGGTGGTCGAGCGCGCTTTTGAGCACGGAGCCGGGGCGGTGGGCCTGATGTTCGGCCTCTCGGACAACTTCGCGATCTGGCAGCCGACGGCCGGGCGGCCTGGTTTTAACGTCGGGTTCGAAGACGGGAAGATTCTGAGAGACCTCCTCGGCAGAGGGCAGGCCGTGAAGGTGCGCCTCAAGCTCACGAGCGAGATGCGCTCGGGCCTCAAGACCGCCAGCGTCGTGGGCACGCTGCCTGGCGCCGCGGGCGCGACCGAAGACATCACGATCCTCGCGCATATGGACGGCTACTTCCAGGCGGCGCTCGACAACGGATCTGGTCTCGCGGTGATGATCGGGCTGGTCGAGCACTTCGCCCGCGTCCCGCAGGCCCAGCGCCGCCGGAATATCAGGTTCGTCGGATCGGCGGGCCATCACGGGGGCCCCGGCGCGCGCTGGTTCCACGACAACAAGGAGACCGCGCTCGCCAACACGGTCCTGGCGATCAACCTCGAGCACGTGGCGGCCGTGCGCACCAAGTACTGGGGCAACAAGCTGCGCATGACCACCGCGGTTTCGCCGATGCGGTGGTGGGTGTGGGGCAGCCCCGATCTGCTCGAGCTCTCGCTCCGTGCGTTCCAGAGCTTCAACGTGGCGGTGACGGCCGACATGGACCCGGGCGCGTCCGGCGAAATGGGATCGATGGCTCGCGACGTGCCTGCCATGCAGGTCATCACGTCCCCGGAGATCAAGCACACCGAGCAGGACACGCCGGAGTGGGTGCCGACCTCAGGGCTCGAACAGATCGCCCGCGCCTACGCCAAGATCATCGACGGGGTGAACACGCTCGATCGGAGCCGGCTGCAACCGCGCGCCGCGGGTGCCACGCAGGCTGCACGCTGATGGAGCGCCGCCTCCTTCGTGCAGCCTGGGCCCTCTGGCTGATGTCGCTGATGTCCCTGGCGGCCGGCTCTGCGGCGAACGCCGCGGGCCAGGCGCCGGACGCTCCGAGGAACGACCTCCCGCAGCCGTACACGACGACCCGCAATTGGGGCGAGCTGCCTCCAGGGGTCAAGTGGGCGGCCGTGACGGCGATCGAGCCTGCGCCGGACGGCACGATCTACGTGATCCACCGGTGCTTCGCCAACTCCTGCGCGGATCGGCCAGAGGCGCCCATCCTCAAGTACAACGCGGACGGCAAGCTGCTCGCCAGCTGGGGGCAGGGGATGTTCCTGTTCCCGCACGGGGCCACCGTCGATCGGGCCGGGAACCTCTGGGTGACCGACGCGCGAGGCGACGGAAAAAAGGGCCACCAGGTCTTCCAGTTCGATCCCAATGGCAAGGTGCTCCGAACGCTCGGACGCGCCGGCGTCTCCGGGTCCGGTCCGGACCTCTTCGATCAGCCGACCGACGTGCTGGTCGCGCCGAACGGTGACATCTTCGTCGCCGACAGCCACCGCAACGGCAAGAACAACCGCGTGGTCCGGTTCGACAAGGATGGGCGGTTCCTCAAGGAGTGGGGCAGAAAGGGCTCAGGCCCCGGCGAGATCAGCGAGCCTCACACGATTGCGATGGACTCGCGGGGGCGGCTCTTTGTCGGGGATCGCGAAAACAACCGGATCCAGATCTTCGATCAGGATGGGCGGACGCTCGGAGAGTGGCGGCAGTTCGGCCGCCCGAGCGGGATCGTGATCACCAGGGACGACACGATCTATGTCGCCGACTCCGAGTCGGGGCCGGATACGGGCGCCCGCGAGCTCCCGGGCATCAAGAAGGGCATCCGCATCGGCAGCGCCGTTGACGGCCGCGTCACGGCGTTCATCGAAGACATGGAGTCGACGACCGCCGACCACTCCGGCGCCGAAGGCCTCGGCGTGGACGCGCAGGGCAATGTCTACGGCGCCGTCGTGCGGCGTCAGATGCTGGAGCGGCACGTCCGGAAGTAGAAGCGCGCTCTACGAGAACCTGAAGCGGATCGTGCTGATGAAGTTGATCGGGGGCCCGGGGAACGCCTGGTTGCTGAAGTGCCCGGGCAGGAAGTAGCCGTCGCGGTCCAGCAGGTTCTCCAGGTTCAGCGACCACTCCCACCATCTGGCGCGGTAGCCCACTGCCGCTGACACCAGTCCGTACCCCTCGAGCTCCAGGGTGTTCTCGTTGTTGGCGAACTGGTCGCCGACATAGCGCGTGCCGAAGGCCGCGTTGAGCCCGCTGTTCCAGTCTTTTCTCAGCCACACGTTGAGCGTGTTCTTCGGCACGTACCGCGGCGTGAAGCCGGTCAGCTCCTCGGCGTCCTCGAAGCGCGGTTGCGCGAAGCCGTAGTTGAATATCAGGTTCGTCCCGGCGAAGAGGTTCGCGTTGACGTCGAGGTCCACGCCCTTTGCCGTCTGCTCTCCGATCTGAATGTAGCCGACGACCGATTCCCTGACGCTCAGGTTGTTCCGGGTCGTGTGATACAAGGCGACGCTCGTGTCCACGCGGCCGTTCCACCCCTGCCAGCGGTGGCCGATCTCGTAGTTGCGCGCCGTGCTGGGATCCAGCGGCGATCCATCCGCGGGCACGGTGGTGACCGGCGTGAACGAGGTCGACGTGGCCACGTAGAGCTGCTGATCGTAGCGCGGCGCGTAGACCAGGCCGGCTCTGTAGGTGAACGCAGTCTGGTCGCGGCGCTGCGGGGTGAACGGCAGGCCTCCCTCCCGATCGACAGTGCGGTAGTAGTCGTCGAAACGGCCGGCGATGTTCAGCTTCACTTGCGAAGCGACATCGATCTGGTCCTGCACGTAGAACGAATTGATGCGGTCGTTGACGAACGTCTGGCGCTCGACGGTCTCCAGGTCGAGCGGCGTCTGCGTCTCTTGGAGCGTCGCGAGGTCCATGGGCGCGATCGTCAGCCACCAGTAGCCGCACAGGCAGTCCGGATCGTCGCCGGCCGTCACGTCGGTCCGGTACTTGTCGCGCTGGAACTCGTAGCCGAACAGGAGGTTGTGGCGTCCGAGCTTGTCCACGTGGCCGACAAGCTCAGACTGGTTCTGCACCGGCCGGCGCGAATGGTGGAAGTCCAGGGGCTCGCGGAACACCAGGTTCGCGTCGGGGTCGCCGTACAGGCCTTCGGTGACGAAGTAGCGGTCGCTCGTGCGCTGGAAACTGGAGGAATTACGGAACTCCCAGGCCGGCGACAGCGTGGCTTGGAAGACGACCTGTGTCTGCGAGTCCTCCACGAGCACGCGGTCCTGCGGCAGGCTCAGGCGGAGCTCGGGGTCGTAGTCGGGCAGGCCGACGATATTGAGCGGCAGGCCGCCATCGCCGTCGAATTGATCGCGGTTGAACGTCTGGTTGAGCGAGAGCCGCGCGCGGTCGCCCATGATCCAGGTGAGCGAGGGCGACAGGTTGAACCGATCCGCGCCGGCGTCGCGCCAGCCGGCGCTCGTCTCGAAGCTGGAATCCACGCGATAGAGGAGGCGGCTGTTGCTCCCGATCGCGCCTGTGGCACCACCCGCCGCCTGATGCGTGTTGAAGCTGCCCAGCCGGTAGCTGAAGTCGTACGCGCGGACGGCCTGCGGCTTCTTTCGCACGATGTTGATCGCACCGCCGACCGAGCCCCTGCCGTAGAGCACCGAGCTCGGTCCCTTCAGCACTTCGATGCTCTGCACATTGTTGGTCTGCGTCCCGTAGCGGTTGCCTCCCATGCGCATCCCGTCGACCAGCATGACGTTGCTGCCGTCACGGTCCGGGTCGTTGAACCCGCGAATGGTGAACTGCTCGTAGGCCCCATACCAGCGGAACGCCTGCACGCCCGACGCGTTCTTCAACGCCTCGCCGATGCTGTTGACGGCCTGCTGCCGCAGCAGTTCCTGGGGAATCGAGCTCACCTGGGCGGGGACATCGTCGTTGGGCACGGGCAGTCGCGTGGCGGTCGCTTTGCCCGCCACGGCAGTGACAGTCAGCGAGGTGGCCACGCGGCCCACTCCCAGCAGGGCGTCCACTGGCGGCGTGTCGGGGCCGAGCGTGATGTTGCGGACATCCGGCTCGAAGTCGCGCATCGAGAACGCCACTTCGTAGCTGCCCGCCGACAGTCCGTCGAAGCGATAGGCGCCGGAAGCATCGGTGGTGGTTGTGGATACCCCACCATCTCTGGAGGTCAATGTGACGGTCGCTCCGGGAATGACGCCCGTGCTGTCGCGCACGGTCCCCGAGACGGAGAGCTGCTGTGCGCCGCTCTCGGCCGCCACAGCACAGAACGCGATTATCAGCAGTGCCGCTCTGGCACGGAACAGTCCCCTCATCACCCTCATGCCTGCGCCTCCATAGAGAAACGGGAACGACTCTATCGGAGCCGACAAAGGGGCCACGTGAAGAATTGCTGAATTCTTCGTCAGGAGGCTGGTTTTGGATCGTCGACCGGCTTCGCTTATGCGGCAGGAAGAGTGATGCGGAAGGTACTGCCGCCGGTGGTGCGCGGCTCGTAGGCGAGCTGACCGAGGTTGGCCTCGACCGTCCATTTGGCGATGTTGAGCCCGAGGCCGGCGCCGCCCCTGAGGCCGTGATTCGCCCCGCGGTAGAAGCGGTCGAAGATGCGCTCGCGGCGGTCGGGCGCGATCCCGGCGCCGGAATCCTGGACTTCGACGATCGCCGCGTTGGCCGATCCGTCCACGCCAATGCGGATCACGGATCCTGAAGGGCTGTACTTGATGGCGTTGTCGACCAGGTTGATGAGGGCCTGTCGCAGCATCACCCGGTCCCCGACGACTCGCGCCAGCGCCTTGCGGTCGACCACGATCCGTTGGTCGCGCTCTTCCGCGAGCACTCCGAGGTGGCCCGCCACTTCCTCGGCGAGAGCCGCGAGGTCGATGGCCTCGCGCGTCAGGGGCGCATGGCCGCTTTCCGCCCGCGACAGCAGGAGCAGCCTGTCGACCAGGCCGGACAGCCGATCGGTCTCCTCGAGCATGCTCTCGATGACGTGCTGATAGCTCTTCGGATCCCGCGGCTCGCGCAGGCTCACTTCGCCGACAGTGCGGATGGCGGTCAGCGGCGTGCGGAGCTCGTGCGAGACGTCGCCCGTGAACCGCGCCATCTGGCCGAAGGCCCCTTCGAGACGCGCGAGCGTGTCGTTGAACACGGTGGCAAGACGTCCGAGCTCGTCGTGGGGCTCGTCCACTGGAAGCCGCTCATCGAGCTTCGCGGCCGTAATGGACCGCGCGCGTTCCGCCATCAGATCGACCGGCCTCAGCGCGCGTCGTGCCAGCAGGTATCCGCCGAGACCCGCGAGAGCCACGCCGGCTGGAAGGCCCACGAGCAGGAGGAAGCCCAGGTCGGTCAACTCGGCCTGCATCATCGCTTCGGACTGTGCGACCTGGATGATCACGGGCTGACCGTCGATCACGGCCTGCCGGCTCAATACCCGGACGTCCGGCTGCGCCGAGCGGATCGGCACGATCTGTCCAGAGGCCTGGAGTGCGAGCGCGTCGGCGCCCGGGATCGGGTTGCGCCTGGCGGCGGACGTGCTGAAGAGCAGATCGCCCGACCCAGTCCAGACCTGCAGCCAGGGGCTGTCCTCGTCGGGCAGCGTGCCCGGGTCGTACCAGGTCAGCGACCCGTCTTCACGCCGATCCCACATTTCCGCCGCCCACACATAGTCGGCGCGGATCCTGGCATCGAGCGACGCCGAGGCCCTGGCGCTCACGAACGCGAGCACGCCCGTGGCGTAGAGGGCGAGGATCACGACCATCGCGCTGACGTACCAGAGCGTCAGGTGGATCCGCAGCCTCCGGTGCTGCCACCATCGCTTCATGGCGCCTCCTCCCGCACCACGAAGCCCACCCCGCGCGCCGTGTGAATCAGCTTGACCTCGTGTTCGGCGTCGACCTTGCGCCTCAGCCGTGCGATGTGGACGTCGATGACGTTGTCGAGGGTGGTCGTGCGGGATCGCTCGCCCCACACGTCGCGGCCAAGCGTCTCACGCGACACGACTTCGCCCGCGAACCGCATGAGGTACTCGAGCAGGTCGAACTCGCGCGTGGTGAGATCGACAGCCTGGCCTGCCCTGGTCACCCGGCGGGTGGGACGATCGAGGTCGAGATCGCCCACGGTGTGATGGATCGCATCAGTGGACCGCCCCCGGCGCTGGATGGCCCGAATCCTGGCGACGAGCTCGGTGAAGGCAAACGGCTTCACCAGGTAGTCGTCGGCGCCGCTTTCGAGCCCGCGCACCCGATCTTCGAGCGTGTCCCGCGCGGTGAGCATCAGGACCCGGGTCTCCAGATCGCGGCGGCGAAGCGCCCGGAGAATCTCGAGGCCGTCGCGCCCGGGCAGCGTGATGTCGAGCAGCGCCACGTCGAAACGCTCGGTGCTGATCCGGAAGAAGGCGCCTTCGCCGCTGGCCTCGACGACGGTCTCGTAGCCCTCCTGCCGCAACCCATCCTCGAGCGCCCGGGCCACTTTCGGTTCGTCTTCGACGATGAGGACGCGCATCGCGGTCACAGCGCTTGCCCCGCCCAGCGCCAGCCGTCCGAGGACCGGACGATCGTCCGGCCGAGGATCCGGAACGCCCCCGGGTCGCGCGCCGGGCTGCCGGTCACGACGAGCCTGTCGCCGATCTTGAGCACATCGGTCGGCACGCCCAGCCGCCGCTCAGTGCCGGGGTGGCCCCACTCGATGGCCCAGCGCCGCGTCCGTCCGTCGCGATCCAGCGCGGACAGGTGAATGAAGGCGTGCGGATTGCGATACGCCAGCTCCACGACGGTCCCGTCGATCGTGATCTGCCGGTCGGGGACGTAGGTGGCGGAGAACGGATGATGGGCCCGCAACGAGGCCGCCCCGGCGGCGACGGTTGCGGCAGCGAGCCCGGCGAAGAGGAGGCGGAAGAGGAGGCGCTTCATCCGACCCGAACATGATATATCGCCGGGGCCAGGCGCGGCTCCAGGCTCCCGCCTCCAGCCTCCGGGACGAATTCCCAATTCCTAATTCCTAATTCCCAATTTCTGAGCTCCCAGCGCTTCCTGCCTCGCCTGCTTGAGGGCCTCCCGCAGCTTCGGCTGCAGGTGGTACCAGAACCCCGAAAACCACGCGCTCATCCGACGATCCGCGACGAGGGACAGGACATACGCCAGGAGGAAGCCGGCGACGAGCAGCCCGGCAAGCGAGCGATCCTCCGCGAGGGTCCGGCCGACGGCCAGCAGCTGCCCGGCCGGATCCGACAGCAGCCCGCCGACCAGCCGTCCGACGCCCACCAGGATCGCGAGCGGGTTCACCAGTGCGGCGACACGCATCCCACCAGCCGCCGCAAGCAGAACCGCTGTACACGTGATCAGGTAAACGTAGTACGAAGCCAGGCCGAGCAGCCGTGGAACTCTCATCGCGGGCAGCAGCCCCGCATGCGTGGATCTTGCCCCGTCCAGCACGGCTTGCACGTTCGCCGCCCGCTGGCTCAGAAGCGCCCGATCCTCTGGCGTTCGCGGTCCGGCTCGGTGAAGACGACGGTCGCATCCGGAGCGAGGTTGCCGGGCGCGTAATCCTCGGTGCCGTGGGCGATGCGCTCCAGGACGCTCAGGTGGAGCCGCGGTGCGACGCCATTCGCCAGGCAGAGCGCGCGCATGTCCCGGATCCGCCACCGGTAGAAGAGGCCGAGACCCGAACGCGGATCGTAGAGCTTGTCGTCCACGTTGGCGTGCTCCCGGTACGCCTGACGCTCGTACCGGTTGGTCCTCAGTCCGTGCTCGTTGAAGCGCATGCCCGCGCGCTCGGCTTCTGACAGCATCCAGTCGAGCGCGACGAGCGAGAGTCCCTGCTTTGGGTACCCGCCGCCGACGTTCGAGTGCGCGCCGGCGAACCAGACCTGTGCGATGCGTCCTTCCGCTTCGCCGGTCTCGTTCCAGAGCAGCGGGCTGAACGAGTGCCGCTCGTCGTCGAGCGCCAGCGCGTGGCAGGCGCGATCGACGCTCGAGCTCAGGTTGCGGTCCGGAAACTTGAACCGGTGCACCGTGCTGTTGAGGACGTCGGCCAGGTGGAAGGGCAGGCCGACCGCGTCGACCGTGTCCCAGACGCCCACGAACCTGATCCGAACCTCGCGCTCGTATGATCGGGCCGCGCGAAACTCCGCCGTGCGATCGGTCGGAGGCCCCGAGCAGGCTCGCGGCGAGCCGTGTCCGAAAACACCGGCGGTAGAACCGGTACGCATTCCTGACCGCCGCGTGCAGGCCCGCCGCCGTACGGGTCGGCAGCTTGTTCGGATCCAGCACGCCGCACTTGGTGATGAGGCCCACGAGCGTCCTGACCGTGAAGGCACCGCGGCTGAACCCGAAGACGTAGATCTCGTCCCCCGGGTCGTAGATGCGCACCAGCTCCTTGTAGAGCTGGCGAACGTTCCGCCCGAGGCCGAACCCCGTCATGCCGGCAAAGATCTTCAGCGGCTTCACGTTCTCGGTGCCCACCCCGTCGTCGTAGAGCGCCACCTGCGGTGTGAGCGTCGGATCGGTGCGGTGCCCGACGAGGTCGATCGCTTCGTAGAGCTTGAAGACGTTCGTCCCTCGTCCCTTGATGGCGGTGTTGCCGGTGCCGTCCGAGCAGATGATGATGCGTTTGGCCATGTGGCGTCCTCACAGTTCCGAGTGTGCGATCACGAGCCTGTTGTCTCCGATCCGCACACTCGCGCGCGTGCTCTCGCAGCTTTGCACGGTCGCCGCGGCATCGAACTTGCGACGGTGACGCGCTAGCGCCAGCTCCGCAACGCCCCGTGAAACGCAGGCGTTGTCGGCAGCACTCTACTGGAAGGATGCCCTACGCGCGTTTGATGGCCAGCTCTGCCGCACCTCTGAGCACTCCAGGTTTTCAGCGATTTGCCAAGGGCACCGCAGCCCTCGTCCTGCTCATCGGCAGTTTTGCGCTGATGGGGCAGCTGCCCGCAATCACGGCCCCTCTCGCCGTGGTCCCGGAGTTTGGCACCGTCAGGGCCACCACGACGCTGCTGGTGTTGTTGTCGGCCCTCTGTCTGTGGCTGTCGACGGGACGTCAGGTACCGTTCCGCCGGCTCTATACGCAGATCTGCGCCGCGCTCGTCGCGGGCGCAGGCGCTCTTGCCTTGCTCGTGTCGCTACATGCTGGTGGGGCGGTCTGGCTCGGCGGTGCTGTTGGACCATGGTTTGACGCCGTGGGCATCGTGCTCGGCGGACCGATGCCCGTCAACGCCGCACTGGCCTTCGTGATGCTGGGCGCCGCGCTGCTGCTGCTCGACGCCGAAACGAAGAAGGGACGTCGCCCTTCGCAGCTGCTGGCCTTTGGCGTCGTGCTGTCGTCGCTCGTGGCCATCATCGGCTACGCCTACGACGCCGCGCCGTTCTACCGGCTCCCGGGGTCGCCGCCCCTCCCGTTCTCCGCCGCCCTGAGCTTCTGCGCCCTGGGCATCGGCGTTCTCGCTGCGTCGCCGGACGGGCGGCTGCTGCAGATGGTCACGGCAGACTCGGCCGGCGGTCGCGTCGTGCGATTCCTGCCCGCGGCGCTCGTGGCCGGGCCCCTCGTCTTCGGGTGGCTGACACTCGAGTTGCAGCGCGCACGCGTCTGGGACGCTACGTTGACGCTGTCCGTGTTCGTGCTGCTGAACACCGGGCTCCTGGCACTGGTCATCATCGCCGTGGCGGTCTCGATCGACCGGGCCGAGACTCGACGCCGTCGCGCCGAGCATTCTTCGCGAGTCAGGGCGGCCCATCAGGCCGGAGTGGCCAAGCTGGGGCAGCGGGCGCTCGTCGTCGACGACCTGGGGCTTTTGCTCGACGAAGCGGCCGGGCTCGTCGCCGAGACCCTGGACGTGGATGCCTGTGAAGTGCTCGAAAAGTCCGGAGACCTGATCGTTCTTCGGGCGTCTTCAGGATGGCCGGACCGGGACGTCAAGGCTGACGTCGGCAACGGTGCACCGCACACGCTCGCCGCGTACACCATGACCTGCGGTGTCCCGGTCGTCGTCGACGACTTCGAGCGGGACGCGCGATTCTCGCCGGCCTTGCCCGATCGCCTCAAGACGATGACCGGCGCGGCAGCGGTCACCATCGTCGAAGCGCAATCGAGGGCGTTTGGCGTGCTCGCCGCCTACTCCCGCCGCGAGCGACTTTTCGGCCGCGACGATGTGCATTTCCTGCAGACCGTTGCCACGCTGCTCGGATCGGCGATTGACCGGTCGCGCACGGAAGTGGCTCTCCGGCAGTCAGAAGCGAAGTTCGCGAATGTCTTCCGGTCCTGCCCCGATGCGATTTCGCTCACGAGCGTGGAGTCCGGACGATTCGTTGATGTCAACGCCAGCTTCCTGAAGCTGACCGGATATTCGAGGGACGCGGTGGTCGGGCACTCCGCGGCGGACCTCGGCGTGACCCTGCGACCGTCCGATCGCGAGACGCTCATCGAGGCGGCCCGTGCGGGTCGCGGCGGCCTCGGGACCGAGATCCAGTTCCGGACCTGGTCGGGCGAGGTGCGGGTCGGCCTCTGCTTCACGGAGATCATCCGGCTCGGCGACGAAGAATGCCTGCTGACCCTCGCGCGTGACATCTCGGACCGAAAGCGGGTCGAGGCGATGGCCGCAGAGGCCAACGAGCACCTGCGCCGCTCGGTGGCCGAGCTCGAGCGGCAGACGCGCGAGATCTCGCTCTTGAACGACATGAGCGATCTGCTCCAGAGCTGCATGAGCGTGTCCGAGGCTTCGGCCATCGTCACGCAGTTCGCGCAACAGCTCTTCCCGGATGCGGCTGGCGCGCTCTGTCTTGTCAGCGAGAACGGCAATCTGATCGAGGCCGCGGGCACCTGGGGCGGGTTGTCCCCGGACGAGTTCCTGTTCAAGCCGACCGACTGCTGGGCGCTCAGGCGCGGCCGCCCCCACACTGCGCACGGTCCGAGCGCCTCTCCTCAGGCGCCGGAGCTCGCGGACCTTCCGCCGGAAGCGGCGGGTCTTCCGTGCCCTCACCTGGGAGCCGCATCCTCCAGTGCGTCGGTCTGCGTGCCGATGATGGCGCAGAACGAAACGCTCGGACTGCTGCACGTGCGCCAGCTGGCTGGCCGCGGGGAGGGTCGCGGCCGCGCGCTCGCGTCGGACGCAGGCCGTCGCCTGGCGGTCACGCTCGCCGAGCACGTCGCGCTCGCCGTCGCCAACCTGAAGCTGCGGGACACCCTGCGGCGCCAGTCCATCCGGGATCAGCTCACGGGCCTGTTGAACCGGCGCTACATGGAAGAGGCGCTCGAACGTGAGCTCAAGCGCGCGTCGCGGGCTCAAGCGCCGCTGAGCCTCGTAATGCTCGATGTCGATCGGCTGAAGCAGGTGAACGACCGGTTCGGACACGAGGCCGGCGATCTTCTCCTCAGGACGGTCAGCCAGTGCCTGCAGCGTCGAACCCGCGATGAAGACATCGTCTGCCGGTTGGGGGGCGACGAGTTCGTGCTCGTGATGCCGGGTGCGTCGCTGGAGGATGCCCAGGAGCGCGCCGAACAGCTTCTGACCGAGGTACGGCGCCTGACCATCGACTTTCCGGGCGAGCAGGACTTCGTGCCGTCGCTCTCAATGGGCCTGGCGGTGTACCCCGCGCATGCGCCGACGGTCCAGGCGCTGTTGAAGGCTGCCGATCTCGCGCTCTATCAGGCCAAGGCCCAGGGCCGTGACCGCCTGACGGTCGGACACGCGATCGAGTGATCCACCGGGCTTAGAGCAAAACGGCGTAGCCGTACGTAGGCCGGGTCCTTTCGGACCCGGCTCGCGGTTGTGGCAGGCGGGTCCAAAAGGACCCGCCCTACGTGCTACTGCCAACGCCCGCCCTCTCCGTGCACCTGCCTATCGCGGAATGTGCGGCAGGTAGTCGGCCTCGAGCCTGGCCGCCACCTCCCGCAGCTTGTCCGGGAGGGCGTTGGAGATGGCGATCGTCTCGTGAATCCCCTTCGTGTTCTGCGACAGGTTGATCGCGATATCGGTGACGATGCCGCTGTTCTTGCCCCGGACGACGATGGTGTGGGCCTGACCGCCCCGCGCCGAGAAGTCGTTCATGAACTTGTTGTAGTCGTCGATGCGCTGTTCGCCTCGCGTTTCGGCCGCATCGGTCATCACAATGACGAACACGGGCCACATCGTCGGCGCGTTCTTGAGGAACCGAGTGTCGGCCTCCAGCAGCGAGTCCAGAAACGCGTTCGCGCCGCCCTCCGACGCGAAGCTCCCCACCGCTTTGTCGAGGCGGTCGCGGTCGGAGGTGGGCGGCACCCGGATCCGCAGCTGTCCGCCGGTGCTGAGGAGGGCAATCTCGTGCTGCGCGGGCACGTTGTCCAGGAACGCCTGAAGGCCGGCGCGAAAATGCGTCAGCATCGGCGACATCGCCGAGCTCGAGTCGACGAGCAGGATGATGCGTGCCGGCGACTCGCCGCTCGGCATGACGCGCTGGGCCGACGCGCCGACCGCGCTCCACAGGACGACGATGACCAGGGCCGCCCATCGAACGATCCGCTTCATGCACCCTCCGTCCGGCTGGCAGTCTATCAGCTCTGTCTCGCGCCCTCGAGATCCGCACGGAGGCGCCGGTCGAGCACGAAGGGACCGAACGGAAGGACCGACGCAACCAGGGCACCGGTCACTCGGCCGGCCGACCAGCCATTCCGGCGGGCGGCATCGAAGACCGCGGCGATGAACAGGATGAACAGCAGTCCGTGTGCCCATCCGACGACGCGCACCATGGCGGGCAGGCCCGCGAGATACTTCAGGGGCATCGCCACGCCGAGGAGGAGCACGTACGAAGTGCCTTCCAGCCAGCCGATCACCCGCAGGCGTTGCAAGGACACCATGGTCGCGCGATTATCGCTCAGCCGGCGGCGAGAAGTGGGCTATAGTCTCGGCCCGACGTGAACGCACGACGAGCCCAGAATGCCGTGGGACCATCCGCTCCTCCCATTCGACTCGTGATCGCCGACGATCATCCGATTGTCCGCGAGGGCCTGAAGTCGGTCATCGCGCAGCACCCCGACGTCGAGGTGCTGGGCGAGGCTGCAGACGGCGACCAGGCGATCGACGTGTGTGCCGCCCTCCGGCCTGATGTGGTGTTGCTCGATGTAGGCATGCCCGGGCCGGGTGTGCTCGAGGTGGTGCGCAGGCTCAAGGCGGTCCCTCGGAGTGCGACGCGCATTCTCGTCCTGAGCGTGCACCCGGAAGAGCACTACGCCCGCCGCGTGGTGATCGCGGGCGCCGACGGGTACGTGACCAAGAGCCACAGCCCGGATGTGCTGTACGAAGCCATTCGCACGGTGGCGTCTGGACGAAAGTACCTGACACCCCGGCTCGCCGCTGAATCGGCGCCAGAGGGGGCGGATCCGGACGGCGACCCGCACGAGACGCTGTCCAATCGGGAGTACGAGGTGCTGGTCTCGCTCGGCGGCGGCCGGAGCGTCGACGAGACCGCCAGGGCCCTCGGCATCAAGCCGAAGACGGTGCGGTCCTACCGCTCGCGAATCATCGCGAAGACCAACTTCCGCACGACAGCCGAGATGATCTTCTACGCGGTCAGCCACGGCCTGGTCGAACGGGCGGCCCGCCGCGATCCCGCGCCGCGACGCTCGCGCGCCGCCAAGAAGCGCTAGCTCGCGATCGGCCGGCGATCGTGGGTCGAGGCCTTCGGGGCTTTCTTCACTGGCACCGACAGCGTGACGATCGTGCCTGCGCGCTTGCCGGGACGCACCTCGAGCTGCCCACCCACGGCGGACGCGCGCTCGCGCATGCCGATGAGGCCGAGCGTCATGGCCTCGAACGACGTGTCGCTGCCAATGCCCACGCCGTTGTCCTCGACCGTGACGACGAGGGCGCCGCGCGCGAGGCTCGCGCGGATCCGCGCCTCTGTCGCGCGCGCATGACGCACGACGTTGGTCACCGCCTCCTGGACGATGCGAAAAACGGCCGTGTCGCGCACGTGATTGCGGTCGAGCTGCTCGATGCGGAGGTCCAGACGGCAGCGGCACCCCGCACGCGCCAGGATTTCCGGCGCCTGCGACTCGATGGCTGCGCCCAGCCCGAGATCGTCGAGGATGGCGGGCCGCAGCTTGGCCGAGATGCGCTGGACGTCGATCGCCATCGCGTCGACGAGCCCCACCAAGGCCCGCGTCCGCTCTCTGTGCTCGGACGACGAGGCGCGATCCTCGAGCCAGCGCAGATCGATCTTCAGGCGTGTGAGGGTCTGGCCGAGCTCGTCGTGCAGCTCTCGCGACAGGCTGGTCCGTTCCTCTTCGCGCACCGCGAGCAGGCTCGCCCCCAGGGTGCGCAGTTGCGCCCACGAGGCCTGCAGCATGTCTTCCTTCTCGCGCAGGCGCGTCACGTCGCGATGAATCGCAATGAAGCCCACGGGCACGCCGCCCGGGCCGGTCATGAGGGACGCCACGATGTCGGTCCAGATGAGCGTCCCGTCGCGGCGCCGCCTGAGGGCCTGACCCTGCCATCGGCCACGCTTGAGGAGCACAGCCGCCCGCCGAAGGCGGCGTGCGCGCTCGCCCTCGTCATCCGGGACGAGCAGCGCGTCCACGTGCTGGCCGATGGCTTCCTTGGCGGTGTACCCAAAGAGCGCTTCCGCGCCGCGGTTCCAGAAGATCAGGCGGTACTGGGCGTCGGTCGCGATCACCGACTCCTGGAGGCTGTTGAGCAGGGTTGCCTGGAAGGCGACCTGGGCGTTCAGCGCTCGCGGCTTGAACCGGGAGACTCTGGGCGCCGGCGGAGCGGCGTTGGCTGACGATGGCCGTCGGCGCATCAGCGTGACATCTTGTCACCGGGATCGGCGCGAGCCCGGAGATACCGCCGCGACAATTTGTAGACATTTTGCGCACACGCGGGGTTTGACGCTCCGGGAGACGGCCGCTAGAATCCGACGACTCAATAACTTAGAACTTAGAAGTGAGAACTATGAAGGACACTGCGCGGCTCGCGCTGATGGTGACGACGCTGGCCACGGCTGGCGCAGCAGTTCTCTACGGTCCGATCGGTGTTTCGGGACAAGCACCGGCCCCGAGGGCGTCGGAGGAGTGGCGGCACTACGGCGGCGACGGCGGCAGCAAGAAGTACTCGCCGCTCGATCAGATCACCCGCGAGAACGTCAACCGGCTCCAGATCGCGTGGCGCTGGAGCTCGCCCGACAACGCGATCGTCAAGGCGAATCCCGCAGGCCCGGCCCGGGGGCTATCAGGACACGCCGCTCATGGTCAACGGCGTGCTCTACACGATCACCTCGCTCGGCATCTTCGCGGCGATCGATCCCGCGACGGGGCAGACGCTCTGGCAGTTCGATCCCGAGATCTGGAAGCTCGGACGTCCGCCGAACCTGGGGTTCACGCATCGCGGCCTGGCCTACTGGACCGACGGCAAGATCGAACGCCTGATTCAGCGGCACGCACGACGCGCTACCTCGTGTCGCATCGACGCGAAGACCGGGAAGCTCGATCCCGCCTTCGGCGTCGAACGGACGGGTGGACGTCGATCGAGGGCCTTCCGTACGCCGAGCGCGTGCGCAACTACGCGATCAACTCCACGCCGGTCATCGTCCGCAACGTCATCATCGCCGGCGCAACATCCACGACGTGCCGCAGACAACAAGGAGCAGCCGCGCGGCGACATCAGCGGCTACGACGTGCGGACCGGGAAGAAGCTTGTGGACGTTCCATTCGGTGCCGCGGCCGGGCGAGTTCGGCGCACGAGACTGGGAAGAACGGCTCGGCGGAGTACACCGGCAACACGAACGTCTGGTCGATGATGAGCGTCGACGAGGAGCTCGGCTACGTCTACCTGCCGTTCGGCACGCCGACCAACGACTACTACGGCGGCCATCGGCCCGGCGACAATCTGTTCGCCGAGAGCCTCGTCTGCCTCGACGCCACGACCGGCAAGCGCGTCTGGCACTTCCAGGGCGTGCATCACGGCCTGTGGGACTACGACTTTCCCGCGGCGCCGATCCTGGTCGACATCACGGTCGACGGCCGGCGCGATTCAAGCCGTCGCGCAGGTCAGCAAGCAGGGGTTCGTCTACGTCTTCGATCGCAGGACCGGCGCAGCCGGTCTGGCCGATCGAGGAGCGGCCGGTGCCGCAGTCGACGGTGCCCGGCGAGACGGACTGCGCCGACGCAGCCGTTTCCGACCAGGCCGCCGGCGTTCGATCGCCAGGGCATTCACCGACGACGACGTGATCGACTTCACGCCGGAGCTGAGGGCGCAGGCGCTCGAGGTGCTGAAGCAGTTCGATCGCGGTCCGCTCTTCACGCCGCCGTCCGAGCGCGGGGCCGTGCAGATGCCGGGCAACGTCGGCGGCGCGGACTGGGGCGGCGCGGCGTTCGATCCCGTCGACGGGCATGCTCTACGTGCCGTCGCTCACCAACCCGATCATCGTGCAGCTGATCAACGGCTGATCGGCGGCGCAGGGCAACCTGCAGTATCGAGCGGGGCGGCGTGCAGAACCTGCCGACGCTCGACGGGCTGCCGCTGTGCAAGCCGCCGTACAGCCGCGTGACGGCGTACAACCTCAACACCGGCACGATCGCGTGGCAGGTGCCGTCGGCGACGGCCCGCGCAACCATCCGCTGCTGAAGGACCTCAATCTCGGTCCGCTCGGGTCGCGGCACGCGCGACAACCCGCTCGTCACGGCGACGCTGCTGTTCATCAGCCAGTGGTCGGGAGGCCTCGGCGGGGCGGAGAACCTGCCGGTCGGCGACCGCCCGCTGTCGAAGGTCGAGCCCGAGGTCCCGATGTTCCGTGCGTTCGACAAGGCCACCGGGACGCTCGTCTGGCAGACCGAGCTGCCGCTCAGACCAGCGGCGTCGCCCATGACGTATCGCCATCAGGGCCGCCAATACATCGTCATGGCGGGCGGCGGCGGGCTGGAGGCAGAGCTGGTGGCCTACGCGCTCCCGCCTGGGTAGGCACGAGACGTAGCTCTAGCGCGCCCCGCCACCGGGCGGAGGCGGAGGAGGCGGTGGTGGAGGCGGTGCCGGAAGCTCGGACTTGAAGTTCGTCGTCACGTGCATCCGGACTTCGATCGGCTCGCAGTTGAGCATCGTCTGGCTGAATGCCCACTGCCGCACCGCTTCGGCGGCCGCCGCCTCGAGATCCGGGTGCGGCCCCTTCACGTCTTTGACCTCTTTCACCGTTCCGTCTGTTCCAATAAGCGCTTCCATCGTCACCGTGCCGCCGACCTTGGCCTCTTGTAGATGTTCCGGGTACACGGGACGCTTGTCGACGAGCTTCCTCGGCGCCATGATGTTGCCTCCCACGGGTCCAGCCACGCCCCCTGCGCACGCCGCTTTGCCCCGCTTCTCGAACTCGAGATAGCGCGTCCGCGCCTCCAACGCCTTCAGGGCCACGACCTCGGCGGATGGAGGGGGAGCCGCCTTGGCGTCGCTTACGGTGATGGTCTCCTGCAGCGAGCCGACCTCCAGCTGGAGGTTGCGGCGGATGTTGCCAGTCACCCGCAGGTCTTCCTTGAACGTTGCGAACCCGGGCAGGCTCGTCTCGAACGTGTACTGCCCGCGTGGCAAACCGACGAACTCGAACTTCCCGGTGGCGTCGGACTTCACCTCGTGCCTCGACTGCCGCTCGGTGTTGCTCAGCACGAGCGTGGCGCCTGGCAGCACGCGGTTGGTGGGATCCACGACCGATCCCGAGAGGCTGTAGTAGGTCGCCTGGGCAAGCCCGGCGAGCGGCAAGGTCAGAGACAGGAGCACGGCGACGGTGAGCGTGCGTGCCCTGCGGCTGGCGGGTGTGCGGTCCAGACGAGCGTTCAACATGGCAGTAACTCTCCCTTCGAGGCTTGATGGGCGCGCCATCGCCGGCGCCGGCAGATCCGGCAGCAGCGCCCGACGGCGCGCGTTGAGAAGACGAGCAATCTCGACGAGATGCTGCGCGTAATCCGGCCCCGCCACGCCGCCGCTCAGCACGGCGTCGTCGCAGGCATGCTCGCTTTCGAGCCGGAGCCGGCGGCAGGCGATCCACACCAGGGGGTTGAACCAGTAGATGGCGCGCAGCAATTCCGCGGCAATCTGCACGGTCCAGTCGCCGCGCAGAATGTGTGCGAGCTCGTGGCTGATGACGACGCGCAGGCGCTGGTCACTCCAATTCTGCGAGGTTGCCGGCAGGAGCACCTTGGGACGGAAGACGCCCCAGGTGACGAGCAGGCCGGAGTGCTCGGTCAGCAGCAGCGTGACCGGCCGCTCCAGACCCCACGTCTCCGAAATCTCGCTGGCCATCGAGGGTGCGGCGCCCTCATCTATCGTCGTGGCGGCACGTGCCACGCGCACCAGACGCGCAATGCCCAGTCCCAGCAGGAGCAGGCTGACGACCATGCCCGCGAGCCAGACCGAACCGGCCCAGCGGACGACGCCGATGAGACGGCCGGCCGGCATCGTCGCCGGCGCCACGAGCTCGGTTTCCACGGTGACCGCACCGCCGCCGGGCTCGGCTGGTGCGACAGGCCGGACTGTGGAACCGTCCCCGGCAGGTAGAAGAAGCGCGGCGGCGTTGATCCCCCATGCCGGAAGGACCAGCGAGAGCGCCGGCGCGGCCAGCGCGCATGCGATCGCCACCGACAAGACCCAGTGCCGCAGGGATGCCGAGCGGCCTCGCATCAGTGCGAGCGCACCGAGTGCCACGGCGAGAATGACCGATGTCTTGAGAATGCTGTCGAGCAGGAGGTTCATCGGGACCCTTCCTTCTTGGCCCTGGCCACGAGCTCGGCGATGCGTGCGAGCTCGGCGTCGGAGATCTTCGCGCCCTCGCCGCCGAGCAGCGCGCTGACCACCTTCTCCGTGGAGCCGTCGAAGAAGGTTTCGACCAGGTGCCTGAGCGCGGACTTGCGGACCGTGTGTCGCGGCACCGCCGGCGAGTAGATGTAGCGGAGCCCTTCTTCCTCGTGGCGCACGTGGCCCTTCGTCTCGAGGACCCGCAGCTGCGTGCGGACGGTGGAGTAGCTCGTGTGGCCGGGCAGTTCCTCCATCACCTCGTTGGCGGTGGCCTTGCCGCGGCGGTAGAGGATGTCCATGATCTGCCGCTCGCGGCGGGTCAGGGCGTTGTGCGGGGAGCGCGTCGTGCCCGGCATGTTCGACATGTTATGCGCGTAGCATACGTGCTATAAAAATAACATGTCAAGCGGAAAAAATGGTCGGGCAGGATGTTCGCGGAACTGCTCCCGAACATCCTGCCCGACCCCTCTCGCGCTACACCGTCGTCGGAACCGTGCAGTACTTGTCGAAAGCGGCCGTCAGAGCGGCGGCGATGTCGGGTGCGTTCTGGTTCTCGATCTGGTGGCGCTGCAGCATGTAGACGAGCTGACCGTTCTGCAGGAGGCCGATCGACGGAGAGGACGGCATGTACCCGGCGAAGTACGCGCGAGCCTGGTTCGTGGCGTCGACATCGAAGCCAGCGAACACCGACGCCACGACATCCGGCTTGACCGTGTGCCGAAGCGCCAGCGCGACGCCTGGCCTGGCGCGGCCCGCCGCGCACCCGCACACCGAGTTGACGATGATCATGAGCGTGCCTCTGGTGTCGGCCACGGCCGCGTCAACTTCCGCAGGCGTGCGGAGCTCGCGGACGCCGAGGCTGGTCAAATCTGCACGCATCGGAGCGACGAACATTTCTGGATAGGGCATGGGTCCTATCTTACTTGTCATTCTCCTCTGTAGGTCGCATGAGCCAGCGGCTCACCGCGTAGAGCGCCAGTCCGGCGACGCCGCCGGTCACCCACCTCTTGCTCGCCGGCGGCGGAACCTCGGCCCTCGGGCGCACACGTTTCTTATGCCGGCGTTCGTCGGCCGGCACCCAGCGCGTCAGGAACGCGAAGCTTTCCGACGCGCAGATCGGGCACTGCTGGCCATCATGAAGCTCTTCGCAATCCAGACACAGGCGTGCTTCCCGGAGCTGCATGACAACAGTTTACGGGAAGAATTGCAGGATTGCAGGATGGCAGAATTGCAGAATGGAATTGCAGGAAGGAATTGCGCAATTCGGCAATGCCCTTTGGGTCAGCCGAGCTTCGCTCCGGCGTGGCCAGCCTCGACAACCAGTGAGCCTGCGGTCGAGATGGGTTGGTCGGGAAGCGAGACACGCTCGAGGATCTTGAAGTCGGCGCGCAGCGCCTGAGGCGTGGCCGTGCAGCTGATGTACCCCCGGCGCGCGCTGTGGAACTTGATGTGCGGGTTGTCGGGCTTGACCCTCGACCAGTCGCCGTTCACCTCGCTGCCGTCGCCGTTAGACGTGATGGACGAGTTGGTCAGCTCGACGCCCAGGATCGGCGATCGCGGGTTGGCATAGTCCGCCTTGAGATCCGCGCCGTAATGCACGTGCACGTCCCCAGACAACACGATGGGGTTTGGCGCGCGTGTCTCCTTGAGCCTGGCGTACAGCCGATCGCGGGATGCGGCGTAGCCGTCCCACTTGTCCATCGAAAAACGCCCGTTGGGGCTCGTGGCCCTGGTGTCGCGCACGTAGGTTGGCACTTGCTGGCCCAGCACGGTCCAGGCTCCGCTGGCCGCCGACAGGTTCCCGAAGAGCCAGGCTTCCTGCTCCGCGCCGAGGATGGTCCGGCGCGGATCGAGGGCCTCGGCGCAGTGGCTCTGGTTGCCCCCGCCGCACGCCGGCCCGGACCGCCACTGTCGCGTGTCGAGAATGTGCAGATCGATGAGCGCGCCGAATTGCAGCCGCCGATACAGCCGCATGTGCGGCCCGGACGGCACGGTGCTGGCGCGCAGCGGCATCGACTCGTAGTACGCCTGGTAGGCCGCGGCCCGGCGCAGGAGGAAGACTTCCGGCGGCGTGCCGCGCTCGTCGCGATCGCCCGCGTAGTCGTTGTCCACCTCGTGGTCGTCCCAGGTCACGATGAACGGCGCGGAGGCATGCGCCGCCATCAGGTCACGATCCATCTTGTACTGGGCGTACCGATTCCGGTAGTCGACGACGGTGTAGATCTCGTCGCCGAGGTGCTGTCGAATGGTCGTGTCGCGCCGCCCGCCATCGGCGCGCGATTCGTAGATGTAATCGCCGGTGAAGAACACGAAGTCGAAGTTCTCTTCCGCGATGTGCCGGCAGGCCGTGAAGTAGCCCATCTCGTAGTTGGCGCAGCCGCAGACGGCAAACCGGAGCCGATCGACGGGGGCGCCCGCCGCCGGCGCGGTCTTGGTGCGGCCGGTCCGGCTCACTTCGTTGCCGCACGTGAACCGGTACCAGTACTCCCGCCCGGGCTGCAGTCCGGTGACGTCGACGTGAACGCTGTGGCCAACCTCCGGGCGCGCGACGGCGACGCCCTTCTTCACGATCGACTGGAGACCCGCATCGTCGGCCACCTCCCAGCCGACCTGAACGGCCGTCATCGGCATGCCACCGCCTTCGAGCGGGCGGGGGGCCAGGCGGGTCCAGAGGACCACCGCGTCGGGGAGCGGGTCGCCCGACGCGACACCGAGCGTGAAGGGGTAGGACGCGAAGAGGGGCTGCGCCAGAAGTCCGCGGCCGGCGATCGGGTAGGCAATGGCCGCCGCTCCCGCCATGCCCACGACCTTCATCAGCTCGCGGCGTGACAGGCGGGAGACCAGCCGATCGTAGCTGTGGTACATGGGCGCCTCCTCGGGGGCGCCAAGATTCTACACAGAAGCTGCCGTGCCCGAGCTGTGACGGCTCAGGAACCCTGCAGCTCGCGCTCAGCGACCAGCCAGTGATCGAGGTCCTGTCCTTGCTGGAAACCGCTGCGTTCGTACAGCTCGTAGGCGCGCCGGGCGATTTCGTCCGATGTCAGCACCGGTACCAGAGGCGCCTGCGCCGGCGGCGCCGAGCGCGTGCCCTTGCGCGGGCGGCTCGCCGTGGACGCGGCACTGCTCTTGGTGGTCCCGGGTGTGGCCTCGGCTGTCGACTTTCGTGCTCTCGGCATGCTGTCCGTCCTCCTGACTCTCATGGTGAAGCGGGCGTGTAACAACGCCGGCTACACACAATTGCAAGCGCAGCGCCAGCGCCTTCCCCAGGAATCGGGCCAATTTCCCTGGGAATTTCTCCTGCCCGGCTCTGGCCGCCGCGGAAAAACCCACAAGGCTGTGCGGGACGCCCTGGCGGCCTACAGGAATGTCCGTCGCCGACTGTTCAGCTAATCGCCAGTGGAGCCAGGGTCGATATTTCTTCTGGAGGGGGTGCAGATGCTGAGACATCGTCGGGTCGTTCTGACGTCCAACCGCCAGCCGTCGCGCCAGTCCCGTTCGAGGCTTCGGCGGGATGACGTCTCCCGGTTTGCCTCGTGGCAGCGTGCGCATGGCGGCGAGGTGGCTCCGCTGGTGCGCCTGGTGCGTCTACTCACCCGCTGACCCCCGTGGCAGCCGTCTTGCCCGCCACCAGGGAATGCGGGCGAAATACCTACACACCCAGCGCCAGCCGGAGCCCGAAGCCCCCCTGTCGGGAGCATGACACCGCATGGCGGGAGCATGCATGGCGGGAGCATGAGAAGATACGCGGCTAGAGGTCGCGTGAACACAACCCGCCGGGTCCGCCTGTGGACCTGCCCGCTCGCCGCGCTGTTCCTGCTTGGACCGACGGGGACTCCGCCGGTGTCGGCTCAACCCCACGTGCATCAGGAGGCGCGCCGTCCGCCGCGTGAGGGCTACCTCATCGACGCGCATCGCGCCAACACACCTGTTGAAATCGACGGAGTACTCGACGACGCGGCTTGGGAAGAAGCGACCATCGTCGACAGCTTTACGCAGCAGGAACCGTCGAATGGCGAGCCCGCCACCGAGCGCACGGAGGTGCGGGTGCTGTACGACGCCGAGCGACTATATATCGGTGTGCACGCCTTCGACTCCGAGCCTGGCGGCGTTGTCGCCACCGAAATGCGGCGCGACTCCCCCCGCATTCTCGAGGAAGACAATTTCCAGATCATCCTGGATACGTTCCGCGATTCCAGGTCCGGCTACATGTTCGTGACCAATCCGCTGGGCGCGAAGCTGGAGCAGCAGATCTTCGAAGAGGGCGGTGGCAACGCGCGCGGGGCGTCCTCCAACATCAACCGCAACTGGGACGGCGTGTGGGTGGCGGCCGCCAGGCGCATCGACGACGGATGGGTGGTCGAGATTGCGATCCCGATGGTGACGGTGCGGTCGCCCGCGATGGATGCGCAGGAATGGGGCCTCAACTTCATGCGCAACATCCGGCGCAAGAACGAGCAGGTCTACTGGGCGCCCATTCCGAAGCCGTATGGGCTCCCCCAGGTCAGTATGGCCGGCACGGTCGGCGGCATGCGCGGCCTGAACCGCGGCCTCGACCTGCGCATCAAGCCCTACGCGATCGCCGGCGGGAAGAGCGACCGTGCCGGTGCGGTCACGCTCAACCAACCTCTCCGCGATGTGGGCGTCGACGTGAAGTACGGCGTCGGCTCAGGGCTGACGCTCGACCTCACGCTCAATACCGACTTCGCCCAGGCGGAGGTCGACGAACAACAGGTGAACCTGACCAGGTTCCCGTTGTTCTTCCCGGAGAAGCGCGACTTCTTCCTGGAGAACTCAGGGCAGTTCTCCATCAGCACGCAAGGCACCGACCGGGCGATGGATCTGTTCTTCAGCCGTCGGATCGGGCTTTCTGACACTGGTCAGGAGATTCCGATCATCGGTGGCGCGCGCATGACGGGCAAGGTCGCCGGCGGCCACAACATCGCGATGCTGGATCTCCAGACCAACGAAGTCGTCGGCCGGCCCGGAGACAATTTCCTGGTGGCGCGGTACAGCAAGGAGTTCATGTCCCGCTCCAAGGCCGGAGGGCTCGTCATCAACAAGGAATCGGCCGGCTCGTCAAACTACAACCGGCTCGTGGCCAGCGATGTGCTGTTTGTGCCCACTCAGAGCTTCTCGGTGCATTCTTTCTTCGCACAGAGCGCCTCGCCCGGCATGACCGAGGGCCAGCAGGCGTACCACGTGCGCGCGCTGTTCCTGGACCGGAAGTGGAACACCTTCGCCGAGTTCACCGACATCGAGGACAACTTCAACAGCGAGGTCGGGTTCGTGCCGCGAAAGGGCATCCGGACGTCGAAGGCGCACATCGAGCGGAACCCGCGCCCCGGGGGGCTCATCCGCGTGATGGAGCCGATGGCCAACATCACCTATACGACGGACCAGGACAACCGCCTGCTCACGCGCCGGATCCACACCATGCTCGGGACGCGGTTCCAGAACGGCGCGTACCTGAACGTCTGGTACAACGACTGGTTCGATCAGTTGGACGATCCGTTCCGCATTCAGCCAGGCGTGATCATCCCGGCCGGGGCGTATCGGTTCCACGAGTGGATGTTCATGGGGAACACCAACCCCGCCCGTCGGGTGTACGGGCGCCTCTGCGTACTCGCCCCAGACCTTCTACGACGGGACGCGCACCGACACCGACGCGACGCTCGGCTTCAGGGCCACGAGCCAGATATCGGCCGAGTTCGCCATCCAGAGAAACGACGTCAACCTGCCGTGGGGTGCGTTCCTCATCAACCTGGGCATCCTGCGCTTTGACTACGCCATCTCGCCGCGCATGACGCTCCGCACGCTCTCGCAGTACAACTCGTCCACGCACCAGTTCAGCACGAGCGTCCGCTACAACTTCGTATACCGCCCCGGCAGCGACGTGTACGTGGTCTACGACGATGCGCTGGCCACGATGCCGCACGTGCCGGAGATTCGCAATCGCCAGGTGATTGTGAAGATGACTTATTTGCTATCGAGATAGTTGGGACTTGGGATTCAGGGACTTGGGATTCGGGGACTTGGGATTCAGGGACTTGGGATCGGCTCAGGGCTCATGATCCTGCCAAGTCCTAAGTCCTAAGTCCTAAGTCCTAAGTCCTAAGTCTGGACCGCTTTCGGCTTGTGGTCCAGCCCGGCGCGCTTCAGCAGGGCCTCGAATCCGCTCTTGTCCACGGCCTTGGAGTAGGCCTCGTCGGGGGCGACGATCTTCTTCGTGACGAGCTCCATGAGCGCGTCGTTGAGCGAGACCATTCCGACGCCGCGGCCCACCTGCATCATCGACGGAATCTGGAACGTCTTGCCCTCGCGGATCAGGTTGCTGACCGCGCCGGTGGCGATGAGCACCTCGAGCGCCGCAGCGCGGCCGCCGCCGATCTTCCTGCAGAGCGTCTGCGCGATGACCCCCTTCAGCGATTCGGACAGCATGATGCGGATCTGCGCCTGCCGGTCCGACGGGAACTGATCGATCACGCGATCGACCGTTGAGGCGGCCGTCGTCGTGTGGAGGGTGCCGAAGACCAGGTGGCCCGTTTCTGCCGTCTCGATGGCGATGGCGACCGTCTCGAGGTCGCGCAGCTCGCCGACGAGCACGATGTCGGGATCTTCACGCAGCGCCGCGCGCAGCGCATCCTTGAACGAATTGGTGTGCGTCCGGACCTCGCGCTGGTTGATCAGGCACTTGTTGTTCTGGTGAACGAACTCGATCGGGTCCTCGATCGTGATGATGTGCTCCTGCCGCGTCCGGTTGATGTAGTCGACCATCGCGCAGAGCGTGGTCGACTTGCCGGAACCGGTCGGCCCGGTCACCAGGACGAGGCCCTTGCTCAGCTGGCAGAGCTGCAGGATGGCCTGCGACAGCCCGAGTTGCTCGGCCGTCAGGATCTTGCTCGGGATGACGCGGAAGACGCCGCCGGGCCCGCGCCGGTCGCGGAAGGCGTTGGCGCGAAACCGCGCCAGATCCGGTATCTCGTACGCAAAGTCGGTGTCGTGCCGCTCCCGGAACTCCTGCCGATTCCGTTCGGGCATGATGGGCGTGATCAGCTCCTCCACGTCTTCCGCCGACAAGGGCCCGGTAGCCGCGTCGAGCGGCTGCATGTGACCGTCCTTCCGGATCACGACCGGCGATCCCACCGAGAGGTGCAGGTCCGATGCGCCGGCGGCGCACATGGCGTGAAAGAGCGCGTCGATCACTGCCGGCGTGTCGCTCATGGCTCCGCCACCTCGATGACCTCGACGACGTGTGACATATTGATCAGGTAAGTGGCTGTGTCGGTCTCGACATAGCGGAAGAGCTCGGGCTGACGCGTCCAGTCGCTCAGCCGGTCGCGGCCCTCGGGTCGATGGATCCGGATCCATCCTGTCAGCCGCTGGTTGTTCAGCAGGCGGACCGAGATGGCGCGCGGCGTCGCGACGTCGTACCCGGCGTCGAGCCGGGCCTCTTCCTCGGCCAGCGCCACGGTCATGACCTGGAGACGGTTGTAGAGCACCGTTCGCGGGCCGTCGGGCTCGTGGATCTCGAACGGGAAGAACCCGTCCTCCCGGTTCAGCAGTTCGGCGACGCGCTCCGGGGCGCTCGACCGGCCGTGGACGCCAACGAAGAACTGACCGCGGGCGGTCTCGCCGTTGGCCAGCACGAGCACAGCATCGGTTCTGGCCTTCTCGATTCTGTACTCGGATGTATGGAGAGTCTGGCCCATCGTCAGCCTCCGGTGTATCGGCGGGACGGAAGACGGACTACAATTCGGCCCGGCGTCGGGCGGACCGGCCGCCGGACCGCAGGGAGACGCTGTTTACGGGGCAATTCCAAGGAGATATCGAATGACCTGCATGAAATCCCTTACCGCCGGCTTGGCGCTTTCTGCGGCGCTCGGCATCGGTCTGACCGTCGTCCAGGCGCAGAACACGCCGAACCTGAGCTTCTTCATCACGAGCGTCGGATCGGGCAATGGTGCGAACCTCGGCGGCCTCGCCGGGGCCGATGCGCATTGCCAGAAGCTGGCGTCGGCGGTCGGCGCCGGCAGCCGGACGTGGCGCGCGTACCTGAGCATGCCGGCCTCGGGCGGTCAGGCTGCTGTCAACGCCCGCGATCGGATCGGCAAGGGTCCGTGGCAGAACGCCAAGGGCGTGGTGGTCGCGCAAAGCGTCGCAGATCTGCACAGCGACAAGAACCTGCTCGGCAAGGATGGCTCGCTGACCGAGAAGGGCGCCGTCGTCAACGGGCGCGGCGACACGCCGAACACGCACGACATCCTCACAGGATCCCAGCTGGACGGCACCGCGGCCGCTGCCGGCGCTGATTCCACCTGCAACGGCTACACGAGCAGCGCCGAGGGCAGCGTGCTGATGGGCCACCACGACAAGCAGGGAGGCGGCGCCAACCCGAATTCGTGGAACTCGGCGCACGGGTCGAAGGGCTGCAGCCAGCCCAATCTCGTCGCCACCGGCGGGGCGGGGCTCTTTTACTGCTTCGCGGCCAACTGACGCACGTGTCGATCGAACTGCTGCTCAAGGTCATTGACGGCGGGTTCGACAAGAAGGCCTGGCACGGACCGACGCTCCGGGGTGCGCTCCGGGGCGTCGGCGCCGCGCAAGCCGCGTGGCGGGCGTCGCCACATTCGCACAACATCTGGGAGCTCACGGTGCACGCGGCGTACTGGAAGTACGCCGTGCGGCGCCTCATCACCGGCGAGAAGCGCGGGAGCTTCCCGCTCGAAGGCAGCAACTGGTTCGAGCGCCCCGAGCGCCGCGGGAGCGCCCTGGAGCGGGCCTGGCGGGGCGACCTCCAGCTCCTGAGGAGTGAGCACCAGCTGCTGAGGGCGGCAGTCGCTGCGTTGCCCGACGCGGCTCTCAAACAGCGCGCGCCCGGGAGTGCCTACTCACTCGGCTTCGCCATACGGGGCATCGCCGCCCACGACCTCTATCACGCTGGCCAGGTGCAGCTGCTGAAGCGGCTCTACAAGGACTACAGGCTTCCGGCTTCAGGCTCCAGGGGCACTAGGCACTAGGCTCAGGGCTCATGGCCTAGGGCTCAGGGCACGAATTCGTAATTCCTAATTCCCAATTCCTAATTTCGTGAGCGCCCGGTAGTATCGCGCTATGAGAAGGCTCTGGCTCGTCCCCACGCTGCTGGTCGCGGCGCTCGCGACCACGGCAGCGCAGCAGGACATCAACGCGCGCATCCGCGACGAAGTGAACGAGCGGTCGCAGGTCATGCGCTCTATCCATTACCTGACCGACGTCCATGGCCCCCGCGTAACGGGCTCGCCGAGCCTGAAAGCGGCAGGCGAATGGGCCGTGCACACCATGGGTTCGTGGGGGATGACGGGCGGCCGGATGGAACCCTGGGAGTTCGGGCACGCCGGATGGGCGAACGAACGGTTTACCGCCCACATCCTCTCTCCGGTCAAGGACCAGCTGACGGCCGAGGTGCTGGCGTGGACGCCGGGCTTGCCGTCCGGTACCGTTCGCGCACAGGCGTTCCATCTGATCCCGCCGGATCGCACCACGCCGGAACAGCTGACGGCCTACCTCGAAGGGATCAAGAGTCAGGTGCAGGGCCGCATCGTGCTGGCGGGTGCATCCGTACCGGCGCCGGTCAACCTCACGCCACCCGCCAAGCGCCGGGACGAGGCGCAAGTGCAAGCGCTCTTCGATCCCAATCGTGGTGGTCCTCCCGGAGGGGGAGGACGAGGCCGAGGCGGCCCCACGCCGCCACCGCCGCCGCCGATGGCTGGCGCCGAGATCAGCCGCCGCATCGACCAGTTTCTCGTCTCGAGCGGCGCCCTGATCCGCATCAATGACGCGCGTCGTGAGCACGGGCAGATCGCCGCGTTCGACAACCGGACGTTCGACCTGACCCGGACCGTGCCCACGGTCGTCATGCGCAACGAGGACTACGGGCGCATCGCACGCATTCTGGCGGACGGAACGCCCGTCGAATTGGAGTTCGACATCGTCAACCGCATCTACCCGGAGGGTCGCACCCAGTACAACGCCGTTGCCGAAATCGAAGGCACCGACAAGCGCAACGAGGTGATCGTGATCGGCGGACACCTCGACTCGTGGCACTCCGCGACGGGCGCGACGGACAACGCCGTGGGGTGCGCCGTGATGATGGAGGTGGCGCGCACGCTGAAGGCGCTGGGCGTGCGGCCTCGACGGACGATTCGCGTGGCGCTCTGGAGCGGCGAGGAGCAGGGCCTGCTGGGCTCGCGCGCCTACGTCGCGCAGACGTTCGGTTCGTTCGAGGCGCCCACTGAAGCGTTCGGGACCTTGACGGCATACCTCAATCTGGACAGCGGGACGGGCCGGCCGCGCGGCGCCAACGTGTTCGGGCCGGCCTCGGCGGCGGCGGTCATCAGAGAGGCGCTGGCACCGTTCGCCGACCTCGGCGTGGTGGGCGCCTATGCCAACCGGAGCCGCAACACGGGTGGCACCGACAGCACGTCCTTCAACAACGCGGGTCTCCCGGGCATCAACTTCGTGCAGGACCCGATCGAGTACGACACGCACACGCACCACACCAACCTGGACACCTACGAACGGGTGCTCGAGAGCGATGTCAAGGCCGCGACGATTGTCATCGCCGCGACTGTGTACCACCTGGCGATGCGCGAGGAGATGCTGCCACGATTCGAGAAGGCGGAGATGCCGCCGCCCGTGCGACGCTAGGACACTAGGCCACGAAGAGCGGGCCACGAAGATGAACGCACGGCCACTGCAGACCTCATCGCACGCTCGACAGAGCCGCCTGGCGGTCGCGCTCTGGTGCGTGCTGGCATTTCTCGTCTGGAACGTGGTCTTCGACCGCGTGCTGGTGCTTGCCGGACGCCGGTACGTGCATGCCGCGACGGTTGCCGCCGGCGACGGAGCACCATATCTCCTGATGCACGATTGGATGCGCACTGCGAGACGCGACGGTGTCCGCCTCGCGTCGCTCTCGGCCGCCGCCGTGCTCGTGGTGGCTCTCGTCGCCGTGCCGCTGGCCCGCCGCCGCGACGAGCGCCATCGGTCTGTGACGTTCCCAGTGTCTTCTTCGCGTCCTCCACCCCCTCATCCACGACTGGAACAACGAGCAGGGGACCGTGCGCCGGCCGGTGATGCTGGACGACGAGACGCTCAGGGACGGCCTGCAGTCGCCGTCGGTCCGGATGCCCTCGATTGAAGAAAAGATCGACATCCTCCGCAGGATGGACGGGCTCGGCATCGACACGGCGGACATCGGCTTGCCGGGCGCCGGGCCTGGCGTGGCCGCCGACGCCGAGCGGCTGGCGCGCACGATTGGCGAGGAACGGCTGACGATTCGGGCGAACTGCGCCGCCCGGACCCTCGTGGCCGACATCCGGCCGATCGCCGACATCGTCCAGCGGACCGGTGTGCCGGTCGAGTGCTGCACGTTCATCGGATCCAGTCCGGTCCGGCAGTACGCGGAAGGCTGGACCCTCGACGATCTTCAGCGGACCAGCGAGGACGCCATTCGCTTCGCGGTCGGCGAAGGGCTGACGGTCATGTTCGTCACCGAAGACACGACACGGGCGGATCCGGCCTCGCTCCGCGCGCTCTTTTCGACGGCGCTGAGGAGCGGCGCGTCGCGGCTCTGCATCGCCGACACCGTGGGCCACGCGACGCCGACGGGCGCGGCAGCCGTCGTCGGGTTTGCCAGACAGAGTCGTGGCGGAGGTGGGAGTGGAGGCGGGCATCGACTGGCACGGGCACCAGGACCGCGGGTTCGGCGTCGCCTCGGCGCTGGCGGCGCTCGAGGCCGGGGCGACGCGGCTGCACGGCTCGGCCCTCGGAATCGGCGAGCGCTCCGGCAACACGCCGATGGACCTGCTGCTCGTCAACCTGGTGATGATGGGGTATCTCGATCGCGACCTGAGCAGCCTGCCCGGCTACTGCGCCGCCGTGTCCCGCGCGTGCGACGTGCCGATCCCGGTCAACTATCCGGTGGTGGGCAGCGACGCCTTCCGAACGGCGACCGGCGTGCACGCGGCGGCGCTCGTCAAGGCCCTGCGCAAGGAGGATCGCCGGCTGATGGACGCAGTGTACGCGTCGGTGCCGGCCAGCCTCGTCGGCCGCGCGCAGGAGATCGATGTCGGCCCGCTGTCTGGACGATCGAACGTGGTGTTCTGGCTGGAGAGCCGCGGCCTTCCGGCGCCGGACGCGACGGTCGATCGCATCCTCGCGGTCGCGAAGACCTCGAACCGCACGCTCACTCACGAAGAGCTGCGGCGCCTGCTGGAAGGCTGACCAGAGGCGGCGAGCGATGCTCAGCCGCGCTGCTCCCTGGGCACGTAGGTGCGCACGTCGGCGCCCGTGTAAATCTGGCGCGGCCGCGCGATCTTCTGCTCGGGGTCGAGGAGCATCTCCTCCCACTGCGCCACCCAGCCGGCCGTCCGGGGAATGGCGAACAGCACAGGGAACATCTCGACCGGAAAGCTCATGGCCTGGTAGATGAGCCCGGAGTAGAAGTCCACGTTCGGGTACAGCTTCCGGGTGACGAAGTAGTCGTCCTCGAGGGCAATCCGCTCGAGCTCGAGCGCGATCTCGAGGAGCGGGTTCTTGCCGGTCACGGCGAACACGAGATCGGCGATCTTCTTGATGACCTTCGCGCGCGGGTCGTACGACTTGTAGACGCGGTGGCCGAACCCCATGAGCTTGGTGTTCGACTCGCCGGACTTCACCTTCTTGATGAACTCCGGCACCTTCGAGACCGATCCAATTTCGTTCAGCATGCGGAGGACGGCTTCATTGGCGCCTCCGTGCAGCGGACCGTACAGCGCCGCCGCTGCGCCGGCCAGCGCCGAGTACGGGTCCACCTGCGAGCTGCCGATGTTGCGCATCACGCTCGTGCTGCAGTTCTGCTCGTGGTCCGCGTGGAGGATGAAGAGCACGTCGAGCGCGCGTACCAGCACGGGGTTGGCCTGGTACTTCAGCTCGGTCATCTTGAACAGCATGTTCAGGAAGTTGCCGGTGAAGGGCAGGTCGTTGTCGGGCTGGATGTAGGGACGGCCGATGCTGTGCCGATAGGCATAGGCCGCGATGCTCGGGACCTTGGCGATCAGTCGCTGCGTCTGACGCAGGCGCGACTTCGGATCGAAGATGTTCTTGGCGTCACGGTTGAACGTCGACAGCGCGCCGACCGTGCTCAGGAAGATGCCCATCGGATGGGCGTCGTACCTGGAACCCCTCCATGAACTTCTTGATGTTCTCGTGCAGCATGGTGTGGAGCGTGATCTCGCGCGTCCACGGCCTGCAGCTGCGTCGTCGTCGGCAGCTCGCCGAAGAGGATCAGATAGGCGGTCTCCAGGTAGTCGCTCTGCTCCGCCAGCTGTTCGATCGGGTAGCCGCGATAGAGGAGCGTGCCTTTGTCGCCGTCGATGTACGTGATGGCGCTCCGGCAGTTGGCGGTGTTCATGAACGCCGGGTCGTACGTCATGAGCCCGAAGTCTTCAGGCCCCGTCTTGATCTGCCTGAGGTCCATGGCGCGAATCGTGCCGTCCTGGATGGGCAGTTCGTACTTCTTGCCGGTGCGGTTGTCGACGACGGTCAGGGTATCGGCCATAAGAGTAAACGGCGTTGGGAACAGGGACAGGGAACGGGGAACCGGGCGGACAGAACGAGGTCAGCCGTCCTGAGGGCCGGATCCGTCGTGGCCCTCTTCCCCGACGGGGTCGGTGTCGGCCACGGCTTCGCCGGCCACGCGGTATCCGCCGTCCGCCCACTGCGCCAGGTCGAGCAGCTTGCAGCGCTCGCTGCAGAACGGCCGCCAGCGGGGGTCGACCGGCTGCCGCCGGCAGCCTACACATTTGTCGGGACGAGGCGCCGCGGGCACGGCGCCTATTCTATCGGATCAGTCGGATCAGATGCCTTCGCCGGCGTGGTGGCGGACGTCGCGCGCCGACACGATGAAGATCACGTCCTCGGCGACGTTGGTGGCGTGGTCGCCGATCCGCTCCAGATGGCGGGAGACCAGGATCAGATCCAGCGCCGGCTCGATGGTGGCCGGATCCTGCAGCATGTAGGTCAGGAGCTCGCGGAAGATCTGCGTCTTGAGGGCGTCGAGCTTGTCGTCCTCGTTCAGCACCTTCCGCGCCAGGTCGAGATCCCGCCGGACGAACGCGTCGAGGGCGTCCCGCAGCATGCTCTGGGCGATGTTCGCCATGAGCGGGATGTCGATGAGCTTCTTGACCGGCGCGTGCGACGCGTAGCGCCGGGCCGCCTCGGCAATGTTCACCGCCAGATCGCCGACGCGCTCGAGATCCGTGTTGATCTTGACCGCGGAGACAATGGTGCGCAGGTCAGCGGCCATCGGCTGGTACAGCGCCAGCAGCGTGAAAGCAACGGTTGTCGATCTCGATGTGCAGATGGTTCAGAGGCTCGTCGCCCACCATGACCCGGTCGATGATGTCGTGGTCGCGCTCGACGAGGCCCTTGACGGCCAGGCGGACGTTCTCCTCCGCCAGCCCGCCCATTTCGAGCAGCCTGGTCTTGAGCTGTTCCAGCTCTTCCTGGAAGTGCCGAACGAGCGGTTGAACGGGTTCCATCAGCCGAACCTGCCCGTCACGTAGTCCTCGGTCAGCTTTTCGGACGGAGCCGTGAAGATCTTATCCGTCCGCCCGCACTCGACCAGCTTGCCCAGCCAGAAGAATGCCGTCACATCGGACACGCGAGCCGCCTGCTGCATGTTGTGCGTGACGATGACGATCGTATAACGGGCCTTGAGCTGGTAGATGAGCTCTTCGATGCGCTGTGTCGCGATGGGGTCGAGCGCCGAGGCGGGCTCGTCCATCAAGAGGATCTCCGGCTCCACGGCCAGAGCCCGTGCGATGCAGAGGCGCTGCTGCTGACCACCGGAAAGCGAGAGCGCCGAGGAGTGCAGCCGATCCCGGACTTCGTCCCAGAGGGCCGCAGCCTTGAGGCTGGCTTCGACGCGGCCCCGCAGCTCCTCGCGTGAGGCGGCCATGCGGTTGATGCGCAGCCCGTACGCCACGTTCTCGAAAATCGACTTCGGGAAGGGATTCGACTTCTGGAAGACCATCCCGACCTTGCGGCGAAGGTCCACGACGTCCACCGAGGAGGCGTAGATGTCCTGCCCGTCGATGCGGACCGAGCCCGCGACGCGCGCGCCCGGCACGATGTCGTTCATCCGGTTGAGCGAGCGGAGGAAGGTGGACTTGCCGCAGCCGGACGGCCCGATGAGCGCCGTCACCTGGTTCGAGAGGATGCTGACGTTGATTTTGTGGAGGACGTGGTTGGTGCCGTAGAAGAAATCCATGCCCGCGACGTCGATCTTGACCGTCGGGGCGGCGGTCGCAGGCGCTGTCGAAGGTTCAGGGCCGGAGACCACCCGGGCGTTCAAGAAGCATTCCCAGTCAGCCTATCGCAGGGGCCCAAACGGGAGGTTTCGAACAGGTAAATTCTAGGCTCCAGGCTCCAGGCCTCCGGGCTTCCGGGGCTTCCGGCTCCAGGCCTTCCGGCTCCAGCCTCCAGCCTCCAGCCTCGCCTCCGCCTCCAGTCCTCCAGTTCCCGAGCCCCCGCCGCGATGCACTAGACTCCGGCGATGCGCGAAACGGTGAGGGTTCGGGTCACGGGTGGCGGGGTTGCTCCGCGATATGCCTCTGCCGGTGCGGCGGGCGCGGACCTCTGTGCGGCCGAAAGCGTCGCCCTTGGCCCCGGTGAGCGCAGGGCCGTCGCGACGGGGCTCGAGATCGAACTGCCTCCCGGTACGGTGGGCCTCGTGTGGCCGCGCAGCGGTCTCGCCGTGCGTCACGGCGTGGATACGCTGGCCGGCGTGATCGACAGCGATTACCGCGGCGAAGTGAAGGTGGTGCTGATCAACCACGGCCGCGAACCGGTGCAGGTCGCCGCTGGCGATCGCATTGCCCAGCTCCTCGTGCAGCGCGTCGAGCAGGTGGACTTCGCCGTGGAGGCGGACCTGACGACGACCGTCCGCGGCGCCGGCGGCTTCGGATCCACCGGCGTTTGAGCCTCCGATCGCCTGCCCTGCGCTGTTCTGGAACCGCACACGCGCTGTTCCAGCCCGGAGCACGCTTTCTGCACGGCACGGCGCACCTGCCCGCAGCTTCCCACGATTGAACAGGTCTTTTTGACCCTGGGCTCTGGCAGCTGGAATGCACTCTGGACGTGCAGCTCCGATGCATCACGACCACGACGAAGAGCTCGGGATGTACTGGTACGACGCGGTGACTGGCCGCGCGCTTACCGATCGCTCGTCACCGCGCAAGGCGGTCACGGGCAAGACCGCCAGGCCGCGTCGCGACAACGCGTATTGGGATGAGACCGTTCGCCTGGTGCTCGACTACCTTCGGCTGAAGGCCGGCTCGAACGCCAGCGCCGGGGTCGTCGACGGCTTCGTGCTCTGGATCGCCCTCTCGCCAGCCAACCTGACCGCGTTCGGGGAGGGAGACGACATGTGCCGTGCAGAGATTGTCGATCGCTACCTGGCCTCCAGCCCCTAGACCTGCGGCTCCAGAAACGCGCCCACCTGCTTGCGAAGCTCGTCCTGAATTCGATCGATCGATCGACGGGCGTCGAGGGTGCGGAAATGGAACTCGTCCGCCATCGAGGAGTACTCGCGCAGAAGCCGGCTTTGGTACGTGCGGAAGCTGTCGTAGATGTCGTCGCCGTGCTTCAGGTCCATCCCTGATTCCCAGAAGTCCATTCCGCGTGCGGCGAGCACGCGGCCAATAAGCGTCTCGACGTCCACCTTCAGGTAGAACACGAGGTGTGGCGCGATGGCGAAGCCGTAAAGGCTCCTCAGCCACGGCCGGTCGATGCCGCGCACGCCGGCGCGCGCCAGGGCGGTGAAGATGTACCGATCCGAGAGCACCACGAACCCGGCCTTGAGTGCCGGGATGACTTCTTTCTCGAGCCTGTCGGCGAAGTCGGTCGCGTAGAGCAGCACGAACGTGAGCTTGTTCAAGGTGTTGCTCGACTTGGCCAGCTCGATGGTCGGCTGCATCAACGGCGATCGCGTCCAGCCCGTCTCCACGACGCCGTACCCCTTGACCTCGAGCCACTCGCGCAGCAGCTGAATCTGTGTGCTGCGTCCGACTCCATCGGTGCCCTCGATCGCGATGAGCTTCCCGGGGTAGTCGCCCATCGGCAGGTAGGGGATGCCGCGGCCGTAGTACCGGCCGGGCTGGATGCCGTCGATGGCGACGACCATCCCCTCGGGCGACTCGGCCGGAACGTCAGACTGGTTGCTCATCAGGCGTCTCCACGGTGCGCGGTGCTACGCGCGGCGCGACGAGCGCGCGCACCACGCGCTGCTGCTGGGTGATGCTGCCGCGGGCGTCGACCACCTCGAGCCCGTACTCCTCCACGATGCGGTCGTACTCGTCCAGCACCTTGCCCTGGAAGAGGCGGAAGCTCTCGACGGGGCTCGAGCTCCACCCGAGATCCATCCCGGCCTCGTAGAACTTCAACTTGACGCGCCGTGCCATCAGGCGCTCCAGCGACACCTCGATCGGCACGCGGAAGTAGAGCGCCAGATCCGGCCGCACGGCGAAGCTGTAGAGCTCGCGGACCCATTGGCGATCGACGCCACGCGTAGCGTCGCGAGAGAAAGCGGTGTAGGCGTAGCGATCGGCGAGCACGATCATCCCGGCCTTCAGCGGCGGGATGATCTTGTACAGGAGACGATCAGCGAAGTCGGTGGCGTGCAGCAGGCTGAACGTCATCGGTGTCAGCGCGTTCTTCTTCTTCCCGGTCTTCGTCGCGGCCTTGACGAGGGCGGATGAGTTCCATTCCGTGACGAACACCCGGTGCCCTTCGGCGCTCAGCCACTTCGCCAGCAGCGAGAGCTGCGTCGTCTTCCCCGAGCCGTCGATGCCCTCGACGACGAACAGCTTTCCCGGATACTCGTGCGGGCTGGTCAGGTTGTTCAACATAAGGGGTCCTGCTGACTTCGACGCGCAGCGGCTTGCCGAGGAGCCGCTCGAACGGGGCCATGTGCCGCTGGGCGGCCCACAGCTCGAGCTCCGCATCGCCGGAGGTCCGAAGCTGCAAGCAGCCCGTCCTCGCCGCGATCGTGCAGATCGATGCCGGAGACCGACTGGCGCGTGGCTTCGGTCGAGGCTCTCTGCAAGGCGCACGATCGCCGAGAGGACACGGACCGCCCGCCGCGTCTTGCGGCGCAGATCCCGGAAGCCTTCGTGGCGCCGCTTGGGCTGCGTGCGGCGGTGGTACCTGGCGATGAGCGCGATCGCCTCGATTTCGTCCGGCTCGAAGCCGCGCAAGTCGCCGTTACGAATGAGGTAGTACGAGTGCTTGTGGTGGCTCTCGTAGCTGATGTGCACGCCGACGTCGTGCAGGAGCGCCGCGTACTCGAGCCACTCCCGCTCGCGATCGGTCAACCCATGGACGCCACGCGTCTGCTCGAAGAGCGACAGGGCGAGCCGCGCGACCTGCTGGGCGTGCTCGGGCCAGTAGTTGCACCGCTCGGCCAGCTCGACGACGCTCCGGCGGCGGATGTCGGGATAGCGATCGGCCTGCGCGATCTCCTTGCGGTGGCGCGCGATGTAGTCGAGCACCAGACCCTCCCGGAGCGACAGATCGCAGAGGGTGATGTCGGGCGCCCGCAGCCGGCGGACGATGGTGTCGATCAGGATGGCGCCGGCGACGGCGAGATCTCCGCGCCGCGGATCGAGGCCGGGAACACGCAGGCGCTGTTCGAGATTCAGGCTGGTCAGGAGCTTGCGCGTACGCGGTGGAGCAGCTTCGCGGAAATGCGGCGGTTGCGCAGCCCCGCGCTGGCGGGCTTGCCCTGCGCGGCGGACGCGACCGCGCCGAGGGAGAGGATGGTGCCCGACGTGCCGACCACTCGATCGAAGCCCGGCCTCGACGATCTGGTCGAGGTACTCGCCGAGCTCGCCATCGATGTGGCGCACGAGCTTCCGTTCTTCGCGCGGCGAGATCGGATCGCTCTTGACGAAGCGCTCGGTCATGCGGATCACGCCGAGCTTGAAGCTCTTGCCGTGGTCGACCGTCGGGCCCGCGCCACGCGTGATCTCGACGCTGCCGCCGCCGATGTCGACGACGACCGCGATCTCGCCGGTGAGGCTCACGCCGTAGGCGGCGGCCAGATGGATGAGGCGGGCTTCCTCCGTGCCCGAGATCACGCGGGCGCGGATCCCGGTCTGCGCGGTGATCGCCTGGAGGAACTCGCCGCCGTTCTCCGCCTCGCGGACGGCGCTCGTCGCGACGGCGACGATCTGGTCGACCGAGTGCGACTCGGCCAGCCGGCGGAACTTCGAGAGGACCTGCAGGGCAGCCTGCATGGCCTCTGGCGTGAGGGCGCGACCGTCGAGCCCCCCGGCGCCGAGGCGCACCATTTCCTTCTCGCGGTCGATGACCTCGAACGACAGATCGCTCGGGCGCACCTTGACCACGATCATGTGGAGCGAGTTGGTGCCGATGTCGATGGCGGCGAGCCGAATCATGCCAGTTGAGCCACAGTCGCACTGAACACTATAATCAACCCTTTGGCTCAGTCCACCATGTCACGGCCAATCAGGCGATCCGACCTGTTTCGATCGCGCCTCCGCAGCTTTACACGGATGTTACCTGGCGTCGCCGCAGGCGACCCGCGAGCCGTCCACCGCGCGCGCGTGGCATCGCGCCGGCTGCGCGAGATCCTGCCGCTTCTGCAGCTCGAGGGACACCTCGCGCAGAAACTCGGCAAACGGCTCCGGAAGGTCACGCGCCGCCTTGCCCCCACACGCGAGCTGGACGTCCTCCTGACCCTGCTCGACACCGATCTCGCCGCCGGCGCCCCTCAGGTGCAGAGCCGGCTCCGGACAGAATTGGGCGCCAAACGCGAGCAGGCGCGCGCCCGACTCGTCGCCAAGCCCGTTGTGAATGACCTTCGCCGAATCGGCCGGAAGCTCGAGACCGTTGGCAGCAAGCTCGAGGCCGCCGATGAGGATCGCGCGAGCCGCGCCACCGAACGGGAGTGGAGGTGGGCGGTCGAGGCACGCGTGGCCCACCGCGCCGGCGCCCTCAAGAAGGCGATTGAAGAGGCCGGATCCGTGTACCTCGCTGAACGGCTGCACGAGGTGCGTCTTTGCCTCAAGAAGCTGCGCTACGGCCTCGAGGTGGCCGTCGAATCCGAGGGCCTGCGGAATCATCCCGACCTCCGGAAGCTGAAGCAGGTTCAGCGTGTCCTCGGCCAGATGCACGACCTGCAGGTCCTCGTGGATCACGCGCGCCACGCGCAGGCCGTCGCCCCGTCGGGACGCGGGAGCGGCGCGGGCTCGCTGGCTCGATTTTCGGCCTGGCGCGAGCTGGACGGGCTGATTCGATCGCTCGAGAACGAGTGCCGCCGGCTGCATGCCCGTTTCATGCGCGAGCGCGAGGGCCTGCTCGCCCTTTGTGACCGGCTGCGGACTGCCCCTGCGCGTGGCAGCGCCAGGCCTGGCCGACGCCCCGTCTCCACGCGGCGCGCAGGGTAGCGACCACGATGGCCGGCGCCTGCGAGCTGTACTTGATCCGACACGGCGTGGCCGAAGAGCGGGGCGACGCGTGGCCCGACGATGGCAAGCGGCCGCTGACCGATGCCGGGGCGACGCGCATGCGCAGGAGCATGAGCGGCCTGCGCCAGGCCGGCGTCGGCTTCGACGTCGTCCTGACCAGCCCCCTGGTGCGCGCCCGGCAGACGGCCGATCTCGTGGCCGCGGCGAGCGATCCGCGCCCGCCGATCGTCGTCGATCGAGTCGCTGGCGCCCGGCGGCGCCTACGCGAGCCTGATGGCGGACGTCGAAAAGCACGCGAAGCGAGGGCGGATCGCGCTCGTCGGGCACGAGCCCGACCTCGGCGAGATCGCCGCCCGCCTCCTGGGAGCACGGCAGCCTGTCGAGTTCAAGAAGGGTGCGGTCTGTCGGATCGATCTCGCGAGCGTGCCGCCGTCGGGCCCTGGCGCGCTCCGGTGGTTCTTGCACACCCAAGCTGATGCGGCGCCTCGGGAAGAAGAAGTAGACGATCAGGCGCGCAGGTGATCGGCCTGCCAGTCCTTCACCCGCATCTTGATGTCCTTGGCGTCTGGCAGCGAGCCCGCCAGGACCTCCCGCACGAGCGCCGGAAGTTCGGCGTCGCGACGCGAAGCGGAGCGCGACCATCTGCCGCCGCCCGAGGCGCTCGATCTGCGCTGACCAGGTCCGCCGGCAGCACCCTCGCCAGCCTGAGCCGCATCTCGTTGCGAATCACCCGATCCTGCACCGTCAGCACCTGAGTTCGGAGCGACAGCGCCAGCAGCACGAGCGCCACCGCCACCAGCAGGTTGACGACCGCGTCGCCAGCTCGGGCTCTGGACGAGCTTGTAGATCGACCATGTCAGGTTGATGATCAGCAGCCCGCCAGCGACGAGATACTGGGGCTGTGCGCTGCTGATGGTTCGTGAAGTTCTGCGGCTCAGCCAGGGGACCTCCTCGGGTGTTTCAGAGAATTTACATCAGACGGCGCGGCGGTACAGGCAAGATCCACGGGTCATGTTCGACAGGAGCCTGCGCCACGCCGACCACATCCGCCGGTTTTCGATTTCGCCCAACGGCACCTCGGGCTGGGAGGTGCGGCGTGAGGACGACCTGGCGCTCACGCGGCGCGACGTCTACCAGGACTGGCACCGTGTGGAGCGCGCGCTGGCCCTGTTCGAGTGGGAAGTGTCGGAGCTTCGGGAGCAGGGCTGGCGGGACTCCGAGTCGGAGTCGAAGGACCGGCTGACGGCAGTCGGATCTCGACCGTAGCTCCGGACAGCCGGACTGCTAGTCGATGAACCGGTAGCCGAGGCCGACGACCGTTTCGATCTGGCGGCCGGCGTCGCCGAGCTTGCCGCGCAAGCCGCCCGACGTGCACGTCCACCGACCGCGTCTCGACCAGCCGGTCGTAGCCCCACACGCGTTCGAGCAGCCGATCGCGCGAAACGACGCGGTTCTTGTTCTGCACCAGATACCGGAGCAGCTCGAACTCGCGCCGCGTGAGGCGGATCGACTCGCCGTCCACGGCGACCGCGACGGCGTCGAAGTCGGCGGTCAGGTGCGTCGCCCTGGTAGCCGGCCGGCGGCCGCTCGTCGGTCCTGGCGCTGCGGCGCAGCACCGCGCGCACGCGCGCGGTCAGCTCGCGCAGGCTGAACGGCTTGGTGACGTAGTCGTCGGCGCCCAGCTCGAGGCCGGTCACGCGATCGTTCTCGCCGGTGCGCGCCGTGAGCATGATGATCGGCACGTGGCGGCGCGTCCGACCGCGACCGCAGGATGCGGCAGACCTCGACGCCGCTCAGCACCGGCAGGTTCAGGTCGAGGATGATGAGGTCGGGCGGCCGGGCGGCGACGGCCTTCGAGCGCCGCGTCGCCGCTGCCGACGATTTCGGCCTCGGCGTCGCCGCCGCGTTCGAGCGTGTGCTTGATCAGGCCGGCGATGTCCTGCTCGTCTTCGACGATGAGAACGCGGTGCTTTGGCATGCTGCGATCATCCACAGTAGCGGCGCGAGGTTTCGCCGCCGTATCGAAGCTGTTAAATGTGGGTTACGTCGCTGTGCGTTTCGATGCTATTCTGCCGGACGAGCCTGTCGGGCTATGCGCGAAAGGAGCACGTGCGCCGATGCGTCCGCCGCGGAGCGTCCTGGCTCGCCGTGCGGCTCTGTGCGCGCTCGGCGTTCCTCGCTGACCGCGCGGCCGGCCGCGCCGCAGTTCGTCTCGTATCTCGAGCAACCCGCACAACATCCTCGAAGGCAACTGGCAGTCGTGCCAGGAGACGCCGGCGGCGCTACACCGAGCGCGTCTACGACCACGTCGTCAACGGCGTCGCCGCAGTTCGAGGTGCACCTCGGACCGCGGCGCGAGTTCGCGCATCTTCACGGGCGTCCAGGACGAGCACCGCGAGCACGACTCGCCGCGACAACCTCCTGAAGCCCTTACCGCGTGCCGATGGAGGGACCCGCGCGCAAGCAGCGCTGGGAGATCCCGTCGCTGAAGCTCGCCTTCACGGTGACGCTCGGCGGCGGCTCGCGCACCGACTGCGAGAGCTGGTACATCCTGCTCGAACCGCTCGAGAAGACCTCGCAATAGGGCTCGACTGCCCCGACTGATTGACGCGGCCGTCACGCGGCGGCGGCCTCCGCCGTTACAGCGCCCCGCGATATCGCTGTGGTGCGATGGCGGCATGGCACCGCGAGCGGCTGACGATCACGCGTGATCGTCTGCGCCTACAACGAAGCCCGATTCTTCCCGCCTGTCTCCATTCCCTGCTGGCCCAGACCCGGCCGCCAGACGAAATCATCGTCGTCAACAACGCGAGCACCGACGAGACGGGCGCCGTGGCGCGCGCGCGTCCCGGGCGTCCGCGTCGTGGACGAGCCGGCGCAAGGGCCTGGTGGTGGCGCGCGAGACCGGCGCGGCGCGCGGCCACGGGCGACATCCTGGCCTACGTCGATGCCGACTGCCGCGCGCCGCTTGCAGTGGCTCGAGCGGATCGAGCGGCGGTTCGCCGCGGTATCCGGCGCTCGTCGCGGTGACCGGTCCGTACCGCTTCTACGACTGGGACTGGACCGGCCGCGCGCTCATTCGCGCCTACGACTGTCTCGTCGCGCCGCCGACGCACTGCGCTCGTGCACTACGGGCTTGGCGCTCGGCGCGGTCCTCTACGGCGGCAACTTCGCCGTGCGGCGCGAGGCGCTCGAGCGCATCGGCGGCTTCGACCGCTCGATCGAGTTCCACGGCGAGGACACCAACCTCGGCCGGCGGCTGACGCCGCTCGGGTCGATCGCAGCTCGCGCGCGAATGCTGGGTGTGGACGTCGGCGCGCCGCTACCGCGCGATGGGCAAGCGCAAGGTGTTCGGGCTCTACGTCCGCAACTTCTGGTCCGAGATCCTCCGCCATCGTCCGGCGGATCGCGAGCATCTCGATGTGAGGGCCTGACGTGCCTGGATACGAACCGTTTCTGCTCTGCGACTTCCACGTGCACACCACGTGGAGCGACGGCCGCCTGTCGATTCGCGAGGTCGTCGATCTCTACGGCCAGACCGGCCGCTTCGACGTCATCGCCATCACCGATCACATCCTGATGAAGCGCGACCTGCTCGGCCGCGCCGGCCGGATGGTGTCGCTCGGGCTGCAAGCACTTCTCGGTCACCGAGGACCGCTTCGACGCCTACCTGGCCGACATCGCCGCGGAAGCGAAGCGGGCGCAGGCGGCTGTACGACCTGCTGGTCGATTCCCGGCGCCGAGATCACGCAGAACCACATCCGCAGCAAGAAGAACTCGCACATCGTCGCGCTGAACCTGCGCGAGTACATCAGCGCCGATCAGCCGGCCGAGGACATCCTGAAGGAGATCCGGCGGCAGGGCGCGCTCAGCATCGCCTGCCATCCGCATCACCGGACGACGCGGCGGATCGAGATCGGCACCTGCTACCTCTGGGACACCGCAAGCGGCTGGTCGATCTCGTGGATGTCTGGGAGGCGGCCAACCGCGACGATCTGTTCTCGGTGACGAGCCTGAAGCACTACCCGTACGTCGCGAACAGCGACTTCCACAAGGCCGAAGCACCTGTACTCGTGGAAGACGCTGCTGCGGTGCGAGAAGAACTGGGAGGCGATCGCGCGGACGCTGCGCGCGAACGTCGACGTCGCGCTGACGCTCTACCGCAACGGCTCCTGGGCGGCGTAAGCCGACGCGTCTGTCTGCCGGCAGGTTCGCGGCCGGTGACCGGTGAGAAGCGGTTGTCCGAAACGGCGTATCGCCGACCTTCGAACAACCCGCACTCTTTTCGCCGGACACCGGGCGCGAACCTGTCTCCCGCCTTCCCGCCGCAGAGCCTGCCGCGTGCCAGGAGTGCCGGGCCCGGGGCGGGGAGGATCTCCCACAGGTAGAGCCGAGCCCCCGCTTGGTGTCTGCTCACGCGGCAGCGGGGCCCCGGGATCTCGATCGTTCGCGATCGCGCCAGGCCGGTTTCGGCATCGAGGACGACCGACGCGAGGCACGAGCACGGAATCGCCAAGGTGTAGGTGGTCATGGCACTCCAGCCACGCTAGCAGGCGGCTGTGTCCGAGGCATCAACGAGACGTAACGCCCGGCTCACAATTGACGGCTCCTCGGCCGGATCCGGCGGCGTGGATGGTGGCTAGAGGAACACCCGGGCAAGGCCGAGGAAGATCAGGAAGCCCATCGAATCAGTGACGAAGGTCAGGAGGACGCTGGCGCCCTGGGCGGGATCACGGTGCATGCGCTCGAGCGTGAGCGGCACGAACACACCCACCGCCGCCGCGATCACCAGATTGAGAAGCACTGCAGCCGCCATCACCAGGCCGAGCCTCAGGTGTCTGTAGAGCAGGCCGGAAAGCAGTCCCACCAGACCACCCCACATCAGGCCGTTGATCACGCTGACGATGAGCTCCTTCCGCATGACCTGGCAGAAGGCTGGACGGACCGAGCTGATCAAACGCGAGCCCCCGGATGACCAGCGCCACAGTCTGGTTGCCCGTGTTCCCTCCAATGCTGGCGACGATGGGCATCAGCGTCGCCAGGGCGACAAACTCCTGAATGGTCGTCTCGAACAGCCCGATGAAGCGCGTCGCAAGAAACGCCGTCACGAGGTTGACCAGGAGCCAGGGCGACCGGTTCCGGGCCGACGCCCACACCGAGGCAAACAGATCCTCCGCGCGCCGGAGGCCGGCCATGCCGAGCGCGTCGCTGTCGGCCTGGGCACGAACGAAGTCCACGATGGCGTCGACGGTGATGCGACCGACGAGCTTGCCGCGATCGTTGACGACTGGAGCCGACACCAGATCGTAGCGCTCGAACGCGTTCGCCGCCAACGCGGCGAGGTCGGCCGGCGAGAAGGACATCGGGTCCGGCTCCATGATGGTGGTGATCGTCGCGGAAGGATCCGCGAAGAGCAGGGCCTGCAGCCCGACCGACCCGCGGAGGATGTTTCTGGCGTCGACGACAAACAGGCGATCCGAGTGCGGAGGCAGCTCACCGCGCTGCCGGATATCGGCGATGGCCTTCCCGATCGTTTCGCTGTGGCGCACCGCCGCGACCTCGCGGGTCATCAGCTGGCCGACCGACTCCTCCGGGTAGGCGATCGTCTGATGCAGGAGCGTCCGGTCGGCGTCGCCGAGCGATCGCGCGACCTCGCGGAACGTGTCGTCCGGCACCACGTCGGACAGATAGGCGAGATCGTCGAGGTCGAGCTCGCTGACAACAGCCTTGAGGCGTCGCCGGTCAGTAGCAGCGATCAGATCGCGGCTGACGACGGGGTCGAGCTCGACCAGTGACTGAGCGGCCTGGCGAGCATCGGCCTCCCGCCAGACCAGCAGGCGCTGATCGATAGGCAGCATTGCCAGCACGTGGGCGAGATCTGAGGGGTGCAGGCGGCAGATCTGTCGCTGGAGCTCCACCAGGTTCTGGCGATGCTGCAGCTCCTCGACGATGGCGCGGTTGGGCGTCTCCTGGCGGTGGGCGAGGCCTTCGAGGACTCGATGGCGCTCGAGGAGCCCTGCGATGTTGTCGACGAGCAATTGGAGGCCGGCTTCGGTTCTGGGCATGTTCCACGCCGGCAACGCCGCCGGAGGTCAGATTTCGTCGGCAGGTGCCGTCGACGCATACCAGTCGAGGAGCGCCTGCTGGGCGTTGACCCTCCGTGCGCCAAGCTCGAGCCTGACGGGCTCGTAGCGCCCGTCGAGTTGGACGTAGGTGCGATCGGTGTCCCGCAGGTACGTCTCGAGCACGTGCTCACGAATGTGCCTCGCGATGGCGACATCTGTGATCCGGCAGAGCGTCTCCACCCGCCGGTCCAGGTTCCGCTCCATGAGATCGGCGCTGCCCACGAAGAGCTCGGGCTGTCCGCCGTTCTCGAAGGCGTAGACGCGTGAGTGCTCGAGGAACCGGCCGACAACGGACCGCACCTGAATGCGCTCGCTGACGCCCGGCAGTCCGGCCCGCAGCGCGCAGACTCCGCGCACGATCAAATCGATGGTGACGCCGGCCTCGTCGGCTCGATAGAGGGCGCGGATGATCTGCGGATCCGTGACGGCGTTGTTCTTGACGACGATTCTGGCCTGGCGGCCGGCCGTGGCATGCGCGCATCTCGCGGTCGATGAGCTCCAGCATCCTGGCCCGGAGCGTGACCGGCGCGACGAGCAGTTCGGTGTACTCCTGTCGGTCGGAGTAGCCCGTGAGCGAGTTGAACACTTCGGAGACATCCTCCAGCACCCGCGGGTTCGCCGTGAAGAGCCCGAAGTCCGTGTACACCTGCGATGTCGCCCGGTTGTAGTTCCCGGTGCCGATGTGGGCATAGCGGCGGACGCCGCCGGCCTCCCGGCGAACGACCAGGCAGAGCTTGCAGTGAGTCTTCAGGTTGGCGACACCGTAGACCACGTGAATGCCGGCCTCTTCCAGCCGGTTCGCCCATTGGATGTTGTTGCGCTCGTCGAACCGCGCCTTGAGCTCGACGAGCACCGCGACCTGCTTGCCGGCGTCCGCCGCCTGGATGAGCAGATCGACGAGCGGCGAGTTCGCGCCGATCCGGTACAGCGTCATCTTGATGCCGGCGACGTGCGGATCGGTCGCCGCCTGCGCGAGAAACGTTTCGACCGCAGAGAACGAATCGAATGGATGGTGGACCAGCCAATCCTGCTCGCGGATCTCATCGAAGACGCTGGTCGATTGCGCGGACGGCGCCCAGAGGACGCGCGGCGTGAAGGGCGGATCCTTGAGATGCGGGAGCGGGAGCCGGTGCAGGGACATCCACTCTGAGAAGTCGAGCCGGTTGTCGGTCCTCGTCACGATCCGCTCGTCTTCGATCTCGAAGTTCTCCACCAGGATGTCCAGCACGCGCGGCGGCATGGACGCCTCGACCTGGAGCAGCGACAGGGCGCCGTGGCGCAGCTGCTTCAGCGTCCGGTCGACCGACTCGAGCAGGTCGGTCGCGCCGTCTTCGTTGATCTCCATGTCCGTGTCGCGGATGATGCGGAAGAGGTGCGCGCCGACGACGTCGACGCCGGGGAAGAGGATCCCGAGGTTCAGGCGGATCACGTCCTCGAGGAACGCGAACGCGACGCCGAAATTCCCGGGGCGGCGGACGGGGACCGGGATGAAGCGGGGCAGCCCCGGCGGAAGCTTCACACGCGCGAACTTGGTGCGCCGCTCGTGCCGGACGACCACTGCGAAGTTCTTGCTGCGGTTCGAGATCAGCGGGAAGGGATGTCCCGGATCGAACGCGAGCGGCGTCAGCAGAGGATAGATATCGGAGCAGAAGTACACGGCCGTGAAGCGGCGAACCTTCTCCGTGTACTGGTTCGGCTCGAGAAACCTCACGCCGTGCTCGGTCAGCGCCGGCCTGAGGCGCTCCTGCCAGCACGACGCCTGCTGCGACATCATGGTCGCGGCGCGGCTTCTGACCGCCTTCGAGCTGTTCGGTGACGGTCAGTCCGTCGACCGACAGCGACTCGTGACCAGCCCGCTGCTTCTTCAGCAGCGTCGCCACCCGCACCATGAAGAACTCGTCGAGGTTCGACCCGACGATCGAGAGAAACTTGACCCTCTCGAGCAACGGATGGTGGTCGAAGACCGCCTGGTCGAGGACCCGCTGGTTGAACTCGAGCCATCCGAGCTCGCGGTTGATGTAGAGCGCGGGGTCTGTGAGGTCGCGGGGCGCCGCAACCTCGCCGACACGGTCGGAGTTCGTGGGCATAGGCGCTAACAGTGTCACGTGCAGGCGTGACGTTCGCAAGCGTCGCAGGGGCGGTTACACAAACGTTACACCCTCCCAGCTTCGATGCTGCAAATGGCAGGGGCATTGCGCCAGCGAGAAGGTTGTCGACGCCGTGCGGTATCCTCGAGCCCGTGAGTGAAATCCGATCGGCTGAACTGGTCACGTTCTATATGTTCGATGTCGCGGAGACCATCGATCTGGCGGTCATTCAGCGCCTCATCGACGGTCCTGCGACGGAAGCACGGCTGAGCCCGAAGCCGGCGACACCGCTCCTATATCAGGTACGAAAAGCCGCCCGTATCGTTCGGCGGCGCGGCCGTTGGCGTTGCCGAGCTCGACGGATTCCGCGTGCGCGTCCGGGCGTACGACTACGGAGTCGTGTCGCTGGCGCTCGACGTGTCCGTTCAGCGGCTCGTGGCAGGAGCTGATGACGGTCGGTCAGGCGCTGGTGGAGAACGACGAGCTGGAGCAGAAGGCCGAGCAGGCATGCCGGGCGATCGTTCAGCGGCTGGCGCCCGCACTCGCGGGCCGCAGGGATACGTACCTCAGCGAGGATTACCTCGTGTACGTCGTGCACGAGCTCGAGCCTCCGCGATCGGCGTCCGAAGTGCTCGAAAAACATGGCGGAAACATCGCGGCCATGCTCAGAGGCGAACGGCAGGCGCTCAGCGCGGAGGAGCGCGACCACATCCTGCGGCACCGTATTTCCTACCTGGCTGACGATCTGGTCGTGCCCACCTGGAACGCCGCCCTGGTCGTCGATACGCACCGCCGGCGCCCAGGCCGCGCTGGAGATCCTGGAATTCGCCAACTCGCAGCTGCTGGAGTTTCGCCATTACGACGAGCGGCTCGACACCGAGCTCACGTCCATCTACGCGGCCCTTCAGCAGCCGCGGTGGTACGACAAGTGGATCGGATCGCGCTATACCAGGGCCGCCCGGCAGGTGCATGCGCTGTTCATCGAAGTGTCCGACGTGACGGACCGGACGAAGAACGCGCTGAAGCTGACCGGCGACGTCTATGCCGCCAGGCTGTTCACGCTCGCGAGCGACCGGTTGGGGTTGGGCGCATGGAAGGGGGACGTCGAAAGCAAGCTCAAGACGCTCGATGAGATCTACCGGTCCGCGGTTGAACAATCGGCGATGTCGCGAGGCCAGTTGCTGGAGCTGGCAGTCGTCCTCATCCTGGTGTTCGAGCTGATCCTGTTCTTCCTGGGCATCATGACCTGAGGGACGATTTAACGCGGATGTAACATCCGCGAAGTACGCTGGACATTCTGGCCGGGTAGGGTCGAAGGACACATGATGCCCCTGATGCCACCGACACGCTCGCTCGCCCCCGTCGGGTTCGTGCTCGCCACCTTCGCGGTCACCGCGTGCGGCGGAGGCGCCCCCGCGCCGGAGGCTGGCGTCGAATCCTCGGCGGTCATCACGGTCGACGGATCGAGCACCGTGTTTCCCGTGACCGAGGCCGTCGCCGAAGAGTTCCAGCGCGAGCACAAGGGCACGCGCATCACCGTCGGCATTTCCGGCACGGGCGGCGGCTTCCAGAAGTTCTGCCGCGACGAGATCGACATGGCCGATGCCTCGCGGCCCATCACTCCCACGGAAGTGGAAGCGTGCGCCAAGGCCGGCGTCGAGTACATCGAGATTCCCGTCGCCTACGACGGGCTGGCGATCGTCGTCCACCCGAAGAACACGTGGGCCACGTCCATGACGGTCGCCGAGCTGAAGAAGCTGTGGGAGCCGGCGGCGCAGGGCACAGGTCATGCGCTGGAACCAGATCCGCGACGGCTGGCCGGACCGGGAGATTCATCTCTTCGGTGCGGGCGTCGACTCCGGCACGTTCGACTACTTCACCGAAGCCATCGTCGGGAAAGCCGACCAGAGCCGCGGCGACTACACCTCGAGCGAAGACGACAACGTGATCGTGCAGGGCGTCAGCGGCGACGAGCTGCGCGCTCGGCTACTTCGGCTACGCGTACTACGAGGAAAACAAGGACAAGCTCAAGGTCGTGGCGATCGACGACGGGAACGAGGCCAACGGTGCGGGCGCCATCCTGCCGTCTCCGACGAGCGTCGCCGACGGGATCGTACCATCCGCTGTCGCAGGCCGATCTTCATCTATCCGCAGGTGAAGTCGCTCGACCGCGCCGAGGTCAAGAACTTCGTCGACTTCTTCCTGTCGGAAGGCAACGCGCTCGTCCGCGAGGTCGGCTACATTCCGCTGACCGACAAGGAATACGAGCTGGTGCGGCCGCGCTTCGCCGCGCGGAAGACCGGCTCGATGTATCACGGCGATCCGCAGGCGGGCGTGACCCTCACCGAGCGGCTGTCGCACTAGAGCCAGCCCGACGACCGCCATGCGTCGATCTCGCGCCCTCGTCGAGCTCGTCATCGAACGCACGCTCTTTCTGTGTGCGGCGGGCTCGATCCTGATCACGCTCGGCATCGTCGCTGGTCCTGCTGTTCGAGACGGCGTCGTTCCTCCGTGAGGTGCCGCTCACCGAGTTCCTCTTCGGCACCGTCTGGACGCCGCTCTTCTCCGACAAGCACTTCGGCGTCCTCCCGCTCGTCAGCGGGCACGCTGCTCGCGTCGGCGATCGCGATGGTCGTCGCGCTGCCGGCAGGGCTGCTGACGGCGATCTATCTGAGCGAGTACGCCGCGACCGTCCGTCCGGCGGATCGTGCGGCCGGTGCTCGAGGTCCTGGCGGGCGTGCCCACGGTCGTCTACGGCTACTTCGCGCTGCAGTTCGTCACGCCGCTGCTGCAGGACGTTCGTGCCGGGGCTGGCGGGATTCAACGCGCTCGGGCCCGGCATTGTCATGGGGATCATGATCCTGCCGCTCGTCTCGTCGCTGTCCGAGGACGCCCTGCACAGCGTGCCGAACGGCCTGCGGGAAGGGTCGTACGCGCTCGGCTCCACGCGGATGCAGACGGCGCTTCGCGTGGTCGTGCCGGCGGCGTTCTCGGGAATCTCCGCCGCGGCCATCCTGGCGGTGTCGCGCGCGATCGGCGAAACGATGATCGTCGCGATCGCCGCCGGGCAGCAGCCGCGGCTGACGTTCGACCCGCGCGTGCCGGTCGAGACGATGACCGCCTACATCGTCCAGGTCAGCCTCGGCGACACGCCGGCCGGGACGCTCGAGTACCGGACGATCTTCGCGGTCGGCATGCTGCTGTTCCTCAGCACCTTCGTGCTGAACCTCGTCTCGAACTGGCTGCGCAACCGCTTCCGCGAGGAGTACGCATGAGCGCGCGCAGCCCTCACGGCGGCGACTGGGCGACCGCCTGCTGGGGCTGTTCGGCCTGCTCGCGATGCTGCTGGGCCTGGTGGCGCTCGGCGCGCTGCTCTACGACGTCGCACGACGGTCTCGGCCGCCTGTCGTGGGAGTTCCTCACGCAGCTATCCGTCGCGGCGAGCCGAGCAGGCGGGCATTCTGCCGGCGCTTGTCGGCAGCATCTACGTGATCGGCATCACGACGCTCATCGCGGTGCCCCTCGGTGTCGGCGCGGCGCTTCACCTCGAGGAGTACGGCGAAGCGCGGGCGGCTGTCGCGGCATCATCGAGATCAACATCTCCAACCTGGCCGGCGTGCCCTCGATCATCTACGGACTGCTGGGGTTGGGCCTGTTCGTCCGCATCCTGGGCATGGGCCGAAGCGTGCTGGCCGGCGCGTGCACGCTGGCGCTGCTCGTGCTGCCCGTGATCATCATCTCGACGCGCGAAGCGCTTGCGCGCCGTACCGCAAGTCCCTGCGTGAGGGTTCCTACGCGCTCGGCGCCACGCGGTGGCAGACCATCTGGCACCAGGTGCTGCCGGCCGCGTTCCCGGGCATCCTGACCGGGCTCATCCTGGCCCTGTCGCGCGCCATCGGCGAGACGGCGCCGCTCATCACCATCGGCGCGCTCACCTATGTGCCCTTCCTCCCGAGCGATCTCTACTCGCCGTTCACCGTCCTGCCGATCCAGATCTTCAACTGGGTCTCCCGGCCCCAGGCGTCGTTTGCCGAGAACGCCGCCGCCGGCATCGTCGTGCTCCTGCTCCTGCTCCTGGCGATGAACGCCGTCGCCATCGTGCTGCGCGACCGCTTCCAGCAGCGATCGCTCTGAACTGCTGATTGCCAATTGCTGAGTGCTGACTGCCGTTCAAGTCGGCATTCAGCAGTTAGCAATCAGCAATGAGCCAGACTCCACCCTGGGCATATAATCGCCGCGTTCCCGGGCCCGCTGTCCGATTACGAAAGGAAGCCCCATGAGAGTCAGGGCCGTTCTCGCCGGCGTCGCCATGGCTGCCGCGTGTGTCGCGTCGCGGGCGACCGCGCACGGTCAACAGGCCCCGGTCGCTGAGCCGGCCACGCCGCTGCCCTGGGCCTATCCTCTCAATCCGCCGCCTGCCGGTCGGGGCGGGCCGCCCGCGGCCCAGCCGGACCCGACGCCCAGACGGGTGCCCGGCAGCACCGTGACCTTCACACAAGCGCAGCTCCGCGACCTCTTCAACGTGCCGGACTGGCATCCCGGCAACCACCCGCCGATGCCTGAGGTTGTCGCGCGCGGACGGCAGCCGGACGTGCGCGCGTGCGGCTTCTGCCATCTGCCGAACGGGCAGGGGCGGCCCGAGAACTCGAGCCTGGCAGGTCTGCCCGCCGCGTACATCGAGCAGCAGATGGCCGACTTCAGAGCCGGCCGTCGCAAGAGCTCGGAGCCGCGGATGGGGCCGCCCGCGTTGATGCTGACGATTGGCAAGGCGGCGACGGCCGACGAATCGGCGGCGGCCGCCGCGTACTTCGCGTCATTTCCTTACAAGAAGTGGATTCGCGTCGTCGAACAGAACATGGTGCCGAAGACGCGCGTGCAAGGGGGCATGCTCGTGCCCGCCGAGGGCGGAGGGACCGAACCGATCGGGCAGCGGATCATCGAGATGCCAGAGGATCTCGAGCGGACCGAAGTGCGCGACTCTGCGTCCGGCTTCGTGGCCTACGTGCCGGTCGGAGCCATCGCACGCGGCGAGGCGCTTGTCACCACCGGAGGCAATGGCCGCACGGTCGCCTGCGGGACCTGCCACGGCGCCGACCTGAAAGGGCTGGGCCCGGTGCCCCCGATTGCCGGCCGTTCGCCGAGTTACACCGTCCGCCAGCTCTGGGACATGAAGACCGGCAACCGCAACGGCCTCTGGTCGCCGTTGATGAAGGCGGCCGTCGAGAAGCTCACGCTGGAAGACCTGGTGGTGATCGCGGCCTATACGGCCTCGCGCGAGCCGTGACGACCTTCGGTCCCCCTCGAGTTGAGCTATTTCGGGACTGTCCCGGCCGCGGCGTCCTGGGCGCGCGCCGCTGAGAGCATTCCGGTCAGGATGTGGTAGTTCCCTTCGTGGCAGGCGTACTCGTAGAGCATCTGGTCGGTCCGCTTCAGCGGCATCTCCGCCTTCCACGGCTGCGTCCACGTTGCCGGATCGGTCAGCGTCATCTCGTACTTGATCGTGTCAGGCGCGACACGCGTCAGGCGCTCGACCAGCTGCAGTCCTTCCGCGGATCCCAGGAAGCTGCTCTTCGGAGAAAAGTTGGTCGTCTCGATCACGAGCGTGTTCCCGTCCCACCTGCCCCGCGAGTCTCCGCTCCACTGGCCGACGCCTGCCGGCAGATGCGGGCGCCCGTCCAGGGGAATGATGCGAGCCTCGTGGCCGGTTTCCATGTACAGGATCACGTAGCCAGGCGTCTGCAGAATCTGGTAGTACCCGAGATCGCCTGCGCCATACCGTCCGCCGAGCCTGGGCACCCCCCAGGCGATGCAGCGCAACGCATTGTCCATGTTCTCGGGATGGCCGGGCCGCCGTGCGGCCGCCGCGGCCGCTTCACGTCTGCGTTGTGCCTCCGGGGTCAGGGGTGGAACACGTCCATCCGGGGGATCGCTGACGAGCGAGGTGTGATTGTCGAACTCCCGATCGATCATGTCCTCTGAGCCGTGGGTTGCGGTCGGGCTCTTGAATCGATCGGGATTCGCCAGGGCCGCCAGAAACACGTTGTCGCCCGCGGCGAAGTCGCCGTTGCCGTTGGCGAAGAGCCGATCGGCACGTGCCTTCAGCTCCGCAACTTCTTCGTTGGTCAGGAAGGATCGTCCCTCGAGCGCCTTTGGCCGCTCCAATGGCGTCGCGCTCTTGCTCAGCCACGTGCCGGTCAGGTCAGGCTGGCCGTCGGCAGTGCGCGGTGGCGTCCAGGCAGTCGCCGATGTCTGTCCACCGGCAGCGGCTGGTATCGCCAGGGACACGGACCCGCCCAGGATGACCACACCAGCCCATGACGCGCGCGATCGAATGCCCATCTGCGCCTCCCTGAGTGCCGGGTTGACGATTGAGAGTCATCGAGGGAACTGATCCGGATTGTCCGTGAAGAGCGCGTCGATGCCGAGCGTGTCCAGGAAGTGAGCCATCTCGGCGCGGACGTTCGGGAAGGGGCCGGCGTTGGCCGACCTGAACGTGTACGCCGTGACGGTCAGGCCCAGGGCGTGCGCCCGCTTCACGACATCGGGCTGGCCGGTGATGAGATCCTTGGCCGGCGCGATGCCGTCGGCGAAGGTCTTGATCTCCTTCAGCCTCGCGTCGGTCAGGCCGTTGGCCGGGAACGATCCCATCAGCAAGCACGCGCGGAATGCCCGGCAGTTCCTTGGCCAGGCGGCGGATCGTGGCTTCGTCGAACGACTGGATGATTATCGGCGTCGTGCGGAGCGACTCCGGCTGGTCGAGGCCGTTCTTCTTCACCGACTCGACGAACAGCTTCACCATGTCCACGCCCCGGCCGGTGTAGAGCGGTGGCGATTTGAGCTCCGGGTACATGCCCATTCCCGGTGTGGCGCGCACCAGGTCGATGGCCTCCTGCCAGGTCGGAATCCGCTCGTCGGTGAACTTCGTGTGGAACCAGCGGCCCGCGTCGAGCCGCTTGATTTCGTCCAGCGTGAAGTCGTTGGCGATCCACTGTTTGACGGGCCCGCGGCGGCCGCCCGTGCCGACGGCGAACCGATCGGGGAACACCGAGGCGACGTTGGTGGTCCGCTCGAGGGTATCGTCGTGCAGGCAGATCAGCTGACCGTCCCTGGTCACCGCGAGATCCTGCTCCACGTAGTCGACCTGCTGGACGATGGCCAGGCGGTAGGCCGACACCGTGTGCTCCGGCGCGTACGACGAAGCGCCCCGGTGCGCGATGAGCACCTTGCGATTGGCCCGTCCGGGCTGGGCGTAGGCGAGCGTCAGGAGCGCGACCACGAAAGCCATGACAGACAGGGCAGTTCTCATGCCCCGGAATTATAGCGGGGCGAAGGCGCGTCCGACCCGATGGAATCCAAGAGTTTACAGACACGCGATCGGCTCGACACCGTGGCGTGACACCGGCCTGAGAGAATGTGGCATCTGCCTGAGACGCCTCTGGAAGCTGAGGAGCCCTCGATGATTCCGCCTGACCCTCGACGAGACCGTCAAGCGAATCCGGATTGAGTACACGGAGATGCCCGACATGCGGCTGTCGTTCGCGCAGGCGCGGCGGCTATGGAACCTGCCCGCTGACCGGTGCGAGAGCGCTCTCACAGCGCTCGTGCAGTCCGGCTTCCTCGCAAGACTGCCCGACGGTTCGTTCCTTCGCCGCGCGAGCGGGGCGGACCGATTTGCCGCGCGAGCATGAACATGGCGGAAATCTGGCCGCTGGAGGGCTTCCGCAATCGGCACGTGCCGCCGGCGGACACCTACCCCAGCCGCGACGAAATCGCCGGCCGCGCCTACGTGCTCTTCCTGCAGGCCGGACGCTTGCGGCCATTTGGCGACTGCTGGCGGGCCGCCGAACGCGAGCTGCTCGATCGCGGCGCACGGCGGCTCTTCCGGCAGCTCGCTCCAACCGGCGACGACGCCGCCTGAAGAGCCTCGAGGACGCGGCTCAGTCAGCCCCTTCACACGCGCCAAACCGAGTGCTCCGCGAGTGTTTGCGCGGTCGTCGCTCGCACGTCATCCCACCGCTAACCAGCGTCGGTATGCTGCCCGGGTAACTCCACGAAGCGCGGGCGGCGCCGCCAACGCCTCTGACAGAGCTCAGTGAAGTGAGGAGGAGACACATGCCGAGAAGGTACGTAAGAGGACTGTTCGTGGCCGTAACGGCCCTTGTGATTGCCAGCGCGACTGTGGGCGCGGACGGGGACGACCGGAAGGGCTCTGCCGATCTGAGGTATCGGGGCCGTCGCGCAAGGAACGTGATCTTCTTCGTGGGCGACGGTATGGGCGTGTCGACGGTGACGGCCACGCGCATCCTGTCGGTCGGCGTATCTGGCCAGCTGGTCCTGGATCAGTTCCCGTACACGGCGTTGTCCCGCACGTACGGCTCCGATGCGATCACTCCCGACAGCGCGCCGACGATGACGGCCATGATGAGCGGGGTGAATACGAACCAGGCCGTGATCGGATTCGACGAGACGACCGAGCCGCTCGACTTCAACAAGAACGGTGACGGCCGCGCGCCCTGGACCCTGCTGGAAATGGCGAAGGCCGAAGGGATGAAGGTTGGCGTCGTTTCTACCGCCCAGATCACCCACGCGACACCCGCAGCCACCTACGCGCACATCAACAACCGCAACGACGAGAACGCGATCGCGCTCCAAACGCTCCCGACCGCTGCGACCTACAACCGGCGACTCGGCAGAGGCGTTGACGTGCTGATGGGTGGCGGGCGGCGATTCTTCGTGCCGACCGGTGTCCCCGATGAGGAGGGCGTGAACGGCGCCCGAACGGACAAACGGGACCTGCGGCAGGAGTACCAGGCAGCCGGGTACACCTACGTGTGGAACCAGGCCGGCTTCCAGTCGCTGACAACCAGACAGCTGCCCGTCCTGGGCCTTTTCGAGTCCGGTCACATGGAGTACGAGCACGATCGGCCGACAGACCTCGGCAAGGAGCCAAGCCTCACCGAGATGACGACCACGACCATCAGGCTGCTGGAGCAGTCGAGCCGTCGCGGTCCCGGGCGCGACGGGTACTTCCTGATGGTCGAAGCCGGTCGCATCGACCACGGCCATCACGAGGGCAACGCGTTCCGTGCGCTGACGGACGCGCAGGAGCTCGACGAGGCTGTCGGGGCAGCGGCCCGGATGGTTGACCTCGACGACACCTTGATCATCGTGTCGGCCGACCATAGCCACGTGTTCAACATCGCTGGCTATCCGATGCGGCCCAAGGCCGAACTCCCGTACGCCGTGACGTCGGACGCGGGCTTCAATGCGCCTGCCGGCAACGGCATTCTTGACGTCGTCTACGACCTCAACACCACGACCGGTCATGTTTCGGCGTCTGGCGATCGAAACGGTGTTCCTTACACAGCCCTCGGCTACCTGAACGGCCCTGGATATCGAGCGGGCGCCCGCCAGGACCCACGCACTGACACGTTCCCCGGCCGTGGCGGCCAGACGCCGACGGGCCCCTGCACCCGGCTTACTTCCAGGAGTCTGCCGTCCCGATGGGGTCGGAGACGCACTCTGGAGAGGAAGTGGCGATCTATGCGGTCGGCCCCGGCGCGGAGTTGGTAAGGGGCACCGTCAAGAACACGTTCATCTTCCACGTGATGAAGGCGGCGCTCGGACTTCACTGAGCGACGTGTTGGTTGGGGCTGCCGGGCAGGCCCGGCAGCCCCAACGCCGAGCTAATCATGCGACTCAGAATGCGTAACCGGGCCTTGGCGAGTTCCGTGTGCGGCCCCTTCCTGGCTGCTATCACCCTCGTGCACGCCGCGAGACAGGAAGCGGTCGCGCAGGCACCAGCGCCCTGGACGCCAGTGCCGTCCGCGACCTCGTCCCGCGTCGCCGCACCCGCCCCGGAAATGCCACCGGACGTTCCTGAGCACGCCAGCCACGTACGGTCGATGACGCTAGACGTCGTCGTCCGCCACGAGGGAGGAGGCCAGCCGTCGTCACCGTTGGCCCAGACGGTGACGAGGACGGCCAAGCGCGTTCACGTGCAGCAGAGCTCGGACCGCGAGTTTCTCTACGTCCAGAATCCCAACGATCCTGCACGAGTATCTGGTTGGGTCGTGCTGCACGATGAGAAGGTCATCGTGCGCTACGACGAGAGCGAACTGAGAAACTGGCAGGGTGTTCGAGGCTGGCTCGACGTCCTGACGCTGGGCGTGGATCTCTCCACGGTGAGCGGGCCGCCCGTGCCGCTCGCGATCAAAGACGTCGAGGGGCTGACCTTCGTTCGGCACGACCGCCCTCGCGCACGCGGGGAGGCGGACGAGATCTGGTGGTGCCAGAATCAGTTGCTGCCGCTCGAAGTCGTCCGACGACTGCCAGAGGGTTCCACTATCGTGACGGTCGCGCGCATACGGCCGCAAGTCGCGACTGAGCTTCTGGACTCACCTGAAATCCGATTTCCCAACTACCGCTCGGTCGACCTGGCCGAGTGGCTCGAGCACCGCTGATCCGGGAACTCAGACCGTCGTGCCCGACGGCACGATGCCGTCCTTGGGCACGATGATCACGCCGTTCCTGATGAAGTAGCCGGGGCCGTCGGCTTCCTGAATTCCAGCCGCATTCGACCAGTCGCACGCCGTCGCCGATCCGCGCGTTCTTGTCCACGATGACACGGTCGAGCTCGACGTCCTCGCCGATGCCCAGCTTCGGGCCGCTGGCGAGCGTCGGCGCTTCGGCGTCGGTGCCGTAGTAGTCCGCGCCGAGCAGGACCGACCGCCGGATCCTGGCCCCGCTGCGAACGCGCGTCCGGATCCCCACGACCGACTGCGTGATCTCGGCCCGGTCGATGAAGCAGCCTTCGGCGACGATCGCGTCCTTGACGACGCAGTCGGTGAGCCGCGAGCCCGGAAGAAATCGGGGATGCGTGTAGACAGGCCGCTGCGGGTCGTAAAAGCGGAACGGCGCGTCGGCCCGGGTCAGCAGGATGTTGGCGTCGTAGAAGGACTGAATGGTGCCGACATCCGCCCAGTAGCCGCGGAACAGGAACGCGTGGACCTGATACTGGCCGAGCGCTGCGGGGATGACCTCCCTGCCGAAGTCGGTGGCGCGCGTCGCCGGCCAGGATGTCGAGCAGCACGTCGCGCGAGAACACGTAGACGCCCATCGAGGCCACAAAGGGCTTGTCGGACGAGTGGCTGCCGAACGGCGCCCCGGCCGGCAAGCTTCGCCCTATCTCGAGCAAACGATCCCGGGAGGGCTTCTCCTCGAACCCCGAGATCTGCCCGGTGCGGTCGAAGCGGAGAATTCCCATCCCCGACGCCTCTTCGACCGTGACCGGCAACGCCGCAACTGTGATGTCGGCCTGCCGATCGATGTGATCGTCGACGAACTCGGCGTAGTTCATCCGGTACAGGTGGTCGCCGGAGAGGATCAGGTAGTAGTCGGCGTCGTGGCGCTCGAAGTGGCGCACGGCTTGTCGCACCGCGTCCGCCGTGCCTTGATACCAGTTCGGGTTGTCGGGCGTCTGCTCGGCCGCCAGGATCTCGACGAATCCGCGGCTGAACGTGTCGAGCCGGTAGGTCTGGCCGATGTGCCGGTTGAGCGAGGCCGAATTGAACTGCGTGAGGATGAAGATGCGCCGGATGTCGGCGTGGAGGCAGTTGCTGACGGGGATGTCGATGAGCCGGTACTTGCCGGCGAGCGGCACCGCCGGCTTCGCGCGCCGCTCGGTGAGAGGAAAGAGCCGTCTGCCCTGACCGCCGCCCAGGATGATCGCCAGCACATCGCGCATGCGGCGGTCAGTGTACCAGAAAGTGCTTATGGCTCAGGGCTTAGGCTTAAGAGGGTAAGGCTCAGGGGGCAGACCCCTCTGAGTGGGCTCAGGCTCAGGCCGGACATTTGCCGGCGTGAGCCATGAGCCATGAGCCGTCAGCCTAGAAGGTGTATCGCAGCGAAATCTGCGTCTGCCGCGCCGTGCCGAGGCCCACCGTGCGGTTGAGTGGCCCGAGAACGTACCCGAACGTGCCTGCGGCGGCGTCGGTCAAGGGCACGCCTGGTGCGCCGTTCGGGAGGGTCGCCGCCGGGTTCTCGTAGTTGAGCTTGTTGGTGATGTTGAAGAGCTCTGCGCGAATCTGGATCCCCTGATTGGACTTGAATCTGAAGTCCTTGCTGAACATGAGGTCGACCTGCGAGAAGCCGGGGCCGCGCAGGTAGTTGCGCGGAAGGTTGCCGAACGTGCCGGCCAGGGGCGTGGCAAACGCCGCCGGATTGAGATAGCGCACGCTGCCGTTCTCGCCGAACCCCGGCAGGTACGGGTCCACGCCGGGCACCAGGTCCGGGCGCTGTGTTCCTCGGCTGTTGCCGCCGGGAATGTTCTGCGCACCGCTCGGCAGATTGTCCGGACGGCTCTGGATGACGTTGATGGGCACGCCGCTCCGGGCGTTGAAGATGCCGCCGATGCGCCAGCCACCCTTCCAGAAGCCCTCAGCAGGAATCTGGTAGACGAGCGACCCGTTGAACGTGTGCGGGATGTCCTGCGGGTTGGTGCCGTACTCGGTCTCGTAGTCGAACGTGTTCATGGCCGTCGCGGCTTCGTTGGAACCCTGCGTCGTGCCTTTGTTCGTCGAATACTGATACTGCAGTCCTCCCGTGAATCCGTCACGGAAGCGACGCGTGGCGCTCAACTGGAACGCGTTGTACTCGGCGTAGCCGCAACCAGAAATCGGGTTGCCGTTGATCACGAGTCCATCGACGCAGCCCGAGGTCTTGTAGTCGATCTGGCCGTAACTCGGCTGCTGACGCACGAGCGGCGGCGTCAAGGCGAGCGTGTTGGCCACACCGCGCAGGAACATGTCCTTGCCCTGGCTGCCCGTGTAACCGGCTGTCAGGTTGACTTCGCCCGGCAGCTCGCGCGAGAGGCTCACGCCGTACTGAAAGTTGTACTCGTCAGGCCGCGTGTGTGTGTAGCCACGAATCGACAACGTGCTCCGCAGCACGTCGGCGCTGAATGGATACTGCAGGCCGTTGTTCGGAACGTCCGAGGCGCCAACGCGCTGCCGGACAATCGCGTTTTCGATGGGCTGAATCCGGTCCTCGAACTGCCCCGGACCGTAGAACAGTCCCAGGCCGCTGCGGATAACTGTTTTCTCGCCGAGTTGATACGCCGCCGACAGCCGGGGCGAGAAGTTGTTCTTGTCGGCGTCGTAGAAGTTGTCCGGGTCGGCGCCGAAGTCGTTCTCCTCGATGAAGAACGGTTTGGCGTTGCTGTTGGCTTCCTTGACGGGCGAATAGAAGTCATACCGCAGCCCGAGCTCGAACGTCAGCTTGCCGGTGGCGCGCCAAGAGTCCTGGACGAACCCGATCAGGTAGTACTGCACGGGTTTGAACATCGGCGAGTCCAGCGCCACCGCGACCGCGTTTGGCCGGTTGTCGATGAAGTCGTTGACGCTGTTGTAGGTGATCTCCGTGCTCCCCAGGAACTGGAACGACGACTGGATCGAGCGGTACTCGCCGCCCGCCTTCAGCGTGTGGGCGCCTCGGTTCCAGGTCAGTGTGTCGCCGATCGACATGGAGCTCGGCTCGAACACCGAGCCGACGGTCGACGAAGCGCTCGAGGCGCGGATCAGCAGGCCGCTTCGTGCGATGCCCGACGAACCACGGGCGTCGATCGACGCAGACGTCACCGTGCCGGACAGGGAGACGCCGATCGGATCGTACCCGAGCTGGTTCGCGAACGCCGTTGCACTCACTTCCGGCCGGTTGTACGCCGATCTTCAGCTCGTTGATCATGCTGTTGCGCATGACGCTCTGGAAGTTCACGACAGCGTTCTGGGGCCGCTGCTTCGCCAGGACCCGCCGGGCCGTGGCGGTGCGATCGGGCGTGTCTACCTCGCCATCGCTGAAAAGGTATCGCGCGTAGAACGAGTGGTTGTTGGTCAATCTGTGGTCCAGACGAAACGACGCCGCATTCTCGTCCTGGGTGGCTTCCGTGTTGTTCGTGGCCAGCGCCAGGAGCGCATTGGACGTGCTCGTCGTGCCGGTGGGGAAGCCCGCCAGCAGCGGCGCAACGGCCATCGTCCGCGACGGGCTCTGGCCCGCCCCGCTGCCGATCGGCTCGCCCGCCATGATCCGCCGAATCGCTTCGGCGCTCGGCACGGCCTCGGTGAAGCTCAGGCCCGTCGTCTGCTTGAGACCTTCGTAGCTGACAAAGAAGTGCGTCCGGCTCTGGACGATCGGCCCGCCAATCGACCCGCCGAACTGATTGAGCGCCAGCTCCTGCTTCTGGTTATCGTACTTGTTCGCCGAGTCCATGGCATCGTTGCGCAGGTACTCGAACACTGAGCCGCTGAACTGATTCGCGCCGCTTTTGCTGATGACCGTGATGTTGCCGCCCGAGCCCAGGCCGCTTTCCGCGGGGGCGAGGCCCGAGTTGACGCGGAACTCCGAGATCGACTCCATCGAGGTCTGCAGCCTGAACTGCGAGCCGGTGGCGTTCAAATACCCCGGGGTGGCGTCCCATACGTAGCTGCCGTCCACGCCGTCGTAGTTCAGGTAGTTCTGCTGGTTCGACTTGCCGTTGAACCGCACGCTGGCCCAGCCGCCGTTGCCGTCGCGACGTGGCGCCCGTGGCGAGCGTCATCAGGTTCGCGAAGTTGCGGCCGTTGACCGGCAGGTTCTCCACTTCCTCGGGCGACACGTTCACGCCGAGCCGGGCTGACGACACGTCGAGCACCGGCGCCGAGGCCACCACGTCGACCGTCTCCTGCACGGCGCCGACACCCAGGGAGACGCGACATCGCCTCGGTCTGGCCGACGCCGAGCACCACGTCCTGGGAGCGTGACTGGAACCCGGACAGCTCGACTAGCACGGTGTAGGCGCCTGGCGCGAGGTTGGTCACCGCGAAGTCGCCTTCACCTTCGGTCACGACCGTGCGCAAGCGTGCCCGTCGCCTTGCTGGTGACATTGACGGTCACGCCGGGGAGCGCCGCGCCGCTCTGGTCGGTGACCTTGCCGACGATGCGCGATTCGGTCTGCTGGGCGGCCGCCGGCGCGGCGAGGGCCACGACGAGCGCCAGCACAGGCACCACGCGCGTGCGGAAGAACGAGAACATGGGATGAGCCTCCTGGAGGTGTCCATTCCGCTCGCGAACCCCCGCAGGTTAGCGGCCGCGTGTCGTCGCCCCTGTGACGAACGTGTTAATTCCAGGAAAACTCGGTGGGATGTAACAACCGTGTAAACTGATCTGCTACAATCCACGAGTTTTTGGCCGGAAATCGAGCGGCTCCGGGCCGGAGCAGGACAGGGGAGCCAGGTGGCGTTTCGTCTGATTCCGCGCGAAGAAAAGTTCTACGACGACTTCCAGGCGCTGGCGGTCGAGCTGCACGGTGGCGCGCAGCTGCTCGAAGCGATGCTGGCGCCGGACCGTCCCGACTGGGACAAGGCCGACGAGATCAAGGACGTCGAGCACAAGTGCGACTCGCTCACCCACGAGATCATCCAGCGGCTCAATCGGACGTTCGTGACGCCGCTCGATCGCGAGGACATCCACGCGCTGGCGCGCTCGCTCGACGACGTCATGGACGCCATCGACGCGTCGGCGGCGCTGATCCGCCTCTACCGGCTCGAGACCGTCCGCTTCGGCGCGCGCGAGCTGGCGCAGATCGTGACCGCGTCGACCAAGCGAGGTCCGGCCGGCGCTCGACGCGCTCGAGCAGCACAAGGGCGCTCATCACCCACGCCGTCGAGATCAACCGGCTCGAGAACGAGGCCGATCGCATCCATCAGCAGGCGGTCGAGCCAGCTGTTCGACGACGAGCGCGATCCGATCGCGGTGATGAAGTGGAAGGAGACGCTCGACTTCCTCGAAGCCGCCACCGACCGCTGCGAAGACGTCGCCAACGTGCTCGAGGGCGTCATGGTCAAGCACGGATAAGCGTCGTCATGCTCTGCGATCGTCGTCGCCGGCTCGATCCTCGTCGCCCTCGTTCTTCGACTACATCAACGGCTTCCACGACGCCGCCAATTCCATTGCCACGGTCGTCTCGACCCGCGTCCTGTCGCCGGGCAAGGCGGTCATCTGGGCCGCGTTCTTCAACTTCGTCGCGGCCTTCACGTTCGGCACCGCCGTCGCCAAGACGGTCGGCTCCGGGATGATCGACGTCAAGATCGTCACCTTCGCCGTGATCTTCGGCGGGCCTGGTCGGCGCGATCGTCTGGGACCTGATCACCTGGTACTTCGGCCTGCCGACCAGCTCGTCGCACGCGCTGCATCGGCGGCTACGCCGGCGCGGCGGTGGCGAAGGCCGGCTTCGCGGCGATCATCCCGAGCGGCTGGACCAAGACGCTCATCTTCATCGTCCTGTCGCCGCTCATCGGGCTGGCGCTCGGGCTTGCTGCTGATGACGTCCATCTTCTGGATCTTCCGCTGGACGCCGCCGTCGCGGGTCGACCGCTGGTTCCGCCGGCTGCAGCTGCGTGTCGGCGGCGGTCTTCAGCCTGAACCACGGCGCCAACGACGCGCAGAAGACGATGGGCATCATCGCCGGCGTGCTGCTGCACGGCCGGCTACATCCAGACGTTCGACATTCCGTTCTGGGTCGTGCTGGCGGCGCACGCGGCGATCGGCCTCGGCACGCTGGCCGGCGGCTGGCGCATCATCCACACGATGGGGTCGAAGATCACGAAGCTGCAGCCGGTCGGCGGCTTCGCCGCCGAGACCGGCGCGGCGCGTCTCGATCCTGATCGGCGACGCTGATCGGCGTCCCCGTCAGCACCACGCACGCCATCACCGGCGCCATCGTCGGCGTCGGCGCGACGCGGCGCCTGTCGGCCGTGCGCTGGGGCGTGGCCGGGCAGATCGTCTGGGCGTGGGTGCTGACCATTCCCGCCGCCGTTCGCGATCGGCGCGCGGCGCCTACCTGGCTGCTGACCGCTCGCCGGCGCGCAGTAGCGCGACGTTCGTGACGTGGCGTCAGATCGCTACGGTTCGACCGGCTCGACAGCTCGATCGTGAACGTCGCGCCGCCTTCGGGCCGGTTCTCGGCGCGCACCGTGCCGCCGTGCAGTTCCACCAGGTGCTTGACGATCGCCAGTCCGAGGCCGGTGCCGCCCGGATCGCGCGCGCGCGACTTGTCGACGCGATAGAACCGCTCGAACACGCGCGACAGATCGTCGTCCGGGAATCCCGGGCCCGTCGTCGGAGACCGAGATCGCGACGCGATCGCCGCCGGCGCTGCGCGTCGACGATCGATCGGCGCTCTGCTCCGGCGCGTAGGTGCTGGCGTTGTCGACCAGATTGCGGAGCACGTCGTGCAGCTTGGCCGGATCGCCGCGCAGCGATTTCGGCGCCGGCGCGACGTCGACCTGCACGCTGCTGGTCGCCGCTGCCTCGATCGCCGGCGTGAGCTCGGCCGACGCACCGACTGCACGAGCGCTCGCGTGTCGCACGCGACCATCTCGAGCGTTTCCTGTCCGGCGTCGAGGCGGGCCAGGCGCAGCAGATCCTTGACGAGCCGCTCCATGCGCAGCGCGTGGCGCATCGATGATGCCGAGGAACCGCTGGCGTCTCGTCCGGCGCTGGCGTCGCCCTCCGGCAGCGCTTCGACGTAGCCGCGGATCGCGGTGAGCGGCGTGCGCAGCTCGTGCGACACGTTGGCGACGAAATCGCGCCGGATCTGATCGGCGCGGCGCAGGTCGGTGATGTCGTGCAGCACGAGCACGGCGCCGTGCGGTCCGCCGATCGTCGACCGGGGCGGCGCGCGCCATGATCGTCCGCGACTGGTCGCGGGGCGGCGAGAGCTGCACCGAATCCGGGCGTCGTGCCCGCCGAGCGCCGCGCCGACCAGATCGGCGATGGCCGGGTGCCGGATCGTCTCGACGTAGTGGCGGCCGATCGCCAGGTCGTCGAGCTTGCAGCATCCGGCGCGCGGCGTCGTTGGCGAGCTGCAGCCGTCCCTGCGCGTCGACGACGATGACGCCTTCGACCATGCCCGGCGAGAATCGCCTCCATGCGCGCGCGATCGCGCGCCAGCTCGTCGAGCCGGCGCCCGAGCTCCTGGACCGACTCGTCGAGCGCCCGCGCCACCGTGCCGAGCTCGTCGTCGCCGAAGTCGATGCGCGGCGGCGTCAGGTCGCCCCGCGCGGTAGCGCTCGGCGACGCCGGCGATCGCGCCACGCGCTGGCCCAGCCGTGCGGTCATCAGAACGCGAGCCCGGCGGCTCCGACGAGGGCCAGGCCGAGCGCCACGAGCGTCGCCGTCAGGACGGTCCGCGAGCTGCTGCCGGACGTCGGTGAGCGGCAGCGCGACGCGGACGTACGCGATCGTCCGTGCGCGACCGGCACCGCGACGTACAGCATGTCGATGTCGAGCGTCGCGCTGTACCGCCGGGCCGTGCCCGACTGCGCCGGCGCGCGGCGCCGAGGATCTCGGGCCGGTCGGCGTGGTTCTCGAGCGCGGCCAGCGCCTTCGACCGGCTCGGCCGAGTCGCCGACCACGCGGCCGTCGCGGCGACGAACGTGACGCGGGCGCCGATGCAGCGCGCCGATGCGATCGGCCTCGGCGTCGAGCGCTGACACGGGAGGCGCCCTGCGAGCGCCGATTGCCCGAGGAGCTCGGCTGCGAGCCGCGCTTCGGCGACCAGCGTCTGCTCGATCCGCCGGTCGGTCTGGCGCCGCATCGACGTGGCGACGACGAGCGCCGGCGACGACGAGCGCGAGCGACGACCGCGGCGAGCGCGCGCGAAGAACAGCTTGAGGTGGAAGCCGGCGCGCGACATCTCAGGACATGCTCGACGATCGAGGCCGGCGACTGATCGAGGAGCTTGTAGCCGAACTGCTTGACGGTGACCAGCGCGTCCTCGAGCGGCGGCAGCTTCTCCCGCAGCCGCCGGACGTGCACGTCCACCGTGCGCGTGCCGCCCGTGTACTTGTAGCCCCAGACGTCGGTGAGCAGCACGTCGCGCGAGAGCACCCGGCCGCGATGCCGGAGCAGGTACTCGAGCAGCAGAAACTCCTTGGCCGTCAGCGTCACCGGACTGCCGTTCGACGACACGACGTGGCGGTCCGCTGTCGACCAGCGATGCCGCCGTAGGTGATGGTGCCCGTGATCGGTGTCTGCCGGGTGGCGCGGCGCAGCAGCGCACGCACCCGAGCCACCAGCTCGTTGGGGCTGAACGGCTTCGCCATGTAGTCGTCGGCGCCGAGGTCGAGGCCGACGATACGCTCCGACTCCTCGGCACGGGCCGTCAGCATGATGATGGGAATGTGCGCCGTCGCTTCGTGGCTTCGCACGTTTCGGCAGATGTCGAGCCCGTCCGACATGCGGCAGCATGAGGTCGAGCACCAGCGAGATCGGGCGGACGTGCGGCGATAGCGGCGAGCGCATCGCGCCCCGAGGTCAGGACGTCTGCCGCGTAGCCCGCCTTCTCGAGCGCCCGGCGCACCAGGTCGGCGATGTCGCGGTCGTCTTCGACAACGAGAATTCGCGTCACCGGCGTGCAGCTCGTCCGATGTTGAGGGCGGCGTCGTCAGTTCGTGCGATGAACGTCAGTGTGATGGGAGTCAACCAGGTCGGTTCCGGACTGCTGGCTATTGTAAGGGACCCGGGCGCGTCTCAAAGTCGGGACGTTCGCACCCTCGTTACAGGACACCTCGGCCGCCCAAACCGTTGCGAAGCCTCGGGCGGCCGCTGGCACGGCCTTCGCTGTGTCGCTCAACATGACTAAGTTCCTTGCTGCGGTTCTCAGCGTGATTGCCGTGGGAGTACTGCTCATCGCCTACGGCCTGCTCAGCCCTCGCGCCGCTGCGTTCGGTCCGGCGGAGTGGCAGGGTGTACCGGGGTCCCAGTTCACCACGGCCCCCGGGATCGTCCAGGGTTACGCCCCAGTTGGACAAGTCGGAGCCGTCGGGGTCGTTCAGGGGCCGACAGGGGCGTACTACCAACTCGTGCCCGTGACGTCCGGGACCCAACCCGTCTCGTACGCGGCACGCGTGTCGCAGCCGCAGTACCTGGTGCAGGAGGCCCCGCGACCGGTGCAGCGAACGGTCGTGCGTCGGGAGGCCGGACGCGACTGGAAGAAAACCGCTTTGCTCGTGGGCGGATCGACAGCGACCGGCGCGGGCGTCGGCGCCATCTTCGGAGGCAAGAAGGGCGCGCTCATTGGCGCGGCGATTGGCGGCGGCGCCAGCACGCTCTACGAAAGTGCCAGGTAGGGAACAGAGAACAGGGAACGGGGAACGGGGAACAGGGAGAGGCCTCCCGTTCTCTGTTCCCTGTTCTCCGTTCTCTTAGAAGGCGCGCAGCGCCGCGCTGCCCCAGACCACGCCAAGCATCGCCGAGCACACACCGACGGCGAGGGTGACGCCTCGCGTGACGATGTGGCGGGCGCCGAGACGGGCGAGGGGCCAGCCGAGAAGGCCCGAAGCGGCGGCCATGCTGAGGGTCGAGGCCGCTCCGAAGAGCGCGACGAAGGCCAGCCTCGATGGCACCGTGGGCAAGGTCGACAGGACGAGCGCCGTCAACGCGCCGCTTCCGGCCAGCCCGTGGACCATGCCCACCAACAGAGGCCGAAGGAACGAATCGAACTCCCTTTCCGGCGCATGCGAAACCGCCGGGCGCCCAGCCCGTATCGTCTGCATCATCGCGCGGGCACCGAGCACGATGAGCATCACCGCCACCATCAGCTCGAACGCGACCGTCGCGCCGGCCGGCATTTCCCGCTGCACGAGGAGCAGGGCGGAAGCTGCCACGACCAGCGCGAACGTATGACCGAGGCCCCAGCAGACGCCGAGCGTGGCGGCCCGGCGGCCGCTCCGCTCGCGGCTGACGAGCGTCGTGACGGCAGCGAGATGATCGGGCTCGAGCGCGTGACGCATGCCCACCAGCGTCCCGAGCCCGGAAACAGCGAGAAGTTCAAACATGAGCGATCGAGTGAGCCCGACGCGTGTAGCCCAGCGGCGGCGTGAACCCCTCGACTCGTCTGTGTCCTTCGTCGTTCTCAACTTCTCAGTTCACCGAGCTCCGCTCGGCTAGCTCGCTTCGTCCGCGCTGGGGCCGTAGATCGACGGCACGGTCGATCCCATCGGCCGCAGGTAGGTCGACAGCTGACCGCGATGGTGGATCTGGTCGAAGAGGAACCCCCACGCGGTGTCGTAGCCGGTGTCGCGCATCACTTCCTGGCCGCCCCAGAGGAACGGCACCTCTTTGGCCCACTTGGCGGGCTCGAGCGCGCGCAGCTTGGCCGTGACGTCGCCGTGCGATCGATCGTAGGTATCGAGGATCTCCTGCACGGTGGCGGGCGTTGGCAGTTCCTCCCACGCCAGCGTGCCGCTCACGAGGCCGGCCGCCAGCATGATCTCTTCGCGCACCATGAGCCACGCGATCTCCCGTGCGGTCCGTGCCTTCGGATCTGCGCGGTGATCGGACTTGGCCTGCGGGATGCGCGAGATGACCTTGCGCGTGGCCGTGGCTTCCTTGTCCCAGAACTTCAGAAACAGCGCTTTCTCGTCCATGTGACCTCCCTCGTAGGAGGAAGAGCATAGGCGAATAAAAAGCGAAATGTCAACGGGTCTGTGCGGCGACCTTTTCGACCTCCGACCAGACCCGCAGCAGGTTCCCGCTCCAGATCTTGCCGATCTGCTCCTCGGTGTAGCCGCGCCGCACGAGCTCCAGCGTCACGTTGAACGTCTCGCCTGCGTGCTGCCAGCCCTCGATGCCGCCGCCGCCGTCGAAGTCCGATGCGATACCGACGTGATCGATGCCGATGAGCTTCACGATGTAGTCGATGTGATCGACGAGATCCGTGACGCCAGGTCTGGCCGCCGGCCATTGGCGGTTGATGTCGGCCAGCCGTTGCTCGAAGACACGGCGGCGCTCTGCTGTGAGCGACGCCGGATTGACGCCGGGAACCGGGCTCGTGCCGGCCGCTGGAGGCGGACTGGGCGTGTCCATCGGGCATGCCGTGGCGGCTGCGGTTGGCGCGGGCGGAGGCGCGGCCGTACCGAACTCCCGGCGCAGCTCGGCCAGCGCCGGCCCACGCTCCACGGGATCCGCCTTGAGGTACGCACCGAGCGCCACGACCTGGACGACGCCGCCGTTGGTCTTCATCGCCATCAACATCTCGTCGTCCATGTTGCGGGGATGGTTGGCCAGGCGCCGCACTGACGAGTGCGAGGCGATGACTGGCGCTTTCGAGAGGCCGATCGCCTGGAGGATGGCGCCCTTCGACGGATGCGACACGTCGATCATGATGCCGACCCGGTTCATCTCTTCGATCACCCGGCGGCCGAGCGGCGACAGCCCGCCGAACGACCACTGGTTGGTGGCCTCGCCGGTATTCGAGTCGGCCAGCTGGCTGTGCCCGTTGTGCGCGAGCGACATGTACCGGCCGCCGCGCTGCCAGAACTCGCGGACGCGGCCGACATCGGTGCCGATCGGGTAGCCGTTCTCGATCCCGATCACCGCGACCTTCTTGCCGCTCCTGGCGATGCGCACCACGTCGGCGGGCGTGAGCGCCAGCTCGATGTCGTTCGGCGCAATCTCCTTCGTGAGGCGATGCACGGCGTCAAACTTGGCAATGGCCGTCTTGTACGCGCGATCGTACCCGGCGGGCTGAAACGCATCGGGCACTTGCGCCGGATTGGGCTGGCCGACGTAGACGATCATGAACGAGACGTCGAGGCCGCCGGCCTTCATCTTCGGCAGCGTCACCTGCGTCGCGAGGGGCATCGTGTAGTTGCACGCCCTCGTGAACTGGGCCGGATCGATGTCGTCGTGCGTGTCGAGCGTGATCACCCGGTCGTGAATCGCCCGCGCCCGCGCCACCAGTTCCGGCCCGCCCTGCGCCGCCAGAGACGACTTCCAGTCAGCGCCGCCAGGACAACTCCGACCGTTCGCCAGATTCGCCTCACCACCACCCCCCAATTACCCGATTGACGCAACTTACCCAATTATCCCAATTACCCAACTCAATCACCCAATTACCCAACCACCCAATCACCCAATTTCATATTTCCCTGACGTGCCCCTTGAACAGGAAGTACGCCGCCACCGCCATCAGGAGCGATCCGTTGACGACGAGGACGGCCGGCGCCCCGAACTGGCTGGCCATGTACCCGCTGGCGAGGCTCCCGAGCGGCATCCCGCCGCGGAACGCGAGCATGTAGATGCTCATCACGCGGCCGCGCATCTCGTTCGGGGCGAGGAGCTGGATGAGCGACGTCACGGTCGAGAACACGATCATCAGCGCGACGTTGGTGAGGAAGAGCAGGACATAGCTCACGTAGATGACGCGCGTGACGGCGAACAGCACGATGAAGAGGCCGAACGCCACCTGCACCGACAGCGTCGTGACGCCCATGCGCTTGAAACGCCCGAGCCACGCCACGAAGAGCGATCCGACGATGGCCCCGGCGCCGGAGAACGCCATCATGCGGGTGTACTCGGTCGCCCCCTCGTGGTAGATGTCGCGCGCGTACACCGGGAGGAGCGTCAGGAGCGGCATGCCGAGAAACGTGGTGGCGAAGGCGAGCACGATGAGCGGCGGAATGGCCGGCGTGTTCCTGACGTAGTCGAGGCCGCCGCGCAGCTCCTCGAGCATGGGCCTGGTGGTCGTCGGCGGGATGTGCCGGACGTGCAGCGACGACAGCGCGTAGATCACGACGAGATACGACAGCGCGTTCAGCGTGAAGCACGCCGTCATCGCCTCGGGGCTCGCGTCGGCAAACCCCCAGGTGGCGAACACCGCCAGGACGGCGCCGGCAAAGAGGGGACCGAGCACGCGCGCGACGTTGAACTGGATCGAGTTGAGCGCGATGGCGTTGGTCAGGTCGCGCTTCGCGACGAGCGACGGAATCAGAGATTGATACGCCGGGCCGCCAAAGGCCTGGGCGCAGCCGGCAAGGAACGACAGCGTCAGGACGTGCCAGATGGTGACGACGTCGAAGTAGACGAGCAGGGCCAGTGTGGCGGCCGTTGCCGTCTGCACGTACTGCGACATGAGCAGCGTGCGCCGGCGATCGAGCCGGTCCGCCAGCACGCCGCCGATGAGCGTGAAGAGCATGATCGGCAGCTGCTGCAGGAAAGCGTCGAGACCGAGGTAGGTGGCCGATCCGGTCAGCGAGAGCACCAGCCAGTTGGCGGCGAGGCTCTGCATCCAGGTGCCGATGCTCGACGTGCAGGCGCCGAACCACAGGACCCGGAAGTCGCGATAGGTGAACGCGACCAGCGTGCGCCGGATTCCACGGGGTTCGGCGGTAGCCGAGGTGGCGTCGACGGAGGCTTCTCTGGGGGGCGTTTCTGCCTGAGCGGAGTCGGCCACGGTGGTGGATTAAGAGCTAAACAGATGCAGCACAGGGCTTTAGTCCAGAACGACCAATCTTATACTTGATCGCGCTTGATCGAGCAGCGGCGGTGGGCTATAGTTCGCCATCCAAGGCGAAAATAAAGCGAAACATGCCGCTTGCCCGAGCCGACCTCGAATCGCTGCTCCGCACACGCCGTCTCGATCGAACGTTGACGACGATGCTGCCGGAGCTCCCGGTCCTTCCGGAGGCTGCGCCGCCTGCGACTGCTGATGAATACGCGGTTGCCCCGACCGGCGTTACATCCCTCGATCGGCGGCTCGGTGGCGGGCTGCCGCGCGGGCAGCTGTCCGAGCTCGTGGGCCCGCGATCCTCCGGGCGGACCAGCCTGCTTGCATCGGCGCTGGCGGCCGCCACCAGGCGCGGAGAGCGTGTCGCGCTCGTCGATGCGCTCGATATGTTCGATCTCGAATCGGCCGCCGCGGCTGGCGTCGTCTTCGATCGCGTGCTCTGGATTCGCGGCCATGTGCGCCTGTCCCCGGGCCGCTGTCGCGACACCAACCAGCGTGCCCTGGAGCACGCGGTCCGTGCCTTCGCGCTCGTGCTCCAAGCCGGCCACTTCGGCATCGTCGCGTTCGACGCCGGAGAGGTGCCGGTCGAGGCGGTGCGCGGGCTGCCGTTCACCACGTGGCTGCGGTTGCAGCGGATGGTCGAAGGATCGACGACGGTTGGCCTGCTGATCGGGAGCGAGCCGATGGCGCGTAGCGCGGCGGGGCTGACGCTCAGCCTGACCCCGCGCCGTGCGGGCATCCGGTTCGGGACGCGGCTTTTCGATGGCATCGACGTCGACACCCGGGTGATTTCTGCCAGACGAGGAGTGCGGTCTCGTGGCGCCGGCGTGCCGGCCCACGACACGGCGACCTTTTCCACCGTGGCCGGCCATGTCTGATCGGGGCTTTGCGTGCCTCTTCAGGTCAGGAGGGTCGGGTGGGTCAGGAGGGTCAGGCGAGGGCCTTCGGACCGGCGGCAGGCACGGGTCCTTCGGACCCGGCGACGAGCCTGACGAAGCTGGCCGAAGAGTTCTCACCGCGCTACGAGGTGGACGGAGATCGGTCGATCACGATCGATATCAGCGGCCTCGGGCGCCTGCTGGGATCGTTCAACGCCATCGGCGCTGAGATCGTCCGAGAGGCCTCGGCGCGAGGTCTCGATGCGCATGTCGCCGTGGCCGGCACATGCACCGCCGCCCGGATCCTCGCGCGGACCCGTCCAGGCCTCACCGTCGTCCCGCCTGGCGAAGAAGCCGCTGCGCTTGCGCCCTTGCGCGTTGAAGCCTTGGCAACGAATTTTGAATTCCTATTTCCTAATTCCCAATTTCCGTCCGTCTTCTCCAAGTGGGGGATCCGCACTCTGGGGGCGTTTGTCGCGCTCCCGGCGGCTGACATCCGGGCGCGGCTGGGCCGTCAGGGGGCGCTGCTGCAGGCGATCGCGCGAGGTGAAGATATCCGGCCGCTCGTGCCCGATCAAAAGGACGAACGGTTCGAGGCCACGCTTGATCTCGAGTGGCCGATCGAGGGGCTCGAGCCGTTGTCGTTCGTGCTGACGCGGCTCCTCGAGCCGCTGTCGACCCGTCTCGAACGGCGGGATCGGGCTGCGGCGGCGTTGCATGTGGCGCTGGGCCTCGTGGCCGGTGTCGCCGGGGACGCGGATGCCGACGCCCGGACCCGGGGCGATCTCCATGTGCGGCGGCTGGAGTTTCCGGCACCGCTGCGCGAGGTGCGGACGCTCAGGACGCTTGCGCTCATCGACATGGAGTCGCATCCGCCCGGCGGCCCGATCGAGCGCGTCACCGTCACCATCGAGCCGACGCCCGGCCGTGTGCTGCAGCACACGCTCTTCTCGCGCTCCGAGCCGACGCCGGACGAGATCTCCACGCTCCTCGCGCGGCTGACGGCGCTCCTCGGCGCGGACCGGATCGGATCGCCGGTGGCCGTCGACTCGTATCGACCGGGCGCGTTTGGGATGACGGCGTTCAATTCGGGCCGCAGTCAGCTTCTTTCCACTGGCGCCGGGGCCCCACTCCCGGCGCGAACTGACGCCGATGCCTACTTCCGCCCGCATCCCCGATCCCCAATCCCTGATCCCCAGTCCGTTCTGCGTCGTTTCCGGCAGCCGGTTCCGGTGCGCGTCACGATCGAAGAAGGGCGCCCCATTCGGGTCGCGGCCGATCGCCGCGGGTTCGGCGACAGCCGCGTCGTGACGACCGCCGGCCCCTGGCGGTCGTCGGGGGAGTGGTGGACGACTGAGTCGGGAAGGTCGGGCAAGGTCTGGAAGGTCGGGTGAGTCGGGAGAGCCGACCCTCCAGACCGACCCGACCTACCTGACCCACCCGACCCAAGTGTGGGACCACGAAGAATGGGACGTGGCGATGGCTGATGGGGCGATCTACCGCGTGTTCCGGGAGCTGGGGACGGGCGGCTGGTTTCTCGAAGCGATCGTCGATTGATCGGCGGGATGGCGCCCCCCAGTGTCTGCGTATATCGAGTTGCACACGGCGTCGGCGTTCAGCTTTCTTCAGGGCGCATCGCTCCCTGAAGCCCTCGTCGATCGCGCAGCCGATCTCGGCTACTCCTCGCTCGCGCTCGTCGATCGCGATGGCGTCTACGGCGCCCCGCGCTTCCATAAAGCCGCGCTCGCGGCCGGCATCAAGCCAATCATTGGCGCGGAACTGACGGTGACGCACACAGGGTCGGGAGGGTCGGGAAGGTCAGGAGAGTCTGGAGGGTCGGGTTGGTCGGGCAGGTCGGGTGGGCAAGAACAACCCCACCAGACCCACCCGACCTTCCTGACCCTTCCCGTGCTCTGTGAGAACGCAGAAGGCTATCGAAACCTCTGCCGCCTGATCACGCGGATGAAGCTGGGCGCGCCCAAGGGCGAGGGGGCGCTGGCGCTCGAGGATCTGGACGGACGGACGGCCGGGCTCGTGGCGCTCGCCGGCCGGGCGGGGCTCGACACGCGGCGCTTCGGCGTTGGCGGGCTCCTCGATCGCCTGGTCGGCGTGTTCGGCCGCGATCGGACGTTCATCGAGGTCCAGCGTCACGGACGCCGCGACGAGGAGCGCGACAACCAGACGCTCGTTTCGATGGCCGCCGCGTTCCGGGTGCCGGTCATCGCCACAGGCGGCGTCCGCTTTGCCGCGCCGGACCGTCGGCCGCTCTTCGATGTGCTCACATGCCTGCACCACCACACGGATCTGGCCAGGGCCGGCCGGAAGCTCGCCCCGAATGCCGAGCGCTACCTGAAACCGCCAGGCGAGATGGGCCGTCTCTTCAGCGATTGCGGCCGGGCCGTCGCCGAGACCCGCGAGCTGGCCGATCGACTGCAGTTCACGCTGGCGGATCTCGGCTACCGGTTTCCGGACTATCCCGTGCCGCCGGGCGAGACGCAGGCGTCGTTTCTCAGGCACCTCACCGACGTCGGCGCCCGCGACCGCTACCGGCCGTATCACGACCGCGCGCGCGCGCAGATTGGGCGCGAGCTGGATCTCATCGAACGGCTCAATCTCGCCGGCTACTTTCTGATTGTCTGGGACATCGTGAACTTCTGCCGCCAGCACGACATTCTCGTGCAGGGCCGCGGGTCGGCCGCCAACAGCGCCGTGTGTTACAGCCTGGGGATCACGGCCGTCGATCCGGTGGGCATGGATCTCCTGTTCGAACGCTTCCTGTCCGAGGAACGCGGCGAGTGGCCGGACATCGACCTGGATTTGCCGAGCGGCGATCGGCGAGAACGCGTCATCCAGCACGTCTACGACAAGTACGGCCAGCACGGCGCCGCCATGACCGCCAACGTCATCACGTATCGCGGAAGGAGCGCCGCGCGCGAAGTCGGCAAGGTCCTCGGCTTCGATCCCGCACAAGTGGACCGGCTGGCGAAGGTCATGAACCACTTCGAGTTCCGCGATTCCACCGAGACCCTGCCGCGGCATCTGGCATCGGTCGGCCTGGATGTGCAGGCCGAGCGCGTTCAGCTGTTCGCCCGCCTCTGGCAGGAGATGCAGGACCTGCCGCGCCATCTGGGACAGCACTCTGGCGGCATGGTCATCTGCCAGGGCCGCCTCGATGCCGTGGTCCCGCTCGAGCCCGCCACCATGCCCGGCCGCGTCGTCGTGCAGTGGGACAAGGACGACTGCGCCGACATGGGAATCGTCAAGGTGGACCTGCTCGGCCTCGGCATGATGGCCGCCCTGCAGGACGCCATTGCGCTCGTGAACGGAGAGAAAAGCAGCCCAAAGCTCGATTTAGCGCATCTGCCTCCGGAGGATCCGGCGGTCTATCGATTGCTGCAGCATGCGGACACGATCGGGGTGTTTCAGGTCGAATCGCGTGCGCAGATGGCGACGCTGCCGCGCCTCAAACCCACCACGTTCTACGACCTCGTCGTCGAGGTGGCGATCATCCGGCCGGGCCCGATCGTGGGGCAGATGGTGCATCCGTATCTGAACCGGCGGGCCGGACGCGAGGAGGTGCGCTATCCGCACCCGTCTCTCGAACCGATCCTCAAGCGCACGCTCGGCGTCCCGTTGTTCCAGGAGCAGCTATTGCGCATCGCGATGGTGGCGGCCGGGTTCACGGGCGGGCAGGCCGAAGAGCTGCGCCGTGCGATGGGCTTCAAGCGGTCCGAGCGCCGGATGAAGGTGATCGAAGTGCAGCTGCGCGACGGGATGGCGGCCCGCGGCATTACTGGCGCGGCCGCTGACGAGATCATCCGATCGATTGTGTCGTTTGCGTTGTATGGCTTCCCGGAGTCGCACGCCGCGAGCTTTGCCCTGCTCGCGTACGCCAGCGCGTACTTGAAGGTGCACTACCCCGCGGCGTTCTACACGGCGCTGCTCAACAACCAGCCGATGGGGTTTTACCACCCGGCCACGCTCGTCAAGGATGCGCAGCGCCGCGGCATCCGTTTCAACCCGATCGACGTGCAGGTCTCCAGCTGGGAGTGCACGGTCGAAGCCGACGGCGCCATCCGCCTCGGCCTGCGCTACGTGAGCGGCCTGCGGCAGGAGGTGGGGAAGAAAATCGGAGGATGGCCGGCTTCTTTCACTGCTCGTGGGGCCCCACCCCCACTCGCAGATCACGCTGCATTCATGTCCCTCGGCCTCGAGCGTAGGACTCTCGGCCTCGGGTGAAAACGTGCGGGGCCCCGCATTGACGGGCGAGACCGAGAGTCTACGCTCGAGGTCGAGCGACAGCGAAGTCGGCGTGCTGGCGAGTGGGGGTGGGGCCCCACGAGCAGTAGGTAAAGCAGACAACAGCCGCTTCCTCTGTCCCAAGTGCGGCTCTGACGACGAGTCGATGATCGAGCGAGTGGATGCCACGCGCTGGTTCTGCAACACGTGCTCACATGACTGGGCGGACGGGCGAGACCGAGAGTCTATTTCTACTGCTCGCGGGGCCCCACCCCCGCTCGCGGATCACGCTGCATCCACGCCCCTCGGCCTCGAGCGTAGACTCTCGGCCTCGGGTGTCCCTGTGGCCCCTTCCAATTCGCTCGCGGATCACGCTACCTCCAAGTCCCTCGGCGTCGAGCGTAGACTCTCCGCCTCGGGTGTCCCTGTGGCCCCTCCGATCCGCTCTGCGGATCACGCTGCATCCAAGTCCCTCGGCGCTCGAGCGTAGACTCTCGGCCTCGTGAAGGCTGTCGGTTTCATTCTCTCGACGAGCTCATCGCCCGCACGGGGCTTCGGCGCGACGAGGTCGTCGCCCTCGCCGAGATCGGCGCGCTGAACGGGTTCGGCTACGACCGCCGCGCCGCGCTGTGGCAGGCCGAGCGGGCGGTGCGGCCGGCGGGGGAGCTCTTCGAGAATTTACAATTTACAATTTACGATTCGCAATTCGTCGAAACGGCAGATGCTGACCATCATCGCGTTGATGAGATCGCGGATGAGGATTGTGAGGAAGCAAGCCGAAGAAGCTCGGTTGTTACTGTCGAGCAGAGCCGCGAAGAAGAGGTGTACGAATTGTAAATTCCCAATTGTAAATTGTAAATTTCCGTGTCCCCTCCCTCCCATGACCGAGGCCGAGCGGCTGGTCGCAGACTACGCGGGCACCGGGCTGACGGTAGGGAGGCATCCGATGGCGCTCAGGCGCGAGGAGATGGCCATGCGCGGGGTGATGCGGGCAAGCGATCTCCCCAACGTGCGGCAGGGACGCCGGGTTCGCGTGGCCGGCATGGTCATCACGCGGCAGCGGCCGGGCACGGCCAAAGGCTTCACGTTCCTGACCCTTGAAGACGAGACCGGGATCGCGAACATCATCGTGCGGCCGGATCTTTTTGCGAGCGCCCGCCTGGTCATCATCGAAGAACCCTTCCTGCTGGTTGACGGTGTGCTGCAGCACCAGGACGGCGTCGTTTCGGTACGTGCCGAAAGCGTGCAGGGGCTGCGCGGCCCTGGCGCCGAGGGCATCGAATTCAGTGCGCACGACTTCTACTAGGGAACGGGGAACAGGGAACGGGGAACGGGCAACGGGAACAGAGAACTTGAGCCATGAGCCATAAGCCCTGAGCCTTGAAGCCCCCGAAGGCCGGAGCCAGGAGCCCGCAGCGCCGAGCCGACGGTTGTTGACCCGGCTCGGCCGCCGGGCGCACGATGCTCCCATGACCGCGCGCGCGACGCCTCTACTCATCGGCCTGATGCTCCTGACCCTGGGGCGTTCTCGCGCTCAGGAGCTCACGCTCGACGAGGTGATGGCGAACGCGGCCGGGTATGTCGCCGAGTTCGAGCAGCAGCTCTCGGCCATCGTGGCCGAGGAGACCTACGTCCAGCGCGCCAACAACTACATTCCCCGCGGGGCCTTGAACGGCCCGAGCCGGCAGGCCCTGGAGCGGCGGACCCTCAAGGCCGACCTGCTGCTCGTCCGGCCTGAGGATTCTGGCGGCTGGGTCCAGTTTCGGGACGTCTTCGAGGTCGACGGCAAACCGGTCCGCGACCGCGCCGAGCGTCTGACGCGCCTCTTCCTCGACCCGAGCGAGGCCGCGGGCAACCAGATTTCCCGCATCATCCAGGAGAGCGCCCGCTACAACATCGGCGACATCCACCGGACCATCAACGTGCCGGTCCTGCCGCTGATGATGCTCGAGCGGGAGAACCAGCGCCGCTTCCGCTTCAAGCGCCTCGACGATCCGATCAAACCGAATGCGCGCGAGCGTACCCGCGACCTTCCCGAGTCGCCCAACTTCGCCGTGTCCACGGAGGTCTGGGTGGTCTCGTACGAGGAGACCAGGAAGCCCACCCTGATCCAGCTCGCCGGAGGGGGCGACATCGCGTCCAGCGGTCGCTTCTGGATTGAGCCCCGCACGGGCCAGGTGCTGATGGGAGAGCTCGTCACCGAAAACGCCGACCTCCGCGCGCAGATCAACGTGAGCTATCAGTCCGAGCCCCTGCTCGGTCTCTTCGTGCCGGTCGAGATGCGGGAGCGGTACACCAGCAACCGGCGGGCGACCGTGATCGATGGCACGGCCACCTACGCCCGCTTTCGCCGTTTCGAGGTCAAGACCGACGAGACGCTTGTGCCGGTCAGGTAGTGTTCTATAATCCGGACGTTTTCCCGGTGCCCGAGACCAGGGCCTCACAAGAACAGGAAACGGAGCAAGGATGCTGGCAGGATTTCTCCTCGCGCTGGTGCTGGCCAATGCGTCAGTCAACGGCATCGTCAGGGATTCGACGGGCGGCGCCATCCCTGGAGCGGCTGTCATCGTGCGCGATGTCTCCGGCGCCGAGCAGCAGACGGTGACGGGCCCGGACGGCCGGTTCAATTTCGACGTGGTGCCCGACCTGGGCACGGTGATCGTCAGGGCCGGGGGCTTCGCGGAGCAGCGGCTGCCGCTCTCTGGAGGCAGCATGGAGATCGTGCTGACGCCGGCGACCCTGTTCGAAAACGTCACCGTCACGCCCACGAGAACCGAACAGATGCTCGGCACGACGGCCGCGAGCGTCAACGTGATCAGCGCCGAACAGATCGAGCAGTCGCCGGCGCTGGTGGCCGACGATGTCCTGCGTCGGATCCCGACCTTCAGCCTCTTCCGCCGGACGAGCAGCCTGTCGTCGCATCCGACCGCGCAGGGCGTCTCGCTCCGCGGCGTGGGGCCGAGCGGCGTCAGCCGCACCCTGGTGCTGCTCGACGGTGTGCCGTTCAACGACCCGTTTGGCGGGTGGGTGTACTGGACGCGCGTGCCGATGGAAAGCGCCGACCGCATCGAGGTCGTGGACGGTTCGACGTCCAGCCTCTATGGCAACTACGCGATGGGCGGGGTGATCAACATCATCAGCAGCCGCCCGACGCGGCGGACCGGCGAAGTGCGGGCGCAGTACGGCAACCTCAACACCCCCAAGGTCGACTTCTTCGGCAGCGACGTGATGGGCAAGCTTGGCGTCGCGCTCGAGGGCAGCCTGTTCGACACCGAGGGCTACCCGATTGTCGCCGAAACCGATGCGAGCATCGGCGAGCCCGGACGGGGGAGGGTGGACACCAAGGCGAACGTCGACTTCATGAATTTCAATCTGAAGGCCGACTATGCCCTGAACGACCGCGTGAACCTGTTCGGGCGCTTCGGGTACTTCGACGAGCACCGCGACAACGCCAAGGTGTCGACCATCAACGGGGACCCGGAGGAAAACGCCACCGTCTGGAAGCACGTCAGCGGCGGCGGACGCGCCAGCCTCGCCGACGGCAGCGAGCTGCAGGCGAGAGTCTTCATGGACTTCGAAACCTTCCGCAGCAACTTTCTCGCCGTGCCGGCGTCGACGCCCCCGCGCAACATCGGAAGAATGACGCTCAACCAGCGCGTGCCGACCAACGGCGTCGGTGCGATGGCGCAGTGGTCGAAGGCCTTCGGCAGCAAGCACTACGTGTCGGCAGGGACCGACTGGCGCTGGGTGGACGGCGACAGCAACGAAGATGCGCTGGACGCCACCTTCGGAACGACGGTGACGCTGGAGCGGATCTCGGGCGGCACCCAGCAGATCTTCGGCGCGCTTCGTTCAGGACATCTTCACGCCGCTCCCGGACCTGACGCTGACCCTGAGCGCGCAGGGTGGACCACTGGAGCAACTACGACGGCCACAACCTGGAGACGACCGTGGCCACAGGCCAGCCGGCGCCGGGGAACGTTGACTCGCTGCCGGATCGCTCCGACACGGTCATCAGCCCGAGGCTGGCCGCGTCGTACCAGGTGACCGACAGGGTGACGGCCTGGGGTGACGTGAGCTGGGGCTTCAGGGCGCCGACGCTCAACGAGCTGTACCGGCAGTTCCGGGTGGGCACCGTGCTGACGCTGGCCAACTACAACCTCGGCCCCGAGCGGTTGAACGGGGGCGAGATGGGCGTCACGGTGGCAGCCACCGACGATGTGACCGTTCGCGCCACGTGGTTCGACAACCGCATCGATAACCCTGTGTCGAACGTCACCATCATGGTCGTCGGCGCGAACGTGACCCAGCAGCGTCAGAACCTGGGCGCGACGCGTGTGTGGGGCGTGCAGACAGACGTCGAATACCAGGTGGGCACGGTCTTCCGTGTCGGCGGCGGTTACCTGTACGATCAGGCGACCGTCGAGGAGAATCCGGCCAACCCGGTGCTCGTGGGCAAGTTCCTTCCGCAGGTGCCCGAGCATCGCGGCTCGCTGCAGGTCTCCTACACGGATCCGCGGTACGTCAATGTGGCCTTCGGCGTCCAGTTCATCGGCCGCCAGTTCGACGATGACCTGAACGTGCGCACCGTTCCGGGACAGAGCCGACCCTGGCCTGCCTGGCTTCGCGACGGTCGACTTCCGTGTGTCGCGCGACATCGGGCGGAACTTCGGCCTGTTCGTCGGCGTGCAGAACCTGTTCGACGGCCTCTACTACGTGGGCACGCTGCCGACGACCATCGGCACGCCGCGCCTGGTGCACGGAGGCTTCCGCGTGACGTTTGGGAGGTAGTCCGGCGGGTCCGACAGGACCCGCTCTGCTTGAGCCCTAGCTCTGAGCCGCGAGCCGTCTGCCCTGAGCCGGAAGCCCCTGGAGCCGAGAGCCTGAAGCCTGAAGCGCCGTTAGGCCTCGACGGGCCGCAGCCGGCGGACCTGTTCGCCGACCCTGAGCGATCCCGTGAAGATCGACCCGACCGGAATGAACCCGAACAACTGATGGCGCGCGACCGCCGCCAGGCCGGCCGACGCGATGCAGCCGCAGTTGGCGCAGTCGGGTGTCCCGCCGAACTGGCACGGCGTGATCCGCGTCGTCAGATCGGCGGAAATCGGTCGTCGTCGTTCTGCGCGAAGACGCACTCGTCGGGCGACTGCGGCGGGTTGGCGTAGACGTCGATCATGCCCTTCGGCGCCTCGAGCTTCGGATAGCGCAGCCGCAGCGCCATCAGATCGGCGACGACGCGCTGCCGGTCGGCCGGCGTCAGCCGCTCGGCCGAGACCTCGCCGATCTGCGGCGTGTAGAGGCTGATCCAGATCTTCCGCACTCTCCGTCTTCGCGGACCAGAAGCGCAGGAACTCCTCGAGATAGCCCGGCCGGTTGATCTGCTGCCGCGTGACCGTGCAGTGCACCGTGATCTGGTGCCCGACGATGTGCTTCAGGATGCGGTCGTAGGTGGCCGGCGTGCGGCGGACGTCGTGCTCGGGCTGCAGGCCGTCGATCGACACGACGATCGTGCAGCCGTTCGGAATCGCCGCCCATTCCTGCGGAATCTCGCGGACGGCGCTCGTGACGAGCTGCACGTGAATGCCGCGCTGCGACGAGCAGCGGGAGCAGCGCGTTCAGCTCGCGATAGCGGACGAGCGGCTCGCCGCCGACGATCGACACGATGCAGCGGCCGGTGCTGATCGACGAGCTCGAGGACGCCGTCGACGAGCTCCTGGCCCTTGAAGTCGCGCACCTGGCGGAGCGTCAGGTCGCCGCCGAGATGATCGTCGCCGTAGGCGTAGCAGCCGGGGCAGCTGCAGCGGACATTCGCGCGTGATCTCGATCGACAGCGCGGGCGCGTAGCCAGCCAGAATCCGGCCCCAGGCCGAAACGATGCCATGCCATGTTCAACTATAGCAGCCGCATCGCGGTATCGTTAGGGATCGATGATCGAGATGATCGAGAAGCGGCGATCGAGAATCCACGGGTGGGGTGTCTACGCGACCAGGGCCATCACGAAGAACACGCGCATCATCGACTACGCCGGCGAGAAGATCTCGAACCAGGAGAGCCTCAGGCGCGAGCGCCGCTACATCAAGCGCGGCCACATCTGGTGCTTCAAGCTGACCAACCGCACGGTGATCGACGCCGGCGTCGGCGGCAACGTCGCGCGATTCATCAACCACTCGTGCCGGCCGAACTGCTACATCGACATCAAGGACGGCATCATCTGGATTCGCGCGGCGAGGACGATCCGGAAGGGGCAGGAGCTGACCTACCACTACAACACCGACGGCGAAGGCCTGATCAAGTGCCGGTGCCGTCCCGGATGCCAGACGCTGCTGTGACTGCCAGGCTCGGCGGAGTCTTCTATCTCCACGGCTTCGCCTCGTCCGCGCAGGTCGACCAAGGCGAGGTTTCTTGCCGACCGGCTCCTCGAGCATGGCCTGCGCCTCCGCTGTCCGGACTTCAACGAGCCGGACTTCGCACGTTGACGATGACGCGCATGCTGGCCAGCTGGACAAGGACGATCGGAAGCGGGCAGACGGCCCGGTGACGTTCATCGGCTCGAGCCTGGGCGGCGCGCTGGCGATTCTGGCCGCGGAGCGATTCGGCGGATCGTGTCGGCCGGCGTCGTGCTGCTGGCGCCGGCGGTCATGTTCGCCAAGCCGGGCCATCACCTGCTGCCGCCGGAGCGGATCGAACGAGTGGCGGCGCGAGGGCGCCATGCCGTTCTTTCACTACGCGTACAACGAAGAGCGGCTGCTCGACGTTTCGCGTTCTACGAAGACAGCGCTGCGCTACGATCCGTCTGAAGCGCTCATGCCGCAGCCGACGCTCATCTTCCAGGGCCTCCGCGACGAGTCGGTCGACTGCCGGACCGTGGAAGCCTTCGCCCGCACCCGCCCGAACGTGACGCTGTCGCTCCTCGACGACGATCACCAGCTGGCGTCGAGCCTGCCGGCGATCTGGGACGGCGTCTCGGCGTTTCTGGGGCTCGTCCCATGACCGGCCGCTCTTCGGGGACGGCGGCCGCCATCGGCCTGGCCGGTCTGGTGGGCCTGGGCGTGATGACGTTGCATCCGGCCGCCCAGACGCGGCCGACCGGCGACACGTCGACCTCGGTGCGAATCGGCGTCCTGCGCGACGGATCGTACGCCGTGCGCACGATGCCGCTCGAGGCGTACGTCTCGGGTGTCCTGGCCGGCGAAGCGGCTCGCGAGAGCCCGCCCGCGTCGCTCGAGACGCTGGCGATCGCCATCAGGACCTACACCGTCGCCAACGCCGGAAGACACCGGTCCGATGGCTTCGACCTGTGCGATCAGACGCACTGCCAGGTGCTTCGCCCGACCATGGCGTCTACCGATCTGGCCACGTCGGCCACCGCCGGCCAGATCCTGGTCGACCGGGACGGCCAGCCGGCCGAGATCTTCTACAGCGCTTCCTGCGGCGGCCGGTCCGAGGTGCCGTCGGCGGTCTGGCCGGGCGCGGTCGATCACGCAGTACCTGCCTTCGCACGGAGACGAAGCGTGCGGGGGCGAGCCCGTGTGGAGCGCGGAGGTCTCGGCCGAGGAGCTCTCGCGCCTGCTGCGCGCTGCCGGATATCGCGGCCGCGAGCTCCGAGACCTTCGAATCGCCGGCCGGACGGTGTCCGGACGAGCCGGGCGCGTGCAGATCGACGGGTTCGAGCCTGGCGAGCTGTCCGGCCAGGAGCTCCGGATGGCCGTTGGCCCGACGCGGCTGAGGAGCGCGGCGTTCGAGGTCCAGCGGCAGGGTCAGGTGTACCGTTTCGACGGGCGGGGATACGGCCACGGCGTGGGCCTCTGCGTGATGGGCTCGGTGCAGCGCGCCTCCGCCGGACGTCGCGCGGCCGAGATCCTCGCGACGTATTTTCCGGGCACGAGGATCGCCAACGCCGCCGGACGCGCGCGGACCGCCCCAACGGCCCCGGCCCCGAAAGCCGCTCAGGCGGCGGTGTCGGGCGTGACGCTCGTCTTGCCGCCCGCCGACGAAGCCTGGCGCGCGGCGCTCGTCAAGATGATCGCCGCCGGCCACGATGCGCTGATCTCGACGCTGAGCCTCCCGTCTCCCGTGCCGCTCCGCGCCCGCTTTCATGCGTCCGCCGCGGACTACCAGGAAGCGACAAAGCTTCCGTGGTACACCAACGGCGCACTCGTCTCCGGCGAGATGCACTTTCTCCCGGTGGACTCCCTGGAGGGTCGCGGCCTGCTCGAGCGCACCGTGCGTCACGAGATCGTCCACGCGCTGACCGATCGCTTCCTGGTGGATCGCCCGCTCTGGGTACGCGAGGGGGCCGCGGTCTACTATTCAGTCGACAGGAAGCCCGGAGAGACGGGGCCGCGCCTGGAATGTCCGACCGACGCCGACATCCGGCAGGCCACGTCGCCCGGAGCGCTCAGCCTGGCCTATTCGGAGGCTGTCTCGTGCTTCGCGCGGCAGATCGCCTCCGGCCGCTCCTGGCTCGACGTCCGGTAGATCCCCTGTCCCCGTTCCCTGTTCCCCGTTCCCCGTTCCCTATTTAGGATTGATCCCGCATTCCTTGATCTTGTTCAGCAGCGTCTTGTAGCTGACGCCGAGCTGTTCGGCGGCGCGACGCCGGTTCCACTGCACCTGGAGCAGCGTTTCCCCGATCATGGCCCGCTCGGCCTTGAGCGCCGCTGCCTTCGCGATGTCGGCCAGCTTCGACGGCCCAGGGGCGGGCGTGTCGGCGGTCGCGGCCTCTTGCGAACCCGGCGCGGCCTCATCGTCGATCGGCTCGGCCACGTCCACGGGATCAGCGAGCGCGACCATCGACGCCGGCGCGGCTGCGGGCGCCGCGACCGCCGTGCCGGCCATGGCGTAGGCCGGTGCCGCGACCATTGCCCGGGGAGCGCGCTGCATCTCACGGACGACGAGCTCCTCGTCCTGGAGAATGACGAGCCGCTTGATCATGTTCTCGAGCTCGCGGATGTTGCCCGGCCACTCGTAGGTCTGAAACAGCTGCTGCAGCTCCTCGGACAGCTGTGCGTGCGGGACGGTTGTAGCGGCGCGCGTAGCGATCCATGAAGAAGCTGGCTGAGGTGGAGGATCTCGCTCCGCCGCTCGCGGAGCGGCGGCACCGTGACCTCGATGACCTTGAGCCGGTAATACAGATCCTCGCGGAACTCGCCGTCGATCATCATCGTCTCGAGATCGCGGTTGGTGGCCGCGACGACGCGGACGTCGACGTTGATCGGCCTGTTGCTGCCGAGCTTGGTGAACTGCGCGTCCTGCAGCACGTGCAGCAGCTTGGCCTGCAGCGCCGCCTTCATCTCGCCGATCTCGTCCAGGAAGATCGTGCCGGTGTGCGCCTGCTCGAACTTGCCGATGCGCGTCGTCGCCGCGCCGGTGAACGCGCCTTTCTCGTGGCCGAAGAGCTCGCTCTCGAGAAGCTCTGCCGGCAGCGCCGCGCAGTTCACCTTGACGAACGGGCGGTCCTTGCGCGGCGATCGCTCGTGGATGGCCCGGGCGACGAGCTCCTTGCCGACGCCGCTTTCGCCGCGAATGAGCACGGTCACGTCGCTGTCGGCCACCTGCTCGATGACCGAGGCGATGGTCTTCATGTCGGGGCTGTCGCCCCAGAACAGGAACGCGCGGTCCTGGTCGTCCGATCAGCTGCCGCCGGAGCTCGGTGATTTCCGAGACCAGGCGCGTCTTCTCGATGGCGCTCTTGATCGCCGAATCGAGCGCGATCTCGCCGAGCCCTTCCGGATCGTCCGGCTTGACGACGTAGTCGGCCGCGCCGAGGCGGACCGCTTCGACGATCGTCGAGGCCTGCTCGCGCCCCGAGAGCATGATGACCTGCAGATCGGCCTTCGCGGCCTTGAGCGCCCGCAGCGTCTCGAGGCCGTTCATGCCGGGCATCATCACGTCGAGCAGCACGACGTCGGGCGGATCGCCGTCCTTGACGGCCGCGAGCATCTCGTCGCCCCGTGAGTAGGAGCGGGTCTCGTATCCGCGCAGCGAGAGAAAGGTCCGCAGGTAGTTGGCGAATGCCGAATCGTCGTCGACGATGGCGACGTATGGTTTCTTCAAGGCATCACTCCTCAAAGGGAACGGATACGACGATAGCGCCGCGGGATGCCGGATCCGCGTCTCCGGCAAGCGGCGACCAGACGCGGCCGCCGTGACGCTCGAGCATGACCCGGGCGATCGGCAGCGCCAGGCCGAGGCCGCCGCGCCGCTCGTCGAACGCCGCAGTCGGTGCGCTGGCGGCTCGCTCGATGATCCGCCTCGCGCGCAATCACCACGAGCGCCGCCGGAGGCGGTGCCGGCGATCTTCCGCCGATCTGCCGACCACCACGGTTTCCGACCGGCTGCTCGCGCAGCACGGCCTTCAAGAAGCGCGGTGAAGGCGGCGCCGAGCCGGTGTGCGTCGCCATGGACGCACGCGCCCTGCGCCGCGCCGCGAACGTGCAAGTTGAACGTCGCGATCCTCCGCCTCATGCACATCCTCGGCCACTTGGCGAGCATCTTGAAAAAGTCAGCCGGCTGGTCGACTGACCGTCGCGGTGCCGGCCTCGAGCTTGCCGAGCTCGCTGATCTCGCCGATCAGCATCGTCATGTGCCCGCAGCGACTTCTCGGCCTCCTCGATCATCTCGCCGCTGGCGCTCGCTGAGCTCCGCGTCGCCGTCTGCAGACATTCGCAGATAGCCGCCCACGACCGACGCCGGCGTCCTGCAGCTCGTGGACCGCCAGCGACAGCAGCCGAGCGTAGTGTTCTGATGGGTTGGCGGGTGGATCTGTATTATGTTCAGACACAGAAGGGGAGCGTAGCACAGCGCCCCTAACCTTCTTATAATGAGGGCGTCCAGGGACCGTGTGCCACACGTAGAGGAAATATGCTGATCAAGCCACCCCCCGACATCCCGAGCTCGGAAATCACCGACAAGAAGCTCTACCTGAACCGTCGTGAGTTCATCCGGCGCAGCCGGCGGCAGCCGCGGCGGGCGTCGGGCGCGCTGGCCGCCGACTGCGATCTGCCGAGGCGGCGACGCCCGCGCCGCACGGCCGCAAGCTCGAGAACGTCAAGCCGAGCCCGCTCAGCGTCGACCGGACGAGAAGCCGAACACCTGGGAGCAGATCACCACCTACAACAACTTCTACGAGTTCGGCACCGACAAGGACGTCGCCGTCGCATTTACGCGCAAGACGCTGCAAGACCGAGCCGTGGACGGTCGACGGTCGAAGGCGAGTGCGCCAAGCCGGCGCGACTGTACACCTCGAGGACATCCTCAAGGGCCAGACGCTCGAGGAGCGCATCTACCGGCTCCGCTGCGTCGAAGCGTGGTCGATGGTGATTCCCTGGGTCGGCTTCCCGCTGTCGCGACTTCATCAAGAAGGTGCGAGCCGACGTCGAAGGCGAAGTTCGTCGAGTTCTACACGCTGGACGACCCGACGCAGATGCCGGGCGTGCGCGCAGCCGGTGCTGCGCTGGCCGTACATCGAAGGGCTGCGGCATGGACGAGGCGATGCACCCGCTGACGATTCTCGCCGTCGGGCCTCTACGGCGAGGTGCTGCCGAAGCAGGACGGCGCGCCGATCCGGCTGGTCGTGCCGTGGAAGTACGGCTTCAAGAGCGCCAAGTCGATCGTCCGCATCCGCTTCGTCGAGAAGCAGCCGCTCAACACCTGGCAGGAGATGCGGCGCCGCAGGAGTACGGCTTCTACTCGAACGTGAACCCGACGGTCGATCATCCGCGCTGGACCCAGGCGACCGAGCGCCGCATCGGCGAGTTCTTCCGGCGCAAGACGCTGATGTTCAACGGCTACGCCGATCAGGTCGCCAGCCTGTACGCGGGCATGGATCTGAAGAAGAACTACTAGAGCGGTCCGGACGGTATGCTCATGTCGGCACTGACGCAGCCGCGCGATCAAGTGGGTGCTGAAGCCGGCGCGTCGTTCGTCGGCCGGCCTCGGCCCGCGCGGCGTGGCTGGTCTGGGCGGGGCTCACCGGCAATCTCAGCGCCAATCCGCTCAGCGACATCACCAACGAAACCGGCGTCTGGGCGCTTCGCTTCCTCTGCATCACGCTGGCGATCACGCCGCTGCGGCGGCTGACCGGCTGGAACGACGGTCATCCGGTTCCGCCGGATGGCCGGGCTGTTCGCGTTCTTCTACGGCTCGCTGCACTTCCTCATCTACGTCATCGCCGATCGCTTCGCCGGCCTCGATTTTCCCGACGGCATCGTCGCCTGGAGCACGGTGCGGAACCTCGCGGCGTCGGTCGGCGAGGACATCTACAAGCGGCCGTTCATCACGATCGGCTTCACCGCGTTCGTGCTGATGGTGCCGCTGGCGGTGACGTCGACGGCCGGGATGATCCGCCGGCTGGGCGGCCGGCGCTGGCAGGCGCTGCATCGGCTCGATCTACGTCGCCGGCGATCGCCGGCGTCGTGCACTACTGGTGGCTGGTGAAGGCCGACGTCAGCCGTCCCGCAGCGCTACGCGCGTCGATCGTCGGCGTGCTGCTCGGCGTTCGCGCTCGTACTGGGCGCGACGCCGCGCGCGAGCGTCGCACGCGCGCCGCGCGTCGCGACTGCGTCGCGGAGTCGCATCGTAGCTCGACTCTCAGCCGTCTAGCGGCTCGATCGATGATGCGCCCTTCGACCGCGGGCGCGACCTCGCGCTGCCGGCGATGTACGTTCTCGAGCGCGACGGCGATCAGCGTGCCCGACTTCCGGGCCGACCAGCACGCGCTGGCCCGCGAACATCGTGTAGCCGTCGCCGCCGTGCAGCAGGAAGTCGGGGATCGCCAGCGTGTAGGTCTTGTCGCGGATCGAGCGGCTGCGCCGTTGACCCGCACGTCGCGGACGCGGCTGCCGGGCGGCGCCCGCGGGTCGACGCGCATCGTCATGCCCGAGACCTGCGGAAACTGGCCGGCGGCCGCGGGCAGCCTCGACGACGCCGTGGTTCGAGCGCCGCCAGCACGATCCGGCCCGGCACCGCGAGCTTGCAGACGACGTTGCCGAACGGGTGGATCTCGAGGAGCGTGCGGCGCGTCAGCGGGCCCGGCGGGTAGACGCGATCGCCGCGGATGCCGCCGGAGTTGACGATGGCGATGTCGGCGCCGCGCCTCGGCGCGCATGGCGTCGGCGACGAGGTTGCCGAGGTTCGTCTCCGCCGGCGCGGAGCCGCGCCGTCGACGCCGTCGAGCGGCACGCGTGTCGTGCCGACGACCGCGTTCGAGCTCGCGTGCCCAGCCGCGCCTCGTAGGCCGCTGACGACCGCCGCCGTCGCGCGGGTCGTCGGGCGATGCGCGCCGGTGACCGGGATCAGCTCGAAGAAGCGCTCGACGGCGCCGGTCGCGCCGCCGGTCGACGTCGATCCGCGCGACGAACTTCGCGTCGGATCCGGCCTTGCTGATGAGCGTGCGGTTCTCGGTCGCCGTGATCGGGAAGTGCTCGTGGCCGCCGACGATCAGGTCGATCTCCGGAAAGCGCTCGGCCAGCGCGCGGTCCTCGGCGAAGGTCAGGTGCGTGAGCGCGACGATGACGTCGCGCCTTCTCGTCTTCAGCATCGGCAGGTACCGGTCGCGGCCGCCTCGAGCGGATCGATCGAGCCGGATGCGCGTCGAGCTTGTCGCTGGCGATGCCTTCGGTCGTCGAGGCAGAGGCCGATGAATGCCGACCTTGCAGCGAGCCGAACGTGCGGATGACGTACGGCGCGGCGCCGCCGATTGGCTTGCCGGTCTCGGCGTCGATGACGTTCGAGACGACCCACTGCCACTTGCGCCTCGGCCATCCGCTGGAGCAGGACGTCGATGCCGAAGTCGAACTCGTGGTTGCCGAGCGTGGCGAGGTCGAGGCCGGCGGCGTTCAGCGCGGCGATCATCTGCTCGCCCTTGAAGACGGTCGACGCGACCGACGACGACAGGAAGTCGCCGGCGAGCATGCAGGAGCGGCGTGCGGCCCGCGGCGGCGATCTGCTGCTTGAGGGTCGCGACGCGCGCGAGGCCGCCAGGCCGTCGACCGGCACGGTGGAGTAGACGTCGTTGATCTGGAGGATGGTGAGCGGCGCGCGGCCGACGGCGAGGCGCGTCCTGCGGCATCGTCGCTGCGCCGAGACGCGGGCGATCGCGCTCGAGCGCCGAGCTGCGGACGGCGATCGCCAGGACGAGCGACGATCGCGAGACGCGACGAGCGACGCTCATCGCCGCATCGATGCCTCCAGTTGCCACCTGCGAGAAGTCCACGTTGCCGCCGCTCAGGATGACGCCGACGCGCGTGCCCGCGAGCGTCGAGCTGGCCTGCGAGGAGCGCCGCCGCGCCGAGCGCGCCGGTCGGCTCGACGACGAGCTTCAGCCGTTCCCACAGGAAGAACATCGTTCGCAGCAGGGCGTCGTCGTCGACCGTCATCATGTCGGAGACGTAGCGACAGCACGAGCGGAAACGTCAGCGTGCCGAGCGACGGCGTGCGCGCGCCGTCGGCGACCGTCGTCGGGTTGTTCACCGTCTGCAGCGTCTTCGTGCGGAACGATCGTGTCGCATCGTCGCCGGCGGCCGGCTCGACGCCGATGACGCGGCAGCCGGGCGACGAGCGCGCGCGCCGACAGCGCCGAGCCGGAGAGCAGGCCGCCGCCGCCGCACGGGCACGAGCAGCAGGTCGAGCGGCCCGACGTCGTCGATCAGCTCGCGCGCGGCCGTGCCCTGTCCGGCGATGACGTGCGGGTGATCGAAGGGCGGAATGACGCGTCAGGCCGCGCTCGTCGGCGAGCCGGCGGCCGATCGCTTCGCGGTCCTCGCGTTCGCGGTCGTAGGCGACGACCTCGGCGCCGTAGCCCGCGGTCGCGGCGCGTTTCACCGCGGGCGCGTCGGACGGCATGACGATGACGCGCGGGATGTCGAGGAGCTGGCCGGCGAGCGCGACGGCCTGCGCGTGGTTGCCGGACGAGAAGGCGACGACGCCGCGGCGCGCGTTCGTCGGGAGAGAGGCGCGACAGCGCGTTGTAGGCGCCGCGGAACTTGAAGGCGCCGGCGCGCTGCAGGTTCTCGCACTTGAAGAAGACCGTGGCGCCGGTGCGGGCGTCGACGGTGCGCGAGGTGAAGACCGGGGTGCGTCGGGCCACGCCGGAAAGGCGTCGAGCAGCATCCTGGATGTCTGACCAGGTCGGAAGCGAGGGGTTGGACATCTGGTCGAAGCTATGGCGGACCGCCGAAGCCTTGGCGGAGGCTGGTCGGACCCGGCGGAGGGTTGCGAATCCGGCTACTCCGACCCGATCCAGTTGAACGACACGCCCGCGCCGCCTGGTGTCGCCATCGGCGCGACGGCGAATCGGGCCTCGCCGCGGCCGACAGTCACCGTACGGCCGGCGATGATCCCCAGCGTGGCGCCGAACGCCACGTCGCTCAGGAAGTGTCGGTTCTCCTGCACTCTTGACGCCGCTACGTAAGAGGCCACGGCGAAAGCTGGCACGCCGACCTTCCAGCCGAAGTGCCGCTGCAGCACGGTGGCGGACGCGAACGTGACTGCCGAGTGACCGGAAGGGAACGAGAACTCGGTGCCGTCCGGACGTGCGCGCCGGACCGTCGTCTTGATCGTGCCCGTCAGGATCTGGGTCACAATCTGCGCGCGTATGAGGTCTGACCCAACGGCGGCGACGCGCGGGCTCTTGGTGACCCGACCGATCGTGTATGTCGCCAACGCCGCGCCGAACTGAAGGCGGGCCCCGCCGACAGTCTCGCCCGACGCAAAGACAGAGTCGAGTGCTCTGGCGCCGGAAAACTGACTGGAGACGGGCCGATCGACCGCGTGCGCACTGGCGGCCATGCCGAGACCGATGCTCAGCCACATCGCCGTCTCCTTCGAGGGGAGGCGCATGATGTCCCCGACGACGTCGCCCAGGAAGTGCGTGAACATCGGGCCGGACGTCGACGCGGCGTGCCGGCGCCGTGTGCGATGCCTCTGCACTGGTCGCACTGATCAGAGAAGGCGCAGAAAAGATGTCAGAGGGCAGCGCCTGCAGCGACTGCGCCGACACTGCTGCCACGGAGACTGCCGAGGCCAGGAGAAAACAACCGACCGTGCGGCCAATCGCTTGCGGCATTTCTCTCAGTATATCGTCCGCTCGCGACCCGGACTTCGCGGTCACGGTCTTTTCGCATTTGCCGGATTCCCGGCATCCCTGAACTCGCCAAAGCCGGCCAGGCGGCCCACCCTCTCCAATCCGACCGTCTGCCACCCGCCTGCCGTTCGGCGGAAATAGACGCGAACGGGCTCCTGCCAGACCGGGAAGTCAGGGTGGTCAGCTCGTAAGTCCAGCAACACCAGGGCACCGGGGATGTCCGAGACCACTGTGCCCGGGACGGCGGCGGCCGGCTGCGTGACACGTTCCTCCACGGCCGTGCCGATCGCGTCCCCTGTGGCGCCGTCGACCCGCGACCACGTCAGGCGGTAGCTTGCCGGCGGGGACGCGACGCCCCGATCGCCGGCGGCGTTCTTGAAAGCCAAGGCGCCGCTCGTCGAGAGCGTGGGCTCCACGATCGGGTTGACCGCCGTCAACCATGTGCGGACGACCTTGTCGCGCCGCGCGATCAGCGTATCTGCAATGTATTCGGAGGCGCCGGCGTCGCTGTAGCGCGCCTTGGCCACGATCGCGCGAATCGCCTCGTCCGAGAACCGCGCCATCAAGTCAGCCGCCCAGAACGCGTCGTCGGTTCGCAGGTTGTCGAAGGCCGGGTTGGGGTACTCGGGCCGCCACAGCGCGGGATCGAAGAAGTCCGCCTCGAACCGTCCGACCGACGGCGCGACCTTCGGGTAGTCCACCTTGATCCACGGGCGCACCCACAGCCCGAGCGTGGCCGCGGTCTTGCATGCGCGGGCTTCCATTCGACGATGTACTCGTTGCCGGCGCGCGGCACCTGCGGCGACCGTGCTGCCGCTGCCCAGGGTGGAGCCGAAGTCGAACATGTAGTGACGGATGGCCTGCCGGCCGGCCGGGCCGTCCAGCATGTCGAGGCTGTTGATGCCGCGCGAGTCGTCGTGGTTGAGCCACGAGGCGAACACGCGGTTGGCGCGCAACTCGCGGCGGTGCTCGTGCGGGATGGATGTCGTTCGGGTCGTCCGGCCGGTGCCGTAGTACTTGAAGTAGCCGAGCGGGCTTGCCTTCGGCAAAGCGGCTGAGCGTCGCCCGGTACCTGCCCGTTCGGCAGCTTCGCGCCGCGCGCGCAGCACCTTGTCGACGTCGTCGCGGGTCATCGTCTTCTTGCGGCCGGACATGTCGACCGTGGTGGCCGTTGGGCGAGATGACGATGCGTCGCCGGATCGACCTCCACGATGTAGCCCTGCGACCACGTTGTAGCCGATGGCGTGGTAGATGGCCGCGCCAATCACCTCGGCGCCGCTGGCCATCTCCGGATTGGTCGGCGGGTCGAACTTGACCTGGTAGAGATGGCCTTCGGGGTCGGTGACGCGATAGCCGGGAGTGATGCCGCTGCTCTTCTCCTGCACGATCGGCCAGCCGTCGATGTCCACCGTCTCGAGCGCGATTCGGCCCGCGGACGATCTCGTCGATCGGCGGCAGCCGCCGGCCGATGCGGTTGGTGAACCACGACGAGTCGGGCACCTCGTCGACGCTGTTGACGTTCATCGCGGCGACATCGCGCCGATCGCCCGGCTCGAAGAACGTGTGCTCGGCGAAGTCGTAGCCGTTGCTGCCTTCGATCGGCGCCGCGGCTCCCGCATCGAGCACCCGATCGTCGTCGACCTGCATCGGATCGTCGGGGAAGAAGCTGCGGCGACGCGCCGCGCCCGACGTTCGTGCTCGCCAGCACGGTCGCCGCGAGCACGAGCCTCATGAACGGACCCCGCGCGGCCCTAAAAGACATTGCCCCACCTCAGGACGAAGTGCTTGCCGTCCCGGCTCCCGAACGCTCCCTCGACGCGCAGGAACACGCCGTTGATGGTGCCGAACCTGAAGCCGATGCCGTAGTCGGACTCGAAGTGCGTGATGTCGAGATCCTCGAGATCGTGGGCGACCTTGCCCGATGTCGTAGAAGAGCGCGCCGTCCACCGCCGTGAAGATCTCCCAGCGGTACTCGGCCTGCAGCAGCAGGAGGTGCCGTCCCGGAAGCGGAACCGACGGAAGCCGCGCAGGTCGTCCGGCCCGCCGAGCGTCCGCTGCAGGTAGAAGGGGACGTCGTTGCCGGTGTCCGGGTCGGAGGTCGAGAACAACCCATGCAGCGCGATGAGCCTGCGGTTCGTGTAGCAGCGGGATGTACTGCTGGAGGTCCAGCTCGAACCGATCGAACGAGTAGCGGTCGAGATTGACGTCGGCGAACCGCTGGTACGAGGCGCGATACCGGCCGCCGCCCCGGGGGTTGCCGCGCGGCTCGCGCGTAGTTCGCTTCGACGAACACTTCGCCGTTGGCGAAGTCTGGCTGCGTCACGAGGCCCGGGACATCGCCGGGGGAAACACGCTGCCGATCGGCGGGACGCGCGTGTCGGGCCCCTCGTGGATGCGGGGGTTGAAGTAGTCGAACCGCACGCCGGTCGACAGCCACCTGGTGAAGTTGAGTCCGGTCGTCGCGCCGGCCATGGTCTGGCGCAGGCCGTACGAGACGTGGTCGGTCCGGAGCGACGTGCTGCCCTGGCCGAAGTAGTCCTCGTCGGGGTAGTCGGACCGCCGGCCGTAGAGGTCCACGAACAACGGGCTCCCGCCGATGTTGTTGACGATGAGCCTGGTCTCGACCGCCCAGTAGCGCCGGAAGACGCCGAACCAAACGTGTTCCACGCGCGTGATCCGTGAACGCGTGCCGGTAGCCGGCGCCGAACGCCATGCCGCTGCCCGCCGTGATGTTGCCGAGCTTCGGATAGAACCCGTCGGCCGGGTTGAGCAGGCGCTCGAACAGCCGCCCGTCCTCGAGCCGGAGCAGCCAGCGTTCGACGCTGCTCGACGGGGGTGGCGTCAGCGTTTCGGCCTTCTCCTCCCGCTCCCGCCGAAGGGCCTCGGCGCGGGTCTGCGGCTCCGCGGGCTGTTGCGCGCCCGGCAGCTGGAGAGAGTGCCGGCGAGAGCAGCACCAGCACCGAGATGAGAAGCGTCGTCGCGCGCGTCACGCCGGATGCGCCTCGGTCTCGGTCTCGGTGAGGGTGAGCGGACCGGTCAGCTCCGGCAGGTGCGCTTCCCACCACGTGCGGGCCGTGTCGTGGTTCCACGTCGCTGCAGGTCAGGCACTCGGTTGCCATCCGGAACAGCTCGCCCGCGTACTGCGGCCGCTTGCTCGGGATCCTTCTCGAGGCAGGACATCACGAGGTCGTCGAGCGCGGGAGGGATCGGCAGCTCGGTCCGCTGCGACGGCGGGAGCGGCGTGGCCTGCACGTGCTGCATGAACATCTTCATCGGCGTATCGGCCTCGAACACCAGCTGGCCGGTCAGCAGGTAGTACGCGACGCACCCGAGCGCGTACACGTCGGCACGGCGGTCCACGTCATTCTCGCCCAGGATGATCTCCGGCGCCATGTAGGCGGGCGTGCCCGTCGTCCCGTGCTCGATCGTGGCCAGCGTCTGCGTGTCGCCGCTCCGATGCCTGACCTTGACGAGGCCGAAGTCGAGCACCTTGACGAAGTCGTACTCGAGCCCCATGCGGCAGACGTAGATGTTGGCCGGCTTGATGTCCCGGTGCACGAGGCCGCGCGCGTGCGCGTCGGCGAGCGAGTGGCAGACCTGCCGGAGCAGGAAGACCGCGCGATCGGCCGGCACCGGTCCGAACTCGCGCACGAGCGACTCCAGGTCGCGTCCGGCCAGCAGCTCCATCACGTAGTAGAACGCCCCGTCGTCGGTCAGCCCGAAGTCGAAGACCTTGATCGTGTGCGGCGAGCTGAGCGCGGCCGTGGCGTGGGCCTCGCGCTCGAAGCGGCGCATGACCAGCGCGGCTTCCGCCTCGCCGACGCCCGAGCACGTCCGGCCGTCACCAGCTTGATCGCGGCGTGGCGCGCCAGCAGCTGGTGTTTGGCGCGCCAGACCTCGCCCATGCCGCCGTGGCCGAGCAGCTCGACGAGCTGGTAGCTGCCGAGCGGCTGCGCTTCGCGAAGGCGGCGGCCCAGCTTCTGCAGGATCGTCGACGGCACGACCGAGACGACCGCGACAATGAAGTTGGGCAGGTAGAGGATGAGCGTGCTCGCGAGCGACGGCACCGGGAGGCCGCGCACGTGGGCGAACCACACACCCAGCGGGTCCATCGATGCCGCCGCCAGGGCCACGAGCGAGCATCTTGCGCGGGTTGGTGGCGGCGATCATCGGGTAGACGAGGATCAGCACCACGGCCCACGACAGCCGTCGCATCGAGTCGGGCGTGGGCACGACCACCCACGAGTTCAGAAGCGCAATGAAGAAGGCGTTGAGCAGCATGAAGCCCAGGCCCACGTTCATCTTCGTGGAGGACGTGTGGCTGGCGTACTTCACGTACAGCAGCATGGCCGCCGAGGCGGCGATCGCCATGAGGGCGATGACGGCGTGAGCGAACGGTGCGCGAGGCCCGACGGACAAAGGCACGAGCACCTGGTCCATCAGGAGGCCGAAGGCCCACAGCCCGGCGGCAACGATGCTGACGACCGCGAGCCGTTTGACGTGCTCCGAGACGAGCTCGCTCGACAGGCGCGTGGTGGTGTGCGTTCCGCCGACGGTCCTGGGCACCGGCGTCGGGTTGCGGGGCGCGAGGACCTTCACTGCGTTCGAGGCGTCGCGGCGCCCCCGGGGTCGCTCGGCGATACGGCCGAGTCCGATTCCCGGTTTCCGCGGGATCCCTGCTGCTCGGCCTGATGCCGGGCCTGCAGCGCTTCGAGGTTCATGAGCATGGACTGATTGGATCGTAGCAGGTCCGCCAGAATCTCGTCCCGCGTCCTGGTGGTCTTGTGCCGCACATGCCTGGACTCGTCCAGGAACGGCCAGAGCCGATCGCGGATGGCCGGCGGCAGCACGCCTTCGAGATATTCCAGCGCGGTCCCACGGAGGTTCTGGTCGTCGGTGTGCAGTCCCCGGAAGGCGATCCGCAGGGGCTCGGGGGGCAGCACGAGCGACAGGAGCGTGAAGACGTGGGCGAGGCTGCGGCTGGCGCGGTCGCGCACGAAGCTGTCGAGGAAGAGCGAGGGGTCGCCTTCCTCCGGGCCGTGCAGCAAGCGGTGGGCCTCCCAGACCGGCCGGCCGACGGCCACCTCGCGCCGGACAATCTCAAAGATGAAGGGCGAATCGACGTGGACGCGCGGGTTCTTCTCGAGGATGGCCACGAGCGACCGGGCGGCCTGGAACCGCACTTCGAAGCGCAGGTCTTCGAGGCCGAGGAGCAGCCCGTCGACCGCGCGCTGGGACACGCACACGGCAAAGACCCGTGCCAGCCGGCGCCGGACGGCAAAGGGCTGGTTCGGATCGACGAGCGCGTCGATGAGCTCGCCCACGCGCTCCTCGGCGACGCGGCGGAGCGCGTTGACGGCCTCGTTGGCGACCGGATCCCAGGCGAGCAGCGGGATGACATGAGGCACCAGGGCCGGCCTGAGCGACTCGTCGCGGGCGAGGATCTCGATCACGCGATCCTTGTCGCGCGACCGGAGCGCCATGATGTGGACCAGATCCGCGTCGATGGCATCCTGGGACGCCGTGGACGGGGAGCTCCGCACCGGGCGCGTCGTGTCGTCGGACCGTACGGGCGGAGTCCGGGGGGTGCGGGTCAGCGAAGCGTCGGGCGAGCGCTCACGCGTCCGGCTGAGGGTGCGGATCATCGTGAGGCTGCGCACCATGATGGTCCGCGTCGTGTTGTCCTCGACCTCGGAGAGGTCGATCTCCACGGCGCGGTTGAGGAGGCTCCGTTCGAGCGTGTGCACGTAGCCGCGGTTGAGACGGCTGGCGACGAGGAGCGCCGCCGCGGCCGTCAGCAGTGACGCCGTGAGAATCGCCGGGGTCTGTTGCACCGCCGGCAGGAGCAGCGCGAGGAGCACGAGCCCGCCGCCGACCGCGTCGCCGAGGCGATCGAAGCCGACGTCGATGATCGACTTCGCCGCGCGTTTTTCGGACGCCGGGATGGGCGTGTAGAAGAGCTCGTAGCCCGAGCGGAAGAGCGAACCGCGGAACACCGACTCGCCGCCGCGCGCCACGACGGCGCTGGCAAGGCCGGGCGCCACCAGCCCGCCAACCGTGCCGAGGAAGAGCGCCATCGACGGTGTCGCGGTGGTGACCGCCAGGCCGAGTTTTTCCAGCACCAGCCGGCTCGCCGAGGTCTGGACGACGAAGGTGATCAGGCTGGTGGCCGCGTAGTAGCCGGCGAAGAACCGCATCAGCGGGTCGCCGCGTCCGAACGCGGCGACGGCCTCCAGCCTTGAAGACGTAGTCGAGCAGTGCCGCGCCGAGCGTGCCGAGGAACACGAGGGCGGCAAGGCTCCGGAGGTACGGCGCTTCGGCGAGGACGCGCAGCCCGGACCGTGGCGCCGCCGCGGCGAGCTCTGGCGAGATGTCGATGGCCGCCCGATGCGGGCGGCCCTTCGAGCGATCGGCTCAGCGAACGGATCTGCCAGGCGCAGACCAGGTTGAGCGCCGCGAGGACGGGCAGCATCGCGGGGACTCCGGCGATGGCCGCGACGCGTTCCGAGAGCAGGCCGCCCAGCAGGCCGCCGATGGTGCCGACGCCGGCGATCTGTCCGAACCGCCTCTTCGCGGTGCGCGGGTCGAAGCGCTCGGTGGCGATGAGCCAGAAGCCCGAGCCGAGGATGGGCCCGAGGCCCGAGATGTGGAGGTAGACCGCCACCGCTGCGGCGGTCGGCGCGGCGATGGTCATCCCCCAGGTGGCGAAGAGCAGCAGGCGCTGGCTGAGGAAGGCGAGCGACACGAAGGTGCCCGGCGCCAGGCGCCGCAGCGCTCTCGAGCTGACGGAGACGAGGACGATCGAAAAGGCGGACGTGAGCGGCCACCATCGCGGGGAGCGTCGTGACGTCGAGCTCGGTCAGGTAGAGCGCGTCGCGCGTGGCCTTGCCGGCGACGAACTGCGCGGTGACTGTGGCGGACGCGAGCGTGGCGGCGGCGACCGCGGAGCTCAGCTGCGAGTTGGATGGCGTGGCCACGCGCTATTGCATCCGGAACCGGCACGCGCGATGGGACGATGACCCAAAGCGCTCTATGAGACTTGGTGGGTCGATTGTAGCACCGGCTCGGTCAGCTGGCGGCTGCGGCGGATGTTGGGTTGGACTCCCTGTGCTATGATGAGGGTTCTTCACACTGACGCGGGGTGGAGCAGTCCGGTAGCTCGTTGGGCTCATAACCCAAAGGTCGCGGGTTCAAATCCCGCCCCCGCAACCGAAGTGATCTGCACGGAGAGGTCGCCGGATCCGGCGACTTTCTCTTTCCGGTCATGCCGAATAGTCGGCAGGAGACGGTTCAAGTCCGTAAAGGAGTGCGAGCCAACGAATGACAGGAACCATCAAGACACTGCGTGCAGACAAAGGATTCGGCTTTATTCGAGACGCCTCCGGCAAAGAGGTGTTCTTTCATTCCAGCGCCATTTACGGCGAGGGCATCGAGATGCTGCGCGAGGGCGATGGCGTCGAGTTCGAGTTCGGCGACGGGGGGGCGAAAGGGCCTCGGGCGACGAACGTCCGCCGGACCACAACGTAGACCGAAAGATCGGTGTCTTAGCGGGCCTTAATCGCGCGAACCTCGGCGGCGCGCTCATCCACAGGGATCACGGGCAGCTCGCCCTTCTTGGCGGGCAGGCTGCGCAGGTGATCCATGATCGCCTGCCATTCCTTGATCTCACTGACCGCGCCGTTCACCGTCGCAGAGGCGACGCTGTCCTTGTCCACCGTCCCCGCCGGGGCCAGCAGGTCGGGCGTGTCGCTGCGCGGGTCGTCGAGGGCGTCGACCTTCGACGTGAGCGGCTGGCCGTCCTTCTTCTTGGCCACCAGCGGAAGCTTGCCCTTGGTGTATGTCGGGATGGCCACGAGGATGCTGCCGAGCATCAAGGGGCAGGTGAGGCTGAACAGGCGGGCGTCCTTGCCGGTGATGTCGATGGCCTTGTAACCGCGGTCCAGATCTCCGATCTCGAGGGCGGTCACGACATCGAACTTCGGGCGCGACAGGTCGTAGTGGATCTTCAGGCCGGAAGCGCGGGGGAAATATTCGCCGGGGTGGGCCGGGTTATCCACGAGGAAGAACTCGAGCATGTTCTTCAACTCCTGGCCGGTGAAGTAGCCCGTCACGAGCGTGCTGCCGGCGGTGTTATCCACGACTCCGGCACCGAGCGGGGCTACGGCGAAGACGTCATAGACGGTTTGCACGCCGGTTTTTCCCAGGAGCAAACTGGAGCGCATCATGCCGTTCACGGAGAAGCCAATGTCCGCTTTCGTGGCGCTGCGGTAGGCGTCGGTGCAGAGGTTGGCCAGGACCGTGCCGGCGGCGATGTCGGTGAAGGTGTTGGGGATGTCCCGCGGCACCACGGCCAGCGGTTGATCGATGCTGTAACCGCGCGAGGCGAACGCGACCTTGGTGACGGTCTTCTTGATCGTCTCGATCTCGTCGGCGATGGCCCGGTCGCCGGCAATCGTGTCGTCCACCGGAAGCAGCTTGTAGGACTTGACGGTCAGCGTATCGCCGTCGAGGGAGATCACCAGCTCGCCGAGGTTCTCGCCGTACTTCCCGGTCTGGACGACGGGGGTGCGGCCATTGACGATGATCGCCTCATGCAGTTCGGTGTGGCTGTGGGAGCCGATGACCACGTCGATGCCCGGCACGCCCTTGGCCAGTTGCACGTCCTCGCCGTCAACGAAGCGTCCGTCGGCGCCCTTCGTCATGCCGCCGTGGCTGAGTGCGATGACGACGTCCACCTTTTCCGTCTCGCGGAGAATCTTCACCATCTCTTTGGCGGTCTCGACGGGATCGGTGAACTTCGCCGGGGCGGCGCCGCCGGTATAGAACTGGGCCTCTTTCCCGAGCACCCCGAAGATGCCGAAGCGCAGCCCGCCGCGGTCGATCACGGTGTAACGGCGGAGCACGCCATCCTTGGCCAACTGCTGGAGACCGGCCAAGGCCGGATCATTTCCCGCGAAGGTGGTATTCGCGGCGACCACCGCCGGAAGCCGGCCCGCCTTGGCGGCCACCGCGATGGCCTGGGCCGTGCCGTCCGGCCCCAGGTCGAAATCATGATTGCCGAAGGTGGTGGCGTCGCACCCCATGCGGGCGAGCAGTTGCAGTTCGCCTCCGGTCTCGCGAATCGCGGCGGCGAATGCCGTCCCCATGCTGTAGTCACCGGCATCGAGGATCAGCACGGGTCCCTCGGCCTCGCGCGCCGCCTTGCGCTGCGCGATCAACGTGGCTAGACGCGCGAAGCCGCCGCGGGTCTTGTCGTCGTTGAGTACGAACGGCGAATAGTCCGACGCGGGAGCCATGCCGATGAGATTCGAGTGCAGATCGTTGGTGTGGAGGATGGTGAAGGTCCGCTTCCCGGCTGGTCGGCTGCACCCCGTGAACAGGACTGTGGCGCCAGCGCCGGCCGAGGCGGCCAGGAACTGGCGACGTGACACGTCGTACTCGCTTGTCATGATCGGGGTCTCTCAAAGGAACGGCGTACCTAATCTTGTCGCCGTGTGATTCGCCGAGTCAGCTTGGCCGCCTGATCGTCACGGCCGTGCAAATGCGCTTTCTTCTCGTCGGGATGTCAACAAGCAGGAAGGCGGGGTCTTCCTTAAGCTGGCATGAGGACCTCCTCAGTCTAGTGCATCACCGTCCTGTCCCTGCTAAGAAGCTTCATTCGCGCCCTCGCCCGTCTTTGAGGCGCGCTTGCCTCATCATCCCAGAACTGGGATAATCGTGCAGTGCGCCGTGTCCCGGCTGTCGACGAGAAACCGTTGCATTGGGTGCGAACGCTTGAAAGCCGCCGAGGGGATCACGAGGAGCACGATGCCAAGTCGAAACGGCACCGCATTTTGTTTCACGCTGCCGATCGCGGAGGAGACGCCACCGTATGAACGCGACCGAACCCACCGTCCACATCGTTGACGACGATGCGCTTTTTCTTGCGGCAGTGTCTCGGCTGCTTCGGGCGAGCGGGTTTGCGGTCAGGACGTTCGGGTCGGCGAGCGACTTTCTCGCGCAGCGGGCCGAGGATGCGCCGGGCTGCGTGCTCGCCGATGTGCGAATGCCCGGCATGAACGGCCTCGAGCTGCAATCGGCACTGGCCCTGTCGTCCAATCCGCTGCCGATTCTGTTCCTCACCGGCCACGGCGACATCCCCTCGAGCGTTCGCGCGATGCGCGAGGGGGCGGAGGATTTTCTGGAGAAGCGAGCACCCAAAGCGCAGCTTCTCGAGGGGGTGAAGCGCGCCCTCGCTCGTGACGTGCGGGAACGCGAGGCGCGCAACCGGCAGCGTGAATTGCGCGCGCGCTTCGGAAAGCTCGACCGCACGGGAGCTCGAAGTACTCGGGCATGTCGTGCGGGGCAGGCTCAACAAGCAGATCGCCGGCGACCTCGGCATCCACGAGCGGACCGTGAAGCTCCACCGCACGGCGATTACGACGAAGCTGAGCGTGCAGTCGGTCGCCGAACTCACCCGGCTGACCGACGAGGCGGGCCTGCTCATCGAGTCGAAGCCGACCTTCCCTAAGCGGCTGTAGTCACCGTCGCCGCCGACGCAAATAGTGCTCACCTGCTAACGGCTGACGTTCGACCCGGATCCTTCCCCTAAGGGCTGTAGACAGCCCGTCTGGCCTCCGGCTACCTTCCTCGCCACGTCGCGATGAACCACGGCCATCCGATTCCGAGTCTGAGCTGAAGTCCATGTCATGAGGAATAGGCCGCGCCGGTTCCGCTCGTAAACCCGTTGAGCCAGGAGAAACATTCATGTCCGAAAGAGATGAGAGACCGAAGATGGGTCCCGGGCCCGATTGGGGACCCCGCCGCGACACTGGTGCCTGCGGAGATTCCGGCCGGCTTCGACCGCCGCCGGTTCATCATGCGCAGTGCCGTGATCTCCGCGGCTGCGGTGCTGACCGGCTGCACGCGATCGGAGGTCGCAAGCACCGCGCCCCCGCCGACCCCCGCCACGCCGGCAGCCTCCGCCCCACCCCTGTCCCCCGACCTGAATGTGGTGAAGAAAGGACAAGGACCGGTGATGACGGTGGTGGACGAGTTCTACAAGGTGGGGCCGGGCCCGTCGAGCTCGCACACGATCGGACCGATGCGCATCACTTACGACTTCTACCAGCGGTGCGCGAAGCTCCCAGCGGATCAACTCGCAAAGGCGACGGGGCTCAAGGTGCACCTGTTCGGCAGCCTCAGCGCGACGGGACAAGGGCACGGCACGGAGCGCGCCGCACTCGCGGGGCTGCTCGGCCAGGAGCCGGCCACCGTCGATCCCTTGTTTCTCGACAAGATGCGCGACGAACCCAATCAGTCCTTCCCGCTGAAGCTTGGCGACAAGACGTTCAATCTGACGCTCAAAGACATCGTCTACGACGCGACCAAGGGCGACTTTCATCACCCCAACACCATGACGGCCAAGCTGATGGCTGGCGACACCGTGCTCTTCGAGCAGGAGTACTACTCGGTCGGCGGCGGCTTCATCGAGTGGAAGGGGTACGAGGCTCCCAAGAAGAACGCGCCGAAGTATCCGTTCAGAACGATGGAGGAGCTGCGGAAGCATGCGGACAGCAACAAGCTGACGATCGCGCAGGTGATGCTGGCCAATGAAATGTCGATCTCGGGCAAGAGCCAGGAGGAAGTCTTTGCCTTCCTCGACAAGATCACGGGCGCGATGGTGGCGATCGTGAAGTCCGGGCTCAACGCACCGGAAGGCGTCCTGCCGGGTCCCATCAAGCTGAAGACCAAAGCCGGGACCGTCTACAAGCGCGCGCAGGATGAGGCGTATGAGTCGGACCGAGGGATCGGCCTCCTGTCTGCGGCGGCCCTCGCCGGGTCGGAGGAAAACGCGCGGGGCCATCTCGTCGTCACCGCCCCGACCGGTGGATCCGCCGGCGTCATGCCGGCGCTCGTGTATGCCCTGGGCGAAGGCGGCCGCAAGCTACCGCCAGCGAAGATCCGCGACGGCATGCTGGCGGCGGCGGCGGTTGGGTACCTCTGCAAGCACCACGCGACGCTGTCTGCCGCCGAAGGCGGCTGCCAGGCGGAGATTGGGGTTGCGTCCGCGATGGCCGCGGCGCTGGTCGCGACGGCACATGACGCGGAGTCCCGCGTGGTCGAGAACGCCGCCGAATCGGCGCTCGAACATCACCTGGGGATGACCTGCGACCCGGTCGCCGGGTACGTGCAGATCCCGTGCATCGAGCGCTGTGCCTTCGGGGCCGTCAAGGCCTGGACCGCCTATGCCATCGCCAGCAACGAGGTCGCGGCCAGTCATCGCGTCAGCCTCGACCAGACCATCCTGGCGCTGGCAGAGACTGCCAGAGACATGAACAGCAAGTACAAGGAGACGAGCGAGGCCGGACTGGCCTTGTCGGTGACGCTCTGCTGATCGAGCCGAGCTCGATGAACATGTCCCGACACTTCATGTTCGTGCACTCCAACTCCGTCAGACGGTCTCTCGCACTCACGGTGACGTCAGCCATGTTGCTGGCGAGTTCCGCTTACGGACAGACCTCAGGGGCTCAGGCTGAAGCCCAGGCCCCACCGCCTCCGCCACCCGACGCCCAGGCTCAGACGGCGCCAAAGAACAACGAACGTTACCGGGACGGAATGGTCATCTGGGAAACGCCCGACGACGATAGGGTGCCTTTCCCGAGCGCCTGTGGTTCAGCGCTGAGCTGATGCGGGTCGAAGGCGCTCCTTATAGCGGAGGCTTTACCCCGTATACCGCAGGTATCACTGGCTGGGTGCCGGTGGTTCAGGCGGTTCTCGCCTTTTGACACGTCGGTCCTTCCCCTAAGGGCAGTAGCGGCGGCCTCACCGGTCTCTTATAGTGCCCCACGTCAGTAGCCCAATGAGAGACACGACATGTGACGGGCAACCCCGCCCGTACATGTCCCTCAGCCGGGACACGGACCTGATGAAAAGGAAATCGATGAAGACGCTCTGCACGTACGCCCGCGCTTGCCGCGGCATTGTCGGACTACTCGTCGCGGCGGCTGCCATGGCCTGCTCCGGCGAAAAGGAAGCCGCACCACCCGCGACCACGGCGGCCGTCCCGTCGGCGACTGATGACGCGCCCATTCCGCCCACGACGTCGCCGTACGACGCGCTTCCCGAACCCGTGCGGCTGGTGATGGACGAGCCGTTCACCGGTGATTTCGATGCGCTGGTCGCGCGCCGTTCGATTCGCGTGGCCGTGACGTTCAACCGCACCCACTACTTCGTCGACCAGGGGCAGGAGCGGGGGCTGACCTTCGAGACCCTGAAGCTGTTCGAGAAGGATCTGAACGATGACCTGAAGACCGGCAACCTCAAGGTGCACGTGGTGATCGTGCCGATGTCGCGCGATCAGCTGTACCCCGCCCTCGCGAGCGGCAAGGCGGACATGGTCGCCGCCATGGTGACCGTCAGACCCGAGTTGGAGAAGCTCGCCGCCTTCTCGGAGCCGACGCGCACGAATGTGAGCGAAGTGGTCGTGACCGGGCCAGGCGCGCCACCGATCGCCACGGTGGACGATCTGTCCGGGCAGGAGGTGTTCGTCCGCAAGGGGAGCATTTACGAGGAGAGCCTGATCACGCTGAACGAGCAACTGAAGGCGCGCGGCAAGCCGCCGGCCGTGTTCGTCGAGGCCCCCGCCGTCCTCGAGGACGATGACGTGCTCGAGATGGTCAATGCCGGCCTCGCTGCCCATCACCATCGTCGACGACTACCTGGCCGCGTTCTGGAGCAAGGTATTCACCAGTATCACGGTGCACGAGGACGTCACGGTGCGGTCAGGCGGCACACCTGGCCGTCGCGTTTCGCAAGGAGAATCCCAGGCTCCGAGAGGTCGTCAACACGTGGCTCAAGAAGCACGGCAAGGGCGACGGCTTCCGGAACACCGTCGAACGCCGCTATCTCGACAGCGTCAAGTACGCGAAGAACGCCGCGGCCGATGCCGAGCGCCAGAAGCTCGACGCCGTGGTTGCGATGTTCAAGAAGTACGGCGCCCAGTACGACATCGACTACCTGCTGATGGCCGCGCAGGGGTACCAGGAATCGACATTGGACCAGGAGGTCAAGAGTCCGGTCGGTGCGATTGGCGTGATGCAGGTCATGCCCCCGACAGGAAAGGAGTTGAACGTCGGTGACATCAGCGAGGTCGACGCCAACATCCACGCCGGCGTGAAGTACATGCGGTTCATGATTGACCGGTACTTCAAAGACGATCCGATGGATCCGCTGAACAAAGCCCTGATGACATTTGCGTCCTACAACGCCGGCCCCGGACGGATCAGACAGCTTCGCGCCGAGACGAAAAAGAGGGGCCTCGACCCCAACGTCTGGTTCGGCAACGTCGAGCGAATCGCCTCAGAGCGGATCGGCCGCGAGACGGTCACCTACGTCAGCAACATCTACAAGTACTACATCACCTACCGTCTGCTCACCGAGCAACGGGAGCGACGCGACGCGGCGAAGGCGGAAGTCCTGAAGCGCAAGTGAACCCTTCCGGCAGAGCGAGGTGATTAGAGACGGTCGTTCTCGGCGGCGGCGGTCCCAGGCTTCGCCCACAAGAATCGGAGGTTGAGATGTCTCGGTTCAAACAGATTCGTGACGTCGTTCTTCTTGTCGCCCTCGCGGCTCTCGCGGGCCTCGCGGCCGTCGCGGCTGTCGGGTGCACCACGCCGCCGGCGCCACCAGGGCAGTCCGCCACGCCTGCCGCGCAGTCCGCCAAGACGCATGTCTTCCAGACGCGTATCCGGACGCAGGTCCAGGCTCGGGACGTCCCACCCCGTTTGATGCTTACCGGTTGAGGCTGCCCATAAAAGGTGATGGTGGGACTGTGCCCTGCGGAGCCGACGGCCCGTTCAGAGCGCCGCGCGGCGGATCGCGTCGAGGACTTCAGCGCCGGAATCGGTCTTGCGGAAGAATGCCGCGCAGCCCGCAGCTTTGGCTTCTGCCCGGGCCGCAGGCTCGTCATGAGCCGTGAGGTAGATGAACGGCGTATGCCGGCCTTCGGCGACGAGCCGTCGGCCGAGCTCGAGGCCGGAAATGCCGCCGAGATGGACGTCCAGCACCAGGCAGTCAAACCGAGGGTGCTTGGTGTCCGCCAGGAACGCTTCGGCTGACACATACGTGATCGGCTGCATGCCCGCAGCACTCAGCAGTCTGCCCAGCGATCGACAGAAACTCTCATCGTCATCGACAACGGCGACATAGAGCCGTTCGGCAGTGCTCATCCTCGCCCTTTGTCACGTGCGGCGCCGGTGGGTGAATAGATCATGGGAGGCCGACCGACACTATAGAAGGTCGGAGGCTGGCCGGCTACAGCCCTTAGGGGAAGGTTGATTTAGGTTGGAGTTCTGCGGTCGGTAGCGTGCAGCGAAACACCGCTCCGCCGTCGTCCTGGTTTTCCGCCCAGAGGCGCCCGCGGTGCGCCTCGATGATCGTGCGGGAGATCGCCAGGCCCATGCCCATCCCGTCTGGCTTGGTGGTGAAGAACGGCTCGAAGATCTGTCCCAGCCTGGCCGTGGGGATGCCGGCACCGCCGTCAACGACTGCGAGCTCGACCATGCCAGCGCTGTCGAGACCGGCGGTGACTCTGACATACCGATCTTCTGGCCCGGCGCCGTTGAGGGCATCCATGCCGTTGAGAATGAGGTTCAGGAGTACCTGCTGGAGCTGCACGCGGTCGCCCAGTATACGGGGCAGGTCATCCGCCACGCCGAGGTCGAGTTTCACGTGCCGCGTCGCGGCATCGACCCGAACGAGCGCCGCGACATCACCGACGAGCGAGCCGACATCGAGCCGCTCGGTCGCCACCGTTCGCCGCGACAGGAGCTTGCGCATCCCGTCGATGACGTTGCCCGCGCGCTCGTCGTCCAGGCGAATGTCCGTCAGGATGGCTCGGACCTCGTCGAGATCCGGCGATGGGTCCTGCAGGAACAGCTCTGCTGCCTCGGCATTGCGCAGGATCGCCGCGAGCGGCTGATTGATCTCATGCGCCAGTCCCGACGCGAGCTGGCCCATCATCGACACGCGCCCGGCATGCGCGATCTCCTGCTGCAGCTGCTGCGTTTCCTGCTCGGCGCGCTTGTGCTCGGTGATGTCCCGACAGGCGCTACGTATGAGGACCGGCTGACCCGCGGCGGCGACTTCGACGCGGCCGAGGGACGAGATCCAGCGAACCGCCCCATCGGGCAGCAGCAACCGGTATTCGAATGATATCTGCCTCGATTGGCATCCGCCGCGGCGCGTGCAATCGCCAACGCGTGAGTCCGCTCGAGGACCTCCCGATCGTCGGGGTGGAGCCGTGTGAGGATCGACGTGAACTGCACGGGCACCGACGGCTCGAAGCCAAACAACTGCCGCCACTTCTCGCTCGCCCAGATTTCGTCGCTCAGGAGGTCCCGTGTCCAGATGCCAAAATCGGCGGCATCGACGGCCAGGCTCATGCGCGCCTCGCTCTCGCGCAGTCCTGTTTCGCTGATCTGCAGCTCACGCACGAGTTCAGAGGCGCGGAGCACATCGCGGCTCAGTTCGTAGCCCATGACCGCGACCAGGCCGAGGTAGCAGGGGCTCACGACGAGCGGCGCCTGGACATTTGCCCACAAGACGATGGAGGACGTAGCAAGCCCGGCCAGGACAAAGAACACGACGCTGCCACCGATCGTCCACGCCCTGCGGCGGTCCCCACGGCGCCACGCGGAAACGCTGGCGTCCACAACGAAGACGAGCATCAGCGGCACGACGAGCTGACCGAATGCCAGGAGGGGATTCGACACCCCTTCAAAAACCGCCACGGATTCTCCAAGAAACCGGACGTGTCGCAGATTCGACGCCGTGATGGAGTTGACATTCATGCCCACCAGGAAGATGAGCATCACGTAGAGGATGCGATGGGCGGTGATGGTCCACACCAGCCACTGCCGCCCGGCGCGGAGGTAGATCCAGACGAGCCAGGTGACCGACACGAACACGAAGGACACCGCCAACCGGCCCCATCGCATGGCGTCGACGAGCTCTCCGGGCGTCCGAGCCCGCATCATCCACAGTTCGCAAATCGCGTAGGCCGCCGTCGAGGCTGCGATCGCGGCAAAGAGCAGATGGGCCCACGCCGTGCGGTTCCTGCACCACGCCAGGAAGTAGACCGCGCCCAGGGTGAGACACGCTGCCGCGATCATGGACCAGATGACGGTGACCCAGCTGAGAGCGCCTATCATCGCCATCGCATCGAAGGATCCTTCAAGGGTTCTGCATTCTAGCGTGGTTTCCCTCGACCACGAGCGCGCTGTGCGATGCAGTGGACGAGTGACGGCGACCTTCCCCTAAGGGCAGTAGCGGGCGCGGGCTGTCGCCCCTACACTCGCCTTCGAACTCGGAGAAACACAGATGAACAGCTCAGTGACCCATTTCGAAATCTATGCCGAGGCCCCGGCGAGGCTCGCGGAGTTCTACCGGACGCTGCTCGGGTGGCAGATCGACAAGGCGCCCGGCATCGACTACTGGCGCATCGACACCGGCGCCGGCGAAGCCAAGGTCGGCGGCGGACTGACGTTCCGACCGATCCCCGGGCCGCGCAGCTGGGTCCACTACGTCCACGTCGACGCACTCGACCAAACCGTCGAGCGGGTCGTGGCTCTCGGCGGTGCTCTCCTGCGACCAAAAGCCGCGGTGCCGAAGGCCGCGTGGTACGCCGTCGTGGCCGATCCCGAAGGGAACATCTTCGCGATCTGGCAAGCCGATCCGTTAGCGATGCCGTTGCCCGACCCAGACGAATTGGGCTAGAGACCGGACCCGAACCCGCAACCGAGACCAGGAGGAAGAGTCATGCGTTACACCGACGACGCGCTGTATCCCGAGAACATGCAACCACTGATCATCTCCGCGGCGCCGTATGGGCCGACGTGGCTGCCTGGCGACGCGCCCGACATTGCCGTGACCTGGGACGAGCAGGTCAAGGCGGCGGTTGACTGCTTCAACGCCGGCGCCAGGGTCTTGCACCTCCACGTGCGAAACCCCGCGACCGGGCACCTCTCCGCGGATATCGAGCACTACAACTTCATGATGGCACGCCTCCAGGAAGCCGTGCCCAAGATGATCATCCAGGTCGGCGGCTCGATCGCCTTCTCGCCCAAGGGCGATGGCGACAAGGCGAAATGGCTGGACTACGACACGCGTCACATGCTTGCGGACATCACGCCGGCACCGGAGACCGTCACGGTGGCCATCGGCACCTCCATGTTCGACATCACGCAGATGTGGACCGCGGACGACGTGAAAGGGACGCATCTCGATGATCCGAAGGTGATCGCCGCCTACGCCGGCATGTATACCGATGCCGGTCCGGCCTTTTACCTCGAGCACCTGAAGCGCCTGCGCGCGAAGAAGATTCAGCCCTACTTCACGCTGGCGCACGTGCACCAGCTCGAGATCGTGGAGCGGCTGATCCGCCACGGTGCGTACATGGGCCCGCTGAATACGAACATCACCATGTATGGCGGCGGCGGGTGCGGCCACAATCCATTCGACTGGATGCACTGGCTCCAGCGCGAACCGCAGGGTGCCGTCGTCACCTTCTGGGCCGGGATGCGGGTCAACGCGGTCGCCCAGCCGATGGCGATCATCCTCGGCCAGCACGTGCGCGTCGGCATCGAGGACAACCTCTGGAACAGCAAGCGGCAGCGCATGACGTCGGTGGACCAGGTCAAGGCGGCCGTGGACCTCTGCGAGCGATTCGGCCGCAAGATTGCGACCCCGGAGGAAGCACGCAAGATCATGAAGATCGGCGTCTGGTACGACAGCGTGGACGAGACGCTGAAGAACCTCGGCATGCCGCCGAATCGCGGCGATGACGATCGCGGCTTCATGGTCTGGGAGACCGACGGCAAGAAGAGCGTCCAGCACCAGATCTCCGACTCGCATCCGATGGCGTACTGCATGACGCCGCCGCCGGTGCTGACGAAGTAGTGCAATGGGGGTCCCGTCCTCTGATTCGAGGACGGGACTCCATTCCCGCCAAGACTCAAGAGACAGCGTGGTCATGACACAGCAAACCAAACGCATCGCGGTCAACTTCGGCGGCGGATACGTCCCCGGGCTCAACGCGGTCATCGCGGGCACGGTGCTCGCCTCGAGTGAACTGGGCTGGGAGGTCTTCGGCATCCAGGACGGATACGACGGACTGCTCTTTCCCGACCGGTATCCTGGCGGCGGGCTGGTGCGGCTCGACGCCAGGAGACCTGCAGGAGCTGGTCGGTAGCGACGGGTGCATCCTCGGTACAGCCCCCCGCAGCGATCCCTTTCGCGTTCGCACGATCGTCGACTCCCAGGTCGAGGAGCTCGATCGGTCCGATGAAGTCCTTGCCCGACTCGCACAGGAGGGGATCGACGGGGTCGTCTCCGTCGTCGGCGCTCGGTCGATGAGCACCCTCTTCAGGCTCCACCGCAAGGGTCTCAAGACGGTCTGTGTGCCGAAGTCGGTCCAGAACGACGTGGCGGCCACGATGCTGTCGTTCGGCTTCAACAGCGCGCTCAGCTTCGTCACCGAAATGTTGCAGCGGTGCCGCGAGGCGGCGCGCTCGACGCACCGGATCGCCGTGGTCGAGGTGACGGGTGAGCAGACGGGATGGCTGGCGCTTCAATCCGCAATCGCCGTGTGCGCCGATGCCGTGCTCATCCCGGAGATTCGCTATGACCTCGACGCCGTCGCCGCGAAACTGTGCGTCAAAGCCAGGGCCGGGGGCACCTCAGGGCTGGTGGTGGTGGCTGAAGGCGCCCGGCCGGTGGCCGGCCAGGAAGCGTCTGTGGCGCCGTCGGATTCAAAGCTGAAAGCCATGCTGTCCCCCGGAGCCACGGGCGCGGAAGGCTTCCATGTGATTCACCGATCGGGTCAGGCCAGCGAGCAGGTCGCCCTCGAGCTCCAGCGCCGGACCGACCAGGAGATGTACCCGCTCGTGCTCGGGCAGCTGGCGAGAGCCGGAACCCCGACCGCGGTCGATCGGCAACTGGGTCTGGGATACGGCGCCGGCGCCGTGCGCGCCCTGCAGCGGGAACAGAGCGGAGTGATGGTCGTGTTCCAACCGCCGGATCTCAAGTTCGTCCCGCTTGCCGAGGCCATCAACAAAGTCAGGACGGTGCCCGCCGAGAGCGAGTTGCTCCTGATCGCGCGGTCCCTCGGCATCTCCCTGGGGGAATGACGACATGGATACTGAGCCAACCAATCCCAACGCCCCGATTGGGCGCGTGCTGAACATTCAGCATTTCTGTACCCACGACGGCCCGGGCATCCGCACGACCGTGTTCCTGAAGGGATGCTCTCTGCGCTGCAAGTGGTGCTCGAACCCCGAGAGCATCCTCAAGAAGGCCGAGCTCGCGTACAACCCGGGCAAGTGCATCGGCGAAAAAGAGTGCGGTCTCTGCCTGCCGGTGTGTCCGGAAGTGGCGATCTACGTCGTCGGTACCGGCGAGCGGTCCGACGACAAGGTGCGGATCAACTGGGACCTGTGCACGAACTGCGGCAAGTGCGTGCCCGTCTGCCCGTCCAAGGCGCTCTACCTCTTCGGTGAGGAAATGACCGTGGACCAGGTGCTGGCGGAGGTCGAGCAGGACGGCACGTTCTACCGGGAATCCGGCGGCGGGCTGACCGTGAGCGGCGGGGAGTGCCTGCTGCAGGCCGATTTCCTCGAGGCGCTCTTCATCGAGGCACACCGGCGCGGCATCCACACGGCGATTGAAACCGCGGGGAACGTGCCATGGGCGTACATGGAGAAGGTGCTGCCGCACGTCGATCTCGTGCAGCACGACATCAAGCTGACCGATCCCGAACGGCACAAGAAGTGGACCGGCGTGAGCAACGAGAGAATCCGGGAGAACTTCAAGAAAGCGTACGAAACGTTTCCCGACACGAAGTTCATCGTTCGCACGCCGCTCATCCCGGGCATCAATGACGACGAGGAACATATCCGGGCGACGCTGGCGTTCATCCGCCCCCACAAGAACGTCATCGACTACGAGCTGCTCCCGTACCACCGGTTCGGAGAGAGCAAGTACGAGTTCCTGGGGCAGGTCTACCAGTTGAGCGACTTCAAGTCGCCCACGCCCGAGTCGCTCGCCCGCCTGAGGGCGATCATCGACGAGGCGTTCGGGCGCGGCTCGGCATCGACGCATGGGACCGTGTCGTGAGCGCGTATCCGAAGAGTGACCGACGAACTGGTGGCAAGGGCGAAGAAGCATAGGCCACTTCAGGAGATCCATATGAGCAGCATCACAACAGCGGTCTTGTCGGCGCAGGAACAGGCCATCGCGAGCGGCGCAACGCTCCTGCACGGAACGGCCACCGACCGGGTCGTGCGGATGTACGACGCCATCCGCGCGTACGGCACGGTGCGGGTCACCTTGGATCGCGCGGTCCTGTTCACCGAATCGTTCAAAGCGACCGAGAGCCAGCCGCTGGTGCTGCGCTGGGCCAAGGCGCTGAAAGCACTTTGTCGAGAAGGTGCCCGTGACGATCTTCCCGGACGAGCTCATCGTCGGGCGGCCCAACACCTGGTTCGGAAAGTGGGGCATCGTCTATCCCGAGCTCGACGGCAGCGTCATGCCCGCCGGGGTGGAGATGTTCAAGAAGAACAAAGGCAAGCCCGGCGATGTCACCGTCACAGAGGAGGATGACAAGATCATCAGCGAGGTCCTCACGCCTTACTGGGCGGGCAGGGACTTCTCCACCAATTTCATCAAGTCCTTGCCGGAGGACACGCGGTTCGTGTTGTACGGCCCGGACCCGAACAACCTGCTCATGCAGACGGTCGTCATCTTCGCGTCCTGTTCCATGCGCCACTCGCAGAACTGGACGCCCGATTTCACGAAGATTCTGACGCGCGGCGTCAAGGGGATCCGCGAGGAGGCCCAGGCGAAGCTGGCCGCGCTCTCCGAGCCGCGTGACATCGTCTACAAGAAGCCGTTCCTCGATGCCGTCGTCATGACCTGCGACGCCATGACGACCTGGTCCAGGCGTTACGCGCAACTCGCGAGAGAACTGGCCGCCAAGGAAGCCGATCCGCAGCGGAAGGGCGAATTGCTGGAGATCGCCGACATTTGCGAGCGGGTTCCGGAGAACCCGGCCCGCACGTTCCGGGAAGCGCTCCAGTCGCAGTGGTGGGGCCAGATGTTCAACCGCATCGAGCAGACCTCGTGCGCCATGGGACAGGGTCGGATGGATCAATACCTGTGGCCGTTCTACCAGAAGGACATCGCCGAGGGCCGGATCACGAAAGAATCCGCGATGGAGTTGCTGCACTGCCTCTGGCTGAACATGGCGCAGTGCGTCGAGATCAAGATGAACCCCGTGACGGCGGCCGGCGCGGAGGGGTTTGCCAAGTTCGAGGACGTGGTTCTCGGCGGCCAGACGCCGGACGGCAAGGACGCGACCAACGACCTGACCCACCTCATCCTCGAATCGACGCGGGCGTTGTCGATCACGTGTCCCGAACCGTGCATCCGCATCCACGCCAACACGCCCGACAGCCTTTTGCATCACGTCGCGGAAGTCGTCAAGGACGGCAAGGGATTCCCGAAGCTGTTGAACGACGAAATGATCGTTCCCTACTATCTCGCCAACGGCGCATCGCTCAAGGAGGCCCTGGACTGGTGCATTTCAGGTTGTTGTGAAAGCCGCCTGCCCAACCGGGAAACGAACGCCACGGCCGGTGGCGGCCTCAACTACGGTTCGGTCGTCGAGATGACCTTCCGCAACGGGAAACTCAAGGTTTTCAACGACGTTCAGTTCGGAGTGCAGACGGGCGATCCGCGGACCTGGACGAGCTATGACCAGGTCTGGAAGGCGTTCTGCGCGCAGGTTCGGCATCTGGCCTGGCATGTGTTGGTTCAGCAGCATGTGGCGATGAAGATCAAGCCGCAGTACTTCGCCGCGCCCGCGACGTCCATGCTGCATGACCTGGCGATGGCCGAGTGCCGCGACCTGCACACGCACGGCGACTATATGCCCGGCGCGATTGACTTCACCCCTTGTATGGCATTTGGCAAAGCCACCGCGATTGACAGCCTGGCCGCCGTCAAGCACCTCATCTTCGACACCAAGGCGCTCACCTGGGACAAGCTCCTGACGGCGATCGAGGCCAACTGGGAGGGCCACGAAGCCGTCCGCCAGCTCTGCCTGAACGCGCCCAAGTATGGCAACGGCATCGAGTGGGTGGATGCCATCGGGCTCGAGATCGAAACCTTCCTGCTGGAGTTCCTGCACCAGCACCCCAAGCCCCACGATCAGCCCTTCGGGATGCGCCAGATCCCCATCACCTTCCATGTCCCGATGGGGAAGGTGACCTGGGCCACACCCAATGGAAGACCGGCCCATGAATACCTTTCCGAGGGCATCTCAGCCTCCCATGGCAGGGACGTCAAGGGCCCCACGGTGGCGCTCACCTCGATGGCCAGGGCCCGGAACCTGAGCTACCGGGAGAAGGAGGGCGACCTGATCAACCTGAAGTTCAGCCCGGCCTCCGTCTCGGGTGAAGAGGGCACCCGTCGCCTGATGCAGATCATCCGCACCTGGTGTGACCTGAAGCATTGGCACGTGCAGTTCAACATCCTGAACAAGGAGACGCTGCTGGCGGCACAGCAGGACCCGGAGAAGTACCGGAGCCTGATCGTGCGCATTGCCGGCTACTCCGCGTACTTCGTGGATCTGTCCCCCGCGCAGCAGCTGGAGATCATCAATCGGACGGAAGAGAAGATGTAGACGCGCCACTTGAGTGACTTCGAGCGATAGCCATTCAGATACAACGGAGAAGAGTCATGGAACTCAAAGGAAAAACAGCAATCGTGACGGGATCAGGAAGGGGAATCGGCGAGGGGATCGCCCTTGTCCTCGCCCGCGAGGGGGCGAACCTTGTCATCAATGACAGAAAAATAACAGCGGACGCCGAAGGGGTGGTCAAGAAGATCAAAGCCATGGGCGGCCAGGCCATCGCCGTCGAAGCCGACGTCAGCAAGAAGAGTCGAAGTCACTGCGATGGCTGAACAGGCCGTCAAGCAGTTCGGCGCCATCGACATCCTGGTGAACAACGCCGGTATCGAAAGCCATCCGGTCATGACAACGGATCTCTCAGAGGAGTCCTGGGACCGAGTCTTGACCGTCAACCTGAAGGGCTCTTTCCTCTGCTGTCAGGCGGTGATTCCGCAAATGATCAGGCAGAAAAAGGGCCGCATCATCAACATCGGCTCGACGGCATCCATTCGAATCGCCTTTTTCGGCGGCGTTGAATACACCGCATCCAAGTACGGCCAGGCCGGCCTCGCCGCGCATCTGGCCTGGGAGCTTGCGGATTTCAATATCACGGTCAACTACCGTCTGTCCCGGCGCAGTGCAAACGCCGCTGATGGAGCAGGGGACCACGCCCGAGTACCGGGAAATGACGGTCAAGCGATTGATTCCTCTGGGACGTTTCAGCACCATCGAAGACATTGGAGAGGCCGTGAGCTTTCTGGCGAGCGATCGCGCGGCCATGATCACCGGCCTGATGCTCCCCGTCGACGGCGGGGCCCTGACCGGGTTCGGAGAGGATCTGCGGCCAGTGGTGCGGAAAAGAATGGCGGATCTCAAGGCCGGTGGCTCGCACTAACAGAACACTCGCCGAAGAACTCGCCCAGAGCGTAAACAGGACACACACTTCTGGAAATGCTCCGAACATTTCTCGAGCAACAGCTCCTGCTCTCGATGTTTCTTGTCATCGGGGTGGGATACGCCGTTGGTCAGGTGAACATCCGGGGCTTCAACCTGGGCGTCGGTGCGGTGCTGTTCGTTGGTCTCGGAGTGGGCATGCTGGCGCCCAACGCGGCGCCCCCCGCGCTGCTTGGCTCCCTTGGACTCGTGATGTTTGTCTACGGGATTGGCATTCAATACGGCAAGCAGTTCTTTGCCGGCCTGACCAGTCCCTTTGGCCTCAAGGTGAACGCACTGGCCCTGGTGTCACACCTTGTCGCCATCGGCGTGTGCTATGTGGCCTACGCCGCCTTCTCGGTCGCGCCGGCGCACGTCGCCGGCTTGTTTGCCGGCGCATTGACGAGCACGCCGACACTCCAGGCCGCGATCGGTGCGGTCGGCAACAACGACCCGGCTCTCGGCTACAGCGTGGCCTACCCGTTCGGCTTGATTGCCCCGATCCTGTGCATGTATTTCGCCAATGTCTGGCTCAAGCCGAAGCTCCCGGCGGCCACGAGCGCCGGTCTCGAGCTCCAGGAAATCGTGGTGCGTAATGCGCAGGTGATCGGTCATCCACTGTCAGAGCTCACCGCTGCTTTGCCAGCCGGCGTGCACATCGCCGTCGTACGCCAGTCCCATCAGAACCGGGTTCCCTCGCCCGACATCGTGCTCAATCATGGCGACGCGCTGGCACTGACCGGCGAGTCTTTCGAAGCTCTTGAACGGGCTCAGGCGCTGATTGGGGAGTCGGCGACCGGCCGGATTGCGAAGGACCGGCTGGATCTCGACTACTTCCGTTTCTTCGTTTCGAAGGCGACTGTGGTCGGCGTGAGGGTCGGCGACCTCAAGATCGCCGGCGTGTCCGAGTATTCCATCATGCATGTGCGCCGGGGCGACGCGGACATCCTGCCACGACCCGACCTGATTCTGGAGTACGGCGACCGCGTGGGACTGATGGCCAGTCGCGAGGATCGGGATGCGGTGCGGGCGCATTTTGGCGATTCCATCAAGAGCACTGCCGAGTTCAGTTACGTCTCGCTGGGCGTGGGCATGGCGCTCGGCGTGCTGCTGGGTATTCTCCCCATCCCGGTGCCTGGTCTGGGCACGCTCAGTCTCGGCGTTGCTGGTGGCCCCCTCGTCATGGCGCTCATCCTCAGCCGTTTCGGGCGCACTGGAAACTGGGTGTGGACCATGCCACTCTCCGCCAACGTCACTCTGCGAAATTTCGGCCTGACGATATTTCTTGCCCAGATCGGGCTGGTGTCGGGGCCCAAATTCATCGCCACGGTTCAGCAGTTGGGGCCGCTCTTTCTGGCCCTGGGTGCGGCCATCATCCTCACCCCGATGCTCGTGAACATGCTCGGGGGGCATTTCATCCTCAAACTGCGATTCGATGATCTCCTCGGCGCTGCGGCGGGCGGAGTCGGCGGCAACCCGGCCATCCTGGCGTTCGGCTCCAAGCTCGTGCCGACCGATCGCACGGATATCACCTACGCGACCACGTTCCCAGCCGCGACCATCACGAAGATCGTCCTTGTCCAGGTGATGCTGGCGACGATGGGGAAATCATGACGCTGGACATTGCAGAGCTCGGCGAACAGCATCGCAGAGACGGCGAACAGCGTTGCTACGAAGAATGGGAGCAACAGCGAGGACGCTATGAAAACGACTGAACACACCAGGCTTGATGAGGCTCGTGAGCGCAAGGTCGACTGGAAGAAATGGGGCCCCTACCTCAGCGAGCGCCAATGGGGAACGGTCCGCGAGGACTACAGCGAGAACGGCGATGCCTGGGGCTTCTTCACCCACGATCAGGCCCGCTCGCGCGCCTACCGCTGGGGCGAAGACGGGCTGGCCGGCATCTCCGACGACAAGCAGCGCCTCTGCTTCGCGCTCGCCCTGTGGAACGGGAAGGACCCGATCCTCAAGGAGCGGCTCTTCGGATTGACCAACAGCGAGGGGAACCACGGCGAGGATGTGAAGGAGTACTACTTCTACATCGACAGCACGCCGACCCACTCGTACATGAAGTACCTCTACAAGTACCCCCAGGCGGCGTTTCCCTACGGCGATCTGGTGGAGACCAACCACCGGCGTTCCCGAAAAGACTTCGAGTACGAATTGCTCGACACCGGCGTCTTCAACGACGACCGATACTTCGACGTCTTCGTGGAGTACGCCAAGGGCGGCGCCGAGGACATCCTCGTCACGATCACGGCGGCCAACCGGGGACCGGAAGCCGCCGAACTGCACCTCCTGCCGACGCTGTGGTTCCGGAACGACTGGTCGTCGTGGATCGCCGCATCCAACCGGGCCGCGCAGAAGCCGACTCTCCGGCAGGTCGAGGCGCCGGCAGGCGCGAGTGCGGTGGCGGCAGCGCATCCCGCGCTCGGTGAGTTCGTCTTTGCCTGCGAAGGCAACGTTCCGCTGCTGTTCACCGAGAACGAAACCAACCACGAGCGACTCTTTCCGGGGCAGAAGAACGAGAGCGCGTACGTGAAGGACGGCATCAACGACTGCGTCGTCGACGGCAGCGCAGGATGCCGTGAACCCCGGCAGGCAGGGCACGAAGGTCGCGGCACACTACAAGGTCACCGTCGGCGCCGGTCAGTCCGAGGTGATTCGCGTGCGCCTCTCGAGCGCTTCTCCGAACCAGAAGAGCCACCCTTCGGAAAGTCGTTCGACGATGTCTTCGCCGCCAGGCGTCGTGAAGCCGACGAGTTCTACAAGTCGGTCACCCCGCCATCCGTGAGTGAGGATGCGGCCAACGTCATGCGCCAGGCCATCGCCGGCATGCTGTGGAGCAAACAGTTCTTCTTCTTCGATGGCGACAACTGGCTCGACGAGCACAACTCCAACCCACTCCATCACGGCTATCGCGACGCCCGGAACTCGGAGTGGTTCCACATGCTGAACCAGGACATCATCTCCATGCCCGACAAGTGGGAGTACCCCTGGTATGCGGCCTGGGACCTGGCCTTCCACACGCTGCCGCTGTCGATCGTGGACCCCGATTTCGCCAAGCAGCAGATGGAGCTGATGCTTCGCAATTCCTACCAGCACCCCAACGGGCAGATGCCCGCCTACGAGTGGAACTTCAGCGACGTGAACCCCCCGGTCCACGCCTTTGCGAGCCTGTTCCTGTATCGCAGCGAGCAGGCCCGGCGTGGTGAGGGGGACGTCGACTTCCTGAAGTCGATCTTCAACAAGCTCGTGCTGAACTTCACCTGGTGGGTCAACCGCAAGGACCGCTTCGGCAAGAACGTGTTCGAGGGCGGCTTCCTCGGCCTGGACAACATCGGCGTCTTCGATCGCAGCGCCCCGCTGCCCACCGGCGGCCACCTCGAGCAGGCGGACGGCACGGCGTGGATGGCCCTCTTCAGCCAGAACCTGCTGGAGTTTGCGGTCGAACTCGCCGTCCACGACCGCACCTACGAGAACATGGTGTTCAAGTTCGTCGAGCACTTCTCCTACATCGCCGCCGCCATGAACCGCTCGGGCGAGGGCGGCATGTGGGACGAGGAGGACGGCTTCTACTACGACGTCCTGCGGCTCCCCGACGGCAGCGCCACGCGGCTCAAGGTGCGTTCCCTGGTGGGGCTCCTCCCGCTGTGCGCCACCACCGTGATCGAAAAGGAGCAGCGGGAGCGCGTGCCGAGTGCGATGGGTTACGTCCAGGAGCGCTTGCGCCGGAGTCCCGAACTGTTGGCGACGATGCACCCGACCGGTCCGGGTCATCTCGGCGTGGCCGAGCGGGGGCTGTTGGCGCTGGTCAACCCGGAGCGGCTCCGCCGGATTCTCACGAAGATGCTCGACGAAAACGAGTTCCTGGGGCCCCACGGCATCCGCTCGATCTCGAAGTTCCACGAGCGGCACCCGTATGTCTTCTTTGTCAACGGCCAGCAGCACCGCGTGGACTACCTGCCGGCCGAGTCCGACACCGGCATGTTCGGCGGCAACTCCAACTGGCGAGGCCCGGTCTGGATGCCGGTGAACGCGCTCATCATCCGGGCGCTGCAGAACTTCTACCTGTACTACGGTGACACCTTCAAAATCGAATGCCCCACCGGTTCCGGCAGGCTGATGAACCTCTTCGAGGTGAGCAAGGAAATCTCCGACCGGCTCATCGGGACCTTTACCCGCGACGAACACGGCCGGCGCCCGGTCTACGGCGGCATCGAGAAGTTCCAGACCGATCCCCACTGGCGCGACTACATCCTCTTCCACGAGTACTTCCACGGTGACAACGGCGCCGGGTTGGGCGCCAGTCACCAGACCGGCTGGACGGGGCTCGTCGCCACGCTCATCGAGCTCTACGGATCCCTGGATCCCAAGCAGGCACTGGACGTGGGCAAGCAGGCCGTGTTCGCTCGGGGCGCCCGAAACAGCGCAAGGCGGCGCGCGGTGCCCGACGCAGCGTCGGAGACGACATGAGAGCCTGGCGCTGGCATCCTCTCATCGACTGTCGTTGACGAACATCCCGGCGGACCAGGTCGGGATCGCCGCCGACCCTATCGCCTGGTCAGGAGAAATCGACGATGAAGGCCATTACCGTTGAACCGCACAAACCGGAAACTGCACGTCTGGAAGACATCCCCGAGCCGGATACGCGCGCCGGGTCGGTGCTCGTGGAAGCCATCGCCGTCGGCGTGTGCGGGACCGACGTCGAGATCGTGGAGGGCAAGTACGGCTGGGCGCCTCGAGGGGAGACGCGTCTCGTGCTCGGGCACGAATCCCTGGGCCGGGTGGTGGACCCCGGCACGAGCGGCGCGTTTCAGAAGGGCGACCTCGTGGTCGGCATCGTCCGGCGTCCGGACCCCGTGCCCTGCCCCAACTGCGCAGTCGGTGAGTGGGACATGTGCCGGAACGGCCAGTATACCGAGCGCGGCATCAAGGAGATCGACGGCTTCATGTCCGAGCGCTGGCGGATCGAACCCGAGTACGCCATCAAGATCGACCGCTCACTCGGCCTCCTGGGCGTGCTGCTCGAGCCCACGACCGTTGTCACGAAGGCGTGGGAGCAGGTCCTCGCCGTCGGCCAGCGTGCCTTCTGGGTGCCGCAGACCGTGCTCGTGACCGGCGCCGGACCGATCGGTCTTCTTGCAGCCCTCGTCGGACGGCTTCAAGGGCTCGAGATCCACGTCCTGGACCGGGTCGAATCGGGAACCAAGCCGGATCTCGTTCGGGCGTTGGGCGCGACCTACCACACCGGCAACATCGCGGGCGTGGGATTCGAGCCGGACGTGATCATCGAATGCACCGGGGTCGGGCAGGTCATCAACGACGCGGTCCGGGGGATCGCGGCGGGAGGTGTCGTGTGCCTCACCGGTGTCGGTGCCGGCGGATCCACGGTTGGCCCCGCCGCGGCCGACATCGCGGCAGCGGCAGTGCTCAAAAACAACGTCGTCGTCGGCAGCGTCAACGCCAACAAGCGTCACTGGTACAGGGCGGGACAGGCACTGGCCCACGCGGATCGCTCGTGGCTGGCGCGTCTCATCACGCGGTGCGAGCCACCGGAGGCGTTCATGCGCGCCCTCCAGCGGCAGCCGGAGGACATCAAGGTCGTCATTCAGTTTGCGGAGGCATGAGCGTGGGTCGCACTTCGCTCGAGGGCACCAGGCAGACTTCGAGGTCATGACGATGACTCAACCGTCTCCGCGCGGAGTTTCTGGAAATGCCGGGGATGCGTCTCACGCCAGAACAGGTGCAACGTCTGTGCGGCGTGGAGCGGAGGCTGTGCCAGACGGTGCTCGATTCGCTGGTGGACGCCAGGTTTCTGCGCGTGAGTGCGGATGGACAGCTACGCTCGCGTCACAGATGGCGAGAGGTCCAGTCGTCGTTCAGTGATGACAGACCTCAGAGTCGACACGCATGCGCAGTCTTGATGCAAGGAACCGAAGAAATGAAGACCTGGCCCAGGCATCCTGTCATCTACGAAGTGAACACGTGGGTATGGCTGAATGATCTGAGCCGCAAGCACCAGAGGCGCTTGGATCTCGCCACGGTCCCGGAGCAGGAGTGGGATGCCATCGCCGATCAGGGCTTCGACGCCGTCTGGTTCATGGGTGTGTGGGAACGGAGCCCTGCGGGGATTGGCATCTCCATGCGAAACGAGGGGCTCCTCCAGGATTTCAGGAGGGCCCTCCCCGACTTTGCGCCGGAGGACAATGTCGGCTCTCCCTACTGCGTGCGCCGCTACGTCGTCGACGAACATCTCGGCGGACCGAAGGGACTCGCCGCCGCGCGGCGCCACCTCGGTCAACGTGGGCTGCGCCTGATCCTCGACTTCGTTCCCAACCACGTGGCGCCGGACAATCCCTGGGTCAGCGATCATCCTGAGTACTTCATTCAAGGGAGCGCTGAGGATGCTCGCAGCGATCCGGGGTCCTTCATCGAGTTTGGCGGGAAGGTGTTCGCCTGCGGCCGGGACCCGTACTTCCCGGCGTGGCCGGATGTGCTCCAGCTCAACGCCTTTCACCCGGGCTCCGGCAGGCGGTGATCGAGACGATCTCGGAGATTGCCGAACAGTGCGACGGCATCCGGTGCGACATGGCCATGCTCGTGCTGAACGCCATCTTCGAGCGCACGTGGGGTGGCCGCGCAGGATCCAAGCCCGACAACGACTACTGGACGACGATGATCCCGGCGATCAAGGGCAGGCACCCGGAGTTCAGGTTCATCGCCGAGGCGTATTGGGATCTGGAGTGGGAGCTGCAACAGCAAGGTTTCGACTTCTGCTACGACAAGAAACTCTACGACCGGATGGAGCACGGGCCCGCCGAGAGCGTGCGGCAGCATCTCCTGGCGGACCTTTCGTACCAGGAGGGCATGGTCCGGTTCATCGAGAACCATGACGAGCCCAGAGCGGCGGCGACGTTTCCCGATGGAAAGGGTCGCGCGGCGGCAGTGGCGATTCTCACGCTCCCCGGGGCCCGGCTGCTGCACGAGGGCCAGTTCGAGGGATGGCGCGTAAGGCTGCCGGTCTTCCTGGGCCGGCGCCCGGCAGAGGCCGTCGATCATGATCTCGCAGCCTTCTACGGACGCCTTCTGAAAGCAACCAATCGCGATCTCTTCCGGAACGGCGAGTGGCGCCTCTGCGAGCGCAGCGGGTGGCCCGACAACCAGAGCTGCCAGAACATCCTCGCCTGGTGCTGGGTGAAGGACAATGAGCGCGCGCTCGTTGTCGTGAACTACGGGCAGGCACCCGCCCAGGCTCGTGTGCACGTGCCGTGGGACGAGCTGCGATCCAGGCAGTGGCGCCTCGACGATGGGCTGTCCGGTGACGTCTACGAACGGGACGGGAACGAGATGCGGGACAGCGGTCTGTATGTCGATCTGGCGCCATGGCAATGCCACGTCTTCCAGGTGCGTGCACTGTGACGACGCAACGCGTGACGGCGACCGTGCTGGGGCTGGGACTCATCATGGCCCCCGTGCTCTGCGGCGCCCAGGAACGTGTCGTCGCGTCCGGCGCGAAGGTGGAGAAACTGGCTGGTAACTTCGAGTTCACCGAGGGGCCGACGTGCGATGCGGAGGGCAACCTCTTCTTCACCGACCAGCCCAACGACCGCATCATGAAGTGGAGTGTGGACGGAAAGCTGTCCACCTTCCTGCAACCAGCCGGCCGCGCCAACGGCATGTACTTCGACCCCCGGGGCCAGTTGGTCGCTGCCGCTGATGAGAAAACCGCACTGTGGTCCATTGCGCCGGACGGCAAGGTCACCGTGATTCTCGGTGCTTATGGTGGGAAACCCCTGAACGGCCCAAACGATGTCTGGGTGCGGCCGGATGGCGCGATCTACTTCACCGATCCGTTCTACAAGCGGCCCTGGTGGACCCACGACACGATGCCGCAGGACGGGCAGCACGTCTACTTTCTCTCCGCAGATCGCCGGCAACTCGTGCGCGTGACTGCCGACCTGGAGAAGCCCAACGGGATTATCGGTACGCCGGACGGGAAGACGCTGTACGTGGCGGACATCGGCGCCGGGAAGACCTTCCGGTTCGACATCGCGACGGACGGACGCCTCACGCGCAAGACGCTCGTCGCCGAACAGGGATCCGACGGCATGACGCTCGACAACGAAGGCAACCTGTACCTCACGGGCAAGGGTGTCCTGGTGTTCGACAGGACGGGTCGGCAGATCGAGGAGATCCAGATCCCCGACGAGGAGTGGACAGCGAACGTCAGCTTCTGCGGTCAGGACAGGCGGACGCTCTTCATCACGGCAAGTAAGGGGTTGTACCGGATCAGGACGCGCGTGAGGGGCGCCAACGCGGCGAAGTGACCCTCGAAGGCGGTCGCCGCCGCGGCCGCTGACGTCAGCCAGCCGGGAGCGGCGCCGACCCCATTTGCGCCTTGTCAGGAGAAATCGAGGATGAAAGCCAAGCGAGCCCTCGCACGGCAGCCGGATTACGTCAAGGTCGTCAACCAGTTCGCGGAAGCCTGACCGTGGCGAGCAGCTCGAGGTCCGCTAACATTCCCTGGCTGGTCCTTCGTGCCGAACTGGTCGGGACGGCGGCGCTGGTGCTGGTCGGCCTTTCGCTCGTGATTCTGATGTTCGGGGAAGGCAGTCCCATTCCGGGCGTCCTGCCGAGCGAAGGATGGCGCCGGTTGATCACCGGCTTCCTGTTCGGCACCACCGGTGCGTTGATCGCGCTCTCCCCGGTCGGGGAACGAAGCGGCGCGCACATCAACCCCATCGTGACGCTGGCATTCCGCCTGATGGGCAAGCTCGATCTGCGGACGTCCCTCGGTTATGTCGTGGCGCAGCTTGCCGGGGCCATTCTCGGGAGCGTGCCGCTCCTGGCCTGGGGCGCGATGGGGCGAAGCGTGTCGTTCGGCGCCACCGTCCCGGGCGAAGGCTACAGCGTCGGGGCCGTCCTGCTCGGGGAAGTCATCACGACGTTCGCGATGGTCACGCTGTTGTGCGTGTTCCTCGGCTTTCGCCGGATTCGTCCGTTCACCCCGGCGATCTTTCCCATCCTGTACGCCGTGATGGTGTACGCGGAGTCGCCGATCTCGGGAACGAGCACCAACCCGGCGCGCAGCCTGGGACCGGCGATCATCTCAGGACACTGGGACGGTTGGTGGATCTATTGGGTCGGGCCGGTGATCGGAAGTGTCGCGGCCTGCGTCGCGTGCAGTGCTCTCGCGAAACGGATCACGGTCGCGAAGCTGTATCACTTCGACAGCGACCGCGACAGGCTGTTTCGCAAGGCGAGCAGCCCGAGCGCCTGACACGGTTTCGCCCGATCCATGTGTCGGTCGCCGCGGCTGCACTCCACACCTTCCCCTAAGGGCAGTAGCGACGGTACCCCCCGACCCCTATAGTGCACATCGGCTGACGATGAGTAACACGGAACGCCATGACAGGTCGTCAGCGGAGCGAGTTCGAACACGCCAGGAACCATTGTCAGGAACGGCAGGAGTTCCGCAACCCATCGATCAACGAGAGGCACTCAACCATGCTGAAACGAATCGTACTCAACGCTTTTGTTGGAATGCTGGCGGCGGTGCCCGCCTTCGCGCAAACGCCCAGGGTGGAAGTCGGCGTCACCTTTGCCTGGGTCTTCGCTGATGGCGTCAGCGGAGACGCCATCATCATCCCGGGACAGGGAACGTTCGACCGTCTCGATCCGAAGGACTCTTTCGGCTGGGGTCTTGACCTCGGGTTTTTCGTCGGACCGAACGCCGAGGTGGGCTTCCTCTACGGCAACCAGCCCTCGACCCTGCAGGCCGGAGGAACCTCGACGAAGGATATCGGCGACATGAGCATCAGCACGTACCACGGCACCTTCACGTACAACCTCGGCGAGGGTGACGCGAAGATCCGTCCCTACGTCATGGGCGGTCTCGGCGCCACGAGCTTCGGCGACGTCGCCTACACCCGCGCCAACGGTGTCGCCGGGACCATCTCGGGCGCGTCGAAGTTCTCCAGCACGTGGGGCGCCGGCGTGAAACTGTATGGGTCGTCGAGGGTTGGCGGCCGAATCGGCGTGCGCTTGACGCCGACGTACATCAAATCCGACGCCGAAGGGTATTGGTGCGATCCGTACTGGGGCTGCTACGTCGTCGGCGACGCGCAGTATGCCAACCAGTTCGACATCAACGGCGGCGTCACCTTCCGCTTCTGAGGCCTCACACCTGTCACCCGACCAGGCGTGCAATCTCAGCATCCCAAACCTCGTCGAGGAGATAGTCAAAATGGCAGTACCTGACAAAGCAGAAGCGACCGGTCCCTGGGACAACTCTGCGCTCGCCCAGTTTCGCGAGTGGGAACCGGTGTGGGTCGATCAATGCCTCAAGATGTCCGCGGACCCGTGGACCGGCGGCGTCCTGCCGCGCAAGGACGTCGAACTGATCAGCCTGGCGGTGAATGCGGCGTGTACGAACTTGAGCACCGAGGGCACCCGGCGCCATATTCGCGGCGCACTCGCGGCCGGTGCGACCCGCGAAGAGATCCTGATGACCCTGAAGGTCGCATCTCTTCTGGCGCTCCATACGTGCAGCCTGGGCGCACCGCTTCTTCTGGAAGAAGCGAAGGCGGCCGGTGTGACGTTCACGCCGAAGTCGGCCGCCACCCCTGTCTGCGACAAGATGAAAGCCGCGGGACAATGGAATCCGGCCTGGGACGCGTTCTTCGAGATTGCCCCGGCCTGGACGGAAGCGATCATCGCCGTAAGCCTGCCGGTCTACACCAGCGGGGTATTCACGCCCAAGCTGGCGGAACTCTTGAGCATCGCCGTCGATGCGTCGATCACCCATATGTACGCGCCCGGCACAAGCCGGCACATCAAGACGGCCCTGAAGCTCGGCGCGACCATTGAAGAAATCATGGAAGTCCTCAAGATCTGCGTCGCTGCGGGTATCCAGGCAAGCAATCTCGGTGTCCCCATTCTGGCCGAGGAGCTTCGACGCGCTCAACGGACAAAGGGAAAGAAATAGCGGGAGGCAAGTCCCTATCTGCCAACTTGCGGCCACCGCAATGCAGACGTGAGGCTGTTTTCGAGTCTCGTCTCCAGTAGATGCGCTCCGTGGGGGGACAGATGCGAATCATTCATGTATATGAACCGTTCAGCGGCCTCAACCATGCATCCGTTGTTGCCGCACAGCTCATCATAGGGATGCACGATCTCGACGTGTGCCTCGAGACCTGAACCAGCCTGCGCGAGCAGTCGATTGACCGACGCTTCAGTCTCGGCACGCGCTGCGGATTCATCGATCGCGCAGCCGTTTTCTGGCCAGCCTTTGAAGCGTGCCCGCGTGATGCACCGAATGAACTCCGCTCGGCGGTAGGGGCACCTGCCCAATCAGGATGACCTGACGGCCGCTGTCCATCAGTGCCATGAGAGCTTTCCGAAGGCCACTGACGAAGAGTTGGTGGGACTGACTCAGCGAGGGGCTGGCGCCCGCTGTCGGTCAAGAGCATGGGACCCTCAGCGTAGGTATCCCAGCGGGCAGCCATCACCACGACACGCACCCGGCTGTCGCCGAGGATCTCCTTGAGCACATCGTCGTTGAACGCCGGGCATCCCGCCAGCATCCAATCGACCCGCGAAAATGTGACGCCTGGAAGCGGCGCGCATCCGGCCTTCGTGATTTGCCGAGTCGTCACTCCGAGGCGTTGGCCGACCGAGCCAAACACAGGCGCCAACTGCGCCGCGTGGGAATCGCCCCAGAGGACGATCTCATATCTGGGTGTCGACGATTGCGCTCCAAGGAGACAACCGTCGATGGCGGGAAGCGACGCGCTGCGAGCCACCAGGCACCGCGATTGTTCGAGCGCCTGTTCCTCGGCGGCCAGCTCCTGGACGAAGCCAACGACGTCTGGCCCACGGGCCGGTAAGCCGTCGCGCCAGAGTAGACACTGCACCGACGATGATGAAAACGGCACTCGTGGCCAAGGCCCCCAAGTACCCAGGTGCGACTGGTCGCGCGCACCACATGCGCGCTCCGGAAGGGGCGCTCGACAAACCGCCACGAGAGCCAGGAGACGATGAACGTCAGCCCGACCAAGCCGACGCGTTCAGCCGCGCGCAGCGGGTGATTGGCGAAGAGATGCCCGAAGACCAGGATGGGCCAGTGCCATAGGTACAGCGAATAGGACATCAACCCGATCCAGACCAGCGGCCGAAGCGAGAGGATCCGCCCGCCGATCGACGTGCCGCCCTCACCCGCGGCGATGATGAGGGCCGCTCGCGACACACGGCAGCAGCGCCGCAAATCCAGGAAACGGAGTCGTCGCGTCATACGTGACGAGGGCGATGCCGAGAAGACCGATGCCGGCCAGCGAGGCCATCGAAGACACCGCGCGAGGAAGGCGTGCTACGAATCCGGAGATTGGCGACAAGCAGAGCAGGGCGCCCATCGCCAGCTCCCACGCCCTGGACGGCAACAAGTAAAACGCCGCGTTGGCGTCACTCCCGACCCAGTACGCGCTCAGCGTCAGGCTGCCGCCAAGAATCGAGACGGCCGCGAGCGTCTTCCACCTCGACGCCCGCGGGAGGCTGAGGACTCGGAGAAGCAGCGGCCAGCCGACATAGAATTGCTCCTCGACAGACAGGGTCCACGTATGCAGGAGCGGTGCAAATTCGGAGTCGGGCGCAAAATACCCCGACCATCGATAGAAGAGAATGTTGGAGGAAAAGGCCGACGACGCGAGCAGTGTTTTCCCGAAGTCTTTCAGCTCTTCAGGGACCAGGAGAAAATAGGCCATAAGAATTGAGAGTGCGCACATCACAAACAAGGCGGGGAAGATGCGCCGGATCCGCCGCTGATAGAAGACGAGCACCGAGAATCTGTGCGCCCGTAAGTCTCGCTCGATGATCTGCGTGATCAGATAGCCTGAGATCACGAAAAACACGTCGACCCCGATGTATCCCCCGGGGAAGAACAAATCGGCGTGGAACAAGATGACGGGCAAGACCGCCAACGCTCTCAACCCGTCGATGTCGGGCCGATAGGCGTTCGCGGGCGCCGCATTTACCGGCACACTCGAACTCCTTGTCATGAACCGGTCAACCAGATCCAAAAGTAATTCCCTGGAAGATGCAACGTCCGATTGTAGCGGCTTGTTGGCACATCACGCCCGCTCCACCGCTGCAGGTTGGAGTTCCCAGGATTTAGTGGAGACCTTTTCGTCGCGGTTTGTGAGCCGCTTCGGCCGAGGAGCTTCGACGCGCTCAACGGACAAAGGAAAAAAATCCCTATCTGCCAATGTGCGGCCACCGCAATGCAGACGTGAGGCTGTCTTCGAGTCTCGTCTGCCAGTAGATGCGCGCCGTGGGGGGACAGATGCGAATCATCCATATATACGAACCGTTCAGCGGCCTCAACCATGCATCCCTTGTTGCTGCACAGCTCATCATAGGGATGCACCATCTCGACGTGTGCCTCGAGACCTGAACCAGCCTGCGCGAGCAGTCGATTGACCGACGCTTCAGTCTGGGCACGCGCTACGGATTCATCGATCGCGCAGGCGTTTACTGGCCAGCCTTTGAAGCGTGCCCGCGTGATGCACCGAATGAACTCCGCCGGCGGTAGAGGCACCTGCCCAATCAGAATGACCTGACGGCCGCTGTCCGTCAGCGCCATGAGAACGTTCCGAAGGCTAGCGACAAAGAGCAGGTGGGACTGACTCAGCGAGGGGCTGGCGCCACCGAGGGTCAAAAGCATGGAACCCTCAGCGTAGGGATCCCAGCGGGCAGACATCACTACGACACGCACCCGGCTGTCGCCGAGGATCTCCTTGAGCGCATCATCGTTGAACGCCGGGCATCCCGTCTGCATCCAATCGACCCGTCCAAATGCAACACCGGAGAGCGGTGCGCATCCGACCTTCGTGATTTGCCGGGTCGTCACTCCGAGGTGTTGGCCGATCGAGTGGAGCACCGGCGCCAGATGCGCCGCGTGGGAATCGCCCCAGAGGACGATCTCATATCCGGGTGTCGATGATTGCGCTCCAAGGAGACAACCGTCGATGGCGGGAAGCAACTCGCTGTGAGCCAGGCACTTCGATTTTTCGAGCGCCTTTAACTCGGCGGCCAGGTCCTGTGCGATGCCAGCAACATGCGGTCCACGAGACGGTAAGCCGTCGCGCCAGAATAGAACCGCACCGACGACGATGAAAACGGCACTCGTGGCCAGGCCCCCGAGTACCCAGGTGCGACTGGTCGCGCGCACCACATGCGCGCTCCGGAAGGGGCGCTCGACAAACCGCCACGAGAGCCAGGAGACGATGAACGTCAGCCCGACTAAGCCGACGCGTTCAGCCGCGCGCAGCGGGTGATTGGCGAAGAGATGCCCGAAGACCAGGATGGGCCAGTGCCATAGATATAGCGAATAGGACATCAACCCGATCCAGACCAGCGGTCGAAGCGAGAGGATCCGCCCGCCGATCGACGGCCCGCCCTCACCCGCGGCGATGATGAGCGCCGCTCCGACACACGGCAGCAGCGCCGAAAATCCTGGAAACGGAGTCGTCGCGTCATACGTGACGAGGGTGATGCCGAGCAGACCGATGCCGGTCAGCGAGGCGATCGACGACACCCTGCGAGGCAGGCGTGCCAGGAATCCGGAGATTGGCGACAAGCAGAGCAGGGCGCCCATCGCCAGCTCCCACGCCCTGGACGGCAACAAGTAAAACGCCGCGTTGGCGTTCGTCGCGACCCAGTACGCGCTCAGCGCCAGGCTGCCGCCGAAAATCGAGACGGCCGCGAGCGTCTTCCACCTCGCCGCCCCCGGGAGACTGAGGACTCCGAGAAGCAACGGCCAGCCGACATAGAACTGCTCCTCGACAGACAGCGTCCACGTGTGCAGGAGCGGTGCAAACTCGGAGTCGGGCGCAAAATACCCCGACCATCGATAGAAAAGAATGTTGGAGGAAAAGGCCGACGACGCGAGCAGTGTCTTCCCGAAGTCTCTCAGCTCCTCAGGGACCAGGAGAAAATAGGCCACAAGAAGTGAGAGGGCGCACATCACAAACAAGGCGGGGAAGATGCGCCGGATCCGCCGCTGATAGAAGACGAGCACCGAGAATCTGTGCGCCCGTAAGTCTCGCTCGATGATCTGGGTGATCAGATAGCCTGAGATCACGAAGAACACGTCGACCCCGATGTATCCCCCGGGGAAGAACAAATCGGCATGGAACAAGATGACGGGCAAGACCGCCAACGCTCTCAACCCGTCAATGTCGGGCCGATAGGCGTTCGCGGGAGCCGCATTTACCGCCTCATTCGAACCCCTCGTCATGAACTTCAGCACGCGCGGACAATTCAGCGGCGACGCGCGGCCGCCGCCGCTGCGGCGAACGACGTGCGGATAGCCTCCTGCTGAGCGTCAGGCCACACCTGCCGGATGACGTCGTGTGCATCAGCCTCTCTGCCGCAGTACAGCATCTGCAGGGCCACGCTTGTCGCCGAGCCGCGAGTGGTCTCGACTTCGAGCGACGGCGGACCTGTCTCCGCCCGCGACGCCGCCCGGTGATTGGCTTCGATCTGCCAGAGATCCTGGGACAGGTTCCCGAGACCCCTGGATGTTCCAGCGAGGATCACCGGACAACGCTCGGCCGTGAGGTCGACAAAGCGTCCCTCCCGAAACTGCCCGACGATGACGATCGTCGGCACGGGCCCCACGTCTGTTGCGAAATCGTCGAACGACAACGTCGCCCACACCGTGGTGCGGCCGAGATCGGTCTCAAACGAAAGGTTCGCAAACGTGCCCACGGCACGCGGAGCCGGCGTCAACGACAGGACGGCGTACTCCCTGCAGCAGCGGTTGGTGGCGCGCGAGTCGGATCCAATGACCAGGTCCGGCGAACCGTCGTTGTCGACGTCTCGTCTACCGTCATCGTGCAGCTTGGTATTGAACCCTTCGCGCGAAAAGACGAGGAGCCCCTGGCGGTCGTGCACCTCGATCACGCAGGCGTCCTTTGTCAGGGCCGGATCGGCCTTGCGACGAACGGTGACCGAAAAGCCGTCCTGCACGGGCTCAGTTGTCCGCTGATCCGCGCGGACCGAGAACCGGCAGGACATTGCCGGAGCGTCGGCTTGCCCGAGCGCGACGACGAGAACGAGGGGAAGCAGCGGCAACGGGTTTACGGGAGGATAACAAACGATTGTCGGGCGGTCCAGGCAAAGGCAACAGGGCGCCTGCCGACAATCGTCATTGCAGGAACGCTTCGGCGATGTTGTGCTCCCGGAGCCCGCTCACAGCCAGCCACGCGCGAAAGGCGGCGTTGTCGGCCCCGAACACCTCAGGAAACGCATGTTGCAGATCAGGCCGGCAGCGGTACACCTCGTGCCACAGCCGGCTGACTGATCCAGGCAAGCCGGACGGTCCCGCGGCTGGTTCGTTCAGCCATCGAAAGTACGCGTGAGCGCCGGACGCCTCGAACGGATCGCCGAACTGGTCGGCCATGGTGCGCAGATCCTGATAGAGCCTCCGCGCGAGATCTGGAATCGGCACGCCGTTGTCGAAGGCGCCGAACGCATACGGCAAGTCCTTGCACTCGAAGTAACCCTGGGCGCAGAGCAGACTCACGTAGCGCGTAAAGAGCGCGGCAGCAGGCCCGAGGCTTTCCATGGTCAGGCGGCTCGAGTAGCGTGTCACGCAGCACGGACGCTCGGGCTCGAAGCCGCTGAAGTGGAAGAACCGCGTCAGTGTCAGGCTGCGTTCTGGCAGGTTCCAGTGTGCCGTGTTGCAGCCAGACTCGCGGACGATGTGCACATCGTCGAACAGCGCAGGTACCAGGTCGAGCCAGCGCTGGTCGTAGTGCATCCCTTGTGACACGTCGTGCCGACAGTGCGTATGCAACCGATCGGCCCACCAGTGCAGGAACTGGCGTGCCGACGCGTGTTCCGAAACGCCGACATACCCGCCGTTGTAGACCCCCGACTGAAGGATGTTGAGCTCGCGCGTGCACCGATCGTCGGAGCACAAGGGTGAAAGCAGGTGCGGAGTGAGCGAAATCGCGTGCGCGGCAGCCTCGTCGAACAGCGGTCGCAGCGAATCCATGACGAGGATGTCTGCGTCGAGGAAGATCGCCGTTGTGAACCCTTGATCGAGCAGGTGCCTGAGCAGATAGGGCTTGGCGGCGATCGCCACCTGTTGTCGCGTGTAGGTGAAGCACAGGCGCCGGAGGTCTGGAATCGCAAGCTGCTGGAGGAGAATAATCTCAAATGGCTCGCTGGACGGCGTGAACGTCGCGTCGACTCGATCGGCCAGGACGACGAAGAACGGCACGGTTGGGTTGTGCTCGACGAATGATCGACCGAGCACTCGGGCGAACGGCAGAAAGTTCTTCGCAACGATCGTACCGACGGCCACCTCGCTCATCAACCGGCTAGCTGCTCCTCTCCGGCGAGACAAGGAAGTGATCGGACATGCCATGTTCTTGTAGTCCGTACTGGGCGGTCCACACGAGAAATGACTCGCGATCGGGCCCAGACAGATCCGGGAACGCGCTCTGCAGGTCGGGTCGAGCGCGATACACGGCGTGCCACAGCCGGGTCACCTCTCCCGGCCGGTTCGGCCCACCATCGACGGCTTGAGTGAGCCACTCGTAGAAGCTGCCCGGGCCCGTGCGCAATGGATCGCCGAAGCGGACAGCGTCGTCGCCCATCTCGGCCAGGAGCGTGCGGGCGACATCGGGTACGGCTGCGCCGTTGTCGAACGCTCCGTAGGCGTAGGGCCACTCATTGGTCTCGCGATAGCCGTGGCGCTCCAGCGCCCCACCAAAGCGCTCGAAGACGATTCCTGCCGGCCCGACGTTTGCCGTTGTCAATCGGGGCGAATACCTGGTGACCGCTGCCGGGTGCTCGAAGTCATAACCACTGAAGCGAAAGAGTCTGCAGCGTTCGCCGTTGACCAGGACCACATCGTCAACGATGGTGATGACGCGATCGGGCAGATTCCAGTGACCGACATTGTAGGCAGGGTCGCGCAGCACATGGACATCGTCGAAGAGCCCGGGAACGAGGTCCAGCCAGCGTTGCTCGTAGTGCATGCCAGCGGGCACGGCATGGCGGCAATGTGCGTAGACGCGATCCTGCCACCACTTCAGAAAGTGTGCCGCCACAGGAGTCGCCGAGACTCCAAGCATTCCGACGTTGAAGGTGCCCGATTGCAGAATATTCAGTTCGCGCTCAATGCGATCCGCGCCCTCCAGTGGTGCGGCGAGGTGTGGAACCAGGACAATCGAGCGAGTACTCAGGATCTCGAAAACGGGCGTGAGGTCACCGAGTACCAGGCTCTCCTGCTTGATGAAGATGACCCGCGAGAAACCGCGTGTGATCAGGTATGAGAGCAGATAGGGGGTGGAGGCGTAGCTCAGGGGCTGCTGGGCATAGTGAAAGCGGAAGCGTTCCAGTTGTGGGATGTCGAGCTCGGAGAGACCGACCAGGGCAAACGGCTCTTGGGACGGATCGAAGTAGCCGTCTGCCTCGTCGGCAAGGAGGACAATGAACGGAATACCTCGATGTGTGCCGTGGAAGGATTCGGCCAGCGCGCGTGCGAAAGGGAGAAACTTCTTCGCGACGATGGTGGCGACGGCAACGTCTCGCAAGAGCCTCCCTCGTCCGGCACAACGGGCCTGACCATCAACCGAACAGTTCAGATTATGGCGCAGCGCAGGCCTGCCGTCAGCATCCCCGGCCAGGTCGTGGCGGAGTCGGCGCCCGGTGATACGCGTGGTGTTCAGAAGGCGGTTTGCAGCCGCATCTGAAAAAAGTGCGTGTGGCCGACGAGGGAGAAGCGGTCCAGGGTGCCGTAGCCGTACGCGATCTCGAAGCGGACCAGATCGTCGAGGTGCCAGTTCAGCAGGGGCGTGAAACGCCAGAACCGGCCGCCCCGGATTGGTCCGCTGTCGAGATCGGTATACGAGAAGCGGGTCACGATTTCCCACGCGCCCGGGCCCCCATCGAAGACGGATCGCGCCGGTGACACGGCGTTGAAGTATCCGCCAACCTTGTTGTAGGAGCGTGTTTCGCCTGTCACATTCCAGGCCACGAACACCTCGCTGCCGAAAAAGAACGGATTGGCGTTGTCAGGCGCGTCGACCTTCTGGAACATGAGCTCCGAGCCAACGGTGAGCGGACCCGGACGATAGTAGATTTCCAGACCCGTCATGGTGGTGGACTCGGCCTGGAACTTTCCGGTGTCCATGAAGTACGGCGACTTGTAGGCCTCCGGCCGTGACCGCGGCTGCAACTGGCCGTCATCGGACTTCGCATAACGCAGCGCCGCGCCCAGGTGCAGGAGATCGCGGCCATCGTCGCTGAGGATCGGCTGCCAGGCCACGCGGCCGATGAACTGGTGATCGGCAATCGAGAACGACTGGTCTTCTGAGAGCCAGTCCCCATACGCACCCACGTTCCAGGTCACACGCGGTCTGGAGGCGTAGCCGGTCCACTTCACGCCGTCGGCGAGCAGCTGAACGCTGGAGTCGTTCATCGGCATGCGCTCCATGCCCCAGCCGTGGTAGCCGACCATGATCTTGGACATCGAGAACCCCTCCTTCTGCCGGCCCACGAAGATGGAGCCGGTAAGGCCGGGCGTCTCGAAACTGATGCCGGTCTGCCGCACGAGCCAGGCATCGTTCGCGTTGTCGTACATGAAGCCGGCCGACCACGTGACCCTCCGGCCGGGAAACTTGAGCCGGCCCTTGAACAGCATGCGGAAGTCCCGCATCTTCCAGCCCGTCTCCAGGTCGGGCATCTGCTGCTCGCCTGCGGCGTCCTGATCGTAGGCGCCGTAATCCAGCGAGATAGCCCGCACCGAACCGGATGCTGGCCCACTTGCCGTCGAACTCGTTCCAGCGTGAGAAGCGCCGGGATCGGACGAGCGCGTCTTCGTCGCCCGCTTCCGGCGGTGTGTCGGTCGTTTGGGCGGTCGCCGGCGACTGCTGCGCCGCCGGCCCGGCCGTTGCCGGCGGAGCCTGGGCAAGAGGCCCAGCGCAGTTGGCGTCAACCGCGCAGAGCCGCAGCACCGCCGCCAGGACGGGTGCCAAGCTGGTCAGCATTCCTCCACAACCACAGCGGGATCATGCCTCAACTCGAATTATGGGGCGCGCAGCACCTCACGAAGGCCCGCACGGCCGGACGAGGGCCCAGACCGGCCGGTGATCGCTGGCGCCGCCGTGGCTGGCGTGCGCCGCAGATGGAGGTCCGCCGGCACACAGCCCGCGAACGAGCACGTGGTCGAAGTCGAAGAACATGCCGCGGTCGTCGAGCGTGCGGGTGAGCCATGAGAATCCGGCCTTCGCGACCTCGTCCGCGGGCCCGCGCCCGTTGAAATCACCGCCGATCGCGATCGGACCGGTCCAGCCGGCCGAATCGGCCAGCACGGCGCGCGCCTGGTCGCGCCGGTGCGCTCCGCTCCAGAGGCCGTACACGGTCTCGAAGTGGACCGAGTACGCGAGCAGCGGCCCGCCAGGCGTTCGCACCGTCGCTGCCGCCGCCGCACGTCGCAGCTTCCGAAACCGATGTTGGTAGGGCAGCGGCACCTTCCGCGCATCCTCGAGCGGCCATGGCGAGAGAATCGCCACGCCGAAGTCTCCGTCAGACGAGGGATGCTGCGCCGAGGGGATGTAGACGGAGTTCATGCCGAGGGCGCGCGCCAGTTCGTCGACGCCGGGCCCGTCCATCTCCTGGAGGAACAGGACGTCGGCGTCCTTCAGCGGGCCGGATGCTGTCAGCACGCGTGCCGCGCGGTCCACGTGCTCTCCCCACTTGATGTTGAAGGTCACGAGCCTGAGCTGGCCGTTCCCCTGGCGTGACGAACTTTGCCGGCCGGTCAGGATCGGACCGGACGGATCGGCGTAGTTGACGGCCGCCGCGCACCCGAGGGCACACGCCAGAGAAGCGGCGGCGATGGTGGCCTTGAGCCGGCGCATCGGCATCGACCGGGGAACGCCCATGGAGAAGTGTAGGCACAGTGAAGTGCGCCTTGTAAAATCCGTGCAAGCAGCTAGTTCACCGCGTGTCGTACCACGTAGAATTCGTCGTGCGCCGCCGGCGGACCTCCGCTGCCGACGTTCCTGTCAGGGGCCTTCGGGCCGCCATGAGTCGATGACCGGTTGTGGCCATGCCTGAGTGGGGCATGGCCACAATTCCTGGTCAAGGCTGCACGCTTCAGCGCGACTTCGTCACCATCCAATGCCAGAAGACGCCGACTACGGCGGGGCTGGAGCCGCCGTCGGGATGAACGTACTGCTTGCCTGGCGCCATAAACTACGGTACCGTGCGACGCTGCGGCCAGGAGCCGCGACGAGCGCGCTCGACTGGCGGCCCGGTGTGCCGCTTCGGGTGCGCAAGTGGAGGAGTGACATGATGCGCGATCGCTCACGGCTGGCGGCGTTTGCATGGCTCGCGGTACTGGCAATCGCGCCCGTGACTGGGCTGGCCCAGGCGCCCGCCCCAGGGCTGCCCCGGACGCCAGACGGCAAGCCTTCCCTCGAAGGCATCTTCAACTTCAGCACAATCACGCCGCTCCAGCGCCCCGATGCGCTCGCTGGCAAGACGACGCTGAGCGACGAGGAAGTGCAGGCGTTTGAGACGCAGGAGAATATACGCCAGAACCGCGACCTGTTCGACCCGATCAAAGGGCAGCCGAGCGCGGGCTACCCAGCGCGAGCCGACGGCGGCGTGCTGTCGTACAACGAGTTCTGGTACGAGCGGGGCAGCCAGATGACGAAGGACAGGCGGACGTCCCTCATCGTCGAACCTTCCACCGGGAGGATTCCGATGATCGAGGCCGTGCGCCGCGCGAACGGGGAAATGAGCCGGAAGCTGAGCCTCGGCTGGGCGAGTGACCCCGAGGACCGGACGCTGGCCGACCGCTGCCTCATGGGCTTCAACGCCGGCCCCCCGATGACGCCTGGCGCTTACAACAACAACGTCCAGATCGTGCAGATTCCCGGTGCCATCGTCATTCACAACGAGATGGTGCACTCCGCCCGCATCATTCCGACCGATGGACGGCCGCACGGCACGCTTCGCCAGTGGTCGGGCGACTCCCGCGGCCGCTGGGAAGGCGACACGCTCATCGTCGAGACCATCAACTTCCTCGACGGGACCAGCTTGAACGGGTCCACGAAAGACATGCGCGTCGTGGAACGGTTCACACGAATGGACCAGGCAACGATCAAGTACGAGTTCACGGTCTCGGACAAGAACTCGTACACGCAGCCGTGGAGCGCCATGTTCCCGATGACGAAAACGGACGAGCAGCTGTTTGAGTACGCGTGCCACGAGGGCAACTACGCGATGGAGGGCATCCTGCGCGGTGCGCGCATGCAGGAGAAGAACAAGACAGGCATCTACAAGTAGACCTGGCGTCCCACGGCGACGCGGTCAGCGATGGGCTAGTCCACCATCAGGATCAGCGTGCCGTCGTTGCCGCCGGTGAACAAATCGGCGTAGACCTGGGGCAGGTTGCGAAATCCGCTGCGTACGTCGGTCTTATACGCGAGCTGACCTTCCTTCGCCCATTGCCGAAGGTCCGCCATGGCGGCGTCGCGGTCGGCCATCAGGTCGCTGGCGATGAACCCCTGGATGCGCAAACGGTGCGAGACCACGCGGAACATATCGCGCGGTCCGGGTGCCGGTCCGAGGGTGTTGTAGTGCGCGACCTGACCGCACACGGCAACGCGGCCATGCATGGCCATCTGGTCGATCACCTCCTGCATGATGACGCCGCCGACATTGTCGAAGAACACGTCGACGCCTTTGGGCGCCAGCGCCTTCAGCCGTTCCGCCACGCTCTCGTTCTTATAGTCGATGGCCTCGACGTGGCATGCGGACCTGAGCCAACCGCATTTGGCGGCTCCACCGGCAATGCCGATGGCGTTGCAGCCCTTGATGCGGGCAATCTGCACGGCCATGGAACCTGTCGACCCCGCTGCGCCGGTGACGACGACGGTCTCGCCTTGCTTCGGCTGGCCGATCTTGAGAAGGCCTAGATAGGCGGTCAGGGCGTTGCCGCCAAACACACTCAACGCATCCATCAGGTCGACATCCGCAGGCAACGGCGAGATCGTGATCCGGTCGCCTTTCACCAGCGAATAGTCCTCCCACTTCGTCAGGCCGATCACGCGCGTACCGACGGGGAACCTGGCGTTCGCGGACGTGACGACTTCACCCGTCGACGGTCCGTAGACGGCCGCACCGATGGGAATCGGGGGGAAATATTCGGAATCCGCATTCATCCAGGTCCGCTGCGCAGGGATGAGCGAGAAGGTCTTGTTGCGCACGAGCACATCGCCGGGCTGGAGCGGCGCGTCGCTGAGCGGCGTTTCGCGGTACTCGAAATTGGCCTGGCTGACCATGCCTTGCGGGCGGCTCGCGAAAATCCATTGACGATTGATGGTCATGAAGCTCCCAACGAAAACAGATTTTAGATCAACGTGGTGTCGGTCTCATTCGGATCGTTCGCGTCCACTGCTGTAAACGCCATCTGTTCGCAGCGCCCGCCAACCGCATGCCGCGCGGACGCGTCGCCAGGCCAGTCGCAGACCGATGCGGGTGACAAGAGGAGCGAGTGGCCGCAGGCGGAAGGCCAGGGCGAACGCCGCGAATGCCTCGCTCCAACGCTTTTGCAGCCCCAGTCGGTCGGTGGCCCCCGCCGCATGGTGAACGGCGCTGGTTCGCGCGATTCTGCACAACTCCTGGTCATTCGTTCGCAACGCGAAGCGGCGAAACATGTCTACGAAGGCGAGGTCGACCTCTGGCAGTTGAGCCGTCGAGATCCTGTGCTTTCGCACTTCAACGAGCGCGGATTCCAGGACACCGCACTCACCACGTTCGGCGAGCCGGAGCCACAGGTCATAGTCTTCCCCCGCCAGGGATTCCGGGTCGAACGCTCCGACCTCGAGGAGCAGTGCGCGATCGACCATCACCGACGGCAATGCAATGTTCGCATCGTGCGTCAGCACATGCCGGAGGATCCAGCCGGAGTGCGGCTGCCACGTCCTGAAGCGGTCCGGTGACAGTTCCGCGCCTTCCGCGTCGATGAAGCGGCGTCCTGTGTAGCTCCAGCGATAGCGGCGATGGCCAGCGTGGTAGGCAAGCTGTTGCTCCAGTTTCTGGGGGAGCCAGCGGTCGTCAGAATCGAGGAACGCGACCCAGGGTGCGCGCGCGGCGGCGATGCCGACATTTCTCAATCGCGCGATGTGACCTGTGTGTGCGCGTCGGTGTACCGCGATGCGCGGGTCCGCGAGCGCGTCCAGCGACCCGACCGACTCGTCGGTGGATCCATCGTCGATCACGAGCAGTTCCCAGTCCTGAACAGTCTGGGCCAGGACGGAGTCCACCGCCTCAAGCAGGAATGCGCGGCGATCGAAGGTCGGCAGAATGATCGAGACCGAAGGGGTCACTTTCTGGTTGCGGTCGGACGTACGGTCTGCCAGGCTGGCGTGCCTTCTTCCCAGCGGTTGTCGGTGAGCGGCTGTTGCTCCGAGCCGTCGGCTTTCATGATGAACAGCTCGCCGTAGGGTTGTGGGATATCCGCAAGCGGCGCCTCGTCCTTGAAACCGAAGCGCGAACTGCTGAACAGCACGTGCTCGCCGTTGGCCGACCAGGCAGGATGGGAATCGTCGAAGGGCCCCTTGGTCAGCTGCGTCAAGGCGGTGCCGTCAGGGTTCACCGAAAAGATATGGAACTCGTCGTTCACGTAGCGACTGAAGACGATGCGGCCCCGCGACGACCAGCTCGGGAAATTGTCGTAGCCGGTCGTGAGCGTGCGGACCGCGCCATCGGACAGGTTGAGGATGCGCAGTCCAGCGGCGCCGTCGGTCCAGAATCGATAGACGACCTGCCTGCCATCAGGCGACCAACTCGGAAATCCGGCATTGCCGGGCCCTGTGGTCAGCGCCCGGGCGCCCGAGCCGTCCGGCTTCACGATCATGATCTGGGCAGGACTGCTGGAGCGGCCCAGAAAGTACGTGCCGGCGCCGAACACGATCCACTGTCCGTCCGCAGACCATTGAGGCGACATCACGGACCCTTCCGAGTGGAAGATTCGCCTCGGGTGGGTGCCGTCGGCATTCCAGACAACCAGTGAAGTACGGTCGTCCGGCTGTCCCCGGCCTGTGCGCTCGCTGACGACAAGCTGTCGTCCATCTGGCGACACGGCCGGGAAGCCGCTCGCGAAGAGCAGGCCGTACCGCGAATGGCGGCCGTGCAGCACCTGGCCCGGCGTGCGGGGTGAAGGAATCGTCTCGATCGGTCCGCTGTGATAGACCAGCCGGCGGCCATCGCGCGACCATGCCGGGGCACCGATGTCGCCAACGCTGCCCTTCTGACCAGTGCTGAAGGTCAACGCCGCGGTCATCCCTGCCTTCGCGAGGTAGCCGATGCGGGTCGAGTCGAGGAACTGAGGCGACAGCTTGAGTCCGGGCCCCGAGGCATGCTCGAGGCGGGCGCCGGTCTTGAGATCGATCGAGACAATCCGCGACGCCACGGAGGCCTGGCTGGCGACGCCGCGTGCCCTGAACGTGTCGCCCACGGCGAGCTCGTAGAACACAATCCGCTCGCCATCCGGTGACCACTTCGGCGACCCTGCGAGCTGGCCCTCTGATGAGAGCTTGCGAAGACCCTGGCCATCCGCGAGGACGAGGTAGACGCTGGCTTCCTGCACCTGTTCCCAGTTGCCCTTCGATCGCTGAAGCCTGGTTCCTCGATCTGAGGAGAAGGCAATCGTTCGTCCATCCGGCGACCAGCTCGGTCGATAGTCCCCGCCGGGCGATTTGGTGAGGTTCCGGGCCTGGCGAGTCTCCATGTCCATGACGTAGATGTCCGTCGAGCCTGTCTCCCGGGTCGACACGAACGCCAGCGAACGGCCGTCCGGCGAGAGCGCGGCCTGATCGTCGAAGGCCGGATCGTCCGTGAGCCGCTCGAGGTCCATTCCATTGGCCCGTACGCGGAAGATATCCGCGCTGCCGTACCGCTCGGAAGTGAACACCACCCACTCGCCGTCGAAGGAAAAGGACGCGTTGTAATCGAGCGCCAACCCGGCAACCAGCTTGCGGGCGTTCCCGCCTTCGGCGTCAGCGATGTAGAGCTCCGATCGGGTCGGGCTCCATTGGTCGACGAAGATGCGGTCCTGGGCGAACAGCATCGCCGGGAAGCAGACGCTCAGCAGCGAGAGGACCAACGGTGCACGGGTGCGCCCCAGGGTCATGCGTCCTTCTCCTCTGCGAATGTTCCAGGTGATGACGGGGGAGTGGGGCAGGGCCCCACTCCACGATCGGGTCAGTCTACTGCCGGGCCATGGCGACGCGAAAGCGCTCTTCTGGCGAGATCATGTGGTCGTTGTCGTCCTTCTCCAGGTCGATCTGCACCCAGTTCACCTCGCCGCTGAACTCGTTGCCCGTCGGCCCGTAGTCGGGCGACACCGGCGAGCCGGCTTCCTTGCCGACATCACAGGTTTCGTCCGCGGAGAAGGCCATCGGCACGGTCTTCTCGATGCGGCCCTCGCCGACGGCCTTGCCGTCAACGAAGAGCGTCACGCCGCCGCCCTTGGCGGTACCGCCGCCGTCGTACTTGAACTCCATCCGTACCTGGTGGTTCCCCGCCGGAATCGGCTGCGTCGCCTCGACGTACGTCACTTCGATGCCGAAGAAGTTGTAGCAGTACTTCAGCCTACCGCCCTTGGCGTACAGGCTCCAGCCGTTGAGGTTCCCACCCTGCGCGATGATGACGCCCTCGGCGCCGGACTTCGGGACGTCAAGATCCGCCGTGATGGCATACGATCTGTTCTTGATCGACAGGATCGAGTTCTCGCTGAGACGTCCCATGCCGCCGAAGAGGATCTGGGACTTGCCCTTGATGAGCTGTGGGCGTCCGGCGAGGTCCGGGTTGAAGCGCTCGAAGGTCCGATCGTCGAGCGGCAGCACCCTGTACTTGGCGGCTTCGATGATGAAGAGCCGCTGCAGCTCGGCGAGCTTCTTCGGGTTTTCCTTCGCAAGGTCCTTCGACTGCGTCCAGTCGGTGTTCGTGTCGTACAGCTCCCACACGTCGTCGTCGAACGCGCGCTTGTAGGCGCCGAGCCACGGCACGCCGTGGCGTGTGACCGCCGTCCACCCCTTGTGGTAGATGCCGCGGTTGCAGAACATCTCGAAGTACTGCGTTTCGTGGCGCTCCGCGGCCTTGGCGTCGTTGAACGCGTACAGCATGCTGACGCCTTCGATCGGCGCCTGCTGCACGCTGTTGACGACGGTCGGGTGCGGCAGGCCGGCGGCCTCGAGGATCGTCGGTGCGATGTCGATCACGTGGTGGAACTGGTTGCGCACCTCCCCCTTGGCCTTGATGCCGTTGGGCCAGTGGACGATGGTGCCGTTGCGGGTGCCGCCCCAGTGTGACGCGACCTGCTTGGTCCACTGATAGGGGGTGTCCATCGCGTGCGCCCAGCCCACCGCATAGTGGTTGTAGGCGTCCGGCCCGCCGAAGAGGTCGATCTTCGACGCGAGGAATTCCGGCGTTTCGATGCCCGCCAGCCCGTTCAGCGTGGCCATCTCGTTGAAGCAGCCGTTGGGCGTGCCTTCGGCCGAGGCGCCGTTGTCGCCGATGATGTAGTAGATCAGCGTGTCGTCGAGGACTTCGAGATCCTGAAGCGCGTCGATGAGCCGCCCAAGGTGGTGATCGACGTGCTCGAGAAAAGCGGCGTAGACCTCCATCTCGCGGGCGAAGATAGGCCGCATGTTCGCCGGCGTCTCGTCCCACGCGGGGATCTCGGCCGGTCGCGTGGTCAGCACCGCGTCGGCGGGGATGACGCCCAGCTTCTTCTGGCGGGCGAAGATTTCCTCGCGCAGCTTGTCCCACCCCTGGTCGAACTTGCCCTTGTACTTGTCAATCCACTCCTTCGACACGTGATGCGGCGCATGGCAGGCGCCCGGCGCGAAGTACATGAAGAACGGCTTGTCGGACATCAGCGCCTTCTGCTGGCGCGTCCACTTGATGGCCTTGTCCGTCATGTCTTCGGTGAAGTGGTAACCCTCTTCGGGCGTCTTCTCCGGCTCGAGGGTGGTGGTGCCTTCGTAGATGGCGGGGTACCACTGGTTGGTCTCACCGCCGATGAAACCATAGAAGTATTCGAAGCCACCGCCGCCGGTGGGCCACTGGTCGAAGGGGCCCATCGGGCTCGTTTCCCAGACCGGTACCTCGTGGCACTTGCCGAACTGCGCCGTCGAGTAGCCATTGAGCTTGAGCGTCATGGCGAGCGGCGCCTTGTCCCTGGGCAGCACCGACGAGTAGCCGGGAGCCGCGGTCGCGATCTCGCAGATGCCGCCCATGTTGACGGAGTGGTGATTGCGGCCGGTCAGCAGCGCCTGCCGCGTCGGCGAGCAGAGCGCCGTCGTGTGGAAACGGCTGAACTTGAGGCCGCCCTTGGCGAGACGCTCGGCCGTCGGCGTGTTGATGGGGCCGCCGAACGCACTCGACGCCGCAAAGCCCACGTCGTCGAGGAGCACGACGAGGACGTTGGGCGCACCCTTCGGGGGCCGCAGCAGCTGGATCGGCGGGTACTTGGTGTCCGGATCCTTCGCGTCGTAGGTGGTGACGCCCACGTGCTGTACATCGGGGATTGGGAGAATCGACCGCTGAATCCTGTCCTGACCACTCATTGACATCTCCTTCTGAAGGTCACATGCCGGCACAGTCCTTCTTGAGCCACGCCTCCAGCGTCGCGCAGAACGAAGAATTGTAGTCCAGCTCCTGCTGGAGCCTCATGACGTCCGTGGTGTCCACTGGCGTGAAGTGAGCTCGAGCCGCACACCTGGCTCCCGACGAGGTAGACTTCGCTGGCGTCCGATGCTCCTCGCTGTTGGTGACAAACTCGGCCCCTACGAAATCCTCGCCCAGATTGGCGCGGGCGGCATGGGCGAGGTCTATCGCGCCCGCGATTCCCGCGTCGGGCGCGACGTCGCCGTCAAGGTTTCTGCCGAGCAGTTCAGCGAACGCTCCGAGCGCGAGGCGCGCGCCGTCGCGGCGCTGAACCATCCCAACATCTGCACGCTGCACGACGTCGGACCCAACTACCTGGTGATGGAGCTGGTCGAGGGGGAATCGCCTGAAGGGCCGTTGCCGCTCGAGACCGCGCTCCACTACGCGCGGCAGATCGCCGACGCGCTCGAAGCCGCGCACGAGAAGGGCATCGTCCACCGCGATCTCAAGCCGGGCAACATCAAGATCAAGACCGACGGCACCGTCAAGGTGCTCGACTTCGGTCTGGCGAAGATCGCCTCGCCGGAGTCGGGGGAGATCGGCCAGCAGAGTCTCACGCACTCGCCGACGATGACCATGGGCGCGACGCAGCCGGGGATGATCCTCGGCACGGCCGCGTATATGGCGCCCGAGCAGGCGCGCGGCAAGCCGGTCGACAAACGCGCCGACATCTGGGCGTTCGGCGTCGTGCTGTACGAGATGCTGACGGCCGGCGCGCGTTCGACGGCGAGGATGTGTCGTCGATCCTGGCGGCGGTGATCCAGTCCGAGCCGCGCTGGGATGGTGTGCCCGCGAACGTCCGGAGGCTGCTCGAGAGCTGCCTGGAGAAGGATCCGCGAAGAAGCGTCTGCGCGACATCGGCGACGTCTGGAAGCTACTCGACGACAGGCCGGTCGCTTCATCGCGATCGAGAACCGCCGGCATCCTGGGGTGGGCGGCCGCATCGACTGCTCGCTGTCGTTTCAGCGGTCGCCCTCTGGGCACTGTGGCGGGGTTCGCCCGCCACCAGCCTCGCAGCCAACCATGCGTCTTGACGTCGATCTTGGGCCGGACGTGACCCTGCAGCCTCTCGTCGCCCCGACGTTCAGCAGCGTCGTGATCTCACCCGATGGAACCCGGCTGGTGTACGTGGGCAGCATCGCCGGTGGTGCCGCCGAAGCTCCAGATGCGACGGCTGGACCAGCCGAGCGCCACCGAGCTGGCGGGCACGGAGGGCGCCACCAACCCGTTCTTCTCCCGCGACGGGCAGTGGGTGGGTTTCTGGAATGGTCGAGAGATCTTCAAGGTTCCGGTCGACGGCGGCGGCGCCGTCCGGTTGGGTGAGCTTCCCGCGATGACCGGCGGGGGTTGGGACGATCAGGGCAACCTCGTCGTTGGCACAGGCGTCCCTTCCGCCACCGGCGTGCTGCGCATACCCTCGACAGGAGGCGCGACGACGCCGATGCTGGAGCTGGCCAGCGGCGAGTTGTTCCACGTGCAGCCACAACTCCTGCCGGGCGCGAAGGCGCTGCTCTTCCAGACGGTCTCGTCCCCGCCCGGCCCGGAGAACAGCACCATCGACGTGGTCTCGATCGCCGACGGTCGCCGCAAGACGCTCGTGCGAGGCGGCGGCTCGCCCCGCTATCTGGCGAGCGGTCACTCTGGTCTACATGAACAGGGCGACGATGTTTGCCGTGCCGTTCGACGTGGAGCGGTTGGAAACGCGTGGAACCGCCGTCCCGGTTCTGGACGACGTGGCCTACGACGCGATTGCGAATGGTGCGCAGTTCGACGTGTCGAGCACCGGCACGCTCGTGTACCGGAGAGGCGCGGGCGCTGGCTCACTGACGTCGACCATGCGGTGGGTCGCCCAGGGAGGCACCCAGCAGCCGGTGCTCGGCAAGCCCGGCGCTTACCTCGGCACGCCCCGTGTGTCCCCCGACGGGACGCGCATCGCCATCGTCATTCAGGACGGCGCCAACCAGGACATCTGGGTCTACGAGCCGTCGAGGGACGCCATGACGCGTCTCACCCTGGGTGGAGGAGCGTTCGGGAATCCGGTATGGACCCGCGACGGCCAGTATGTCGTCTTCGGTGCGATCGGTCGTGGCCTTCTCTGGAGCCGCGCCGACGGCGCCGGACAGCCAGAGCTGCTCCAGTCGAGCATCAGCCTGCAGTTCCCCACGTCGTTCACGCCGGATGGCACGCGGCTGGCCTACTTCCAGGCAGACGGCAATCCGCAACTGTGGTCCGTTCCGATTGAACGCGGCGCCGGTGGATTGAAAGCGGGGAAGCCGGAACGGTTCCTGACGACAAAGTTCGTCGACATCGACGCGGCGTTCTCGCCTGACGGCCGATGGCTGGCGTACGCGTCGAACGAATCCGGGAGACTCGAGGTGTATGTCCGCGCGTTTCCGGCGAGCCCGTCGACCGGCGGCGGAAGGGTGCTGATCTCCAACAGCGGGGGACAAGTGCCCGTGTGGTCGCCGAACGGCCGCGAGCTGCTGTACCTGGCTGGCACCCAGATCATGGCGGTCAGCTACAGCGCGACTGGCGACTCGTTTGTCGCGGAGAAGCCTCGGGTGTGGGCCGACAACGTGCGCGCGGTCGTTGGGTTCGACCTCGCGCCGGATGGCGGCCGAGCCGTCGTGAACGTGCCGGTGTCGACACCCGAAACCTCGAGACAGGAGCGCTCGATCGTCTTCGTCTTGAATTTCTTCGATGAGCTCCGCCGGCGTGCGCCCGTCGGTCGGTAAGATGCGCGGCAAGTGACGGCCAGCCCAAAATCGTCACAGCACGAGGCACGTTGATGCGCTACGCTGAAGCTGCTGCTGGTGGAGGAGGAAGCCCATGAGATGTCAGACCGTCGTGCTGCCGCTGCTGGTCGTACTGTTCCTCGCGCACTCCGCGACGCCAGGCCTTGCGCAGCCGATGACCAAGGCCCTCGTCGCTGATCGCATCGTGAAGGTCGAGAACGGGGTGGACGAGTTCCGGGACTATCTGGAGCGTCGCGGCGAGAACGCCAAGAGCGCAACGGCGACACCGCCCGCGGCCCGCGGGCGCCGCGGTACGGCCACCGAGTCCCAGAAGGCGGTGGCGAAGGAAACGAAGGACGAGCTGGATGAGGCCCTGGGGGAATTGAACAGATCGACCAACAGGCTGCGCCGCAAGTTCGACGCGACGGACAAGTGGATGGAAACGAAGGCGGAGGTCGAGCGCATCGTGGACGATGGGCGCAAGATCAACCAGGCCGTCACTCGGGGCAAATACGGGACCGACGTCGCACGGCTGTGGGCCGCCCTGCGAACGGGCATCAACGACCTCGCCCGGGCGTACGGTGTCACGCCGCTGGGGGTGTGACCGGCGTTCAGACGATGAGTCGCATCTGCTCGAGCCGCTTCTTGTGGTGCGGATCGAGCGCGTACAGCTCACGGATGCTTGGCACCAGGTAGTTGAAGGGCGACGCGCCGTCCTGGTACGCGTCCTCCTGGTGTTGAAGCGCCTTGAAACGCTCGCCCAACCCCGCGTAGATGAAGACGTAGCACTGGGGCGGGACGTAGGTTTCCCGGCTCTGTCGATCGAGCTCTCGGAGCAGCTTGACCGCCTGCAAACGCATGCCGGCCTGTCCATAGCAGTGTCCCAGCATCCCGACGTAGAACGGCGCGCGCTGGGTCAGGGTGGCGGCGTGCTCGAGGTCCGTGACCGCCTCGCGGAACCTGCCCGTCAGCTCGTAGCACTGGCCCCGGAGCGCCACCGCGAAGGCGTAGTCGGCATCGCCGGCCAGACACTCGTTGCACAACTCGATGGCCTCGTCGTAGCGGCGCGCGAGGTAGAGGGTCTGCGCGCGGCCGCACGCGACGAACCGCGATCCGGGCGCAAGCTCGTGCCCGGCCTTGGCCTGAGCAATCGCGGCGTCCTCCCGGCCGAGCAGCATGAGCAGCCAGCCGTAGCACACGTGCGCGATCGCGTTCGCGGGATCAAGCTCGAGGGCGCGCCGGAAGGCCTCTTCGGATCCCTCCCAGTCCCAGTGGCCGCCAAACCTGATGAGGGCCAGCTCGACGTGCGCCATCGCACACGCGTCGTCCAGTTCCAGGGCCCGCTCCGCGGACTGGAGCGCGACGCTGAACGCCAGGTTCGGCTTCATCAAACTGTAGAACCCCAGGAACTCGTACGCTGATGCGAGCGCCACGTGCGCCAGCGTGAAGTCTCTGTCGCGCTCGACCGCCTGCTGGAAGTGTTCGATGGCCTGCCGCCATCCACCAGCGGATCGGCTTCGCCAGTAGTGCTGCCCCCGCTTGTAGGCGTGAAGCGCCTCGGCGTCTTCGGTCGGCGGTTTCTCCCGCGTGTCAGTCAATGCCGCCGACACGCGCCTGGCGATCTCGTGGGCCACCTCGTCCTGGAGGCTCAGGAGATCTCCGCCCGGATGATCAACCCGAATCGCCGGGAGGACCGCACGCTCGTCGGCCGCGTTGACGACGTTGGCAATCACACGGATCCGGCCATCGGCCTGCTGGACGCTCCCTTCGAGCAGCATCCGTACGTTGAGCCGCGCGCCGACCTCGCGGGCAGACTCCCGGTCGAGCTGCCGCGTGGAGGTCCGCGGGGCGACCCGCAGCCCCGGGATTTCGCTGAGGAGCGCGCTGATGTCTTCGACGAGCCCTTCGCGGAGGAGAGCCGTGCAGGCTTCGGCGACGCCAATCATGTGGAACGGCAGCACCGCCAGCGACTGCTGGGCGACGGGTTTCCGGGCTGGCGCCTGTGCGCCTCCCGAACTTTGCAGTCGCAATTCGGCCAGCTCCGCCCGCAGCAGCCAGGCCGTCTCGTAACGGTCCTGCGGCTTCTTGGCGAGCAGGGTATCGATGATGCGTTCCAGCCCTGCCGGATGCTGTGGCGCCAAGCGTCTGAGCGGGATGTGCGGCTGCGCCAGAATCAGCGCGATGACGTCGTCCTTCGACTTGCCCTCGAAGGGCCGCGCCCCGGTCGCCATCTGGTACAGCACCGAGCCCAACGAGAACAGGTCGCACCGGTGATCCAGGCTGGCCCCCTCGACGAACCGCTCGGGGGCCATGTAGTGCACGGTTCCCGCCACGGTGCCAGGCTGGGTCAGGTCGTCGGTCACATCCTCGGCGTCGTCAGACGAGGCGAAGTGCTTCGCCAGCCCGAAGTCCAGCAGCTTCACCAGTCCGCCGCTGGTGATGAAAATATTCCGGGGCGTGATGTCGCGGTGCATGATGCCCTGGTCGTGCGCCGCGGCCAGCGCATCGGCCGCCTGTACGGCGAGCGTCAGAATCTCGTCGAGCGCCATCGGGCCGGCCGCCAGTCGATCCCGCAGGCTCCGACCCTGCAGCAACTCCATGGCGATGAACGACTGGCCGTCGGCTTCGGCCACGTCCAGGATCGTGCAGATGTTGGGGTGATTGAGCGACGAGGCCAGCCGCGCCTCCCGCTTGAATCGTCGAACGGCGTCGACGTCCTTGGCCAGGGAGGGTTTCAGGACCTTGAGCGCGACCGATCGGGGCAAGTGTGTATCCTGCGCTTCGTAGACGACGCCCATGCCGCCGCTGCCGAGGCTCCTGATGACGTAGAAATGCGCGATCTGGCGTCCAATCATTCAGAAATCGTTCTCGCCCGTGGGCTCTGTCGCCACGACGCCGTTTGCCTTGTGCCGCCGCGCGAGCATCTCTATGTATACATCGCGGCGGCTCTGGTTGACGCGTCCGAGCGGCCGATGCGCTTCGAGCGTGTGCCAGGGGTTGAACGACACGTGCTCGGCGAACGCCATCTGCGCGGGCGACATGAACCCCTGGCCGGGAATCACGAGCGTCGCCACGGAGACAAACGGCGACTCGCTTTCCTTCCACTCGTCCGTCGGATCGTCGATCGGCATGTGGTCGAGCCGCCGCTGCACCTTGATGTCGAATGTGACGTCGCGCTCCAGTGTCCTCGCCATGGCCGCGCGGAGATATTCGGGATCCGGGTTCCCCTTGGCCTCCGCCGGGGTCAGGGGTACGGTGTCGACGATTCGCGGCTGGGCGAGATACTTCACGATAAGACCCGAGCCGAGTGCGTACGGCGTCTGACTCCAGTAGAGCTGCGTGAGCGGATCGCGGACGACTGTTCGCAGCTCGCGCACCTGCGGAAACTTCTGCACCATCTCCCGCTTCGAGCGCCGGGCGGCGTGGCCGGCGAAGCGGCCGCAATCGCCCGCCCGAGCGCCATGAACTCGAGGAAGTGCTCCGGACTCCTGGCGATGAACACACGGTGCATTGACCAGCACGAAGTCCTGCGGTCTGCTGCTCGTCGTCGAGCAGTTTCGCACCGGGGACGCCCATCACCTTGATCGCCATGCCCCTGGCGTCAGGCGCCCCGTCGTGCCGTCGGATGCCGGCGTCCGGAAATCCTTGGTTGCCTGCGTTCGAGAACCGCACGTACGCCCGGTACATGCCCTTCTTCGCAAAGAGGCCCTTCCGCAGATTGGGGCGAACGTCATCTTCGGACCCGCAACTCGGCCGAGACGATGCCGTGATGGTGAGGGTGCGCACCGCGCGGCATGGTCGACAGGCCTTCGTCCTTCATGCGCTGACGCACCTTGAGCTCGAACTCGTCGATGATCCTGTCGTTGACGTTCGGTGCTGTGCCGCTGGCCATGTGCCATCCAGTCTCCCGCAGCAACGCGGGGCTCGCGTGTCGGTCGTGCTCAGACCCGTCGGAATCCGGCATGGGTGAACGAGACGATGGGGGCGTCCTTGATGTTCCTGGCGACGACGTCGTTCAGGGTCCTGGTGTCGTCGATGATCTGCAATCCGGCGACGGAAAACGTTTCGCGCTTGTGTATCTGCCTCGAGACGAGCGGGTTGGTCAGGGCCTGCGACAGCGCGTCGATGCCAACCATTCGCCCCATCAGCGGGGGCAGCACCGAGTTCCGGCGCACGTCTTCGGCGAACAGCCCGGCGTACAGCTCGATGGCGTCCACGTGGTGGTACGTGTCCATCAGCGCCTCGCGCACCACCGGAACAGACGAGATCTGCCGGACGTGGGTGGCTTGGGGAAAGCTGCACCACTCGCGATACGCGTTGTACCCCTGCAGCTCGCGCCAGACGGCCGAGGGCAATCGTGGGTTTCTCGGCCCGGTCGAGCAGCGATCCCGAGGTGTTGAACAGGCTGATCTCGCACGCCTGCTGGCGATTCGCTCCATCGAACGCGGCTCGCAGACCGTACTGGGTGAGCAGGCCGCTGTTCAGGACGCAATCCTCGAGCGGCCGCAGGTCCTCGCCAATGCGCACTTCATCCGGCATGAGGGTGTGCCACCGGTACAGCAGGTCGAACTCGATCGCCACCCAGTTGGGTCGGTGCCATTCCTGCCTGATCCGCCGGCCGGGGTGCAACCGGAACTGGAAATGATAGGGCGTGATGTGGTTGATGTAGTCCTCGACGACAATCCGCAGCAGCACGACCGTCAGAATGTTCCGGGTGGTCTGGAAGATCCGATCGTCGTCCCAATCCGGGTACGCGTTCTCCAGGACGCCGGCGATTCGGTTGTGCTCGCGCAGAAAGAGCACGTTCATCATCGCGTAGCCGGTGAAGACGTTGGCGCGCTCGCCGCCCATCGCAAACAGGTACTGCTTCTTCTCGAGTGGAAACTGCCGCTTGGCTGGAAGGAGCGGCTCCGGCAGGCCGGCGAACTCAGGATTCACCTTGCCTTCCCGGTCGAAATAGAACGGCGGAAACTCCTCGTTCCTGATCGCACTGGCTCTTGAGCCTGCCACGCTCGTGCTCGCGCAGGATGTGCGTATGTTCCTCGCGTAGGCCGTAGAGGTTGCACAGGTCGATATCGTGGTTCGAGGTGTTCTTCAGCCGGTTCTTCGGGTAGTCCGAGAAGTCGGTGCGCAGGAACCCGTCGGTGAACCACTGCGCGAAGCACGCGAAAAGAGCCGTGGACTTGGACGAGAGGCGCGGTGCGTCGGCCGGCCGCCGGAAGAGCTCCTTGACCCGGTCGGCGTCCGGAGCCTCGGACGGGCCGGTGGGCGGCAGGTGCCGGCTGAAGTACGTGCGGTCCGCCATCGATGCCCAGGAGGAGTGCGAATCGCGCGTGCTGAGGGGGTTCGGGCGCGTCGGCGCATAGTTGATCGCCTTGTTGATCAGCCATGCGTTGACGAAGCGTTCGAGGGGGGGCACCCGCTGGGCGAACGCCCAGAGGCCGCGCAGGTGTGTCAGGAACCAGAAGGTCAGCTTGTTGCGGAAGCCGTCCTTGCTCGTATCGCGGCCCCCGGGCAGCGGGCGCCTGTTCGCCTCGGCGATCGCGGCCGGCTGCGGGAACGCCGTCCGACGCGGTGTCTTCTGCGGGAGCTGAGCCGCCGCAGCCGGTTCAGACAGCCAATGCGTTCGAATCCACTCGACGCAGGGGTCGAGGCAGACACCTTCGGCGAACTCCTTCAGCTCGGGAATCTTGTGGAGAGCGTCGATGTCGAAGGTCGTCCCCGCCGGAAACATCGGATCCAGCCTGCAGTAGTTGTCGGGCGGGAGCATCCGCTTGCAGTAGTAGTCCGCGATTCCCATGGTCCCGTCGATCGCGAGCCGAACGAACTTCGTGCCCCAGCGGAAGATGCCCCAATAGCGGCGCTGTCCCGTGACGAACTTCAGGTTCAGCCCGCTGCCGACGGACAGGAGGACCACCTGGTCCAGCGACGGCTTCGGGGTCGGATCGTACCGGGGGTCGAACACCTGGGCGAGCGCACACATGCTGGGGTTGTTCGCGTAGACGCCACCGTCGATGTACCCGTCGACGGTCGGGAAGTAGGTCGGGCCGGCCGTCGTGTACAGCGCGACCTTCCACGCCTTCTGATCGCGATCGGAGTTGTAGCCCTTGAAGTTGTGGAAGATCTTCGGCTCCCAGCGGCGCGGTTCGGGGCGGCCTTCGTTGTTGTGGCCCTCGTTGTCCAGGTCGAACGCGGTGATGAGCACGCGCTGGCCGTACTCGCCGAGCGTGCGTTCGCCCAGGAGCTTCCTGAAGCGCGTCTGCCGCGACCGGGTGCCGTACTTGGACCACAGCAGCGTCCCGCCGAGCCACCACGGCAAGGCGGGGCCGAAGGTGTCGCGCCCCTGCTCGAACACGCGGGCGATCTCGTCGAGCGTCTGGACCTTCGTCTTGCACCCAAGGCCGTCGGCAAGCCCGAGGGCCACCAGCCCCCCGCTGGACGTGCCGGCGATGAGGTCGACGGAGTCCAGAAAGCCCTCGAGGCCGGGCTCCGCGCACAGGCGCTTCAGCAGCGTGGCCGTGACCAGCCCGCGAATGCCGCCGCCGTCGAGCGCGAGCACGCGATATTTGCGCATAGCCTTCGCTGGAGTGACCGTCAGCCAGGATTTCCAAGCCGCCATGACCCGGGAACACGCACCCGAGCCGGAACGCGATCTTTCGGCCGCCGCGCCGGGGTGTCAAGCGCGTTCTCGGCAGGCGCCCCGCTGCAGAAGAAACGCCGGCTGCATCGAAACGTAACGGCGGGGAGCGTCGCCGCGGCGAATCGCGGCCTATAATCGGCCTGCACGTGACGACCACCAGAGTGCCGTCCAAGCGCGACACGGGGCCGGCGCCCGCGCCCGACGAGTGCTGGGACTCGACAATCCACGTGCTGACCCGCGCCCAAGAGGGCGACCAATCGGCCGCGAGGGTTCTCATCGAGCGCGCGCTCCCGTCCTTGCGACGCTGGACGCACGGGCGCATTCCCCATTACGGCCGGGGGCCCGCCGACACCGAGGACGTTGTCCAGGACGCAGTCCTGCAGACGTTGCGGCGGCTCGAAGCCTTCGAACATCGGCACGTCGCGGGGTTGCAGGCCTACCTCCGCCAGGCGGTCATGAACCGGATCCGGGATGCGGTTCGCAGGGTTCGCCGGCGTGGCGTGCCCCTGGAGCTGCCCGACGATATCGAGGACTCCGTGCGGTCGCCGCTCGAAGCGGTCATCATGAAGGAGCGTCTCGATCGCTTCCTGGACGCGCTGCAGCGGCTGAGGAGCGCCGATCGCCAGATCATCGTGTGGCGGGTCGAGCTCGGCTATTCCTACGAGGAGATCGCGCAGAAGCTCGGCAAGACCGCCCCCGCAACCCGCATGAAAGTCACGCGAGCCATCTCACGTCTGGCGAAAGAGATGGGCGTGGCGCCCCTGACTCGAGAGCCGCGCTAAAAGAGCCGAGGTCGGAAGTATTCCTTCAGGCTGACTCAGAGTCCCCGACAGGCAGCCATCCCACGCCGGTTACGACAGTCTGCTGGGCTTTCCCAACGGTCCCCGCTGGTCGCGAGTTTGCAGAACTGCACGCCCTGAGCCGGGGGTGCACTGCCCGGATAGGAGAGGGACCTCATGCGAAACAAGCGACGACTGGCAGACGTGAGACGCGGTTCGGCGAACGCGTTGGGACTGCTCATTGCGGCCGTTACACTTTCGGCGTGCGAGGGCGGCGCCCCGGCCGCGCCCTCTGGGCTTTCAGCGTCCCCTGTCGTCAGCGCCACGCTCAGCGCGGAGGAGCACTGGACAGAGATCGCGCCGTTCGCTGGCCCGCCCGTCACGGCGCGTGGCTGCGGAGGGCGTCCCTACGTGACGCCGGCGCTCAATCTCGGGATCGTGGCGTCGAGAACGGTGAACGTCGACCATGTGACGTTGCGGATGCTCGACGGGTCGTCTCTCGGCGGGCCGATGGTCGCCTTCCCCCAGGCAGGGTTGACCAACGAGTTCGGCACGACGGTGGTGGCGGCAGGGCAGAGCCGGCACTTCTGGTTCTATCCGAGCTTCCCCTGTGGAGGCGTGCCCTACGCGTACACCGCCGAGCTGGCCCTCGTCGACACCACCGGGGCCACACATGCCCTTACGGTCAGCGGCGCGCCGCGCTGAACGCGCCGCCGACGGACGGATCAGCGAAAGACGATTCCGACTCCCAGCGTCCAGAAGTTGCCCAGCACGTCGGAGATTTGTCCCTCGGCCGTCTGCAGGTCGCCGAGCGCCGCGGCGTGCTGTGTGGCCAATAGCTCCAAGCCGACGCGCGAGGTCGGGTTGAACGCCCAGCCGCCGCCGACCACGACCGATAGCGCCTTGGAGTTGATCGGGTCGGGACCGCTGGCATCGACCCAGTTCTTGACAAACGCCATGCCAGCGCCGCCCTTGAGGAAGAACCCGTGTGAGCTCCACGGCCGGAACTGCGCGACGGCATTGAGGTGGAACGTGCGAATGCGGCCGTCCGCGGTGTTCAGGAGCGACAATGAAGATCTCGGCGCCGACGTCCATGCGGTCGGTCACGCGGTAGCCGATGTCGCCGAATCCGCTGGCCGCATGACGGTAGGGGAAATCCTCCTCGCAGGTCTGACAATCTCCCCGCAGGGTGGTCCAGGAGCCGCCGACCACGAACCAGAGGTTCGATGGCGCTGTCGCGCCAGTGGCCGCCTGGCTGGAAGGGGCCGGAGGAACGGTCTGGGCGCCGGCCGAAGCGGGCGCGAGCGACGATGGCGACGAGTGCCACTCGCGATAGCGCCTTCACGACAGCCTCCACGTGAAGTACGCACGAAGCTGCGGGTAGCGATACTCGCAGCTCGGTGCGGTCCGCGTCCTGGTAGTAGGTGTGGCGTTTGAGATATTCGCCCGACGCGCCGAAACCGAGCGACCCGCGCAGCGGCAGGAGCAGGTCCACGCGGGTGCGCTGCAGGAAGTGGTTCGCGCGCACGCCGTCGAGCGAGAACAGGTGACGCCCCTCGTAGCCGAAGACCACCCACGGGCGCCCGTCACGGGCGAACTCCGCAGCGAAGCCGAAGTTTCCGCCCGGCCCGTAGTCGTAGTACCGGGGGCCCTCCGACACGCCCTGGCCCGGCGATTCCTCCCCGGGTCTGGCTCCTCCTCCTCCGGGATCTCCGTGAGGCCGAGCGGCAGGGAGTCGATCGCGCCGAGCACCGTGGCGCCCCCCCAGCCAACCAGCCACAGGCTGTTTCGCTCCGACACTTTCTGCAGCACGCTGAAGGCGCCTTCGAACGACTGCGATCCGGTGCTGAAGGCGTCGTTGCTCTGGAAGTCGTAGCTCTGGAGCACGCTGAACTGCACCTTGTCCCCGCCGATCGGCATTCCCGCCAGGCGCCCCCTCACCCTGGCCTCGCTGAACGCCGAGCCGCCTCCGAAGCGCAGGCGCACCGAGAAGGCGTCGTACGGCGTCCGGCTGCTCCCGGTGGTCTTCGGATCTCCGTAGAGCAGGTCCATCTCGAGGAAGGGCTCGCCGGTCGACGTCGAACGCGCGCTCCTGTGAACCGCGCCAGAGCGCGCCGGCCGCGGTGAAGCCGCCGACGCTCGACGGCACGAACTCCGCGGGCTTGTCCGACACCCGGGAGGCATCACCCGTGATGAAGCGGTTGGCGCCGGTCACCGGATCGAGCACCATCGCGCCAATTTCGCTCCAGAGTCGTCCGCGTCCGGTCGCGTTTGTGTCGCGAACCATCCAGCTGACGCGGTGGAACATCTCGCCCAGCGCGATGCCGCCGAGGGTGGTGTTGATGAAGTCGTTCAGCGACGCATGGTTCGTTTCGCCGAAGTACTCCCAGGTGGCGCTGCCGAACGCCGTCACCGCCGCCGACTCGTAGAAGCTCAGGCCGTTGGCGCGAGCGGCATTGTAGTAGTTGTTGCCTTGGTACGGGTGCCCGACCTGGTTGACCAGGAAGTCGTCCAGGTCCCAGACCCATCCTTGCTCCATGTTCGCCCACCACGTCTTGGGCGTGATCTTCGCTGTGTCCTGGCCGCGTATCAGGTTCGCCAGCTCATAGAAGACATTGATGACCGTCGCTTGAAAGAGCGACTTGCCCACGCTCCGGCGCGGACAGCCCTCGCAGGCCCGACCCTCCATCGACAGCGGTTGCTGCCCTGGCGGCTGCCCGGTCTGCGGCTCGATCGAGAAGGCCGCAGGGTCGAACGTGAGGTTGAGCGGGAACGGCGGCACGGTCTGCTGGAGCCCCGCCGAGTCGGGTTGGGCGGCAGCCAGGACGGTACAACCGAGAAGCGCGAAACAGGTGAAGAAGAGGCTGCGAATCATCATAAGCCTGCCGAATAAGCCTGCCGAGAGCCAGAGAACGCCAAGTGAGACGCGCGCCTCAGTCGCGGCGTTTGATTACCACCACCGTCAAATCGTCCGCCTGATGCACCGCGCCCACGAACGACTTCACCTCATGATACAGGCGCTGAATCATCGCGTCCGGGGACAGCCGCGCCGCCGAGCGGATGACCCCCTCGAGCCGCGTCATCCCGAACTCCTCGCCTTGCTCGTTCGACCATTCGAAGAAGCCGTCGGTGAGCAGCACCAGGAGATCGCCTTGTGCCATGACGATCTCGGACGCCGGTCCGTACAGGAATGCCTGGGGCCAGACCGAATGGGACCCCGTGCGCGCCGAACTGCTGAACTGTCTCGTCCGAGGCTCGGTAGTGCAGCCACGGACCGTGGCCAGCCGAGAGGACGTTCACGCGAGAGGTCGACGGACTGGCCAGCGCGCACAGACAAGTGACCATCTTACCCGGCTGGAGGTCCGCCGTCAGAAGATCATTGAGCCGCGTCATCGCGGTGTCGAGATCGGTCGCCGTGGGGAAGATGGCGCGCCCGTAAGCTCGACACGCGGCGGTGACGAGCGCCGGCCCCACGCCGTGGCCCGTCACGTCGGCAAGGACGACGATGATGCGTCCGTCGGGCAGAACCTGCCAGTCGTAGTAATCCCCGCCCGTCTGGTCCGCCGGCTGATTCCAGCCGGCGATCTCGAAGATCTCGCCGCCCACCGGAGGGCCGGCGGGCAGCAGGCCCTGCTGCACGGATCGAGCGACGTCGAGGTCGTGCTCGAGCCTTTCGTTCTGGCGCCGCGTCTCGGCCTCGCGGAGAGCCGCGGCCACGTGGCGCCGGATTTCGCCGGCGACCCCGCCCGCGACGACGCCCCCGACCAGCACGAACCCCCCGTAGGTGGCGTAGACGGCGAGCGTGAAGTCGTGTTCGCTTCTCAAGCCGGGAAACTGCCAATAGACGTAGGCCGTGGCGAGCAAGTAGCCCAGCGAGGCCGAAGAAGCCAGTCGCGCGCGAGAGCGCCGGATCGAGCCTGAGCGTCGAGAGCGTGATGAAGAGGAAGTAGGTGAGGCCCGCCGGGGCGACCAGGGCCTGGTACGGCGCGACCACGCCGCTTCGGGCCAGGAGGATGATCATCGCTGCAGGAAACAGCGCCTCGACCAGAATATTCGTGTACCACAGCCGTGGAGAGACCGGTCGGGCCGTGCGGATCCGCGCGTCGACGTAGCGGAGCAGTCATGCTTCGTAGACGGCCATCACCGCAGTCACACCGATGGCGGCGGTCAACACGGGCACGCTGTCCCGTTCGCCGGGCAGCAGCATGCGCAGCGCTCACCAGGACCAGCAGCGCGGCAAACGCCCCTAGCACGCCGACGATGCGGCGGCGCTCGCTTTGGAGGGCCGCGCTTGCGAACGCCGCTGAGTCGAACTCTGTCTGGGTCATGGCCGTCTCGTGCCCGGACCCCGGCCTGCGGCCGCGGTCCGAGGAGCAACCCTAGCATCACCGGCGGATCAGGCGCCAGTGCCGTCGAAGGGCCAAGTGGAAATTCCGGCGAGCACTGCGCGCCCGCCGGTCGTGTCGTCTGGGAGGTCAGGGCGCGAGGAACAGATTCAGCAGGGCGCTCTCGATGTAGATGATCGCCGGTCATGGCGACCAGGATCTTGACGATCACCGGCGTCATCTCCTTGATCCACTGCACCGGGCGTGTAGTGCTTGTCCAGGTCGCGCTGGATGAAGGCATAGGCGACGACCGACTGCGCGCACCCGATGTGGGTCCAGCATCCGCCGAGCGCGTAGCCGGCGATCTGCGCCATCGCGAACAGCCGCAGCACGTCCGATGTCGAAGCCGTGCAGGCCGCGTGACGCGAAGTCGGCGACGACGTTGTTGTCGAGAATCGCCGAGAGGAACGTCGAGCCGAGGAACTGGATGACGGCGACGTGGGCCTGGCCGAGCGACGCGATCCCGCTCGCGATCAGGCCCTGCATCCCCTCGAAGAATCCGGCGCTCGTCAGCAGCGTGATCGACAGGAACAGCGGAAACAGAAAGTAGTACTCCGCGTACTCGAGCCGCGCCTCGCGCAACGCCAGCGCTCGCATCTTGGGAATGCTCGGCGATCGCCGGCAGCGCGGCGAAGAAGCCGGCGAACGACGCCAGAAACAGCGGCACCTCGTGATAGATGCCGTGCACGATCAGCATGGCCGACGAACGGCACCAGCGCGAGCGCCACCGATCCGCTGCGCCCGCCGGCGACGTCGGGCCATCGCCGCGAGCACTTCGTCCACCGCCTGCTCGGCCTGAAAGGCCGCTTCGTACTGGCCGGCCGCGTCGAGAATGTAGTGCCGATCGAGGCCGTCGGCCAGTTCCTCGGCGACGAAGTGTCCCAGCAGCAATCGCCGCGTGTCGATCGGCACGTCCTCGTGAATGAGCGCGAGGCCGAGCGTCTCGCCGCCGCGGATCCGCGCGATGACCCGGTCGCCCCACGGCGCGCCTCCGGCGTGCGCCTCGACGAGCTCGACCGACGTCAGCACCTCGCCGTGGCGCGCCGCCTGAAGAAAGCGGACGTCGGCGGCGTTCGCGTCGATGACGTCCATCTCCTCGAGCTTGACGCGCTGCCCGCGGAGCCGCGTGCGCAGCTGCGCGGCGACCATGAGATAGGCGGCGATCGCGGCGGGCGCGCAGTAGACGAGGAAGAAGGCGTTGCCCAGGTGCGGAGCCAGGTTCGCCTTCATGATCAGATTCGGCGGCTCGCCGTAGGCCAGCCAGATGCCGCAGATCGTCGTGACCGCCGTGCAGACCATGACGGCGTAGCGCACCGCGGCCGGCGGCGCCGCCGCCAGCGTCATGATGATGACCAGCGTGCGAATCGTCAGCCCGATCATCGACACGCCGTCGAGGACGCCAGACGCGACGGCGACGACGGCCGTCACCGAGATGACCGTCGGCAGGATCAGGCCGCTGGTTGCGGCGAAGCAGGAAGAACGTGATCCCTTCGAGCAGGCGCGTCTGCGCGATGACCGAGACGAAGAACGTCAGGCCGAGGATGAAGAGCATCGTGTCGGCGTGGATCAGCTCGTCCAGGCCGCTGAACGACAGCAGGTGCGTGCGCGCCCACGCCCACCAGCCGTCGGTCGCGATCTCGGGGTGCCACTCGGACGTCGGGCAGGCCGACGAACGTCGCGACGATGACGAGCAACATCCCGTAGGTCAGCGCGTTCTTGTGGATCTGGTACCTGAACGAGCCGAACAGGAAGAGGCCGAGGATGGTGACGAGCACCTCGGCGGCGAGCAGCCACAGCGGCAGCGGGGCGGTTACGCGGCCGACGGCCAGGACCGCCCGCGGCCGCCAGCGCGCAGCCCGTCAGGAACCACGACCCGGGCAGCGTGACGACCGGTGCCGGCGCTGAAGGCGGGTGGAGTCTCGACTTCTCGTCAGGGTTCCGCTCCTAAGGACGGAGAGGCAGGCCTGTCTTCACGTCTCGGGGCCTCTGCCGCGCCGGGCCCAGGCCAGCCGAATGAGCGCGGCCAGCACCATCCCCGCGGCGACCGGCCTCACGCCGGCGTGCGGCACCAGCAGCGCCGCGGTGAGAAAGCAGGCCCCGAGAAAGAACTTCCAGTCCATGAGGAGGAGCGCGTCGGCGCCGCCGGTGCCGGACGGCCTACATAGATGTCGTCGTGATGCGCGGCTCAGCTAAAAGTGTCGCGCCCCGGCGGATCTGCTCCACCGGGGCGCGACGCGGCGTCGCCGAGTCTGTTAGCGTTGACGGCAGGAGCCGATGAAGTAAGCGACCTGGCCGTGCTCGCCGATGTCGAGGCCTTCTTCTTCCTCTTCCTTGCTGACGCGCAGGCCGAAGATGGCCTTGATCGCGTACCAGAAGACGAAGCGACGCCACAAGCGTGTAGGCGCCGACCGCGACGATGCCCTTGAGCTGGGCGATGAGCAGCGTCATCCCGCCGCCGTTGAACAGCCCGTTGCCGGTCGCCGCGCCGGTGATCTTGTCCACGGCGAACAGGCCGACGCAGATGCGTGCCGAACACGCCGTTGAAGAGGTGCACCGGAACCGCGCCGACCGGATCGTCGATCTTCATCGCGTCCAGCAGCTTGACGGCGCAGACGACGATGAGGCCGGCCAGCAGGCCGATGATGAGCGACGCGCTGACCGTCACGAAGGCGCACGGCGCGGTGATCGCGACGAGACCGGCCAGGCAGCCGTTGATCGACATGCCGAGGTCGGGCTTGCCGTCCCACATCCAGTTGAGCGCCGTGGCCGACAGCAGCCCCATGAAGGCGGCGGTGTTCGTGGTCATGAAGACGTGCGAGATGGCGTTCGGGTCGGCGGCCATCGTCGATCCGGGATTGAACCCGAACCAGCCGAGCCAGAGCACGAAGCAGCCGATGACGCCGGACGTCATGCTGTGACCGGGAATCGGTGTGACCTTGCCGTCAGGACCGTACTTCCCGAGGCGTGGTCCGAGGACGAGGATGCCGGCGAGCGCCGCCCAGCCGCCGACGCTGTGCACGACGGTCGATCCGGCGAAGTCCCAGAAGCCCGCCGTCGCGAGCCAGCCGCCGCCCCAGATCCAGTGGCCGGTGACCGGGTAGACGAAGGCGACGAGCAGGAACGAGAACACGATGAACGAGAAGTACTTGATGCGTTCGGCCACCGCGCCGGACACGATCGTGGCCGCCGTGCCGGCGAACACCAGCTGGAAGAAGAACTTCGCGTAGAGCGGAACGCCGGTCCACGCGATCGCCTTGTAGGCGCCGCTGTAGGCGTCGCCGGTGGCCGGGCTGTTGTCAGCGCCGCCGAGCGTGAACAGTCCTTCCATGCCGATGAAGCCGCTGCCGTTCCCGAACATCAGGCCCCAGCCGAACAGGTAGAACGCGAGGCAGGAGATGGCAAAGACGATGAAGTTCTTCGAGAGGATGTTGACGGTGTTCTTCGAGCGGCAGAACCCGGACTCGACGAGCGCGAAGCCCAGGTTCATGAAGAACACCAGCGAGGCCGTCAGCACCACCCAGATGGTGTCGAGCGCGACGGTCAGCTCTTCGGCTGTCTTTGCGTGTGCGTCCGAGGCAAGGGCGACGGCGCCGATGACCATACAGGCCACGTTGAACGTCCGGAACTTGCGTAGATTCATAGTGTCTCCTCGTAGAAACGTGCGGAACGCGCGGCCACTCCACGTCGCTGCACCGGGACGCCCTTGCCTCGAATGTGCCGGCGAGCCTGCCGCGAGCAGGCGTCAGGGACGGGAAGCCGCTGGAGCCGAAGAACGGGTGATCGAAGCGAGCCAACCGCGAGCTGCGCAGCCATTGGGAACGCAATCCCAGGGAGCAAGTTGAAGGCCAGCCATTCCCGTTTCGGGCGGCCGTGTGAACTGCGCGGATTTTCTAGAAGAATCGACCGGCAGAGCCGGAGGGGGCCGATCTCGGCCCCCTCCGTCATCCCTACAGATCGGTAGCTTGCCTGGCTGGGACAGACTTTTCTGTCGGAATCCTGGCGGAGCGCGGCTGCCGTCGACACACGGATGAGCTCCTGGTTTTGCGCGGAATTTTTGCGTGGAGGGTTTCATCGAGCGAGCTTTCTGATAAATTGCGCGCCCAAAAGGGAGGTGCTGGATGAACGCCCGTCGCGCCTGGGTCACTGGAATCACGGTGTTCGCCGTCGTCGCCGTCGTCCTCGCGTTCACTCGAACCACCAGCGGCCGCGTCGACTACGAAGTGTGGGCCATCGATCAGTCCGACTCCCCGGGCAAGGCTTACGGTGGGACCCTGTACATCTGGGATGGCCACGAACTGGAGCGACGCCGGGGCGTCAGGGACCACGAGAACGATCGACTGGACGACGCCGGAGAGGCCGGAGAGGATGACGACCGGTTTGATCCCTTGCGGTGGGTGCGGCGCCCCAGAGGCGAACGCGTCGACCTGGGCGCCCAGGTGTCGCAGCTCTGCCTGTCGAAGACGGGCGCCTACCCGGTTCGGCCGCACATGATCGCGGTCAACCCCGCGCAGACTCACGTCATCGTGTCGTTTGTGGCGACCGGCCACGTGCTCTTCATCGAAGCGGCGTCGCGGGAGCCGGTCGACTGCATCCGGACGTCGCCGGGGGTTGGCGGCCTGCGGCAGGCGCACATGGCCACCCCCTCCCCGGACGGCACCTACGTGACCGTCGCCAACCAGAACGGCAAGCTCTTCGAACGGATCGACACGAACTACGAAGACAACGACTTCCAGTTGGACCCGAGCGCGACCATCGACCTTGCCAACTGCGTGACGCCCAACGGCCTGCCATGCCAGTCAGCGGCCCTCCGGCCGGACAACGCGCCCATCTGTCCGATCACCGACTCCTCGAGCCGGTTCACGTTCGTGACCCTCCGCGGCGGCGGGTTGTTCGTCGTCGACAGCCGGGCCACACCCATGCAGATTGTCGGTGAGTACGATCAGACGTTCGTTCACGGGAACGGTTGCCTCGGCGCTGAATCGCTCGGCAAGATGTACATCGATTCTGGCGGCGGCACGACCACCAACCTTTATCAGGCGGATCTCTACGTCTTTCCGCTGTCGAAGTTTTCGACCCGCTTCAACGCACCGAACGAGCCGCGGCCGACCGTGGTGTTCAACGAAAGCGACCAGGAACACGCCGATGCGCACGGGGCGGCGCTCGCCAGGCAGGACCGCTTCCTCTGGATCGCCGATCGCGGGCGCAATTTTCTCTGGGTCGTGGATACGCGAATCGACCAGGTCGTGAACCGGATCCAGCTCGTCAACGACCTGTCCGTGGATCCGACGCCCGATCTCCTCTCGGTGTCGCCGGACGGCAGCCACGTGTACATGTCGCTCCGCGGCCCGATGCCGCTGACCGCCGATCCCCACGTCTCCACAGGCTCGACGCCAGGCGTCGGCGTGCTGAAGGTCCTGGCTGGCGGCCGGAGCGCAGCGTTCGAGTACATCGCCCGGATTTCCAACGTCGACCCGGGTGGAGTCGAGCGTGCGGACGTCCACGCCTCGACCGTCCGGCTCAAGGTCGACCGGCGGCGGTGAGGCAGCAACGGGACGCGAGCCGGCCTAGCGGGGCGTGGTCGGCTCGGACGGTGCCTCGAGGGGCGCGTAGTACGGCTTGTCGCCGAGCGCCCCGCGTTTCTCGCGATACTTCGGGCCGGCGAGGCCTTCGGTCAGGTTCCAGTCCTGCCGGTGAAAGTTCCAGTTGTCGGGCGCGAGGGCCTGCGCCCGCTCCCAATACGTGCGCGCCAGCGCCTCGTCGCGTTCGTAGAAGTAGACACCGAGCTTGAACGTGGGGTCGGCCAGCGCCTCGTCCGGCGTTGCGCGCCGGATCCGCTTGACCATGTCTTCCGGGGCCCACACGTAAGGGCTCTTCGCGCCGTTCGCCACCCAGTCCCGCACGAGCGGGAGGTATTCGTCCGTGCCGATGACGCCGGCGCCCAGCTTGATGATTCCTGAGTAGGTGCCTTCGTTGATCCGCGCCACGCGACCCTGCTCGTCCACCCAGATCCCCGAGGGCACGTTGACGAGATTGTAGAGCTCCGTCACCAGGTGGGTGGTGTCGACGAGCGTCGTGTAGGTCGGTTTCGCGGCGGCGTACCACTCGCCGGCGGCCTTGACGCCCAGCGTGTCCTCGGCCACCGCGATGATTTCGAAGTTCTGCTGCTTCAGCTGTTCGTAGGCGGCCTGCCACCCGGGCAGGTCATAGCGGCACCCTCACCAGGAGGCCCAGGTGACGATCAGGACCTTCTTTCCTCGAAAGTCGGAAAGCCGCACCGGGGTGCCTTCGAGGTTGGGCAGCGCGAAGTCGGGGGCCATCGCCGACTGCAGGAAGCTGTTCCGCGTAACCGGGATCGCGCCGAAGCTCCAGACCAGGTGCTCGTGATCGACCACGAACGGCTGCTCCAGTCGTCGGGCGAGCCCCGTGACGTTGAACCAGCCTTGTCGGGCGCGCGTGACGAACAGGTCGCTGTCGCGGTCCTGCCGCACTGGCACGCAGAGGTCGGCGAGACAGGCGCCTTCAGGCTTGAGTTCGAAGTTGTTGACCCGCGGGAGATCCTCGGGGACGACCCACAGGTCGTTCGGATCGGCGAGGGTGCGTGCGAGCTGGACCACCCGGTCCTGATAAAGGACCGTCGCCGGCTGGGTCTGCGCGGACGCAGTGACAACCCCCGCCAGCACGAGCGCCATGGCCGTCACTCCGGTAAAGATGTCCCGTCGCATTGCTCACCCCTTGGGACCCAGGTTCCCGTATCGAACGAACGTCTCGGGATCTTAGCACGGCGGGTCGGCGCCGATCCCGTCGCCGCCCGCCAGGAACCGGCGAGATGCCGGGCGGTTCCATGACGGGCGCCGGGTTCGTTTGGTGAGGTTGAACGGGCCAGCTACTGGACGAGCGGAATGCCCGAGGCCAGCTCGTAGCGCACGGCCGCCCGGATCTTGTTCTCGAGCTGGATGTAGCGCGCCGCCTTCATCAGAGGGAGTGCGGCGAGAATCTTGGGCACCGATCCGCTCTTCAACTTGGCCTCCGCCTCGTCGATCGCCAGCGACTCGTCGAGGAGCTTCTTCGTCGTCTCGTCGGCGACCGGCCCCTTGTTGTAGGCGGTGGCGTACGCCTGGATCATGGCGCTCAACCGCTGGTTGATCGCCTGCAGCTCTTTCTGATACGCCTCGTACACGGGCCAGAACACCTTCCCTTCGGCGTCGGTGAGATTCAGGTTTTGCGCGACCACCAGCTTCTTGTCGGCGGTGATCTTCTGGCGGAGGATCTCCATGTTGGTCGTCGACGTGGTCTGGGCCATCACCGGCGCCGCCAACCCGGCCGCCATCGCCATCACCGTCACGATTCGCAGCATCTTCACGGGCTTTTTCACAGGCTTGTCTCCTCTGGAATCCTCAATTACGGTCGTCTACTTTAACTGAATCAGCGCACCCAGGCGTAGTTGTAGCCGAAGGCGACCGCGGTAAAGTCGGCGCCGATCGTCGTGTAGGCCCCCCGGCTCACCGACATGCGGATGGCGTGGCCCCTGCTGACCGCCGTGGAGAACGTCGCGCCAATCCGCGAGTTGCGCTGGAGATCGAGGTTCTCCTTCCCGCCGATGGTCGTCCGCCCGCCGAAAAAATAGTTGGCATCCGCGGCCAGCCATCGGCTTGGCGTGAACTTGTACGTCAGGTGAACCTGAGTGGCGGTGATGGGATCCTGTTCCCGAGTGCGTCCGCCGAGGAACTCCGTGTTGTCCGTGAACAACCAGACCCCGGCCATCCCTTCGACGACCCACTTGCCGTAGGTGCGCGAAATGCCGGCCTCCGGTTTGAACGACCAGCGGTTGTTGCCAAGATTGATCAACTTCGTCGAATCGTACTGTCCAAGCGGCGGGGCGACCGTAACACTGACGCCGACGATGAGTCGCTGTCGATACGACGCGAACTCCTTTGGCGTCATCGCGGGCGCCCCATAGAGGTTCACCGCGAACCGCGCTCTCGGGTCGCCAAGGCCAAACCGGTCGACTTCCGCCGGCTCACCTAGATACAGGCCCTCGACGTGGCCGCCAATGACGGGCACAGCTACCCCGGCGTTCGCCGATCGTCCCGCCAGGCTGAACGCCCGCGTGAAGGCCAGCGAGACCGTGTTGATCCGGGCGCTGGCCTCGTCGATGGGGGCGGCCGGCTCGAATGCCACGTCGCCCGAGTTGAAGCTGTCGACGGCGGTGAAAATGTTCAGGCCCGCGGGAAGGGGCCAATACGCGCCAGGCTCCAGTTCCTGCGCCGATGCCCCCAGTCGGCATCACGAGCAGGGCAGTGCTGGCGGTCACATACAGGCATGCACGGGCCGCAGTCCGGCGAAGCCGCGTGCAGACCGGCTTCGCAGGTCGCATACGCCGAGGATATCATTGCGGCCCGACCGAGGAGTGTGGTGCAGGGCTGATGGTGAGGAGCGACGCCCGGTGTTCGAGCCTCGTTTCGGCGCGCCCCGGCGATCTCCGGTTCGTTACGACGAGGGAGTGGTGGCGCGAGTGCGCCGGCGGGCCGGGGCAGGGGCCTTTTCAGCCGTGGTTTTCAGGCCAGCCAGCAGCGCCTGAATCCGCTGCCGACGATGCAGCTTTCGCACCTGCGTAATCCGGAATCGAGCCTTGTCACCGTTCAATCCTGACATCCGTCCTCCATTCATCGAGCGATCCTCAGCCGCGCTCGACTACGCACTGCGCGTCACGTACGAGCATCGTTGGCCACCCGCCGTCAAGCATGGGTATAACCCCGCCACCGCGCTGTGCAATACAGCACACCGTCGCTCGGTAGGCCGGCGGTACCCTTCTCGTGGCTGATTGGGCACAGCCCCGACAGCGTCCGCCACGCCCCAGGTGCATCCCATGCTGGTAAACATCACTCGCTCCACTTTGATCCAGGGCTGGTTCGCGGCCGTCGTCCTCGTCGCCGTCACCATCGTCGCGATCGGAACGGACATGACGCTCGGGACCGCAGGGTTGCTGCTGGCCTTGAGCCTGGTCCCGCCGGCCATCGTGATGATGCTGTGGCCTGGCCCCCAGGCGGCAACGGCCGCGGAAGTGCTGCGCGACACCGAGCGGCGCCGCTGAGGCGTCCGTCCGGGCACACACATACACGAAGGGATCGGCGCGACATTTTCGATGTGCAATTCGGAACAGCTGGCCGGCTCGGCGGCAGATAGTCTTCAGCTTGTCCCCGAGGTCCTGTAATGCTTGAAACCGTATCGCTCCTGGCACCGCTCAACGGATTGGGCGCCAGCCGTGCCCCGGTCGGTCGGCGCCGCGTCAGGCCCGATCGCTGGCCCGCTCCTGCCTTTACACCGCACGACCTGTTTGTCGCGACGCTCGCCCACGAGCTTCGCCAGCCGTTGTCGACCATGCTCGCGGCCGTCGAGGTGGTGAGCGTGGCGCCTGGTACGGAGCAGTCGCGCCGGGCCGCCGACGTGATGCGGCGGCAGCTCGATCAAATGAGCCGTCTCGTGGAGGATCTCGTGGACGCGGCACGCTGGGCGCACGGGAAGGTCGCGTTACACCGGCTCCGGGTGGATCTGAGCACCGTCATCGCTGAGGCCGCGGCGGACGCGGAGTCCGCGGCGGCGCAACGCGGGCAGATGCTCGTCCTGCCAGGCGAGCAGACACCGATTTGGGTGGACGGCGATCGGCAGCGCCTGTTGCAGGTGGTCTCGAATCTCCTGCGCAATGCCGTCAAGTACACGCAGCGCGGGGGGCGGATTACGGTTGTTGCCGAGCGGAGGCCGCGCACGGTCTCGCTGCGCGTCATCGACAACGGACGCGGCATCGCGCTGGACGCCTTGCCTCACGTGTTCGAGTTGTTCTCGCAGATGCGCCCGCAGGAGGGCACCGGTCTTGGCATTGGTCTGAGCATCGTGCGCGAAATCGTCGCGCTTCACGGTGGCAGCATCGAAGCCCGCAGTCAGGGCGCCAGCCAGGGTAGTGAGTTCATCGTCCAGCTTCCGCTCGCGAAGGATCAGGGATGAGCGCTGAAAATCTCAGGTCCCTCAACGGTGGCGCGAAGTCGTCCAACGGTGGCCCGAAGCGGTCCAACGGTGGCCCGAAGGCGTCAGCGTTCAACGCCCAGGCGTTTCTCGACTCGGCGGGCGTGGCCAAGACGGTCGCGCACTACCGGCGCAACGAAGCCATATTCACCCAGGGTGATGACTGCCAGCACGTCATGTACATCAAGGCCGGCGGCGTCAAGCTGTCGGTGCTGTCGAAGACGGGCAGGGAAGCCGTCGTGGCGATGCTCGGCCCGGGAGATTTCTTCGGCGAGGGGTGCCTGGCGGGCCAGGCGACCCGCATGGGCAGTGCGACCGCGATTACCCCGAGCGCGATCCTGCTCGTGAAGAAGAGCAAGATGGTCCAGTTGCTGCACAAACAGCACGCCATGTCGGACCGCTTCATCTCGCACATGCTGGCACGGAACATCCGCATTGAAGAGGACCTGATCGACCAGCTTTTCAACTCGAGCGAGAAGCGCCTCGCGCGGACGCTCCTCCTGCTGGCGCGCTATGGGAAGCAGGACAAGCCGGCGCGGGTCGTCCCCAAGATTTCTCAGGAGACGCTCGCCGAGATGGTCGGGACGACGCGGTCCCGTGTCAACTTCTTCCTGAACAAATTCAAGAAGCTCGGGTTCATCGAGTACGACGGCGAGCTCCCCCTCAAGATCAACAGCTCCCTCCTGAGCGTCGTCCTGCACGACTGACCCGCCGGACAGAAATTCCCGGTCCCCCTCGGCCAGGGGGGTACACTGGGACCGGATGGGCTCGCCACGGAAGCCACGGTTCGACGCCTCCGCATTTCTCGATGCGGCGCCGATGGCCGGTAAGGTCAGAAACTACCGAGCGGAAGAGGGCATCTACGCCCAGGGCGACGCAGCGGGCACCGTCCTCTACATCCAGCAGGGGCGTGTGAAGCTGTCGGTCTTGTCGAAGACCGGCAAGGAGGCGGTGGTCGGGGTCCTGGGGGCCGGCGAGTTTTTCGGAGAGGGTGCGCTGGCCGGTCAGCCCGTTCGGCTCGCCACGGCCGCGGCGATGACCGCGAGCCGCATCCGCGTCGTGCCCAAACGGCAGATGGTCCGCCTGCTGCACCAGCAGCACGACCTCTCCGACCGATTCATCTCGCACATGCTCGCCCGAAACCACCGGCTGGAAGAGGACCTCGTCGATCACCTCTTCAACGCCAGCGAGAAGCGGCTGGCCCGCACGCTGCTGCTGCTGGCGCGGTACGGGAAGCCCGCCGGGCCGCGACGGGTGCTGCCGCGCATCTCTCAGGAAGTGCTGGCCGAGATGGTCGGGACCACACGGTCACGCGTGAACTTCTTCATGAACAAGTTCCGAAAGCTCGGGTTCATCGAGTACAACGGCACCCTCGAGGTGCACGACGCGCTCCTGAGCATCGTCCTGCACGACTAGCCGCCGTTACAGGCCAAGCAATCTGACGAAGAACTTCTGGGTCAGCTCCGCGAGGGGGTACCGGAACAGGAACAGAGGCAGCATCGGCAGCGCCGCGGCGGTCGCGATCCCCAAGGCCAGGCGCAGGCTGACCGGCACGATGCGCATGTCGCGCACGAGGCCGACGCTGGTGGACAGGTCGGCCAGCGATTGCACATCCGCGTTGCCGAGGAGAGGTTCCGATCCGGCGCGTCCCTCGCCCAGCCACTTGCCCTCGAAGTCGCTGACATAGCGCTGCGCCAGCACCATGTAGTCGCTCAGCCCCTGCACCCGGCAGGCCCAGAGCTTGGGGGTGACCAGGAGCAGGGGCGAGAAAAACAACACGACGTCGACGATTGCGACAAGGGCGAGGGCGGGGTAGACCGCCTCGAACGTCGCAGCGCCCGAGGACAATTCCTGGGCGAGCGCGGCGCTCTGCACCGCGGAGTTCACCAGCACCAGCGGGATGAAGTGCAGGTGCACGATCTCCAGGTAACCGAGGCCACCGGCGCCGTCCGGATGGGTCGGCACGAGATGAAGCTCCAACGTCGAGATGCGCCACAGGAACAGCCACCAGAGAACCAGCCGCCAGAACCAGCGCACTACCAGAAATCGAAAGATCGGGAGACCGACAACCGCATACCACTGGCCAGCCCAGCTCACGCCTAGCGGCGTGTCGCTCAATTGCTCGGCCACGGCGATGCCCGGAATGAGCCACCGGGGGCCGGCCAGCGGCAACAGCACCGCGGCCGCCAGGCACATGGCTTCCGCCATCCACGAGTCCTTCAGTCGCGTCGTTCGCGCGATGTGGGCATCCAGGGCCGGTCGTGTGGTCGTGGGCACGATCCCCGACCGCACGATCATGCTGACAAACGCCTCCACACGTGGCTCCAGCCAGGTTTCGCCGAGGAACAGAAGCGGGATGAGCGCCAACAGGCGCACGTGGGCGCCGATCGCCGAGACGGAGACCAGCTCCGGAGCGACGCCGCCGAGGAGCGCCAGCACCACCACGGAGACCCAGAGCCCCGCGCCGATCGCCAGCCCGAGCCGGATTGTGTTTGCGCCGTCGCGAACGAGGCCCAGACGACAGCCCAGCCGATGCAGCGGACCTCCGAGGAGCGAGAACCGCTCGATCTCAGTTGCCTCACTCATTTGCGAGCGCAAGGCTAGCAGATCGGGCAGGCCTGGCGCAGAGTGCCATTTTGAACAGCGCCGGGCGGCCGCTGTGTGTACAAGTTGGGCATGCTCGATTGGGCCAGACGCCGCATCGCGGGCAGGGGATCGCCGCCGAGTGTAGCGCCTTCCCCCGAGTGGCGCGCACGCGACGACCACGGACACTACCGGCAGCTCCGCGCGTATCTCCAGGACCGAAACGCGGACCGTGTGGTCCTGACCTTTGCGGAAATCGAGGATCTCCTTGGCTTCGCGCTCCCGGATCACGCACGGGCTGAAGCGACCTGGTGGAGCGACGCCGACCAGGGATCGAGTCAGTCGGAGGCGTGGACGTCCGCGGGTCGAACGGCCACGGTCAACCTCCTGGCGCGAAGCGTGGTTTTCGAGCGCGATGCGGCGTTCGATTTCCCCTCGGGCCGGCACTCCTCCTAGGTTCGATGGCCAGGAGCGCTTGCGCAGGTGTCCCGAGGCCACCGGGCCAATCGTGTATAGTGGTGGCAGTCATCCAGAACTGAGCCAGCCAGGTCCGCGTGCCGACCGGCCCATCTTTGGTCCGTGCGACGCGCGCGCACGCGACGCGCATCCGCCTCACAACTTTCTGCCTTGGTCGCGCTTGACGGCGATCGAGCGGCGTGGTCTCGACCGTCAGCAACGGAAGGCGTGGACATGAGCACGAGTGCAGCCGTCGCCGACTGGATCAAGCGGATCGCTGACGACGAGCGCAAACGCGACACCGTGCGCCTCAAGGAAGACGAGGCCGTCGCCCGCAAGGCCGATCTCATCCGGCGTCACGGGCTGCGCCTGGTCGACGAGCTCCGGGTGACAGCCACCCGCGACGTCGACGCCTTCCGCGAGGAGTTTCCCGGGGATCGCGCTCGCGACGTGGTCGTCGACCTCGAGGGACCCGATGGCGGATTCGTGGTCCGCAAGCCGGCGCCTGCCGCCGTCTCCCTCACCGTCGTGCCCAACTTGGGCGCTGCGACTCTCGTCTGCCACTACCGCTTTACGTCGACCGACGGACTCCCTCCACGCGAGGATCGCGTCAACGTGATGTTTGTCGGCGTCGGCACGGAGACGCTTCAGATGAAGCATCACGGGACCGGACAGGTCTTCGCCACCGCCGAAGGGCTGTCCGAGTTTCTGCTGGTGCCCGTGCTGACGGGCCGGCCCCGTTAGCCTCGTTTGCCCCAGCCCCCTGGAGGACTGTCATGCCGTCTCATGCCGATCGGGTCAGGCGTCACTCCACAGACGCCGATCACCTGGAGCCGACCGACCCTGGGGCCGCATTCAGGCGACCGCTCTCCGAGGTCGCGAAGTACGCAGGTTGGCTGTCCAAGGACCACGTGTCGGTTGCCGTTAGAGCGGACGTCAAGGCGCTGACCGCTGCCCTTGATGCCGGGCACGAGACGTCGCTGCTCTTGATGACGCTCGGTACCAATGTTGGCCGGCTCCCGAGCGGTGGCGTCCGCACGATGCTGAGGAAAGCGCTCGCCGAGGTGCGGACAGCGCTCGGACAGCGCAGTCTCGACGGCGCCGACGGAGCAGGCTCATGAACGCGCTCTGGGTCCTGGGCGGGCTGGCGATCGCAGGCGCCCTCGTCGCGCTCGTGACGTCCTGGCGGCATCGCGGTCACCAGACGGATCTGGGGACGGTCAGCAACCAGTGGATCTCCGAACACCGTCTCGGATCCGGGCAAGACTCGCATCGCTGAATCGCCTCGCCGCTCCCGCGTCTTCCCATTCCTTTGACGAGTTCCCGCCGTTCGCCCCTCCCCAGGGTGTTTGAACTACCCGTTCCTGGCGTTTACCTCTGTGTGCGGCTGCTCGCGCGAAGCACCAGTGCTTTTGCGGACGGCTCCAGTTTCGATCGTCAACTGCAGAGGAGAACCCTTGAACACACGATCTTTCGTGCTGGCCGCTGGCCTGGCGCTGACGTTCGCGGCCGCGATGGGCGCGAGCAATGCCGCGGTGTCGCCGGCGGACCTCGAGCCGCAGGCCCAGACCATGACACATCAGGCCGCCGACTGCGGGGGCGAGCCGTGCGATGCCGTGCTCCGTGGCTTTGGCGCATTCTTCGACCGCCGCCTGGAAGGGCTGGGCGCCAACGGGCGGTCGTGCGCAGACTGCCACATGCCGACCGACCAGTTCCAGCTCTCGCCCGCCAGCGCCGAGGCGAGGTTCCGGCTGCTGCAGCTGCGGCGACGCTTCAACCCGAAGGCCGACGACCCGCTGTTTCGTCCGATCGACGCCGATGATTTCCGGATCAACGGGGAACACGCGACCGACTTCAGCAACCTCCGGCAGAATGGTCTCGTCCGGATCACGTTCGATCTCCCGCCGAACATGCGCCTCATCGATCCGGCGACCAGCCAGCCGTCGGATGAAGCGTCAGTCGACGTGTGGCGCATGGTGCCGACCGTCAACGACGTTGCGTTGACAGGGCCGGCCCTCGACAACTTCTGGCCTCGCGAGCCGAACCGGACCGGCGGCTACCAGTTGGACGCCCGCATCGGGACGCTTCAAGCGCAGGCGGACGGTGCGTTGGTCAACCACGCGGAAATCAAGGACGTGCCGTCGCAGCGGCTCCTCGACGACCTGGCGTCCTTCCAGAAGGTGTTGTTCACGAACCACCGCGTGCGCGCGCTGTCCGATGCCATCAGAGAAGGCACGACCCCGTTGCCGGACCCCGACCCGCCGCTCGACGCGCTCGAGCAGCAGGGGAAAGCGGTATTCGTGCGCGCCTGCACACAATGCCATGGCGGCCCGTCGCAATCGAACGCGCCGGTGATCGTGCGATTCCACGACATTGCGTCGCAGTGCCCGCGTCCCGTGGACACCGTGACGCCGGCCCGGTTTGCCTTCGCGCCGTGCCCTGACCGACTGGCCCGCAATGCCCGGACCTACGAGATCACCATGGCGAACGGCACCAAGGTCCGCCGTGCGAGCTCCGACCCCGGCCGGGCGCTCTTGACCGGGTTCGTCGGCGGCGCGCCGCCGACCGACGACTGGAACAAGTTCGACATGCCCGGTCTGCGAGGCATCAGTAAGACTGCGCCGTACTTCCACAACAACAGCGCCGCGACGCTCGAAGAAATGGTGGACCACTACGTGGAGTTCTTCAAGCGCGTCAAGGCAAACGCCGCCCCCGGAGTGGTGCCCGCGGTGGCCACGACCGATGGCGTGAACTTCGATCGCCAGCCGCTGCCCGAAGAGCGTGCGGCGCTGCTCGCCTACCTGCGGAAGCTATAGAGAGAAGGGAATGCCGCGGCTCAGATCGCGGCATATCCACACGTTACGCCGAACTCGACGCCAGGCAGGAGGTTCGGCGAATCGCGCCGGGCGGTGGCCCGAAACGGGGTATGCTTAACGCTCCTGCTTTTCTGAGCTCTGCGGCCTGCCAGCCCTGGCCCTCACCAAAGCCTTCCTGTGAGGTGCCCTTGATCCATCGTCCAGCCGATATGGGAACGTTCCAGTTCGTCGTGCTCTCTTCGCTTCGCGCCGTCCAGCTGACTCGCGGGTGTCGGCCGAGGGTCGAGGTCGGCGATCACAAGCGCAACGTGATCGCGCAGATGGAGGTTGCCGAGGGGAAGGTCTTCGAGTTGCTCCCCGGAGCGGTGCCGGTGGCCCCGGTCGCCATTGATGTTCCGACCGACGTCCTTCCGGTTGAAGAGGTCGCTCGTCTAGCGGAACTGCGCCAGCGTCGCCGGATCGATCGTGCAGGAGAGGGTCTTCACCTTGCCCACGAGGTCCAGCGTCAGGCTGCCCGTTGCCGCAAACGCCGGGTAGTCGAACGTGAACCGGCCTCCGTTCGGCTCCATCGTCGTCGTGGCCGGCTGCAGGGTCTTGCCGCCGCGCCGGACCGCGACGCTGGCGATCGGGTTCTTCGAGCCGCGTTCGGGGGTGATACCGACCGTGACCCGCGTCCGCTGCGCCTCCTGAAAGCTCGGCGTGGGAGCCGGCTGCATCTGCCGCACGACCCGCCAGACTTCGTACGCCACCGACTTGTAGGGCGTGAACATGGCGATCACGAAGTCCTCGTTCTTGCACAGGCCCGTGTCCCAGAAGACGCACGCAGGGTTTTCGCCGCCCAGCTTGCCGCACTCGACGGCGTGCCAGTAGCTCTCGGCGCTGATGGGCAGAATGCCCTTGTTCCAGGGGGGCGTCCCGCCGGGTCTGGCTTGCGCCTTAATCTGTGCCGCCGCGGCAAGGGGCAGGGCCAGCACCAGGACACTGAGCAGCGCAGCCGTCTTCATCTCTCTCCTGCCTCCCGGAACGTTTCCAGTTGTAACACGCCGCACTTTACCGCACGTCCGAGACCGCGAAGCGTGAGAAACTTCCGGCCACACTTTTTCGAGGTGCCAGATGGCCGACGATGAGACGAGAGACCCACATGCTGAGCCGCGCGAGCTGAATCGCCGGCAGTTCGTACAGACGGTCGGTGCAGCAGGCCTCGCGGGGGCGGTCGGAGGCTTGACCCCGGGGCTGGTCAACCCGCTGTCGGCGCAACCGGCCGCACAGGCGGGAGCCGCCGAGTTTCCGGCTCCGCCGGGCCTGAGAAAGGGCGCGCAGCTCGATTCGCGATTCCCTGTCAGCTTCGCGACGCCGGTGTCGCAGGGCCTGAGGCTCATCACGGAGTACTTCACCGCCCTGTCGGAGCGGAATCTCGAGGCGATCGCGCGCACGCTGCACTTCCCGTTCGCGATCTACGAGGACATCGAACCGGTCGTGGTTCAGAGCGCGGCGGACTTCATGTCGAACCCGCCGCCGAGCCTCAACGGCACGGGGAAAGGCAAGACCAGGATCAACCCGGGGTCGTACGACCTGCTCGAGAGCATCAACGTCCACCTGTATTGCCCGATCGGCGGCGCCTTCTCGCTGTCGTTCACGCGCTACACGCCGGACGGCCACAAGCTGCTCGCCTGCGACGGCATGTACGGCGTGACCAACAACGACGGCCGCTGGGCGATCCAGATGGCGTCGACCATCGTGCACGAGGTGGACTTCCTGGGCGTCGCCTATCCCGACGCGGAGGCGGCGGACATCCGCGGCAACCAGAACTACCTGGCCGCGTTTGGTTACGGCAACGAGGCGGCGCTCAACGATCCGAAGTCGAGCCGCGGATCCTACGAGGCGCCCCTGCCAGTGGGGACGAGAACCGCGAGCGTCAACTTCGGCTACGGCCCGCGCGAACGGTCGCGCGATGCACGCGAAGGCCGCCCGACGATCGGATGGCGCACCAAAGGGGTGCGGAGCCGGCTTGGCGTGTCGACGGTGACCGAGGAGAGCCGCAATCGCGCCATCACCACCAACCTGGCGGAGTTCATCGAGCTCGCCGGCGGCGCCGTGGGGCCCTACGCGTACACGCGTGACCGTCCGGTCCGGCCGGTCACGATTCACGCCACACACGACAAGGCCCACACGCTGGGCGGCTACCTGCGGTACACCGCGGACGGATCCTTGATCTCGGAGACGCGGAGCGTCGGCATCCGGATCTACAAGAACGGGCAGTGGGGCAGCGCCGGCGGCTTCGGGCAGGTCACGCACCACGACCGATCGAACTCGCAGGTGTGAGACGCGGCTCGCCGCCCGACGCGTCGACCAGGAGCTGCGCCAGCTGGTGCACCACCGGCAGGCGCAGCGCGAACCCGACCATGGCCCAGGCCAGGTGCACGTGCTCGAGCGCACGGGCGATCGCCAGGACGCCGGTCGCCGCTGGTGTTCCGTCGCCGGGTTCGTACGTGATGCGTGTCAGGCGCCGCGGGTGGGTTTCCGCGGCGACGACGGCCAGGTGACGCGCGTCTCTCGCGACAAACCACCGGCCGACCTGACGGCACATGTCGCAGCGCTCCGAAACGAACAACTGCGCCGGCGCAGCGCCCTCACCGGCCCACGGACGCCACCGCGGAATCCAGCGTCGGACGTTGTGGCGGTACGTCTTCCAGGGCGCTCCAAAGCGCGCGCCCAGGTCCGCGTCTTCGTCCCACCCGGCCAGGCCCGTGGAATACAGGTGCGCCATGACGCCGCCGGCGGCGATCCACGCGTTCTGCAGGATGGCCCCGAGCGTCAGCAGCACCAATACGCCCGAGAGCTGCATCGGGTTCCTCACGTAGGCGTAAATTCCAGTCGTGACGATGCGGTTCGGCGGATCGAACGGGACCGGGGTGCCGCGGCCTCTCGAGACGAATTCCTGAACAGCTGACACGCCGAGGAGCGCCGGCACGGCCAGCAACTGCGCGAGCACGCTCAGCTGCCACGCCGGGCGGGTCAGCGGATTGCGCCAGACGCTGCCGGATCCCTCCAGGATGGCAGCCGGCAGCACGAAGAGCACGAGGCCGGCGAAGGCGAGCACCTGCAGCGTGGCACGCCCTTCGAGGTGCTCGTTGCGGGCCGTCCAGCGCGCGAGCAGTTGACCTGGCACGAAGCCCAGCGCGAGGCCGATCGCCTCGGCGACGAGCCAGTTCGGGCCGAGTCGCAGCACGGGCTCGCACAGCGGCATGACCACGAGATCCAGGGCCAGGGCAATCGCCGTGAGCAGCGGGAGCGGTGCCGAGGGCCACGCAAGCAGCGGCAGCCCGCCCCAAAGCCAGGCCCACGAGAGATAGAGATCCACGGGCAGGCCAAGGAGGAGGCCTCCGCGCGCATCGAACGTCCACCAGCCGAATTGCAGGGCCGTGAGATGAATGGCCAGCAGCACCGGCAAGTGCCAGAGACTGCCAAGGATGGCGCCCGCGAGCACTCGAGCGCCGGGGCGGCGCCAGGCCCAGGCGAGCGCCGTCAACGCCAGCACCACGTAGATCGACCCTGTGCGCACGAGGAGGTAGGGGTCGATCGGCAACGATCCGTCTGCGCTCATGGCCCCGGCGACGTTCATGGCGTGGCCACCGCGTCGATGAGGTAGTCGGCGGCCAGCCCCACGGCGTATCGCTCCCACGGACCGAAGTACCACGCGGGATCCAGGCCGCGGCGATAGCGTAGCGTCCATGTCACACGGGTCGACCGCTCGTCCGCGGCCTCCCAGGCCACGCTCGATTCCTGCCAGTCGAGAAAGTGCGTCATGTGGCTGCCGTCAGAAAGGGCCCGCCACCGCAGGAAGCCTGGCCGGGCCTCCTCGAGATCCAGCACGAGATCTCCAGCTCGAGGCTCCATCCCGTCGATGCGCATCTCGCCGCCGCGGAACGTGACGATCCACCGCCCGGTCCCTGCGGCGTCACTGCGCGCGGCCGTGCGGTCTTGGGAACCCCACACGGAGGTACAGCGGCAACGCACGGTCGAAGCGCGGCGTTGCCTGAAGCGCGCGCCCGACGTCCTCCGCGGACGCCTGCACCAGAGCCGTGCGGCTCACGACCTCGTCCCGGTTGAACGATGTGGAATGCGTCACGCCCTCGAGGCTCATGGGCACGAGCGCCAGGAGGAACAGACCGGAGTAAAGCCGTGATCCCGCGATCTCGGTATCCCGTCTGCGATCCGCCACCTTTCCGATGGCGACTGCCACCAGGTAGAACAGCGGCGCCGACATCACGACGCACAACATGCCTTCGCCAAGGAAGAGCAGCGAGACCAGCAGGCCGACGGTCACCGCCTTGACCGCGACGCCGGTGGCCGAGCGTGGCGAGACCCCGAAGACGACAGCGATCGCCAGCAGGGCCGGGATGCCAACGAAGAGGGCCGAGGTCTGCTGCAGCCCCTCGTCCCGGAGAAACCTGAAGGCCAACGACGCCAGAGCGACGCTGGCGATGACGGCAGAGAGCGCGACGCGCGCCGGCACGCCGCCAAACCGTTCCTCCGGAGGGTCAGTGTCAGGTCGGGGCCACAGAGGCGTTCGACATGGCCCACGCGACGAGATAGGCGGGAGGCCACGCCATCCAGGCAAGGAGCGCGACAAAGCCGAACATCCCCCGCAAGAGGAGGGCGCTCAGGCTGCCGGCGATCGCGTACCCCCGGACCCAGGCCGTACCTGGCGGGGTGACGAGCGTGTTGAACAGGCCGAATGCGAGGAGTCCGATGGTCACCGGCAGGGGCGTCGCGGCGCGGTCGCCGAAGGCAGCGGCCGCCAGCAGTGCCGCCACGACCGCCGCCTTGATCTGCACGCTTCTCGACATGCTGCCCTCCTCAGAATGGCGTCTCTCAGACCTCCGGGAGCAGTTCCGCCTGGCGCAGGATGCCGATCACGCGTCGTCTCATCGGCCGCAGCAGCGGAGACGTCGCGAGGCGTTTGACGTCGACGACGAAGTCGACGGCGGCGTCGATGAGACGCCGCGTCCGCCGCTGCCTGGGTGAGGCGTCGAACAGGAAATAGAGCAGGACGCCCATGTGCAGCGTCCACAGGAGCGTCGGCGCCGCCTCGCGCACGTCGTCGGGAAGACGTTCGCCGGCCATCGCTTCGGCGAAGATGCCGACGCTCGTCCGCCGCTGTTCACGGCTGGCGGGTCCGAACCAGGTCAGGGCGTGGTCGGGATCGCCGCCGTAGCGGAAGAGCGCCCGCAGCAGGCGCCGATCGTCCTGCATGATGTCGATCTTGGTGTGCAGGGCCGCGCGCAGGCGGTCGCGGAGGCCGCCGCCGGCGTCGAACGCCGCGCGGGCGCGCGTCTGGTGCTCCTGCTGGATGAAGTCGTAGTACGCGCCGACGATGGCTTCCTTGCTCTTGAAGTAGTAGTAGGCGGCGCCGAGCGAAAGACCGGCTCGGCCGGCGATGTCGCGCATCGTGGTGTCCTCGAAGCCGCGCTCGCGGAACAGGGCGAGCGCGCTGTCGAGGATCTGCCGGCGCGAGTCCTCGCTGCCGGAGCGCTGCGGCACCGCGCGGGTGGCAGAATTGAACATGTTCAAAGACTACGCGCCGGCCGCTCCGGCCGTCAAGCAGAATATTGAACATGTTCAAAACAACCTAAATACCCACGAAGGTCAGCGAGATCGTGCGGTGCTGGCCCCCGTCGAAATCCACGAAGAACACGCGCTGCCACCGCCCGAGGCCGAGCAGGCCCCCCGTGACCGCCACGCACTCCGAGGCGCGCACCAGCGCGGCCCGGCAGTGTGCGTGCCCGTTCCGCCGCTCGCCAGGAGTCATGTTGACCGTGCGGCGGAGGAAGTCGTCGTGGGCGTAGGCGCCGCCGGCCGGCGCGAGGCGCTCGAACAGCGCCTCGAGATCCTGCGAGCAGGAGCGGCTCGTGCTCGTTCACCAGGAGCCCTGTCGTCGTGTGCCGCGTCTGCACCATCACGAACCCGTCGCCGAACCCGGCTCCGCCGGACCGCGTCCGCGATCGCATCCGTGATGTCGACGAACTCGGTCGGCCGTCTCGTCTCGATCCGCAGGCTCCGATGGCGGACGGCGTCAAGTCGCGGCTGGCATGATCGGTCCCCATGACCACTCCCGGCACCGTTCGATCGCCGCCGGAGAACACGTCCTCCCAGGAGACCCTCGCCGTCATCTGCATGAGCACGAAGAGCGTCACGATGGCGCCGATGGTGATCGAGAGGCCGGTGAAGCCCTCGAAGAAGAAGGCGTAGCTGAAGAGCACCAGGAAGATGAGCTGCGCCGCGCCGGCCCGGAGCAGCGCGTGACGCATGCCGGTGACGATGCGGAGGTAGCTGACGACGAGGGCAAGGCTGACGGCGGCGGCCGTGCCGAAGGCGATGTTCACCGACACATGGTCGACGAGATACGCGAGCAGGAGGTGGAACGCGAAGAACGCCGCGGCGATGAACCAGTAGTGCATCGGATGCAGCGACGGACCGGATGTCGTGCCGACCATGACCATCACTGCCAGGAAGAACAGCAGCGACACGGGCGCGAAAAACGTGACGCGCGCGGCGAAGGGGCCGGGGTTGAGCTTCTCGGGCAGCTCCATGCCGATCGCCTGCCCCGAAATGAGGTTCGCGAACGCCCAGGTCAACCTCCAGCCGCCGGGCGATCGCGGTCTTCTCGCTCGGCGAGACGGTGCCGGCGGGGAAGTCGATGTCCGTCGAAGTTCGTCTGCATGGTCAGGTTGAAATCGCGCACCTGCGAGACGCCGTCGTCGGCGCCGCTGAAGGCATAGGTCCAGGTGCTCAGCCCCCTGGAGCGGTACTGCACGTCCAGCACGACGGGAGCGCCCGGGCCGGCGTTGGAGGATGCGGCGATCTCCTTCGAGACTCGGTTCCCCGGGCTGAGTGGCCGGCCGTCGACCGTGAACACGAAGTCGTCGAACATCGCGTCCTTGGCCGGAAGCGGGAAGGTCACGTGGAGCTCACGCGCCTGCTCGTCCGGGTTGACGGAAGGTGTAGGTCGCCTTGAAGGTGACCGTGTAGGTGGAGTACCAGAGCAGTCCCTTCTGCCGGTGCTCGAGATCGAGGTCGACCGTGGCCCTGGTGGACTCGAGCGCGGCCGGAACCGATCGCATCACGGGCTTGCTCACTTCCTGCCTGGAGACCCGGCCGTCCTGACCCTTCGTCTCGACGATCTCGGTCTCGACCTCCGGCCGAAGCACCCAGGCGTCGGGCGCGATCTGGCGATGCGCGCCACCCCAGAGCAGGCGGACCTCCTGTTCGAGCCGCGCATCGAATTGCCCGGTTCGGGCCAGGAGCGACGATCCGAGCACGCTCCAGCAGAGTGAGGCGCCCAGAAAGATCAGCGCGATGGCAGCCAGCCGGCGAAAGGTCACAACGTCCTCCTTGCGGATCGGCGGACGCACACGCGCGTCGGCCGATTCCGCTCACGTCAGGATGACGCTCTGGCGGGCCGGAAGTCGTCAGCGGATGCTGAGCATCAGATGAGCGAAGGGTGATTTCAGGGGCGCGCAGCCCGAGGACGCCGCGTCAGTCCCCATGCGAGCGCGCCGCCAAACGTCGCCCCCTCGAGCGCGGCGAGCAGCGTCTGGGCCAGCGGGCCGAAGTCCGGTTCGCCGAAGAGACGGCCGATGGGCGCCAGCCCGAGCTCGGAGTTCCTCGACGCCTGCGCGATCTGATGGATGCGTCCGCCGACCAGCGGCCTTCCGGTGAGAGCGAGGCCGGTGGCGGCAGAAGCGCAGCATGCCGCGACGATCGCCACCGCGGCGAATCGTCTGAGCCCGATCGGCGCCGCGAGGCCGCCGCCGGGCGGCTGTCGTGTGGCCCACCCGTAACCGAGACCAGCGGCGGCGCCAAGGACGACGCCGTCGACGAGACCCGTGTCGGTCGGCAGTCGCAGGCCGAAGAGGCTGTCGAGCAGCAAGGTGAGCAACAGCTGCGCGAGCACGCCGGTCACGCCTCCGGCGGCGGCGCCGCAGAGCGCCAGGGCAAGTCCGCGGCGCGAACGGGCCAGAGCCTCGGCGGTCGCGAGGCCCGCCCCGATGCCCGCCGACCCGATCCCTCCGGCCAGCAGGCCGAGCACAGCCAGCGCGACCGACGACTGAAGTCGCGCGCTGGAACCGGGAGAGAGCCACAACGCGAGGCCGCCGAACGCTCCCGCAAGAGCGCCGCCCAGTGCGCCAGCCCCCGCTGCGCTCATCCACCGCGGGGCAATCGTCTGTCGAACCTGGCGGAGTCGCAGCCGCACCACGGCCAGCAGCGACCCCAGCGCCTCGGGGTCGCCCAGCAGGGGCACGTCCTCTGCGCCAGCCACGTTCCAGCGGACGTCCTTCATGATTGCCAGGGCCTCCGCATGCCCCGGACGGGCCGTTAACGAGGCCACGGCCGCGGGGGTGCCGAGCGCGTGCAGGCGTTCAGCGAGGTCGCGGGCCTCTTCGCTGTCGCCTCCCGCGCCTGGGCCGGCTCTGGTGAGGGCGATCAGGCGATCGACCAGCGACTCGAGGGACTCGGCCGCACCGGCCGGGTCTGCCAGGTGCGCGGTGCCCGTCGTCGCCAGACCGTCATCAGGCTCTTCCTCGACGTCGATCCAGACGAACTGATAGCCGTGCCGCGAGACCGTGCGGATGAACCTGGGCTCGCGCGAGTCGTCGCCCAGCGTTCGCCTGAGCGTGCGGACGGCTTGTGCAAGCGCGCCGTCGGAGACGACGACGTCGGTCCACACCTCCGAGAAGATGGTGGACTTGGACACGGCGTCCCGGCGCCGGCTGACCAGGAGGTGGAGCAGATCGAAGTACCGCGGAATCAGCGGCAGCGGGGCGCCGTTCCGGCACAAGACGCGCTGGCGCGGCGACAGCACGAACTCGCCGAAGCGGAACCGGGGCGCGGTGCCGCCCTGTGACGGGTGCGAGGTTGTCCGATTCGTGCTCACGTCCGGCCCATAGTACTCGGGCCACCGCACGGAATCCGTTCAGAACCTTCGGCTGCGGCCCGGGCCGCTTCAGCGAATGCGTCGTTGCCGCCGTGGCAAGGACCACCGACGACCCGTTGGACATCGAGTCGTAGTACCCGACGAACCGTTTCGTTTCGTCCGCCGTGTATCGGCGGAGGTTGTCCGCCCACCGGAAGCTGATGGACTGGTACCGCAGGTCGGCCTGCACCTCGAACGGGCCCTGCGCGCCGCTCACGTCGACCGAGTACGTGACCTGGTCGCCCCCGCCCGTGAAGTTCGAATCCGAGCCGGCGTCGCCGTAGACGGCAAACTCGGGCCCGGCGGTGGCCTTGTCGAAGCCCCTGGGCAGGAGCCGGTTGTCCTTGACGTATCGTGTGCCCGACAGCAGCCCTGTCGTCACGGCGCCTGCCAGGTCCGTCATCACCGGCTCGTAGATCTGCACCTGGTCGGGGGTGCGAATCTCGTCGTAGTGCGGCTCGTACCGACTGGCATCGGCGTCGAGGTCGCTCCCGGCGATGGCACCAGATGGCTGGACCGCACCCGATTCGAAGACCGTGCGCCCACTCGTGTCCTTGACGACGAAGTGGAGCCAGGCGCGACGCGATGGATATCCCGTGGGCAGCTTGTGTCCGGTCAAGTTGGTCACGCTGACGCGAGCGGTGAGGCGTCCGGCGTCGACGCGGGCGCCATCGATGGCGACCCTGGCCGTTTCCTGCTGGAGGTACTTGATCGTGGCGTTCGCCGACGCGTCCAGCTCGAGCGGCAGCGCCTCGACGCCCAGGTCCAGGCGGTAGCGGTTCAGCATGCGCAGCATGAAGAAGTTGCCGCCGTGAAACGTATGGCGCCCCATGTCCTCGCGCAGCTCTCCGAGCACCGACGCGATGCGGGTCGGCTCCTTCACCGGCGGCATGTGGCAGGCCTGGCAGCTCCGCTCGGCGCGGAACGCACTGTGGCGCCACTCGAGGTACGGCACCTGCTCGGCGAGCCGGCCGACTGCTTTGCCCTGCGGGTCGAATGCCTGGGTGAAGAGCGTGTGGCACGTCGCGCACATCTCCGACTCGCGGACGTGGGTCGCCTCGGTGGGCGTCACGCCCGTAGCCGAGCGCATGAGCGCGGTCCGGCCGTCGTCCACGGTGTAGGGGCCGAACATTCGCCGCTGCCCGTTCTGCGGTGACGGGTTGACCACGAAGCCTCCCGTGAAGCTCTCGGGCGTGCCAAGGCGTTCGGTCGCCAATCTGATGGCAGAGCGTGCAGGACACGCCGTCGGCGGCGAGCTTCGACTCCGGGGCCGTGGCGGTCCCGATCGGCAGGTGCGCGAAGACCTCTCCGTGGCCGCCGGCGAGCCTCGCGTTGGTCGTGGCCATCGGCATGTGGCAGATGGAGCACTCGTTTTCGATCTCGGCCTTGACGCTCGGATGGTCGATCGTTTCGCGCCTAACGGCCGCGTGCCAGTACGGATCGCGGGCGGAGTTGGCCATCATCGACGCGCGCCACGACGCGCCGATCGAGACGTCCTCGCCGGATGGCGTGATGAGCCCGTTGTGGCAGGCCACGCAGTTCTGGGCGGTCTGGAACCGCTCGGGGTCGTGGCCGGCGACTGGGGGATGCGCGCGGCATCGCCGGCGTTGTCTGCTGCGCCTGAGGGGCTGCGACGACCAGCACGACCGCCCATGCGGCAGCCAGCGAGGAGAAGGCCCGTGTCATCGCGTTACCACCCATCGAAGAGACCTCCATCGAACCAGTCCCACAGGAAATAGGTCAGCACCTGGGGGCTGCGCCCGTCCCGCTCGTTGAGCGGGATCCTCACGCCCGCGTTGATCATGATGTGCTGGCGCCGGCTGAGGGTGATCTGCATCTGCGGCACGATGTCCCAGACGACAGGCTCGCCGTCGTCCAGCTCCCTGGCCGCCAGGAACTCGACCATCGGCGACCAGCGTGCGGCCGAACCGGTTCTGGACGAAGCTCTTGCCGAGCGCCGCGCGCCAGAACGCCTCGTGGCCGGAGAGGTCCGTGTTCGTGGAGATCTCGAACCCGCCCTGTGCCTGGAGGAAGCTGTCGCGCGGCAGGATCTGGCCGAAGGTGACGAACGGCTCGAAGACGGTGACGCCCTTGCCGAGGCCGAGCGTCTCCTTGCCGGTCGGCAGGATCACTTCTCCGCTGGCGCTGAGGATGGTCCCGGGCGAGCGGTTGTAGAAGAGCACGTGCTTGAACGCGAAGGCCACGTCGCCCAGGCCGCTGCTGCCACGTCGCCGCTCGCGTCCTGTTCCATGCTGATCGGCACGACCACCTCGTACTGGCTTCGCGGGCCGATGCCGGTGCTCGTAGAGCAGCTCGTTGCCGAACGAGCCGAGGTCGCCCGTGCCGATCGACGTCGTCAGCACGGCTTCATCCTCCGGAAAGGCCTTTTCGGTGACGAGCGGTCGCGGCAGATTCAGGTCGCCTGGCGGCCAGCTGCGGTTCGGGCAAAATCCCCGGACGTATCCGAGCGTCCGCTCGAGCTCGTCCTGGGTCAGAACCTGGCCGAACGCCGGCATCTTGCGGTCGAACGCGCGTGCTGGACCGCCCTCGTGCATGATCGCCAGCCAGTCGGGGTTTGGCTCGCGGGTGGCGAAGTTGCAGTCGGCTGAAGTCCGGCAGAGGAAGCTCGAAGCCGACGACACTCTGGGGCATACCGCGCCCGTCGGGCCCGTGACACGCGATGCAGGCACCCTTGTACAGGTCCGCGCCGTTCTTGCCTTCGCGGCCGGTTCCCTGTGCCAGGGCACCGGACGACGCCGCGCTGGCGAGCGCGGCCGTCAGGAGGAGAGTACGCATGTGGCGGCTCCGGAGCGTCAGTTGATGATCACGTAGCGCTCCATGCGCGCGACTTCCGCCTTGTCCACGTACTTGCCCATCTCGCGGCGGAACTGATCCATGGCCTTGTACGGCCGATACTCCTTGAACTCGCGCAGCATCCGGCTGCCGAGCCCGGGGATGGTCAGGATGTCGGCATCGCTTGCGAGGTTGAGGTCGATCGGCACGAACACGTACTGCTCGAGCCGCGCGAGCTCGGTCTCGTTGACGTACTTGCCGATCTCGCGATGGAACTGCGCCAGCGCCTTGTAGGGCCGGTACTCGAGGAACTCGCGCACCATCCGCGTGCCCGCATTCGGGATGAGCAGGATCTGTTCGCGCGTGGCGGTGTTCAGGTTCAGGTGCACGAAGAGCCGTCCGTACAGCTCGGTCCGCTGCGCCGGCGTCAGCGACCCGCCGAGCAGCGCGTCCAGCTCGGTGATGCTCGGGAAGGGCCGCGCGCCGATCACGCTCTTGACGAGCGCCGGCGTCAGATGGGGCAGGCCGGTCAGCTCCTTCTCGGACGCGATGTTCGCGTCGACGATCGTCACGGGCTTGCCGACCTGCGCGGAGACGCGCGCCGGCAGCAGCAGCGCGGCGGCCGCAGCCATCAGCAGCAGCGCCGAAGAACAACGATGTGTCATGACGAAACCTCCCTGGCGCTCTCTGCAAGCGCGGTCTTTCGGATGAGTGGGTGGTGGAAGACGGCGGCGAGTCCCACCAGGCCGAGCAGCGTCATCGAGCCTGGCGCCAGCACGGGTGTTGCCCCGGTGAGGGTCTTCTGGACGAGCTCGAAGCCCGCCAGAATCCGGATACATCTCGAGCTCGAATGCCGTGTTGCCCCGGTAGTGCAGCACGACGCCCACGACACCGCTCACGGCCAACAGCGTCATCAGCGCCTGCGACGGTACGCACGGCGGAGCGGCCGGGAGCGGTAGCCATCCAGACGAGCGAGAGACACGCGACGGCGAGGAGGAGCACGGGCAGCCATTGGAGCTGGCCCTCGACATGGCCGATGAGCAGCAGTTCGGCGTCCATGCCGGCCGTGCCGAAGATCAGCGTGCCGACGAGGATCCGGCGGAGTGCGGAGAGCGCGGGCGGCTCGAGGAGCTTGTCGGAGGTCATCAAGGCACGGCGATCGATAGTGTCTCGCTAGGCTATTCGAGGAATTTCTCGAAGGAAAGGAGAGACTGAGTCTCATCACGCATGATGAGGACGAGACTCAGTCTCACAAGTGTCTGCGAGGAGGCTGATGGAGGGGAGGCCGCAGCTAGAAGCCCATCGATAAAGAGAGCCCTGCGGCTCGTCGCGAGAGCACGGGCCTGACCGTGAGGCTCCGCGAGGAGGCAGGACGCGAGCGCGGCTGATCAGATCACCTGCTCTCGCCGGATCAGCGCGTCGACGGCCACGCCAAGACCGGCGCCGAATGCGGCGTTGGCCCCGACGACCCAGAACCAGGCGCCGACCGTCACGCCGCAGTCGCACTCCGCGGCTCTGAGGCCGATGCTCAGGGCGGCCAGCCCCGAGGTGATGGCCGCTCCCCAGAGCGCCCCGTTGCCCAGCGGGTCGCCCCGCCTCTCGCGTATGGCCGCGATGTCGCGCTCGTCGAAGTCGCGCAGCGTGCCGTTGGCGATGATCGACAACGACGACGAACGGAGCTCGACGATCCGGCCCGACCAGGCAGCGCCTGCCGCATCGGTCACCGTCACCTTCGCGTCCGGGCGCGCGATGACCTGAAGCTGTTCGAACGAGGTGGCGACGCCTCTCGCCTCCGGCGTCGTGTCGGGCGGCTGGGCGTTCACGTCAGCGGCCATCCCAGCCGTCACGAGAGCCGCCAGGCCGATCGCGTTCCCGATTCGCTTGCGCACACTGGTCATGAGTGGGCTCCGCGACATGACGCGGCCCTACCAGGGACGCCGCAGACTGAACCCCGAAAGGACGCTGACGCGCATGCCCGACTTCGCCGGCACGACGGCGATGTTGAGCGGCACGTTGAGCGGGCCCGCGCGAAAGGTGGCGCCCGCCGCGAAGGCGAGGGCGGCGCCCGCCGGTGTGATGTTCGGACCCATTCCGAACTCGGCGCCGCCACGGGTCCTGATTCCCACCATCCACGACAAGCTTGGAATCGGGACGCTCTGCTCGAGGCCGCCGAGCAGCACGACCCACTCGGTCACGGCAGTGACGCCGCCCGAGCTCCCGTAGAACTGCCTCTCGAATTGCCAACCGAACTGAGAGACCGGCGAGCTGATCGTGATGTCCCGCTCGGCCAGCTTCTCGACGACGCCCTCGCTCAGCATCGTGAAGCCGAAGCGTGGCCCCGCGAGGCTCACGGCTTGGGCAACAGGCGGCGCGATCGGTTGGGCTTCGGCCGCGGCCGCGAGCGACAGAAGAGCCAGCGCCGTGCATGCGACCAGTGTCTGCTTCTCCATCGGTCCCTCCAGAAGAAAGTGTCTGGAGCAACCGTATCGCCGCGTGCCCTGGGAGTCCTGCTGGGTTCCCTGAAAAACCCTGATCAGAGATCAGGCGGCGCGATTTCTGAGGGTCGCGAGGGCGTTCGCCCAGATGGCAGGTCGTGCCGAGACGTTCAGCAGGGGTTCGACCGGCAGGAGCCAGCCGGAAGGGCTCGCCGGAGCCCCCGCAAGTGCCCATCCGACGACCGCTGCGGCTTCGACATCTGCGCCCCGTCAAGGCCAGATGCACGGCCCGCGCGAAGGCGCTGTCGACGTCCAGGGCTTGTGGAACGGTCCCGCCAGGCACATCGATGCGCGTCGCCGCGGGCGTGACGATGAGTGGTGCCGGCGCGAGCGCCGCCCCTTTGCCGAGCGCCGCCATCGGGTGGCGAGGCACACGCCGCAGCGCTTCGTCGAACGCACGGGCCGCTTCGTCGTGCCGGCCCTGGCGCAGGTGCATCGCCCCGATCGCGTACCACGTGTTGCCGGCGCACTCGCGTGCGTAGAGATGCCCGGTGGATTCGATGGCCAGCTCGAGACGAAATTCCTCGAGGGCCCGTTCATCATCCCCACGCGCGAGATGAAGGAGGCCAAGCAGCCAATGCAGGGCCAGTCCGCTGAACCGCGAGCCTCCCTCTGACGATTGAGCCAGCGCTCCGAGGCCGGCCAGCAACTCGCGCTCGGCCTCGCCGGGCACCTGGCGCGCCACATAGACGGTCGCGGCCAGCCAGTGCGCCAGGGGGAAGGCCGGCAGGATGGCGAGCGTGCGACGGGCCGAGCGAAGCCGCTCTTCGCCCCACCCGACATAGGCAAGCCGGAAGTGATGGCGCCAGTTGTCGGGTTCGAGGGCGACGGCGCGTTTTGCCGCGGCGAGGGCATCGAGCCGGGCGCCGGCTCGTTCGAGGACGAAACCCAGTGTCGCCCAGGCCTCGCTCGATGCGGGATCGAGGCGGCACGCCTCGCGCGCGTGACGGGCCGCCAGGTCGAGTGACGCGCGATCCGGCGCCGGATCGGCACGCGTCATCTCGTACTGCATAGCGCAGGCGTTTGCCAGGCCGATGTGGGCGGGGGCATGGTCCGGCGCCGAGGCGAGTGCCCCCTCGAAGACACGACGAGCGTGGGGCACCTGATCGGCCTCGAAGCTCTCGATGGCGAATCGCCCCTCGACGACCGCGCGGTGAGGGGCGAGCAGCGCCTCGAGGCCGGCGTCGGTCTCGCGCGGCGCGGTCCGCGTGACGCCGGCGACGAAACGATACCCGCGCCTTGGCACGGTCTCGATGAACGGGACGTCGGGAGCGTGCGCCGCGAGCAGCCGGCGAAGCGAGGAGATCGCCTGCTCCAGGCTGTTGTCGCCGACGGCGACGTCCTTCCAGCCGGCCTCGATGAGATCGTCCTTCGCGACGATCTGTCCGGCCCGTGCCACGAGCAGCAGCAGGACCTCGAGCTGGCGGTCGGACAGCGCCACCGGCTCGCCGGCGCATGTCAGGCGAGGCCGCGTTGTCGCGAGCTCAAAGGGCGCGAAGATGAAACGCGCACCGGGCGTCACGCCCGGATTGTACTGCGCTAACTACTCTGGCGACGGTGGGTTAGAGGATCGACATGAAGACTGCGATCACGGCGGCAGGGCGACAGCGATGTCGTTCGATTGGCGGCGTCCTACAAGTGTGTAGATGCCGCTAGCCGGCGCGACCGGCCAACATCGGCGGGCGTTCCGATCGCGACGCCCGTACCCTCGAGGCCTGCCCGCCGGATTCAGGAAAAAGCTACAGGCTTGTTGGCGCAATGGGAGAGACCTACCAAAATGTCGTCGTCTGAACCCGTGGCTCCCGAGCAGCCTCGGCTGCTGTGTCACGTCACTTTACCGAGGGAAATCATTGCGGACAACCGGCTCGGGTGCGCTCATCTGCCCATGGCGTCCACTTTGCAAAATGGCAGGGCTAGCGGCGCGTCCGGCGCGAGACATCGCCCAGCGCGGAAGCGGTCATGGTTCTTACTCAAACGGAGGTGCGGACGTGCACGTGACGACGATGTTCTCTCGCGGATTTGGCAAGGCGGCTGGTGTGGCTCTCACCGTGGCGGCTCTGGCGCTCGCGTTGCCCCAGGGCGCCGCCGCGCAGACGGCTGACGATCCCAATCCCGGCGCCATTACTTTCACGGGCGGTCTCGACATCCTTCCGGGCACTGCGTATGTCTTCCGCGGCATCACCCAGGAGAGCGATCCGGGGCTGACGCTCTGGCCGTATGGCGACATCGGCATCGCCGCCTACACGGGCGACGGCACGATCAAGACCCTCAACGTCAACTTCGGAGTCTGGAACAGTCTGCACACCGGCTCGTCCGGCCTCGACGGCATCTCCGAAAAGATGCACTACGAGCTGGACTGGTACACCACCGTTGCGATGGGCTTCGGGGGAGGCTACACCCTCGGCACGACGTGGACGGCCTACACGAGCCCGAACCAGATGTTTGGCACCACGCAGGAGGTGGCCTTCAAGTTCTCGAAAGCCTACTGGCTGAATCCGTACGGGACGCTCGCCTTCGAGCTCTCGGGTGCGGCCGACGGCAAAGACACGGGCACGGGGTCGTATCTCGAGTTGGGTGTGGCTCCGACCTGGCCGGTGGGTGATGGCGGGCTCACGGTCGCCGTTCCCGTGAAGATGGGCCTGAGCATCACCAACTACTACGAGGATCTCAACACGGGCGCGGAGTCCACGTTTGGCTTCTTCGACGTCGGGGCCCTGGTGACCGTGCCCCTCGGCGCCCAGCCGGGCAAGTTCGGATCCTGGAACTTCCACGCCGGCATGAACGTGCTGTTCCTCGGCGATGCGACGGCATCGTTCAACGACGGCGAGGACACGAAGGTCGGCGCGATCCTCGGCATCGGCGTGACCTACTAGGCGAACGCGGCGGGGGGGATTGTCGCGCGCCGGGTCGCGACAGCCTTCCCCGACCCCATCCGCAGCCGTTTCCGACTACCATAGCCCTCGGTCGTCAATGGAGCGGCAATCGACGGAAACGGGACCGGGGCAGGATCAGCGCGCCGCCCGAGCCGCGAGGCTGGAGGCCGCGCGTCGGGAGCTCGTCGGGGCCAGCGAACGGGGCGAGGGCGGCCGGCAGGCGCTCAAGCAGTACTCCCATCGCATGGACGCGATGGTGCAGCAGCTCTTTGCCGAGGCGGGCCCGCTCTCGCAGACGACCTGCATCTTCGCCCTCGGCGGCTACGGGCGGCGCGAGCTCTGCCTCCACTCCGACATCGATCTGCTGGTGCTGTTCTCCGGGCCGATCGGGCCTGGAGACGAGCGGTTCCTGCACGCATTCCTCAATCCCCTCTGGGACCTGGGACTGACCGTCGGACATCACGTGCGCGAGGTCGACGATGGCCGGGCGCTCGGCGACGACAACCCGGAGTTCCTGCTCGCGCTGACCGACGCCCGCGCGGTGGCCGGCGACGCGACGCTGCTCGATCGCTTCACGGAGCCGAGCGAGGTGGCGCGCGCGCGGCCGCACGCGTCGAGGCGCTCGAGGCGCTCATCGCCGAGCGGCACGCCCGCTTCAACGACACGCTGTATCAGCTCGAGCCCGACGTGAAGGAGGCGCCCGGCGGGCTGCGCGACCTTTTCGGCGCGCAGACGATCGCGAAGCTGACCGATCCGGCGCTGCTCGGCCAGGGCGGCTCAGGCCCCGGGCGCTCGAGGACGCCGAGGAGTTCCTCCTGCGCGTGCGATCGATCCTGCACCTCGAGGCGCGGCGCCACCACAACATCCTCAGCCACGAGCTGCAGGAGCGGGTCGCCGAGCGCCTGCGGTACCCGGGCGCGACCCCGCGACAGCAGGTCGAGCGCCTGATGGGCGACTATTTCCGCCACGCGCGCGCGGTCGATCGTCGCTCCGGTGGGCGCTCAAGGCGGCGCCGACGCCCGTCGGCGCCCAACCTGGTGCGTCGGCCGACGGCATCCGCTTCGTCGACCGGCGCGAGGCGGCCGAACGGCCCGAGAGCTGGCTCGCGGCGTTTCCAGGCCGCGATCGAGGCGGGCTGCGCGTGTCCGACGATGCCCTTGACTGCGTGCAGCAGCATGCCGGGCGGTTCAGGGCGCAGGATTTCTTCCCGACGCCGAGCATCGGCGGCGTTCCTGCGCTTTCTGAAGCCGCGGCCGGGGTCTGTACGCGCGGCTCTCGGAGATGCACGACGCCGGGCTCCTCGGCCAGATGTTGCCGGAGTTCAAGGAGATCACGCTGCCGCGTCGTGCGCGACTTCTACCACAAGTACACGGTCGACGAGCACACGCTCCTGACGATCCGGAATCTCGAGCGGCTGACCGAGGCGGACCAGCGGCCCGAGCGCGGCCGGTTCTCCCGCCTGCTCGGCGAGCTCGATCGCGCCGGAGCTGCTCGTGCTCTCGCTGCTCTACCACGACATCGGCAAGTGGACCGACGAGGACCACGCGGTCGAGAGCGCCCGCATGGCCCGCCAGATGTTCGATCGGATGGACCTCGACGACGAGGCCGCGAACCTCGTGGACTTCCTCGTCGCCGAGCACCTCAAGATGTCGGTCGTCGCGTTTCGCCGCGACACCGAGGACCCGGAGATCGTCCGCCAGTTCGCCGGCCTCGTCGGCGTCGAGGAGCGGCTCAAGATGCTCTGTCTGCTGACCCTGGCCGATGTCGAGGCCGTCAGCCGGCGAGACGCTGACGCCGTGGAAGGAAGAGCTGCTGTGGCGGCTGTACGTCGACACGTACAACTTCCTGACGCCTGCCTACGGCGACGAGGTCATCGACCGCAAGCAGGCCGCGCTGGCCGAGCTCATCGACAAGCGTCCGCCCGACCTCACGACCGGAGAGGTCGAGGCGTTCCTCGAGGGTCTGCCGCGTCGCTACCTGCAGCTCTTCCCGTCGCGATGCCGTCTATCGGCACGTCCGGCTGGCGCGCGACCTCGGCGCCGGAGCGCTGCAGGCGTGGCTCGAACGGCGCGACGACGGCGTGGGAGCTGACCGTCCTGACCCGGGATCAGCCGTTCCTCTTCTCGAACATCTCCGGCGTGCTGTCGTCGTTCGGCATGGACATCCTGCGCGGCTTCGCCTTCACCAAGCCCGACGGCCTCGTCGTGGACATGTTCCACTTCATGCGACGAGGAGCGGTTCCTCGAGCTGAACGAGGGCGGAGAACGCGCAGCTCCTCGGCGTGCTCGAGGACGTCGTCGCGGGCAGAACCGACGTCGCGGCACGCCTGAAAGGCCGCGAAGAGGGCATCTTCCGGCGCCGGCTGCCCGGATTCGCGCCGGTCATCCACTGCGACAACGAGTCGTCGCAGCGCTACACGATCGTCGAGATCGTGGCCGAGAACGCGCTCGGGCTCCTGTATCGCATGAGCCGGGCCATGTCGGAGTCGGGCTGTGACGTCGACCTGGTGCTGATCGCCACCGAAGGGCGGCGGGCGATCGACGTCTTCCACCTGACGCACGAACGGCGACAAGCTGACGCTCGATCAGCAGGCGGCCCTCATCGGGAACCTGCAACGCGTTCTGGAGGGACGCCCATGAAGCTGATCAAGTCCATCGTTCGGCCCAACAAGGTAGACGACGTGAAGAGCGCGCTCGAGAAGCTGCAGATCTCGGGCATGACCGTGACCGAGGTCCGCGGCCACGGCAAGCAGAAGGGCCACACCGCCATCTATCGGGGCCAGGAATACAACGTCAGCCTGCTGCCGAAGATGGAGATCGAAGTGGTCGTCCCGGACTCGATCGTCGACGACGCGATCAAGGCCATCATCGAAGCGGCGCGCACCGGCGAGATCGGCGACGGCCGCGTGTTCGTGCTGCCGGTCGAGCGAGAGCTACCGGATCCGCACCGGAGAGCGCGAGGTCTACTAGTAGGATGTAGGGATGGTTCGTGCCCTTCGGAGGGCTGCAGATCTGTCTCTGGCCCTTCCTGCCGGGGCGCTGGTCGGCCTCGTCTGGGCCAATACCGCCGGCGACAGCTACGCCGCGTTTGCTCACGCCACGCGCTTTGCCGTGAACGACTTCGGCATGGTGTTCTTTTTCGCCCTGGCCGCGAAGGAAGTGGTCGAGGCCACAACGGCCGGCGGGGCGCTGAGCTCGTGGCGGGTGGCTGCGCTCCCGCTGGTCGCCGCCGTCGGCGGCATCCTGGGTCCGGCGCTCGTCTACGTGGCCTTTGTCTGGTTCCAGAACGAGCCGGAGCTCGCCCGCGGGTGGGCCATTCCCTGCGCCACGGACATCGCGTTCGGCTACCTTGTCGCGAAGGCCATCTTCCGCGACCACCCCGCGATCCCGTTTCTCCTTCTTCTGGCGATCGTTGACGATGCCATCGGCCTGCTGATTCTGGCCGTGTTCTACCCGACCGGCGCGTCGAACCTGTTGTTGGCGGCCGGCCTCATGGCGGTGGCGTGCGCCGCGGCGCTTGCCGTTCGACGGGCGAAGGTGGCGAGTTTCTGGCCGTACATGCTCACGGGCGGGACGCTGTCCTGGGCGGCGCTCTACTACGGCGGCCTCCACCCGGCGCTGGCGCTGGTGCCGATCGTGCCGTTCATGCCGCACGTGCCCCGCGACCCCGGCCTCTTCGTCGAGGCGCCCCCCGAGGCCCACGACACCCTGAGCGAGTTCGAGCACTGGTGGAAGTACCCCGTGCAGCTGGTCCTTCTGTGTTTCGGGCTGGTCAACGCCGGCGTGCCGCTGGAGCAGGTCGGCGCGGGCACATGGGCCGTGCTCGTCGCCATCCTGGTGGGAAAGCCGGCCGGGATTCTGCTCGCCGTGGCCCCCGCAGTCAGGGCCGGATTCCGGATGCCGGATCGGCTGACGTGGCGGGATCTGGTCGTGGTGGGCCTGGCGGCGGCGATCGGCTTTACCGTCGCGCTCTTCTTTGCCACGGCGGCGTTCCCGCCCGGAGACCATCTGGACCAGACAAAGATGGGGGCGCTCTTGAGCGTCGGAAGTGCGCTGCTTGCCGTTGCGGCTGCGGTCGTGTTGCGGGTCGGGCGATTCGGGGGGGCTATCGCGCCGGCGGAGCGGCGAGGTCCTTGATGATGAAGAGCTTTTCGCCTGGCCGGATCAAGCCGAGCTCGCGGCGTGCGACTTCTTCGATCGCGGCGGGGTCTTCTTCGAGACGCCGCTTTTCCTCGCGAAGCCGCTCATTCTCCGCTCGCTGGCGGCTGGTCTCCGCCGCGAGCGCCTGGTACTGACGATCTGCGCGGCGCGAGGCGAGCAGGCCCCGTTCGCCGACGAGCGCATCGACGATGAGCACGACGGCGACGAAGCACAGCAGGACGCGGACCACTTGCCGGACGCGCGCCGAGTGGCGGCCCTGGGGCAGTCGCGAGTCTGAATGCTTCTTGTCGGTTTTGGCCACGCGCTCAAGAACGGTACAACATCTCGCGGCCAAGTACAAGAGCGAAACACACGGTCCGCGTCATTTTTCGTCGATGGCCGCGGGGGAGTGAGGTTCAGATGAGCACCGATCCCGTCATCGTGCTGACCACGGTTCCCGATCGGCAGCTGGATGCTGAGGCGTCCGGCGATGCCGTCGGCGACGCGCTGGCGCGTGCGCTCGTCGAGGAAGGCCTCGCCGCTTGCGTGAACCTGCTGCCGGCGATGCGCTCGATCTACCGCTGGAAGGGCACGACCGAGGAGGACGTCGAACGGCAGGTCGTCATCAAGACCACGCGAGACCGTGTGCCCGCCATTCAGGCGCGACTGCGCGAGCTCCATCCTTACGAGCTGCCCGAGTTTCTCGTCGTGTCGCTTGCCGGTGGGAGCGACGCGTACCTCGAGTGGCTCCGGCGGGGCGGGGGATAGCAGGGGACTTAGGACTTAGGACTTAGGACTTAGGACTTAGGACTGGGGGACTGGGGGACTGGGGACTGGGGGACTGGGGACTGGGGCGTGCGAGAATCGGACCTGACTGTATGAGCTTCTTCATCGACCTGTTCCTGAACCTCGACCAGCGGCTCGTAGAGCTCGCGGGGGCCTACGGTCCCTGGATCTACCTGATGCTGTTTCTCGTCGTCTTTGCCGAGACCGGGTTGGTCGTGACCCCGATCCTGCCTGGCGACTCGCTCCTGTTCGCCTCGGGCGCGCTGGCGGCTACCGGCGCGCTGAACATCTGGGTCGTGGTCGGCCTGCTGCTCGTGGCGGCCGTCCTGGGCGATGCGGTGAACTATTCGGCGGGGCGGTACATCGGCCCACGAATCTTCACGGCCAGTGATTCATCGGGGCTGCTCCATCGGCTGATGAACCGTGATCACCTGGCTCAGGCTCACGCGTTCTTCGAACGGCACGGGGGAAAGGCCGTGGTGCTCGGGCGATTCGTGCCGATCGTCCGGACCTTCGTGCCCTTTGTGGCCGGCGCCGGCGCCATGACCTATTCGACGTTCGTCTTCTTCAACGTCGCAGGCGCCATCCTCTGGGTGGGGATTTGCGTGGGGGCCGGCTACGCCCTTGGCAATGTCCCGATTGTGAAGGAGAACTTCTCGCTCGTGGCCCTGGGCATCGTGTTCGTCTCCGTGCTGCCTGCGGCCCTCGAGATCTTGAAGTCCAGACGGAGCCCTAGCCTCTAGCCTCCAGCCCCTGGCCTCCGGCTCGGCCGACTAGACCCGGTCGAGCCCCTGGGCGAGATCTTCCTCGAGGTCGGCGATGTCCTCGATCCCGGCCGAGATCCGGACCAGGCCGTCCGTGATGCCCAGTGCCGCCCGGTGCGGGGCCGGAACGGACGCGTGGGTCATCGTCGCGGGATGGGAGATGAGGGTTTCGACGCCGCCGAGGCTCTCGGCAAGGGCCATGAGCGAGACGCCCTCGAGCAGGCGTCGGGCAGCCTCGAGCGATCCGAGATCGAACGCCAGCATGCCGCCGAAGCCCTTCATCTGTCGGCTGGCCAGGGCATGCTGCGGATGGTCCGGCAAACCCGGATAGTAGACGCGCGACACCTTCGGGTGAGCCGCGAGCCGCTTGGCGAGGGCCATCCCGTTGGCGTTGTGCTGCGCCATCCTGATCGGGAGCGTCTTCGTGCCCCTCAGCACCAGCCACGCGTCAAACGGTCCGAGAATCGCTCCGGCCGCGTTCTGCACGAACTGCAGCCACTCGATGTCCTCGTCTCGAGTGGCCACGACGATGCCGCCCACGCTGTCGCTGTGGCCGTTCAGGTACTTCGTCGTGCTGTGCATCACGAGGTCGGCGCCGAACTCGATGGGCCGCTGCAGGCACGGGCTGGCGAACGTGTTGTCGACGGCGAGCCGCGCGCCGTGCTGGTGGGCGAGCTGGGCCGCCCCGGCCAGGTCGGTAATTCGCATGATCGGGTTGCTCGGCGTCTCGACGAACAGCAGCCGCGTGGCCGGCGTGAAGGCGCGTCGGGTGGCGTCGAGATCGGCCGTGTCGACGTAGGTGAAGGTCAGCTGGTAGCGCGAGAGCACCTGTTCGAACAGCCGGAACGTTCCTCCGTACACGTTGTCCGACACGACGACGTGGTCGCCGGACTTGAGCATCGAGGTGATGGCGCCCGTCGCGGCCATGCCGGAAGCAAAGGCGAACGCGGCCCTGCCGGCTTCGATGGCCGCCAGATTGCCTTCGAGCGCGGCCCGCGTGGGGTTCTGCGTGCGCGCGTACTCGATAGCCCTTGTGGCGGCCGAGCCCGTCCTGCACGTAGGTCGACGTCTGGTAGATCGGCGTCACGATGGCCCCGGTCGAGGGATCGGGCACCTGGCCGGCGTGGAGACACACAGTGCTGAACCGCGCGTGGGGTTTGAGCTTCACAGGCCAAAGTTACATGGTCTAATAGCGCAAGTCCACGCTGATGCACCCGTTCTTCCGTACGAGACCCGGTCAGGCGCTCATCGCCGGCCTTGCAATCAAGCTGGTCGTCCTCGTCTGGCGCGCAGCGCTTGGCCCCGTGCCTTCGCTCGTCGGTTTGCTCGACACGCTGGCGTCAATTGCGATCGCTGTCGGGGGCACGCTCTTTCTCGTCCGCGAGCTGGCGTCGATTCGGCGCCAGCTGCTGTGGCGCGTGCGCCGGAAGCTGGTCATTTCCTACATCTTCATCGGGTTCGTTCCCGCGCTCCTGCTTGCGGCGTTTTCCATCCTGGGCGGCCTGCTGCTGTTCTCGAACTTCAGCTCGTACCTGGTGCAGACACGATTCAAGAGCATGGTGGACCGGGCCGAACTGGTCTCGATCACCACTGCGCGTGAGATCCAGCGCATCGGGACCGCCAACCTGGCCACTGTGCTCGAGCAGCGCCAGACCGCCGTCGAGCAGGAGTTTCCGGGCGCTTCGCTTGCCGTGGTGCCCCTCGACCGGCCATGCGCACGCGACGGGAGGACCTGCGACCGCCGGAACCGTCAGGGATCCGGCGCGTGTGGCAGGGCCCTGGGCGCACATGGATGCGCCCACGTCGACGCCTGAATGGATCGGCTGCGACGGTTTCTCCGGGTTCGTCGCCTACGACGGAGGCGATGGTCACATCTACGCCGTGGTGCGAGCGGTCGAGTTTCCGCCGTCGCCGACAGCGACCTACGGCGTCGTCGTCGATCTGCCGGTCAGCGCCAAAGTGAAGGCCCAGCTTCGGCTCGAGACGAGTGTGGAGGTCTCCGAGCTCCGGCGGCTGCCGGATGGAGAGGCGACGCTCCTGTCCGGGAGACCGTTGCCCCAGGCCGCGCCGACCGGCACGTCGCTGCTCCTCAGTTCCTTCAGCGTGATTGAGTTCCGGGACTGGACGAGCGGCGAGCCCGGAACACTGGCCGCCACGATCCGGCTGAGCATCGCCGAAATCTACGCCAGGCTTTCTGCAGGACAGAGCCTGAACGGCAACGCCAGCGTCGGGCAGGTGCTCCTGGTGATCCTGGTGATCATCGGGCTCCTGTTCCTCGTCATCCAGGCCGCGGCCCTCGTCGCGGGCCTCGCGCTCGCGCGGTCGATCACCGGCTCGGTGCACGAGCTCTTCGAGGGCACCGAGCGCGTGCGGAAGGGCGACTTCACACACAAGATTGCCATCACGGCGCGCGATCAGCTCGGCGAGCTGGCCGAGTCTTTCAACCTGATGACGGCCAGCATCGAGGATCTGCTGCTCCAGGCCGCCGAGAAGAAGCGCCTCGAAGAAGAGCTCCGCATCGCGCACGAAATCCAGATGTCGCTCCTGCCCCAGGGGCCGCTCGATGTGCCCGGGCTCTCGCTGACCGCGATCTGCGTGCCGGCGCGCGAGGTGGGCGGCGACTACTACGATTTTTTCCGCGTCGACGACCGGCGCCTCGGCGTGCTGATTGCGGATGTCTCGGGGAAGGGGACGTCGGCGGCGCTCTACATGGCCGAGCTCAAGGGCCTCATGCTGTCCCTCAGCCGGACTCACACGTCGCCGCGCGCGCTGCTCATCGACGCCGACCGCATCATCGCCGAACACCTCGACGCGAGAAGCTTCATCACGATGACCTACGCGGTCATCGATCTCGAGGCGAGAACCATGACCTACGCGCGGGCCGGCCACACGCCGCTCATGGCGCTGCCGCGCCTGGCCGAAGGCCTGCCGGCCTCGCGGCGATCGGTGCAGGTCCTCGCGCCGGACGGCCTGGTCCTGGGCCTGAAGCTCGACGACGGCGGCATGTTCGAGCGGCTCCTCGAGGAACAGACCCTGCCGATCGCCGACGGCGATTTGTACGTGTTCTTCACCGACGGGATCACCGAGGCCATGAACGCGGGCGACGACTGCTTCGGAGAGCAGCGGCTGGCCCAGCTGATCGAGCAGCACGCCGACCTGCCGTCGGCAGAGCTGCGGGAGCGCATCCTCCGCGAGATCGAGGCGTTCGTCGGCGATGCCCCGCAGCACGATGACATGACGATGATCCTGCTCCGGGTCGAGGCGCTTGCCGCCCTCCCCCCGCCCGCGGAGCCGGTGACCGTCGCGTCGAGCGTGCAGGCCTGACCGATGTCCGACCTCGTCGTCATCTTTCGCACCCGTTCCGATGTCGAGGCCCGCATCGTGCGCGGGCTGCTCGAGGCCAACGGCGTGCAGTCGCTGGCGTCCACGTCCATGACCCACTCGGTGTTTCCGCTGACGGTCAACGAGCTCGGCGAGGTGCGCGTGGCCGTGCACGCGGAGGAGGCCGACGAGGCGCGCCGGATCATCGACAGCCATCGAAGCGAGCTGGAGACAGGCCGCGTCATCCCGCTGCGCGACGAGTTCGAGGCGCTGGAGCGCACGATTGACTACCGGTTCCATGACCGAGGGCTGCTCGAGCACGCGATGACCCATGCGTCGCGGGCCAACGAGGACGCCAGCGGCGGCGTGGTCGACAACGAGTCGCTCGAGTTCCTCGGCGATGCGGTCCTGGGCTTTGTCGTCGCCGACGCGCTGTTCCGCGAGTTCCCCCTTTTCAACGAGGGGCAGAAATCCCGGATGAAGGCGACGCTCGTTTCCACGACGACGCTCGCTCGCCAGGCGGAGCGGCTGGCGCTCGGCGACCACCTGTTGCTCGGGAAGGGTGAGGAGAAAACGGGCGGCCGGAAGAAGCAGGCCCTGCTGGCGGACACGTACGAGGCGCTGATCGCGGCGATCTATCTCGACGGCGGCATCGAGCAGGCCCGCGCCTTCATCGTGCGGGAGATCGGCCCGCTCGTCGCCGACTTGCGGGAGCACGGTCCCGGGGGGTACGACCCGAAGTCCGCGCTACAGGAGTACCTGCAGTCCCGCGATCGGCCGCTCCCCGAGTACCGGATTGCCGGCGAGGCCGGCCCCGATCACCGGAAGCAGTTTCACGTGTCCCTGATCGTCGACGGCCAGTCGCTGGCCGATGCGAGCGGCCCGAGCAAGAAGGAAGCCGAGCAGGAGGCCGCGAGACTGGCACTGCGCAGACTAGTCGATCTCGATAATCCCTGACTTGCCCCCGCCGGCGGCGACCATCATGTACGACGGCTCGGAGAGCTGCGGCAGCCGGGGGAGCGCGTACCGGTGAATCTCGCGGGCGATCTCGTCTTCGACCGGGGCGGTCGGACGGCAGCGCAGGCGCACCCAGAGGCGCAGCAGGGGATCGGTGAAGCTGTAGCGCTTCTGCCGTGAGGTGACGAGGTCGACGTCCTCGAGCCACGACAGGTAATCCTTGGTCGAGCCCGGCGTGCGCTGGAGACGCAACGAGATCTCGGTGAGCGTCAGACCTTCCTCGTCGGCCAGGATTTCGAGAATCGCCTTGAGCGCCCCGTAGCCGCGCGCGCGATGCAGGCGGAGCTCGTATGAAAAGTTGCAGAGACGCGAAATGCGGCCGTCGACGGCCATGAGCGCGGCGAGCGCACTGATGGCGTCGCTCGTGCCGGGGCCGCCGTGCTCGCGCATGGCGACGAGTTCGTCGGCCACCGCGCCGACGTAGGCGGGCCGCCCTTCGGCGAGCGCCTGCACGGCCCTGGCGGTGAACCCGGGGTCTTCGCCGCCGGCGGCCGGCCCTCCGGGGCCGGCCCCCGCCTGCGTGGTCAGGCCAAGGACATCCATGACGTCGTCGGCGGTGAGGGCCGGAATATGGATGACTTCGAAGCGCGCGGAACCGTCCCTGAGCAGCCGGAGCGCGCGGGCCGTGTAGCGGCTCGTGAGCACGAAGCGGTTCGGGCTGGCCGCCAGCGTGTCGATGAGCTCGTGGAGAACGCGCCGCAGCCCGGGGAAGCTTTCGAAGGTCCGGAGCTCGAGAAACTCGTCGAGGAGGAACGTGGCCGGTTCGGTCGTGCCGGTTCTCGGCCGGCCGAACAGCGCGAGCATCGCGTCGAATGCCGCGCGGGCTCCAGGGGGCGCCTGTTCGCCCAGAGTCGCCGCGCCCGGAAACGGCGACGCAGCGCTCACGGCGCGCAGAAAACGTTCGGGCGTCGTGGCCGTCCGTTCAACGTCCACGAACTGCGAGGCCGCGCGGCCGATGCGGTCGTGGAGTTGACGCAGCGCCGTGCTGCGGCCGCTCCCGCATCCTCCGAGGAGGACCGGAATCCTTGACGGCGTGGCGTCGAGTGCCGCCAGCAAGCGGCGTGTCAGTGTAGGACGAGAGGTCAGCATGCGCGTTGATCTCGCTGAGCGACAGTCGAACGATCGAACGGCTCCGCGAAAGAGTAGACGTTAGAAAGAGGCGCTCGCGATGTCAAACTGAAAATGCAAATTTTTTTCTCTTGACTCGCACGCGCCGCGCGTTCTTGCGATCGGCGGCGACGATCCTCCGCGTGTTTTTCGGTTTCAGTCGAGTAGAATCGTAGCGACCATGAACCTGGCAGTGCTTGGCGCGCAGTGGGGCGACGAGGGCAAGGGCAAGATTGTCGATCTGCTGACCCCGCGCTTCAATCTCGTCGCCCGCTATCAGGGCGGACACAACGCCGGTCACACCGTGTACGTCAACGGTACGAAATTCGTGCTCCGGCTGATCCCGAGCGGCATCCTCCACGACGGCATCACCTGCGTCATCGGCAACGGTGTCGTCGTCGATCCGGTGGCGCTTTTCGGAGAGATCGACGAGCTCGTCAAGCACGGCATCGACGTGGGCAATCGCCTGCTCGTGAGCGACAAGGCGCATCTCATCCTTCCGTATCATCGCGACCTCGATCTGTTGTCTGAAGCCCGCCGAGGCGAACGCAAGATCGGGACCACCTCCCGGGGCATTGGACCGGCCTACGAGGACAAGATTGCGAGACGCGGAATCCGGGTCGGCGACCTCGCCGATCCAGCGGGTCTGGCCGACAACGTCCGCGACAACGTCACGGCGCGGAACCGCCTCGTGCATGACTCGACGATGGACTGGAAAGAGGTGCTCGACAACCTGTTGAAGCAGGGGGAGCGGCTGCGGCCGATGACCCGGGACGTCTCGCTCTTGCTGAGCGACGCCATGCGCGCGGGCCAGGCGATCTTGTTCGAAGGTGCCCAGGGCACGCTCCTCGACATCGACCATGGGACCTACCCATACGTCACCTCGTCGAACGCCTCGATCGGCGGCGTCTGCACCGGCCTCGGCGTCGGGCCGCGAGCCATCGGTCGTGTCCTCGGTGTCGTGAAGGCCTACACGACGCGTGTAGGGGAGGGGCCGCTGCCGACAGAATTGTCGGGGGAGATGGGGAACCGCCTGCGCGACACGGGCAACGAGTACGGGGCGGTCACCGGGCGGCCCCGGCGCTGCGGGTGGTACGACGCCGTGGCCGTGCGCTACGGTGTGCGCATCAACGGGCTCGACGCCCTGGCGCTCACCAAACTGGACGTCCTTGACGGGCTGCCGACGATCGAAGTGTGCACCGCCTATCGCTGCGGCGACCGCACCCTGACGGAGATGCCGTCGGACCTGGGCCAGCTGGCCGCATGCGAACCGGTGTACGAATCGCTGCCGGGATGGACGACCCCCACCAAGGGGCTGCGGCGGCTCGAGGACCTTCCGGACAACGCGAGGCGCTACGTGGACCGTCTCGAAGCCATCACAGGCGTGCCGGCGGCGATCGTCTCGACGGGCTCCGAGCGCGACGACACCATAGTCAGAGAAGAACTCTTAATTGGGTAATTGAGTAATTGGGTGATTGGGTAATCGGTGAATCGGGTAATTGGGTAGTTTCAATCGGGTAATTTCAATTAGGAAATTGAATTTACCCAATTACCAGATTCACCAATTACTCAATTACCCAACCACCCAATTACGCAATTCTGTGCCTTGCCGCGTAAGCGTCAACCGCCGCGGCGTTGGCATCGAGAAACTCGATGCCGGCACGGTAGCGGGGCCCGCTGTTCTGCGGGATTTCGAACGAGGCCCACGCCACCGCCGCGTTGAAGCGAATCGACCCGTGATCGTCGGACATCGACATCCTCACGCGCTGGTTCGGCTTCAGGATGGTGGTCGACACCAGCTGCGCGCCCACCGCCGAGAGGTCGACGAGCACGGCGTGGTTGCCGTCCACCATCACGCCGATCTCGCCGGCAATCTTGACCCGTGGTGCGCGACGGGTGCCACGCTGATCGAGCGGGGCCGCCGAGACCGCCGCCGCCGTCTTGCCCTTGCCCTTCGAGCTCGACTTGACCTCCGGCGCGGCCGTGCGCGTGGACAGGCGCGAGAAGTCGGTCTCGAGAGAGACCACCCGAATGTCCGACTGCTGCAAGGAGGGATCGGCTTTAATGCGGTTGATGAGCGCCGCGCCGCGCGGCGTCGCGGCAAAGAGGCGTTCGAGCGCGACGATCTCGGGACGCCGCTTGGTGATCACTTCGAGGGCGCGCAGCGCTTCGACATCGGCGAAGGCCAGCAGCTCGCCGTCGCCCGCCCGCGCTCGCTCCTCGAGGAGAGGAAGCACGTCCGCTGCCGCTATGAGCACCGTACACGAATCAGCCACCTTGGGAGTATATCGGACAATTGCAGAATGGCAGGATTGCAGGATTGAAGAAAGGATGATGCGCTGATGGGCATTCGCGATGTGACTGTTGGCGACTTGCTGAGCCTGCAGGCTCGCGCCCTGCCGGACGCGGCAGCGCTCCATTACGAATCTGGTCCGCGGTACACCTTCTCTGATCTGGATCAAGAAGCGCGGCGGGTCGCACGGGGCCTCATGGCGCTTGGCGTGGCACCCGGAGAGCGCGTGGTGCTCTGGGCCAGCAACGTTCCGGAATGGGTCGTCCTGCAATTTGCCATCGCGAAGATTGGCGCCGTGCTGGTAACCGCCAACACGGCGCTCCGCGAACGCGACATCGACTACCTGCTCCGGCAGAGCGAAGCGGCCACGCTCATCACCACGGCGGGCGTCCGCGATGCGAACTACGTGGCGTGCCTGGAGGCCATCGGTGCCTTTCGTGGCGCGCTGCCGCTGCTTGCGCGCTTCGTCTTCATCGGCAACGATCCGCCGCCAGGTGCGACGCCGTACGCGGAGCTTGCCCGTCTCGCATCGGAAGTGGACGACGCGGCCCTCGACGAACGCGGCCGCTCGGTCGGCATCGACGATGTCATCAACATGCAGTACACGTCGGGAACCACGGGCTTTCCCAAAGGCGTGATGCTGTCGAGCCGGAACATCGTCAACAACGGCCACATGGCGGGGGCGGTCCTGGGTTACAGCCCTGCCGATCGTCTCTGCCTGCCCGTGCCCCTGTTTCACTGCTTCGGCTGCGTGTTCGGAGTCCTGGGCGCCTACACCCATGGCACGTGTCTCTGCCCGGTCGACGTGTTCGACCCCAGGGCCGTTCTCGCCACCATCGAGCGGGAACGCTGCACGGCGGTGTACGGGGTGCCGACGATGTTTCTTGCCGAGCTCGAGCATCCTGAATTTTCGAAGTTTGATCTGCGCTCCCTGCGGACGGGCATCATGGCGGGTTCGCTCTGCCCCGAGCCCTTGATGCGCCGCGTGATCAGCGATATGCACGTGCCGGAGATCACGATCGCGTACGGCCTCACGGAGGCGTCGCCGGGAATCACGATGACCCCGAGGGATGCTTCGATTGCCGAACGTACTCAATCTGTCGGCCGCGTCCTGCCCGATCTCGAGGTCAGGATCATCGATCCCCCGACCGGACAGGGGCGCGGCGTGGGCGAGGCCGGCGAGCTGTGTGTGCGCGGTTACAACGTGATGAAGGGGTACTACAACAACCCCGAGGCCACCCGCGCAGCCATTGACGATGACGGGTGGCTCCGGACAGGCGACGAAGCGACGATCGACGCCGACGGGGTGGTGCGCATCACCGGCCGGATCAAGGATTTGATCATCCGCGGAGGCGAGAACATCTCCCCGAAGGAAGTCGAAGACTGTCTGCGGGAACACCCGGCTGTCGCCGACGCCCAGGTGTACGGGTTGCCGGACGCCTTCTTCGGCGAGATCGTGGCGGCCGCGGTTCGCGTGCGTTCGGGTGCTGGTCCGCTGTCAGACGCCGATGTCGCGGCGTGGTGCGCCGCCAGGCTCGCACGGTTCAAGGTGCCGAAGCACGTGCGGTTCGTCCCCGACTACCCGCTGACCGCGTCGGGCAAGGTGCAGAAATACAAGCTCCGCGAGGCGCATCAGGCGCAGCTGGCATCGAGAGCGGACTGACGCCGGGTCCACCCGGCCTGCTGGCGGGCTAAAAGATCCGGGCGTCCTGCAACGGCCACCAGCGCACCTTGACCTTGCCGACGATGTACTTCTTCGGCACGGGGCCCCAGTGGCGGCTGTCGGAGCTGTTGTTGCGATGGTCGCCCATCACGAAGTAGTAGCCGTCCTGGACGACCTGCGGGCCCCAGTCGTCGTGGCTGCGGTACTCGCTCGGCACATAGTCCTCGTCGTGCAGGGGGAGGTCGTTGACGGTGACGAGGCCGTCGACGATGCGCACCGTATCGCCTTCCCTGGCGATGACCCGCTTGACGAACATCTTCTCGGGGTCCCGCGGGTAGTAGAGCATGACGATATCGCCCGGCAGGGGCTCGCCGATCTCGTACGCCAGCTTGTTCACGATCAGGCGATCGTGATCCTCGAGGGTCGGCGACATACTGCGGCCGTCGACGCGCGCGACCTGAAAGCCGAAGGTCACGATGAGCGTGGCGTAGACGGCGGCCGACAAGAGCGTCTGGATGCCCGCCACCACCTCGGTCCCGATGCTCCGCCAACTCCGGCGCATGACCTCTGGCGCCGCGACGGCCAGGGGCTCGAAGACGGGGATCGGTTCGGCCGCCGCCACGGCGGCCGGCTCCAGGCTCTGGACCGTCAACTGCGCGGCGTCGGAGGACGCGTCCGGGGCTGCGGCGCTGGATGGGAACTCTTCCATAGGCGTCAGGCCAGCCATCAGTCTACTGCGAATGGCAGGATGGCAGGATTACAGAATTGCAGGAAGGGCAGGTCGGGCAGGTCGGGCACGAAGAGGAAGCGGCGAGCTTCAAGGGTTGAACGTGGCGAGCACCGGGGCGTGGTCGCTGGTGCCGATGTCGGCCAGAACCGGGCACGAGGTGGCGAGTTCGGCAACGGCCGTGCTCGCCAGGACGTAGTCGATACGCCAGCCGATGTTCCGCTGGCGCAGGTTGCGCCATGGCGCCCACCAGGTGAACAAGCCGTCGTTCATGGGGTCCAGCCGCCGGCCGACGTCGATCAGGTCATGCGCGAGGATCGCCTCGATGGCGGCACGCTCCTCTGGAAGCTGCCCGATCGCGCGGGGCTTCCGCTCCTTGGGGTGGACATCGCGATCGGTGAGCGCGACATTCAGATCCCCGCAGAGCACAAGGCCCCGCCGGCGCTGCGCGAACGCCGCAGCGTACCCGGCGAGCTCGCCGAGGAAGCGCATCTTCACCGGGAAGTCCTTGCCCCCGTTCGGGACGTACACCGACGTCACGGTGGCGAAGGGCAGGTCTACCGAGACGATGCGGTGCTCGAAGTCGAATGAAGGATGGGAGAAGGTCGGGCGCTCGGGTGCGAGCGTCTTGCTCACGTGGATGGCGACGCCCGAGTAACCCTTCCCGCCGTGCCAGTAGCACCAGTACCCCTCCATCTCGCAGAGGGCGGTGGGCACCTGATCGGACGTGGCCTTGATTTCCTGCAGGCAGACGACGTCCGGGCGATCCCGCGCGACCCATTCCTGGACCTGCGCGTGACGCGCCCGGATGCCGTTGACGTTCCAGGTGGCGACTTTAATGGCTGGCGTGCGCGGCCTGCCGCTCGGGGCCCGGGATGGCCATCAATTCGGGCTGCGCCGTTCTGTGCGCCGCCACGATGGCTTCAGCTCTGGCCATCGCGTCGGCATCGCCGAGCCGGTAGATGGCGTTGGCCTCGATGAGATCTTTCTGGTGCGAGGGCGTCGCGTCGATGCTCTCGTAGATCGCCGCGACGGGGCACGCCGGCACGCAGGCGCCGCAATCGATGCACTCCTCCGGGTGGATGTACAGCATGTTCGCCTCGGCGAACTCCGCTTCGTCCTTGCGCGGATGGATGCAGTCCACCGGGCAGACGTCCACGCAGGCGGTGTCCTTGGTATCGATACAGGGGTCGGTGATGATGAACGGCATGCTCGCGAGTCTCCGTCTGGGGTCTGAGAGGTCTTGGAGGTTGTGAACCCGTGTCCGCAGGATTATATACGGTTGGTCGGGCAGCACAATTCCGACCTGAGCGGTCGGATCTATACTCTTTTCCATGAACCAGACGACCGAAACCCGACGCGGTCCGGAGCCGCCCGATCTCAGCGAGAAGGGTGGCATCAAGAACGGCCAACCCCAGCGGAGCGACTCCCGGCTCTTCATGCAGCTGCTGGTATTCGGCGGTTGCACGGATTCGCTCGCCCTGGCCTCGGCGCTTGCCGGGGCGGGCGTCTCGGGCGCCCTTTACGAGGACCTGAACGATCCGCGCGGCGTGGCGCTCCTGACCTTCAGCGAGGACCCCGCCGTGTTTCTCGATCGCGTGCGTCCGGTCCTCAACCGGCCGCCCTTCGACCAGCTCGTACAGAAGCCTGAGTACACCATGCTCGGCCGGACCTATTCAATCGGGTACGAGCCGGATCTCAAGGAAGTGCTGCTCGATCGCCCGCGGCGGACCGTCCTCAACCCGGCCTGGCACTGGGCCATCTGGTACCCGCTCAGGCGGAGCGGCCGGTTCGCGCAGCTTCCCGCGGAGGAGCAGCGCGTCATCCTGGCCGAGCACGGCACGATCGGCATGGCCTTCGGAGCGGGAGACTACGCCCACGACGTCCGCCTGGCATGCCACGGCCTCGACAAGGACGACAACGACTTCGTCGTCGGCCTCATCGGCAAGGACCTGTTCCCGCTGTCGGCCGTCGTGCAGACGATGCGGAAGACACAGCAGACGTCGCTCTACCTCGAGAGCCTCGGTCCCTTCTTCGTCGGCCGGGTTGTCTGGCAGTCAGAATGAAGTTTGAACTTAGAAGGAAGAACTAGAAGGACTGAGATTCTCGACTTCTCAATTCGAAGTTTCGCGTCAGAGTTGATCCGCGAGAAGCGCGACGCTGAGGGCGTAGGCGTGCGCGCAGTTGTACTCGAGGAGCGCGTCGTAGTTGGCATAGACGAGGAAGTGGCGCGACGTGCCGGAAACGAGCGAGGCCGCACGATCCGCTGCCGGAAGCGAGGTGCCGTCGGCCAGCCGCACGCCTCGCACTTGCCAGTCGGCGAGCGGCAGGGGCGCCGACATGTCGCGCGTCGCGCGGCAGCGGCCTTCGCGCCGCGGCACCTCGGTCGACAGGCGGGAACTCAGCTCCTTTGAGACTCTTACCTCGCGTCCCCACCGTTCGCCGGGGAGCCACCCGTGGCCCTTCAGGTAGTTGGCGACCGACGCAAACACATCGGCGGAGGAGTGCCAGATATCGCGGCGGCCGTCGCCATCGAAGTCCTCGGCATACTGGAGGTAGCTCGAGGGCATGAACTGCGGCTGGCCCATCGCGCCCGCCCAGGATCCCTTGAGGTTCGACAGCGCGATATCGCCGCGGTCGAGGATCTCGAGCGCGTTGAAGAGCTCGGCGCGAAACAACGTGGCACGCCGGGGATCCCACGCGAGCGTGGCCAGGGCAGGCACGGTCGGCCGCACGCCGGTGAACCGACCGAAGTTCGATTCGACCCCCCAAATCGCGATGATGATCTGCGGCGGCACGCCGTACTTCGCTGACACCTGGTCCAGGAGCTTCCGGTGCTCGGCGCGCTTTTCCCGTCCGATGCGAACAACCGACCGGCTGAGCCGCTGCGAGATGTAGCGCTCGAGCGGCAACACCGCCTCGGCCTGCGAACGGTCCCGCTCGAGCACGACCGGGAGCGGCTCTTCGACGCCCGCCAGCGCCTCCTCGACCAGGTCGGCCCGGAAGCCGCGCGCGACTGCCTCGTCCCGAACGCCCGAGAGCCACTCGGCGAAAGAAGGCGGCGAGGAAGGAGGCGAGGGCGGAGGCGATGCCGGAACGGGATCCTGCCACGCCGCCACACCCGTCAAGGCAGCGACGACGAGCACAGCCGTAAGCAGTTTCATCCTTATATCTATTCTATCGGACGATTCGCGGGCCAGCGCCCGCGGACACGTCTCGCCAATGCGGCCAATCGCGGCCGAACGGCGTCATAACTGATAAGGCCGACATTTCGCGCACGAGTCGGCGCAAACGCTTCACACAGAGAGGGATAGATTCATGAACACGTCTCGCTACGTTCTTGCGCGCCGCGCGGCCCTTGGGGCGCTGGCTGCGCTGCTGACGACCGGCGCGGTCTGGCAGAGCCTGCAGATTCACACCAGCGCCGCGCCGCCCGCTCCGACGGTCGCCGCCTCGCCTGCACTCGCGGCGGGGCGCACCTCGTACGCCGACATCGTCAAAGTCGCCGCCCCCGCGGTCGTGACCATTCGGACGGAGGCCCGGGCGCGCGTCCGCCCGACCACCTACGAGGACGACCCCTTCGGGGGAATCTTCGGCGGTCAGTTCGGCGCCCAGCCCCGTCGGCAGCCCGGCCCGCAGCGTGGGCTGGGTTCGGGTGTCGTGGTCAGCAGCGACGGGTACATCCTGACGAACCACCACGTGATCGCAGGCGCGGACCAGATCAAGGTCGAGTTCACCGATCGCCGTGTGTTCGCTGCGAAGGTGGTTGGCTCGGACGAGCCGAGCGACCTGGCGCTCGTCAAGATCGAGGCGTCGAACCTTCCAGCGCTGACGCTGGGCGACTCGGACGAGGTCCAGGTTGGCGACGTCGTGCTCGCGGTGGGAAACCCCCTGGGCATCGGCCAGACTGTGACGATGGGCATCGTCAGCGCGAAGGGCCGGTCCACCGTCGGCGACGGCAGCTACGAAGACTTTCTCCAGACTGACGCGCCCATCAACCAGGGGAACTCTGGCGGCGCACTCGTCAACCTGCACGGACAGCTCGTCGGGATCAACTCGCAGATCGTCTCGACATCGCAGGGCAACATCGGCATCGGGTTCGCGATTCCGGCGAACATGGCGCGGCACGTCATGCACGCGCTCAGAACCGAGGGTCGCGTTCACCGCGGGCAGCTGGGCGTGACGGTGGAGCCTGTGACGTCCGACCTTGCGGAGAGCCTCGGCCTGGCGTCGGTGTCCGGTGCCGTCGTCAACAGGGTGCAGAGGGGGAGCGCCGCCGAACGTGGCGGTCTCAGGGCAGGCGACGTGATCCTTTCGTTCAACGGCAAGCCGGTCGAAGACTTCAACGCGCTGCGCAACCGGGTGGCCGAGTCCGTGCCCGGGTCGAGCGCCAGCCTGGTGGTCGTGCGCGACGGCAAGGAGCGAAGTCTGACGGTTCACCTGGACGAGGCCGTTTATAATCCGAGGTCATGACGATTGACGATCTCCGGACCCTCCTCGACTATCACTACTGGGCGAGGGACCGGATGCTCGAGGCGGTCGAAGTGCTGACGCCCGAGCAATTCAATCAGGACCTTGGCAGCAGCTTTCGCTCGATTCGCGAAACGCTGGTTCATCTCTACTCGGCGGAGTGGGCGTGGCACTCCCGGTGGCAGGGAGTGTCGCCCGCGTCGATGCTGTCGGTCGACGGGTTCCCGGACGTGCCCTCGCTCCAGGTGGCGTGGACCGTCACCGAACAGAACGTCCGGAACTTCGTCGAGGCGGGCGGCGAACAGGGCATCCACCGGGTGTTCGAGTACAAGACGCTGGCCGGCGTCGCCGGCCGGTCGCCCCTGTGGCAGATGGTGCAGCACGTGGTCAACCACGGGAGCTACCATCGCGGCCAGGTCACGACGATGCTCCGCCTGCTGGGAGCCAAACCGTCCAAAAGCATGGATCTAGTGGCCTTTTACAGGGTTTCTCCCCGCCCTCTCGGCGGAGGACAGGGCCCAGGTGTATAGTTAGGGCTTCGCGCGCCCGTCGTCACACGAGCGCTCGCGACATCAAGGAGACTCGTATGGCGTCCGGCACAATCAAGCGCATCGCTCGGGACAAGGGGTTCGGCTTCATCCGCGACAGCGGCGGGCAGGAGTGGTTCTTCCACCGTAGCTCGGTTCAGGGCAGCTTCGATAGCCTGAACGAAGGCCAGCGCGTCAGCTTCGACGAGGAACAGTCGCCGAAGGGTCCGCGCGCGGGGAACGTCCGCGCGGAGTAACAAAAAGGGGTCGGGTCTTACCCGACCCCCTTACTTTCTCGCCGACGGCGTCAACGTCGTCTCACGGCGCTCTCCGCTCCGCAAGTAGACGACCTTCGCGGGCTCGCCAATCTTCAGGACATCCAGCGCGTACGTGTAGTCGTAGATGTTCGCGATCGTCTGCCCGGCGATCTCGACGATGATGTCGCCCTTCTGCAGGCCGGCCTGCTCCGCGGGACCCCCACCGATCACGCCGCCGAGCAGCAGTCCCTTGACCTCGGTGGAGTAGTCCGGCACCGTGCCTGTGAAGACGCGCACGCCCGCGCGTCCGCCCCCTTCGTTCTGCTGCTCGACCTTCGCAAATTCCGGTGCGGTCTCCGCGTCGATCACCCGCCGCGCGATCGCCGCACCGAAGAGGACGATCCTGTCGAGATCGTCGTACGCGATCTTGTCCGGCGTGTCGGACGGCTTGTGGTAGTCGATGTGCGTGCCCGTGAAGAAATTGAGCGTGGGCACGCCCGCCTGGTTGAAGCTCGCCGAATCGGTCGGCAGATAAGGGTCGCGCTGCAACTGCAGATCGAAGCCGGCGGCGATGTTCGCCTGCTCGATGTATCGCGCCCAGGCGGGGCTCGATCCGGTGGCCTGCAGCGTCAGCTTGTTGTCCTGCATCCGCCCGACCATGTCGAAATTCAGGTACCCGGCGACCTGGTCGATGGGGACGACCGGAGCATTGACGTACGCGGCGGAGCCGATCAGGCCGATCTCTTCGCCCGACCAGAACTGCAGCGCCACGTTCCGGCGGCGCGCGCCTCCCGCCAGCCGCTCGCCGATCGCCAGCACGGCGGCGGTTCCTGAAGCGTTGTCGTCGGCACCGAGGTGCGCCTTGCCCATGTCTTCCTTGGCGGCCAGCGTGCTGCCGTGCTCGCCGCGGCCCAGGTGATCGTAGTGCGCGCCGAGCGCCACCCATGGCTTCTGTGCGCCCGCTCCGGTGGAGGTCGCCGGCAGATAGCCGGCGATGTTGTAGCCGGTGCGCTTCTCGCGCACGACGGACGTACGGATGGTGACGCGCAGGTCGGGAATCTCGAAGCCCGCGACGTGCGGATTCCCGGAGTCGAACGATTCCTGCGTGTCCTTCAGCGTTTTCATGGCGACGCCGAGGAGCCGATCGCCGAGGGCGCCGCTGACGCTCGCGGCGACGATTCCCGACCCGGCGAGCGCCGTGTCGAACGTCATCGGAATCGTCTCGCCCGCATTCGGCGAGCGCGGACCGGTGACGATGAGGATGGCGCGCGCGCCGCGCTGCCTGGCGGCCATGGCCTTGTACCGCAGGTCGGAATACCGCGCCAGAATGCCCTTCGTCTTCTGGTCGGCATCCTCCGGGAAGTACCGCAGCACGACGACGGCCTTGTCCTTGACGTCGAGCGTCGCGTAGCTGTCGTACCCGAACCCCTGGCTCTCGGGCACCACGATGCCGTACCCGGCAAATACGACGGGGAGGTCCGTGACCTCGGCGTTGTCGGAGAAGGAGAGCGCGCGCACGTCGTTCACCCGGTCGAAGCGTGCGCGACCCGGGGCGGCGCCGCCGGTCGTCGTCAGGGAGGTGCCGCCGTCCTTGGTGCCCGCCGTGAACTCGAAGGGCAGCCGATAGTCGGTGCGGCCGGGCAAGGGGCGCGCGCCCATGCGTTTGAGCTGACCGACAATGTAGTCGCCGGCCCGCCGTTCGCCGTCCGACCCGGTCAGCCGGCCACCGAGATCGTCCGACGCGAGTGCGCCGATGTGCGCGCGCGTCGGCGTCGCCGGCGGCGTGGCCGCCGACTGCGCCGCCAGGTCGGTTGACGCGACCGACCAGAGGAGTGCGAGCGCGAGTGTTCCGGGAGCGAGGCGGGTCATCGTTTGGTGCTCGGCTTTCTGGGAGGCGCGTTCTTGAGGGCCTCCAGGGCATTCTGGTGATTCCACTCCGCGAGGAAGAGCTGTCCGGCCTGTCCCCCGGAACGCGCCGAGGTCCAGGCGAGCTGCCTGCCGTTCGGTGAGGGCACCGGCAGTCCGTCGAAACCATCCGAGTAGGTCACGCGGACCGGTTCCCTGGTGCCGGCGCTGTCGACCATGAAGACCTCGAAGTTCTCGAAGCCCAGTTTGTTCGACGCGAAGACGATGTACTGGCCCGACGGATGCTCGTACGGCGCCCAGCTCATGGCGCCGAAGTCGGTCACCTGCCGCGGGTCGCTGCCATCCAGCTTCATCGTCCATACGTCAGCGATGAGGCCCTGCTCGTCGAACCGCCGCCAGACGATCCGCGACCCGTCGTGGGAGAAGAAGGGGCCGCCGTCATAACCAGGAGTCGTGGTGAGGCGCTTCTGCTCGGACCCGTCGGCCCGCATGATGTAGATCTCGGCGAAGTAGCTCGGGTCGGTGGCGAGCTGCTTCTTCTCCGCGTCGGAAACGGCCCGGCCGTACACATCCCGCATCGAGGAGAACACAATCGAGCGGCCGTCCGGCGAGTAGCTGGCCTCGGCATCGTACCCGTGCGCGGTCGTCAGCCGCTTCAGCCCGCCGGTCGTCTCGCTGTAGGCATACAGGTCCATCTCCACGTCGTAGTCCCAGGAGTACCGGCGCTCCTTGCCCGATGCGCGAAAGGCGTTCTCCTCGTCCTGATACTGCCTGGACTTCGGGTCGTGATGGGTCGACGAGAAGAGGATCTCGTCGCTTGCCGGCCGGAAGAAGGCGCACGTCGTCTTGCCGAGGCCGGGCGAAATGCGCTTGGCTTCGCCGCTCGCCATGTCGAGCACATAGATCTGGTAGAAGGGATTGCCGGGTTCGCGCTCGCTCTGGAACACCAGCCGTGACCCATCGGGCGACCAGTAGCCTTCGCCGGCGCGCCGGCCCTCGACCGTGAGGCGGCGCACGCGGGTCAGAAACTCGCGTTCCTGCGACGCGGCTGCGGGCGCCTGCGCGACCAGCGCGCCAGCCGACACGGCCAGAAGCGCAGAAACGACCAGAAATCCGGAGATCTTCATCGGGAACCTCAACGTGTGGTTCGCGTCCAATGTCATTATCGCCCATGTTATTCTCGGGCCTGTCCAGGAGCATACCGCCATGACCCGATTCTTCTCGCTGGCCCTTGCGACCGTTCTCGTCGGTGCGCTTGCGGGCCCGGCCTCCGCACAGGGCATCGACGGTCCCTGGGAAGTCAGCCTCGAAACCCCGCAGGGCGTCACCACCATCGACGCGATGATCAAGCAGCAGGGCGAGACCGTCACCGGCCAGGTCGTCAGCCCGCTCGGCTCGGTCGAGTTCAAGGGCACCTTTGTCGACGATACGCTGACGATTGCCTACTCCGTGCCCGTCCAGGGCCAGACGATCGACATCACCATGAAGGGCAAGCGCACGGGCGACACGATGGCCGGCATGGTCAACTTCGGCGGCCTGGGCGAAGCGCCATGGACGGCGAAGCGCAAGGAGGCTGGAGCTGCACCAGCGGCAGCGGCGGCCCCACCCGAGGCCGCGGCGCCAGCAGCAGGTGCCGGCGGTCCGGCCTCTGGCAAATGGGACATCGTGCTGGTGATGGGACCGGCTGGCGAATTTCCGATGACCGGCGACTTCACGCAGGCGGGCGAGAAGGTCACCGGCACGATCAGCAGCCAGATGGGCGCCATCCCGGTGACCGGCACGATGCTCGGCGACGCGCTCAAGCTCGAGTTCGTCGCGCCAACGCCCAACGGCGACCTGGCCATCACGATGAGCGGCACGCTGGGTGCCGACGGGTTCGTCGGCAAGACCTCGGTGCCCGGTCTCGGCGAAGCCGACTGGACCGGAAAGCGCGCGAAGTAGATGCGCCCGCGATCATCGCTCATCGTGCGGCTTTCTGCCGCTCTCATCGCGGTCGCGCTGTTGGTGGCCGCGCCCTCTGCGCAGACGGTGGCGATCAGGCTCGCCACCGTGGTACTGACATGAGCAGATTTCACAGAATCGCGGCTCTCTCTTGGCTGCTCGTTTTCTCCGCAGCCATCGATTCCGGATTCGCCCAAGGTGGCAAGGCCACTCCACAGGAGCATCTGAACAGGGCGGCCGATGCAGTCCTCAAACTGAAGAGCGCGCAGTTCACCCTCACCCGCGAAGGAACGCCCGCATTCCTCGATGAAAAGAACGGCATCACGTTTACCGCCGCGCAGTGCTCATACGCGGCTCCCGACCGGGTGTCGTGCAACGTCAAGATCTCGAGCAAGAGCGGGACGGTCCTGCAGTTGACGCGGGTCTGGGTTCCCGAGGGAACGTTCCAGAGCAATCCGCTGACGCGTCAATTCGGCAAGGCGCCCGCAGACTCAGGGTTTAACGGCGTCGTGCTCTTCGCCAAGACCGGCATTCCCGAAATTCTACGGACCGGGGTTCAGAAAGCTCATGTGGTCGGCAACGAGAAGGTGAGAGACAAGAGCGTCGTTCACCTGAAAGGTGAGGTGCGCGGCGACAGGCTGAATCCGCTGATGGGTGCCATTCTCAAGCCAGAGGCGATGTACCCGGTCGATTTCTGGATGGAGGAACAATCCGCCGACCCGGTGCGTATTCATGTGACGGAGCCGGAGGGGAACGGCTGGCTGATCGATCTGTTCGCGATCAACCAACCGGTCGACATTCCGACGCCGAAGCTGCCGTCCGCACCTCCCCAGCCCTAGATTCTGAATGGCGCGCGCGCATCAGTATCCACGTCTGATTCTCGCGGTCGTCTGCCTGCCCGTCTTCATAGGCGCCCTCGACCTGACGATCGTTTCGGCGGTCCTGCCAGAAGTGATCCGCTCGATGACGGTCGAGATCCAGAAGCTCGACATCGCCGGCTGGGTGGTCACCGGCTACTTCGTGGCCTACGCCGTCAGCATGACCTTCATGGGAAAGGTGTCGGATCGATCAGGCCGACGCGTGGTCTTCCTTTCCTGCCTAGTCATTTTTTTCGTCGGGTCATGGCTCGTCGCGGCATCGCCAGGCTGGCCCGCCACCGTCGCATCCCGGATCATGCAAGGCTTCCGCGGGGAGGGCCGCGATCCTGGGTTCGACGCGCTCTATGCCTTGATCTTTGGCCGCGTCATCCAAGCGTTTGGCGCAGGCGCGATGGTGCCAGTGAGCATGGCGCTCGTCGCCGATCTCTTTCCTCCAGAGAAGCGCGCGCTCCCGCTCGGGATCGTCGGCGCAGTCGATACGGCGGGCTGGGTGCTCGGACATCTGTACGGCGGGATCATGGTGCAGTTCATGACTTGGCCCTACCTCTTCTGGATCAACCTTCCCATCATCGCCGTGATGTTTGTCGTGACGTGGTGGGGACTGGCCGGGTTGCCTCGTACAGGAATCAAGGGGCGGATCGACTGGATTGGTGTCACGCTTCTCGGTGCCGCCCTTGTTCTGCTCAATGTCGGCCTCGGTTCACCGGAGCTGGCCTCCGAGCTCTCGACCGCCCCGCCGCAGAATCAGCTGTACTGGATCGTCGGGGCGGCAGTGGTGTTCGTGATCTTTCTCATTTCGCAACGCCGCATCAAAGACCCGATCCTCGATCTGAGCATCTTCTCGAACCGCAATGTGTCGGCGGCGAACGCCGTCAATCTGCTCGTCGGTTTCTGCATCATGGTGGCGCTCGTCAGCGTCCCACTCTTCATCAATGTGGCCGGCGCTCCTGATGACACGAGGCGGGCGGCGCTGGTGACCGGGTACTTGCTCTGCGCCTTCACGGTGCCAATGGCGCTCGCGGCCATTCCGGGCGGCTGGCTCTCCTCCCGACTCGGCTATCGCTGGTCCGTCGTCTTCGGCCTGCTCATCGCCATCGTCGGCTTCCTATTGATGAGTGTGTGGAAGGTTGACATGGCGGGTCAGGCGGTCACGTTCTTCGAACGCCTCGGACAAGGACCCGGACCCGCCGCCGTGCAGGGCACCGGCTTCATGGCCATCGGCCTTGCGCTCGCGGGAATCGGAATCGGACTGACCATCGCACCGATCGGGACGGCGGTGATCAATGGCGTTCGCGATCAGGAGCGAGGGATGGCCGCCTCGCTGGTCATCATCCTCCGCCTCGTCGGCATGAGCATCAGCATGAGCTCGATGACCGCCTATGGGCTGCGACGCACGACCATTCTCGGCCGCGAGATGCTAGGACCGGAGGATGCGCTCGACTTCGAAAAGACCGCCCGCGTGGCACTCGACGCGGTGACACAGATCACCGGTGAAATCGCGCTGATCTCTCTGGCCGTCGCTGCAATGGCTATGGGGCTTGCCCTCTTGCTGCGAAGAGGCGACGCCGTGATGGCGTCGTAGGCCGACCGACGGGCGGTCCGCCTTTCGCCACCCCTGATCCTCAGCGGGCGGGCGAGCCCGATCCCACCGCCGCCCGCAGTTCCGCGATTGGCGCCAGACGCGGGCCGTGGAGCGCCGCGACCTGGCGGACGTCGAGCTTCAGCCGATCGATGTTCTCGAGCAGGTTCACCGCAACTGGGCTTGGCACCGCCGGTGGCGGTGCGCCTGGCGCGAGCGGCGCCCACGCATCGACCTCCATGAGGATCTTCTCCGCGGGCAGGTAGACCATCGCGAAGCCGTCGTTGTGCCCGCTGCCGGCAATCAGGTGGACATCGATCGCGCGGCGGCCGTCGGTCAGGGTGTGCTTATCGGCGAATGTCTCGAACGTCGCGTTCGCGCCGGCCTTGGCCATCTTGTCCGCGTTGAGCGTTCTCGGCGCCGACCAGGCCTGGCGGTAGAAGGCCTCGTTCGACGCGTGGGTCACGATGGTGGCCCCTTCGGCGACATAGGTGCGAAGCCCGCCCGCATGATCGAAGTGCACGTGCGTGTTGATCATGTAGCGGATCGGCTTCTTCGGAATCGTCTCCTTGACCTTCGCGATGACCGCGTCGGATCGGCCTTCGTTCTGCGGGCCCTCGACGACGACGATGTGGTCGGCCTGGTCGATGGCGACGCTGTGATGGCTGCCGCCCTTGAGGTAGTAGACGCCGTTGGCCAGCTTCTCGACGGTCACGGTGATCGGAGGAGGACTGAAGCTCTTCACCGCGTCAGGCGCGGGAATGTCGACCGTTCCGTTCACGCTCATCGTCGAGACCGACAACTCCAGGACGGCATGGCCACCCTGCCGCCGCACGATTCTTGCGGGGAACATGACCCCGCCGAAGTCGCGGTACTCCGAGTAGTCGGTCTCGATCGGCGTGTCGCCCATGACCGTGTTGTCGATCCACGTGTGGACGCGTTCGACGTGGTGCTGCGCATTGATCCAGCCGACGTAGCGCCGGCCTCCGTCCATCGTGAAGGACACTTCCGCGCGTCCCTCGCCGGGCTGGATGGCGGCCTTGTTGGCGGCCGCCGCCCGCAGGAAGCCCTGCGGCGTCGTCCAGATTTCCATCGTGCGCTCTTCGACGGCTTCAGGCTGTGGCTGCGGCACGGCCGGAGTGCCGGCAGGTGCGCCCGGAGGCGTCACCATGTTCCAGGCAAATCCGCTGCTGACGAGCTGCACCGGCTGCTGTTGAACCGGAGCGGGTCTCCTGCGGTTCGGCTCGACGACCTGTATCCGTGTCATCTGCACACGCGCCGCCGGGGTGTCGTAGTTGATCGCGGCCGCGAAGTTGCTGACGTCGAACGCGGGCCACGGTCCGCCAGCGGCAGGGGCCTGGCCGAACTGGAACCAGCGGCCGGTGCCTGCGTACTCGAGCGTCCGCGCCTCGTTCGCGCCGAGCGTTTCCGTCGCGCTTTCCAGCGACACCGCGCGCTCTCCGGCGCATGCGATAGAAGCGGCGATTGTCAGCAGCAGGAGGGCCGGCCGTGCCATCGTAAGTATGCTCACAGGAGTACTCCCTTCAGGGCATTCTTATACCTGATGGACAGCGTCCTTCGTAGTTCTTCCTTCTAAGTTCGAAGTTCCGCATGGTACGTTGCTGAGATGCCTCTCGTCGCGCTCGACCGCGTCTCCATTGCCTATGGCCACCTGCCCCTGCTCGACGCCGCCTCGCTCCAGATCGATCCGGGAGAGCGCATCGCGGTCCTCGGCCGCAACGGCACGGGGAAATCCACGCTCCTGCAGATCATCTCCGGCGAGACACAACCTGATTCCGGGTCGGTGTGGCGACAGCCCTCGGTGCGCGTCGCGCGGCTGGTCCAGGATGTGCCGCTGACCGACACGCGCACGGTGGCTGCTGTGGTGGCCGAAGGCGTCTCCGACGATCACCATAAAGAGGAGTGGTTGCGCGACCACCAGGTGGATCTCATCCTGACGCGCCTCGGCCTCTCCGGAGAGACACTGGTCGACACGCTTTCCGGCGGATGGCGGCGGCGCGTGCTCCTTGCGCGAGCGCTCGTGGCGGAGCCTGACGTGCTGCTGCTCGACGAGCCCACCAACCACCTGGACATCGACGCCATCACCTGGCTCGAAGGCTTTCTCTCGGAATACTCCGGCGCCGTGGTGTTCGTCACCCACGACCGCGCGTTTCTCCAGCGCCTCGCCACCCGCATCGTCGAGCTCGATCGCGGAAAGCTGACGTCCTGGCCCGGCGACTACGCGACCTTTCTGCGCCGCAAGGAAGAGTGGCTGGCGAACGAAGCCGTGCAGCAGGAGAAGTTCGACAAGAAGCTGGCGCAGGAGGAAGTGTGGCTGCGCCAGGGCATCAAGGCGCGGCGCACGCGCAACGAGGGACGCGTCCGGGCGCTGATGGCCATGCGCCAGGAGCGCGCCGCGCGGCGGGATCAGATCGGCGCGGTGCGCATGCGGGCCGAGCAGGCGGACCAGTCGGGCAAGCTCGTGTTCGAGGCGCGCGGAGTGTCGAAGGCCTACGGGCCGCGGCCGGTCGTGGACGACGTGTCGGTGCGGGTGATGCGCGGCGATCGGATTGGCCTCATCGGACCGAACGGAGCGGGAAAGACGACGTTTCTTCGATTGCTGATTGGTGAGCTGGCTCCCGATCATGGCGACGTGCGCGAAGGGGCCAACGTGCAGGTGGCCTACTACGACCAGCAGCGCGAGCAGCTCGATCCGGAACGGACCGTCTTCGACGTGGTCGGCGATGGCAACGACACGGTGACGGTGAACGGCCAGTCGCGCCACGTGCACAGCTACCTGCGCGACTTCCTGTTCTCGGACGAGCGCGCCCGTTCGCCGGTCAAGGCTCTGTCCGGCGGCGAGCGGAACCGGCTGCTCCTCGCGCGCCTTTTCACGCGGCCGTCGAACGTGCTGGTGCTCGACGAGCCCACCAACGATCTCGATCTCGAGACCCTCGAGCTCCTCGAGGCGCAGCTCGCAGAATGGCCCGGCACCTTGCTGCTGGTGAGCCACGACCGGACGTTTCTCGACAACGTGGTGACCAGCACGCTCGCATTCGAGGGCCAGGGACGGGTCACCGAGAACGTCGGCGGGTACGAGGACTGGCTGAGGCAGAGCCGGAGGCAGACCGCCACACGCACAGTCGAGGGCGGTGCCGCAGCGGCGACGCGTGCCATCGCACCAGGACCGACGGTCGCAGCGGCGGCGCTACGCAAGCTGTCGTACAAGGAGCAACGCGAGCTCGACGCCCTGCCAGCCAGAATCGAGACCCTCGAGGAAGAGCAGCGGCAACTGCGGGACGATGTCGCGGCTCCGGAATTCTACCGCCGCCCAGCCGACCAGATTGCCCAGGCCATGGACAGACTCGAAGCCCTCGAATACGAGCTCCTCGCGGCCTACGCGCGCTGGCACGATTTGGAAGAACGGGTGTAGGCGACCCTGTCAGCATTCTTCAACTTGCGGCGGGGCCCCACCCCCGCCGCGAACTAACGCCGACACCTCGCCTCGGATCTTCAGTCCTCGGCTCGGTGTGGCCGCAGGCGCTCCCCCGAAACTCGTAGAATGTTGCCTATGACGAATCACCAGATTCTGCTCAAGCGGCGCCCCGTGGGCCGGCCCGCGGCGGCGGACTTCGAAATGGTGGCGGGCAAGCTGCCGCCTGTTCCCGCTGGCGCCGTGCTGCGCCGGACTATTTACCTGTCCCTCGATCCGTACATGCGCGGACGCATGAGCGACGCCGCGTCGTATGCGACGCCGGTGCCCCTCGGCGGCGTCATGACCGGTGGAACGGTGAGCCAGGTGCTCGAGTCCGGCAATCCCGCCTTCAAGCCGGGCGACTTCGTCGTCGGGAACGACGGCTGGCAGGAGTACGGAGCGTCCGACGGCAAGGAGCTTCGAAAGGTGGACCCGGCGGACGCTCCAATCTCGACCGGAGTGGGCGTGCTCGGCATGCCGGGGATGACCGCGTATGTCGGCCTTCTGGATATCGGGCAGCCCAAGCCCGGCGAGACCGTGGTCGTGTCGGCCGCGTCAGGCGCGGTTGGCTCAGTCGTCGGCCAGATTGCGAAGATCCACGGGTGCCGGGCGGTCGGCGTCGCAGGCGCCCAGGAGAAATGCGACTACGTGGTCCGCGAGCTGGGATTCGATGCGTGCGTCAGCCACCACGATCCGGATCTGGTCAAGGCGCTGCGCGAGCAGTGCCCGAAAGGCATCGACGTCTACTTCGAGAACGTCGGCGGCAAAGTGGCGGCCGCCGTCTTTCGCTTGCTCAACAAGGGCGCGCGCATTCCGCTCTGCGGCTTGATCTCGGACTACAACGCCACGGAGGCCGTGTCCGGGCCGCCCATGAGACCGCTCCTCGTCAGCCGCGCGATGATCAAGGGCTTCATCGTGTCGGACCATGGCGATCGCGCGCCGGCATTTCTTCGCGACGCATCGGCCTGGGTCCGCGAGGGCCGCATCAAGTACAAAGAGGATGTTGTCGAAGGCCTCGACCAGGCGCCCGCGGCCATCCTGCGCCTCTTCGACGGCGCGAACTTCGGCAAGCTGCTCGTGCGGGTCAGCAAGGACCCCACGAGAGATTAGGGACTGGGGATTTGGGGACTGGGGATTGGGGACTGGGGATTGGTTGACTGGGGAGAATTCTCAATGCGCACAATGCGTTGGCTGCTCGTCGCTAATCGCCTGTGCTTCCCATCGGGGTGAGCGCTCAGACCGACTCGTCCTGGACGCAGCCCTTCGAGCCATTCAAGATTGCCGACAACCTGTACTTCGTCGGCACGCGGGGGCTGTCGTTGTACCTGCTGACGACGCCGGAAGGGCATGTGCTCATCGACACCGGCGTCGAGCAGACGGTGCCGATGATCACGGCCAACATCACGAAGCTCGGGTTCAAGCCGGCCGACATCAAGATCATGCTGTCGAGCCACGCGCACTTCGATCACGTCGGCGGCCACGCCGACATGCAGCGGCTGACGGGCGCGACCGTGATGGCCGTGGGGGAGGACGCCGCGTCGCTGGCCTCGGGCACCGACACGTCGGCGCTCGGCGCGCAGGGCTGGAAACCGGTGAAGGTCGGCCGGGTGGTCAAGGACGGCGAGTCGGTCACCCTGGGCAACCTCACGATGACCGCGCACCTGACGCCGGGCCACACCAAAGGCTGCACGACGTGGACGACAACCGTGTCGTCGGATGGCCGCCGCTATGCGGTCGTGTTCGTCGGCGGCACATCGGTCAACGGCGGAGTGCGCCTCGTGGACAACAAGCGCCACCCGACCATCATCGAGGACTATGCGCGGACGTTCCGGGTGCTGAAGGAGCTCAAAGCCGAGATCTTCCTCGCGCAGCACCCGAACATGTTCGACATGGAGGGCAAGGTGCCGCGCATCAAGCCCGGTGCGCCCAATCCGTTCGTCGATCCGAAGGGCTACGAGGCGTTTGTCGTCGAGAACGAGAAGGCGTACCAGACGCGTCTGGCGGCTGACCGGGCGAAGTAGATATGCCGATATATCCTCTGATTGGGCGAGTTATCGCGCCCTTTGTCCCCTTTTGTCACATGACGAGAGGGCGCCAGGCGTTACAATCTCAGCAGGCTCTCGAACAGCCACAAGACGTATTTCGCTCCAAAGGAGTGTGTTCGATGTCAGTTGGAACCAGTAAGGCCGGACGGATCAGCGGGATAGCAGGCCTTCTGCTCGCCGCGGCCGTGGTCGCGCCGGCAGCCGCGAGCGCTCAAACGACGCCCGCGGTTGGCGAGGTGACCTTCGCCAAGGACATCGCGCCGATCCTGCAGCGCAGCTGCCAGAACTGCCACCGCGCCGAACGGCGTCGGCGCCGATGTCGCTCATCACCTACGAAGAGGTCCGGCCGTGGGCCCGCGCCGATCAAGACGCGCACCGGCATCGGCCCGAAGGCCGGGCGTGATGCCGCCGTGGTACGTCGAGAAGAACATCGGCATCCAGAAGTTACAAGAACGATCCCTCGCTGCAGCGACGTGGAGATCGCGAAGATCGCGAAGTGGGCCGACAGCGGCGCGCCGCGCGGCAACCCCGCCGACATGCCGCCGCCGCAGCGTGTTCGCCGACGACCGCGTCTGGACGCATCGGCAAGCCCGACCTCATCGTCAAGACTGCCCGACATCACCGTCAAGGCGAACGCCCCGGACTGGTGGGGCGAGATCCCGAGCGTGCCGATCGGGCTCACCGAAGATCGCTACGTCGCGGCACTCGAGATCAAGGAAGTGCAACGACGTCGACAGCACGGCGGGCGGCAACCGCGCCACCGTGGGCGGCCGCTACGTGTTCCACCACATGATCTGGAGCACGCGCGTGCTCGACGCTGACGGCGGCGGGCCGACCGACCCGTTCGACGTCAACAACGTGTCCTGGCCGGTGCACGAGGTCGGCCGCAATCCCGACTTCTTCGATCCGCGCAACGGCACGGCTGCTGCGGCCGGATCGCAGCGTGGTGTCGGACTCGGTGCACCTCCACTCGAACGGCCGCGACACGAAGGCGCACCTCGAGATCGGCTTCAAGTTCCATCCGAAGGACTACAAGCCGCGACTGCGGCCGGCGCTCTCGCGCCTCGGCAACGGTGTCGACATCGACATCAAGCCGATGGAAGCGAACCAGCAGCTGCACGCGTACGCCGTGCTGCAGGAGCACACGAAGATCGTCGTCGTTCGAGCCGCACCTGCACGCGCCCGGGATGCGGATGTGCCTGGAAGCGATCTGGGGGTTCAACATCCAGACGCTGACCTGCGCCGGCTACGACCACAACTGGGTGCGTGGCTACGCCTACAACGACGACTACGCGCCGCTCCTGCCGAAGGGGACGATCCTGCACATCATCGGCTACATGGACAACTCGCCGAACAACAAGAACATCCCGGATCCGCGGAACTGGCAGGGGTCGGGCAACCGTTCGGTGGCGAACATGTTCATCGACCTGGGCATGCGCGTGGCGCTCACCGACGCCAGCAGTTCGAGGACGAGATGGCGAAGCGGCGCGAAAAGCTCAAGCTGACGCAGAACGACTTCGTGATCGGCTGCCCGCTGTGCGTCGGCCCGACGCCGCCGCCGAGCGCGGCGCCGCGCACGCAGCAGCAACAGCAGCAGCAGTACGGCGTACGGCGACGGTCTGATGCATGACAGCGCTTCGTTGTTCCTGGCGCACGGCGGCGCTCGTTTGCGCTCCGTGTCACCGGTCTCTTCGCTGTTCGTTGCGGCCGCAGTTTTCGCGGTGGCGCAGGCAGGGGAGGCACAGACGCTTTCGTATTCGAGGGGCCAGAACATTTCGCCCGCCTACGAAGGCTGGGAAGTGGACGCCGACGGCACTCAAGTACTTCCTGTTCGGCTACATGAACCGCAACTGGGAGGAAGAGATCGACGTCCCGGTCGGCGCCGACAACGGGTTCGCGCCCGGCGCGGCCGACCAGGGGCAGCCCACACACTTCCTGCCGAGGCGCAACCGCATCGTGTTCCGCGTGCCGGTGCCGAAGACCTTCACCGAGAAGGACGAGCTGGTCTGGACGCTCACCACCTACGGCAAGGTGGAAAAGGCCTACGCGACGCTCCGTCCCGACTACCTCGTGGACGATGTCGTGCCGCGCCTCGGAGACCGGTGCGCTTGGCGCCGGAACGAGCAGCCCGGAAGTTCGCGCCAACAAGCCGCCGATCGTCAAGATCGAGGGCTCCAAGAGCGCTGAGCGCCAAAGTCGGGCAGCCGCTCACGCTCACGGCCATCGTCACCGACGACGGCATCCCGAAGCCGAGACAGCAGTTCGACTTCGCCCAGGCCGCGGCGGCGACCGCGGCACAAGAAGGGCGCGGGGCCGGCGCGCCGGCTGCCGGCGCGGCGGCTCCCGCGGCAGGCGGCACACCAGCACCGGCTCCCGCGGCAGGCGGCGCCGCAGCACCGGCTGGCGGACGTGGTGGCGGCGGCGGGAGATTAGCAGCCGCGGCGGCGCTCGGGCTCCTTCCGCCTGGCTTCTCGTCGAACCCGGCGATGAACCCGCCGACGCGCATCACGGTCAACAAGCAGGTCGGGATGTACTTGTCCTGGTTCGTGTACCGGGGCGCGCCAGAGGTCACGTTTACGCCTGACCAGACCAAGACCTGGGAGGACACCCGTGCGGGCGCCAACTCGCCCTGGGCGCCGCTCTGGCGGCCGCCGGCGCCCCCGACCGACGGAAAGTGGGTGGCGACGGCCGTGTTTTCCGAGCCCGGCACCTACGTGCTGCGCGCGCGCGCCGACGATGGCGCGCTCCTCGGCGACCAGGAAGTCACAGTGACCGTGACACGCTGAGGCCCCAGGGGCTCAGCCGTTTTAAGCGTTCCCGCGCTCTGCAAGGCGCACATGGGATCCCTCCCGTGTGCGCCTTCGTCTTATTGGATCACCTCCCGTTCCAGCCCCGGACAGCCAAGTCAGTGCTTGACTCACACATGAGTCGGGCGTAGTTTCCAGCCGTTCATACCGGGTCCGCTCTAATCCGTCGTTGTCCCTTGCTCGCTTGGCGTGTGGATCTTCGACATTTCCCTGGAGTTCCCTGGAGGCCGTATGACGAGTTTCGTGAAGGGGTTAGTGCTTGCAGGCGCCCTGGCCTGTCTGCCCGCGGTCGCATTCGCGCAATCGGGCATCGCCGGGGTCGTTAGAGATACGAGCGGGGCGGTCATGCCCGGCGTCACCGTCGAAGCGGCCAGCCCCGTGCTGATTGAAAAGGTCCGTTCCGCCGTCACCGACGGTCAGGGGCGCTACAACATCGTGGACCTGCGCCCCGGCGTCTACACCGTGACGTTCACCCTGGTCGGCTTCTCGACCATCCGGCGCGAAGGCGTCGAGCTGCCAACCTCGTTCACGGCGACCGTCAATGCCGATCTCCGGGTGGGCGCCCTCGAAGAGACGATCACGGTGTCCGGCGATGCGCCGATCGTCGACACGACGAACGTCGTGCGCCGGCAGGTGGTCGATACCGAGGTCATCGGCGCGATGCCGACCTCCAAGAACTGGTCGACCATTGGCGTCATGTTGCCCGGGGTCCTGAGCAACCAGAACGACGTCGGCGGCTCGGCCGGCGAGCACCAGAATCAGCTCAAGGCGCACGGCGGGTCGTTCAACGATCGCCTCGTCCAGATGGACGGGCTGATGATCTCGAACATGGCCTGCAACTACTCGTGCACGGGGCTGTCGACCAACGACGCGTCCACTCAGGAGCTCAGCTACGAAATCGGCGCCATCTCGGCCGAGACCGGCGGCGGGGGCGTGCGGGTCAACATCATCCCGAAGGAGGGCGGCAACAACTTCAGCGGGTCCGCGTTCGGCAACTTCTCCAACAGCGGGCTGCAGGCGAACAACCTGGACCAGGCGCTGATGGACCAGGGCGTGCTCTCGGTGGACAGCCTCGACTCGATCTACGACACGAGCTTCTCGTTTGGCGGCCCGATCATGAAGGACAAGCTGTGGTTCTGGACCGCGCACCGGTACTGGGGCTACGAGATTTTCCGGACCGGCGCCTTCTTCGACAAGAACTCGTTCGACCTCGTGTACGACCCCGACCCGACCAGGCCGGCGACCGACTCGCAGACCAACACGAGCAACGATCTCCGCCTGACGTGGCAGATGTCGCCAAAGAACAAGCTGTCGGCGTACTACAACCTGGCGCCGCGCGACACCAACTACTGGAACCTGAGCAACATCCGCACGCCGGATTCTGCGCAGCTCCAGAACGTCAAGCTCAATCACTTCGAGACCGTCACGTTCAAGTCCACAATCAGCAGCAAGATGCTGCTGGATCTCGGCATGGGCAACATGACCGAAACCTGGACGCGCGAGCCGATCGCCGACTCCCCGACCGCCGCCACCGACTACGCGGTCACCGAGCTGACGACCGGCGTCACGTTCCGCGGCTACCCGTTCACGCTGTCGAGCAACTACACGTCGGTCCGGTCGTATCGTGGCTCGTTGTCCTACGTTCCCGGATCGCACGCGCTCAAGTTCGGGTTCAACCTCGTCGAGGGACCGGCCAACACCGACGTCTATGCCACCGGCCCAGACACGCACCTCATCGTGAACGGCGGGAACCCGTTCCAGGTGACGGTCCGCACGACGCCGTACACCACGCGCGAGCGTCTGGTGGCCGACCTTGGTCTGTACGTGCAGGACACATGGACGGTGAAGCGGATGACCGTGAATGCCGGGCTCCGCTTCGACTATCTGAACAACAAGGTCGAGGCGCAGGAGACGCCCGGGGGCAGGTGGATTGGTGCGCGCAGCTTCGCCGAGATGACCGACGTCCCGAGCTGGCAGGACCTCGGGCCACGCCTCGGCGTCGCCTACGATCTGTTTGGCAACGGCAAGACGGCGCTGAAGGCGACGATGAGCCGCTATGTCGAGACCACGACCGTCGGCTTTGCGCGGCTGCTCAACCCGATCAACACCACGGTCAACAACGCCAACCGGAACTGGACCGACTCCAACAACGACAAGATTCCGCAGGACTCCGAGCTGGGACCGCTCGGCAGCACCTTCGGGCAGCGCATCGTTTCTACGACCTACGATCCGGATGTGGTCACGGGCTTCGGCAAGCGGCGGAACAACTGGGAGTACTCCGGAAGCCTGACGCACGAGCTGATGCCGCGTGTCGCGGTTGATTTCTCGTACTTCCACAGGACGCAAGGGCACTTCCGCGCGACGGACAACCGCGATCTCACGTCGAACGACTTCACGGAGTTCTGCGTCACGGCGCCGACCGACGCGCGGCTGCCGACGAGCGGCCAGCAGATCTGCGGGTTGTACGAGCTCAACGTCGACAAGTTCGGTCCGCAGTTCAACGACGACAACCTCGTGACGTCAGTCGAGCATTTCGGCAAACAGACGCAGACCTTCGATGGATTCGACCTGGGCGTGAGCGCCAGGCTGCGGAGCGACCTCATTCTCAGCGGCGGTTTCGGGACAGGCGTCGACGCCGTGGACGAGTGCGCCAGCTTCGTGGACAACCCGTCAGCGTCGACGTCCGGCGGGACGATCCTGACGCCACGTGCCTGGTGCAAGCGCGACAGCGGCTGGCAGACCGGCTACAAGTTCTCGGGGTCGTACACGGGGCCGTGGGACATTCAACTGGGCGCCGTGTTCCAGAATCTCCAGGGCCAGCAGATCCTGGCGAACTGGAACGTCACTGCGGCCACGCCAGGCGTGACGATCGGCCGCGCGTTCACGGGCACCAGTTCCCGCACGATCCCGCTCGTGAAGCCCGGCGACGTCTACGGCGACCGCCGGAGCCAACTCGACCTGCGGCTGGCCAAGAGCGTCCGAATGGGCGGCTCGAAGCGTCTGCAGGTGATGATGGACATCTACAACACGTTCAACTCGAACGCACCGGTGGGGGCGACATCGCAGGCGGGCGAGCAGCCGCCGGCGCTCAACACGACGTACAGCGCAGCCAACCCGGCCAAGCCTGGCGGGGCGTGGCTCACGCCGCTGAACATTCTGCAGGCCCGTTACGTGAAGTTCGGCGCGCAGTTCAATTTCTAACGAGAGCGAACGGAGGGGACGGAGGGCACGGATTCACACGGAGGAACGGAGACACGGAGAACTCTTGGTTACGACCCAGAGATCTCCGGGTCTTCGTCGCCGTGCGGAATCCGTTGCTGTCGCGTCTCGCAACCTGCCTACCCGAAGCGCACGGAGCGGAGCGGTAGCGCCGCAACCTGCCTAGAGCGCTTTTCACATTCATGTAGTACGTGAAAACGAGTCAAGACCACGAAAAAGTCAGGCCACGAAGACACGAAAACACGAAAGAGACCGATTCTTCTTCGAGCCTTCGTGCCTTCGTGGCGGGCTTCTTCGTGCCCTAAGAGCGGCTACACCCGCTCTAGTCTAGAACCCATCTCATAACCTCAAGCGGATCGCTGAACACGGAATCGTCGTCTCGTTTGACCTGATACTACGGTTAGAGTAATACTACGTGGACGGTATTACGTCCGGAGGAGTATGGTACGGCGTGACGATGTCGCGGACCTCGAGGAGTTCGGCCGGTTCGCCGAGCCGGCACTGCTCATTCTGGTGAGCCTGGCCGATGGCCCCAAGCACGGTTACGCAATCACCGAAGACATCGCCGGCTTCGCCGGCGTCCGCTTCGGGCCGGGATCGCTGTACGGCGCCATCGCCAGGCTCGAATCGCGTGGCCTGATCGAGGCGCTCGAGGCGGAAGACCGTCGCAATCCGTACCAGCTCACGGCGGTCGGCGAGAAGGCGCTCCGCGCGCGGCTGACTAGTATGCAGGCAGTGGCGAGAGTCGGCCAGAGGCGGCTGGCCGACGCGTGACCTGGCTGATTCGGCTCTATCCGCCCGGCTGGCGTCGGCGCTATGGCCGCGAACTCGCGGAACTCGCTCGCGACGCAACCGGCGTCATTCCGCACGGCGATCGATCTCGTAGCCGGCGCCATCGATGCCTGGCTCAACCCTCAGTCGTCGACGGCCGTAATGGCCGCCGATGCGAAAGGAGAAGGTGCGATGGTGGCGAAGATGTTAAAACTCAGATCCGCCGGCAACGGTTCGGACTACACGGCGGCGGATGCCCGCAAGGCCGCCGCGGTGACGATTGGCGGAACCCTCGCGATGGCGCTTGCTTTGACGTGGGCCATGGCGCGCTACGGGAGCAATCACTATCTCACAGCGTTCCTTGCTGTCTCGTGGATCATGCCGCTCCTCTTCAGCCAACGCTACACGGACCTGAAGGGACGCTCGGGCCGCGTGCAGGCAGTGCTCATCGGCGGCCCGGCGGCGATCGTGATTGCAATCGTTCTGGTGGCTGTATGGCTCAATAGCAACTCATGGATGCCTTCTACCTGAAGAACACGGAGCGGACGAAGGGCACGGATTTCACACGGAGGAACAAAGACACGGAGAACTCTTGGTTAAAATCCAAAAGGCCTCCGCGTCTCCGTGTCTCCGTGTGAGATCCGTTTCCTCCGCCTCCTCCGCTACCTCCCGCGTCAGAAGTTGAACTGCGCTCCAATCTTCATGAACCGGCCGATGAGGATGTTCGTCGGCTCCTGCCAGCGGCCGCCGAACGTGTTGTTCTGGTTCACGACGGCGTTGCTGTTCATCACGTTGTAGAGATCCCACAGCAGCTGGATCCGCTTGGTTCCGCCGAACCGGAAGTTGCGCGCGACCCGGATGTCGATCTGATTGCGCCGTTCGCCATACAGCGTGCCGGGTGCGACGAGCGGAATGGTGACGGTGGTCACGCCGCCCGAGAGCGGCCGTCCCAGGGTGCCGCCGTTGGTGGTGGCGACATTGGCCGGCGCCGTCCAGTTGGCCAGGATCTGCGGGCCGGGGTAGCTCTGGAGCGACCCGCTCAACTGGATGTCGTACTTCATGGTGTACGCCCCGGACATTTTCGCCTGCAGCTGGTACGGATACTTGGTGGCGCAGAAGCGCTTGTTCGGGTAGTTGAAGGTTTCGGTCGTGGCGACGCCGTTGGCCTGCGGCAGCGACACGGTGCTGACGGTGCCCGCGAAGTCTCCCGCGCAGAAGTCGTACGAGAGCTGTCCGGTGCTGACGCCGCCCTGGATGAAGGCGCCGCCCGCGAGGCGCGCCTGCGCCTGGATATCGATGCCGGTGAACGCCTGGCTGCCGTCCCCGTACTTGTCGAAGTCCTCGGCATGCGTGACCACGGTGCCGTACTTGGATGGGATGACGTCGTACAGACCGCAGATCTGCGAGCCGCTGACGTCGCTCGGGAGCCGGGGGTCGACCGGCGCCGTCACGCAGTAGGGCGTGAAGTCGCCGGTCGTCACGGCCTCGTTCACCAGCGCGTAGTGGTTGAAGTACGACCGGCGGAAGAACGCGACATCGAGGCCCAGCCCCTGCCGGAGCTCGTGCTGGAAGCCGGCCGAATACTCCCAGTTGCCCGGGCGGACGTGCCAGCCCTCGCTAAGAGTCTGGTCGTACACCGTTGATGGCTGCACCTTCCCGAAGTTGCTGTTCGCCAGCGCGCCGAGCTCGTCGATCTGCGGGAGGAAGTCCCCGTTCCTGTCGGTCCACGGGCGCGTCGTGCTGTTGATCGACGTGAAGAGCGGATTGTTCGCCCGCGCGTACCCGATGGTGTTGGTCGTGGCGTACCGGCTGATGGTCGCCTTGAGCGCGGTACGGCCGTTGCCGAAGAGGTCGTACGACACGCCGACGCGCGGGCCGATGTCCTTCCAGTTGGGCAGGTTGTCGATGGCATCGTAGTGCCGGGCGCCGACCCAGGTCGTGGCTGGCGCGTCCTGCGCGGGGATGCTCGCCTTCATCCAGTCGTAGCGCACGGCGAGGTTGGCCGTGAGCCGGCCGATCGTCCACTGGTCCTGCGCGTAGAGCCCGAGGTCGGCATCCATGTTCTCGAGCTCGGTGTAGGGCGTGGTGTAGACCGTGACCGAGGAGGGCGCGCCAGCGCGGAAGTTCAAGGCCAGGTCCCCGAGCTGACCGGCCGGGTACTCCATCGGTCCGTGCCACGCCGGGACCCGGTTCGTACCGTTCTGCATCTGCCAGCCGAACTTGAACGAATGGGAGCCGGTTACGTACGAGAGCGCGCTGCGGAACGAGCTGACGCGTGTCACGTTGTGGGAGAACGTCGCCGAGTACGCCCGGTAGTTGACGCCGGTCGAGAGCTCGGTGATGGCGTAGCCGAGCGAGCTCGGGCCATCGGGAATCGGCTCGCGCGTCCAGTCCTCGGTCATATTCCCGGCGCCGGCCTCGAACAGCAGCTTGTTGCTGATCGTCGAGCGGAAGACCACCGTCTCGAAGTGGTTCAGCATGATGCGCTGGCGGTTGGCGGCTTCCGGCGGACGCAGCGACGTCGTCGTCCAGTGGGGCGTCTCGCGCGGCGCCCAGTTGCCGTACGCCGAGATCTTGTTCTTCGCGCTCATCTGCCACGTGAGCCGAAGGTCCAGGCTCTCGTTCCACTGGTCGTCGATCGCCTGCCGGCTCAGATCCGGTGTGTAGATGTTGGCGAAGGGATCCACGGCCCAGTAGTCGTTCGCGCGCAGCAGGTTCGTGCCCCAGTACTTCTGCGAGGCCCAGAACCAGAGGCGATCCTGGAGGATCGGCCCGCCGAATCCCACGCTCGAGTCGTACAGCTTGTCGAGGGCGTCCACCGACGTGATCCCGCGCGACTTGAGGTTGTCGTCCAGGTTGTCGGCCTGCCACGAATTGGTGGCGTAGCTGCCGAACGCGTTTCCGCTGAAGCGGTTGCCGCCATCCTTGCCGATGATGTTGATCCGGACGCCGCCGCCGGCCACCTCGGCCGAAATCGCGCCGATGTCGTAGGTCAGCTCCTGCGTCGAGGAGTCGTTGGACGACAGCCCCGTGCACGAGTAGTTGCAGGCGAAGTTGCTCAGCATCATGCCGTCCATCGTGCGGATGTTGTCCGTGTAGGACCCGCCGTGGATCGACACCTGGTTCTGTTGTTCACCGGACGACCCGCCCACGTCGACCTGGTTGCTCACGATGCCCACGGTCAGCTGCCCGATGCCGTTCCAGTTCTTCCCGGTCGGCAGGGCGTCGATCGTGTCCTTGGTGATCGTTCTGCGCGCGGCGACGCTCGAGGTGTCGACGACCGGGGCCTGCCCGGACACCGTAATGGTCTCTTCGAGAGCGCCGACCCGCAGATCGGCATCGACCGATGCCGTGAACCCGTTGGTCAGCTCGATGCCTTCACGCCGCACGGTCGAAAAGCCCGGCAGGGTGAAAGTCACGATGTAGGCTCCCGGACGCAGATCGACGATCCGGTATTCGCCGCGAGCGTCGCTGACGACCGTGCGCGTCTTCTCGATGAGCGCCGGACTTGACGCTTCGATCGTGACGCCCGGCAGCACGCCGCCCGAGCCATCTCGTATTGTGCCGGTGATGGCCGTGTCTTGCGCGAAGGCTGGCGTGGGCACGACGCCCGCCAGCAGGAGTACCAGGCCTGTGAACACGAATCTGCGCATGAGAACGTCCTCCGTTCGATGATTGACCGTCACGCCGAGATGCGACAACGCCGACGAGTCTGGCGACGAGAGTCGACTGCTGATGAAGTGCAGCCGGAAAGAGGCGGGAACTGGCCGAACGATAGCGGCGCCCCGGCAGCCTGTCAATCGCTAACAGCGCGATCGTTCACGGTAACCGTCGTGCTGGCCTCGCGGAACGGTTCGCCGTAGGGTTGTGCGGATTCGGACGTGGCGGCACTGGCAGGCCGATTCGATTTGCCCGTATACTTCAGCCAACCGCTCAGCTGGGTTCGCCTCGACCCAGCGACCGAAGCTGCCGGGCGTATCAGCACGGGCCGCGTGCTATAGTTCGCGCCCGGCGCACCGGGCGGGGCGTTGAAATTTCCAATGACGGACACGGCTCAGCACATGGGCGAGGAGACGACCGAGCGTCGCGGGCGCGTCCTGGTGGTCGAGGACGAGGAGCCCATCCGCGATCTGGTCTGCTTTCACCTGGAGCTGGCCGGCTACGAGTGCGTGAGCGTCGCCGACGGCAAGGAAGGCCTCAGGCTGGCCGGCGAACGGCCGTTCGACCTGATGGTGCTCGACATCACCCTGCCGGGCCTCGACGGCGTGACCCTCTGCCGCGCCGTGAGGCGGTCGGGCATCAACCGCGATGTGCCGATCATGATGCTCACCGCCAGGCGCGAGGAGTCCGACAAGATTCTTGGCCTCGAAAGCGGCGCCGACGACTACGTCACCAAGCCGTTCGGCGTCCGCGAGTTCGCGGCGCGAGCCGAAGCGCTGATGCGGCGCCAGCGCGGCAGCGTGCAGGCCGACGCCAACCGCCGCATCCTCACGCACCCTGGCATCGTCATCGATCCGGCTCGACGTCGCGTCTTGTGCGACGGCCGGTCCGTGTCGCTGACGCCCCAGGAGTTCAACCTCCTTTACCTTCTCGCGTCAAACCCCGGTATCGTATTCAGCCGCCGTGAGCTCCTCGAAAAGGTGTGGCACCAGGATGTGTTCGTGACCGCGCGGGGTGTCGACGCCCTGGTCAAGCGCCTCCGCCGCAAGGTCGAACGCGACCCGGCGCGTCCGGTGCGAATCGTCACCATGCGGGGAACCGGCTACAAGTTCGAGGAGGCCTGACGCCATGGACGCCGGCGTTCCGGCGAGCACGCGGACCGGCTGGACGTCGAGCCTTCACTGGCGCATCGTCGTCTGGTTCGTGCTCCTCATCGCCGTGGTCATTGCCGTCCAGGGCGGCCTCTTCCTGTGGCTCCTCGAACAGGCGCCAGGGCAGACACAGATAAGCGAAACGCGCGCCCTCAGCGCCGAGCTGTCACGCGCGCTCGAGGCAAATCCCCAGTTCGATCTCGACGGGTTCGTGGCGAGATCGGAGCCCGAGCGCCACGTGTTCGTGATCATGGCGGATGGACGGGTGCGTGGATCGCGCACGCCGCTTCCCACCACGATTCGCGATGTCATCACCGACTTGAACGTGACCGGATCGGCCTCCGCGACGTGGGAAAGCAGCGCGTTCCGTGCGGTGCCCGTGAACGTGAACGGACGCACCGTCGGTGTGCTGGGAATGGTCGCCCCGACCTCGCTCGAAGCGTTCGGTCTCGAGATGGCGGCATTCGGCCTGCTGTTGCTCGTCTCGGGCGCTATCGTGGCGGCGTTTGTCATCGTGAGACCCGTGCGGCGCCGGATCCGCCAGCTCGAAGACGCCGCGCTGCGCCTCGGAAGCGGGGACCTCGAAGCTCGCGCCCTGGCCGAAGGCAACGACGAAATCGCCGAGCTCGCGCGCTCGTTCAACAAGATGGCCTCGGATCTGGCCAGGCACGCAGCCGATCTGCGACGCCTCCGATCGCGCCAGGCGCCAGCTGCTCGCCGACGTCTCGCACGAGCTGATGACGCCCCTGACGGCCGTCCTCGGGCACCTCGAGACGCTGATGATGGCGGAAGTGCGCCTGGATGACGCTCGGCGCCAGAAGTACCTAGGGATTGCCGCGCGCGAGGCCCATCGCCTCGAACGGCTGATCGGCGATCTGCTCGACACGGCGCGGCTCGAGGCCGGTGGAGGCGAGCTGGATCCGGAGGATGTGCGCCTCGCCGAGCTCTTCGATCGCGTGATCGCCCACCACGAGTTCGAACGCGTCACCCGCAAGATCCAGATCGATGCCGCCGTGGGTCCCGGCGCAGAGCTCGTGTTCGGCGACCCGTTCCGCCTCGAGCAGGCGCTCGTCAACGTCACCGCGAACGCCCTCCGGCACAGCCCCGACGGAGGCCGGATTGCGCTGGCCGCGAACCTCTCTGACGGCCTGGTGCGCATTACCGTCACCGACTGGGGCGAAGGCATTGCCCCGGAACATCTCCCGCTCATCTTCGATCGGTTCTACAAGGCGCGCGCCGGCCGCGCCGACGGCCAGCGGGAAGGGGGCAGCGGGCTCGGTCTCTCGATCGTCCGCGCGATTGTGATCCCGCCACGGTGGACGCGTCAGCGCCACGAGCGTCCCCGGGCAAGGAACGACCATTCGCCTCGACCTGCCGCTCGGCCGTCGCGTGCACGCAGCCGGGTTCGCCGGGGCCGAGCGCTCCAGCGCCGGCCGTTCGGTCGCCTAGGGGCGGCTTTGACTTCGGCCTCGCCGCCCGTCTGACCTCGAACCAAGAGCTCGCAAGGTATCCTACCCGTTGACGTGATGAAGACCCGCAGGTTGACCCCGTTCGCTCTCGGTCTGCTGCTCTGCGCTGGATGCGCCGACGATCGCGAGGGCGCTCCCTCCGCGGCCCCGGCCGATGCCGTCGAGTGGTTCACAGATCGTGCGAAGGAGAGCGGACTCGACTTCGTGCACGTGAACGGCGCCTCCGGCCGCTACTACTACCCCGAGATTCTTCCGCCCGGTGTGGCGCTCCTCGATTACGACAACGACGGCGACCTGGACGGGTACCTCGTCCAGAGCCGAAGGCTTGGTCCGGGTGGCGACGGGGAGGCAGCGGCGGCCGCCTCGACTGGCGGGCGGTTGTATCGCAACGATCTTTCGATCCTGCCCGACGGCACGCGCACTCTGCGCTTCACGGATGTCACCGCCGCGAGCGGAATCGAGGCGCGTGGATTCGGCCTGGGCGTCGCAGCGGCCGACATCGACAACGACGGTTTCGTCGATCTCTACCTGACGAACTTCGGGCCCAGCCAGATGTGGCGCAACAACGGCGACGGCACCTTCAGGGACGTGACGAAGGAAAGCGGCACCGTCAACCAGCCGGGGTTCGGCGTCTCGGCGTCCTTCGCGGACTACGACCGTGACGGCTGGCTGGACCTGTACGTCGGCAACAACGTGATCTACACCCTCGAGAACGAGACCGTGTGCCCCAACCCTGCTGGCGCCCGCGACTATTGTCCGCCGCAGATCTACGGCGGCCAGGCCGATCGGCTGTATCGGAATCTGGGCAACGGGCGGTTCGCCGACGTGTCCGCGAAGGCGCTCATCGGGGGCAAGTTCGGTCCCGCGCTCGGCGTCACGAGCGCAGACTTCGACGGCGATGGCTGGATGGACATCTACGTCGCCAACGACGGAGAAGAAAACCTCCTCTGGATGAACCAGCGCGACGGGACGTTCAAGGAGGGCGCCCTCACCGCGGGGGCGGCCGTGACCGCCGAGGGCAGAGCCGAGGCGAGCATGGGCGTCGACGCCGGCGACTTCGACAACGACGGCGACGAGGATCTGGTCATGACGGAGTTGACGGCCGAGGGCTCGAACCTCTACGTCAACGACGGCAAGGGCAGCTTCCGTGACGCTGGCGCTTCGTCCGGCCTGGGACCCGCGAGCCTGCCGTACACCGGTTGGGGCACGGCGTGGTTCGATTTCGACAACGACGGCTGGCTCGACAACCTCGCCGTGAACGGCACGATCATCGCGAAGCCAAATCAGCCGTCGGGCCGCTTTCCGTACGACCAGCGGAAGCTGCTGTTCCGCAACCTTGGCAACGGCCGTTTCGAGCAGGTCGCAGACAAGGCGGGCGCCGTGTTCGGACTCTCCGAAGCTGGCCGCGGGGCTGCGTTCGGGGACGTGGACAACGACGGCGACGTGGACGTGCTCGTCGGGAACGACGCGGGGCCCGTTCGCCTGCTCGTCAACAACGTCGGAAACCGGCAACACTGGATCGGGCTGCGCCTGGTTGGTGCAGTCCGGGCGCGACATGCTGGGCGCGCGTGTGGCGGTGAGACGGTCTGGGTCGACGATCTGGCGCCGTGTCGCGATCCGATGGGAGCTACGGGTCCGCCAGCGATCCGCGCGTGCTCGTCGGTCTCGGGGCATCCGTCGAACGTGCTGCCGTGCAAGTGCGCTGGCCGGACGGTCGCTCGGAAGAGTGGGCCGATGTCGCCATCGATCGGTGGACCACGCTCACGCAGGGCAGCGGGCAGTGAGAGCGGACCAGACCGCGGTCCTCCTGGCGGGCGCATTGGCCGGAGCGCTCGCGCTCGGCGGGTGCACTTCACCCCAGTCGGGGGATCCGGGATCATCCGCTGGAGCGTCCGGGGCGGCGGGAGCGCTCCGTCCCGTCCCGCTGCCCGACCTGTCGAAGGCGACCGAATCGGTGCAGCAGCAGATCCGCACCCGCCACTCCGCCCTCCAGGCCACGATCGCGAACCGCCCGCCTGCGGGCGAACTGGCCAGTGCCTACGGTGAGATGGGCAAGCTGTTCATGGCGGCCCAGATCTCCGACGCGGCCGAGTCGTGCTTCCTCAACGCGCAGACCCTGAACGCCGGCGATTTTCGCTGGCCGTACTATCTCGCCCAGTTGTACAGGACGCAGGGCGAACTGACGAGGGCATCGGCGCTCCTGGAGCGCACGCTCCAGCTGCAACCCGACGATGTGGCGGCGCTCGTCTGGCTTGGCGACGTGAACCTGTCGCTTGGACAACCGCAGGCGGCCGAGCCCTTGTTTACAAAGGCGTTGGCGCTGCAGCCGGGATCGTTGTCCGCGCGATTCGGTCTCGGCCGAGTGGCGCTCGCGCGCCAGGACTACGACCGCGCGGTCACGTACCTGGAGGATGTGCTCGCCAGAGATCCCGAGGCGGCGGGCGCGCACTACCCGCTGTCGATGGCGTATCGAGCGCTCGGGCGTACAGAGCAGGCCGAGCTCCACCTCGCGCAGCGAGAGGAGCACGAGATTCTGCCTGCCGATCCGCTCATGGTGGAGCTCGACGAACTGGTGGAAAGCCCCCAGGCCTACGAGTCGCGCGGCATCCGGGCGCTCAACCGGGAGGCCTGGTCCGAGGCGGCCGCCCTGTTTCGCAAGGGCCTCGCGCTGGACGCAGCGAACCCGGCCTTGCACCATCGTCTCGGTACCGCGTTGTACATGATGGGAGACCATCGCGCCGCCCGGGAGGAGTTCGAATCCGTCGTCCGGACGACGCCCGATCATCGGATGGCGCAGTACAGCCTGGGGGTGCTGCTCCAGGCCGATGGAAAGCACGCCGAAGCCGCCGATCGATTCACGATCGCGCTGCGCTCGCGGCCGGGCTATACCGAAGCGCGGCTCAGGCTGGCGGTCAGCCTGAGGAAGTCCGGACGCGCGAAAGAGTCGCTGACCCAGTACGAACGCGTCCTGGCGACGAGCCCGGATCTGACGGAGGCGCGTTTCGGCCTGGCGATTGCCTATGTGCAGCTCGGTCGCTATCGTGAGGCACGGGACCGCCTGAGCGAAGCGACCAAGGCCTATCCAAACGAGCAGGTCTACGCGCACGGCCTGGCGCGGTTGCTCGCGGCGGCCCCCGACGACCAGGTGCGTGACGGCCAGAGGGCCATGTCGCTGGTCGACGACCTGCTCAAGCAGGGCAGGACCCTGGACCTTGGCGCGACCATGGCGATGGCGCTGGCGGAAATGGGCCAGTATGCCCGCGCCGCGGCGCTCCAACGGGATTTGATTGCCGCCGCCCAGAAGGCCGGCCTCCCTGACATGACGCGCCGGCTCAACGCGAACCTCGTACACTACGAGCGTTCAGAGCCGTGTCGCACGCCATGGGCCCCCGACGAATTGCCATGACCTCAAACCTGGCCATTGCTTGCTTGGCCGTTCTGTTCGTCGCCGCGCCTCTCGGCGCGCAAGCGCCTGGGCCTCAGCTCGTCGTGACTCGGTGCCGTGCCCGACCTTGCCAGCGGAACGGTGACGATCACCGGGAGGAACTTCGGGAACCGTCCGTTTGTGACGCTGGACCTGGTGCCGCTCACGGTGACTGCCGCGATCGATACCCAGATTCTGGCGGCGGCGCCCATCGACCAGATGCCCCCGGGGAAATTCTTCCTCACGGTCAGCCGCGGGCCATCCGCGGCCGAGCGCGCCTCGATACAGCTCGTCCTCGGGGAGGCCGCTCCGGCGCGCAGTGAGACGGCTTCCACCATGGCACCAGCCGTTGGAGGAGGTGAGCCCGCGGCACGCGTTGGCGATCGTGTCATCACCGTCGCAGAGGTCGACCGCGAGTGGCGACGCACGGACCCGGCCAGCCAGATTGGGTTGAGCAGGGACGTCTACGAAATGCGGCGCCGCGTATTGCAGACGATGGTCGCCGACGAGCTGCTGGCCCGCGAGGCGGCCGCGCGCGGTCTCACTGTCGAAGCGCTGCTCGCCGAAGAGATCCCCAAGCGGACCATCGAGATGCCCGAGGCGTCGGTCGTGTCCTTGTACCAGGGCCTTGGCGACAGGACGCGTGGCGCATCGATCGAGCAGATGCGGCCGGCGCTCAGGGCGTGGCTCCAGCAGGTGACCGAGCCGGAGCTGGCGAAGATGAGCTACGTCGAGGAATTGATGAAGGTGTCCACGCGCGCGGAAGTCTTTCTCGCGGCCCCTCGCGTCAAGGTGGAGCAGAGCGCACAGGACGCCACGCTCGGTCCGCCGACGGCCGCCGTCGAAATCGTCGCCTTCGGTGATTTTCAGAGCGACGAGTACATCCGGTTCGGCCGGGTGTACGGCAGGGTGCGCGACACGTTCGGCGACCGTGTCCGCGTTGTCTTCAAGAATCTGGCGACGCTCGGCCCCGAGTCGACCGCCGCGGCCGAGGCCGCTCAGTGCGCCAAGGCGCAGGGGAAGTTCTGGGAGTATCACGATGCGCTGGTCGGAGCCCCCGGACCGATCGGCCCCTCGCGGCTGCGGCAGACCGCCGCGGACGTGCGCCTGGACCGCACCGCGTTCGATGCCTGTGTCGATGCCGGAACGTTCCGCAACGTGATCCGCGAGTCGCTGGACGAGGCCGGCCGCTACGGCATTCGCGCCAGCCCGAGCTTCCTCGTCAACGGCCAGCTGGCGCTGGATCCGCCATCGTTTCTGCCGCCGTTCGACTTCTTCAAGCGGATCATCGAGGACGAGCTCGGTCAGCAGGCGAAGGGGACGCCCCCGGCTGGCCGCTGAGGACGAGGCCTCGCGCCTCGTCGATGACGACGACCTGGTTCGGCGCCACGTCTGCAAAGGTCTGCTTCTGCCCTGAGGGCCACTCGACGGCGATGGTGGACACGCGCGGATCGCGGCCGAGGCCGAACGTCAGCGTCAGCTCGCTCTGCGAGGCATAGCTCGATCCGCTGCGGACCGTCTGTGCCTGCGTGCCGGACGCGCTCGTCACGCGCACGACGGTGCCGATGCCCGATCGGTTCGATTGCGATCCGACCGTGCGCACGCGGAGCCACCTGGTGCGGCTCGGTCCGTCGTTGCGGAAGAGCAGGGCCGGGCCATTGAGCGTCGAGATGGCGATGTCGAGATCGCCGTCGCCATCGAAGTCCGCGTACGCCGCGCCCCGGCCCATGATCGGCCGGTTGAACGCCGCGCCGAGCGTCGGCGTGACGTTGTCGAACGTTCCGATCGCCGCGATTCCGCAGGAGCAGCGGCGGCTGGCTCAGACGTCGCACGCGAGTCCATCCCTTGCGACTCGTCGGTGCCGCCGTTGGCGGCGAAGATGTCGAGGAACCCGTCGAGGTCGTAGTCGAGGAAGAACACGGCCCAGGTGACCGACAGCAGGCTCGCGCGCCCGACCGTCGACCGCGGCGCGACGTCGACGAACGTCGCGCCATCCCGGTTGTGGTAGAGGCCGAGCATCTCGTTGAGGAAGTTGCCGACGACGATGTGCGGGCGGCCTGAGCGGTCGTAGTCGGCGGCGTCCACGCCCATGTTGGCGCGAGCGGCGCCGTTCTCGCTGAGCGCGACGCCGGCGCGCACGCCCTCGTCGACGAAGCGCCCGCGGCCGTCGTTGCGATAGAGCTTGGCCGGCACGCGGTCGCTGCCGACGAACACGTCGGGCCAGCCGTCGATGTTGTAGTCGAGCACGGCGACGCCCATCGCCTTGTCGGTCGGCTGGTCGAGGCCGGCGCCGGCCGTGACGTCCTCGAAGCGGACGGCCGCCGACGGCGAGCTGTTGCGGTACAGCTTCGGGGCCGTCGGCTTGTAGGCGTTCGGGCCGCAGTAGCCGCGCACGCCGTTGTGCGCGCAGGTGACCTCGGTGGCGGGTGACCACTGCACGTAGTTGCCGACGAAGAGATCGAGCCGGCCGTCGCGGTCGTAGTCGAGCCAGGCGGCGCTCACAGCGAACTCGGCGTTGCGGATGCCGCACGGCCCGGGTGACGTCGGAGAAGCGACCGTTGCCCTCGTTGCGAAAGAGGCGGCCGCCGTCGACCGTCGTGATGAAGACGTCGTCCCGGCCGTCGTTGTCGTAGTCGGCGACGGAGGCGCCGAGCCCGTAGAACGTCGAGCGCCTCGAGGCCGCTGCCGGCGGAGACGTCGCTGGAACGTGCCGTCCCGGTTGTTGCGGTACAGCCCGTGGCGGGCCGGTCGGCCGCCGGGCTGCCAGTCCTTGCCGTTCACGAACAGCAGGTCGGGCCAGCCGTCGCTGTCGACATCCAGCACCGCGACGCCGCCGCCGAACAGTTCCGGATACCACTTGCTGCCGGCAGCGCCGTTGTGGTGCTTGAAGGTGAGCCCGGAGCGCTCGCTGACGTCGGCGAAGGTGGCTGACGGCGGCGCCTGGGCCGTGCCCAGGGCGCCCAAGGTCAGAAGGAGGCCGACCGGTAGAGGGGGGGAGCAGCCTGGACAATCGAGCGCTATGGTACTCCGGCGAAATCGTGGGAAAACCGGGGAATTGGATATCCCGCTTTGCCACACAAATGTCACACGTCTGCCCCGGAGCTAATGCAGATCTACTAGCTCGACCCGTGTATAGTCCTGCCAAACATACCCGGGAGACAGGGCCCCGGCGATCCGGAGGCACGGGTATGTGGTTGGTAGAAACGCGTGCGGCCTGAGGAGGCTCTTGTGAACTTGACGATCCCTGGACGGGGAAAGTTCCTGGTCGGTCTGCGGTTGTGCTCTCACTGGCGCTGACGGCGCCGGCGTGGGCTCAGCAGGCGAGCGGCATCGCCGGCGTGGTGCGAGACAGCGCGGGCCTGGCGATGCCCGGCGTGACTGTCGAGGCCGCGAGCCCGGCGCTCATCGAGAAGGTCCGCTCCGTCGTGTCCGACGGAGAAGGACGCTTCACGATTGTCGACCTTCGCGCTGGCGTCTATACAGTGACCTTCTCGCTCCCAGGGTTCTCGACCGTCAGACGCGAAGGCGTCGAGCTCGGCACCGGGTTCACGGCGACGGTCAACGTGACCATGGCCGTCGGCGCCCTCGAAGAGACCATCACCGTCACCGGCGCCGCGCCCGGTCGTCGACACGAGCAGCGTGCGCCAGCAGTCGACGCTCAATACAGACGCGCTTGACGCCCTCCCGAGCGGAAGCATCGGCCTGCAAACGCTGGCCTACGTCACCCCAGGCTTTGCGACGACGCAGGCCGACGTGGGCGGGTCCCGCGACACGTGGTCGGCGCAGGGCGCGTACACCAACTTCCATGGCAAGACAGGAACGCGCGCGTCGTTCGACGGGTTCCGGAATCAGTACTTCATCGGCGCCGCGTCAGGCGTCGGCTACATCACCGACAGCGGCAACATTCAGGAGCTGCAGCTCGAGACGACGGGCATGGGCGCCGAGTCGGGCTCCGGCAGCACGTCGCTGAACGCGATCCCGAAGAGCGGCGGCAACACGTTCCGCGGCACGCTCGACGGGTACTTCTCGAACGGCGCGATGCAGGGGAACAACCTGAACGAGGATCTCGAGGCCTTCGGCATCACGACGGCGGCCGAGGTCGACAACATCTTCCGGATTGGCGCGCAGCTGGGCGGGCCCATCATGCGCGACAAGATATGGTTCTACGCCGCGATCGGCCGCTGGGGCTCGCGCGTCAACCAGCCGGGCGCGTACTTCAACCTGCCTGCAGGGCACCGGCCAGCTCGTGCCCGGCGGGCCTGTTCTCGGCCCCCAGGGAAGATCGATCCCACGCGGCGGCTGACGATCGGCTACGCGCCGGATGAAAGCCACCGAGCGGCGAGCTTCGACTGGTACCGGAACCACTCGCTCCGCACGACGTGGCAGGCCACCGAGAAGCACCGCTTCGGCTTCTACGGCGACATCCAGAAGTCGTGCCGCTGCACCACCGGCCCGTTCACCGGCGCGAACGCCATCGAGTCCGAGCGCGGCTGGGACTGGTACCCGTCGGGTGTCGTCCAGGGCACGTGGACGGCGCCGATGACGAGCCGCCTGCTCCTCGAGGCCGGCGCGTCGTGGCAGGTGGCCAACTGGATCAACTTCGCCGAGCAGGGCGTGACGCGGGACGACCGCTCGATCCTGGAGCTCTCGAACAACTACCGATACGGCGCCACCAGCACGCTCACGGCCCCGCAGGCGCGGACCGGCCGCAGCGCCCAGCGCTTCTCGGTGTCGTACGTGACGGGCACGCACAACCTGAAGGTCGGGATCTCGGACGAGCAGGGCTTCAACGACGAGGGCCGCATGCTCAACAATCCGGACGGCCTCAACTACGACTTCCAGAACGGCAAGCCGGCCCGCATCCAGTACCTGGCCATCCCGTACTTCCAGCAGGAACGCCAGAACCACGAAATCGGGCTGTTCGCGCAGGATGCGTGGCGCCTGAAGCGCCTCACCCTCAACCTGGGGCTCCGGTGGGACTACATCACCATGGGCTTCCCGGAGGCGGATCTTGCCGGCCGGACCGTACACGCCGGCGCGCCACGTGGACGCGCTCTCGGGCGTGCCCGAGTGGTCCGACATCAACCCGCGCGTCGGTGCGTCGTACGACGTCTTCGGGAACGGCCGGACCGCCGTCAAGGTGTCGATGGGGCGGTTCAACCAGTTGAGCCGCAGCGACATGACGCGGCGGTTCCACCCGTTCACCTCGTCGATCAACAACGCGATGCGCAACTGGGACGACAGCTTCTACGGCGCCGGGGACCCGCGCACGGGCAACTACGTCCCGGACTGCGATCTCGCCAACTTCCAGGTCAACGGCGAGTGCGGCGTCATCTCGAACCAGAACTTCGGCAAGTTCATCCCGACCGCGACGATCTTCGAGGACTCGATCATCAAGGACGGCCGCGACTACCTGTGGGACTTCGCGACCGAGGTGCAGCACGAGGTCACGCGCGGGCTGTCGATCAGCTTCGGCTACAACAAGAACTGGGACGGCGCGTGGCAGGTGACCGAGAACACGCTCTACGGGCCCGAGGGCTTCGACGAGTTCTGCGTCACGGTGCCGACCGACTCGCGACTGCCGAACAGCGGCCAGGTGCAGTGCGGGTACTACGACGTCAAGCCGGCGCTCTTCGGCCGCGGCCAACTGCGCGTCACCGACAGCTCTGAGTTCGGCGAGCAGCAGCGGTACTGGAACGGCTTCACGTTCGCCGCAAACGGGCGTCTGCCGAAGGGCATCGTGGTTGGCGGTGGCCTTGACACGGGCCGCCAGGTCGACGACCACTGCTACACCGTCGACATGCCGAATCAGCCCGCCGGCCTCACCGGGGCCCAGCTCAACGGAGGGCCTTTCTGCAGAAACGTCGTGGAGTGGGCCGACAACCTCGACTTCCGTCTGAGGGGCAGCGTCCCCCTTCCTGCAGGCTTCAACACGAGCTTCATCTACCGCAACACTCCGGGTGCGGTGCTCAACTCGACGCTGTCTGTCAGCACCGCCTCGATCGCCGCCGGTCAAGTCAAGTTCAAGGATCCGACCCGGACGACCATGAACACCGCGCAGACCATCTGGCTCTTCGCGCCGAACCAGGAGTTCGGCGACCGCTTTACCCAGCTGGACATTGCGGTCAACAAGACGTTCAACATCGGGTGGGGACGGTTGACCACGAGCCTGGACCTCTACAACGCGTTGAACTCCAGCTCGGTCCAGTCGGTGATTACCGCCTACAGCGCCGCTCGATGGCTGCGGCCGGCGCAGTTCCTCGACGCGCGGCTGATCCGGGTCACGGCAAACATCGCGTTCTAGTGAAGCCTATCTCGTAGGCCGGGTCCTTTCGGACCCGGCCTACGCCGCTCGTAAGAGGAAGAGCGCCTGCGGCCATCCCGAGCCGAGGACAGGAACTCCGAGGCGAGGGATCAGCGTCAGTTCGCGGCGGGGGTGGGGCCCCGCTGCTAGTAGTAGATGAGGAGAAGCCGTATGAAGCGGTTGGTGGTGTTTGCCCTGGCCATGTCGCTCGGCCAGTCGTCGGTCGCCTTCGCAGGCGAGACCCTGTTGGAATCTGCCAAGCGTGTCACGCGGCAGATCACGGAATCGCAGACCCGACAACCCACGAAGAAGGTCGTCGCAGGGAAGCCGGTCGTTCAACCTTATGCCAGCCAGGGGCAGGTGAGCGACCCCAGCCTGGAGAACAGCGGCATGAGGAAGCGCACGAAGTGGGCGATCGCGATGGGTGCGATCATCGGCTTTGCCGGCGTGGTCTACGCCATTGACCACGGGGTCGAGGACTTCACCCCGTCGACGCTCGGCACGCGCGAAGACGGGCTCTAGCAAGCCGCCACGCATTCCGATCCCTCAGGGCAGAAACCGGGTTCGCCGGCTTCTGCCTTTTTTTATGGCCGCCTGCCGCCGGTAGAATCAGAGCACATGACCAACCGGGTCCTCGCAGTGCTCTTCGCGCTGGCTGCGACAGGCGGCTGCTCGAGCGACGAGGGCGCCGCTCCGATATCCCCACCGGCCCCACCGGCGACTGCGCCCGCACCGGGCCATACCAGCAGTCCGTCCCGGGATGAGTGGTTCACCGACCGCGCCCGCGAGGTTGGCCTCGACTTCGTCCACTTCAACGGGATGTCCGGCAAGTTCTATCAGCCGGAAATCATGGGACCAGGTGCGGCGCTCTTCGATTACGACAACGACGGCGATCTCGACGCCTTTCTCGTGCAGGGCCGCATGCTGGGGACAGGGACGCCGCTCATTCCTCCTCCGCCAGGACCGCTGACGGACCGCCTGTATCGCAACGATCTCGTGGTCGCTTCCGACGGGACGAGGACACTGCACTTCACGGATGTGACGGCCAAGAGTGGCATCACGCCCAGCGGCTACGGCATGGGCGTCGCCGCCGGCGACATCGACAACGATGGCCACATTGACCTGCATTTGACCGGTCTCGGCCGCAATCAGATGTTCCGGAACAACGGAGACGGTACCTTTGCGGACATCTCGAAGGCGTCAGGCACCGCCGACCCCGGTTCGTGGGGCGTTTCGGCGGCGTTTGTTGACATCGATCGCGACGGATGGCTCGATCTGTTCGTGGGCAACTACCTGAACTACCGCATCGAGACCGACGCGCCGTGCGTCGGTGTGTCGGGCCTGCCCGACTACTGCCGCCCGAGCGCCTATCGTGCGCAGCCGAGCCGTCTCTACCGCAATCGCGGCAACGGCCGCTTTGCCGACATCACGATTGCCTCCGGCCTCGCGCGTCAGTTCGGCCCGGCGCTCGGCGTCTCGACCGCGGACTTCAACGGCGATGGCTGGATCGACATCTTCGTCGCCAACGACGAGCAGGAGAACCAGCTGTGGACGAACCAGCGTGACGGCACGTTCGTCAACACGGCCCTGCTCGCGGGCGCCGCGCTCGGCGCGTTTGGCGAGCGCAAGGCCAACATGGGCGTGGACGCCGGCGACTTCGATGCCGATGGCGACGAGGATCTCTTCATCACGGAGCTCGTCGCGCAGGGAAGCACGCTGTACGTGAACGATGGCACGGGTCAGTTCGAGGAGCAGAGCACGCGCACAGGGATCCGCAACCTCAGCCTGCCGTATACCGGGTTCGGCGCCGCATGGGCGGACGTCGACAACGACGGCTGGCTCGACATCGTCGCGGTGAACGGCCACGTCAACCGCGACGTCGGCGGCGTGCGTCGCGACGGTGACCCGTTCCCGCTCGGCCAGCGGAACCAGGTGCTCAAGAATGTCGCCGGGCACTTCGAAGATGCCACCGACCGCGCCGGCAGCGGGTTCGATCCGGTAGAAGCGAGCCGGGGCGCGGCGTTCGGCGATGTGGACAACGACGGGGATGTGGACGTGCTGGTGGCCAACGGCGCCGGCCCGGCGCGCCTGCTCGTCAACAATATCGGAAGCCGGCAACACTGGCTCGGGGTGAGGCTCATCGGGGATCGTGGGCGCGACATGGTTGGGGCGCGCGTCAGCATCGCGCGATCCGCCGGGCCGGTGCTCTGGCGGCGGGCCAGGGCAGATGGGAGCTACGGGTCGGCCAACGACCCCCGCGTCCTCGTCGGGCTCGGGAGCTCGACAGAGGCGCCGCGGGTCCGCGTGCTCTGGCCGGGAGGCCAGGCCGAAGAGTGGACGAGCGTCGCAATCGACCGGTACACGACGCTACAGGAAGGCAGCGGAAGCGCGGTTCGGCGATGATCTGCCGTCTCCTTGCGTGTGCGGCGCTCGTCTCGTGCGCGCTCGCCGCAGGCTGCGCGGCGCCATCTGACCAGCCGTCCTCGCGACCGAGCGGTGATAGCGGGGCCCCTGCGCAAGAGGGTCTGCCCCCGCTCGCGATGCCCGACCTGTCGCCGTTGTCGGCGCTGGTACAAGAGCAGGTGCGCGACGAGCATCGATCCTTCTCGCAAACGATCTCAAACCCGGCGACGTCGCCAGCGGAGCGAGCCGAAGCCTACGGCCGCCTGGGCGATCTGCTGTTTGCGGCGACGTACAGCGATGCGGCCGAAGCCTGCTACCTCCACGCACAGGCGCTTGGCGCCAACCGAGATGCGTTGGCCCTACAGTCTCGGGCACGTGTACCTGCTGAAGGGCGATCGCTCGAAGGCCAGCGCGTCGTTCCAGCGGGCGCTCGAATTGCGGCCGGCAGATCTGCCCGCGCTCGTATGGCTCGGCGAAACGATCCTGGATGACGGCCGTCCTGACGCGGCCGGGCAGGTGTTCCAGAAAGCCCTCGCGGTAGCTCCGGGCTCGGCGGCGGCCCACTTCGGCGCAGGCCGTGCGGCTCTGGCGAAGCAGGCGTATCCGGAGGCCGTGCAGTACTTCGAGCGCACCCTGGCGCTCGAGGAGCGAGCGTCGGCGGTCCACTATCCGCTCGCCATGGCGTATCGGGCGATGGGCCAACGCGAGAAAGCCGAGGCGCACCTTCGCCGCCGGGGTAGTGCCGGGCCTTCGTTGGCCGATCCTTTGAGGCCGGCCGCCGACCTGCTGAAGAGCCCGGCGGTGCACGAGGCGGACGGGATTCGCGCGCTCAGGAACGGAGACTCGGCAGCTGCGGTGGCAGCCTTCCGCCGAGCGCTCGAGTTCCGGCCCGGACGACCCCGCGCTGGGCCATCGCCTGGGCACCGCGCTGTATGCGGCCGGGGATGTCGCGGGCGCTGTGAAAGTATTTGAAGACGTCGCGCGGCGATCGCCCACCTTCGTCAAGGCCCACGTGAGCCTCGGCGTCATCCTCAACCTGAACGGCCGCTATCAGGAAGCCATCGGTCGTTTCACGACCGGGATCGCGGCCGACCCGGCGTTTCCGGAAGGGCACCTCGGGCTGGCTGAGGCGCAGCGCATGTCCGGGCAGCTCGAGCCCTCCCTGCCAACACTACGAGCGCGCAATTGCCCTCGACCCCGGCCTTGCGGAGGCGTGGATCGGCGGCGCACAGGCGCTCCTCGGTCTGGGACGGCGGCAGGCGGCGCTCGAGTGGTTGGCCGACGCGCGGCGAGTGCATCCCGGTCGGCCGGAGTTGACCGAGCTCGCGGCACGAATCAAGTGAGCCTGGTCACGAGGAGAGAACGGAGGAGACGGAGGGAACGGATTCACACGGAGGCACGGAGACACGGAGGCTTCCACTGCTCCGACACGGGCGCGACCAGCCCGCTTCGCGGGCAGCGATGTCAGACGGGCCGGCGCAAACACAACTGGTGTTCCCGGTTCGCAGTTGCGTTTGCACCGGCCCGTCTGACATCGCGCAGGCCGGCTACGCCGGCCGCTGGTCGCGCCGCCGACTCTGTCACTCTGGAATGCTCTGGGAAAGACGCCACGTGGACGTTCAGTGTCGGGATTGAACGCTCAGCGCTGAAGGTCGTCGATTCCGTGGCCTCATGTCGCAGCGAGACGATCGCTACCTCGGATGTTCGCTCCCCGTGGAGCCGGCGAACTGGAATGGCTTGCGCTGTAGTCGTGTGACGGCCGCGTCGCCCTCGCGAATACGAATGAACTGATCCATGGCGACGCCGCGGAACACCTGGCTCCGGCCGGTGGCGGGCCAGGTCACCTCGATTTCCTCGATAGACGACGCGTCGCCGAGTCCGATCTCCTGCTGCAGGCTTGAGGCGCCGTAGCTGCCGCCGCTCGAGACGGTCATGTGGATGGTCCGCGGCCCGCGCGGAGCCGCGACCCGGATCCTCAGGCGGGCGCCGAGCGCCATGCGGTTCGTCCGTGTGCCCTCCACGCTGATCGTGATCCAGTGGTTGCCGTGACCCGGGTTCTCGAAGAGGACATTCTGATAGGTGTCGCCGCTGAACCACCCGCCGATGACCTCGTAGATGTCCTGATCGCCGTCGTTGTCGAGGTCGCCCCACGAAACCCCGTGGCCCTTCTGCAGGTGGCCGAATCCGCCCGACGTCGTCACATCCTGGAAGAACTGTCCGCCGGCGTTCCGGAACATGCGGTTCGGCAGGAGCGTCGTGAGGTCGGGTGCGCCGGTGCCGACGTAGATGTCGAGGAACCCGTCGTTGTCGAGGTCGCCGAAGTTGGCGCCCATCGCCAGGAGCACTCGATCGAGCCTGGCAGGAATCGTCACGTCCTGGAACGTGCCGTCGCCCTTGTTCCGGTAGAGGCGTGGCGTGCCCTCCGGCCGCTTGGCGCCAAGGTACACGGCCAGCGACGGCGTCGATCGACGACTCGTCGAAGCCCCCCACGAAGAGGTCGAGCCAGCCGTCGTTGTCGTAGTCGAAGAACCAGGTGGGGAAGCTGTGGCCTGGTCCTGCGACGCCGGCTGCCGTCGTGACGTCGGTAAATCGAGTGCCGTCGTTGCGGAACAGGAGGTTGGGCGCCCCGAATCTCGCGACGTACAGATCCTGCAGGCGGTCGTTGTTGTAGTCGCCCCACGCGACGCCCTTGACCACGCCGAGGACGCCGAAGCCGAGCGCCTGAGCCTGATCCGTGAAGGTGCCGTTGCCGTTGTTGTGAAACAGCTGCACCGGATGGGTGCGGGTCCCCCAGTCCTCATGGCCGGCAAACAAGTCGAGGTGTCCGTCGTTGTCGTAGTCGGCCCAGGCCGCGGTGTGGGTGGGGTGAAGGCTCAGGAGCCCAGCGGCCTCGGTGACGTCCTCGAATGTGCCGTTGCCCTTGTTGCGAAGCAGCGACTCAGGGTGGAGTCCGGCCTCTCGCAGCCAGCCGCCGCGGATGACGAGCACGTCCGGGTGGCCGTCGTTGTCGTAGTCGGCGTGCGTCAGGTTGATGCCGCCGGTCTGGCCCAGAAGCCCGGCTTCTCTCGTGCGGTCCACGAAGCGTCCCGAACCGTCGTTCTTGAAGAACCGCAGCTGATCGCGGAGGCCCCACGAGGAGGCGACGATATCCAGGTAGCCGTCGCCGTCGAAGTCCTCGATGACGCTGCCCCCGGCGAGGCCCACGGTGTCGACGCCCGTGCTGATCGCGACGTCAGGGAACCGTTTGATGTCGTACTCCGACGCGAACACATCAGGTGAGATCCGCCATTGCGGCGGGACCTTCTCCGGATACTCGCCGACCTGCATGTAGGCGAGGTTCAGCAGCCACGCCGCGCCCAGCACCCCAGGCTGCGCCGTCAGCCGCCTGGTGAATGCGTCGATGGCGCGCCTCGCGCCGCTCTGCAGGCGGTGCACGCCCTCGGCGTTGATCGGAAAGAGGCAGGAGGACGCGCGGTGGTTGAGGATGCAGTTCTCCTGCTCGCCCAGACGAAGCGCCGAGATACCGATGGCGCCGTGGAGCGCAACCGCCTCCTGGGCCTTCTGGGCCGCCGGCACCATCGACTCGGGCAGCTCGGCGAGCGCGGTTTGCAGCGCTACGAACTCGTCGAGCGCCTCCTTGCTCTGACCGGCTTGCAGGAGCTGCATCGCGAGCTGCGTGCGAAGGGCGTAGCGGTCAACGGGGTTCGAAACCTGCGCGATCCGCTGGCGAAGCACCGGAATCAAGTGCGGTTGGTTGGTGCCGTACACCATCGTGCCCGACTGCTCGATGGTGACCTTGTCGCCCGCATCCGCAATCGCGGCGAGCCGCGCGACCATGGCGCGGCTTCCGGGGCTCAGGGTTGCGGGCGCTTCGGGCTGGGGAGCAGTCGCGACACCCGTCCGATAGCCCAGCCCCACAGCGCCGACGACACCGGCGACCAGGACGGTCGAGATCGCGAGTTCCAGCCTCGAGGGTCGCCAGCCGCCCGAAGGGGCGCCGCGGCGCAGTGTGGTGTTCACGGCATGAACCGGGGCCATTATAGGACCGCAGAGGCTCGGGCCCGGCGCCGGCGGTGCCGTGCCGTCAGCAGGACCCCGTAAGCCTCTCTAGGAACATAAGATCCGGCGATCTTCGGTCACAGTCCAGGCGCGGAATTGTCACACCCGCCGTGAGCCGGATCAGTCTAAAATGCGCGAAAAGCCTCCCTGGGCATGCCCGGGCAGGGGTGGTGTCACTCGCCGACTCTCTCCTCAAAGGAGTGGATATGCACGTTGGAACGAAGGCCGGCTGGAATCTGACGCTCGCGGTGGGAATGGCGCTGCTTCTCCCGGCCCTCGCCGGGGCACAGCAGGCGGCACCGGCGCCCTACGCGGGAGAGGTGACCTACGCCAAGGACATCGCGCCGATCCTCCAGCGCAGCTGCCAGAACTGCCACCGGCCGGATTCGGTGGCGCCCATGTCGCTCCTGAGCTACGAGCAGGTGCGTCCGTGGGCGCGTTCCATCAAGACGCGCGTCTCGATCGGCCCGAAGGCCGGCGTGATGCCGCCCTGGTACGTCGAGAAGAACATCGGCATTCAAAACTATAAGAACGACCCGTCGCTCTCGGACGAGGAGATCGCCAAGATCGCGAAGTGGGCCGACAGCGGCGCCCCGCGCGGCAACCCGGCGGACGAACCCAAGCCCCTCGTGTGGAACGACACGAGCAAGTGGACGATCGGCGAGCCCGATCTCGTCGTGAAGACGACCGACCTGGTGGTCAAGGCCAACAACCCTGACTGGTGGGGAGAGATTCCCAGCGTGCCCATCGGCAACACTGAAGATCGGTATGTCGAGGCGCTCGAGATCAAGGAAGTGAACGACGTCGACACCAGCGGGTCCGGACGCGCCACCGTGGGCGGACGCTACGTGTTCCACCACATGATCTGGAGCACGCGCGTGCTCGGGGCTGACGGCGCGGCCGAGCGTGACAACTCCGTGGTCGACGACGAGAGCACGTCGTGGCCGGTCCACGAGGTCGGCCGCAACGCTGACCGATTCGACCCCAAGGGCGGGCGGCTGCTGCGCGCCAACTCCAGCCTCGTGTCGAACTCGGTCCACCTGCACTCGAACGGGCGGGACACGAAGGCGCACCTGGAAGTTGCGTTCAAGTTCTTCCCGAAGGGCTACAAGCCCACGCTGCGCCGCGCGACCCGAAGCCTCGGCAACGGTGTCGACATCGACATCAAGCCCATGGAAGCCAATCAGCAGCTCCACGCGTACTTCGTGCTGCCGGAGCACACGAAGATCACGACCTTCGAGCCGCATCTCCACGCACCTGGCGCGCGGATGTGCCTCGAGGCGATCTGGGGCATCAACATCCAGACGCTGACCTGCGCGGGCTACGATCACAACTGGGTGAGGGTGTACGAGTACGACGACGACTACGCGCCGATTCTGCCGAAGGGCACGATCCTGCACATCACCGGCTACATGGACAACACGCCGGCGAACAAGAACATCCCGGATCCGCGCAACTGGCAGGGATCGGGAAATCGTTCGGTGACGAACATGTTCATCGACCTGGGCCACGGTGTCTCGCTGACCGACGAACAGTTCGAACAGGAGATGGCGGATCGGGTCGCCAAGCGCAAGCTGACCAAGAACGACGTGCCGATCGGCTGCCCGCTGTGCATGGTGCCGAAGCCGGCGCCACGCGGCGGATCAGCGAACACGCAGGGGAACCAGCAGCAGTAACGGCAGGCCAGGCTATGAAAAGAGGACTCGTATTTGCCTTCTCTGCGCTAGCACTGCTCATGGGCAGCGCTGGCGCAGAGGGCCAATCGTATTCACGCGGGCAGAACGCGTCGCCGGCCTTCGAGGGCTGGGAGCGGGACGCCGATGGCTCGCGATACTTCCTGTTCGGCTACATGAACAGGAACTGGGAAGAGGAGCTCGACATCCCGATCGGCCCCGACAACAACATCGAGCCGGGCGGGCCGGATCAGGGACAGCCGACCCACCTCCTGCCACGGCGCAATCGCTTCGTCTTCCGCGTGCCCGTACCCTCGAACTTCACCGAGAAGGACGAGATGATCTGGACGCTGACCGCGAAGGGCAAGACCGAAAAGGCGTACGCCACGCTCCGGACCGACTACTTCGTGGATGGGGTCGTGCGCGCTTCGGAGCACGGCGCGCTCGGCGCCGGGACGAGCAGCCCGGAAACACGGGCCAACATCGCGCCGAAGGTCAAACTGGACGGCCCGCGGACGCTCAGCGCCAAGGTCGGCCAGCCGCTCACGCTCGTGGCGTGGACGACCGACGACGGCGTGCCCAAGCCGCGCTTCCGCGGCGTTCAGGGTGAGCGGACCGTGGTTCAGTCCGGGGGCAGCGTGCCGGCGGCGACCGCCAACCGTGAAGCGCCCCTCGTGAACCCCGTGAACCCGGCCTGGACGCCGCCGCGCCAGAGCACCGTGGGCAGTGCGACCGGGCTCCGCTTCTCTTGGTTCGTTTACCGCGGCGCCGGAACGGTGACCTTCAGCCCCGAGCAGAACAAGGTGTGGGAAGACACCCGCTCCGGCGCGAACTCGCCGTGGGCGCCCCGCTGGGTGGCCCCACCGATCCCTGCGGACGGCAAGTGGACGACCCAGGTGACCTTCGACCAGCCGGGCACCTACACGCTGCGCGCCTTCGCCTCTGACGGCGCCCTCGACCACGGGCAAGACATCACGGTCACTGTGACCAACTGACGCGACCCGGGCCTGACGCTCGTTGTCTCTGAGGAGGGGTGTGCGGCACGCTCGGGTCGTTTTGTTGGTGGTCTGCTTTTCCGTGCTGGCAGTCCCGGCGATGAGCCAGACGCCGGCCGGAACCCCGGCCGCTCCTCCCTCCAATCAGTTCCCGCCACTGCCCGACCTGCCGGCCGCGATTGCCCGCGACGAGCAGGGTCGGGTGTCCGTGCGTGCCGTGCGCGTTGCCCCGTTGCGCATCGACGGTCAGTTGGACGAGCCTCACTACAGCACGGTCGAGCCGCTCGGCGGCTTCATCCAGATGGAGCCCAATGGGGGCCAGCCCGCGACGGAGAAGACCGACGTCTGGGTCGCCTTCGACGAGAGCAACGTATACGTGTCGATGCGCATCTGGGAGAGCGAGCCGAGTCGGCGTATCACCAACGAGATGCGGCGCGACAGCAACAATATCCGGCAGGGCGACGCAGTCGGGTTCTCCTTCGACACGTTCTTCGACCGTCGCAATGCCATGCAGTTCGAGGTCAACGCCCTTGGCGCCAGGACCGACGGACAGAGCGTCAACGAGCGGCAGTACAGCGCCGACTGGAACCCCGTGTGGGACGTGGCGACCGCGGACTTCGATGGTGGCTGGGCGATGGAGGCCGCCATCCCGTTCAAGTCGATCCGGTACCAGCCCGGCACAACGCAGGTCTGGGGGTTCCAGGCCAGACGCAACGCGAAGTGGAAGAACGAGATTGCGTACCTCACGACGGTGCCGCCGGCCTTCGGGCTCGGGAGGGCGGACTTCTCGGCCTCGCTGTACTCGCAGTTGGTCGGAATCGAGGCGCCGTCGAGATCGATCAATCTCGAGCTGAAGCCGTACGGTGTCGTCGATCTCTCGACCGATCCCAACGCTCGGACGGCCTGTCCCGCAGACGCCGGCGCCGAGATTGGCACATCAAGCTGCCTCAACGGCGACTTCGGCCTCGACGCAAAATGGGGCGTGAGCCAGAGCTTCGTCGCGGACCTCACCTACAATCCTGACTTCGCGCAGGTCGAAGCCGACGAGCAGCAGATCAACCTCACCCGGTTCAGCCTGTTCTTCCCTGAGAAACGCGAGTTCTTCCTCGAGAACCAGGGGATCTTCGCGTTCGGTGGCCAGGGGGCGACCGCCGGCGGCGGGGGAGGCGGAGGCAACCTGCAGGCCGATACGCCGGTGATGTTCTACAGCCGGCGAATCGGGCTGCTCCAAGGGCGCGAAGTGCCCATCGTTGGTGGCGGCCGCCTCACGGGACGCGCCGGCCGCTTCACCATCGGCGTGTTGGACATGGGCACCGGCGAACCCTATTCCTGGTCGCCGCCTACCCTCGCGCCCGACACGAACTTTGCGGTCGTTCGCGTCAAGCGGGACATCCTTCGCCGCAGCTCCATCGGCGCCATCGTGACCCGACCGGTCGGTCGCGCAGAGCGGCACCGGCTCGAACCAGACGTACGGTCTCGACGGCACCTTCGCCTTCTTCGCCAACCTGTTCGTCAACACCTACTGGGCGCAGACGAAGACGGAGGACGTGGACGAGGACGACGCGAGTTACCGTGCCCAGCTCGACTACGTCGGCGACCGGTACGGCGTGCAGATCGAGCGGATGAAGATCGGCGACAACTTCAACCCCGAGGTCGGGTTCGTGCGGCGGGACGACATGGTGCGCAGCTACGGCCAGTTCCGGTTCAGCCCGCGTCCGGCCAAGAGCGCCAGGATCCGCAAGTACTTCTATGTCGGGTCGCTGGACTACATCGAGAATGTGGCCGGTCGCCTCGAAACGCGCAAGGCCGACGGAGAGTTCGCGATCGAGTTCCAGAACAGCGATCGCTTTGCCGTGGGCGCCGCCGACAACTACGAGTACCTGGACGCTCCGTTCGCCATCGTCCCCGGAGCGATTATTCCGGTGGGGAGCTACGACTTCGTGACCGGGCGGATCGGCTACAGCTTCGGACAGCAGCGCATCGTGTCAGCCAATACCCTGGTCGAGTTCGGCGACTTCTACAACGGGCAGCGGACCAGCGTGTCCGTGAGCCGGGGCCGGATCAACCTGACGTCGCGGCTGTCGGTCGAGCCGGGCGTCTCGGTCAATTGGATCGACCTGCCGACCGGCGAGTACACCACCAACCTCGTGACCGCCCGTGTCACCTACACGATGACGCCGGAGATGTTTGCCAGCGCGCTCGTCCAGTACAACTCGACGAGCGATCGGGTCAGCACCAACGCGCGATTCCGGTGGGAGTATCGCCCAGGCAGCGAGCTGTTCGTCGTGTACAACGACGAGCGAGACAGCCTGTCGCCTGGTTATCCCGAGCTCGTGAACCGCTCGGTCATCGTCAAGATGAACTGGCTGTTCCGCCTCTAAAAGCGGCCGTTCCCTTCGATGTAGCCGCCGGTCCTTGGTCCCTGGGTCTTCGTCCTTGGGCTGGCCGTGGTCCTTGGCGGCTTGGTGCGTGGTCGTGGCGTCGGCCAGAGACGGAATCTCGCCTAAGGACCAGGGACTCCGGGACGAACGAAGGCCCAAGCCAGGCGAGTCAAGGTGGCGTCGCGGCGGATCGTGCGGACTTGATGAGCGCCCGCCGTTCGAGCCGAATCTTGCGAACGCTGTCGTCCGAGATGACGAAGTACCACGGCGCGAAGCGCGCCTGGAGCACGTCGAGCCGCGCGCGGAGCTCCGGGCTGATCGCGCCGCCCGCTGCGCCCGAATCGAAGCCGACCGAGATGAAGAGATACCGGTTCTCCTTCGTCGTGCCTGGCGCCAGCTCGCCGAATCGCAGCGCGTAGAAGACCCCTGTGTCGGTGTGGACCAGCACCTCGCCCTGGTTCGAGAGCAGCCGGCCATCCGAGGTGAAGTAGAAGCCACGGCTCGACAGCTCCGAGACATCCTCGGCCGACAAACGCGCCCCGCCGGCGCGGCTGAGCGTGGCGGTCACGCTGGGCGGCTTGGCGCGCACGTCCACGATCGAGAGCTCAACGAGCGTGGTCACCAGCAGGTTCATCGAGAACGTGTCGATGGCCTCGCCGGGCGCGGCGCCGTCGGCCTCCCACACATCCGGACCGCGACGGCGAAGCAATGTGGCGTTTCGCTGGTCGATCTGTCCGGTCCTGGCGTCGGCGGAGTAGTTGCGGATGGCAATCTGGTCGATGGCCTTGCGGTCGACCTGCAGCAGGTTGCGCTCGATCCAGTCCTCGAACCTTGTCGAGACCTGCAGATCCTCGAGCCGCGAGACGTAGACCCGCCGTTCGCCGGGGATCCGCACGTACCGGAGGTGAGGACGGCCCTCGACCGGCCGCCCGGCGATGATGTCCGCCAGGAGCGCGTCGTTGATGCCACGGACGGTGATGCGGGTGCCGCGGCCGAGGGGCGTCGGCAGCGTCTCGTCGAGCGGGTCGAGGACGCCGCAGCGTTCGTGATCGGCGATGCTCTCGCTCGCGACATCGTCCTTTGTGAGCGCGATGACCGCCGCCGCAATCGACGACAGCCGGCTCGCGCCATCGGCCGGGTAGTTCTGGTGGGAAGGGATGGTCCAGCGGCCCTCGCGGTTCATGACCTTGAAGGGGCGTGCGACCGACGTGTCCTCGTCGAATTCGACCACTTCGAGCGATGCCGCGCGGTTCGGGTCAGTGAAGTCCGGAAAGAACGGCTGGCCGCGATCGCCGAGCGTCTCGGGCGTGCCCGACCGCGGGCTCGCCACCCAGGCGGCAGTGCCCAGGAGGAGCGCGGCGAGCACGAACATCCCGGTGCGCCGCAGGTCGGTCATGGCCCGGTCCGCAGGCGTCGCATCGCCGCCGCGCCATCGCGCTCGCGGCGGCGCCGGCGGAAGTACACCAGGAGTCCGATGAGCAACACGGGAAGCGGGGGCGCCAGGACCGCGGTGGTCCGGATCGCGCCCTGGATCCGCCGTACCTCGCGGTCCATCGCCTCGCGGCTGGCCAGGATCTTCGTGTCTCTCGCCTCTTCAATGTTGGTGCGAAGCACCTCGAGCTTCCTGTTCTCGGTATCGAGCAGGTTCCGCACCAGAATTTGACGAGCCTGCGCGTCCAGGTCCTGACGACCCTCGATGTCGGCTACCCGCTGGTCGAGCGTCTGCTGTGCCGCATCGAGCGCGCGCCGGGCGTCGTCGGCCGCCTGTCGCTCTTCCTGGCTTCGCCGCTCGAGGAATCCCCGGGTCTGCGCTTCCACGCGCTCCAGCGTGCGGTAGCGCACGCGACGCGTCCGCAAGCCGATGAAATCCACATCGCCGGCCAGCACATCGATGCTGTTGAGAAAGAACGTGACGTTGTCGAGCGTGGCGGCGCGGGAGCCCGACCGCCGCATGGCGAAGAACTGATCCGAGATGAAGTCCAGGTCGCCGATGACGATGGCATGCAGCGGACGCTCACCGGAAGATGAGCGCACCTCGGCCGCGAGCGTCAGCGTGCGGCCCTCCGGCTCGTGCGGCAGCTTCACGTTGAGGACAGGACCGGCTTGAGTCGGCTGTACGAGCTGGAAGTAGCTGGTGGTGCCCGACAGGGTGCCGGTGGCGAGAAGCGGCTCGAATGCCAGGCCGGGCACCGGCTCAGGTGAGAGAGTGCCCGCGTACATCAGCATCAGCTCCTGCAGTCCCGACGAGGCCGGGTGGCGCGGGCTGAAGGCGTCGGCGTTGCCGCTGCCAGGGCCGATGAAGACCACTTCTGGTGGCATCTGCGCGTAGTCGGCGTTCGGCCTGTAGCTGTCCCAGGCGATGCGCGCGGGCGGCCAGTTGATGCCGACGCCGGCCATTGCCTTTTGGATATCCCCGGTGTTCTTGCGTGCCAGCGCACGGGCCGGTGCATACGGATTCATGCGCGAAGCCATGGGCGCCGCCGGCGCCAGGTCCATGTTCATGGCGGGGACGGGATCCACGATGAGGAGCGCCGGCACTCCGCGCGCAATCGCCGCGAAGACGTGATCCATTTCGCGCTGGAGGAGCGTGGACGGCAAGACGACCAGGAGGGCATCGACCTTTTCCTGGATCGGCTCCCACGGGGTGATCTGGGAGATCTCGTACTGCTTCGCCAGTTCGGCGACGATGGCCCAGGAGAGGCGGGTGCGGCCGCTCTCGTAGTCGACGCCGCCGAACACCCTGGCGTCGGTGTCCACGATGCCGATGCGCTTGCGCCCGGCCCGCACCGCGACGCGGACGGCCCGTGCCAGCTCGTACTCGGCCGAAAGCCCGTGCTCCAAAAAGGGAATGACCGCCTCCTGGGCGCCCGAGGTCAAGCCGGCTCCCAGAAACACGCTCTGCGTGCCGGAGCCATTGTCTCCGGCTGCCAGCCGCGGCGCGATGCCGAAACGCTCGCGTGCCAGCCGGGCCGAGTCGGAGAACGCTTCGGTATCGCGGACGATGACGTCGAGACGCGCACCCGCAATGGCATCGAGCTCGCGCAGCGTGCCGAGGAGCTGTTCGCGCTGCTGAACGTACTCTCCTGGCACGGTCGGGCTCACAAAGGCCTGGATGGTCACGCGTCGATCCGCCGGGAGCTCCGCGATGAGGCGCCGGGTGTCGTCGCCGAGCGAGTGCAGCTGCTCGGCGGTGACGTCGGCCCGCAGGCCGGTGGACGCCGCGAGCTGAACGAGGGCGCCGAATGCCACCATGAGAGACGCCATGCGGACCGCAGAGTGGAGACCCATCCCGCTGCCTGTCCAATGCCGGCGCCCGAGCCAGGCCACATTGACATACAGGCCAAGCGCGCCGAGCAGCACGAAGTACAGGACCGCCGAAAGGCTCACGACGCCACGGGCGAAGTCGCCAAAGTGGAAGAAGATGCCGAATGCCGCCACGCCTGACCCGGCCAGGACGGGTCCTATGCAGAAGAGCACCGCCAGCACGAACGCCACAGCGGCCTGCGATGCGACGAGCGATCCGATCATGCCCAGGGCGATGAGCGACGCCCCGGCCATCCAGTAACCGAGGTAGTTCGCTGCCATGAGCCCGCCGTCGGGGCTGCCCAGCCAGTGCAGCACCGCCACATGGCTGAGGGAGAGGACAAGTGAGATGGTGTACACGCTCAGAACCGACAAGTACTTCCCGAGGACAAGAGAGACGTCGCTGGCCGGCAGCGTGAACAGCAGCTCGTCGGTGCCCTCTCGGCGCTCTTCCGCCCAGACGCCCATCGTGAGTGCCGGGATGAAGAAGAGGAGCAGGAACGGGAATACCTGGTTGATCTGATCCAGGGTCGCGAGATTGTTGAGAAAGAACCGCGGCTGCCAGAACGCCGCGGCGGCGCTCAGAAAGATGAACAGCGTGATGAAGACGTACCCTGTGGGACTCGCGAAATAGCGCCGGAGATCGCGAACGCCGAGGGCCAGGCTGAACGCGAGGCTCACGCCGACGCTCCCTCGCGGGTGAGCGTGTGGAAGAGGTCTTCGATCGTTCCACGGCCATGAACGTCGGCCATGGTGCCGTCGAACACCAGCCGCCCGCGGTCGATGAGCAGGACCCGTTCGGCGACGGCGTCCACTTCTTGAAGGATGTGCGTCGAGATCACCAGCGTCTTTCGCCCGCGCAGTTGGTGGACGAGCGCTCGAAAATGCTGGATCTGGTTGGGGTCGAGTCCTGCCGTTGGCTCATCCATGACGAGGACGTCCGGATCGTGGATGAGCGCTTGAGCGAGCCCCACGCGTTGGCGGAGCCCCTTCGAGAGCTTGCCGATGGGTTTGTCGAGAAAGCCAGCGAGCCCGCACTGGTCGACGACCGCGTCGATGCGCGAGGCAAGGGATGCCCGTTCGAGCCCGTGCGCCTCGGCGAAGAATCGCAGGGACTCGAAGGGCGTCATGTCACGGTACAGCGGGCCGTTTTCGGGCAGGTACCCGATACGGCGAGCGGCGGCCAGGCGTTCGCGACGGACATCGTGCCCCGCGATGCACGCCGTGCCCTCGCTGGCAGCGAGGTACCCGGTCAGGATCTTCATGGTCGTGCTCTTGCCGGCGCCGTTCGGCCCGAGCAGCGCGACCACCTGGCCCGTGGGGATCGCAAAGGAAAGGTCGCGGATGGCGACGAATGGACCGTAAAAGCGGCTGAGGCCGCGTGCCTCGACTGCCGGCGACTGGAAAACCAGAGTGCCCGCCTTCCGTTCGGTGTGCCGCCTAGAATAGTCGAAAGGAGCTGATCTTGGCCTAGCGGGGTCTCGTATCCGAGGCGACGGGAATCTTCAGCTCGACCTCGCGCCCGTTCCTCAGCACGCGGATCGCCGCCGCCGATCCGATTCGCGCGTCCGCCAGCAGGCGGTAGAGTCGCGAGATGTCGTCCACACGCTCGCCGTTGAAGCCGACGATGATATCGCCTGGACGGAGCCCGGCTTCATAGGCGTCGGACCGCGCCATCTCGGTCACGAGCACGCCGCTCGTGTCCGGAGCGTTCAGCTCGGCGGCCATTCGTGGCGTCAGGGCCGTGAGACGCACCCCAAGAATCGTGCCTCGGCTGACGTGTCCAGACTTGATCAGCTCCTCGACGATGTGGCGTGCCAGGTTGCTCGGCACGGCGAACCCGATGCCCTGGTATCCGCCGCTCTGGCTGAAGATCCCCGTGTTGATGCCCACCAGCTCGCCGCGCGTGTTGACCAGCGCACCGCCCGAGTTTCCGGGATTGATCGCGGCGTCGGTCTGGATGAAGTCCTCGTAGTCGGCAAACCCGACGTTGGCCCGGCCCGTGGCGCTGACGATACCGGCCGTGACGGTCTGGCTCAGCTGAAACGGGCTGCCGATCGCCAGCACCCACTCGCCAATCTGCAAGCGCGTCGAGTCGCCCCACGGCAACGCCGGCAGGCCGCTCGCCGGGATCTTCAGGAGCGCGATGTCGGTGGCGGCGTCGATTCCGACAATCGTCGCCGGGATCTCCCGCTTGTCTGCCAACGCGACGGTCACCTCGCGGACGTTCTCGCCGACGACGTGGGCGTTGGTCACCACATAACCGTCGGCCGAAACGACCACGCCGGAGCCCAGGCTGAGCGACCGGCGATCGCGCGAGCCAAACGGCTGGTCGCCGAAGAAGTAGCGGAAGAACGGATCGTTGTCGAACGGCGAGTTCGACCGTCGCTGCACCTGCACCGACGAGATATTCGCGACGCCTTTTACCGCTTGCCCGGCCACCCGCGTGAAGTCGGGCCCGGTCGTGACGGGCACGGTACCGGCTTGCGGAGCGCGCGCCTGCTCGTCCTCAGTCGCCGCGAGAGGGGCAGACGCGTTCGAGTCCGACACCGATCGGAGACGTCCGGTGACGACCAGACCGGCGGCGAAGCCGGCAACGACCAGAATGCACGAGAGGATCAGGCGTTTCATGAGGCGTGTCGGACTCGGGACCTCGAACGAGGCGTCTCGAGAAATGCTAGCACGGCTTGGACCGCCCGAACCACATGTGCTAGCATCCAAAGGATCTACGGGCTCTCGTGCCCGCAGTCTTGACTCCAGAAGCCCAACCATGAATTCAGTGCAGGCCACACGTCTCCGCAAGGGGATGCTCATCAAGCTCGGCAACGATCTGTTCCGCATTCTCGAACTGCATCACCTGACGCCCGGCAACAAGCGGGCGCACATCCAGGTGCGCCTGCGGAACATCCGGACGCTGGCCCTCGCCGACCAGAAGTTCCGTGCTGAAGAAGACATCGAACGCGCCACCCTCGACGAGCGCGAGATGCAGTACCTCTACAGCGACGGCGACATGTACTACTTCATGGATACGTCGACCTACGAGCAGGTCCACATCTCGTCCGAAGCGCTCGGCGACTCCAAGAACTACCTCGTGGCGGATTCCCTCATCCGGGTCGAGTTCTACGACGTCGAGCCGGTGGGCATCGAGCTCCCCGCGACCGTGGACCTGGTGGTCAAAGAAACGGTGCCGGGAATCAAGGGCGCCACGGCCAGCGCGCAGGTCAAGCCCGCGACGCTCGAGACCGGGCTGGTGGTGCAGGTGCCGCCCTTTGTCAACGAGGGCGACAAGATCCGTGTCAGCACCGAAACCGGGGAGTATCAGTCTCGGGCCTGAACATGGACGTCGTCAGGAAATCGGCCCAGCACGGCTGGATCGAAGTCATCACCGGCAGCATGTTCAGCGGAAAGAGCGAGGAGCTCATCCGCCGCCTGAGGCGTGCGCAGATAGCCCGGCAGAAGGTCCAGATCTTCAAGCCGCTCATTGACAACCGCTTCGCCGAAGGCCACATCGTGTCTCATAGCGAGATGCGGATTGCCTCGGAGGACGTCCGGACCTCAGACGAGCTGCTCGCGAGCGTCGCGCCGGACACCGATGTGGTCGGCATCGACGAGGGACAGTTCTTCGACGCCAACCTGCCGGCGGCCTGCAACACGCTCGCCGATGGGGGGAAGCGCGTGATTGTCGCGGGCCTCGACCAGGACTACCTTGGCCGCCCGTTCGACCCGATGCCCCAGCTCCTCGCGATTGCCGAGTACATCACCAAGACGCACGCGATCTGCGTGGTCTGCGGCGAGCCGGCCAACTACACACAGCGCCTGGTCGCGAGCCGGGACCGCGTCCTCGTCGGAGCGACCGGTTTGTACGAAGCCCGGTGCCGCCACTGCTTCGATCCGACCCTGTCCGTGCTCGAACGCGCGTGATCGCAGCGACACCGGACCTCGGCCTCCGAGGCGAGAAGACGGCTCGCGTCTGCGAGGAAGCGTCGACGTATTAGGATTGGCGGGTGAGCCTCACGGCCGTCGTCCTGCTGCTCGTCGGCGCCTGGTTCCTCATCGCGAATGCGCGGCTCCTCATCGAGTACGTCCGGTATCTGCAGCGCCGGCCCGGGGCCCTGCTGGTCTGGCCGGGCCCCAAGCCCAAGCAGTACGGGATGATGCTCGGCCTGGGCGTGGCCTCCGGCCTCTTGATCTTCGTGGAGTTCGTGTATCTGCGGGGGCCGTCGTTTGGCGAGACGATGATGTTCGTCTACTTCGGGTACCTGCTCCCGCTCAGCCGCCGTATCGGGCGCGGCTTCTATCGGGACGGCATCTGGGCAGACACGGCGTTCATTCGCTACAACGACGTGGGCGGCATCAGCTGGCGGGAAGGCGAGCACGACGTGTCGCTCGTCGTCATTTCACGCGTGCAGAACTTCGCGCGCCGGCTGGCAGTGCCGCTCGAGCACTACGGCGCCGCACGGCGGCTGTTGCGCGACAAGATCGGCGAGCACGAGATCCACTTTTCGGGCACCGGGCTCGGTCTGGGCGAGACGACGACGAGAGAGACGAGAGCGTAGAAATTGAGAATTAGGAATTGAGAATTAGGAATTCGCGACGAATTCCCGATTCCTAATTCCTAATTCCCAATTTCGTAGAGTCCAGGCATCGCTGTCAGGATCCAGCCAGCGAGTCCCGAGCCCGATGGCCGTCGGGTCTCTGAGCCAGTCGGGCGGCGTGAGCCACACGAAGGCGAGGATGGCGATCACCCAGAGGTCGTAGGCCAGCGTGGCGCGGTCGTCGGTCCAGAAGAACGCGCGGTTGAAGGCGCCGGCGAGGCCGGCCTTCGAGGGCAGCGGCAGGTGGTTCAGCGCGAGATACGTGTAGTAGATGCGGTTGGCGACCGCGAGCACCGACAGGATCAGGATGACCCAGAGCACGCCGGCCATCCGGTTGGTGAAGGCGCCGATCATGAAGAGCACGATGCGCTCGGGCCGCTCCATGAACCCGACCTTGCACTTGTCGATGAGCGATTCGGCGCGGGCGCGGGCGTAGCTCGTCATGATCGAGAAGATGAGCGTGAGCGCCGCCACCATCACGTAGTCGCTGCGGCCGCGCTGCGAATAGAGGTAGATGAGACCGGTGAGGAGGGCGAGGTCGGAGAACCGATCCAGCGTGGAGTCCCAGAAGGCCCCGAACTGGGACTGGAGCTGCAGGCGGTGGGCGACCTTGCCGTCGATGAAGTCGAAGATGTTCGCGACGATCATGACCACGCCCGCCAGCACGAAGCGGCCGTGGCCGAGAGCCCATGCGGCGCCGACGTTGATGATCACGCCGACGAGTGTCAGGATGTTCGGATGAATCCGCAGCGCCACCGAGGTTTCGATGATCGCCCGGAGCGGGAACATGCAGATCGCGCCGATGGCGCCGGTAAATGTCATGCGTCGGCCGGGCAGGCCGACCGGCCTCCAGACACTGCGAGCGTGGAACGGGCGGGCTCAGACACGCGAGCGAAACGCGACATAGTAGCGTATGCCCATCCGTGAACTCAAGGACGAGATCGCCAGGCTGCCCGAGCAGCCGGGGGTGTATCTGTACTTCAGCGCGGCGGGAGAGACCATCTACGTGGGCAAGGCCCGGTCCTTGAGGAGCCGTGTGCGGAACTACCTGGGGGCCTACGGATCCAGCCCCAGGACCGATGCGCTCCTCGACGAGATCGCGCGGCTCGAGGTCATCATCACCGACTCGGTCGTCGAGGCGCTGGCGCTCGAAAACAACCTGATCAAGCAGCGCAGCCCGAAGTTCAACATCCTGCTCCGCGACGACAAGAACTATCCCTACCTGCAGCTCACGACCAACGAGGCGTTTCCGCGCGTGCTGGTCGCGCGCCGGGTCGAGCGCGACGGCAGCTTCTATGCGGGTCCCTTCCTGCCTGCCCGCTTTGCGCGCAGGACCATGGGCCTGACCCACCGGCTGTTCGGCATCCGGTCGTGCAACGAGGTGATTACGGGGAAGCGGGAGCGGCCGTGCCTCGAGTACGACATCAAACGCTGCCTCGCGCCCTGCGTGGACACCGTGTGCCCGCCGGAGGAATACGGCCGCGCGGTCGCGCTCACCGAGCTCTTCCTCGAGGGGAAGAACGAGGACCTGATGAAGACGCTGCGTGCCCGGATGCTCGAAGCCGCGTCCGGCGAGCGATTCGAGGAGGCGGCGCAGATGCGCGACGCGCTGACGACCGTTCAGACCCTGCAGGACCGGCAGCAGAAGATGGCCACGACCGAGCTGGGGCATCGGGATGTGTTCGGGATGAAGATCGGCCCGGCCGGGGCCGTGGTTCAGGTATTTCAGGTGAGACGGGGGCGGGTCGTCGAACGCGTGGAGCTCGTGACGGAGGCGGGCCTGACCGAGGTGCCTGCCACACCTGGCGCACCGGCCGGCGATGAGGGCAACGTGCTCGAGGCGGCGCTGCAGCAGTTCTACGAGATCAGGCCCGCGCCACCGGAGGTGCATGTGCCCCTCGAGGCGCCGGACCGCGAGGCCCTCGAGACGTGGCTCTCCGAGCGCGCCGGCCGCAAGGTGCGGCTCGTCGTGCCGCAGCGGGGCGAGAAGCGCGGGCTCATCGAGCTGGCCGGACGCAATGCCGCGCTCGTCTACCAGCAGCGCTTCAATCAGGGGACGGCCGCACAGTTCGATGCGCTCGAAACGCTGCGCCAGGTCCTGTCGCTGCCGGCCCTGCCACGCCGCATCGAGTGCTTCGACATCTCGACCATCCAGGGCAGCGACACGGTGGCGTCGATGGTGGTGTGCGACGAAGGGCGGATGCGGCCTTCGGAGTACCGGAAGTTCAAGATCAAGGGCTCCAGCTCCAGCCTCCGGCCCACCCGAGGCCGAGAGTCTACGCTCGAGACCGAGGTCTTCTAGAGCCCGCGAGGCCCTCTCGGCGCGACCCGAAGGCGAGAGTCTACGCTCGAGCCTGAGGTCTTCAGCGGTCGGGGGTGGGGCCCCGACCGCACTGAATAACGACTTCGCCGCGATGCACGAGGTGGTGCTCCGGCGCTACCGCAAGGTCCTCGAGGAAGGTGGTCCGTTCCCGGATCTGGTGCTGATCGACGGAGGCAAGGGACAGCTGTCGGCCGCTTATGAGGCGCTCGAAGCGCTCGGGCTCGCCAACCTGGTCGCCGTCGGCATTGCGAAGAAGGAAGAACTGCTGTTCACGCGCGACCACGACCAGCCGAAGGCCCTCGAGCGCGACGACCCGGCACTGCTCCTTCTGCAGCGCATCCGGGACGAAGCGCATCGCTTCGCCGTCACGTTCCATCGCCGCCGGCGCACGCTGCGCGATCTGGGATCGGAGCTCGACAGCGTGCCAGGGATCGGCGCGCGTCGGCGGCGCACGCTGCTCACGAAATTCGGGAGCCTGGCCGGCGTCAGGCGCGCGACGCGCGAAGAGCTCTCGGCCGAGGTCGGGCCCAAAGTGGCGGATGCTGTTCTTGCGTTTTTCGCAAGTCGGCCTTAACCTTTTAGCCCTTGCCCGGTATCGATTTCGCGCAAATCTTCATTGCTTTCATCGTCTTGCTGTTCTCTCTGACCGTGCACGAGATGGCCCATGCATGGACGGCGGATCGCCTGGGCGATCCGACGGCGCGGCTCCTCGGTCGCGTTTCGCTCAATCCAGTGGTGCACGCGGACCTCATCGGCACCGTATTGTTCCCGCTGATCGGCATGCTGACGAGCGCTCCGATCATCGGCTGGGCGAAGCCGGTGCCGGTCAATATTTCCCGGTTGCACCACCCGCGCCGCGATTACGTGCTGGTCGCTGCGGCCGGCCCCGCGAGCAATCTGATCATCGCGATCGGCGCCGCCCTCCTGCTGGCGGTTCTTCCAATCGCACCCGTGGTGCTCGGCGAGCCCAACGTATCGGCGCCCGTGGCGACCTTCCTGAACCGTGCCGTCCTGCTCAACGTGCTGCTGGCGGTATTCAACATGCTGCCGATTCCGCCGCTCGACGGGGGGAACGTGCTCGGCGGGCTTCTCCCGCCGGCCATCGGCAGACAGTTCGATCAAATCCGTCCCTACGGTTTCTTCATCCTCTACGGCCTGCTCCTGACCGACGGCTTCTACTACCTCGTCGGCAGGCCGGCCAGCTTCATTCTTTCGTGGCTCCTATGACCGCACGACAGCGCGTGGTTTCCGGCATGCGGCCCACGGGCCGCCTCCATATCGGCCACCTGGTCGGCGCCCTCAGCAAATGGGTCCCGCTGCAGGACGAGTTCGACTGCTTCTATTTCGTCGCCGACTGGCACGCGCTGACGAGCGACTTCGCCGACACGAGCCAGCTGGTGTCGTTTGCCTACGACAACACGGCGGACTGGATTGGCGCGGGGCTCGATCCCGGGAAGAGCACGTTCTTCGTGCAGTCGCTCGTGCCGGAGCACGCCGAGCTGTACCTGCTGCTGTCGATGGTGGTCCCGGTGCCCTGGCTGGAGCGGGTGCCGACCTACAAGGAACAGCAGGAGACGCTCAAGGACAAGGATCTGTCCTCGATCGGCTTCCTGGGCTACCCGCTGCTCCAGACGGCCGATGTGGCGATTTACGATGCGAACTTCATTCCCGTAGGGCAGGATCAGGTGGCGCACCTGGAGCTGTCGCGCGAGGTCGTACGCCGGTTCAACAACTTCTTCCCCGGCCCCGGCGGCTCGCCGGTGCTCGTCGAGCCGGAGCCGCTCCTGACGACGTTCTCGCGTCTCCCGGGGCTCGACGGCGACAAGAAAATGAGCAAGAGTCTGGGGAACACGATTCACCTGTCGGACACGGCCGACGAGGTCAAGAAGAAGGTCATGCGGATGTACACGGATCCGAAGCGCGTCCGGGCCGACGTGCCCGGAACCGTCGAGGGCAATCCGGTCTTCACGTACCACGACGCCTTCAACCCGAATCGCGCGGAGGTCGACGACCTGAAGAGCCGGTATCGAGAGGGCAAGGTCGGCGATGTCGAGGTCAAGACGAAGCTCGCCGTCGCGCTCAATGCCTATCTCGATCCCATCCGTGAGCGACGCCAGGCGGCGCTGGCCGACCCGGGCGGCCTGAAGGATATTCTGTTCGAGGGCAGCAAGCGCGCCCGCCGGGTCGCGACCGAGACCCTGGGACGCGTGAGAGACGCGATGAAGATTTCGTACCGGTGATGCACGAATCGCACGACTTCGAATCGTCGCAGGACGCGGTGCCGGTCAGGCTCGAGAACTTCGAGGGCCCGCTGGATCTGCTGCTGCACCTCATCAAGAAGCACGAGGTCAGCATCTACGACATCCCGATCACGCTCATCACGACCCAGTATCTGCAGACGCTGCGCCTGATGCACGAGCTCGACCTGGACGTGGCTGGTGACTTCCTCGTGATGGCCGCCACGCTCATCCATATCAAGTCGCGGACGCTCCTGCCGCGTCCGGAAACCGCGGCAGGCGTCGAGGGCGACGACGAAGATCCGCGCGACGCGCTGGTGCGGCGGTTGCTCGAACACCAGAAGTTCAAGGCGGCCGCCGAGCTCCTGCACGAACGGGAACAGGTGCGGTCGGCGCAGTGGGCGAGGCCGGACGAGCGGGTGGCGGAGATCACCGGAGACGACTACGAGCCGGAGCTCGAGGTCGATCTCTTCAGCCTTCTGAATGCGTTTCAGGCGGTCGTCGAGCGCGCGAGGACGCGGCCCAAGGTGCTGCTTCCTCCGGAGCAGCTGCCGCTGGAAGTGCGCATCGAGCAGCTGTTGTCGCGGCTCTCCGAGACGGAGGCGTGCGGGTTCGAGGAGCTGTTCGCCGACGTGCAGGATCGCGGAGGCCTGATCGTCACCTTCCTGGCGCTGCTCGAGATGATTCGCCTGAAGATGATCCGCGTGTTTCAGGCCGGATCGTTCGGGCCGATTCGGGTCTACAAGCGGCCCCGGCCGTCGGATGCGCCGCACCCGATCGGCGACCCCGAAGACCGTCACGGCTCCGACGCCCATAGTGAGGCAGGTCGGGCAGGTCAGGCAGGCCAGGCGGGTGGGGAGAGTCAAGAGCGTGACGGACGCGACGAACGTCCAGCACGAGACGAGCTCGAAGCACGTCGAAGAAGAGGAACGGTGAGCGGGATGCAGAAGGACGTCAACGTCGAGGATGCAAGCGACTGACGGCGGGACCGACGTGCCGGTGGTGTCCGCCGAACTGAAGGCGATCGTCGAGGCGCTCGTGTTCGCGTCCCCCGACCCGCTGACGCCCAAGGCGCTTTTCAAGCTGCTCGAGTCGGAGCCGAAGGAAGACGTGGCGGCTGCGATCGAGGCGCTCAAGAAGGACTACGATCGCCCCGGCGGACTGCAGTTGGTGGAGGTCGCAGGCGGGTATCAGATCGTCACCCGCCCCGACCTGCACGAGTGGGTCCGGCGCCTCTTCCATGAGCGAACCACGCAGAAGCTCACCGTGCAGGCGCTCGAGACCCTCGCGGTGATCGCGTACAAGCAGCCCATCACGGCCCTCGAGATCGGAGAAGTGCGCGGGGTGAACACGTCCGGCGTGCTCAACACGCTCCTCGAGCGGCACCTCATCAAGATCGTCGGCCGCAAGCAGGTCGTCGGCCGGCCGTTCATGTACGCGACGACGAAGGAGTTCCTCATCCGGTTCGGGTTGAACGAGCTCGGCGACCTGCCCAAGGTCGAAGACATGGCCGAGGCCCTGGGGATCGAATCACCGGTCCTGGTCGAGCAGACGCCGCCCGAAGAGCAGCTGCCGCTTGCGGAACCGGAGGACACGGTTCACTGAACCTACTGAGTCTGGCGGTGCAGGGTGCTCGGTTCCTGGTGCCCGGCGGTGCTGGCGCCTGGATCCTCAGCGCGTCATCTTCTCCTGCGACGCGCCGTCCGGTCGGCGGACCGCGACTTCGAACAGCAGCCGTGAACCTGGCACCGAACCGTGCACCGACTGGCACCCTGAACTGCACCGGGCACCGGGAACCGAGCACCGGGCACCGCTCGGTCCGTGTCGATTACCGCCCCGCGTAACGCCGCGACCTCCTTCGCCGACAGTTCCCGCCAGTGCCCGAGCTTCAGCCTCGCGTCGCGAATGGGACCGATGGCCACGCGACGCAGGTGATCGACCGGGTGACCGATGGCGTCGCACATGTTCCTGACCTGACGGTTGCGGCCTTCGCGAATCGTGATGCAGAGGACGGCGCCGTTTTTGTGGTCGCCGAGGAGGCGGACCTGGGCGGGCGCGGTGGGGCGTCCGTCGATGACGATCCCCTTGGCCAGCCGCTGCAGGTCGCGGGCGTCCGGCACGCCCGCAACGCGCGCTTCGTAGACGCGTGCGACCCCGTGGCTCGGATGCGTCAGCCTGGCCGCAAGGTCGCCGTCGTTGGTCAGGAGCAGCAGGCCTTCCGAGTCGAAATCCAGCCGGCCGACGGGGTAGATGTAGTCGTGGTCGCCGATCAGGTCGATGACGGTCGGACGTTTCTCGGGATCCGACCGCGTGGTGACGTACCCGCGCGGCTTGTTCAGCAGCAGGTAGCGCAGGACGGTCGGCGACGTGGATCCGCCGGCCGTCGACGCGGATGTCGTCGTGCTCGGGATCCGCCTTCGTTCCCAGTTCGCGCACCGTCTCGCGGTTGACGGTCACACGCCCCTCGAGCATCAGCTGCTCCGAGGCACGGCGCGACGCCACCCCCGCGCGGGACAGAATCTTCTGCAGGCGCTCCATGCGCCTTTTATCTTACTGGCCGCTGGCTGCGCCGGAGGGCGACCGGGGGCGCCGGCCCTTGGAGCGGCGCGTCTCGAGCGTCAGTCGGGGAACCGACGCGGAGCGCCGAAATCCGCGGCAGGTCCGAGGTAGCTCAGCGGATCTGCCGCATGCCACCGACACGTCGTGGAGCGGAGGTTCCCCGCGCCGACGACAGGGACTGCGACCCCGGTTGCCCTCCGGCACCCGGGAGCGGCCTAGCGAGTCAGGAGATCACCCCAGAAGCCTGCGAGCTGGAGGATGTCGGTCACGCCGGCGGGGCGGTCGGTCTCAGCATGCGAGATGAGCGCACTCAGCAGGATCCTCACGGAGGTGCTGCCGCGAAGGCCGTCAGCCAGGTGCACGGACTCGTCCGCCGGGATCACGTTGTCCGCCAGGCCGTGGAGTAGAAAGACCGACGCTTCGGGTTTAGGCGCGCGCTCGGGCGACAGCGCGGGAGCGTCGCCGCCATAGGACCCGATAAAGGGCAGCAGCCGGGCACCCAGATGCACGACGTCCCGGTCGTTGACATAGGTCATGAGCGTGGACGAGGGTTGCGGCAGCGTGCGTGCGAGCGCGCGAAGGGCGTCGAACTCGAGTGCCGCGGCCGGCTTGTCCGTGCGGTCGAGCGCCGAGGCGAGCAGGAACCGGTGAACGCCGTCCTTGAGCGGCTTCACCTGACCGGCCGGCACCACGCGATCGGCAAGCCCATAGAGCAGAACGGCCAGGCCGTAGTCGTGCGGCGTCGGTGGAGCCTTCCGCGCGACACCGGGCAGCCGTGCGTCCAGTGCCGCCGCGCCCGGCGCGGGCTCCACGCCGGTGCAGAGATAGCGCAGCACGCGGGGCAGGTCGCCGTGGCCGCCGAAGGCGAAGACATACGCGATTCGTCCCCGGAGCGAAGGCCGCCCGGCCGCCACGATCGACAGCCCGCCGCTGAAGCTGATGCCCATCAGCCCGATCGTGCCATCCGGTGCAAACCGCGGGTCGGCCGCGAGCCAGCCCGCCGTCTGCTCGATGGCGTCGGTGATGGCGGGCGTGATCGCGAACCGCGACAGGTCAGGGATGTCCGGGGTGACCACGGCGATGCCGCTGGCCGCGAGTTGCCGGGCCAGCGCCGTCAGGCGCGGTTCGTCGATGCCCGAAGGATGGATTCCGGAAGTCAGGAGCGCGGCCCGCTGGAAGCCGCCCACAGGTTCGTAGATCCGCGCGCCCAGCCCGTTCCCGATCGGAAGGACGACGTCGCGCTCGGTGATCTCCTCGGTGAAGGCGTCAGCTGCCGTTCGAAGAGGCCCCTGCATCTCCGCGGCGCGGACGACAAACGACGCGCCCTCCGCGTACGGCCACGCCAGCCAGCCGAGGCCAGCCAGCGAGGCGAGCACCACGATGAGCGCCAGACGCCGGCGGGTCACGTAGCGCATGTTACATTCACTTGTGCCGACCTTCATCATTGCCATCGACGGTCCTTCCGGTGCCGGCAAAGGCACCGTCGCCAGGGCCGTCGCGGCGGCGCTCGGGTACAAGCATGTCGACAGCGGCGCCATGTACCGTGCGGTCGGCTGGCGATGCCTTCAGGACGGGATCGCGCTGGACGACGAGGATGCGGTTGCCGCGGTGGCTGCCCGGTTCCCGATCGCGTTCGATGCGGAGACGATCATGATCGACGGCGTGGACGTGACGCGGGCGATCAGGACGCCCGCTATCGACCGCGCCGCGGCAGCGGTGGCGCGCCTGCCGCGCGTTCGAGAGATCCTGGTCGATCGTCAGCGCCGCTTTGGCGAGGGCGTCGGCATCGTCATGGAAGGGCGGGATATCGGGACCGTGGTGTTCCCGCACGCGGATGTCAAGCTCTATCTGGACGCATCAGAGGAGGAGCGCGCCCGGCGCCGTGCCAGCGACCCGGCACACACCGGCGGCCCGGCTGCTGTCTCCGACGTCAAGACCCTCATGCAGGAGCGCGACCGTCTCGACACGACGCGGAAGACCTCGCCTCTCTACGCCGCCCCCGACGCGATGGTCGTGGACACGACGGGCAAGAATGTCGATGAAGTCGTGCAGGAAGTGCTGGGACTCATAGCGAAAAAAGTCAGAACTTAGACCCGCTACTTCCGCTCCTTGAAGTCCTCAGCTGAAGCGGGATCGAGTTCCCAGCGGTGGCGGTCGCGTTCGCCGACTTTGTCGCCCGAGCGCAATTCTTCGCTGTCCTGATAGGTGACGCCCAGCGCGCGGCCGATGTCGTCCACGATGTCCTGATCGGGCGTCTGGTTGTCGCCGCCAGGCGTTTCGTCGCCGCTGAAGTACGCGTTCTCGATGTTGACGTCGACGTCTCCGCCCGTAATCCCGGGGGTCATCGTCTGGTGGTCGCGGCGGCTCTCTGCCATCTCCGCCCGTCCCGTCCGCACGGCTGACCCATGGCGGTCCATGTCCAGCGAGGAGGGCGGCGTCTGCACGGTGTCGTCGAGCGTCCGCCGGACGCGATCGAGCCGCGGCGACTTGGCGGGGATGGATGGCGCGACCCGGTTGGACGTGGCGACCGGCGCCTGCGCCGTTTTCGAGGGCTTCTTGGGCGATGCCACTCTCGAGGGGCGCTTTGTCGCCCTGGCAGGCTTGACCACCCTGGCGGCCTTGGTCGCCCTGGCGGGCTTGACCACTCTGGCGCGCTTGACCACCCTGGCGCGCTTGACCGCTCGCGCCGGCTTGGCCTTCGGCCGCTTGGCGCTCTTGGTCGCCCGGGCACGCCGTCGCGTTGCCGGCTTGGCCTTCTGCCGTCCGGCCCCCCGGCGGGTCCGCTGGGGTTTCGGCGACCGTTTCGCCTTCTTGCCGCGTGCCTGTGGTCTCCGCCTGGCCATCGCGCGTCCTTTCTCTGCTGCAGCCCGGTCAGCTTGACAGTGTCACGATAAGTGTCGTACTCTCTGCTGCTTATCGGAAATCAGGCAGGCCCGTCCCTGGGGCCGCGCCCGCCGTGATTCCGAATCTGCGGGTGCCGGAACCGCAACACCAACTCCGGCAATCGATCGACTGAGGAGGACGCGCAAGGCATGGCAAATGTAGAAGACGAACCCACGCCCGCTACGGGCCGGGGGCGCGCGGGTACGCCCGAACGCGAACGGGGTGTAAGCGACAAGAGCACCTTGAAAGCCCTACCGCGAGACGACGACGACCAGATGAATTCCGACGAGTATGCCCGGTTGCTGGAGTCCTACGATACCAGCTTCAGGAATATCGCGGAAGGTGAGGTCGTCAAGGGCACGGTCCTCAAGGTGACCGCCTCGGAAGTGATCGTGGACGTCGGCTACAAATCCGAGGGCATCATCGCCGTCAGTGAGTTCCTGGACGAGACGGGGCAGATCACCGTCGAAGCCGGCGACCTGGTCGACGTGCTGCTCGAGCGAACCGAAGATCGGGAAGGCTATGTCGTCCTCTCGCGCGAAAAAGCCGAGAAGATGAAGATCTGGGACGAAGTCGAGAAGGCCTACGCCGAGCGCAAGGTCGTCATCGGCCGCGTCATCGAACGGATCAAGGGCGGACTGGCCGTGGACATCGGCGTCCGCGCGTTCCTGCCGGGCTCGCAGATCGACGTGCGCCCGGTGCGCAACCTCGATGCCCTGCGCGGTCAGGAACTGCGCATGCGCGTCATCAAGGTCAACAAGAAGCGCGGAAACATCGTCCTCTCGCGCAAGGCGCTCCTCGAAGAGGAGAACGCCGAGAAGAAGAAGCACACGCTCGAGGCACTCGCCGAGGGCAAGGTGCTCAAGGGCGTCGTCAAGAACATCACCGACTACGGCGCGTTCATCGACCTGGGCGGCATCGACGGCCTGCTGCACATCACCGACATGTCCTGGGGCCGGGTCGGCCACCCGTCCGAGCTCTTCAAGGTCAACGACGAGATCGACGTGATCGTGCTCAAGTACGACGCGGCGACCGAACGGGTGTCGCTCGGTCACAAGCAGCTCAACACCGATCCATGGGCCAACGTGATGGAGCGCTACCCCGTGGGCGCGCGGATGGGCGGCAAGGTCGTCAGCCTGACCGACTACGGCGCGTTCGTGGAGCTCGAGTCGGGCGTCGAAGGCCTGATTCACGTCTCCGAGATGTCGTGGAGCAAGCGTGTCAAGCACCCCTCGAAGATCCTGAACGTCGGCGATCCCGTGGACGCGATGGTGCTCGGCGTGGATCCCACGGCGCGGCGCATCTCGCTCGGCTTGAAGCAGGTCGAGACCAACCCCTGGCACGATCTGGCCGACAAGTATCCCGTCGGCTCGAAGATCCAGGGCAAGGTCCGGAACCTGACCGAGTTCGGCGCGTTTGTCGAAGTCGAGGACGACATCGACGGCCTCATCCACATCTCCGACATGTCGTGGAGCAAGCGCATCAAGCACCCGTCCGAGGTCCTGAAGAAGGGCGACGTGGTCGACGCGATGGTGCTCAACATCGATGCGGAGAACCAGCGGCTGTCGCTCGGCCTGAAGCAGCTCGCCACCGACATCTGGGACGACTTCTTCACACGCCGCCACGTCGGCGACACGATCGAGGGCAAGGTGGTCCGCATGACCAACTTTGGCGCCTTCGTGGAGCTGGACGAGGGCATCGAAGGCCTGATCCATGTGTCGGAGTTCGACGAGTCGCAGAAGGCCGGCAAGAGCGGAGCCAAGGACGAGAAGATCGAATTGACGGTAGGCGAGACCTACCCCATGAAGATCATCAAGCTGGCGCCCGAAGAGCGGAAGATCGGCCTCTCGATTCGGGCCCTCAAGTCGGACGAGTTCCGCGCCGACTGGGAGGCCTATCAGGAGTCCGCGGGGGACGGGGCCGCGACGCTCGGCGATCACTTTCGGAATCGGTAGACGCGCAGGCTTCGGACTCAGGCTCCTGGCACAGAGCCTCGGAGTCCGAAGCCTCGGCCTGAGCCCTGAGCCCGAAGCCCTGAGCCCTGAGCCACTCATGATTACCAACGGCAGCATGACCAAGGCGGAGCTCGTCGAGGAAGTCTCGAGGGTGTCCGATCTCACCAAGAAACATTCCGAAGTCATCGTCGAGACGGTGTTCAAGAGCATCATCGACGCCCTGCACCGAGGGGAGAAGATCGAGCTCCGCGGCTTCGGCAGCTTCCGCCTGCGCAAGCGCGAGCCCAGGAAGGGCCGCAACCCCAAGACCGGCGACAAGGTGGATGTGCCGCCGAAGAAGGTGCCGTACTTCAAGCCGGGCAAAGAGCTGAAGGAGCTCATCAACCGGGAGGCCGAGGCGTCGGCCGAAGGCGGCACGCCGCCGGCGCCGCCAGGGGCTGCGCTCTAGCGTCGTGGAGCGGCTCTGGTCGCCGTGGAGGCTGGCCTACGTGACGGGAACGTCGACCGCCTCCGGCTGCATCTTCTGCGACACTTCCGAGGCCCGCGAAGCGCTGATCGTCGCCCGCGGGCGCCTCTGCTACGTCATCCTCAATCTCTACCCCTACAACAGCGGCCACCTGATGGTCGTGCCTGTGCGGCACATCGCCTCGCTCTCGCTGGCCACCGAAGACGAGCTGGCCGAGCTGATGGGCCTGACGCGCGACGCCGAAATGGCATTGACCGAAGCCTACCGTCCGGAAGGCATCAACGTGGGGTTGAACCTCGGCCGCCCGGCCGGCGCCGGCGTCGCCGACCATCTCCATGTCCATCTGGTGCCCCGATGGACCGGCGATACGAGCTTCATGTCGGTCGTCGGCAACGTGCGCGTGCTGCCGGAGGAACCGCACGAGTCGGCAAAGCGCCTCACGCCCATCTTCGAGCGCCTGCGCCGCTAGGATCGGCGCGGGCATCATGCTCCCACGAGCCACGGCCATCTGGGGCGCGATCATCCTGACCGAGATCGCCCACGGCATTGCCCGGACGCTGCTTCTGGAGCCAATCGTCGGAGACTTCAGGGCGAGGCAGATCGCGGTCTTCACGGGTTCCGCGCTCATTCTGGCGATTGCCACGCTGTCGGTCCGATGGCTCAGGCCCCGTGGACCAGCCGAGGCGCTGGGAGCCGGCGCGGTCTGGCTCGTGCTCACGCTGGCCTTCGAGATCCTCTTTGGACGATTCGTCGCCGGGGCGTCCTGGGAACGTCTCTGGTCCGACTACAATCTCCTCCAGGGAGGCCTGCTGCCCATTGGTCTCCTGGTGCTGACCGTGGCCCCTCTCCTGGCTGCCAGGTGGCGCGGCGTGTGGGCGTCGAACCCGAGGCCGTACTCATGAGCGACGTGTCGGAGCTGTTCGTCCGGAAATCGCGCGCCCTGCTGACCGACGACTACCTGCCCAAGATCGAGCGGAGCCTCGCGCCGCTCACCGAAGACGACGTGTGGTGGCGGCCGAACCCTGTCTCCAACAGCATCGGCAACCTGGTACTGCACCTGGCGGGCAACGTCACGCAATGGATCCTCGGCGGAGTGGCCGGACGGCCGTACGCCCGCACGCGGCAGCAGGAGTTCGACGAGCGCACGCCGTTTCCGAAGTCCGATCTCCTGGCGCGCCTGTCGTCGGTCGTCGTCGAGGCGGACGCCGTGATCGCGGGGCTCGACCGTGCGACGCTCACCGAGCGCAGGCAGATCCAGCGCTACGACGTGTCGGTCCTCGATGCGGTCTACCACGTCGTCGAGCACTTCAGCATGCACACAGGCCAGATCATCCTGATCAGCAAGGCCAGGTCTGCCAGGGACCTGGGCCTGTGGCAGCCGCCGCCGGCATAGGGCCGCCGCGCTCCTAGTTTCCCCGCCCGGCCATCCTCATCAGTTCCGCCATGGTCACGTGGCGGTTGTCCGCCGGGTAGTGGACCGGGATGATGCGCTGCACGTCGAGCTTCAGCCGATCGACGATTGTCAGCGAGGTTCGACGATGTACGGACTTATCGACGGCGGCGCCGCGCGTGGCGGCTGCGCGGGCGGGTTGTACGCATCCGCTTCCACGAGGATCTTCTCTTTCGGGAAGTAGGCGACGATCAGCCCCTCGTTGTGGCCGCTGCCGCGAAGATGATGCAGTTCGATGACGCGATTGCCATCGGTCAGCACCTTCTTGTCCGTCATGGTCTCGAACGTCGGCGCGCGTTTCTCCTTCTCGAGCCGGTCGGGCGCTCAGCGTGTGCGGCAAGGTGAACAGCTTCTCGAAGTACGCCTTGTTGACCTCGTGCGTGACGACGGTCGCGCCCTCGGCGACGAACGTCCGCAGTCCGCTCGAGTGGTCGAAGTGGTGGTGCGTGTTGACGACGTAGCGGATCGGCTTGCCGGGAATCAGCCGCTTCGCCGCGTCGATGATCTGCGTCGCGCGCGCCTCGCTCTGCGGCCCTTCGATGACGACGATGTAGTCCTTGAAGTCGACGGCGACGGCCGCGTAGCCGCCGAGGATCAGGTAGACGCCGTCCGCCAGCTTCTCGGTCGGGACACGCCTGCCGCTGCCGCACCGCCGGCCGCAGCCGGCGCGCCCCCAGGCGCGCCGCCTCTGCCCTGCGGCGGCTGAATCGTGACCGCGGCGTTCGGCTTCACGTCGGTCACGTTCAGGTCGAAGATCGGATATCCGCCCTGCCTCTGCACGATCTTCATCGGGAACTTCGCGCCGCCGAAGTCCCTGTAGTCGGAGTAGACGGCTTCGAACAGCGTGTCGCCGAGATAGGCCGTGTCAATCCAGGTCTCGACGCGCTCGACGAGGTGCTGATCGTTGATGTAGCCGTTGACCTGCGCCTTGTTCTGCCCGGTGAACGTCACGCACGTTGTAGCGCTTGCCGTCCAGCGTCTGCGTCTTGACCGTCGCGTTGTTCGGCGAGCGCCGCTCGGACGAACCCGTGCGGCGTCATCCAGATCTCGAGCTGCTGCACCCACGGCGTCGTGGGGCCGACGATGATCGTCTGGCTCTGCGGCTGTTCGCCGATGACGGGCTGCTGGCCGCCGCCGCGCGGCGGGTTCTCGCCCTGCATCCGGACGCGGTCGACCTTCGACGCCGGCGTGCGGAAGTCGATGGCGCGCGTGTAGCTCTTGTTGATGAACTTCGGCCAGGGCGAGCTGGGGTTGTAGGCCTGACCGAACGCGAAGTCGAAGCCCGTCGCCGAGTATTCCACGGTCGTCATCGTCTCGACGCCCATGGCCTTCGAGGCCTCGCCAAGGATGGCGCGCGCGTCCTGCGCGAGGACCCGACCGGAGGCTGACCACAACACAATCGCCAGCGCGGCGCCGAGAGAAATCTGCTTGGACATGTCTTCCTCCGTGGAGATGCAGCGGCATTCTACCCCCGCGTGGTACCATCGCGCCGCTGTAATCCTTTGAGGAGGCCGCGATGGCAAGCAGCCGGGTCCTTGCTCTTCTGCTGATCCTGTCCTGGGCGTCGGTGCACGCCCAGCGTCTTTCTCCCGGCTACGTCGATCCGCAGCCGGTGCTCGATGCGGCGGCGAAGGCCATCGGCGTCGACGAGCTGAGTGCGTCACGATTTCCGGCACCGGCTACGCGGGCGCTGTCGGCCAGCAGTGGCTCGTCTGACAAGAACGTGGACTGGCCGCGCGGCGAGCCGCTGGCCAACTACACGCGAACGATGAACTGGGACGCCAGGACGATGAAGGAGGAGTTCGACCGGAAGCCCGGGCTGAATCCGGCGTCGTGGAAGTACGGCGATCGGCTGGATGGGCGGCACGCCGCTCCAGCAGCAATCGCGCCAGACCTTCATCGTCAACGGCCGGTACGGCTGGCACATCGACGGCCCGGGCGGCGCGCCGGTGGCGGCGCCCCCGGACGATGCCGAGCGGTGGCAGCTCGAGATGTGGCTCAACCCGCCACGGATTCCTCAAGGCGGCGAGACTGCCCGGCGCCAACCCGGTGGCGGTCTGGCGCTGGGAGCTCGGCGAGATGGGGCGCGACGGCCCGACGACGGTGCCCGAGAAGGTCACGGTCGTCTCGATCCGCGTGCTCGGGCAAGTACCGCGTGGACGCGACCATCAACAAGGAGCACATGCTGCAGCGGATCCACACGTGGGTCCCGCATCCCGTGCTCGGCGACATGAACTACGAGCACGAGTTCACCAACGAGAGCTACGTCGACGCTCGGCAACGGCATACGGTTCCCGACCGGCTGGCATCACCACGAAGGCTGGGACGACAACTACAACACGCAGACGATCACCGCCGGCCACAACGGGTTCGGCGGCACGTTCAAGGACGTCAAGGCGAACGCGTGCGGCGATCCCGGTCACCGTCCCCGAGGCCGTGCGGCCGGCGACCTTCCCGGTTCGAGTGGAGACGCAGCCGCTGGCCGAGGGCGTGTACCTGCTCGGCGGCGCGTCGCACAACAGCGTCGCCGTCGAGTTCAAGGACTTCGTCGCCGTCGTCGAGGCGCCGATCGACGAGGACGCGCAGCCTGGCGGTGATCGAGGAGGTGGCGAGGCTCGATGCCGAACAAGCCGATCCGGTTCCTGGTCAACACGCACCAGCACTTCGATCACATCGGCGGCCTCCGCACCTACCTGCACATCGGCGCGACCATCGTCACGCACTGGAAGAACTTCGACTTCTACAACCGCGACGTCTTGAACTACGCGCCCCGGACGCTGCAGCCGGACATGGTGTCGCTCTGGCCGCCGACCGAGTTGACCGAGGGCTACAACGTCGAGACCGTGAGGGAGAACTACGTGATCACCGACGGCATCGCGAATCCTGCACATGTATTACGTCCACCCGCTGGCCAGCACGCCGAGGGCATGCTGATGGCCTACCTCCCGCGCGAGAAGCTGCGTGATCGAGGCCGATCTGTTCGACAGCCACCTCCCGCGGCCGTGGCGCGCGACGGCGGCCACCCGCAGCCTGCGACCGATCGTGCGCACGCTCAAGCTGGACGTATCACAGGTCGTGCCGATCCACGGCCAGCCGGTCGCGTGGAGCGAGTTCGCGAAGATCCAGTAGCCTTGCCCTATGGCGTGGAGGGCGTTCGAGCGACATCCGGCAGCGCCCACGCCGTCAACGTCGTGCCCGCCGGGACGAGCAGGTGCTGCCGCCCGTCGAGCATGTACGTGATCGGCGACGTGCCGTGCAGCTTCGATCCCATTTGGTACCGCCAGAGGAACTTGCCGCTGCGCGAGTCAATCGCGAGGAGATTCGCTTCGTTGTCGCCGCTGAAAATGATCCCGGAGGCCGTGGACAACAGCCCGGCGGTGGCCGGGGTGAGGTACCTGAACTCCCACTTGAGCGCGCCCGTCGCGGGATCCAGCGCGCGCAGCGCCCCGACCGCGGGCATCCCTGGCGCACGCTGCCCCGCGCCACCGGTAAAGCGCTCGCCGGGTGTGTAGTCCGGCTTCCACGCGTAGTAGACCGCGCAGACCTCGCGCGCGTTGACGAAGAAGAGCCGCTGCGCCGGGTCGTATGTGGTCGGCCAGAAGTTGGTCCCGCCTGTGATGTCGGGGCAGGTGAGCGAGCCTTTCTCGTCCGGCATGTGCCCTGGGAGGAGCACCGGCCGGCCGTCGGCGCCAATCTCCTTCGCCCACGTCGTCTGCACGATAGGGCTTGCCGACAATCAATCGGCCGTTGGTCCGGTCGAGCGTGTAGAAAAAGCCGTTTCGGTTCGCCATCATCACGACCTTGCGCGGCTGGCCGCCGATGGGCAGGTCGGCGAGGATCGGCACGTGGGTCGAGTCCCAATCGTGCACGTCGTGCGGCGTGAACTGGTAGTGCCACTTCAGCGTTCCGGTGTCGGCGTCGAGCGCCACGATCGAATCGCTGTAGAGGTTGTCGCCCTTGCGGCTGTCGCTGTGGTAGTCGGGCCCCGGGTTGCCGATCCCGAAGTACACGAGATTCAGCTCGGGATCGTGTGCGCCGGTGACCCACACGCCGGCGCCGCCGCGCCGCCAGGAGTCCGACGCCCACGTCTCGTTGCCGGGCTCGCCCGGACCGGGAATCGTGTAGAAGCGCCACGCGCGCTTGCCGGTTTGCGCGTCGTACGCATCGATGAACCCGCGAATCCCGTACTCGCCACCCGCGATGCCGACGATGACCTTGTCTTTCACGACAAGGGGGGCAATCGTTGAGGCGTAGCCCTGGGTGTAGTCCGCCATCGTCGCGTCCCAGACAACGGCGCCGGTTCTCGTGTCGAGCGCCAGCAGGTGGGCGTCGAGCGTCACCATGAAGAGGCGATCGCCGAGGATGCCAAAGCCTTTGTTCACGAGACCGCAGCAGGCGGTGAGGGTGCCCTGCGGGGGCAGTTCACGACGATAGCGCCAGATCTGGCGGCCCGTGCGCGCGTCGATGGCCCACGCCAGGTTCTGCGGGCCGGTCACGTACAGCACGTTGTCGCGAAAGAGCGTCGTCGTTTCGAACGCGCCCAGCGTGTCGGTCTGGAACATCCACTGCGGGACCAGGCGGTTCACGTTCTCGGGCGTGATCTGGGTCAGCGGGCTGTGCCGGTGGTTGGTGTACGCGCCGCCAAACGTGACCCAACGCGATCCGTCGGCCGGCAAGCCTGCGGCAATCTCCTGTGCCGTCACTGGCCCGGAGGCCGGCTGCTGCGCGCCGAGGGCGACACCGAGCGCGGCGACGGCCGCCAGGGCCACGAAGCGAGGAACAAGTCGGCGCATGACGAACTCCTTACGGCGGGCCCCGGAGGACCTGCTGCGAATGGATGTCTCTATCGTCCAGTGATCGGGGCAGCGGTGCTGGCGCCCCGCAGTGTGGACAGGTACGCGATCAGGTCGTCGACGGCACTCTCGGTCAATCGCTCGGTGTCGTACGGTGGCATGGCCGACCGCTTATCGTCAGTCACCGTCCGCATGTCTTCCTTCAGGTAACCCTGGATCCGTTCCCCGGTGTCCATGATCTGCACCGAAAAGAGATCCTCGTTCTTCTTGACGCCGTGTATGGTTCGGCCCCCCCGCGTCGTCAGCGTCACCGGCTCGTAGCCGGGCCTGAAGCCCTCGACCGCGCCGCGGATCTGGCGGGTGAGTGCGGCGCGCGTGCGCGCGGCGCCCACGCGTGAGAGATCGGGCCCGAGCCGCCCGCCGCGGCCGTTGACCAGATGGCAGCTGTTGCAGTTCGCGCGGAAAATCCGCTCGCCGTTCTCGGCGTTGCCGCGGGGCGGATCGGTCGGGGCCGCCGCGGCGAGCGTGCGCACGTAGGCGAGGATCTTCCACACGTCCTCGTCCGAATTCCGATTGCCGATGGCCGGCATTTCACTGCCGGCCACGCCGGTCCTGACCGTCCGGAAGAGGCCGTCGTCGGTCCGGCCCGATGCCCAGACCTGCGACAAGTCCGGGGCGCGGATGCCCCGGGCGTCCATGCCGTGGCAATCGGCGCACCGCACGCGGTACATGCCCATGCCCGCCCGAATGGCCTCGGCGTTGCCCTCGAGCGGATTCTTCGTCGGGACGTTCGAGAGATTCCGTGGAAGGTCCTGGGCGTCAATCGCCACCGGCAGGATCCCAACAACTGCCACCAGCAGCGCCGAACAGATCCACTTCATGACGGGCTCCTCGTTCAGTCGGTCAACCACGTGCGGCGATCTGCAGTGGATTTCGGATTCCTCGAGAGATAGGGCAGATTATAGGGCGGCTTTGCGGCATCCCGTCCGGGAAAGATCGGACATTTGAGGAACGCGTCGCGCCGCGACGGCCGGGGGGAAATGGAGCGAGAATGAAGCCGTGCACCTCGAGCTAACCCCTGCTCAACGCGCCTTTCGCGCCAGCGCGGAGCAGTTTGCCGCCGAGGTCGTCGCGCCGCGGGCCTCGGCGATCGACGAGTCGGGGGCGTTCCCGCTGGATGTCGTGCGGGCGGCGGCCGCGCGCGGGCTGTGCGGTATCACCGTGCCCACCGCCTGGGGTGGAGCGGGGTTGGACTTCTTGAGCTATGTGCTCGCGATCGAGGCGATCGCCAGCGCCAGCGCGACGGTGGCGGTGTCGCTCTCGGTGACCAACTCGCTCGTCGCCGATGTGCTCGCGCATGTCGGAAGTTCGGCGCAGAAGGAGCAGTGGCTGAGACCGCTGGCCTCCGGCGCGGCGGTCGGTGCGTTTGCGCTGTCGGAGCCGGACGCCGGCACCGACGCGGCCAACCAGCAGACGCGCGCCGTGCGTGCGGGCCGTGGTTACCGCATCACCGGGCGAAAGGTGTGGGTCGCTAACGCGGAAGCGGCTGCCGTCGCGATTGTCTTTGCGTCGACACGCCCCGGTCAGCGAGGACAAGGCGTCACGGCGTTTCTCGTGCCGATGGATGCGCCGGGCATCGTGCGCACGGCGCGTGCCGACTCACTCGGAGTACGCGGGCTGGGCTGCACGGATCTCGAGCTCGATGTCGAAGTCGGCGACGATCAGGTGCTCGGCTCGGTGGATCAGGGTTTCCGCGTGGCGATGTGGGCGCTCGAAGGCGGCCGCGTCGCCATTGCGGCGCAGGCGCTCGGCATCGGCCAGGCAGCGCTCGCCGAAGCCATCGCGTATGCGAACGAGCGGCAGGCCTTCGGCCAGCCCATCGCCAACTTTCAGGCCATCCAGTGGATGCTGGCCGACATGGCCACCGAGCTCGCGGCGGCACGGATGCTCACCTGGAAGGCCGCGGCGCTCAAGGCGCATCAGCCGGCGATCACCGTCGAGGCCTCGATGGCGAAGCTCGCCGCGTCCGAAGCGGCACACAAGGCGGCCGACAAGGCGATGCAGATCCTCGCCTCGGCCGGGTATCGTCGAGGGTCAGTGGTCGAGCGGCTTTTTCGAGATGTTCGTGCGACCGAGATCTACCAGGGCACGTCGGAAGCTCAGCGTCTGATCATCTCCGCGGGGATTCTCGCGAGCTGACTTCGAATCGGGGGACAGAGCCATGCGTACGTGGACTTGCCTGCTGTCGTTGGTCGCGTTCGGATTGTGCGTTTCGCTCGACGGACAGTCGGCTGTGGAGCCGCCGGGCGCTCGCCGACCGGTCGTGCCCGCCGTCGCCCGGATCGCGCCGGTGCCCGAGGCGCAGTGGTCCGATGCGCAGCGGAAAGTGGCCGCGGGCTTTGGCCGATCGGGCCGCCCGGATGCGGCCTTCGACACACTCCTCCAGGTTCCCGCGCTGGCCGAAGCGGTGACGCCCTATACCCGTGTACTTGTCGGACGACTCCACGGTGCCGCCGCGTCACCGCGAGCTCGTGATCCTGCGTGCCGCGTGGCTGGGCAATTGCGGCGTGTTGTGGGCCACCCATGCCGAGCGCGCCCGCCGCACGGGGGTCGCCGCTGCCGAGATCCGACGGGTTGCCGAGGGTCCAGCGGCGCCTGGCTGGGACGCGTTCGAGGCGACCCTGCTGCGGATGACCGACGAGCTCTTTCGGAATTCGTCGGTGAGCGGGGCGACGTGGGCGGCCCTCGACGCGGCCTACGACGAGCACCAGCTGATGGACGCGGTGGAGACCGCGAACCACTTCACCATGCTGGCGATGATGTTCAACGCGTTCGGGACCCAGCCTGACGCGGCGAGCCGCGATCGGCTCCCGACCGACGTGCCCTATCGGGTGAACGTGCCAGCCGCGGAGCCGCCGCTGGCAAAGGCGCGCGTCGAGCCCGTTCCCGGCGACGGCCTTGCCGTCAGCCGGACCCTGGCGAGGCATCCCAAGCTCAGTCAGGTCAGGGCCCGACGGGCCAACTTCATCAACCGAGTCTCGAAGCTCTCGCCGCGCCACCGAGAGATGCTGATCCTGCGCATTGGCTGGATCTGCCGTTCGGAGTACGAATGGGCGCAGCATGTCGGAAGCGTCGGACGTGCCCGCGACCACGGCCTCGAGCCGATCTGGATCGCCCAGGGGGCCGAGGCTCCAGGTTGGGACAGCTTCGAGCGAACGATCCTGCGTGCGGTGGACGAGTTGTTCCATGACACGGCGATCTCGGACGCGACGTGGACGGCCCTCGCCGCACGCTACGACACCGAGCTCCTGATGAGCGCCGTCTTCACCGCGAGCTCGTATCGCGCCACGTCAATGGTTCTCAACGCGCTCGGCGTGCAGCTCGACCCTGGCGACGAGCCGTTTCCGAAGCTTCCGGTCCGCTGATCGAGTGGTATGAAGGAGAGCGTCTCATGCGAACGACTGCCCTTGTCGCCGCCTGCGTCATGTGTCTCGTGGGGTCAGGCGAGGCTCAGACCCACTCGGCTGCTTCGCCAGCCGAGCTCCGGACACCCTGGGGCGATCCGGATCTGCAAGGCGTCTGGACCGGCTCCACGCTGACGCCCCTCGAGAGGCCGGCATCGCTTGCCGGCAAGGCGTTTCTCACCGAGGCCGAGGCGGCGGCGATGGAGAAGCGAGCGGCCGAACGCCGCCTCGTCGAGCCGCCTTCGACCGCAGGCGATCCCGGAACCTACAACCAGATCTGGTTCGACCCTTCGACGTCGGTTGTGCCGGGCCGCCGGACCTCGCTCATCATCGATCCGCCGGACGGCCGCATTCCGTTCACCGAGGAAGGGCGGCAGCACACCGCCCGGTCGTCGGCTCGCTACGGCGTTGGTCCGTACGAGTCGCACATGGACCTCGACACGGGCGAACGGTGCCTCACCGACGGTCCGCCGATCTGGTTCTCCGGCTACAACAACAACTACCAGATCGTTCAGAGCCCGGGATACGTCGCCATCCATCACGAGCTGTACAGCGAGTTTCGCGTGATCCCCATCGGGACGACGCGCCGTACCGGCCTGCCGCAGTGGCAGGGGAACGCGACCGGCCGCTGGGAAGGGGCCACGCTCGTCGTCGAGACCCTGGGCTTTGCAGACAAGTCGGCGTACTGGTGGGCCACCGCCTGGCGCGCGCCGCGCCCGACGCTCCGGTTGACGGAGCGCTTCACCCGCACCGACGCGGAGACGATCGACTACCAGTTCACGATGGAGGACCCGACGATGTTCACGAGGCCGTGGACCGCCGCGTTTCCGCTGACGACGAACCAGGCGGCGAGGGGCGTGACGGCGGGATCGCTGTACGAGTACGCCTGCCACGAAGGGAACTACGCGATGCCGAACATCCTTAGGGGCGCGCGGATGCGGGAGAAGGCGCTAGACTAGATTAGGACTTAGGACGACTTAGGATTTAGGACTTCGGACTCAGGGATTCTCGCCGACGATCAGCCGTGAGCCCCGAGCCGTGAGCCTGAGCCCTGAGCCCGACGCCCCTGAAGCCCGGCGCCTGAAGCCCGAAGTCTGGAGCCTGGAGCCGAAATCCCGCAGTCCTAACTCCTAAGTCCCAAGTGTTTCGCGATTGTCTCCAGCTGCAGATTCGACGTCCCCTCGTAGATCTGGCCGATCTTCGCGTCGCGGTACAGCTTCTCGACGGGGTAGTCCTTGACGAAGCCGTTGCCGCCGAAGAGGTTCACCGCGAGCGACGTGACACGCTCGGCGACTTCGGACGAGAAGATCTTGCACATGGCGGCTTCGTTCAGAAACGGCAGGCCTTGATCGCGGAGCCGTGCCGCTTCGTACACCATCAAGCGCGCCGCGTGCAGCTCGGTGGCGGCCCGCGCGAGCTGGTGCTGCACGGCCTGGAACTCCGAGATGGCCTTGCCGAACTGCCGGCGTTCGCCGGTGTACTTGACCGCGTGATCGAGCGCGCCCTGCGACAGGCCGATCATCTGGGCGCCGATGCCGATGCGGCCTTCGTTGAGCGTTTCGATCGCCGTCTTGTAGCCCTTGCCGACCGCGCCGAGCACGCTGGCGCGCGGCACGCGGCAGCCGTCCAGCACGAGCTCGCAGGTGCTGCTGGCGCGGATGCCGAGCTTGTCCTCTTTGCGCCCGACGCTGAACCCCGGACGATCGCGCTCAACGAGAAACGCCGTGATGCCGCGATAGCCGGCCGCCGGGTCCACCGTCGCAAAGACGATGAAGATGCCGGCCTCGTGGCTGTTGGTGATCCAGAGCTTGCGGCCTGTCAGGACGAACTCGTCGCCCTCCGGCACGGCCCGGGTCCCCAGCGCGAATGCGTCGCTGCCAGAACCGGCTTCGGACAGAGCGTACGCGCCGACCAGGTTCGATGCCAGGCGGGGCAGATAGTGACGGCGCTGGTCGTCGGTGCCCCACTTGAGCAGGGCATTGATCGACCAGCGTGTTCTGGACGTCGACCAGCACACCGATCGATGGATCCACGCGCGAGAGCGCCTCGACGGCGAGCACGGAGTGAAAGAAGCGCCCGCCGGACCCTCCCAGAGCCTCCGGAATCTCGATGCCCATGACTCCGAGGCCGAACAGGCGGGCGACGAGATCGGCGGGAATGTGCGCCAACTCGTCCATCTCTCGGACCAGTGGACGAATCTCCCGGTCCGCGAACTGGTAGACGCTCCCGGCGAACAGCCGCTCGTCCTCCAGAAGGGACGTCAGGCCCACAGGCAATACCTCGGCGGATTGGTCGGACATTGCGTCTAATATAGAGCCATGGCGCGTCGATTCCAGCCTCTTCTGCGTGCCGCGACCGCGAAGGCCGGCTCGCATGCCGCGCTGGTGGCCCTCGGCTGCCTGATGGTGCTCGGTACCTCCGGCCACGCCCAGCAGGCCCAGCAGCAGCCGCCCGCCCAGCAGACACCGCCGCCGGCGCAACAGACGCCGCCTGCAGGTGCGCCCGCGACGCCCGCGCAGGATCCCCAGCAGCCGCCCCCCGTCTTCCGGTCGGGCATCAACTTCGTCCGCGTGGACGTCATCGTGAGCGACAAGGCGGGCAACCAGATAGCCGATCTCAAGCCGGAGGACTTCGAGGTCAGCGAAGACGGCGCCCGCCAGACCATTGAGACCTTCAAGCTAATCGAGCTCGACGCCGGCCTGATCGCACCCTCCGATCGCGCCCCGTCGCCCATCCGCACGGACTACGACGAGGAGCGCGAGGCGGCACGCGACGACGTGCGCCTGTTTGCGATCTTCCTGGACGACTACCACGTCACCCGCGGATCCAGCCTGTCGATGCGGCAGCAGATTTCCCGGTTCATCGAGACACAGCTCGGTCCCTCCGACATGGTCGGGCTCATGTATCCGCTGCAGCCGGTCGCTGCCGTGCGGATGACGCGCAATCACGCGGCCATCCAAAAGGGCATCGAGCAGTTCATGGGCCGCAAGTACGACTACACGCCAACGAACCCGATGGAAGAGAAGTACGCCTACTATCCCGCGGAAGTCGTCGAGCGGATCAGGAACCAGGTGTCGCTGTCCGCCATCGAGTCGCTCATCTCCCGGATGGGGTCGCTCAAGGAAGGGCGCAAGGCGCTGCTCCTCGTCAGCGAAGGATTCACCAACATGCTGCCGCCCCAGTTGCGCGCGCCCGTGGCGGCGATGCCGGGGATCGGGCAGTCCGACCGCAACGATCCGCTGGCGGGGAACAGCCCGCTCGAGGAGCGTGCGGGATTCATGGCGAGCATGGATCTCAACGAGGACCTCCGGCAGGTGTACGGCGCCGCCAACCGGAACAACGTGGCCATCTATGCGATCGATCCGCGTGGTCTCGCCACCAACGAGTTCGGCATCGACCAGAACATCAACCAGCGGACCGATCGCCAATATCTCGCCTCGACGATGGACACGCTCCGCGTGCTATCCGAGGAGACCGACGGACGCGCCATCGTCAACCGCAACGACCTGACCGTGGCCATGCGGCAGATCGTGCGCGACACGAGCGCCTACTACTTGCTCGGCTACAACTCGACGGCCGCGCCGACCGACGGCAAGTTTCACGAGATCAAGGTCCGCGTGCGGCGACCGGGCGTCCAGGTGCGCGCGCGCAAGGGCTACTACGCGCTCACGGCGACCGATGCGGCCCGCGTGACGGCGCCTCCGAAGCCCGGCCCCCCGAAGGCCGTCGAGGCCGCGCTGGCGGCCATCGCGCAGCCTCCCCGTGCGCGCTTCATTCACAGCTGGATCGGCACGTCTCGGGGCGACAACGGCAAGACCCGGGTGTCGTTTGTCTGGGAGCCCGTGGCCCGCGTGCCGGGCGCGACCCGCGGCCCTGGCAGCTCGATGGAACGTCCCGCCCGCGTGTCGGTCATGGCGATCGGGCAGGACGGCGCACCGCTCTTCCGGGGGCGTGTGCCCGATCTCGTGCCGTCGGCACAGTCCACGGCGCTCACAGTGCCTCAGCGGGTGACGTTCGATGTCCCGGCCGGCGCCGTCCAGCTCCGATTGTCCATCGAAGGCGCCGATGCCGAGCAGATCGACTCCGAGCAGCGCGTCATCACCGTTCCGGATCTGACCGCGCCGCTCGTGCTCGGCACGCCGGAACTGGTGCGGGCCCGCACGGCCCGCGATCTCGAGACGGCGCGCGCGAACCCTTCGCCGGTGCCGACGGCTTCACGCGACTTCCTGCGCACGGAGCGCTTGCTCGTCAGGGTTGCGGCGTATGGGCCCGGAGGGACCGCGCCCGTGGTGACCGCCCGGCTCCTGAATCGCAGCGGGGACGGCATGAGCGCGCTGGTCGCCACAGCGGCCCCGGATGGCCCGATCCTGATTGAGGTGCCGCTGGCGGCGTTGCCCCTCGGCGAGTACATCGTCGAGATCACAGCGGCTGGAGAGGGCGGCGAGGTCAAGGAGCTCGCCGGCTTCCGGATCACGGGCTGAGGATGCGGGTGCCGCCGGCTCGGACGTGGGCGCTCGCCGCTCTGCTGTCGCTCGCTGTGTCCAGCGTGTCCGCGCAGCGGCCAGGTCCTCCGCCTCCAGAGGCGGTGCGACTCGACGTCGTCGCCACCGATTCGCGCGGCCAGGTGGTTCCAGACCTCGGACGGGGCGAGTTCGAGATCGTCGAGGGCGACTCCCTCCGTCCGGTCGAGGACGTGCGTTTTGTTCCCGCGACGGCGCCGCGGCCAGGTCCCGGAGGCGACGAACCCGCACCCATCACAAACCGTCGCGACGAGCAGGAGGCGGCCGCCGAGAGCGGCGTGCGGCTGTTCGGCATCTATCTCGATGAGTACCACGTGACCGCCGGCGCCGGGGCCGCGCGCGCACGGGACGAGCTCGCAGACCTGGTGCGCGGTCTGTCGCCCCGCGATCTGGTCGCCGTATTTCGCCCGCTCGATTCCGTGCTGACGATCCGCATGATGCGGGACCGCGAAGCGGCCGCGCGAGCGATCGAGGCCTTCGATCCGCGTCGGGATGTGTTCGAGCCCAGAAACGCCTTCGAGCAGTATTTCATCGGGGGAGGCCGCGAGCGGATCGAGAGCGTGCGCGCGCAGATTTCGACATCCGCAATCAGCGCTCTCACAGCGCACCTCGGCGGGCTCGGCGGCGGGCCGAAGACGCTCATCGTCCTCAGCGAGGGCTTCGACCGCGGCCCTCGCCGGCGCGGAGACGACCTGCCGACGATCACCAACGTCCTGCGGGTAGCCGCGCGGACGAGCGTCGTGATCTATGCCATCGATCCGCGGGTGTGGGACGAGGTGCCGCCGCCTCCGCTGCCGCCGCCTCCCGCGTCAGGCACCGACGGTGACGGCGCCACGGCCGGCGATCCGCGGCGCCTGCTCGTGGAGCTGGTCGGCGAGACCGGGGGAGCGGCGATCCTGCAGCCATCGGACCTCTCGACCACGTGGCCACGCCTCGCCGCGGACATGCCGGGGCACTACGTGCTCACGTTCCGCGGCGCTGACGACGGGCGCTTTCATCCCGTGACGGTTCGTGTCACGCGACGAGGCGTCGAGGCCCGGACACGCCCTGGATACTGGGCGACCTCTGCCGCGGAACGGCTGGCGGCCGGCTATCTCGCCGAGGACCGCGCGCCGAAACCGCCGCCCGAACCGGTGCGGCGATTGAGCCCCCTCATCCGTCCGTGGTTCGGCCTGACGCGGGGCGCGGACGGTCAGACGCGCGTCCGGTTCGTGTGGGAGCCGGCACCGCGTGTGCCCGGGAACCGGTCGCGTGCGCCGGCGCCGGCGCGCGTCACCATGAAGGCCACGCAGGCTGACGGAACTGCCGTGTTCGAAGGCGTCGTCGGCGCCGCAACGCCCTCGGCCACCCCGGCGGGCAATCCGCTGCAGGCCGTGTTCGACGCCGCCCCCGGCCGCCTATTGATCCAGATGACGATCGAGGACGCCGTGGCGCAGGTGCTCGACGTCGATGTCCGCGACGTCGCGGTCAGTGCGTTGACCGCCCCGGTCGTGCTCGGCACGCCGCAGGTGTGGCGGGCCAGGAACGCGAGGGAGTTCAGGGCGCTGCAGGAGAACCCGGAGGCTGCCCCCTCGGCGGCCCGCGAGTTCAGCCGCGCAGAACGTCTGCTCATCCGCGTCCCCGCGTTCGGGGCCGAGGCCCCGCTCGTGAACGCGCGTCTCCTGAGCCGTCTGGGCGTGGCGATGCGCGACCTGCCCCTGTCGACTGGCGGCGACGGCACGCGAGACGTGGATCTGCCGCTTGCGGGTTTCGCCGTGGGCGACTACGTCATCGAGTTCCACACCCGCGACGCCGGCCGCGACGTGAAGGAAGCCGTGCGCTTCCGCGTCGTGCCCTGATCCCTCGCCCGTAGCGCCGCGACGCCGGCGAAGAGCGACGGCGCCGTCGCTTGTCCCGGGCGTTTCAGACAGACTTGTCTGAACTTCCACGCGGCCCCGCGAAAACATCAGCGAAATCCGCTCGGACTCCTTCTTGCTCAGTGTCGAGCATCGGCTCCCCCGTACAGGCCGATGACCACGACATGTAGATACGTTGTCCAGAACGTTGCTGCCGTTTTCTTTGGCCTCGTCTGCCTGACGCAGGCGCTCGGCGCCGAGACGCCGCTTCGGCCCACCCTGGCTCCGGTACGCGTTCGGCTGTCCGAGGATCTGCAGCGAGTCGCGGCCAGAACCGTCGAACGGTCGCCGACCTTCAGGTCGCAGCTCGATCGCCTGGAGCGCGCACCTAGGCTGGTCGTCACGGCCCGCTTCGACCCGGCGATCGATCAGCACAGCTACCGCGCGCGCAGTGTGATTCATCGGCTGAGAAACGGAGAGCTGCTGGCCATTGTGAGCATCAACCCGCGGGGCAACGCCGTGGAATGGCTGGCCCACGAGTTCGAACACATTCTCGAGCAGGTCGAAGGGCTTCATCTGCCGTCGCTGGCACGGCGCACGACCGCGATCTGGCGCACCGGGAACGGCGAGATGTTCGAGACCGACCGGGCCATTCGTGCAGGCCGGCGCGTTGTTGAGGAGACGCGCAAAAACCGGAGCACCCAGACATTCTTGTCGAAGAAGGGATATAGGGAGGACGAGATTGTAGGGACCATCAGCGGCGCTCCGTGACGAAATGCGACGAATGTCCGTTGTTTCCGGGTGGTTGAGCGCGTGCGGGGTGGACCCCCGTTTGCTATGAATACGGCCAGAACTCTTTTTCCTGGATTCCCTATGTCGTCGAGCGGGGCTGCGAAGTGGATGGAGCCGGAGGAAGCCCACGCCGGAGAAGTCAGGAAGCTGTCGACGTTGCTGGAGGCGAGCCAGGCGTTGTCGGCGACGCTCGATCTCAAGGAGGGCCTGCAACGGGTTCTCGAGATCCTGGGGCGTCACCACGGGGCGATTCGAAGCACCGTGGTCCTGCTGAACGAGGAGACGGGCGAGGTCGAGGTCGAGGCCTCGGCCGGCGCTGTCACGCCCGGCAAGCGCGTGCGGTACCGCGTCGGCGAGGGCATCACCGGACAGGTCGTGCAGACCGGCAAGCCGATCGTCGTGCCGCGTGTGAGCCGTGAGCCGAGCTTTCTGCACCGGGCCGCGGAGCGGCCGGAGCTGCCCGAACAGGAACTGAGCTACATCTCAGCCCCGGTGTCGCTCGACGGCCGGACCGTCGGCGCGGTCGGCATCGATCTGCGGTTCAAGTCCGATCGCGACTACAACCGGACGGTCAAGTTCCTGGGCGTCGTCGGCTCGATGATCGCGCAGGCCGTGCGGGTGCAGCGTCTGATTCAGGCGGACCGCCAGCGCCTGGTCGACGAGAACACGCACCTGCGGCAGGAGCTGAAGGAGCGGTACGACTTCTCGAATCTCGTCGGCACCAGCGGGCCGATGCGGCAGGTCTACGAACAGGTCGCGCAGGTGGCGCGGACCAACACGACGGTCCTGCTGCGGGGCGAGTCGGGCACCGGCAAGGAGCTGATCGCGCACGCGATTCACTACAACTCGGTTCGCGCCAAGAAGCCGTTCATCAAGGTGAGTTGCGCTGCGCTTCCGCACGATCTCATCGAGACGCGAGCTCTTCGGCTACGAGAAGGGCGCATTCACCGGCGCGCAGGCGACCAAGAAGGGCCGCTTCGAGCTGGCCGAAGGCGGCACGCTGTTTCTGGACGAAGATCGGCGAGCTCAACCTGTCGACGCAGGTCAAGCTGCTGCGCGTGCTGCAGGAGCGGGAGTTCGAGCGCCTGGGCAGCACCGAGACGATTCGCGCCAACATCCGTCTGGTGGCCGCCACCAACAAGGACCTCGAGAAGGCCATCGTGGCGGGCGAATTTCGCGAGGACCTCTACTACCGGCTGAACGTGTTCGCGATCTTCGTGCCGCCGCTGCGCGAGCGGAAGCCCGACGTGCTGCTCCTGGCGGACCACTTCATCGAGAAGTTCGCCCGCGAGCACAGCAAGAAGGTCAAGCGGATCTCGACGCCCGCCATCGACATGCTGGCCAGCTATCACTGGCCCGGCAACGTCCGAGAGCTCGGCAACGCGATCGAGCGCGCCGTCGTGCGTCTGCGACGGCCAGGTCGTGCACGCGCACCACCTGCCGCCGACGCTGCAGACCGCCGAGGCGTCGGGCACCGGCCAGACCAGCTCGCTCAAGGACTCGCTCGAGGCGTTCGAGAAGGATGCCCTGCAGGACGCGCTCAAGAGCGCGCGCGGCAACCGCGCCAAGGCGGCGCGGCTGCTGTCCACGACGGAGCGGATCTTCAACTACCGAGTGCGCACGCTACGGGATCGACTGGCGGCGGTTCAAGGCCTGAAGGCGGCGCTCACCGGCTGTCAGGCGTACATGCCCCGCAGCTTGGTGACCGTCGCGACCCTGGCAATGGCCACGAGGTAGGCGGCGGTCCGCATGTCGACCCGGTGCTTCAGGGACATCTGAAGCACGGCGTGGAAGGCCTCCACCATCTTGGCCTCGAGCCGATCGTTGACTTCCTTTTCGGTCCAGAAGTAGCCGTAGCGGTCCTGTACCCATTCGAAGTACGACGCGGTGACCCCTCCGCTGTTGGCCAGGATGTCCGGAATCACCAGCACTCCCCGCTCGTGGAGGTGCCGGTGCGCCTCAGGCGTCGTCGGACCGTTGGCGCCCTCCACGACGACCTTGGCCTTGATGCCTGGAGCGTTGGCGATGGTGATCTGGTTCTCGAGCGCGGCCGGGATGAGCACGTCAACGTCGAGCCCAAACAATTGATCGTTGGTGATCCGCTCGCCGCCCGCGAAGCCGTCGACGGACTTGTGCGCACGGACGTGCTCCGCGAGCTTGGCGAGGTCGAGGCCTTTCTCGTTGTGGACGCCGCCCTTCCAGTCCGAGATGGCCACGATCTTCGCACCGAGGATGGCCAGGAGCTCGGCCGAGATGGATCCGACGTTCCCGAAGCCCTGGACCGCGACCCGTGTGCCGCGGATGTCGAACCCGAGATGCCTGGCCGACTCGCGCGTCGCGATCGAGACGCCGCGTCCGGTCGCCTCGCGTCGGCCGAGCGATCCCCCGAGCTCCAGCGGCTTGCCGGTGACGACCGCCGTCTCGGTGTGGCCGACGTGCATGCTGTAGGTGTCCATGATCCACGCCATCACCTGCTCGTTGGTGTTGACGTCGGGCGCCGGCACGTCCTTCTCGGGACCGATGGCCTCGATGATCTCGGCGATGTAGCGACGCGTCAGCGCCTCGAGCTCGCGCCTCGACATCCGCGTGGGGTCGCAGACCACCCCGCCCTTGCCGCCGCCGAAGGGCAGCTGCGCCACGGCGCACTTCCAGGTCATCCAGGCCGCGAGCGCGGTGACTTCGTCGAGGTTGACCCCCGGGTGATAGCGGATGCCGCCCTTGGCCGGCCCCAGCGTGATGTTGTACTGGACGCGGTAGCCCGTGAAGACCTCGATTTCTCCGTTGTCCATCTGGACCGGGCACGAGACGACGATCTGTCGCTTGGGGTGGGTGAGGATCTTCCAGATGCCCGGTTCGAGATCGAGGATGCGGGCCGCGCCGTCGAACTCCTGCAGCATCGCCCCGAAAATCGGTCCGTCGTTCGCCATGGAGTCCTTTCTATCACGACACCGGGGCCGCCTGGCTCGCCAGGCGGCGAATCGCGTCAGCCAGCCGGTCGCGGTAACGATTCGGATCGGCTGTTCGTTCGATGTGCTCGCGCGCCGCACGTCCCATGTCGCGTCGGAGCTCCGGCGATGCGAGGAGCCGATTGAGAGCCCGATCGAGCGCCGCGTGATCGCCAGGGGCCACGAGCATCCCCGACATCCCGTCGAGGACGATCTCCGGCACAGCGTTGATGGAGGTGCCGATCGAGGGAAGGCCCGCTGCGCCCGCCTCCTGGAAGACGAGGCCGAAGGCTTCGTCCTTCGTCGGGAGGACGAACACCTCCGCGTCGCGCCAGAGTGTCCGCCAGCTCTCGGAATACGCGGCGACGTGCGGGTGGACCGTGACGCCCGGCGGCAGCGTTCCGGGCTCGAGAGGCCAGCTCGTCACGAGATCCAGGCGGGCGCGATCCGCGAAGCCGCCCTCGCGCCAGACCCGCAGCAGATCGTGCCCGCCTTTGCGCGGGAAGTCGCCGCCCACGAACAGCACGCGGGGCCGGTGCGCGGATGCGTCGAGCGCGGCCGCGTATCGTACCTCGACCCACGAAGAATCGAACGACTCGAACAGCACCGGATTCGGGAGCACGACGATGTCGGTCGTGCAGTCGGGGTACTCGCGGCGGAGGCAGTCGGCCGTCCACTGGGAAGTCGAGACGATCAGGCGTGCCGCGCGAAAAATCTCGCCGTCGCGGCGGATGTTGGGACGGTAGCTGCGCTGCTCGATCGCCGTGCCGGCGGTGCCGAGGACGCAGCGCTGCGTGCAGTCGATTGACACGATTGACGGTGTCCGCCGCATCCGGTCCACGCTCGTATAGGCCGCGGCCTGGCGGTGAAAGTGGAGCACGTCGAAGCGCACGCCGCCGGCCGACTCGAGCCGTCTGATGCGGCGGCTGGCGCAGAAGCCCGAGTGCCATTCCGCGCGGTAGCGGTGCAGATCCAGGTTGCGCAGGCCGGCCAGGCCGTCCGGCCAGAGCTGAAGGCAAATCAACCGCCGGATGACCCGCTCGTCGAGGGTCAACCCTTCGGACAGCACGGTTTGCGTGACGTGGAGGCCGTCGATGGTCCCCTCGAACGCGCGTTCGACGAACCGGCCGAATGTCTTCAGCCCGAGAATGCCGGAATTGACGAAGAGCGCACGAACGGGGGTGGAGTGTGTCACCAGTGACGGTCGATTCTACAGGCCCTGAGCGCCGGGGGAGCGAGCCGATATAATCGACGCGAGATGAAGGCTGCGGCCGCGCCCCCCGAACGCACGTCGCCCCGGACCTATCGGACCATTTCCGGCCGCGAGGTCAAGGCGCTGTACACCGAGCACGACTCGCCGCCATCGGAGTTACCGGCAGCCGGCGTGTTTCCCTACACGCGCGGCATCCACGCCACCGGCTACCAGGGCAGGCTCTGGACGATGCGCCAGTTCGCGGGCTTCGGCACACCGGAGGACACCAACCGCCGGTACCGCGAGCTGCTCGCCGCGGGCAGTACCCGGGCTGAGCGTCGCCTTCGACCTCCCGACGCTGATGGGCCGCGATCCGGACCACCCGCTCTCGCTGGGCGAAGTGGGGAAGTGCGGCGTCAGCGTCACGTCGCTCGCCGACATGGAAGCCCTGTTCGACGGGATTCCCGTTGCCGAGATCACGACGTCGATGACGATCAACGCGCCGGCTGCGATGATCTTCGCGATGTACCTGGTCGTGGCCGAGCAGCAGGGGGCGGACTGGCGGACGCTCTCCGGCACGATTCAGAACGACATCCTGAAGGAGTTCATCGCCCAGAAGGAGTACATCTTCCCTCCGCGGGCCTCGATGCGCCTCGTCACGGACGTCTTTGCGTTCGCCACGCGCGAGGTTCCACGGTGGAACACCATCTCCGTCAGCGGATACCACATCAGGGAGGCCGGGGCGACGGCGTCCGAGGAACTTGCCCTGACGCTGCGGGACGGCATCGAGTACGTGCAGTGGGGCGTCGATGCCGGCCTCGACGTGGACGACTTCGCGCCGAGGATGTCGTTCTTCTTCAATGCGCACAGCGACTTCTTCGAGGAGATCGCCAAGTATCGCGCCGCCCGGTCGCTCTGGGCCGAGGCGATGCGGGACCGCTTTGGCGCGAAGAACGAGCGTTCGGCGAAGCTGCGCTTCCACAGCCAGACCGCCGGGGTGTCGCTGACGGCGCAGCAGCCCTACAACAACGTCGTGCGGACGGCCCTGCAGGCCCTGTCGGCCGTGCTCGGCGGCACCAATTCGCTCCATACCAATTCGCTCGACGAAGCGCTGGCCCTGCCGACAGCGGCTGCCGCGACGCTGGCCCTGCGGACGCAGCAGGTCATTGCGCACGAGAGCGGCGTCACGGCGAGCGTCGATCCGCTTGGCGGCTCCTTCTTCGTCGAGAAGCTGACGGCGGACCTGCGCCAGGAGGCGCTCGCGTGCTTCGCGGAGATCGATCGCATGGGGGGAATGGTGACGGCCATCGAGCAGGGGTATCCGCAGCGCCTGATTGCCGAGAGCTCGTACCGCTTCCAGCAGGCCGTTGAACGCGGGGAACAGGTGATCGTGGGCGTGAACGGATTCGTGCAGGAGGCCGAGCCGCGGATCGACACGCTCTATATCGATGAGAGCGCCTCGGCCACGCAGGAGGCGCGTCTCGACGAGGTGAAGAGGACGCGCGACGGGGCCCGTCTCAACCGGACTCTCGATCGGCTGAGCGCCGCGGCCAGCACGAGCGAGAACCTCATGCCGCTCATCCTCGACGCCGTGCGCGCCTACGCCACCGTCGGCGAGATGTGCGATGCGCTGCGCAAGGTGTGGGGCGAGTACGAAGAGACACCGATCATTTGATTGCAGATTGCAAATTGCAAATTGCTGATTTTCTCGTCCAGAGCCATAAGCCATAAGCCATAAGCCATAAGCCATAAGCCATAAGCCATAAGTCATGAGCCGCACACTGAGAGTCGTCATCGCCAAACCGGGGCTCGACGGGCACGACCGGGGAGCCAAGGTCATCGCCCGTGCCCTGCGCGACTCGGGCATGGAGGTCATCTACACGGGCCTGCGCCAGACACCCGAGCAGATTGTCGCCGCCGCCCTGCAGGAAGACGCGGACGCGATCGGGCTTGTCGATTCTGTCAGGTGCGCACAACCACATCGTGCCGCGGCTGATGAGCCTCCTCGCGGAGAAGGGCCTCGACGACGTGCTGGTGGTCATCGGAGGGATCATCCCGGACGTGGACATTCCGGCCCTCAAAGCCCTGGGGGTCCGGGGCATCTTTCTGCCGGGGACGCCCATGCAGGAGATTGTCGACTTCATCCGGGCAAACGCCCGGACCAGCGTTGGCAGCTAAGGATTTCTGGTCTTTCTGCCGATAGAGCCCAAAGTGCCCCATACCCTGCTTCTGGCCGACGACAGCGTCACGATCCAGCGCGTCATCGAGTTGACGTTCGCTGACGAAGACGTGCAGGTTGTCGCGGTGGGCGACGGCGAGCAGGCAATCGCGATCCTGAACACGCGCCCGCCAGACATCGTGCTGGCCGACATCGGGATGCCGAAGGCGGATGGGTACGAGGTCGCGCAGCACATCAGGGCGACGCTGTCGCTCGCGCACATCCCCGTCGTGCTGCTGACGGGAGCATTCGAGCCGGTCGACGAAGCGCGGGCAGCCGCTGTCGGCATTGACGCCGTGCTGACCAAACCCTTCGAGCCCCAGCTCGTCATCACCAAGGTCAAGGAGCTCCTGGCCGCGCCCAGACCGGAGCGGGCCCTCGTCGAGGCCGTGGCGGCCCCGGCCGGGACAGGCCCGGTCCCACCGGCCGAGCTGCCCGAGGCTGTCGAGCCGGTCGTCGAGCCGCCCATTCAGTCCGTCAGCATTGTCGATGTCGTCGAGACCGTCACCACGCTCGACATCCTCGACGGCCCCCTGGACGGCCCGCTCGCGCCGGCGCCCGCAACGGCCGCGGTCGACGAGTACTTCGACCGGCTCGACCAGGCGTTTGCGTCCCTCACCGAGGGCTCGCCCCGGGTCCCGGCGGAGGACGTTCGCCTGACGGCCGAAGCCGCTCGTCTGGAATGATGAGCCGCGCGCGGAGGCGTCGACGAGCCCGGCGGACCTGACGAGCGCGGCGGTTAGCCAGCCGGATCCGGCAGCCGAGCGCCCAGCCTCATTCCCAGGGACGGTTGCCGAGCCAAGACCGTTTCCCACGCTCTCGGAAGCGTTCGCCGCGCTGCTCGACGCCGAGCAGACCGGGCCCCCTCAGCGGCACGGCCCGTCCTGGCCGGCGGCGGATGCAGCGGTCGCCGCGGCGCCCGAGGAGTTGGTGGAGCGGGTGACCCACGACGTGCTCGAGCGCCTGTCGGACCGTGTCGTGCGGGAAACGGTGGCGGACATCGTTTCCACGGTCGCCGAACGCATGGTGCGGGACGAGATCGACCGCATCAAGGCGAACATCCGCGCCTAGCGCGGCCCGCTTGCTCCGATCACGCCGGACCGCTACGATCACCGGATGTCCGGTGCGCCCCGTTCCCTGACCAGTCTCGATCCCGCCCGTCTCCAACTTCCCGAAAAGCCGGCGCTCGAAGGTCTCGAGGCCAAGTGGACTCCGCGCTGGGAGAGCGACGCGGTCTATCGGTTCGATCGGACCCGCGGCAGGGACGCGGTGTTTGCCATCGACACGCCGCCGCCAACCGTCAGCGGCTCGCTGCACGTCGGCCACGTCTTCTCCTACACGCACACCGATGTCGTCGCGCGGTTTCAGCGCATGCGCGGCAAGGCCGTGTTCTACCCGATGGGGTGGGATGACAACGGCCTGCCGACCGAACGGCGCGTGCAGAACTACTACGGCGTGCGCTGCGATCCGTCGCTCGCCTACGAGCCGGCCTTCGTGCCGCCGCCCGCTCCGCCCAAACCGCCGCTGTCCGTCTCGCGGCCCGAACTTCATCGAGCTGTGCACCCGGCTGACGACCGAAGACGAGAAGGTGTTCGAGGCCTCTGTGGAAGACCCTGGGGCTGTCGGTCGACTGGTCGATGACCTACGCGACGATCGGGTCGCGGGCGCAGCGCGTGTCGCAGCTCGCGTTCGTGCGTCTGCTCCAGCGGGGGCTGGCCTACCAGCTCGAAGCGCCGACCCTGTGGGATGTCGATTTCCGGACGGCGGTGGCGCAGGCCGAGCTCGAGGACCGCGAGCTGGCCGGCGCGTATCACCGAATCCGGTTCGCCCGCGCCGGAGGGCGGAGCGCCCGTCGAGATCGAGACGACGCGTCCCGAGCTCATCCCTGCGTGTGTCGCCCTGGTCGCGCACCCGGACGATGAGCGGTACCAGGCCGCTCTTCGGCAAGGACGTCGTGACGCCGCTCTTCGGCGTGCGTGTGCCGGTGCGGGCGCACGCGCTGGCCGATCCGTCGAAGGGCAGCGGCATCGCCATGATCTGCACCTTTGGCGACATCACCGACGTCACCTGGTGGCGCGAGCTCAGCCTGCCGGTCCGCGCCATCATTCAGGCCGACGGCACGCTGCGCGACGTCGCCTGGGGCAGCGCCGGGCTGGGAGTCGACCGACCCCGAGCGCGCCGCCGCGCCACTACGACGAGCTCGTCCGGCTGTCCGCCGCCGAAGGCCCGGGTGCAGGATCGTCGAGCAGCTGCGGAGTCCGGCGACCTGGTCGGCGAGCCACGGCCGATCACGCACGCCGTCAAGTTCTACGAGAAGGGCGACCGGCCGCTCGAGATCGTCACCAGCCGCCAGTGGTTCATCAAGACGATCGAGTTCCGCGACGCGCTGCTGGCTCGCGGCCGCGAGCTGCAGTGGCATCCGGCCTACATGCAGAACCGGTACGAGAACTGGGCCAACGGCCTGAACGGCGACTGGTGTGTCAGCCGGCAGCGCTTCTTCGGCGTGCCGTTCCCGGTCTGGTATCCCATCGACGGCGACGGCCGCGTGGAGTACGACCGGCCCATAACCGCGCCGCGAGAGATCGGCTGCCGATCGATCCGTCGACGGACGTGCCCGACGGGTACCGGGCGGACCAGCGCGGCGCAGCCCGGCGGCTTCGCCGGCGACCCGGACGTCATGGACACCTGGGCCACATCGTCGCTGACCCCGCAGATCGTGTGCGGCTGGCCGGACGATCCGGCGCTGTTCGCGCAGACGTTTCCGATGGACCTGCGGCCGCAGGCGCACGACATCATCCGCACGTGGCTGTTCGACACCGTGCTGCGCGCCGCAGCTGGAGCACGATTCGCTGCCCGTGGACGAACGCGGCGATCTCCGGGTGGGTGCTCGATCCCGGATCGCAAGAAGATGTCGAAGTCCAAGGGCAACGTCGTGACGCCGATGGCCCTGCTCGAGGAGCACGGCTCGGACGGTGTGCGCTACTGGGCGGCCAGCGGCCGTCCCGGCACCGACACGGCGTTCGACGCGAACCAGATGCGCGTCGGCCGTCGGCTGGCGATCAAGCTGCTGAACGCGTCGAGGTTCGCGCTCGCGCCGCCGAAGCCGACGTGCGGCGGCGAAGCGGGCTGCCCCGCCGAAGACCGCCGAGTGCCGCTGCCGCGCCGAAGGCGCTTGATCAGCTCGCCGTCGACCGCGCCATGGTCCGGAACCTGGCGGCCCTGGTCGACGAAGCGACGGCGGCGTTCGAGGCGTACGACTACGCACGCGTGCTCGCAGCGCACGGAGGCGTTCTTCTGGCGTTTCTGCGACGACTACCTCGAGCTCGTCAAGGGACGCCGCTACGGCGAGCAGGGCCCGGAGGCCGCCGCGTCGGCGACGACGGCGCTGGTCGCCGCGCTATCCGTCATGCTCCGGCTGTTCGCGCCGTTCCTGCCGTTTGTGACCGAGGAGGTCTGGTCGTGGTGGCAGGACGGATCGGTGCACCGGGCCGCCTGGCCGACGCGCGAGGAGCTCGAACGGCTGATCCCGGAGGACGCGACATCGGCGAGCCAGGAGGACATGGCCGTCTACGCCGTGGGCGACTGACATTCTGTTCGAGGTCCGCAAGCAGCGTTCAGAGGCCAAGCAAGCGCTGAAGGTGCCGATCTCCGGCGTCACGATCAAGGCCGACCGCGAGAACGTCGGGCGGATGCCGGTCGTCGACGCCGATCTCCGTTCGGCGCTCCGCGTGAAGGCGTTCGAGGCGTCTGAGGCGAGCGCGAGATTCTCGTCGAGGGCTACGACTCGCTGTGACGCCGTGACGCCGCTCCATCCAGACGACTATCGCGACATCGTCCGCCGGGCGCTCGCCGAGGATGTCGGCGGCGGCGACGTGACCACGCTGGCCACCGTTGACGAGACGGCTCGGGCCCGCGGTGTCTTCCTCGTCGAAGGCCGACTGCGTGCTGGCGGGCGCGGATGTGGCCGCTGAGACGTTCCGTCAGGTCGACTCCTCGGTCGTCGTCGCGTTTCATCGACACGACGGCGACCCGGTGCCACGCTGGCGACGAAGCGGGCGAAGTGCTGGGACCGGCGCGCGCCGCTCCTCGTGGCCGAACGCACCGCCCTGAACTTTCTTCAGCGGCTGTCCGGCATCGCTTCGAGGACGCGGGAGTTCGTCGAAGCCGCCGCCGGCCGCATCGTCGTCCTCGACACGAGAAAGACCACGCCCACGCTGCGCGCGCTGGAGAAGTACGCGGTCAGGGCGGGCGGTGGCACGAACCACCGCATCGGGCTCTTCGACGCGGTGCTCATCAAGGACAACCACGTCCGCTTGTCCGGCGGTGTGGAAGCGGCTGTCCGCCGCGTGCGCGCGCGGAGCCCCGGGCTGCGCGTCGAGGTCGAGGCCCAGACGCTCGACGAGGTGGACGCAGGCGCTCCGCGCTGGAGCGGAGATCGATCCTCGCCGACAACTTCAGTGTCGACGACATTCGAGAAGTCGTTCGGCGCGTCAGCGGTCGGGCGAAGGTCGAAATCTCCGGAGGGGTGACGCTGGCACGAATGCCGGAGCTGGCGTCGACCGGCGCGGACTTCGTGTCGGTCGGCGGGTTGACGCACTCCGCACCGGCCGTCGACATCAGCTTCGAGATCGTGCCGGCCTGAATGCTTCCGCCGTCCGATCCGCTGCCGCAGGAACTGGGCGACGCGTTCGCCGCCGTGCGCCCACGCCTCGGGCGCCTGGGAACGTCGTGGCGCTACTACGCGACGGTCGGGTCTACCAATGACGTGGCGGTGGCGCTCGCGGCTGGCGCAGGCGACCGTGCCGCGGCCGAGGGCGCCGTCGTAATCGCCGATGCGCAGACGGCCGGACGCGGCCGTCGCGGACGGACGTGGTTCTCGCCGCAGGGGAGCGGTCTCTACCTTTCGACGATCCTGATGCCCGGGCGCGCGAGCTCCTCGCCAGAACGCGCGACTTCGCTCGCTGACGCTCGCCGCAGGCGTGGCGCTCGCCGAGGCCATCGAGCGCGTGACCGGCCTGGCGGCGCCGAATCAAGTGGCCCAACGATCTCCTCGTCGGTCGCCGGAAGCTCGCCGGCATCCTGGCCGAAGGCCTCGCCGCCGATCGGGCCGGCGCCGTCGGGCATGTGGTGCTGGGGTACGGCATCAACGTGGGCCGCATGTCGGTGCCGGTGGAACTGCTGGAGCGAACGACGTCCCTCGAGACCGAACTGGGGCGCGCGGTTGATCGCCCCGCCGTAGCGGCGGAATCGCTCGCCGCGGTCGCGTCGAGGTACGACGATCTGTTCGGCCGGACGGTTCGATGCTATTCTCGACGCGTGGCGCCGGCGCTCGCCTTCGAGCCAGGGCACGCGCGTGACGTGGACGCCTGGCGGGGTCTCCACCAGCACGGTCAGCGGCCTGACGGCGGGAATCGACGACGGCGGCGCGTTGCTCGTGCGGTTGGCGGGCGGAATCGAGCGCGTGGTCGCCGGCGAGCTGACCTGGGAGATCTGACACGCGATGCTGCTGGCCATCGACGTCGGTAACACGAACATCGTGCTCGGCGTCTTCGACAAGACGGCGCTCGTCCGCAGCTGGCGTCTGCAGACGCTCAGAGATCGCACGTCGGACGAGCTCGGACTGCTCGTCGACGGCCTCTTCGCCCAGGGCGGGCTCGATCGGACACGGGTGCGGGGAATCATCGTGGGCTCGGTCGTGCCGCCGCTGACCGGCACCGTGCAGACGATGATCGAACGCTATTTCGGCCTCCCCGTGCTCATCGTCGACCCGGCGACCAATACGGGCATGCCGATTCTCTATGACAACCCTGCCGAGGTCGGCGCCGACCGCATCGTCAACGCCATCGCCGCCTGGGAACAGTTTGGCAAGAACGGACGCCCGCTCATCGTCTGCGACTTCGGCACGGCGACTACGCTCGATGCCGTGTCTGCTGCCGGGAGAGTACCTGGGCGGGGCCATCTGTCCTGGCGTGACGATCTCGGCCGATGCGCTGTTCCAGCGCGCGGCGCGGCTACCAAGAATTGACGTCCGGAAGCCGGCCCGCGTGGTCGGGCGGACGACGGTCGGGGCGATGGAGTCCGGGCTGTTCTACGGGTATGTCGGGATGGTGGAGGGCCTGGTCACGCGGATGGACGCGGAGCTCGGCGGCTCCTCGATCTGCGTGGCGACCGGAGGGCTGGCCACGGTGATCGCACCGGAAACGACGCTGATCAATCACGTCGACGTGGACCTGACCCTGCAGGGTCTCAGGATCGTGTGGGAACGCAACCAGTAGACGCATACTGCCGGGAGATCGAGACCTACCTGACCCGGAAGAACGACGGACACCTCATCCGCGTCGTCGGTCCCTCGTTCGAGCTCGTCTCCCGCTGGGCCGCCGACGGGGTGCCGATCAAGGTGGCGTTCGAGGGGATCGACCGCTACTTCGAGCGCTACTATCGCAAGGGCCCGCGCCGGCGCCCGGTGAAGATCGATTTCTGCGAAGCGGACGTGCTCGATGTGTTCGACGAGTGGCGACGGGCGCTCGGCCTGGCCGCCGGTGCGGGGCCGGGCGTAGACCAGGCGACGGCGTCCTCGCCGGAGACGCCCGGGCCCAGGTCTTTGCCGGCTCATCTCGAACGAGCCCTTCTGCGCCTGACCGACGTGCGAACCGGAGGCGCGTGGGACGATCGGGCGGGTGCGATCGATCGGTTGATCGACCGGACGGCGGGGGAGCTCGAAGCTGCGCGCGCGTCGAAGGGCGGGCTCCGGGGCCAGGCACGTCTCGCGCTGATTGCAAGGCTCAGCGAGCTCGATACAGAGTTGCTCGACCTGGCCCGGGCCGGCTTGAGCGCAGCCGATCTCGCGGAGCTGGAACGCCGGGCGGAGCAGGACATCGCCAGCTTCCGTGACCGCATGCAGCCAGACGCCTACCGCGTCGCGGCGCAGGCAGCCCTCGATCGACTGATTCGAGTGCGGTTCGGCCTTCCCACGCTCAAATACTGATCTCGGCTACCGCGGCACGGCTGTGCGTCCGGAATCGCCTCCGCCGCCGCTCGAGTAGCCACCGGAAGTGGCGCTGGATGTCCCGCCGGAAGACGATCCGCCGTCGGCGCCGCTGGTTGATGAGGTGTTGCCGCCAGAACGCGGCGTTGGCTGACCGCCGCCTTCGGGCGCGCGCAGCACCTGCGTGTACCCACGGCCGTTCACGACCCGGCCATGCGGTTCTGGCGGCACGACGGTTCCGTCGCCGCCGCCCACTTCGACGCCCCAGCCCGGGTAGTAGTAATCGCCTCCAACGCCCCAGTAGGGGAACCCGACATAGGAGTAGTAGGGATTGAGGTACCACGGCCACGCGTACTCCGCGGTCACCCCCATGCCGCCCCACTCCAGGCCCCCTGAATCGAATCCGCCCCACGATGATGCGCCGGCGGAGCGTGTCACCTTGAACTTCTCAGGAAACGAAAACGCCACCATGACGTCGATCACCTCGTCAGCCACACCCGCATCGTCCATCGAGATGAGCTGTCGGCTATCGATAGGAAAGCTCGCCCGTGTTTCAAAGATCAACGCCTCGAGCACCCTGGGTGCCACGAGGGAGCTGGCCTCGATCACGTTGGCGATGGTCAGGCGCGTACCGCGAGGGCTCGTCGCCGCGCGCGCCGCGACGTCAGAGGGAATCAATGACGCGTCCGGCGGTTGATCGTCGGACCGCTGATGGCGCCTGATCCGCACGCGCTCTTGAGTGCCCGATACCACCACCTGGACGTCGATCCACTCTCCCTCGGCGGTCAGAGTACTCAAGCCAGACACCGTCCGAGCCGGCTGATTGTCGCAGTTGAGCTCCGCGGTCGCGTACAGGCGCTGACCGTCCGCTGACCATGCGCGGCGCTGCGAGCCGCGGCAGGAGGGATCATCGGCCTGACGGTCGGTCCCGTCCGGGACGATGGTCTCTTCGGCGACGACTTGAGTGCCGCTGATGGTCAGGATCCTGGCGCCGTTGGGTCCGGCTGGCACCACGCAGAGGTAGAGGCTGCCATCCGACGACCGTTGCGGGGCCGGCCGCCAGCAGCCGACCCAGGGCAGCCAGCGCGCGTCGATCGATGGGCCTTGCGCGGGCTCCCCGCTTTGCCCCGCGGCTACCGGGGCCGCGACGAGCACTGCGAGCACGAAGGGTCCAAGCCGCATCCTTCTCCTCAAAACATCACGCTGACGCCGGTCGAGAACCTGAACCCGTTGAGGTCGATGCCGTCGAAGCCGAGGAAATCCGATCCGAGCGTGCCGTCGGCCCAGACGTATCGTCCTTCCAGATCAAGGAAGACCATGCGCCACAACCTGACCTCGGTGCCGGCGAAAAGGTGGGCGCTTGGCGCCCAGCCCTCCGACCGGAACGTGTCCTGGAAGACGCGAAGCGTGACGAAATCGACGAAATCGCCGTACTGTTCGAACCGGTAAAAAATCAGGCCGGCGCCGCCGCCCGCGTAAGGGACGACCACGCGAGGGACGAATGCGAGGCTGCTGATGCTGCGGCCGCGGCCCCACAGCGCGACCTTGAGGCTGCCGCTGATGTTGGTCTGTGAGAGGGCCGTGTGCTGGTTGATTGGGAGCCCGACGTTGTCGACATAGCGGCGGTACTCGGAGGAGATGCCCTGCTTGCTGAACTCGAAGCCGGCCGCGGCGCTCAGATGCGATGTGAGGATCACCCCGACCTCTCCGGCGACTGCGGGCGCGCTGAAGTCGTCTTTCTCGACGGTGAGCTGATCGGTGACAAACGTGAAGAGATCGCTCTGCGCACTTGGCGTCAGCCAGCTCCCCCGTACGGCGATCCAGCCTCTCGGTTGACCGAACAGGAAATCGCGCGTGCCAGTCGGCTGCGCCAGTGTCTGGCTGGCTTGCCCTGCCGACTGACCCGCCGCAATCGCAGGGGCTGCCGCGGTCAGGCAGACCGCCAGGACCGCCACACGACCGACGCGCCTTCCAGCGCGCGACCATCCAGCACGCATACGTTCACCTTGGACCCCGAGGTCGTCCTCCGTCAAGAACAAATGCCCGGGCGGTACAATCCTGTCATTCATGAGCAGGTTGAGCGTCGGGCACACGGTCGATCTCACCATCGAGAAGCCGGCCGCCGGTGGACGGATGATCGCCCGCGTGGAGGGCCAGGTCGTGCTCGTGTCCGGCGCGATTCCTGGCGAGCGGGTGACGGCGCGTGTCGAGCGCGTGGGCAAGGGCGTCGTGTACGCCGCGACCATGGAGGTGCTCGAGTCGTCGCCGGACAGGCGCGCGCCGTTTACCGACGGCGCCTGCGGGGGGCTGCTGTACGCGCACATCGCGTATCCGAGGCAGCTCGAGATCAAGGCGGCGGTGATTGCGGATGCCTTCGGCCGGATCGGGCGGCTCCCGCTCGCGACGGCCGTGCCCGTCGCGAGCTCACCTGAGGAGGGCTATCGCATGCGGGCCCGTGTCCACCTGCGAGGTGGGCGCTGGGGGTTCTTTCGCGAGGGCACGCACACCCTCTGTGATGCGCGGGCCACGCGGCAACTGCTCCCGGCGACGTGCGATGCGGTCGACGACGCGCTGTCACGGCTCATCGCCACCGGGGCCGCCGGGGCTCTCGAGGCCGTCGGGCCCGCAGATGGGGCAGGCGTCCGCGAGATCGAGGTGTCCGAAAACGTCGATGCGACAGAACGGGCGATGTATTTCGAGGGTGGCGATGCCTCGGCGATCGCACGCGATCCGCTGCTCGCGCGCGCGGCAGAGCGCCAGACAGTAACCGATCGGCTGTCCATCCTCGGCCACGAGGTGCAGCTCGGTCGGCACGTACCTGGCGTTCTTCCAGGGCAACCGCTACCTGCTTGGCCCCTTGGTCACCCACGTGGTCGGGGCGCTCGGCGCCGGCGCGTCGGCCGTTGATTTGTACGCGGGCGCGGGCCTGTTCGCGGTCAGCGCGGCTGTCTGCAAGGGCTTTCGTGTCACGGCGGTGGAAGGCGATCGGGTGTCGGCAGACGATCTGCGCGCCAATGCGGAGCGCGCCGGCGGGCCCGGGCGTGTGCGCGCCCTGCACGAAGCTGTCGAAGCGTTCGTGTCGGCCGCGCGCGAGAGACCGGACGTCCTCGTGGTCGACCCTCCGCGCACCGGGATGTCGCGCGACGCGCTGGAGGGCGCGATACGGCTCCTGAGCAAGCGTGTCGTCTACGTGTCCTGCGATGTGGCGACGCTCGCGCGAGATGCCAGGCGGCTGGTCGATGCCGGCTATTCGATGACGGCGGTCGACGGCTTCGATCTCTTCCCCAACACACCCCACGTCGAAACCGTCGCAGTGTTCGAGCGTTAGAGGCTCAGTCCCTTCGGCAGGCGGCCACGAACCCTTCGAAGAGCGGACGGAACTCTCCAGTGCGCCAGAAGTTTTCCGGGTGCCACTGGACGCCCAGACAGAAGGGGACCGCCGGATCCTCAATCGCTTCGATCACGCCGTCCGGAGCCGTCGCGGACACGAGGAACCCGGGCGCGACAGTCTTGACGGCCTGGTGGTGCCGGCTGTTGACTTCGCAGGCGTCTGCGCTGCTCAGGCGTTCGCTCATCAGGCGCGCAAGCAGGGTGTCGCCTTCGAGCCAGACTTCGTGGGCGAGGGTATAGGACTCGTGGGGCGGCACGGCCAGTCGATGCTCCAGCGACCCATGCACGTCGGTCGGAATGTCCTGGACGAGCGTGCCGCCGCAGGCGACGTTCAACATCTGGATGCCGCGGCAGATGGCGAAGATCGGGAGGCCCTTCTTGCGGGCACCCTCGACGAGCGCCACTTCGAAGGCATCGCGGTCGACGTCCACGTCCACGACTGACGGATGCGGCTCCTCCCCGTAGCGCGCTGGAGCGACGTCTTCGCCGCCGGTCAGGAGCAGCCCGTCGATGGAGGACAACGCCTCGGTAACGTCGATGTCCGGCGCGAGGACCCGGACCTCGCCGCCGACGTGCAGCACGGCTTGACGGTAGTCCTCGATCTTGCGGCAGGCGGTCAGGCCGACGGTGGGCATAAGGTCACATTCTGAGGGGCACTTCGATGCCCATCAAGTCCAGCGCGCTCAGTAGCTGCCGGCGCACGTACGCGACGCCGGCGGCACGCCAGCGTTGTCGATCCCGATCGTCCTCGTTGAGGATCGAGTAGCGATGATAGAAGGCGTTGAAGCGTTGCGCCAGCCCGAACGTGTACTTTGCCAGCACCGAGAACTCCAGCGATCGCACGACCTGGTCGACCACGTCGTCCAGCCTCGAGGCGTCGAACACCACCGCCCACAGGTCGTGATCGCTCGTCGATTCCGGGTCGCCGGCCAGTTCCTCGAGGGCCGCCTGATCCAGACTGGCGATGACGTCGGCCTCGCTCAGACCCTCGCGCTCTCGCAGCTTGTTCAGGATGTTTCCGGCCCGCACGACGGCGTACTGCAGGTAGGGCCCGGTCTCGCCCTCGAAGCTCAAGGCCTCTTCGATGTCGAAGACGATCAGCTTTCCGCGCGAGAACTTCAGCATGAAGTAACGAATCGCTGCGACGGCGATCTGCTCGGCCGTGCGCCGGCGGTCGGCGTCCGACAGCTCGGCGTTGCGCTGTCCGACCTCCGCGAGCGCCTTCGCCGTCAGGAGATCCAGGAGGTCGTCGATCTTGACGCCAAGGCCCTTGCGGCCCGAGACCTCGACGAAGGGTTTCGCCGCGTCCTCCCCGCTGGCCGGCGGGTAGCCGAGCTCCCGGGCGGTCGCGTGCGACAGCGCGACCATCTCGTAAGAGAAGTGCACCGAGTTGTCCGCCTCGTGCGGGTGCCCCAGGGTCCGCAGCGCCTGGCTGAGCAGCGCCTGGAGGTACATCTGCCGCGAGTCGATCACGTTGTAGATGCGTCCGGCCTTGCCGAACGCCGGGGCGCCTTGCTCGCTCTCCTGGGAGGTCGTCGCCCAAAGCGTGCGGCCGTTCGGCTGCTCGGTGAACCTTCGATAGCGGAAGTCCAGGCCGAGCAGACCGAACTTCCAGAACTGATTCGCGATGTCCTTCCCGACGTAAGTGACCACGCCGTTGGATCGGACGATGACCTTCTCACGCGACGCCGCGTCGCTCGACCCCTCGACGGAACCATCCGGCTCCTGCTCGCCAGCGTCGCCCGCGCCGACGCCTTCCTCGATGCGCATCACCCAGCAACCCGCCAGCTTGCCCTCCGTCTGAAGGAACACCGCCCGCTGGGCCTTGAGCGTCTCGAAGGCGTGCGCCCAGAACCTGAGCCGGAGGATGTCGCCTTCGTACGTCAGGAGGTCGTACCCGATGTTCAACCGCGCCATGGTCTGCAAGTGGGCCCGGACGATCCGGTCGACGATAAACGTGCCGAGCGCTGCCGTGTCGCCGCCGCCATGTTCGAGATCGTGGAGCGCGGCGGCCCGGATCTCGAGGCGGCCCTTGTCGCCGTCGTACCACTCGGTTACGCGCGAGTACAAGTCCCAGCAGAAGTAGTCGAACCGGGTGGTGTCCGCGATTCGCCGGACCTCGTCGACCGTCTTGCGTTCCAGCTCCCTGAAGCCCACGATCACGTCGGCCACCTGGACACCGGTGTCGTCGATGTAGTTCTGCGTCTCGACGGTGGCCCCGCGGAAGCGCAGCACGCGCACCAGCGTGTCGCCTAGAGCGGCATTCCGCAGATGGCCCACATGGGCGGCCTTGTTCGGGTTGATGGCGGTGTGCTCGACGATGGTCTTCGGCCAGGGCTCCCGGTGCGCGGGCACCTGATCGCGCAGGCGGGCGAGCAGGAAGGGCGCTCGATCGATGTAGAAGTTCAGGTACCCGTTTGGCGCGACCTCGATACGGCTGATGCCCGGCATGGGCCCGAGATCGCCGAAGATCTCCTGCGCGATGGCGCGCGGCGGCTTGCGCAAGGTGCGCGCGAGCTGAAATGCGACGGTGACTGCGAGATCGCCGAGCGCGCGGTTGGGCGGCACCTCGATGCCGAATGCCGGCATCTCGGCGAGCGCGAATCGTCGCTGGCAGGCGCCCGCGACAGCCTCGAGTACAAGTCGATGAACGGTCAGGATCATTTGGTCAGGGAGGCGTCGAAAGGGCCGTGATAGATTACCGCGTGTGACCGGCGAGCGACTGTACTTGGTCGAGATCGGCCGGCGAGTTCACATTCGCGAGCAGCACGTCCGGGTTGCCGAACCGGGCCATCTCATCGGGCGCGACTTCGCGTACCAGGAGGCCCTCCAGCAGCCCCCGCATCGCGCGGCCGCCGGCCGCCAACAGGGTCTGGACACGGGCACGGCAGGTTCTCCGGTACGCGGCGGCAAGCGGGTGAGCGCCGCGCGCCGTGCGAGGGACCACCGCGTCGAGGTCGCCCCCGGCCTCGATGAGGCTTGCCATGAACGCGAGGAACCCGGCGGTCACGAAGGGCATGTCGCACGCGACCACCAGCACTGTGTCATCCCGTGCAGCGCCGAGCGCGGCCTCCAGGCCGCCGAGCGGACCGAGCCCGGGCGCCGCGTCGGCAACTGCCCGGAGACGCCCACGATATTCCGCCGAGGGGTTCGCGCCGACATAGAGGATGTCGTTGGTCACCTGGGTGAGTTCGGTCAGCTGGCGGTCGAGAATCGACCGGCCCTGGACGATCGTGGCGCCCTTGTCGAGCCCCCCGAACCGGGTGGCACGTCCGCCGGCCAGGATGGCCGCGCTCGGCATAGACCCTGAATCTTACCCCTTACCTTCAGCCTGAAACATGCGCGAAGCTGGTATCGGTCGGGTCCTTGTCGCCAGCCTTCACCAGGGAATTGCCGATATCCTGCCGACGAGGCTCGCCTTCTACGAGAACTGGCTCAACGCCGAGGGGCTGCGCGACGGCACGATCGGGCTGGCGCCGCTGTATGCCGTCCTGAGCTTCCTGCGGCAGGAAGGCGAGGCCTACCACCTGATCACGACCCGAGCGGGCCAATACGCGGCGGAGTGGACGGTGGAGTCCATGCGCGGCTGGGAACGGACAGCGGTCAGGCGGTCACCCCGGTGGATGAGGCGACGCCTGGCCCTCCGCCTGGTCCGACGGCTGGTCCACGAGTGTTACGAGGGGAATCGCGCACGGTCCACGTTCCGGCGAGGCACGGCCACGATCAACCTGCGCGCGTCGATCTTCTGGTACAGTGCGGGAGCCTGTAGGTACGCTCTCTGCGGTTTCTATGCCGCCGCCTTCAAAACGCTGCTGGCCGGGTTCGACATGCCCTCGGACACCCGAGTGGTCGAGTGCCGCGGCATCGGTGCTTCGGCATGCGTCCTAGCCATCGAGCTCGGCGCCGCGGAGTCAGGGTCCGCCTGATGCTGCGCATCGCCCTGACCCTCATCGTCTGCCTCGCAGCCGTCGACACGGCCGCGCAGCCTGCGCCCGTCGGTCGCGTGCGAAAGACCCTCGTGATGCCGTTCGAGAACGTGACCCGCGAGAGCCGGATCGTGTGGCTCGGCGAGGCGGCATCGGTGCTGCTGGCAGACGACCTGGCCGCCCTCGGCGTCGACGCAATCAGCGGTGAGGACCGCCGGGAAGCCTTCGAGCGCCTGCAGGTGCCTCCGGCCAACGCGCTGACGGACGCGACGTGCATCCGCATCGGGGAGCTCATCGGCGCGTCGGAGATTGTCGTCGGCACGCAGCGCCTCCAGGGCGAAACCATCCTGGTTCGCGCACGTACCATCGTGCTCGAAACCGGGAAGGTTCGGGTCGACGTGACCGAGGCCGGGCCGTTCGTGGACTTCTTTGCCATCCTCGAGCGGATTGCCCGGCGTATCGCGCCGCCGTCGAGCCGGTCCCGCGACGAGATGCTCCACGCGCACCCGCCGGTCGCGGCGTTCGAAAACTACATCAAGGGGCTTCTTGCTGAGACGCCAGCGACGGCCATCAACTACTTGAATGCGGCCCTCAAGGTGCAATCCTCGTTCGACCGGGTACGGCTGGCGCTCTGGCGTGTCTACACCGACCAGGGCGAGCATGACCGCGCCCTGGCGGCGATCCGCCCGATTCCGGCTCGATCGCCGTGGGCCGGCCGTGCCGGTTTTCTCTCAGGGCTCTCGCAGATCGAGCTGAAGCGCTACGACGAGGCCTTCGCGACCTTCAAAAGGCTGGGCGAGACAACGCCGGGGGCCGCGGCCGTGTTGAACAATCTCGGCGTCGTCCAGGTCCGCCGCGGCAGCACGCCCCAGACGGGCGAGGCTGTCTACTACTTCACCCGTGCCGCGGAGGAGGATCCGGCTGGGGCGGACTACTTCTTCAATCTCGGGTACGCATACTGGCTGGTCAGGGACACGCAGGCTGCCATCTACTGGCTGCGCGAGGCCGTTCGACGCGATCCGACCGACGGTGAAGCGCACTTCGTCCTCTCGGCCGCCCTGGCGGCGGCCGGCAGCGCAGCGGAATCCGGCAGGGAGCGCGAGCTCGCCAGGCGGCTGACGCCCGCCTTCGAGGAATGGGCCACGCGCCCGCCCGCCGATCCGGTGCCTCGAGGGCTGGAGCGGATTCGGACGTCCCTCGAGGAGAGCTTCGCCCAACGTACCGACGAAGCGCTCGCGTCGACCGGCCAGCGCGACCAGTTGGAGCTCGTCCAGTTCCACCTCGATCGCGGACGCCGGCTCTTCGAGCAGGAGAACGACCGCGAGGCCCTGGCCGAGTTGAGCCGAGCGGTCTTCCTGTCTCCGTATGAGGCCGAGGCGCATCTTCTCATCGGGCGCCTGTACCTGCGGGGCGGCCGGGTGGCTGACGCGATCGACTCACTCAAGATCTCGCTCTGGAGTGCCGAGACCGCCGAGGCTCACGAGGTCCTGGCCGAGGCGTACCTGGCGGCACGCGAGCAGGCGCTGGCCGAGGCCGAGGCGAGCCGCGCGCTGGCTCTCGATCCGGCTTCGGTGGACGCGGCGCAGATCCTCGAGCGGGCCCGGGCGGTTCCGGCTCGCTGACCACGAGATGCCGTGGTACAATCTCCGCCGTTGACTACCCACGCACAGGACGACGGCTTTCATGAGATCCAGCTGAACGGTAAGCAGCTGGTGTTCCTGTTCATGGCGGCGACCGTCGTCTCGGTCGTCATCTTCCTCTGCGGTGTTCTCGTCGGGCGGGGTGTCCGCTCCGCTCAGGACATCGAGCGCCAGTCGGCGGCCCGCTCGGCCGAGCCCACCGCCGATCTCCTGCCGGGCCCCCCGACGACGCCCCAGTCCATGTCCGGTTCGAGTGCGACGCCCAGCGCAACCCCCGGGGGCCGCGACGGCGAAGGTCCCGTCAGCACAGCGACCGTACCGCGGGCTGTCCCGACCGACGAGCTGCGGCCCGATCCGCCTTCTGCAACCCGTGGGGCCGAGCGGAGCGCCGCTGCGGCGACCCCGCCTCCGCCGCCTGCGACCGCGACGCCTGAAGCCAAGCCGGCGGCCGTGCAGACGCCGCAGGCCGCGGCCGCACCGCTGACGGCGGCCAACGCAGGCGCACCTCGAGCGGCTGCGCCTGCGGCGCCGGTCGACGCTCGCACACCTGGGCTTTCGAACGGCTGGGTGGTGCAGTTGGCCGCTTTGAACGATCGTGGAGAAGCCGAAGATATCGCCCGTCGCCTGGTCGGCAAAGGGTACGGGGCCTTCGTGGTGACGCCCGCGTCCGGGAACCCGGTGGTGTACCGCGTGCGCGTCGGCACCTTCAAGACCAAGAGCGAGGCCGACCAGATCGGCGCCAAGCTCAAGAAGGAAGAGCGCTTCGACCCCTGGATCACCCGCTGAACCGTACTCGCCGTCTCGACCTCGCCTTCGCTGCCGCTTCTGGCGTTCTTCTCGCCCTCAGCTTTCCTGGTTTTGGTCACCCGGCATTTGCCTGGATCGCCCTCGCGCCTCTTCTGACGGCGCTCGTCCGTCCGTCCGCCGGCTCCCTGGGACGAGCGTTGATGCTCGGCTTCGTCACAGGGCTGGTGTATTTCGCCGGGACGCTCTATTGGGTGGTCAACGTGATGTCGGAGCACGGAGGCCTCGCGACGTGGGTGGCCGTGCTTATCTGTGCGGGCCTCGTCGCGGTGATGGCGTCGTTTCCGGCCATCTTCGGTGCCGTCGTCCGTTACCTGTGTCTCGCGCACGGACTGCGGGCGCTCGCCGCTGCACCTCTGGTCTGGGTGACGACGGAGCTTGGCCGCACGTATCTCTACAGTGGTTTTCCCTGGGTGCTGCTCGGCTACAGCCAGACCGAAGTGCTGCCGATCGCCCAGGTGGCGAGCGTCTTCGGCGTGTACGGTCTGTCAGCGCTCGTGGTCGCGGTGAGCGCCGCCCTGGCGTGGTGGGGCGTATCCGTCGTGGCCCCCGCCGAGGCAGGCCAGGATCGAAGGTTCCCGCCGATGGCGCCGGCGGCGATCGCCATTGCCGGCGTGCTGCTGATCGCTGTGTGGGGCAGCTGGCGCATCGCTCGGGGAGAGCTCACCTCGCCAGGTCCCACGATTCGTGTCGGCCTGGTCCAGGGGAACGTGCCGCAAGGCGAGAAGTGGGATCCCAGCCGCGCATCGGCCATTTTCGCGAGCTACCTCGACATGACGCGCCGGGCCATTCGCGAAGGCGCGGGTCTGGTCATCTGGCCGGAGTCGTCGACGCCCTTCTCGTTCGAGGACGATCGGACGGCGGCCGCAGCGGTGCGGCAGATCGCGCGTGACGAGCGCGTGGACATCCTGCTCGGCAGCACCCAGGTCGAGCGGGGCACGCCGCCCCGCTATTTCAACGCGGCGTTTCTCGTCGGGCCGGATGGTGAGCAGAAGGCCGTCTACCGGAAGATGCGCCTGGTGCCGTTCGGAGAGTACGTGCCGCTCAAGTCCCTGTTGTTCTTCGCCGGCCCCCTGGTCGAGGCCGTGTCCGCCTTTTCACCCGGCACCGAAGCGACGATCCTGCCGATCGCCGGAGGCCTGGCGAGCACCGCCATCTGCTACGAGATCGTCTTCCCGAATCTCGTCCGCCGGTTCGTGGCCGACGGCAGTCAACTGCTGACGACGATCACCAACGACGCGTGGTTCGGCCGTACGGTGGCGCCGCATCAGCATTTCGCGCAGGCGTCCATGCGCGCGATCGAGAACGGGCGCTATCTGGTGCGCGCGGCCAATACCGGCATCAGCGGGATCGTCGACCCCTATGGCCGCGTCCTCGCCCGCAGCCAGCTCTTTGCCCCCGAGGTCATTGTCGGTGAGGTGCATCTCGTGCAGGCGCCCACGCTCTACACGCAAATTGGGGACGTCGTGGCGTACGCCTCGCTGGTCTTGACAGTGGCGGCGGTGCTCATGGCTCGCGCGCGCCGCCGGTGATCGCCTGGCCAGCGCGGCAGACGAAGTAGAATACCTTCATGCCGACCGTCGACGATTTGAAGCGCCGCTTCGAGGATCTGAGCAAGCGAGCCCAGGATCTTCGGAGCTATCTTTGAGGCCGCCAAACCTGAAGAAGAACTGAGCCGCCTCGAGGCTCGCACGGCCGCCGCGGATTTCTGGAAGGATCAGGCCGAGGCGCAGAAGGTCCTGCAGCGCAGGCGCCGCCTCGAGCAGGACCGCGATCTCGTTCTGTCGCTGGCCAAGAAGCGGGACGACCTGTCCGTGCTCGTCGAGTGGGCGGAGGCGGGCGAGGCCGTGGACGCGGAGTTCGCCCAGGGCCTGGAGCTGTTCGATCAGGAAGTCCAGGCCGGCGAGATCAAGAAGATGCTCGGCGGCGAGCACGACCGCAAGAACGCCATCCTCACCATTCATCCCGGCGCAGGCGGCACCGAGTCGCAGGACTGGGCGGAGATGCTGCTGCGCATGTACCTCCGGTGGACCGAGCGCCGTGGGTTCAAGCGCGAGGTCATCGACTACCAGCCCGGGGACGAAGCGGGGCTGAAGAGCGCGACCGTGACGGTCGCGGGCGACTACGCGTACGGTTTGCTCGCCGCGGAGGCGGGCGTGCACCGGCTCGTGCGCATTTCGCCGTTCGATCAGGCAGCGCGGCGCCACACCTCGTTTGCCTCCGTGCACGTCTGGCCGGAGCTGCCCGAGGATGTCGACGTGGAGATCGACGACAAGGATCTCCGTATCGATACGTACCGTTCGAGTGGCGCCGGCGGCCAGCACGTCAACGTCACGGACTCCGCGGTCCGGCTGACGCATCTGCCAAGCGGCATCGTCGTGTCGTGCCAGAACGAGCGTTCGCAGCACCGCAACCGCGACTCGGCCATGCGGGTGTTGAAGGCACGCCTTTACGACCTCAAGATGAAGGAGCAGCAGAGCAAGCTCGAGCAGATCAGCGGCGTGAAGAAAGACATTGCCTTCGGCAGCCAGATCCGGAGCTACGTGCTGCACCCGTACCAGCTGGTGAAGGACCATCGGACCAAGGAGCAGGTCGGCGATGTCAACCGGGTGCTGGACGGCGACATCGATATCCTCATCAAGACCTTCCTGATGAAGAAGGCGAACGGGACCCTCGGCGAGGTCTCGCCCTCAGACGACGACGTTGAGTGAGGCGGGGCAGCGAGGGGGGCGCACGCGGTCCTGGTCGCGACCGGGATTCTCCTCAGCCGTCTGACCGGGCTCGTCCGCCTTCGCGTGTTCGCGCACTATTTCGGCCTGCAGTCGGAGGCCGCCGACGCGTTCAACGCGGCGTTCCGCATTCCCAACTTCCTTCAGAATCTCTTCGGCGAAGGAGCGCTGTCGGCGTCGTTCATTCCGGTCTACGCTCGCCTGCTGTCGCGCGGCCAGTCGGCCGAGGCCGATCGCATCGCGGGTATCGTCGGCTCCCTTCTGGCGCTGGTCGTCTCGGCGATCGTTGCGCTCGGCGTTCTCCTCGCGCCCGTGCTCACTGCCGTCGTGGCGCCGGGCTTTTCCGGCAGCAAGCGCGAGCTGACCGTCACGCTCGTCCGGGTGCTGTTCCCCGGAGCCGCGCTGCTCGTGCTCTCGGCCTGGTGCCTGGGAGTGCTCAACAGCCACCGCCGGTTTCTGCTGTCCTATGCGGCCCCTGTCGTCTGGAACGTCGCGATGATTGCGACGCTCCTGGTCTGGGGCCCCGGCTCGTCGCTGCCGCAGTTGGCCGTGTGGCTGGCCTGGGGCTCGGTGGCTGGCAGCGCGCTGCAGTTCGCGGTGCAGCTCCCCGTTGTGCTCCTGGTGGCACCCAACCTCCGGCCCGGACTGCAAGTGTTCTCGGCTGAAGTGCAGCTGGTCGTCCGAAACTTCGTGCCGGTGTTCTTCAGCCGCGGAGTGCTGCAAACGAGCGCGTACATCGACGGGATGATCGCGAGCCTGCTGCCAACGGGCGCCGTGACGGGCCTGGCGAATGCGCAGCTCTTGTACACGCTGCCAGTCAGCGTGTTCGGAATGTCGGTGGCGGCGGCGGAACTGCCGGCCATGGCCGGCGAGGCGTCGCGCGGGCACGCGGATTTCGGTCCGCTGCGCGCCAGGCTGGATCGGGGATTGCGGCAGATCGCCTACTTCGTCGTACCGTCCGCCATGATCCTGGTGGCTCTCGGAGACGTCGTCGCAGCGGCCGTCCTGCAGACAGGCCGGTTTGTGTACGCGGATGCCGTCTACGTGTGGATGATCCTCGGCGGTGCGGCGCTGGGCCTGTTGCCGGCCACCTTGGGGCGGCTGTACTCATCGGCGTTCTACGCGCTCGGCGACACACGCACGCCCTTTCGGTATGCCCTCGTGCACGTGGGCCTGGCAGCCGTGCTCGGGTACGTCTTTGCCGTCCCGCTCGTGTCCTGGCTGGGGCTCGAAGCCAGGCTGGGGGCGGCCGGGCTGACGGTGTCCGCCTCTCTGGCCGCGTGGGTGGAACTGCTCCTGCTCCGGCGGTCATTGAACGCGCGCATCGGGCTGACCGGGCTCCCAACGGGTTTCCTGGCTGTGCTGTGGGCCGCGGCCACGGCGGCAGCCGCGGTCGCCTGGGGAGCGAAGATTGCCCTCCCGCCGCTCCATCCAGTGGTGGTGGCGATTTACGTGCTCGCCGCGTTCACGGCGACCTTCGGAGGCGCGACGATCGCGATGCGCGTGCCCGAGGCCACGGCGCTCCTCGCGCGTGTGACCGGGCGACGAATAGCCTGAGCGCTTATCGCACGTTCTCCATGTAGAACAGCGTTGCGAAGGCCACCACGAGCGCCACCGCCGGCACTGCGAGGCGCTTCGCCACCTTCCAGGGTTGCCGCCAGTCCGCGGTCGCCAAGAAAGTCAGCCCTGTCGGCAGGAGCAGAACGACAGCGAGCTGGAAGAGATGGGCTGCGGCGCCTTCGTCGCCGTCGGGCGATGGGTCGAACCTGCCGAGCATCGTGAGAACGGTGGCGCCGACAACCAGGAGCATCGAGAACAGGGAGAGGCCCAGCACGGTGTAGCCGCTGATGCGATTGACGCTCAGTTCGCTCATGATCTCGCCTCCGAGACGGCTGGAACCTGCGACTGCCGCTCGAGCGATAGTCCCCCGAACCGCTAGCGGAACGCTCCACCCCCGGCTGGGTGCCGGAGATGAACGCTTCGGAGATGCCGCCATCGGTGTCGGATGGCAGGAGCGCGCCGGTGGAGCGGTCAACCGCCAGGAAGACGATGTTGCCGGGTGCTTCGAACGTGGGCGGCGTGTCCTTGTCAGGCCGCGCGTCGATGTACGCCTTCATGAACTCGATCCAGATCGGCAGCGCCGCCGCCGCGCCCGTCTCTGTCGTGCCGATCGGGCGCTTCTCGTCGTGGCCAACCCACACGCCGACCGTGATGTACGGATCGAACCCGATGAACCAGGCGTCGGTGTTCTCATCGACAGTGCCGGTCTTGCCGGCGAGGGGCCACTCGATGCTCGCGGCGGACGCCGCCGTGCCGCGCTGGACGACGCCGCGGAGCATGTTGGTCACCACGTAGGCGGTGTCCGCGCGGATGACGTCGACAGGCTCCGCACGGTTCTCTTCCAGCAGGTTGCCGTCGCGATCGGTGACTTTGAGGATGTTGAACGGCGGCATCCGCACGCCCTGGTTCGGAAACACCGTATACGCGCTCGTCACCTCGAGAAGCGTACCGTCGCCAGCGCCGAGCGCGATGGGCAGGTACGGCGGGAATTCCTGGGTGAAACCGAAGCGCTTGCCATAAGCGACGACGTTCTTCGGACCGATCGCGTCCATGACCTTGATCGCCGGAATGTTGCGCGATTGCTCGAGCGAGCGCCGCAACGTGACCTGGCCTTCGAACTTGTGGTCGTAGTTCTGCGGGCTGTAGGGCTCGCCGCTGCCTGAGGGATAGACGACGGGCTCGTCGACAATGACCGAGGCCGGCGTGTACCCGCGATCGATCGCGGCTGTATACACGATCGGCTTGAATGTCGAGCCGAGCTGCCGGAACGCCTGGACGGCCCGATTGAACTTGCTGCGGCCGAAGTCGAGGCCACCCACCATGGCCTTGACCTGGCCGGTCCGGTTGTCGATCGCCACGAGCGCGCCTTCGAGGATCGGTCGCTGCTCCAGGGAGACCGAAGCGATGGCGCTCGACAAGTCCAGGGCCCGCACCTGAACTTCGATGAGGTCGCCGGTCTTGAACAGGCTGGAGGCCGCCGGCCGCCTGGTCCACGCAAAGCCCGAAGGCGCGAGATCCGCGGTGTAAGGACCGATGCGCAGCCGCGCGCCGTTGGCGGGGGCTGGGCTCTCGAGGCTCGCCACGATGGCGGGCACGATGTCGCCGACGGCGATCGGCCGCGACCAGCGCTCGTCCTTGAACGCGTCGATCTGATGGCCCTCCGCCAGCACGTTCCGCGTCGGCCGGCGATAGCCTCGACGCTTGTCCACGGCGCGGACGCCGCGGTCGACCGCGCGGTTCGCGACGTTCTGCAGCGCGGCGTCGAGCGTGGAGGTGACCGACAGCCCGCCTTCGTACAGCGCCTTGGCGCCGTACTCCTGTTCGAGGTGCTGGCGCACCTCTTCGAGGAAGTAGGGGGCACTCGACCTGGCCTGCTGTGGTTGCCCCCTCACGACGATGGGCTGCTTCTTGGCGGTGTCCGCCTCAGCCTGTGTGATGAACCCCTCGTCGGCCATCCGCTGCAGCGCGTAGTTTCTGCGGCCCGTGGCGGCGCCCACGTTGACAAACGGGCTCTGCCGGCCGGGCGACTGGAAGATGCCGGCGAGCATCGCGGCCTCTTCGAGCGACACGTCCTTGGCCGACTTGCCGAAGTACATGCGCGCACCCGCCTCGACCCCGTACGTGCCGTGGCCGAGGAGCATGTGGTTGGCGTAGAAGGTGAGGATCTCGTCCTTGGTGTAACGCTTTTCTATTTGAACGGCGACGATCGCTTCCTTGATCTTCCGTTCGAGGCTGAGGTCGCCGATGCTGAAGCCGACGGCCTGCGGGAACAGCGTTCGTGCCAGCTGCTGGGTGAGGGTGCTGGCTCCGGCCGGGCGGGAGGTCTTCCGGCCGGCCGCCACGTCTGCCGCCGCGCGCAGAATGTCGCGGCTCACGGCGGCGATGATGTGCGAGATGCTGAGCCCGAAGTGCGTGTTGAAGTCGCCGTCTTCCGCCGCGATGATCGCCTGGCGGAGCTGCGGAGCGATGCTCTCGTACCCGACGATCAGGCGCCGCTGCACGGCAAACTCGCCGACGAGCTCGCCGCCCGACGCATAGACCCTCGTGATGGTGCTCGGAGCGTAGTTGTCGAGCGCCGAAATCTCGGGGAGGTCGCCAGCGTACGCGAACATGACGCCGCTCAGGATGCCAGCAGTCGCCGCTGTCAGAAACAACGCGACGACCACCGCACCGCGCGCGAAGCGGACGACGAAATGCACGCCCTGATTCTAGCGCCTTCTCGCGCGTCCCGAGTCGCCAGCGCCCGAGCCGCGACGGGGAGACGCGGCCGCCGCACCGGAAGACGAGGTCGGGGGCCGACGCCTCATGCGAAGGGGCGGCGACAGGCTGCTGGCGTGGCGGCGCCTCGCGCGGAAGCGCTGCCGCACCCGGCTGGCGGGGCGGTGCCTCGCGTGGAAGCACTGCCGCGCCCGGCTGGCGGGGCTGAGCCTCGCGCGGAAGCACCGCGGGAGGAGGTGCCGGACCGCGCCGGACGGCTCCAGATCGCCCAGGCGTCGGACCATATGCGGAGCTGCCGCCTGAGATGCCAGGAATGACGTCGGGTGAACCGGATCGACCGCGGTTGGCGCGAATCACGCCGGTTCCGGAATACGGGTTCATCGTCGGCTCGGGCGCGCCCCCTGATGGCGTGCGGGCAACCACGCCTGGTCTGCCTCCCGTGATGACGCCGGGGGCTGCGCGCTGCGACGCGTCAATCCCCCGATTGCGGGACGCTGCCACCGGTCGGCCTCCGCCCGGCCCTATCGGCACTGCCGACGGCGGCGTCGGTGTCGCGGGCGTCGAGCGCTGCCCGTTGACTGTCCCGGGCATTCGGGCCGGCGACTGGTTCGGAACGGGCGCGCCAAGGCGGTAGGCTGCCGCATTTCCGCCGCGCGCGCGGCCGTTGCGTGCGGCGAGCGGCACGGCGACCGGCGGGTGAGCCTGGGTGATGAACGGCGTGGAGCCTAGGGCGCGATGATGCACGGCCTCGCGGTGCACGAACGCGCCATGCGCTCCGAATCGCCCGCGCGGCATCGCCACCCATCCGTTCCACGCGTAGCCCGTCGAGACGGACATGGCGAACACGGGTCGATTGTTGAAACCGAGCGGACACCAGCCCACATAGCCAGGCGCAACGCCCCACGAAACCCACGCCGGTCCCCAGTGTCGACCAGGAATCCAGAACCACCGCGCACCCCTGTGCCCCCACCGTCCGTAGTGATGCGTGGGCCAGGCCCAGCGATCGAGCCCCCTCCACGTCCAACCGTAGCCAGGGACCGACGACCAGGACCCGTGGTAGTAGGGGCGCCACGCCGGCGCGACCGTGGGGTACCACACCTGCCCGTAGTCAGGCTCCTGCTGCCACGTCCCATAGCTGTCAAGCGTCCCCCCGTACACCCGAAGATCGGCGGGGAGGTATTGCGCGGAGCTCGAGGCGCCTCGGTAGCCCATGCGCTCTTCCCGGCGCTGGTCGGCCCACCGGTCGAACTCGTCATAGCGCGCCACATTGAAGCTGCGAGGAAAGGACGGAGCGAATCCGTCGCGAGCAGTGCTCTGCTCTCCGGATCGCACGCGCACCGCCTCCTGGGTCGTCGCTATTACGGCGTAGCCATGCAGGACGGACAGCTGGGTCTCCGTCCCCGAGGGGTACGATGCCACTGCCACGCGGTATTCGCCGGGGCCTTCAGTCGACACCGAGGACGAAGGCGTATCGATCTGGTAACGCAGCGCCGCTGCTGGGTCCGCGGCGCCGGGCACCGTGAGCCGCGCGCGGCCGGCCGTCAGCCGCAGCAGGGCGCGGTCCATGAGGTCCACGACGGTGAACTCGTCGATCGCCAGCGACGTGCCATCTGGAAACAGGATCTCGGCGCGGCCGGCGGAGGTGCGCAGCCGGTCGCCCGGCAGCACGACCGCTCCCGCGCCAGCCTCTTCGGACTCGCTCTCGCGTTCGAGCGTGACGATGCCCTCGGCGTACGAAACGTGTGCCGGGGGTTCGTAGTCCTGTGCGACGGCGTGCGTGGGCGGCGTGACGGCGAGCACACCGAGAGCCACAGCAACGAAGGGGAGCCGGGTGGAGCCCATGGCGACGCCTCTCGATGCAGGCAGGTCAGGCTGGCCTCACCAGTATAGGCCCTCTCGGGGCAATCTGCTCAGCGGGCACGACGGTCGGCCGGCGCCGTGGGGGCGCCGGCGCGACGAGCCGGGCTCTACTTCACAGTGACCCAGGCGTACATCCCATCCCTGAAGTGAGGGTTGATGTTGCAGATGACGAGGTAACGGCCGCGTTCCTGGAAGACGACCGACTCCACCCGGTTGAAGGCCGCCGAGAACATCGGGGCATTTGGCGGCTGCAGCGGATTGAGCGGCGGGTTCGGCGGGAACCCCGGGTTGAGACCCACATACATCAGGATCGGATTGGCCGGATCCAGCGGAAGACCGTAATTGATGTACAGCTCCTGCGGCGTCGGCGGCCGGCCCACCGGCGGGAACGGCGCCGCGGCGGCCAGCACATCGTCGGGCGTCACCCCTGGCTGGTAAACGAAAATCTGATGGAAGCCCGAGACCGCGAAGTTCACCACGCCGCCCTTGTCGACTTCGATTGTCCGGGGCAAGACGTGGTGGTTGGCGGCGGCCGCACTGTTGAGCCCTGCGCCGAAGGACACGGTGACGCTCTGGCCCTTGTCCTGGCCGTGGCCGCGATGCTGATCGTCTGCGGTGGCCGCGATGCGCGTCGATCCGGCGCCGAGCGTCAGCACGCCCAGGAGCACCAGCCGCCCGAACTGCGATCGATTCATACAACCCTCCTCGGGTGAAGCGGAGAAAGCTTGGAGGCATCCAGTTCGCCCCCGGTGAGAAGAAACGTCGAGGAGGGGTAAACCTAACTCAGGGTCCGGGTTCGTCGACAGCATTGACTGTAATACGCTCAGGTTTTATACTGTGTCTGAAATCACCCTCCGACGCACACCGAGGACATCAATGAGCAAAATCATCGGGATCGATCTGGGCACGACCAACTCCGTCGTCGCCGTCATGGAAGGCGGAGAGCCCGTCGTCATCACCAATCCGGAAGGCGGGCGGATCACGCCGTCGGTCGTCGCGTTCACCAAGACCGGCGAGCGGCTGGTGGGGCAGGTGGCCAAGCGGCAGGCCGTCACCAACCCGGAAAACACGATCTTTTCGATCAAGCGCTTCATGGGCCGCACCTTCGACGAGGTCGGCGAAGAGCTGAAGATGGTGCCGTACCACGTCGTGCCGGTTGACGGGCGCGTGACCATCATGGTCGACGGACAGCAGAAGCCGCTGACGCCACCGGAGATCTCCGCGATGATCCTGCAGAAGCTGAAGCAGGCCGCGGAGGAGTACCTCGGGCAGCCGGTGACCAAGGCCGTCATCACGGTGCCGGCCTACTTCAACGACGCTCAGCGGCAGGCGACAAAGGACGCCGGGACGGTCGCGGGCCTCGAGGTCATGCGGATCGTGAACGAACCGACCGCGGCCGCTCTCGCCTATGGCCTCGACAAGAAGAAGGAAGAGATCATCGCCGTGTACGACTTCGGCGGCGGCACCTTCGACATCTCGATCCTCGAAGTGGGTGAGGGGATCGTGGAGGTCAAGGCCACCAACGGCGACACGCATCTCGGCGGCGACAACCTCGACCAGCGGATCATCGACTGGATCACCGCAGAGTTCAAGAAGACCGACGGCATCGACCTCTCCAAGGACCGGATGGCGCTCCAGCGGCTGAAGGAAGCCGCGGAGAAGGCCAAGATGGAGCTCTCAACGGTGATGGAGACCGACGTCAACCTGCCGTTCATCACCGCGGACCAGACTGGCCCCAAGCACCTGCAGATGAAGCTGACGCGCGCGAAGTTCGAGCAGCTCGTCGACGATCTCCTGCAGCGGACGGTCGGTCCGACGAAGCAGGCGCTGTCCGACGCGGGCGTGGACCCGCGCAAGATCGACGAGGTAGTGCTCGTCGGCGGCTCGACGCGCATCCCCAGGGTCCAGCAGATCGTCAAGGAGCTCTTCGGCAAGGAGCCGCACAAGGGCGTCAACCCCGACGAAGTGGTGGCCGTTGGCGCGGCCGTGCAGGCAGGCGTGCTCGCTGGAGATGTCAAGGACCTGCTGCTCCTCGACGTGACCCCGCTTTCGCTCGGCATCGAGACCATGGGCGGTGTGATGACCACGCTCATTCAGCGGAACACCACGATCCCCACGCGGAAGAGCGAGACGTTTTCGACAGCCTCGGACAACCAGACGAGTGTCGAAGTCCACGTGCTGCAGGGAGAGCGGTCGATGGCGCGCGACAACCGCACGCTCGGCAAGTTCCATCTCGTCGGCCTTCCGCCGGCGCCGCGGGGCGTGCCGCAGATCGACGTGACCTTCGACATCGATGCCAACGGCATCGTCAACGTCTCGGCCAAGGACAAAGCCACGGGCAAGGAGCAGAAGATCACCATCACGACGTCGAGCGGCCTGAGCAAGGACGAGGTCGACCGGATGATGAAGGAGGCCGAGGCCCACGCCGAGGAGGACAAGAAGCGCCGCGAGGAGATCGAGACACGCAACCGGGCCGACCAGTCGGTGTACGCCGCGGAGGCCTTCCTCAAGGAGTCGGGCGACAAGCTCTCATCCGCGGACAAGCAGGCCATCGAGACCGCTACCGAAGGGCTCAGGAAGGCGATCGAAGCCAACGAAGCGGCGGGCATCACTCGAGCGATGGAAGAGCTGACAGCGGCCCAACACAAAGCCGCCGCCAATCTCTATCAGCAGGCCTCGGCGGCTGGCGCGGGCGGGGCTGGAGACGAGGCCGGTGGCGGTCGCTCGGGCTCCGCGGGCGGGGCCGCCGGCCAGGCGCCTGGCGGTGGAGGCGACGTCATCGACGCCGAAGTGGTGGACGACAAGTCGCAGTAGCTGACGTCGATGGACTTCTACGTTGTGCTTGGCCTCGGTCGTGAGGCGACGGTGGGCGACATCAAGCGCGCCTACCGTCGTCTGGCGCGCCGCTATCATCCGGACATCAATCCGGGCGACCGGCTCGCGGCCACGCAGTTCCGCCAGATCGCCGAAGCGTACGAGACGCTCAGCGATCCGGATCGACGCCGGCAGGTACGACACAGGGGCCGGAATCGGCGGGCCCGAAGAGCCGCGCATCTACGGATTCGAGGGTTTCGACTTCTCGGTCAGCGCCCACGGCAATACGGCGTCGACCTTCGGCGATCTCTTCGCGGAGGTCTTTCGCCAGCGTGCCGAGGCGCAGACGACCGGCGAGGCCGAACGCGGTGCCGATCTCCACCAGGTGCTGACGCTCTCCTTCGAGGAAGCGATGGCGCGGCGGGCAGCGCCCGCTGACCGTGACGCGACTCGCACCCGTGCAGCGTCTGCGAGGGCGCCGGGTGGCTGCGGACGGCCGAGCGGCGCTGCCACCAGTGCCAGGGCGCCGGCGTGCTCAAGTCCGCGCGCGGGCACATGGTGTTCTCGAAGCCGTGTGACGGGTGCCGCGGCTCCGGGCTCCAATCGGCGACGCGCCTGCATGTCGTGCGGTGGGCAGCAGTTCGAGCGCCGCACCGAGACCCTCACGATCGCGGTGCCGGCGGGCTTGGAAGACGGCGCCCAGGTTCGCATTCCCGGCAAGGGGCATGCGGGACGCAACAACGGCGATCCCGGTGACGTCTTCCTCACCGTGCGTGTCGAGCCCCATCCGGTGTTTCGACGGGAGGGCGACGACCTGCACGTCGTGGTCCCGATCGCTATTCACGAAGCGGCGCTCGGCGCGAAGCTCGACGTGCCCGCGCTCGACGGGCACGCGCGCCTCCGCGTCCCTCCGGGGACGCAGTCCGGGCAGCGCTTTCGTCTGCGCGAGCGGGGCGTGCCGTCGGCGCGAACCGGCCGGCGCGGGGACCTCGTGGTCGAGGTGCGGCTCGTGCTGCCGCGTCTGCTCGACGAACGTTCGAAGGAGCTCCTGCGCGAATTCGGCCGGCTGAACGGAGACGACGTGCGCAAGGACCTGCACCGGACGGGTGATCGGTCATGAAAAAACCAGGAAAGGCCTACTTCATGATCAGCGCGGTGGCGCTGAAGTACAACATCCACCCGCAGACGCTGCGCCTGTACGAGCGGGAAGGGCTGCTCAAGCCGTCGCGCACCGACGGCAATACGCGGCTGTACTCAGAGGAAGACCTGGAGCAGCTCGAGACCATCCTGTCGTTGACGCGCGATCTCGGCGTCAACCTGGCTGGCGTCGAGATCATCCTCAACATGCGGCGAAAGATCGAGCGCATGCAGCACGAGGTCAACGAGTTCATGGAGTACGTCAAGAGCGAAATGGCGCGCGGCCTCGGCGACTGGGAGCAGCGGCTGTCGACGGCGCTCGTCAAGTCCTCGCCAACCGACCTCGTGCGATCGGAGAAGAAGACGAAGTCTTCGTCGTGAGCTGTTATACTTCCCGACTCGGATGTCCTGCCCGCACTGCGACGACACTGGGTGGAAGCCCGTCACCATCGATAGCACACGCCGCGTCGTGCGGTGCGAGTGCTGGCGCGACTCTCTCGGGCTGAAGAGGCTCGCGGCCGCCGGAATCCCCAGGCGCTACGAGCACTGCACGATCGCGAACTTCCTCGCGTACAACGAATCGCTCGAGCGGGCCGCCGCCGAGGCGCGCCGGATCGTCGAAGCTTTCCCCGTCGTGACGAAGGGGCTGTTCCTCGAGGGGCAGCCAGGCGTCGGCAAGACCCATCTGGCGGTGGCGGTGCTCCGGGAGATTGTGGAAAATGCCCGCGTGCGTGCGATGTTCTATGACACGCGCGATCTCCTGCGCCTCATCCGCAGTACGTACGACCCCTCTACCCGGACGACAGAACTGGACGTCCTTCGTCCCGTCATGACGGCTGAGCTGTTGGTCCTCGACGACCTGGGCGCGGAGAAGACGTCTGAGTGGGTGGAGGAGACGATGAACCTCATCGTCAACACCCGCTACAACGAGCAGCGCCTGACCATCTTCACTTCCAACTATCAGGACATCCCCGACGACACCGATCCCAACGCCCTGTTGTTTCGGATCGGACACCGCATGCGGTCCCGCCTCCACGAGATGTGCGAGTTCAAGGCCCTCGACGGCGCTGATTACCGGGAGCTTCCCACCAACGGCGGCGTCGACGACCTGGTCACGATGTGGAAGATGCGCCGCAAGGTGCTGCCCTCTCCCGGACGCGGCGGCCGGCAGGCCCGCGCCCAGCTGCGCGAGCCTGGCGTGCGCGATGGCCGCGCCGACCTGAAGTGGCCGGGCGGACGGGCAGGATCTAAGAATTGCTAAGTGCTGATTGCTAAGTGCTGATTTGAGGGCCATCCAAATCGGCATCCATCAGCAATCATCGCAATCCAATCAGCAATCAGCAATTGGCAATCAGCAATGTTAGGCCTGTATCTCCACATCCCCTTTTGTTCGTCAATCTGCAACTACTGCAACTTCAACCGCGGTCTCTTCGACGAGGGGCTGAAGACGCGTTACGTCGCGGCCCTGACGCGCGAGATTCTGGAGTCGCCCTACGGAGGGCGGCAGGCCGACACGGTCTTTTTCGGCGGCGGGACGCCATCGTTGCTCGAGCCGGCCGAGATCGCGGGCGTGCTCGAGGCCTGCGCGCGGCGTTTCGACCTGGCTGCAGACCTCGAGGTGACCCTCGAGGCGAATCCGGAGACAGTCTCGGCCGAGCGCTTGACCGCGTATCGTGACGCCGGCGTCAACCGTCTCAGTTTCGGGGTGCAGTCGCTCCGCGACGACGAGTTGAAGCGGCTGTCCCGTCTCCACGGCGCCGCTCGGGCACGGGCCGCGTTCGACGAGGCAAGGAGAGCCGGCTTCGACAACGTCAGCCTCGACCTGATGATGTGGCTCCCCGGCCAGCGCGTCGACGACTGGCTCGAATCGGTGGACGGGGTGCTCCTCCTCGGCCCCGAGCACCTGTCGCTCTATCTGCTCGAGGTGTATCCCAACGCCCCCCTGAAGGAGGAAATGGCTCGTTCGCGCTGGTCCCAGGCGCCGGACGACGATGCGGCGTTGATGTACCTCACGGCGATGGACCGGCTGGAGGCGCATGGGTACGAGCAGTACGAGATTTCGAACGTCGCCCGGCCGGGTGCGGGCCTCCCGTCACAACCTCAAATACTGGAGCGACGGCGACTGGGTCGGGTTCGGATGCGGCGCCCACTCGACCGTGGAAGGCGTCCGGTGGAAGAATCTCTCGTCTACGGAGGACTTCATCGCCGCGATCGACCGCCAGGGCGGAGCGGCCACCGACAGGCGACAGCTGTCGGACCAGGAACGGCTCGGAGACGCCCTGTTTACCGGGCTCCGGCTCGCGGCAGGCGTGGACGAGGGGACGATTCGCTCTCGATACGGCGTCGACGTCTGGGAACGGTTCGGCACGGAATTGGCACGATTGGTCGATGCCGGCCTCCTTGTCCGGGAAGGTGGTCGCCTGCGTTTGACCCGGGCGGGCATGCTGCTTGCCAACGAAGTAATGTCGGTTTTCGTGTAGCGGGCGAGTACGGTAGAGTAGCGTCCCTTACGCGAAGGAGGAGGCCGCGATGGTTCGAGACAACGAGCTGACCTTTGGTGGTCGGCGAGGCTGGATGGGGTTGGGGTTGGTCGTCGGCGTGCTGGCCGTGGGAGCGGTGTCCACCCAGGCGCAGGCAGCACCGGCCCAGCAGGCACAAGCGGCGCCGACCGCGCGCGTGTTTGCGTCCGACGCGGGCATGGTGCTGAACTTCATCAAGGCGGACAAGACCGCGGACTTCGAGGCCGTCGTCGCCAAGCTGAAGGAAGCCCTGCAGAAAAGCGAGAAGCCTGAGCGCAAGCAGCAGGCAGCGAGTTGGAAGGTGTTCAGATCGCCCGATCCCGCCGCGGGCGGGGCCGCCCTCTACGTCTTCGTGATCGATCCGTCGGTGAAAGGCGCCGACTACACGGTGTCGAACATCCTGGCAGAGGCGTTTCCGGCCGAGGTCAACGCGCTGTACAAGCAGTACGCCGACGCCTACGCCTCCGGTCAGAATTTCGTCAACCTGACGCTGGTGTCAGACCTGGGCAAGTAACACCATTGCAGGATTGCAGGATTGCAGGATTGCAGGAAGGAAAGACCTCCTGCAATCCTGCAATTCTGTAGTCCTGCAATTCTGCGTCAGAAGTTCAGATTGATCCCCGCGTAGACGCGATGCGTCGATGAATACAACGCATCGTCGCCGAGGTTGAAGACCCGGTAGTCGATCCGCAGTCGCAGCGGACCTGCCAGCGACACCTTGACCCCGCCGCCGATATTGGCCGCGAAGCCTGTCTGTTCGCGGACCCCCAGCACCTCGCGGTAGACGCCTCCGCCCGTCGTGAAGTACGGCTGAACTCCGAAGATCGGCACTGGCGTCTGGAGCAGCACGTTCCCGGACCCGGAGCGCACGGACGGCGCACCGACGGCGGCGTCTTCCGGGGTGTTGGAATACTCGAACTCGAACCCGACAATCAGCAGGCCCAGGCCGGCCGCCACGCCGCGCGCCATGCGGCTCTCCGGGGTGATCGTGGCGCCAACAAACAAAGAGAGGTCCGCCCGAGCCGCGGTCGGCGCGCCGACGATGGCCGCCAGAACCAGGATTGCCGTCCGCACGCGCCTCATGAAACCTCCCGATGCCATAATAGTACGGCGCATGGATTTCCGCCTGACGGATGAGCAGCGACTCCTCGCGAAGAGCGTCCGGGAGTTTGCCGAGACCGAACTGCGCCCACACGTCAGAGAGTGGGACGCCGCGCAGCATTTTCCGTCGGAAGTGCTGCCATCCCTGGCGGCGCTCGGCCTGCTGGGCATCCAGGTGCCCGAGACCTACGGTGGAGCGGGGCTTTCGCCGCTCGACTACTGCATCTGCATCGAAGAGCTGTCCCGCGTCGATCCTGCTGTCGCGCTGTCGGTCGCCGCGCACAACGGGCTCTGCTCGTCTCACATCCTCATGTTCGGCACGGAGGACCAGAAGCGGCGGTTCCTGGTGCCGCTGGCGCGCGGGGAGCGGGTGGGCGCGTGGGCGCTGACCGAGTCCACCTCCGGCAGCGATGCCGCGGGCATGCGAACGTCGGCGGTCCGCGACGGTGACAGCTGGGTGTTGAACGGCGCCAAGACGTTCACGACGCACGGGAGCGTTGGCGACATCATCGTCGTGATGGCGGTCACCGATCGGGAGGCCGGGCGCAAAGGCATCTCGGCGTTCATCGTCGATCGCGGGACGGCCGGTCTCCGCGCCGGCAAGAAGGAGGACAAGCTCGGCATGCGCGCCAGCGACACGAGCGAGGTCCTCTTCGAAGACTGCCGCGTGCCTGCCGATCGCCTGCTTGGCGATCTCGGGCAGGGGTTCGTCAACACCATGCAGGTGCTCGACGCCGGCCGCATCGGCATCGCCGCGCTGTCGGTCGGGCTCGCGCAGGGTGCGTACGACGCCGCGCGCCGCTACGCCCAGGAGCGTCGCGCGTTCGGCAGGACGATCAGTGCCTTTCAGGCGATCCAGTGGAAGCTGGCCGACAACGCCACCCGCATCGAGGCGGCGCGGCTGCTGACGTATCGCGCCGCGTACCTGAAGGATCAGGGGCAACGGACCACGCTCGAGTCGTCGATGGCGAAGCTGTACGCGAGCGAGATGGCCGTGCGCGTCGCCGACGACTGCGTGCAGATTCACGGCGGCTACGGATTCGTCAAGGACTACCCGGCCGAGAAGTACTTCCGGGACGTCAAGCTCACGACGATCGGTGAAGGCACGAGCGAGATTCAGCGCCTGGTGATCGCGCGGCAGCTGCTGGCAGGATGGATCCACTGACGTCGCTGGCCGAGCGCATCGTCGGCGGCGACGTCCGCGCCATCGCGCGGGCGATCTCGATGGTCGAGAGCGAGGACGCCGCCGGCGCCGAGCTCGTTCGCGAGCATCTTCGCGAAGACGGGGCGTGCCTACCTCATCGGCGTCACCGGCCCGCCCGGCGCCGGCAAGAGCACGCTCGTCGATCGCCTCACCGCCGAGCTCCGTCGTGAGGGCCGAACGGTCGGCGTCATCGCCGTCGATCCGACGAGCCCGTTCACCGGCGGCGCCGTGCTCGGCGACCGCCTGCGGATGCAGACGCACGCCGCCGACGAAGGCGTCTTCATCCGCAGCATGGCGACGCGCGGTCATCTGGGCGGGCTGTCGCGCGCGACGAGCGACGCGGCGCTCGTGCTCGACGCGGCCGGCCGCGACGTCGATCGTCATCGAGACGGTCGGCGTCGGCCAGGACGAAGTGGAGATCGTGCGCGCGGCCGACGTCTCGATCGTCACGCTGGTGCCGGGCACCGGCGACGACGTGCAGGCGCTCAAGGCCGGGATCATGGAAATCGCGGACATCTTCGTGGTGAACAAGGCCGACCGCGAGGGCGCGGATCGCCTGGTGTCGGCGATCGAAGCCACCCTGTCGCTGCACTCCTACGGCGCGGGGGAGTGGCGTCCGCCAATCGTGAAGACCGTGGCGACGACCGGCGCCGGGGTCGGCGACCTGCTGAAGGCGGTCTGGGCGTTTCGCGCACACGCCACAGCCGGCGATGGGTCGCGCCGGCACGTGCGGAGCGAGCATCGGCTGCGTGAGATTCTGGCGAAGCGGCTTCTGGACCGACTCGAGCAGCAGGTCCTCGCGCAGGGCGAGCTGGCCGGCATCGTCGAGCGCATCGCCTCGCGCGAAACGGACCCGTACTCGGCCGCGGACGCGCTCATCGCCCGCCTGATCAGATGAAGGCCATCCTCGATCACGTCGGCATCGCCGTCGCCGATCTGCGGCGCCGCCCTGCGTTCTACCGGGACGCGCTCGGCCTCGAGGTCGAAGGGGCGGAAGATGTCGCGTCGCAGCGCGTGCGCGCGCATTTCATTCCGGTCGGCGAGGCGGCGCTCGAACTGCTCGAGGCCACCGCGCCCGAATCGGCGATTGCGAAGTACACGGGCAAGCGCGGTCCGGGCCTGCACCACATCACGCTCCGCGTCGACGACATCCTGGCGGCGCTGGCCCAGCTGAAGGCCCGGGGTGTCCGGCTCATCGACGAGCAGCCCAGGCCCGGCGCCGAAGGCGCCCTGGTGGCGTTCATTCATCCTTCGAGCGCGCACGGCGTGCTCGTCGAGCTGAAGCAGGCGGCCGCAGTCGCTCCAGTCGCCCGGTCCGCCAGTCGCCCGATTCGTTTCTCGTTGGGCGACCTCGAGCTCGATCTCGCTGTCCGACGGCTTCTTTCGCCTCGACGGCGGGTCGATGTTCGGTGTCGTGCCGCGGCCGCTCTGGTCAGCCAAGGTCGTGCCGGACGAGCGCAACCGCATCGCGCTGGCCATGCGGCCGCTGGTCGTGCGCGGCGTGCGGACGATGCTGATCGACGCCGGGCTGGGCGACAAGGAGGACGCGAGGTTTCAGGAGATCTACGGCGTCGAACGCGGCCGGCACCTCGATCACTCGCTCGCCGAGGCCGGGATCGCGCCCGAGGACATCGACATCGTGCTCGCGACCCACCTGCATTTCGATCATGCCGGCGGGTTCACGGTGCGCGACGCGACCGGGACGCTCCGGCCCCGCTTTCCGCGCGCGCGATACGTCGTCCGGCGCGGCGAGTGGGAAGATGCGACACACCCGCACGAGCGCAACCGTGCCAGCTATCTGGCGGACAACTTCGTGCCGCTGCTCGACGCCGGCGTGCTGGAGCTCGTCGACGACGATCAGACGATCATGCCGGGCGTGCGCGTCCGGCGGACCGGCGGGCACACGGCGCACCATCAGATGGCCATCATCGAGTCTGGCGGGCGCCAGGCCGCCTACGTCGGCGGACCTGATCCCGACGACGGCGCACGTGCCAGCGGCGTGGATCATGGGGTTCGATCTCTTCCCGATGGACACGCTCGCGGCGAAGAAGGCGTTCGTCCAGGAAGCCCAACGAACGGACGCCTCGTCTTCTTCGCCACACGATCCGGCTGTGGCTGCCGGCTATCTCACCCAGGTCGACGGGAAGCCCCGGTTCGAGCCGGCGCACGCCTGACGACACACAGGCTCAGCGATCGACATCATGACGTGCACATCGGCATCATCGGCGGCAGCGGCCTGTACGACATGGCGGAGCTGACCGACCGCGAAGAGCGAACGATTCGCGACGCCGTTCGGCGACCCTTCGGGCCCGTACGTCGTCGGGACGCTGCGCGGGACGCGCGTGGCGTTTCTCGCGCGGCACGGCGTCGGGCCACCGGCTCCTGCCGTCCGAGCTGAACTTCCGCGCCAACATCTACGGCTTCAAGGTGCTCGGCGTCGAGCGCATTCTTTCGGCGAGCGCGGTCGGCAGCCTCAAGGAGGAGTACAAGCCGCTCGACATCCTGGTGCCGGATCAGTTCTTCGACCGCACCAAGGGGCGGATCAGCACGTTTTTCGGACGCGGCCTGGTCGCGCACGTCGCGCTTCGCGCACCCGGTCTGCGCCGACCTGTCGAGCGATCGGCGCCGATGCGGCCGAGGCCGTCGGCGCCACCGTCCACCGTGGCGGCACCTACGTGAACATGGAGGGCCCGCAGTTCTCGACGCTGGCGGAGTCGAGGCTCTACCGATCGTGGGGGATGGACGTCATCGGCATGACGAACCTCCAGGAAGCGAAGCTCGCGCGCGAAGCCGAGATCTGCTACGCGACGCTGGCGCTCGTCACCGACTACGACTGCTGGCACCCGGATCACGACAGCGTCACCGTCGAGCTCATCATCGCCAACCTGATGCAGAACGCGGCGACGGCGCAGAAGACCATCGCCGAGGCCGTGGCGCGGCTCGGCGGGCCGCGCACCTGCGCCTGCAAGGACGCCCTGGCGACGGCCATCATCACCCGGCCGGAGCACGTGCCCGAGCAGACGAAGCGGGATCTTGCGCCGATCGTCGGCAAGTATCTCTAGCGCGGGTTGGAACGACCCGCCTCCCGGGCCGTGCAGGCCCGCCTGGCCTCTGGAGTGTCCCTGTGAAGATTGTCGTAACCGGTTCGATCGCCTACGACTACCTGATGTCGTTTCCCGGGCAAGTTCACCGAGCACATCCTGCCCGAGCACATCCACCGGGTCAGCCTCAGCTTTCTCGTCGACACGATGGACAAGCGCCGGGGCGGGTGCGCGCCGAACATCGCCTACACGCTGGCGCTGCTCGGCGAGCGGCCCATGCTCATGGCGACGGCCGGAGAGGACTTCGGCGAGTACCGCACCTGGCTCGAGGCGGCCGGCGTCGACACCGCTGGACGTCAAGCAGATCCCCGGCAAGTTCACGGCGTCGTTCTTCTGCAGCACCGACCAGAACAACAACCAGATCGCGTCGTTCTACACGGGCGCGATGGCGCACGCCGGCGAGCTGTCGTTCAGGTCGATCGGCGGAGCGGACCTCGCGATCATCTCGCCGAACGACCCGGTCGCGATGGTGCAGTACGCCGACGAGTGCCGTGCGCTCGGCATCCGGTACGTCTTCGACCCGGGTCAGCAGTGCGCGCGGATGTCCGGCGACGAGCTGCGCGAAGGCGTCATCGGTGCGGCGATCGTCATCTGCAACGACTACGAGTTCGAGATCCTGAAGCAGAAGACCGGTCTCGACGACGGCGACATCCTGCCGAAAGGCCGGAGCGCTCATCGTCACGCGCGGCGAGAACGGCTCGTCGGTCATCACCGACGCAGGGCAGGTCGACGTGCATGCCGTCGCCCCGCAGCGGATCGTCGATCCGACCGGGGTGGGCGATGCCTTCCGCGGCGGGCTTCCTGAAGGGCCTGGCGCTCGGGCATCAGCTGCCGACATGCGCCCAGATGGGCAGCGTCGCCGCCACCTACGCGCTGGAGCACCTCGGCGGCCAGGGCCACGCGTACACCTGGGAAGAGTTTCACCGCCGATACACGCAGAGCTACTAGCTCGGAAAGTGAGAAGTGAGAAGTGCGAGCTCTGAAGGACACCGTCGTAGTGTCCTTCGTAGTTCTCACTTCTAAGTTCTAAGTTCCCGAAGGCGAAGCCTGCTGGAGGGCTTCGAAGTCGACGAGCGAAAGGTTGTAGGCGAGCACGGCTGAGAGCTCGCGCTGCCGGGCATCGGCCAGGTCTCGCTGGGCCTGGATGACGAGGAAGCTCGTCGACATGCCGACGTCGAACCGACGCCGTTCCACGTCCAGCCGCTGCTCTGCCAGTTCGCGGCTGGCGCGCGACGTCTCGATGCGCTTGGCGTTCATCTCGACCTTCCAGCCGGCGTCACGGACCTGCTGGATGACGCGCGCCTGTGCGCTCTTGACGCGTTCCACCGCCTGATCACGCTCCAGCCGGCTGCGCACATACTGCGCCTCTTCGACGCTCTTGCCTATCGGATACGCGACGCTCACCCCGACTGCCCACGTCGGGTAGTCGCTCCTGAAGAGCTGATCGATCGCGCTGCCGAGCCCGCTGCCGTCACCCGCCCCGACAATCGTGCCCGGGAAGCCGCCGGATCGAAGGACCTCGGTGCCAGCCAGGCCGCTGGCCTGGTACGTGGCGTTGAGGCGCACATCGGGCAGGCGCTGATTGCCCGCGAACGCCAGCTGGCTGTCCGCGTTCTTGATGTCGAGCTGCGCGCGCGTCAAGTCGGCGCGATCGCGAAGCGCATTGGTCACGGCCTGGTCGACGTTGATGGCGGTCATGCCGATCGACGGAGAGTCCACCGGATTCAGGCGGATCGACCAGACGTTCCGATCGGTCGCGTCGTAGATGAGCAGGCGGAGCCGATCCTCGACCAGCCGCTCGCTCGCTTCGGCGACGATCAGCTGCTCCTGGTTGACCGCGACCTCCGCTTGCGCGGACAGGAGATCGAGCGGAGGCGCCTGCCCGACCGTCGACCCGTGCGTTGTTCACGCGGGCCAGTTCCTGGGCGAGCTCGAGCGAGCTCCTGCGTGCGTCGATCGAGGGCGCGTGCGGCGACGAGCCCCCAATAGGCCGTCTTGACGGAGGCGGTCGTCCGGACCAGGCTCTCGACGAGGCGCGTGTCGGCGACATCGCGGCTCGTCAGGCTGACGTCCAGCTGCGTCCGGGAGGCGTCGGTCTGGAGATCCCTCAGGAGCGGCTGCGAGATGGCGAGCGAGAGCCCCGACCTGACGAGCGGGTTGTAGCTGTTCAGGAAACTGTTGCTCTCGGTGTGCGAGGTATCCCAGCCAAAACTGTACGACGTCCCAAACCAGGGCAGGCGCTGGCCGAGCGCGACGTTCGACGATGTGATGTCGGTGCGGGTGGCGATCGGCACGAGAAAGCTCGCCGGCGGCTGGAGCTGATTGTTGCGCTGCAGGCTCGTGCTGACCGTCGGACGGAACGCGCCCGTGGCGGCGGCCACGCGGGCGTCGCCGATCTGCGGATCGAGCCGGGCGGCCTTGAGGTCGACGTTGTTGTCCATGGCCATCCGCACGGCCTCTTCGACCGTGAGCTGAAGCTCCGCGGGCGGAGGAGCGATCGCCGCAGGCTGAGCGACCGCGGTCGCCGCGGCAGATGTCAGGAAGATGAGGGCCGCGATGAATCTATGCATGGTGCACCTGTGAGACGAGCTTGGAGCCCTCGCCGGCGGGCTGCTCACGCCGGCCGAAAATCCGCACCTTCGACGCGTCGTCGAACAGGGAGTAGGCCACCGGCGTGACGAGCAGTGTGAGCAGGAGGGCCAGCGACTGGCCCCCGAAGATGACGAAGCCAATCGCGTGGTTGGTGCCGGAGCCGACGCCGTTCGAGACGATGAGCGGAATCATTCCGGCCACGAACGCAAACGTGGTCATCAGAATCGGACGAAGCCGGTCGCGGCTCGCCTGAACGATGGCGTCCCTGGTGGACAGCCCCAGAGCCCTGAGCTGGTTGGCGTGGTCGATCTGGAGGATCGAGTTCTTCTTGACCACGCCGAACAGGACCAGCAGGCCGAGCGCAGAGAAGATGTTGAGCGACTGCCCGAAGATGATGATCGAGAGAAGGGCGAAGGGCAGCGTCAGCGGCAGCGACAGCAGAATCGTGATCGGGTGGAGCCACGACTCGAACTGCGCGGCCAGGATGAGATACATGAAGACCAGAGACAGCACGAAGGCGAGCACGAAGTTCTCGGCCGCCCGGCCCAGCTCCTTCGATCGGCCGGTGAACCCGCCGCTGTAGCCGGCGCCGGGGTTGAGCCGGTCGAACGCGGTCTGCATCACCGTTCTGCACCTCGGACTGCGATCCGCCGGGCAGCACGTTGGCGTAAATGGTCACCTGGCGCTGGCGTCCAAGCCGATTGATATCGGAGGGGGCCGTGCCTTCGCTGAAGTCGCGCCACGTTGTCGAGCGGCACGCTGCCCAGCCGGTTCGACGGGACCGTCAGCGCACCGATCGCGTCGATAGTCGTCCGGTTCTCCGCTCTCGCGCGAAGGTGGACTTCGTACTGCTCGCTGCCTTCGTTGAACGTCGTGACCTGGTCGCCTCCGACCAGGAGGCGCAGCGCCTCGGCCGCGTCCGCGATCTGCACGCCGAGGTCCGAGGCTTTCGGCCGATCCAGCCGGACCGACAGCTCGGGCTTGCCGACGTAGAGCGACGAGTCCACGTCCACGACGCCGGGCGTCTTCTTGACGTCCTCGATCATCTGACGTCCGACCTCCTCGAGCGTCTTCAGATCCGGTCCACTGATCAGGAACTGCACGTCAGCGTTCTGGGAGCCGCCGCCGCCGATCGTCGCCACCTGCTGGACCGATGTCCGAAGTCCCTCAGCCAGCGGCGGCAGGATCTCGTCCCGCACCACGCCCATCACGGCAAACTGATCGCGGGTGCGGTCCTCGATCTTCGTCAGCCGGACGTAGACAGTGGCCAGGTTGCGCGTGCCGGACTGGTCTCCGCCGACCGTGACCATCGTGTAGTCCACTTCCGGAATCCGGCCGCGAACGGCGTTGGCCACGCGGTTCGCGAGCACCTCGGTCGATTCGAGGCTCGTGCCTTCAGGGGCCCGCAGATTGATCTCGAACTCGGCCTGGTCGTCGACCGGCATGAAGTTCTTGCTGGCCACGATGAACAACGGCACGCTCGAGAGGAGCACCAGTGACGGCCACGCCTGCGACGATGACCCGGTGCGCCATGGACCACTCGAGCATCCAGGTGTACCAAACGTCGATCGCGTGGAACACACGCGAGTCCTTCGATGAATGCTGCCTGGCCTGCGTCGGGTCGACCTTCAACCACCGCGCTGCCATCATGGGAGTGAGGGTGAAGCTCACCAGCAGCGATACCATGATGGCGAACGCCATCGTCAGACCGAAGCTCTCCATGAACCGGCCGACGATGCCGCCCATGAAGGCGACGGGCACGAAGATGGCCACGAGCGACAGGGTGGTGGCGAGGACCGCCAGCCCGATCTCCTTCGTCCCCTCGACGGCCGCCGTGACCGGGTCGAGCTTCTTTTCCTCCATGAACCGGTAGATGTTCTCCAGCACCACGATCGCATCGTCGATGACGATGCCGACGGCGAGCGTGAGCGCCAGCATCGTCATCGCGTTGAGCGTGAAGCCCATGTACCAGATGAGGCCGAAGGTCGCGATGATCGACGTGGGAATCGACACCGCCGCGATCAGGGTCGAGCGCCAGTTCCAGAGAAACACCATGACGACGAGGGCCGCGAGGATTGAGCCGACGACCAGGTGTTCCTCGACGTCGTTGATCGAGGCCTCGATGAACTCGCCGAGATCGCGAACCACACGAGCCGAGTAGCCGGCAGGCAGCGTGGCCTGCAACTCGGCCAGCTTCTCCTTGACGCCGTTGACGACCTCCACCGTGTTGGTGCCGGACTGGCGCCGGATCTGCAGGAGCACCGTGGCCTCGCCGTCGACGTTTGCGATGGTCGTCGGCTCGGCCTCGCCGTCCTCGACCCTGGCGACGTCGCCGACACGTACTGGGTGCCCATCCTTCTCTCGTACGACGATGTCGTTGAACTCGGCGACGGTCTGCACGCGGCCGCGCGTACGGAGCGTGACCGAGTGCGCCCCCTGATCGACGCGTCCGCCGGGGATCTCGATGTTCTGGGACTGCAGGGCACGCGAGACGTCAGTGACGGTCAGGTTGTAGGCGCGCAGGCGGTCGGCGTCCAGCCAGACGTTGATCTGGCGCTGGCGGCCTCCGAGGACGAGCACCTGGCCGACGCCCGTGATGCTTTCGAGTTGTCGCCGCAGCGTCTTGTCCACGTACTCGGTGACGTCGCGGACCGGCTTGTTCGCGCTGACCGCAATGCTCAGCACGGGTGCGGCGTCGGGGTCGAACTTCTCGACTCGCGGCTGCTCGATGTTACGCGGCAGCAGCGGCAGCGCGCCGTTGACCTTGTCCCGGACTTCCTGCGCGGCCACGTCGGCGTCCTTGTCGAGGAGGAACGCCACGAACACGAGCGAGACGCCCTCGGTCGACACCGACCGGAGCTCGTCGATCCCGCTGATGGTGTTGACGGCTTCTTCGATCTTGTCCGTGATCTCGGTTTCGATCTGCTCCGGCGCGGCGCCGGGCTGAATCGTGGTGATCACAACGGTCGGGAACTCGACCTTGGGGAAGCGGTCGACGCCCAGCCGCATGAAGGAGAATGCGCCCACGACGGTGAACGAAAGGATGAGCACCGTCGCGAGAACGGGACGACGGACCGAGAGCGCGGCGAGCCACTGCATGTCAGTTCACCCTGGTGCCGTCCGCGAGAGAGGCGACGTTCTTCGTCGCCACGCGCTCGCCGGCCTTGAGACCGTTGGTAATCTCCGCCTGCCCATCCACCCGCTGGCCGACCGTCACGATGCGCTCCTCGGCCCGGTCGCCATTCACCACATAAAGACGGCTCGTGCCCGACGCTGTTTGCACGGCGCCCTCCGGCACGAGCAGGCCCGGTGTCCGGTCGGGTTGCTCGATGCGGGCGGTGGCGAAGAGTCCCGGCTTGAAATCGCTGCCCGGGTTCGGGACCACGGCCTCGATGGTGAGCGCTCGCTGGTTGGATTCGAGCGAAGGTGACACGTACCGGACTGTGCCGGTGAACTGGCGCCCCGGGTAAGCGTCGACCTCGAACTGCACCGGCTGCCCGACGCTGACGGCCGAGATGAACTGTTCGGGCACCGTGAGGCGAACCCGCAACGGGTTGATGCGCACGACCACCGCGACCTTCGTCCCGCGCGTGACGTAGTCCCCGACCGAGACGAGCCGCTCGGCGACGATGCCGCTGAAGGGCGCGCGGACGAGCGTGTCGGAGAGCGCCTTCCTGGCGAGGGTCACGCGCGCTCGGGCCGCCTGCAGCAACTGGAACTGCTGCGTGGCCACGTTCCTTGCCGAAACCAGCTGCTGGCGCGAGGACTCGAGCTGTGTGCGGCGCTGGTCGTATTCGGACTGCGAGACGACCCGCTGCTCGAGGAGCGACTTGATGCGCCCGAACTCGCTTTCGGCCAGGTCGTACGCCGCCCGCGCCGTCTGCACTTCCGGCACCGCATTGACGTCGAAGGGGGCGCCGTCGCCCATCCCGAGTCTCGCCTGCGAGTTGCGCCGCGTTGGCCTCGGCCTCGGTCACCTGCGCCTCGGTCTCCGTGGCGACGAGGCGCACCAGCGGCGCGCCCTCCGCCACGGGCGTGCCCCGCTCGATCGGCGTCTCGATGACGCGCCCGGCGGTCTCGGCCGCGACGTCCGCCTGATCCTCGGCGGTCAGGCTTCCGGTTGCCCGGATGAAGCGGGCCAGAGGCTGCTCGACGGCCGCTACAGGGGAAACAGCGACCGCGTTCGGCGCTTCGGGCACGTCGCTGGCCTTGCCGGCGGCCGCGTCGCAGCCGGTCGTCGCCACGGCGGCCGTGAGCGTGAGTGAGGCAGTAAGGGAGAGGATGAATGCGCGATACATCGAACGGCTCCTGTGTGGTAATCGCCTAGTAATCGCCTGTGGGCGCGACGGCGCCGGCAGCGGGTGTATTCGTCTCGTCGTCGATCAGGCACGGGGGAGCGGAGGTCCGCAGCACCACGCCGGACTTGAGGCCGGCGATCGCCACTTCGAGGGCGTCAACCGCCAGATCGTCGAGGTTCTCGTCCGGGCCGATTCGCTCCGACACGCGCATCATCGCGACACCGAGCACGCTGGTGCTCAGGACGCGAACGGCGACCATCGGCGGAACGGAGCGGGGGAACTCGCCTGCTTCGATGCACGCCTGCACCTGGTCGAGGAGGTGCTGCTTCATCTTCCGCGCGTACGCAAACCGCTCGTAGTACCGCGTGACCTTCGGTACCGAGCGATCCACGAACATCAGGGCGAAGTACTGGGGATGCTCGCAGCTGAACCGGTAGAGCCCATCGAAGATCGATCGAATCCGATCGAGCGGCGCCATCGTCCGCAGGCGGTCGACGACGGAGTCGTCCACGTCGCTGAGCAGCCGGAAGCCTTCCTCCGCGAGGGCGAAGAAGATGTCGTCCTTCGAAGGGAAGTAGCTGTAGATGGCAGCGGGGCTGTACTCGATCCGGTCGGCGATCTTCCGGATGGAGACGTTCTGAAACCCCTCGGCGACGAAGAGTTCGCGGGCCGCATCCAGGATGGCCCGGCTGACGGCTTCGCGGTCTCGTTCCTGACGTTCCTTGATTCCCATTGAACAGTGTTTAGTAGACTAACACTGTTAGACGCCATCAGGTCTCTAGAAGTTTCCTCATCTGTAATACGTTGATTTAGAACGACTTAATTTGTAGCTCAAACCACAAAGGAGAGATTCGGCGGGCTCTCATTGCGGACCTCCGGCCTTGATGTCGTCGCTCACCACGGCCTCGTAGGTCCGGAAGTTCTCACGGAACAGCCCGGCGAGCCGCCGGGCGGCCTCGTCGTAGGCCGACGCCTCGGCCCAGGTCGCTCGCGGCACGAGCGTGTTGCCCGGCACACCAGGGCACTCCGTGATCACGTCGAAGCCGAAGTTCGGGTCCCGCTCGCGTTTCGACTGCGCCAAAGCGCCGCCGTGGATGGCGTCGATGATGGCCCGAGTGTGGCTGAGGCTGATCCGCTTGCCCGTGCCGTACGCGCCGCCGCTCCAGCCGGTGTTGACCAGCCAGGCCTGCGAGTGATGCTGCTTCATCTTCGCGGCCAGCAGCTCGGCGTACTTGCGCGGGTGCCAGACCAGAAACGGGCCGCCGAAGCAGGGCGAGAACGTGGCCTGCGGCTCGGTCACGCCCATCTCCGTGCCCGCCACCTTGGCCGTGTACCCGCTGATGAAGTGGTACATCGCCTGCTCGGGCGTCAGCGGCGCTCACCGGCGGCAGCACGCCGAACGCGTCGCAGGTCAGGAAGATGACGTTGGTCGGATGTCCGCCGATGCAGGGAATCTTGGCGTTGGGGATGAACTCGATCGGATAGGCGCCGCGGGTGTTCTCCGTGATGCGCGTGTTGGTGAAGTCGACCATGCGGGCCTCGTCCAGAACAACGTTTTCCAGCACGGTGCCGAAGCGAAGCGCCTGGAAGATCTCCGGCTCGTTCTCCGGCGTGAGATTGATGCACTTGGCGTAGCAGCCCGCCTTCGATGTTGAAGACGCCGTCGTCGCTCCAGCAGTGCTCGTCGTCGCCGATCAGCTGGCGCTTGGGGTCGGCCGAGAGCGTCGTCTTGCCGGTGCCCGAAGGCCGAAGAACAGCGACGATCGCCCGGTCTGCCGGTCCGCGTTGGCCGAGCAGTGCATCGAGAGCACGCCCTGCTTGGGCATCAGGTAGTTGCATGACCGTGAAGACGCCCTTCTTCATCTCGCCGGCGTACTCGGTGCCCAGAATCACCAGCTCGCGGTCCTCGAAGCTCAAGCTGACGCTCGTGGTGGAGGTCATCCCGCTCGTGAGGCGGTTGGCCGGAAATGCCCCGGCGTTGTAGATGACGTGAGTCGGGCTTGCCGAATGCCGCCAGCTCGTCGCCGCGTGGGACGGATGAGCATGTTGTGCATGAACAGCGCGTGGTAGGGCCGCGAGCAGATGACGCGAACCTTGAGGCGGTATTTCGGATCCCAACCGGCGAAGCCGTCGAAGCAGTACAGGCGCTCGCGCGTGTTGAGGTAGTCGATGGCCCGCTGTCGGTTGATCGCGAAGGTGAGTCCCTCGCAGGGGATGTTGACGGTGCCCCACCAGATGTCCTTTTCCGACGCCGGGTGCTTCGACGATGCGCTTGTCCTTGGGCGAGCGGCCTGTCTTCTTGCCGGAATAGGCGACCAGGGCGCCGTTCTCCGCGATGCTTGCGTCGTGTTCGTAGCGGATGGCGTGCTCGTAGAGCATGCTGGGCGGCAGGTTGCGGTGCACATCGGCGACCGTCAACTGGTGCTGCTCGAGGCTGAAGCTGCTCATCGGGTCCTCCGTCCGCCAGGAACGCGCCTGCAGATAAACTCAGCAGGATTCTTGCACAGATGGGAACCCGCGGCGGACGATGGCAGAGCGGGTGCAGCCGCGAGACATGCGCTGAGAGAGGGTGTTCCCCCTAGCCGCCTGGCCGTGCGTTGCTGGCGACAAGGAGAGCGCCGAGTCCGAGCAGGTACGTCGCCGCCGCAGCCAGCAGGGTGACCTGGAAGCCCCAATTCATGGCGATGAAGATAGCGAGCGTGGCGCCGACGACCGAGAGAGCGCCGTTCATGCCCCACGCCCAGGTCAGCATCTGCGGTGTGCGTGCGCTCAGCAAGCGAATTCCCGCCGGCATCGGCACGCCCAGCAGCATGCCGACCGGCACCAGGACGCACAGGGCCACGGCGAGCCGCGCAGGCCGCGAGAATGGCACGGCCCACGAAATAATCGGACCCACCGCGCCGACAAAGGCCACCGCCACCATCGCAATCGCGACGATTGCGATCGCGGTGGCGCGCGCGAGCCCCGGACCGTCGAGCCGCCGGCTCCAGGCGGCGCCCAGGCCCGTCCCCAGCAGCAGAGAGAAGAGCGTCACGGTCAGCGAATACACGGGGTGCCCGAGGAGCAGGACGAACCGCTGCAGGATCGCGACTTCGATCAGCATGAAGCCCGCGCCGAGGGCGCCGAAGTACACGAGCCACGGAAGCCATCCCGCAGGCCGCGCACTTCCGGTCAGCGCCAGGGGCAACACGACGAACAGGACGACGAGCGATCCGGAGATTCCCATCAGGGTGAGGAGGGCGCTCAGACCGTTGCCGAACAGCATCGACCGTCCGAACGCCACCTGAAACTGGTGTTCGAGCTTCGTCGTGTGAAAGAAGAACGGACGGTCGTCTGTGGTGGGGCGGATGTCCTGCGGGTAGTTGTCGTAGAAGCGCTCTCGATCGTCCGTCGTGATGAGCCGCGCGTAGTCGCCCGGTGAAGTGCCGTCGACCAGCTCCTCCCCTTCGGTGTCCGCCTTCGCCACTGTCCCGGGGACGTACAGCACCCGGAAGCCCATGTCAGCCGAGACGCGTTCGAGCGTCGCGACTTCGTCGGTGGTGAACGGCGATTTCTTGAGCAGGAACGTCGCCACCCGTTGGTGCTGGATGACGGCGAGGTGCGCGCCGGCCTCCAGGCCATGGGCTTCCAGAGCGGCCTGCGCGAGCGACACCAGTCGAAGCCCGTCGAATACCCAGCGGGTGATCGTCAGCACGCCATCATCGGTCAGGTGATCGAGGTAGTCGTTGAAGGCCTCGACCGTATAGAGCGTGTTCTCCGTGAGCGTGTAGGCGCCGGCCGCCGTCGCCGCCCACGTGTCCACGAGCGACGCCTGAATCACGTCGTACTTGACGGTCGATCGCCGCACGAAGCTCCGTCCGTCGTCGACCACGACGTTGACCCCGGGGTGGGTGTAGATGCCGCCAGAGAACGCGTGAAACCGGGTCCGCATCACATCGTCCGCGATGATCGGATTAATCTCCACGCCATCGACGCGGGTGGCGCCGAAGACCAGCGCCGACGCGAGGTCGCGGCCTCCCCCCGGCCCGATTACGAGTGCGGAAAACCCCGGCCCCCGATCCCCGATCCCTGTTCCCTGTTCCCCGTTCCCCGTTCCCTGATCCCTGATCCCCGATCCCTGTTCCCCGTTCCCTGATCCCTGTTCCCCCTTGAGGTGATAGGCGAGGGCCGTCAACTCATAACGCAGGTACCTGGCGTCCGAGAGATCCGGCGACAGCTTCAGGATCGGCGTCGACGCGGCCGAGTCGATGTCCATGAAGCGCGTCTCCGGCAACGGGCCCTTGTACGCAGGGCTCAGGGACCAGTCGCCGTGCGGCCGCTCGTAAACGCCGATGCGCGAGAACGAGTTCCACTTGCTGTACAGGATGCGGTCGCCCTGATGCCCTTTGGTGTCGACGACGTCGAAGGTGGCGAGGCCCGACACCTGCCCGGCAAGCGGGATGGCGAGCAGCGCGATGCCGACCGCGAGCGTCCGCCCGCGCGAGGCTGCTGGCGCGAACAACCAGGCGGCGACGACAGCGAGCGCAGCGGCGCCAAGCACGACGCCCGGTGCACCGATGGCGTTGAGCAGGGGAATCAGCACGAGGCAGCCGAGCGCCGCGCCCATCAGGTCCGCCGCGTAGACGGCGTTGATCTGCGACGAGAAGCGCGAAATGGCCAGCGTGATGACGAGGCCGCCCGTGAAGAAGGGCACGGCGGCCAGCAGGTAGATGAGCAGCATCAGCGCCAGGTTCTGCCCCGAGTAGTTCAACCCGACCCGGAGCCGAACGAGGCCAGCCAGGGCGCCGATGGTGCACGCGGCAAAGACGAGCGTCCGCGACGCCAGGAGCGACGCTGTGGGGATCTTGTCCAGACGATCGCGTCGCAGGAACGCGTAAACGCCGCTGGCGCTCAGCCCGAAGAGCGCGATCGAGATCGCCAGGAACGCAAAGTGGTAGTACATGACGACCGAGAAGATGCGCGTGAGCGCGAGCTCGGTCATCAGCAGCGCGGCCGCGACGGCCGCCACGGCGACGAGTGCGCGAGAGATCATCAACGGAACAGTGTACTTCACGCGATCCGCAGCGAGGGGTGGCCGCGGGGTTGAGGTAAACTACGCGATTGTGCGCGCCAGCGAACCGCGGGCCCAGGTCAGGAGCCGACCACAGCCTCAACCCGAGCCAGGGCGCCTTGTTCTCTTGTGCCTCGCGGCCTGGGCGGTCCCCGGCGCCGGCCACCTTTGGCTCGGCCGGCGGACCAAGGGGCTCCTGTTCCTCGCAGCAGTCCCCCTGATGTTCGCGATGGGGCTCGCGATCCAGGGCCGCCTGTTTCCGTTCGAGTTCTCCGACCCGCTGGTGGGGCTCGCGGCCTTCGCCAACCTTGGCAACGGCCTGCCGTACGTCCTGGCCTCGATGTTCGGCCTGGGCGCCGGGGAGGTCCGTGCGGCGACCTACGAGTACGGGAACGCGTACCTCATCGTCGCGGGCCTGCTCAACATGCTGATCGTCGTGGACGCGTACGACGTCGCACTGGGGCGCAAGTGATGCTGAGCCACCTGGTGCTGATGGCGGTGTTCGCGAGCTTCGTCTCGCTTGTCTTTGCGCTCATCGCGAAGGACGATCCGAAGGAGCAGGCCCGGCTGGGCGGTCTGATGTTCGCGGGGTTCATGGGCGCGGCCTTCGTGCTCGGCTGGCTGATGTATCCCTTCCCGCTTTAGCCCCCGTGCGGCCGCCTGTTAAATCTACCCGAGCAGTCTGGTTGTGGTTGTGGATGCCTGTCGTCGTCTACATGGCGTTCATTTTCGGTCTCTCCTCGATCCCGCGGCCGCCGGACCTGCCGGGGGAGATGTCGGACAAGACAGGACACATGGCCTTGTACTTCGGCTTGTCCGTGCTGCTGGTCCGCGCGCTGGCAGGGGGATGGTGGGCGCGGGTGACCCCGTGGGTAGCAGTTCTTGCCGTCGTCATCGCGACGGCGTACGGGGTCACGGACGAAGTCCATCAGAGCTTCGTGCCCCCTCGCCAGACAGATGCGTGGGACCTCGCGGCGGATGCCACGGGCGCCTCGCTGGCCGCGCTCGGAGCCTATGCGGTGTCGCGTTTTCGCCTATAATTTTCGCGCGACATGGCCTTTGACAACCTCCTGCTGGAACGCGACGGCGCCGTCGCGTGCCTGACCATCAACCGGCCGGCGGTCCTGAACGCCCTTAACATCCAGACCCTCGACGAACTGGCCCGGGCCTTTGCCGAGCTCGGCGCAGACCCCGGCGTTCGCGCGATCGTCCTGACAGGCGCCGGCCCGAAGGCGTTCGTGGCCGGCGCCGACATCAACGAGCTCGCACAGCTCACCCCAACGGGCGCCCGGGATCACGCCCGGCTTGGACAGCGGGTGTTCGACGCGGTCGAGGACCTCGGCAAGCCGGTCATCGCGGCCGTCAATGGCTTCGCGCTCGGCGGCGGCTGCGAGCTGGCGATGGCCTGCACGCTCCGGCTGGCGTCCGACGCGGCCAGATTCGGTCAGCCTGAGATCAACCTGGGCCTGATCCCTGGGTTTGCCGGGACCCAGCGCCTGCCGCGACTCGTGGGCAAGGGCCGCGCGCTCGAGCTGATGCTCACGGGTGCCCCGGTCGGGGCGGCCGAAGCGTGGCGGATCGGCCTGGTCAATCGGATCGTCGCCGCCGCCGACTTGAGGACGGAGGCGCTCAAGCTCGCGCACGAGCTGGCGGCCAAGGCTCCGCTCGCGGTCCGCGGCATCCTCGATGCCGTGCACCAAGGCATGGACATGACGTCGGCGGAGGGAGCAGCGCACGAGGCCGCGCTCTTCGGCCTATGCGCCGCGACCGATGACATGCGCGAGGGCACGCGCGCCTTTCTCGAGAAACGCCCCGCGGCGTTCAACGGGCGCTGATGGCCGGGATGCCCGCGATCCAGGGCTCGGGGTCGGCCAAGGGCTTCTCCTTCGCCGTCGTGGTCTCCCGGTACCACGACTTCATCACGACCCGGCTGGAGGCCGGCGCACTCGACGCGCTGCAGGCGGCCGGGGTCGGCGATGCGGTCACGCTTGTGCGCGTTCCGGGGGCGTTCGAGATTCCGCAGGCCGCGCGGTGTGCCGCAGAGAGCGGCCGGTTTCATGCGATCGTGTGTCTCGGGTGCCTCATCAAGGGCGAGACCCCCCACTTTGATTTCATCGCCTCCGCCGTCTCGCAGGGACTGATGGACGCGTCCGGCGACACGGGCGTGCCGATGGCCTTCGGCGTCCTCACCACCAACTCGATTGAAGAAGCGCAGGCGCGCGCCGTTGACGGTCCGTCCAATAAAGGGTGGGAGGCCGCTACCGCTGCCATCGAGATGGCGGCGATTTTCGCGGAGCTGTCGCGGCGGACCGAGGCGTGACCGCCGCAGCCGGCCGGGGAGCGCGGAAGGACAAACGTCGCCGGGCGCGGGAAATCGCGCTCCAGATCCTGTATCAGTGGGACATCGGCCGGTCCGAAGTTCAACGCGCTGCCGAGACCTATTTCGAGCTGCAGTGGCCGGACGACAGCCCGCCTCCGCCTGAGCTGCGCGCGTTCGCGACGGCCCTCGCGGTGGATACCGTCGAGCGGCTCGCCTCCATCGATGCCCTCATCGCCGAGACCTCGGAACGCTGGCGGCCCGAGCGGATGGCGGTCGTCGATCGTCTGATTCTTCGCATGGCAATCTGCGAGATGCTGCGCGGCCAGGAGGGGGCCGCGGCCGGGGGCGTCAACGCGCCGGCCATCGTGGTCATCAACGAGGCGCTCGAGCTGGGACGGACCTTCAGCGCCGAAGAATCCGTCAAGTTCCTTAACGGCATGCTCGACGCCGTGCGCAAGAAGATCGAGCGGCCCGAGCAGGGAGCCCGGTAGACGATGTCTTCACAGGACGAGCAGATAGAACAGCGACGGTCGAACCTGGCTGAGCTCCAGAAGCTCGGTGTGCCGGTGTATCCGCACCGCTTCGACCGGCAGGACACGATCAGCGGGCTGGTGGCGGCCCATGGAGCCAAGAGCCACGACGAGCTCGAAGCCGAACGGCCGCAGACGACGGCCAGCGGCCGCATTCTCGGGATCCGTTCGTTCGGCAAGGCGAACTTCCTGGTGCTTTCCGATGGGCGGGAGACGATCCAGGCGTACGTCCGGCAGGACGCGCTGCCGCCGCTGGACTTCCAGGTCTTCAAGCTGCTCGACTTCGGCGACTGGGTGGGCGTCGAGGGCCGGCTCTTCCGGACGAGGACGAACGAGCTCACTATCTGGGCCTCCCGGCTCCACTTTCTGTCCAAGTGCCTGCTGCCGCTGCCGGAGAAATGGCACGGGCTGACCGATGTGGAAATCCGCTACCGCCAGCGGTATCTCGACCTCGCGGTCAATCCGGACTCGCGCCGGGTGTTCGAGACGCGCAGCCGCGTGGTCACCGCGATCCGCGGGTTCATGACGGCGCGCGGGTACCTCGAGGTCGAGACGCCCATGATGCAGCCGATCGCGGGCGGCGCGCTGGCGCGGCCGTTCGTGACGCACCACAACGCACTGGACATGGACCTCTACCTGCGCATCGCGCCCGAGCTGTATCTGAAGCGGCTCGTGGTCGGCGGCATGGAGAAGGTGTTCGAGATCAACCGCAACTTCAGGAACGAGGGGATCTCGACGCAGCACAACCCCGAGTTCACGATGATGGAGTTCTACGAGGCGTACGCGGACTACCAGAAGCTGATGACGATGACCGAGGCGCTCGTGGCAACGGTGGCACAGGAGGCGATTGGGACCGATCAGGTCACCTTCGGCGAGCATCAGATTTCCCTGGCCGCGCCCTTCGCACGGCTCTCGCTCCGGGACGCCGCGAGAGAGGCCGCAACCGCACGGCTTGGACGGGAGGTGACCGACGGCGACCTCCGCGACCGCGATCGCGCGGCCGGCGTTGCGGCCGCAATTGGGCTGGAGACCAAGCCCGGGTTGGGCGCGGGGAAGATTACGACCGAGATCTTCGAACGGCTCTGCGAGGACCGGCTCGTGCAGCCGACCTTCGTCTACGACTTCCCGACCGAAGTCTCGCCGTTGTCCAAGCAGAAAGCCGACGACCCGGACACGGTCGAGCGCTTCGAGCTCTACATTGGCGGCTTCGAGGTGGCCAATGCCTTCAGCGAGCTGAACGACCCGGTCGAGCAGCGGCGCCGGTTCGACGCCCAGCTCGGCGATCGCGCCCGCGGGGACCTCGAGGCGCACGCGATGGACGAAGACTACATCCGCGCGCTCGAGTACGGCCTGCCGCCGACCGGCGGGGAGGGTGTGGGGATCGACCGGCTCGTCATGGTCCTGACCAACAGCCCGTCCATCCGTGACGTGATCCTGTTTCCGCTGATGCGCAGGCGTGACGCATGAACGTCCCCTTCGAGCTGCACGTCGCGCTGCGCTACCTGCTCGCCCGCCGCAAGCAGGCCTTCATCTCGGTGATCTCGCTCATCTCGACGCTCGGCGTGACGGTTGGCGTCATGGCGCTCGTCATCGCGCTCGCCCTCATGACCGGCCTGCAGCAGGAGGTGCGCGACCGCATCCTCAGCTCGAACCCGCACATCTTCGTCTGGAAGCGGGGCGGCATCGTCGATTACCGCGCCGAGGCCGCGAAGCTCGGCCAGCTGCCGGGCGTCCAGGGCGCCGCGCCGGCCATTCTCGACAAGGCGCTGGTCAACGCAGACGGCGGGGCCGCGTTCATCACCCTCAAGGGCATCGACCCTGACCTCGAGCCGAACGTCACCTCCATCCGCGAAGCGATGCGGACGGGGCAGTTCGAGGACCTGGCGGCTTCAGACGGCGAGGCCGACGCGATCATTCTCGGCAGCGACCTCGCGTCGCAGCTTGGCGTCGTCGTCGGCGGCGAGGTGCTGGTCACGACCCCCGACGGCACGCTGACGCCCATGGGCATGATTCCCAAGGCGCCGCGGCGGCTCCGGGTGGCCGGCACGTTCAACCTCGGGCTCTACGAGTTCGACTCGACATATGGCTTCGTCACGCTCGACACGGCCAGGCGTCTTCTGCAGAAGACGGACGTCGATCTCATCCAGCTGCGGGTGGCCGACATGTTTGCCGCGCCGGAGATCGCGGCGTCGATCGAGTCGACGCTCGGAGACGAGTACCTGACGCAGGACTGGGCCGACATGAACCGCTCGCTCTTCTCGGCCCTCGCGCTCGAGAAGGTGGCCATCTCGCTCACGATCGGGTTGATCGTGATGGTGGCGGCCCTCAACATCGTGGCGTCGCTCATCCTGCTCGTCATGGAGAAGCACCGCGACATCGCCATCCTGAAGACCATGGGCGCGAGCGCGCAGAGCATCATGAGGATCTTCATGCTGCAGGGGCTCCTCATCGGCATCGTGGGCACCACGGTCGGCGCCGCGGCCGGGTACGCCGTCGCGCGGGCGGCTGACCGGTATCAGCTGATCCGGGTGCCGGTCGACGTCTACCAAATCGCCCACGTGCCGTTTCGCGTCCAGCCGCTCGATTTCCTGCTGGTCGTCGTGTCGGCGATCATCGTCTGCTTCCTGGCGACGATCTATCCGTCGAGGCAGGCGGCGAAGCTGGATCCGGCGCAGGCGCTGCGATACGAGTGATGCCGTTCCTCGAAGCCTCGGGCATCAGCAAGAAGTACACGGTCGGCGGCAACGATCTCACCGTGCTTCGCGAGCTGTCGCTGACGGTCGAGGCTGGCGAAATGGTCGCCATTGTCGGCGCGTCAGGTGTGGGGAAGAGCACCCTGCTCCACGTCCTCGGCGGCCTCGACCGTGTCAGCGACGGCAGGGTCGTCGTCGGAGGGACCGAGCTCACCGCCCTCCCCGATGCCGATCTCGTGGCGTTCCGAAACCGGCAGGTCGGGTTCGTGTTTCAGTTCCACCACCTGCTGCCGGAGTTCACGGCGGTCGAGAACGCCGAGATGCCTTTGCGCATCGCCCGCGCGCCGATGGTCGAAGGCCGGGCGCGGGCGACCGAGTTGCTGAGCAGGGTCGGCCTCGCGGGCCGTCTGACGCACAGGCCCGGCATGCTGTCGGGCGGCGAGCAGCAGCGGGTGGCGGTGGCGCGCGCGCTCGTGATGCGACCGGCCATCCTGCTCGCCGACGAGCCGACCGGCGACCTGGACGAGCAGACGGCGGACTCGCTTCACGCCCTCTTGAGGGAGATGCACGCCGCCTACGGGCTCACCTCGGTGATTGCCACCCACAACCCCCGGCTTGCGGCTGCCTGCGATCGCGTGCTTCGCCTCGAAGGCGGACGGCTCCTGGCGGTTTGAGCCCCGCGTCCTAAGGCGTAAGCCCTAAGCCCGAAATCGCCCGAAGCCCCCGAAGCCAGGAGTCCGGAGCCTGGAGCCCCGTTGAGAACCCCATTCGTTGCAGTTACTTGCCACAGCCGCCGATACCAGAACCAGAGCTGAGTGCCTTATACTGTGGTTAATTTGTTCGCGACCCCAATGGCATCGGATTTCACCTAGGTAAGCTGGATGTTCGAACGGTATACGGAACGCGCACGACGAGTCCTGTTCTTCGCCCGTTACGAGGCGAGCCAACTCGGCAGCGTGTCGATCGAGACCGAGCACCTCCTGCTCGGGCTGATTCGCGAAGGCAAGGGGCTGACCAGCCGGATCTTCGCGCGCTCGCACCTCTCCCTCGAGAACATCCGCAAGGAAATCGAAGGCCGTACCGTCTTCCGCGAGAAGGTGTCCACCTCGGTGGAGATTCCCTTCAGCGCCGAGACCAAGCGGGTCCTCCAGTTCGCCGCGGAGGAGGCCGACCGCCTGCTCCACAATTACATCGGGACCGAGCACCTCCTTCTCGGCATCCTCCGCGAGGAGCGGTCCGTCGCGGCCTCGATCCTGATGGAAAAGGGGATGCGCCTCAACGCCGTGCGCGAGGACATCATCCAGCTGCTGAACGAGAAGACGACGCTGACGCGTGTCAAGGAAACGCCGCTGCTCGCAGAGTTCAGCCGGGACCTGACCGAGTCGGCGATGAAGAACCAGCTCGACCCGCTCGTCGGGCGCGAGCACGAGCTCGAGCGCGTGCAGCAGGTGTTGTGCCGCCGCACCAAGAACAACGCCGTGCTCATCGGCGAGCCGGGCGTCGGCAAGACGGCCATCGTCGAGGGGCTGGCCCAGAAGATCGTCTACGGCGACGTGCCGCACTTCCTCGCCGACAAGCGCATTCTGGCGCTCGATATCTCGCTCATCGTGGCGGGCACGAAGTACCGCGGTCAGTTCGAGGAGCGCCTCAAGGCGATCATGAAGGAGCTGACCGACAACCCGAACATCATCGTCTTCATCGACGAGCTGCACACGCTGGTGGGCGCGGGGTCGGCCGAGGGGTCGCTCGACGCGGCCAACATCCTCAAGCCGGCGCTCTCGCGCGGCGAGATCCGGTGCATCGGCGCCACGACGCCGGCCGAGTACCGCAAGTACATCGAGAAGGACCGGTCGCTGGAGCGGCGCTTCCAGGCCATCAAGGTCGACCCGCCCGGCGAGCGCGAGACGATCGAGATCCTGCTGGGCGTCAAGGACCGGTACGAGACGTTCCACCACGTGGAGTACACGCGCGAGGCCATCGAGGCCGCGGTGTATCAGTCGAACCGCTACATCACCGATCGGTTCCTCCCGGACAAGGCCATCGACCTGGTGGACGAAGCCGGCGCCCGCGCCAAGCTGCGCGAGGCGGGCTACAGCGAAGAGTTCGGCGAGATCAACAAGAGCATCCGCGTTGCCGTGGAGCAGTGGGAGAGCGCCTCGTCGCAGAAGGACTTCGAGAAGGCGCAGTTCTATCGCGAGCAGGAGATGGCCGCGCGCGAGAACCTGCAGTTTGTCCGTGAGAAGTTCGACGTCAAGTCGAGCGCGCGGAAGGTGGTCGTCGGCAAGGCCGAGATCGACGAAGTCGTGTCGAAGTGGACCGGCGTGCCGATGGCGTCCATCAACCAGGACGAGGGCGACAAGCTCCTGCGGATGGAGGCCGAGCTCCACCAGCGCGTCATCAGCCAGGAGAAGGCCATCTCGGCGATCTCGCGAGCGATCCGGCGTTCGCGCGCCGGGCTGAAGAACCCCAACCGGCCCGTGGGCAGCTTCGTGTTCCTGGGACCGACCGGCGTCGGCAAGACCGAGCTGGCGCGCGCCCTGGCGAACTTCCTCTTCGGGAGCGACCACGCGCTCATCCGCTTCGACATGTCCGAGTACATGGAAAAGCACTCGGTCTCGAAGCTGATCGGGTCGCCGCCCGGCTACGTCGGGCACGAAGAGGGCGGTCAGCTCACCGAGAAGGTCAAGCGCAATCCGTACTCGGTGGTCCTGCTCGACGAGATCGAAAAGGCGCACCCGGACATCTTCAACATCCTGCTGCAGGTGTTCGAGGACGGCCACCTGACCGACGGCCTGGGGAATCGTGTGAACTTCAAGAACACGATCATCATCATGACGTCGAACATCGGCGCCCGCTTCATCCAGAAGAAGAGCTCGATGGGCTTTCAGTCGTCCGACTCGCTCACGATCGACAAGAACGTGACCGACATGGTGCTCGGCGAGGTGAAGCGCACCTTCAACCCCGAGTTCATCAACCGCATCGACGAGCTCATCGTCTTCGAAGCGCTCGGCGACGACGACCTGCGTCGGATCATGGCGCTGCTCGTCGAACAGCTGAACGAGAACCTCGTCGACCGGAAGCTCGTCATCGCGCTGGCCCCGGAGGTCGTCGACTGGATCATCGAGGTCACCTGCAAGGACCGGTCGTACGGCGCCCGGCCGCTGCGCCGCGCGATCCAGCGCTACGTCGAGGATCCGCTGTCGGAGGAGCTCATCCGCGGCCACCTCCAGGGTGGCGAAATCGACGTGTACATGGACGCCGGCACGCTGTCCTATCGGCCCAAGCTCGCTCCGCTCGAAGCGGGCCGGAAGCTCTCCTGAGTAGTCGGGTAATTGGGTGATTGGGTAATCGGCACATCGGTAATTGGGTAAATGATTGACCCGATTGCCCAATTCGATCCCCAACTACCCGATTCGCCGATTATCCAATTACCCGTTTACCCAATTACCCAATTCTGAGGCCCGGCCACGGCCTCGCAGCTCGTCTTAAATCCGGTAAACTGAGGCTTCGGCGCCTTGCCATTGAGGAAGTCCTGAATGTTCAGACGGTTAGCCTGTATTGCGGCTGTAGCTTTACTGGCCCCAGTGATGGCCCGTGCCCAGGCTCCGGCTCCGCCTGCCGCGAGCAGCCAGCGGCGCCGGCTGCCGGCACAGTGTGCGGGCAGCCGATCCCGCCTCCGCGCGCACTCCCGCCGGCCAATTCCGGCCCTGTCGTGTATCTCCTCGCCCCGTGCTTCGAGGCGCAGGGGAACGTCTACCTGGTCGAGCCTCAGACCTACCTCTATTACATCCAGCTGAAGGCGAGCCAGCCCTCGCAGGACATCTGGGTGCCGTGGACCGAGGACGCCGAGAAGACCGTCCTCGAGGACTTCCGGCGGCTCTGGAACACCAACTTCCTCGACGACCTGTCGATTGACGTGCAGGACTACACCTTCGCCAACGGGGTCATCGGCAAGGTCGTCACCTACAACATGGAAGAGCGGCAGCGCGTGAAGATCGTCGACTTCACCGGCTCGAAGAAGATCGACACGTCCAAGATCGACGAGACGCTCCGCACCGCCAACGCCGCCATCCGGCTCGACACCTTCATCGACCCCGGCCTCATCCGCAAGGTCGAGGGCGATCGTGCGCGAGATGATGAAGGAAAAGGGCTTTCAGTTCGCCGAGGTCACCCACGAGATCAAGCCCGTGGCGGGCGGACCGAAGCTCATTCACCTCACCTTCAACGTCGAGGAAGGGCCGAAGGTCAAGATCCGGACGATCGACTTCGAAGGGAACAAGGACGATCGCCGGACGGGGACCTGCGGAAGCAGATGAAGGAGAACAAGGAACTGTACGCCTTCTCGTTCATCACCGGCCGCGGCACCTACCAGGAACTGAAGTTCGAAGAAGACGCCGAGAAGGTCCTGGATTACTACCGCAACCGGGGCTACATCACGGCGCAGGTCGGCGAGCCCACGCTCACCTTCCTCGAGGATTCGAAGGACAGGCAAGACGCGGTGCGTCGAGCTGCAAGATCCCCGTCGTGGAGGGCACGCGGTACCGCGTCGGCAAGTTCGATTTCGCCGGCAACACGGTCGTCAAGAGCGAAATGCTGCGCCCGCTCTTCAAGATCAAGACGGGCGACTACTACAGCCAGGAAGAAATCCGAAAGGGCTTCCAGAAGGCGCAGGAGATGTACGGCGCCGGCGGCTACACGGAGTTCACGGGCTTTCCGAACTACAAGTCCTCAGCGACCAGCCCAACCCGTCAGACCCCCAGGCGCCGGCCGCGCTGGCCGCCGTGCCGGAAAAGCCCGCGGGGCCCCCGGTGGTCGACGTGACGATGCAGATCACGGAAGGGAAGCAGTACTTCGTCAACCGCATCACGTTTGTCGGCAATACGACGACCAAGGACAACGTCATCCGGCGCGAGCTGCGGCTGTACGAGAACGGCATCTTCAACACCGAGGCGCTGAAGTACAGCGTCCGCCGGCTCAACCAGCTCGGGTACTTCAAAGCGCTCGAGGGCCCGCCCAAGGACGTCATGTTCGAGAAGACCCCTGGCGTCGACGGCAAGATGGACGTCAAGTTCACGCTGGAGGAGCAGAACCGCAACCAGCTGTCGTTTGGCGCCGGCGTGTCGCAGTTCGAGGGCTTCTTCGGGCAGCTGTCGTTCCAGACCGCGAACTTCCTGGGGCGCGGCGAGAGCCTCACCGTGTCGCTGCAGGCCGGGTCACGCGCGCAGAACTTCCAGGTCTCCTTCACCGAGCCGTTCCTGTTCGACCGCAACATCACGGGCGGCGCGAACGTGTTCAAGAACGAGGTGCGGTACGTAGGTCAGTTCACGCAGTCGTCAACCGGCGGCGTGCTCTCGCTCGGCTTCCCGCTCGGCACGGGCTTCACGCGGATGTTCGCGAACTACAGCTACGAGCACATGCGGGTGAGCGAGCTCAGCACCTACTACCAGAACCCGGTGCTGCTGGCCCAGAACCCGTTCCTCCGCGACTCGCTCCTCATCGGCCAGTCCGGCTCGCGCGTCATCAGCAAGGTGATGCCGAGCATCGTCCACAACACGGTGGACCAGCCCATTTTTCCCGACGACCGGCAAGCGGCTGAGCACGTCGATCGACCTGGCGGGCCTTGGCGGCAACACCAACTTCTACAAGCCGATGGCCGAGGGCATCTGGTTCATCAGGCAGAACAGCCGGATGTCGCTCGGGCTCCGTGGTCAGGTCGAGTTCATCAACACCTTCAAGAACGCGCTCAGCATTCCGATCTTCGAGCGGCTCTTCCTCGGCGGCGAATACAGCGTGCGCGGCTTCGATCTGCGCACCATCGGGCCGTCTGATCTACTCGACGGGCCTCGTTCTCGGCGGCAACAAGAGCCTGCTTTTCAACGTCGAGCAGCTCATCACGATCGCCGGTCCGGTCCGCCTGATCCTGTTCTACGACGCCGGCCAGGTGCGCGACTTCGGCGACCCCTTCTCGTGGAGGGAGGACAGCGGTCGTCCGGATTCCGCCGCCCACGACGATTGTGGATCCCTTCACGACGGCAGGGCTGCTCATCGACCCCAATGCCCCCACGGGCGGCACGACGCACGTCGTCGGCAAGCAGGCGGCGTTCAAGACGTCCACGGGCGCCGAAGTGCGCTTCTTCATGCCCGTCCTGAACGTGCCGTTCCGCCTGATTTTCGCGGTACAACCCGCAGCGTGCCGGGGTGCTCAACAACGAGCTCCAGCCCCAGAAGGTCTTCCAGTTCCGGTTTGCCGTCGGGACGACGTTCTGATAAGATCAGCGACTTAGGACCTTGAAAGGATATCCGCGCATGAGAGGTAGTGCCCTTGCTGCGTCGCTTGCACTCGTGCTGAGCGCCGCCCCCGTGTTCGCCCAGGCTCCGGCCGGCCAGCCGGCGACGCCCCCCCGGCGACCGCCAAGCCGCCGGCGCCCGCGGGCCAGCCCGCAGCGCCGCCCGCGCCTGCCGGGCAGCCCGGGCGCCGCCCGCCGCCGGCTGCCGCGCCGCAGCCCCCGGCTCCGTTTCCGCAAGGGGCCAAGGTCGGCTACGTGAACCTGCAGATGGTGGCGCAGCTCTCGAACGAAGGGAAAGCCGCCGCGGCCAAGGTGCAGGCGCTGACCACGAAGAAGCAGGCGGAGATCGCCGAGAGGACCAAGAACGCTCCAGGGTGCGCAGCAGAAGCTGCAGACCGGCGGCGGCGTGATGAGCGAGCAGGCGCGCGGCCAGCTCGAAAAGGACATCGAGCGGCAGAACAAAGAGCTGGAGCGCTTTCAGCAGGATGCGCAGGCCGAGCTGAACGAGCTGCAGCAGGAGCTGCAGGCGGCCTTCCAGACCGAGGCTGTTCCCGATCCTCGATCAGCTGTCGCTCGAGAAGGGGCTGCACCTGCTGTTCAGCGGTGCTGACGCCGGCCTCATCTGGGCCGCGCCCGGCCTCGACCTGACGGTCGACGCCGTCAAGAAGCTCGATGCGGCGCCCGCTCCTAAACCCGGCGTCAAACCCTAATCGCTTTCGCGAAAGTTCGAACTCAAAACTGAGAACTACGAAGGACAGAACCCGCGTGACGGTGTCCTTCCTAGTTCTCACTTCCTACTTCTAAGTTCGTGAGCGCGTGAGCGCTCACGGGTGCACGACCGTAATGTCGTACGTGATCGGCTCCACCATCTGGCCGTTGTCGTAGATCCTGCACGCACAGCTCACCGATTCCGGTGACGGTCCCGATGATCACGTTCCCCCTGTGCTGTGTTGGTCTTGTCGATGATGACGGCGCAGGAATTGCCGTTCCACGTGCCGAGGCTCAAGCCGACGGTGATGGCGGGGTCCGGCTGCACGGCCGTGAGCGTGGCCGTGATCTGGCCCGCGCCTCGCGAGATCAGACGGTGTGTCGCGGCGCTCGCCTGGATGATCGAGCCGTTGAAGAGGACGGTAATCGGGTCGGGGAGCGGCGTCGGGTTCACCGTCGGGCTCCGGTCGCACCCGAGCCGCGCCGGCAATCACCAGCGAGACGCACAGCACACACATCAGTCGTCGCATCGAGTCTCCTTGGCCCAAATCCTTCTGATAGACTGAGGCCCGTGATCACTAACATACCGCAGGCACTGGATCGCCTGTGTTATCGCTATCCCTCGACGCTCGTCGATGCGGTCATCACGCACGAAACCGGACGCCGGCTGGTCGCCGTCAAGAACGTCACCGTGAACGAAGAGTTCTTCCAGGGCCATTTTCCGGGCACCCCGCTCATGCCCGGCGTCCTGATGCTCGAGTCGCTGTCGCAGGCGGCGGCCCTGCTCCTGCTCCAACGGGGAGACCGGGCCCCCGACACTGCGAGTGTACCTGCGCGGGGTCAACGACGCGAAGTTTCGTCGCCAGGTCGTCCCGGGCGACCGCCTTCGCCTCGAGGTCTCGCTCGGACGGCAGCGGTCCTCGCTCGCCCTTGCGCAGGCGACGGCGTACCTGGACGACCAGGTCGTCGCCGAATGCGAGCTCCTCCTCGGGTTGATGCCCGACCGCGCCCGGATCGACCCGTCGGCGATCGTGCACCCCGCGGCCCGGATCGGCCTGGGCACGATTGTCGGGCCGCACGCCACGATCGGCCCGCGCGTCCGCATCGGCGCCGGTTGCCGCGTTGGCGCCTCGGCGGTCATCGACGGCTGGACCGAGATTGGCGACGGCACGGAGATCTATCCGTTCGCCTCGATCGGCCTCGTGCCGCAGGATCTCAAGTTCAAGGGCGAAGAGACGCGGCTGGTCATCGGCAAGCGGAACATCTTCCGCGAGTTCGTGACGATCCATCGCGGCACGGCGGGCGGCGGCGGCGTCACGTTCATCGGCGACCGCAACGTGTTCATGGCCTACGTCCACGTCGCGCACGACTGCCGCGTCGGAAACGACACGATCTTCGGCAACACGGCGACCCTCGGCGGGCACGTCCAGGTGGACGACTTCGCGAACGTCAGCGCCGGGTCGGGCGTTCACCAGTTCTGCCGTGTCGGACGGCATGCGTTCGTCGGCGGGTATTCGGTGATCACCAAGGACGCGCTGCCGTTTGCCCGGACCGTCGGCAGCCGGCCGGCGCGCATCTTCGGGGTCAACACGATCGGCCTCATCCGCAGGGGATTCGCTCCCGACGTGATCACCAAGCTCAAGCGCTCGTTCCGCTACCTGCTGCAGTCGCGGCTCAACACGACGAGCGCCATGCAGCAGATCGATCAGGACCGCTCGCTCTCGTGCCCGGAGGTCCAGTACCTGCTCGACTTCATTCGGACGTCCCAGCGCGGCGTCATCCTCCGCCGCGCCGGCCGGCGCGCCGACGACCTCCTCGCGGATGACTAACACCGGGAACTTGCAGGATTGCAGAATTGCAGGATTGCAGGAGGGATCTCACGGATCTCTTACTGCCTCCCGTGACACCGAGGGCTCTGCCATCGATTCCCGCTCGGTCGCTCCTGGCTTCCTGGACTTGCGCCTTCCTCCCGTCTGGTTTTGCTTCCTGCAATCCTGCAATCCTGCAATTCTGCAATGAATCTAGGCCTTATCGCGGGCAACGGCCGCTTTCCATTCCTGGTGCTTGACGCGGCACGAGCGGCCGGCCACGCCGTGACCGTGCTCGCCATCAAAGAGGAGGCGTTTCCCGAGCTGGAGGGCGACGCGGCAAAGCCTCCCGCGGCCGCCTTGCACTGGGTGTCGCTCGGTCAGCTCGGCAAGTGCATCAGCATCCTTCAGGGCGCCGGTGTGAGCCAGGCCGTCATGGCCGGGCAGGTCAAGCACACGAAGCTCTTCGCGGATATCGTGCCGGACTTGACCCTCCTCGGTGTGCTGATGCGCCTCAAGTCGAAGAACACCGACGCGCTCATTTCCGGCATCGCCGACCTCCTCAGCGAGAAGGGCATCGAGCTCATCGACTCCACCGCCTTCCTCCAGCCGCTCCTGGCAGGGGAGGGTGTTCTCACCGCGCGTAGTCCATCAGACGAAGAGGCAAGCGATCTGGCCTTCGGGTACGCGGTCGCGGATGCCATCGCCGGGCTCGACGTCGGGCAGACCATTGCCGTCAAGTCGGCTGCCGTCGTCGCGATTGAGGCGATGGAAGGAACCGATGCGGTGATCGCCCGGGCTGGTCAGCTCGCCGGCGCCGGCGTCTCCGTCGTGAAGGTCGCCAAGCCCAATCAGGACATGCGCTTCGACGTACCGGTGGTCGGCCTGGCCACAATCGACGCCATGAAGTCCGCCGGGGCGACGGCGTTGTCGGTAGACGCCGGACGGACCCTGATGATCGACGGCCCCGCCATCACAAGCGCCGCCGACGAGGCCGGCATCACTATCGTCGGACGCGCGCCGAGCCCTACGCCTTGAGCCATGAGGCCTGAGCCATTGAGCCTTTCTTCCTCCCGAAGCCCGAAGCCCGGAGCCCGGAGCCTGTAACGTGGACCCTCTCCGTATCGCCGTCGTCGGCGTCGGCTATCTCGGCAAGCATCACGCCAGGATTCTCGCGGCCATGCCGGAAGTCCGCCTTGTCGCGGTCGTCGATACCAATCGTCCACGCGCGCGGGAGATCGCTGCCGCGTCCGGCACAACGGCGCTGTTCGATTCACGCGATCTGCTCGGCACGATCGAGGCGGTGTCCATAGCGGTGCCGACGGAACGGCACAAGGATGTCGCTCTGCCGTTCCTCGAGGCCGGGGTGCCGGCACTGGTCGAGAAGCCCATGGCGGCGTCACTCGCGGAGGCCGACGAGCTGATCGCCACGGCTGCGCGCCGGGGCGTGGCTCTGGCGGTCGGCCATACGGAGCGTTTCAACCCCGCTGTCCAGGCTGCGCAACCGCTCTTGACCGATCCCAGGTTCATCGAAGTCCACCGTCTGGGCACGTTCCCGGAACGCAGCCTCGACATCGACGTCGTGTTCGACCTCATGATTCACGACCTCGATGTGCTGCTCTCGACCGTCAAGAGCGAAGTCGAGTCGATCGAGGCCGTTGGAGTGCCCGTCCTGACCGGTCGGGTGGACATCGCCAACGCCAGAATCCGGTTCGCGAACGGCTGCATCGCGAACCTGACCGCCAGCCGCATCAGCCGGGATCGTGTGAGGAAGATTCGGTTCTTCCAGCCGGCGGGCTACCTTTCGATCGACTACGCGGCGCAGAAAATCGAGATGTACCGGCTGGTCAAGGGCGCAGGGCCTGCACCGACGATCGAGGGCGGCGAAATGACCGTTCCGAACGAGGAGCCTCTCAAGCGCGAGCTGGCGGATTTTGTCGACGCCGTGCGTTCGAAGCGTCCACCGCTCGTCACGGGAGACCAGGGTCGCCGCGCGCTGGCACTCGCGCAGAGGATCACCGAGGCGATGGGCCGGAACTAGAGGCTAGAGGCTAGAGGCTGGTAACGCCCTACTGTTCCCGCAGCACGGTCGTCGGGTCGAGGCGGCTGGTTCTCTCGGCTGGCCAGCGGCATGACAGGTATGCGGTGGCTCCCAGCAGTACCGTGACACCGACGAGGACCAGCGGGTCCGCTGGCCTCACGCCATAGAGCAGGCCCGCCAGGAGTTGGGCGAAGGCCATCGAGATGATCAGGCCGGCCGCCAGCCCAATCGCAATCCACCTGAGCCCCTGGCGCGTCACCATTCGGACAACCTGCGACGGCAGCGCGCCGAGCGCGATGCGGATGGCGATCTCGCGGCGCCGGAGGCGCACGAGGTGTGACACGACGCCGTACAAGCCGATGACGGCGAGCGCAAGCGCCGTCGACCCAAGCAGCCCGGAAACATAGGTCGCCAGTTGAAGCGGCAAGAGCGACAGCTCGGTCAGTTCCGCCAACGGCCTGACGTTGAACAGCGGAAGATCCGGTTCCAGGCTGGCCACCGCTTCTCGTACGGCCGGCGCTCGCAATTCAGGGTTTCCATCGGTGCGGAGCAGGAGTGTTGGCGCAGGCGTGTAACGCTGAGACAGCGGCCGGTACAAGAACTGGCGAGGCTCTTCGCCTACCGTGGCGTACTTGCTGTCGCGGACCACGCCGACGATCTCGATCGCCGGGCCCAACGTGTCCAATGTCATGGCCTCGCGCACGCGCTGGCCAATCGGGTTGGCGCCCGGCCAGAAGCGCTCGGCCATCGTCTGGTTGATGATCGCGACTTGGGGCGAGTCGGCGGAGTCCCGGTCCGTGAAATCACGTCCGGCTACAAGAGGAATGCCCAGCGTCGCGAAGTGTCCCCGGCTGACCCCATTGAGATTGGAGACCTCGCGACGATCGGGTCCGGCGGAAAGGGTGTCGCCTTCCTTCAGGATCCTGCGCGTGCTGTTCGACAAGGTCAGAGGCACGATGTCGACGATCGTCGCCGAGCGCACGCCGGGAAGGGCGGCCACTTGATCGAGAATGGCCCGGTAGGCCGCGAGCCCGCGTGGCTCGTCGTACCCGAGCGTCGAGACGTCAAACGAGGCGGCCAGCACACCCTCGGTCACAAAACCTCTGTCGGTCGATTGGGCCACGTCGACACTCCGCACGAGCAGACCGAACGCCACCAGCAGCACCGTCGACAGGGCCAACTGCACCACCATGAGCACGGCACGCGTTCTCGAGCGCGGGGGGGTGCCGGCCTGGCTGCTTTCCTTGAGCTCGGCCGAGACGCTCGCTCCCGACGCCTGGAAGGCTGGCAGGAGGCCGAACATCACGGTGGCCAGGCAGGAGGCCAGCAACAGGAACGTGAGGACCCGCCAATCGAAGTCGAGATGCACGGCCGCTGGGCCGATCGGAGTGGAGAAATCGGCGCCCGACATGAGGTTGATGGTCCACCACGCCAGGAGCGCTGCGCCCGCGCCTCCCAGAATCGACAGGACCAGGCTCTCGGTCATCAGCTGGCGGATGATGCGGGCGCGACCGGCGCCGAGGGCCAGGCGCAACGCCAGCTCGCCGCGGCGCGAGGCCCAACGGGCCATCAGCAGGTTGGCCAGGTTGAGGCAGCCGACGACGAGGACGATCGTCACGAGAGCCATCAAGAGGCCGAGGAAGAGTCCGACCGGGGTGTTGAACTCAGGCGAGAGTGCACTGGCGGGGACCACATTGACCTGCAGATCGCCGCGGCTGTCCGGATGCGACTCCGCGATGGTGCTCGCCAGCCGGTTCAGGTCCGCACGCACGGCGGCGATGGTCCGGCCCGTCGCCAGGCGGCCGGTCAGCCGCGCGCTGGTGAACGGACCAGTCCGCTCCCCGGTGGCCGTTGCCTGGGACGGGGCGTGCCAGGCGATCCAGAACTCAGGCGAGAAGGGAACCAGCTCGCCGGTGAACTGCGGCGGAAGCACCCCTACAAGCGTGAACGAATGGCCGTTCACGGTCAGCGGCCGGCCAACGGCTGCCGGATCTCCCCCGAATCGACGTCGCCAGGACTGGTAGCTGACGACGACCGCACCCGCGGCGCCCGGCCGGTCATCGCGCTCGTCGATGAGTCTGCCGGCTTCAGGACGGATGCCAACGGCGGAGAAGTAGTTCCCGGAGACCACGGCTCCCGTGACTTGTTCAGGCGCTGTTGCACCGCGAAGGCTCAGGGAGACAAAGGAGAAAGCGCCGAGGTGGGCAAGCGTGGAATTGCCGTCCCGGTAGACGAGGTACTCCGAGTACGGCGTATTCGACGATCGCCCGGAATACACGTGCACGGCACTCGATGGGTTCCCGATGTCGATGGGCCTCAGGAGCAGCGAGTTCACCATCGAAAAGACGACGACGTTCGCCGCGACGGCCACCGCAAGCGTCAGGACTGCCACGCACGCGAAGCCCGGGTTGCTGGCGAGGCCGCGGATCGCGAACCGCAGATCCTGGAAGAACTGCTCCACAAGCGGCAGTCGCCGCTCGTCGCGCAGCCGTTCCTTCGTCTGCTCCACGCCGCCGAGGGCCAGGGCCGCGTGCCGTCGTGCCTCGACCACGCTCATGCCGGCTCGGACGTTGTCGTCGATGTGGAGCTGCAGGTGGCTGTTCAGCTCGTCGGCGAGCTCACGTTCGTGCTTCCCGGCCTGGAACAGCGCAGCGGCACGGCCCGTCAGCCGTCGTAGACGGCGGAGGAGGTCCGTTCCGAGCTGACGATCCGGCCCCGCGGTCAACGCTCATCCCCGCGCGGCTGAAGAAAGCGGGCCAGGATCGCAGTCGTTTGATCCCAGGCCTGTGCCTCCTTGCCGAGCTGCTTCCGGCCCGCACGCGTCAGCCGGTAGAACTTTGCCTTGCGGTTGTTCTCGGAGACACCCCACTCGGAGGCGACGTACCCCTCGAGCTCCAGCTTGAGCAGGGCAGGGTAGATGGTTCCGTAGTTGACCGACAGGCGCTGGTCGCTCGTCTGCTCGATCCGCCGGGCGACGCCGTACCCATGCAGCGGGCCCATCGTTTCGAGCGTCTTGAGGACCATCAGCGCCAGCGTGCCCTGCCAGACATCGGTCTTGCTGCCCATCCCTGCTCCTATTGGAATGCCATATGTTATGGCGAGTCCTATGGCAATGCAATAGGACTCGCCGCGTGGCTCAGGGCTCATGGCTCAAGCCGGCCTAAGCCTTGAGCCATGTCCTGGAGCCTGGAGCCCGAAGCCTGGAGCCCGTGAAGGCCGCCGTCTTGCATAATGTGCGGCATGGCTCAACCGACCTCGGCCAACGGTTTCGTGCAGCGGCTGATTGGCGCGATGGCGCTCGACGTGGCGATCTACGAGGAAGTCGAGGCCGACTCAGGCGCCACGCCGCAGGCGATGGCGGTGGTGGTGCTCTCGGCCGCCGCTGCCGGGATAGGCGCGACGGGGCTTGGAGTCGAGCCCTCCCGGATTCCCGTCATGATCGTCCTGGCCCTGGCGATGTGGGGCGCGTGGGCCCTTCTGACCTTCGAAGTGGGGGCCAGAATCCTTCCAACCGCCGGCACGCGTGCCGATGTCGGCCAGTTGCTGCGCACTATCGGCTTCTCGACTACACCTGGCCTTTTGCTGGTCATCGGCGCGATTCCGGTCGCCGCCGTTCCGGCCTTCCTGCTCGTATCGCTCTGGCTGCTTGTGACGATGGTGTACGCCGTCAAGCGCGCGCTCGACTACACAAGCACCGGGCGAGCGATCGCCGTATGCCTGTTCGGATGGACGCTCGCCGGCGCAATCGCGATCGTGATGGGCATCTTCTTCGGACCGACGGTCTCTTAGACAGGGATCAGGGAACGGGGATCAGGGACCGGGACGGCCCAATCCCGCGATCCCTGATCCCGCCCCGATCCCTCCCGATCCCCGATCCCTGATCCCTGATCCCTTTGATAAGATCTCCGATCGATGCCTGCGACGGAGACCGATCTGAACGCCCTGGCGGCGAGCCACGACATCATCACCATTGGTATGCTGGCTGACGAGGTGCGCCGATCGAAGCACGGCACGACGACCACGTTCCTGCGCGTGGCGGACGTGCCATCGACGGCAGGGGAGCCTGTCGTGGTCCCGCCGGCGGCGGGGGAGCTGCGCATCGTGGGCACGCCAGCCAGTCGCGCGTCGGCCGTTGCACGTGCTGCCGAAGTGGCGGCAGCGGCTGCCGGACTCCCGGTGTCGGGCTACTCGCTGTCGGATCTGGAGCGGCTTGCGGCGGTCGAGAAGATCACCCTGCGCGCGCTGCTAGAGGATCTCTGCGCTGCCGGCCTGGAGCTCGTGGCCGAAGCGCCGTTCGACCTTCTCCAGGACCCCCGACGGTGCATCGAAGAGGTCAACATCTCGGGGATGGCGCTGGCCCGGCTCACCGTTTCGCGATGGCCGGACATCGACACGCCGGCGTTTCTCAGGCAAGTGGCCCAGGTTCAGTATCAAGTCGCGGTCATCCGCTGTTTCGCCCCGCTGCCCCGCAGAACGAACCCCGCGGCGCCGACCACCGGGTACGACGATGTGAAGAAGGTGGCGTTGGCACGCTTGTTCCTGGACGATGTCGCGTCGATCCAGGTGGACTGGACGTTGTACGGTCCCAAGCTCGCGCAGGTTGCGCTCACTGTCGGCGCGGACGATCTCGACGCGGTGTCGGCGTCGGACGAGGCGCCGGATGGCCCCCGCCGGTCCCCGCTCGAGGACGTCCGCAGAAACATCCGTGCCGCCGGCTTCGAGCCCGCGGAGCGTAACGGCCGCCGAGAGACTCTGGCGCGATGAGCCGCGTCCGCCTGGGTGCCGTGGGCTACCTGAATGCCCGTCCGCTCACGTTCGGTCTCGATCGATCGCCACGGTTCGCTCTTCGCTACGACGTGCCGTCACAATGTGCCGAACTGCTGCACGATGGCGCGATCGACGTCGGGATGATTCCTTCAATCGAGTACCTGCGGCGCCCGGGCTACAGGATCGTGCCGGATCTCGCGATCGCCTCTCGCGGACCCGTGGCATCCGTGCTGCTCTTCACGTCGAGGCCGATCGACGAGGTGCGATCGATCGCCATGGATACCAGTTCGCGGACATCGGTCGCGCTGGTTCGCGTGCTGTGCGCGAGGAGGTTCGGCATCAGCCCCGCTCTCGAGCCGCTTGGTCCGGATCTGCCGACGATGCTCGCCCGTTGCGACGCGGCGCTCGTCATCGGGGACAATGCGCTTCTGACCGACGCCGGCGTGCAGCCCTCCGCCGGCCGGATCGACGTCGGCGAGGCGTGGACCGCGATGACCGGCCTCCCGTTTGTCTGGGCGTTCTGGGCCGGCCGGGCGGGCGCACTGTCGTCAGCAGACGTTGACGCCCTCCGGGAGGCGAGGGATTCTGGCGAGCAGCGGCCCGAGGAGATTGCCCGCGCCTACTTTCCGGATGCGCCTGCGCGCCAGGACATCGGCGCCAGGTATCTGCGCGACAATATCAAGTACCATCTCACCGGGGACGAGCACGCGGCCCTCGATGCGTTCTACCGCTATGCGGTCGAGGCGGGGGTCATGCCTGCGACCGCCGCGCTGAGCTTCTTCTGATGATGTCGCACGAAGTCGCCCGCCTCGCGGCCACCGTTCGCGCCGGCCAGCGTCTGAGCCGCGAGGATGCGCTCACGTTGTACCGGCACGCGCCGACTGCCCTTCTCGGGAAGCTCGCCGACGAAGTGCGGTCACGCAAGCACCCCGAACGTGTGGTGACCTACATCATCGACCGCAACGTGAACTACACGAACGTATGCGTCGCGAAGTGCAACTTCTGCGCGTTCTATCGGCCGGTCGGGTCACCGGACGGATACGTGCTCGGCTTCGAGGAGTTGTTCCGGAAGATCGACGAAACGATCGCCGTTGGCGGCGTACAGCTCCTGCTCCAGGGAGGACACAACCCGGATCTGCCGCTGACGTGGTACGAGGATCTGTTCCGTGCGATCAAGTCACGATATCCGGCGTTCAAGCTCCACGCGCTGTCGCCGCCCGAGGTCATCCACCTGTCGCGGTTGTCGCAGCTGGCGGTGCCCCAGGTGCTCGAGCGGCTGATCGCGGCAGGGATGGACAGCGTGCCTGGCGGCGGCGCCGAAATCCTCGTTGACCGCGTGCGGAAGCTGCTGCACTGCTACGGCAAGGCGACGGCCGACGAGTGGCTCGACGTCATGCGCCACGCTCACCGTGCGGGCCTGCGCACGACGGCGACGATGATGTACGGCACGGTGGAGACCGACGAAGAGCGTCTCGAGCACCTGGTGCGGCTGCGCGAACTGCAGGACGAGACGGGCGGCTTCACGGCGTTCATCACCTGGAGCTATCAGCCCGACCATACCGAGTTGGCGGGGCAGGAAGCGACCGGCATCGACTACCTTCGAACCCTGGCGATCGCACGCCTGGTGCTCGACAACTTCGACAACCTGCAGGCGTCGTGGGTGACTCAGGGCGGCAAGGTCGGGCAGCTGAGCCTGGCCTACGGCGCCAACGACATGGGCAGCGTGATGATCGAGGAGAACGTCGTTCGCGCGGCCGGAGCCAGCTATTGCATGGACGAGGTCGAGATCGTTCGCAACGTGGAGGACGCAGGCTTCCAGGCGAAGCGCCGCAACATGCACTACGAGATTCTGGGCGATCCCGTCTTCCGGGAGCGCGAGGTGCCGCGGATGCTCGAGTTGAGCACGGCGCGGGAACCGGGGGATACCAGCGTCCCGGCGGAGCTTCGTCTCTACCCCGCACGAAGCCAGGGGGGGAAGACCGCCAGACAATCGAACGACTCCTAATGGTGAGATACCGGGCGGCCTGGATCCTCCCGATCGCGCGTTCGCCGATTCGCGACGGCTGGATCGAAGTCGACCGGGGTCGCGTGTCCGGTGTCGCCGGAGTCAGCCGTCCCTCGGCGAATGTCCGGGAAGTGGTGCTCGGGGACGTCGCCGTTCTTCCCGGGCTGGTCAACGCCCACACCCACCTCGAGCTTTCGCATCTCCGCGACGCGATTCCTCCGTCGGACAACTTCGTGTCCTGGATTCGCCTCGTGGTCGCCCGGCAGCGCGACCGGACCGATCCCGCAGCTGAACGGATCCTGGTTGGCGTCGAGGAGGGCATCCGTGAGGCCGTCGCCTGCGGCACGGCACTTGTGGGTGATATCAGCAACACCCTTGTCACCTTCGATCCGGTTGCGCGGAGCGCGCTGGCCGGCATCATCTTCTACGAGCTGATTCGCTTTCGATCGGCGTCCGCCGAGGCGGCGGTGGCGGAGGCGGTCGATCGCATCGGCGCGCTCGCCTCGGAGAACGTCAGGGTCAGCCTGGCCGCGCACGCGCCGTATTCGGTGTCGACCGAGCTGTTGCAGGCGGCGTCCAGACGATGGGGCCGGGCAGGCATGTCCTCTCCGTTTTCTGTCCATCTCTCCGAGTCGGTCGAGGAGGTCGAGTTCGTCCGCACGGGTGGCGGGCCGTGGCGAACATTCCTGGAGGACATGGGCTCCTGGGATCCGGGGTTTGTCGCCCCGGCGGTCGGCCCCGTCGAGTACCTCGATCGGGTCGGCGTGCTCGGGCGGCGCACGCTGGCCGTCCACGGTGTGCAGATGTCGGCATCCGACCTTGCCAGGCTGGCTGAACGTGGGTCGACGATTGTGGCCTGCCCGAGGAGCAACGCCAGGACCGGTGCGGGCACCCCGCCGATCGCCAAGTTCTACGCGTCGGGCGTCCGCGTGGCGGTCGGCACCGACAGTCTTGCCAGCACACCGGACCTCAACGTCTTCTCGGAACTGGCCGCGATGCGGCGCCTCGCGCCGGGGGTGTCGGCCGCTGCGCTCCTCGAGAGCGCGACGCGCCACGGGGCCGCGGCATTGGGGTTCGACGACTTCGGCACGATCGAGCCTGGCCAGCAAGCCCGCCTCCTCGCTGTCTCCGTTCCTTCCGGCTGCGACGATGTGGAAGAATGTCTGGTGAGTGGTATCCAGCCGAGGGCCATTCGCTGGCTAGACGCCAGCTCACTGTGAGATTTGAAATCTCAGATTTCAGATTTGAAATGTTGTTGAGCCGCCTGCGCGTGTACTTGTCCTTTGTCCGCTTCAGCCACTCGGTATTTGCCTTGCCGTTTGCGCTGGCCGGGGCGCTGCTCGCTTCGCGCGTGGTGCCGGTGACGTGGCCAGTGGCCGGGTGGATCCTGCTCGCGATGGTGGCGGCGCGCAGCGCCGCCATGGGCTTCAACCGGCTCGTGGACGCCCGCATGGACGCGCTCAACCCGCGCACGTCCTCGCGGGAGATCCCGCGTGGCGCCATGTCGTCAGTCGAGGCCGCCGCGTTCGTGATCGTCGCGTCGGGCGTGTTCGTGTTCGCCTCGTGGCGGCTGAACACGTTGTGCTTCGCGCTGTCGCCCGTGGCGCTGGCGATTGTCTTCTGGTATTCGCTCGCGAAGCGTTACACGACGTGGACCCAACTCTACCTGGGTCTCGCGATGGCGGTGGCGCCGATCGGCGGATGGCTGGCGGTTGGCGGACGCGAAGGCTGGGAGCCGTGGCTGCTCGCCCTGGCCATCGGCCTGTGGGTCGGAGGCTTCGACGTGCTCTACGCGTGCCAGGACGTGGAGTTCGATCGGGCGCACGACCTCCACTCGATTCCGGCCCGGTTCGGCATCCCGAGGGCGCTTCGCTTCTCGCGGGCGATGCACGTGGGCGCGGTGGCCTGCCTGCTTGGCCTCGCGGCCGTCACGCCTCTGCCCTGGTTCTACCTCCTCGGGGTAGGTGTGGTGGCGCTGCTGCTCGCCTACGAGCAATCGCTGGTGAGCGCCTCCGACCTGTCCCAGGTGAAGCGCGCCTTCGATCTCAACGGTTACGTGGGCGTCCTGTACCTGATCGTGCTGGCGGCCTCGATTTATGTCCGCTGACCGCCACCGGTCCGTCGCCGTCGCGATCACAGGCGCGAGCGGCGCCGTCTACGCCACGCGCACGTTGGCCGCGCTCCTGTCCCGCGAGCTGCACGTCGAGCTGGTCGTCTCCGAGTACGGCAGCCGTCTCCTGCACGACGAGCTCGGCTTCACCGGCAGCATCCAAGGGATTCGCCCCTTCCTCATCGAGAAGTACGGCGAGGACGCCGGACGCGGAACGCTCGCCGTGCACAGCAACAAGGATCTCGGCGCGACGATAGCCAGCGGCAGCCACGGCTGCTCCGGGATGGCCATTGTGCCGTGCTCCATGAAGACGCTGGCCGGCGTGGCGCACGGGCTGTCGCGCAACCTGGTGGAGCGCGCCGCCGACGTCATGTTGAAGGAACGGCGTCGCCTGGTCATCGTGCCGCGCGAGACGCCCATGAGCCTCCCTCAATTGAAGAACATGGTGCTCTGCGCCGAGGCCGGCGCCACCATCCTGCCTGCGATGCCGGCGTTCTATCAGCTTCCAGAAACCCTGGACGATCTGGCTGATTTCATGGCCGGGAAGATCCTCGACGCGCTCGGCTTCGACCACGAGCTCTACGCGCCCTGGACCGGGAGGGTTCGAGAAATTGGGAATTAGGAATTAGGAATTGGGAATTCACGTCCCGACGCCCGAAGCCCGGAGCCTGGAGCCCGGCGCCGATTTGTCCAAGTCCCCGGCCCGTATCGCAGGAATGTTCGACGCAATTGCCGGCCGCTACGACTTCCTCAACCACCTGCTGAGCGCCGGCATCGATCGCCGGTGGAGAAAACACGCGATCCGAGCCTTGTCGCTCACGGGGACCGAACGCGTGCTCGACTTGTGCACCGGGACGGCCGATTTGGCCATTGCGGCACGAACGACGAGCCCGCCCGCCGCGCGCGTGCTGGGCGTCGACTTCGCGGGAGCCATGCTTCAAGCAGGACGCTCAAAGCTGCTCGATCGGCACCTGACCGACCGGATCACGCTCGTTCGAGGCGACGCGGTACGCATGCCGTTGGCCGACGCGTCGGTTGACGCGGTGACCATCGGATTCGGCATCCGCAATGTGGAGCAAACTGCCGCAGCATGCGGCGAGATCCACCGTGTCCTGAAGCCGCGCGGACGCCTCGCCATTCTCGAATTCGCGGTGCCAACACTGCCCGGCGTCCGAAGCGCGTACCTCTGGTACTTCAAGCACATTCTGCCGCGGATCGGGCAACTGGTCTCCCGCCACGGCGCCGCGTACGACTACTTGCCGGCATCGGTCAGTGCGTTTGCCTCTCCGGCTGAGTTCGTGACACTTCTGAGACAAACCGGATTTGTCGACATCAGGGCAAGGCCGCTGACCCTGGGCATCGTCGTACTGTACACAGCGAATCGGGGGACTTAGGACTTGTTAGGACTTAGGACTTAGGACTCAGGGACTTGGCGGCCTCAGAACTACGCACCCAGTTCGGCGAGATCGACATCTACCTGTTCGATCAGCTCCTTCGCGGGCGGATTCAGCCGGGCATGCGTGTCGTCGACGCCGGCTGCGGCGGCGGGCGCAACCTGGTGCACTTGCTCCGCACCGGCTACCAGGTGTTCGGGGCGGACACCGATGCCGATGCCATCCAGTCCGTTCGCGCACTCGCCTCGACGCTGGCGCCGGGCCTGCCGGCCGATAATTTCCGAGTGGAGCCAGTCGAGCGGATGTCCTTTCCGGACGCCTTTGCCGATGTGGTGATCGGCAGCGCCCTGCTGCACTTTGCGCGGGACACCGCGCAGTTCGAGGCCATGGTGGCCGGCATGTGGCGAGTGCTGAAGCCGGGCGGCCTGCTCTTCACGCGGATGGCGTCATCGATTGGAATGGAGGGAATGGAGCATCGCGTGCGGCCGCTTGGCGAGGGTCGGTTCCTCCTCCCGGACGGCTCAGAGCGGTATCTGGTCGACGAGCCGCAGCTCAGCGGGCTCGCGGCCACGCTCGGCGCGGTCATGGTCGACCCGCTCAAGACCACAATCGTTCAGGACCAGCGGTGCATGACCACCTGGGTCGTCCGGAAGGGCCAAGACCCACACAATCGGGGGATTTCGGACTGAGGGATTGGGGATTTGATTGGCCCAATCCAATCCTACGTCCCTGAATCCCAAGTCCCAAGTTGGAGCTGTTATACTCGTAATTTACTGATGTACTTCGACTTTGAGGATTACCGTCCCGACATTAGTCGCATCGGTCCCGCCATCTCGTGGCGAGAGGGCTTCCTCATTTCTGTCATCGCCCACTTGGGGCTCGTCATCGCGATGCTCCTCATGCCGGATCTGTTCAAGGAAGATCCTGAGGCGCGAGCCGCGCGTCTCGCCAAGCTGCAGGAGGCCGAACTGCTGCAGCAGAAGTCGGACCGCCCGCGCTTCGTGGTGGTCGAGCCCCTCATCGATGAGCGGGCAAAACAGGCGCCGAATCGCGCCGAGCTGAGCGACGAAGACCGCCAGGCGCGGGCCCGCGAACGCGCGCAACAACCGACCAACCCGATGCCGTTTTCGCGAGGGAACACCCCCGAGCGTGTGGAACAAGCCGAACGCGAAGTGCCACGCGGACCAGAAGCCCCTCCGGCCCCGGAAGCGGCCGGGGCGGCCACGCAGGCGGAGCCTGCGCCTCCGTCGCAGAGCGAGCTCGAGCTCGCCCAGGCCCAGACGCCGCTGCCGGTGCCGCCCGTCAGGCAGCAGGCCGATGCGAGGCTGGGGCGAGGAGGCGGGGGCTCGCTCGGCGACGCGCTGCGCAACCTGCAGCGGTACGTGCAGGCGGACCAGTTCAACAACCCGCAAGGCGGCGGCGCTTTCGGACCGGCGTTGCAGTTTGACACGAAGGGCGTGGAGTTCGGTCCCTGGGTGCGGCGCTTCGTCGCGCAGGTCAAGGGGAACTGGATGATCCCCTACGCCGCGATGTCGATGCGCGGCCGGGTGGTGATCACGTTCAACGTGCACAAGAACGGATTCATCACCGACCTCGCCGTCATCGGGCCTTCGCCGGTCGAGGCGTTCAACCAGGCGGCATACGGAGCGCTGGCCTCGTCCAACCCCACGGCGCCCCTGCCGCCCGAGTACCCTGCGGACAAGGCCTTCTTTACGGTCACGTTCTTCTACAACGAAGATCCGTGATGCCGACCAGGTCGCAGCAGCTCGGCCTCCTCGCGCTCCTGCTGGTGTTCCTTGTCTACGTCGTGCTCCGTGTCGGCGGGATCTGACGCCGCGTCCGCGCCCTTTCCCCCAGAGAGGTCCGCCGAGGACGGGCAGCCATTGGTGTCGCGGGGCCCTGGAGCGCGGCCGCTGGCGGTGGCGATCCTGGGGCCGACTGCCTCAGGGAAGAGCGCGCTGGCGCTGGCGCTCGCGACGGCGTGGAGCGGCGAGATCATCAACTGCGACTCGACGGCGGTCTATCGCGGCTTCGACATCGGCACCGACAAGGTGGCGGAGGCCGAGCGTCGCGGCATTCCGCATCATCTGGTCGATATCGTCGAGCCAACCAGCGAATACACCGCGGCCCAGTACGCGCGCGACGCATCAACCGCCATCCGTGACATCCACTCACGAGGCGCTCTGCCGTTCATCGTCGGCGGCACCGGCCTCTATTTCCGCGCGCTGACGCGTGGCCTCTTCCCTGGACCGGGAAAGGACGAGAGGCTTCGAGGCCGTCTCGACGGGATCGCCGTGAGGCGCGGCCCTGGCGTCCTGCACCGGATGCTGCAACGCATCGACCCGGCGTCCGCGCAGCGCATCGAGCCTCGCGATCAAAAGAGGATGGTGCGGGCGCTCGAGGTCTTCTTCCTGACCGGGCGGCCGTTGACCTCGCACTTCGCCGACACGAAATCCCTCATTCCGGATGTCGGGGTGCTGGCGATCGCGCTCAGGCTTCCGGCGGATCGCACCTCAGAGCGGGTGGTGCGCCGAGTTGACGAGCAGTTCGCGCGCGGCGTCGTCGACGAAGCACGGGCGCTTCTCCGGTCGGGCGTCCCTGCGACCGCCCGCCCGTTCGGCGGCCTCGTGTACCGCCAGGTGCTGGAGCTCCTGCAGGGCGTGCGCGACGAAGCCGCGACGCGTGCGCTCATTGCGCAGGAGAACCGGCGCTACGCCCGGCGTCAGTTGATCTGGTTCCGCAAAGAGCCTAATCTAGTCTGGCTCGACGGTCCGGGCGAGTCACCGGAAACCATCGCGGCGGCGAACGATCTGCTGGCCCGTGCCATCCCCCTTCACCAGAGCCATCGTCATCGTGCTTGACAGCGTGGGCGCAGGCGAGCTGCCCGATGCGTCCGTCTATGGCGACGAGGGCAGCGACACCCTCGGCAACATCGCGCGGCACATTCCGCTCGCAGTCCCGACATTGCGCGCGCTCGGCCTGGGTGACGTCGCGGCCATCGGGCCAGGCGAATCGGCGCCGACTGCCTTCGGCACGGGGGCGTTCGGGCGCATGGTGGAAGCCTCACCGGGCAAGGATTCTGTCACCGGACACTGGGAAATGATGGGCGTCGTGCTCGAGCGCCCGTTCCCGGTCTTTCCGAACGGATTCTCGTCCACCGTGCTCGAGAAGTTTTCACAAGAGACCGGGCGGGCGGTCATCGGGAACAAGGCCGCATCGGGCACGGCGATCATCGACGAATTGGGCCCCGAACACATGCGGTCGGGCGCGTTCATCGTGTACACGTCGGCCGACAGCGTCTTTCAAGTCGCCGCCCACGAAGACATTGTCTCCATCGACGAGCTCTATCGCGCATGCGAGATCGCGTTTCGCCTCGTGGGAGAAGGACTCGGGGTTGGCCGCGTGATCGCGCGCCCCTTCCTGGGCGTACCCGGGCGGTTCGTCAGGACGGCCCGCCGCCGCGACTACGCCCTTTCGCCGTTCCGGGAGACGCTGCTTGATCGCCTCAAGGCCGCCGGCCACCCCGTGGTCGCAATCGGGAAGGTGGACGACCTGTTCGCCGGCCGTGGCGTGACCGAGGCGCGGCACACGGCGAGCGATGCCGAGGGCCTGGACGTCCTCGGGGAGTACATGCGATCGGTGGACCGCGGCCTGCTGTTCGCGAACCTGGTGGACTTCGACTCGCAGTTCGGGCACAGGAACGACGTCGAAGGATATGCGCGCAACCTCGAACGCTTCGACCTGCGCCTGGCTGGCCTGCTGCCGCAACTCTCACCTTCCGATCTCCTGGTGATCACGGCCGACCACGGCAACGACCCGACGACCCCGAGCACCGATCATTCGAGGGAATACGTACCGCTGCTCGCGACCGGGGCTGGAGTCCGGCGCCGCACCGCGCTCGGCACGCGATCGACATTCGCCGACCTCGGTCAGACGCTGGCGTCGAACTTCGGCGTGGCAAGGCTCGACAGCGGGACGAGCTTCCTCAGCGAGATCATCGCGTGACTTTGCGCGAGCAGCTCGAAGCGCGTGAGCGCGAGGTCCTGGCCCCCCAGGCCGCGAAGAGCGCCGACTCCAGGGGGCGCCTGCGCCAGGAGCGCGAAGACAACGTGCGTCCGGCATTCCAGCGCGATCGGGATCGCATCATCCACTGCAAGGCCTTCAGGCGCCTCAAGCACAAGACGCAGGTCTTCTTCGCGCCGACCGGCGATCACTACCGGACCCGCCTCACACATACGCTCGAGGTCTCGCAGATCGCCAGGACCATCGCCAAAGTGCTCCGGCTGCACGAAGAGCTGACCGAAGCCATCACCCTCGGCCACGACCTCGGGCACACGCCATTCGGACATGCCGGTGAGCGCATCATCAATAGCCTCATGCCGGGCGGCTTCAACCACTACGAACAGAGCCTGCGCATCGTCGATCGCATCGAGAACGAAGGGCGTGGGCTCAACCTCACCTGGGAAGTGCGTGACGGCATCGCGAAGCACTCGAAGGGAAAGTCCGGCGCGCCGGTGGGCATGCCGCCCGCGCTCCGGGCGAGCACCGTCGAGGGCCAGATCATGCGCGTCGCCGATCTCATCGCCTACGTCAACCACGACATCGACGATGCGACGCGCGCCGGGTTGCTGAGGCCGCAGGACCTGCCGCAGGACCTCGTCGATCGTCTTGGCACGAGCTCTTCCGCACGGATCGGCACGCTCGTCACCGACGTGGTCACCGAGACGCTCGCCGCCGACCTGGTCGAGATCAAGATGAGCGCGCCGGTGCTCGAGGCCGTGCTCCGGCTTCGAAGCTTCCTGTTCGACACGGTGTACGAGAACCTGACGGCCACAGCCGAGTTCCGCAAGGCGTCTGGCATCCTGTCGGGGCTGTGGGAGAAGGTGCAGGAGCGCCCCGAGGCGTTTCTGGACCCGGCGACCCTCCAGGCTGAAGGCCTGGACGTGGCCACCCGGGATTTCATTGCCGGGATGACCGATCGGTACGCCGTCCGCCTCTACGAGGAGCTGTTCATCCCCAAACCCTGGTCGAGCGAGTAGCTCAGCAGAGAGCGCCCGCATGCTATATTAAGAGGTTCATGTTCGCGCTGAACCTCGCGAGGATCCGCACGGCGCGCTCCGAGTTCGCCCAGGTGTATGCGCCCGCGGCGCTCTCGGTCGACAACGACAGTTTCGCCGTGGCGGCCCCGGTCTCCCTTGCCTTCGACATCGAGAAGGACAAGGACCGGTTCCGGCTGGCGGGGCGGGTCCGGACAATGCTGGTGCTCCCGTGCAGCCGGTGCCTGGAGGGCTTCGAGCTGGACGTCGACGCGCCCTTCGACCTGCGGTATCAGCCGAAGGACGCCGGGACGGCCGACGAGAGCGAGCGTGAACTTGGCGACGATGATCTGTCATCCGCGTTCTACGAGAACGACGAGATTGATCTCGAGCAGCTGATGAAAGAGCAGTTCTATCTGGCGCTGCCGATGAAGCCGCTCTGCAAGGACGAGTGCCGTGGCCTGTGCGCGCTATGCGGTGCGAACCTGAACCGCGGCGCGTGCGGTTGCACCCCGACCTGGGAGGATCCCAGGTTCGCGGTCCTGAGAGCCCTCAAGAAAGAGTCATAGAGATGCCGAATCCAAAACGACGACACTCCAAGACGCGGACGGCCAAGCGCCGGACCGGCGACGCGCTGACGGCCGTGGGCCTCAGCGAGTGCCCGCAGTGCCACGAGTCCAAGCCGCCGCACCGCGTGTGCCCGAACTGCGGCCATTACCGCGGCCGTCAGGCGCGGGCCGTCAAAGAGGAGTGATCTGGATCGCGGTCGACGCCCTCGGCGGCGACCTTGCGCCGGGACCCATCGTCGCGGGCGCGGTGGCGGCAGCCCGTCATTTCGATCTTGGTGTGGTGCTCGTCGGTCCGCGAGACCGGATCGCGGCTGAGCTCGCCAGAGTGCATCACGACCCGGATCGAGTGCGCCTCGTCGAGGCCAGCGATGTCATCGGGATGGCGGAGGCGCCCGCTGCCGCGCTCAGGAGGAAATCGCGGGCGTCGATTCGGGTGGCGGCTGACGTCGTGGCCCGCGGGGAGGCCGCGGCGCTCTTCAGCGCGGGCCACACCGGCGCCACTGTGATGGCGGCCCACGCCGCGTTCGGGATGATAGACGGCGTCGATCGGCCAGCCCTCGCGGCGGCCCTCCCGACACGGAAGCGGCCGTCCGTGCTCCTCGATGTCGGGGCGACCGTGGAGTGCCGGCCCGCGCATCTCCTGCAATTTGCGGCCATGGGCAGCGTCTACGCCCGGGTCTCCTTCGGGATCTCGACGCCGCGCGTCGGGCTCCTGTCGATTGGCGAGGAAGAGAGCAAGGGCAACGAGCTCACGCGCGAGGCCCACCAGCTGCTCAAGGCGGCCGACGCCAGGGGTGAGGGGTGGGACTTTGTCGGCAACATCGAGGCGCGCGACGTTTACAGCGGCGACGCCGACGTGATCGTGTGCGACGGGTTCACCGGGAACATCGCGCTCAAGGTGAGCGAAGGGCTTGTCGAAACGGCGTCCGACGTGATTGCGCGCGAGCTTGGCCATGCGGCCGGGGGCAGGCCGTCGAGGCGGCCGGCGTCGGCCGGGCGGACTCTCGGCGTCGCGCGTGCCCTGCGGCGGTTCCGGAGCCGCATGGACTATGCGGAGTACGGCGGCGCCCCGCTCCTCGGCGTGGCCGGCATTGCCATCGTCGGCCACGGACGATCGAGCGCGAGGGCGGTTCGGAACGCCGTGGCTATGGCGCATCGGTTTGCCGGCAGCGCCTTCATCGAACGCGTGGCGCGCGAGATCGCGCTTTCAACGGTGCCTCACCAGTGATTGCCTTCGTCTTCCCGGGACAAGGCTCGCAGAAGGTCGGCATGGGACAGGCCCTCGCGGAGGCGTTTCCGATTTGCCGGGATGCGTTCGCTGAGGCCGATGCCGCGCTCGGAGAGCCGCTCAGCCAGCTGTGCTTCGAGGGCCCCGAGGACGCGCTGACGCTGACCGAAAACACCCAGCCTGCCATTCTCGCGGTCAGCGTGGCGGCCCTGCGCCTCCTGACCTCCAGGGGGGTGCGCCCGGCCTTCGTCGCCGGCCACAGCCTGGGCGAGTACCTCGGCCAACGTGGCGGCGGGCACCCTTGGCTTCGGCGACGCACTGAACATCGTGCGGCGGCGAGGCCGCTACATGCAGGAGGCCGTCCCCGTCGGGACCGGTGCGATGTCCGCGATTCTCGGGCTCGATGCCGGGCGCGTGGCCGAGGCGTGTCGCCAGGCGCTGGAAGACGCCACCGCGGAGGGCGAAGTGGTGAGCCCTGCCAATCTGAACGGCGCGGGCCAGGTGGTCATTGCGGGCTCGCGGGACGCGGTCGCACGGGCCGGCGAGCGCGCCAAGGCGCTCGGCGCCAGGCGGGTCGTGCCGCTGGCCGTCAGCGCGCCGTTCCATTGCGCGCTGATGAAGCCGGCCGAGGTGCGGCTGGCGCCGGAGTTGCGCGCGCTTGCGAGGACCGACCCGGGCGTCCCTGTCGTCGCCAACGTCGACGCGGAGCTCAAGACAACGGCCACGGCGGCCATTGAGGCGCTTGTCGCGCAGGTGTCGTCGCCGGTTCGCTGGGAAGCCGTTGTGGCGCGCCTTGCGTCGGAGGGCGTCACAACGTATGTTGAGGTGGGCCCGGGCACTGTGCTGAGCGGGCTCGTGCGCAAGATTCACCGAGAGGCGACCACGTTGAGCTTCGGATCGCCGGACGACCTCGAGGCGATCGCTCCCCTTATCTCCCTATGATTCCCGCATGATGTTCGACCTCACAGGAAAGGTCGCGCTCGTGACCGGTGCGTCGCGCGGCATCGGACGCGCGATTGCCCTCAAGCTGTCGGCGCAGGGCGCGACCGTCGTGGCCGCCGCGCGCGGCGACAACGCCGCCGGGACTGTCGCCGCCATCGCCGCAGCGGGCGGGACCGCCGAGGCAGTCAGCGTTGATGTGACGGATTCGGCGGTGCTCGAGGCGCTGCCTGCCGCGATTGTATCGCGCCGCGGACGGCTGGACATCGTGGTGAGCAACGCCGGGATCGCGCGCGATCAACTGCTCATGCGGATGAAACGCGAAGACTGGGACGCGGTCATCGCGACGAACCTGACGGCGACCTTCACGCTGGCGCAGGCTGCCGTGCGCCCCATGCTCAAGCAAAGGAGCGGGCGCATTATCGCGATCAGCTCGGTGGTCGGCCAGATGGGCAATGCCGGGCAGACCAACTATGCGGCGTCCAAGGCGGGGCTCATCGGCTTCGCCAAGGCGCTCGCAAGGGAAGTGGCCTCGCGCAGCGTCACGGTCAACGTGATCGCGCCGGGGTTCGTGGAGACGGACATGACGCGCGCGGTCGTCGAGAAGGCCCAGACCGACTGGGCGGCCCAGATTCCACTGGGGCGCCTCGGGGTGGCGGACGACATCGCTGCCGCCGCGTGCTACCTTGCATCGGATGAGGCAGCGTATATTACTGGGCACGTGCTCGCCGTCAACGGCGGCATGTACATGTAGGAGGAATGAATGGCGGTAGCCGACAAAGTCAAGAGCATCATCGTGGAGCAGCTGGGCGTCGATGAAGAGGAAGTGACGCCGGACGCCTCGTTCGTGGACGACCTGGGCGCCGACTCGCTCGACACCGTCGAGCTGGTGATGGCGTTCGAGGAGGAGTTCGGGATCGAGATTCCCGATGAGGACGCCGAAAAGATCACGCGCGTCAAGGAAGCCGTCGAGTACATCGAAGCGCACGGGAAGTCCAAGAAGTAGCGCGAGGAGCATCGTGAGCCATCGGCGAGTTGTCGTCACGGGAATCGGGCTGGTGTCGTCGCTCGGGATCGGGACCGACGCGAACTGGGCGGCGCTCGTCGCCGGCCAGAGCGGCATCGGCACGATCACCAAGTTCGACGCCGCGGCGTTTGCCACGCGGATCGCGGGCGAGGTCAAGGGCTTCGATCCGCTGCAGTTCATCGACAAGAAAGACGTCAAGAAGATGGACGTCTTCATTCAGTACGCCATTGCGGCCGCTGACTTCGCCATGACAGACGCGCAGCTGACGATCACGCCGGAGCAGGCGCCCCGGACCGGCGTGTTCATCGCGTCGGGCATCGGCGGGTTCACCACCATCGAGCGGGAGCACAAGGCGCTGCTCGAAGGCGGGCCGCGCAAGATTTCGCCCTTTTTCATCCCGTCGGCGATCATCAACCTCGCGGCCGGCCAGGTGTCGATCCGGTTCGGCGCGAAGGGTCCCAACTCCGCCACGTGCACCGCCTGCTCGGCGTCCGCCCACGCGATTGGCGACGCCTTCGAGATCATTCGACGCGGCGATGCCGACGTGATGATCGCCGGAGGGTCGGAGGCCGCGATCACGCCGATGGGGATCGGCGGCTTCGGCGCGCTCCGCGCGCTGTCCACGCGGAACGACGAGCCCGAGCGCGCCAGCCGGCCCTTCGACGTGGACCGCGACGGCTTCATCGTCGGCGAGGGCGCCGGCGTGCTGATCCTGGAGACGCTCGAGGGCGCACAGGCGCGCGGCGCCAAGATCTACGCGGAGCTCGTCGGCTACGGCATGTCGGCCGATGCGTACCACATCACGGCGCCGTCAGAGGATGGCGACGGTGCGTTCCGTGTCATGAACGCGGCCATGAAGAGCGCCGGGATCACGCCGTCCCAGGTCGACTACATCAACGCGCACGGCACGTCGACGCCGCACGGCGACCGCATCGAGACCATCGCGATCAAGCGGTGCTTCGGCGAGCACGCGCAGCAAGGTGGCCGTGTCGTCGACCAAGTCGATGACCGGCCACCTGCTGGGTGCGGCCGGCGGCCTCGAGGCGGGCATCACCGCGCTCGCCGTCTACCATCAGGTCGCGCCGCCCACGATCAATCTCGACTCGCCGGATACCGAGTGCGACCTGGACTACATCCCCAACACGAAGCGTGAGTTCAAGATCGAGTACGCACTGTCGAACTCCTTCGGCTTCGGCGGGACCAACGCCGCGCTGCTCCTGAAGCGATTCGAGGCATGAAGATCGCCGTCTGCATCAAGCAGGTGCCCACTCGCGACTGGCAGCCGCGCGTCGACCAGACGGGTTGCTGGATCCGGGAGCAGGACGCCAGCTACGAGATGAACGAGCCGGACGCGTACGCCCTCGAAGAGAGCCTGCGCCTGAAGGAGAAGCACGGCGGGGAAGTGGTCGTCTGCTCGGCCGGACCGTCGCGCGTGGCCCAGGTGCTGCGCGAAGCCCTGGCCCGCGGGGCCGACCGCGCGATTCACGTCGAGGACGACCGCCTGGCGAGCGCCGACGCCTTTGCCGTCGCGGCCGCGCTGGCGGCCGCGATGAAAGACGAGCAGTTCGACCTGATCCTGACCGGGCTCCAGTCCGACGATCAGGGCTTTGCGCAGACCGGTGTGATCCTCGCGGAGCGGCTCGGATTGTCGCACGCCACGATCATCATGGAAGTCCAGGCCGCGGCAGGCGGCCTCCGCGTCAAGCGCGAGCTCGAAGGCGGCTGGTTCCAGTGGGTCTCGATGCCGCTCCCCGCCGTGCTGACGATCCAGAGCGGCATCAACCAGCTCCGCTACGCGACCCTCAAGGGCATCATGGCCGCGAAGAAGAAGGAGATCCGCAAGGCGTCGCTGTCCTCGCCCCTCGCGCCTGCGCAGACCATCCTGGGGCTGTACGTGCCGGACGAAATCGAAAAAGACGCGAGCTCCTGGGGGGATCGGCCGCGGAGGCCTCGAAGGCGCTCGTCCGGAAGCTCCGGGAAGAGGCGCGGGTCTTCTGATGATTCTGGTCGTCGCGGAACAGCGGCAGGGGACGCTCAATCGGACGACCTGGGAAACCATTGCGGCCGCCCAGCAGCTGGCGGCCGGTCAGCCCATCGTTGTCGCCGTGCCCGGCGCAGACGCGCAGGCCGTGGCTTCGGTCTCGAGCTGCCCTTGCGCAAGCGGCCGTGCAGGAAATCGTGACGATCGAGAGCCCGGCGCTCGAGCCGTACACCCCGGACGGGTACACGGCCGGGCTGCAGGCAGCCATCGCGCAGCTGTCTCCCGAGGTCGTGCTCCTGCCGCACACCTACCAGACGAGGGACTTTGCGCCAAAGCTCGCCGCGCGCCTCGAACGGTCCATCGTCACGGATGTCACCGGCATCAAGATCGTGGAAGGGACGCCGCGGTTCGTCCGGCCGATGTTTCAGGGCAAGCTGACGGCCGACGTGCGGATCGAGGGGCCAGCACCCCACTTCGTGACCTTCCAGATCGGCGCCTTCCGCGCCGACCAGGCGGCAAAGGGCCCCTCGCCGGCGCCCGTGCGCGCACTCCCCGTGAGCGTCGATGCCAGCGCCATCCGCCAGAGGCCGGAGCCGCCCTTCCAGGAAGCCAAGCAGGCCGTGGATCTGTCTCAGGCGCCGCGGATCGTCGCGGTCGGGCGCGGCATCAAGGAACAAGCGAACATCCCCCTTGCCCAGCAGCTCGCCGACGCGCTTGGCGCCGAGCTCGCCGCGTCGCGTCCGATCTGCGACGCCGGATGGCTGCCGATGGAACGCCAGGTCGGGAGCTCTGGTCAGACCGTGGCGCCGAAGCTGTACCTCGCTCTCGGGATCTCAGGCGCCATCCAGCACCAGGTCGGCATGAAGGGCGCGAACACGATTGTGGCGATCAACAAGGATCCGGACGCGCCGATCTTCGAGATCGCCGACTACGGGATCGTGGGAGATCTCTTCGAGATTGTGCCCGCGTTGACCAAGGCGTTGAAGGAGTAGCCGGAGAGCACGAAGAAGAGCTTGTGATGTTTGCGGGTATTCTTCGTGCTTTCGTGTCTTCGTGGCCATCTTCGTGATCTCGTCTTCGTGATCTCACATGGGAACACTCGTTCTGTGGGTCCTTGTCCTGCTCTTCCTCGGCGCTTTTGCGGCCCAGGTCGCCACGCGCGTCCGCCTGATCTCGGCCGCCCCCAGCACCTTCACCTTCGATAACCCCGCTTTTCGGATCCGCCGCTTCCTGACCGACGTTGTCGCGCAGCGGCAGACGATTCGCGAGCGTCCGGCCGCGGGCCTGGCGCACGCCTTCGTCTTCTGGGGGTTCGTGGCGTTCGGCGGCTTTACCGTGACCGAGTTCCTGCACGGCCTCGGCATCGTCGACCTGACCGACACGGCCTGGTTCCACGCGTACCGCCTGCTCCTGACACCGTTTGCGGCGGCCGTCCTCGGCGGGATTGCCTACTTGTTCGTGCGCCGTGCGTTCGTGCGTCCCGTAGGACTTGGCACGAAGGTGTCGATCGAGTCGCTGGTAATCGCTGGGTTCATCGCCACGCTGATGGTGACGTTCCTGCTCACCTGGCGGCTCGACGAGCTGTCGATGGCCGGCCGCGTCAACTGGTGGATCCACTCCGTAATCATCTTGTCGTTCCTGGCGCTCATCCCGGCGTCGAAGCATTTTCACCTCGTGCTCTCGCCGATCACCGTGCTGCTCAAGTCGCCAGAGCTCGGGAGGCTGGAGAACCTCGACTTCGAGAAGGAACAGGTGGGTCTCGAAACCGTCAAGGATCTCGGGAGCAAGACGGTGCTCGACGCGTTCACGTGCGTGGAGTGCGGCCGCTGTCAGGTCAACTGCCCGGCCTGGGGCGCGGGCAAGGCCCTCAATCCCAAGACGCTCATCCTGCAGACGCAGGACGCGCTCCTCGCCGGGAAGCGCGAGACCAAGCTGGGTGAGATCTACAGCGAAGAGGTGCTCTGGCAGTGCACGACGTGCGGCGCCTGCGAGAATCAGTGTCCGGTGGGCATCGAACATACGCCGCTCATCATTGGGGCGAGGCGCGGGCTCGTGTCGAACGGCGACGCGCCCGGCTACATGGGCGCCGTCTACAACCACCTCGAGCGCCGGTCGAACATCTGGGGCCTCGGCTACGATCAGCGCCAGAAGTTCGTCGATTCGGCCGCACTCGAGACCTTCGACCCCACGAAGCACGACGTCCTCGTGTGGCTGGGCTGCGCCGGCGCCTTCGAGGCCGACTACCAGAAGTCGCTGCGGTCGCTGTTCGAGATCCTGCGCCTCCGGAATGTGCGCTTCGGCGTGCTGTCCAAGGAGCGGTGCACGGGCGACGTGGCCAAGCGCACGGGCAACGAGTACATGTTCCAGGAGCTGGCGAACGGGAACATCGAGGATCTGAAAGCCGCCGCGCCGAAGAAGATCATCGCGTCCTGCCCGCACTGCGTCAAGACCATCGGCGAGGACTACAAGCGCTTCGGCTACACCGTCGAAATCGTCCATACGGCCGTCTACGTTGAAGAGCTGACGCGCGGGCTGACCGCGGCGTCGGGGCCGGCGGACTCGGTGACGTATCACGATCCCTGTTATCTGGGCAGGTACGCGGGGAAGGTCGACGAACCGCGCGCGCTCCTGACCCGCTTCGGTGGCAGCGTCACGGAGCCTGAACGGAACCGCGAAAACCCGTACTGCTGCGGCGCGGGCGGCGGGCTCCTGTTCGCGGACAAGGAAGAAGAACAGGGCACGCGGATCAGCGACGTTCGCTTCAAGCAGCTGCAGGACACCGGTGCCGCCACGGTGGTGACGGCGTGCCCGTTCTGTTCGATCATGCTGAAAGGCGCCCAGACCAGCGCGCCGGCAGGGTCGCCGGGCGCCGACATCCAGTTCGTCGACCTCATGACCTACGTGAACGGCAAGTTGACGCGCCATTGACAGAGGCAGGCTGGCGGGCATCCCGGTCGAAGCGCATCCAGGCGGCCGTCATCGCAGCCGTGGGTTACCGGCTCGCCGCCTGGCTTGGCCGCACCCTTCGCTGGAGGGAGGCCGGAGCGTCGAATCTGGACACGGTCGCTCGGTCGGGCCGTCTGCCCATCATGGCGTTCTGGCACGGCCGGATACTGCCAGGCACGCTCTACTTCCGTGGCCGTGGCATCGTCGTCATCACGAGCGAGAACTTCGATGGCGAGTGGATCGCTGGCATCATCGAGCGGTTCGGGTACGGCACGGCCCGCGGATCTTCGTCTCGTGGCGGCCTGAGGGCCCTGCTGCAGCTGAAGCGGGACATGGCGGCGGGACACCCGGCGGCGTTCACCGTCGATGGTCCCAGGGGGCCCGGCAGGGTCGCCCAACCCGGGGCCGTCTGGCTGGCGAAGGCGACCGGCCAGCCCGTGGTGCCGTTCCACATCGAGGCGAGCCGACACTGGACGCTCGCCAGCTGGGATCGCACGCAGATTCCGAAGCCCTTTGCCACAATGGCCATTGCGATCGGCGAGCCCTTCTACGTGTCGCCGGACAGCGACGACGATGGACTCGAGCGGGCCAGGCAGGACCTGCAGCAGCGCCTGTTCGCGCTCGAATCCCGCGCCCGCGAGCTCCTCACGAACTAACCAAATGTTATGCCGCTGACCTTGTTCGCTTCCGACCGCTTCGTTGAGCACCAGACGCCCCCAGGGCACCCCGAGGCGCCCGAACGTGCCGAGGTCATGGACCGTGTCGCGGTCCGCTGGCAGGCGCAGGGCGGGGCCGTCGCAACGCCACAGGCGGCGACGAACGAGGCGCTGGCCCGTGTGCACGCGCCTGAGTATCTCGACCGCATTGCCGCCACCGCAGGGCGGGCGACAGCGCTCGACCCGGACACGTTCACGTCGCCTGCGACACACGAAATCGCACTCCTGGCCGCTGGAGCTGCTGTTGACGCCGTTTCACACTCGATGGGCGGGCGACGACGGTCGCTGGCGCTGGTGCGCCCGCCAGGGCATCACGCCGAGCGCGCCCGCGCGATGGGGTTCTGCTTCTACAACAACGTTGCGGTGGCCGCGGCCCATGCACGGGCCGCGGGCGCGTCACGCGTGGCGGTCGTCGATTACGACGTCCACCACGGCAACGGCACGCAGCACATCTTCGAGCGGGATCCCAGCGTCCTGTACGTGTCGACGCACCAGTACCCCTACTATCCGGGCACGGGCGGAGCAGGCGAAATCGGCAAGGACGAGGGCGAGGGATTCACGGTCAACGCGCCGCTCGAAGCCGGCGCGGTCGACGAGGACTACCGGCTCGTGTTCGCGGAGCTCGTGGTGCCGGTACTCAGGCAGTTCGCCCCCGACCTGGTGCTCGTGTCGGCCGGCTTCGATGCCCACGAACGCGATCCGCTGGGCGGCATGAGGCTCACGACCGCGGCATTCGCCGCCATGACGGCGGAGCTGCGCCAGGTCGCTGACGAGTGCTCCGGCGGCTGTCTCGCCCTTGTCGTCGAGGGCGGGTACGACCTCGAGGCGTTTGGAGACTCTCTTTCAGCGGTCGTCGATGTCCTGGCTGGGGACCGCGAGGTACACACCGGCCTGGCCGGCGCCTGGGGATGTCGTGCCAACCCGCGCCCGGACGGCCATCGTCCAGGCGCGGCAGCACCTCGGGCGCTTTTGGACCTTGTAACGACGTTTTCTTAAGGAGCCTTCGTCTGCGCCGCGCACTGCTGCACGGCACCCTTCTGGCCTCCGGTGATCAGACCAGCTTTCCTGGCATCGTTCAACGTGTGCGCCATGCAGCTCACGAACTGGCCGTGGTTGCGCGCGCCAATCGCGCAGTCGCGGGCCCACACCCGGGCCTGATCGACCAGCATGGCGCCGTTGGCCAGCTGGACGTTCGGCTCGTTGGTCGTGCACTGGCCGAACGTCAGGGTCGGATCCTCGGTGCCGTCAAGATTCCCGTCCACGAACCAGCCCATGTCGCGCATCTGCGGCAGCGTCAAGTCGAAGGGCGGAATCAGCTCGTGCGTCAAGTCGGGGTTGATCGCCGGCTCCATCAGCTGGTTCCTGAATGCGATGACGTCGAAGTGCGAAATCGACGACCCGGTTTGAACGGGATTCGTTGCCCAGAGCTGTGACTGGCCGTCGGCGTCGGCACCGGCCCGTTGCGAGACGTCGATGCCGATCCTGGCACTCACGGCTTGGCTGGCGGCGAGTTGCGCCTTGATCGCGTTGCCCAGGCCGAGCGTGATACGGGCCGAGGGGATCGTGATTGTGGGGTCCACGCCACCGAGTCCGGCAGCCGGCTCATCGGCCACGTTGTCGGCCACGAGCACTGCCACGGCACCAGCGTCCTGGGCGTTCTTGACCTTGACCGTGAAGGCGCAGGTGCCGCGATCCACCAGCGCGATCTTCCCGGCCACAGCGGCGCCGTTGGTGAGCGGGGAGCACGCGTCGGTGGTGGACGGCGGTGCGCCGGGGATGGCCGGGTCGAGGCCGAGCACGACGAGGTTCGTGATCCCCGTGGCGTTCAGCGGAGGACCGAAGGACGCGGGCCCGATGCGCGCTGACTGGGCAATGATCGCCGGCGACTGGATGTCGACTTCAGGCCGACCGAACGCAAGCACGAACGGGACAGCCGCGGTCACGTTTGCGCCGCTCCATGAGATCTTGTCGCCCCTCCGAGCCGAGGCCGCGCGCTCCGCGTTGGTGGTCAGGTCGGACCACACCGTGTTTGTCGTCGTGTCGAGCGTGAACTGCGAGTACACGTCCGTCTGGCCCGCGAAGTTCGCCCCGGTCGTTTCGCTGACGAAGTTCGCGAACCCGAGCCCGTGTCCCAACTCGTGCAGCACCACCACGACGAGGTCGATTCTGGCGCCGTGATTGTTGTCCAGCCCGAGGTAGAAGTCGAAATCGCTGCTGAAATTGGCGGCGATATCTGGCTCACCGGGGAAGCCTTCCAGTTCAAGGAGATCCGCTCCCGCCCGTTTGTCGGCGAGCGCGGACTGATACCAGGTGCCGGCAAACGCTGAGCCGGGGAAGCCGGGGACGCCGCCAAAATCACTGAATACGGCAGTAGCGCCGGCTGATCCGAGCACATTGGCACCCAGCGGGCTGAACTGCGCCAACACCCGAATCTCGACGTTGCTGTCGAGCATCGTGCCCCAGAGGCTTGCGGCGTGGTTGAACGCGATCAGGCGCTGAGCGCCCTTGGTCGTTCCAGGATTGCCGCCGATCGGCGCGGCAGGCGTCGGATCGTTGAAGCCTTCGCCAGGACCGTCGCCGTTGATGACGACGATCCTGGCGGCGGCCGCAGCAGGTGCTGTAGCGACGAGCACGGCGAAGGCGAAGGACGCCGCCGCCACGAGGGCCTTCCAGGCTGAGCTCTTAAACATGACGACCTCCGTGAGGGTCGATGTAATCCATGGGTGTCCGGCGGCTCTACTGCAGATCGGACATGTCCCCGGCGAGAAACGCCACGGCTTCGTCCACGTCTGCGACGCACTGGCTGGAGGTGGAGCCGTCGGCGTTCGGTCGCGCGACGACGACGTGGCCCGCATGGTCGCTGAGCCTCCTCATGAAGCCTGAGGTCACGGCGACGACCGGCGCGGCGTCGGTCCGCGCGGTGTCCGTCAGGTTCGCGATGTTGTCCACGAAGTCGCGCGCCTCGTCCGTCGTGATCTCACGAAGTTGTCCGGTGGTGCGATCCACACGCACTTTTTTGCCGGCGAGCTTCGCCACGAGATCTTCCCGCTTTGAGGGGCCACGCTGTCCCTGTGCGCCCATGGGCACCGCGAGCATCAGGCTCAGGGCCAGCACGGCCGTCGAGCAGGTGCGCAGCATCCGGCGAGCTCTGCGTCCGGCGCGGTCGGTCTTCGTCCAACTCTCCATGGTGCCTCCTTGGGCGATCAGGTGTGGGTCGAGAATCTACCGCTTTGACGGGCATCGATCAACAGCAAACCGCCGCCGGTGACCTGGACGCCACGAAACCGTGCAACCCTACTTTCTGATCACGTACCAGTTGTTCTGGATGTCGTGTGCGAGCTCGTGCTTCTCGACGGAACGGAAGCCTGCCAGCGCCAGGTACTCGCGTGTCTTCTCTTCGCCCCACATGGCGCCAAGCCCTTCGCCGCCCTGCGCGAGCGACACCGTCATGCAGTGCATGCACGAGATCGTATAAAGCATCGGCCCGAGCGGATGGTCGAGGTTCTTATGTACGTGGCTCGAGCCCTTGATGTCCTGCATGAGGTACACGCCATCGTCTGCCAGCGTCCGATGGATGCCCTTGAGGAGCGCCAGCGGCCTGGCCTGGTCGTGGACGGCATCGAAGGTCGTCACGAAGTCGTATGCCGATGGCTCGGCCGTCACATCGAAATCGGTCAGGTCCGAGGCCACGAATCGAAGGTTCGACAGGCCCAACGCGGTGGCCCGTTGTTGCGCCTGTGCGGTGGCCTCCTTCGAGAGATCGATGCCGACGAAGCGGCTCCTGGGAAAGAGTTCCGCGAGGCGTGTCAGCACCCGGCCCTGTCCGCACCCCGCATCGAGGATCCGAATCCCCGCCTCGAGTCGGCGCGTCAGCCCATCGACGAGCGGCAGCACGTGCGATTCGAGCGCGGGCACGACGGACTGGCCGCTGTCTTCTGCCATGACGTCGTGGAACCGGGGATATCGGGAGTAGGGCACGCCGCCGCCCTTCCTGAAGCACTCCAGGATGTCGTCTTCCACCCCACCCAGCATGCCGATGTACTGCGCGAAGGCGCCCAGGTTGTCGGCTGCCGCCGCCCGTGTCAGAAGCGCGGCGTGCCCGGCGGGCAATTGGTAGCGGGCGGTATTGGGGTCCACGTTCACGATGCGGCCTGTCACCATGGCGCCCAGCCACTCACGGACATAGCGTTCGTTGAGACCGGCCTTCGAGGCGAGCTCGGATGAAGTGACCGGCGGTTGGCCGCGCATCGTGTCGAAGAGGCCAGTGCGATGCCCGATTGAGATCATCAGGCACAGGGCGCCATCGTTCAGAATGGACACCAGCCGGTCGACAAATGCCGGCGGCGGGGGTGTTTCGGCTGTTCGTTCTGAGGTCATCAGGCCTCCATGTAGAATTGTAACGAATGACCGAGTACAAGCCGCAGCAACTCGAGAGCAAGTGGCAGGACCATTGGAGGTCCAACCGTCAGTTCGAGGTGGACGCCGATCCGGCGAAGCCCAAGTTCTACTGCCTCGAGATGTTCGCCTACCCGTCCGGCCATGCGCACGTGGGACACGTGCGGAATTACATCATCGGCGACGTGATGGCCCGCACCAAGCGGATGCGCGGCTACAACGTGCTGCACCCGTTCGGGTGGGACGCCTTTGGGCTCCCGGCGGAGAACGCCGCCATCAAGACGGGCACGCACCCCGAGGCCTCCACGCTGGGCAACATCGCGCACATGAAAGGCCAGCTGCAGCGCCTGGGCATCAGCTACGCCTGGGAGCGCGAGATCGCCACATGCCTGCCCGAGTACTACAAGTTCAACCAGTGGATCTTCCTGAAGATGCTGGAGCGGGGGCTGGCCTACCGCCGGCGCTCGAAGGTCAACTGGTGCACGAGCTGCCAGACCGTGCTCGCCAACGAACAGGTTGTGGAGGGTGCGTGCTGGCGCTGCGGCACGATTGTCACCATCCGCGAGCTCGAGCAGTGGTTCTTTCGCATTACCGCGTACGCCGAGGAGCTGCTGAACGATCTCGATACGCTCGCCGAATGGCCCGAGAAGGTCGTCGTGATGCAGCGCAACTGGATCGGGAGATCCGAAGGGGCGCGCCTTCAGTTTCCCGTGGCCGGCACGGCGGGTAAGGACTCGGTCGAGATCTTCACGACCCGGATCGACACGATTTACGGCGCGACCTTCGTGCTCCTGGCGCCCGAACACCCGATGGTGGACCGGTTCGCGGACGAGAGCCCGACGCCGGGGGCGTTCAAGGCGCAGGTGGCGAAGTTCCGTGCGCTCGATCGCGAAGCCCGCCTGACAGGCGCCATCGACAAGGAAGGTTTCGATACCGGGCGGACCGCGATCAATCCCTTCACCGGCCGCGATGTCCCGATCTGGGTGGCCAACTTCGTCCTGGCCGAGTACGGCACGGGGGCCATCATGGCCGTCCCGGCGCACGACCAGCGCGACTTCGAATTTGCCCGGAAGTACGGCCTGCCTGTGAAGGTGGTCGTCCAGGCGGGAGGCGCGAACCTGTCGGCCGACACCATGACTGAGGCCGGCACCAACTACGGACGGCTCGTCGATTCCGGGGAGTTCACCGGCAAGGAAGCGCCGGCGGTGATGGGCGAGATGATCGCGCACGCCGAGGCCAAGGGTCTCGGCAAGGGCGAGGTGCAGTGGCGGCTCAAGGACTGGGGCATCTCGCGACAACGGTACTGGGGCACGCCCATCCCGGTCGTGTACTGCGAGAAGGACGGCGTGGTCGGCGTGCCGTTCGAGCAGCTGCCGGTCGCGCTCCCGAAGCTGGCGTCGTTCACGGGGCGGGGAGACTCGCCCCTCGCGCAGGTCCCCGAGTTCGTCACCACGACGTGCCCCATCTGTGGCGGTCCCGCACGGCGCGAGACCGACACGATGGATACGTTCGTGGACTCGTCCTGGTACTTCCTCCGCTTCTGTGACCCTGGCAACACCGATCTGCCGTTCGGTCAGCAGGCGGGCTCGTACTGGATGCCGGTGGACTTCTACAGCGGCGGCGTGGAGCACGCGATTCTGCACCTGCTGTACTCGCGCTTCTTCACGCGCGTGCTGCGGGATGTGGGCCTGGTCGACTTCAGCGAACCGTTCAAGCGGCTGCTGACGCAGGGCATGGTGCTCAAGAACGGCGCCGTGATGTCCAAGTCGAAGGGCAACGTCGTCGATCCCGATACGATGATCCAGAAGTACGGCGCGGACGCTCTGCGCCTGTACGTGATGTTCGTGGCGCCGCCGGAGAAGGAAGTCGAATGGAGCGATGCCGGGCTCGAGGGCAGCTTCCGCTTCCTGGTCCGGGTGTGGCGCCTGGTCGACCACTGGGCAGAGACCATCGGCGGCGACGGTGTGCCGGCGTGCGGAGACGACTGCAACGACGCAGAGCGGGCGGTCCGCCGGAAGACGCACGACACCATCCGGCGGGTGACGCAGGACATCGAAGAGCGGATGCATCTGAACACGGCCGTCTCGTCGCTGATGGAGCTCGTGAACGAGCTGTACCTGTTCAGCGAGACGACGCCGCATGGCGCGCCGACGCGCGGCGAATCGCCCATCGGCCGCGTGGAGCGCGTGCAGACCATCAGCGTGCTTCGCGAGGCCCTCGACGCACTGGTCGTCATGGTGTCGCCTTTTGCGCCGCACACGGCGGAAGAGCTGTGGCAGATGCTCGGATACCCGGACGGGCTGGCCGCCGCGAGCTGGCCGCGATTCGATGCCGAAGTGGCCAGGGCCGCCGAGGTCGTGGTGCCGGTGCAGATCAACGGCAAGGTGCGGGCCCGGCTGACGATGCCGGCCGGGCTGTCCGACGAAGAGATACGGGAGCGCGTCCTGGCGGATGGTCCGGTACGGGGCTACACCGAAGGCAAGACCATTCGGAAAGTCCTCGTCGCCAAGGGGCCGCTCGTCAGCGTGGTGGTGCAGTGACAGGGAACAGGGATCGGGGAACAGGGATCGGGGAACAGGGAACGGGGATCGGGGCAGTCCTGTGTGTGGTGCTCTGTGCGGGCATCGCGACGGGCTGTGGCTACGCGCTCGCGGGCACGGGGTCGTTCCTGCCGGACTACATCAAGATCATCGGCGTGCCGATGTTTACCAACCGTACCACCGTGTTCAACCTGGAGACGCAGCTCACCCAGAAGGTCCGCTCCGAGTTCATCGGGCGTGGACGCTATCAGATCCTGCCCGACCCGACGGGCGTGGATGCGCTGCTCGTAGGCGAAGTATCGTCGGTCATGATCACGCCGGTGAGCTTCACGGGGAACAACCTCGCATCGCGCTACAACATCACGATGGCTGCGAGGGTGGAACTGCGCGATCTGCGCGACAACAAGGTCCTCTGGGAAAACCCGGGCCTGGTCTTCCGGCAGGAGTACGACGCGCAGGGGCAGACGGCAGTCGGCCCGCTCGACCCGGCCGCCTTCTTCGGCCAGGATCTCAACGCCCTGGACCGAATCAGCACGGAATTCGCGCGCACGATCGTCAGCGCGATCCTCGAGGCGTTTTGACGGCGCCCTCGCTCCCAGGGGGCGGCGGCTGATGGCCATGTCGACTCCTGCCACCGTCCGCAAGCAGATCGCGGCTGGCGCGGCCGATCCCGTCTACCTGCTCCAGGGCGAGGACGACGTCGAGAAGTCGGCCCTCGCGCACGAGTTCGAGTCTCTTGTCGAGGAAGGCCTCAGGGCCTTCAACGTGGATCGTCTGCACGTTGGGGACGCCACCTCAGGCGATCGGCTGGCGGAGCGGGTGGCGGACCTCGTCACGGCCGCACGCACGCTGCCGATGATGTCGCCCCGGCGAGTGGTGCTGGTCATGCAGGCCGAGACGTTGCTCGTGCCGAAGCGCGAGAGCGACGCGGCCACGCGCGCGCACGACGAGCTCGAGGCGTTTCTGAAGAGGCCCGAACCGCAGGCCACTGTGGTGCTCGTCGCCGGCGCGGTGGACAAGCGGAGCCGGATGTACAAGCTCCTCGTCAAGCACGCTGTCGTGGTCGAGTGCGGGGTGTTGGAGAATCTGGCCGACGCCGAGCGCTGGGTGAAGAATCGCGTGGCGGCGGCGGGCGTGGCGCTCGAACCGGCCGGGGCACGACTTCTGGCCGAGCGGTGCGGCACCGACGTCAAGCGGCTGAGGAACGACGTGGAGCGGCTGCTGCTTTACGGGCTTGGGCAGAAGACGATCGGGCTCGCTGATGTCCGCGAGGTCGTCGGTCCGGCGGCCCTTCAGGACGACTGGGCCATGGCGAACGCGATCGAGGCCGGCGACGCGAAAGCGGCCTTGGGCCAGGTGGCGCTGATGTTCGACGCCGGCGTTCCGGCAGAGAAGATCCTGGGACAGCTCGGATGGCTCGTTCGGACGAAGTTCGGGCCCGGCAAGCTGCGGATGTCAGTCGACGCCCTTTTCAGGACGGATCGCGATCTGAAGAGCTCTGCGGGCGACCCCCGTGTCCTTTTCGAGCGCCTGGTGGTGGAACTCTGCGGGGGGCGATACACGGGCTCCAGGCTCTAGGCTCCGGCCTTCCGGGGCTTCAGGCGCCGTGTGCCGCGTGCTATGATAAGTGGTTCTCTGGAGGCACGAATTACTTGGCAACACACGCATCGGCGCTCAAGGCGCACAAGCAGAGTCTGAAGAACCGCGATCACAATCGGGCGTTTCGCGCCCAGCTCCGCGGGGCGCTCAAGGCCATTCGCTCGGCCATCGATGGCAACGATCTCGACGGCGCAAAGAAGGCGCTGAGGGGCACCATCTCGCTCATCGACAAGCTGGCCAGCAAGGGCATCATCCACCGGAACGCCGCCGGACGCTACAAGTCCAGGCTGACCGGTCGCCTCGCCGCCAAATCCAAGGCCGCCTAGACCCGAGCGTCCCGAGCCCAGGAGCCTGGAGTCCGAAGCCCCAGGAGCCGGGAGTCCGAAGCCCGGAGCCTACTGAGGCTTCTTGTCCGTGTATTTGACGACCTCGCGGCCGTCGATGACTTCCGTGACTTTGTAAATCGTCGTCCCGGCCATCTTGATCGGCTGGACGAGGCGGGTGATCTTCGACACGTAGGCGCGGGTCTCGCGGTAGGGCGGAACGGTCTCGCCGTACTTGTCGACCGCGCCAGGGCCTGCGTTGTAAGCGGCGAGGGCAAGCTCCTCGTTGTTGTCGTACCGGTCCAGCAGCAGCCGCAGATACCTCACGCCCCCACCGATGTTCTCTTCGGGGTTGAACGGGTTTCCGACGCCCAGCTCCTGAGCCGTGGCCGGCATCAGCTGCATCAGCCCCATGGCCCCCTTGGGCGAAATCGCCCCAGGGTTGAACGCCGACTCCACCTGTACGACGGCCTTGACCAGCGCGGCGCGGATGCCGTGCTGTTCGGCGTGACGCTTGATGATCGGGTCGAATTGCCGGCTCCGGTCCGGGGGAACGTACACCGTGGCGCGCACGCCCTTCGAGGAAGGCACCTCGTAGGATTTTGGCGCGGCGCCGCCCTGGGGCACATTGGAGAGCACCAGCGTGCCGCTGGCGTCCCGCCACGTGTAGATCTGTGCATACGCCGGACGGGCCAATGCCGCAAGCAGGGCGGCGGCGATTACAGTTTTGGCACTCATGGAGAGCTGCAGCTCGACAGAGTGGCTATCGGCGCTCGGGGCAAGGAACTGTAGGGCAGGCACGGCAGGCAAGGCAGGCGGGTTGCGGCCACACCGAGCCGAGGACAAGGAGATCCGAGGCGAGGTGTCGGCGTCAGTTCGCGCCGGGGGTGGGGCCCCGGCGCCAGTGAAGATGCGGGCGACCTCTAGGACAGGGTCCTCTTCAACACGTCGGCAGCCGCGGCCAGCATCTCGTCGATCTTCTCGGGTTGTTTCCCGCCTGCTTCTGCAAAGTCGGGACGGCCGCCGCCACCGCCGCCGACGATGGGCGCGAGCTCTTTCACGAGCTGGCCGGCTTTGATGCGATCCACGAGGTCCGGCGTGACCGCGATCACGAGTTGGACCTTGCCCTCGTTCGACGATCCGATCACGACGACCCCGCTCCGAATCTGTGCCTTGAGCGAATCGGCCAGACCGCGCAAGGCGGCCTTGTCCAGCCCTTCGACCTTGCGGCAGGCCAGCTTCACGCCGGCGACCTCCACGACGTCGCCGCCCGGTGTTGCGCCGCCGCCCATCGCGGCCCTGGTCTTCAGCTGGGCCAGGTCGCGCGTCAGCTTCTTCACATCGCCGTGCAGCTTCTCGATGGCCTCCACCGCCTGGTCTTCATGCACGTGCAGCGCGGACAGCACCCGCGCCAGCGCGCTGCGACGTTCCCTGACCCACTCGACCGCGCCAGGCCCGGTGAGCGCTTCGATCCGGCGCACGCCCGCGGCCACCCCGCCCTCGTTCGTGAGCACGAACAACCCGATGTCCCCCGTGGCGCGCACGTGGGTGCCGCCGCACAGTTCGAGGCTGAATCCCGGCACGGACACGACGCGGACCGTGTCGCCGTACTTCTCGCCGAAGAGCGCCATCGCGCCGGCGGCGATCGCTTCGTCGGTGGAACGCACCTGGGTGTCGACGGTCGTGTTCCGCACGATCTGCTCGTTGACGATCTGTTCGACGCGATCGCGCTCGGCGTCGGTCACGGCCTGAAAATGGACGAAGTCGAACCGCAGCCTGTCGGGCGCCACGAGCGAGCCGGCCTGCTTGACGTGTGTGCCGAGCACCTCGCGAAGCGCCGCGTGCAGGAGGTGCGTGGCCGTGTGGTTGCGGCGCGTCGCGTCGCGCCGCCCCGCGTCAACCTCCGCCGTCACGATGTCGCGCACGGCCAATGCGCCCGTCGTGACCTGCAGGCGGTGCGCCCGCGGCAGACCCGCGCGGATCTTGCGGAGCCCGCTGACGTCGGCCGTTGCGCCCGTCGCCTCATTCACGAGCCGGCCCACGTCGGAAACCTGTCCACCCGACTCGAGGTAGAACGGCGTGGCCGCCAGCGCCGCGTATCCGACCGCTCCCGTGGACAGCCGGTCCACGGGCTGCCGCTGCTCGTCGAAGAGCGCGAGCACGGGCTGCCCCGTCAGGCGGGTGCTCGCGTATCCCTCGAACCGATCGCCGGCGTTCTTGAGGCCCGCTTCGTCAGCGACAACGAATGCCGCATCGGTCTTGGAGCCGAAGGCGCTCTGCGCTCTCGCCTTGCCGCGCTGCGCCTCCATGGCGAGATCGAACGCCGCCCGGTCGACCGAGATGCCGGACGTCGCGGCCGTATCCTCGATGAAGTCGGATGGGATCCCGAAGGTGTCGTACAGCCGGAATGCCGCTTCGCCCGGAAGCACACGGGCCCCTGACGCGATCACCTTCGCGATCTCCGCCTCGAGGCGGGGCAGTCCCTCCACGAGGACCGTCTCGAACCGGTGCTCTTCGGCGAGGATCGTCTTCTCGATCGTGTCGCGGCCCGAGCGAAGTTCCGGGTACGCCTCGCCCATCTGCGTCGAGAGCACGCCGACGAGCGAGTGGAGGAAGGGTTCGCTGAGCCCCAAGTGTTTTCCGTGGCGCATCGCCCGCCGCATGATCTTCCGGAGCACGTAGCCGCGGAACTCATTGGAGGGAATCACCCCGTCGCCGATGAGAAACGTCGTCGCGCGGATGTGATCCGCGACGACACGCATGGAAATGTCGTGGTCCGCGTCAGCGCCGTACTTCAGGCCCGCAAGGTTGCCGATCGCCGCCAGCATCGGCTTGAACACGTCCGTGTCGTAGTTCGAATCCTTGCCCTCCAGGACGGCCGTGATGCGCTCCAGGCCCATGCCGGTGTCAATCGACGGCGCAGGCAGCGGCGCGAGACGGCCGCCGGCGCTGCGCTCGAACTCCATGAAGACGTTGTTCCAGATCTCGATTTCGGGATCGGTGCCCGTGCCGCGCACGAAGTAGATCTCGGAGCAACGTCCGCAGGGCCCGGTCTCGCCCATCTGCCAGAAGTTGTCCTCGGAGCCGAGCTCGATGATGCGCTCGGCCGGCACGAACTTGCGCCAGATGTCGTACGCCTCGTCGTCCCGCGGGATACCGTTCTCACCCTTGAAGATCGAAACCACGAGCTTGTCGGGCGGCATCTTCCACGCGCCGGTCAGCAGCGTCCACGCGAAGGCGATCGCGTCTTCTTTGAAGTAGTCGCCGAACGAGAAGTTGCCGAGCATCTCGAAGAACGTGTGGTGGCGATGGGACGGCCCCACGTTGTCGAGGTCGTTGTGCTTGCCGCTGACGCGCATGACTTTCTGCGCGGTGGCGGCTCTCGTGTAGGCCCGCGTCTCGCGTCCAAGGAATACGTCTTTGAACTGGTTCATGCCGGCGTTCGTGAAGAGCAGCGTCGGGTCGTCGGCAGGGACGAGCGGCGAGCTCTGCACGATACGGTGGTCGTGAGCGCGGAAGAACTCGAGGAACGATGCGCGGATCTCGTTGGCGGTCATTGGGGGTCTATTTTACGCTGGGGCTTATGGCTCATGGCTCAAGGCTGTTGGGCTTTGGGGCTCCTGTCTGGTTTGGCAGACCGAGGCAATAGCCGGTTCAGTTCCTGAGTCTTAAGCCCTGAGCCGTGAGCCGTGTCACGGCGGCGTCAGTCTTCCGTCGCGCGCCGCCGCGCATTGAGCGCGCGCCGAATCTCGTCGGCATCGAAACCCTGGCCCGCGAGGTAGCGGTAGAGGCGCGCGAACTCGGCGTGGTCCTTCAGCGTCTGCCGGCCGCGCAAGCGCTTGGCCAGGGCGGCTTCGATGAGGGCACTGGAGTCCATTTGGCCAAAGGTCTCGTCGATAGCACGCCTGGCCACACCGCGCTCGATGCCAGCGCGGCTGAGGGCGAGTTGCACACGGAGCTTCCCCCGCTTACGGAAGGCTGTCTCGCGTCGCGCGATCGCCCCCGCGACCCTCGCATCGTCCAGCGCACGCTCGGCCTTGAGACGCGCCACTGCCGCGTCGATCTCGTCGACCCCATACTCGCGCCGGAGCAGGCGCTGGCGAATCTGCGCCTCGGAGAGCTCGCGGGCAGCGAGCAGTTTGAGAGCGACGAGATAGGCTTCGGGCTTCGGGCTCCGGGCTTCTGGGGCCTCCGGGGCTTCGGGCTCCATTCTTCGGGCTTCGGGGGCTTCAGGCTTCAGGCTTCGGGCTTCGCGCCTCGGGCGGCCGCCCGTCTTGAACCGCGAGCTTTTGAAGGGCATTGATGAGGCTCTGCAATCCTCTCAGAACCTCCTGATAGCGGGCTGCCAGCGAGGACTGTTCTGAAGAGGAAAGATATCCGAGGCGACGGGCAACGTCGAGCAGGTAGTCGGTTTCGGCCGCGGAACCAACCGACACGTTGATGAAATGTGCGTACTCGCGAGTGGTCCTACGTGCAGATCCTTCAACGATGTTGCTGGCAGTCGAAATCGCCGCTCGTCTGAGCTGTGTTTGAAGACCGTAACGTTCCTCAGCTGGAAACCCATTAGTGACGCGGTATACGTCGAGGACGAGGGAATCGGCGGCGGCAAACACCCGAAGCCTCCGATGATCGCGGGCCATGATTTGCCCGCATGTTGGTGCAAATCCGAAGCCTGAAGCCCCCGAAGCCTGGAGCCCGAAGCCCGGAGCCAGTTCTATCTCCCGAACCGCGTAATCTCCGGCGCACGCGAGCCGATCACGGTGCCGGCCATCTGGTCCCGGCTCTGGTCGGCGGTGGTCGAGATGCCCTGGACCTTGAGCTTGAACTCGTCGACATTCGACGCCCAGCGGAGCGCCTCTTCGAGCGAGACCTGCCCGGCCTGGTAGAGGCCGAAGATGGACTGATCGAAGCTCTGCATCCCGTACTGCGAGGTGCCGGCGGCGATTGCCGTCGGGATCATGTGCGTCTTTTCCTTGTCTACAATGCAGTCGCGGATGAAGGGCGTGGCGATCATCACCTCGACCGCCGGCGCGCGGCCCCGGCCATCGAGCTTCGGCATGAGGCGTTGTGAGACGACCGCCTTGAGCACGCTCGCGAGCTGCAGACGCACCTGTTTCTGCTGGTGCGGCGGGAAGACCGCGATGATGCGGTTGATGGTTTCGGTCGCATCGAGCGTATGCAGCGTGGAGAACACGAGGTGACCGGTTTCCGACGCGAGGATGCCGGTCTCGATCGTCTCGAAATCGCGCATCTCGCCCACGAGAATCACGTCGGGATCCTGCCGGAGGGCGCTGCGGAGGGCCTGCGCAAAGGATCGGGTGTCCACCGCCACTTCGCGCTGGTTGACGATCGACAGCTGATCGCGGTGCAGGAACTCGATCGGATCCTCGACCGTCATCACGTGCGCGCAGCGCGTGCGGTTGATGTGGTCGATGAGCGCGGCGAGCGTCGTGCTCTTGCCGCTGCCGGTCGTGCCGGTGACCAGCACCAGCCCGCGCTCTTCCTCGGCGATCGTCTTGAGCACCTGGGGCAGGCCCAGCTCGTCGATCGTCCGAATCTGCATCGGGATGACGCGCAGGACCACGCCGACGGTGCCGCGCTGCTGGAAGATGTTGCAGCGGAACCGGCCGAGGCCGGGGACGCTGTAGGCCAGGTCCACTTCCTGGGCTTCCTTGAACTTCTGCCGCTGTGACGTGGACATCACGGCCGCGCTCATGTTGACGACGTCTTCGTGGTCGAGGCGCTTCTCCTCGCTGGCCGCGCAGAGCTCGCCGCGGACCCGCATCATGGGGTAGCTGCCGACCTTGAGGTGGAGGTCCGACGCTCCAGCGTCGACCGCAATCTTCAGCAGCTCGTTAACATGCATAGGCCAAGGAACAGGGAACAGGGAACAGGGAACAGGGATCAGGGACGGGGATCGGATTATCCGGACCCTGATCCCTAATCCCCGATCCCTGAGCCCAGCCCCCTGCTTATCGGCTCTTCCCGGCAGCAGCTTTGACGGGCTCCCGGAGGCCGGCTTCCTCGGCGTACACGTAGGTGAGCCAGCCGTGGGTGTCCGGGACCTCGCCGTTGATGTAGTCGAAGAACGCCCGCTGGAGCGCCTCGGTGACCGGACCGCGGCGGCCGGCGCCGATCTTGATCTTGTCGAGGGAGCGTACGGGGCTCACCTCGGCGGCGGTGCCGGTGAAGAACACCTCGTCGGCGATGTAAAGGGCCTCGCGCGGGATGTTCGCTTCGACCACGGTGAACCCCAGGTCCCGGGCGAGCGTGACGACCGAGTCGCGTGTGATCCCCGCGAGGACCGAAGAGGCGAGGGGCGGGGTGTAAATCACGCCGTCGCGGATCATGAACACGTTCTGGCCGCTGCCCTCGCTGACGTTCCCGTGGACGTCGAGCGCGATCCCTTCGGCGTAGCCGTCGGCCAGCGCCTCCATCTTGATGAGGGCGGAGTTCGCGTAGTTGGCCGTGCTCTTGGCCATCGCCGGCAGCGTGTTGGGCGCCATGCGATTCCAGCTGGATACCTTGACGTCGACCCCCTCCTCGAGGGCCCCGGCGCCGAGGTAAGCGCCCCATTCCCAGACCATGATGGCCGCGTCGACGGGATTGTTGAGCGGGTTGACGCCGAGCGTGTCGTACCCGCGGTACACCAGCGGGCGGATGTAGCACGCCTTCATCCGGTTCTCGCGGATGACCTGCAGCACGGCTTCACGCCAGCCCGCGAGATCGAGCGGGTACTCCATGCGGTAAATCTTCGCCGAGTGCTGAAGGCGGACGAGATGCTCGTCGATGCGGAAGCAGGCCGAGCCCTTCGGCGTGGCATAGCACCGCGCCCCCTCGAACACGCCGCTGCCGTAGTGGATGACGTGCGAAGCGATGTGAATCGTCGCGTCCTTCCACTCCACCAGCGTGCCGTTCATCCAGATCTTGCCGGTTCCTGAAAAACCCATAGGGACCAGTTTAGATCATCTCGTAATTGGGTGATTGGGTACATGGGTAATTGGATTGAGTGATTGGGGGATTGAGTGATTGGGGGGTGGATTGCGCGACTTGCGCCCGAGCCGCCCGACTTGCGCCCGAGCCGCCCGACTTGCGCCCGAGCTGCCCGACTTGCGCCCGAGCTGCCCGACTTCATCAACCCAATTACCCAATCCATTACCCAATTACCCAACTACCCAATTACCCAATTCCTATTGCGTTTCCCCGCAGAACGGGCACCGGTCGGAGCGCGCATGCAGGGGCTTCCGGCAGTGCCAGCAGAAGCGCGGCTGGGGCGATTCCCTCGAAGCCTTGACGCGGGACTTGATGTCGCTGACCTCGCTGCCATCGGCCGGCGGCGTCTGGCGGAGCGTCCTTCCCCGGTTCGCCAGCACATCGTCCAGCAGCTCGCCGGCGCGCTGGTAGCGTGCGCGAATCTCGGGCGCCATCGCCTTCAGCACGATGTCGCTGATGTCCTTCGGCACCTTTGGATTCTTCAGTCGGGGCGATACCAGCATCTCGCCACGCAGCAGCCGGTCCACGTCAGCCGCGGAGGGTGTCTCGTAAGGCAGGTCGCCCGTGAGCATCTGGAACATGGTGACGCCCACGGAATAGACGTCGCTCGCGAAGACGGCCTTGCCCTGGAACTGCTCCGGCGCCATGTACGGCGGGCTGCCGATCACGGTGGTGCCGTGGGCCGCGATCTCCAGGAAACGCGACGTGCCGAAGTCGGCGACCTTGACGAGGCCGCCGTCGGTCACCAGCACGTTCGATGGTCGCAGGTCGCGGTGGAGCACGTTCTGCCGGTGGGCGTGGTCGACGGCGTTGCAGATCTGACACGTGTAGTCGAGCGCCAGGCCAAGGTCGAGCGCGCCGGTGCGCGCGATGATCGACTCGAGCGTCTCGCCCGGTACGAACTCCATCACGATGAAGAAGACGTTCTCCTGCTTCTCCGCCGTCAGGATGCCGACGATGTTCGGGTGGCCCAGGCTGGCGAGGAGCCGCGGCTCGCGCAGCAGCTCCCCGAAGTCGACGCCTTGCTTGTGGGGAACCTTGAGGGCGACCTTCTTGTCGATCCAGGTATCTTCGGCCAGGTAGACCGTTCCGAAGCCGCCGCTGCCGATCGTTTTGAGGATCTTGTACTTGCCGATGATCTGGCCGCGGAAGAACATCTCCGGCGCGCAGTATACACCCCGCGTCCCCGTATAATCCGGCGGTGCACCGCTTCTTTGCGCCCTCGCTCGATCCCGGCGACGAGACCGTTGCCCTGCCGCGTGAAGAGGGCGAGCACCTGACGCGCGTGCTGCGCATCGGCGTCGGCGAGATCGTGTCGGTGTTCGACGGCCGCGGCCACGAGTTCCTGGCCCGCGTCGCGGCGGCCGCCCGCCGCGACGTGCGCGTGCAGCTGCTGTCGCGAATCGAGCCGGCGCGCGAGTCGGCCGTGTCGATCGTGCTCGTGCAGGCGGTGCTCAAGCAGGACAAGATGGACGACGTCGTACGGGACGCCGTGATGCTCGGGGTGTCGGCGGTGCAGCCGCTGGTGACCAGGCGCACCGAGACGACGGCGGCCGCGCTGGTGCGCGGAGCGCGTCTCGATCGCTGGCGTCGGGTGGCCCTCGCCTCGGCAAAGCAGTCGCGGCGCGCCGTGTTGCCCGAGATTCGAACTCCGCTGACGCTCGACACCTACCTGACGGACCCGCCTCCGAGCCTGCGGGTGATGCTCGTGGAGCCGACGATAGAGTCGGGTGGGGTCGGGAGAGTCGGGTGGGTCGGGAGAGTCGGGTAGGTCGGGAGAGTCGGGTAGGCCGGGTCCTTCTGGACCCGGCGGTGCCGCCGTGGAGTCGATCAGAGTCTTGCGGGATGTGCCGGCACCCGCTGATGTCGCGCTGCTCGTCGGGCCCGAAGGGGGCTGGACCGACGGCGAGGTCGCGCTCGCGGGAGCGGCGGGCGCCCGGCTGCTTTCCCTGGGGCACCTCACGCTGCGCGCCGATGCCGTCCCGGTCGCTGCCATCAGCGTGCTCCAGTTCCTCTGGGATCAACCGTGGTAGCATCGCGGATCTTTGTCTTCTGATCCCGGAGTTCATGCGTAGCCAGCGCCCTCATATAGCCCTCGCGTTCGTGCTGTCGGCGGTATTCACGGTTGGGTTTCCTGAAGCGGCGGGAGCGGGGCAGTCCCAGACGGCCCCGCAGGCGGCGGCCGCCCCCCGTAAGCAGGCGCGTGCCGTGCGCGTGCCGCCTGGCGCGATTCGCTTCGACGGCCGTACCGACGAGGTGGTCTGGCAGACGGCCGACCCCGTCTCGGACTTCGTCCAGGCAGAACCCGTCGAGGGCGCCGCACCGACCGACCGGACCGAGGTGCGGTTCGCCTACGACGATGCGTCGCTCTGGATCGGCGCCCGGATGTTCAGCATCCAGAAGGCCGTCCAGGCGCCCATGAGCCGCCGCGACGAAGGGGAGCAGGCCGAGTACCTGCAGATCGAGCTCGACACCTACCTCGATCGACGCACCGCCTACATGTTCGGGGTGACCGCCTCCGGCGTGCGGCTCGATCACTTCCACCCTACAGACAACGAAGACGACACCGACAGCGAGTTCCAGCCGGTGTGGGAAGCGCACACGGTCGTCACCAGCGACGGCTGGATGGCCGAGCTCCGGATCCCGTTTTCGCAGCTGCGCTTCAACGACCGCCCGGCGCGCGTGTGGGGCCTCAACATCAAGCGATGGCGGCCCGACCTCAACGAAGAGAACTACTGGGTCGTCATCGGCCGCACGCAGCGGGGGTGGGCGTCGAGGTTCGGGGACTTGAGCGGCATCGACGATGTCCGCCCCCGCACACGGCTCGAAGTGCTGCCGTATGTGTCGAGCTCGTCGAACATTCCCGCGAACCGCGACCCGAACGATCCGTTCAACGACGGCATCAACCTCACCGGGGCGGTGGGTGCGGACGTCAAGGTGGGAGTGGGATCCAACCTGACGCTGGAGGCCACGATCCATCCCGACTTCGGCCAGATCGAGGCGGACCCCGCAGAAGTGAACCTCAGCGTGTTCGAAACGACCTTCAGCGAGCGGCGGCCCTTCTTCATCGAGGGCAACAACGTGCTCGAGGCGGGCACGAGCAACTACTACTACTCGCGCCGGATCGGGGCACGCCCGACGGGGCCTGCCTCGGGGGACTTCGTCGACTATCCGGACACGGCCACGATCATCGGGGCGGCCAAGATGACCGGCCGCCTGGGGTCGGGGACGTCGATCGGCTTTCTGGCGGCGCTCACCGCCGAAGAGTTCGCGCACACATCGACCGGCGGCGTGGAATCGAAGGTGGCGGTCGCGCCGACCGGAACCTGGACCGTCGGACGCGTGATCCAGGAACTGGACGATCAGGGCTCCACCGTTGGCGCCCACGTCACGATGGTGCACCGCAACCTCGACGCGAGCGATCCGCTGGCGTCGAGCCTCAACCGCAACGCCATCACCACCGGTGCAGACACGCGCCTGCGGTTCAAGGACCGCACCTACGAGGCGGCCTTCAACGTCGGCTTCACGTTCCTCGAGGGCGAGCCGGCGGCCATCGCCCGTGTGCAGCGCGCAAGCGGGCACTACCTGCAGCGCCTCGATCAGCCGGACATCCGCTACGACCCGACGCGCACGACGCTGAACGGGACGCAGATTGGGGCAGCTTCAACAAGATTGCGGGCCGGCACTGGCTGTGGGGCTACAACCTGATGATCGAGAGCGCCCGAGTTCGATCCGCTCGACTTCGGCCGGCTGAACTACGCGGGCGACTTCGCCGGAGGACCGCGCGTGACGTACCGCGAGACGCGGCCGGGCCGCTACTTCCGTGCGTACTCGATCCAGATTCAACTGGAGCCCTTACTGGTACTTCGACACGGACCTCGGCCTCAGGTCCAATGTCAGCAACAACAACAGCGTCACGTTCAAGAACTTCTGGGTGGCGTCGCTGAACTTCACGAGGTTTACTCGCGGCCTCGACACGCAGCTGACCCGCGGCGGGCCCTCCATGGGCACGCCTTCGGGCTTGAACTACTCCGCATCGCTGCGCAACAGCACGGGATCGACGACCCGGTGGAGCGGCAACGCGTCGTTCAGGTCGAACGAGTTCGGCGACGGCACCAGCAGTGTGAGCGGCTCGGTGTCGGCCCGGCCGTCGCCGTCGATTCAATTCTCGTTCGAGCCGGAGTACAGCATCGAGAACGGGTACGAGCGGCGCCTTCATGGGTGCGATCAACCGCCAGTACCTGACCCAGATGAGCGGCGGACGCCCGGAAACCTACGACCGCCGCTACATCTACGGTGTGGTCGACCGCACGACCCTCTCGGCGCAGTTTCGGTTCAGCTATGTGTTCAAGCCGGACCTGACACTCGACGTCTACGCGGAGCCGTTCGCGGCGAGCGGTACGCTACAGCGACTACGGAGAGCTCGCCGAGTCGCGCGGCCGCGATCTGCGGCTCTATGGAACTGACGGCACGACGATTGCCACGCTTCCTGATGGCAGCCACCAGATCACCGACGGATCCGCGGCGTTCACGCTCCCGAACTACGACTTCAACGTCCGCTCGTATCGCAGCAACGTCGTGCTCCGGTGGGAGTGGCGGCTGGGCAGCACGCTCTACGTCGTCTGGCAGCAGAATCGATCGAGCTCGGTCCCGGAGGGGCAGCACGTCGGCCTGGGAGACCTCTTCGGCTCGCTGTCGGCGCCGGGCGACAACATCTTCGCCGTCAAGACGACGTTCTGGATATCACGATAGGCTTCTGGCTTCAGGCTCCCGGCTTCGGGGGCTTCCGGCTCTGGAGTTCCTGGCTTCGGGCTCGCGGCGGTGCCATCTCGCGCCGACGTGCGTCATGCCGCGCAGCCCCGCGCACCGCTGATCGTGCCTCTCGCTGCCGATAACTACACCAAACAGTGTCGAGAACAGCGGCCCGTGCCCTCGGGTCGGGCACGAGGCTGGCCCTCAGGACTGCGTGGTCATGACCGGACAAACGGTAACCCACTACCGCGTGGGCGAGAAAATTGGCGAAGGCGGAAGCGCGGTCGTCTACCGCGCCGAAGATCTCTCGCTCGGCCGGGACGTCGTCATCAAGTTCTTTCCGAGTGTCGACGCGGGCGGTCTCACGCGCCTGCAGCACGAGGCGCGCACGATTTCGAGCCTGAACCATCCCAATATCTGCACGATCTACGAGATTGGCGATCACGAAGGACGTCCCTTCCTGGCCATGGAGATGCTCGACGGCCAGGAGCTGTCCCAGGTGATCGCCGGCCGTCCGCTGAAGATCGATCGCATCGTCGATCTCGGGACGCAGATCGCCGAGGCGCTCGACGCGGCGCATGCCGAAGGCATCGTGCACCGCGACATCAAGCCCGCGAACATCTTTGTCACTCGGGCGGGACGTATCAAGCTGCTCGACTTCGGGGTTGCCGTGATGGTCCCGCGGCGCGTGGACCCGGCGACCGCGCGGTTGCTGTTGTCGACGAGCGGGGGCACGGTTCCTTACATGTCGCCGGAACAGGCCGGGGTCGAAGACCTCGATCACCGGACCGACCTGTTTTCGCTTGGCGTCGTCCTCTACGAAATGGCGACCGGGCGACGGCCCTTTGCCGGCAAGACGGCGGGGGAAGTCCTTGCGGCGATCATGAACCAGCAGGCGAGCCCACCGAGCGAGCTCAATCCCGCGGTGCCGTTGGAGCTCGAGCGCATCATCACCAAGGCGCTGGAAAAGAACCCCGCGCTGCGACACCAGACGGCGTCGGATCTCAGGGCCGACCTGCTGCGCTTCAAGCGGGACCTGGACCGGCCGGGAGGCGTGGAGTCGCCAGCGGCAGCTCAGAGGCGCGCTACGCCCGCAGCGCGCCCGTCGCGCTGGCGGTGGGCCGCGGCCATGGTCGGCGTCACCGCGGGCGCGGGCATCGTGTGGGTGGGGATCGCGGCCCTGCGGCCGCGCCCGGCGCCTCTCGTCACCGGCGTTCAGGCCAGCGATGCCGTGCAGGTGCCGGACGTCGAACGGCCTTCAGTGACGGCGCCAGCGGCCGCGCCGTCGAGTGCGGCGCCAGCGCCGCCGCCGCCGAGCGTTGTCGAAGAGAAGCCGCGGATCAAGCCGGCGGAGCGCGAGGCTACGCCCCCGCCGTCGGCCGAGTATCTCCAGGCCGCCAGGCAGCAGATCGACATGAAGCTGTACGACCAGGCGATCGACGGTCTCCGGATGGTGGCGCAAGGCAGCCATCGTCAGCACGCGATCGAGGCATCGTTTCTGATTGCTTCGGTCCACGACGCGCGAGGGGACACGGCGAGCGCCATGAGCACGTACATCGAGGTCGCGAACCGGTTTCCGTCCGATCCTCGCGCGGCCGAGGCCCTGTTCAGGCTGGCGGAGTCGACGCTGCAGTCGAAACGTCGTAACAAGGAGCAGGAAGCGCGCCAGACCCTGAGCGAGCTCGTGGAGAAGTACCCGCGGAGCACGTGGGCGCCTCAGGCGCTTCTGGTGCGCGGCGATGTTGAGACGCGTCAGAGAGTGCATCAGCACGACGAGACCCTTGGCGGTTCGGTACCAACGGGGGCGGTGACCTACCGCGAGATCGTCAAGCGGTATCCGTCGAGTGACGCCGCCTTACCTGCGCTGAACAAACTGGCGCGGTTCTATGCGGACACGGAGAGGTTTGAGATGGCCGCGGCTGCGTTCGAGACGCTTGCCGCTCGCGACGACCAGAATCGTTACGACGGTTGGTTCGCGGCCGGCGAGATCTACGACAAGCGCCTGAAAGACCATGCGAGAGCGCGGGCGGCGTATTCCCGCGTGCGGCCTTCGTCGCCGCACTTCGACGACGCGCGGAAACGAATCAACAGGTTGCCTGGCTGACGCCGTTCACGGCTCCGCGTCGTTCATGGCTTCCAACGATGCCGCCCCGGTCTTGGCAGCTCGACGGCGCCACCACCAGCGCGCGGCCGCGACGAGCACCAGCCCCGTGATGCCTCGACGAGCGCCACGAGCCAGCCGCGCGCGCCGATCGCCGGGGTCCGTGCCCCTGTCCATCATGTGATCGGGAGTTGGATGGCTCGCCGCCCACTGCCACCCCGCGTGCCAGGCGGCGCGCTGGTCGTCCTGCACGTACGGCACTGCCGTGGTCGGGAGGCCCTGCCGGGCGTGCCGATACCCCTCGGCCCAGGCCGTCTTCCACCTCAGAACGAATGCGTCCTGCTTGGCGACCGCTCGACGACGACGCCACGCAGCCAGGACCTGGCCGACTTGTACTGCCATGTAAACGCCGGAGCCTACCGGACCCTCAGGTCCTGTGTCCGCAGATCCCCTTCGCCGATCCGGATCGGCGTGGCGCTCGAGCGGTGTTGATCGAGGAAGGCGGGGTCGAACCACGCGCCGGGCTCGGTCGGGTCGACAGCCGCCAGGTAGTAGTCGCCTGCCGGCAGCCCGCGGATCTGGAAGCGGCCGGTCTGGTCCGGTCGTGCCGTCATGATGTGACGCGACTGTGGCCGCCAGAGCGTCGCGTCTTCGGGAAACGCGACGACGGTGTGCTCTGTGACGGCCGCGCCCTGTGCGTTGGTCAGCTTGCCGCTGATCTCTGACAGCTTGTCAGTGAAGATCAGCCGGAGACCAGAAATCGGCTCGCCGCTCGTCACCTCCAGGGGCGTATCGATGATGTCGCCGCCGCCGGCCGTTGCTGATTTCAGCATCCAGCCCCGCGGCGTCTGCACGCGGATCCAGTGAGTCCCGGCCGGCACGTTCTGGAGCGTGAAATGTCCCTCGCGATCGACCCGCGTGTTCGTGTTGAAGCCGTCGAGCTCCGTGGAGGCCATGGATCACACGGAAGTCGTTGGCGTTTGGCAGCACCGGGGAGACGGTGGACTCCAGCGTGACCGTTCCGCTCACGGTGACGCCGGGCGAGAGCACCACGCCGACGTCCGTCGTGTCTCCTGCGACGGTCAACGGCTGAGCAGCGAATCTCGGAATGTCGTCCCGCCCGGACGACGCCCGGAGGGTGTATCGCCCCGGCGGCACGCCGGCGATCGAGAATGCGCCGTCCCAGTTGATACGTCCGCCGTAGTTCTGGCCCGGCGCCCGTCCGCCCGCGGCTCCCTCGGCGATGAGCGTCACGTTCCCTGACCAGGCCGGAAAGCCGTCCGCATCGGCGACGCGCCCGGTGACCCGCGAGGTGCGGACCAGCATGACGTTGAAATCGATGCCGGCGCTCTCGGCGCTGAGCCCGACGGTGACAGCGCGGGCGTCGTTGACCGACGGCACGCCCGGGTAGTACGTCGGAGCGTACGCGACGGGCTCGATCTCCGGCCGGGCTTCGAGCCCCGCACCCCGTCCGCGCCCGGGAGGGCCGCCGGCATCGCCAAAAAAACCCAGGCCGCCGCGCGCGACAACCGCCGGCGGAGGGCCGCCCCGGCCCGCGAAATTCTCTGGCAGGTTCGATGGCGCGACGGCGCTGACGAAGTAATCCCCGGGGTTCAAGCCCCAGATGCGGTACTCGCCGCGGTCGTCGCTCTGGCCCAGACCGGCCGGCACGAGCTGCCTCGTGCCCTGCACGTACTGATACCGCAGCGCCCGCACGGCGATGCCCGGCATCGGGTCGCCGACCTCGTCGAACACCCGCCCGGTCACCACGCTTCCGCGTGGCAGGCGAATTTCGATTCCGGTGAGCGACTCGCTCTCGGTGAGCTGAAGCGGCGTGCCCGATTGAAACGGGCGCCGCTGACCGTACGACAGGGTCACATAACCCGTTCGTGCGGCGGTCAGCGTATATCGGCCAGCGGGAAGGTCAGGGATCGAAAAGCTGCCGTCGCCGGTCGTTTGGACGACGCGTCCTCCTGGCAGCTCAGCCGCGGTGATCGAGATGCGAGCGCGAACAATGGGCCGTCCTGTATCCGCAGCGACCACCCGCCCGGCAAGGCTTGCGCGCGCGGCGGGCAGGATGGCGGTCGCCTGACCAGGCGTGTCCCTCGGTGGCTGAACCCGGCCAGGCGCCTGGGCTGCCACGAAGGCCGCCATACCTGCCGCGGCCGCCACGGTCACGATCCCCGTTCGCCACGTCTGCATCGATGCAACTATCCTAAGTCGCCGATCGCGAATTCCAAATTCCTAATTCCAAATTCCTAATTTCGGTTCTGGAACACCAGTCCTACCCATCCGTCCTCTTCCCGCTCCCATGCGAGGTGGCAGTTGGCGAACGCCGAGACCACTGCGCCACGTTCCGATACCAGCAGCCCGCTGGCGATCAGCGCCCCACCGGGTCGGACGGCAGCCTCGAGCGCCGCCGCCTCACGGCAGAGAAGCGCGCCCGTGAGGTTCGCAGTCACGACATCCGCCGGACCCGGCACTGAATTGGACAGGTCAGCCGCCTCGAACGTCACGTGGTCGATGCCCGCATTCAGTTCGAGGTTCTCGGCCGCCGCCCGCAGGGCATCAGGGTCGTGGTCGATGCCCACGACACGCGCCGCTCCGAGCTTCCTTGCCGCAATCGCCAGCACGCCGGAGCCGGTTCCAATGTCGAGCATGGTCCGCCCGCTCAGGTCCATCGACTGCAGGGCGTCGAGGCACAGCCGCGTCGTGGCGTGGTGACCGGTGCCGAAACCCGTCGACGGCAGGATCACGATAGTGAGGGACTCAGGGACTGGGGATTCCGGGATTGGGGATTCGGGGACTGCCCACGGAGGAGCCACCGTGATGCGGCCGACGACGATGGCGGTGAGGTTCTCCTGCGACCGACGGGCCCAATTGCCGTCGTCCACGTCTTCGGATGACAGTCTGGCCGCCGGAAACGCGGCGCCGATTGCGTCGCGCGCCCGGTCGCGCGCCTCCGTCGTGGCAAAGAAGATGCGCACGGAGCCCGGCCCGGGCTCCTCGACGGCCGTGGGACCGAAGTCGTCGACCACCGCGAGCACCCAGTCGCTGTCGACGCCCTCAACCCGATCGACCGTGACGGCCGGGTAGTGCACAGGGCTAGCCGAACATGTTCTTGACGCGATCGAACAAGTTGCGCTCGTCCTGCTCGTCGTGGGCGCGGGGCTCGAACTTCTCCTTCGGCAGGACCTTCGACAGCTGATCGAGCAGGTGCCGCTGCTCTTTGGTGAGTTTCCTGGGCGTCTGCACCTGGACGGTGGCGAACAGATCGCCCCGGGTGCGGCCGCCGACCTCGGGCAAGCCCTTGCCGCGCAGGCGGAGCGTCGTTCCCGTCTGGGTGCCCTCAGGCACTTTCACGCTCTCTGTGCTGTCGAGCGTCGGGACCTGGATCTCGCCCCCGAGCGCGACAGTCGTGAAGTTGACGGGGATCTCGCAGAACAGGTTGATGCCCTCGCGTCGGAAGAAGGCATGCTCCTGCACGTGCACGACGACGTAGAGATGGCCCGCCGGTCCGCCCCCGCTGCCGGCTTCGCCTTCGTTGGCGAGCCTGAGCTGCTGCCCCGTGTCGATGCCGGCGGGAATCTTGACCGTGAGCTTCCGTTCGCGCGTCACCCGCCCGTCGCCGCGGCAGGTGGCGCACGGCTTGGTGATCATCTTGCCGGTGCCGCGACAGAGCGAGCAGGTGCGGGCGACCGTGAGGAAGCCCTGCTGATAGCGGACTTGCCCCTGGCCGCGGCACTGCGAGCAGGTGCTCGGCGTGGAGCCAGGCGCCGCGCCGGTGCCGCTGCATGTGTCGCAGGCTTCCTGCCGGGGAATCTGGATCGCGGTCTCGGTGCCCTTGGCCGCTTCTTCGAACGCGATTTCGAGGTCGTAGCGCAGGTCGGCGCCGCGTTGCGGCCCGCCCCGGCGGCGCGCGCCCCCGAACAGATCGCCGAAGCCGAACATGTTGCCGAGGATGTCGTTGAGATCTCCGAACTCGCTGAAGACCGAAGGGTCGAATCCGCCCGGCCCCGCTCCCGGCGACGAGCGGACGCCGGCGTGCCCGAAGCGGTCGTAGAGGCTGCGCTTCTCGGCGTCGGCCAGCACGGCATACGCCTCCGCCGCTTCCTTGAATCGTTCCTCGGCGACCTTGTCCCCCGGATTTCGATCGGGGTGGTACTTCATCGCCAGCCGGCGGTACGCGCTCTTCAGCTCGCCGTCGTCGACGCTCTTCGTGACCTCGAGAACCTGGTAGTAGTCGCGCTTGCTCACGCCTTGGCCACCTTCACCATCGCGGGACGGAGCAGCCGGTCGCCCAGCATGTACCCGCGCCGCATTTCTCCAATGACCTCGCCCTCGCGCCGGCCGGCGCTCTCCTCGTGCACGACCGCCTGGTGGAGGTTCGGGTCGAAGTCTGTGCCGAGCGCCTCGATCGCGCGTACGCCCTGTTTGCGCAGCAGGTCGTGCAGCTTGCTGTGGATGAGCTCGATGCCCTTGCGGTACGCGCTGGGCTCTCCCTCGGCCTCGAGCATCATTGCGCGGTCGAAGTCGTCGACCACCGTAAGCAGCTCCTCCAGGAGGCCCGCGATCGCGCGGTCGGCCTGCTCGCGGCGCTCGCGCTCGACGCGCTTCCTGTAATTATCGAACTCCGCGGTCTTCCGGAGCAGCCGATCGTAGAGGTCGTCGCGCTCCTGCTGGAGTGTGACCAACGGATCGGGGGCCTCCGCCCGCGGGGTGTCTGCCGGCGGAGCCCCCGCCGGATCGAGCGTGTCGTGGTCTGCCATAACGGCCTGCTAATTGGGAACGCGAAGCACGCGCGAGACGGCCTGCGCCGCGCCCTCGACGACGGCGATGGCGCGCGAGTAGCGCATGCGCGTGGGCCCGATGACGCCGATGGTCCCGGTGCCCGCGCCGTCTTCGTAGGTCGACGCCACCAGGCTGAACGGCCTCAAACCCGGGTCCGGGTGCTCGGCGCCGATGACAACAGTGAGGCCCGGGCCGTCGATGTACTCGTTCAGCAGGCGCATGAGCCTCTGCTTCTCTTCGATCATCGTCAGCAACGTCTGCAGCATCTCGAGCGTGAGCCCGCCCTCTTCGAGAAGCGATGCCGCGCCTTCGACGAAGATCGTACGGTCGTCGCCGACGTCGGCGAAGGTGGACGAGGCCAGCCGCATGGCGCGGGCCATCAGCGCGTCGTAGAGCAGCCGCTCTTCGCGCATGCGGTCCCGCACGGCCTCGCGGGCGCGGTGGAGCGGCAACCCGGAGAACTCGCCGTTCAGGTAGTGCGCCGCGGCGCGCAGATCGTCGGCATCGAGGATCTCGCCGACGTCGATGACTTTCTGGATGACGTGACCGCCGCTCGCGATGATGACGACAAGGACGTGTGAGGCGCTGAGCGGAATGAACTCCACCCGGTCGAACACCGCGGACTCGTGGGCCGGGCGCACGGCAAACCCGACGTGCCGCGACGCCTGCGAAACGACGTGCGAGGCCTGCGAGAGGACCGAGTCCACGAGCGCGGCCGAACTGTCGCGCCTGAGGCGCGCCTCGACGGCCGACGCGGTGCGGGTCGACCGCTTGGTCTCGAGCAGGAGGTCCACATAAAAGCGATAGCCGCGATCGGTCGGAATCCGGCCTGCCGAAGTGTGGGGCTGCTGGACGAACCCGTCGTCCTCGAGGCGGGCAAGGATGCTGCGGACCGTTGCGGACGACACCCCGAGCCCGGCGGCGCTGACGAGCACCGATGAGGGCACCGGGTCGCCGGAGTCGATGTACTGGCGAACCAGCGCTGCCAGGACGCGTTTGGATCGGTCGCGAGAGTCCATTAGCACTCTAAGCAGGAGACTGCTAGAACAGTATAACAGGCCTCCGGCTCCGGGCTTCCGGCTTCAGCGGCTTCAGGCCCTGGCTTCAAGCTTCTGCACTCGGAACCGGGAGGCGATTCCATTTCATCGTCAGCTCGTTAGCGTCTTTGGTGCGGATCTTCCCGTGCTTGACGGCGATGAGCTCGGCCAGGATGCTCACGGCAATCTCCTGGGGCGTGACGGCGCCGATGTCGAGGCCGATCGGAGCGTGCACGTGCCTCAACATGTCCGCAGGCATTGCGGAGGCGAGCAGCTCGTCGTAGATCCGCGCCACCTTGGCCCGGCTGCCGATGAGGCCGAGATAGCGGAGGTCGCGGGGTGCCAGCGCCCGCAGCGCCTCGAGATCGTTGGTATGGCCGCGGGTCACGATGACGACATAGGCGTGCGGTGGCAGCGCCGCGCGCGTGATCCACGCCGGGATGTCTTCGGCGACGACTTCTGAGGCATTTGGGAACCGTTCGCGGTTCGCGAACTTCTCGCGGTCATCGACGACGTGCACCCGGAAGCCCACTTCGTGTGCCAGATTGGCGAGGTGGAACCCCACGTGTCCCGCGCCGACCACGAACAGCTCTGGCGAGGGCTCGATCGGTTCGATGTAGACGTCCATCTGCCCGCCGCAGATAAGGCCCGTCTCCTGGGCAAAGTCGTCGGACAGCTCGTAGCGTACGAGCTGCGGCCGCCGGTTGATGATGGCTTCTCGTGCCTTGCCGAAGGCATCGTTCTCGTAGCACCCGCCGCCGATCGTGCCGACCATGCGGCCGTCGCCGAAGACGAGCATCTTGGCGCCCACCCGCTGAGGCGTCGAGCCGGTTGTCGACACGATGGTGACCAGCGCGGCGGCTTCCCCGCGTTCGAGCGCTTCAGCCACGGCCGCGAACACTTCCTGGTTCATTTCTCTGCATTATACGGGTCAGGTAGGTCGGGTGGGTCAGGTAGGTCGGGTGGGTCGGGATCAGTGAGGTCGGGTGGGTCGGGTGGGTCGGGTAAGGTCGCGAAATCGGCCGGACAGAGCCCCACCCGACCCTCCCGACCTACCTGACCCTCCTGACCTACCCGACCCAATTAGAACCGATGCAGCTCGCAGAGTTGGGTCGGCTCCGTGCCGGCGGCGAACGTCTCGGTGATCGCGCGCGGGCACCCAGGGGCCGCGAGGCGGCCGGTGTCGGGGTCGATGGTGATCGACGACAGGCCTTCGGGCGGCTCGAACGGCTGGTTGGGGCTGCCGGCCAGCGCCGCGGTCATGAAGCTGGTCCAAATCGGCAGCGCTGCCTGCGAACCCGACAGCCCGACAGGCTGGTTGTCGTCGAACCCCACCCAGACGACGGTGAGCAGCGTCGGCGTGAAGCCGACGAACCAGGCGTCGCGCAGATCGTTGGTCGTGCCCGTCTTGCCTGCGGCATCGAGCGAGAAGGTGGCGCGCGCGCCGGCGCCGGTCCCCTCGTTGATCACGCTGCGCATCATGTTCGTCACGATGTACGTCGTGTCCGGCCGCGTCACGTCGCGGGCGGCGGCCGGCTTCTTCGTCACGTCCCTGGCATTTCGCTCGACCCGCCCGATGTGCCGGAGCGGACGGACAAGACCCATGTTGGGAAAGACGGTGTACGCAGTGGCGATCTCGAGCGGCGAGGCTTCGAACACGCCGAGGGCGATGGACGGGTAGGGTCTCGGCGCCGTTCCGCCGACGCCGAGCTTCTTCCATAGTCCGACCACCTGGTCGTAGCCGGCGCGCTCGGCCACCTTGATGGTGGCGAGGTTGCGCGACATTGCGAGCGCGCGTCGGTAGGTGATGAAGCCGTCGTACTCCTGCTCGTAGTTCTCCGGCGACCAGACCTCGCCGTTCGAGTCCCACGAGGCCGGCGAGTCGTCGACGAGCGTGGCCGCCGTGATGTCGGTCACGCCCCGATTGGCTGCGGTCTCGAAGGCCGACAGGTACACGAACGGTTTGAAGACGGACCCGGGCTGCCGTCGGGCCGTGACGGCCCGGTTGTACTGAGATTGGTTGTACGAGCGACCGCCGACCATCGCGAGCACCTCGCCGGTCCGCGGATCCACGGCGACGAGCGCCGCCTCCGCGAGGCCCTTACGCTTGCGGCGCGACAACTGCTCGTCCACGCGGAGAAGCCCCGCGCGCACGGCGTCCTGCGCCAGGCGCTGCAGATGGAGGTCGAGGGTCGTGTATACGTCCACGGCCTGGTTCTCGCTCGTGGTCAGCCCAGGGTAGTCCTCGCCGAGCGTCCGCGCGACGTAGTCCACGAAGTACGGGGCCTCGGCTTCGAGCGCGCGCTGCACGACGACGAGCGGCTGTAGCGCGGTCACCGCTGCCAGCTCCGCCTCGATGAACCCGGCGTCGGCCATCGCGCTCAGCACGACGTTGCGCCGCTCCTTGCAACGCTCGGGGTTGTTGAACGGCGAGAGGGCGGAGGGCGATTGCAGCACGCCCGCCATCGTGGCGGCTTCGGCGAGCGTGGCATTGCGGACGTCCTTGCCGAAGAACAGGCGCGAGGCTTCGGCGAAGCCGAAGATGGCGAACGATCCCCGCTGGCCGAGGGGCATGTCGTTCAGGTACGTTTCGAGAATCTCCTCCTTGGAGGCGCGGGTGTCGAGCACGACCGCGACGAACTGCTCGAGCAGCTTCCTGCGGATCGTCTGTTCTCGCGCCGTCGCCAGGGTCCAGCCCTTGAACTGGGGCAGGAGGACGTTGCGGACGACCTGCTGCGTGATCGTGCTCGCGCCGGACATGTAGGCACGGTCGCTGAAGACGTTGCTGACGAGCGCGCGGACCATGCCGATCGGGTCGACACCTGGATGATCGAAGTAGCGCCGGTCCTCGATGGCGAGCACCGCCTGGACGACGACGGGCGGCAGCGCGTCGAGAGCGATCGGCCGCCGACGCTCGCGTTCGCCGGCGATGTTCGAGGTGAGGAGCGGCGCATCGAGGATGAGCCGCTCGCGTCGTTCCTTTCCGAGCTCGAGCCGGTCGATCCGGTCCGACACCCGGCCGGGCCGGTTGCGGGTCGCCGGTGTCGGCTTGTTGAAGACGACACGGACGGGCGGTGCGTCGGGTGCTGCGGCGCGCGACTGGACCGCGATGACGCCGGCCTGGCGCATGAACTCGCCCGGTTTCTCGAGCGCCCCTCGCTCGGCGTACCCGAGGTCGTTCAGCCGGTCGATGAGCTGCCGCTCGGTGAGCGTCTGGCCGCGCCTGAGCTCGAGGGGCCTGGCGAACACGCGCGGCAGCACACGCTCCCGCGCGCCCTGCAGGCGCTGATCGATCAGGCGGGCGAACGACACGTAGTAATAGCCTGCCGCGAAGGCGACGAGAACCGCGGGAATCGCGAGCGCGAGAGCGGTGACACGCACCCACTTGTGGCGCCACGCGGTCCCGATGCGAATCCGCAAGCCTTTCACGGCCTGCCCAGCGCTGTGAAGGTCATATGCTGATCAGCCAGTGGTGGCCGAGGTCCAGCGGAAGCTGCGCATCCAGGCGGTCGATGAACGCGGGTCCGTACTGATTCAGAAACGAGACAAAGCTCACCTCGCGTTCCTGCGGTTGACCGCCCGGAAACGCCAGCGCACGCGTGCGGATGTATTGACGGCGCAACGTCTCGTCTCGTCGCTTCGCCGCCTGGATCATCTTGCCGTGAAGGGTCTGGAGGTCGTGCTGCATCCGGCCGAGCGTCGATCGGGCTGCGCCCTGAAGTGTCGGATCGATCGCCGGCACCGCCTCGATCACGCGCGTCATCTCGGTTTCGATGGCGCGGCCAGCCGCCGCGAAGGTGTCGTCGACGGCCGGCGGGATCTGGCTCGCCAGGAGCGCGTTCAGGCCGGCTTCGTCCTGCGGCTGCAGCGTTTCGAGCGCGACGCCGTGTTTGCTGATGAAACGCAGCGCCGCCGAGTCGAGGATCGTGGCCGACGCCCGTGGGAACATCAGCGGCATCGGGACGCCGAAGTGCGCGTACACATCCTTGAGCTGGCCGAGGTACGCGAGCTCGTTCGGCCCGGCGACGTAACAGACGGTCGGGAAGAGCGTGTCCTGCACGATGGGGCGGAGCAGCACGTTCGGGCTGAAGCGCGAGGGATGCTCGCCGGCCTCGCGCGCGAGCTGCGCGGCGTCGACCGACACACCGTCAACGAGGAAGCCGGCACCCTCGTGGCGGACGGCCCGACGCGCGCCCGTGTCGGGATCAATATGGAAGAGCGCGACCAGATCGCGCCCGGCCTCGACTTGCGCATGATACCCGCGCGCCTCGAGAGCCTCACCCGCTTGCGCCGCCAGCCGGGACGTCTCGCCAGCGGTCTCCAGCTCGCGCGAGAAGACGCCGGCGGACAGCGGCTTGGCCGCGGGATCCGAGCAGTCATAGACCACGAGGCCCCTGGGGCCGAGCACCTGCTCGAGCCATCGCGCGAACGCGTCGGCCATGCCGCGGCCCGGTGTATAGGCTGAGGACAAGCGGTCGAGGAGCACGTCGTGGAACTCGGTCGAAGGAAGTGCCGACCGGAGCTCCTCGATTGCGGCGGTGACACTGACATCCAGCGTGGCGCTGGCGACGGAGCCGTGGTCGCCGGCCGGGCGAGGCGGCAACGCCACGGTCCTCGGCGTCAGCGTGTCGTCCAGCACAGCGCAGGACCGCACTTCTTCCCAGTCGTGATCCTCGGCGTCGATCCAGAAGACGGCCACGGCTGGCGTTCCGTGCTCGTGGGCCACGCGCTCGGCCAGCTTGACGGCCGTGAGGGCCTTGAGGAGCGTGAACAGCGGACCCCCGAACAAGCCGGCCTGCTGCCCGGTGACCACTGCCACGGTCCGGGGATCGGCCAGCAGCCGTCCGGCTTCAATGGCTGCGGAAGGCGCCTCCCTCTGCGCCTGCTGTGCGCCCACGACGGCGGCAACCGCACTGTGTGGTCGCTTGGTTGCCAGGACCCGGCTGATGGCGCCCTCCCATGCCGCCCGATCGGCCGGATTGCCGGCAAAAAACGGGGCGAGCGAACCGAAGTCGAACACGTAATCGACTGCGAAGGGCCGCAGCCAGGGAAGGCGGCGGAGGTCGACGGGCACGCCGCCGGCGGCGTCGCGCGCCTGCGGCAGCACGTCTGGGGGTCGAATGGTCACCTGAAGCTAATGTCTCAGAGAACCGGTGCAGCGCGCAAGACGCATGTGTTACGATCGCTCGGTTTTGCACGACCTGAAGAGGAGTTCCTTCGCTGCACACGGAAGCCGCCGGCGCTGCGCCTCCTGACGCATTCGGTCCATTCCGGGTTCTCCATCAGATCGGAGCGGGTGCGCTCGGCCCTGTGTTCCGGGCATACGAACCAGAGCAGGACCGGCTCGTCGCGGTCAAGCTCTTCAGGCTCGATCTCCCTCCCGACCGCGTGCACCGGCTCGTCGCCGAACTCGAGCAACTCATCGCGGCGGATCTGACCCACCCGGCCATCGCGACGCCGATTGCCGCGGGCGTCGCCGGCGTGAGCGCCTATCTCGCGCAGGATTTCGTCGCCGCCGAGTCGCTCGACACCCACGTCCGCGAGCGCCGCGTGTCGGCGCCGTCCGAAGTTGTGCGGGTCATGGCCCAGGTCGCCGCCGCGCTCGATGTCGCGGCTGCCGGCAGAGTCGTTCACGGGGCATTGCACCCGCGCGACCTGCTGGTGTCGCCAGACGACGTGCGCGTGACCGGGCTCGGCATTGCACGTGCGCTCGAGCGTGTCGGGGTCACGGCGCCCGTCCGCCGGCCGTATACGGCGCCCGAGCGCGTGGGAGGACGCGCCTGGGATCGCCGGGCCGATGTGTTCAGCCTGGCGGTTCTTGCGCACGAGATGCTGTGGGGACGTCGACCCTCCGCCACCGGGGCACGTGCGGCGGAAGGTCTCAGCGAACTCCCGGGCGCGGACCTGGCGGACCTTCGCGCCGTCTTCGGGCGAGCACTGGCCGACGCGTTCACCGACCGCTTCGACGGCGCCGAGCACTTCGTCGATGCGCTCCGAGCTGCGCTCGGCCCGGCGGCGGACGCCAGCGGCGCCGAACCAACGTTCCCCGACCAGGGGCGGAGGAGTACGTCACCTCTCGAAACGGTCGACGTCGTCACGCCCTTCCCAATCGAGGAGCCGACCGACGTCGTCGAGGAGATCGCCCGGGAGGAGCGTGAGCAGCGATCCTCCGACCTGGATCAGTTTCGAGCAGCCAGTGAGCTCGAGCGCTTCGCGCCGGAGCCGCTGCTGCCGAGCCTGTCGTTCGAGGCTGTGGTGCCGGCCGGGGCCGACGTGGCGTCGGGCGAGAGAGACGAATCACCGGCTCCGGCGGCGCTCGCCGAGGCGCCAATCAGGGCGGTTGAGGCGGAGAGCCAGTCGTTTGCGCCCGAAGTCACCTCGCCACTCGCGCCCGGTAAGGTCGCGCGCGGCGAGCCCGATCGCCGGCCGCGATCCAGAGAACGGACGGCGCAGCCGCATCCACGTACGGTGCGCGGCGAGCGTCCGTTGTTCCTGGAGACCGCCGAATCAAGCAGCACGTCAACGACGTCGACGGGGTCGACTGGAATCACGGGACCGGGGGGAAGTGTTTCGCCCGCTGCGCCGGCCGGGGGCGTCGACATGGGCGCCCACGACGATCTGGCGCTTGCGACCTTCGACCGGGCGGGGTCTGCCGTGTGGCCATTGGTGATGGCCCTCGGCGTGGGCATTGCGCTCGGTTTCGCCGTGGGGTACGGCGTCGGCGGGCGTCAACGCGCTCAATCCCCATCGCCGGCCGCGGAAGCCGCCGCATCGCCAGCAGCGCCCGCGGAGCGGCCCGCGCAGGCGGTCGAGCCTCTCGCGACGCCCCCCTCTGCGCCGGCGACGCCGTTGGAGACGCGGCCGCCAGAAGCGGCGCCGCCGGCTGCGGCCCCTGTTGCGAATGTTGCGAATGTCGCGACCGGCGCCAGGGAACCGGCTCCTCCAGCCGATCCACCGCCGCCCGCGACGGCTGTCGCACGGCCGACCGCGCCGGCAGCGGCTGCACCCGCGCCCCGAGCCGCGCCACCGGCCGCCGCTCCGTCGCGATCGCCACGACCTGCCGTTGCTGTACGTCCGGCGCCCGCCCCCCCTACGCCTGCGACCGCCACATTGCTGGTCGACTCCCGACCGGCCGGGGCCAACGTCTTTCTGGATGGCCGGCTGATTGGAACGACGCCGCTCTCGCTCCCGAACGTCGCCGCTGGCGACCATGCAGTGCGAATCGAACTCGCCGGTTACAATCAATGGGCCGCATCGGTGAGCCTCGACGGTGGCGAACGCCGCCGCGTCGCGGCCTCGCTCGAACGCTGAACCGTTGGTGACCCTGCCATTCGTGAGTGAGGATCCTTCGTGGAAGCTCTTCTAGTTCTCGAGGACGGCACGACCTTCCTGGGTGTGTCGTCAGGTGCAGATGGCGAGGCGCATGGCGAGGTCGTGTTCAACACGAGCATGACCGGCTACCAGGAAGTGCTGACGGACCCGTCCTACTCCGGCCAGATCGTCACGATGACATCGGCCGAGATCGGCAACTACGGCGTGACGCCAGACGATGTCGAGTCGCGCAAGCCGCACGTGGCGGGATTCGTGATTCGCGATGAATCCCCCGTGGCGAGCAACTGGCGTTCCGCCGGGACCCTGCGCGAGTACCTCACGGCGAACGGCATCGTGGCCATCTCGGACATCGACACGCGGGCGCTGACGAGGCAGTTGCGATCCGGCGGCGTCAAGCGGGGCGTGATTGCCACGGGGAACGGCCTCGACGCGAAGGCCCTCGTCGCCACGGCGAATGCGATCCCAAGGATGGAAGGCGCCGATCTGGTGCGCGTGGTGACCTCGGACCGGGCGTTCGACTGGCCCGATGAGGATCCAGACGAATTCAATGTGGCGCCGGAGCACCGCGCCCGGCAGCGGCTGAAGATCGCGGCCTACGATTTCGGCATGAAGTGGAACATCCTGCGGCGCTTGAGCGCGCACGGGTGCAGCGTTCGTGTGTACCCGGCGTCGACGCCCGCAGATGAGCTGCTCGCGTCCGCCCCGGACGGCGTGTTCCTGAGCAATGGCCCGGGCGATCCCGCGGCGGTCTCGTACGCGGTGGACAACACCAGGGCACTCGTCGCGTCGGGCGTGCCAGTGTTTGGCATCTGCCTCGGCCATCAGATCCTCGGCCTGGCGATGGGCGCGTCCACCTACAAGCTCAAGTTCGGCCACCGGGGGGCCAACCATCCCGTGAAGAAGCTCAGCACGGGCAAGATTGAGATTACCTCGCAGAACCACGGCTTCGCCGTGGACCCGGGATCGCTTCCGAGCGATGTCGAGGTGACGCACACGAACCTGTACGACGGCACCGTCGAGGGCCTGCGCCACAAGGCGCAGCCAGTGTTCTGCGTCCAGTACCATCCCGAGGCATCCCCGGGACCGCACGATGCCGACTACCTGTTTCGCGATTTCATCCAGCTGATCGAATCGCGCTCCTGACTCGCGGTAGGCCTGAGCCATAAGCCCGTAGCCCTAAGCCTGAAAGAATGCCCAAGAGAACCGACATCAAGCGTGTGCTCGTCATCGGCTCGGGTCCGATCGTGATCGGTCAGGCCTGCGAGTTCGACTATTCCGGATCCCAGGCGTGCAAGGCGTTGCGCGCCGAGGGCCTCGAAGTGATCCTCGTCAACAGCAACCCGGCGACGATCATGACGGACCCGGAGCTGGCCGATCGCACCTACGTGGAGCCGCTGACGCCTGACATCCTCGCCAAGATCATCGAGCGCGAGCGCCCGGACGCGCTGTTGCCGACCGTCGGCGGGCAGACCGCGCTCAACCTCGCGATGGATCTCGACAAGGCGGGCACACTCGAGAAGTTCGGGGTCAAGCTGATCGGCGCGTCGGCCCACGCCATCAAGGTCGCCGAGGATCGGCAGCTCTTCAAGGACGCGATGCGGTCCATCGGCCTGGACGTGCCGCAGAGCGGACTGGCCCGCAACTTCGCCGAGGCCAGCGATCTCGCCAAGGCGCTGGGCTTCCCCCTGGTCATCCGTCCGTCGTTCACGATGGGCGGCGTCGGCGGCGGCATCGCCTACAACCAGGAAGAGTTCCGCGACATCGCGGAGCGCGGGCTCGAGCTCAGCCCGGTGCACGAAGTCCTGATCGAGGAGTCGGTCATCGGCTGGAAGGAGTTCGAGCTCGAGGTCATGCGCGACGCGGCAGACAACTTCGTGGTCATCTGCTCGATCGAGAACATCGACCCGATGGGCGTCCACACGGGCGACAGCATCACGGTGGCGCCGATTCTCACGCTCAGCGACAAGGAATATCAGCGGATGCGCGACGCCGCGCGACTGATCATCCGCAAGGTCGGGGTCGAAACCGGAGGGTCGAACATCCAGTTTGCCGTCAACCCCGCAAACGGCCGGATGACGGTGATCGAGATGAACCCCAGGGTCTCGCGATCGTCGGCCCTGGCCTCGAAGGCCACCGGGTTTCCCATCGCCAAGATCGCCGCCAAGCTGGCGCTCGGCTACCACCTGGACGAGATCCCCAACGACATCACGCGGAGCACGCCTGCCTCGTTCGAGCCCACGATCGATTACGTGGTCGTCAAGATCCCGCGCTGGAACTTCGAGAAGTTTCCACAGGCCGACCGCACCCTGACGACGCAGATGAAGTCGGTGGGGGAGGCGATGGCCATGGGCCGGACCTTCAAGGAGGCCTTCATGAAGGGCGTCCGGTCGCTGGAGCTCGGCAAGAGCGGGCTGCTGTTTGCCCCGGTCGAGGACCACGATGATGACGCGGCGCTGCGCAAGCGGCTGGCGATGCCGCACGATCGGCGGATGTGGGATCTTTTCCGGGCGCTCGGCCGGGGCTGGTCGGTCGAGCGGATTCGCGAAGCCACCAACATCGATCCATGGTTTCTGCAGCAGTTTGCCGAAATTCGCGATCTCCAGCAGGAAGTCGCCGGCACGGGTCTCGCCGGACTGAACCGCCCGGTGCTGCGTCGGCTGAAGCGCGCCGGCTTCGGCGACGCCGAGATTGCCCTCGCGGCGGGAGTGAAAGAGGCAGACGTGCAGGCCGCGCGCGCGGCGCAGGGGTTGAAACCGGTCTACAAGCGCGTCGACACGTGCGCGGCCGAGTTCGAGTCCTTCACGCCGTACCTGTACAGCTCGTACGAACCGCACTGCGAGTCCGAGCCGAACGCCCGCAACAAGGTGGTCATCCTCGGCAGCGGACCGAACCGGATCGGGCAGGGCATCGAGTTCGACTACTGCTGCTGCCATGCCGCGTTCGCCCTTCGAGACGAGGGGCTCGAGACGGTGATGGTCAACTGCAACCCGGAGACGGTCTCGACCGATTACGACACGGCCGATCGGCTGTACTTCCAGCCGCTGACCTTCGAGGACGTGATGTCGGTCATCGAGACGGAGCGCTCGGCGGGTGGGGACGTCTCCTGCCTGGTGCAGTTCGGCGGCCAGACGCCGCTCAAGCTCGCGCTGGCGCTGCAGAACGCGGGCGTCCGGATTCTGGGCACGTCGCCGGACTCGATCGATCTGGCCGAGGACCGGCAGCGCTTTTCGGCGCTCCTGTCCGAGCTGCAGATCACACAGCCGGCGAGCGGCACGGCGACCTCGCGCGAGGAAGCTCGTGCCGTCGCGACGAAGATTGGGTTTCCAGTGGTCGTGCGCCCGTCGTACGTCCTCGGCGGGCGCGCGATGGCCATCGTGTACGACATGGCGACGCTCGATCGATACATGACGCACGCCGTCGACGCGTCGCCCGAACATCCCATCCTCATCGACAAGTTTCTCGAGGACGCGTTCGAGTTCGACGTGGACGCAGTGGCCGATGCGACCGGCGCGGTGGTCATCGCCGGCATCATGGAGCACATCGAGGAGGCGGGCATCCACTCGGGCGACAGCTCGTGCGTGGTGCCGCCCTTCATCTGCCCGGAGCGGCACCTTGCCACCATCCGGGATCACACACGCCGGATGGCGCGCGCGCTCAAGGTCGTGGGCCTGATGAACGTTCAGTACGCCATCAAGGACAACCTCGTCTATGTGCTCGAGGTCAATCCGCGCGCCTCGCGGACCGTGCCCTACATTTCGAAGGCGAGCGGCGTGCCGATCGCGAAGATCGCGGCGAAGGTCATGGCCGGACGCACGCTCGCCGATCTGGGCTTCACCAGGGACATCGAAGTGGCCGGCGTTTTCGTCAAGAGCCCGGTGTTTCCGTTCGTGCGGTTCCCGGGCGTCGACACGATTCTCGGGCCCGAGATGAAGTCGACGGGCGAAGTGATGGGGGGCGCGTCGAGCTTCGGCGTGGCGTTTGCCAAGGCGCAGCTCGCGGTCGGCCAGCGCCTTCCTGACGCCGGGACGGCCTTCGTGAGCGTGAACAACGACGACAAGCCGAACCTGCTCCCGATCGCCCGCGATCTCGCCGACCTGGGCTTCAAGCTCGTCGCGACGCGCGGCACTGCCGCGTTCCTGCGGGCGTACGGCCTGGACGTGGAGGTGGTGTTCAAGGTCAACGAAGGACGGCCGAACGTCGCCGACGAGATCGTGAACAACAAGGTGGACCTCGTCGTGAACACCCCGCTTGGCCGCGAGTCGTTCTTCGACGATCGAGCCGTGCGCCGCGCCGCGATGATGTACGAAGTACCCTGCATCACGACGTTGACCGGCGCCGCGGCTGCCGTCAGTGCAATCCGCGCGATGCGGGAGCAGGGAATTGATGTTCGTGCTCTGCAGGACTACTACGCAGGAATTGCGGCAGCCAGAGCGTAGCGCAATCGCAGTTTCTTCACACCTCGGCCGCTAGCCTCAGGCAGACGCCAGCCACGCCGGGGCGCGCGCCTTGCAGCCCGCGTGTTCGTGCGCGCGGTCGCTGCCATTCCGGCGACGGCCCTTCTGGCCGGCACGGCCCTGGCTCTGGCTGGCCCCGACGTGCCGCTCGCGGCGTGGGCTCTCGGGACGGCAGGGGCCGTCGGCGTGCTGATTGCGGCGTGGCAGACCGCCAACGCCGCTCTGCTTGTCGCGGCACTCTGGGCGGCGTTCTGCGGGGGCGGCAGCCTGCTCGCCGCCGACGCCTGGCAGCGGGCGTGGCGCCCGTCGGTGCGGCTCGCCTTCGAGGCCATCGTCGCCTACGACCGATCGGACGGCGAGGCCGCTCGCGGCGGACGTCGCGCCGCCGAGGACCCTGATGCCAGCGCGTGGCTCACCGGCGTGCTTCTGGAGGACGCGTCGCCAGGGCCGAACGGCGTCTTGCTGCGCCTGGACGTCCGCAGCCTCAGACACCCCGCATTTCCTGGCGGCCTCGATGTCCACGGCGGAGCGTCCATCACGGTGGGCGGCACGCTGGCCGGACCGCCTCTCGCCGCGGGCCGGCTGGCGGACTCGGGCGGCGGTGACGCCGCGCCACCGTTCGCCCTCTGGCGCGCGGGCCGCTTCGTGGCGCTTCCGGCGCAGCTTCGCCGGCCTTCGCGTTATCTCAACGAAGGTGGTGAGGATGCCGAGCGCTCGCTCGCCAGGCGCGGAACGAGCCTCGTCGGATCGACCAAGAGTGCCGCGCTCGTCGAGGTCGCGGCCAGCGGTGGGCTTCTCTCTGAGGCCTCCGCCGAGATCCGTGCGCGCGTCCGCAGCGCCCTGATTCGGCACGTCGGCCGCTGGAGCCCGCGCTCGGCCGGCATCGTAAGTGCCATCGTGATCGGCGATCGCACGGGGCTCGACGAAGACGTGGAGCGTCGGCTGCAAGAGGCGGGAACCTACCACGTCATCGCCATTTCTGGCGGCAACATCGCCATCCTGGTCGGGCTGACGCTGTTGTGGTTCCGCATCGCTGGAATTCTCGGCCCAGCCGCGATGCTGACGGCTATTGGCGGGCTGATCTCGTACGGCTACATCGTTGGTGGAGGCCGCTCCGTGGAGCGCGCCACCCTTACGGCCGTGCTCTTCCTGGCCGGCCGCGTGATCGATCAGCGAAGTGCGCCGGCGAACATTCTGGCGGCATCGGCCGCTCTGCTGCTTGCCGCCCAGCCGCTCGCGCTCGCCGATCCCGGATTCCTCCTGACCTTCGGGGCGACTGTCGGCATCCTTGCCTCGACCGGCCAGCCGTCTGGTGTTCGTGCCGAGGCGCGGCTGGTGGCAGCCGCCCGCTCGCTCTTCCGCGCGTCGCTCGGCGCGGAGGCCATGCTCTTGCCGGTTGGCGCAGCGATCTTCTCGCGTGTGACCGTTGCGGGCCTGGTCCTCAACTTCGCGGCGATCCCCCTCATGACCGTCGCGCAGGTGTCCGGGATGGCGATTGTGCCGCTGTCGATGGTGTGGACCGATGGCGCGACAGCCGCCGGTTGGGTCGCCCACATCGCTGCAGAAGGGCTCGTGCGGTCGTCGGTCCTGCTGGACTGGGCGCCGTGGTTGACCTGGCGAGTCGCCGCGCCGGCGTCATGGGTTGTCGGGCTCTACTATGCGGCGCTCGCCTTCACATGGACCCTCTGGAGCAGACGCACTGCGCCGGGACGCCGGAACTCCACCGATGGCCGTCAGTGGCTGCGCGCGGCCACCGTCATCGCCATCGGCGCCGCCGCGTGGATTGTGATCGAGCCGTGGCGGTGGCGCGCCGGCGCCGGGGACGGCAGGCTTCATGTGACCTTCATCGATGTCGGGCAAGGGGATGCGGCGTGGGTCCGCTTTCCGGACGGTGCGACGCTGCTCGTCGACACCGGCGGCCTGCCGGGCAGCCCTTCCTTCGACATCGGCGATCGCGTCGTCGCGCCGGTGCTCCGTCGACACGGGGTGACGCGGCTGGACACGCTGGTGCTGACCCATGGCGACTCGGATCACATCGGTGGCGCCCGGTCGCTGCTGGACGAGTTTCGCCCGCGCGAGATCTGGGAAGGGATACCGGTACCGAGGCTGGTGTCGCTGCAGGAGCTGCGATCCGCCGCCGCGCGCGCAGGAGCAGCGTGGAGAAACGTCCAGGCCGGAGATCGGGTACTGGTCGGCGACGTCGAGGTCATCGTTCACCACCCCAACCCGCCCGATTGGGAGCGTCAGGAGGTACGCAACGAGGACTCGGTCGTCATCGAAGTTGCGTGGCGCGAGGTCTCGATCTGGCTGACGGGCGATATCGGCCGCGAGACAGAGTCCGGGCTCACGTCCGCCGTTCGACCTTCACGGCTGAGGGTCGTCAAGGCGCCGCATCACGGCAGCCTCACCTCGAGCGCCGTCTCCTTCGTCCGCGCCCTTGGTCCCCGCATCGTCGTCGTGAGCGCCGGCCGACACAACACCTTCGGCCATCCGGCGCCGACGGTCCTCGACCGCTATCGGACGATCGGCGCGTCGATCTTCCGCACGGATCAGGACGGCGCGGTCACGGTCACAACCGATGGGCACATCGTGGATGTCGAGACCGTGAGCGGGAGGCGGGGGAGATACAAGTGCCGGGACAGGGCCATGAAGACACGCCACGAAAGCACGAAAGAACGAAAGGGAGCCGCCCGGCCAGAAGACTGGCCACGAAAGACACGAAGACACGAAGAAGGCTCTGGAAATCATCCGGATCACGAGACTGGCTAACCCGAGACGGACGACGCGCAGAAGGCAGTACAGGAGGAGATCGATGCTCAAGGTGTCCACGACAACTCTCGACGCGAGCTGGAGGACCTGGTCACAGGACGATCGGCTGCGGCATCGCCGTGCATCGGGTGCTCGGGCCGGGGTCTGCTCGAGCGAATCTACGTTCGTGCGAGGTCAGCTTGAGCTCGAGGCGCAGGGCTTACCGTACGTCGCCGAGCGGCGAGTATCCCGTCGTACTACAGGGGTCGGTGATCTCTCAGCAGCGGCTCGACCTTGTGGTGGCTGAACAGCTAGCCGTGGAGATCAAGTCCGTAGAGCAACTCGCTCAAGTGCATCACGCCCAGTTGCTCAGCTATCTGCACGTTTCCGGCCTCAGAGTCGGCCTGCTCATGAACTTCAACGTGCCGATTCTTCAGGATGGCTTGAAGCGCATCGTGGTCTAGCTGCCGAAGGACACGAAGAAGGCTGGCCACAAAGGCGCGAAGACACGAAGAAGGCGTCGCTATGGTGGTCGCTGTAGTGATGCACGGCGCGAAGTGTTCCGTATGAAGTGGTCGTGATGGTGGCGAAGAACTCTGGGAGGTAGGATTCGGCCTTCGGACGGTGGCCGGTGTTCAACGGGGACAACCGATATAGGAGGTACTTTCGTGTCTTCGTGTCTTCGTGGCGGTATTCTTCGTGTGCTTCTTCTTCGTGTAACCCTTCGTGCCCTTCTACCTCGACGCCGCTCTCAACCCCGGCACATCCGCGTCGACGCCGGCGCCGTTCGCGGTCCCTGCCGGCTGTCTCGTGACGATCCGGAGCTGGTGGGCCGTGGCCGGGCGGCTCGTGGCGCGGTGGGCCTGGCGTTCCACAAACCAGGCGACGACGCCCCGTCCGAGGATGGCGGTGCTGAGGGTCCAGTAGCCCATCGCCGTAATGGCGACGGAAGTCCAGAGGTCGGCCGCCCCGAAGGCCGCCATTCCAGCACCGGCGGCGGCGACGACGGCCAGTTCCGCGAGAGCGCTGCCGGCGCGGCGTAAAGCGGTGGCCACGGTCCAGCTGCGGCCGGGGGCGAGGATCATCCGCGGCGCTTCCGGCCGGACGACGGTATCCGCTTGAATCGACGGGTCTTCCGGGAACAATCGCAGGAAGTCCGGGAGGAGGGGCTCGGGGTCCAGGCCGATGGCGCCCGCATACTCACGGAAAAAGGCCCGCCGGAAGATGGCCGAAGGCCAGTGCTTGATATCGCCCCTCTCGAGCTCGGCGAACAGCGCCCCGTTGATCTTCGTGGAGGCGGCTATCGTGTCGATGGACAGCCCGCGGCGCTCGCGTGCTTCGCGCAACCGGTGTCCGAATGCCGTCTGCGCCGAGCTCACGGTTCCTCCCGATGTCCCTGCAGCCACTGCGTGCTGACGGCGCCGAGGTTGGCAAGGCCGCGCGCCGGGTCGCGCCGCTGCCGGAGCATCAGCAGCGCGCCGCCCGCGACGAGCAGGCACGTGACGATGACGACAGCTAGAGTCAGCATGGGGAATGTCGCAACATTACGCTCACTTGGCGCGCGGCGCAAGCTGAAGATTTACTGTTTGACCTGCTGCCAGCACGCCTCGAGCTCGTCGAGCGAGAGCGCCTTCATCGACTGACCGCGCTCCTCGACCATGATCTCCATCTGAGTGAAGCGCTTGATGAACTTCTGGTTCGCCTTTCGGAGCGCGCTCTCGGGGTCGACACCGAGCTTTCGCGAGAGGCTGGCCAGGGCAAAGAGCAGGTCGCCCACCTCCTCCTCGGCGCGCCTCTGGTCGACATCGGCGCCGGACGCTTCGATCACCTCCCGGATTTCGGCGACTTCCTCTTCCATTTTCGAGACAACGTCAAGGGCCGCGGGCCAGTCGAACCCCACCGAGCGCGCCCGGCGGCTGATCTGGTCCGCGTGAAGGAGCGCGGGCAAGGCGTCCGGAATGCCGTCGAGCAGCCGCCTGGGCGCGTCGCCGACCTTCGACCGCTCCTCGGCCTTGATTTCGTCCCACCGCTCCTTGACCCTGCTGGCCGAATCCAGCCTCGCCTCGCCCCGGTCGCGCGCGAAGATGTGCGGGTGGCGACGCACCAGCTTGTCGCCGACCTCCACCAGGGCATCCGAGATGCTGAAGTGCCCGGCCTCGCTCTCGAGCTGCGCGATGAAGACGGCCTCGAAGATGAAGTCTCCCAGCTCCTCGCGGATGGCGGCATGGTCGCCCGCGTCGATGGCTTCGAGGAGCTCGTACGTTTCTTCGAGCACGAACGGTTTCAACGTGTCGATCGTCTGCTCGCGGTCCCACGGGCAGCCGTCGGGCCCACGAAGCGTGGCCATGATGTCGACGAGGCGCGAGAACGCCTCGAGAGCCGTTGGAGATGGCGCCATTCCAGTAAGATTAACCGAACTCCGTGAGCATCTCGATCACCCTTCTTGGCACCGGCACGTCACACGGCGTGCCGATGATCGGCTGCGAGTGCGCCGTCTGCCGGTCCACGGACCCCCGCGACCGGCGATCGCGTCCGTCGATTCTCATCCGCCTGCCGGACGACGCTGATGCGCCGCCGTCCGCCGCCGCCGTGCGATCGATCCTGGTCGACACGTCGACCGATCTGCGCGCGCAGGCGCTCGAGCGCGGGGTCAAACGCGTGGATGCGGTGCTCTTCACGCACAGTCACGCGGATCACGTGATGGGGCTCGACGAGATCCGGCGCTTCAACGTGTTGCAGCGGCACCCGATGCCCTGCTTTGGCGACGCGCACACGCTGTCCGAGCTCAGGCAGACGTTCCGGTATGTGTTCGACGCCGCGAAGGAACAGGGCGGTGGCGTGCCGCAACTCGCGGTGTTCCCGATCTCCGGTCCGTTTTCGCTCGGCGGCGTGGAAGTCGTTCCCGTGCCGATCGCGCACGGCCGGCGGCTGATTCTGGGCTACCGCATCGGAACCTTCGCGTACTTGACCGATTGCAGCGCCATTCCGGACACCTCGTGGCCGCTGCTCGAGGGCGTGAGGACGCTCGTCCTCGACGCGCTGCGCGACCGGCCGCACCCGACGCATTTCAGCGTGTCCGAAGCCCTGGACGTGGTGGCGCGGCTCTCACCAGACCGGGCCTACTTCACGCACATCTGCCACGATCTGCCGCACGAGGCCACCTGCGCACGCCTGCCCCGCGGCGTGGAGTTGGCTTATGATGGGTTGGTTCTGACAGCGGACTGAGACCTTTCTGGACGTCATTCACTTTCCTGACCGAGCGTGGCCGGCGCGATGGGCCCAGCCGGTGCTGGCCCTCGGCAACTTCGACGGCGTGCATCGCGGGCACCGCAAGATTCTGGAGCGCGTCCGCCGCAGCGCATCCGAGCGCGGCGTCACGGCCGGTGTGGTCACGTTCGACCCGCATCCGCCCCGCGTGGTCCGGCCCGACAAAGCCCCGCCACTCTTGATGACCACCGCGCAGCGGCTGGAGGCCATTGCCGAGGCCGGCATCCAGGCGGCCGCGATCGTTCGCTTTACCCAGGAGCTGTCGCGCTGGGATCCCGAAACCTTCGTGCGGAACGTGCTCGTGGACTGGCTCCGTGTGTCTGAAGTGTGGGTGGGCGCCAACTTTCTCTTCGGCCACGATCGCGCGGGCAACTACTCGCTGCTTCGATCGCTGGGCACCCAGTACGGTTTCAAGGCCGAGAAGATCGACCCCGTGCGCTACAAGGACTTCGTCGTCAGCAGCACTCGCATCCGTCGTCTCGTGACGGAAGGACGGGTTGACGAGGCGGGTGCGCTGCTCGGCCACCAGTACTTCATCGACGGCCGGGTGGTGGAGGGAGACCGGCGGGGGAGAACCATCGGATTTCCGACGGCAAACCTGCAGAGCGAGAACGAGCTGCTGCCGCCGCACGGTGTGTACGCCACCACGGTCGCCTCCGACGGCGTCGTGCGGCCGTCGGTCACCAACGTGGGTGTGCGGCCCACGGTGGACCATTCGGGCCGGACGGTGGTCGAGACGCACATCTTCGATTTCGACGGGGATCTGTACGGCCGGACGGTGCGGGTGGGCTTCGTGCAGCGGCTGCGCGACGAGCGCGCATTCCAGTCGGTCGATGCCCTTCGGGCGCAAATCGCCGAGGACTGCGTCCGGGCCCGCGTGCTCTTCGATCGGCTTTCACTATAGAATCGCCCGTCGTGCCCGTGAATGAGTTTACGTTCTCGACGGAGCTGTCCGGCTCAGGCCAGCCTTCCGGCCTGCTGCGGGCCCTGGTCGGACACGCGCTGGCGTTCACCGGCGGACCGGAAGCCGTGGCCGCGGCGCTGGCAGAGCTCGACCAGGCGGTGACGCAGGTGTCGGGCGATGGGCGGCGATCCAGGCTCGAGGTGCGATCCGTCGGTGGCCGGATCGAGATCGAGGTGTCGTCGGACCACGGCCCCGTCTGGCGGACCAGCCGCCCGCTTGCCTGATTCCCGCATTCCTGACCGATGCGCCTCTATAACACCCTCTCGAGAAGCGAAGAGACATTCGTGCCCGGTGCCGGCAACACCGTCCGGCTGTACTCGTGCGGCCTCACCGTGTACGCGCGAGGACACATCGGCAACTTCCGGACCTTCGTCTGCGTGGATGTCCTCCGCCGCACGCTGCGCCACCTCCTCGGGCACGAGGTGCGCCACGTGATGAATTTCACGGACGTCGACGACCGCACGATCATCGGCGCGCAAGCGGCGCACATGGACCTGCGCGCGTATACCGATCAGTTCATCGCGGCCTTCAAGGAGGACGCGCGCGCCATCGGCCTCGAAGACGTGGAAGAGATGCCGCGCGCGACCGACGAAGCGAACCTCCAGGCGATGGCGGATCTGGTCGCGAGCGCTCGATCGACGCGGGCACACGTATCGAAGCGACGGATCCGTCTACTTCAAGATTTCGACGTTGCCCGAGTACGGACGGCTGGCGCGCCTCGATCACGAGGGCATCAAGCCAGGCGCTCGCGTCGACGCGGATTCGTATGCGAAGGAAGACGCGCGCGATTTCGTGTTGTGGAAGGCCGGGAAGCCTGGCGAGCCATCGTGGGACCTCGTGGACCCGCCCGGCCGCCCGGGCTGGCACCTCGAGTGCTCGGCGATGGCGCTGCGGCTCCTCGGCGAGCCGCCGATCGACATCCACGCCGGCGGCATCGACCTCATCTTTCCGCATCACGAGAACGAGATCGCGCAGTCCGAGGGCGCGACCGGCCGTCAGTTCTCGCGCTTCTGGATGCACGTCGAGCACCTGCTCGTGGACGACCAGAAGATGTCGAAGTCGCTCGGCAACACCTTCACGCTGTCGGAGCTGGCCGCGCGGGGCTACCGGCCGTCGGCGGTGCGGTACCTGCTGCTCTCGGCGCACTACAGGAAGCAGCTGAACTTCACGTGGGCGAGCCTCACGCAGATGGAGGAGTCGCTGCGCCGGCTGACCGACTTCCTCGTCCGGCTCGACACGGTAACAGCGTCCGGTGCGCATGAGGCGGTCGCGGGGCGGGTCGAGGCGGCCAAAGCCGAGTTTGCCGACGCGATGACCGCGGACCTCAACACGGCCGGCGCCCTCGCGGCCATGTTCGACCTGGTCCGCGCCCTCAACACCGCCATGGACGCAGGCGCGCTGGGGACCGGCGATGTGACGCTGGTCAAATCGGCGTTCGATGGTTTCGATCGGGTGCTCGGGATTCTGTCGCTCAGGCGGGCCGAAGACGCCGCGCCCCCGGTGCCGGTCGGCGAGATCGAGCGCTTCATCGAAGAACGTCACGCCGCCCGGCGGCGCCGCGATTTCGCAGAGGCCGATCGCATCCGGCAGGATCTCCTCGGCCGCGGCATCATCCTCGAAGACTCAGCCGCCGGGACACGCTGGAAGAGAAAGTAGGAACCCGAGAGTTGAGTATGGTGCCTCGTATTGTCGGTCCGCTTCCCGGGCCCAAGGCGCGGGCGCTCATCGAGCGCGACGGACGCACCGTGTCGCCGTCCTACACCCGCGGCTACCCGCTCGTCATCGAGCGGGCGTGGGGTTCGACGGTAGAGGACGTGGACGGCAACCTTTTTCTCGACTGCACCGCCGGCATCGCCGTCAACGCCACCGGGCACTCGCACCCGGACGTGGTCCGCGCCATCACCGAACAGGCGCGGCCGGTTCATCCACATGTCGGGCACGGATTTCTACTACGAGCCGCAGGTGCGGCTCGCGGAGAAGCTCGCGGAGCTGGCACCGCTCGACGGCACGAGCGGCACGCGATCGTTTTTCGGCAACTCCGGGACCGAAGCCATCGAGGCGTGCATCAAGATGGCCCGGTATGCGACGGGCCGTCCGGCCATCATCGCCTTCTTCGGCGGTTTCCACGGCCGCACGCTTGGCGCGCTGGCGCTGACCGCCAGCAAACCCATCCAGCGCGACAAACTCGGGCCGTTCATGCCCGGCGTGTACCACGCGCCGTACGCGGACTGTTACCGGTGCCCGGTGGGCCGCGAGCCGGAGACCTGCGCCGCCGAGTGCCTCGACTTCCTGGACCATCAGATTTTCGCCCACCTCGTCTCGCCCGACGAGGTCGCCGCCATCGTCGTCGAGCCCATTCAGGGAGAGGGCGGGTACGTGGTGGCGCCGGATCAGTTCCTCCAGCGGCTCCGGAGCTCACGCGGACGCACGGCATCGTGCTCGTGGCGGACGAAGTGCAGTCGGGGATGGGACGCACGGGGCGGATGTTCGCCATCGAGCACGCCGGCGTCAGGCCGGATGCGATCGCGATGGCGAAAGGCATTGCCTCGGGATTGCCGCTGGGCGTTGCGGCGGCCCGCGCAGACCTGATGACCTGGCCGCCCGGCACGCACGCCAGCACGTTCGGCGGGAATGCGGTGGCGTGCGCCGCGGCTCTCGAGACGATCCGGTTGCTCGAGACCCAGTTGATGGCCAACGCGGCCGATGTGGGTGCGCACCTGATGGCGGGACTCCAGGCGCTCAAGGAGAAGCATCGTCTCATCGGGGACATCCGAGGACGCGGGCTGATGGTGGGCGTCGAGCTCGTGCGCGATCGCGCCACCAAGGAGCGCGCCGGGCGCGAGCGCGACGCGGTGGTCAACGCCTGCTTTGCTCGAGGTCTGCTGCTCCTCGGGGCCGGGAAAAACGCGATCCGCTTCTCGCCCCCGCTCGTGCTCACCAGGGACGAGGCCGAGACCGCCGTTCGTATCTTTGATGCGGCGTTGGGCGATGTAGGGTAGCCTTTGGTCCTTCCCTGGGCCGATTTTTCGCTGTTCGTGTTTCCTGGCAGGACGTTCGTGGCGGCGCCTTCGCCCCAGGTGTTGGCGCTGTTCGTGCACTGCCCGGAGCGCATGAGCCTGGAGCGCGTGACGCGCGGCAAAATTGGCGAAGATCTGGCTTGCGAGGAGCTGGAACATCGTGGGTACGCAATATTGGCCAGGCGATACCGTTCGAGGGCGGGAGAAATTGACATTGTCGCGCGCGAAGGGGAGACGCTGGTGTTTGTCGAGGTAAAGGCGCGCGAGGGACAGGAGTTCGGAGGCGGCGCGGAGGCCGTGACCGCGTTCAAGCGGCAGCGGATTGGCCGCGTCGCGCTCGACTACCTGGCACGGCACCATCGGACGGAGTGCCCCTGCCGGTTCGATGTGGTCTCAATCGCGTTCGGGCATGGCGCGCCCGCGATCGAGGTGTATCAGAATGCGTTCGACATGTCCTGCTGATGCCTGAGCTCAGAAAAGATCCTGTCACCGGCCGCTGGGTGATCATCTCCACCGATCGCCGCAAACGTCCCAACGACTTCCGTATCGACCACGCCTCGGTGGTGGGAGGGGAGCATTGTCCCTTCTGCGAAGGCCGCGAGGCGATGACGCCTCCAGAGGTGCTGGTGTACCGGCAGAACGGCGGAGGGCCGAACGCGCCGGGGTGGGATCTGCGCGTGGTCCCGAACAAGTTTCCGGCGCTCCAGGTGGAGGGAAACCTCGACCGCGAGGGCGAGGGGCTGTTCGACCGCATGAACGGCATCGGCGCACACGAAGTGATCATCGAAACGCCGGACCACCGCCGCACCCTGGCGACGATGTCGGAGCCCGAGATTGAGAAGGTGCTCTGGGCGTTCCGCGACCGCGTGATCGATCTCAAGCGGGACCGCCGGTTCCGCTACATCCTGATCTTCAAGAACCATGGCGCGGCCGCCGGCGCCACCCTCGAGCACACGCATTCGCAGCTCATCGCGCTGCCGATCGTGCCCGACTTCGTGCGCGAGGAGCTCGAGGGCGCCAAGCGGCACTACGCGGCCAGGGAACGCTGTGTCTTCTGCGACATCGTGCGCCAGGAGATGGTCGTCGGCCGTCGGGTGATCCACGAAGCTGCGGACATGCTGGCCATCGCGCCCTATGCGCCGCGGTACCCGTTCGAGACCTGGATTCTGCCGCGCAGCCACGGATCGCGGTTCGAGGACGCCGGGCGGCACGAGTACGAGAGCCTGGCGCGGATGCTCAAGCTGGTGCTGTCGCGGATGGACAAGGCCCTCGAGCGGCCGCCGTTCAACCTGATCATCCACAGCGCGCCGCTGTCCGAAGAGGTGTCCGAGTACTACCACTGGCACGTCGAGATCATGCCGAAGCTGACGCGCACGGCGGGGTTCGAGTCCGGCACCGGCTTCTACATCAACCCGACGTCGCCGGAAGAGGCGGCCGCGGTGCTCAGGGGATAAACGGGCTTCAGGCCTCGGGCTCCAGGCTTCGGGGGCTCAGGGCTTTTGGCTTATGGCTCACGGCTCACGGCTCAGGGCTCACGGCTCAGGACTCATGAATCAGATCTGGACGGTTCTCGCGCTGGTGGTGGCGTTCGGCGTGGGCTATGCCGTCCTCGGGGCGCCGAGCGGGCGGGCGCTCGTGCTCGGCACGCTGCTCGGCATGGGAGCGGTGGTCGCGGTCAGGTGGTTCAGGACGCGGGGACGGTAGAGAGGGCTCCGGGCGTCGGGCTCCTGGCTTCTGGGGCTCCGGACTTCAGGCATCGGGCCCGGAGGAGCCCGAGAATCGCGCAACAGCGTGCACGGGCGCGACTTGATGGCCCGAGCGACAGTGTGGTACTTTAAACGTTCGGCCGGTGGGCGGGAATAACTCAGTGGTAGAGTGCGACCTTGCCAAGGTCGAAGTCGCGGGTTCGAATCCCGTTTCCCGCTCCATTAATTAGTCGCGGGGGCCCCTCGCCCCGCTCCAGCGCGCGTCGTTACGTGGGCTCTGCGCAGCCCACTCCACTTCCGCGCTTCAGATAACCAGGGAGCCGTCGCCCGCTTCGCGTGCAGGGTATCGGATCCTCGCTCAGCCTACTGGCGTGCAGGTTTGTGATGATTGCAGCTCCTCTCGCACGGCTCGTCGAACGCTGTTGATCGAATCCCCACGCCATTGAGCGAGGGCAGGATTCCCCTGCCTCGAGCCAATCTCTCGGAGGGCGCCGTCGCCAAGCGGTAAGGCAGAGGTCTGCAAAACCTCCACCCCCGGTTCAAATCCGGGCGGCGCCTCCAATCTTTTCAACAAGTTGCCGTGACGCCGTTCGCGTCGAGGGCACCACGCTAATGCGTGCGACCGCTGCGCAATTCCGCCTCGGCGGCGTCGATGAACGCGCGATAGCCCTCGGGGTCGATGAACGGGTCCACCGGGTTTTTCGCGGTGGAGCTCGCAACGAACTTGCGATACCGGCCCCACCATCGTGCATGCGCGGTCACCCAGACGTCGGCGGGGAGACTCCGCAGCACGCGCAAGCTGCGCTCCCGGTCCGCTGCTTGTTCCGGATAGGTCGACGTTGCCAGCACCCCCATGTCGCACGCGCTCACGACATTCAGGACGCGGTCGCCGTCGCGGACGGGGAACGACCACGAGGTACAGCCACGCGTGTGCCCGGCCGTGACATGCGCGGTGAGCGCAATCGGACCGACACGGATCGTGTCGCCGTCCTTGAACCGGTGATCGACGCGCGGGGGCGGGTAGCCGACGACGCCGATCCAGGAGAGCGCCCTCAACGGCAAGATTGCGTCGGCGTCATCGCCGCCGGCCGCGAGGGAGTCGGCGCTCGCGTCGCTGGCCCATAACTGCGCACCCGACGCCTGCTGGAGCACGGCCAGCCCGCCCCCGTGGTCGGGGTGCGGCTCCGAGTTCAAAAGCACCTTGACGTCCTTGATGTCGAAGCCGAGCTTCGCGATGCTCGTCATGATGAGCCGCGCGGTGGTGGGATAGCCGGCATCGAGCACGACGTGCCCCTCGGGCCCGGTGATCAAAAATGCGGAGACATCGGTTGCGCCGACGTAATAGAAATTGCCGGCGATGCGGAACGGTTCCGCGGGCCCCTGCCCGCCGATCTTGTTCGCATTCAGCCGCCTGCCGACGAGAACCAGCGTGAGCACGATCAGCCCCAGCCCAACCAGTACGCGTCGCCTGGTGAGGTGCCGCACTGGTCGTCCTCCCCGTTCGCGGGTGTGTAGTCCCATAGCTCCTGCATGATCCTCGTTCGCTCCGCCCGAGTCTTCAGCGTTCGATGAGCATTGTGTGAGATGCGTCGGCTTCCAGTTCAGGAAGTTCGACGGGACGATGGTGACAATCTAGGTCGCGAGCAAATGGAATGGAGTCGGACCGGCAGGCCCGCCTCTCCGACCTGGGCTTCCGGCTGAGCCGGACGCAACGTCACGGTGCATGAGGGTTGGGTTAGGTGAGGCGCTCGGGCTCGCTCTCGGCCACCCTGCGAGCCGCCGCTTCCGCCAACTCCCGGCGACCGTCCTCACACAAGCCCTGGATCCCCGCCTCCTCGTAGGCACGCTGTGCCGCCTCGATCGACGCTGCCACGGTGCCTTTTGGGAGGGATGACGTGTCGCCTTGGTCGGCGCCGGCCGCTTCCGGGCCGCAGGAGGCATTCTTGCTAGGGTCTCGCATACACATAGTTTACCAGCGCTTGTGACGTCCCAGGATGCCGTGAACACTCCGATCCGCCGTAGTGAGGTCCGAATGATCAGAGGAACGACGGATACCATCGCTGCTAGACAATCGGGCTCGTCCACGCCAGGATCGATTTCAGGCAACAAAGGAGCGCGCCGTGTTCTCTAAACTCTCTGCGGAATTGGTCGGCACGTTCTGGCTCGTGCTCGGGGGTTGCGGCAGTGCGGTCCTCGCGGCCGCCTTTCCCGACGTCGGAATCGGATTGCTCGGGGTGTCACTGGCGTTCGGTCTCACGGTGCTGACGGGGGCGTACGCGCTCGGGCCGATCTCGGGCGGTCACTTCAACCCCGCGGTCTCCGTCGGCTTGTGGGCCGGAGGGCGCTTTCCCGCCAGCCTGGTGTTGCCGTACAGCGTGGCGCAAGTCCTCGGTGGCGTCGGCGGCGCCGCCGTGCTGTACTTCATCGCGAGCGGCCGCCCGGATTTCAGCCTCGCCGGCGGCTTCGCCTCCAACGGCTACGGCGTGCACTCACCAGGCGGTTACTCACTGGCCGCGGGGCTCGTGTGCGAAGTCGTGATGACGTTCATGTTCCTGCTCGTCATTCTCGGCACCACTCACAAGCGCGCTCCAGTAGGATTCGCAGGTCTCGCCATCGGCCTCGCACTGACGCTAATCCACCTGATCAGTATCCCGGTGACGAATACCTCCGTCAATCCGGCGCGCAGCACCGCCACCGCGATGTTCGTTGGAGATTGGGCTCTGGGGCAACTCTGGCTGTTCTGGCTGGCTCCGGTGATCGGCGCCGCGATCGCAGGCTTCGCATACAAGGCGGTTTTCGAAGGCTCAGCCGAGGAACCTTCTGTGACCGGACGGACCCGTTCGTAAGTTGATTTCTAATCCGGTGCGAGGCTCGGTGTTGGTTCATGGCTCATCAGTTTCGGGCCTTTTTGAGTGGCTGCGCCCTCGACGTTGCGCTAGATTCTGTTCTGGCGCCACGGTCTTACGGGCGCGTAAGGGGGAAGTCGTGCACAGTACCTTTAGTCGACGAGTCTTTCTGCGCAGGGTTGGGGATGCTGACCGTCCCGCTGATCGCTCTCGCGCAGGATAAGAAGGACGAGGCGAAGGAGAAGAAGGACGAGGCGAAAGAGAAAAAGGACGAGGCGAAGGACAAGGCTGAGGATGCAGTCGACGACAGGGACAAGGCCGTCGATAGCCCCGGGACGGATCGCAGCCAGGACCGGCGGCAGGATCGACGGCGCGATGCCGTTAAGTGACCATGGTTGCCTCGGCACCAAGGTCCGATGAACCTGCGTCACCGGATGTAGAACGCGATTCCCGCCGAGAAGTAGTTCGCCGAGTCGTCGTTCAGGCCGATCCCGACCTCGGCAACCAGATCGAGAATCCGACGAGATCGAGTACCTTGAATCCCTGGTACGAGGTGAACCCACGTGAATGAATCGTCGGCGACGTCATCGTCGAACCGGTTGAACGCGATATCGAGCGCTCCGTAGAGCTCGAGCTTGTCGTGAATCGGCGCGCTGCCGAGAAACGTGATGTCCCAGCCGTACTCGATCGAGACCCTCGCCCAGCCCCAGATGGAAGCCCCCGCCGACAGAGAGGTCGAGCGGCTCATTCTTCAAGACCCAGAATTCCGCATCACCGCCGAAGAAGGTGATGTTTTCGAAGATCCCAATCTTGCCTTCAGCGTCGAAGCTGTCGGTGAACCCGTACCCGCCTCGAAGCACGACGCCGAGGTCGTCGTCCGAGTCGTCGCCAAACAGCACGAGCGGATACGCCATGAGCTTGAAGTTGCCACGGTTAATCGTCTCGGCGGACTCCATCACGCCGAAATCCTGAGCGGCTGCAGCGGCCGGGAGAACCAGTATCAGCAGGAATGCGGAGGCGAAACGTCGAAGGCGCACACAAACCTCCTTGTGAGGTGGGCGAGACCTGGCTCGCCGGCTGTGCTTTCCTCGCTGCATCTGGCGTGCCGGTCGCATCAAGTCAACCTGGGCCAGCACGTGTCTTTCGTCTCCGATTTCGACTGTCGAGCCGGCGCGGCACAGTCTCGGTACTGCGTCGGGCGGGGCCTACAATTCTCCTCGCTCGATCGAGCACGCGTTGTAGAATGCCGGCCGTTAAGCCGGATGTTCCCTTCATCGACCGTCCGTCTCGACTCGCTGCCGGCGGTGGCGACAGTCGTCGCGCCAGGGGCGCTGGCCGCAACTCCCTTCGCCTGGCTGCTGCTGTCAGGGTCCGATGACCTGCGCGCGTTTCTGGTGGCTCACGAAGCCGTGGCGCTCGCAGCGGCCGCACTTGTCTGGATCGTGATGGGCTTCCTGGTCGAGTCGATGGGCTCGTACGTCGAGGTCTATGCGATCGACCGAAGACGGGACGATCACGCACGGCTGCTCGAGACGTGGTGGCTCTACCTGAGGAGTGCCTGGGAGAAAGAGCCCGTAGGACAGGGCTATATCCGGCGGCTGGTCGTCTCTTTCAAGTTCGAGCTGAACATGTTCGTCGGATCGCTGGTTGCGATCTTCGGCTTCTCGCTGCTCGGGACGTTCGAGCCGACCGCGCGATGGCCTTCCGTGGCGGCCATCATCCTGCTCGGTGGCGCGGCGGTCCTGCTGTTCACGATGGCTCGCGACACGTCCAGCCTCCTCGCGGAGACCCGTGAGCAGCTCGTGCGCGGGGTGCATCGCCCGCCGGTCGAGGTCCCGGCACGCGAGGATCGGTAGAGTCCTTCAGCGCGACGTTGAAGGCGGCGGTTCGCTCGACGGCGGTACGATCTTGTTGAGCCGCATGTAGGTCACCAGGTTGCCGTAGTGCTCGTAGCTGTGCGTCACCGAGAAATACAGCACTGAGAGCCGCGGCGTCGGACCGAAGTAGAACGGCACGGTCTCTGTTCCCTTCCGATCGTTCATGGCGCCAATCACGGACTGGCAGTACGCCGCGCCTTCGTTGAGCGCCTTCACCAGTTCTGCCTTGGTCTTCGCGCCGACTGCTCGACCCCTCTGCGCGGCGGGGTGCCGCCGCCGGCCGTCGAGCACATGTCGAAGTAGGCATCCGCAATGTGCCCGAAGAGCTGCGCGATGGTCCGCACCTCCGGTGTGGGCTGGAACGAGTAGAGGGAGTCTGGAATCTTCTCGGCGCTCCGCACGATGAAGCTGTTGATGCCCGTGAATTGAGCCCTCGCGCCGGCCGTCAGCGGGTCGCCGGTCTGTGCCGATGCCGCCGGCGCCATCAGCACCCACGCAGCGATGGCGAACGCACCGGCCGAAGTTCTTCCGGAAGTCATATGTCCTACTCCTCTCAAACAGGCTACATCAGAAGCGCTGGCCAGCCGCAGCGCGGCGGCGATCGGGCACACTGGTCGGACCGCTATTTCCCGACAGGCGCCTGACGAGCCGCCGCCAGCGCCTGGTCGCCTTCGGGCTGCAGCCAGAAACCGTCGCGCACGATCGCCTCGACCGCAGCGGTGAACTTCCGCACGAAGGCCTCGCGGGTCGGATAGAGCTTGGCGAGCACGGCCGGCTCGAACGCCACGGTGTGACCGAACAAGAAGCAGAAGTTCTGCCCGCCCGGCGTACCCGCAGGCACGTCGTTCCGCAACCCGTCGAGCCTCGCCGTGGGCGCCTCGAGCTGCGGCAGGCGGATGCCGCCTTGGGCGTTGCCATGCGCATCGCGGACCAGGGGATCGGGCGCAGCGGGGTCGCCGAGTGCAATTGGCGGCGACGACCGCGGGGCCTTGCCGTCACGAACCCAGAGCGTCAGCGCCCGCAGCGCAGCCTTGATCACGGCATGGTGCGGCGCGCTGTTGATCGGATCGAGACACCGCATGCCCATGTCGGGAACCGGCGTCAGCCCCGGAATCCACTGGGGCGACTCGGCATGGGCGGCACCGGCAATCTCCCATCGACGGTAGTCCGCAGAATCGGCTTGCCTGGTCAGGTGCGATCGCAACGTCACCATGTCGCCCTCGGCCTGCACGTCCAGCACCTTGACGCCGGCGTCGGTGCGCAGTCGCGCGCCTGCCGGAACGGGATCCGCATCGCGCCCAAGCTGCTCGGCCGTCAGGCCCGCGGCGTTGGCTCCGCGACTGTGGATCAGGTAGCCATCGAACACCCGTGCTCGCGAGTGGAAGGCGTTGAGGTAGGTCACGAGCCGGAACGCCGACTGCGACCGGCCGACGGCGATCGTGTGGCGGACGCGGAGCCCGTCCAGTGGGTTGACGCTCGACGGCTTGAGCAACGCTTGCGTGACCTGCGTGAAGATGTCGTACGAGAACGCGTCTCCGGGATGCGCGAGCGTGCCATAGCGCTCGGGATCCCAGGCCTTCAGTCCCATCCTCGGCGTGTTGATGCCGGATGCCTGGGCGCCTACGCCCACCCACGCGTAGCCAGAGCGCTCGATCTCCTCTTTCATCAGCATGAAGTCTGCCGCGCCCTCTTGCATCGAGCTGACGTTGAGCCACTCGACAATGAGCACACCGTTGAAACGGCGCGGATCGGACGGACGACGGACGAGCATCCGCACCTTGTAGCTCGGCCCGGCCCGCCGGCTTGACCGCCCACATCCCATCCAGGCCCCAGGCGCCGTCCTTGTCGTAGGCCTGGCCCGTTCCAGAAGCAAAGTACTCCGCCTCCGCGTACCCGCTGGTCGCGAGGTCTGCCTTCGTCTGTGCGCCAAACGGTTGCCCCCGGCCGCCGCTTACCGGGCCGGCGAGCGATGCCGACGCCACGGGCACTGCAGGCGCCTGCTGCGACGTTGAGACGAGCCCGGCCGTGACGATGACGAGACCCAGGGTGATGGGGATGACACGCATGCCGTTCAATCTACACCTAATGCCGCCCATCGTCGTGCGCGGCCACAGCGCGCACGCCCCGCGCTTGTAGTATGAATGGTGGCGGCCAGCCGGCAGGCGGGTGGCGAGTATCAGCGCGACGAGGGGCAGATAGACCAATGAGCGAAAACACGACGGTCGTTGCCGGGTCGGGTGCGGTCAGCCTGACTGACGAAGAAGCCGTGAAGCAAGTCCTGGTCGCGTCGGTCCTCGGCCTGTGGGACGTCGTCAACAACCTGACGCGCCTCAAGCCCTCCCGCCGCGAGCGCTACCGGGTCAGCATCTTCGGCTCCGCGAGGACCCGGCCGGGAACCGCTGTCTACGAGGAAACCAAGCGCCTGGCCGCCGCGCTGGCCGAGATGGGCTGCGACATCATCACGGGCGGCGGCCCCGGTCTCATGCAGGCCGCCAACGAGGGCGGCCCATTCGAAACAGGTCCAATCCGTCGGAATCCGCGTCGGGCTGCCCTTCGAACAGGATGTGAACGCGTTCGTCACCGAAGCCTTCGAGCACCGCACGTTCTTCACCCGCCTCCACCAGTTCGTGCTCGCCTCGGACGCCTTTGTCGTGGCGCCAGGCGGCATCGGCACGGTCCTCGAGACGATGATGATCTGGCAGCTGCTCCAGGTGAAACACCTCGAGCAGACGCCGCTGATTCTCGTAGGCGCGATGTGGCCGGGCCTGGTCGAATGGGCCAGGTCCGCGATGGTCTCCGCGGACCCGCCGCTTGCCAGCGCCGCCGACATGACCATTCCGCGCTGTGTCGCGACCGCCGACGAGGCGATTGTGCTGCTGCGCGAGGGCCACGCGGCGTGGGCGAAGCCGGCCGCAGGGGCGACGTCCCATGGGTGAGCGCGAGGAGTTGGATCAATCGAAGCGACATTACACTTGAAGCGCATGCGCTCCGCTTCCGGGATGGCGACGTGGGTGGGTCGGATCTGCCTCCTCGTCCTGGCAATCGCTCCTCCGGCCGCGGGCCAGGAGCCTCCGCTCAACCCGGCGCAGGAAATCGCGGCCGAACAACCCGTGGGCCCCGCTCTGGACGTCGGTCCCGCCCAGTTGCGCATCGGCGGCTATCTGGGGGTCACGGGCATCTATCAATCCACCAACAGCGGCGGCGGTCCGGGCACGGCGTTCGCGACCGTTCCCTACGAGGACACCTTGCAGGGCAACGTCTCCGAGACGCGCCTGACGGCCCAGTCGTCGCGGATTTCGATCCGCGTGGACGCCCCGTTCCCGGAGGCGCGCTTTTCGAGCCTGTCCGGGTACTTCGAAATGGACTTCAGTGGCTCGACGCCGGGCACGATCGCCGTCACGAGCTCCAGCGCAGGGCTCCGCCTCCGACAGGCATTCGCGGATCTCCACTACGGCGACTCGTTCTGGCTGTCGGCCGGTCAGGCCTTCTCGCTGATGACGCCGCCCAAGCAGCAGCTGAGCATCTGGCCGTCCGACTACGAAATGTCGCAGGCCGTCGACACCAACTATCTGGCCGGGCTGGTCTGGACGCGTTCTCCGCAAGTGCGCCTGACGTGGCGTCCCTCGACCACCTTCAATTGGGCCGTGTCGGCGGAGAACCCGGAGCAGCAGATCGGCGAGGGCCTCGTGGAACTGCCCGACTGCTGCGCGGACGACATCGCGGCGCAGTACAACACGGGCGGGCAGGCGCTGAGCGTTCCGAACCTGATGCCCGACTTCGTCACGCGCGTCGCGCTCAACCCGGCTCCGGCGTTGCACCTGGACGTGGGCGGCGTCGTGCGCGTGTTCCGCCACACCGTCTTTCCCTATGACGAGGTGTTCCGGGACGTCGGCGGTGGCGTCAGCGTCAACGCCAGGGTCAACCCTACGGGCGGCACGCGGCTCATCGGGCAGGTCGCGTTCGGATCCGGCCTGGGTCGCTACCTTGGCGGGCTGGCCCCCGACGTGGCATTCCGAAGCGACGGCTCCGTCAGCTCCATCCCCGCCTCGTCGTGGGTGGGCGGCATCGAACAGATCCTGTCGCCACACATATCCGCCGGCGGCTACTACTCCGGCGTGCACATCGACGACGCGTACTTCGCGGATCTCGATGGCCGGGACATCGGCTTCGGATTCCCCGGCGCTTCGAATGCTGTCAATCGGACGATCGATCAGGTCACCGGCACGATCTCGTACCTGGCTGTCCGGACCGGGAACCGTGGGTCCGCGCAAATGAACTTCCAGACATCGTGGCTCCGACGGCAGCCGTGGTCGACAAGCGAGGGGCCGGCCTCGGCCAGTGCCTTCCTGTTCTTCGCGCAGCTCCGCTACAACCTGCCCTGACCTTCGGGTCGGCGAGCCTCTTCCAGCCTTTCGAACTCGCGCACGGCCGCGTCGAGATTGAAGAACATCCGTTGACGGCCCAGCCGTTCGCCCAAGGGCGAGCGACTCACGACCTCGAGGACTTGAGGATTGAGGCCGACCATCCAGAGAGTGACACCGGCATTGAACAGGGTCTCGTCGGTCTCCTGCAGCACCTTGAGCGCCGTGTACTCGATGTCGAAGATGGCGCGGAAGTCCAGAGCCAGCACACGCGGCCTCGCATCGTCCACAAGCGCCCGTATCTGATCGGCGACGCGTTCCGCGTTGGCGAAGAAGAGCCGTCCCTCCGTGCGCAGGATCAGCAGGCCCGGCCACGTCTCATCGTCGGGGTGGTCCGCCGTGCGCGGGCGGAAGACCGTGGTCCCACGCTTGCGGCCCAGAGCATAGACGGCCGGATTGTAGGCCTGGTGCGCCAGCGCCAGCAGCGACACGACGACGGCCACAAGGATGCCCCTGAGCGTGCCGAGCAGGACCACGCCGGCGAACGCCGTGAGGGCCCAGCGCAGCTCCGTACCGTGTACACGTCGGATGGCGGCGAATTCGGCGGGTTTGATCAGTTCGAGCGAGTAGACCACGACGACGGCCGCCAGGGCGGCCTGCGGCATCAGCGCGATCACCGGGCCGAGCAGCAGGAGCGTGGCGGTGGCCGCAGCTGCTGTGACGAGCTCGGCAACTTGCGTGCGAGCCCCCGCGAGGCGATTGACGGCCGTCTGCGAGGTGCCGCCGCCCGAGGGCATTGCGCCCAACAAGCCACCCGTGGCGTTGGCCACGCCGAGCGCGAACAGTTCCTGATTGGGCTCGGGCCGCGGTTCTCCTGGGCCGCCGAACGCGCGCGCAGCGGCGATCGTCTCGGTGAAGCTCATGAGGGCGATCCCGGCCGCCGCGGGCCACATCGCCTGGGCGAGCCCGACGTTCGGCAGCACCAGGCTCGGCAGGCCGCCGGCGACGTGGCCGACCGTCGCCACCCCGGCGGTCTCCAGACCTAGAAGGCCGGAAGCGGTAATGGCCAGAGCGATCGCCACGAGCGGCGCCGGTACGCGCGGCACGAAGTGCTCGAAGCCGATGAGCACCGCGAGCAGCGTGACCCCGACCAGCAGCGTGGGCACCGACGTCTCTGGCAGTTGTTGCGCCAACGCGACGAGGTCGCGGAAGAACCCGGCTTTCTCGAAGTGCACGCCCAGCAGCTTTGGCAGCTGATCGACCACGATCACGAGCCCGATGCCCGACTTGAATCCGGTCAGCACCGGATCGGAGATGAAGTTGGCAACAAACCCCAGGCGGAGCAGCGAGGCTGCTGCGAGCAGGATGCCGACCAGTACTGAGAGCGTCGCCGCCGCAGCGATGAGGCTGCCCGCGTCTCCGCCGGGTGCGGCCCGTCCGAGCTCCGCCGCGGTCAGGATGGCGATAGTCGTCGTCGTGCTGACGCTCAGCGGCCGCGACGTGCCAAGCAGCGCGTACACGACCATCGGAACGATGGCCGTGTAGAGGCCGACCTGCAGGGGAAGCCCTGCGATGGTGGCGTACGCCATCGCCTTGGGCACTACCACCGCCGCGGCGGTGAGACCGGCAATCACGTCCGGCCGCAGCCAGCTGCTCGGATACTGGCGGAGCCAGGCGATGCTCGGAATGAAATTCGTCATTGGACCCGCAGAGGCCGGAGCATACTACGGCCCCCTCCAGCTCCACTATTCGAGCTCAGCGAAATGCGGCGGCACTGGGATTGCTCCTGCATGCACTGTTGCGGTGGCCGCAACTGTTGAGGAGGGACCCATGACGAGCACTCGACGAACCGTCAGCGCGCTCAGCGCTGCTGTGTTGATGGCCGGACTGTTGGCAGTCACGACGGTAAAGGCGTCTGCCGGGAACGCTTCGACCGATGACACGAAGAAGCTCACTGGCTGCCTGGTGAAAGGGCAGGGAGACGGCGGCTATCTCCTCGTAAACGCGCCGATGGAGCCCGCTTCGACGACGGCGACGCAGCGGGCGGCTGAGCCGGGCACGGTCGGCACGGCAGGTGTGTTTGCCAACGTCTTCTACTGGCTGAAGGATGACGACGACCTGAGACCGCATGTCGGACATCGCATCGAGGTCGAGGGCGAGGTCGAGGGAGACGTCAAGGAGGGCGAGATCGAGATCGATCGCAAGGATCAGTGGACCGAGATCGAGATCGAGTCTGACGGACGCGAGATGAAGGCGCAGGTGCCCAACGCGTCGATCGTGGCCGGCCCCAACGCCGACCGCAAGATCGAGGTGCTCGTCAGGCGCCTGGAGGTAGAGAAGGTCCGCATGCTCGACGCGACCTGCCGCTAGATTTCGGCTGCTGAATGCCGCCGACCCCGCCGGCCGAGCCGGCGGGGCGGGCTCAACGGACTAACCGCGCGTCCCCTGCGGTGCGAACTGCTTCATCCACTCGGCCCCACGCAGCTGCATTTCTTCCGGCGTGAGGTCTTCCTTGTGTGTGGCGATCGTCCACTTGTAGCCGTGGGGATCGGTCAATGTTCCAGTCCGGTCTCCCCAGAACTGATCCTGCAGTGCGCCCATGCCGCCAGGCACCACCTGTGCGCCCGCAGCGACGGCACGGTTGAACAACGCGTCGCAGTCCTCGACGTAGATCCACAAGGACGCCGGAGAGCCGCCGAGCGCCCTGGGGCCCTTGGCGCCCATCAAGGCGTCGTTCAGCATGATCTTGGAGTTCCCGATGCGCATTTCCGCGTGCATCACCTTCCCATCGGGGCCAGCGAACACGCTCACGTCCTCCGCGCCCAGACCCTTCTTGTACCGACTCGATCGCCTGGGCGCAGTTGTCCAGGGTGAGTTGGGGCGTGACGGTGTGGTAGCCCTTTGGCACTGCCTGTATTGCTCCTGCCATGCTGTCCTCCTTGGAATCCCTCGTCTGGGGAACGCCTATCGTGCAGCGGCGGTGCAGTCTTGTGCAAGCTCAGGAACATGAGCGTCGGCCTCTTTATTCCCCTCCGGGGTGTTCGGCGGCCCCGTCAATGCCGAAAAGAGAAAAAGCAACCCTTGTCCGTGCTCATGCATTTCCTGAAGTGGACGTTCGGTCTGGCCCCCGCTGAGGTATGGACCACTGCCGCCGAGCGGGCGTGCCTGGCAAAGTACGCCGCCGGCAGGCGGCGGCTGGCCGAAGTCGGCGTCTGGCACGGCGGCACGTCGAGGCACCTGCGATCGGCCATGGCGAACGACGGAACGCTCTTCGCGGTCGATCCGTACGACCGCGGGCGCCTCGGGTTCAGCATTCCCCGAATCGTCGGCATGCGGGAGCTCGAGCGCGTGCACAACGGGTCGGTCGTGTGGATTCGCAGAAAGGGCGCCGACGCCGCGAACTGTCCGGAGATCCGTCAGTTGCCGCTGGACTTCGTGTTCATCGATAACGCGCAGTCGTTCGAAACCCTCAAAGTCGAGTGGGAAGCCTGGTCCCCGCTGGTGACGCCGGACGGCGTCATCGCGCTGCACGACAGCCGGGAGTCGGAGCAGGGGAGTGTGCGCTACGCGCGCGAGGTGGTGCTGGCCAATCCCCGGTATCAGGTGCTCGAAACGGTGGACTCCCTGACCGTGCTCAAGCGGTGCCAGCCATGATGACCAGGGGGCAGGTCATCGTCACCGCCGACGACTTCGGTCTCGATGCCGAGGTCAACGCTGCGATAGTCAAGGGTGTCTCTGCCGGCTTCGTGTCGAGTGTGAGCCTGCTGGTCAACTTTCCCTCGTTTGGCGAGGCGTGCGAGCTCGCCCGCAGGCACGGGTTTGCCGATCGCATCGGCCTGCACTTCAACGTGACCGAGGGGCGCCCGTTGACCGACATCATGAGGCGGTGCGAGCGCTTTTGCGCCGAGGGTGTCTTTGTCCCGGAGCACGAGTTCAGCCGCCGGCGCCGGCTGTCGCCAGACGAACGTACGGCGCTGGTCTGCGAGGCGCAGGCGCAAATCGACGCCGCACGCTCCGCTGGCATTTCGCTGACGCACCTCGACTCGCACAACGATGTGCATGCCGAGCCGGCCATTGCGGCAGCTCTTGCCTCGGTCGCTCGCACGGCGGGTATTACCAGAATCCGTCCCGCGAGGAATTGCGGGGAGCGACAGGGTGTGATCCGGCGGCTGCAGAACCGCTGTTTCAACGTCTGGCTGCGGCACCAGGGGCTGCGGCAGGTCCGCTACGTCGGCACCGTGGATGATGTGCTCTGGCTGGTCGGACAGGAGCGCCTCACGCCGACCACGTTCGTCGAGGTCGTGACGCATCCGAGGCCGGGACCGCACAACACGGTCGCCGATGCCCCCTTCGCGCAGTCGCTCGCCGCGCGCGTTCAGCGTCTTCGCGAGGCGCTCGCTCCCCTCGACGCTACGGCGTAACCACCACCGTCAGCTCGTCGTCGCCGAGCAGCGCGCCGTCGTCGGCGCGTGCGCGAAGCACGTACGTGCCCGGCGCGTCGAAGGTGGCGCGGGCCTCGTATCGCCCGCCCTCGGGGAGCGGCGGCGCGACTCCAGAGGGGCGCCCACGGCGAATTCGCGCCGGCGCGCGTGTCTTCCCACGGCTTGATCTGAACGGGATCGAAGGTCACCTTCCCGGCGCCGCGGTAGACAAACCAGGACAGGTGCAGGCCGAGCGACTTTCCGACGGTGACTTCCCTGGTGCAGCGGCATCATGGCCCGCTGGCGACCGCCGCGGGATCGGGCTGTAGTCGGCGCCAGATTGCGCGCCTTCGGCACGCCGTCGTCGGTGACGACGGCGACGAGCGGCAGCGGCTGTCCGACCTGGCCGTGCGCTTCTTCTCGCCGTCGATCGTGACGACCGGTGCCTTGTTGGCGCGCAGCGTCGGGTTGCTCGAGCCGGCGCCGAGCGCGCCGGTCTCGGACGCGATGACGACGTTGTCGATGAAGTAGTCCTGCTTGAGCGACGCGTACGCCTTCTCGGTGACGCCGTTGGTCTTGAGCGTCCAGACCAGCTCCTTCTGTCCGAAGTCTTTCGGCACCCGGACCTTGAACACGAACCGGTTGCGCCGCGGGCAGGAAGTGCGTCGGCTGGCCCTGGTCCGCGCCGAGCAGATCGAAGCCGTTGTCGGGACCGACCGGCACGTCAGATCTCCTCGTCCCAGTTGTTGTTCATGTAGCCGAACAGGAAGCTGGAGGACCCGTCAGGGTTCGTTCTCCCATCCCTCGAACGCCGGATGAGACGGTCTGGCCCCGAGAGTACGTCGAGCGCCTGGCCCTGGAGGTGCGCGCCAGCAAGCAGGGCAAGCAGCGCAGCCGTCGCGACCATCGCGCCTGCCGCGCCCGCAGACCGAACGTCTTCCGCAGCCTTGTCAACATCAACTCCCGCATCAGCATCAACTCCAGTGAGGTCTCGAGCTCGCGCTACCGGGTTGGCGCCCGCGGCCGTGCGCGCGCCGGCGCCGGCGTTTCGAGCAGGCAGAGCGGGCAGCCGATCACGACGTCGTTCTTGTGTCAGATGGAGCTTCTCGCGCCGCTTGGCCATCTCCTGCTGGAACTGCTCGTCGCTGAGCGCCACGCCCTGACCGAGGTCGATGAACATGTTGGCCACCGAGCGGTTGCCCGAGCCCTGCCAGTTCCTCGGGTCGGGCACGTTCTTGTTGGTCGGCGAGTTGTCCATGAAGCCGATGATGTGAAGGATGGTGCCCTTGGGCAGCAGCGGCGCCGCATCGTCGGCGTACTCGTAGCCACGCACCCAGTTGTGGTCGTAGCCCGCGCAGCGTCAGCGTCTGGATGTTGTAGCCCCAGATCGCCTCGAGGCACATGCGCTGCGCCCGGCGCGTGCAGGTGCGGCTCGAACGAGGTGATCTTGGTGTGCTCCTGCAGCACCGTGTAGGCGTGCAGCTGCTGGTTCGGCCTCCATCGGCCGGATCGAGATGTCGACGCCGTTGCCGAGGCTGCGGCTGGGCGACGCCTTCAGCGTCGGCTCGTAGCCCTTCGGGTGGAACTTGAAGCCGATCTCGAGATGCGCCTTGGTGTCGCGCCCGTTCGAGTGGAGATGCACCGAGTCGGTGACGATGCTCGAACCGGCCTTCAGCAGTCGGCCGGCTTCGGGAGCGAAGATGTCGGCATTGCGGCCGACCTCGTGCACCGGCCAGGGCGCGTTGACGCCGTCGCCGCCGCCCTTGTCCGTGCTCCAGATCATGTGATGGAAGACGTAGCGTCCGCCGACCGTGGCCCGGCCGGTGCCATCGCTCTTGCGGCACGTCGTTGACTTCCTTGATCTCGAGCGCGGCCACGTACCGGTCCTCGGTCAGACCGGTCGGCGCGGGCGCAATCTCGCCCCACCAGTCCGGCGTGTCGCCCTTGACCGTAATGTCCTGCCATCTTGACGACGAGATCGGGGTGCCCGATCGTCCAGACCGCGGCGTCCTGGTAGCTCTTCGGCCGGCGGCATGTCGGCCGGATCGCCCCGCGGCGCGCCGCTGTCCGCCCACTTGGCAATCGTCGCGATTTCGACCGTCGCTGAGCGACGGATCGTTCTTGTAGCGCCTGGATGCCGATGTTCTTTTCGATGTACCAGGGCGGCATGACACCGGCCTTCGGTCCGATGCCGGTCCGCTGTCTTGATGGCGCGGGCCCAGGGGCGAACCTCTTCGTAGGTCACGAGCGACATCGGGCGCGACGCCGTCGGGCCGGTGGCAGTTCTCGCAGCTGCGCTGCAGGATCGGCGCGATATCGCGTGTAAAGGTCGGGTTGTCCCGCCCTTGTGCCCCCGCGGCGGTCGCCAGCAGGACCATGCCCAGTGCGGAGGCGCCAACGGTTCTCACGATCCTCATCGTTCTTGCTCCTTCGGCTGTCAGGGGAGGGCGCGACCCACCCGGTCGCGCGAATGCTTCTCTAAAGGTACGCCTGCTCTGGCACGACGTCAAACGTGATCGAGCGAGGCCGGCAGACGACTGCTTAGACGGCCGGGAGTGCAGAAGGGTTCCAGTCCCGGCTCATTTTGCGCCAACAAACCCGCATCCGGGCCGGCCCTGGCGTTTCCGCGCTGCGGCGGGCGGGCCGGTTTCCCTTTGGTATTCCCGTCCATTTGGCGATAATCGCCCGCGGACAGGGGCCTTATCCCGCGTCGTGAGGCTGCCGAGGGGGGCTGAGAACCCGCATGCTGACCGCGAGATGGCCCTAGTGTCAGAGAGTCGAGCATGGATGCGGCGGTGACGGACCTCTCCTGCGCCAATCAAGTATTCGGATACCAGCGTCGAGTCGGAGACACACGAGATTCGGAGCTGGTCTTTGCGGGCGCCCAGCGCGTAGAGGTTCCCGGTGCTGACGAGCGCTGGCAAATTCGCCTCCACGCGTATCCGCGGACACGTCTGGAGACGTTTGTCTCGCGGGAACACAGGTCATGTGTGTATCTCTGGGGACGGCCAGCCCATGCCTCGGTGTCGTCCTCCGACCTTCCTGCCTGGTGCGCCGAAATCGTCGCTCGTAAGAGGTTCGACTGTTTTCGCGAACTTCTCGGCACGTTTGTGGCCATTGTGGATGAGCCGCAAGACGGTCGAATCACAGTGGTGTCCGATGTCTTGGGAATTCGCCCGATGTTTATCGGACAACGTGATGGCCGGTACGTCTTTGGTAGTGATGTCTGGGCGCTACATCAGGCTGGCGCGAGCGGGGGCGAGTGCAACTACGATGCGGTGAGCGCGTGGCTGGCATACGGCTACAACTGCACCGATGGTTCTCTCTTCAGTGACCTGCGCCGCCTGGCTCCTGGCGCGGCAACGGTACTTCAAGACGGGCGCATGGAGGAGATTCCGTATGCCACCCTTGAAGTCGGTGACAGGATCGCCTCCGTCGAGCAAGCCGCAGGCGACCTGCACGACATCGTTTCAGCCGACGTCAGGACCCTTATCGCGGGTCAGAAGGACATCACGGTGGCGCTTTCAGGCGGCTTCGACAGTCGCTACCTGCTGGCCCTGTGCGTCAGTGCTGGCGCGGACCTGGGTCGCGTCATCTGCGTGCGATTTTCCGAGGAGGAGGGGGAAGTCTCGGATCAGGTGGCGAGAGCCCTTCGCGTGTCCCTCCAGACCGTCCCTGTCGCCTCCTCTGTCTGGGATCTCTACGACGACGTTCATCATTTCACGGCCGACGGTTTTCCGATCTCGAAGTTCGTCACCTACTGTGTCGCCCAGCGATATCCCGACGCCCCGATGGTGAACGGTTTCCTGGGCGACTCGCTGCTTCGCGGCTCAAATGACAAGGTTTCAGGCAAGTCCGAAGAAGAATGGAAGGGCGATTTGGCCGGTGCCCTTCAAGAGAAACACTTCGCGATCAGCCTGAACCTGTTTCGTCACTCCATTGCCAAACGAATCGTGGCCCGATCCCGCGCCCCCATGGAGGATGCGGTGCAGCGAGGGGCGGGAAAAGTGTTTGGCTGGAGCAGATCTGTACCTGCGACAACGGTGCTACATCTCCAACAATTTTCTGCAGCACCTGGGCCTTTCCGAAGCGCTGCTTCCGTTCTACACCTGGTCGCTGCTGTCGTACAAGATGCAGCACGATTACAGCGTCTTCAATCGGAGCGTGTACCGCAGGATCTTTGCAGAGCGATTCCCGAGCCTGGCCGAGATCGCTCACGCATCAGACATCAAGTCTACGAAAGCCACACAGCCCACGAAGAAGATCGCCCGGTGCGTCAGGCGATGGGCTCGCGACCTGGTCACTCCCTCGTGGGATTTGTCACGCCTCGATCTCCTGGCGAAAGAGGTGTGCGTCCCGCTTGTGATGCTGGCTGCCGTCGGCGTGCCCTTGCTTCGCAGGCGGCTGAATCCCATCGTCGAAGACGCCATGCTCACCGTTCGACGACTGGACCTGCTCGAGCAGCGGGTTCGTCGTGCGAACGTTCAACTGGATTGGAGTCGAATCTGAGTCCGTGACCGGCCCTGGTATTCGAGAAGCCACCGCGAATCGTTCCGGTCCCGACGCTCATTCTGGGGTGATTCCCCGGCTATCCGGGCCGGTGTCGGCCTCTCCGGTGCCGGGTCGAATGCACAACACGGCTGCGAAGGCGACGGCGGTGTAGAGCGCCATCAGAAGGAAGAGCCCGCGATACCCGCCGAACACGTCGAAGAGGCGGCCGTTCACGGGGTCGCCAACGGCGCCCCCGAGCGCCGCGCAGAGTAGGAACAACGCCACCAGCACCCCGCGACGCGCCGTTGGAATCGGCTCCACGAACAGGGGGAACGCGTTCACCGTCGGCAGCGCCCAGCACGCTGAAGCGAAGGCGAGCAAGGGAACCGCCTGTGCGAGCGTGGTGACCCGGTCGAGGACCAATAGAGTCGTTCCCATGAGCCCGAACCCCAGGAGGAGCGCGTTTCGTCGCCCGATGCGCACGCCGATGGCGCCGGCCGGGATCGCGCCGAGCGCACCGCCAACGGCCCAGGCGATGAACCCGGCGGTCACCTCTTCCGCAGACACGCCGAACCGTGCGGTCCCATGGAGGGCAAACCAGGTTGTGAACGACTGAAACGTGAGCTGCAGGAACAGCGTCGCGACGAAGACCGCGCGCATGCCTGGCACCGTGCCACGCAAGGCGAAGGAGGCGGCCTCGAACAGCGACGGGAACGCGGCCTCGCGCGTCCCGGTCGCGGCCATCGCTGGCTCGCGCAGCCAGAAGGCGTAGGCGAGGGCGACGCTCAGGACTGTCGCGGCCGCAATGAAGAAAGCCGGGCGCATGCCGAGCACGCTGCCCAGCATCAGGAACACGATCGCGCCCATGCACATCTGCAGCGTGACACTCCCGCCCGCGAGCGGCCGGTGCCGCGAGGGCACGAGGTCAGCGACGAGCGCCTGGAACGGAGAACGCTGCACGTTGAGGCCGGCGTACAGGATGACGATCGCGCTGACGAGGCCGGCCAGTCCAAGCGCCGCCACGAATGGCAGCAATGCCGTTCCCATTGCCGTCAGCACGAGGCCCGCGACGACGATGCGTCGCCGGCCGCGTCCCTGGGCGCTGGCGCGGTCCGAAACCGCGCCCGACCAGGGCACGAGCAGGAGCAGCAGCACGTTGTCGATGGCCATGACGGCGCCGATCGCTGTGCGATGCTCGCCTAATGCGCCCTCGACCAGTACCGGGACGAAGTTGCTGAGCAGCGGACCAGTGGCGCCAGCGACGAGCCCGCCAAGCCCCAGGAACGCGCACAAGCCGTATGGGGGACGGGACGGCGCCGTGCGAATCATTGGCCCAGAGTGTACCCGTGGTGTTGTCTCGACCCGGTTTTGGGTACCGCGCCCTTGAGCCCGGTGCACTCCGAAGTGTCGAAGTCGAGACAGTACTGAAACTCCACCTGCAGGTTTCCTAAGAAAACTGGCGCTGGCCGCTTGCTGGACTGGGGAACGGTTCTTGCCCCGGCGCAAGAGGCCAGAAGGGATCCTGTGCGCCCAAGGACACTCGTTGCACTACTGATCGTCGCCTGCTGTCTCATCGAGACCGGGCGCGCCGCCACAGGGCTGCCGACCGGGCTGCAGGACGTTCCTGTCGTCAGCGGCCTGTCGAACCCGACGGCGATGGAGTTCGCGCCGGACGGCCGGCTGTTCGTCAGCGCAGCAGGGCGGACAACTGCGGGTCATCAAGAACGGCGTGCTCCTTCGCACGCCGTTTCTGACGCTTGTCGGTCAACTCCTCCGGCGAGCGCGGCCTGCTCGGCGTCGCATTCGATCCGAACTTCGCGACCAATCAGTTCCTCTACGTCTACTACACGGCGACGTCGCCGGCGGTGCACAACCGAATCAGCCGATTCACGGCCAACGGCGATGTCGTCGACACGAGCGGTGAGCGAAGTCGTCCTGCTCGACTTCGACAACCTGAGCGGCGCGACCAACCACAACGGCGGCGCGCATGCACTTCGGCCTGGACGGCAAGCTCTACGCCGCGCACGGCGACAACGCCAACGGGAGCAACGCGCAGACGCTTGAACAACCTGCTCGGCAAGATCATCCGCATGAATCCCGTCGTCGGATCCGACCGCGCAGATCCCGACCGACAACCCGTTCGTCTGCGACCGCGTCCGGGAAGAACCGTCTCATCTGGGCGCTGGGCCTGCGCAATCCGTTCACCTTCAGCGTTCAGCCGGGCACGGGCCTGACCTACGTGAACGACGTCGGGGAGGTCGACGTGGGAAGAGATCAACGACGCGCGTGCCGGACGGAACTTCGGATGGCCGACGACCGAGGGCGCCGTTCAACGCGGCACCTTTCCCCAGTTCACCAATCCCGTCTACAGCTACCGGCACAGCGGCGGGACGCCGACCGGTTGCGCGATCACCGGCGGTGCGTTCTACAACCCGTCGACTCCGACGTTCCCGGCGTCGTACATCGGCAAGTACTTCTTCGCCGACTACTGCTCCGGCTGGATCTACTACATCGATCCGGCAAGCCCGGCGACGCCGACGCCGTTTGCGGCGAGCGATCTCATCGCCGGTCGATCTCAAAGTCGGGCCCGACGGCGTCGCTCTACTACCTGGCTCGCGGAGCCGGCAGCGTGGGCCGAGATCGTGCCGAGCGTCACCGGCGCTTCCGCAGATTACGCAGCATCCGGTCAATCGCATCGTGCCGGTCGGCGGCACCGCGACCTTTACCGTGAGCGCTACCGGCACGGCGCCGCTGTCGTACCAGTGGCAGAAGAACAACGTCGACATCCCGGGAGCGACCGCGGCCTCGTACACGACGCCACCGGCCGTCCTCGCAGACAACGGCAGCACCTATCGGTGCCGTGTTACGAACTCGGCGGGGCCGGTCGTCGAGCAACCCGGCGACGCTGACTGTCGTCAGCGACCTGCGCGCCCACCGCGACGATCCTGACGCCCGGTCGCCGGCGCTCGATATTCGGCCGGAACGACGTTGTCGTTCTCGGGCAGCCGGAACGACCCGGAGCAGGGCGCCGCTGCCGGCGAGCGCGCTCACGTGGCGGATCGACTTCCACCACGACACCCACACGCACCCGGCCATGCCGGACACGACAGGCATTGCCAGCGGGACATTTGTCATCCCGAACAGCGGCGAAACGTCGGCCAACGTCTGGTACCGCGTGTACCTGACTGCCACGGACTCGACAGGTCTCTCGACGACCTCGTTCGATCGACGTCCTGCCCAACACCGTCATCCATCACGCTGAGCGACGCATACCGCCCGGCCTGCAGGTCACGCTCGACGGCCAGCCCATCGCCACTCCGGCCACCATCACGAGCGTCGTCGGCATCGTCCGGACGCTGGGGGTGGTGTCGCCACAGCCCGTCGCTCCGAACGCCTACTACTTTCAGGTACCTGGTCGGACGGTGGAGCCCCTGCCCATGCGATCACGACACCGAGCGGCGCCGTGACCTATGTGGCCGCTTACGCTCCGAACCCGCCGTCGCCGTCCAACTTTAGAATCGTCCGATAGGGCAGGCCGCCCGCCGGCTAGCGCGGGTCGTTGACCATGGGCACGAAGCGCACCGGGATGGTGCGTGTCTCGGTCACGCCGCGCGCGTTCTTGGTCAACACCACTATCTCCTGGAGGAGCGTGCCGACCGGCACGACCATCCTTCCGCCGACCGCCAGCTGATCGACGAGCGTCTGCGGAATCTGCGGCGGCGCCGCGGTCACGATGATGCGGTCAAACGGCGCGCGCTCGGGCCATCCCAGGTAGCCGTTCCCCTCGCGAACTTCCACGTTGCGGTAGCCGGCGCCGGCGAGCGCGCGGGCCGCGCCATGGGCGAGCTCGGGCACGATCTCGATCGAGTAGAGCGCGTTCACGAGCTCCGCGAGGACGGCCGCCTGATAGCCCGACCCCGTGCCGATCTCGAGGACGCGGTGTTCGCGGGACGTTTCGAGCGCTTCGGTCATGTACGCGACGATGTAGGGTTGCGAGATCGTCTGCCCGTGACCGATCGGGAGCGGCGTGTCATCGTACGCACGTCCCTGGACGTCGGGTGGCACGAACAGATGACGGGGGACCCGGGCCATGACGTCCAGGACCGCCGGATTTCGGATGCCTCGCGCCTTGATCTGATCGTCCACCATCCGGCGGCGAGCGGCGGTGTGCGCATCGGTCTGTGTCAGGGTTTCGTCCTCTGCCCGGGTCTCGTCGCGCGAGAGTACGCCCGATGTGGCAGATGCCAGGTCCTGCAAGGCAGACGAGCCCGATGACCTTCACGGTGACCTCCCGCCGGGTCGAGGTCCGCGCGGACGTGGCCCGGCGGACCGAAGGGAGTCGTTCAGACGGCCGGGCGCCGGCTGTTGGCCTCGGTCTCGTAGCCGCGCGCCAGATAGTAGAGCGCACTGTCGAAGAACGCGCCAACCTGATAGTTCAGCTCCTGGACGCTGTACAGCGAGACAGGAAGCAGTTCGTCAGGCGTCACTCGGTCGCCGGCGAAATCCACCACGCCGTGCTCCCGGATGTACCGGCGCAGGTGCTCTTTGGTCAGGATGACCGCATAGATCAACTCGCTCAATGGGACACCTTCACGAAACCGCGACCGTCCCATCTCCTCGTACTCTTCGCGCACCGCGTTCTCGTTGGGGTCGCCGATCCACTTGCCGAGGTTGTAGTAGAGCGCCGAGACACGCGCCTCGAGATCCGCGGGGCGAAGCCGGCGGAACGTTGGCGTGCGAGCGTTGGTGACGAGATCCTGGATGGCCTCACGCGTGAGGGGACCCGCGTGCGCCTGGATCAACTGCAGCAATCGGCCTGAGAGCATGTGCGCTCCTGGTAAGGCGCTCGGAAGGTGCCGGCACGGTGGCCCGAGTCCGGCGTTTCGGTGATCAGGCCACGGGTGGAGCCCGCGTGTCAAACGGCGGGCGCGCCAGACGTGGCGCGCTGCCGGATTTCCGTCAGAGCGCCTTGCCGAGGCGTGTCTGGAGGGCCTCGCGGTAGCCGCGGCTGAGCGTCAGCCTGGTGCCGCCCTTGAGGATGACGATGTACTCGCCGTTGAACGAGGAGCGAAGCTCCTCGATCCGGTTGATGTTGACGATCGTACAGCGGTGGATGCGGGCGAAGCGAGGTGAGCCGAGCTCGGTCTCGAGGTGGCTCATGGTCTGGCGGACGAAATGCGCCTGCGATCCGACGTGGAGCCTGACGTAGTTGCCGGCGGCCTCGCACCAGTCGATGTCGGCGATGGGAATGAAATAGATCCGGCCGCTCGAGCGGATGACCAGACGCTCCCGTGGCGGTTGCGGCGCCCCGGGTCGAGCGCCCGACGCGGCCCGCCCCTCACTATCCGCGGCGCCTCGTTTGATCAAGTGCTCGCGGGCGTGGTTCAGCGCGGACCGGAATCGCTCGGCGCTGAACGGCTTCAGCAGGTAATCGAGCGCGTGAATCTCGAAGGCCCGCAGGGCGTACTCGTCGTAGGCCGTCACGAAGACCACGGCCGGCATCCGGTCCGGCCCGAGCGCATCCGCCAGCTCGAACCCGGTCATGCCCGCCATCTGGATGTCGAGGAAGAGCAGATCCGGCGGGGCGTCGCGGAGGGCGGAGACCGCCTCCGTGCCATCCGAGGTACTCGCCCACCACCTCGATGTCATGCTCCTTGCCGAGGAGCGCCAGGACGCGCGCCCGCGCCACCGGCTCATCGTCGACGACGACCGTGCGGATTTTTGAAGTCATGCAGCACTCGAGCTGACCCGCTCGCTCTGATCCTCGAGCGGGCCTTCTTGAAATGGAATGCCGACGGTGACGCAGAACCCGTCCTTGAGGTTGGTGAAGACGAAGCGGAACCGCGAGCGATACATGTGCTCGAGCCTGGCGCGCGTGTTGTCGAGGCCGACGCCGCGGTTCAAGGCGACCAGCCGCTCCGGCGGGAGGCCGTTGCCGCTGTCGCGAACCTCGATGGTCAGGTCGTCGCCTCTGCGCGACGCATGGATGGCAATCCAGCCCGGCCGGGAGTTCGGCGCCACGCCGTGGCGGATGGCGTTCTCGACGAGCGGCTGGAGGAGGAGTTGCGGAACCTGGGCGTCGAGCGTCTCGGGGTCGATGTGCATGTCGACGGTGAGCCGATCGCCGAAGCGGGTCTGTTCGATGTCCACGTACTTCTGGAGCAGCTCGAGCTCCTCCTTGAGCGGGACCGCCTGACATCCGGAGACGTGCAGCGTCATCCGCAGGAGATCGCCCAGCCGATCGATCATGCGATCGGCCGCGTTCGGGTCGCTGTGGATGAGGCCCGAGATCGTGTTCAGCGTGTTGAAGAGAAAGTGCGGGTGCAGCTGGCGCTGGAGGGACTGGAGCTGGGCCTGGACGAGGCGCGTCTCGAGCTGTGCCCCGTTGACGGCGGCGGCTTCGGACTCGCGGCGATACGCGAGCGCGTGGCTGACGCCGATGATGAAGAGGTACGTCATCACGAGCCAGTCGAGCTGCCAGAGGTAGTCGCCGAGGAAGAACTTCCACCAGACCGGCCGCGGCTCGTCCGGCATGAGCGCGACCTTGGTCACCGCCATCGTGGCAGTGTGCGCCACCGAGAAACCCAGCGCGACCGCGGTGTGCACGAGCGCCTGGCGCCTCCAGGGAACGCCGCGCTGCCGCAGCCGCTCGGCAAAGGCCATGATGCCCGGCGCGAGGAGCGCCGGGACATACCAATACAGCATGTTCGCGGCCAGCAGATGCGGCAACATCTCCGGCATGGCCTCGCCCTGACGCAGCCACGCCAATCCGAACGACTGGAGTGTCGACGAGACCCCGAAGATCGTGGCGATGGCCAGAAACGCGCGGCGCGGCACGGGCTTCGACGCAGCCATACGGTCACTATGCGAGGGATCTCGACCGGTGGTCAAGACGCCTGGAGCGCGCGAGTCCCCCGGGACGGCACTCGTCCCGCGTTCTCAGCAGTTCGTCCCAATGAAAGTCGAGCGCTGGACGCGGCTGGGGCGCGGGAACGCCGGCCAGCGGAAGACCGCTGCTCACTGCCTTCGGGCGCTCTGGCCCGCCGATCGCCGGCTTCGTCACAAAGCAGTTCCTCCTGGGAGGCCGGCCGCCCGAGTATGGCGGCACGATGCTCAGAACAGGACCGAAGTGGTGGTGGATGGCCGGCGCGGCTGGCCTCGTGGTCTTGTCGAACGCTCCGGCCGAGGCGCGATCGGGCGAGCCGCTGACGATCCGGACTTACGACCTGGCGGGCGTGCGCGACGGCGAGATGCAACAGGCCAGGGAAGCCGGCAGCCACGTCCTCGAGCATGCCGGGCTTGCCGTGATCTGGCTCGACTGCACCCCACCGCGACCGTCGAACGTGCTCGGGCCCTGCGACGCGCCGTTGAAGCCGCGCGAGGTGGTCGTCCGGCTCATGTCGGCCCCGGCCAGCGCTTCGCCAGAGGCGCTGGGCGCTGCGCTGGTGGACGTATCGCAGGGGCGCGGCGTGCTCGCGACGGTGTTCGCCGATCGTGTCCGGGCGCTGGCCGGCCAAACGACAAGCGTCGGCCGGCTGCTCGGCCGGGCGGCCGCTCACGAGGTCGGCCATCTGCTGCTCGGCTCCGTCCGGCATGCCCCGCGGGGGCTGATGCGAGGCGCCTGGCGCCAGAGCGAGATCCGGAACGAGAAACCGTGGGAATGGTACTTGGACAGCCGGGAAGCCGCCCGCATGCGAGGCGGGCTGGTCGCGCGCGAGCGGGCAGCCGAAGGGGTTGTGGCCGGGCTACGCCGCGTGCCCGCGGGCGCCGGTCTCGATAGCGCTGCGGACCGCGGACTGGAACTCCTGGACGTCTTTCGGCCGTGAGAACAATTCGATGGCCGTCGAGACGCCCACGCGGCGTTCGAGTTCCTGCGCCTCGCTGGTCGTGATCACGAACGGGATATCGCTCAGAGCCGGACGCGTGCGCAGTTCCTGCAGCCGATCCCAGTTCTCCACAAACGGGAAGCTCACGTCGTAGACGACCGCGTCAGGCCTGGCCCGCTGCGCGAGCGCCTCGATCTCCTCAGGGTTCGAGGAGGCGGCGATAGCCGTGAGCCCCGCACAGTCCAGCACGCCCTTCATGAAATACGCGAGCGAGGGCTGAGGGCTGAACGCGACCACCACGTACTGACGACCCGAGTCGGCCATGGAATGGCTGGAGGCAAGTTCAGTGCCGGTACGGGACCGCGCTGGGTTCCGAGAAAATGCCCTGAAGGCGCGAGCTTTTTGTGCCGATGCTGCGTGAGGCACGGCACTAGGACGCCTCGCCGCAGGCAAAAGTCACCGTGTGGGCGCCTTTTCTCCTTAGAATGAGAAGGGCGTGACGCACTTGGTCTTGATCCTGGCTCTTGCCCTGGCCCACCAGGCGCCGGCCGCACTCACGATGGCCGTGAAGGCTCGGGCCTTCCAACCCGGCGAGCTGGTTCTCGTCACCCTGTCCTTCCCGGAGGCGCCCACCGGCGTCACGCTCAAGGCGTTCGGCAGCCCGGTTCCGGTGTTCCCTGCCGCCGATGGGAGCTGGCAGGCCCTGGTCGGCCTGGACCTCGATCTCGAACCGGGCGACTACGAGTGGGTTGCCGAGGCGGACCTGCGTGCGGGCCACGTCCGGGAGAGTCGCATCGTCACCGTCTTCCCGAAGCAATTCGAGACGCGCAGACTGCGGGTGTCGCCCGACTTCGTCAACCCGCCGCCCGCGACGCAGTCGCGGATCGAAGCCGAGGCGGTCTTCTTGAGAGACGTCTATCGGGCGCCGGCCGATGCGCGCCTGTGGAGCACGCCGTTCGTGCTGCCGGTATCGGACCCGGTCAACAGCGCCTTCGGACGCCGCAGCGTCTTCAACGGTGAGGCGCGCAGCCCCCATGCCGGCGCGGACTTTCTGAGCCCGGCGGGCCGGCCGGTCCGGGCGCCGAACGCCGGCCGGGTCGTCGCGGCGCGCGACCTCTTCTTCACCGGCAAGACGGTCATCGTGGATCACGGCCTGGGAGTGTTCTCGATGTTCGCGCACCTCTCGAGGCTTGATGTCGCCGAAGGCACGATGGTCGAACCGCGACAGCTGCTGGGGGCCGTCGGCGCGACCGGCCGTGTCACCGGACCGCACCTGCACTGGGCGTTGCGCGTTGGCGGGGCACGCGTCGATCCCATCTCGGCGATCGCCATGATTGGCGCACCGCCTGCGGCTCGCGCGCGGTGATCTGGCTTGCAGTCGCGGCCGGCGGCGCGGTCGGGTCGCTCGCCCGGCACGGCGTCAACCTGCTCTTTGCGCACCTGTTCGATCGATCGATGCCGTACGCGACGGCGGCGGTGAATGTTTCCGGCTCGCTGGTGATTGGCGCGCTCGCTGGTCTGCTTGCGTCCGGTCGGTTGGAAATGGCACCCGTCACCCGCGTGTTTGTCTTCGTGGGCGTGCTCGGTGGCTTCACGACGTTCTCGAGCCTGATGCTCGACATGCTCACGCTCACACAGGGTGGTGAGCGCGCCCTCGCAGTCTCCAACCTCGCGCTGCAGACGCTTGCCGGTCTCGCCGCCGTCTGGTGGGGTTATTCGCTGGGCCTCGGCGACTGACCTCGACGCTTCGGGTTACTTCCAGGCCGCTGCCGTTTCGGTGACAAACGCCTCAAAGCTGCGCGGTGCGTGGCCAAGCAGCGCCGTCACTCGTGTGAGCGCCGCGGGCGATGCCTTGAGCCCGTTCTTCTGAAAGTGCTCGTACATCATCCGAAAGTCGAAGACCATCCACGCCGGGAGGTACTGGAGCGACTGCGCTTCCCACGCGTCGAGGTCGTTGCCGCCGTAGGCGACCGGTTTCCCGAGCGCTCGACTCCAGGTCCTCGCGATCGTGTCGCCAGTGAGCACATCCGGGCCGACGATGTCGTAGGTCTGGCCTTCGTGCCCGGTCGAGGTGAGCGCGACCGCCGCTGCTTCAGCGATGTCGCGGACGTCCACGCGTGAGGTCCCGACGTCGCCGATCGGCTGGGGATAGATGCCGTAGTTCAGGATGACATCCTTGTACCAGTAGTCGTTCTGGAAGAAATTGTCGGGCCGCAGGATAGTGAACGGAATGCCCGATCGTTTGATCCCTTCCTCGATGCCAACCTTGACCCCGAAGTGGGGAAGCCATGCCGCCTGGTCGACCTGGTGCACAGACAGATAGACCACCCGCTTGAGGCCCGAGAGCTTCATGCCGCTCACCGCGAGCAGCCCCTCGTGCCCCTCAGACATCGAGATGCCGTTCAGCAGGAAGGCGGCGTCGACGTCCTTGAATACGCGCCGTACCGTGTCTGCCTGCGTCAGGTCGCCCTGAACGGCCGTGACCCCGGCCGGAAGCTTCGCCTTCGAAGGGTCGCGTGTGAGCACCCTGACCGACGCGCCCCGCGCGACGAGCTCGCGGACGACCTGCGATCCAACCGTACCCGTGCCGCCCGTCACCAGAATGCTCATGCCATGTGCCTCGTGGATGTTGGACGCGACCGATGAGCGCGACGTTGCGTCGCTACTTCGCCGCCGGGACGATGGTGACGGCTTTGAGCGCATCGGCCGTGCCGGTGAGCTCCGTATCGCCGTGCTTGAAGCCGTTCAGCTTGAGGAAGAACGCCAGGATGTCCGCGTACTGCTGCGGCGTGAGGCTCCCAGGGTTGTCCTCGGGCATTGTCGTGCTGACGAGCGCGAAGATGTCGGCCATGGGTTGCCCCGCCCAGTTCTGGATGAAGCTCTCGCCGGTGAATCGCGCCGTATCGTGACACGCAGTACACCGGCTCTTGAAAATGGACTGGCCTCGAGAGGCCTGCTCCTCCGAGTACACGCCGTCGTTGGTGGATCTGGGGCCTGCCTGTCCCGCAGCGGAAATCCTGGGAACAGCGATGCCGATACTCGCGCCAAGAAGGCAGGCACTGATAGCGAGCGCAGTGGGCTGTTTCACGGGGTCACGACCGGCCGTCCGGCGGCGACGACGACGTCCGCGGCTCGCCAGGCCGCATCGAAACGCCTCTTGACCTCGGCGGCTTCTGCCTTGCGGCCCTGCCGCTCGAGCGCCGCCTGCAACCCCGACAAAGACCACCCGTTCTCGGGGAACTTCTTCATGTCGTCACGAAACGCGGTTTCGGCGTCGCGCGCGCGGCCGAGCTCGAGGAGCGCCGCTCCCTGCAGCTCGCGCACGGGAATCGGCCAGTCTGGCGGCTCCATGTAGGTGAGGTCGTCCTCCAGGGCCACGGCTGCCGCGAAATGCTTGGCCGCGTCTCCCGCCCGCCGTCGCTTGGTCGCGATTTCTCCCGCCAGCGTTTCGCAGGCAATGGCCACGATGCCGGACGCAAAGTTGACGCTCGAGACGCCCAGCGTCTTGAGCGAGGGCTCGCTCCGGAGGGCCGTGGCCGCGGCGAGCTCGGTCTCGGCGTCGCTCAGACGCCCTCCGGCCGCGTGCGCGAGGCCACGCGCCACATGGCGGATGGCCCTGAGGTAGGGAAGAGTCGCCGCGGGCTCGGGTTCCGCCAGGATCGCATCCCATCGACCGAAGCGGATATTCATGAAGGTGGGCGTGAGCGCAAAGTGCTGCACCATGCCGCCCATTGCCGGATCCGCCATCATGTCGGCATGCATGGTCGCGCGCGCAGCCTCGGCAGCTTCCATCGCGACGGCTCTGCGGCCTTCGAATGCGGCCGACGTGGCCTTGAAGTGGATGTTGTGCGGGTAGTACCCGATTTGGTACATCATGTTGCCCGCGACCACGTCGCCGGCGAAGTAGGCGTCGTCAGCCTTGACCGCATCTTCGTTCGACCTGGTCGCATCGGCAAAACGTCCCGTGCGAAGGTAGATGTGCGACGGCATGTGGACGATGTGGCCCGCACCGGGGATGAGCGCGGCCAGGCGGTCGGCGTGAGACGAGGCACGGCCGGGATCGGGCGAGGCCTCGACGGCGTGAATGTAGAGATGGATCGCGCCGCCGTGGTTCGGGTTTCTGGCAAGGACGGACTCGAGCGCCGACAGCACTTCCGGCGTCAGCGGTCGCGGGCTGCCGTCTTTTTCCCAATAGTTCCAGGGGGAGGTGTCCATCAGGGCCTGGGCAAAGAGCGTGGCGGCGTCGAGATCGTCAGGGAACTGCTTGACGACGGTGCGCATCGCATCGCCGTACGCTTTGTCGAGCGGCGCACGCTCGGCCTTGGGGTCCGCGGTGTACCGCGCAGCCAGGGCCTCGATCAGGGCGCGCTCTGCCGGGTTTGCGCCAGGGGCTTTTCGGGCCTGCCCGATGGCCTGCCAGGCTTCCTTGGCGGCGTCCTCGGTGATCGGGGCGTTGATGTTGGGGCCGAGCGCGTACGCCACGCCCCAGTAGCACATCGCACAGTCCGGATCGATCGAGATCGGCCTGCTTGAACGCGCGGATCGCTTCGGCGTGGTTGAAGGCGTACGACAGGGTCAGGCCCTGGTCGAAGTACTTCTGCGCATCCGGTGAGCTCGTCGTAATCGACCGGCTGTAGGCCCCGAGATTTGTGTAAAGCGGCGACCGGGTGTGGCCGGGTCGCTCGACGGCGACGCAGAGCAGCCGCCGAGCAGGATCGACAGTCCCAGTAGTGAGAACATGCGAGTCATAGAAGAGAAATATTATCAAATGACCAGCTGACCAAATGACCAAATGACCAAATTCAAAGCGTTCAGAGTCTTCCAGGACGACGGCCGTGTGACCGGCCGAGTGGTCGAGCTTTCGCTTGACGATCTTCCGGCCCTCGGCGCCGACGACGTCGTGATCAAGGCGGCGTACTCGAGCGTCAACTACAAGGACGCATTGGCCGGCACGGGGACCGGCAAGATCATGCGGCGATTCCCACTCGTCGGCGGCATCGACGTGGCCGGGAGTGTCGTGTCGAGTGGCGACGGCCGGTTTCGAGAAGGTGAGGCCGTGCTGGTCACCGGCCACGACCTGGGTGTAGCCGTCGACGGCGGCTATGCCGGCTACGTACGTGTCCCCGGCGACTGGGTCGTGCGGGTGCCGGCGCCCTTCGACGTCTTCGACGCCATGGCCGTCGGCACTGCGGGGTTCACGGCAGCCCTCTCGGTGGTCGAGATGGAACGGAACGGCCTGCGACCGGAGTCCGGACCGGTTGTCGTGACGGGCGCCACTGGAGGCGTTGGCAGCGTCGCCGTGCGGCTTCTCGCCGCGCGCGGATACAACGTCACTGCCATCACGGGGAAAGAGGGCGAACGACCCTACCTGGAGTCGCTCGGCGCGCGGACCGTCGTGGCCCGCCAGAGCCTCGAGATGGGCAAGAAGCCGCTCGAGAAGATGCAGTGGGCGGGCGCGGTGGACCCGGTCGGCGGCGAGACGCTGGCCTGGCTCACGCGGACCATGATGTACGGCGGATCGATTGCCAACTCCGGTCTCGCCGGCGGCACGGAGCTGCACACCACGGTGCTGCCGTTCATCCTGCGAGGCGTGAAGCTCCTTGGGATCGACTCGGTGAACTGCCCGGCGCCGGCGCGAGCCGAGGTATGGAAGCTGCTGTCGGCCACGCTGACTTCAGGCGATCTCAAGGCCATGTCCAGGGAGATCGGGTTCGACGACCTCCCGGGTGCATTCGACACGCTGCTCAAGGGCGCGGCGCGCGGCCGCTTCGTGGTCAACGTGGCACGGTAACCTCAGCGGAATGAGCCGTCTGACCGCCGTCCTGGTCTATGCCTATGCGGCTGCGGCTCTGTGCCTGTGGCTGGCCGTCGAATTCCTGACCGACCGCGCCTGGCCCGCCACGCTCGTCGCATTTGGACCGCGTTGGATGGCCGCCCTTCCGCTCGTGCCTCTCCTCGTGCTCGTCGTGAGGAAGCGGTCGCCCATGGCATGGGGACCGATCGTGTTGATATCGCTGACCGCGCTCGTGCTCGCCTTCGGTGTCATGGATATCCGGCTGGGCCTGGGACGGGTCGTGGGCACGCCCGTGCTTCGCATCATGACCCACAACCTGGGCGAAGGGGAGGTGACGGCCGCCGGTCTGGATCGGTTGATGAGAGCCGAGCACATCGACGTCGCCGCCCTGCAGGAATGCCCGTTCTATGACTACGAGCCGGCCCGGCTCGGCTGGCAGTTCTTCTATGGCGGGAACCTGTGCCTGGTCAGCCGCTACCCGTTCGTGGTGCTCGACGAGCCGAATCCCCAGGACCGTTGGCGTCGAGGTGGCACTGAGCCCGATCGGTACGAGGTAGAGACACCGCTAGGCCGATTCCAGCTGCTGAACGTCCACCTCTCGACGATTCGCGGGGGTCTCGATGCCCTGCGTGTCGGAGGATTGGCGGCGCTGCCGCAGCTGGCCGGCAACCGGGAGGAAGCGGTTCGGGAATCGCGCGCTGCGCGGGCGAGAATCGGGCAGGCAGAAGAGCCGACGGTGGTGGCAGGAGACTTCAATCTGCCCGTCGAGAGCGACGTCTACCGCGTCGCCTGGGGCGACCTGCGGAATACCTTCTCGAGCTGCGGGCGCGGGCCGGGGCACACGAAGTTCTCCAGCCTGTTTGGCATCCGGATCGATCACGTGTTGACCTCGGAGCACTGGCGCTGTGCGGACGCGCGGGTGCTCGCCAGCCCCTACGGCGGCGATCACGCCCCGCTTGTCGTCGACCTCGTGCGGGTGACGCGGGAGTGACACGCCGAAGATCAGGTCGTTGTCAGCCGGAGTTGGGGATCAGGCGGGTGCAGGCGCGCGCTCGCGAGCGCTAGCGCGACGCGGGCTGCAGGTCGGGGGTGTGGGGCTGTCTGGCGGCTCGGGTGAAGACGGCGCAGGTCTTTTCCAGCATCCGATTGATCGTGAACTCATTGAGCACGGTTTGCTGGCCGCGGAGGGCGATGTCGGCCACACGCGCCCGGTCTTTCTCGAGCGCGGTACAGCAGCCGGCTGAGGGCAAAGGCATGATCCTTGGGAAAGAGCGGCGTTCCGGCCCGCTCGGCGAGCTCGATCGCGCCTCCGCTTCCGGTGTTGGGCACCGCGCACCCCGCGCACATCGCTTCCATCATGACCATCGGCATGCCTTCGTTCCTTGTACTGGCGAACACCAGGACGTGATGCGCGGCATAGACGCCGGGCATCTCGTCGTGAGGGACGCGGCCGAGAAACGTAATGTGCTGCGACAAGCCAAGCTGGGCGATCCGCGCCGTGATGCCGTTCACATAGGCGTCTGCGGGCACCGGTCCGGTATGCGCAATCGAGAGGTGCATCCTGTTGCGCTCGGCCGCGGGGATGAGTCCCAGTGCCTCGACGATCGTATGCAGACCTCTTCGCCGGTCGAGATGTCCTGCATACAGAAGGCGCAGCGGCCCGTCGGCGTAGTCCGCGGGCGCGCGGCGGGAAAAAAATCTCTCGGGTGAGACGCCGCCATAGATGACTGAGGACGACTCGCACGTCGAAGCCCGCCTGCTCGTGCAGGAACCGCCAAAACTCGCTGATGAAGCACACGTGGCCCTGGGGCATGGCGATTGTGCGTGTCGGGAGTCCTTGGCGCTGCAGGCGGCGCTCGAGCGGTGCAAGGCACAGACGCACGACCGGTCGCAGCAGACGCGGTCCCCACTTGACCCGCCAGAACTCGAGCCAGAAGGGCGCGTCGATGTCGCCGGCGACTCCGAACTCCTGGATCATCCAGCCGTCGTCAACGCAGTGAACGCTGGGAAGGCCGCGATCCCGGCATATGCCGAGCATCACCTTGGTCACGCCCTCGAGGTTCCACCAGTTGATGAGATCGGGCTTCCACTCATCCAGAATGTCCCGGAACGACGACAGATCCACGATCTGGCGCTTGACGACGTCCAGGTTGTACAAGCGTCCTCCAGGCTGCCAGGGCGCCAGCCTGTGCTGCCGCAGGAGTCGTGAGACGCGGATGCCGTTGACCGACTCTTCACGAACGGCCGCGCCATGGGTCGCGCCCGTGATCTGGTAGTCGCTCGTCACGACCCGCACCGCGTGTCCCTGTCGCGTGAGGTAGTCCGCCACCTGCGCGCACCGTAGCTCGTAACCACCGTGGTGGTGGGGTGGGTAGAGGTTGGAGACGATGAGAATCTTCACTGTCTCGCACCGTTCGATAGCTTCTGGCCGACGGTGACGAGCAGGTATCCCTGTCGAAGGCGCGACGGCCGAGGATGGCGCGTCAACCGCAGGGCGCGGGTCAGCAGGCTCACCGCACGTGACCCGCCAGGCAGCGGGGCGAGAAAATCCACCGAATGCTGGCCTCCCACCGTGAACTCGCGGACCGTCGAGGCGCCCGCCCGCCGGAAGTGCGGCTTCAGCGTGTGCGAGGGGACTTCGCCGCCCCACTCCCACGTGCCGGCGTGTTCCATGTACCACTTGCCCAGGCGGTACGCGATCGCCCGCGCGTTCGGGACCATGATGATCACGCGCTTGCGCGCCACGCGGAACGCCTCGGCCATGATCGCGTCGATCTGCGCGGCGTTGAAATACTCAAAGACGCCGCAGCTGAACACCATGTCGACCGAGTTGCTCGCAAGCGGCAGAGGGCGCGTGATGTCTGCCTGACAGAACCGTCCCCGAAGGCCGAGCTCGTCGTAAAGGTGACTGCAGAAGGCGAGGTTCTGCGGCGACCAGTCGACCAGTGTTGTCTGTCGGCCCGCTCTGGCGAGAACGGCCGAGTGCTCGCCGCGCCCGCAGCCCAGATCGGCCGTGGACTCGCAGTCAGCCGTTTCCTCGACAAGGACCTGCGACCAGGGTACGAAGCCGCCGGATCGGCGAAGGCGAGCGGCGACGGCCGCCGAATCGGCCTGGCTCTGGAGGACCGAGGACCACTGGTCAGCGGTCAGGTTCCACATCTTGTCCGTTGTTGTCGTCTTCATATACGCGATAGCTCGTCAGTTCCCCTCTACCGGTCCGGGGCGGCTCAATGCCGACATCGGCTTCGCAGGGCCGCGACGCCTGATCACAAAATCCCACACTCCCCGGAGAAAACCGTAACCGTAGCCCAGATGAAAGCAGGCAAAGGTCGCCGGTAGCGCCGGCAGCAGCCTCCATTCGGTAGCAGAGGCCGTGGCCATCGAGGCGGCCAGCGTGCAGGCCAGATAGGCCCCCACGACGAGCGCTGTGGCCGGGCGGACCGACGGCCACAAGGGCGACAGCGCGACGAGTGCCCCCGTCGTGAGCACGAACGCCGGCGGAATCAGGTGACGCCAGGAAGCCGGCACACGATGCTTCTGGATGACCCGAACCTTCCAGTACCCATACTGCGCGTACTGCTGAAACAGGCGGCGGAATGAGCTTCGCGGTCGATACCAGCTCCTGATGCGCGTCGACTGCCAGATCCTGCCCCCGCGTCGCGTCAGCCGCAGGTTCAGCTCATCGTCCTGATTGCGGACGAGCTCTTCGTCGAAACCGCCGATGCGATCGAAGAGACTGCGGCGCCAGCAGCCCAGATAGACTGTGTCGACCTCGCCTTCGTACTTGGCATCGTGCGCACGCGCCCCGCCAGACCCGAACGGCGAATGGAAGACTGCAGCGATGGCGCGCCCGACATATCCGTCGCCGACTGCTGACCACGGCCCGCCGACGTTGTCCGCTCCCGTCTGCTCGAGCACCGACACGCACTCGTGGAGGTAGTCCGGCGCATACGCGGTATGCACGTCCGCCCGAACGATGATCGAACCCCGAGCCGCACGTATGGCGGCGTTGAGACCCGTCGACACGATGCGCCCCTCGTTGTCGATGACACGCAGCCGTCGATCTTCTCTGGCCAGCCGATCCAGCACGTCGCGCGTGCCATCGTTCGACCGGCCATCGGCGACGACGAGCTCGAGCGGGCCATCCAGCTGCTGCGACAGCAGCATCCGCACGCAGGGCTCGATGTGGTCGCGTTCGTTGCGACACGGGATCACGACCGAGACGAGCGGAAGCGCGGCGTGGTCGCTCATCGCTCGCCTGCCGCCTTTCGGATGATTCCCAGGTAGTGCGTATTCAGGACCACGAGCTTCTCGAGCAGGAGCGACCCGATCCAGGTGATCGGCACGAGCCGTCTCGCCAGTGGCGGCGCCAGCGTGATCCTCCGCAGCCGGATGGAGCAGGCAGGGAAGAACGCCCGAAGCTCTCGAGCGCCGATCCCTTTCACGTGGGGATTGCGAGGGTTGTCGATGGCGAAGTCGTACCACACGAACGCTCCGCCCGGCTTCAGGACACGCATGACTTCCGCCGCGACCGCCCGCTTCATGTCCTCGTCGAGGATGGAGCTGAAGACGGTGCTCTGATGGACGATGTCGAAGCTCTCGTCGGCCCACGGCAAGGCCGATGCGTCGCCGAGGCGTAGATCCGGCTGGGGAGACGCCACGTGGGAGGTGCCGAAGCGTGCAACCGCGTGAGCGAGGCGCGTGTCGATCAGGTCGATGCCAGCCAGGTCGCCGCGGTGCGCGCCCCACGCTTCGAACTCGACCAACTGCTCTCCATTGCCGCACCCGACGTCGAGAATTTTTTTCCCACCGAGGGGTGTAACAAGTTCCTTCGCGAACAGCCGCAGGAGCGCTCGGCTCCGCTGCTGGCGGGCAAAGAGATTGGGAGCGCGGCACAGCGAGTAGAAATCGCCGGGAATCGCGCGCTCCCGCCGCGCGTACTCCGCCCGAATGCGATCTGCCGCGGTGATGTGCCCGACAGTATCCGTTGCGTCGACCGGCACGCCTATTGCTACCTTGGATAAATCAACGCTAGACAATCGCGAAGATCTCGGCACGGTTTCGTCGCGCCAGCGAGGAGGTCGAGTCCCAGGTGAAGGTGCATTTATGACAACCATGCCCGTTCGTTGGTTCGCCGTCTGCCTCGCCCTCGTGTGTTGCGCGCTCGCCAACGCCGGGGCTCAGCCGCAATGGTATTTCGTATCGCAGAATGGACGGGACACCAATCCAGGCACCCTCGCCCTGCCGTTCCAGACCATCCGAAAAGGGGCGAGCATGCTGACGCCGGGGTCCACCCTCTGGGTTATGGGCGGAACCTACGCCGAGGCGCTCGAGAGCATGTCGGGTCTCGTCCTGAGGGGAAGTTCCTGGGCGGCTCCCGTGACGATCGCCGCAGTTCCGGGACACCGGGTCGTCCTCAGGCCGAATTCGGGATTCGAACGTCATCACCCTCGCGTCGCCAAGCAACAGGTACGTGATCTTCGACCGCCTCGTCCTTGATGCCGCGAACGTCGTGAACACTCCGACCGACGTGGGAAACGGGATCTACATCGGCGGTGGCGCCGGCTTGATTCGGGTCGCGAACACCGAGATTCTGAATGCGCCAGGCAACGGCGTTCACACGGTCGGCGGCGTGCAGTCGAACCAGTTCCTGAGCCTGACGGTTCACGACAATGGCGCCTCGCGCCAGCTCACTCACGGCTTTTACCTTAGCAGCAGCAACAACCTCGTCGACGGGTGCTGGGTCTACAACAACGCCGCGTACGGGGTGCAGGTGTTCGGCGACACTCGGCCCAGCGACAATGTCATTCGACGAAACCAGATCTTCAACAACACGCGTCTCGGCAACGGCGGCGGCGTCGCCATCGCATCCGGGGACCGGAACCTCGCGTACAACAACATCATCTGGGGGCATGTGGCCGAGGCCATCTCGATCGCCTGGGGCAACCCGGCCGACTCGAAGGTGTTCAACAACACCATCTACAACCAATACGGCATCTACGTTCACACGGACAGCGCCCGTGCCGTCGTGCAGAACAACATCGTGTACGGTTCCGCCGCGCGCATCGACAATCAAGGCTGGGCGTCGGTGGTGTCCAACAACCTGCTGACCAATCCGATGTTCGCTGACGCAGCCAACCTGAATTTTCGTCTGCGGCCGGGCAGCCCCGCCATTAATACCGGAGCCTCCGTTGCGGCGGTGGCGGACGATTTCGACACCGTTCCGAGGCCTCAGCAGGGTTCCTATGACGTCGGGGCCTATGAGTACGGATATGTCCTCCCGCCCCCGGCGAGGGTTCGCGTCTTCCACTGATCGCCGAACTCCCGTCCGCACCTCGCTCAAGGGAGCCCGCCAGCGGCGACCCGTCCTGAAACGATCACGACGGGCGGTTGTTCGAGAGCACCGTTCCCGTGCCCTGATCAAGGATGTTGGTCTCGTTCCCGAATATGATGTTGTCCTTCACGACCGAACCCGTCGCGCCCAGGATGGCGACGCCCTCGAGCGGCTTGTTGTTGGAGATGGTGTTGTCGTAGACCGAGGCGTTGGTGCTGTTGGTGTAGATCAGAATGCCACCCGGATTGCCGTCGATGGTGTTGTTGTAGATCTGATTGGCCGCACCCCAATTCACGACGATGGCGTACGCCGTGCCGCCATGAAGCCCGTTGTCATAGAACCTGTTGTTCCTGACGATGTTGCGCGAGACGTTCATCGGCCCGGAGTTCTCGTAGAGGTGCAGCCCGTACCCCTGGTTGCTGAAGATCTCATTGCCCGCGAACAGGTTATCGCTCGTGAACACGTAGAGGCCGTGCCCTTCCGTCGGGGCGCTCCCCTCCAAGCCGTTGTGGTGGATGCGGGAGTCCAGCACTTCGTTGAACGGCGAGTTCCCGTTATTCGTGGAGATGGCCACCCCGAAGATGCGCGCGTGCGAGATGTCGAGCCGTTGGAAGCGGTTGTGGTGCGCGCCCGAACTGAGGTAGACGCCTTCTGCGGCGCTCGACCCCGTCATATCCACCGCGAAATCCTGGAAAATCAGATAGTGCGGCGCGGAGGTCGTCAGACGAATGCCGGGGCCGTCTCCCACGCGGATCGTGACCGTCTCTGAGGGATAGCCCGCGATCGTGATCGCGTTCTCCCAGCTCGTCCCGCTCGGGACCGTGTTCACCGCCGAGTCAATGGCATTGACCGTCCCGGTGTAGGTGCCGCCCCGGATGTAGAGCGTGTCCCCGGCTCTCAACTTCGCGACCGCAGAACTAATCGTCAGCCATGGCGCGGCGATCGTGCCCGCGTTGCGATCGCTCCCCGTGGTGGACACGTAGTAAGTCTGCGGCGAAGCGTCCGGTGTGGGGGCCGTATCCGGGGGCCCGCAGGCGGTCAGCAGCAGGGCGGCGAGAAGCACACATCCCATTGAACGACTCCAGTGTGTCATGCGCATTTTGACGGTGACTCTCTACCACCGGTCAATGTCGTCGTGCGCGCCCTGTCATAGACGTCTTCCATCTTATCGACGATCTTGTCCCAGGTGAACCGGCTCAGGGTCTTAGCGCGACCGGCCCTGCCCATCCGCTCCCGCAGGGCCCGATCGGAGAGCAGGCGAAGAATTACGCCGGCCAACTCGCCGGCATGTCCGGGCGTCACGAGAGCCCCGTCCACACCATCCTCGATCACGCACTCGGTCGACCCGACCCTTGAGCCGATCACCGGCTTGCCGCAGATCCAGGCTTCGAGGTAGGCGATGCCGAACGACTCCCCCACCGATGGCATGGCGAACACATCCAGCGCGTCGTACAGGGACGTTTTCTCCGCGTCGCTGAAGCGATCGATCGCGATGATTCGTGCGCGCTCGTCCGGCGAAAGGCCGGCCAGCGCCCTGGCCACGTCATCCGGCCCCCCGACAGGCAGTCCTGGGCCGGCCAGCAGCAGCCGGGCGGTGGGCTCGGTCTCCCACACCTGTTTCATGGCGTCGAGGAGCGTGGCCACACCCTTGTACGCCGTCATCCGGCCCACGTAACCCACCAGCGGCGCGTCTCCGATGCCGTGGCGGGCGCGGACGGCTCGGCCATCGGCCTGCGCAAACTGCAGGGGGTCCACACCGACGCCCACGACACAGGCGTTCGATTGAGTAGACCGCTGTTCGATGAAGGCGCGTTCATGCGCGGTCATGGCGACGACCGCGTCACAGCCCGCTAGGAGGTCCGATTGATGGGCCGCCTGGCTCCAGGCATATTCGGTGTGAAAGAGGGGAACCCCGACGAGCGCAAAGCCCCTGAGCTGACGGGCCAGGCTGGTCTGGTAGGGCAGCCAGCCGCCGTACCAGTTGATCACGGCCACCACGTCCGGGTTGGCGCGTATGCTGCCCAGGAAGGCGTGCAGGCCGTACGGACTCTCGGCGCACATCTGAATCGTGTCCGTCGGCACGGCCAGGCCAAGCAGCCGGCGGGTTCCAGGGATGCTGAGAACACCGTTGAAGAGGTCGTGGAGCCTGCCGGCGGCTCTGAATCGGCGGACCGATACCCCCTCCACCAGTTCCCGCGCCGGCAGCGCGCCGCTGTTCAGGGTCAGAACCGTGACGTCATGCCCTCGCTGCACGAGCCGTTCGGAAACGGCCTTGGTGAAGGTTTCCGCGCCTCCAACGGCCGGCCAGTAGTGAGGCGTGATGTGCAGAATTCTCACCGAGGGGTCCTCACAGACGTTCCGGCAGGTGTGGAGGTGCGGCGATCGCCTCGATCGACAGAGCCGGCGGGCGTGCGCGGACCGCGTGCGCGGGCGCCAGGTTCGGCAGGCTCACATCGAACCGGTTCAGCCATCGATCCAGCAGGAAGATGCGGACAAGGAGCAGCGAACGTTGGTCCATCGGATGGACCACCGAGTGGAACAACTCATCGCTGAGCCTTCGGAGGCGCCCGATGTCGACGATCTCGCTCAACAGCCCAGAGGGCCGCGCCGCCCACTTCGCGAGCAGCGGACGCAGCGTGGTGCCCAGCCAACGCGACTGCGGCGTGTCGAAGCCGTTCTTGGTGCGCCGCCAGCGGACGCTCGGGGGCAGCAGATGGCCGAGCGCCGTTCTCACCAGGACTTTGGTCCACCCCCGGCGCAGGTTCATCTGCGGGGGATCGAGAGGGCCCACTCGACCAGTCGATGGTCGAGGAAAGGATATCGTCCTTCGACCCCGAACGCCGACGCACTGCGGTCGTCCCACTTGAGCAGCCGGGGCAAATGAATATCGCGAATCTCGGCGAGGCGATACGCCCCTGGATCGAGCCGCTGTGCTCGCATGGCCCAGTTCTCGGTCCGGGCGCCAGGGAGCGCCCGGCAGGGTGCCGCCAGAATCGCGCGGTTGTGCCTCTGCCGGCGGCTGTAGTACCTGCCGGAGATGGGGAATGACCTGGGACAGCAGCGCCGCGTTGCCGCCGGGCAGCAGCGAGCCGATCAGATGAAACGGCAGCGCCGACGGACGCTGGCGGAGAAACATGTAGTAGGCCGACCAGTATCCGGAGAACAGTTCGTCGCCACCCTGTCCGCTGAGCAGCACCGGCACGTGCGCCGCACGCGCCTGTTCCAGCACCGACCAGGCGGCATACTGGCTGAGCGATCCCACAGGTTCGTCGTGGTGGTAGACGAATCGATCGCAGTCGCGGATGAACCCTGCCGCGTCCGGAAAGACCAGGTGGAGCCGGCCGCCGTGCAGATCGTGGACGTCCTTGATGAAGGGCCGCTCGTCGCACCGCGCATCGTCGAAGGCCGCCGAAAACGCGTCGACCGCGTTCGCGTCCTGCCCGTCGCGCCTCGGCATAAACGGCCGACGAGTCGAGGCCGCCCGACAGGCTGACGCCGACCGGAACGTCGGCTCGCATCTGGAGCTTCACCGCATCAGCGAAGAGGGCGCGGAGCTCCCCGGCGGCCTCGCGTTCGTCGAGCTTGGTCCGCTCGGTCAGCCGCGGCTGCCAGAACGTATGCGGCACCGGCCGCGCCGGGCGGTCGAGCGGCGTCTCACTCCAGCAGCCCGGCTCGAACGCTTCGATGCCGGCGAACATCGTCGACGGCTGCGCGTCGTATCCGGTGTCGATGTACTCGACGATCGTCTGGAGGTTGGCGACCGGTTTGACCAGCCTCGAGGCGAGCAGCTGCTTGATTTCGGATCCAAAGAAGAGCGCGCCGTTGACTTTTGCCGACGTACAACGGCTTGATGCCCAGGCGGTCGCGCGAGAGGACGAGCGTGTTCCGGCGCAAGTCGACGATGGCCAGCCCCCACATGCCGTTGAACCGCTCGAAGCAGGCCGTTCCCCACTCGGAGTAGGCCGCGAGCGCCACCTCGGTGTCGGTCGAGCTGATGAACCGGTGCCCGGCCTTCTTCAGTTCCGCGCGGAGCTCGAGGTAGTTGTAGATCTCGCCGTTCAGGCACAATCCACAGTCGTCGATCCGGCGACGCCATCGGCTGGGCTCCCGCCGATGACAGGTCCAGGATGGCGAGGCGCCGATGACCGAGGGCGACCGTCGCCTCGCCCGACGGGTCCGACAGCGAGTCTCTGAAGCGCCCGGTGGGCGCGGTCCCGTTGTGAATCCAATACCCCTCGCCGTCCGGTCCGCGGTGCTCCGCGGCGTTGTTCATCGCCTCCAGATCGCGGATCGGAAGTCCGCGCGGGGCGAGCCAGCCGCATATGCCGCACATGGGTCAGGCGCCCTTCAAAGCTGCTGACCGCTCGTCGCGGAAGTTTATGTGTTTCATGGTCGACAGTTCCTGGTAAAAGTCTCGAAGGCGCTTGGCGATTCGTCCAACTGAGAGATCTTCCATGCGTGCGCGTGCCTGAACCCGCCGAGGGCCCGTATATACGAGCCGAAGCTTGGCGGCAATATCGTCCGGGTCCGGCGCCGCGAGATGGCAGCCGTGGATCCCTCGGATCTGCTCGCCGGCGTCGCCAACATCGACCGAGACGACGGGCACGTTACAGGCAAGGGCCTCTTTGATGATGGTCGGGGACCCTTCGTGGCCGGAAGTGAGCAAGAGCACGTTGCCGGCATTCAGTCTGACAGAGACCTCGCTGTTGGCCAGGCCGCGAATTTCCTGCAGTTCAGCCGGCACTCCCAGGCGCTTGAGCGCCTCGACGGCCGCACGGGCCAGCTGAGGCCGTTTGACCGGGTCGTCGCCGCCGGAATTGAAGAGCACCTGGAACACGTCTTCGCGCCAGTGAACTTGCTGGCGACATGCCGATTGCTCCAGTGGCTGGAAGCGCGTCAGGTCGATTCCGCACGGGATCACCCGGACCTTTGCCCGCTCGACACTGTTCGGCAGCTGGTCCTGCAGCGCCTTGGCCACGACGACCACGCCGGTTGCGCGCCTGGCAGCCGTCCAGGATGACCGCACGCCGTAGCCCGCCAACACTCTTCTGACGGGCCCTGCCAGTCGCTCGCCGAGCAGATCCGACCCGTGGAACGTCACGACGGTCGGCCGGTCGCGGACGGTCCTCGTGGTCATGTTCGCCATGACGCCGCCGTACATGACGTGCACGACGTCGGCGTCGAAGTGCCCGAGCTGCGAACGCAAGCGTGCCGGAAGCCCCAGGTAGACGCCCGGCCCTTGGTGCCGCCGGTCGACGAACAGGACTTCAACGTCGAGCCCGATGTCTCGGAGCCCCTGTACCTGCTGCTCGACAAACGTCCCGAACGCAGGATGCGAGGGCGTCGGGTAGATGTTCGTGACTGCCAGGATGCGCATACGGACGCTCTGCCTCGTCCCGCTCAACCGACCGGAATCAGCAGGTCCCGCATCAGGTGGCCCCACTGCACCTTGAATCCCAGGACATCGGTCGAGGTCGAGTAGATGCCAAGGCGTGCCTGCTCGAGCGGTGACGAAGAATCGATCCGCGTTGAGACGGCATACCCGCGCGTGAATCCGGCCTTGCTGCACGCGTCCAGGACGTCGGCATCGTAGTCGCCGCTCGGGTACGCGATGGCGTCACACCGTCGGCCGCACACGGCCTCGAGCCATGCCTGGTTGCCCTGTATCTGGTGCAAGGCCTCAAGGCTCTCGCAGCGGGTCAGGAACGGGTGATCGATGGTGTGAGCTCCAATCGAGAACAGGGGATCTGCCGAGAGCTCCGCAATCTGTTCGGCGGTCATCCCCGCGTAGCGATCGCTCACCTCCCTGCGGCTGACGAATTCCTCCAGGTGGGGCAGCTCCGTTTCGAGTGCCTGGTACATCGCGGACGGATGTGGCCGCAGACCCAACAGGATCGCCTGGAGCCGCTCGATGCTTTGCCGGCGCCCGGCAGGCGACATCTCGAAGGTCTGGCCTCGAAACGAGAGCGTGTCTCCGGGGAAGCTCTTCTCGAGTGCCTGCAGATGGCTGAACCACAGGTACCGGCCCGGAGCGGCGTGCCGTGACGAGACGAAGAACAGGGCCGGCACCTGATGGTCGCGCAGGATTGGGGCGACGACTTCCGCGTTGTTCCGAAAGCCGTCGTCGAATGTCAGCAGAAGCCGGATGCGGTCATGAGGGTGGCGCGGCGATTCGGCGTCATGCGGCGAGACGAATGCGAAGTTCTGCTTGAGGAACCGCACATGTTGCTCGAAGACGGCGCGGTCAAGGTCTCCTGCTCCTGCCGGTACGCCGTGATACAACACAATGACGGGCCGGCGCGGCGCCAGGACCCTCGCGAATGGCCAGCGCCAGCCCACCCGCAACAGGCTCCTCACGACGGCATTGGGCACTTCCATGTCAGGATTGCATCGGTCGACGGAGAATCAACATCGCTCCGTGCGTTCGCCAATCGTCGGACTCCAGGGCCCGGAACCGCGGCGCCAGGGCCTCGACGTTCAGACCGTCATCGGCCCACTGCCGATCAGATGCACGATCTCGAACCCGACCTTCCTCGCCAGCCGCAGGTGCGTGCCGATCGGCTCGCGGTTGAGCAGGTACTCGCGGCGGCCCCGGACCACGCGCCACTCCAGGTCGGTGTACGCCCAATGCCCGTTCCAGAACGGCGAGAGGTAGTGGCTGGTGCATGCAATCGAGTGGGAAGACCAACCGCCCGGCTTGAGCCAGCTGAACATCGCACGGTACGTCTCCTCCAGATCGTCGACCATCTGAAGGACGGCCTGCGAAAAGATCAGATCGAGCGAGCCGGACGCGACGGCCTCCACACCCCTCCATGGCGCGCAGTAGCTCACAAACCGTCGTTCCGGCATCTTGTGTCTGAGGTCTGCCTCGAGTCTGGCGGCGGTCTCGGCGAGTGCCTCGGGCTGAATCAAGTGACCAGGGAAGTCGTACGAAGCCAGCCGCGGACGAACGCCAGGGAACTCGTCGTGATTCGGAATGGGTTCCTGCGCATGGCACATCTCTGCCAGCTCGGTAAGGATTCGCTGCAGGTCGGCGTTCGCCGAGTAGGGCACGACGTCCAGGCCAACGTAGCGATGCGCTCCGAAGAGTAGTGCGGTCAGCCCTGTTCCGATGCTGTCGCCTGGGCCGAGCTCGCCGACCGACGCCCCTTTGATCGTGAAGCCTTGCCGATCGAGCGTCACGAGATGACGCAGCCACACGGCATAGCAGTACCTGGAGGAGGTCGATCCTCCGGTCACGCCATGCCGCGCGCGCCACGTGTTCAGGACGGGCACATAGGTCAGCATCCCCTTGAGGATGTGCGGCGTCTTCCAGGTCTGCAATGTCATGTCGGGAGTCACTCGCCTGCGAGAGCCTCGACGCTGGAGGCTCCAGCGACTTGTTCTCTCCACCCGGCGGTTCGGTATGCGGCCAGCGTTTCCCGGGCCAGGTGGTCCAACCCGAAATCGCGTTCCGCCCTCGCCCTGGCGGCGTTTCCCATCTGGCGGCACAGCGCCCGGTCGGCGACGAGCGTCGCGATTCGCTCCGCCAGCATGGAGATCGTCGTCGGGCCGGACGAGAAAGCCCGCTCGTCCATCCTCGACGAGGCTGGAGACGTCGCCCACGTTGGTCGAGACGACCGCACGTCCGCAGGCCATGGCTTCCATGACCGCATTCGGGCACCCTTCGCTCTCCGACGTGAGCACCAGAAACGAGGCGCCCGCCAGCAATCCCGGGACGTCATCGGTGTGAGCAACAAACCGCACGCGATCGACGACGTCTAGCGCCTGGGCGCGCTGTTCCAGGACGCCTCTGAGCGGACCATCGCCCACGATGTCGATCCGGTAGTCCAGGCCTCGACGCTTGAGCACCTGCGCCGCTCCCAAGAGGCGATCCCATCGCTTGACCGGCAGCAGATAGCCTAGACCCACGATGCGGCAGGGACCGTCGGTCGCGACCGGAGACGGACGAAATCGTTCGAGGTCGAGCCCGTTTCGCACCACGTGGCACCGTCCGGGCGCGAAGAAGCTTCTTGACCGGCGGGCGGCTGCCGCGGCTGCTGCGCTGTTGCAGATTTGATCCGCCGGCCACCGGGCGCTCAGGCGGCCCAGGAGAGCCCCGGACTCCTTCTTGGCCCAATCGAAGTCGCTCCGAATGAATCCGACGGCGACTGCCCGGGTCCCAACCGTTCCCCAGGAAGCCGCGACGTTGGTATGAAAGCTGTAAGAATGGACGACCTCCGGTTCGAGCGTCCTGACCAGCTGCCGGAACGCTTTCAGCTTGGCCATCCTCGATGGCGCATCGGAAACCGAGTACAGCGGCACGCCGAGCGCCTGTATCGGAGGCACGTGGACATCGCCTTCGCTGTAGCGCCAGACGGCGACAGCGGGCCGGTAGCGGTCGCGGTCAATCGTTCGAAGCAAATAGTAGAGCTGCCGCTCCAGCCCTCCTGTGTGTAGTTGGCCCACAACATACAGAAGGCGACAGGGCCTGCCGGCCGCGCCAGGTTCGCCGCATTGGGTGGGCTGCAGCCATCGCTCGTCGTCGTGGCACGTCAGACAGCGTTCCGGGCAGTCTGTGGCCGAGCGCGGCCGCGGTGTGCCAGCACCTGGACTTCTCCGCGCCTTGCTTCCCGACGCGCATCCGGTCGTCTCATTGTCGGGCGCCTGGGGCTCAAGACGAGTCCCTTGCCACCCACGCTCGCGAGCGTGACCATCATCCAGGGCACCATGAAGGCCTCGTTGAGCCCCATCATGATCAGAAGCGAGTACGACAGCAGCGGGCCGTGAAAGGGCATGTCCTCGTGCTTGGCAGCGTGACCGCCAAACGCCTTGACAAACAGCTGCACCCAATACGCTACGAAGAGCGACAGGGGCACCAGCCCGGATGCCACGGCAATGAAGATGAAGCCGTTATGCGGGCTCACTGCGAACCCCTTCGCAGGGATATAGCTGTCCACATTGGAAACGCCCACGCCTGTGAGGATCGAGCCCAGGAAGCGCTGGATGGCCACAGGCCACACGAGAAACCTCCCGCTCTCTTCGAGCCCTCGTTCCGCGTACATCGCCGCCGACCGCTCGAACAGGCCCAGCCCGTAAGCGACCCACGCAAGCACGAGCAACGCGAGGAACGGGAACGAATCCTCGCTTGAGCAGCTCGGCGGAAGGCCAGCACGGTGCTGATGGCTGCGGCGAACAGCGGCGCGCGGCTCACGGTCAGGCCGACGACGCCCAGGCAGACGAGGGCCGCGCTCCAGGTAACCGCGCGCACCCAGTTGCGTCGCGTTTCGAGGCCGAGAATCGTCAGGTACACGAAACAGAAGCCAAACCACGCGCCGAGGTCGTTCGGGTTGGCAATGCCGATCGACCGTTCAAGGCCTACTCTCGTCGAATCGTTGACAAACGCCCTCAGGTAGGGAAGCGTCGTCAGCCCGATGAACAGTACGGCAGCCGCGGATCGATGGAGAAATCCCCGGCGGAGTCCAAGCCATTGCACGATGACGAGCGCCAGCATCCAGGGGACGAATTCCCGCACGTACGCGTTGCCCATCAGCGATTCGCCATGTACGGCGACCTGGATGGCCACAAAGCACACGCCGCAGGCGAGCGGAAGCGCAATCGACTTCAAGAGCGTGAGCAGATGCTCGCCCGTGCGAGCCACACAAGTCGCCGCCAGCAGCAACAGCGTTAACACACCAAGCCGGCCGAATGAGATCCCCAGAGCCGTGCCCATCGTCGCGTAGAAGATCTGGGCGTAGTAGACAGTACTCGAGGTATGGCGGCGGTAGGAGCTGCGAGGCCCTGAACGCGTAAATGCGATCGCTTGCCGCCGCAGTCTGTGAGGTCACGGCTTCACACCCAGCCGTGTTGTGATGATTTCTTCCAGGCGCTCGGCGCTCGATGTCCAGCTGTAGCGCTTCCGGACATGTCGGCTGGCGCGCTCGCCGTACGACTTCAATTGCGAGCCGTTGTCGAGGACATGCGTCAGAGCGTTGACGAGTGCCGGAGTGGACTCCGGCTCGAAGAGCCACCCGGCGTTGATCGCCGCAAGGTTCTTGCTTCCGCCAACAGCCTGACGCCACGAACGGCACGCCGCACGCCATCGCCTCGAGCACGGCGTTCGACATGGTCTCGTAACGGCTCGGCATCGCGAAGACGTCCATGGCTCGATACCAGCGGGGAAGCTGGTCCTGGCTCATTCGTTTCTGGATGTGCACTGACCCCCCGGGCCAGTTCCCGCGACAGCACTGAGCGCATACGCGCCTCCTCCTCGCCGCTCCCGACGATCAGCAATCTGGCCTGAGGGAACACCGCGCGAGATCTCAGCGAAGGCGGCCGCCAGGAGATCGACGCCCTTGATGAGCGCCAGGCGGCCCGACGTAGCCGATGACAAGCTCCCGATCGGACCACCCCAGTTCCGCGCGAACCGACATGGGGCCCGGGCTGAAACAGGTCGGAATCGAGACCGAGTGGCAGTTCGATCGCCCGATCGCCGAGCAGCGAGCGGATGCAGCTGCAAGCCGTCGTCGTGCGCGCACACCGCGTGGATGTTCTGCATGAGCGGCGTGACGTCATCCGACACTGGCCCCGGCAGCATCAGGAGCGTCGGGCGATGGTGCGCCGCCTTGTGCGCGAGGCCGACATTCCCGTTCACATACACCGCCTGGTAGTTTTGCCAGCGGCCGTCAAGCGTCGATCTCAACTCGGCGCTCGAAGCGCCGGTTGTGCCACCGAATCGTACGCCAGCAGACCGCCTCCTGCACCCGTTCCCACCCTGGCTTCAGTGGTCCGGGCATTACGCGAACCGACCGCAGACAACATCGCCTGGCCCGGCTTGCGCGACCACCAGCCGGAGAGGGGCATCGGCTCGAAACAGGCAGGAAGTGCCCTCGGATAGCGTCCGTGATGGTCCGCGACAAAGGTGGCCGTCACGCGATGACCGCGCTTCGCGAATGCCGTGAAGAGATTGGTGGTGAACGTCTCGCCGCCGCCCCAGAGCACGCCGAGTTCCGAGTGCAGCACAAGAACGTTCATGGTCGGGCCAGGTCCGGTGACGTCTGCAGAGCGGAAGGGACTCCGCCGCTCAAGGCGCGTTCGACGGAGGCGACGGCGGCGGCCTCAGAGTGGAATGTCGACACATATCTGCGCGTGCGAAGGGCCATCTGCTGACGTTTCTCGGAGGAGGCCATCAAGGTGCCGATATCGCCGGCCGCTCCTTCTGTCCCGGCAGAGATGACCCCGAGGCCCTTGTCTGCGATAGCGCCGTCGGGATCGATCTTCAGGCTGACCACGGGCGTTCCAGCTGGCCCAGGCTTCGAGGAACACGCTCGGGAAACCCTCTCCTTCGGACGTGGACAGCAGCAGCGACGCGCCGGCGATCACCTCAATGGCGCGCGCCGGCGGCACGTGCCCGAGGTAACTGACGTTCGGAACCTGCCGAAGACGTTCAGCCATGGATTGGCTGTAGCCGGGGGGCGATCGATGGTCGCTGGTGCCGCCGCACACGACGAAACGAGTCGATGGGCACCGCCGGGCGACCTCAATCAGCAGATCGGGCCGCTTCGGCTGTCGAAGGACACCGACCCAGGCGACGTACGGTTCGCGTCCGGCATGAGGAATGAACGACCCGGGCATCGTCACCACCCCCGGAACGACGCAGGCCTTGGCGCGCCAGACCGACGGAAGCTCGTTCAGCTGACGCCCATGCTGCAGCAAGATTCTGTCGCTTCCGGCAAGTCCCGCCGCATACAGCGGCCAGAGGCGTGGTCGGTGGTGAAGGGCTTGTCGTGGGCGCACATCAAGGTCGAATTGCGCAGAGAACACGGTCCGGGTTCCGGTGAGCTTGCCGACGGCCACCGCCGGTCCGAGCAGGTGGCTGGCGGCAAACCAGTGACACCAGTCGGGTTTCTCCGAAGCAAGAAACCGGTGCAAGCTCCGGAGCGTGTGGCCCCGATCGATGCCCACACAGTCCACCCCGTCGATGCGCACGCGCTCTCCTGGCGCCAAAGCGTTGCGGACGCCGATGACCCCCGACCAGCCGTGAGCGACCAGCGCACGTATCTGCAGCCACATGTAACGCTCGGCGCCGCCAGCGAACGGCGTGTCCCCGGTGGCGTAGCCGTACACCGTGTCATCGACCAGGGCGATCTTCATAGGCGGAATCGGCAAGACGCTGTTCTCTCGAATCGAATCAGTGCGGGCTCGAGACGATGTCGCCGACCGACTGCCAGACGGTCCCCGGCCGGCTGACTGCGCGATCGATCAGGCGATGAAGCTGCTCTCCGACCGTCGGGTCGCCGGGATGCTGGCTGGCCGTCCCGATTTCCCAGTAGTGAGTTGCCGCGCAGAAGACGCCGCCCACCTCGAATGCCCGATCCAGATTCGACTCGTTCGTCTTCAAGCTGGAGAGAGGGGTGACTGCATTCCCGTGAATCTCGCGGTGGTCACCCAGGTCGAGGATCCATGGCACCCCGGATCCGTTGGCGCTGCGCCATTTTCGAAGCCGCCACCACAGCGCCCACGTCTCGGACGACAAGAGGGGCCATCCCCCACGAACGCCCGCCGCCCCGCCCAGGTGCAGACGCTCGCGCGCGATGGCCTGCAGCCCGCTTCGCCCGATGGCGTTGTGAGGCGGCACGAAGACTCTAATCCTGGTGGCCAGCAGGTCTTCGAGATATTCCCGGCCGGCTCGAACCCGACCGTGAAGGTCGTCGGTGGCGGCGAACTCCGGCCGGCCGTGCAGTTCGTCGTGGTGGTACCCGTGAAGCATGATTTCGAACCGGCCTGCCGCGAGCCTTTCGCGCAGGTAGGCCACGAGCTCGACGTTCTCATGCAACGGGTGCACGGACCATCGGCCCCGTAGTCTCTCCGGCACCGCCTTGCTGGTGCCCGCACGGCAGAAGGGGACGACCGCCAGGGATACCGGGCCCCCTTCGGTGATTCGGCCATACACCCGCTCGAGCTCCTCGGGCCTGGTGAAAAAGTTCGTGTCGTCGTCGCGAATGCAAAATCGCAGGCGACGCTCGTTTACGCTGGGCTGAGCCATCCCTCTCGACCGATTTTGTCCTTCAGGCTGTCTGGCATTTCCGCCGACCCGGGCACGAACGACGTGAGAGGCGTTCGGCCCTCCAGGGCGCGCACAAGGGCATGGGTCTGGTGGTCTGCCTCGTAAACCGCGCACTGTTCAGGATTCGGCAACAGGGTCGCCAATCGGTTGTCCTGCCAACACGTCAGCACATGCCGCAGGAGGCGCGCGATCTCCTGAGGGGACTCGATGTCGGCCAGGGTCGAAACGCCGACCTGCTCGAGAACTTTTCTGGACTCGTCCGGAGGAAGGATGCCAAGGATTGGCCGACCAGCCTTCAGATACCCGAACACCTTGCTTCCGCACAGCTCGTAACCCTGATAGCTCTTGACGCCAAGCAGGACGAGCGCGTGGGCCTGGCGCTGCAGTCGAGCGACCTCGCGCGAGGGCACGGGCCGTCTGGTCTCGACAAGGTCCGACAGACCACGCGACGCCGCGGCCCGCTCGACGCTGTCCACTCCCTCGCCGACGAAGAGGACATGCAGATGCCTCGACTCGGGAAGGGAGGCCCGCAGAATGGAGAGCGCCTCCAGGAGAGTGTTGTACCGGTACGGCCCGACCGTTCCGGTGTACAGAAGCGTACATCGCTCCCCTCGGTCCACGTCGAACGCTTCGACCTCGCCCTCGTACCCGTTGGGGATGATGTGGATCTTCTCCGCGCGAAGCGTGCCTGGGTAGGCATTCCAGTAGCACTCCGCCTCGGCTTCGTAGCGAAAGATGACCGATTGGGCTTCCCTGAACAGGCTGCCGAGCAGTCGCCGGTCTTTCGACCGCGCCCATCGGGGCCGCAGCAGCTCGAAGTCCTCGTTGCGGGTCAACGTCCACGAGTCGCGGAAGTCGAGCATGTACGGCACACCGGTGAGGCGCGAAGCCTTCCGCGCGACGAGAAATGACGACCACGGCCCACCCGTGACGAGCAGCACATCGGGCCGTTTGCGACGGCAGACGGCGACCGTCGCGCGTGTTGCGGGGCGGATCCAGAAGCGGGCGGGATCCGGGTAGTACAGCCAGGCCTCGGCCCGCCGGACCAGACCTCGGAGGAAGGAGCGGGCCGGCCGTTGGTGAGCTGCGTCCAATGCAGTTCGAGCGATGCCGGCCTCGACACGCTGCTCGAACCGCTTCGCTCGTCTGGCCTGGACGGCCTGCCAGAGGTCGCCATCCGCCACTCGCACGACGTCGGTCCCGGGTGGGACCGACTCCATCAGACCCGGGTTGTACCTCTCGTGGCGGCGACCGCCGTGGGTGACGACGGCCGAGTGCCATCCCAGGCTCGCCAGGCGCCGCACGAACCGGAGCGGACGGTAAACGGCCGCGCCCCCTTCGGGCGGAAAGTAGTAGGCGATCATCGCGAGCGACTTCATCGATTCCGTTTTCTACGGATGCTCCGGCGGCGTGGGCGCCACGACCGGCCACGGCTGAAACTCTCTCCCGAGGGCATGGTTTCGCGCCCGCCACACCGACCGGACGAGCGGCCAGGGCACGAGCGTCAGAGGCACGAGCCCGGCAGACAACAGCCAACGGTTCGAGAAGCCGGATCGTGTGGTGACCACATATCTCAGGGCGTTGCGGAGGCTTTCCACGCCGCATCCCCTCGCGGCGCGCGTTTCGCCCCGTGTGAGCAGCAGGTATCCGAGCTCCTGGTAGGCGCCAGCGAGCATCCTGTGATACAGCGATGCGGGCGCCATGTCCGGCCATCGGCGTCGAGCCTGGCTCCAGACACGGATCCGTGATCGCAGGGCGGTCTCGATGCGCGATGAGATATTTCCGCCGTGACTCCGTTTCGTCGCCAGCACGAGGGGAAGGCAGGCCCGACTGGAGCGTGGGCGGCCAGGCGCAGCCACATGTCCCTGTCCTCGGCGTTCTGAAGGTCTTCGTCGAACAGGCCGGCCTTCACCAGGCACGACGTTCTGATCATCACGGTGCTGGTGGGCACGAAGTTCTCTTCGACGAGCCGGCGGAACGGCTGCTCGAGCGGCGTCTCCGACAACACGGCCGGGCCAAACATCATCGTCTTGAGGATGGACGGCTTCTGAATGCCCGCGTCGTCGGACTCCTCTGCATCGGCGAACAAGAGCCCGACGTCCTCGATGCGCCGCCATGAACGCAGCCTGTCGTTCTAGCTTGTACGGGGCCCATCCGTCGTCCGCGTCCAGCAGGCAGATGAACTGACCCTTGGCAATTCTGATCCCGGCGTTGCGGGCGGCCGACGGACCCTGGTTCGGCCTGATGCAGGTACCTGATCTGTCCGGCGAAGGGCGCAGGACGTCGCGGGTCCCGTCGGACGATCCGTCATCGACAACAATCACTTCGCAACTCCGGTAGGTCTGGGCCAGCACGCTCTTCACGGCCTCGGCGATGAACCGGCAGCGGAGTTGTGGGTCGGAATGACGACGCTGACCAGCGGCGTCGCCTCAGCACCCGTGATGCCGTGCCCTGTCATGCGACGCCGTTCTGCTGCCTGACGACGATCGAAGCGGCGCGGCCACTTCGTCGACGCCGTATGCTCGACGTCAGCGACTCTTCGTGGTAGCGGTAGTAATACAGCGGCGACAGGATAGCCGCTGCATCCGGAACGCTTCGAGACGCGGACCCAGTAGTCGTAGTCCTCAACCAGGAACGCGTCTGAATTGTAGTCGCCGACTGCGCGGTAGACCTGGCGCGTGTAGAGAAAGCAGGCGCCGACGCCGTTCTGCCGCGTCAAGCTCCTGCGGCGGCAGAGGCCGCCTGATCGCGTGGTCTCGCTGCCTCGCTCATCGACGATGTAGGAAGACGCATAGACGAAGTCGATGTCCGGGATGCTTCTGAAGGAACGCGCGCCAGTCTCTCGATGGCATTCGGATCGTAGCAATTGTCGTCAGACGTCCAGGTCAGGTAGTCGCCCGTGGCCAGCGCGAAGCCGGTGTTCAACGCCGCCGAGATGCCCTTGTTCGTGTCATGCCGAACGTACCGGAGCCGGGGATCGTCGAACTCGGACACGATGGCGCCCATGTCCTCCGTCGAGCCGTCGTCCACCACGATGAGCTCGAGGTCGACGGTGCGATCTGGGTGAGGCAGCTGTCGATCGAGTGCCTGATGTACTTCGAGCCGTTGTGTGTGGGCAGCACGATGCTGACGAGCGTTTCCGGATTCTGCACGAACGGGGTGCAGGTTCTCGCGGCAGCCGTGTGATGGCCGCTGAGGCAGACCCTTCCGGGGAGTTCGGCGTCGAGCCGCGTCTTCAGATAGCCGCCCCAGCTGACATCGAGCAGCACGAAGTCCGGATCGCAGGCGAGAATCACTTCGATCACCGCAGGCGCGCAGAGCGAGAGGCCGGCCCGCGCGGCGATCGTCGGCGCTGCCTTCGCGTCGACGAGGCGGAAGAGCGTGTTCGCGACCCGCATTCTCGAGTAGGTGTCGGCGGTGACGTGGGGCTGATACGCGGCGACGCCTCCGTCGAGCGGCTGTGACTGCCGGCATCCGACAAAGCAGATCTCGTCGAAGGCGGTCACTCCCGGCCAGAGCACCGGCGCGGCTCACGAGCGCGTCTCCGTGCGACGCCACCTTGCCCAGATCAGTAATGAAGATGCAGGCTCGCAACGGTTGTTCCTTTGGAGGGCCCTTCGGATTCAGGCGGGATCGGTGAGGGCGAACTGGCAGCCAGCCATTTCGGGAGCGGGGAAGGGAGCGGACCTGGGTGTATCACGGGAGGGTACCAGGAGCGTCATCGCCTGCCGGACCGGCTGCGATCCTCAGCGAGCAGCTCGGCATCGATGAAGAACTTCACCCCCCAGCTGATTTCCTCCTGAGGGAAGTAGATAGCGCCCCTGCCGTAGCTGCCGAAGAAGCCGCCGCTCGCGTGCTGCAGGCGTTCGAGGTAGCGTCAGGGCTCGTTCTGCCGGGTCCGCGATCGCCCGAGCTTGAGCCAGGCGATGGCCAACTGCGCCATCCCGGTCGAACAGATCCAGGTCGCGCCTGGGATAGGCGGGGATGCTGCCGTCGGCCGCTGGATGCGCTCGGCCTGCTGCGAGCCCCTTCTCGGCGAGCTCGAGCTCGCCAAGATCGACGAGCGCCTCCATCATGTACCCGAACATGTGAGAGAACGTGCCCGACTCCGCCTTGAACGTCCACCAGGTCAGGCTTGCTGCCGGAAGTAGTTCAGCGCCGCGGTGCGCCGCCTCGATGTACCTGGGCTCGCCGAGCCGTCGACCCGCGTCGACGAGCGGCGGCAGCACGTAGAGATTGCAGTAGTCGGTCAGGACGCTGTCCGTCTGGCAGCTTCCACATGTCGAGCGACGTGGCTGTTGACCCGCCCGTCGGCGCCGATCTGTGCCGCGACGTAGTCGCACGCGCGGCGCAGGTTCGGCTCGAGCTGCGGGACGCGATCGAGGACCGCGAGAAACCCGCGAATGACCTGCGCCGTGTCGAACGTGTACGGAACGCCGTCTGGTGCCGCCAGCGATCCGTCCGGCCGTCTGTACGGACGCCTCCCATCGAGCGAGCTCGATGGCCAAGCGCCTCTTCGCCGGCGTTCATCAGGGTCGGAATCAGATAGCCGGTCACTTCCTGCGTGGCGAGTCGTGCGACTTGTGGTGGACGGCGATCCCACCGCCGGCGAGGCGGTTGTTCCTTGACCCAACCGATGGCCCTCGTTCGAGCGCGGCCGCCGCCCCGCGTGGTTGCACCTGGGGACTCCGCGCGACTCCGCCGAGCATCGACGACAAGAATACATGTTCACCCTCGATCGGCCGTGATGTTGATCTTCCGGTCCTGTTCCACCGACTGATACGCCGCCTCGATCACGCGTTGCGACGCCACGCCTTCGCCATTGCCGAGGCTCAGCGGATTCTGTCCGAGGACCGCGTCGACGAAGTAGTCGATCTGGCGGGCAAATGCGCCCTTGGCGTCCACGCTGATTGCCGACCCGTTTCCATTCGCTCCACGTCTTGAACTTGTAGGAAATGCCCTCGGGGTCCAGCGTGGCCGCGCCGTCGTCGCCGTAGATTTCCAGGTAAGAGCGCGGCGGGATCCGCACGCTACCAGCTCAGATCGCCCGTGCCGACCGTCTGGTTCTCCATGCAGACATCCAGCTTCGCGGTGTCCTCGACTTCGAGGTGCTGACGTGCGGCCGACCTGTGCCGTGACGCTCTTGACGTGGCCAAACAGGAAGTGCATCAGGTCCGCTGCGTGCGGTCCGTTGTCCATGATGATGCCGCCGCCGGAGAGCGCCTTCTGGGAATACCACTGTCCGGTCATGTCGATGTAGCCGCCGAACATGAGCCGAAAGTTCAGGATCTGCCCGAGGCTGCCCGCGTCGATCAGCTCCTTCGCCCGGCGTACTTCGTCATGAAACCTGAACTTGAAGGCCGTGAACAGCAGCCGGTCCTGCTCCTTTGCCGTTCTCGACATCTCTTCCGCCTGCGTCACCGAGATCGCCAGCGGCTTCTCGCAGAGCACGTTGACGCCGGCCTTCAGGAGATCGATGGCAATGTCGTGGTGAGTCGAGGGCACGGTGCAGAGACTGACGGCGTCCAGCGGTCCATCGCGGAGCAGGTCCGTATGCGATCCGTAGGCCTTGCCGTTGGACTCGCGCGCGAATCCCTCGGCACGGGCAATGGATGAATCGACAAAGCCCACCACGTCGACCTGGGGATTCGTTCTTGTAGGAGTCAAGATGCCAGCGTCCCATCTGCCCGCAGCCGACGATCGCGACCCGGACTCGTGAAGGCGAGGTCCCGTTGGCAGCCCTGGTGGGCGCAGGTGAAGCGGTGGGTGCTTTGACAACCGGCACGGCGGAGACGGTCCCGGAAGCCAGCCTCGTCATCGTGCCCGACACCGCCGCCGCTACCCGTTCCATGTACGCCCTGTCACGGCTTTCGTCGATCGGAATGGTCACGAGGCGAGTCAGGCTGTCCTCGGCCCGAGGGCAGAGCCCCTCCTTGTACTCGTACGTGATGCCTGGATTGCAGGTGAACGGCCACTCCGACGTCCCGTATGTCTTCTTTGCGATCAGCGACTCGGAGCAGAGATAGATCGGCTTGCCGGTGTAGCCGGCCGTCGCCCAGATCTTCTGCCGGATCAGATCGGCCGCGAAGTCCGCGACGGAAACGCCGTCGACGCAGAAGGCGTACTGCCAGTACGAAGGATTGGCGCCCTCGGTCACCGGCACCGGCTCAATGCCGTGGACCGGCGACAGCAGGCTGGTCAAATGCCGGCACAACTCGCGCCGCTTCTCGACGACCGCCTTGACCTTCCCGAGCTGTGCCAGGCCGACGGCGCCGACCAGCTCCGTCATCCGGTAGTTGGGCGCGTGAAAAAGGTAGGACCTGGCGCCCCAGCCCTTTCTGGCGTACCCCTTGTCGGCGAACAGCTTCATCCGCTCGTAGTACGCCTGATTCGACGTGATCGTCATGCCGCCGTCGCCGGTGGTCATGTGCTTCGACTGCTGGAAGCTGAAGCATCCGATGTCGCCGATCGTGCCGACGAACCTGCCCTTGTAGTCGGTCCAATGCGCCTGTGAGCAGTCCTCGATCAGGGGAATGTTGTGGCGCTTTGCAAGCGCGGACATCGCGTCCATGTCGCACGGGTTGCCAAAGAGGTGGACCACCAGCATCGCCCTGGTCCGGCTGGTGATGCACTGCTCGACCGACGCGGGATCCATGTTCAGCGTGCGATCGACGTCGGCGAACACGGGAATGCCGCCCTGGCAGAGGATCGGAATGATCGTCCCCATGTCGGTGATCGGGGCCGTGATCACCTCCTCGCCAGGTTCCAGGTCGAGCGCGCCGAGCGCGACGTGAATGGCGGCTGTGCCGGACGTCGACGCCACGCCGTAAGGCACGCCGTAGGTGAAGGAGAACTGGCGTTCGAACTCGGACACCATCTGACCGTCGATGCAGCAGAGGTTCTGCGAGATGAGCGCCGCGCGCAGCATCTTCAGCTCTTCGAAATTGAAGGGCGCGCGCCCGCCGGCGCTCGCGGCCATCAACTGCTTGCACATCAAATCGAGAGCGGTCTGTCTGACCTGAGTTCGTGCCTTGCTCAACGCTTTCTTGATCATTGTTGTTCCGCCGATGTGACGTCGCCGAATCCGGGGTCAGCCATTCAGGTGCCGTAACGCCTGGAGACGGGAGGTGACGGCCGTGCCGTACTCCCAGGCCGCGATCCCGAGCCTGCGTGGCAGGGTGGGCGAGGCCAGCCCCATCGCCTCGCGGTAGATCGCGACCTCTCTGGCGTCGATCTCGGGAAGATCGAACGGCCTGGCGGCTGTCATCGCGCCGCTCTTGATCGTGCGACGGTAGTCCGCGTCCTCGCAGGCGCGCGTGATCCCATCGGCCAGCGCCCGTGGATCCTCGTAGGCCCTCACGAGACAGGCGCTCTTGTCGTGGACGAGATACTCGTTCATGGGAGCGATATCAGACGTCACGATGGCTGCGCCGCACGCCGCCGCTTCGAGGAAGACGATGCCGAACCCTTCCCACCGGCTGGGCGTGCACATGCAGTCGCACCAGGAATACCAGAGGGGCAACTCGCTGTTCTGGATGGCGTCCAGCCAGACACATCGATCCCCGACGCCGAGGCCTTCCGCCAGCGCGACGAACTTGTCTCGCTTCCCCTGTCCGACGAAAACACAGGAATACTCGGAGGGCAGGAGCGCGAGGGCGTGAATCAGCGTGTCGAGGTTTTTCTGCGGAACCCGTCTCCCCACGTGCAGGATGTGCCGTCCAGCGGGGAATCGATCCTGCAACGACCGAAAGTCGGCCGCGGTCTTCGGGTGGAAGACCCGCGAATCCACTCTGTTCGGCAGGATCCGGATCCGCGACGGATTCGTGCCCACCGACAGGACCCGGCGCTTCACAGCCTCGGACACGCACAGGACTAGATCGGCAAACCTCAGAGACGCATGCACTTCAGATGGGTTCGAATCGTGAACGCTGACGAGCACGGGGATGCCGGCGACCCGGTTTCTGCAGACGAAGTCGCTCGGCCAGTACCCGCCGTAGGCACGGACGACGTCGGGCTTGAGATCGCGCAGCACGCGGCGGAACCGGCCCTCGGCGACGCCCAGGATGGTCATCCCGAAGGCCCTGCGCTCGCCCTGCTCGAGCGGGCTGACGGCGTACACCTCACGGAACATCCCTGCCGGATTGAAGTAGCGCTCGAGCCAGTCGTACCCGGCCTTCTCGTATACCGCAATCGGATCGGACGGCACGACGACCAGCCGTTCGGCGGGCCTCATCAACGCGGCCAGCCTTTGGCCCGGTTCTTCAGGCAGATGCTGCCGTATTCCCACCCCTCGTAGTTGACGGCGACGACCTCGAGCTCTCGCCTCTTCAGGAGAAGCTCGTGCACCGCCTGCTTGACGCCCGGGTGGGCGGCGTCGTAGTCGTCGAACACGATGATGCCCTCGTCAGCCAGAAAGGGCGTGAATTTTTCGATGTCGCTCACCACGGCCTGGTACTCGTGATCAGCATCCAGATGGAAGACATCGATCATCTTGTCCCAGGGATACGCGAGCGAATGCGACCGGAGGAGCTTCACCGTGCGGTCCAGCTTGTACTCCGTCATCCGGTTCACGGTCGCTTCGTAGGTGTCGATGGTCTGGTTCCACGAAGGCGTTCCGCTGAACAGGTCCATCGCATAGATGTCGGAAATCCCCTTCTTGAGGCAGGCCTTGGCCAGGAATACCGTCGAGCCGCCCTTGTAGCAACCCACTTCGAGGGCCACGCCGCCGGACGGGGTGGCAAACTCGACGATCGAGTCATGCAGGAACTTCATGCGCCTGAAGTTCTGCATGCCGTCGTGGGGAGGAACCGGGAAGCCGAGGGTCAGGCGCCCGTAGAGGTGTTCCAAGGTGCTGGAAGTCATAGGAGGCTGCCGACGTTTTCAGGAACCGACACCATGCGCCACTCCGACCGTACGGCAAAGTAGCCCTGCCCAGGGAGCAGCGTTTCTCCGGTGCCGAAGTAGTCCAGGGCTTCGACGCGGAACGTCAGCGCGTCCTCGACGTAGTCGACGTTGGTCCGCTGAATACGCCGGCCCATCGCCACCGTCACTCTGTACTCGCCTTCGACCAAGGTCATCCTGGGGAGGCGGCAGGTCAGCGTGCCCTTGCCGAGCATCTTCCAGGTAAAATCCGGACAGAAGCGCGCGCTGACGGTGCAGATCCGTTCGCCGATCGACGAGCAGATGGCGAGGACGACGTTGTCCAGGCAGAGGTCGCCGGTGTCGTATTGGATCTCGAACACCAGATCGTCTCCCGTCCTGCTGCTGCTTCGGTACTGCGAGAGGCCGTCGTTGGCCAGAAGCCCGACCGATGTCAGGACCGGGTGGGAGTCGTTCGTCCGACCCGGATGGTGCGAGATATCGACCACACCGAAATCCCGCGTCGTCGTCGACGTCAGGTAATGCTCCGTGGCTTCGACCGCCGTGCCGCGGAACGCCACTTCGCCGGCGGAGAGCACGACGCCGGCTTTGCAGAGGTTCTGGACCGCGGCCATGTTGTGGCTGACAAAGAGCACGGTGCGACCGTCCTTGGCGACCGTGCCCATCTTGCCCAGGCATTTCTTCTGGAAGCTGACGTCGCCCACGGCCAGCACCTCGTCGACGATCAGGATTTCCGGCTCCAGGTGCGCGGCGACCGCGAACGCCAGACGCACGTACATGCCGCTCGAGTAGCGCTTGACCGGCGTGTCGATGAACTGTTCCACGCCGGAGAAGTCGACGATCTCGTCGAACTTGCGGGCGATCTCCGCCTTCCGCATGCCCAGGATCGCGCCGTTCAGGTAGATGTTCTCGCGTCCGGTCAACTCGGGGTGAAAGCCCGTGCCGACCTCCAGCAGCGAGGCCACCCGGCCGTGAATGCGGGCGCGTTCCGGACGTCGGGTCGGTGATGCGCGACAGGATCTTGAGGAGGGTGCTCTTGCCGGCGCCGTTCCTGCCGATGATGCCGACGACCTCGCCCTGCCGGACCTCGAACGACACGTCCTTCAGGGCCCAGAAGGTACTGGTCCGGCGGGTCGAGGGTCCGCGCCGCACGAGCGAGCTCAGGGCGTGGATGACGTGGTCGCGGAGCGTGTCGTGGCGGTGCTGCGCCAGGCCGATCTCGTACTTCTTCGAGATGTTCTCGACGTCGATGGCGATCTCACTCATCACGCGAAGTCCGCAAATGTCCGTTCCGTTCGCCGGAAGTGTGCGGCCCCGGTCAGGAGGAGGAGCAGGACCATCCCGGCGCTGATCGCCATGACTCTCAGATCCGGACCGCTCGCCCCGAGCAGCGCCCAGCGGAAGCCCTCAATGACGCCAGCCATCGGGTTCAGGCTGTACAGCACGCGCCATTTCTCGGGAACCAGGCTGGCCGGATAGGCGACCGGCGACGCGAACATCCAGATCTGCACGAGGAAAGGAATCACGATGCCGACGTCCCGGTACTTGACGCAGAGCGCCGACAGCCACAGCGACACGGCGAGCGCCGTGGCCAGGCAGAGGATGAGAAAGAAGGGGAGCGCCAGCAGGGCCGGCGTCGGCGGCACCTGGTACCACACCATCAGCCCCAGGAGCAGCACGAACGCGACGGCGAAATCCACGAGCGGCGACAACACCGCGGAGATGGGAATGATCAACCGCGGGAAATACACCTTCGTGATCAGGTTCGAATCGTTGACGAGGCTGTTGCCGCTTCGAGTCAGCGCCTGGGCGAAGTAGGTCCAGGGCAGCAGGGCAGTGTAGGCGAAGATCGGATACGGCAGGCCGTTGGTCGGAATACGGGCGATGCCGCTGAACACCGCCGTGAACAGGAGCATGGTGAGCAGCGGCTGGACGATGGCCCAGCCGGCTCCTATCGCCGTCTGCTTGTATCGCACCTTGAGGTCGCGCCACACCAGGAAGTACACCAGTTCCCAGTTGCGCCACACGGACATCAAGTCCAGGTTGAAGGCGCTGCCAGCCGGCCTGATGACGACGGTCGACGGTCCGACGGCAGCGCGCGCGCGCATCGGTCGCTCGTCGAGAGAAGCCGCGGTCTCACGCACGATCAGGCCTCTCTCGTCGAAGGTGTGAGGGCCGCGGCCGGCTCTCGCGGGCCGCCAAAGTTCTGTGTCAGCACCCCGAACTCCGGCGGCGCAGCCGGAGTCTCCCGAGGCATGGAGGTGTTGTGGTACCCGATGTCCAACGATCGCAGCAGGCGATGAATGGCCGCCGCGTCGGCCGCGTGGGCCGCGGCCTCCAGCGATTTCACGGCCCCGTCGATCCGCGACCAGTCGTTGTTCAGCGCCTCGACGACGAAGATCTTCGAGTACTTGGTGCTGCGAACGCCGCGCTCGCCCGCAATCAGGAGCTCTTCGTCCAGCTTCTCGCCGGGACGCAGGCCGGTGAACTCGATCGTCACGTCCTTGTCCGGGCACGAGGCCGGACAGCTCGATGAGATTGCGCGCCAGGTCGACGATCTTGACCGGATCCCCCATGTCGAGCAGGAAGATCTCTCCCTCTTTGCCAAGAGAACCCGCCTGGATCACCAGCTGGACCGCCTCCGGAATCGTCATGAAGTACCGGCAGACGTCGGGATGTGTGACCGTGATGTTCTTGCCCTGCCTGATCTGTCTCTGAAAGATCGGCACGACGCTGGCGCGGCTGCCCAGGACGTTTCCGAAACGCACGCAGCAGAACCGTGTCGTTGTCGTTCGCGACGCCAGGTCCTGGACGATCATCTCGGCGACGCGCTTCGACGCCCCCATGGTGCTCGAGGGATTCACCGCCTTGTCGGTCGAGATCAGCACGAACATCTTCACGCCGAACGCGCTCGACAGGCTGGCCACGTGCTGCGTGCCCATCACATTGTTCAGAATGGCTTCGGCCGGGTAGTGCTCCATGAGCGGGCACGTGCTTGTAGGCGGCGGCGTGGAACACGACCTCCGGCCGGTGCAGCTCGAAGAGCTTCTCCATCACGTCGCGATTGCGGATATCCGCGACGACCTCGACGACGTCGCTCGAAGTCTTCCTCTGATCTCGCACGTGATCTCGTAGAGGTTGTTCTCGTCCTTGTCCAGGAGAATCAGCTGGGACGGCTGAAACCGGCTGAGCTGCCGGACGAGCTCGGACCCGATGGAGCCGCCCGCGCCGGTCACGAGAATCCGGCTGCCGCGGTAGGCGCGCGTCAGCTCCTCCTGGTCCTGCGGCGGCGGGACGCTGTGCCGCCCGAGCAGGTCCTCCATGTTCACGGGCCTGAGCTGTCCGATCGCCGCGCTGCCCGACATGATTTCCCAGAGCGTCGGCACCGACGAGGTCTTGACCGAGATTCTCGCGCAGCGCGCGACGATGCGCTGCAGGACCGCCGTGGGGCGCTCGGCATGCACAGGATGACTTCGTCGACGTGGTGCGCCCGGACGACCGACTCCAGGTCGTGCGTCGTCCCGAGCACCCGCCAACCGCCGATCGTCCGACCCTGCAGCTCCTGGTCATCGTCGAGGAAGCCGACGACTTCGAAATCGGTCTCCCGCAGTTCGTGCAGCAGGTGAAGCCCGGCCTCGCCCGCGCCCGCCACGAGGAGACGTTTGCAGTGCCCCGAAGGAACGGCCGCGTGGCGGGCGTCGGTTCGTCGGGCATAGAGCACGCGGCGGACAAGACGTGCGCCGACCAGGGCGGCAAACACCAGGAACGGGTGGATCGCCAGCACGCCAATCGGCACCACGGTGCCGGCAAAGACGCCCGGATCGAACAGGCGCCACGCGAAGGAGAGGACGAACGCGAAGAAGACGGACCATGCCACCGCCGCGGCATCGAGCAGGCCGAAGAAGCGCCAGACACGGTTGTAGACCCCGGTGACCAGATTGATCGAGAAGTAGGCCAGGAGCGCCACCGGGAGCACGCGTTCGAACTGCAGCGGAAAAGGATCCGGAAGCGCGCCGTCGAATCGCAGCAGGTAGGCCGTGAGCAGCGCGATCGCCACGAGGGCGCTGTCGATCAGCATCTGGCTCACCTTGCTGTAGACCAGCCTGTCGATCCCAGCGGCGAACCGTTCTCGAAGATCCGCGGCGCCCCACGGGCGTTTCAGCGCCAGTTCTCCGCGTGGATTCAGTCTGCCTTTGACGGTGCGTGCGCCTTCGCGCGGGCATCTCGGTGTCTCCTGGATCACGAAGCCTGGGTGCAGAGTGCTGCCGGGATCGTCGCGGAGCGACCCCACGCAGGAGCTGAGGTTCGCCGGGCGGGCGAGATCGGCATCGGTCGACGGGAAGCGGCGGATGGTGAACGTGGGTCGTGGGGCGCGATGGACGACGGCGGCCGCGGCAGTGCAGCCGCTCGCGGACGGCTGGTCTTCAGTCGGAGTCAGCGTGTGTGCGTGTGCTATGGCGCCCGCGAATTTCTGGCGCGCCGCGCGGGCGCGGCGTCGCCGGGCCGGACAATTGCGCCGGTCCGGCGAGCGAGGTTACGGGATGACGTAGAAGGGCAAGTACGACAGAGTGCTGGGGAGGACGCTCAACATGCTGTACCCGAAGTTCTTCATCTTGCTGCTCGGGACGAACACGATGTCGTTCGCGCGCACGAAGAAGTCCTCCTGCTTGCCCTTCAGGACCTCTGAATAGTTCACGGTCAGCTGCTGTCGGTCGCCCTGGTCGGTGTAGCGCAGCAGGATCCCCTGGTCCATCTTTGCCGTCTTGGTCGGGCCGCCCGCCCAGGCCAGAATCTGGCTGATCCGAAGCTCCTGTCGTGGAGGCAGCTGGAACGCGCCGGCGCGGGTCACGTCGCCGACCACGTAGACCGTCTGCGCCTGGCGTTCCTGGATGTTGATGACGTCGCCGCCGCGGACCTCGACGTTGAGGCTGGCGTCGCCACTCTCCAGCAGCTCCTGCAGGTTGATCTTGATGAGCTCGTCGCCCTCCGGTGTCCGGCGCTGGATCATGGCTTCGTCTCCGGCGTTCGGCTGCAGGCCGCCAGCCATCGAGAGGACGTCGACGATCTTCAGCTGCAGATTGATCTGCAGCTGTCCGGGAGTGCGCACGGCCCCGAGGACGTAGACCGACTGGGACCGGTACTCCTTGACGAACACCGAGACCTGCGGATTCTTGATCACCTCGCCATCGAGCAGCTTGGTGAGCCGCTGTTCGAGCTCGGCGGGAGTCAGGCCCGTCGCCGTCACCGGCTCGACGAGCGGGAGCTTGATGACTCCGGACGCGCTGATGCGCAGCGTGTGACGGAACGTGTCCACGCCGAAGACGCCGATCTCGATCAGATCGCCCGGGCCGAGCCTGTACTCGCCGTCGTTCTTCCCCAACGAGCTGAGCGCCTTGAGGCGATCGTCGCGGCTGGGAGCCTGGGCGTGCGCCGGAACCGACCACACGAGAACCGCGACGATCGCCGCTGCCATTACCTTAGTCATCGCGCCTCACTTCATGAGCTGGACGACGTGTCGCTTCGAGCGGGATACGGACTGTGGGCGCTCGAGTAGCCATAATAGTAAAGTTCCGACGTATCCATTTCAACATTGTTCATGAGCGTTCCGAGGACGTTCGCGTCGGCTCGCTTCAGGAGGTTGCGCGCCTTCTGTGCCGCGGCCTTCGGCGTTCGGCCTCCTTGAACCACGAGGATGACGCCGTTGACCCGTGGCGAAATCACGAGCGAGTCAGTCACCGCCAGGAGCGGTGGGCCGTCGACGATCACGTGCTGAAAGTGCCGGCTCAGCAGCTCGAGCGCGCCGGTCATCCGCGGCGACCCAATCAGCTCCGGAGGATTCCGCGGCACCGGCCCCGCCGGCACGAGATACAGGTTCGGAATCCCGGTCTCCTGAATCTCCATGCTCAGTTCGCATTGCCCCGAGAGGTAGTGACTGAGCCCGAGCGTGGCTGATATGTGAAGCATGCTGGACAGCTTCGGCCGGCGCATGTCCAGTTCGAGAATCACCGTCCGCGAGCCGGTCTGCGCGAGCGCGATTCCGAGGTTGACGGTCGTGGTGCTCTTACCCTCTCCCGGGACTGCGGACGTCACGAGAATGGTGCGGGACTTTGCGTCGGACGAGGACAACAGCACCGACGTTCGGAGTGCCCGATAGCTTTCCCAGTAGGTATCTCCCGTCGTCAGATAGGCGCGGAGGATGCGCCCCGCGCGCGTTCAACGGCATCAGGAGACCACCGCTCGCCTCCTTCCAGGACTTGTCGAACGCAGGGATCGCGCCGAGGAACGGCAGCCGCAGGTCCCGTTCGACGTCCTCGGACGTCTTGACGGTCTGGTCGAAGAACTCGACGGCGACGGCCAGTGCGACTCCCGACATGAGGCCGAGCATCAGCCCGAGGGCCGAGATTGAGCGGAACGTTGGGAGAGGAGGGTACCGTCGGCACGCTGCCGCGATCGATCACGTGGACGTTGGCGGACTTCAGCCCCGACGAGACATCGGTTTCCTTCAGGCGCTGAAGGAGACCGTCATGCATCTGCCGATCGGTCTCGACTTCCCGCTTGAGCATGTTGAACTGGATCGAATCCTGGGTCAGCTGGTCGGCCAGGCGATTCTGAGCGGCCAGGGCGGCGAGCAGGCGCTCGCGGTGCGCGACGGCGAGGTTGTACTCGACTTGCGCCTGTTCGAGGGCCTTCCGTTGTTCGTTGGCGAGCTGCTGGCGCACGTCCGCCAGCTCCCGCCTCAGGCGTGCACCTCGGGCCACTTGGGTCCGAACTGTGCCGTGGCCGTCGCGAGCTTCTGTTCGAGTGCGGACCGGCGACTGTCGAGCTCCTTCATGACATTCGTCTTGAGCTTCTCCGGAAAGTTCTCGAGGGTCGTGCCCTTCAGCGTCTGATACTGGTTCGACAGGACCTCCGCTTCGACCCTCGTCATCTCGCGGTTCAGGTCGGTCAGCTTCTGCGTGATGACGTTGTTGCCTTCGGCAGAAAGCAGAATGTTGTGTTCGCGCGCATAGGCCACCAGCTGCCGTTCGGACTGCTCGAGCTTCAGCTGCAGCTTGGCGAGCTCCTTCTCCAGGAAGTCCCTCGCCGTGGTGCTGGAGTCGCGCTTGGTCTGGAAGCCGTAGTTCACGTACTCGTCGGCCAGCGTGTTGATGGCCTTGGCGGCGTAAACCGGATCGCTCGAGCGATAGCTGACCTTCACGACCTGCGTGCCCTCGACCGGCGTCACGATCAGGTTGGCCGCAAACCATTTGGCGGCGCCTGTGACGGCGTCCGGACCGATGGCTGGATCGAGCGCCAGTCACGACACGGCGAGCGAGCGCCTCGCTCTTGAGCACTTGCGCCTGCGTACCGATGATACCGCGGGTCCGCCATGACCGCGTCGTACAATTCCCTGTACGGCAGAACGCTCTGTTCCGGATCGATCTGCAGATTGACGCTCGACGTGTACCGGCGTTCGGTCGTGAACGTCCAGGCCGCGGCCGCTGCAAGCACGAGCAGCGCCACGCTGGCCACGAGGCGCTTCCGTTTCAGGATGATCTGAACGTATCGACTGACCTCGGTCTCTTTCTCGTCGAGATACTCATCGATCCAGATGTCCTGGGCCCCCGGCTCGTAGACCACGGGCGCTGCTGATGGATCCCGCCTGATCAGCTCCTGCATTGTGAACCTCTGTTCGCGCTGACGTGACGCGTCGGTCTCGTGAACAAGGCAGACGCTGTCTGCGCGAGAATGCGCACATCGGTCGAGAGCGTGCGAACGGAGAGATAGTCCAGCTCGATCTGGAGCTTGGCCGGCAGGATCTCCGTCACGTAGGTGTCCTCCCAGTCGGGGCCGGTCAGCATTTGCTCTTCGTGTCGGTGAAGGATGGTGGCGGGGCTGGTGATGCCGGGCTTGACGCGAAGCACCTGAAGCTGCTCGGCAGAGTAGGACTTCACGTACAGCGGGTCTTCCGGACGGGGCCCGACCAGACTCATGTCGCCTGCCAGCGTATTGAAGAGCTGCGGCAGCTCGTCGAGCTTGGTCCGACGCAGCACTCGACCGACCGCGGTGACGCGGGGATCGTCGCGGCCGGTCACCCGGGGACCACGGTCGGCCGCATCGATCACCATCGAGCGAAACTTGTACAGCGTGAACACTCGGCCGTCCTTGCCAACCCGGGGGGCGCGGTACAGCACCGGGCCGGGCGAACTGCACTTCACGACCACCGCCACAATCAGCAGCAGCGGACTCAGCACGATCAGCCCCAGGAGCGAGATGCTAATGTCCAGCAGCCGCATACGAGGGCCTCGCGCGGAACTGGTGGACGATGTCCGCGACGGCGTCGATCACGCTCTGCACGTCATGATCGGTCATCCGACTGTAGATCGGCAGCGAGATTTCCCGCGTGTATTCCCCATAGGCGACCGGCAAATCTTCGGGTTGATACCCGTACGTGGCCTGATAGTAGGGATGTATGTGCAGCGGAATGAAATGGACGCTCGACGCCGATGTCACGCCGCTTCAGGTGTTGAATGAACTCGTCGCGGCCGATGGTGAGGAGGTCCCGGTTCAAACGCAGCATGTAGAGATGCCAGGCGTGGCCGACCTGATCGCGGACCGTCGGCGTCTCTAATTCGGCGTACGTCGCAAACACCTCGGTGTATCGGGCCGCAATCTCTTCACGCCGCCGCCGCATCGCGTCCACTTTTCGCAGCTGCGCGACGCCCAGAGCGGCGATGATGTCCGGCATGTTGTACTTGTAGCCAGGAGCGATGATCTCGTAATACCAGCTGCCTTCGGCGGTGTAGCGCTTCCAGGCGTCCTTGCTGATCCCGTGAAGGCTCATCACGCGAATGCGCTCGGCCCACTCCTCGCTGTCGGTCGTCACCATGCCGCCCTCGCCGGTGGCGAGGGTCTTGGTGGCATAGAAAGAGAAGCAGGCGGCCCACGGGATGCCGGCGGCCTGGGCGCTGCCGATCGGGCGGCCCTTGAACGAAGCCGAACAGGCGTGGGCCGCATCTTCGATGACGGCCAGTCCGTGCTCGCCGGCAATGGCCATGATGCTGTCCATCTCGCACGGATGACCGGCGATATGCACCGGCATCACGGCCTTGAGGGCGCCGTGCCGTCGCCGGCCGGCCTCCAAGAGCCCTCGCGACCGGCGGCATCGTGGCCGCACCGTCTCCGGTCGAACGCGTCGCCCAGAGCCGCGATGGTCCGCCTGAGAGACGCGGGATCGATGTTCAGCGTGTCCGGCTCCACGTCGACGAACACAGGCACCGCGTCGAAATAGCGGATGACTTCTGCCGTCGCCGCAAACGTATACGGCGTCGTCAGGACGAAGTCGCCCGGCTGCAGGCCGGCGGCCTCCAGCGACAGATGCATCGCGGCCGTGCAGGAGTTGACGGCGACCGCGAACTTCGCGCCGACGTAGCGGCCGAACTCCCGTTCGAACTGGGTCGACTTGGGACCCGTCGTAATCCATCCGGAGTCGAGGACTTCCTTAATCTCGTTCAGCTCTGCCTCGCCCAGTTCCGGCAGGGCAAACGGCAGAAGACTGGTGCGTTCGATCATCGTCGCCTCAGGTCGTCTCAGACGGAAGACCTACCAGCGAGACTGCCCGTCGGCCGAAACACCTTCCAGCTTTCGCACCGCCTTGAGGCGCTCGTTCGTCTGTTCCTGCTCTTCCCGAGCGAGGTCACGAATGACTTCTTCGAAGCTTCGATTGTCGGCCGGACGCAGAAAGGTCAGGAACGCGTCCATTTCGAGCTGGCTCGTGACGTCGCTGATATTGCTGGCTGGTTCGGAAAACCTGTGGCGGCAGGCACGGCACCGGTACGCCGGGATCCGCAGCCGGGCGAGGCCCCGCAGGATCCAGCCTCCCGGCAACGGGTGCTCCAGCGCGGCCCAGCACGACGGGCAGTGGGGCGTTGAGAACGCCTGCAAGGCTCCAGGCTTTGCGGTCGCTATCTGTGCGCCGGGAACCCCCGATGCCCTCGAGGAGGGCCGGATTGGCCCGTTGCCCGCCGCCGCCACTGGCGTCGGCCGGGCCGAGTCGGGCGGCCGCTCTGGTGAGGGCTTGCGAATTCTCGTCACGGTCATCGACGCACCAATGGACTCATGGATCTCCGCCGGAAAGCGATAGACATCTGGGAACTCACGGGCTGCGCGTGAAGGGGTGAGTACAGCTCCGCCCTCTCGCTTACAGTCATCAGCGGTACGGGTGCACTGGTGTGCAAAGCGTACACCCGGGGAGCAGTGTTTGTGGGTGACATTGCTTCATGAGCTGCGATCTGGTTTGGGACCTCGAGCGACCGGAAGCGTGCGTGCAGCTCCGCCCCTCCACTTACAGAAATGTCAAGTGGCCAAGAATGCATTTGCGTGCAAAGCGTACGCCACTGATGAGCTCAGCTTTTTGTGCCGCATTACCTGTTGAGCACGCTGGGAATTCCTCCCGCCGGCTGTCAAAAGGCGCGCTCCCCGATCATTTGGCCGCCGGCTGCGCGCGAGATGATCGCGCTTGGCGCCCGGGAGCTCCCGACGTCGAGGGGCTCAGACAGGTGGTCGAGGCTCCCAAAGCTCCCCAAACTGTGTAGCCGCTTGGGTCCGAGAGAATCCAGTTGTCTCCCGCCCGACGTTGCCGGATGATAGGGCCGTCCGGCGCAACGCGCGTTCTGTAGCCGGTCGCTAGAGTAGGAGTCTGGATGAAGATTCTAGTCGGCGTGCTGGCGCTGGCGCTCGGATCAGCCTCTCCCCAGACGGCGCAGACGACGCCACAGGCCCCCTCCGCTCCGGGTCTCGACTTCGAGTTGTTCAAGACACAGGTTCAGCCGATTTTTCTGGCCAAGCGGCCTGGCTACACGCGCTGCGTCGTGTGCCACAGCGACGGCGGAGCGGTGGGTTTCCTGCAGCCGCTTGTCCCCTGGTGCGACCGCCTGGACCGACGAACAGTCGCGGCTCGAACTTCGAGCGTGTGTCGAAGCTCGTCACCCCGGGGAATCCGATGAAGAGCCGGCTGCTCCTGCATCCATTCGAGCCTGCCGCCGGCGGCGACGAGTTCCACAACGGCGGGAGGCAGTTCACCTCCCAGGATGATCCGCAGTTCAAGACGCTGGCGGCCTGGGTTCGCGGCCAGGGCGCGGCGCGGCGCCAGGTGACGGTCCGTCGAATGCACGGTAAGGAGAGGATGGCTATGACTCAGTCGATCGATGCGCGCCGACGTGTTTCGGCAGCGCTGGCTCCGCTGGCCGCATTGGCGATCCTCGCGCTGACGCTGCCGCTGTCGGCCAGCGGCAAGGTCCTGATCGTCCAGACCAACAGCGCCGGCGACAACGTGCACATCATCGATGCGGCGACCAACAAGGTCGTCGGCGAGATCACGGGCATCGAGCGCGGCCACGGCGCGGCGGCCGCCCCGGACGGCCACTGGCTGTACGTCAGCAACGAAGCCGATACCACGGTGGACGTCGTCGACGTGAAGACGTGGAAGGTGACCAAGAAGATTCCGCTCAGCGGCCATCCCAACAACATCGCGATCACGCCCGACGGCGCGCAAGGTCTACGTCGCGATCGCGCAGGCGCCTGGCGCGCTCGACGTCATCGACGCCGCGAAGCAGGTCAAGACGCGGACGATCTCCGTGCACGGCGGCGTGCACAACGTCTACGTCACGCCGGACGGGAAGTACGCGGTCGCGGGCATGATCGGCGCGCGCAACGTCACGGTCGTCGACACCAAGACCGACATGCCGTTGTGGACGCACTACTTCGATCTCGGCGTTCGCCCGATCGCGTTCGACACCAATGCGGACGGCTCGACCCGGCGGCGTCTACGCGCAGCTGACCGACTTCAACGGCTTCGCGGTCGCTGGACTTCGACACGCGCAAGGAAGTCGCGCGGATCAAGTATCCCGACGTCGCTCCCGAGCTAGCAGACGCCCGGGTTCGGCGGCAACATCGCGCACGGCATCGGCGTCACGCCCGACAACAAGTACCTGGTCGCCAACAGCAGCCTGAACAGCAGCGTGTACGTGTACTCGCTGCCCGATCTGAAGCTGCGTCGGGGGTGCGCGCGTCGGCCACTCGCCGAACTGGGTCGCGCTCACGCCCGACGGCAAGTTCGCGTACATCTCGCTGGCCGGCTCGAACAGCGTCGCCGTGCTCGACATCAAGACCGCGAAGGTCGTCGACCGAGATCAAGACCGGCGGCCAGGTGCCGAAGCGCAACGCGACGCTGGTGGTGACGCAGTCAGTACGTGGTCGGTCAGTAGATGAAGCGCCTGTTGGCCGTCTCGGTCCTGTTGAGCGCAGGGGCGGGCGCCACTGGCCTGGCCGAGCCGCAGGCGGCGCACACGGTGAAGGACGGCGTGTATACGACTGCGCAGGCCGACGCCGGCAAGACGGCGTACACGGAGAAGTGCGCGTCCTGCCACGGCACGATGACGAGCGCGACGCCCGACATGGCGCCGCTGCTCAACGACTAGGTGTTTCAGGACAACTGGAAGAACCGATCGGTCGGCGAGCTCTTCGAGCGTATCCGCAGACGATGCCGCAGAACGAGCAGGAACCCTGTCGCCGCAGCGGACGGCCGGAGATCGTGGCCTACATCCTGAGCGCCAACCAGATGCCAGCGGGCGACCGGCGCGCTGCCGACCGAGCTCGACGCGCTGAATCAGATTCGCCTGGACGCCGTGCCATGAACCCTCGGGCACGCTCCGTTCGTCGGTCGCGTGCGATCGGGCTGATCGCCCTGATGGGTGCGGTGTGGCTGCTCGTCGCGAGCGGCTCGTTGTCCGCGGTCGCTTACCGCGGCGGAGCCAGTCGCCGACTGGCGCGTCTCCGGCGGTCGCACCGAGCTCTCCGGCTGGCGCTCTCGTCAACCGGTACTGCGTCACGCTGTCATAGCGAACGCGCCCGCGCCGGCGGTCTGTGCTCGCCGACGTCGATGTCACTCGCACCCCGCGAACGAACCCCGACTCTGGGAGCGTGTCATCACCCGGCTGCGGGCCGGCTCGATGCCGCCGCAGGCCTGCCACGCCCCGACCGGTCGACCGCGGACGCTCTGGCGACGTGGCTCGAGACGCGATCTCGATCGGGCCTGGGCCGCCATCCCAATCCCGGCCGCATCGGCGCCGTGCATCGCCTCAATCGATCCGAGTACGCGAACGCGATTCGCGACCTCTTCGCGCTCGACGTCGACGTGACGGTCGCTCCTGCCTGGCGACGAGACGGCGGACGGCAGCTTCGACAACAACGCCGACGTTCTCACCATTTCGACGGCCCACCTCGAGCGATATCTGTCGGTGGGCCGCCAGGTGACGCGGCTGGCGACGGGGCTGCCGCCGCCAGTTCCGGTTCTCCAGACCTTTGAGATCCCGCTGCACGTCGTGCAGGACGACCGCCAGAGCGAGGACCTGCCGTTCGGATCCCGTGGCGGCAGCGCGACGAGCTTCAAGTTTCCGGTCGACGGCGAGTACCGCGTCGCCGTCCGTCTTCGACGGCAGTATCAGGACTACGTCATGGGGATGGGCTGGCCGCAGCAGCTCGATATCCGTCTCGACGGCAGGCTGGTCAAGCGGTTCTCCGTCGGCGGCAAGGCGCCGGGCCGGCCCGCGGCCGCCAGCTACGCCGGAGACGGTGAGCCGGGGTTTGCCGGCGCTCCCGAATGGGAGGCGTACATGCAAACCACCGCCGATGCGGGGCTCGAGATCCGCCTGCACGTCGACGCGGGGCCGCACATCGTCGGGGTGTCGTTCGTGAGGGAGCTGTGGGAGCCGGAGGGGCTGCCGCAGCCGCAGCAGCGTGGCCGGGTCCTGACAAACGATCAGGTCTACATGGACCACGCGAGCGTCGGCGCCGTGGAGATTGGCGGCCCTTATCAGACGACCGGGCCGGCGAAGGACACACCCAGCCGCCGCGCGATCTTCATCTGCCAGCCCGAGGGACCGGGCGCCTCACGGTCCGAGCGGGCCTGCGCCACCAAGATTCTTTCGCGGATCGCGCGGCTGGCCTACCGCCGGCCGGTGACGAGCGCAGACCTCGAGACCTTGATCGAGTTCTTCGATCGCGGCCGCCGAACCGGCGACAGCTTCGACGCCGGCATCCAGTTTGCCCTCGAACGGGTCCTTCTGGACCCGGACTTCCTCCTTCGGGTGCATCGGGACCCGCCGGCATCGAAGACGGCGACCCGCCCGGCGGCGTATCGGTTGAGCGACCTCGAGATCGCCTCGCGGTTGTCGTTCTTCCTATGGAGCAGCATTCCCGATGAGCGCCTGATCGACCTTGCCGAGCGCGGTCAGCTCACGAGACCGGCTGTGCTCGAAGCGCAGGTGCGGAGGATGCTGGCCGACCCGCGATCGACTCGCGCGCTCGTGGACGACTTCGCCGCGCAGTGGCTGAATCTGCGGCGCGTCGCCGAGGTCGTCGTCCATCCCGATTTCTATCCCAATTTCGACGAGAGCCTGCTCGAGGCCTTCGAGCAGGAGACGGAGTTGTTCGTCGCGAGCACGCTGCGCGAGGATCGAAGCGTCCGCGACCTGCTGAGCGCTGACTACACGTTCGTGAACGAGCGCCTGGCCCGTCACTACGGCATTCCGGGGATCTACGGCAGCCGCTTCAGGCGGGTCGCGCTGCCCGACGCCTCTCAACGCGGCGGGCTCCTCGCCCAGGGCTCGATCCTCTCGACGACCTCGTATCCCGACCGGACTTCGCCGGTTCTTCGAGGGAAGTGGCTGCTCGACAACATCTTTGGTGTGCCGGTTCCGCCGCCCCCGCCTGGCGTCGACACGAATCTGCCCGAAACCAAACCCGGAGCCGTGCCGCCGACGATCCGGGAGCGTCTCGCGCAGCATCGGCAGAACGCCGTGTGCAACAGCTGCCATGCCGCCATCGATCCCCCGGGGTTCGCCCTGGAGAACTTCGACGCCATCGGCGGATGGCGGACCGTGGACGAAGCGGGCAGACCGGTCGACGCAGCAGGAACCACGGTGAGCGGGGCGGCGGTCGAAGGGCTCTCCGGCCTGCGGGCGCTGCTGCTCGACGAACCCGATCGCTTCCCGGTGACGGTCACCGAGAAGCTCCTGGCGTACGGCCTCGGACGCCGGCTCGAGTACTACGATCGTCCGACGGTGCGGAAAGTCGTGCGCGACGCGGCGGGCCAGGACTACAGGTGGTCGGCCCTGATTCTGGGGATCGTGAAGAGCCCCACGTTTCTGATGCGAGCATCCTCTTCGGCAACGAATTGAGCGCCAGCTCGCGCGAGCAGCGCGAGCATTGAATGGATGGAGACAACATGTCCTTTGTAACCGCGAAGTCATTGCCGCGACGCACCGTCCTGCGGGGATTGGGCGTGACCATGGCGCTGCCGTTCCTCGAGGCGATGATTCCCGCGCTGTCGGTGCGCGGACGGGCCGCGACGAAGCCGCTCCATCGGTTCCAGACCTTCTACGTGCCGAACGGCATGGCAATGGAGTATTGGACGCCGAAGGCCGACGGGAAGGCGTTCGAGCTGTCACCGATTCTCGAGCCTCTGGCCCCGTTCCGCGAGCAGCTGCTCGTGCTGTCCGGCCTCAAGGCCAGCTGGAACTACATCCACGCGGGCGCATCAGGGTCGTTTCTGACCGGCACAAGCCGCGGCGGACGGAACGAAGTCGAGATCATCGCCGATGTGTCGATGGATCAGCTGCTCGCGAGACAGTTCGCTCGCGAAACTCAAGTGGCCTCGCTCGAGGTCGCGATGGACGCCCCGGCCAACGCCGGTGCGTGCACCGGCAACCTGAGCTGCGCCTACACGCACACGATCTCGTGGCGGAGCGCCACCCAGCCGCTGCCGATGGAGCACAACCCGAGGGCGGTCTTCGAGAAGCTGTTCGGCGATACGGGCACGACGGACCGGGCCGCTCGGGAGGCGAGGCTCCAGCAGCACAAGAGCATTCTCGACTCGGTCATGGGAAAGCTGGCCGCACTCAACGCGCAGCTGGGCCCGGGCGACCGCACCAAGGTGGACGAGTACTCGACATCCGTGCGCGACGTCGAGCGGCGGATTCAGAAAGCCGAGGAACAGCGGGACATCGAGCTTCCCTCGCTGGAGCAGCCGCAAGGGGTGCCCCCGGTGTTCGAAGATCACCTGGCAGTCATGCTGGAGCTTCAGCGCCTGGCGCTCCAATCCGACCTGACGCGCGTCATCTCGTTCATGATCGGCAAGGAGCAGAGCGCTCGCGCCTACCCGCAGATCGGCGTGCCGGAAGCGCATCACCCGCTGTCACACCACGGCGATGTGCCGGAGCTCATCGCGCACATGTCCAAGATCAATCGATACCATACCGAGCTCTTCTCGAAGTACCTGGCGACGCTCGCCGCAACGCCAGACGGTGACGGTTCGCTCCTGGACCACATGACGATTCTCTACGGGTCCGGAATCTCCAACAGCAATCGCCACGCCGGGGACAACCTGCCACTGCTGGTCGTCGGCGGAGGGGCGGGCCGGCTCCAGGGCGGCCGGCATCTGAGGTTCACGGACGACCCGTCGATGGCGAACCTGCTGGTCACGCTGATGGACAAGCTCGACGTGCCGGTCGAGCGGCTGGGCGGCAGCACGGGCAGGTTGCCGCTCGAAACGCTCGCGGGAGTGTGAAAGGTGCTTTTCCTTCGATATCAGCGCCGCTTCGTTCCTCGCCTTGCCGTCCTCGTCGTGTGCATGGCCTTCGCCGCCGAGGCAGCCGGCAACGAGTCGCTCGTCGCCGCAGCGAAAAAAGCGGACAGGGCGGCTTTGCGAGCGCTGCTCGAGCGCGGAGCGAAAGTCGACGCTGCCGAGGGAGACGGCACCACGGCCTTGCACTGGGCGAGCTACCGCGATGATGTCGAGAGCGCGGACCTGCTGATTCGTGCGGGCGCCAACGTGAACGCGGCCAACGATCTCGGCGCCACGCCGCTCTGGATCGCCGGGCTGAACGGCAGCGCGGCCATGACCCGTCGTCTGCTGCAAGCCGGAGCGAACCCGAACCTCGCGCTCCTGGCAGGCGAAACACCGGTGATGGTGGCATCCCGCAGTGGCGACCCGTCGGTCGTCGAGCAATTGCTCGTCGCGGGCGCCAAGGTGAATGCGCGCGGCGCACGCGACCAGACCGCACTGATGTGGGCGGTGGCCCAGAAGCACGCTGGCGTGGTCAAAGTGCTCATCGCGCACGGCGCCGACCTCCATGCCCGTTCGGCTGAATGGAGCCAGGTGATGGCCGTGCCGCCGCACGGTCTCCCCGATTACAACCGATCGATTCCGCATGGGGGGGACACGGCGCTGATGTTTGCCGCGAGAGTCGGAGACCTCGCCTCGGCTCGCCTGCTCGTGACCGCCGGCGCCGACGTGAACGATGCGGATGCCTGGGGGGTCAGCGCGACGATGTTGGCCGCTCACTCGGGTTTCACCGAGCTCGTCGAGTTTCTGCTCGACAAGGGCGCGAACCCGAACGTCTCCGCGCCCGGCTTTACGGCGCTCCACGAGGCGGTCATGCGCCGCAATCAGCGCATGGTGGCTGCACTCCTCTCTCATGGCGCCGACGCGAACGCGCGGCTGCGTGCCTGGACGCCGACTCGGCGGCTGTCGAGGGATTTCTACTTCGATCCGATGCTGGTTGGCGCGACGCCGTTCTGGCTGGCGGCTCGCTTCGTCGACCCCGCAGTCATGCGCCTGCTGGTGAAGCATGGAGCAGATCCGCTGTTCGTGCACCACGCCGAGTATCACGCCGGCGACCCCGCTGAGCGCCGGACGCAGGTGACCACGGCGTTGATGGCCGCCACGGGGATGGGCGGGGGAACGGCCTGGGTTCCGCCCAACCGAAACGATCGGGAAGCGCTCACCCTGGAGGCCGTGACCCTCGCAGTGGAGCTCGGCGTCGACCTGAACACCATCAACACGGACGGCCGGACGGCGCTCGACGCGGCCAGAGCCCTGAAGCACGAGGGCGTGGTCTCTCTGCTTGTCGCGCGAGGCGCCAGGTCCGGCAAGACCGCAGCACCCTAGGCGGAGCGCTCTGGCGAGGCCCGTTTCAGCACACTGTGTGCGAAACATTGTCACGGGCCTTGGCGCTCGACACTTAATGTCAGCGGTGGCGCTGAAGGTGCTTCACAAAGCTGCGCGGTTCTCGTCAAGGCGGCGGATTGTTGAGGCGGCACGACCTCTGCATTTCGGGTGGCCGGAGCTACTGAAGTGACCACAATTCGCAAGTCTGAAGGCTTTGCGCTTATCGACCTCATCTTCGTGGTGGGGATCATCGGCATCCTCTGCGGGATTGCCGCTCCCAACCTGTTGCAGGCACGCCAGTCGTCGGGAGCGGCCTCGGCGGTTGGGTCGCTGAGGGCCATCAGCAGCGGCCAGCTGACGTTCGCGCTGACCTGCGGTGGTGGGTTCTACGCCCCGGCGCTTACGGACCTCGGGCGGGCGCCGGCCGGCAGCAGCGAGGCCTTCGTCAGCCCGAACATCGGGTCCGACGACGTCATCGTTCGCGCAGGCTACCGGCTCGAGATGGAGGCCCTGCCGTTTGCCGGCTCGCCCGCCAGCTGCAATGGCGTCGCTGCCGGAGACGCCGGACTCGGGTTCGCAGCCGGCGCCGATCCGCTCGAGCCGAACTCGACACGATTCTTCGCAGTCAACGCCAACGGTCAAATCTGGGAGCACAGCTCCACGTTGTACCCGACGATCCCCGAGACCGGCGATTCGCCCCTCGGCGGACCGCTCAAGTGGTAGCACCGCCGGGCCGGGCCTCAGGGGCCCGGCCGGTTTGGCCTCCCTCGCCCCCGACCGCTTCCTTGCTATAATCCCCGCACGATGTGGACAAAGATGATGGGCGGCGCGCGCAAGAAGGCGCCCAAGACAATAGCGGTCATCGATCCCGATCGATGCTTCGGCGCGTTTGCGTGTTCGATCTGCCAGGCGGCCTGTCCCGTGGCCAACTGCATCGTGGAAGAGCCTGACCGCGATGGTCGGATGGTGTGCGCGGTCCGCGCGGACCTGTGCATCGGCTGCGGGCTGTGCGTGACGCTGGGCAATCCCACCGCGCCCCAGCAGCGCGAGTTCGGCTGCCCGCCGGACTACGACGCCATCAACATGCACCCCTTCGAAGAGGTCGTTCGGGCACTCACTGCTGAGCCTGGCGGCTCAGCAGAAGTAAGAACTTAGAAGGCAGAACTACGAAGGACTGCAGTCCTTCTGAGTTCTCACTTCTAAGTTCTGACTTTTGCGAGCAGCAACCCAGACGCTGCTCGCAACGCGGCCAGCGACACTCCCGAAGTGATCCCGAGTCCATCCAGCAGATAGACCAGATCTTCCGTCGCGAGGTTGCCCGAGGCGCCCGGGGCGTAGGGACAGCCGCCCAGCCCGCCGGCCGACGCGTCAAAGGTGTTGATCCCGTAGAGAAGCGCGGTCAGGACGTTGGCCGCCCCCATCCGCCTGGTATCGTGGAAGTGTAACGCCAGACGCTCCGCCGGTGCGGTCGCGAGCACGGCGTCGAGCACGCGCGCCACGTCGCCGGGCGTGGCGACGCCGATGGTATCGCTCACCGCCACCTCGAACACGCCGAGCTCCAGCAGGCGGACGACCATCGTGGCCACCATGCGCTCGCCGACCTGGCCTTCGTACGGACATCCGAATGCGGTCGAAAGGTAAGCGCGCACGCGTAGTCCGGCGCGCAGGGCCTGTGCCGCGACGTCGGCGTAGGTGCGCAGCGACTCGTCGATGGTCTGATTGATGTTCTTGCGGCTGAACGTTTCGCTGGAGGCGGCGAAGATCGCGATCTCGTCAACGTGGCTGGCGCGCGCGCGCTCCAGTCCGGCGAGGTTCGGAACGAGCGCGGTGTATCGGACGCCCGGCCGGCGCGTGATCCCGGCAAATACCTCACCCGCGTCGGCCATCTGCGGGATCCACTTCGGGCTGACGAACGCCGACACTTCGATTACCGGCAGCCCCGCGGCGCTCAGGCCGTCGACGAACGCGACCTTCTCGGCGGTTGACACCCTCCCCGGCTCGTTCTGCAGGCCGTCGCGCGGACCGACCTCGACGATGGTGACGTGCCGCCCGGCGAGGTCGCGAACGATGTTCATTCGAGGTCCACGAGCGGCAGGTCGGACTGCACCAGGTCGCCCTCGCGGCAGTTGAGGCGCGCGACGACGCCGTCGCGCGGCGCGCGCAGCGGCCATTCCATCTTCATTGCTTCGAGCACCAGGAGGGTCGCCCCGGCACGCACCGTATCGCCGGGCGCCACCAGCACCTTGATCACGGTGCCTGGCATCGGGGCCGTCAGGGAGTGATCAGCCGCCGCAACACGTGTCGCCCGGTAGACCAGGCCGTTCCAAAACGCCCACCGGCTGTCGGGCGGACCGGCCACATAGACCGTGTCACGGTGGCCGTCGACACCGGTTACCAGGAAGACGCCGTGGCTCAGGCGGTCGACTTTCATCCGCGCCAGTTCTCGAGGCGGGCCCACGGGTCCGGGATCTCAGCGATCGGAGCGTTCCCGGCCGGCCTCGACCCGGGCTCGAGGGCCGATCGGTCGGAGTTGGCCGCCTCGATGGCCGCGGCGACGACCGGCGGCGGCGTTGGAGCCTGCACGAACGAGGTGGGATGTCGATCGAGGAACCCCGTATCGATCCGCCCGGCCTCGAAGTCAGGGTGCGCCAGCACCTGAAGAAGAAACGGCACGTTGGTTTCAATGCCGAGGATGGGAAACTGTCGGAGCGCGGTCCCCAGGCGCGCCAGCGCCAGCGGACGCGTCTCGGCGACGGCCATCACCTTGGCCATCAGCGGGTCGTAGTGCACGGAGATCTGGTCGCCCTCGCGCACACCCGAATCGATGCGCACGCCATGCAGCCTGGGCTCGCGATACAGGAGCAGCGGGCCCGACTGCGGCAGGAACTCCCGAGCGGGATCTTCGGCGTACACGCGCGCTTCGATGGCATGCCCTCGAGACGTGATCTCACGCTGAGTCCAGGGCAGCGGCTCGCCCGATGCGACCAGCAGCTGCGCGCGGACGAGGTCGATCCCGGAGACCAGCTCCGTCACGCCGTGCTCGACCTGGAGCCGCGTGTTCATTTCGAGAAAGTAGAACGTGGTGGACGAGCCTTCGCCGTTGACGAGAAACTCCACCGTGCCGGCGCTCCGATAGCCTACGGCGCGTGCCGCCAGGACCGCCGCGGCCGTCATGCGGGCCCCAAGGTCCCCGCCGACCGACGCGACCAATGGCGACGGTGATTCCTCGATCACCTTCTGATGGCGTCGCTGTACCGAGCAGTCGCGCTCGAAGAGGTGGACGATGTGGCCCTGGGTGTCGCCGAAGATCTGCACCTCCACGTGATGGGGCCGCTCGAACAGGCGCTCGACGTACAGCGTGCCGTCGCCGAACGCCGCCACGGCTTCGCGCCTGGCGCCAGCGATGGCATCGAGGATCTCGTCGACCGCACCCACACGCCTCATGCCCTTGCCGCCGCCACCGGCCGACGCCTTGATTAGCGCCGGCAGGCCGACCCGTTCCACCGCTCGGCGCACGCCATCGTCGGTCTGATCGGCCGGCGTCTCGCCGGGCACAACCGGGACGCCGGCCTCGGTCATTGCTCGCCTGGCTTCGATCTTGGCCCCCATGCGGCGGATGACGTCCGACGGCGGGCCGACGAACACGAGGCCTGCCGCCGCGCACGCCTCTGCAAAAGCCGCGTTCTCCGAAAGGAAGCCGTAACCCGGATGGATGGCATCCGCTCCGCTCGACGCGGCTGCCTCGAGTATCACGCGTCCGTTGAGATAGCTGTCGGCGCTCTTTGCGGGACCGATCGCCACAGCCCGATCGGCGACCTCGACGTGCGCCGCAGTGGCATCAGCCTCCGAAAAGACCGCCACGGTCTCGACGCCCATTTCCCGGCATGCGCGCGCAATCCGGACGGCGATTTCGCCGCGATTCGCGATGAGGAGGCGGCGGATCACAGGCTCGGGCTCATGGCTGAGGACTCAGGGCTCACGACAGATAGCTCACGGCAGATAGCTCACTCCTAGCTTAAGCCTTGAGCCCTAAGCCTGAAGCCCTGAGCCCTAAGCCCTAAGCCTTGAACCGCGAGTCAAAGGAGGGCGCACGCTTCTCAAGAAACGCCCGCAGCCCCTCCTGGCCCTCGGCAGACACGCGCCTTGCGGCGATCGTCCTCGCCGTGATCGGCGCGGCGTCTTCGATCGACCGCCCGGCCACCTCCCGGATGAGCGCCTTGGCCGCCGCAACCGCTTCAGGGCCCGCAGCGAGCACGTCGTTCAGGCACGAGGCCACGGCGTGGTCCAGTCCGGCGGCAGGCACGACGTGGTGGACAAGGCCGATCTCCTGTGCCCGATGCGCCGAAAAACGCGCGCCGGTGAGGAACAGTTCGCGCGCCGCTGATCGTCCGATCTTGGCGAGCACGAAAGGGGAGATCGCTGCCGGGACGATCCCCAGCTTCACTTCGGTGAAGCCGAACACCGCCTGATCTTCGGAGATCACGATGTCGCAGATCGCGGCGAGCCCGGCGCCTCCACCAAGCGCCGCGCCCTGAATACGGCCGACGAGCGGGAAGGGCAGGCCGTCGAGCGCGGCGAACATGGCGGTCAAGGCGGTCGCGTCGCGAAGGTTCTCCGCCTCGCTGTAGCCGACCGTCTTCGCCATCCACTGGACGTCGGCGCCCGCCGAAAAGCTCTTGCCCTCGCCAGACAGCACCGCGGCCCTGATGGTTCGATCCCGGGTGGCCTGCCCGGCCCAGGCGGCGAGCTCCGCGACCACTTCATCGTTCAAGGCGTTGCGCACGTCCGGCCGGTTCAGCGTCAGGCGCAGAACGGCGCCGTCCCGGACACTCAGAAGATGTTTGAACACTCGTGGTCCTACATCCTGAAGATGCCGAACTTGGGCGGCGGCACCGGCGCGTTGAACGCGGCCGAGAGCCCAAGCGCGAGCGCTGATCTGGTCTGGGCCGGGTCCACGACCCCATCGTCCCAGATCCGAGCCGTCGAGTAGTAGGGCGACCCTTCCAGTTCGTACTTCTCCAGAATCGGCTGGCGGACGGCGTCTTCGTCAGCAGGAGACAAGGCCTTGCCCTCGCGAGCCTGCTGTTCGCGCTTGACCGAAGTGAGGACGCCCGCGGCCTGCTCGCCGCCCATGACCGAGATCCGTGCGTTCGGCCACATCCACAGCAGGCGCGGATCGTACGCCCGCCCGCACATGCCGTAGTTGCCGGCCCCGAACGACCCCCCGATGACGACGGTGAACTTCGGGACCACGGAGTTCGCCACGGCATGAACCATCTTCGCGCCGTCCTTGGCGATGCCGGCGCGCTCGTACTGCCGGCCCACGATGAAGCCGGTGATGTTCTGCAGGAACACCAGCGGAACGCCGCGCATGTTGCAGAGCTCGATGAAGTGCGTGGCCTTGAGCGCGGACTCAGAAAAGAGGACGCCGTTGTTGGCCACGACACCCACCAGGAAGCCATGGAGGCGCGCGAAGCCGGTGACGAGCGTCGCGCCGTACCGTGCCTTGAACTCATCGAAGCGCGATCCATCCACGAGCCGCGCAATGATCTCGCGGACGTCGTAGGGCTTCCTGATGTCCGCGTTGACGATGCCGTAGAGTTCGGCAGGGTCGTACGCGGGATCCTCGGGCGTCGCCATATCAGCGGGAAGCGCCTTGACCGACGTCAGGCTCGACACAATCGTTCGACAGAGCTCGAGCGCGTGGCGGTCATCGTCCGCCAGGTAGTCGGCCACCCCCGAAAGGCGAGTGTGCACGTCGGCGCCGCCGAGCTCCTCGGCCGTGACGTCTTCGCCGGTGGCGGCTTTGACCAGCGGGGGACCGCCGAGAAAGATCGTCCCGGTGCCCTTGACGATGATGGTCTCGTCGGACATCGCGGGGACGTAAGCGCCGCCCGCGGTGCACGAGCCCATGACGACGGCAATTTGAGGAATGCCCTCGGCCGACATCCGCGCCTGGTTGTAGAAGATGCGCCCGAAATGATCGCGGTCCGGGAAGACCTCGGCCTGGAGCGGGAGGAACGCGCCGCCGGAGTCGACCAGGTACACGCACGGCAGGCGGTTCTCCATCGCCACCTGCTGTGCACGCAGATGCTTCTTGACCGTGATCGGATAGTAGGTGCCGCCCTTGACCGTGGCGTCGTTGGCGACGACGAGCACTTCGCGCCCGGACACGCGGCCGATCCCGGTGACCAGGCCCGCGCCGGGCGCCTCGTCGTCGTACATCCCTGATGCGGCAAGGGGCGAGAGCTCGAGCAGCGGCGAGCCGGGATCGAGCAGCCCGTCGATGCGCTCCCGGACGGGGAGCTTGCCTTGCGCCCGATGCCGTTCCGCGTACTTGGCGCCCCCGCCCAGGCGCGCCTGCGCGAGGCGCGCGTGCAGGTCGCTGACAAGGGCGGTCATGCGATCGCGGTTGGCCGCGAAGACGGCGTCTGCCACGTCGATGTGCGACTCGAGCGTGCGCATCACCACCCGCAGCAATCGGTCTTGAACCCGCAGCCCGGGCAGCGCCAGACTGCGTGCATCCGATACATCTCGACGCCGCATCGCTCGCAGAGCATCGCGCCGGCTGAGCAGGAGGCCGGCTGGCTCACTGCTGAGCTCGCGGAGCGGACCGGCGTGATTGGACGAGCGGGGCCTGCGGGTGCCGGTTTCTGAGGCGGCTCGGACATGGGCGCATTATACCGGCGTACAACTCCCCGACAGGTTCTTCCTTCGTGTATTGACTTCGTTCACCGGGCGACGCATCCTGAGGAGCATGAGTGTCAAGCGGAAGCGCCGCGTCCTGGCTATCGATGACGAGCCGTCGATGACGGAGTGGCTGAAGATCTTGCTCGAGCACGCGGGCTTCGAGGTTCGGACGGCGCTCATCGGCACCCGCGGCGAGGAGATCTTCCGGACGTGGCGGCCGGACGCCGTGATTACCGACATGATGCTGCCGGACGTCGATGGTATCGAGCTCGTGCGGAAGTTCAAGGCCATCGACGCCGAAGCCGAGGTCATCGTGATCACGGGCCAGGGCAATATCCCCCGGTCGGTCGAAGCGGTCAAGGCGGGCGCCTTCGACTTCCTCGAGAAGCCTGTCGACGCCGATCGTCTTCTGGACAAGCTCGAAAAGGCCATCAAGCAGCGGTCGCTGGCCGACGAAAACGAGGCGCTCAAGCAGAAGCTCCAGGACCGGTACAAGTTTCAGAACGTGGTCGGCAAGAGCAAGAAGATGCAGGACCTCTTCGAGCTGGTGGAGAGCGTCGCCGCCAGCGAGGCGAACATCCTGATTCAGGGAGAGAACGGTACGGGGAAGGAGCTCATCGCCAACGCCATCCACTACAACAGCAAACGGTCCAAGGGGCCGTTCATCAAGATCAACTGCGCCGCCATTCCGAAAGAGCTCATCGAGTCGGAGCTCTTCGGCTACAAGAAGGGCGCGTTCACCGGCGCGACGGTGGACAAGGAAGGGCTGTTCGAGATGGCCGAGGGCGGGTCGCTGCTGCTCGACGAGATCGGCGAGATGCCGTCATACCTTCAGACCAAGCTCCTTCGGGTCCTGCAGGAGCGCGAGTACCGGCCGATTGGCAGCGAGCGAATCGTCCACGTGGACTTCCGCCTGCTGTGCGCGACCAACATCGACGTCGACGCGGCGCTGCGCGAAGGACGGCTGCGCGAGGACTTGTATTTCCGGATCAACACGATCACCCTCCGTGTGCCGCCGCTGCGGGAACGGACCGAAGACATTCCGCTGTTGTGCGACTACTTCATCGACAAGTTCCGGCAGCGCTACCAGAAGAACGTCAAGACGCTGGCGCCTGGGGTGTACCACCTCCTCATCCGCAACCGCTGGCCGGGCAATGTGCGGGAGCTGGAGAACGCCATCGAGCGGGCGGTGCTCGTGGCCAAGGGCGCGGAGATTCTGGTCGGCGATCTGCCGGAGTCGATCCGCGAGGAGACTTCGGCGTCGGCGGACTTCGTCATCCCGCCACACCGCACGCTCGCTGAGATCGAGCGGATGGCCATCCTGCAGACGCTTCAGCGGACGAACTGGAACAAGCAGGAGGCGGCCCAGATCCTCGGCTTGTACCGGCCGACGCTGTACAGCAAGATGAAGAAGCACGAGATCCACGACGTGGGCAAGTCCGCGCGCGCAGCCGCCCGATCGGAGACCACCGCCTAGCTGAACCATTTGCATCGTAAATCGGAGATCTCAAATCGCAAATCGAAAAGCGAGAATCGCAAATCCCTTCCACGAGAGGTGCGATTTACGATCTGCGATTTGCGCTTCCAGGAATGGCACATCGTTTGTAGTGCATTCCGCAGGGAGTGCGCTGTGAACGAGCGATCTCAGGTATTCGTTGCCACGGTCATCGGCTCGGTGCTCGGCGCAGTCGCCGGCTACCTCTTCTTTACCGAGCCGGGTCGCCGCTTCCGGCGCCGAGTGGAGCCAGCCGTTGATGAGCTGGCGCGCGAGCTCTTCAATTTCAGGACGGCCGTCGCAAGAGCCAGGGGCCTCGCTCACGAAGGATGGCATCTCCTGGATGCGGCCGGCACGGACGCGCCGGGGCGGACAAGGCCCTTCTGACGACCATGACTGAGAACATTGCTTCCACCAATACGATTCTCACGATCGTGGCCGTAGCGACCGTGATCCAGGCCGCGATCGCCGTCGGCGCCGTCGTCGTCGCTCTTGTTCTCTACTCGAAGGCCACGCGGGCATACCACGAGGTCCAGCGTCAGGTCGCCAGGCGGATCGACGACCTCGAACGTCAGATGGCTCCGCTTCTGGCGCGCGTGGATCACGCGCTCGGCGCGGTCGAGCGCGTGGACGCGACCGTGGATCGGGTGACCTCGACGGTCCGTGCCAAGGCCATTCCCGCCATCGGGCTCATCCGCGGCGCCCGAATGGCGCTCAACGTGCTGCTCCGCTAGCACGTACCGACCAGTGACGCGCCGATGCGCGCCAAGCTGACAACGCACCAGGTATTGGAGGCATGACATGACCAACGGCTACGAACGATTCGACGAGGAGCATCACCACGGCGGCGCCTTCGTGATGGGCCTGCTGACCGGCACTGTCCTGGGCGCGGGCCTCGGGCTGCTGTTTGCCCCGAAAGCGGGATCCGAACTGCGCCAGCAGATTTCCGGCCAGGCGGAACAGCTCGCGAAGAATGCGTCCGAGGGCTACCGCACCGCATCGAATACTGCGAGCGAGTGGGCCGAAAAGGGCCGCGAGAAGGGCCGGGAGTTCTTCGACAAGACGAAGGACGCCGTCGCGCGGGGCGCGGACGAAGCCGAGCGCTACGCGCGTGACGCCAGCAGCGCCGCGTCGAGTACGATCCGACGAGGCTGAGTCGGACGCGACGACCTCGGGCCTGAGGCCGGTCTCTCGTTGCAGACCTACCTCAGGCCAGACCGGTCTGCGACACAGGACTGCGAGAAAGGTCGCACCAGCTGCCATAATCCTCGCGTGAGCACCCTCAAACGGGCCGGGCAGAAGGTCCGCGCGATTGTCCGGCTGACCGGTCTGTCGTTCTGGCGTGGGTTTCTCGGCTTCTACAGCAGCGACAACCTCACCTACGCGGCGTCGATCGCCTATTACGCGCTCCTTTCCCTTTTTCCGTTCTCGCTTCTCGCCCTCGCGATCCTCGGAAGCGTCACGGCGGACGAAGCCGATCGGAGCGCTGTCCTGAGCTTCGTCCTGCAGTACTTTCCGCGGCAGTTCGACTTCATCACCGGCCAGCTCGACGATTTTCGGCGAAACCCTCTGGCCGTGGGTGTCCTGGGCTCCATTGCGCTGGTCTGGGGCTCGCTCGGCTTCTTCGGGGCCATCAGCACGGCCGTCAACCACGCTTGGCGTGTGGAGAAGACGCGCAGTTTCTGGGGGCACAAGCTCTTCTCGTTTCTGATGTTGATTGTGGCGGGGCTGATCCTTCTCGTAGCGCTGCTGCTCGTGTCGGCTGCGAATCTGGTAGGCGCGAGCTGGTTCTCGGATGTGCTGGTGAGCTTTCCGTGGCTGCTCGTGTTGCGCAGCTTCCTTGTCCGCTACGCGACGACGGCCCTCTTCATCGTCGTGGTCGGCTTCGTCTATTACTTCGTGCCGAACGCCAAGGTGCGGTTCCGCGATGTCTGGATCGGCGCATTGGTGACGGGGCTGCTGTGGAGGGTCGCGCTCGAAGGCTTCTCGTGGTTCATGAGCGACATGTCGCGGTTCACACGCGTCAACGGCTCGATCGGTGTCGTGGTCGTGTTCCTCGTGTGGGTGTACACACAGGCGGTGATCCTGCTCTACGGCGTGGAGTTCACGGCGGCCTACGCGCGGCTTCGCCGCGGTCGTCCCGAGGAGATGCCGGCCGCGCCGGCGCCGAGAGCGTAAGGAGCGATCGGACGCGCCACTTTGTCGCCGGCGGCGAGGTGCTAGAATCGCGGGATGGCTTCGTTGACCGGCAAGCGTGTGGCGCTCTTGGTTGAGGACGACTTCGAAGATCGAGAGCTGACCGGGCCGCTCGAGGCCCTCCAGAACGCGGGCGCGACGGTCGTCGTCGTCGGCCCCGTGGCGGGCGCCGACTATCGCGGCAAGCGCAACGGCACGATCATCAGGGCCGAGACGGCCGCGGGTGCGGCCCGGATCAAGGATTTCGACGCCGTGGTCGTGCCCGGCGGCTACGCCCCGGACAAGATGCGCCTGCGCCACGCGATGGTCGATCTCGTGCGCGACGCCATGGAAGCCGGAAAGCCGGTGGCCGCCATCTGCCATGCGCCGTCGCTCCTGATTTCCGCGAACGTGCTTCGAGGCCGGACGCTGACGTGCTGGCCGTCGATCGCGATTGACGTCAAGAACGCCGGCGGCCTCTATGTGGACAAGCCGGTCGTCGAGGACGGCAACCTGATCACGTCGAGGAAACCCGACGACGTGCCGATGTTCAGCGACGCGATTATCCGGGCCCTGGGCGGAGCGACATCCGCCCCATGAACCACCTCTCGAGCGAACGCAGCCCCTACCTTCTGCAGCACGCCAACAACCCCGTTGATTGGTATCCGTGGGGCGACGAAGCCTTCGCGAAAGCCAGAGCTGAAGAGAAACCCATTTTCCTGTCCGTGGGCTACTCGACATGCCACTGGTGCCACGTGATGGAGCACGAATCGTTCGAGAACCCTGACGTGGCGCGTGTGCTGAACGAGCATTTCGTGTCCATCAAGGTGGACCGCGAGGAGCGTCCGGACGTGGACCGCGTCTACATGACCTTCGTCCAGGCCACGACTGGTTCAGGCGGGTGGCCCATGAGCGTGTGGCTCACACCGGCGCTGAAGCCGTTCTACGGCGGCACCTACTTTCCGCCCTCCTCCAAATGGAATCGACCGGGTTTCGTTCAGATTCTGGGAGAGATCGCGCGGGTCTGGGGAGCTGAGCGGCAGAAGGTTCTGGATTCGGCGGACGCCGTCACGGAGCAGCTTCGGGGAACCGGCGAGGCGTCGGGCGCCGGGAGCTCGGGGATACCTGGCACGGACGCGCTGAAGCATACCGCGCAGCAGTTCAAGGAAGTCTTCGACCGCCGGCACGGCGGGTTCGGCGACGCGCCCAAGTTTCCCCGGCCAAGCGAGCTGCTCTTCCTGCTGCGCGAGTACGCGCGCGCGGGCGACGGCGTAGCCAGGGACGTCGCGCTGGCGACGCTGAGGGCCATGGCGCTCGGAGGCATGCGGGATCACGTCGGCGGCGGGTTCCACCGCTATTCCGTGGACGCGGCCTGGCGTGTGCCGCACTTCGAGAAGATGCTATACGACCAGGCGCAGCTGGTGCTGGCGTTTGCCGAGGGAGGTCTCGCCTCCGGCGAAGGGCTGTTCCTGGACGTCGCCGAGGACACGTTGCGCTACGTCATGCGGGAGATGACCGACTCGCGCGGCGGCTTCTATTCCGCCGAAGATGCGGACTCGATCCCGCCCGAGCACGCACTGGACCCGGCGCCTCACAAGTCTGAGGGCGCGTTCTACCTGTGGCGGGCCACCGAGCTGGACGGCTTGCTCGGTGCTGACGCCGAGGTCGTCAAACGGCGTTTCGGCGTGGAACCAGAGGGCAACGCGCCGATCGATCCGCAGCAGGAGTTCACGGGCAAGAACCTGCTGTTCGTCGCTCGAGGCCTCGACGATCTCGCGCGCGACGCCGGGACGTCCGCCGCCGAGGTCGAAGCCACGCTGTCCCGCACCCGGCTGGCCATGTTTGGCGCGCGCGTCAAGCGGCCGCGGCCGCACCTCGACGACAAGATCCTCACGGCCTGGAACGGCTTGATGATCGCGGCCTTCGCCCGGGTGGCGCGGGTCACCACCGGACTGGGCCGCGAGGGGCCGTATCTCGCGGCGGCACGGGCAGCAGCGGACTTCGTGCGGACAACGCTGTGGCGGTCCGACGGGCGGACGCTTCTGAGGCGATACCGGGATGGCCATGCCGAGATCGAGGGATACGCCGAGGACTACGCCAACCTGGTCTTCGGCCTCCTCGAACTGTTCCAGGCCGACCCGGATCCCCGCTGGCTGACGTGGGCGATCGAACTGCAGGAACGTCAGGACGAGCTCTTCTGGGATGATGCCGACGGCGGCTGGTTCAGCACGACTGGGAAGGACCCGAGCATCCTGCTTCGCGCCAAGGAAGACTACGATGGCGCCGAGCCGACGCCGAGCGCGGTATCGGTGCTCAACCTGCTCTCGCTGTCGCACCTGGTCGAACGTCCGGACTGGACGGCAAAGATCGAGCGCACGCTCGCGCTGTTCGGCGATCGGTTGGAACGGGTGGGGCGCGGGGTGCCGATGATGGCCGCGGCACTGGCCCTCTACAGGGCAGGACCGCAGCAGATTGTCATCGTGAGCGAGGACGGTCACGCCGGCGAGCTGGAACGCGCCGTCGCGGAGCGATATCTCCCGTTTGCCACCGTCTTGACGCTGTCCGCCGCACAGCAGGGCGCGCTGGCCGGAGTGCTGCCGCTCGTCGCGGCGATGAAACCCGTGGATGGCCAGCCGGCCGCCTACGTCTGCCGTAACTTCACTTGCCTGGCTCCGGCGACGTCGGCCGCCGATCTGACAGGCGCGCTCGTCTGATCATGACCATTCCCGTTGACGTGTGGCTGAGGGGCGACGACTTCGCGACGACGAAGGCGATCGAGAACATCGACCGTGAGCCAGGCGCCTGGACAGACGATGATGTTCGTCAGGTGCTCGAAGGCATGCTCGAGGTGATGCATCGGCTGAAGCATCCGGCTGACGAGCGGCCCGCCGTGCAGCTGAGGGGCCTCAGCTGGATCGTCAACCTCTTCGAAGGCGGTGGAGTGGTGATTGCCATCGAGATCACCATGGGCGCCGCCATCGCCGGCCCGATCGCCATCGAAAAAACTGCGCTCGAGGCCATGATCACACGCGTGCTCCGGCCGCAAACACCGAGGACCACAACGATCCACTAACGTGGAATTCCTGTCTGACCCTTCTCCAGCTGCACGCCCGCGCTGTTCAGGAACATCGAGACCATCGTGTACTGGCCGACCGTGAAGACGACGTCCATCATCTGCCGGTCGTCGTAGCGCTCGTCGAGCGCGCGCCACGTGGCATCGCTGATGAACTTGTCCCTGTGCAGTTCGTCGGCGGCGCGCAGGAGGAGGACATCGAGCGGGTTCCAGCCGGGCGCCTCGGGTCCTTTGGGGATCCGCGCGACCTCATCGGCCGTCAGACCGACACGCAGGCCGAGCGGCGCGTGCTGCGCCCATTCGTAGTCCGAGTTGCACAGGTAGCCGATGCGCAGAATCAGCAGCTCGCGCTCGCGCGGTGGGATCGAGAGCTTGTCGCTCAGGATGTAGTTCGTGAAAGGCATCCATGTCCGGCAGAGCTCCACGTTTCGCAGGCAGGTCTGGAAGACGTCGAGCGTGTCGTCGCCGCGCGCTCTCGTCCCGAGCGCTTCCTTGTGGGCGTCGGTCCACTCGGAGGCGGGCAGCGGAGTAATGCGCGCCTTCGGCACGCGCTGAGCGAGTGCCGGGGACGCGTCGGCGAGGGTCAGGACTAGGAAAGCGAGCGGTAGGGTCAGTGTTCGCATGATTCGAGCCTCCGCGCCAGACGGCGCCTGCGGACGACAGCCTATCACTCGGCGCCAGACGTGTCAGCGCTTCAGCCAGGCACGGATCGTGTTGGTCGTGGACTGACTGTTCCGGCCGAGATCCGGGAGCTTCACCCAGGTTCCGTCCTTCAGCTGGATGGCTACGCCGGCGCCGCCCTCCCATGTGACACGCTCGATGTCGTGCCGCTCGTAGCGCTTCGCGGAAAAGAGCGACACGATGCGCAGCGCGTCGGCCTCGAGAAGGATCCGGGACACGCCCATGTCGACGACGGCGATCAGGGCCAGGAGGCCGAAGGCGCCCAGACCAAGCGCGGTCATTCGGCGGTCGTTGAGCCAGAAGTACACGGCTGCCAGCAGGGCCAGCGTCGACATCATGTCGACGGCCACGATGAGCCAGGGGGGGTAGCGGATGATCGAATTGGGTGATTGGGTCACTGGGTGATTGGGTAATTGTGGTGCTTGGTGCTCGGTGCTCGGTGCTGGGGTGCTGGGGTGCGGCTGGCGACGAGGTCAGTAGCCGTTGCGGAAGTAGAACTCGTAGACCTGTCCGTTCCTGGCGCCGCCGGTCTGTGTGAGCACCATGCGTCCACCGGAAGGGTAGTCGCGCAATTGCATCGTGCCCGCTAAAACGATGTCTGTGCCATTGAGGGACAGCCGGACCTGATCGTCTCCGCTCAGCGTTCCAGTGAAATCGTAGGACGTCGTTACGTAGTCGTTGGGCCGGTACTCTTGAAAGCGAATCCGGCCCCCAACGCCGTCACCGTCCTGAGCCAGAAAATTAAGATAGAGTATCAGCGAACCATACGGAGCAGCGGGAGCATAGCCGGTCCACTCCACGTAGTAGCCACTCGCCACCAGGGATCTGACGCTGAAGGTCTGCGATTCTTCGTCGGTCCGGCCAGAAGGGATCGACCACCGTGAGTGTGGCGGTATAAGTGCCTTCGCGATCGACCCGGTGCACCGGGGACGCCTCGGTCGAAACCTGCCCGTCGCCGAAGGTGATGAAGTAGCTGAGCTCATCGCCGCGCGATGTCGATCCGTCGAAGAGCATGGGGCTATACCCGCGGATGCCGAACGGCGCGCTGAAGCTGAAGAAGCGCATCTTGAACACGGCATCGGGCTCCGGACCCGTCGGGGCCGCGCCGGCCAGGGGAGCAAACACCAAGCGGTCGCCATCGGCCGGGCCACCGCGAGCGACGAGTTCAAGTGAGCCCTTGTTGCCGGATATCACGCTCGGGAGGGCGCCTTCGAACACCTCGGTCTGATCGTCGGTGGCGACCCGGATGCTCCGCTCGCCGCTCAGAGTCGCAGTCACCGGACGATCGGGTTGTCCAGGTGCGCCGAGCGCTCCCCGCAGCGTCCGCCCATCCTGCGAATTGAGGGTCAGTCTTCGGACCAGGACCCGTTGCGGTCGACCGACGAAGCCCCTCTGGAGCCATGCTCCAAGCGGAGACGCCACGATGATCGCCCGCGAGGCGGTCGCTGTCTGACCCCTGCTGGTCACGGTGACGGTGACGGTGAAGGTCCCGGGGCGCTCGTAGACATGTTTGGCGACTGACCCGGTGGCCGCGCTGTGCCGTCGCCGAAGTCGAGACGGTACGCGAGGTCGCGTCCCGTCGACTGAAGTGCGTCGAGCGTCACCTCGCTGAGCGCTGTGACCGCTTCGACCGACCCGAGCCCGTCCACCGTCAGATTGATGGTGGCCTTCAGGCCTCCGCCCTGGCCCGCCGTCGGCTGTGTCGGCGAGGGAGCGCCTCCGCAGCCAATGGCCCCCAGGACCAGAACGATCACTCCCGACGACCAGAGTTCCCGCGCTCGCACCTGGAAATCATAGAGCGTCGCTGGAGATCCAGCAAGGCGAGCAAGGCGGAGACCACAGGCGATCCCCGATCCCCGATCCCCGATCCCCATCCCCGATCCCCGAATGTGTGGTCAGATGGTGCAGGCGACAGACCACCGCCATGCCCCGAAGCGCTCTTGGGCTGCTCGTCCTCCTCGCCGGCGCGTGTGCGAATCCGGCCGGGCCGACGGCAGGCGACGTCACGGTCGACGTGCTCGACTTCGTCCTTGGTGCGCCGGAACTGTGGCCGCGGGTAGGCGACCAGTCGCAGCACCAGATCGTGGACGGTGCCGAGCGACGGGTGACCTGGACGAAGTACTCGCTTGGCTGGATGTTCGAGTCGTGGCGGTGGGACGACCAGTGGGTGCGCCACGAAGTCGATCACGGCATCGACCGCCGGCGTTGGGAGCACTACACCTTCAGCGACGGCCGCTGGCTGCCGCGCCGGCTGCCTCCATCCGGGTGGTCGCTCGATGTGGCCGACAACCGCATCACGTGGGTGGACCGCGAGTGCCGGCCGCAGCCGGAACGGCCGTTCCCGTACCGTGTGCGCGCATGGATCGAGCCGGCGTTCGACGCCGGCGGCGATCTCGGCGTGCGCGACACGCTGGTGCTCGAGTACCGAGCCGTACGACCCACTCAGCGGCGGCGGCGGTAGCGCCGAACGGTTCTACTTCGCGCGTGGCGCGGGCTGGTTTCTCTGGACTCGTGCGGACGGCGCTCGGGTCGCGTTCAACCGGCGGGGAGGCTCAGCGCGGACCCCGACGGGCTGGTGCGCGAACGGCGAGGACGCGTTTCTTCCCGAGCGGTAAGCCTGCAGCCGGCCTGGAAGTAAGATGGCGCGCGTGCGCCAACCCCAGAGCTATTTCACCCATCTCGAATGCGCCGTTCCCTGCGGCGCGCCACCGCTGGATCGCCCGCGGGCGTCACAACCTGTGCGTGTGCGGGGCGCCGCTCCTTGCGCGGTACGACCTGGATGCCGCCCGCTCGTGGCCGCGCGCGTCGCTTCGCGACCGTGAACCGTCCATGTGGCGGTACCGCGAGCTCATGCCGATTTTCGGCGACGAGGAGCCAATCACGCTCGGCGAGGGCTTCACGCCCCTGATGCACGCGCGCACGCTGGGCGCGCGGCTCGGGCTGGAACGCCTGTATGTGAAGGACGAGTCGCTCAATCCGACCAACTCGTTCAAGGCCCGCGGCCAGTCGGCCGCGATCACCCGCGCCCGGGGCCTCGGTGTGACGACGGTGTCGGTGCCGTCGGCGGGGAACGCCGGCAATGCGATGGCCGCGTACGCGGCGCGGGCGGGGCTCGTAGCCAAGGTCTTCCTGCCGCGGGACGTCAAGGCGCCGTTCGCCCGCGAGTGCCTGCTGTACGGCGCTGACGTGACGCTCGTCGATGGACTTATCACCGATGCGGCGCGCGTGGCCGCCGAGCGCGGAGGGCCGCTCGGGTGGTACGACGTGTCGACCCTGAAGGAGCCGTACCGCGTCGAGGGGAAGAAGACGATGGGGTACGAGCTGGCCGAGCAGATGGACTGGACCTACCCGGACTGGATCGTCTATCCGACCGGCGGCGGCACCGGGATGGTCGGCATGTGGAAGGCGTTCGAAGAGATGGAACGCATCGGCTGGATGCCGCGCACGCGCCGCCCGCGGATGGTCTCCGTGCAAGCCGAGGGCTGTGCGCCGATCGTCCGCGCGTTCCTCGAGGGCACCGAGAAGGCCGCGATGTGGGAAGGCGCCGCGACGGTGGCGGACGGACTGCGCGTGCCGCGCGCCATTGGCGACTTCCTGATCCTGCGGGCCGTCCGCGAGAGCGGCGGGACGGCGCTCACGGTGTCCGACCCGGCGATGGTAGCCGGCATGATCGGAATCGGGTCTACGGAGGGCATCAGCGCGGCTCCCGAAGGCGGCGCCGCGCTCGCCGCGATTCGTCAACTGGTGCAGAACGGGACCATCAAACCCTCGGAGTCTGTCGTGCTGTTCAACACCGGCGGCGCCCTGAAGTACCTCGACGCGCTGCCGTCCGCGTCGTAGGTCGAACCGACGGGTCGACTTTAGTCGTCGAATCTTTTATGTCTCCTGATTCACTGGTCTCTGCTGGTCTCTTGGGAGGAACGATGACGGTTCGCAACCTGCGGTCTGTGTCGTTCGGTCTCGCGTTCAGTGCGCTCTTCTCGATGCCGTCCGTGGCGGCGGCTCAGACGCCGTCGTCGGCGGGGGGCGAGCAGATCTATCGGGCGCGCTGTGCCTCGTGCCACGACAGCGTTGGCGCCCGCGTGCCGGATCGGGCTGCGCTCGGTCGGTTGTCCGCGGACAATCTGCGGTTTGCGCTCACGAGCGGCAGCATGCGCAGCGTGGGGTCCGAACTGTCCACCGCCGAACTGGACGCCGTTGTCCGCTATCTCGCCGCTGGCCTTGGGGCCTCGCCGGCTGCGGCGCCTGGCTCCAACCGGTGTGCCGAGCGGGCGCTTGCCGCCAATCTGCTGGAGGCGCCCCACTGGAACGGCTGGGGCGTCGGCGTGTCGCAGCTGCGGTTTCAACCGGCCGCGATGTCGCGGCTTGCGAGCGCCGACATTCCAAAGTTGAAATTGAAGTGGGCGTTTGGGTTCCCCGGCGTGAGGCAGGCCTACGCTCAACCCACAGTGGTCGGCGGGCGGCTCTACGTCGGGAGCGCTGGACGAAAGGTCTACTCCCTGGACGCGAAGACCGGCTGTGAGCACTGGACGTTCGACACGGAATTCCCCGTGCGAGCCGCCATCACGATCGGCGTCGGATGCCGGCCGCTGGCTGGCGTTCTTCGGCGACCAGCACGCGACGCGTCTACGCCGTGGATGCCGGCTCAGGAGCGCTCGTGTGGAAGCGGCGCATCGAAGAGCACGCCGCCGCCGTGATTACGGGCGCGCCCGACGCTCTCGGGCGGCACACTCTACGTCCCGACATCGTCCAGCGAGGAAGGGTCGGCGCCAATCCGCGCTACCAGTGCTGCACGTTTCGCGGGAGTGTGACCGCGGTGACGGCGTCGACCGGGGTGGTTCGGTGGAAGAGCTACGTGATTCCGGACGAGCCGCGGCGAATCCGCACAAACAGCGTGGGCACGCAGCTCTGGGGACCGTCGGGCGCCGCCATCTGGTCGTCGCCCACGGTGGACCTGCAAGCGCGGCCGGGTGTACGTGACCACCGGCGACAGCTACTCGGATCCGGCCGCGTCAACGTCGGATGCGTTCGTGGCCCTTGATGCCGAGACCGGCGCGCTGGCGTGGTCGCGCCAGCTGACGGCGAACGATGCCTACAATATAGGATGCGAGCTGCCGGAGGCCCTGCGCGCGAACTGCCCCGAGCCTCGCGGGCCGGACTTCGATTTCGGATCCTCGCCGATGCTGATCGATCTGCCGAACGGGCGAAGGGCGCTTGTCGCCGGCCAGAAGTCCGGCATGGTCCACGCGCTCGATCCGGACGAGGACGGGCGCGGTGCTGTGGCAGACCCGTGTGGGGAAGGGCGGTACGCTCGGCGGCGTCCAGTGGGGCTCGGCATCCGACGGCGCGCGCGTCTACGTCGCTGTCTCCGACGCGATGCCCGAACCGGTGCCGGCAGGCGCCGCGGGAGCGGCCAGCCGACGGTGTTCGGCGCGCCGATGCGTCTCAACCGTGAGATCGGAGGTGGTATGTACGCGCTCGATCCGGCACACGGGTGTGGTGCTCTGGACGACCCCGCACCCCGGATGTGGTGATACGCCGGGTTGCAGCCCTTCGCAGTCCGCCGCCGTCACCGCGATTCCCGGCGCCGCGTTTTCCGGCGGGCTGGACGGGCATCTGCGCGCGTACGCGACGGACACGGGCCGAATCATCTGGGATGCGAACACGACGGGCGCGCACCAGACGGTCAACGGCGTGGCGGCCACCGGCGGCGCGATCGACGGGCCGGGCCCAGTCGTGGTCGACGGCATGGTCTACGTCAACTCGGGGTATGCGTTCATCGGCGGTGCGCCCGGCAACGTCCTGCTGGCGTTCTCGGTAGACTAGCGCCTGCTCTGGGAGGAGCCTCGAATGGCGATGAGGGAATCGTCCGCGACCTATGGTGTCTCGATGGGCAGCGCGCTCGCGATGGCCATCTCGTGGAGCCTGCACAAGTCGATCCTGTGGGCGATCATCCACGGCCTCCTGAGCTGGCTGTACGTCCTCTACTTCGCACTGACCCGTTGACCAGTGTCTGCGCTGAAGATGGGCGCTGCTGGCGTTTTCCAGGCTGAATACCGCCTGGCCGGTGTGGGCACTCGCGCTGGCGACGTCCGCACGCGGGGCTGGGGAAGTCATGCCGGACGTGGCACACTAAGAGCCACTTTCCAACCTGCGCCGGGGTGGCGGAACTGGCAGACGCACAGGACTTAAAATCGCCTCCGCACATTTTCTAACACTGTCGAAATGCCGAACCAATCCGGTAAACACGCATCGACAAGCACACGCACGAAAGTGCGAGGGATGCGTAGTCCGTCGGAAGTTACGAGGTCTCGGGGACAGAAAAAGGGACAGGCCGCCAGGCGGCCTGCCTGAGCTGGTACGCGCGAACCTGCTCCTGTTTCTCCTGCATACCAGCCAACGAAGTACGGTGGCCGGTCAACGGAGGACGATTGGTTCGTGGTATCGCTTCGAGGCCGTTGTGGAGTCGCATCGAGCGCGCCCGCAGCGCCAAAGGGAGCGAGCCGAACACTGGCCGTTTTCCGAAGAAGTCGAACGAGGACCGCGCTGAACTGGACGCGGCACAGCGGGTGCCCAGCGTTTTGGACTGCAATGACCAGTCAGCCAGCATCAGCAAGGACGGCCTTCCGACTATTGGAGCACAGGGCTGAGTTCCACCAATATCTACACGAGCTGCGCGAGGACAACGGCCTGGTGACCTCGCGCTGTTGCCCGCAATGCGCCCACTTTTTATATGCTCGACATGGAGCGATGCGCTCGTGTTCAACGGCGCAAGAAGTCCGCCTCTAGGCCTCAGTCCCGCCCCGCGAGCTCGACCATCGCGACTACCGCGGCAACCGGAAGAAGACCGAGTCGCAACCGCCGCAAGAGTAGCCACACCACCAGATCGCGTCGGTTGCAGGATTTACGACGCACACTGCGCATTTTAAAGTTGCACTCATGAGTGCAACACCCTCCAAACTCACACCGCTCAAGCGTCTCACCGTGACGCTCCGGACGGTCCTGGAGGCGCTCTGGGCCGAGCACAAGGCCCTTGAGAAGCAGGGCACCATCTGCCGTTACGTATTCCACCGAAACGGGAGGCGGATCAAGAGTCTCCGTGGCGCCTGGGCCGTTGCTTGCGCGGCTGCGGGCTATCCAGGGCGCATTCCGCATGACCTCCGCCGCTCAGCGGTGCGGAACATGGAACGGGCTGGGTTGTCGCGATCGGTTGCGATGCAATTGACCGGGCACAAGACCGAGGCGATATATCGTCGATATGCCATCACGTCTGAAGCGGATCTACGGGAGGGGGTCGAACGGTTAAATGCGCCAGTGGGTGCCACCAATGCCCGCGTGGCCGGTTAGGGACAGGGTAAGCGCACACCAATGCGGAAATCCGACCAGCGGACGATCTGGGCGCTTTGACAAATCGCCAAGCTTAGGAAGCGATTTCGACCCAGGTGTCGAATCTTTATCTTTGATCTTTCACTTCCTGACGTTGGAGCTCGATTCCTCCAATGTCACATCCGTCGCCAAAATTCGCCAGCTTCGGAAAGTCAACTGGGCGCCGCCGTCCACGCTGATCGGAGTTGTGACCTGGATGTGGATCCGAGTCATCGCACATGCCTGCATCTATGGCGAGGCTACCGGGTACGAGGGCGTGCGTTGCTGTGTCGCCATCGTTGTCATTCAAAGGAGCTAGCAACGGATCAACATTTTGCAAGTCACCCAGCTGGAGTAAGTTGCAGCTTGAGTCACTGGCCAAGTTGTAACCTGGCGACTGAATTGTCGTGGCAGTTAGAGCCCGTCCGAGGGCATGGTAATAATCGTGTTGAACAGCTGCATGATGCCGCCTGAATCGTTCTGCACCGACCGACGAGACTCTTGTGGGAAACCAATTTGCCCGACGTTATTCGCGAACGTAGAACTCGAGATGCGCGCAAACCCACGATTCACAAATGCCGAGGGGCCGCCAGCCGCTGCGGTGTTGGCTGAGATTGTAGCGTTGTGTATCAGCGCAGTTCCCAAATTCAGGATAGCCCCAGGGCTCCCCACGCCGGCTTGATTCTGGGTGAATGTGCTATTCACAACGCTCATCCATCCTTCATTGCGAATCGCGCCGCCCGTCGCGCGCACCAGATTGCCGCTGAACGTCGAGTCGCGAATCACTAGGCACGCCGGTTGGACCGTTGAAGATCGCGCCTCCGGATCCGGCGGGGGGGATAATGCCTGACGCCGTTGCCCAATTGTTAGAGAGGGTGGTCTCAAGAAGCTCGACGCGCCCAGCGTTATCAATCGCGCCGCCACAGCAGCCAGATCTTACGTCCGTTGACGAGACTCGCGCCGCGCACTGTGAGTGCGCCACCTCTAACACCCGGAAAATAGTTTCGCCGACCCTGACCGTCAATCTGGGTCTGTGCAGCGCCTCGGCCAATCAGCGCTACGTCACGCCTGGCGCAACGGCGAATGTGCTTTCTAACGCGACGAGCGGCGTGTCGATAACCACGACCTGAGCCTGCGATCCACCCGCACTACTACTCTTCCTCGAACGCCGCGCGGAGCGTACGAACAGACCGGTACCCGGTTCGACTTCGCACACACCGTCTATTTCGAAGTCCGGTAGGTCGCCTCGATCGTTGACTCGAAACGATGGTCTTCTTGCCGCTCACGGACGACGTGATGGCCACCAAGGCAACGAGAGTCGCTACGAGGCGGCGTCGGATTGTCGAGGCGGACTTACGGGAGGGAAGTGGCATGGTCTTCTGCACCTACTTTCGCCCGTCATCGACAAGCGACGGCGCTTGGGCATGCGCAGAGTCGCATCACAAGAAGACAGACCAGGGGAAGAGAAAGAACGACCGGAAAAGGTACTAATGCCAGAGAATCCGAGCAAAAATGGGCGATTAGCCGAACGCTAAGCAAACTGAGTTCCGACGAGACAACGCCGAGCTGACACATCACCAGGACTGGTGCCGAAGCGACAATCGGAGAGAGACAGGCGCACCGGCTTGAACATCACGAGCGGCCCTGAGGTGAGCGAAGGGCTCGGAAGACCGTCGGCAGGGACAATTTCCGGGGACAATCGCTCGGGATGCAAACAGCGATGCCAACCGGACAATCCGCGTAAGCTGTTGTTAGGATAGGACCACACACCTCACGCCGGGGTGGCGGAACTGGCAGACGCACAGGACTTAAAATCCTGTTCCGCGCAAGCGGAGTGTGGGATCGTCCCCCACCCCCGGCACCAGCTTTAGAAGGACGCCCTGTGAATACACGGATGACCAGCGCCGGCTCGGCGGTCCTGCTTGCCGCCTTCCTCTTGGCAGGCGTCGCGTCCAATGTGAAGGCCGTCGCGCAATCCGCCGGGACCGCCAGGTGGCGAACGGCATGGGCCACTTCGCAGCAGAACGTCGGCACCAACGGCACGACGAATACCACGCTGCGCCTGGTCGCCCGCGTCACGGTCGCAGGCGACGCTGTGCGCGTTCGGCTGGACAACGCGTACGGACCGAGCCCCCTCCGGATCGGGCGGGCGTCGGTCGGGCTCCGCACCCGGGGCGCCTCGGTCGCGGCCGGTTCGAGTCGGCAGCTCCTGTTCAACGGCGAAGCAGGTACGACGATCCCGCCGGGTGGCAGCGTTCGCAGCGATGCGGTACCGATGAAGGTGATGGCAATGCAGGACCTGGCGGTCAGCCTGTACTTGCCCGAAGCCGACGTGAAGCCGAGCCAGCACGTCGGCGCTCTCGTCACCTCCTACGCGGCCGCCGCCAACGACGGCGATCGGTCGTCGGTGGAATCGGCCGAGCCCTTCACCGAGACGGTGACGACGATGCCGTGGCTGAAAGCCATCGACGTGCAGTCCGGATCGTCGGCGGGCGCGATCGTGGCGTTCGGAGATTCGATCACCGACGGCACGTGCGCGACGCTGGATGCGCACGACCGCTGGGAGGATTGGCTGGCGGTTCGACTCGCCCTGGAAGACGAGCGCCGTGGCGGCCGAAACAACCAGAAGGCGGTGCTCAACGAAGGCATCGGCGGGAACACGGTCACGCGCGAAGGGCTGCAGCCGCCGCCCGACAGCACGCCGGGAATCGAGCGCCTCGAACGGGACGTGCTCTCGCACGAAGGCGTGACCGACGTGGTCCTGTTCATGGGCACGAACGATATCCGCCGCGGCGCGTCTGCGGCGCAGGTAACCGGTGGAATGGCGCAGATCGTGAGCCGTATCAAAGCCCGCGGGTTGAGGATCTTCGGCGTCACGGTGATCCCGCGCCACAACGTGGGCGCCTCCGGCACGAACACGGGGTGGAACGACGCGAAGAGCGCCATCCGGCGGGAGGTCAACCAGTGGGTGCGAAGCCGGGCCGGGTTCGACGGGGTTCTCGACTTCGATGCGGTCGTACGCGACCCGGCGAACGCCGATCTGATCCTTGCCCCGTTCAACTGCGACGGCATCCACCCGACTCCCCGCGGCTACTACGAGATGGGCAGATCGGTGTCGCTCGATCTGTTCGTGCGTTGACGCAGCCATAGGGAAGAGCGGCGCGTTTCCATCGTCCGCCGGCAAGCACCATGCTCAAGAAGCTGCGACGCCCCTTCAGGACCCTCGCCCTCGCCAGGCGTCATATCCACAATTGGCCGATGGTCGCGTGGCTGAGATATGTCGCCCGCCGCCCCGTCGTCCTCTCCCTGCGCAACGGCGTGCGCGTGGCCTGTCGGCCCGGCTCGTCGGACTGGACGATCGTCCACGAGCTGTCGGCCGGGTCGTATTCGTCGGCCCTGCAGTACCTGTCCGCGCGTTCCGGACCAGGCGTCGTGCTCGACCTTGGCGGAAACATCGGCTGCTTCAGCCTGCTCTGCGCGGCCCTTAATGGCAACATCCGCGTCATCGCATACGAGCCGGAACCATCCAACCTGTCCAGTTTCCGCGCGAACCTCGCACTCAACCCCGGCCTGGCCGAACGAATCGCCGTGCACCCCTCGGCCGTCGCGGGCCTCGATGGCAGGGCCTCGCTGAACGTGGCGTCCAATGTGGCCGGCACCAACATCATTCCGGCGCACCGTGGCACTTCCACCGTCAGCCAGCTTGACGTGGCCGTGACCTCGTTCTCGCGAATCGTGTCGGAGCACGCCGGTGTCCTTCACCTTGTGAAAATGGACATCGAGGGCAGCGAGTTCTCAGTCGTCGAATCGACACCGCCTGCAGTGTGGATGCGAATCCCCGCCATCGCCATGGAGATTCACGAAGATCTGGCGCTCGGCATGCGTTGCGATCAACTACTCCACCGCCTCGAAACGCTGGGTTATTCGGCCGAGGACGACCTGATGGGCTCGTGGTTCTTGAAACGCGGGGACATCACGGAACGATCCTGAAGCCCGTCGGAGCCGGTGGCGCACCCGGTGTGCCCATCGGACAGGTGATCCCGTCAATCTCCGGCCGCGCCGTCGTGTCGGCGCAGGGCGCCAGGCCGCCGTACAAAACCTGCGCGGCTTGCTCGCGGAAATACACGCGAAAGTTGTGGCCCGGCTGCTTCTGGTAGTCGTACACGAAGATCTCGTACTTGTCGTTCGGCTGGCTGTTGCCTTGCGATGTCCTGTGGTACATCTCAATCGTCCGGAGCGATCGACCTGGCCACGCGCGAAGGAGATTGTTCCTCAGGAGCATCGTGACCCCGGAGGCCGGCCGATCGGCTCCGGTGCCAGGCGTCGCCGGGGTCTCGAAGGTGAAGGCATGGTCCCAGGTGACGGCATCGACACCTTCCATTCGAAAGTTACCGAGAGGGTCGACACAGCCGCCGAACACGCCGCCGGCATGGATGCTTCCGCCGCGGATCGTGATATCGACGTTCCGATAGTCGCCGCACTGAAAGGCCGTCGGCCAGTACAGCGTCGCCGCGGGATCCACACGGTAGACGAGGCCGTCCACCGTCATCCGGTGAGCGGGGTAGTTGTAGATCGCCCCTTCGTAGGTGTGCCACACCCGAAAGTCCTTGATGAGGCTTTCGCCCATTCCAGGCGGCATGATGCTGTACCCGTCGGTGCCGAGCTGCCAGGCCGTGAGCCCGTCGGCCGCCAGGCCGTAGACCTCGTTGCCGCGGAACTCGAGAATGGGCTGCTGTTGCGGCGTGACGGCGATGGTCTGGCTCGTGTCTGTCATGTCCGCGCCGCGGAACCGCGGGTTCCGGGCCGTGTACGGCGCAGCCGGCACGATGAACTTCCAGCCGGGGCCGGACACGATCTGCTGCACGGGGTTGCGGCAGCTGGCCGCCACGTTGTTGACGAAGCGGTTGTTGAACCCGGCCGCCCAGAAGCACTCCGCCGCAGACCCTGGTGTAGTGCCGTCAGCCGTGCTGGGACCGCTCTCTCGCGGGTTGATGCTGCCGCGAATGTTGAGGACGAAGTTCTCCTCGAAGACGTTCTCCGTTTCAGTGCCGTCCTCCACGGCAATGCCTGCGCCCGTCAGCTGAACGCCGCCAGACACGACGTTCTGCTTGATGAGCCCGTAGTGGCTTCCGTGCACGGCGATCGGCCATTTGAGGCTGTCGTTGACGGCGTTGCCCAGGACTACGAACTGATACCCCGTGTTCGAAGGATTGGCCGGACCCCAGAGTTGGTGGATGTGCAGGGGGTACCGCCCGATGTGATTGGAGCTGACGTCGAGCGGCGTCGCCCGCGTGCGGCCAAGATCCTGAAACTGCGCGTACGAGATGGCGACCCGCGAACGATGGGTGAGCAGCGTGTGGCCTCTGGTGCCGGAGGGATTCTCCGAGCGGATGATCACGTTGCGTGTCAGGTTTCCCACGTGCGGCAAAAGCGCGACGGAGCCGCTGATCACGGTGGGCGATCCGTCCGCATCCCTCGCGCCCCGGTGATCAAAAGTGAGGGGAGACGAGACGGTAATCGTTCTCCCGTCTGCGCTGAGGCTCTGAATCGTGCGCTCTTCGATCTGCAGGCCGTAGCCTGCATTGAACCAGTGCTCCGCTGGCACCTGCCGCGTATCCGGCAGAACGATGCGATCGCCGGCGCGCCAACCCCCCGCAGGCTGGGCGAGCAGGATGGTCGTCTGGCCAGCCCGAGGCTCACTCGCGGTGCGAATGAAGGTGGCGGCTTTTACGGCTCCGTGGAAGGTCACCGTGCCGTCGATTGAAAGAAGGCCAGTGCCGTACTGATCGGGATCGATCGCCGCGTTCAAGGGACTGTTCTTGATGATGATTTCAGCGGCAACGGAAGCGGAGACCGGGTCAGCCGCCGTGCCGACCTCCAACGCGCCAGCCGGCAGGACGAGCAAGGTGCCGACGCGAAGTCGAGTGCTCTGGCTGGTCGAAAATCTGAGAACCCCCTGAGCCTCGATGCCAATGACGTCCGCGTCGCCGCTCGTGCTGTCGTACGTGACGGTGTGCGCGACGCTGACGACATCGGCGGGCGCGGGGAGTCGGGCAGGGGTCCACGTCGATGGGGAGGACCAGGGACCATCGGCTGCGCTCCGGATTGTCGGGTTCGCCGCGAAATTGGGCACATGGTCGTGCGGGGTGTGGATGACCTGCGCCTCCGCAGCCGTGTAGAGGAGCACCATGCTCATCGCGGCGACGGAGATTGCACAAGAGCACGTGTGGCGGGTCATACCTGCCTCCCTGGACGCAGAACGACGCCCGCAAGAGCGGTGCCACACGAGCAGCAGCAGCAAGGCCGCTGGCTGACGACAAACCCGGCCCGCGCCCCGTTCAAGTTCGGTAGGGTGATCTCGGTCTTGGCACCCAACCCTCCGGCAATGGGTGCAGGGGGCATCGCCGCGTGACGAGATCTGTTCCTGCGACGGACTAGCGCCGCGTCGCAGGCACCCGCACGCCGACGCCTTGCTCAAACACCAGGCGCGCGCCCTGTTCGCCAGTGTAGAAAAGCAGCACCAGGCCCAAGAGCGCGCAGATCATGAGCGTCGGGCGTACCCATCGCGCCGTCGATTTCCGCCAGGTCATGAAGAGGCGCAGCAGAGCGATCGCCGAGAAGCAGAGCGTGGTTGCGAGCGCCAGGTTCCAGTGGTCGCGCACGATCGGGTGCGCCATCCCGGAAAGAAGCGCGGTGGCGGCCGACTGGCGACCCGTCAGGTAGGCTGCGATGGCCGACACCGCGCCGGCCGGGTACAGGAACGACGCAGCGGCCGACGAAGAGGTCAGCCGAGGAAACAGGAGCGCGCACAGATCGGCCGCCACCGCGGCGATGAGCAACGCGATCGGGAAATGGACGAGAACAGGGTGCACGCCTGGCGCCCAGCTCGGAAGAAAGGGCATCAGGGTCCCCCGGGTCCCCCGGGCACCAGGGGCGCGAGCGGCATCACGAGGACGAACGAGATGGACCACGGGCTCGCGTCCTGGAGGAACCGCTCGTTGCCAAGAACGTCTCCCGCCTTGGGCAACCCGGTGGCCACGTAGTCGAGCGACACTTCCGCCTCGACGTGATGAAGCCAGTTGCTGTCGGGCAGCCGGTTGAAGATGTGGACCGCCGTGTCCCATTCGAAATTCAGCTTGTGTGTATAAGAGCTCCCGGCGCCAGGTTCCTCCGCCGGGCTGAACTTGTCGACGATGTCGAAGTGCGACGAGAACCACCCTCCGGTCTGATCGGTATCGAAAAGCCCGATGTTCAGCTCCGTTTCGATCTCGACGCCGTTGTCGCGAATTGCACCTCGCCCGAGTTCGGCGGCCGACACACCGGTGAACGGATTGACATCTGCCTCTCCGAAGGGCACGAAGATCGCTTCGAGCGTCAGGCCGATGCGCGGAATGGTCGTCGGGACGTCGAGCGCGAAGATCAGCTCGAAGACACCTTCACGCTCGGTACGCGCAGAGTCGACAACGCGCCCATCCTCGATGGTTTCGATAGTGGGGCGGCTGAACAGATTCTCGACTGTGAAGGTCGGCTCGATCTTGAGCTCGGGCGCACACAGGATCCGGCAGCGCGCGGTCTGCGCACCTGCCGGCGATCCATGGAGCACCAGGCCCAAGGCGACGAGCGCGGCGACCAGCCACCCCCGGGCCGTTGTCACTGCGCCACCCGCCACGGAGACGTGCTGGGCCACGTGCGCAGCGCCTCCTTCGCCCATTCGTTGGTCTTGTCCTTGTGGCAGGTGGTGCACGGGTTCGGCATCTTGTGCTGCTCGGACACCATCGGCGTGATGAACTTGAAGGTATGGCTCCGGACGTTGACGTTCGCGATCGTCTGCTGGATGGCGGGCATGTGGCAGGCCACGCACTTGCTGCCCTCGCTCGTTGCCGCGTGCTGCGTGTGGAACTCGAGCGGGCCCTTCGGCCCGGGCTGCAGCGCCGGCGTGTGGCACTGCGTGCAGACTTCGTTGCCGGGGAGCCTCAGGTCGGCCTCGTGCTTCGTCCCGTGCGTATCGTGGCAGGCGTAGCAGCGTACACCCTTCACGTACATCTGGCTCTGCACGTAGTCGTTGCCCTGCATCCGGTTCTTGTGCGCGGTGCCGTCGGGCCAGTGCGTGAACGTCTCCTGGCCAAGATGGTGCTCCTCGAGCCGCCAGAAGTCCGCGAGGCGATCGCCGGGCTGATAGCCCACCGGCCAGTCGTAGTGCTTGCCCTCGATCGGGTTGTTGCGCGGCTGCCCCTGTGAGTGGCACTGGATGCACACGTCATCAGCCCTCACATCGTCCAGGCGTGCCGGGTTGACGATCGTCGCCGCGACCGGCCTGGTGACATGCGCGCTGCCGGCGCCGTGGCACTTCTCGCAGCCGACGTTCCACTCGGTGACGGTCTTGGTCTTTGATGTCGTAGTTCACCGAGTGGCACCCGTCGCAGAGCGGCCCCGTCGGCCGCTGCATCTGGTCATTGGGGTAGATGTTGGTCCACCAGTCCGTGCCGGGCGCGGGGCGAGTACGCGCGCCAGACCTTGTTCTGCACGTCCCATTGGGCCGGGAACACGAAGTAGTCGTCGCCGATGCTGCGTGAAGTACCGCTGCTTCCACTTGCTGCCGTACGTGAACGCGACATCGTCTTTCGTGAACGTCACGAGCGGATTCGGGCTTCGAGAAGTCGCCCAGGATGGCGTCGGGATGCTGCCTGCGGGTCGCGGATCACGTTGGCCATCAACGTGTCTTTCCAGCGCGCGTAGATGTCCTGATGGCAGGACTGGCAGGCGGCGGATCCGACAAACGTCTTCGGGCCATCGCCCGGTGGAGGCGACGGCCTTGCGCAGGCCGTCAGCCCCAGGGCTGCGAGCGCCACCCAGCCAAGGCCGGCCGTGGCTCTCCAGCAAAGGCGACCCCAAGAGTTCAGTCTCATCGTCCCATCCTGCACGCGGCTCGGCTCCCTGACCAGCACGGCTCTAGTAACATCAAGAATATACATTGAAACGAACGTTACAGAGTCAATACAATTCGATTCGAGAGCTGCCCATGACACCCAAAGCACGGCCTGCACCTCTCCCTGGCGGCCAAACGGCACCCCAGGGCCGCCGCCCCCGGTGGCTGCTTCTCGTGCACCAGCTGCCGTCGCATCCGTCGAACCTCCGGGTCCGCACCTGGCGGCGCCTGCAGCAGCTCGGCGCGATGCCGATCAAGCAGGCGGTCTACGTCCTGCCCGATTCGCCGGGCGGCCGCGAAGACTTCGAGTGGCTCAGTGCGGAGATCAAGGGGGCCGGCGGCGAGGCCAGCGTGTTCGCGGCGGAACTGGTCGACCGGCTGGTCCGACGATGCGCTGGTGGAGGAGTTCAGGCGTTCGCGGCAGGAGTCGTATGCCGGATTGGCCCGCGATGTCGAACGGGCGCTCGTCCGGCTCGCACCAACCGCCGGCGTCGCGGCGCGCGGGCGCCGTCGACACAGAGGCTGCTCGGTCGGTTCCGCCAGCGTCTGGCGGCAATCGAGGCCGTCGACTTCTTTGGCAGTGCCGGTCGGGACCGCGTGGCGGTGCTCCTCGAAGCAGCTCGAGGATCGGGAGGCCGGCCCTCAGGCTGGCGTGCGCCGCCCGCCAGTCGGAGCGCAGGAACTCGAGCGCAGCCCTATCGCGGTCGGCTGTGGGTCACACGTCCTCGGCCCGGCGTCGATCGCATGGCGTCGGCCTGGCTGATTCGAGCGCTTCATCGATCCGCAGGCGCGGTTCGACTTCGCGGCTCGGCGAAGCGCCTCGCGGACGGGGCGCGTGCCCTTCGACATGTTCGGTGTCGACTTCAGCCATCGGGGCGACGGCTGCACGTTCGAGACGCTCTGCGCGATCTTCGACATCCAGGAGGCCGGCCGTGTCGCGCGCGTCGCGGCGATCGTGCACGACCTCGACCTCAAGGACGAACGGTTCGGTGCGCCCGAGGCGCCGACTGTCGGCGCCGTGATCGAGGGCCTCCAACTCGCGCATGTCGACGACCAGGAGCTGCTGGCGCAGGGCATGACGCTCTTCGACGCCTTGTTCCGGTCGTTCGATCGGTCCACGAGGGCGAGGGCCGCCCGAGACCGGTGGCTCGACCTTCCAGGAAGAAAGCCCGGAAGCGCCGGTGAGCGACGCCGGAGCTCCAGCCGACGCGCGTCCGGTGCTCTCCTGCGGTTGTGTGCCGCGACGTTCGTCGCCTACTGCAGCTACTCGATTCTGCCGGGCGCCGCTGCTGCCGCTGTTCGCGAGGGCGGCTCGGGGCGGACTCCGCCCGCTCATCGGCTTCGTCATGGGGCGTCCACCCTGACCGGCATCTTCATCAAGCTGCCGGCCGGCGCCTGGTCGGACGTTCTTGGCCGCCGCCCGGTGCTGCTTGCTGGCGCGGCTCGTCTTCGCGACGCTCCCGTTCACCTATCTCGCGAGTCTCGGCGCTCACGGGGCTGGTGCTGCTCCGGTTCGTGCACGGCAGCGCGACCGCGATCTTCGGTCCTGTCGCGGCGGCCGAGTCTTTCGGACATCGCTCCGCCCGACGAGTCGTGGCGCCTGGCTCAGCGCGTACTCGACCGCGCAGGGCGCCGGCCAGGCGCTGGGCCCGGTCCTCGCGGGCTACTTGATTGGCGCGGGACGCTTTCGATCTCGCCTTCCTACGGGCCGGCGTCGTCGGGCTGGGGGTCCCGGTCATCGTCACCCGCCTTCGGCTTGCCGCGCCGGACCCTGCCCGGGGGCACGCGCTGGCGAGACTTCGGGCAGGGCATCCTCGAGGTCGGCAGGGACCGTCGCGTGCTCGTCGCCAGCGGTGCGCAGGCGGCGCAGTTCGTGCTCAACGGGATGATGAATGCGTTCCTGCCGCTCTATGCGCGCGACACGCTGGGTCTCTCGCTTCCGCAGCTCGGATGGCTGTTCGGCGCTCCAGACACTGACCACTCTCGCGATCCGTCCGGCGATCGGGGTGCTGTCGGATCGCGTCGGGCGGCGGTGGATCATCTCCGTGCGGCCTGTCGGTCTGTGCGACCGCTGTCTTCTGATTCCGGTGCGAGCGGTCTCGCGCAGCTCTTGGCGGTCATCATGATCTACGCGGCCGGCGTGGCCACGACGACGGCCGCCACGAGCGCCTTCATTACCGACGTGACGCGACGGGCCCGCTACGGCGCCGCCCACGGCGTCTTCGGCACGCTCTACGACGTTGGCGACGCACTCGGCCCGATTGCGGCGGGGTTTCTCGTCGCGGCTTTCGGGTACGCCCGGATGTTTCAGAGCATGGGCCTCTTCGTCCTGTTCATGGCGATCGGCTTTACCGTGGCGTCGCGTGGCGTTCGGGCCCGGGGGCAGCCAGACGAAGACGCTCAACCAATCCAGTAGCGCGGACCAGGGCCTGCCCGGCCGGCGCGATCGTCGGGTTGGCGAACCGGCACTGCTGGAGCGACAGGCAGCCGCAGCCGATGCACTCGGTGAGGCTGCTCCGAGCCGCTCGAGCTCCGCGATGCGGGCGTCGATGCGCTTCCCCCACGCGCCGAGATCTTGGCCCAGTCGGAGCGCTCGGGCACGCGGTTGCTCGGCAGCTTCGCCAGTTCGACGCCCACCTCGTCGAGCGTCAGCCCCACGCGCTGCGCGAAGACGATGAACGCGATGCGGCGGAGGACCGCGGCGGGTAGCGGCGGTGGCCGGAGCCGCGCGCTCCGACGCGATGAGGCCGCGGTCCTCGTAAAAGCGCAGCGCGGACGAGGCGACGCCGCTGCGGCGCGAGACCTCCGAGATCGTCAGCAGTCCATCCATGGAGCCCTGACAGAATATCCTTGACTTAAAGTTAACTTTAACTTGTAGCCTGGATGGCGTCAACTCTTCCAAAGGACCGCCATGCTCGAAGATCGCAGGCCGACCAATCCGTCCCGTCACGCAGCCTCCGAGCTCAACCCGTTCGACGGCTCCGCGTCGCCATCACCGGAGGCACCTCCGGCCTCGGACTCGCCCTCGTCCGCGAGCTGCTGACCGCGGCACGCCCGAGTCGCCTTCGTCGCCCGCCACCGCGACCGCGTCCGCGCAGGTCGAGAAGCGCACGCCGGCGCGCACGGCATCGTCGGCGACGTGTCGAGAAAGGACGAGACATACCCCATCGCGATGCAGATCGTCGGCGGCGCTCGGCGGCCTCGATGTCCTCATCAACAACGCCTCGGATCTCGGACCGCCAGGGCTCGCGCTTCTGGCGGACACCGACTGCGAAGACCTCGAGCGCGCGCTCGCGACCAACCTCGTCGGACCGTTCCGTCTCACCAAGGCGCTGCTTGGTTCGCTGGCGGCCTCGGCGCGGGACGGACGCGGCGCGCCGCTCGTGCTCAACATCTCGAGCGACGCCGCCGTCAGCGCCTACCCGCGATGGGGCGCTTACGGCGCCAGCAAGGCCGGCCTCCACCATCTGAGTCGCATCTGGAACGAAGAGCTCGCGGGCGGAGGGCATCCGCGTCCTCTCGCTGGACCCTGGAGACATGGACACACCACTGCACGCGGCCGCGGTCCCCGATGCGGATCGCGCCGTCTCTCAAGAGACCTGAAACGGCCGCACGTGAGGTCGCCGACGCGCTCGCCAGCGCGCTCCTGCGGCATGGGACGGCGTACGAACCGGCTCGAGAGGTGACCCGATGACAGCGGCGACGCGTTCCAGCGCAGCGTCCTGCGGATGCCAGACTGCTCGTCGCCGACCGGCGCGGGCGGCCTGGTGCACAGGGCGCGAACCGACTTCGTCGGGCTGCTGCGCCGCGGGGACGTTGTCGTCGCCAACGACGCCGCCACGCTGCCCGCGAGCCTGTCGGGGCAGCACCTGGCGAGCGGCCGGCGAATCGAAGTGCGCCTGGCAGGCCGAGAGTCGCTCGCGCTCGATCGCGTCAGACCTTTCGGGCCGTGCTGTTCGGGCTCGGCGACTTCCGCATGCGCACCGAGGATCGGCCATTGCCTCCCGTCGTGCAGGCGGGGGACAGGCTGGCGCTCGGTCCTCTGCGCGCCGTGGTCGCGCGCGTGCTGCACGCGCCACGCCTCGTGGTAGCTCGATTTCGACGGGTCGCCGGGCGAGATCTGGGCGGGCCTCGCGAGTCACGGCCGACCGATCCAGTACGCGCACGTGCCGACGCCGCTGGCCGTCTGGGACACCTGGACGCCGATCGCCGGCAACGCCGTGGCCTTCGAGCCGCCATCGGCGGGCTTCGTGCTGGACTGGCAGACGATCGGCGTCGATCAGCGCGCGCGGCGTCCGCTTCGCGACGATCACGCACGCCGCAGGCATTTCATCGACGGGCGATGCGGAGCTGGACGCGCTGCTGCCGTTCGACGAACCGTACCGACGTGCCCGGTCAGACCGCGGTCGCCATCGCGCGAGGCGCGTGCGCGGGGCGGGAGAGTCATCGCCGTCGGCACGACCGTCGTGCGCGCGCTGGAGCACGCGGCGGCGGCCGATGGCATCGTGCGCGGCGGGGAAGGCCTGGCCACCAACCGAATTGGCCGCTCGAGCCGGCTGCGAGTCGTCGACGCGCTGCTCTCGGGCACCCACGAGCGCGGCAGCAGCCACCACGAGCTGCTGCGTGCGTTCGCGGACGATGAGACGATCGACCGGATGGATCAGGAGCTGGACGCTCGCGGCTATCTGACCCACGAGTTCGGTGACTCGGTGTTCCTCGAAAAGCAGGAGGCGGAAATCGCTGGCCCCCGCCGTGGTGTGTGGGCCCGTGCGGCTCAGGACGTCTCGATGACGACCGCCACGGTAACCGCGTATGAGGGAACGGGCGGGGAGGGAACACGGAGCGTGATGGTCACTTCCCGCCCCGACACGACATTCAGTGCGAGCGGAGACGCGCAACACACGATGGCCCCACCGTCGTCCGCACTCACCTGAAGTCTCCACGGCGATTGGCTGGGTGCGACATGCACCAACAGTGTGCCGGCGCGCGGCGGGGTGAAGCGCAGGAACCGGCAACGGCTTCGGAAGTCCGCGAAGTCGTCGGGGCATATCGTATCGGCGGGCCCGAGCGCCACGTCCACGGAGGCGCCCTCGACCACGCGGATGGGTCGGGTCAAACGGAAGTCCAATGGAGCGCGTGCTGTCACTGGCTGTAGTTCCTGCAGGTTGGGTTCATAGCCATCGAGCGTCGCCCACAGCAGTTCGGGGCGGTTGAGCCACGGAATCGTCAGCGCGTAGGCGCCGGTGTCGGTGGTCGTCGTGCCGTAGGGGCTCCGGACGGTGCCCGCAGAGAAGATCTCGACCCTCGCCTGCGCAATCGGCGCTCCAGTCTCGTCCTTGACGAGGCCGGCGACGGTGAGAGTTGTCGGCGTTGGCCCTGATATCGGTGAAGGTGCGCGAGGAGAGTCCGGCGTGGACCGCGAGTCGCAGGAGGCAGCGAGTATGGCAGCGGCTATGAGGAATGCGGAGGCAGGTGGATGTCGAGTCATCGCCACGTTCCTCTCAGGAGGGATCGACGACGGCCGTGACCGGTAAATGAATACGCACGAACGGGTGGTCGGGCGATCGCCAGCCTGATCGTCACCTCTCGCCCCGCCGCCACACGCAGCGAGACCGGGGCCGCACAGCAGGCCGAAGCCACGCCATCCGACGCGTTCACGCTGACCGCCGCCTCCTGACTCTCAGGCACGACGTGGACCTTGAGCGTCCCGGGGCGCGTGGGCAGATATCTCAGGGTCCGGTAGTTGCCTATGACGACGCCGAAGTCGTCGTCGGGGGTGGGGTTGTCTTCAAGGGTGACTTCGACGTCCATCGGGACACCCTCGATCAGGCGCACTATCCGCCTCAGGCGGAAGTCGTTCGGGGCTTGTCCCTGCGTTCTCGTCAGGAAGCCGGACTCGTAACCCTCGCGCGTCGCCCGCAAGAACAAGAAGATGGTCCTCGAACCGACTGGAAAGTTGGGTGGCGGCAGAGTGAGCGTCAGCGCATATGAGCCGCTGTCGGTGCTTACTGTGCTGGCGCTGGCAGTCGAGCGCTGCCGCTGCCTCAACCGTCGCGCCGCCAACCGGTGCACCGGCCTCGTCGCGGACGACGCCGGAGATGGTCAGCGTCGTCGGCCCAGTCTGCGTGGGTGAGGGCGCTGGCACAGGCTGCGAGTCGCAGGCAGCGGCCAGGAGGCCGACGGCTATGAGAGACGCGGTGACGTGTATTCGGAGGGTCATCGTTTACCTTGGCTCCAGCGAGGTGCGCAGCGTCAACATCTGAGGCCCGAGCCGGTCGTTCCAGAAACGAAGGATGTCGACGAACTGCTGTTCGCCCGCAGCGACGGCGGCTTCGGCGCGTTTGCTCTTAGGGTATGGCCAGGGCAGCTCTCCGATCGACAGTGTGAAGATGACCGTCGGTGCATCGTCGGTAACCTCCGCGACCAGCATTCCATCCGAAGGCACGCGGATGTGGACACGGCGGCAGTTGAATTCATCCGCGTGGCCACAGAAGGAATCGTCCGGGTTCAGCGAGAGCCGCACCGAGTCTCCCGCCGTCAGCACCACGACCTGGTGCAGCCGGAGGGTCCTCGGGTAGCTTGACGTGGAGTGGAATGCGCGCTCGTAGCCTTCCTTACTCACCACGACCCCTCTTGGCGGGTGCGGCAGCGTCGCAGCGAAGGCCCCTTCCGCGTCGGTGACGACGCGTGTCCAGGTGGTGGGGATTTGCGGGCTGGGAAAGGCCGCTTCGGCGCCAGCGACATGGGACGTCGTCGCTGTCCACAACAACCCCGGTCACCATGTAGGTTGCAGCCGGGGCCGCAGGGGTTTCAGGTGGCGCCGGCTGGGTGGGTGCAGGGCCGAAAACCGGTTCCCCGGCGCAGGCGGCGGTAAACAGAGCGGTGGCGCAGAGCACCAGCAAGGTTGGACGGGACGAGCGCTTCCGCGGCATCTCCAAGGCTCCTTTGGGTTACCTCGCACATTGGGACCTTTCGAGGCGCAGTGGAAGTCAGCCAGGGGTCAATCGGGGGTTTCATACCCTTGCCGGGCTCCGTTGCGAGCGGTATCCTCGCTTGGATGGCAGACCCGACACGGCTCGAGCAAGCTGTCCGGCGGCAGCTGGAACGGATTCTCTCCAGTCCGGAGTTTGCCAGGAACGAGCGGCTGTCCCGGTTCCTCCGGTTCGTGGTCGAGCGGCGTCTCGAGGGGCGCGACGATGAGGTCAAGGAGACGCTCATCGCCGTGGAGGTCTTCGGCCGGCGGCCTGATTACGACCCCAAACAGGACTCGATCGTCAGGACCGAAGCGGCCCGTCTTCGGGCGCGCCTGCACGAGTACTACTTTGAAGGCGCTGGTCGTGAAGACGCGTTGGTCCTGGAGGTCCCGAAGGGCGGATACCTTCCCACGGTCCGGCAGCGGGAGTTCAGAGCGGCCGAGTCGACCCGGCCCGTTCGAACCATGCGGTGGGCGGCGGCCCTCGCGGTTCTGGCCGCGGCGGCTGGAGCCGTCACGCTGCTCACAATGTGGTGGAGTCCGTCGGCGAGCTCACCCATCCGGCTTGCCGTGCTCCCTCTCGAAACCCTCGGCGCCGATAGCGCGCCATCGGCCTTTGCGGATGGCCTTACCGACGAGATCATCAGGAGCCTGTCGGTCATCGAGGGCCTCGACGTGCGTTCCCGGACCTCGTCGTTTGCCTTCAAGGGTCGCCCGAGAAACATCCGCGAGACAGCGCGCGAGCTCGACGTCGATTACGTCCTCGAAGGGTCGGTGCTCACGGCCGACGGGCGATTGCGCATCAATGCTCAGTTGATCCGCGCGAGCGATGATCGTCCGGTGTGGTCGGAGCGGTTCGACCGCGCGTTCGTCGACGTGTTGGCGACTCAGGACGAGATCTCGCTCGGAATCGTGAATAACCTGCGCCTCGAGCTTGGTCGAGGCCGGAGGCGCTACGAAACGAGCGCTCAAGCGTATGAGCTGTACCTGCGTGCGCGCGCCAACGCGGTCGCCCTGGGTGGACCAGGCAGACCCGAGAGCATTGAGCTCTTCGAGCAGGCTCTGGCCGTCGATCCGCGGTTGGCGCCGGCGTGGGCCGGGCTCGGCGCCGAGTACGCGTTCGCATCGGCGAACTTCGCTGTGCCGCCTCCGCCGAATGCCCTCGAGAAGATGAAGGAGGCCGCGGCCAGGGCGATAGCCATCGACCCGCTGCTGGCCGAGGCGCACAGCACGCTGGCCCTGGCGCATGCGCGGGAAGGCCGGTGGGACGACGCCGAGAAGGGCTTCCGCCGCGCCATCGAGCTGGACCCTGGTCGATCTGCATCGAGGGTCGACTTCGCAGTGTGGCACCTCCACGTGCTTGGCCGTACGGAGGAAGCTCTTGCACAGCTGCGCGCGGCGCTAGGCACCGATCCGCTCTCCGCGGCGGTGCACGCGCCTTTGGCCTCCGTCCTGATCACGTTCGGCCGCTACGACGAGGCCATGGAGTACTGCCGCAGGCTGCCAGACTCGCACCAACTCCGCGTGCAGTGCCTGGGCCGCGTCGCGCTTGGACAAGGCCGGCTCGACGAGGCCATTGAGGTGTTCGCCCGTGATGCCGATCTCGCCGAAGACCCCCAGGCGCGTGGCTTCCTTGGCTATGCCTATGCACGGGCCGGCCGCCGGCAGGAGGCCGAGGCCATGGTCATGCGGTCGACGTACGCCAACGAGCAGGCGCTGATCTTCGCGGGTCTCGGAGACACCGAGCGGGCGATCGAGGCGCTCGATCGGATGACCGCCGTCGGAGGTCAGAGGCTTGGCCGGTACCCTGAGGTTTCCCGAGCTGTCTGTCCTGCACGGCGACCAGCGGCTGGCCTCCGTTCGCCGTAAGGCGGGCCTGCCGGGCCAGGGCACGCTTTCGCCTTATTGAGCGCGTGAGCCCTGCTGCGCTTCTTGGAGTTCGGGACGTCCTGGCCTGTCGGCGCGCTGGCAGATCTCGAGCAGCTTCGCCGAGTACGAACGGGCCTTCTGGCGATCGCCGGCGCCTTCGGCGGCGCGCGCGGCTCCGTACACACCCCGGAACCGGTTGGGCTCCTTCGCCATCGTCGCCTCGAACTCACGCAGCGCGTCGGCGGGGCGCTTGAGCTCGAGCAGCATCTCGCCCAGAAGCTCGCGCGCGGGCTTGATGGGGCCGGGCGAGATCGCGCTCTTGTCCGTGAGATCCTCGGCGTCCGCGGCCTCGCGGAGCATGGTGACTGCATCGACCTGCCGCCCTTCGGCCAGCGCGATCCACGCGAGCGCGATGCGCCGCTGGATGTCCACCTGCCCGGTCCAGTAGGCGTCGTTCGCCTTCTGGAGGCCATCCCGGAGCGTCGCCAGCTTCTCCACGTCCTTGGCGGCGGCCGCGGGGTTGCCGCTTCTGGCCGCACCGAGGGCACGCGCAAAGTACGTAATCGCGTCGGCATACGCGAACGCCGTTTCACGCGGGGTCAGGGCGGCTGCCTCTTTCCACGCATTTCGCTCGAGCGCATAGCGGGCGGGAATCGCGGCCAGGGCATAGTAGCCGGCCGGCGGCGGCGCGGCGTTGCCGGCGGCATTCTGCTCAATCCGCGCGCCGATCGCCTGGATCTCATCGAGCGACTTCTTCGCCGCGGCATCCTGTGCGGTTTGCAGGTACGCGTAGACCTGATAGTCGAGCGCGTGGAGCTCTTCGGATGCCGCATTGTCCTTGCGGGCTGCCGCGGCCGACGCGATGTTGGTCTCGATGGAGTCCTGCCAGGCGCCAACCCGCGTGAAGGTGTGCGACGGCATGTGGAGAGCATGCGGCGCCGCCGGCGCGATTGTGGCGTAGCGTCGGGCGGCGTCGAGCGCCCGCGGCGCCAGGGACGGTGCGTCAAAGCTGTGGATGATGTAGTGCGCGAGGCCCGGGTGGTCGGGCTGGCGGGCGAATTCCTTCTCGAGGATGGCCGCCGCCTTCAGCTGGTTGGCGTACGTCTTGTCGGTCGGCAGCGCCGTCTGATCCATCGCCAGCGCATAGAAGATGCGTGCCTCGAGGTCGTCGGCGAACTTTGCCGAGAGGTCCGCCATCCGCCGTTCGTATTCGAGCGTCCGCGTCCGCTGGGGAATGGTCGAGGCGTCCTTGAAGAGGGCCTCGACCGCCGCGAGGTACTCCCTCTCCCGATCGGTCCTCGGCCCCGCGGCCTTGCCCTTCTCGACGGCAGCCAGTCCAGCCTGGAGCGCCGCTGGCGATCGAAACCCGCCGAACGGGTTGCCCCACCAGCTCATCGCGATCCCCCAGTGCGCCATCGCGCAGCTGGGATCGGTCTTCAGGACGCCGTTAAACGCCTCGATGGCTGCAGAGAACCAGAAGGAGTGGAGCAGGGCGATCCCGCGATCGAAGTCCTGAGAGACGGCCGCGTTGCAGGATGTCGCAAAATGCACCGTGCCGAGGCGGCCAGTCGGGCTCGCCGTGATCATGCTGGTCCTGGAGGGCGAACGGCCGCTGTGCCCAGACAGACAGGAGCACAACCACAAGAAACGATGTGCGGACGATCCGGGCCATGACAGCAGGTGCTTTCGCCATCCTGGCAGTGTGCACCCGCTGGGGGCGTTCGCGCAAGCCGCGAACGCCCCATGGACCAAAGCCGGCCCGCCCTAGCGTCGACTCCTCGAGACATCGTCTCGGACGAACTCGCTCCGCGTTCGCGCGAAGTCCAGAAGCTCGTCGAGTGAGGCCTCGAAGTCGTCGAACGAGTGCGGCGCGAACGGATCCTCGGCGACGGCCGTCCTGATCTGTTCGTGCTCCCGCACGATCTCCCGCTCGAGCCAGCCTGGTGCGTCCGGTGGGGCGTCGGCGTCCCGCTCGAGCGCGATGTCCGCGCAGCGCAAGAGGGCATCGAGATAGACATCCTGAAGCTCGGGGAACCGCTCGGCCCGCGCCATCAACCGGTTCCGCATCCGCGCGGGCACGTCGTACACGTTATGCCAGATGCCCTGTCGCGGCCCTCCCTTGAACGCTTCGCTCTTGTCCCACGCGATGAACGCCGATCGGGTCGAGCCTTCGAAGCGATAGAAGTAGAAGTTGTTGACGCCGTAGTTTCCGACGATACCGTCCTGGTCGGCCAGGAAGGCCTCGACGGCCACGTGGGTCATGAAGGCTCGAAGGTCGAGGAACCTGTCCATGACGCGCAGGAAGTCCGCATCGGGCGTTTCGTGGATGGCGCGGAGCATCTCGACGATTGGCGCCGGATCGGGGTCGAGCTCGCGGGTTTCCGGCTGAAAGGGTTTTGGAGAGTAGCAGAGCGGGATCCGGGCCCGTGTATTCGAAGTAGTGCGGCGGATCGTCGGCGTCGTAGTCGTACTTGTAGAGATAGCCGCCCGACTGTCCAAGGTACCGCTCGAGAAACATCTTGTCGACCGACTCGACGATTGTGTAGAGGCCGACGTACTCGTTGTTGACGAAGAGCTTCGCGTGGGCCTCGCGCGACGCCGGGATGCCCATCCGCGCGAACAGCTTCATGCTCAGCCGCTCGTGCACCTGGCTCGGGTCCTGGACGTTGTTCCGGAGCACCACCGACTTGAGGCCGAGGAAGCGGCCCTGTGGGGTGTACTGATCGAAATCGACTCGGAGGCCGGGCTTCGTGCCGCTCCGGCTGCCGGTCCCGCGCGAGCGGATGCCCACGTTGCGCGCCGTGACGCCCCGCCAGGTGAAATGGGTGGGGTAATAGAGATTGAGCTGAAAGTTGGCTTTCAACTCGTCCCAGTCCCGCCAGTTCAACGTCAGGCGAACCTCGTGGACGAGGGTGTCATCGAAGAAGTTGTCCGCTGTCAGCGGGGCCGGCTGGGCGATCGCCGGTGCAGCAGCCCACGCCAGCAGCAGCGGAAGAGCGAAGAGTCTGCGGGCGAGTCCTGATGTTGGCATCGAACGCTCCTCTACAAGACGAACTGGACTCTGAAGACCGGCATCCATCGGATATTCCCGCCGGCTGATGTGACCGACTCGCCCGCCCGTTCGCGGACGGCATTGGCCTGGACCTTCACCCAGCGGTTCAAGTACCAATTCACTCCGAGCGTCCAGATCCCGACGCCCGACTCGACGAGTTGGCCGGCCCGCGGGTGCATGGACGGGGCCTCGTCGCCGTGGCTCCACCGGCGACTATTCTCGACCCGTGCCGCGAGCTCCACGGCGCCGACGCCGCCTCTGAAGATCGGACGGAGCGGCTCGACCCAGTCCGTCTTGGTCTCGCCGGTGACCAGCCATGTGCCTCCCACGTACCAGCCACCGGACATGACGGGTGAGAGGTCCTCTCCCAGAATTCCCTGGCCCTGACGCTGGTCACGGGCCTGCAGGCCTTCGGCGGCGACCGACAACCCCCGATGCCGCCAGCTGGCATCCACGCCGACCCGCAACCGCCGTCCGTTCACGTACACCGGATCGGCCACCGGCTCTCCGAGCGCGTCTCGGAGGCTGAGGGAGTGGCGGCCCTCGGCGATGTCGCCAACCGTCGCGTTCAGGCCGACCTCGAGATATCGCAGCCACGCGTCACGAGACGAGGTCCGAGAGGGCCTGATCGTCAGGCGGCCGGCGGCGGTGGCTCCTGCGCCGGGATTGTCGTTCCGCCGTGCGTTGTCCCCGTCGCGTGAAAAGAGACCCAGCTCGTAGCCGACGCGCCGCTCGAAGAGCCGCCCGTGCACCGCGACGCCGAGGTCCCGCCCTGGCGCGAGGTCCTGCCCGATGCGCGACCTGTAGACGAAGTTCAGGCGCGTCGGGCTGGTGAGCTGATCGAGGCTGAACGGCAGCTTGAACTTTCCGCTCCGCACCTGCACGGTGTCGAGGAGCCTGGTGTCGACGAACACATCACGCCAGGGGTCCTTGCCGTCCAGTTCCCGTTCGACCTGGTACTCGAAGCGGCCGAACGCGCGGCCTTCGATCCCAATGCGCTTCCGGCTGATCCCGACGTCACCGTCGGCGGAATCGATCTGCAGCTTCAGCCGCAGGCCCACGTGCACGTTCGGGCCGAGCCCGAACGTCGCCCGGTCGTCAGCGGCCGCGTTTGGCACACCGACGGCGAGCAGACCGGCACACGAGACGAGCAGCGCGAGATGGCCCTTCATGCGACCGACGCCAGCGGCTGCAGCGAGCCGCCAATATGAACGGGGTCGCTCGTGGCGGCGGCATCGAAGAAATGCGCCAGCTGTGCGACCGCCGCGTGCCCGCTCAGCATCAAGGCCACTTCCCGCCGCTCGTCCAGGTTGGTGGTCGACAGCGCGAGGCTGCCGACGAGCGCGAGCCGCTCATCGACAAGGAGCAGCTTTCCGTGCGACCGCCGTCCGGCGACGCGCGGGCCGCCGAGCAGGGTGATCCGGACGCCGGCGGCCGCCTTGGCGCGAAGCAGCGCCAGCATCGACGGATCGCTCAGCTTGGGATCCACCAGCCTGATACTGTGCCGGGCCTCGGTCAGCAGCGTGCGCACGTCCGCCCTGGCGTGGCCGGGAGCGACAATCAGCCGGGGAGACAGCCCGGTCGGAACGGCGCTTGACGGCGCGTGGCAATCCGTGTCGAACAGCCGCACGAGGCTCGAGGCGACCTGGTGATCGCTCGTGACAACGAGAAAGTCGGACGTCTTCTTGAAGCAGCGGTGTGTGAAGTTCAAGGATCCTACGAGGGCCGTTCGTTCGTCGGCCACGACGTACTTGGCGTGGTATTTCACGGACGGGTCGGCGTAGCGCCACACCCGCACGCCGAGTTGTTCCAGCAGGATGTGCAGCAGCCTGAGGCTCGATCGATCGCCAGTGCGGCGGGTGAGCAGCGCCTCGACCCGCACGCCCCGCCGGCTGGCCGCACCGAGCGCCTCGAGCACCCTGCGGTCGTCGCAGCGGTAGAGCGAGAGGACGAGCCGGCTCTTCGCCGAGGCGATCACTTCCAGCACCGCCGCACGCCGCCCCGCAGGTGTCACGACAACGTGGTCCATGATCACAGCCCTTTCTTGGAGGCTTCCCAGGACACGGACTTGAGCCCGGCCGACCCGCCGTTCAAGAGCGCGGCGCTGACGAGCTCGATTGAGGAGGTGGATCCCAGGACTGCCCGGTAACGCATGACCGCCTGATCGCCGTGGAACACTTCGAGCGGCGTGACGGCGATGCGGTGCTCGGCGAAGACCCGTGATACGTGCGCCTCCGGAAACTGCTGTCCCTCGGCCACGAGCGCGACCTTCATGGCGCGCGCCGCATCGCGTTTGCCTCGCCCCATCGCGAGAAGGCAGCCGCACAGGAACAACGTGCCCACACCAGCCACCGCGAAGAGGTTCAGGCCGGCCGCCATGCCCAGTGCGATGAGCAGGTACAGCACGGTGATATCTCGCGGGTCGTCTACCGGGGTACGGAAGCGGATGACGCTGGCCGCCCCCGCCACACCAAAAGCGCGAGCCACCGAGCCCCCGATGATCAGCATCGTGAGCGCACCGGCCACGCACAGGAGCACGCTTGCCTGTTCCATCGACTGCGACAGAGGCTGGTCGCGGCGGGTGGAGCGCTGGACGAAAACGATGAGGATGCCGATGACGGCGGCTGCCGCGAGCTTCAAACTGTCGAGCAGTACGTCTGGCTCTGCTGCGGCTTCGGTCAGGAAGTTCATATGGTGTCCTGCTTGTCAAAACGATGTCAGGCGACCGATCGAACAACGCAGGCAGGCAGGGCGGGAGCGCCTGCGGCCACGCCGAGCCGAGGACAAGGGAATCCGAGGCGAGGCGTTGGCGTCAGTTCGCGCCGGCGGGGCCCGGCGCAAGGTAAGGAAGCAGACACCAGGCGGGCAGGGCGGGCGAGGCTCTAGGGCACGACGCACTGAGCTGTGCCGGAATCGCGGAACGTCTGTCCGGTGATTGGCAGGAACTCCCAGTCGTAGCTGCGTCCGCGGAGGATCATCTTCAGCACGCCCCACGAGAGATGTTCGCGCACCTCGCTGTTGGGCTGGATGCTCTTGAGCGGGTACAACGGCCCGCCCCCGGTGCCAACGACGAACGAGCGCAGGCCGCGCGGGTCGGACCGCCCCGAGGCGTCCTGCGGCCCGAACCGCTCGTACATGTGATCGTGAGAAACCAGCACCACATCCGCGTCCGCATCGTCCAGGACGCGCCAGATGTCTGCCATCTTCGGTGTATTCCCATTCGGCCCGGAGCTGAACAACGGGTGGTGCCAGTAGGCCAGCGTGCAGGCGGCCGCGGTTCTGGCGAGGTCGTTCCGCAGCCAGGCGAGCTGCGCAGACCCTTCACCCGCCGAGACATTGCTGTTCAGCGAGACGATGTGCCACGAGCCGAGGTCGTAGCTGAAGTAGCCAAGCCCCCACGGTCCCGCGTTGACGCCGAAATAGTTGAAGTAGGGTGCGCCGGAGTCTGCATCCCAGTCGTGATTGCCAGGCGCCGGCCGGGTGCGGCTCCGGTGACGCCCCCAGCCCCGTTCGTAACAGCTCGCGAACTGTTCCGCCGTGCCGTTCGGATACACATGGTCACCCAGTGTGAGCACCGTCCCCGGCACACCGGTGACGAGTTGGGCAGTCGCGATGTGGCTGTCGGTTTCGCATCGCGCGATGTCGCCGGCTGCCACGATCGTGGCGTCGGGCCCGGATGGCGCCTGCGCCTCAACCTTGACGGGAGTGTCGACGGGCGCCACTTCAACAGGCAGGTCGTCCTCGTCGACAGCGGTGGCGGTGAGGCGCCAGGCAGTCGGGGTCGCTCCGGAGGGCACTTCGACGGAGTCCGACACCGTGTGGACGGCGGTTCCGTGGGCGGCCACCCACACGTTGACTGGATAAGCCCGAACCTGGCCGGGTCCATTCGAGTGAAGCGCGACAAGGTCGAGCCGGGTGATGCGCGTGCCGGCGGCGGTGGCATTGTGAAACGTGATTTCGGCCCTGAGGTCGAATCGCTGCGGAGCCGACGTCCCACCGCTCCGCGGGAGCGCGACGACAGGAACCGGCGAGAGGGTGGCGGTGATCGTCGACCGAACGACACCGCTCGGATTCGACGGGCCGTCCCCGCGTTCGCTGCAGGCGCCAAAGGCCGCGATCCCCAGGCAGGCGCAGAGTGTCAGGCGACGGGATACGGGGGAAGCGAAGGGACTCGGAAGGCCTGACATCTCGACCTCGACGCCACTCCCCGCCGTTGCACGTTATGAGCAACGCGGGTACTCATGCAAAGAGTAGAACGTGGAACGGGGAGAGAACGAACAGAGTCTCCTGGAGCCCGCAGGCTCCAGGAGACGAGGGGAGAGTGCTAGCGTGCGGCCCTGAGCGTGACCTTCTGCACGCGCCAGTTGGTCATCTCGCCGACGAGCAGCTCGTTCTCGTTGCGGCAGTCGATCGAGTTGGCGAGGCCGAACTGCTTCGGCAGCTTGCCGGCCGAGCCGAACTTGCCGACGCACCTTGCCGTCGAGCTCCACCTTGTAGATCGTCGCGTCGTCCATGCCGTCCGGATCGCCCGAGTGCGAGACGTAGAGGTACTGCGTCGCGCCGCGCGTCATGCACATCGCGAGCGGCGTGCCGACGTTGCCGAACTGCGACTTGAACGTGCCGTCGCCGTCGAACACCTGGATGCGCTTGTTGCCCGTGTCGGCGACGTAGACGTTGCCCTGCGCGTCGATCGCGAGGCCCTTCACGCCGTTGAACTGGCCGTGCTCGGAGCCGGTCGAGCCCCAGTGCTTGATGAACTGGCCGTCCTTGTCGAACTTGGCGACGCGGTTGTTGGTGCCGATGCCGTCGGCGACGTAGATGTTGCCGGCGCGATCCCACGCCACGTCGGTCGGACGGCTGAAGGTCGAGCCCGGCGTCCCGGCCCCGGGCTGCGCCGCGCCGCGGCCGCACCTGGCGCACCTGCCGGTCCCGCCGGCGCAGCGCGGCGCCGCTCCGGCGCGCAGCCGGCGGGGCGCCCGCCGGAGCAGGTCCACCGCGGCCCGCTTCCGGCGCCGCCGCGTCCGCCGCCGCCGACCGCGCTGCGTCCGAGGAGCGCCGCCGGACCGGGGACGCACGCCGATCGTTTCCGGCTTTCGGCCGAGCACGAGCGCGACGCGTCCCTCGGCGTCGAACTTCACGACCTGGTTGGCGCCGACGTCGATCGTCCAGACGTTGTCCTGCGGATCGACGCGCAGACCGATCGCCGCGTTGAAGCCGTAGACGTCCTGGCCCGAGCTCGCGCACGAACTTGCCGGTCGCGATCGAACTGGAAGAGCCGCGAGCCGCCGCGGTAGAACGTGCGGTTGTCGCCGAGCGTCGCGTACGGATGGCCCGTGCGCGTGTAGACGAAGATCTGTCCCTTCGAATTGGCGCCGACGCCGCCGACTTCGCCGACGAAGATGTCGTCCGGCGTCTTCAGCAGATCGGCGTTCGATGTCGAACGCGATCTCCGGAGCGGCCGTCTGCGCGAGCAGCGAAGCGCCGACGCCAGAACGCCGCCGCGGCAAGACCATTGAACGTGCGTCTCATCGCTGTCTCCTGATTCCGTCCAGCTCGCACGTCTGCATGGCCTGCGGCTTCAGCAGGATCTTCTGCGAGCGCCAGTCGTTGATCTCGGCGGTGTAGATGACGTTCGGGTCGCGGCAGTCCATCTGGTGAATCGTCGCGAACTCGCCCGGCGCCTTGCCGGCCTGTGCCGAACTTGCCGATGATCGTGCCGTCGAGCTCCATCTTGTAGACCTCGCCGGTGAACTCGGCGCCGGCGGCCGGCGCGCTGTCCGGCCACGAGTTCGAGACGATAGAGATACTGCTTGCCGGGATTCTTCGGACCCGGACCGCCCGACACGCACACCGCCCACGGATTGCCGACGTTCGGGTAGTTCGCCTTCCAGTTCAGGTCGTTGTCGAGCACCTGCACGCGCGCGTTGCCGCGGTCGCCGACGTAGACGTTGCCCTGGAAGTCGGTCGCGATCGAGTGCGGCGTGTTGAACTGCAGGTTGCCGTTGCCGCGCGTGCCGACCGCCTTGACGAACCGGCCGTTCTTGTCGTACTTCACGACGCGCGCGTCGAAGTAGCCGTCGGACACGAAGATGTTGCCCTGCTGGTCGAAGGCGACGTCGGTCTGGCGGCCGAAGCGGTACTTCTCGTTGCGCCCGTGGAAGGTGCCCGCCGCCCGGCATGTTGCCGAGCATGTCGACCGGATCCGCGCCGCCGGCCGATCGTCATCAGCACCTTGCCCTCGGGGCTGAACTTGACGAGCATGTCCGTGCCTTCGTCCACCGCCCAGATGTTGTCCTGCGCGTCGACGCGCACCGAGTGCGCGAAGGCGAAGCCGTAGTTGTTGCGGCCGATCTCGCGGACGAAGTTCCCCTGCGGCGTGTACTCGAACAGGCGCGTCTCGTTGGCGCGGTGGTAGATGTAGATGTTGCCCTTCGAGTTGGTCGCGATCCCCATGTTCTCGCCGGTGTAGATGCCCGGCGGGTTCTTGAAGAAGTCGGCGACCGCTTCGTGCGGGATCACCGGCACGTTGGTCGCCGTCGCCCGGGTCTGAGCCGACAGCGGCCGGTAGAGTGTCGATGCCGCGCCGACAAGGGCGAGGGCGACGACGACGGCCGGCAGGAACTTGAAACAGCGCCTCATTGCAGCCTCCGAGAACGATGCTAACTCGTTCTGACAGTAGTGACTGCCGCAATTTATACGACTGATGCCCCGCGTTCAAGGCCAAACCGCCGTTGAGGCCGGCACCCGGCCCAACAGCGTATCGGCTGGCCCGCCGATAACCCGGAAAGCGCCTCTCAGGCGCGGTTCACGATGCTGCCCTGGCTGCCGTATCCGTCGGTAATGGTCGGTGTGTTCGCGCTGTTTGCCTGGTTCCAGGCGCAGGGCGCGTCGCTCGTCCTCAGCACGTACGTTCCCGTGGTGCTTGCCGCAGGCGCGGTCACCCTGTGCGAGCGGCTCTGGCCCCACCGGCTCGACTGGCGCCCGCCGGACGGGGAAGTGCGGACCGACCTGGCGTTCATGACCGTCGTTCAGTTGGCGGTCCCTCCGCTCGTCGGCTTCTTGTTCGTCTACCTCCTCATCGAGCCGGCGCGTCGTCTGGATCTGCCGGTCGCGTCCCTGTGGCCTCATGGATGGCCGATCTGGGTGCAGGCCGGTACTGATGGTGCTCGTCGTGGACTTCATGCGCTACTGGATGCACCGGGCCGCTCACGAGAACGACACGCTCTGGAGGCTGCACGCCGTGCACCACTCGGTCGAACAGCTCTACTGGCTCAACACCGCCCGCTTCCACCCGATCGAAAAAGTGCTGCAGATGAGCCTCGACAGCCTGCCGTTCCTGTTGATGGCCGTGGACGCACGGGTGCTGTCGCTGTACTACATCGCCTACGCCACGAACGGGTTCTTCCAGCACTGCAACATCAGGCTGCGGTACGGCCCGCTGAACTACATCGTGGGCAGCGCCGACACCCACCGCTGGCACCATTCCCGTCTCCCGCGGGAGGCCAACGCCAACTACGGCAACACGGTCATCATCTGGGATTTGGTCTTTGGCACCTGGTACCTTCCGAGCGGCCGGGACGTGGAAGCGCTGGGGCTCCACGAACACGCGTACCCCCGGACGTTTCTCGGGCTGATGGGCGCGCCTTTCAAGAAATGACCGGGCTGAGCGCGCTCGTGGTTCGCGCGAGCATGTGGGCGCCGCACCGGCGGTGGCGGCACGTCGAGCGCCTCACCCGGGATCCCGGGCGTGCCCAACTCGACGTGCTGCGGGCGATCCTGGCTGCGAATCGGCAGTCGCGCTTCGGAGTGGAGCACGGCTTCGATCGCATCGCGGATTCGAGCGCCTGGCAACGCCAGGTTCCCGTGCAGACCTACGAGACGCTGAGACCCTACATCGACGAGCAGCGCAGGCTGGGCACCCCGGCGCTCACCAGCGAGGCGCCGCAGTTCTACGCGCAGACCAGCGGCACCACGGGCCAGCCGAAGTACATCCCGATCACGCCGTCCATGCTCGCTATGCAACGGGACGAGCAGCGCCTCTTCTCATATCTGCAGTTCCGGGCGTGCCCGGAGGCGTTTGCGGGCAAGGCTCTCGGAATCATGGGCGCCGCCGTCGAAGGCCATCTGGACACCGGTCAGGCCGTGGGTTCGGTCTCCGGACACCTGTACGAGTCGCTGCCAGCACTCGTCCGATCGCGGTTCGTGGTCCCTCCAGAGGTGCTGGCGATCGACGACTACCAGCGGAAGTACCTCGTGATCCTCCGGCTTGCCCTGGCGGAACCGGACGTGACCTACATGGGCTCCCCGAATCCGTCGACGTTCTTGCGGCTGCTCGAAGTGCTCGAGGCATGGCGGGGACCGTTGCTCGAGGCACTGGCCGGCGGGACCACCGATGGCCTCGGTGCGGACGATCCGTCCATCGTGCGTGCGCTTGGCGGCCGCCTGCGGGCCGATCCCGCGCGCGCCCGAGCCCTGCAGCGCCAGCGGCGTCTGACGTTTGCTTCGGTGTGGCCGCAGCTGCGGCTGGTCACCACGTGGACAGGCGGGAGCTGCGGCGTGGCGCTCGCGGCCGTTCGCGACACCTTGCCGCCCGGCGCCAAGGTGATGGAGCTCGGGTATCAGTCGAGTGAGTGCCGCGGCACGATCGCGCTCGCCCCGGAGACGCCGGAAGGCCTGCCGCCGTTCCATCACCACTACTTCGAGTTCGTCGAAGCCGGCGCCTGGGATCGAGGTGCGCCGGACGTTGTGGGCCTGGCCGATCTGGAGCAGGGGAAGCGGTACTACGTCCTGTTCACGACAGTGGCAGGGCTGTACCGTTATTTCATCAACGACCTGGTCGAGGTGTGCGGCTTCCTCCACCGCACGCCGCTGCTGCGCTTCGTGCAGAAGGGCAAGGGAGTGACCAGCCTCACCGGTGAGAAACTCTACGAGGCCCAGACGATTCAGGCCGTCACCGAGGTCTGCACCCACCATCGGCTGGCGCCCCGCTTCTTCGTGATGGTGGCCGACGAGCACGCATCGTCCTACACGTTGTTTGTCGAGGCGCCTGAGTCGCGATCGGCTGACCGCGAGGCCGTCGGTGCGGCCGTCGATCGCCGTTTGGGCGAGCTGAACATCGAGTATGCAGCCAAGCGGGGAAGCGGCCGCCTTGGAGCGCTCTCGGTCGCGTGGCTCAAGCCGGGCACGGCCGAGTCGTACAAGGCGGCGGCCTGTACGGGCCGGTCAGCGAGAGGTCCAGTTCAAGCCCCCGGTGCTGCAGTACAGGAAGGACCTGACCGTCGGCCTGGAGGAGCACGTCGACCGATGAGTGCTCGAACGACGATCGCGCGCCTGCAGTTCAAGACGCTGCACATTCCATTCAAGGTCGCCTTCCGGCACGCCTCGGCGGAGCGATCGGAAACGCTCAGCGTGTGGGTGCGCGCCGAAGCCTCAGGGGGCATCGTCGGCCATGGCGAATCGTGTCCGAGGTCCTACGTTACGGGCGAGACGATAGAATCGGCACAGGCCTTCTTCGACCGGCACGAAGCTGAAGTGCGAGGGGCGGTCCACGACTTGGCCAGCCTCGACGCGTGGGTCGCCTCGCATGCGAAAGAGATCGATGTGCACCCGGCGGCCTGGTGCGCCGTCGAGCTCGCCGTCCTGGATTTGCTCGGGCAGACGGCCGGCCAACCCGTCGAGGCCCTGATCTCGCGCCCCCGCCTCGAGGGCCGGTTCCGTTATTCCGCTGTTCTCGGCGATGCCACACCCGAGACCTTCGGCGGAACGGCCGAGCGCTATCTGGCCCTGGGCTTCAAGGATTTCAAAGTCAAGCTGTCCGGCGATGTCGATCGGGATCGAGCGAAGCTCGACGTGTTGCGGGCGCGGCCCGACATCCGCGTCCGTGGCGATGCCAACAACCTCTGGGACGATGCCGGCGAGGCGATCGAGGGGATCGAGGCGCTCGATTTCCCATTCTTTGCGCTTGAAGAGCCGATTGCGGCCAACCAGTACGCGGGCCTGGCAGAGGTGGGCTCGGTCCTTGGCACCCGCATCGTGCTCGACGAGAGCTTCCTCCGCATCGAGCAACTGGCTGCGCTAGCCGGGTCGCCGGAACGGTGGATCGTCAACGTGCGCGTCTCGAAGATGGGCGGGCTCCTGCGCTCGCTGGCCATCGTGGACCGGGCGCGATCGGGAAACGTGGGGATCATCGTGGGCGCGCAGGTCGGAGAGACGAGCCTGTTGACGCGGGCGGCGCTCACCGTTGCCATGGCGGCCGGCGGGGCGCTCGTTGCGCAGGAAGGGGCGTTCGGCACGTTCCTGCTGGAGCGGGACATTTGTGAGCCGCCGCTGATGTTCGGCCGCGGCGGCGTGCTCGATTCGTCGGCGCACGGGCGCCTGGCGGGTGCTGGCTGGGGGCTGTGAGGGCGTCGGCGCTCTGGGTGCTCCTCGGCCTCTTCTTCGTGCGAGTGGCCGGCCAGGCCTTGCTCGGCCTCGGCATCTTGCAGGCCGGCGGCCCGCTGCCGCCCTGGGACGAGTGGTACTCCGGATTGCTGCCGTACCCGTGGTTGCTGGTCAGTCAGATCGCGATCCTCGCGCTTCTCACAAAGGCGTCGCTCGACGTCACGCGCGGCGACGGCTACTTCGCGCGGCCCAGCCGCAGGCTCGGCGGCAGCCTGGTTGTGTTCGGCACGGTGTACGCGATCGGCATGGGCGTTCGATACCTGCTCCGCGGCAGCCTCTCGATTCCCATCGTGTTTCACTGGGTGCTGGCGGGCTATCTGCTCGTCCTCGGCGAGTATCACCTGCGGGCGGCGGGGGCGTGGTATCCTGCGCGTTCCCCCGTGCCACCGAGGAGCCCATGGTCCTGACCAAGTCCGAACTGATCGCTGCGCTACAGAACGAAGTCCGCATCCTGCTGCACCTGGCGAGCAAGATCGATCGCGCGCAGCTCGACTACCGGCCGACGCCGAAGCAGCGCAGCACGATCGAGCTGCTGAAGTACCTCACCGTGATGGGACCGGAGCTCGTCCAGGTCGCGAAGGTCGGCGGGTTCGACCCGGCCGTCTGGACGGTCGCCGAGAAGGCCGCCGCCGCGAGGGACTTCGATCAGACGCTGGCCGCGATTGCCGCGCAGGCCGACGTCTACGCGACGCTTCTGGGCGGCATGTCCGACGCCGACTTTCGTGCGGACGATCGAAATGTTCGGCAACAAGTCCACGCGCGGCGCCTTCATCGTCAACCTGGTGCTGTGCGGGTGCGCGGCCTACCGCACGCAGTTGTTCTTGTACCTCAAGGCCTGCGGCCGCGACGAGTTGAGCACGATCAACCTCTGGGCCGGGGTCGATCCGCCGCCGCCAGTCTAGCCGTCAGCGCGCAGCGCCAGGCGCACGACCTCGATCATCGCCGACAGCTCGAAGGGTTTCCGCAGGACGGCGGCGGGTGAGAACGCGTCAGGCGCGCTCTGGCCATCGCCGCTCCCGCCGGCCAGCACGATGATGGGGACGCCTTGCAGCGAGGGCCACCCGGCCACTTCCGAGACGGCCAGGCCCCCGAGGTCAGCCTCAATCAACGCAACCGCCGGCCTCGCGCGATCCAACGAGGCGTTGAGCTCGCGGGGAGTGGACGCGGTCTCGGTCTGGAAGTGATGACGCTCGAGATATCTCGCGTACACGGAACGCGCCGACTCGTGGCTGTCGGCCAGGAGGACCGTCGGGGCGCGTCCCGCGCGATCGGTGGGGCGGCGTCCACCGCGCGCAACCCGCCTGCGATCGGCCGGTTGATTCGTGCGTCGTTCAGGATGTGGCATGTGCGGGCGCAAGCGCGGCGAATTCTCTCACATCCAGATCCCGCAGCCCCCAAATCCTCAATCAGCAATCCTCAGTCAGCAATTCTCAGGTCCTAGCCTCTGGCCACCAGTCTTCGGTCCCCCTGGTACTGGACAACGACGGCCGCCACGGATGCGGCTGCGCGGAGCAGCTTGAACTCTTCGAGAGCGGGCTCGTACTCCGGGTCGAACGTGGCCTGCAGGACGGTGCTCTGCCCGCTCGGCGTGGGGACCGTAAAGTAGATCGAGTCACCACCGTCGATCGACCCGGCCGGCGTCTGTCGCAGCTTGATGTCGCAGGCGGGCACCAGCCGGCGGAGGCCCTGTTCGAACGTCTTGCGGATGAGATCCGGCGACGCTCCCTCGTTCAGTTCGGCGGTGACGCGCACGAGCAGTTCGGCCAGCGCCTGCGGCGCGGCGCCGACCGTCGTCGGATGCTGCGACGCCGGGAAGAGCTCGACCTTCGTGCTGAACACGGCGGCCGCCTGGTAGCGGACCCCGAGCGCATCGACCGCCGACACCTCGCTGCGGATGAAGCGCGCTGGGACGATCAAGCTTGACTCGCCTCCTTTGAGGTGGAACTCCGTCGTGCTGTCAGGCACGAACTTGATCGGCGACTCGACCAGAATGCCGCTTCGAGAAACGTTGACCAGCCGGACCTCGACGCCGTTCGGCATGATGAGGTTTGACGACCACGGCAGTTCGTCCGGCGTGAGACGGTGCGCCCGCCGTCCGCGCGCGCGCGGCCGAACGAGCTGTGCCACCTTCGCATGGCTGCCGGTCCGCCAAGGAGCGCTCGCCTCCCAGAGCGTAGGACGGTCGACGAGGCTGGCCACCTGGTCCGCCTTCCCCTTCGCCAGGCGCAGCTGGCGATCGGGCTGGGCGGCTCGCGACTGCTTGAGGGCTTCGATGATCCGGTCGCCAAGGAACCCGCGGTCGTACCTCGCCACGATTGGCGCCGGCGTCTGGCGTTTCCTGAAAAGGAAGCCGAACGGGCCATCGCTATGATCGCCGGGCTCATCGAACTCCACGGCCGGCGGGATGGTCAGCACGGGAACCTTCGCGGCCACGTCGAGGCGCTTCAGCTGCCACATGATCTGCTCTTCTCCCGTGGCGGATAGCAGCGCCGAGATGAGAAGAAGATCCGGGATTTGGGCCGCAAGGGCGTTGACGGCTTCCTCCGCAGACGAGGCGATCACGACCTCGGCGTTGGCGCGGTCGCTAATCAATCGTTTCAGTCCCTCGGCGCACGTGGGATCCGGTTCGACGGCAAGGACACGGTATCGTGGGTTCGTCATAAGGGTCTCGCCACTCCCTTAGGCAACTTCCGCGCCCGAGTACAGAAGCGTAATGTGTTCTCCACGTTGCACTTACGTCGCGCATTCTGGAGACTTCCGACAGGGAAGTTCGCGATGGGGCAGATAAAAATCCAGGTCGCGGCGACTTCGACTTTCGGACCAGTCGATTCGCCTTGACCACAACTGCACGGTTCCTCAGTGCGTCAACCCCGTGATGGCCGCCGCCTGCGGCGCCTCCACAACGCTGACACACTCGCCACCGCGACAGCAGTTCCAGTCGCCCACCAGGCCGGCCAACGAGCGCTCGACGGCGCGACCTCATACGAGAGCCGCAGCTCCCGTTGCAGGACGTCGCGTTCCTGGCCCGTGATGCGGATGCGAGGGTTGGCGGGTACGAGCGCGTTGACCAGATAGACGCCCACATCCTCGCGATGGGCATTGCGGAACGTCAACTCATGGCGGCCGGACGTGCTGGCGGATGCGGCCGCGCCAGCCTCCAGCCGCACAGTGCCCAGTCCCGCTCGCAGCGCGTCAAGGTCGGGAACTTCAGCGCGCAGCAAGGTGAGGGTTTCCGGCTGGCCGTCGACCGCGAGCGAAGTGGATTTCAGGACCCGAAGGGCGTATGCGCGTTCCTCTTCCGGCGACGCGTGCCCGTCCCGGTCGCCGTCGATGGCGCTCACGACCGACTCGGCGATGGCGGCGCCAGGGGTTAGATCGAGCTCAATCACCAGCTGCTCGGTCGAGATCGCGATCCGCGTGGCTTGGAGGTACTCGTCCAGGCGATGACCGTACAGCGCCGGGCTCAGTGCGACGACGAGAGCGCAAGCGACGGCGGGCCGGAGTGACGGTCGCACGGCGGCTCCTGCCGCTTAGCGCGTCACCAGCTTCGCGCCGTAGTCGTTCGTCGGATCGCGATAGATCGTGTGGATGTGGTCGGGGAGTCCGCTGGCATCGCGGGACGCCTGCGGCGCGTACTCGATGACGAGCGTCGGGCCCTGAACTCGGAAGTAGGCCCCGCCTTGCCTCGTCGTCGGACCGCTCCAGGCAAACCACGTGTCGGACATGTTCGCCTTGACGTCGGCCATGCGCGCGGCCGCCTGACTGTCTCCGAGCATCCCGACCCATTCGGAGACGAGATCCAGCAACTGCGCCTGCTGGGGCGCGGTGAGTACGGCGGCCCGAAGGCCTTCCGGCTGGATGACCTTGCCATCCTGGCCGGCGGCCAGCACCGTGTCGGCGACACGGTAGGCGAGCGTGGCCTGCTTCTGCTGGGCCGCCGTGAGCGACGCCATCAGCGCCAGCGCCTTGTCCAGTTCATCGCCGAGCGGCCGCACCGTCCGCCCCTCGAGGCTGTACACGGCCGGTTGAGTGCCCACGTGGCTCGGTGCGAGAACCGTGCTGCCGCTCGCGAGCGTGACATTCAGCGCCAGATGATGCCCGCCAAACTGCAGCATCCACGGGCTGGTCGTCGAAGGCGTGCCGAGGATCGCCGCGTAGGTACTCGGCTCGGCCGAACCTGACATTGTTTCCGGCGGGACGCGCCGGAGCGCTCGTCTGCTCCAGCGCCTCGTCGGCCATCACGATGTCGAGCGTCTTCTGATAGCCGGTGGGACTCAGCACCGCCGCAACGAGCGCCAGCATTGCGCGCTGCTGCTCGGCGTTCAGTTCGCCCAACCTGACGCCGTTACGCCTCGTCGCGCCGACCTGCATCGCGATGCCCGTCGGAAGATTCGACCAGATCTGCCGTGCCGCTGGTGTCAACCCGATTTCGGCGCGCGCACGCTGCTGGTTGTCCAGGGTCGCGAGAAACGCCTGCGCCGCCGCGACCGCACGCGCCGTCACGCCGTCGGGCACGGCTCCGCGCTGGGCGGACGGAGCCGACGGCCGCAGGAGCACGGCGCCGACGATGGCGAGGCCGGCCATCGCTGCGGCGGCGAACCGTGAGGTGAGCGTCATCTTCTTCGGCATAAGGCCTTGCGGAACAGCGGCTCTTGACGGCGCGAAACCGCGCGGATGATACCACCCGCGCGGCCGGCCGCGCCTCTACTTTCGAATCCGTGCACGGTGAACCCGTTGACGAGCACCGTCCACGTGCCCGGCGCGGTTGGGCTACGGCGGAAAGACCGACGAGTACCACGCTGACGAGGCCAGGACCGTGCCGTTGCCTGACTGCTGAACTTCAGCGGGTCGGAGACGGTGGACGCGTGACCGCGGCCGCGATCGTCGACAGGTAGCGTGGTGGCATCCGGGCGCGGGTGTGCTGCTCGAAGGCGAAGGCCAGGCCGATCAGCCGCGTCTCGGACCACGCACCGCCGATGAACGAGAGACCCACCGGCAACCCGGTCACGTTGCCCATGGGCACCGTGATATGCGGATATCCGGCAACGGCCGGCAGCTCGGAGGCCGCGCCGAGGAAGTGGTCTCCGTTGACGACATCGGTGGTCCACGCCGGCCCGCCTGTCGGGGCCAGGAGCGCGGCCGCGCTGGTCGTGCGCAGCATGCGGTCGATGCCCTCCGGGCCCGCGAGCCTTCGCGCCTTCTCGAGCGCCGCGAGGTACGCAGGATCACGCAGGCCTTTCGTGCCCGCCGCCCGCTCGAACAACTCCTGGCCGAACAGGACCGTCTCGGCGGGTGTTCCACGATTGAACGCGATCACGTCCGCCAGCGAACGGGTCACGACCTCACGAGGCGTCGAAGAGAGGTAGGCGTCGAGATCAACCTTGAGTTCGGTCAAGAGGACGGTCAACTCCGCGGCCCCGACGTCGGCACGCGCGTCGAACGCTGGCACGTCGACGACATCTGCGCCGGCAGCCTTGAGTGCCGCGATTGCTGCATCGAACGCCGCATCCGTTTCGGCGTGATATCCCCCAAGGAATCGCAGCGCCGCCAGCCGGACACCCTTGAGAGCGTTGCGATCGAGCGCCGCGGGATAGTCGGCGCGACGGGTGTCGGCATCCTTCGTCGCGGTGTCGAGGGGATCGCGCCCGGCCATCGCCGCCAGCAGGAGCGCGGCATCGGCGACGCTGCGCGCCATGGGTCCGGCGGTGTCCTGGCTGTGGCTGATGGGGACGATGTGGGTCCGCGACACGAGGCCGACCGTCGGCTTGATGCCCACGAGCCCATTGGCTGCGGACGGGCACACGATGGAGCCATCGGTTTCCGTGCCGATTGTGGCAGCGGCGAGACTGGCCGCCGCGGCCACACCGGAACCCGCGCTCGATCCGCACGCGTTGCGATCGAGTGCATAAGGGTTGCGGGTCAGGCCGCCGACGGCGCTCCAGCCGCTCGTCGAGCGGCTCGAGCGGATGTTGGCCCATTCAGAGAGGTTGGTCTTGCCCAGCACGATCGCGCCCGCTGCGCGCAGCCGCGCGATGGCCGGTGCGTCGCGGGCGGTGATGTTCGCCACCATCGCCAGAGACCCAGCTGTCGTCGGCAGCGGGTCGATGGTGTCGATGTTGTCCTTGACGAGAATCGGAATGCCGTGCAAAGGCCCGCGCACGCGGCCCGATCGGCGCTCCGCATCGAGCGCACGGGCGTCGCCCACCGCGGCCGGATTGACAGCGAGAACGCTGTTCAGCGTGGGCCCGCCGCGATCGATCGCCTCGATCCGCCTGAGATAGGCGCCGACCAGCGCCTCTGACGTGATCAGGCCCGAGGTCAGATCCGCCTGGAGCGTGGCGATCGACTTCTCCTCGACGTCGTACTCGGGCGCCGCGGAGGCCGGCGAGGCCGGCGCCTGCGAGCAGCTGCTGACGGCGATGACGAACCACAGCGCCCAACCGCCCGCTCGCTCAGCGCCCGATCGCAAGGAGCTCTCCTTCCGTCCGGAAATACCACCGGCCATCCACGAGCGCCGGGGACGCAAGCACGCTCGCCCCCAGCCTGTTGACGTGAAGGAGCTCGAACGTTGCGCCGGCCCGGACGACGAACGTCTCGCCGTCGTCGTTGGTGAAGAAGACCTTGCCGTCGACACCCACGGGCGACGCCGAGAAGCCCTCTCGCGTCGCGACCCCCAGGCGGCCCTGCCACAAGGTCTTGCCAGTCACGGCGTCGAATGCGGTCGCGATCGAGGCCATGTCGTTCACCATGTACAGGTGCTCGCCGTAGAGCAGCGGCGACGGGACAAACGGCGATCCACGGGGGCTCTGCCAGGCGATGTGCGTCGCCGTCACATCGCCGCTCCCGCCAGGACGGATGGCCAGGGTCGGGCCCGCGCGGCCCGACGTGCAGAACACAAGTCCGTGGCCGACGACAGGCGTCGGGATCACTTCGAAGAGATTTCCGTTCGCGGTCCACAGCTCACGGCCCGCATCCGGCGAGTACGCATGCACGCGCTGTTGGCTGCTGACGACGATTTCGTCCCGTCCTCCGGCGTGCAACGCGATCGGCGTGCTCCATCCGACCGTCCCCGCGCGGGCGGTCCGCCAGAGCGTGCGCCCGCTCTTCGCCTCCAGCGCAGTGACGAAGCCGCCTCCGGCGTGGTCTTGAAAGAGGATCAGGCGGTCACGATAGAGAAGCGGCGAGCCCGCTGTGCCGTGATAGTTGTTGAAGGCGCCAAGCGAGCGGTGCCAGGCGATCCGGCCATCGAAGTCCACGGCCATCACGCCTTTGTTGCCAAACGAAGCGAAGACGAGCGTGCCGTCCGTGGTCGGCGTGGCGGACGCGTGGCTGTTCTTCTGGTGAATGCGTTCTGGCGTACGGTCGGGACCGACCGCTTCCCACAAGAACCGGCCATCGGCGCGACGAAAGGCCAGGAGCGCCACGCGGCCGTCGTCGTGCGCCGTCGTCAGGAAGATGCGATCGGCCCAGACGATGGGTGACGAGTGTCCGCGTCCGGGCACGCGCGTGCGCCACAGCACATTCTGAGTGTCCGACCAGGTGTCAGGATATCCACTGCCCGTCGCGACGCCTTGACCGCTGGGGCCGCGCCATCGGGGCCAGGACCTTCGCTCCCTCGCCCTCCACGGCGACCATTCGTACGGGGGCAGACGGGGCAGACGACGTTGACGCCGGTTGCGCTTGTGGACCCGCCACCGAGGACGTCGTCGCCGGCAACGCCACAAGCACCATCAGGAGGATCGGCTCCGGTCGAGCGCGCAGTCGCAGCATGCCCACCTCAGCTGGTTGTCGGGACGGGCCCCCGGGACCCGAGGCTGATCGCCATGCCCACCGTGAACACGACGAGCGCGCCGATCACGTTATGCCACAGAAACGAAATCTCTGGACGCCCCCAGGCGACGGCCGCGACCGCCGACATGCCAGCGATGAGGCCGATGAACGCTCCTGTGCCGGTCGCGCGCCGGGTGAGGATGGCGAGCATGAACACGCCCAGGATCGAGCCGTAGAAGAACGACCCGAAGCGGTTGACGACCTCGATGAGCGACCCGAGCGTGCTGGCGTACACGGCGACTATCGTGGCGAAGACTCCCCAGAACGCCGTCGCGGCCTTCGAGATGCTCAGATAGTGCTCGTCTGGCGCCGCGGGGCGGTAGAGCCGCTTGTACACATCGATGACGCTCGATGTGGCCAGGGAGTTCAGCTCGGCCGCGATCGTGTCTGTCGCCGCCGTGATGATGGCGGCGATCCACAAGCCGACCAGCCCGATCGGGAGGGCGGTCACGATGAAGGTGGGAAAGACGTAGTTGACGTCGTTGTAGGACGAGTCGCCTGTGGCCTGGCGCACGAGATCGGACGCCGCGCGGCGGATGCGGGTCACCCCGGCGTCCTGCTGACGGAAGGCGTCGGCGGCCCGGCGCTCGGCGCCGGCATCCTCGTTCCGGCTCGCACGCGCCAGATCGGCCGCGGCGCTCTTTCGAGCCTCGAAGGTGGCCTGGAACTCACGCTCGAGCGCGGCGTACTCGCCGGCCCGCCCGCTGGCACGGACGGCCTGCTCGTGCACCGGGTTGAAGAGCATCGGCGGCTGGTTGAAAAGGAAGAAGACGAAGGTCAGGACGCCGACCATGAGGACGAGCAACTGGAGCGGGATCTTCCAGTACGCGCTCATCATCAGCGACGAGCGGCCTTCGTTGACGGACCTTGCCGTCAGGTAGCGCTGCACCTGGCTTTGATCGCAGCCGAAATACGACAGCATCAGGAACAGGCCGCCCAGCATCCCGGACCAGAACGTATAGGTCTCGGTGAGGGTGAAGCGGAAGTCGAGGGCATCCAGGCGATTCGTGGTCCCGGCGATCCGGAGCGCGTCGCCCACGCTCACGTCCCCGGGGAGTCCCAGCAGCAGCACGACGACGGCGGCGAGGAGCACGAAGATGGTGAGCGCCATCACCTTCACGTCGGTCCATGTCACCGCCTGCACCCCGCCGAGGATGGTGTAGATCACGGCCGGGCCGGCGATGGCGAGCGCCGTGATCGTGACGTCCCAGCCCAGGATGACGGACAGCACCACCGCTGGTGCCGCCACCACCGCGCCAACCGACATGCCGCGTGATAAGAGGAACAGCACGCTGGTCAGCGTGCGTGTCTTCAGGTCGAACCGCCGCTCGAGATACTCGTACGCCGTATACACGCGAGCCCGGTAGAAGAACGGCACGACCGTCAGCGAAAGAAGGATCATCGCGAGCGGCAGCCCGTAATAGAACTGCACGAAGCGAAGGCCGTCGGTGTAGCCCTGGCCTGTCGTGCCGACGAGGGTGATGGCGCTCAGCTGCGTCGCCATGACCGACAGGCCGACGGCCCACCAGGGGAGGCTGCGGTTTGCGAGAAAGTAGGATTCGGTGGTGCGTTCGAGACGAGTGCGCTTGACGCCGTCGAAGACGAGCCAGGCGACGTAGCAGACGAGGATGCCCCAGTCGAGGGGATGCATGGGAATCGGGGGACTTGGGATTCAGGGACTTTTGGATTGAATCGTCCGATTCTAATCCTAAGTCCCCCGATCCTCAGTCCCCCGATTCACGTGTCATTTGATGAAGAGCATCTCGCGATACGTGGCGAGCGGCCAGCTGCCGTGCGGGACGAGCATCTCGAGCGCGTCGCCCGTTGTGCGCAGGGCCGCCATCGCCGGGACGACCTTGTCGCGCATGTGCTTGGCGTGCTTCGCGGCGTCCCCGCCTTCGTGGGCCAGCGCGTGCTCGAGCGCCGCCGACTGCTTGGCCAGCGTATCGGTCAGCTTCGTCAGCTGCCCAAGGAGCTTCTTGCCCTCTACCGACTTGCTCCCCGCCTGCTTGACCGCCGTGACGCTCAGCGCCACGGCCTTCTGGTAGTCGAGAGCGGCCGGTAGGATGTACCGGTTCGCCATCAGCACCATCAGCTGGCCTTCGACGTTGACCGTCTTGTTGTAGGTCTCGAGCATGATCTCGTAGCGCGCGTGCACCTCGCGGCTGTTCAGCACCTTGTACTTCTCGAACAGCCCGATCGTCTCTTTCGTCACCAGCTGAGGCAGCGCGTCCACGGTGTTCTTCAGGTTCAGCAGCCCCCGTTTCCCGGCCTCCTTCGCCCAGGCGTCGCTGTAGTTGTTCCCGTTGAAGACGATCCGCTTGTGCGCCTTGACGAGCTGCGGCAGGAGTGTGGCCACGGCGGCCTGCAGCGTCTTCCCACCCTTGACGGCCTTCTCCAGGGTCGTCGCGATGTAGTCGAGCGCCTCGGTCACGGCGACATTCAAGGCGATGTTCGGGTAGGCAATGCTCTGGTTCGACGACACGGCCCTGAACTCGAACTTGTTCCCGGTAAAGGCGAACGGACTGGTGCGGTTGCGGTCGCCCGCATCGCGCGGGAGCTTGGGCAGCACCAGCACGCCGGTATCGAGCACGCCGCCCGACTTCGTCGACTTGGCCCCGCCCTTTTCGATCTGCTCGAAGATGTCGGTCAGCATGTCGCCGAGGAAGACCGAGATGATGGCCGGCGGGGCCTCGTTGGCCCCCAACCGGTGGTCGTTGCCGGCGCTGGCAATCGCCGCGCGCAGCAGACCCTGCCACGTATCGACGGCGCGTAGTACCGCGGCGCAGAACACCAGGAACTGCATGTTGTCGTGCGGGTTGGCTCCGGGCGAGAGCAGGTTGTTCCCTTCGTCGTCGCTCATCGACCAGTTGAGGTGCTTGCCCGATCCGTTCACGCCAGCAAACGGCTTCTCGTGCAGCAGGCACGCCAGCCCGAACTTGGGCGCCATCCGCCGCAGCGTTTCCATGACCATCATCTGGTGGTCGGTCGCGACGTTGGCGTTCTCGAAGATCGGCGCGATCTCGTACTGGCTCGGCGCGACCTCGTTGTGCCGCGTCTTGACCGGAACCCCGACCTTGTACAGCTCGGCTTCGACCGCCGACATGAACGCCATGACGCGGTCGGCGATGCTGCCGAAGTACTGATCTTCGAGCTCCTGACCCTTCGGCGGCTTCGCGCCGAACAGCGTCCGGCCCGCGTTGATGAGATCAGGCCGCGACAGGTAGAAATAGCGATCGATCAGGAAATACTCCTGCTCGGGCCCGCAGGTCGTGATCACTCGCTCCGCCGTCGAGCCGAACAGGTGCAGAACCCGCACCGCCTGCGTGGACAGCGCTTCCATCGATCGCAGGAGCGGCGTCTTCTTGTCGAGCGCTTCGCCCGTCCAGCTGACGAACGCCGTCGGGATGACGAGCGTCACGGCGCCGCCCGAGTAGAGCAGCCAGGGCGGGCTCGTCGGGTCCCACGCCGTGTAGCCGCGCGCCTCGAACGTGGAGCGCATGCCGCCCGACGGGAAGCTCGACGCGTCGGGCTCGCCCTTGACCAGCTCCTTGCCGGAGAACTCGGCCACGGCCTTGCCGTTGCCGGTCGGCGTCAAGAACGAGTCGTGCTTCTCGGCCGTGATGCCGGTCAGCGGCTGGAACCAGTGCGTGTAGTGCGTGGCGCCGTGTTCGACGGCCCAATCCTTGAGGGCCGCCGCCACCGCGTCCGCGACCGACGGGTCAAGCGCTTCGCCCCGCGAGATCGTTCGCCGAAGGGCCTGGAACACCGCCTTCGGCAGCCGCTTCTCCTGCGTGGCTTCGCTGAACACCAGGCTGCCGAACGCCTCGGTTGCCCCAATGCCGTTTGGCGGCGCGTCCGCCATCGACCAGTCGCGAATCGCGCCGATCGCCTCTCTCAACACCGATGAACCCATGGCTGCTCCCTTCGGGAAAGTTATAACTGAGAACTGAGAACTAAAAAGGACTTCGAAGGCTCCGACCGACGCAGTCCTTCGTAGTTCTCACTTCAAACTTCAAACTTCCTAACTGATGTCCTGTTCGCCCGTGCGAATCTTGTAGCTGTGCGTCACCGGGATCACGAAGACACGTCCGTCGCCGATCTCGCCGGTTCGCGCGGCCTTGATGATGGCGGCGACGACCTCGTCAGTGCGGTCGTCGCCAACCACCACCTCGACCTGCATCTTGGGCAGAAGGCTGACCTGGTATTCCTGGCCTCGGTAGATGGCCGTGTGTCCCTTCTGCTTCCCGTGTCCCCGGACCTCGGTCACCGTCATGCCGGCGACGCCGATGTGTCCGAGGGCATCCTTCACCGCGTCGACCTTGTCCGGCCGAATTATCGCTTTCAACAGCGTCATGATCCTGGCTCCAGTCTGCAATAGTGTCGTTGGCTCGGCGGGACGACCGCTAGTTTGCGGTTGAACCACCCGAATGGACGTAGGCCTCTTCGCCGTGCTGGCTGAGGTCCATGCCGACCGATTCTTCCTCGGCGTCCGCGCGGAGCGGCAGCACCGCGCCAATGGCCTTCAGCAGCACGAAGCTCACGACGCCGCTGTAGACGATGGCGGCCCCGACGGCGATCGCCTGAATCCCGAGCTGCGCCGGGTTGCCGAAGAGCAGGCCGTCCGCAATGCCGTTCAGGGCCTTCTGCGCGAACACGCCGGTCAGGAGCGCGCCGACCGTGCCGCCCACGCCGTGCGCGGCGACGACGTCGAGCGAATCGTCGAGCGACGTCTTGGCGCGCCACAGCAGCCCGAAGTAGCTCGGCACGGCCGCGATGCCGCCGAGCGCGATGGCGCTCATCGGACCGATGAACCCGGCGGCCGGCGTGACGGCGACCAGGCCGACGACGATGGCGGTGGCGGCGCCGACGGCCGTCGGCTTGCCCGTGCGCACCAAGTCGAGCAGCGTCCAGACCACGCAGCGTGCCCATCGGCGCGAGGAACGTCGTGATGAAGGCGAGCGCCGCCGATCGGGCTGGCGGCGAGCGCGCTTCCGGCGTTGAACCCGAACCAGCCGAACCACAGCAGACCGGCGCCGAGCAGCGTGAACGGCACGTTGTGCGGCAGCAGCGCCGTGGTCTGATAGTCGCGCCGCTTGCCGACGCACGATCGCGGCCACGAGCGCCGCGACGCCGGCGTTGACGTGCACGACGGTGCCGCCGGCGAAGTCGAGCGCGCCCATCTTCGCGAGCCAGCCGCCGCCCCACACCCAGTGCGCCACCGGGCTGTAGACGAAGAGCGCCCAGAGGCGTGATGAAGACGACGTAGGCCGAGAAGCGCATGCGCTCGACGATCGCGCCCGAGATCAGCGCCGCCGTGATGATCGCGAACGTGCCCTGGTAGCACATGAACAGATAGTGGGGAATCGTGCCCTGCGCCTTCCGAGAGCCCGACGCCGCGCAGGAACAGCCGACGAGCGTGTCCCCAATCCAGTCGTTGCCCGGGGCGAAGGCGAGCGAGTATCCGATGACGCGCCCACAGCACCCCGACGAACCCGAGCGAGATGAAGCTCATCATCATCGTGTTGAGGGCGTTCTTCGAGCGGACCAGCCCGCCGTAGAAGAACGCCAGCGCGGGCGTCATGAGCAGCACGAGAGCGGTCGAGACCAGCATCCACGCTGTATCCGCCTGATTCACAAGTCACCTCGTCGAGAATTTTGGGACGGCAAAGACACCGGCGGCACTGTCTGCCGCGCAATTAGACACGCTGGGCCGCGAGGGCGGCATCGGTCGCGGCCGACGGCTACACGCGCAAGACGGCCCGCAGCATCTGCCGATGGTCGTCTCGCCGGAACGCCGGAATCGGGTGGATGCCAACCACGCTGAACGAAGGCGGCGAAGCCGTCGCAGCGGCCGCCAGTGCGGCCGACATGTCCGAGGCCGCGCCGAGCTTGGCAAACGGGTCTTTGTGGATCGAGCGTTCGAACGGAAGCCCGTGCTCGTTGTCCGGGCCGGTGAGGCTGCAGGTCGAAAAGGGCGCCGTGAACGGAGAAACCCCCAAAAGGACGAGACTGAGGGCAAGGGCCCGGGAAAGTGTGCTCCAGCGTGCGGTCATCGGCCGATCCGGGAAGTATCAAGATCGACGCCAGCTGTGCCAATGGCGTCAGCTCTGTCGATCGCGGCTTTTCTCAGGCAAAACGGGCCAGAACACGTATTCCCGGACCTCGGCGGCGAGGGCTCCGAAGCGACAAGATTGTCGCTGTCTGGCTGCAGGGCCACACGAATGTGGCTTCGGCGGGAGTTGCGGGGAGACAGGAGAAGTTTGGTGTCGCAGGGCCGCAGGCCCGAACCTGACAGGATTGTCGCGGGGCTGAGCAGAGCGACAGAATTGTCTGATTCGGAAGGTGGTGTCAGGGGCGGGCGGTGGCGCCGGCAGGCGGCGGCGTGGGCTCTGCCTGCGGGGAAATGACCAACAGGTGGGCTGCGCTGACTGGCGACGCGTAGAGGTCGATGCCGCCCGTCATCAGCTCCTCGCCAGTCCCGTAGCCCACCACTCCGAAGTCCATCGACGTGACCTCGTAACGCGCGGCGGGATCGAGCCCGACCGGTCGAACGACGAAGCCGTCGATGCTGTCCTGCCCCCGAACGGCGGCGATCACAACCTGAAAGCCCGACGTGAGCTGCAGGACGTCCCAGGCGGCCCCGTCGCCCGCCTGCCCCGACAGGAGCGTCGTCGAGGCTCCGGCAATGATCGGCCGGAGGCTCTTGTAAATCGCAATTTCGCTGGCGATGTCCTCGAGATCGCTGCCGATCAAGTCGGGGGTCTTGAAGCACAAGCCGAGGATGCCCATCATCCGGCTGCGGACGTAGAGGGGCATATCCAGGGCGTACCGGAGCGGTTCCGCCTCGCTCTCCATCAGGAACGAGAGCAGGTAGGCCGGTGGGAAGACCGTGGCGAGGCCCTGGGCGTTGTGACGGACACGGACGGAGGGCGTGGTGCTATCGTCCATCCATCCGACGTCCGAGTAGCGCATCATGCCCAGGTCCAGGCGGTTGCCGCCGCCAGAAACGTTCTCGATGACGAGCTGCGGGTAGCGCTCCCGGAGCGTCCGCAAGACGTCGTAGAGCCCGGAGACGTGGGCGAAGTTGCCGTCGGTGGCGCCGTGCCCGTGGCCCTCACGGTCGCAGTTCAGCCATTGATTGTTGTCCCACTTGAGATAGTCGGGCTGCACTTCGTCAATCAGTTGGACGAGCCGATCGACGACAAACTGGCGCGCCGCCGCGCTGGCAAAGCAGATCTGCCCGACACGATCCGACCCGTACTCGTTGTTCTGGCGGCCCAGCCAGGCTTCGTTGATGCCCGCGGCCGCGAGCACCGCCAGGCTCACACGCTCCGGCTCCACCCACAGTCCGAACTGCAGGCCAAGGGCGTGGGCGTACTCCGAGAGCGGACGAAGCCCGCTGGGGAAGCGCGCCGGGTCCGCGCTCCACACCCCGAGGCCAGATTCGAAGTCGAAGTAGTCCGAGCGATCGCCTTCGGGGTACCACCCGGCGTCCAGCACGAACCGCTCGGCGCCCATGTCGGCGGTCCGCCTCAACTCGTCGCTGACGACCTCCTCGCTGACCCGGGTACCGTAGGCGAACCAGGTGTTGTAGGTCACAAGAGGGTTGAAGCCGACGCCGCCTCGAATGCCTTGCACGATGTACGACCGAAGCGCCGCGCCGACCGCAGGAACGCCACCGGACACGACACCGAAAATGGCATGCGGCGCGTCAATCTCTGCGGCCTGAATGGTCGTGGACATCTCGCTCAGCCCGAGCGTCAGCGACAACCCGCCCGGCGAGCGGTGCGCGCCGAGCGACCAGGCGCCCGACCACAGCAGGGCCCCGAAGAATGACTCCTCCGCACCGTCCACCACGAACCACGGGACGGCCTGCTCGGATGACCGGGTCTGGGATCCGATCGAGAAACCGGTGTCGACCGCGATTGACTGCTCATGGAGGGTAAAGGCGGTGTCCTGGCCTGCATCGTCCGGCAACGGGTGCAATCCTGCGAGCCACCGCAGGGTGCCAGGCGTGACCACAAGCCTGAACGCGTCGAGATCGGCCACGGTCGTTCCGCCCACCCGCGTCGAGCTGCAGAGAGGTCCAGGCTTCGAACACGGGCGCGCCGGCCGCCACGGCGTAGTGCCGAGTGAGCCGGAGGCCCTTGGCTCGAAGCTCGTAGACCAGGTCCAACTGGAGGCGGCTGTCCGACGCGCCGTCGTGCGCGCGGTGACGAAGTCGAAACCCGAGGAGCGCCGGCCGAAGGGGAGCGCCTGGCCGTCGACCGAGACGACGGTATCGGGTGCGCCACCGGTCCAGGACCGGGCGGCGGGACCTGTCAGTCGAAGAATCTCGAAGTCGCGACCCGAGGCAGCCGTCAGCGTGAGAGCGCTGCCGCCCGCGCTCATTGTCCACGTGCCTGCGCCGCTGTCCTGCGTGATGGACGCGTCGCCGGACGACTCGCGGACCTGTGCGGCGACCGTCGAGCCACCGAGCAGCCAGAGGAGTGCAAATGCGGTCCTGACGGTTCGTCTCATAGGGGATTCGGCGAGATCCTGCTAACGCGCTTTACCACGACGCGACCAGAAGGTTACAGTCGGCATCGTGACCATGCGCGTGCTGGCGAGAGGACTGTCCTATTGTGATCTCAACTTCCAGGGGTGCGAGCGGATCATTGCAACAGCTGTGCTCGACAGCCCGGCCGGTTGTGTGTTGATCGATCCCGGGCCCGTCGAGCACGCTCGACGGGCTCGATAAGACGTTGCAGCACGCCGGGATTTCGTCCAACGACATCACGACCATCGTCCTCACCCACATCCACCTCGACCATGCCGGCGCCGTCGGCGCGATCCTGCGCCGCCGGCCCGCCACGCGCGTCTACGTCCACAAGACGGGCGCGCCTCACCTGGTGGATCCGTCGAAGCTCGTCGCCAGCGCGACACGTCTCTATGAGGATCGGATGGCCGAACTCTGGGGCGAGGTGGTGCCTGTCCCTTCCGCGGCGCTGCATGCACTCGATGGTGGCGAGCGAATCGATGTCGGAGGCCGCCTCCTCGACGTCCTCTACACGCCTGGCCATGCCTCACATCATCTGAGCTACTTCGATTCCCTATCAGGCGTCGCGTTTGTCGGGGACACCGCGGGCATCAAACGTCGGGAGGGGGGCTACGAGCTGCCGCCGACGCCGCCCCCGGACATCGATCTCGGAACTCTGGCAGGAGAGCCTGTCGCAGATCGACCGATGGGAGGCCGATACCTTGTTCCTCACGCACTTCGGCCCGTCGTTGTCGCCCCGCACCCACATTGCTGCGTTCGGTGACCATCTCGAGTGGGTGGGAGGGCTGGCTCGAACGGCTCTCGCGACGTCCGACAGTGACGAGGAGCGTGAGCGCTGGTTTGTCGAACGGCTTCGTCGTCACCTGCGGACGCAGATGGGCGAGACCGAGGCGCTCGAGTACGAAGTGGCGGGGCGCTTCGACCTGAATTACAGGGGCCTCGCCCGGTACTGGAGAAAGAAGGCGCAAGCCTGACCGCGCTACGCCGTGGCGCGGGTGTCCGCCACCTCGTGCGCCGGCATGCGCTTCGGGTCGACCATCAACCGCAAGGCGAACCCCTGCCTGCCGCTCGGACCCTTGGCAGGCGAGACACGGTAGACCGCCGCGAGCACCCGGCCCTGCCTCAGCGCGAGAGGAAGGGAAGCCTCCCGCGCATCACGCTCGAACTGGAACTGCACGAGGCGGAACAACGGAATGGTCACGCCCGCCTGGCATTCGACGAAGACCCCCAACTCGCTCACGTCGCGGGTGACTGCGCTGGCGAATCGGGCGGCCCCGCGCTGATCCTTCCACGTGAGCCGGGCCGGGAGTGCCACGGCACGCCGGGCTGCCATTCGCGTGTTGCGGTCGGTTGATGAGTTCGCGCGGTCGGGCGTGATGTGATTCACCGGATGCTCCAGGTTGGGGGTTCCGATGCCTTCCTATATCAAGTTCGAGACCGTGGGCGATTCTGTGTAAACGTGATATCAGTCATATGACATAACTCATTTGTTTATAACGATTTGAAAAATTGCTAAGCTGTGTGAAGGGCGAGGCGCTATGGATACTTAGTATTCGGCCAGCCGATTGACTGGATACTATGTATTCAGTTCTGATGGCTCTCGATAGCGAGGTCGGGCAGGCTTTCCATTCCCAGGCGTCGGAGCTTCAGGTAGAGGCCGCGACGGGTCAACCCAAGAGTCCGTGCGGTCTCGGAGATGTTCCCACCTGCGCGATCCAGGGCGGCGCGGATCAAATCGCGTTCGACCTGCTCGATCGCGAACGCGAGGTTCGCCGCTTCGCCCGAGAAGCGGCGGGGGGCAGCGCCGCCTGGCAGCGGCGCGGCGACCAGTTCCGGCGACAGGTGCGCAGGCTCGATGGTTCCGCCCGGCGCACTCAAGGCAACGGCGCGCTGGATCTCGTTCTTCAGCTGTCGCACATTCCCTGGCCACCAGTGCTGCGAGAACACGTCGAGCGCTTCCGAGCTCAAGTGGATATCGGGCTTGCCGAGGCGTTCGCAGGCTTCGCGCAGGAAGAACGTGCTCAGGTGCGGGATCTCCTCGCGGCGCTCCCTGAGCGGGGGGACGTGAATCCGGATGACGCTCAGGCGGTAGTAGAGATCCTCGCGAAACTTGCCCTCCGCGACCCGCTGCTCGAGGTCGGCGTTGGTCGCGGCGAGCACGCGGACGTCGACACGGATCGGACGCGCTTCCCCAACCGGCGTGATCTCGGACTGTTCCAGAAACCTCAGCAGCTTGGGCTGGACATCGAGCGGCAGATCGCCGATCTCGTCGAGGAACAGCGTGCCGCCGGCGGCCGACCTCACGAGGCCGGGCTGATCGGCCACCGCGCCAGTGAACGCGCCGCGGCGGTGCCCGAACAGCTGGCTGTCCGCGAGGTCCCGGCCCGTCGTCGTGCAGTTGTAGGGCAGGAACATCGCGGCGCTTCGATGCGATCCGACATGGATTGCCCGGGCGACCAGCTCCTTGCCCGTCCCGCTCTCGCCCGTGATGAGGACGGTCAGCTCGTTGCCCTGAAGGCGCTGGATCTGTTCGACGACGCGTGTCATCGCTGCACTGGCCGACAGGAACCCCGGAAGAAGCGGTTCGAGCGATTGGTCGACCGTGGGTGAGGCCGCGGCCGTTGAGCGGTCCCGCGCGGCGCACAGCGAGTACCCCTGGCGCGCCACCGTCGCAATCATCCGGAGACGCCGCATGACCGGATGGCCGATGGGTCTGGGGGAGGCCAGCAGGGCGAGCCGACGTCCCTGTGCGTCACGACCCAACTGTTCGACGACGACGGTGCCCCGGCCGTACGCCTGTCCGTCCGCAGCCGACCGCGCCAGCGCCCGCGCCGTGTCCTCGTCGAACCCCGCCGTCGCGACGATGCTGACGTCGCCCGTGGCGCCCTGGGAACGCTCTATGTACACAGCCGCGCCGTCGCCGTCTGCAGCCTCGAGCATCGCCGCTGCGGTCTCTCGGCCGAGCAGATCCGGGAGCGCTGCGGCGTCTACGATGCGCCGCACGATGGCATCGTCGGCGTCGGACGGCGAAATGAGGTACTCGCCTGAGCCCGGCTTGCCGAGCAGGTCGCGTGCAGCCCGTGTGTCGGCGAGGTCCCGTTCGGCGCCGAGCTGCTCGAACACGGCGTGCGCCTGGTCGAGATGACGTTCGGCCAGTGACCGGGCGCCGGTCTCGGCGACCAGGCGGCCCAGCGCGAGATGGCTGAGCGCCGCCTGGTACCGCTCGCCCAGCAGGTCCAGGAGCGTCGTGCTCTGCGCGAAGTCGTGGTACGCATCGGCTGGCGCCCCGGCCTTTGCGCGTAGCGCCCCTCGCAGGCGCAGGTATTCGCCCCAGGCGGCGGGGGCGCTGCGCGGGTCGAGGCCGTCAGCCGCGCGCGCGAGGCGTGCCTCCGCGTCGACCAGCCGCCCACCTGCGGTGAGGGCTTCGGCGGCGATGAGCGTGGCCTGCAACGCATCGAACGCAGGGGCTTCGGCGCGCGAGAATCGCATCGGCAAGCGTCAGGGCCTCGTCGAGGGCCCCGCGGCGGAGCGCCAATCGGGCGCCCAGCACCCGCACGGACCATTCGTACCAGCGGCTGGTCTGCCGCCCGTAGGCACCGTACGCCTCCCCGGCGCGACCGAGGAACTCGCTCGAGACGTCGTACTCTCCGCGAATCAGGTGAATCTGCGCCAGCGTGTCGAAGACGGCCCCTGTGGTCTCGTGAAACTGGATTGGACTCCGGACGTCGAGCGCGCGGTGCAGCGCCCCCGACGCGCGGGTCAAATCACCCAGGCGTACGCAGATTTGTCCAAGCGTGGCGAGGGCTACCGCGAGGCCGTGGCCGGATCCGTGCGCCTCGTGAAGCGACACACTCCGCTCCGCCAGGCCGAGCGCCTTTTCGTACCGGTGCTCGAGCATCATGACGTTGGCCTGGTTGCCGCACGTTGTGGCCAGCACGTCGTTGGCATGCACCAGAGAGGCGAGACGTTCGGCCTGCCGGAGGGCCGACATGGCCTCTTCGCAGCGTCCGAGCTGGGCGAGGGAGATGCCCGAGAGAGAGTGGACCAGCGCCAGATGACGACGGTCGCCGGCTGCGTGGAGAGCCGAAGCGGCCTTCGTAATGTGCTCGCGGACGATCGCGATGTCGCCAACCTGGCGGTAGCACTGTCCGAGCTCGTAGTGTGCCAGGCCGATCGCGCGGGAGTCGTGCGCGGCCTCCGCGTGCTTCAGCGCTCGGCCGTGGAGGGCAATCGCCCGCGATTGATCGCCGCGCGCCGACGCCAGCCGACCGTGCAGGCGCCAGAGAGTGGAGAGGGGCCCGGGCGGAATCGTGTCGCGGAAACCGTCCGGCGCGCGGCCCAGCGCGGCGGCTGCCTGGTCGAGGTCGTCCTGCAGCAGCCAGGCTTCAGCCAGCGCGGTGCGGACTGCCAGTTCGGCGTCGCGGGGCAACGCCGCCGAGCGGAGCACGGGCGCGAGCATCTGCGCCGCTTCCGGTCCGCGGCCTCGTTCGAGCGCTGACTTCGCTCTGGAGATCAGCGCCTGCACTGAGGAGGACGCCACGGTCGGAGTATAGAATCAAAGCGGGCGAAGCGGAAACCGATCGGCCTCTGGCGGGCCCCACGAGCCAGCGGCATAGGTCGGGATCGGCGCCGTTGCGGTGGCGCCCCAACGCTGGAGGATCGGCGTGATGAAGCGCCATGAGGCCTCGACGCTGTCGCGGCGCATGAACAGCGTGCTGTCGCCCGCGATGACATCGAGCAGCAAGCGTTCGTACGCCTCTGGCGACGTGCCACCGAACTCGCGCGCGTACTCGAAGTCCATCTCCACCGGTCGAATCTCCAATCGCGACCCTGGTGCCTTGGACGAGATGCCGAGCCCGAAGCCTTCGTCGGGCTGCAGCCGCAGCGTGAGCACGTTCGGGTGGAGTGCGCCTGCCGGGCCGCGGTTGAACAGGATCGGCGGAACACTCTTGAGGTGAACCGAGATTTCGCTGGCCCGGCGGGGAAGGCGCTTGCCCGTGCGGAGGAAGAACGGGACCCCGGCCCACCGCCAGTTGTCGACGGCCACCTGAAGAGCCACGTAGGTTTCGGTCCGAGAGCCCGGCGGGACGCCTGCTTCGGCCAGGTAGCCGGGAACTCTTTCGCCCTCGAGCACTCCCTCGACATACTGCGCGCGCACGGTGCAGGCGTCGACCTCCGCACCTTCGATGGGCCGGAGCGACTGGATGACCTGCAGCTTTTCGTCGCGAACGGCTTCTGCCTCGAGGGAAAAGGGAGGCTCCATTGCGACCAGCGTCAACAACTGGAGCAGATGGTTCTGCACCATGTCACGAAGGGCGCCGGCCTGTTCATAGTAGCCAGCGCGGGTCCCGACGCCTTCGGTCTCCGCCACGGTGATCTGGACGTGGTCGACGTACTTCTGGTTGAAGAGCGGCTCGAGGAAGCTGTTGGCGAACCGGAGCACCAGGATGTTCTGGACGGTTTCCTTGCCGAGGTAGTGATCGATCCTGAAGATGTCCTGTTCCGCGAAGACCGCCGCAATCGCGTCGTTGATCTCACGGGCGCTCTGGATGTCATGCCCTATGGGCTTCTCCACGATCAGGCGGGCGCACGGAGCCCTGCCAGCGGTCCGCCTCGAATCAGCGGGCACGACGAACCGGGCCCGCGCCAGTCCCTGCACGGCAGGCTCGATCATCGAGGGAGGGACCGCGAGGTAATAGATCCGATGCCCCTCGAGCCCGCGGCCGTGCTCGATGGTATCGAGCCGGGCGCCGAGCGTCGCGAAGCCTGTCGGGTTCGTCAGGTCGACCTCCACAAACGAGAGGCCGGCGGCAAAGGCGGGCCAGCGCCGCTCATCGATCGGCCGGCGCGAATGCCGTGCGACACCTTCGCGGGCAAACGCTCGATAGGCCTCGTCGGTGAGCGCGGTTCGACCAGCCGCCACGATTGCGAATGGCGCAGGCAGCAGCCCGTCGACGTGAAGGTTGTAGAGGGCCGGCAGAAGCTTGCGCTGCGCGAGATCCCCAGCGCCCCCGAAGATGACGAGCGTGATGCCGTTCGGCGCCGCGGCGGTCATGCTGATCCCGGCTTCCCGAGGCCGACGAGATCGAGGGCCGGGAAACGGGCCGTGAGGGTGACGGCGCCGCGCATGACGGTAGAATACTTCCTAGAGGACATGGCGCGAGGATTTGAGAGCAAGGACGTCGAGTTTCAGCAGTTGGAGGCGCAGCGCGGCCTGGCGGCCGGCGGCGCAACGTCCACGTTGAGCGGGGCGGATCGCGCGACCGCCACGCGGCGACAAACGGCCGCGCTCTCGCTCGCGCGAGCACGCGCCGATCTCGTGGCGGCCAGCAGGCCGGCGCACCGACGCATGCTCGAGCAGGCGATAGCCACCCTCGAAGCGGAGCTGGCGCGCGCGTGATGGCCCGAGCGGGCGCCGTCGTCGGCGTGTGCGCGCTTCTCGCGACGCTGGCCTGCGCCGGCCCGGAACGAAAGTCCGCGGCATCAGAGGGCGACGGAACGGCCGGCGTCGGCGCGCCAGCCGCGCCGCTCTCCCGCCCGCGCATCGTGGCCCTCGGCGACAGCCTGACCGCCGGCCTCGGAATCGCCCCCCAAGAGGCCTATCCGGCGCTGCTCCAGGCGCGCCTCGATGCCGCAGGGCTTTCGTACGAGGTCGTCAACGCCGGCGTCTCGGGAGACACGTCGGCCGGCGGACTCAGCCGGCTGGCCTGGGCGATGGACGGCGACGTACGCATTCTGATCGTGGCCCTCGGCGGGAACGATGCCTTGCGTGGTCTTCCGGTGGAGGAGCTGAAGCGCAACCTGTCATCCATCATCGAACGAGCCACCGCGCGCCAGATCACGGTGCTTCTCGCGGGCATGGAAGCGCCGCCGAACTTCGGCCGCGACTACACCGTCACATTCCGTCAAGCGTATGTCGACCTCGCGAGGCAACACGGCGTTCAGCTCGTCCCGTTTCTGCTCGAAGGTGTAGCGGGCGTGCCTGCGATGAACCAGCGCGACGGGATTCATCCGACACCCGAAGGAGCCAGGATTGTGGCCGACACGCTCTGGACCGCGCTCCAGCCGCTGGCCGAACGGGCCGCGGCCGCTGCGCCATCGCAGCGCGAGCGGCGCGCCGGATCATGATCGCCCTCTCCAACGTCTCGAAGACCGTCATGAGCGGGACCGAGCCGCTGACCATCCTGCACCCGCTGTCGGTCGAGATTCCAAAGGGACAGTTTGTCGCGGTCGTCGGGCCGTCCGGAAGCGGCAAGTCGACGCTGCTCGGCCTCATCGCCGGGCTGGATGCGCCGTCGTCTGGCTCGGTGGTGATCGACGACGTGAACATCACGACGCTCAGCGAGGACGCCCTGGCCAGGCTGCGCGGCGAGAAGATCGGGTTCGTCTTTCAATTCTTCCACCTCATCCCGTCGCTCACCGCTTACGAGAACGTTGCGGTGCCGATGGAGATTGCCGGCGCGGCCGATGCGGATCGGCGGGCGCACGTACTCTTGAACGAGGTAGGGCTGAGCGGGCGAGCGCATCACTATCCCTCGCAGCTGTCCGGCGGCGAGCAGCAGCGCGTGGCGCTCGCGCGCGCGCTGGCCAACGATCCGCCGATCCTCCTGGCTGACGAGCCCACGGGCAATCTCGACAGCGCCAACGGACGCCACATCATGGAGCTGCTGCAGCAGATTCACCGCGCGCGCGGGACCACGCTCGTGCTGGTGACCCACGACCGGGATCTCGCCGCGCTGGCCGACGTGCGCCTGATGATGCGCGACGGCCACGTGGTGGAGCGCCAGCGGACCGCGTCACCGCCGGAAGCAGCCGTCCGATGAAGTTCGTGCTGCGCATGGCAGCGCGCGAAACGCGGTCGTCGTGGCGACGGCTGCTGTTCTTCTTCATCTGCATTGCCGTCGGTGTCGCAGCGATCGTGGCGCTGCGATCGGTCATCCAGAGCGTGCGCGAGGTGTTCGGCGCGGAGGCCCGCGCGCTCATCGCCGCTGACGTGCTCATCTCGACCAGCCGCGACTGGACCCCTGCGGTCCGGGAGGTCATCGATCGCCGGCTGTCAGAGGCCGGGGCAGCCGGCGCGACGGATACAGTCGAGACGCCGACCATGGTGCGGCCGGCGGCTGGCACGACCGTGCGCATGGTGGAGTTGCGCGCGGTGGAGGCAGCCTTTCCCCTGTACGGCACGGTCGGGCTCGCGGGCGGACAGGTGTACTCGCACGCCCTGCTCGCGAACCAGGGCGCGCTGGTCAGGCCGGAGCTCCTGACGGCGCTCGGCGTCGGCGTCGGGGACGGGTTGGTCATCGGGAAGACCACGTTCACGATCCGCGGCGTCATTACGAACGAACCGGGCCGTCGAGTTGGAGATTTCAGCCTGGGACCGCGCGTCATCGTCGACCTCGCCGACCTTCAAGGCACCGGACTGCTGAACTTCGGGAGCCGGGCGCGGCGTGTTCTGCTGGTGAAGGTCGCCGAGTCCGAGGTCGACCCCCTGGTGACGGCCCTGCGCGACGACTTCAAGGACGAGTTCGTGTCGGCCCGATCCTACCGGGCGCAGGACGACGAGATCGGACGCGACTTCGACCGGGCGGAGAACTACCTGAGCCTTGTGGGCCTGGTCATCGTGATTCTGGGCGGCATTGCCGTGTCCAGCGTGACGCGCGTGTTCGTGCTCCAGAAGATGCGCAGCATCGCGGTCCTGAAGTGCGTCGGCGCCACGAGCCGGCAGGTCATCGCCGTCTACCTGCTGCAGGTGATGACCCTCGGGCTGGCCGGCAGCCTGCTCGGCGTCGGGCTGGCGCGCATCGGCATCGCCGCCATCCCGCTGGCGCTCGGTGAGACGACGGCACCCGTTCTGGCCAATGTCCGCTACGGCGTCACATGGAGTGCGGCGTCGCAGGGTGTGGGGATTGGCGTGCTCGTTTCGCTGCTCTTCTCGATCGTGCCGCTCCTCCAGGTGCGCGTCGTCAAGCCGTCGCTGCTCTTGCGGGACGAAGCGGTGCGGGGCGCCCTCGACTGGGCCCGCGTCGTCGCCATCGCTCTCGTCGGCCTGGCGCTCGTCGGCCTGGCCGCCTGGCAGGCCGCCTCCGTCCAGGTCGGGGCCATCGTCTGCGCTGGCTTCGCCGTGCTCGCGTTCGCGCTCCAGTGGACGGGCCGCCTCCTCGTCCGCGGCCTGGCGCCGCTCGCCCGATCGCGAAGGTTCCCGCTGAGGCACGCCGTGCTGCACTTGTCGCGCCCCGGCAACCAGACGCGGGTCATCCTGTTGGCCGTCGGCCTCGGCGCTTTCTTCATCGTGGGCGTCCGATCGCTGCAGTCGAGCCTGCTCGAAGAGTTCTCAATGGAGTTCGATGCCGAAGCGCCGGACATGTTCCTGATGGACGTTCAGCGCGATCAGGCGGATGCCATGCGAGCGTTCCTGTCCGATCCGGCGCTCGGCGCCGGGCCGTACCGCCTCATCCCGGTGCTGCGTGCCCGGGTCACGGGCGTGGAAGGACGCGAGACGACACTCGAGAGTTTCGAGGATGTTCGTGCCCGAGGGTCGCTCGCGCGCGAATACACGGTGACCTACCGCGAAGCGCTCGAGGCCAACGAGCGGATCGTCGACGGCGCGTTCTGGAGCGGGCCATCGACCGAGCCTGAAGTGTCGGTCGAAGCGGGGCTGCGCGATCGGTTTCAGATCAACGTCGGCGACACGGTCAGGTTCGACATCCTGGGCCGGACCGTCAGCGCGCGTGTCACGAGCGTCCGAGCCGTGGAGTGGCGCGATTCGAGGAGCGGCGGGTTCATGTTCGTGTTCAGGCCAGGCGTGCTGGAGCAGGCGCCGCAAACATTCATCGCGCCGTTGCGCGGACCGGCGGGAGCCGAGGGCCGGGCCCGCTTTCAGTCGGCCCTCGTCCGGCAGTTTCCCAACGTTTCGGTCATCGACTTCCTCGAGATCCTGACGACGGTGCGCGATGTGATGTCGCGCGTCACCCTGGCGATCAGCGTGGTGGGCGCACTGGTGTTGTTCAGCGGCGGCCTGATCCTCGTCGGCGCCGTCGCGATGACCAAGTTCCAGCGTGTGTACGAAGCCGCGGTCTTCAAGACGCTGGGGGCGAGCACGCGGATGATCGCCGAGATGCTGCTGTTCGAGTATGGCGTGCTGGGGCTGCTGGCCGGGGCCGTCGGGTCGCTGGGTGCGGTGGCGCTCACGTGGGGCGTCAGCCGCTTCGCGCTGGAGATCCCCTGGCGGCTGTTCGCCGGCGAACACCTGTTCGCCGTGGCCGCGACGGGCGTCCTGGTGTCGGCGATCGGCGTCTTCTCGAGCCTCGACGTGCTGCGGCACAAGCCGCTGGCGACGTTGAGGGCCGAGTAGGGGCGGGTCCGGGCGAGGCGCCGGGGTACCTTCCGGCGCTGTCGAAGTGTTATTATTTGATGTTTGGGTGGCCCGCCGAGGCCGCCAGGAGAGGAGCCAGCACGCTCAATGGACGAGCAGAACTACAAGGAGTCGCTGCTCAGGAAGCGCGGCGAGATTCTCGGGACCGGCGGCGCCAAGCCGCTCCAGGCCTCGATGGAGAACAACACCCGTCAGGGGGACATGGCCGACCAGGCGAGCGGGAACAACGAGGTGCACATCGCGCTGAAGTTGAAGCAGACCGACGCCAAGATTCTGCAGGCAATCGAAGAGGCCCTCTGGCGCATCGAGAAGGGGACCTACGGCGTCTGCCGCGACTGCGGCGAACCGATCGCCCCGGCGCGGCTCAACGCCATTCCCTGGACCCGCGTCTGCATCAGCTGCAAGGAAAAACAAGGCTCATGACCGACGTGCTGGCGCTCTTGCAGGAGTTCCATCGCGAGAGGCTTGCCGCGCTCGTTCGGCACCAGGCGGGCGCACGCCTGGTCGAACAGTACGACGCCAACAACACCTACCAGTACATCATCAACCGTGAGGCCACCCAGCTTTCGTGGATCGAAGCGGCAATCCGTGAGCTTGGCGGCACCTGTGGCTGACGTCGCGGCCGGGCCTGGTCCTGCGGGGAGCACCGCCGAGGCGGTGCTCGACGAGGACGTGGCGGATTCCAGGGCGTTTGTCGAGCGGTGGCGTCCCCGCGTCGAGGCGCTGACCCACGCGCGGCACCGGCAGATGCTGCGGGTTATCCTGGGCGAAGTGCTCGAGCAGCAGCGATTCTTCGAGCAGGCACGGGCCGGCCGGACCGACCTGCTCGGGCGCCGGGGCGAGGAAGTCGGCGCGAGGGTCGGGTCGGTGATGGCCGACCGGTGGATCGAGTAGTCGTCGCCGTCGGACTCGGCTCGAATCTCGGCGATCGCAGAGCCCACCTCGAGTTCGCCTGCCAGCGCCTCGCTACCCTGCTCGAACGGCTCCGCGTCTCATCGATCCTCGAGACCGAGCCACTCGGGGTGCCAGGTCCGCAGCCGCGGTACCTCAATCAGGCCGCCGTCGGGGAGACGGATCGGTCGGCACGCGATGTTTTCGACGCGCTGCTCGAAATCGAGCTCCAGCGAGGACGCGAACGGCCCGTGCCCCTCGCACCGCGCACGCTGGATCTCGACCTGATTCTGTTCGGTGACATGCGGATCGACGACCGCGGCCGGCCAGGCTCGCCCGACCTCGTCGTTCCGCATCCGCGTTTCCGGGAACGGCTGTTCGTGCTCGAGCCGCTCGCCGCGATTGCACCCACCCTGGTCGACCCGGTCTCGAGGGCCACGGTGGAGGAGCTTCTCAAGCTGGCGCGTTCGCGCTGAACGCGAGCGCACGGAGCGCGTCGCCGGTCAGGCGCTGGACGGTCCACTCCTCCAGCGGCCTTGCCCCGATTCGACGATACACGCCGAGGGCGAGCTCGTTCCAGTCGAGCACCGACCATTCCATGCGCTCGGCCCCGCGTTCGACGGCAGCGCGGGCCACCCAGGCGAGCAGCGCGCGGCCGATGCCACGGCCTCGCCACTCCGGGACGACGAAGAGATCCTCCAGGTAGATCCCCGGCTTGCCCAGGAACGTAGAGAAGCTCTGGAAGTAGACGGCGAAGCCCACGGGTTCCGAGGCGGCCGACGCGATCACGACCTCGGCCGCGGGCCGCTCGCCGAAGAGCGAGGCGCGCAGGTCCGCCTCGGTCGCCGTGACAGCGCCTGAGAGGCGCTCGTAGTCAGCGAGCGCTGTGATCATCTTCAGGATGGTCTGGAGGTCGGCCTCGGTCGCGGGCCGGAGCACGGCGTGCACGGCGCGGTCGGTCATGGCCCATCCTACCGCGAGCAACGGGAGGCAGCTATCGGGGGCGAGGCGACGGACTCGGGCTTGGCGACGGACTGGGGGTCGGGCTCGGCGACGGACTGGGGGTCGGGCTCGGCGACGGACTGGCCGAGTTCCGGCCGCGGGCGCGATCGCTTCGTCCCGCGTCTCTCGGCTCTCCGGGCCGCCGCAGCGATATCGAGCCGTTGAACGACTCCAGCTCGATGCGTGCGGTGCCCTTGCCGAAGGTCAGCGAGAAGCGGCGTCGTGGATTGCCCTCTGGCAGCGAGACGGGGAACGTCGACCGGAATCCTCCGTTGTAGGTGCGGACAGACACGGCGGCGTTGGCGTTCTCGGCGATCGCCAGGCCGACCGTCCCGTTGTGCGTGGTCAAACGGTACACCCCCTTGTCCCTGACCGGGCCGTCGAAGAAGATGCTGCCATTGACCGTGTACAGGTCCACGTTGATCGAATCGACCCGCTCGAGCGTGATGCCGCCGTTGGTCGCTTCGGCCGCGATGTCACCGCTGATATCCGACAGACGAATCCCGTCGTTGACCGTGCGGACATCGACCCGGCCCTTCGCTCCTTCGACCAGGATGGCGCCTTGCACCGACTTCAGCGCAATGAGCCCGGAACCGCCGCGCACCGTGATGTCGCCGCGCGTCGTCTCGACGCTGACGTCCGCGCCCACGCCGTCCATGGTGACCTCCGTGTAGTTCCCGGACACGCTCACCGGCATCCACGTGGGCACCGTGATGACGTAGTCGAACGACCTGGCGTTGCCGTTTCTCGATCGGCCGCGGATGACGAGGGTCTGCGGTCCCGTTCTGATGTCGACCGTTTCGCGATCCGAGTGCTCGACCTCCACATGGACGGCATCGCGGTCCCACACCTTGATCGCCACATCGCCTGCGAAGTTCTGGATCTCGAGCCGCGTGCCCTTCTGGACGGGTACCGTCTGATCGGTCTGCGTGAGGGCCAGCAGTGCGACGAGTGTCAATCCCAGCATGGTCATGTCCTGCCCAAGTCTCCGGCCCGGGCCGGAAGCTCTAGTTGTAGTCTGTCGTCAGCGCCGTCGCGTGGCGGAGCAAGTCGAGCTTCGCCCGTCGCGTCTGCATCAAGTGCCGGCTCACGTAGGTGCTGGCCGGGTCTGTTTCGAGCGCTTGCCGCGCCTCGTCAATCGCACGGTCGACCAGGGCGAGATTCTCCTCGAGCACAGCGACCGTTGTCGGGTCGAGCCGGCCGCGCCCATTGCGGAGCGCCGCTTCGAGATCCGCGACGGCCGCGTCGTACTGGGAGTCCGCAAAGCTTGCCGGAATCACGGCAGGATCCGTGTCCTGGGGGCCGGGAGCGGCCGGTCCGGCACCCGCCGGTTGAAGCGAGCGCGACTGCTCGGTCGACGGGTCCGGCGCCGGGGGTGTGGCCATGCGCAGGGCCAACCAGCCAGACGCCGCCATCAGGACGAGACCGGCGGCCGCCAGCTGCGGCAGCGTAAAGGAGAAGCGGGGAGCAGATCGCCCGGCCTCGATACGCCGCGCGACCCCCGCCCACAGGTCCCTGTCCGGCGGCGCAGCGGGAAGGGCCGCAGCCATGGCGGCCACCTGCCGCAGCTCGGTGAGCGTGCCTGTGCAGGTCTGGCATCCCCGAAGATGCGCGTCAAGGTCGCGACGCTCCTCCGGGCTGAGCTCGTCATCCAGATACTCGGAGAGTCGGTCTGTCCACTGATCGTCCACTGGTTCCACTGGCTGCCTCATCCGCGTGTCATCCGAGGTGCCTGCGCATCAGCATGCGGGCACGATGAAGCTGTCGCTTCGATGTCCCGGTCGTGATGTCGAGCAGCACCGCGATCTCCCGATGTTTGTACCCTTCGACGTCGTGCAGCACGAACACCTGTCGGGCGCCCGGCGGCAGTTCGCCGATCGCCTGCTCGAAGTCCAGCCGCAAGTCTGAGCGTTCGGGCGCCACAACGGCGACATCGACGGCCGTCTGGTCATCTGCGAACCGCTCCCGCTGAATCGCATACGAGCGGCGGCGCTCGATCATCACGTTCACCGCAAGGCGGTGGAGCCAGGTGCCGAACGCCGCGTCCCCGCGGAAGGTCCCGAGCTTTTGCCAGGTCCTGACGAACACATCCTGGGTAATCTCATCAGCCTCGTGGCTCCCGATCATCCGCCGTGCCAGACTGTGCACCTTCGCGGCGTGCGTCCGGTAGATCCGCTCGAACGCGGAGCTGTCCCCCTGCGCCGCCATGGCCACATCGGACTCGATTCCTGTCCGGAACGGAACAGCGCCGCCAGAGAGCGTCACAGCAACAGTGGGCACGTCTTTTCGAACACCCAATTGGATGGGCTCAGGCTACCAAAGGTTGAACGCAGGCAGATAGGGCAGGCGGGGCAGGCAGGGCGGGCCGGGCAGGGCTAGGCTGGGCTTTCCTCGGGAAGGGCCTTCAGCTCTTCCTCGGCGGACCGCCGGTGGAGGACGGGCTGGTCCTTGATGATCTGGCCGTCCCGGCAGGCGATGATCCGGGTGCCGTACTCGGCGATGTCGTGCTCGTGCGTGATGACGAGCACCGTGATGCCGCGCTCGAGGTTGAGCCGCTGGAAGATGCCCATGACCTCGATGCTCGTCCGGGTATCGAGGTTGCCGGTCGGCTCATCGGCCAGCAGGATCGACGGCTTGGTGATGAGCGCGCGCGCGATCGCCACGCGCTGCTGCTGGCCGCCCGAGAGCTGATTCGGGTGATGATCGCTGCGTTCGCCCAGGCCGACCGATGTCAACGCTTCGACCGCGAGGCGGTGCCGCTCGGAGGTCTTCATCTTCCCGCCGGCTCCGTAGAGCAGCGGCAGCTCGACGTTGTCGAGCGCCGTGGTCCGCGACAGCAGGTTGAAGCCCTGGAACACGAACCCGATCTGCTTGTTCCGGACCTCGGCCAGCTGGTCCTTCGACATCGGCGACACGTCCTCGCCGTCGAGGATGTACTGCCCGGATGTCGGCCGGTCGAGGCAACCGAGGATGTGCATCAGCGTCGACTTGCCCGAGCCCGACGGGCCGGTCACCGACACGAACTCTCCACGGTTGACGTCGAGCGACACGCCGCGCAGCGCCCGGACCTCGACCTCGCCGACCATGTAGGTCTTGACGAGGTTGCGTGACCGAGATGACCGGGGCCATCGGGTACCCGTTACTCGAATCGCAGCGCGTCGATCGGATCGAGGCGCGCGGCCTTCTGCGCCGGGTAGAAGCCGAAGAAGACGCCCGTCGCGGCCGCAAAGCCGAACGCCATGGCCACGGCGTTCGGCGGCACCTTGGCCGGCCAGGACATCCAGCGCGACATGCCCTCGGCGAGGCTGAAACCGAGGGCGATGCCGATCCCGCCGCCGATCAGGCTGAGCGCGATCGCCTCGACGAGGAACTGCAGCAGGACGTCGCGGCCCTTGGCGCCGATGGCCATCCGCAGGCCGATCTCGCGCGTCCGCTCGGTGACCGACACCAGCATGATGTTCATGATGCCGATGCCGCCGACGATGAGCGAGACGCCGGCGATGCCGGCGAGCAGCGTCGTCATCGTGCCCATGGCCGCCGTCCGGATGTCGGCGATCTCCTCGGCCGTGCGGACCGAGAAATCGTCGTCCTGCCCGGGAACGATCTGGTGGCGCGTGCGCAGCAGCAGCGCGATGGCGTCCGCCGTCGTCTTGGTCTCGGCGCGCTGGCCGCCGAGATCGTGATGTCCCGGATGTGAGGTCACGCCCATCAGCTTCTTCATGAACGGTCGTATAGGGCGCGAGGATCTGATCGTCCATGTCCGGGCCCATGCCGCTGGCCCTTGACGGCCATCACGCCGATGACCTTGAACGGCTGATTGCGGATCCGGATCACCTGACCGACCGGGTCGGCGTCCTCGCCGAACAGCTGCTCGTTGACGGTCTTGCCGAGGACCGCGACCTTCGCGGCGCCGGTGACGTCCTGCGTGCTGAAGAACGCCCCGGTCTTCGTCGGCCACGCGCGAATGAGCGGGCAGATCGACGTCCGTGCCCTGGATGCGCGTGAACCAGTTCTGGTTGCCGGCGACGACCTGCGCCTGCGTCGGGATGCCGCGGCCGCAGATACTGCACGCCGGGAACCTCGTTGCGAATCGCTTCGGCATCGTCGACGGTCAGCGACGCTCGACGTGCCCGGAGCCGCCGCGCACGCCGCCCTTCGAGACGTTGCCGGCGTTGACGGTGATCATGTTCGTGCCGGCGCCCTTGATCTGATCTTCGATCACCGACGTGGCGCCGTTGCCCATGGCGACGAGCGTGATGACGGCCGACACGCCGATGATCATGCCGAGCATCGTCAGGCCGGTGCGCATCTTGTTGCGGCCGAGCGCCTTGAACGCGATGCGGAACGTCATCACTGGTGACATGGGGCCTTCTTCCGGAATGCTACTGCTGACGCCGATTCAAGTCCGGCTCAAGTTCTCAGCGCTCAGCGCTCTAACGTCCGCCGCCGCCGCGATTTCCGCCGCCGCCACCGCCGCCGCCGGGCCGCCGAAGCCGCCGCGCCGCCCGGAGGGCCGCCCATGAACGGGAATCCGCCTTGCGCCGCGGTCGGACGTGTCTCGTTGCCCGTGGTGACGTTGGTGACGACCTCGGTGCCTGGCTCGAGGTCGCCCTCGATCAGCTCGGTGTCCTGGCCGTCGGAGATGCCCAGTCGCACCCGGACCGGCTGCAGCTGCTTGTCCGCGTAGAGCCAGACGCGCCCGGCCGTTTCACTGGCGGGGAGCGGTCCAAACAGCGCGTCGATCGTCGTCGCGCCGCGCGGTTCCGCGACGCGGCGCTGGCGCCAGCGGCCTCAGCCGCGCTCGACCCGGTCGGGTGCCGCGCCGTCCGACCGCGGCGCGGCGTCGGTCGCCGCGCGCCGCGCATGCGCTGCAGCATCTGCTCGCGCTGCTCGGGCGACAGGCCCTGCATCCGCTCCATCAGGCGCGCACGCGCCTCGGGGTCCTGCGGCAGCGCCGCGTCCCCGCGCCACGCTGCCGCGTCGCAGCCTGCGGCGCCGCCCTCTTCGACCGGAGGCGGGACCGGACGCGTTCGGTGCCTGGCCCGCCCGCGGATGGCGCAGGCGCCTGCGGCGTGGCGCCGGGCGAGGAGGGCGCCGCCGGCGAAGACTCGCCGCGGCCGTCCCCGCCGCCACGCCGCGTGCCCGGCTCGCCGCGTCGCCGGCGCTTCCGGCGGCGTCTGTCCGAGCGCGGCGTAGATCTCGTTGGTCGGCCGGAAGCGCAGCGCGGCGTTCGGCACGCGCAGCACGTTCGCTTGCTCGCGCGATCTCGATGTTGACGTTGGCCGTCATGCCCGGCTTCAGCTTCAGCTCGGTGGTTCGGGCACGTCGATCACCGTCGCGTAGGTGACGACGTTCTGCTGGACCATCGGCTGCAGGCGGACCTGCGACACCGTGCCCGATGAAGTCGTCGGCCGGGTAGGCGTCGACGCGGAACGTGACGGTCTGCCTGGGACGGATGCGGCCGACGTCGGACTCGTCGAGGTTGGCGACGACCTGCATCTTGGTCAGGTCGGCCGCCAGCACGAAGAGCGTCGGCGCCTGCATGCTGGCGGCGACCGTCTGGCCGACGTCCACGTTGCGCGAAATCACCAGGCCGTCGATCGGCGCCTCGATGACGGTGTGCTCGCAGGTTGACCTCGTTCTGGTTGAGCGAGGCCTGCGCCTGCGTCACCTGCGCCTCGGACGATCGCAGCTGCGCTTCGGCCGACCGCACGTTGACGTCGGCCGTGTCGAGCTCGCTCTGCGGGATGCAGCTGGCGGCCGGACGAGCTCCTTCGCGCGCGCCAGCTTCGTGCGGGCGTCGTCGAGCGCCACCTTGAGGCGCTCGAGGTCGGCCTGCGCGCGAATCAGGTTGGCGCGCGCCTGCTCGATCTGCGTCTGGAAGAGCGACGGGTCGAGCCGCGCGAGCACCTGGCCCTTCTTCACGAGCGAGTTGAAGTCGGCGTACAGCTCCTGAATCGTGCCGGACACCTGCGTGCCGACCTGGACGGTCGTGACGGCCTGCAGCGTGCCGGTGGCGCCGACGCGTGTCGACGATGTCGCCGCGCGTGACGGCGGCGGTCGTGACCGTCGAGCTTCGGCGCCGGTCTGCCGGTAGCGGTAGTAGCGCGTAACGCGCTCCCGCCGAGCGCACGCCAGCACCAGGAGCGTGACGATCGCTTTCTTCATCGTGGTCGGACCAGCCTCGGCCTGTGCCTGACCGGCTTCGTGTTCAGACCGCTTCGCCAGAGCCCGCGCGATACCTTCCTCGAAGAGCGTGTAGACCGTCGGCACCAGCACGAGCGTGATCAGCAGCGACGTCGTCAGCCCGCCGATGACGACGCGGGCGAGCGGCACCTGCAGCTCGCTGCCTTCGCCGATGCCGAGCGACATCGGCACGAGGCCGAGCGCCGTCGCGATCGAGGTCATCAGAATCGGACGCAGACGCGTCCGCCCGGCCAGCTCCACCGCCTCGCGCAGCGGCAGGCCGTCGCGGCGCCGCAGCACGTTGGTGTAGTCCACGAGCAGGATCCCGTTGCTGACCACGATGCCGGCCAGCATGATGATGCCGATGTAGGCCTGCATGTTGAACGACGTGCCGGTCAGCTTGAGCGACAGCACGACGCCGATGGCCGCCGTCGGCACCGAGAACATGATGATGAACGGATCGCGCAGCGACTCGTACTGCGACGCCATGACGGCGTAGACGAGCACGAGCGCGAGGATCAGCACCATGCGCAGCTGGTCGAACGCCTTCGCCTGCTGCTCGACCTCGGCGCCGAAGCCGATCGCTGAAGTCCTTCGGCATCATGCCGTGCAGCTGCGGCAGCCGCTCCTGCACCGCCGTCGACCGCCTCGCTCAAGCGTCGTCTCCGGCTCGGCGCTGACGTAGGCGATCCGCTGCTGGTTCTTGCGCTGAATCTGCGACGGGCCGACGGCGTCCTCGACGCGCATCAGGTTCTTCGCCGGCAGCACCTGGCCCTGCGGCGTGCTGACCAGCACGTCGTTGACGTCGGTCGACGTCCTGCCGCTCGTCCTCGCGCAGGCGGACGATGATCGGATACTCCTGGCCGGCCTGCCGGAAGAGCGCCGCCTGCGTGCCGGCGACGTTGGTCCGGATCGTGTTGGCGACGGTCGTGGCGCTCACGCCGAGGAGCGCCGCCTTCGCGCGATCGACGCGGACCGCCAGCTCCGGGCGTCCCTCGTCGCGGCCGAGCCGCGCGTCGGCGACGCCCGGCACGGTGTCGAGCAGCTCCTTCGCCGCCTGCGGCGACCTTGCGCGCGTCGTCGAGGCTCTCGCCGCGAATCTCGAGCGACAGGCGGCCGCCGCCGTTGTTGCCGCCCGACAGGAAGCGGTTCATCTGGTTGTTGCCGCCCGACGCGTTGGCGCGGACGATGACGCCGGGAATGCCCGACAGCTGCCGCCGCAGATCCTGCGCGATCTGGTCGCTCGATCGCGTCCGCTCGTCCTTCGGCTTCAGCAGAAGCTGCAGGTTGCCGCGGTTGACGGCGCCGCCGCCGCCCGGGCCGCCGAAGCCGCCGCCGCCACCGCCACCGCCGCCGCGCTTGACGATCACGTCGGTCGCTTCGGGCACGAGCTCGCGCGATCGCGCTTCGAGGCGCGGAGCACCGGGTCGGTGACCTCGATGCGCGTGCCCTGCGCGAGCTCGACGTTGACCTGCACCTGGCCCTCGTCGGTCTGCGTCGCGAACTCGGTCGGCAGCGTCGGGAAGATCAGCGCGGCGGCGACGACCGACGCGGCGGCTCAGCCGCGACGACCGACGCGCGGTGGTCGAGCGCCGAGTGCAGCAGCCGCCGGTACCCGTCGTCCATGCCGTCGAGCATCCGCTCGCTCATCGTGTACAGCCTGCCGCCGAGGCCCTTGCGCTGGTCGGGCGGCGGCGGCAGCACGAGCAGCTTCGAGCAGAGCACCGGCACGAGCGTCACCGCCACGAACAGCGACATCAGCAGCGAGAAGCACGACGACGATCGACAGCTGCCGGAACAGGATGCTCGAGACGCCTTCGAGGAAGAGCAGCGGCACGAACACCGCGATGTGCGTGAGGATCGACGCCAGAATCGCCGACCAGACTTCCTCGCTGCCGTCGATCGAGGCCGTCATCCGATCCTTGCCGTGGTGCTCCATGTGCCGGAACGAGTTCTCGAGCACGACGATCGCCGCGTCGACGATCATGCCGACGCCGAGCGCCAGGCCGCCGAACGTCATCGTGTTGAGCGTCAGGCCGCCGAAGTAGAGCAGCGCGAACGTGCCGACGACCGAAATCGGAATCGACGTGCAGACGATGAGCGTCGAGCGGAAGTTGCGCAGGAACAGGAAGATGATCAGCGACGACCAGCACCGACCCGATCATCACGTGCTCCTGCACGGCGCGTGATCGACCGCTCGATGAACTTGGCGCTGTCGTCGAGCAGCGACATCTGGACGCCCGGCACCTCGCGGTTGATGCGCTCGATCTCGGCGCGGACGCCCTGCGGCGATCTGCACCGTGTTGGTGCCCGACTGCTTGGTGACCTGCAGGCGGACGCCCGGGCGTCCGTTGATGCGCAGCACCGACCGGATGTCCTCGGTCGAGTCCTCGACGTCGGCGATGTCCTTCAGGTAGACCGGCACGCCGGCCTTGGTCAGGACGACGAGGTTGCGGATCTGATCGAGGTTCTGGAACTGTCCCTGGCTGCGCAGCAGCAGCGAGCGGTCGCCCTGGTAGACCTCGCCGATCGGAATGTTCTGGTTCTCGGTCCGCAGGACGTTGACGACGCGATCGACCGAGAGGTCGAGCGCCGTGATCTTCTCGCGCGACAGCTCGACGTGGATCTGCCGGCGCAGTCCGCCGTTGACGGTGACCGCCGCGACGCCGGGCACGCGCTCGAGCCGCGGCGACAGCACGTTCTCCGCCAGCTCGCGCAGCGCGACGCGGTCGAGCGCGCCGTCGATGCTCTCGACCGCCAGGCCCATGATCGGCGCGGCGTTCGAGTCGAACTTCTGGATGACCGGCGGGTCGGCGTCCTCGGGCAGGCGGCCGCGCACGCGGTCGATGCGCGTGCGGATGTCGTCCATCGCTTCGTTGAGGTCCGTGCCCCACGACGAAGTTCATCTGGATGTTGGTGTTGCCTTCGCCGGAGTTCGAGTTCATCTGCTCGAGGCCCGAGACGGCGCTCAACTGCTGCTCGAGCGGCCGCGTGACGAGCTCCTCCATCTCGAGCGGGCCGACGCCCGTGTAGTTCACGCGGACGCTGATCGGTCGGCTGCGAGATGTCCGGCAGCAGATCGACCGGCAGGCGGGTGAGCGAGATGCCGCCGAGCAGGATGACGATCGAGCTGATCATCGTCATCATGACGGGGCGCTGAATGGCAAAGCGCGGAATGCTCATGCTCGGCTCCTGCGACTCTCGACCTTCGACGACTGCCTACTCGCTGCGTGTGGGCTGACGCGGCCGGCCGCCGGGATCGGGGCGGCACTTCCTGGCCGCTGGCGCAGCTGCGCCAGCGGGAGCAGCGCCCTTCGCCCGCGGGGGCCGAACCTCCCTCGCGTCCGCGTCCGCGGCTGGCGCCGCCGCCCTCGCGACCCGGCCCGCCCTGACGGGCGCCCGCCAGCAGAATGCGGTCGCCGTCGCGCAGCGCGGCCGCGCCGGTCGTGACGATCCGCTCGCCCTCCGCGAGACCCGACGAGACTTCGACCTGGTTCTGATCGCTCATGCCCGAGCGTGACGGGCTGGAACTTCGCCACGTCGTTTCGGCATCTCCGAGGGCAGAAAGACGCCCTTCTTCCCGCCGACGTCCACGACGGCGTTGGTCGGCACCACGAGCGCGTTTTCGCGTTGCTCGACGTGAAGCTGACCTGTCGCGTACATGCCGGGCTTCAGTCGGAAGTCGCGTTCGTGATCTCGACCTCGATCTGCGCCGTTCGCGTGCCGGGATCGAGAACCGGCGCCACGTGCGCCATGCGGCCCGTAGAACTTCTCGCCCGGAAACGCGTCGACCTCGACGTCGCGCTGCAGCCCTGGGTGATCCGCCGCAGGTCCTTCTCGACGACGTTGGCCGACGAGCCGCACGACGCCGATGTCCACGACCGAGATGAAGATGGAGTTCGGCGTGACCCAGGCGCCGGGATCGAGCGTGCGCTTGCCGACGAACCCGCTGACCGGCGACGTGATGACCGTGTTGGCGAGGTTGATCTTCAGCTCGTCGAGCCGGGCCTGCGCCTGCGCGTACTGCGCCTTCGCGAGATCGAGCTGTGCGGCCGCCGCCTGATACCGCGCGTCGGTGTCGTCGAAGGTCTGCTTCGGAATCAGCTGGCGCTCGAACAGGTTCTTCGAGCGATCGAGATTGGTCTGCGCGAGCCGCAGGTCGGCTTCGCGCTGACGGATCGTCGCGGCGGACACGTCGAACGACGCCTTCGCCTGCTTGACCTGCTCGAGGAGCTCGCGGTCTTCGACCTTGGCGAGCCGCTGGCCGCGCGTGCACGCGGTCGCCCAGGCGGACGGACACCGTCTCGAGCCGGCCGTTGACCTTCGGCACCGCCTCGACCGTCGCCGCGCCGATCAGGTTGCCGACGACCGTGAGCTCCTGAGACATGTCGGCGCGCTTGACGGCGCCAATCTCCACCGTCATCGGCGGCGCGGACCGCCACCGCCGAACCCGCCTCCGGGCCCGCCAAAGCCGCCCCGGCCCGCCGAAGCCGCCGCCCCCGCCGCCGCCTTGACGACCGCGCGCCACCTGCGGCGGCGCCGCCCGGGGCGGCGGCCTCGGGACTCTCGCCGTTCCGCATGTAGTACGCGCCGCCGGCGGCGCCGACGACGAGGATGACGATGATGATCGAACGCTTCATGATGATCGCTGTGCCTTTACTGTCCGCCGCCGCCACCGGCCGCAGAACGGTGATGTTCTGGTTCTGCAGCGTCGTCTGCTGCAGCCGCTCGAGCTCGACGAGCGCCTTCCGGTAATTGAGAATCGCTCGAAGCTCGGTGTTGCGCGATCGTTGAGATCGCGCTGCGCCTGCACGACGAAGTAGTTGGTCGACATGCCGACCTCGAACTTGCTCTGCTCGGCTTCGAGCCGGCGCTGCGCGAGCTCGCGCGCGGCCTGCGCCGCCTGCACGGCCTCGGACGTTGTTCGGCACGCTGATGACCGCGTTGGTGACGTCGGTCGCGATCTGCAGCTCGATCTGCTTGAGCTGCGCCTCGACCTGGCTCAGCTGCACCCGCGCGCGCGCCACCGACGCATCCTGGCTGCTGAGGCCGAGCGGGTAGGAGATGTTGAGCTGCGCGGTCCACCGCGGATAGTTGAGGCCGAAGAGCGAGCCGAGGGCGTCGTTGAGGCCGCCAGGAATGGTGTTGGTGACCTGGCTGCCCAGAATGCCCGTGTTGGCGCGCTCCTGAAACGGTCCGCCCACCCCCTGGACGCCGTAGTTCACCTGGAAGTCCACGTCGGGCAGCGTCTGGTCGTGCAGGTACTTCAGCGTCGTCGAGTTGTTCTCGAGGTTCTTCTTGGCAATCTCGAGGTCCGTGCGCTGGCCGAGCGCGCGCCGGACGGCCGCCTCGACGTCGACCGGCTCGGGCGTGAAGTCCGGCCGGTCCGTGGCGTCGATGGTCGCCGTCCAGTTCGGATCGTCGGTGCCCGCGACGATGAGACGCTTGAGGGCGAGTTCGGTCGTGCGTCTGGTCGACTCGGCGTTGACGAGCGTCTGCCGCCGCGTGGCCGCCTCGGCCTGCGCCTGCACGACGTCGATCGGCGCCATCGTCCCGACTTCGACGCGCATCTGGTTGTCCTGCACGAGCTTCGTCGCCAGCTCCAGCGACTGGCGCGCGACCTCCACGGCCTGCGTCGCGAACACGTAGTCCCAGTACGCGTTGCGGACGTTCGACACGATGTTCGTGATCGAGGCTCGCAGCTGAACGTCGGAGATGTCGCGGTTCACGCGCGAGACCAGCAGCTGGCGGCGCTGCGCATCGATCCGCAAGCCGCGGAGGAGCGGCTGGGTGAACACGCCGATCCAGATCGACTGGAACTGCGGGTTGTAGAACGCGTTGTTGCTGTTGGTGGTCTGCCGGCTGTTGTTGAACGTGGCTGAGACCGTTGCGCCGCCCCACGGCAGATTCTGGGTCAGCCCGGCGTTGTAGTTGACCGTCCGGTTGGTCACGCCGGCCCCTCCCGAGGAGAGCTGCAGCTGGCTGGTTGGCGCGTTGGTGTTGTTCACCTGGCTGACCATCGAGGTGAGAATCGGCTGGTAGAACGAACGGGCGCTCGCCACCTGGATGTCGCTCAACTGCGGGTTGAGCCGCTGGACCGCGATGTCGAGGTTGCGCTCGAGCGCGAAGTTCACGGCATCGTCGAGCGTGAGTCCGACGCTCGGACCCTGCCCCTCGACCTGCATGATGGCGGGCGCAAGCAGTGATTGATCCGTGAAGCGCTCGGCTTCCTTGATCAGCGCTTTGATCTGGTCGTCAGTCAGCTGCTGGGCCGCCGCCGGCCCCGGGCAAAGCAGCGCGGCAGTCGCCAGCGCAGCGGGGAACAAACGAAGCGAACGATAGCGTGTCATGAGCGCGTTCCTGTCCTGTCTCTATTCAAGAATTCTGAGCGCGACCTGATTCAATCGGGCCGCGTGCTGAACGACGATCGAGATCTATCTCCGGGCGCCCGACGGGGCGGGCGTGACTGGATGCGGCGGCGCCTGCTTCCTGGCGTCCGCCTCGTAGCGTTGCGACAGCGTCCTGAAGCGGACCAGCTGCTCCGAGGTCAGCACGCGACGCATCCGCATGAGCATCAGCGAGCGCGACTTGTTCAAGTTGGCCCGGGCCGTTTCGACGCGATCGATCTGCCGCGCGAGCACCGCCTCGTCGGCATTGCCCTCGAACAGCCTGGAGAGCTTCGTTTCGAGCCGGTCGAGCTCTTCCCACTCCTGTTGCAGTTCCGGCAATGTGTCCTGGTAGATCTTGTCGATCCTGGCGGACTGGTCGGCCGAGAGCCCCAGCTCCTTCTTGAACGCGTCGGACTTCCACCAGCGAAACGCCGGCGCCTGGGCCGAGGCGGCCAGGTCGCTCGACAGGAGCATCAACACCGCGAGTGCGGGCCACAGCCGGCGCCGTAGGAGGGGCATCATGGCGTAAACCTCTGAAAATGCGGTTCTTGAGGGAAATACGATGGTACGGCCGGTTGTGTTTAGTACGTCACAGATTTTTCACTGACGTAGTAAACCACTGAAAACACGCCGGTTCAACCGCAGAACGCCTCCAGCTGTCGAATGGCGGCGCCGACCAGGTTATCGGGTGTCGAGGCCCCGGAAGTCAGGCCGATCGACACCGGCCCGGCGACGGGCAGCCAGCCCTGCGTCGTCACCTCGGTCTTCTGGCCGACGGGCCGATGCCGAATCTCCTCCCGCGACACCAGACACCCCGGGTCGGCGACGTGGAAGGTCGGCCGCGACTGGGCGCAGATTCTGGCCAGGTTGCACGTGTTGCTGCTGTTGTAGCCGCCGATCACCAGCATCAGGTCGACCGGGGCCTCACGCAGGAGGGCGACGACCGCGTCCTGCCGATCCTGCGTCGCGCTGCAGATCGTGTCGAAGGACTGCAAATGCTTGTCGAGGTCGGCTTCGCCGTATCGGTCCACCATCGCCGCCCTGAGCAGGGTCTGCACATCGAGCGACTCGGACATGAGCATCGTCGTCTGGTTCGCGAGGCCGACGCGGCTGAGGTCGCGGTCAGGATCGAAGCCCGGGGAGATCGCGTGCTCGAACCGCGCGAGAAACGCCTGGGAGTCGCCCCCGCGGCGGATGAAGTCGCAGGCGACGGCGGCCTCCTCCCGGTCGAAGAGCACCAGGAACGCGCCGCCGTGCTCAACCGCCTGCGACGCGGTGGCCTGTGTCTCTTCGTGCCAGACCTTGCCGTGGATGATCGAGGTGTACCCGGCTTCGGCGTAGCGTCTGACGTTCTTCCAGACGTTCAGCACCGACCCGCAGGTCGTGTCGATGAGCGTGCAGCCCCGGCGGGTGAGCTGCTGCAGCATCTCCATCGTGACGCCGAAGGCGGGGAGGATGACCACGTCGTCGGGGCCCAGGCGCTCCCAGCTGCCCGGGACGTCGCTGAGGAACTCGATCCCCATGGCGCGGAGCTTCTCGTTGACGTGCGGGTTGTGGATGATTTCGCCGGTCAGGTAGACGGCGCGATCCGGGAATCGTTGGCGCGTCTGGTACGCGTAGTCAACGGCCCGATCGACGCCGTAGCAGAAGCCGAATTCGCGCGCCAGGTGAATGGTGAGCCGGCCTGATTGGTAGAGGAAGTTCTCTGCCTTGATCCGATCGACGAGCTCGCTGTGGTAGTTCTCGGCCAGCATGCCCGCCACGGCATGCCTGAGGTCGAGGCCCTTGCGGAAAACGAGGGCCGGCACCTAACGCAGCCGCGTGCTGATTTCCTGCACGCGCGGGGTCATCGTGTCGAATGGCTGGAGCTCGCGAGTCCGCGGGCCGCCGAGTGCCAGCTCTATCTGCGAGAGGAACGCCTCGTCGTCTGAGGAAACGGTGACCGGACGTGCCAGGCTGGCTGGCGGTGCTGTGGACAGCGGCGGCTGGGGCGCGGGCCGCGTCACGGCGACAGACGAGGCCACGCGCGGCGCGCTGCGCACGCCAAAGTCGTACACCGAGCCCACGATCGCCCCAACGAACAGGCCTGCCGCGGCGGAGGCCGCGAGCCACCGCGGGGAGACGACGGCGGCCCGAACGACGCGGCCAGCGTGGGAGGCGTCCGCGGCGAGGCGGCCCGGGAACGTGATGACCCTGGCGGCGTGGCCGAGCAGATTCAGCCGCCGGGCAATCTGTTGCTGCTGCGCCTGCAGGCGATCGGCCGTGAACACGTCGTCTGTTTCCGCAACGGCTTCGTCGCGCAATCCATCCAGGAAGGCTGTGAGCTCTTGGTAGCGCGCCGCGCAGCGGCGGCACTCGGCCAGATGATCGGCGGCGAGCGGGTCCATGGACTCGCCGGCCCGCTCGCTGAAGTAGCACTCGTGCATGCGGGCATCGCCGAGGTGGCGAGACCAGGACATCACGGTGTGCCTCCGAGAAGGCCCCGGAGCTTGCGCGCGGCGCGAAACAGGTGGACGCGGACCGTGGACTCGTTGAGGCCGGTCATCGCACTGACCTCGCGCGGCGTGCAGTCGCCGTAGTGGCACAGCATGAAGACCGTGCGCTGGCGCCCGTCGAGGCGATCGATCGCGGCCGTGAGCCGGTTGCGGCGTTCACGTGCCAGGAGCTGTGCCTCGGGATCAGGGCCGCTCGTCCTGGCGACGGCGCTCTTCGATTCGGCCTCTTCGGCAGGTGCGAACCAGCGATCGCGGCGGGCCCGGGCCTTCCGGCGGTCGAGACAGCCGTTGATGAGAATCCGCGTGAACCACACCTCGAACGGCCACGCCTCTCGAAACGAGGTGATGTGGCTGAAGGCCTTGACGAAGGCGTCCTGCACGGCTTCGTCCGCTTCGGCGGCGTCCCGGAGGTACTGATAGGCGATGCGGACGGCCCGGCGCTGATGCGTCGCGACGAGTCCGCCGAACCGGTCGCGTGCCTCGTCCATCGCCCCGCGCTCGACGAGGCCGCGCACGTCCACGGCCAATCGCGTGTCGTCCGACACCAGGGGCTGGCTGTGCGCCGCCGCGCCTGGGGCACGAGCGCCTCTGGGCGGAGCAGAATCGGCCTGACGTGCGGGCAGGTGGTCACTCATTAGGGCATTACGCTCACTGGGAGCGAGTGTTTACACAGTTTACCCCAGCCCGACGTACCGGCGTCATCAGGGTTTGACTTGCGCGGATCGCGGCCAGTACGATCGCCAGATACGTGTATCTCACTGGGCAGTGGTGCCTTAGGAGTCGTGCATGAGCGAGGATGGTGGACTGGCAGCATCGCTGGCGGAGGTCGGAATCGAAGGCGCTCGGGGTCTTTGGAACCTGTCCGGGCCGGCGCTCTACGAGGAGGCCCTTCGACGAGCCGAAGGCGTCGTCGCTCTCGGCGGGCCGCTCGTCTGCCTGACAGGGCCTCACACCGGTCGCTCGCCGAACGATAAGTTCGTGGTCCGCGAGGCCCCGAGCGCCGCGCACGTCCACTGGGGAACGGTCAACCGGGAAATGAGCCCGGCGCACTTCGAGCAGCTGCGCCGGGATCTGATCGCGTCCCTCGCAGGCACCGACCTCTTCGTGCAGGACTGTTCCGCCGTGCGCCGACGCGGACTACCGGCTTCCCATTCGGGTGGTCACGCAGTACGCCTGGCACAGTCTGTTCGCGCGCAATCTCTTCATTCCGGATGGTCCGGGCGCCCGGCCCGAGGATTCGGCCCGACGCTTCACCATCATCGACGCGCCGTCGTTCAAGGCCGGAGCCTTCCCGCCACGGCACCGCCTCGGATCTCGCCATCGTGCTCAGCTTCGAGCGGCGGCTGATCCTGATTGCCGGCACGAGCTACGCGGGCGAGATCAAGAAATCGATCTTCACGACGCTCAACTACCTGCTGCCCCTCGCCGGCGTGCTGCCAATGCACTGTTCGGCCAACGTGGGCCCGGCAGGGGACGTCGCGCTGTTCTTCGGGCTCTCGGGCACTGGAAAGACCACGCTTTCGAGCGATGCGGGGCGGCGGCTCATCGGCGACGACGAGCACTGGCTGGAGCGATCGGGGCATCTTCAACTTCGAAGGCGGGTGCTACGCGAAGACGATCCGCCTCTCGGCGGAAGCAGAGCCGCAGATTTTCGCGGCCACGCGGCGTTTCGGCACCGTGCTGGAGAACGTCGTCGTGGACCCGGTCTCGAGGCGGCTCGACCTCGACAGCGATCGTCTCACGGAAAACACGCGCGCGGCCTACCCGATTGCCTTCATCGACAACGCGGAGCCGTCAGGGCAGGGCGGGCACCCGAAGAACATCATCATGCTGACTGCCGATGCGTTCGGCGTCCTGCCGCCGATCGCCCGGCTGTCGGCGGACGCCGCGATGTACCACTTTCTCTCCGGCTACACTGCCAAAGTGGCAGGCACCGAAAAGGGCGTCACCGAGCCCAAGGCCACGTTCAGCGCGTGTTTCGGCGCGCCGTTCCTGCCGCTGCCCCCCGGCCGCTATGCGGCCATGCTCGGCGAGAAGATCGCCCTGCACCAGGCGCGCGTGTGGCTCGTCAACACCGGATGGACGGGCGGGCCGTATGGCACCGGCTCGCGCATGAAGATACGTCACACCCGTGCCATGATCGACGCGGCCCTTGCCGGGGCCCTGGACGATGTGCCTTACGTGCGCGACCCCGTCTTCAACATCGACGTGCCGATGCACTGCCCGGAGGTCCCGGACGATGTGCTGACGCCGCGGCGGACCTGGGCGGACGGCGCGGCCTACGACCGGCAGGCCGCCAAGCTCGCGGCGATGTTCACCGAGAACTTCGAAAAGTTCGCGGTCGATGTCGGCGGCGGCGTTTGCGCGGCGGGTCCGGTGGTGGTCGATGCCGTTTGAGGCGGTCATCGGCCTGGAGATTCACGCGCAGCTCCAGACACGCTCCAAGATCTTCTGCGGGTGCAGCACCGCGTTTGGCGCGCCCCCGAACACGCACGTCTGCCCGGTGTGCCTGGGGTTTCCCGGGGCGCTGCCGGTGCTCAACCGCGCGGCGGTCGACTTCGGTGTCCGTGCGGCGCTCGCGCTCGGGTGCCGGATCAACGAGACGTCGATCTTCGCGCGCAAGAACTACTTCTATCCCGACCTGCCGAAGGGGTACCAGATTTCGCAGTACGAGCAACCGCTGGCGAGCGAGGGCGCGCTGGCCTTCTCCGGGGCGGCCGGCCCGGTTCGTGTCGGCATCACCCGGGTCCATCTCGAAGAGGACGCCGGCAAGTCCCTGCACGAAGGATTCTTCGACTCCGACCGGAAGACGTACGTCGACTACAACCGCAGCGGGACGCCGCTCATCGAGATCGTGAGCGAGCCCGATTTGCGATCCGCCGCCGATGCCGCGGAGTTCTTCAGCCGCCTGCGAAGCATCCTCGTGTGGCTCGGCGTCAACGACGGCAACATGGAAGAGGGCAGCCTGCGCTGCGACGCCAACGTCTCGGTCCGGCCGAAGGGCACGACCGCCCTGGGGACCAAGGCCGAGATCAAGAACCTCAACTCGTTCCGATTTCTGCAGAAGGCGCTCGAGCACGAAATCGACCGGCAGGTGGAGATCGTGGAGCGTGGGGGGCGCATCGTGCAGGAAACACGATTGTTCGACGCGGCGTCCGGCGCGACCGTGTCCATGCGGAGCAAGGAAGAAGCCCACGACTACCGCTACTTCCCCGAGCCGGACCTGCCGCCGGTCGTCGTCACAGCCGACCGTGTGGTCGCGCATCCGCGCCGCGATGCCGGAGCTCCCTGACGCGCGCCGGGCCCGGTTTGTTGCCGCCCACGGCCTGCCCGAGTACGACGCGGCGCAGATCACGCAATCCCGCGAGTCGGCGGACTTCTTCGAGGCGATGGTCGCCGCGGGCGCAGGGCCGAAGGCCGCGAGCAACTGGATGATGGGCGAGCTCGCGCGCGCCCTGAAGGAGACGGGCAGGACGATCGCCGACTCCCCGATCGCGCCCGAACGTCTGGCAGAGTTGCTCGTCCTGGTCGAGAAGGCCGCGATCAGCGGCGCCATGGCGAAGGGCGTGTTCCAATCGATGATGGCGTCCGGCAGGACCGCGAGCGCGATCGTCGAAGCCGAAGGGCTCGCGCAGATCGACGACGACGCGGAGATTCTCGCGCAGGTCACCGAGGTCCTCGCCCGGCACGCGGACGCGGTCGCGCAGTTCCGCTCCGGAAAGGCCTCGGCGCTCGGGTTCCTGGTCGGACAGGTGATGAAGGCCACCGGCGGCAAGGCCAATCCCCAGCGCGTGAATGCCGTCTTGCAGCGGGCGCTCACGAACTGAACGCCGCGAAAACAGCGGGAAGCCACGCCGTGCCCGTGCTATCGTTTCGATTGTGAGCGTACTGCCCGCGTGATTGAAGCGTCTCATCTCTCGAAGCTGTACAGTCGCGGCGTCTACGCGCTGCGCGATCTCTCGATCACGATCGACAAGGGCGAGTTCCTGTTCCTGACCGGCGCGAGCGGCGCTGGCAAGTCCACCTTCCTTCGGCTCATGCTTCGCGAGGAGCTTCCGAACGAAGGCGAGCTGAAGGTGTCGGGCCGAAGCCTGCGCGACCTGCGTCCGCGCGAAGTTCAGAGCTATCGGCGCACGGTGGGCTTCGTCTTCCAGGATTTCCGGCTGGTGCCACGGTTCACGGTGTTCCAGAACGTCTCCTTCGTGATGCGCGTGCTCGGGGAGCCGCTGGCCGTCCAGCAGCGCAAGACCTTCCAGGTCCTCAAATGGGTCGGGCTCCAGCACCGGATGAACGCGGTGCCCGACGAGCTGTCGGGCGGTGAACAACAGCGCGTCGCGATCGCCCGCGCGCTCGTCAACGATCCGCAGATCATCCTGGCCGACGAGCCCACGGGGAACCTCGATCCCGATCTGTCGCTCGAGATCATGAATCTCTTCCGCGAGATCAACGCGCGCGGCACGACCGTCATTGTCGCGACGCACGATCGCGAGCTCATCCGGCGCGTGGGCCGACGCGCAGTGACGCTCGAGCACGGCCGGATCGTCGAGGTCGCCTGATCATGCGGGCCCTGCGGTACGCGTTCGAAGAGGCCACCGCCAGCCTGTGGCGCGGGCGCCGGTCGTCGTTGCTCTCAGCATTGACGATTGCCGTCGCGCTCTTCGTGCTCGGAGGTTTCCTCGTGGTCACCGCCAACCTCGAGCAGCTGGCGGGCGAGTGGAGCAGGGCCGCCGGGCTGTCGGTGTACCTCGCCGACGAGGTCACCGAGGCGGAGCGGGCGGCCATTGAGCTGGCCCTGCGGCCGGGCGGGGTCGTCGTCTCGGTCCAGTACGTGTCCCGGGCCGAAGCGCTCCAGCGCTTCAAGACGATGTTCTCGGACCTGGCGGCCACCGCCGACGGGCTGGACGCCAACCCGCTGCCGGCCTCCTACGACGTCCGGCTGCAGGCGTCGGCGGGCGCCGGCGAGGCGGCCGGGACGCTGGCCGCCCAGATCGAGAAACTGCCCGGCGTCGCCGATGTGCGCTACGACCGGGAGTGGCTGGAGCGGCTGATGACAGGGGTTTCCGTGGTTCGGGGCGTCGGCCTGATGCTCGGCGCGCTCCTGACCGTGGCGGCCGCGCTGACCGTCGCCAACGTCGTGCGCCTGACGCTGTACGCCAGGCGCGACGAAATCGACATCATGCAGCTCGTGGGGGCGCCCCAGACCTTTGTCCGGGGCCCGTTCGTCATGGAGGGCACGCTCCAGGGCGGGATCGGCGCCGTGCTGGCCCTCGCCGCCCTGGCCGGCATGTTCCTCGCACTCGAAGGGCCGTACCTCGACCCGCTCGCGCAGGCGGTCAACCTGTCGACGGTCCGGTTTCTCCCCCTGAATCTGTGCGTCCTGATGCTCCTGGGCGGCATGGTCGTCGGCTGCCTCGGCGGCCTGCTCGCGACCAGCGTTACAGAATCTTGACACCAGTTTTCGAGCGGCACTACACTGGTCCGGTTAGACCGAAATTGCTTCCCAGAGGAACTGCATGCCACGCTTCGTGATGTCGAGGCCCCTCAGCGCGCAGCACCCGGTCACTGAGTTCTACCGGGAAGAATTCCTCAAGCATCATCGCTGTCTTCAGCAACACCGCCCTTACTTCTCCGAAACCGCCATCACAGACGTCGAAGCCGCCCTCGCCCGCATCATGGGACAACTCGAGCAACTCTGCACCAAGGACGACGCCGACAAGGTCGTCAGCTCCCTCCTGAAGAAATTCGATGTCGTCACCGGGCTCTCGACCTGGTCCGATCCAAAGCGTTTGAACTGACCCTCACACTCCCGCAAGCCCGACTCGATCTCCTCGCCATTGTCCGCGCCGCGATCGCTGCGATCGATCCACGCCACGTCGTGGAGCTGGCGCTTGCCGCATCGCCGTACGCGGTTGCCGATCGCGTGTGGCTCGTGGCCGCCGGGAAGGCGGCCGAAGGGATGGCCGCGGGGGCGGCGGTGGCCCTCGGCGAACGGCTGAAGGGCGGCGTCGTCGTGGGTGCGACGCACGGGCCCGGCCGGGCGGTGGGGCCGGTGGAGCAGATCGCGGGCGGTCACCCGGTGCCGAACGAAGACAGCCAGCGTGCGGGCATCCGGGCGCTGGACGCGGCCAGGGCCGCTGGCGCCGGCGATCAGCTGCTGGTGCTCCTCTCGGGCGGGGCGTCCGCGATGCTCGCCGTCCCGGCGGCCGGCTTGACCCTGGCCGACAAGCAGCAGGCGACGGCGGTGCTGTTACGGGAGGGCGCGGAGATTCACCGGTTGAACGCGGTCAGGAAGCATCTGTCCGCGATCAAGGGCGGGCAGCTCGCCGCGGCGGCGGGCGCGGCCAGTCGGACACTGCTCATTTCCGATGTGGTCGGCGACGATCCGAGCGTCATCGCATCGGGTCCGACCGTGGCCGACCCCAGCACGTTCATGGACGCGCTCGACGCGCTCGACAAGCTGGGAGGTCGCGCGGCTTATCCATCACCGGTCGTCGCCCGCCTCGAGCGGGGCGCGGCCGGAGGCTGGCCTGAGACGCCGAAGCCCGGCGATCCACGGCTGGGGCGCGCCGAGGTCGCGGTTGTCGGGGGGCGCCACCACGCGATGGAGGGGGCGGCGGTCGAGGCCAGGCGCCGCGGATACCACGCCATCGCGCTCGACCCGCCGGTTGTCGGCGAGGCCCGCGTGGCAGCGGTCAATCACATCAGGCACCTGGCGATGGCCGCCGACTTGCCGCGCCCTCTCTGCGTCATTTCGAGCGGTGAAACGACGGTCCGCGTCACCGGTGGCGGGCGGGGCGGCCGCAACCAGGAGTTCGCCCTGGCCGCGGCGACCGTTCGCGAGTGTTTCGGGCCCGCGGCCGCCGGGGGGCTCAGCCTGCTCGCGAGCGTGGGCACAGACGGCGTGGACGGGCCGACAGATGCCGCCGGCGCACTCGTCGACCCGACGACGCTCGATCGCGCGATCCGCGCGGGCCTGCCCGCACCCAGCGAGTTTCTCAACAGTAACGACGCCTACGCATTTTTTGCGGCTCTGGGCGATCTCATCAAGACGGGGCCGACCGGCACAAACGTCGGCGACCTCCAGGTGTTTTTGTCGGTATAGTTTTCACGATGTTTTCTTCAGAACAAATCCTCGCGTCGATGCGCGAACGGGTGCATCACCCTGCCGGCATCCGCGAACTCCTCCAACTGCTCAAGGTGCCGCGCGAAGAACGCGCGTCGTTCAGGCGGCACATCAGATCGCTGGTGTCGGCGGGCGAGCTCATCCAGATCCGCGGACAGCGCTACGGCCTGCCCGAGAAGATGGATCTGTATGTCGGCCGTCTTCAGACACACGCCGGCGGCTTCGGGTTCGTGGTGCCGGAACGGCCGCTCGACGCCGGCGGCGATATCTACATCTCCGGTCCTCACCTGAACGAGGCCATGCACGGCGACAGGGTCGTCGTGCGCATCGAACGGATCAAGGAGGGCGGACGCGTCGAAGGGCGCATCATCCGCATCCTCGAGCGCCGCAACACCTGGCTCGTCGGCCGCTACGACCGCGACGAGGGTGGCATGGGCTACGTGGTCCCGTTCGACCGACGCGTCCTCATGGACATCTTCGTCCCGCCGGGCCAGGAGGGCGGGGCGTCTCCTGGCGAGATGGTGACGCTCGAGTTGACCCGATGGCCCACCGCGACGCGCGGCGCCATCGGCCGGGTGGCCGAAGTGCTCGGGAATATCGATGCGCCTGGCGTCGACACCGAGATTGTCATCCGCAAGCACGGCATTCCCGATGCGCACTCCGCCGAGTCGGTGGCCGAAGCTCTCAAACTCGGTGGTGCGGTCGCGGAGCGCGACATCAAGGGGCGCACCGACTTCCGGCAGCTCGTCACGGTCACGATCGATGGCGAGCACGCGCGCGACTTCGATGACGCGATCACGATCGAGACGCTGCCCAACGGTCATTTCTGGCTCGGCGTGCATATCGCCGATGTCTCGCACTATGTGGAGGAGGACAGCGCCCTCGACCGCGAGGCCTACGAGCGGGCGACGTCGGTCTACTTTCCGGAGCGGGCGGTGCACATGTTTCCGTCCGAGCTCTCGACCGGGCTGTGCAGCCTGAACCCGCACGTCGATCGACTGGTGCAGTCGTGTTTCATGGAGATCGATCGTCGGGGCGGTGTCGTCCGCCACGAGTTCCATGACGGCGTCATCAACAGCAACGAACGGATGACCTACACGGCGGTCAACGGCATCCTGACCGATCGCGATCCGGCGCTGTTGAAGCAGTACGCGGCACTCGTGCCCACCTTCGAGCTCATGCGCGAGCTCTTCCAGATCCTGAACGACGCGAGGCGCCGCCGGGGATCCATCGACTTCGACCTGAACGAGGCCGAAGTCATCGTCGACGAGGGCGGCGTCGTGGAGGCCATCATCGCGCTCCAGCGCAACGTCGCGCACCGCTTGATCGAGGAGTTCATGCTCCTCGCCAACGAGACCGTGGCCTCGTACCTCGAGGCGCAGGCGGCGCCGTCGCTCTACCGCGTGCACGAGGAGCCGGACATTCTCAAGGTCGGCAAGTTCGAGGAGTTCATCTCGGGCTTCGGGTACAGCCTCGGCGCGCCGCTGACGGCGCTGCGGCCCCGGCACTTCCAGAAGCTCATCGAAAAGATCCACGGGAAACCCGAAGAGAAGCCCATCGCCTTCCTCATGCTCAGGACGATGCAGAAGGCGAGGTACGCGCCGGAGAACCTGGGGCATTTCGGGCTGGCGGCGTCGAGCTATACCCACTTCACGTCGCCCATTCGGCGCTACCCGGACCTGGTCGTGCATCGGGCGCTCCGCGCCGCGCGGCACGCGTCGCTCGCGGCCGAGGCCCGCGAGGAGTTAGTCGACGAGCTGCCGGAAACCGCACGTCATACGTCGGAAATGGAGCGGCGGGCCGACGAAGCGGAGCGGGAGCTCCTGCAGTGGAAGAAAGTGAAGTTCATGGCCGACAAGGTCGGCGATGAGTTCGAGGGTTACGTCACCGGCGTGGCCGCCTTCGGCCTCTTCATCGAGCTCGTCGAGCACTTCGTGGAGGGGCTCGTCCACGTGTCGACCATGGCCGATGACTACTATCGGTTCGTCGAGACCGCGCACATGCTGCGGGGCGAGAACACGCAGAAAGTGTACCGTCTGGGGGACAAGGTGCGCGTGCAGGTGGTGCGCGTGAACATGGAAGTCCGCCAGATCGATCTGGGGCTCGTGGAGATTCTGGAACGCGTCCGTGAGGGTGAGCGAGGGCCCCGTCGATCGAAGGCCAGACCTAAGCGCGACGGGGGCAAGCGGAAGGGGCGGCCTGGGAAGCGCGAGCGCACGCGCACCCGCGGGCGAGGCCGCTAGGCGGCCGACCGATCGGACGATCAGTCGTCGTCGTCGGATCGGTTGTTCTTGACCTCGGTCTTGAAGTTCTTGATCGCGGCGCCGATGCCGCGGCCAATCTGCGGCAGCCGGTTGGCGCCGAACATGATGATGATGATGGCCAGGATGATGGCCAGCTCAGGCAACCCGAGACGGAACATGGTGGAACTCCCCCGGCCTCGCCACGGCGCGCAGATCAGGCGCGAAGGCGGGCGCGTAACCGGATTGTACCACTACCGCCGGGGGGAGGCGCTGCGAGCCCTGTTCCTGCCGCCGTTGACCTCATGGGTCCCTTCGAACTGACCCGACCAGCCTGCGGATCAGCCCCAGCTCCAGCGTTCTCGCCAGCCGCCACTTGAGGCCGCGATAGCTCTGTTCGCCGGCGACGAGGTCGGCCATGACCCGGCGGACCTGCTCGCTCCGTTCGAGCGCCCGCAGGAGCAGTCCGGCAAAGCGAGGCCTGAAGAAGCCGGCCTTGAATCGCGCGGCTCGGGACAACTCCGGGATGAGCTCGTCGCGGACGCGTTCCCCGTAGGTCTGCGCTCGCGCGCCGGTAGACAGCAGCGCATCGACGGCAATCGTGCCGGAGTGGAGCGCATGGACGATGCCCTCCCGTGTAATGGGGTCAACGAGGCCGGCGGCGTCGCCGACGAGCACGAAACCGGGCCCCGCGAGCTCGAGCTCGTCGAAGTCCGAGGCCGACAGGCTGGGGATGGGCCAGGAGTAGCGTTGGAGCGTCGCGCCGCGGGCGATGCCCGTCGCCTCGATCCACCGCCGGCAGCGGTCGGCGAGGTCGCCGGACCGCAGTCCGGAGTCCGCCTGCGCGCACACCCCGATCGCCAGGTGATCCGGCCGCGGGAACGACCAGATGTAGCCGGGCGGATCGGTGGTGATCTGGATCACGATTTCGTCGCTGGTGACGCCGTGAGCGAAGAAGCCCGTGGCGACCGACAGCTGATCGCGGCGGAAGGGGCGCAGCAGACGCCGGCGCACCAGGCTGTTCGGGCCATCGGCGCCCACGAGGGCCGCCGCCCTCCAAGTCTGACCGCCCGCCGTTCGCACGAGAAAGCCGGTGCCGCTGCGTTCCACGTCGACAACGCGTGTCCGGACGAGCGTCGCGCCATGGGCCTCGGCCGAGGCCAGCAGCGCGCCGTCGAACGCCGCGCGGCTGGCGACGATGATCGCCGGCGTCGGGTGCCGGTCGAGCGACACCGTTGTCGAGATGCCGCGATCGACATCGATGAAGCGCGCGTTCAGGACCTTGACCGTTGGCACGCGGCGCAGGCACTCGGCGTGGTCCTGCGCGCCCGCGAGAAACGCGATCGCGCGGCGGGTCACACCTCCTCCGCACGGCTTTTCGCGAGGGTGGGCGGGGTCAAAGAGCGCCACGCGTGCGCCTGCGCGCCGCGAGCCGGCGTGCGGTGAAGGCACCGGCGGGTCCGGCGCCGACGACAGCGAAGTCGATCATCACCCCGTGATACATTACACGGCCATGATCGACCCCGATAGCGGACGATTCACCGTGGGTGTGTTTCAGGATGTCGCGTGGGCCCAGAAGGGGCTGTCCGCACTGAAGCAGGCGGGCCTGCCCGCGGACGCCCTGACGATTGTGGCCAAGGACACCCCCGATGTGGCCGCGCTGATCGAGAGCGCGCTCGGCGCGGCGGGCGAGCGTCTCGACGTCGCTGGCACCGGCGCCGTCATCGCGCGCGGGCCCATGGTGGCGGCGCTGCAAGGCGCCTCGCGCGATCTCCCGAAGCTGGGTCTGTCGGGCACCATGCGGCGCGTCGGGTTTCAGGCGCACGACGGGCGGATCTTCGAGGTGCTGACGGCTCGGGGCGGAGTGCTCGTGGCGATTCACAGCGAGCCGCGCGCCGCCGACGCCCTGGCGATTCTGCACTCGTACGGCGGAGGCAACGCCGCCATCGGCGCGTGGACCGGCCGCGTGTAGGCACGTTTCGCGCGCCGGCAGGCGTGCGGTTCCAGCTCCAGCGTCCCGGCCGTTCGAGCGGCTCCCGGCGTCTAAAGCCACATGGACGCTTTCAGGGGCATTCCTTTTGCAGTTGCAGCCTCGTCACCCGTCGGCGAGAATAGGAAAACGAGCCGCATTCTGCCCTCAATGGCTGATACCACCTCACCGGCAGCGCCAGGTGAAGCCGCAAGTCGAGGCTTCGGCCGGCCACCTGTCTGTTCACATCGACGGCGCTCCGGACGTCAAATTCAGCTTCGAACGCCAGAATTCGCGGATGGCCGGGGCGTTTGCGGCTTCGTCAGCCATTCAGGTGAGCGTCGTCCTGATGGGGGTGTTTCTCGCCGGGCGCCTCGGATCGTCGGCGGTGACCGACCCCTTTCTTCCTGACAAGCCGAACAGCGAAATCGTCTGGCTGAGCGTGCCCGGGCCCGGGCGGCGGCGGTGGCGGCGGCGGCAACAAGATGAAGGAGCCCCCGCGGCAGGCGGAACTGCCCGGAAAGGACAAGCTCACGGTGCCGGCGGCCAAGCCGCCCTCGCTCGAGGTGCAGAAGCCCAAGGAAGAAGAACCGGACCCGATCGCGCAGCTCAACATCCCCGCGGCCACGTTGGCGAGCGCGACCGAGTCGCTGCCCGGCGCCATCGAAGCGCCGCCGGGACCCCCGTCGCCGTCGCTCGGCAGCGGCAGCGGTGGCGGCGCGGGAACGGGGCAGGGGACCGGCATCGGCTCGGGGCGGGGCTCGGGTCTCGGCGATGGAGTTGGCGGTGGCACTGGTGGCGGCTTCTACAGACCGGGCAACGGCGTCACGCTGCCGGTCGTGCTCCGCGAGGTCAAGCCGCAGTACACCTCGGACGCGATGCGGGCCAAGGTGCAGGGCTCGGTCACCATTCAAGCGATCGTGAGAACCGACGGCACCGTCGGCGACGTGTCCGTCGTGAGGTCGCTCGACTCGACCTTCGGCCTCGACGAAGAGGCGATGAAGGCGGCGAGACAGTGGCGCTTCCGGCCCGGCACCCGGCTGGGCGAGCCGGTCCCTGTCATCATCACGATCGAGCTCACGTTCACCTTGCGATAGGGCTCACGCCCAGCCGCCGACAACGCGAAATTTACAATTTACGATTAGGAATTAGGAATTCGTTGTCACGGAAGCTCGCGCAGGACGTGTGGCGCCCCGTTTGAACTCCATGCAACGAATTCCTAATTGTAACTTCCTAATTGTAAATTTCCGTCGTTAGTACATTCCGCCCATGCCGCCGCCGCCCGGCATCGCCGGGGCGTCCTTCTTCTCTTCCGGAATTTCCGAGATGAGCGCCTCGGTCGTCAGGAGGAGGGAGGCAATCGACGACGAGTTCTGGAGCGCCGACCGGACGACCTTCGCGGGGTCGATGACGCCGGCCGCCACCAGGTTCTCGTACTTGTCGGTGAGGGCGTTGAAGCCTTCCTCGACGTTCTTCATCTCGCGCACTTTCTGCACGACGATGGAGCCCTCGTGGCCGGCGTTGGTCGCGATCCAGCGCATCGGCTCCTCGATGGCCCGCGCGATGATGTTGACGCCGATCTGCTGATCGCCCGGGAGCTTCAGGGTCTTGAGGATCTCGCGCCGACCGGATGAGCGCCACGCCGCCGCCAGGCACGATGCCCTCTTCGACGGCCGCCTTGGTCGCGTGCATCGCGTCCTCGACGCGCGCCTTCTTCTCCTTCATCTCGGTTTCGGTGGCCGCACCGACCTTGATGACGGCCACGCCGCCGACGAGCTTCGCCAGGCGCTCCTGCAGCTTCTCGCGGTCGTAGTCCGAGGTCGTGTCCTCGATCTGCGCGCGGATCTGCTTGACGCGACCCTCGATGGCCGACGACGCGCCGGCGCCCTCGACGATCGTGGTGTTGTCCTTGTCGATGGTGATCTTCTTGGCCTTGCCGAGGTCGTCGATCTTGATCGACTCGAGCTTGATCCCGAGGTCCTCGGTGATGGCGCGACCGTTGGTCAGAATCGCGATGTCCTCGAGCATGGCCTTGCGGCGGTCGCCGAAGCCGGGGGCCTTGACGGCCGCCGCCTGCAGCGTGCCGCGCAGCTTGTTGACCACGAGCGTCGCGAGCGCCTCGCCCTCGATGTCCTCCGCGATGATGAGCAGCGGACGGCCGAGCCGCGCCACCTGCTCGAGCACCGGGAGCAGGTCCTTCATCGAGCTGATCTTCTTCTCGTGGATGAGGACGACCGGGTTCTCGAGCACCACTTCCATGCGCTCGGGGTCGGTCACGAAGTAGGGGGAGAGGTAGCCGCGGTCGAACTGCATGCCTTCGACGACCTCGAGCGAGGTCTCCATGCTCTTGGCTTCTTCGACCGTGATGACGCCGTCCTTGCCCACCTTGTCCATCGCCTCGGCGATGATCTTGCCGATGGTCTCGTCGTTGTTCGCGGAGATGGTGCCCACCTGGGCGACCATGTTCCCGCTCACCGGCTTCGACATCTTCTTGAGCTCGCCCGTGATGGCCTCGACCGCGCGCTCGATGCCGCGCTTGATGTCCATCGGGTTGGCGCCCGCCACGACGTTCTTCGCGCCCTCGCGGTAGATCGCCTGCGCGAGCACGGTCGCCGTCGTGGTGCCGTCGCCGGCGATGTCGGACGTCTTGCTCGCGACTTCCTTGACCATCTGGGCGCCCATGTTCTCGAGCGGATCCTTGAGGTCGATCTCCTTGGCGACGGTCACGCCGTCCTTGGTGATCGTCGGGGATCCGAACTTCTTGTCGAGGACGACGTTGCGTCCCTTGGGGCCCAGGGTGACTTTCACCGCGTCGGCCAGCTGGTTCACGCCGCGCAGCACTGCCTGGCGCGACTGCTCGCCGTACACAATCTGCTTTGCCATTGCTCGTTGTCTCCTGCTAGTAGAGGCTGTTACTTCTTGGCTTTCTTGGCGTCGGCACCGTCAATCACCGCCAGGACTTCGTCCTCGCGCATGATGAGGTACTCCTCGCCGTCGAGCTTGATTTCCTGGCCGGAGTACTTGCCGAACAGGATGGTGTCGCCGGCCTTGACGTCGAGCGCCACGCGCTTGCCGTCGTCCTTCACCTTGCCGGCTCCCACGGCAATGACCTTGCCTTGCTGGGGCTTTTCCTTGGCGCTGTCGGGGATGATGATCCCGCCGACTTTCTGTTCGCCTTCTTCGATGCGCTGAACAATGATCCGGTCGTGCAGCGGTCTAACGTTCATGCTCTCTACTCCGTCTGTCGTGAGGGTTTTGTGGTCCTTCCGGACATCCTGACATGGCGCCCACGGCGATCTGTGGCTTAGCACTCGCTATTGGCGACTGCTAATTATATGTGAGCCGCTGGCACTGTCAAGCCGCGACTGCCAGGCGCCGGGAAGGGGACAGACTGGGGCTCAGGCGGGGGGCACCTGGTACTGCGCCAGCATGACCGTGACGTTGTCGGTGCCGCCGGCCTTCAGCGCCAGATCGACCAGCGTCTTGCACTGCTCCTCAGAGGCCCTTCGGAGCGCGAGGATCTCGGCAATCCGGTGTTCGGCGACGAGATCGGTCAGCCCGTCGGTGCAGAGGAGCACCTGGTCGCCGTTCAGCAGTCGAAAGCGCTCCACGTCGACCGTGCCCAGCGTGGAGGCGCCGCCGATCGTGTCGGTCAGGATGTGGCTGAGATCCTGCGCGACCGGACGCACCGGGCCGGGCCGGGGAGTTTCGATCAAACGACGTTCGATGGTGTGGTCGCGGGTCAGCTGGGTCAGGGCCCCGTCGCGGTACAAGTAGGCCCTCGAATGCCCGACGTGAGCCAGGAACGAGATCGTCCCCGGCGCTCCAGACGGCGGTGAGCGTCGTGGTCATCCGATCGAGCGCGGGGTCGGTCCGCCCGCGTTTGGACACCGCCTCGTCCACCCGCCGGTAGTACCACTCGACGCGTTCGACCATCTCGGAGGCAATGGCCGCGTCGACGCGGAGGTTCCACTTGCCGAAGTGGAGGAGCAGGTGCGCGAGGGTGCTGATGGCCACGCGGCTCGCGACGGCGCCGGGCCCCTGATCGCCGAGGCCGTCGGCCAGGAGCAACGCATACCCGTACTCGTTGTAGTCGTCTGGCACATCGTGTCGTGTCAGGCTGGTGGCCAGCGTCGTCTGACTTCGGGCCAGCTGGAGCATCAGGTAGTGATCCTGATTGACGTCCCTGATCTTGCCGGCATGTGAACAGGCGCCACATTCCACCTGTACCTTCGCCGCGAGGGGCCGGAACTCGCCGCTGGTCAGGATCGGCGAGAGGGCGTGGCGTCGCTGGACGTCCTCGTCTTCAGCTTCGTCGTCAACATTCATGCGCGCTCATCCCCGCTTCTTGATTCTGTACGTGCTCATTTTCCGCGTCAGGGTATTCCTGTGCATGCCGAGTGCCTCGGCCGTCCGTGTCAGGCTGCCGTCGCAGCGGGTGAGCACACGGGTGATGAAGCGCTTCTCGAGCTCGCAGACAGCATCGTCGAACTGCACGCCCCGGTCCACCATCTCTTCCACAAGCCGCTCGAGTTTGTCGCTGATCATGGGCATGGGCTACAACCCTTCGCGGCCCGTCACGCGCCGGAAGGCTTCGAGATACTTCTCCCTGGTGCGGATGACCACGTCGTCAGGCAGAGAGGGTACGGGGGGCTGCTTGTTCCAGCGGATCTGCTCGAGGTAGTCGCGGACGAACTGCTTGTCGAAGCTGGGCTGGGGCCGACCGGGGACGTACCCGTCCATCGGCCAGAAACGCGAGGAGTCCGGCGTGAGGACCTCGTCGATGAGGATGACGCGCTCGGCGGCCTGCCGGCCGTCATCCGGCAGGAGGCCGAACTCGAACTTCGTGTCGGCCACGAGGATCCCCGCGGCTTCGGCGTGAGCCGCGCCCTGTCGGTACAATTCGAGCGTCAGGTCGCGGACGCGCTCGAGCACCACAGGCCCGACGAGGCTGGCCGCCTCGGCTGCGGTGATGTTGATGTCGTGGCCGCTTTGCGCCTTGGTCGCCGGCGTGAAGATGGGCTGCGGCAGGCGCGCGGACTCGGTCAGTCCGGCAGGCAGGTGCACGCCGCACACTTCGCCCGTGGCCTGGTAGTCCTTCCAACCGGATCCAGCGAGGTACCCACGCGCCACGCACTCAATCGGCAACGGCTCGGCCTTGCGCACGAGCATGGAGCGGCCGCGCAGCAGGTCGGCGTGCGGCCTGGCGCCTTCCGGGTAGTCGGCGGGGTCCGCCGACAGGAGATGGTGCGGAACGATCGCGGCCAGACGCGCAAACCAGAAGAGCGAGATCTCGGTCAGGATACGGCCCTTGTCCGGGATGCCGGATCCAAGCACGTAGTCGAAGGCGGAGATTCGATCGGTCGCGACGATCACGAGGCGATCGCCAAAGTCGTAGATGTCGCGCACCTTGCCGTGACGATCCGGTCCGCGGCGGCCGAGCGTAGTCTGGAGGACCGGAGAGGCGAGCGGCAAGAGTCATCCTCGTTGAGGGAAAGCCCCGGATCTTACAAGGACGAACAGCACAGAAACAACAACAACTTGTGGAGCGGCCGCTCAGGGACGCAGCGCGGGGCGGTATAGTAGGGGCTGCTTTCAAGATGCGGTCCACCATCAGAACCATTGTCGTTCTCGCGCTCGCCGCGCTCCTCGTCGGGCTGTTCCTGCAGAACGTGGATCTCCGGGGCGTCGGGCGCGAAATCCTGCGGGCCGAGCCCGTCTGGCTCCTGCTCTCGCTCGCGAGCATGTTTTCGACGCTGGCGCTTCGAGCGTGGCGCTGGCAGTACCTGCTGGAGCCGCTCGGCCACGTGAGGTTCGACCCCGCCTTCCGCGCCACATGCGTGGGCTTCGCCGCCAACACCCTGCTGCCCGCCCGCGCGGGGGAGGTCATCCGGCCGTACTTTCTCGCGCGGCGCGAACGGATCAGCGCGACTGGGGCATTCGCCACAATCATCCTGGAACGGGTGCTCGACACGCTGACGGTCCTCGTCCTGCTGGCGGCGTATGTCTTCGTGTTCGGCCGTGACCTTGCGGCGACCAACCCCGCCGCGTTCGGGCCGGTCAAGTGGGCGGGGGCGACTGCAGCCGCCGCAGCCCTGGCGGCGCTGGTGTTCCTGTTCGTGCTTGCCGGCCATCCAACGCGGCTCCGCGAGATGCTGGAACGCCTCGAACGCGTGCTGCCATCGCGCTTCGTCGGACTCGTGGCCCATGTCGTGGAGAAGTTTGCGAGCGGACTCGTCGTCGTTCGCCGGCCCCGGCGGCTCTTCGTGTCGCTGGTCCTGTCGTTTCCGCTGTGGGCGTCCATCGCCATGGGGATCTGGACGGTGGCGAGGGCCTTCCACCTGCCGATTCCGATCACCGGGTCGTTTCTCATCATGGCGCTTCTCGTGATTGGGGTCGCCGTGCCGACCCCGGGCGCGGTCGGCGGATTCCACTGGGCATTCCTCTTTGCGGCCACGACGTTTTTCGGAGCGTCTGAGGAGGCGTCGGTCGGCGCCGCCGTCGTGCTTCACGTCTTTTCGTTCGGCCCAGCTCTGCTGCTCGGCCTGTTCTTTGCCGCGCAGGAGGGGCTGAACTTTGCCAACATGCGGCAGCTCGCCGCGGAGCCGGCGCCTGAGCACGACTCCCTCGCGCCATGAAGTGTCCCTTCTGCGCCCACCTGGGCGACAAAGTGGTCGACTCGCGCGAGAGCAAGGAAGGGGAGGTCATCCGCCGCCGCCGGGAGTGTCTCGAATGCGGCAAACGCTTTACCAGCTACGAACGCATCGACGAAATTCCGTACATGGTCGTCAAGAAGGACGGCACCCGCGAGCGGTTCGAGCGCCAGAAGCTCATCGGCGGACTTCTCAAGGCCTGCGAGAAGCGCCCCGTGACGGTCGCGGCCCTCGAGGCGATTGCGGACCGCGTCGAGGGCGCGCTACAGGACAGGCCCGAAAAGGAGATCTCGACGGCGGATATCGGCGCGTTCGTGATGGAGGAGTTGAAGACGCTCGATAAGGTGGCGTACGTCCGCTTCGCGTCAGTCTACCGGCACTTCCGCGACATCGGCGAGTTCATGAGCGAGCTGAAGGATCTCTTGAACGCCAAGGAATGACGATCGGTAAGCGACTCGCGCTTGTCCTGGCGCTGGCCCTCGTGCCCGCGGCCGCGGGTGTCCGCGCTGCCGGCCCTGAGCTGACCGTCACGCCCGTGGCGCGCGACGGCCAGCTGCTCGTGTCCTTCTCGCTCGTCGACGGCCTGACCCCCGACATGCGCGACGCCATCCAGAGCGGGCTGGCCACGTCGTTTTCCTACGACGTCGAGCTGCGCCGCGCGGCGGCCACCTGGTTCGATCAGACCTTGGCATCGATCACCATTACGGCCAGCGTCCGGTTCGACAACCTGACGCGGCGCTACCAGCTGGCCCGCAGCTTCGACGGCCGTGTGGAAGACGCCCGGCCGACCGAGGACGAAGAAGAGGTCCGGCGCTGGCTGACGGAGTTCGAGCGGGTGCCGCTCGCGGCGACGTCGGCGCTCGAGTTGAACGGCGAGTACCTACGTACGGGTGCGCGCCAACGCGCGCCCCCGGAACACCTGGTTCCCGTGGCCGTGGGACGACGGCTCGATCGCGGGGCAGGCGCGGTACACCTTTATTCCTTGAGAACAGGGAACCGGGAACAGGGAACGGAAGGGAACGGGGATTAGTGATGCCGGCAACGGTCACTTCCATCACGCCGCGGCGGGCTTCGGGGCCCGCGGCCGTGCCGCCGCCCGAAAAGCGGCGCTTCCGCGACAACCCTCCGCTGATCCTGGCGGCGGTGGTGGTCCTGGTCGTGGCCCTCGTCGCCATTCTCGCGCTGGCCAACCGGACGCCACGTTTCTCACCCGACTTCCTGACCGAGTTCGTCCTCTACGCGCTCACTGCCGCCGACCTCACGATGCTCGCGGCGCTCGTCTTCGTGCTCGCCCGCAACATCATCAAGGTCGTCGTCGAACGCCGGCGCGGGCTGCCCTTCGCGCGGTTTCGCGCCAAGCTGGTGGCGCTGCTGCTCGCCATGACGCTCGTGCCGACGATCGTCGTGCTGGTGGTCGGCAGCGAGCTCATTCGCACCAACATCGATCGCTGGTTCAACGCGCCGATGGAGGACATCCTCAGCTCCGCGAACCAGATCGCCGGCGACTACTATGCCGAGCGGCAGATGCTCGTGAGCGATCAGGCCGGGCGGATCGCCAGGGCGCTGTCTGGTGTCGATCTCTCGAACCCCGACGTGACGCCCCTGCGCGACCGTCTGGCGCCCGACGTGACGCTGCGTCGCGTGCAAATGGTGGCGGTCTACAGAGTGTCCCCGGGAGCACTGCCCGGTATCGAGCCGGTCGTCGACGTCGCGACGCCCGCACTGCCTCCCGCGTACAGCCGCGCGGCCGCGGATCGTCTGGCGGCGCAGGCCCTGAGCGGGTCCTCCGAAACGCGGTCAATCGAAGCGCTCGGAGCGGAAGGCGATCTGCTGCACGCCGCCGCGGTCGTCCGCGGCGAAGACGGCGCGCCAACCGGCGTCGTTGTGGCCACCGATTACCTCACTGGTGAGCTGGCCACGCGGTCGCGCCGGCTGACACAGGCCTTCGAGAGCTACAACCAGCTCCGGGTGCTCAAGCGGCCGCTGACCGGGCTGTACCTGGCCTTCTTCATCATGGTGACGCTGATGATTCTCATCGGCGCTATCTGGCTGGGGTCCTACTTCGCCAAGCGCATCACCGGGCCTGTGCAGGCGCTGGCCGCGGCCGCGAAGGAGATCGGCGCCGGCCGCCTCGAACAGCGCGTCGAGCCGCAGAGTGGCGACGAATTCGGCGCGCTGACGGAAGCGTTCAACACCATGGCCGGCGAGCTCGCGAACAGCCGCCGCAAGGTCGAGCGTTCGACGGTGCAGCTCGAACGCAAGCACAGCGAGGTCGAGACGCGCCGCCGCTACATCGAGACCATCCTCGAGCGTATCGCCACGGGTGTGGTCTCGGTGGATGCGGCCGGAACGGTCACGACCATCAACGGCGCCGCCTCACGCCTCCTGCAGCTCGACCGGTCGATTGTCGGCCAGCCTCTGCGCGCCGCGTTCGACCGGGCCGATCTGCAGCCCCTCGCCGCGCTCATCGAGGGCGGCGGCCGATCACGAGGAGATGCGACCGCGCAGGAAGTCGCCCTCGCACGTGATGGACACGAGCTCCATCTGGCGGCGGTCGCCACGGCGCTGGTCGGCGAGACCGGCGCGCGCGAAGGGGCCGTCCTCGTCCTCGACGACGTGACCCCGCTCATCCGGACCCAGAAGGTCGCGGCGTGGCGGGAGGTCGCTCGCCGGCTGGCGCACGAGATCAAGAATCCGCTGACGCCGATTCAGTTGTCGGCGGAGCGGCTCCGGCGGCATTTCTCCGGCGCTCCTGAGGGGCCGCGCGCGCTCGTCGAAGAATGCACGCGCACGATCGTCGGGGAGGTCGAGTCGCTCAAGGGACTGGTCGACGAGTTCTCGCAGTTCGCGCGAATGCCTTCGCCGCGCACGGTGCCGACCGATCTGCATCAGTTGATCACCGAGACGCTGGCTTTGTACCACGGGATTTTCGCCGGCGTGCAGATCGATCAGGCCTTTGCGCCCGACCTGCCGGCCGTCCGGCTGGACCCCGAGCAGATCCGTCGCGTCATCATCAATCTCGTGGACAACGCGGTCGAGGCGATGGATCACACGGGCCGCATCCTTGTCGAAACCGACCGCGACACCGCGCACAGCGTGGTTCGTCTCTCGGTGGCCGACGACGGCCCCGGCATTCCCGAGGCGGAGCGCGAGAAGCTGTTCCTGCCGTACTACTCGACCAAGCGCCGAGGCAGCGGCCTCGGTCTGGCGATCGTGCGGCGGATCATCGCCGAACACGGAGGCAGTATAGAGGCCGGCGACAACCTCCCGCGCGGTACCCGGTTCACCATCGAGCTCCCGTGCTGAGCGCCCGATGAAACCGACGATTCTCATCGTGGACGATGAGCCCGGCGTTCGCGCCGCGTTGAGCGGGGTGCTGCGCGACGAGGGCTACGGCGTCGAGTCCGTCGGCAGCGGGGAAGAGTGCCTCGACCGGCTGACGCGAGGCGGCGTCGATCTCATCCTGCTGGACGTCTGGCTGCCGGGCATGGACGGACTGGCCACCCTTGCGCGCGTCCGCGAGCGGCAGGTCGATGCCCAGGTCGTCCTCATCTCCGGCCACGGCAACATCGAGTCGGCGGTCAAGGCGATCAAGCTCGGCGCGTTCGATTTCGTCGAGAAGCCGCTGTCGCTCGACAAGACGGTCCTGGTGGTGCGCAACGCGCTCAGACAGCGACGCCTCGAGGCGGAGAACCGCGCCCTGCGCGCCCGCGTGGATCGCAGCGCCACCATGGTGGGCGAGAGCCACGCCATGCGTCAACTGCGGGAGCAAGTCTCGATGGCGGCGCCGACCAACGGCCGCGTCCTCATTTACGGAGAGAACGGCACGGGCAAGGAGCTGGTCGCACGGACCATCCACACCTTGAGCCGCCGGCGCAACCATGCCTTCGTGGAGGTGAACTGCGCCGCGATTCCGGAGGAGCTGATCGAGAGCGAGCTGTTCGGCCATGTCCGGGGCGCCTTCACGGGCGCAGTCGCCGACAGGCGCGGCAAGTTCGAAGTGGCCGACGGCGGCACGCTGTTCCTCGACGAGATCGGTGACATGAGCCTGAAGACGCAGGCCAAGGTCCTGCGGGCGCTCCAGGAGCAGACGATGGAGCCGGTCGGCGGTACAACCCGGATCAAGGTCGACGCGCGTGTGCTGGCGGCAACCAACAAGGACCTCCAGTCGGAGATCCGCACCGGAGGGTTCCGGGAAGATCTCTACTTCCGTCTGAACGTGATCCCGATCTTCGTGCCGCCCCTGAGGGAACGGCGTGAGGACATCCCGCTTCTGGCCGATCACTTCATGGCGGAGTTCGCGCGAGAGTACGGGCGGCGGGCCAAGGCGTTCGAGCCCGGCGCGACCGCTGTGCTCGAGCGCTATGCGTGGCCCGGCAACGTCCGCGAGCTCAGAAATGTGATCGAGCGGCTCATCATCATGGTCCCTGGCGACGCGATCTCACCGGCCGACCTCGGGTTTCTCGACCAGTCGTCGACGTTCTGGCCCGAGGATGCCCAGGCCGCCAGCGGTGGCCTGACGCTTCACGAAGCACGCGAGAAGTTCGAGCGCGAGCTCATTCTGCGTACGCTCGCCGTCCAGCACGGCAACATGTCGAAGACCGCCGACGCGCTCGGGGTGGAACGGAGCAACCTCTATCGCAAGATGCGCGCGTTCGGCATCGCGCCTGCCCGGCGGGCGGAGCTCGATACCGACAGCGGAGACGAGGAAGAGGCCGTTTAGGCCGCCGGAGGATCCGCGCTCTCAGTCGCGATCGCCTGTTCGAGGATGCGGCGCGGGGAGTAGTCGACGAGTCCGATGGCGGCCGCGGTCGCGGCGTCGAGCGCCGCGGCGGGCGCCAGGCCGATGAGCTCGCTCTCAATCACCGACACTCCGAGACGTTCGGCCTCGCGGCGAACGGCTTCGAACGCGTCGATCATCGACGTGCGTGTGTAGTCGGTCAGGTTCATCGAGACCTGCACCACGCCGCGCTCGAGCAGGGCCACCCCCATCGCTTTCAACGCGGGCAGCCCCCCGGAGCTGGCGCGCACGGTCCTGGCAATCTGCCGCGCCAGGTCGACCCGGTCGGTGGCCAGATTCACATTGAATGCGATGAGCGGGCGCCTGGCGCCGACGGCCGTGGCGCCAGCCGTCGGATGTGGAGCCAGCGGACCGAAATCAGGAGCCCACTCCCGGGTCGCCATCTTCCCGGCCAGCCCCTCGAAGCCGCCCCGGCGGATCGCCTCGAGTTGCCGCCGGTCAGGCCGAAGCGCGGCCTCCTCGTAGAGGTAGACCGGCACACCGCACTCCGCCGCGATTCGAGCGCCGACTCGTCGTGCCAGCACGACGGCGTCAGCCATTACCGATCCGGACAGGGGGACGAACGGAATCACGTCGACCGCGCCGATGCGCGGGTGCACACCGTGATGCCCGCGCAGATCGATGAGCGATGCCGCTCGCTGGCACAGGCTCACCATGGCCTGCTCGAGGCCGGCCGCATCTCCGACACAGGTGAAGACCGATCGATTGTGGGAGGGATCGGACGACCGATCGAGGAGCCGAACACCCGCGGTCGCGACCAGCTCGTCGGCCAGCGCGCCGATGACCTGAGGCCGGCGCCCGTCGCTCACATTCGGAATGCATTCGAGCACGATGGTGAAATGCTATACTCTTTTCTCACAACCTCTTATGTCAGAGCCGCTTCCGACCGATCGACCGCGCGAGATCGATGCCGCGACGGACCAGGATCGGGACGCCAAGATCGAGCAACTGCTGCTCGTCGGCCTTGACCACTACTTCGCGTCCCAGTTCGAGCAGGCCATCAACGTCTGGACCCGTGCCCTGTTTCTCGACAGGAGCCATGCCAGAGCGCGTGCGTACATCGAACGCGCCAGGAGCGCCGTGGCCGAGCGGCAGCGGGAGTCGGAGGAGCTGCTGCATCGCGGGCTGGCCGCGTTCAATCGCGGCGAGTCGGTGCAGGCGAGACGGCTCCTGCAGGATGCGGTCAACCACGGGGCCCACGCCGACGAAGCCCTGGCGCTGCTCGATCGGCTCAACCGGATCGACCAGGGTGGCGTCCCGTCCACTCGAGTGATCACCTCGCTCAGCGAGCGGTCGGTGCTCTTTGTGCCCGAAGGAGAAGCGGCGCCCCGTCGCAAGATTGGGTGGGCCGTTGCCGCGGCCGCCGTCGTGGTGCTTGCGGCCGTTGCGGCTGTCCTGGTTCCGCGGCTCGAGGGGCCGCTAGCCTGGCGCCCCTCGATCACGCTGCCCTCAGCCGTTCCCGCCCCGATCGCCATCGCGGCGGGCGAACGCCCGCTGCCGCTTCCGAGGCGTGGCGAAGGGGCGCTCGGCCGCGCCCGCGTGCTTGCCGCCGGCGGGCGCCTGCGCGACGCGCTGGGAGCACTCGATCGCGTGCGTGCGACCGACCCCGAGAAGGCCGAGGCCGACCGTCTCCGCGGCGAGATTCAACAGCAGCTGATCGCGCTGGCGGCGGCCGCGACGTCTGCCGCCGGTTCGGCCGGGCCTGTGCCATGAAGTGCCCCAAGTGCGGCTACCTCGGCTTCGAGTCGGGCGATCGTTGCCGCAACTGTGGGTACGACTTCTCGTTGGCGCCGTCGCTGTATCTGCCGGAACTTCCGATTCGCACGGGCGCGTCGAATCCGAATCCGACCCCCCTCGATGATCTGAGCCTGATCGATGCGGCGGCGCCGTTCGCGCCGGCGCCGCCGGAGCTCGGGGATCGGCACGCGGCCCCGGCCGCGAACCGTCCGGCTCGGGCGCAGGCCCAGGTCGGTCTCGCGACCCCCGAGCTGCCGCTCTTTCACGGCGACGAGAGCCTGGTCGAGACTCCGCTCATCACCAGGGCCTCGGCCCCGCGCGCCCCTCTGGCCGTGCGCCGCGCAACGCCGGAGGTGCCCAGACTTCGAGCGGACTCCCCGCGAACGCAGCAGCTCGATCTCTCAGGCGAGGATTTGGGCCTGGCGATCGACAGGCCGACACAGCCCGCCGACCGCGCGCAGGCGGGCGGGTGGTTGCGCCCGGAGGGGATGGCCCGTCAGCCGGCGGGGGTCATCGCCAGGATCGTGGCGATCGCGATCGACCTCGCTCTCCTGGCAGGCATCGACTTCGCCGTCCTCTACTTCACGATGCAGATCTGCGGGCTCACCCAGGCCGACATGGAAATACTGCCGCTCGGCCCGCTCCTGGCCTTCCTGGTGCTCCAGAACGGCGGTTACTTCGTGGCGTTTACGGCCGGCGGTCAGACCATGGGAAAGATGGTGACGGGAATCAAGGTCGTCGACACCGATACCGAGGAATCGCTCGACGTCGGCCGTTCGCTCCTCCGAACGTTGGTGTGGGCGGCGCTCGCCGCCCCGGCGGGCCTCGGATTCGTGAGCGCCCTGTTCAACCGCGACCATCGCGGTGTCCACGACCGCTGTGCAGGCACGCGGGTTGTTCGCGCATCCGCGTGACCCGTCTCTCGTGAGCGCTCCGCCCATGCATGTTGCGCTGGCCGTGGCGACCGGTCTCGGTGTCGGCTACGCCCCGTTTGCTCCTGGCACGTTCGGTTCGGCGCTCGGGCTGGTCCTCTGGCTGATGCTTCCGTCCGATCCGCTCGTGCAGGGCCTGACCATCGTCGTCGTGTCAGCGGCCGGGGTGTGGAGCGCGGGCCTCGCCGAACGGCACTTCCGAGGCACGGATCCGGGGCCGGTGGTGATCGATGAGGTCATGGGCATGCTGGTCACCTTGTTCCTCAACCCGGTCGGGTGGGGCGGCGCCGCCCTGGCGTTCTTCCTGTTCCGCGCCTTCGACGTGCTGAAGCCGTATCCCGCGAACCGCTTCGAAAGACTCCACGGCGGGCTCGGAATCATGGCAGACGACTTCATGGCCGCCGTGTACGCCAACCTCGTCCTGCGCGCCGCCCTCGCGTTCGCATGAAGGCGTGGATCATCGCCGTCGGCAGCGAGCTCCTGACTCCGTTTCGCGTCGATACCAATTCGCTCCTCATCACCGATCGGCTGAACGCCATCGGGATCGATGTCTTGCAGAAGAGCGTGATTGGCGACGATGTGGATCGCGTCGCCGCGCTGTTGACCGAGGCCCTCGCGGCCGCGGACCTCGTGGTCTGCACTGGCGGGCTCGGACCGACGGCTGACGACGTGACCCGGGATGCGGTCTCACGGGCGCTGGGTCTGCCGCTCGATCCGAACCCCGAGATCCTGGCCGCAATCGAGGCGCGGTTCGTTCGTCGCGGCCTGGTCATGTCCGCCATCAACCGCCGGCAGGCGATGGTGCCGCGGGGCGCGCTCGTGCTGGACAATGTCAACGGCACGGCGCCGGGCCTCTGGATCGAAGCGCGCTCGTCGCGCCTGGCGCTCCTGCCCGGTCCCCCGCGCGAAATGACCCCGATGCTCGAGGCCCTCGTGCGCGACCGGCTGGCGCCGCTGACCGGAGGCGGCGGGCTCTTCAGGCGCGTGCTCAAGATCACCGGACGCGCCGAGTCGGAAGTCGACGCCCTCGCGCAGCCCATCTACGGCCCGTTGCGGGGCCAGGCGGTGCCGATCGAGACCACGATCCTCGCGGTCTTCGGCCAGGTCGAGCTCCATCTGACGGCGGCCGCGCAGAGTCGAGCCGAGGCCGATGCGGCGCTCAACCCCGCGGTGGCGGCTCTGGTCGCCGGCCTCGGCCCTTCGGTGTACAGCACCGACGGCACGACGCTGGAGGCCGTAGTCGGCGATCTTCTGCGTGCCTCAGGCGACACCGTGGCCGCGGCCGAGTCCTGCTCGGGCGGGCTCCTGATGTCGCGGCTGACTGATGTGCCGGGCAGCTCCGACTACATCCAGAGCGGCGTGGTGTGCTACAGCAACCGGTCGAAGACCGAGTGGGTCGGTGTGCCGGCGGACCTTATTGCGGCCCACGGCGCCGTGAGCGAGCCGGTGGCGCGCGCCATGGCCGAAGGCGTGCGGCGCAGGGCGGGTGCCACCGTCGGCATCGGCGTGACCGGCATCGCCGGTCCGGGCGGGGGGACTCCGGACAAGCCGGTGGGCACGGTGTGTCTCGCTGTCCTCACCGAGCACCAGGCGCACGTGCGCACGGTGCGGCTCGTGGGCAACCGGGAGCAGGTCAAGTACCAATCGGCACAAGCCGCGCTCAATCTGCTCCGCCTCATGCTGCTGAAATGTCTGTGAGCCTGCTCGGTGTGTTGGGGTACTTCATCGGCTCGATACCGTTCGCGCTGTTGCTGGCGCGCCGATGGGGCACGTCGGATCTCCGGCGCGTCGGCAGCGGCAACATTGGCGCGACCAACGTGCTCCGGGTGTCTGGCGTGCGGGCCGGGCTGCTGGTCGCGCTTCTCGACATCTCGAAGGGGGCGATCAGCGTGTTCGTGGCTCAGGGGTTGTCGGGAGGGGGCGGGGCGGCGCCCGCGGTGGCCGGGTTCGCCGCCGTCGTCGGCCACGTGTACCCCGTCTGGCTGAAGTTCAAGGGGGGTAAGGGCGTGGCGACCGCCTGCGGAGCGTTCGCCGTGCTGACGCCGGCAGCGATGCCACCGGCCCTGGCGATCTTTCTGGCCGGGACCTGGATGACCCGGCACGTCTCGGTCGGCTCGATGGCGGCCACGGCCGCCCTGCCGCCGATCGCTTACGCCACCAGCAGTCCGGCGCCCGCGGTCGCTGCGGCCTGCGGAGCCGCGGCGCTCGTGCTGTTCCGGCACCGATCGAACTTCTCGCGGTTGCGCGCGGGGTCCGAGCCCCGCTTGCAGGATCATCGATGAGCGTTGTTGCGATTCTTGGAGCTGGCAGCTGGGGGACGGCGCTCGCCGCACACCTCGGCCGCGTGGGCCACGACGTCCGCCTGTGGGCGCGCGACGCCTCGGTGGCCGCGGAGATTGCGAGACAGCGGACGAACACGCCCTATCTGCCGGGCATCGAGCTGCCGGCCAGCGTCCTGGCGACCGAGGTCATGGCCACGGCCCTCGACGGCGCGACCATCGTCGTGGCGGCGGTCCCCTCGCACGGGTGCCGCGCGGTCGTGCAGGCGGCCGCGCCGCATCTTGCCGACAGCGTGCCGCTCGTGAGCGCCATCAAGGGTCTCGAGGTTGCCACCCTGATGCGGATGTCCGAGGTGATTGCGCAGGAACTGGGGGAGCGGTTCCCGGTGGTCGTCCTGTCGGGACCGAGTTTCGCCATGGAAGTGGCGCGACAGCTGCCGACCGCAGTCCTGGCGGCGTCGATCGACCCGCATGCGACAGCGCTGGTCCAGCGGGAGTTCCGTGGTCCCACGTTCCGGCTCTACGGATCGAGTGATGTCGTGGGCGTCGAAGTGGCGGGCGCGATGAAGAATGTGATCGCGATCGCCGCGGGCGTCGTGGAAGGGCTCGGGCTTGGCCACAACGCGCTCGCGGCGCTCGTGACGCGCGGGCTCGCCGAGATCACCCGCCTGGCGTGCGCTGCGGGCGGTCGCCGCGAGACGGCCGCAGGGTTGAGCGGGTTGGGCGATCTGGTGCTCACATGCACAGGCTCGCTCAGCCGGAATCGATTCGTCGGGATCGAGCTGGCGCGGGGCCGCCAGCTCACGGACGTTGTCGCCGGCATGAGGATGGTGGCCGAGGGCGTGAAGTCCACCCATGCCGTCCTCGCGCTCGGCGAACGCTACGGCGTCGAGCTGCCGATCGCGGCGCAGATGGCGTCGGTCCTGGAGGGCCGCGTCGGCGCAGCGGCCGCTGTCGGAGCGCTGATGCTCCGACCGCAGCGGTCCGAGACCGAAGGCACCTGATAAGATCGCCGGATGGGTGTGTTCGGCCGGATACGACAGAGCCTCTCCCGTACAAAGCAGCAGATCGTCGACCGGTTCGAGGACCTCGTGCGCACGGCCGACGCCGGAGAACGCCGGTCGAGACCGCTCGACGTCGAGACGATCGAGGCCCTCGAAGAGCTCCTCATCTCGGCTGATGTTGGCGTGCCCGCGACGGAGCGGATCGTCGCCGCCATCAGGAAGAGGGTGCGGTCGGGCGAGAGCCTCCGCGATCTGGTCAAGGACGAAATCCGGGCGGTCTTCCGCGGCGTCGATCGGCCAGCTGATCGCACCGCGTCCTCGCCGACCGTCTGTCTCATCGTGGGAGTGAACGGCACCGGCAAGACCACCACGGTCGGCAAGCTCGCCAACGTGCTCAAGAAGGACGGCCGGCAGCCGCTCATCTGCGCGGCCGATACCTTTCGCGCAGCTGCCGTCGAGCAGCTGGAGATCTGGGCGGCGCGGGCGGGCGTCGACATGGTCCGTGCACGCGAGGGCGGCGACCCGGCGGCGGTCGTGTTCGACGCGATCACGTCGGCCCGTGCGAAGGGACGCGACCCCGTGCTCGTCGACACGGCAGGCCGCCTGCACACCCGTGTCAACCTGATGCAGGAGCTGGACAAGATCAGGCGGGTCGCAAGCCGCGAGGTCCCGGGCGCACCACAGGAAGTCATCCTGGTGCTCGACGCCACGGTCGGTCAGAACGGCGTGCAGCAGGCGCGCGAGTTCACGCAGGTGGCCGGCGTCAACGGCGTCGTCCTCACCAAGCTCGATGGGACGGCGAAGGGCGGTGTGGCGGTGGCCATTGCGCACGATCTGAAGCTGCCGATTCGATACGTCGGCGTCGGGGAAGGGATCGACGACCTCGTGCCGTTCTCGGTGGACGAGTATGTCGACGGGTTGTTCGCGGAACGGTGGTGATCGATCGTGCTTTCTTCCGCTGACTACATGGTCCGGGCGCTGTTCCACGCGTCGCGGGGACGCGGTCGAACCAGTCCCAACCCGCTCGTGGGCGCCGTGGTCGTGTCGAAGGACGGCGTCGTGGTCGGGCAGGGTTACCACGAACGGGCAGGCGAGGCGCACGCCGAGGTGCGGGCACTCGACGAGGCGGGCGGCGCCGCGCGTGGCGGCACGCTGTACTGCACCCTCGAGCCCTGCTGCCATGTTGGACGGACGGGGCCCTGTGTGAGCCGAGTCGTCGAGGCCGGCATTGTCCGCGTCGTGGCCTCGCTCGACGACCCCGACCCGCGAGTGTGTGGCAAGGGCTTCGAGTACCTGCGCGAGCACGGCATCGATATCGAGGTCGGAGTGGGCCGGCGGGCCTCGGCGGCGCTGAATCAGCCGTTCTTTACGCTGATCGAGGCCGGGCGCCCGTTTGTGATTCTTAAGGCCGCGATCAGCCGGGACGGGTGTATTGCGGAGGCCCCGGGGCTCCGGACCCAGCTCACCTCGGGCGAGGCCGACCGCCATGTGCAGCGGATGCGCGCCGAAGTGGATGCGATTGGCGTTGGCGTGAACACGGTGATGGTCGACGATCCGCTGCTCACGTCCAGGGAGGTCTACCGGGAGCGGCCCCTTCTGCGCGTGGTGTTCGACCGGGGTCTGCGGATGCCGACCGGCGCCCGCCTGCTCTCGACACCTGAGTCAGGCCCTGTCATGATCGTGACCACGGCCGAAGGGGCGTCGCGGGCGCCGGTCCGGAGCCGGCTGGAGGCGCTCGGGGCGAGGGTCGAAGTGGCCGAGAACCGGTCGTTCGCCGCGGCCCTTGCGGTTCTCGGGCGGCGGCGCATCGGCTCGCTTCTCCTCGAAGGCGGAGCGGCCGTGCACCGGGCGGCCTGGGATGAGGGCGTCGCGGACTTCGTCAGCGTCTACCAGACCCCGCACGTCCTCGGCGCGAGGGGCGTGCGGTTTCTGGGCGGGGCGCCGTTTTCGCCGCAGGCGCTCGTCGAGGCGCACACCGCGCCGCTCGGACCGGATGTCTTGATAGAGGGTTATGTTCACGGGCCTCGTTGAAGCGGTGGGGGAGATTGTCGAGAGCAAGCCGACAGGCGGAGGCGTCCGCCTGCGCATCGAGGCGTCCCTCGCGGCGGACCTGGCGCCGGGGGACAGCGTGGCGGTCAATGGCGTGTGTCTGACGGTCATCATCGCGGAATCGGGGCAGATTCACGCGGACGTCGGGCCCGAGACGCTGCGGGTGACGACGCTCGGCGGCCTCGTGCCCGGGTCCGCGGTGAACCTGGAGCGCCCCCTCCGGGCCGACGGGCGGATCGGCGGGCATTTGGTTCAGGGGCACGTCGACGCCATGGGGAATATCGAAGACCTGCGGGCCGACGCTGAGTTCCACTGGCTGACGATCGGATTCCCCTCCGGGCTCGCGCCCTACCTCGTGCCCAAGGGCTCGATCGCGGTCGACGGCATCAGCCTCACCGTGGCGGGGCTCGGCCCGAGCCGGTTCGACGTGCAGGTCGTGCCGTTTACGATGTCGCAGACGAACCTGCGGCGGGCTCAGGTGCACGATCGCGTGAACCTCGAATGCGACATGGTCGGAAAGTACGTCGTGCGAGCAGCAGAGATCGCGGGCCTGACGTTGGCGCCGCTCAAGACCGGCGAGGTCCGGCATTGATGAAGCAGCATGAACTCGCGATTGCTCGGGGCACCAGGAAGCGCCGCGGCCCGTTCGCCCGTATCGAGGACGCCATCGTCGCGTTCCGCGCCGGCCGCATGATTATCGTCGTCGACGATGAAGACCGGGAGAACGAGGGCGATCTCACGATTGCGGCCGACAAGGTGACGCCAGAGGCCATCAACTTCATGGCGCGGTACGGTCGTGGCCTGATCTGCCTGTCGATGACGCCGGAGCGGCTCGATGAGCTCGAGGTGCCGCTCATGGTGGCCCAGAACAGCTCGCGGTTCGAGACCGCCTTCTGTGTGTCGATCGAGGCGAAGAAGCGGACGAGCACCGGTATTTCCGCGATGGACCGCGCCGCCACGGTGCTCGCGGCCATCGATCCGGCGACCCGTCCGGAAGACCTGGCGCGTCCCGGACATACGTTCCCATTGCGATCGCGAACAGGTGGCGTGATGGTCCGCGCCGGTCAGACCGAGGCGGCGGTCGATCTCGCACGGATTGCCGGCCTGTACCCCGCCGGCGTGATCTGCGAAATCATGAACGAAGACGGCACGATGGCGCGCGTGCCGGAGCTGGCGAAGTTTGCGAAGAAGCACGGCCTGCTGCTCGTCACCATCGCGGATCTCATCAAGTACCGGATGCGAACCGAGTCGCTGGTGAAGCGCGTCGCCTCGGCGAAACTCCCCACCGACTACGGCGACTTCACGGTGCACGTGTTCGAGAATCAGCTGGATCGCCAGGAGCACGTGGCGCTCGTCATGGGCGACATCTCGAGCGGCAAGGACGTGCTGGTTCGCGTGCATTCGTCCTGCCTCACGGGGGACGTGCTGCACTCGGTGCGCTGCGACTGCGGAGCGCAACGCGACGCGGCCATGAAGCGAATCGCCGCCGAGGGCCGGGGCGTCATGCTCTATCTCAATCAGGAAGGCCGCGGCATCGGACTCGCCAACAAGATCCGGGCGTACGAGCTTCAGGACGAGGGGTTCGACACCGTGGAGGCCAACGAACGCCTTGGCTTCAAGGCCGACCAGCGAGACTACGGCATCGGGGTCCAGATTCTGCGCGATCTCGGGGTGCGTACGATGCGCCTCCTCAGCAACAACCCCCGCAAGCTCGTTGGCATCGAAGGCTACGGGCTGTCGGTCAGCGAGTGGTTGTCCCTCGAGATCCCGGTGGTGGAGTCTACCCGCCGCTACTTGACGACCAAGAAAGAGAAGCTCGGCCACAAGCTCTCCGGCGTCTAGCCGCCCGAGGCCCAGGCGCGGTCGGGCCGCGTCGCGCCACGGTCCAGCCGTTGACAGATGGCGGCCGGTCAACTACGATAAGCGTTTGCTGTAGAGCAGGTTAGCGGGGTTATGTTCGAGTCGCTCAGCACAAGGCTCCAGGACGTCTTCAAGAGTCTCAGGGGAGAAACGCGTCTGACGCCGGAGGCTGTCGAAGCCGCCCTGCGTGAGATCCGGCTGGCGCTTCTCGAAGCCGACGTCAACTTCAAGGTCGTCAAGGCGTTTGTCGACCGGGTCCGCGATCGCGCCCTCGGCCAGGACCAGGGAGTCCTCGGCAGCCTCTCGCCCTCGCAGCAGGTCGTCAAGATCGTCCGCGACGAGATGGTCGCGCTGTTTGGCGACGGCCAGGGCGGACTTCAGCCCACCACGAAACGGCCGCGCGTCATCCTGCTCCTGGGCCTGCAGGGCGCCGGCAAGACCACGACGGCGGGCAAGCTCGCGCAGTGGCTGTCGAAGCAGGGGCGGCATCCGTTGCTGGTCTCGACCGACGTCAAGCGCCCGGCCGCGATTCAGCAATTGAACGTCGTCGCCCAGAAGGCCGGCGTGCGTGTGCACGATCCGGCGAGCCAGATGGATCCCGTGGCCCGCGCAAAGGGTGCGGTTGCCGAGGCGACCAACCTGGGCTTCGACACGGTGATCGTCGACTCTGCGGGCCGCCTGCACATCGACGATGAGCTGATGTCGGAGCTCGTCGCGATCAAGGACGCCACCGATCCCTCGGATCGGCTCTACGTCGCCGATGCCATGACGGGGCAGGACGCGATCAAGAGCGCGGGCGAATTCAACCGTCAGGTCGGCGTGACAGGTGTCGTGCTGACGAAGCTCGACGGCGACGCACGCGGCGGCGCCGCGCTCTCGGTCGTCTCGGTCGTGGGAGTGCCCATCGCCTTCGTCGGCAGCGGCGAGCGGCTGGAGGACCTCGAGCTGTTTCAGCCCGAGCGCGTGGTTTCCAGAATGCTCGGGATGGGCGACGTGCTGTCGCTCATCGAGCGGGCGGAAGCGGCGATCGATCGCGACGACGCGGCGCGCCTGGAGAGCAAGCTCCGGGCGAACGAGTTCACGCTCGAGGACTTCCGTGATCAGCTCAAGACGATCAGGAAGATGGGACCGCTCGAGCAGATTCTCGGAATGCTGCCCGGGATGGGCCAGGTCAAGGCGCTGGCCGATCAGAAGCCGGACGAGAAGCAAATCGGGCGGGTCGAGGCCATCATCGCCTCGATGACCCCCGACGAGCGGCGCAAGCAGCACATCATCAACGGCAGCCGACGCAAACGGATCGCGAAGGGCAGCGGGACGTCGGTCGAGGAAGTGAATCGGCTGTTGAAGCAGTTCGTCCAGATGCAGAAGATGTTGAAGTCGCTCGGAGGCATGGCGGGTCTCGCGGGTGGCGGCGGCAAGGATGCCCGGCGCCGCGCCATGCAGATGCTCAGGAACAGGGGTTAGAGGCTAGGGGCCTGAGGCTAGAGGCTAGGGAACTTTCTGCTGCGCCGCCGCAGGCATTCTGCCTGCGGACTCGGTAAAGACAAGGCGCGCAGCGAACCAGCGGTCAGGGAACGAGCCCATGGCCACATTGTAGGAGCGTCAGATGGTCGTCATCCGCCTTCGTCGGGCCGGATCCAAGAAGCGTCCGTTCTTCCGCGTCGTCGTCACCGACTCCCGCGCGGCCCGCGACAGCAGCTTTGTCGAAATTCTCGGTCACTATAACCCGCGCACCAAGCCGGCCATCGTGCAGGTGAATCGGGAGCGGGTGGATTACTGGATCAGCAAGGGGGCGCAGCCGTCGGACTCGGTCCGCACGCTGATTGCGCGGCACCTGACACCGGCGCCGCCAGCCGCGGAGCCCGCGCCGAAGGCTGTATGAGCGCCGTGCGTGAGGTGGTCGAGGTGTTGGCCCGGGCGCTGACCGATCGACCTGACGATGTCCATGTCACCGAGTCGGAGCACAAGGGCACGACGCTCGTCGAGCTGTACGTCGGGCATGGCGAGCTCGGACGCGTGATTGGCCGGCAGGGCCGGACGGCGGCGGCGCTGCGGACGCTGGCGTCTGCGGCGGGCGAGAAAGTCGGCAAGACAGTGACCCTCGAGATTCGGGACGGAAGGCCCTGACGGCTGGCCATGGAGACCGCCGACGCGACGGGGTGGGACGAGATGGCCCTGGTCGGGCGGATCGCGCGGGCACACGGTCTTCGAGGACAGGTGATCGTCAACCCGGAGACCGATTTCCCGGCCGAGCGTTTCCAGGCCGGGGAGCGGGTGTTCGTTAACCGGCTCGGTGTCGTGAAGGCCATGAGCATCAAGACGGTCCGGTTCCAGCACGACCGTCCGGTGATTGGCCTCGACGGGATTGACGACGTGGACGCAGCCGGGACCCTGGCGGGCGCCGAGCTGCGCGTGCCGGTCGCCGAGCTGTCCCCGCTGCCGGAGGGAGCGTTCTACCAGCATCACCTGGTGGGCTGCCAGGTGATCACGGCGTCGGGAATGGCGGTGGGTCTGGTGCGTGCGGTCGAGGGTGAGGCCGGTGGCCATCGACTGGTCGTGGCGGGCGAGGGCGGCGATGTCCTGGTACCGCTTGCGGCGGCGATTTGCACGTCGATTGACATCGGCGCCGGGCGAATTGTCATCGATCCGCCGGCCGGGCTCCTCGATCTGAATTCGAAGGCCGGGTAGCCATGCGGTTCGATATCGTGACCATCTTCCCGGCGATGGTGCAGCAGGCGCTGGAAGTCGGTGTCCTGGGTCGCGCGATTGAGCGCGGCACGATTGGCCTGACGGTACACGACCTGAGGGCCTTTACGAGCGACCGGCACCATGTGGTCGACGATGTGCCGTATGGCGGCGGACCGGGGATGGTGTTGAAGCCGGAACCGCTCTTCCGGGCGCTCGACGCGGTCGAGCAGGCGGCCGACCGTGCGGGTGCGAACCGGCCGCGGGTTGTGCTGACGTCGCCGCAGGGTGCGCCATTCAGCCAGGCGGTGGCCGCGCGGCTGAGCGGCGTGGGTCACCTGGTCTTGATCTGCGGGCGCTACGAGGGCGTCGACGAGCGGGTGCGATCCAGGGTCGACGAAGAGCTCTCGATTGGCGACTACGTGCTGAGCGGCGGCGAATTGCCGGCGCTCGTCATGGTGGATGCCATCGCCCGGCTGGTGCCGGGCGTGGTCGGCGACGAACAGTCGGTGGCGGAAGAGTCGTTCAGCCGGGGGCTGCTCGACTTCCCGCACTACACGCGGCCAGCGGAACTCGGCGACGGGCGGCAGGGCACGAATGCGCGGGTGCCGGACGTGCTCTTGTCGGGTAACCATGCGGAGATTCGGCGGTGGCGGAAGATGCAAGCCGTCGAGCGCACGCTGGCGCGGCGGCCCGAGCTGCTGAAGAGCGCCATCCTCGACGACGAGGAACAACAGATACTGCGCGAGCTGCTCGCGCGGCAGGAAGGGTAAAGGAGCACGACATGAGTGCCATCGAAACGATCGAGAAAGCGCAGATGACCGATCGACCGGCGATGAAGTCCGGCGACACGGTCCGTGTGCACGTGAAGGTGCGCGAGGGCGACAAGGAGCGCATCCAGATTTTCGAGGGCGTCGTGATTGGGCTGCATCGCGGCGGGACGCGTGCGTCCTTCACGGTCCGCAAGGTGTCGTTCGGCCAGGGCGTCGAGCGCATCTTCCCGCTCCATTCGCCGACCATCCAGAAGGTCGAAGTGATGCGGTCGGCCAAGGTCCGCCGCGCGAAGCTGTACTACCTGCGCGACCTCAAGGGCAAGGCGGCGCGCATGAAGGACACCTCCAAGCCGCAGTAACCGTCAGCATGGGCCGGGTTCCCGCCACCCGCACACTGGAGAACGCGCTGCGACGCGCGGGATTCTGCTATGTGGCCGGTGTGGACGAAGTCGGCCGCGGCTGCCTGGCCGGACCGGTCGTGGCGGCCGCGGTGGTGCTCGATCCGGGCCGTCATGTGTCGGGTGTCGCCGACTCGAAGGCCGTTCCGGAGCCCGAGCGCGAAGCGCTGTTCGCCTCGATCGTGTCGCAGGCCGTGGCCTGGTCGGTCGGATCGGCCGACCCGGGCGAGATCGATCGCATCAACATCCACCAGGCGTCGCTGCTGGCGATGCAGCGTGCCGTTCTCGCGCTGCTGCCGCTGCCGGACTTCGTGCTCTCGGACGGCTTCCGTGTCCCGGGGCTGGCGATCGAGCAGCGGCGTGTCCTCCATGGCGATCGGCGCTGTGCCGCGATCGCGGCGGCGTCGATCGTGGCGAAGGTCACGCGGGACAGGCAGATGCGCGCGCTCCACGGCCGCGACGACCGCTACGGCTTCGACCGGCACAAGGGCTACGCCACGGCCGACCACCTCCGGGCCGTCGCCCGTTTCGGCCTCTCTGACGCCCACCGTCGATCGTTTCGCCCTCACACGCTGTTTGATACGATCGACTAGTTCACACGTGCCAATCGAACGGGCTGCCGTACTGCGCAACGCCGAGAAGCTCGTTCGCCAGGGCAAGGTCGACCTGGCGATCGCCGAATACCTGCGCGTCGTCGAAGCCGATCCTCTCCGACTGGAGCACCGCGAACCTGCTGGGCGACCTGTACATCCGCGTCGGGCAGGTGGAACCGGCGATCGCGCAGTTCGTGCGAATCGCCGAGCAATTGCGCAGCCAGGGTTTTCTGCCGAAGGCCTCCGCGGTCTACAAGAAGATTCTCAAGATCACGCCCGACGACGAGCGCGCGATGCTGCGGGCGGCCGAGATCGCCGGTGAGCTCGGCCACCTGGCCGACGCGCGCGTCTATCTGTCCGCACTCGGTGACCGACGCAGGCGCCGCGGCGATGCCCAGGGCGTCTCCGAGGTGGTCGTCAGGCTTGGCGCGCTCGACCCGGCGGACTACGAAGCCCGGCTCGCGGGGGCGAAGGCTCGCGCCGAGCTCCACGACCGGGCGGGAGCGCTGGCGGAGCTCGAGGCGCTCGCCGCCGAGGCTTCGGCAAACGACCGCTCGGACATCGCGGCGGCAGCGCGACGCGAGGCCGCGTTGCTCGCGCCCGAGGATGCCGCCGTCCGGGATGCCGTGGTCGATGTCCACATGGCCGCACCGCAGACGCCAGCGGCGAGCCTCGAGATCGCCCCGGACGCGGCGGAAGGTGATCCGCGCCGCTTGCTGCGGCTGGCGGAGTCGCACGCCAGGAGCGGGCGAGGCGAAGAGTCCCTGGCCATCGTCAAGGATCTCCTGGCCGTGGATCCCGGGCGCCGTGATGCGGTCGCGGCGCTCGGATGGGCGGTGGCGGAGAAGGCGCCGCACGTCGCCTTCCAGATTGTCGAAGAGGCGGCGTCCGCCGCCATCGCTCAGGCGGACTGGGGATCGGCCGCCGCGGCGCTGCAGGAGTTCGTTACCCGGGTACCCGCTCATGTGCCGGCGCTCCTCCGACTGGTCGGTGTCTGTGTGGACGGCGGCCTTGAGGCGACGCTGTTCACCTCGCAGGCCCAGCTCGCCGATGCGTATCTGGCCGCCGGCCTGTCGACCGAGGCACGGTTCGTCGCCGAAGACCTGGTGGCGCGGGAGCCTTGGGAGCGGGCCAACATCGAACGGTTTCGGCGAGCGCTCGAGCTGAGCGGCGAAGCAGATCCCGATCAAGTGATCGCGGATCGCTTGAACGGGCAGTCGCCCTTCATCAGCCTCGACCTCACGGGCAGGGATGACCTGTCGGCCGGCTCGGTTCGCGAATCGAAGGCATCGGCGGCAGCGGGATCGGTTCCGGGGAGCGTGCTCGTGCCCGAACACGCACCCGCGGAGACCGGGTTCGCCGACCCGGTGGGCGATCTCGAAGCCGTGTGGCGCGACGAAGCGTCACGCCAGGCGACGCTCGACGCGGCCGATGAGGAGTTTTCCCGCGGGCTGGCCCTGCACGAGGCTGGACGGAGCGATAGTGCCGTGCCGCTCCTGGCATCGGCTTCCCGCGCGCCAGGACTGCGGTTCGCGGCTGCTTCGCTCGTGGCCCGGATTCACCGGGACCGGGGCGATCAGCTGGAGGCGGCCGAGTGGTTCGAGCGGGCAGCGCAGGCGCCGGCTCCCACAAGCGCCGAGGGCCTGGCGCTGTTGTACGAGCTCGCCGACGTTCTCGAGCAGACGGGCGAGGTCGCCCGGGCTCTGGCCATCTGCATCGAGCTGCAGTCGGAGGCCGGTCACTACCGTGACGTGGTGGAACGCATTGATCGCCTTTTCAAGGCGCAGCCCCGGGGATAAACGCGTGTTTCGCCGCCTCCTTGCCGTGGTGTTCTTCATCGAAGTCGGGCTGCTCCTGATCGTGCTGCCCTGGTCCTCGTTCTGGGACCGTAACTACTTTGCGTACGCGCTGCCGGAGCTTCGTCCCGTCCTGACGAACAATTTCCTGCGCGGCGCAATCAGCGGGCTGGGCTTCCTGAACCTCTTCGCCGGGTTCTTCGAGCTGGCGCCGGTGTTCTCGGTGCCCGAGAGTCAGCCCGAGTGATCGTCCAGCTGGTCACCGACCGGCGTCGCCTGGCGCCGGCCGAAGGTGACGCCGATCTCCTGCGGTCCTGCCTCCTCGCCCAGGGGCGTGCGGCCGTCGCTGCGGGGATCGACCTGCTCCAGGTGCGTGAGCCCGACCTCGAGGCCGGGCCGCTGCGTGCGCTCGTGGCGGAGCTCGTGGCCCTGGCCAAGGGGTCTTCGACGCGGATCGTCGTGAACGATCGTCTGGATGTCGCGATCGCGGCGGGCGCAGCGGGTGTGCACCTCAAGAGCACGTCGCTGCCGGCGGCCCGAGTGCGTGGCGTTGGTGCACCGGGGATTTCTCATCGGGTGCTCCGTGCACGATGTGCCTGGGGCGTGCGACGCAGCCTCGCATGCCGACTACCTCATCGCCGGCAGCGTGTTCCCGACGATCTCCAAGCCCGGGAGCACCGCCTGGCTCGGCGTCGAGGGCCTGGCCGAGATCGTGCGCGCCGTGCCCGTGCCGGTGCTCGGCATCGGCGGCATCACTTGTGGCCGCGTGGCGGACGTGGCTCGAAGCGGCGCGGCGGGTGTCGCGGGGATCGGCCTCTTCATGGGCGAGTCTGGCTCCGGCGCCGACGCAAGCGCAGGAGCGGCGTCGCCACCGAGATGCCTGGCGGTCGCCCTCGACGAGACCACGCGGGCCCTCCGCATCGGGTTTGACTCGACCCGACACCCTTTCTAACATGTCGCGTGAGTGTGCCGACACCGTTACTGGATATCTTCAAGCGTGGCGAAGCGGATCGCGACGCGCGGCTTCTCGCAGCGCAAGGTGGCCTGGCGCCCCGTGCGCAGGAGCAGCTGGCCCTGCTCGTTTTCCTGCTCGACGACGCAGATGCCGAAGTGAGGGCCGCCGCGGACACCACCCTGAACAGCATTCCCAAAGAAGTGCTGTCGGCGGCGCTGGCCCGGGCAGACACGGCCGACTCGACCCGGGAGTACTTCGCCAATCGCGGCGTCGTGCCGACCGCAGCGGGGACTGAGGGCGCCGACGACCCTCTGGTCGATCCCGAGCCGGCCATTCCCGAGCCGGACGTGCCGCTCGACGAGACCGCACGGGAGAGCCTGACGCAGCAGATCGCCAAGATGAATTTCACTCAGCGGCTGCGCGCTGCCGTGAAGGGGACGCGCGAGATGCGGTCGGTGCTCATTCGCGACCCGAACAAGATGATCGCGGCCTCGGTGCTCAGCAGCCCGAAGCTGACCGAATCCGAAGTGGCGGCGTTCTCGCGGATGGCGAACGTCGGCGAAGACATCCTGCGCATCATCGCGACGAACCGTGCGTGGCTGAAGAATTACAACGTCGTGGTCGGGCTCACGAAGAACCCCAAGACGCCGCTCGGGTTGTCGCTCAACCTGATGGGCCGGCTGAACGATCGCGATATGGCCATGCTGTCAATCGATCGCAACGTCCCGGAGCCCTTGCGCGTCGCCGCGCGTAAGAAGGTGGTCGCGGCCACCAGCCGGGGGTAGCGTCCGCTCAGGGCACTCACGTCTTCTTCCGTTTCTTCCTCGCCCAGTCCTTTCGCATCTCGGCCAGGCCTTCCATGAAGACCGTCGCGCGCTCGCGCTCCTCCTCGGTGGCCATCGACTTCAGCAGACCGAGCGCGCGATCGAGATCCTTCTCGATCGTCTCCTTCGTCGTCTTGAAGTAGAGGCGCCGGATCTCGGCGAGCTTGTCGTCGGCGGTCAGCATCTTGAGCTCGGTCACGGCTGTTCCCTGTGTGAGGTGTGACGGCGCAGACCGGCGCAGAAATCGTCGAACGGCCGGGTATTGAGTACGTCGCCGGGTTCCAGCCACGCGCGCCTGGCGACGACGACGCCCCACCTGAGGGCGCCCAATCCGCGTCGCGAGTGGGCGTCGCTCGAGATGACCAGCTTGACCCCCCGCTCCTTCGCGAGGCGGGCGTGCGCGTCGTTCAGGTCGAGACGGTCGACCTGGCTGTTGATCTCGATCGCCACGCCATGCCGGGCGGCCGCGGCGAAGATCGCCTCGATGTCGAGGCCGTAGGGTTCGCGCCGCAGGATGAGACGACCGGTCGGGTGTCCAAGGATGTCCACGTGCGGATGCTCGATGGCTCGAAGGACCCGGTCCGTCATCTGCTGGCGTTCCTGGCCGAATGCCGAGTGGACGGAGACGACGACGAGGTCGAGCGCGGCCAGACAGTCGTCGGCGAGGTCAAGCGAGCCGTCGGCGAGGATGTCGCACTCGATGCCGGCGAGCAGGCGGACGCCAGTGTCGGCGTCGCGATCGACCGTGCGAATGCGGGCCGCGTGCGACAGGGCCCGGGTCTCGTCCAGCCCATTGGCCATGGCCAGCGACTGACTATGATCCGTGATGGCGATGTACTGCAGGCCCGCCTGAGCAGCGGCCGTGGCCATGCCGCGGATGTCGTCCTTTCCGTCGCTCTCCGTGGTGTGCATGTGGAGGTCGCCGATGACCTCTCGGTGCTGCACGAGTTGCGGGAGGCGCCGATCGGCCGCTGCCTCGACCTCGCCGCGGGCTTCGCGCAGTTCCGGCGGAATCCAGGCAAGGCCGAGGGCGTCGTAGACATCCTCCTCGCGGGCGCCGGCGACCACGGCGTCCGTGTCGATCCGGTAGAGCCCGTACTCGTTCAGCTTGAAGCCGAGCGACATGGCCCGATCGCGCAGCGCGATGTTGTGGGCCTTCGATCCGGTGAAGTACTGAAGCGCCGCGCCCCGCTCTTGTGGCGCCACCAGTCGGAGGTCGGCCTGATAGCCGCCCGACAAGAGGACGCTCGACTTGGTCTCGCCTCGCCCGAGCACACGCTCGACCAGACGGTAGCTGACAAAGATCTCCATCAGCGACGGCTCTGCGCCCGTCGCGAGAATGTCGATGTCTCCGCAGGTCTCACAACCCCGGCGCGCGCTGCCGACGACGGTGATCTCGGCAGACGGCGCGTGACTCCGGAGCACGGTCAGGATGTCCTCGGCCACCCCAGTGGCGTCCGCGAGGAGGTGTCGGCCGGCATGGCGCTTTCGTTCCTCGAGGGCCTTGAGGATCAGGGCTTCCTTCTTCGGGCCCATGCCCCGGAGCGCGCGGACTCGGCCCTCGACCGCCGCCTGCTCGAGGTCCTCGAGCGTTCGGACGCCGAGCTCACGGTAGAGCATCGCGACGGTCTTCGGCCCGACACCCTGAAGGCGCAGCAGGTCGAGAACCGTCGGCGGGAACTCCGCGAGGAGCTCGCGATGGTACGAGGAGTCGCCGGTCTCGGCAATCTCCAGGATCCTGGCGGCCAGGTCCTTGCCGATGCCTGGAATCTCGCGCAGCCCCGCTGCGTCCAGGTCGGCCAGCGCGTGTGGATGGTTCCAGACGATGTCGGCGGCGTTGCGGTAGGCGCGAATCTTGAACGGGTTGTCGCCCTTGATCTCGAGCAGGTCGGCGATCTCCCCGAGAATTCGTGCGATCGCGAGGTTATCCACACAGGAGACCTTCGGTCTCGATCCGGTAGTCCAGAATGCGGGCGCCGCCAGCGGCCAGGGCCTCGGCGATCGCTGACCGCGCGCTCAGGAGGGCCGTAGCAGAACAGACAACCGCCGCCGCCTGCGCCACACACCTTGGCGGCGGTGGCCCCCGCTCCTTCCGCTCGCGCGATGAGCAGCGTCGATGGCGGGCGTGGTGACGCCGGGCGCGAGCCGCTTCCGGTTCTGCCATTCGCTGAGCAATCTGCCGGCCCACCTCGTCCCAAGTCGCCGCGCTCGAGGCACGCCGCATGGCCGTTGCCGTGTCGCGAATGCGCTCGAAGCAGTCGAAGACCTGCTGGTCGCCGTCGAGATGGCGCTTGGTGATCTCCCAGTTGTTGGTGCCGGAGTTGCGAGGCGCGCCGGTGTAGGCGACGACGATGCGTCGCTCGAGCTCCGCCGGATCGACGTCGAGTCCGACGCGCGTCATGCCGTCGACGCCGAGCTCGACCGCGGCGATGCCGCCGTACAGGGCCGGCCGGTAGTCCTGGACACCTGTCGGCACCCGGATCGTCTGGCACTCGACGTTCATCGCCACCTGGAGCAGGGCCTCGTCGGCGGCATCGGCCGCCGGTCCAGCGGGCGAGCGCGCCGCAGGCCGCGATCGTGAGCGCGGACGACCCTGCGATGCCGGCACCGGCGGGCGACTCGCCGCGCGTGATGAGGGTCGCGTTCTCGAGGCGGTAGTGCCGGGCGAGCAAGGCGAGCAGCGGAAGCGCTGACCGGCCGGACAACTCCGACCAGTGCTCGCGGCGTGGACTGTGCGGTTCGGTATCGACCGAGCGCAGCTCGACGCCGCCCTCGGTGCGCGGCTCGATCCGCACGTGCGCGCGCAGGCTGATCGCGGCGTTGAGGGTCGACGCGCCTTCGTGGAAGAGATAGAGCGGCCAGATGTCAATGGTGCCGCCGGCCAGATCGATGCGAGTCGGGGCGGACGAGACGAGAGGCGACGCGTTCGGCACGCACGAATTATAGGTAGAATCTGAGGGTCATGTCGCCGTCGGCGCTCCGCCATCGCATCGGTCGGCTGCTGATCGCCGGGTTCGATGGCACCGCCATCCCCGTCGAACTTCGATGCGCTCGCGCGCGAGTTCGGGCTCGGCGGGGTCATCCTCTTCGCACGCAACATCGTCGAGCCGGAGCAGGTCGCCGAGCTGGCGTTCGAGGCCATCCGGCTCGTTCCCGATGTGCCCGTCTGGGTCAGCGTCGACCAGGAAGGCGGACGGGTCGCGCGCCTGAAGGCGCCGTTCACCGAGTGGCCTCCGATGGCGACCCTCGGCCGGAGCGGCGACGTCGCGCTGGCGGAGCGGTTTGCGGGGGCGCTCGCCGCCGAGCTTAGGGCCGTCGGCGTGACGCTCGACTACGCCCCCGTGCTCGACATCCACACGAATCCGAAGAACCCCGTGATCGGCGATCGCGCGCTGGCCGAAACGGCCGACGAGGTCGCGCGCCTGGGCCGCGCCATCGTTCGGGGGCTGCAGAGCGGAGGGGTCGCGGCCTGCGGCAAGCACTTCCCGGGCCATGGCGACACGAGCACCGACTCGCACCTGGAGCTGCCGCTCGTCGAGCATCCCCGGATCGGCTGCGGGCGGTCGAGTTCCTGCCGTTTCGTGCGGCCATCGAGGCCGGCGTCGCGACCATCATGACCGCGCACGTGCTGGTGCCGTCGCTCGACGAGACACGTCCAGCGACGCTGTCCCGCCGGATCGTGCAGGGCCTCCTCCGGGAGGAGCTCGGCTACGAGGGCGTGATTCTGAGCGACGACCTGGAGATGAAGGCGATTGCCGGCGAGTACGCGGTGCCGGCGGCCGCCGTTCACGCCGTGGCCGCCGGGTGCGACGGCGTGCTCATCTGCAGCGGCAGCCACGACACGCAGGCGGCGACGCTCGAGGCGCTCGTTCACGCCGTCGAAGCAGACACGCTGCCGCTTCCGAGGGTCGACGACGCCCTTGCGAGGCAGCAGCGGGCGAAGGAACGCTTTCTTGGTGCGGCTGCGGGCTCTCGTCCAGGCGGAGCGCGCGCCCTCCGGAGCAGGCTCGGCCGCGACGAGCACCAGGCGATCGCTGACGAAATGTCCCGCTTCGCGTGATGATCAAGCCGCGCGCCCTCCAGCCAGGCGATCGCCTGGCCGTCGTCGCGCCCGCGAGTCCGTTTCAACCGTGACGAGTTCGACGACGGCATCGCGCGAGATCGCGGCGCTCGGCTTCGTGCCGGTGTACGACGAGTCGGTCTTTGCCGCGGCAGGGCGAACGGCGTATGTCGCGGGCCCGCCGGAGCTGCGAGCGGCGGCCTGATGCGACGCCTGGCGCGATCCGACGATTGCCGGCCTCATCGCCGTGCGCGGCGGGTACGGCAGCGCCGCAGATGCTGCCGCTGCTCGACCCGGACGAAGCCCGACGCGCCAGGAAGCCCTTCATCGGCTACAGCGACACGACGTCGATCCTGACTTTCCTGACGATGCAATGCGGGCTCGTGGCGTTTCACGGGCCGATGCTTGCCGGACGGCTTGGGCGAGGGGAGCGCCGGCTACGACCGCGACTCGTTCGAGCGCGTCCTGTGCCGCAAGGAGCCCGCTGGGTGAGCTGGCGCCCGCCGGGCTCGAAACCGCTCAAGCCCGGGGAGGCGCGCGGGCCTGCTGCTCGGTGGCACGGTGACCCAGATCCTGGCGTCGCTCGTCGACGCCGTTCGCGTTCGATCCGCCGGCCGGGTATGTGCTGTTCCTCGAGGAGGTCGGCGAGCGTCCGTACCGGCTGGATCGCATGATCATCCAGCTGCGGCAGAGCCAGTCTGCTCGGCCGAGCCAGCGCCGTCGTCATCGGCGAGCTGCCGCGCTGTGATCGAGCCATCCGGGGCAGCCCACGGCGCGCGGCGTCGATCGCCGAGTTGCTTCGCCGAGTTTCCCGGTCCGGTCGTCGTCGGCTTTCCCTCGGGCCACACGATCGGCCCGGCGATGACGCTTGCCCTTCGGCGTCGGGTGCCGGGTGGTGGCGATGCCGCGCCCCGCGGCTCATCATCGAGGAGGCCGCCGTCGCATGAGCGCGCGCGTGCACCTCATCGGCATCTGCGGCACGGCCATGGCCACGCTGGCCGCCATGCTGAAGCGGAAGGGACTCGATGTTCGCGGGTCGGACCAGGACGTCTACCCGCCGATGAGCGATTTCCTGGCGGCCGAAGGCATGGTCACGCGCAGCGGTTACAAGCCGGAGCACATCACGACCGATCTCGACCTGGTCGATCGTCGGCAACGCGATTTCCCGAGGCAACCCCGAGCTCGAGGAGGTGCTGGATCGCAAGATCCGGTACTGCTCGCTGCCCGAAGCGATCCGCGAACACTTCCTCTGGGGCGCGCGGTCGATTGTCATCGCCGGCACGCACGGCAAGACCACGACGACGTCGCTGACCGGTTGGCTGCTGACCAGCGGCGGCGTCGATCCGAGCGTGCTCGTCGGCGGCATCGCGCATAACTTCGGCCCTGCAGGGATCGAGCTACCGGATCGGAAAGGGCCGCGACTTCGTCATCGAAGGCGACGAGTACGACAGCGCGTTCTTCGACAAGACCGCGAAGTTCCTGAAGTACCTGCCGGATATCGCCGTCGTGAACAACGTCGAGTTCGACCACGCCGACATCTACGCCGACTTCGACGCGGTCGAGCTGGCGTTCAAACGGTTCGTGAACCTGGTGCCCCGGCGGGGCCTGCTGCTGGTTGGCGCGGACAACGCCGGGGCGCGGGGGCTCGTGCCAGGGGCGCGTTCGCGGGTGGCAGACGTTCGGCACCGGCGAGGACCTCGACTGGCAGGCGCACGACATCCAGCCGGATGGCGAGTTCACGCGATTTCGATGTGCGCTACCAGGGTTCACCGTTCGGGCGCTTCGATCTGCCGCTCGTCGGGCTCACAACGTCACGCAACGCGCTCGCGGCCATTGCCGTGGCGCACGAGGTCGGGATCGACGTGCCGAGCACATCGCCGACGGGCTGCGGCGCTTCCTCGGCGTGAAACGCCGGCTCGAGGTGGTGGGCACGGCGAACCGCGTCACGGTGTACGACGACTTCGCCCACCACCCCACGGCGGTCGCCGAAACGCTGGCGGGCCTGCGCGCGTCGAACCCCGGCGCGCGCATCTGGGCGGTGTTCGAGCCCCGCTCCGCCTCGTCATGCCGTCGCGTGTTTCAGGAAGACTTCGCCAAAGCCCTCGGCGGGCGCAGACGAGGTGTTGCTGGCGCCCGTGTTCCGATCGTCCCTGCCGGAGAACGAGCGCCTGTCCATTCTCGCACCTCGTCCACGATCTGGCCGGCAGGGGACGCCATGCGCGTGCAGCGTCGTCGGTCGAGGACATCATCGCCACCGTCGTCGAAGAGCATCAGGCCGGTGATCTCGTGGTCATCATGTCGAACGGCGGCTTCGGCGGGATCCACGGCCGCCTCCTGGCAGCTCTCGCTGAAGTCAAAACTTAGAAGTTAGAACTACGAAGGACTGTGGCGTTTCGCTTTGTGCCGGCTGGTGATTCCGTGTTGGTGATCGAAGGCCCCGAACGCCTTGACGCGGAGATCAACCGCCAGGTGATTCATCTGGCCGCGGCCCTCAAGCGCCGCGGGCTTCGAGGCGTCCGGGACGTGGTTCCGAGCTTTCGGTCGCTCGCCGTCTACTTCGATCCTTTCCTGATCACCCGCGCGGCGCTCGAAGCCTGGGCGGTGCGGGAGCTCGAACGGGCATCGAGCGGCGAGGCGGTCGCGCCCCGGCCGACCATTCACGTGCCGGTGTGCTACGGCGGTGAGTACGGGCCCGATCTCGGCGTGGTGGCGGCGCGTGCTGGGTTGGCTGAGGAGGAGGTCATCAGGCTGCACACGGCGCGCGTGTACCGTGTTTACATGCTCGGGTTTCTGCCGGGCTTTGCGTACCTGGCAGCCGTGGACGAGCGAATCGCGACGCCGAGGCGGCCGTCGCCCCGCGTGCGCGTGCCGGCCGGTTCAGTGGGCATCGCCGGCGTGCAGACCGGCGTTTACCCGACCGAGTCCCCCGGTGGATGGCAGCTGATCGGACGAACCCCTCTTTGTCCGTTCGACTCGGAACGCGCCGAGCCGTTTCTGTTTGCCGCGGGTGACAATGTGCAGTTCTACCAGGTGACGCCAGCGCAGTACCTGCAGATCGGCGGTGCCGGGTGAGCGGATCGCTCAAGGTGCTTCGGCCCGGACTGCACACGACCGTACAGGATCTCGGGCGATGGGGTCTGCAGTCGCGCGGTGTGCCGGTGGCAGGTCCGATGGACCCATGGTCGCATCGCCTCGCCAACGCGCTTGTGGGAAACCGGGCGGACGCCGCCACCTTGGAGGTGACGCTCGTCGGCCCCGAACTGCTGTTCGACGATGACAGGTCGATAGCCGTCGTGGGGGCGGACTTCGAGATCGCGATCGACGACCAGGTTGCCGGCGCCGGGCCAGCGTGGGGGCTTCGCGCCGGAAGCCGGTTGAGGGTTGGCCGGCGGACCCGCGGCGCACGCGCCTACGTTGCCGTGGCTGGAGGAATCGATGTCCCCGCCGTGTTCGGAAGCCGCGCCACGCACGTGGCGAGCCACATGGGGGGACAGCGTGGTCGGGCCCTCCGGGCCGGTGACAGTCTGAACCTCGGTCCATCCAGTGGTGCGCGCGGAGAAGTGGACGACGAGCGGCGAGCGACGCTCGTCTTGGATTTGCCGGGTCTCCGGACGAGGTGCGTCGCACCCGGCGGAACCGCCGACGTGCGCGTGTTGCCTGGACCGCAGCACGACCGGTTCGAGGACGAGACGTTCGACCGGCTGCAGTCCGCGCCGTACCGGCTGGCCGTCGACTCGAACCGAATGGGGTTCCGGCTGGAAGGTCCCGTGCTGCGGCACAGGGACAACCGCGAAATGCTCTCCGACGCGACGCCATTCGGCGTCGTTCAAGTGCCGTCGTCCGGCCAACCGATTCTGTTGATGGCCGACCGTCAGACCACCGGGGGCTATCCGAAGCTTGCCACGGTGATCGCGGCTGACGCCGGCATCGCCGGCCAGCTGGCGCCAGGCGACGCGCTGCAGTTCAGCCTCTGTGACGAGACGACGGCTCTCGCCGAGCTCTTTCGGCTCGAGCGCGCGTTCCACGATCTCGAGTCCCTGTCGTCATGAATTTTCTGGACCGCCTGGAGGCCGAGCTCGGGGCCGGGCGTGTGACAGCGCATCAGCCGCTGGCGGCACTGACCACGTTCAAAGTCGGCGGACGCGCGGACTGGTTCGCCGAACCCCGGAATCGGGTCGAGGTGCTTGCCGCGCTCAGGGTGGCGGCGAGCGAAGGTGTGCCGGTCACCTTGCTCGGAGGCGGTTCGAACGTGCTCGTGTCGGACCGCGGCGTGCGTGGTCTCGTGCTCCGGCCGCGAGGCGGCGAGGTGCACCGGTTGGACGCCGGGCACGTGCGTGCCGACGCGGCGGTCACGATTAACGGGCTGGTGCGCTGGACCATCGTGCACGGCGCGGCTGGACTCGAGGCCTGGGCGGGCACGCCCGGCACCGTCGGGGGCGCCGTGTTCGGCAATGCGCACTTCGGTGGACGGCTCATCGGCGATCTCATCACCCGGGTGGAGCTGGCGACGCGGGCCGGCGTACCGCACGATGTCGAAGCGGCGCAGATGGCCTTCGGCTACGATCGCAGCCGGCTGCAGGACAGTGGAGAAGTGCTGTTGTCGGCGACCTTCGCCGTGTCGTCGGGCGATCCAGCGCGCCTGCGCGACGCGGCGCGGCAGTCGCTGGCCTTTCGGAAGCGCACGCAGCCACTCGACACGCCGAGCGCGGGCTGCATCTTCCAGAACCCGGCGCCGGGCCGGGACGTGGTGCCAGAGGGGATCCCCTGGTCAGCCGGTGCGCTCGTCGACCGGGCGGGATTGAAGGGAGTTCGCGTGGGCGGTGCGCGCGTCTCGCCGGCCCACGGCAACTTCATCGTCAACGACGGTCACGCGACGGCGGAGGATGTCCGCCGGCTCGTCGAGCGTTGCCGCGCGGCGGTGCGCGGGCAGTTCGGCGTGGTGCTGCGCGAAGAGATCGTCTATCTCGGGGAGTTCGATGTCCACACTGGTGATTGAAGGCGGGCGGCGGCTGTCGGGCGCCGTCGAGGTCGAGGGCAACAAGAACTCGGCGCTGCCGCTCCTGGCGGCGTGTCTGCTGACGGCGGACGAGTGCGTGCTGCACAACGTCCCGCGGATCAGCGACGTCGAGGTCATGGCGCGGCTGCTGATCGATCTGGGCGCCACGGTCGACGGATTGGGCACGACGACGCTCCGCGTTCGGTGCCCCACTGTGGTCAAAGACCAGCCCGACGGCGCGATGGTGGGCCGGTTGCGCGGCTCGGTGCTCCTGCTCGGCCCGCTGCTCGCGAGGCGCGGCCGCGCGCGCCTTGCGCCTCCGGGCGGGGATTTCCCGGCGCGCCGCACCATCGCGACCCACCTCGAAGCGCTCGCATCGATGGGCGCACGGATTGTCGACGGGCGGAGGCCACGACCTCGAGGCGCCGGACGGCCTCAAGCCCACGTCGATCTATCTGTACGAGGCATCGGTCACCGGAACAGAGACAGCGCTGCTCGCGGCGGCCGCCGCGCCCGGCCGCTCGGAGATCCGCCATGCGGCCTGCGAGCCGCACGTCGTCGAGCTGTGTGGATTCCTCGAGAAGATGGGCGTCGGTATCAGCGGCGCCGGCACGTCGACGATCCGGATCGATGGGGTGTCCACGCTCCACGGGGCGGAACATCGGCTGTGGGGCGACTACATCGAAGCGGGAAGCTGGGCGGTGGTGGCCGCGATCACGGGCGGCGAAATCGACGTCCACGGCGCCCGCCCGGAGGACATGGAGGTGGTGTCGGCCGTGCTCAAGCGGCTGCACGTCACCTGCGGGATGGCGGGACGACATCTTCCGCGTCGAGCGATCGAAGCCGATGGCGGCCGGGCGCATCACGACGGGCCTCTGGCCAGGGTTCCCGAGCGATCTCGTCAGCCTGGTGACGGTGCTTGCAACGCAGGCGGAGGGCCGCACGCTGGTCCACGACTGGCTGTACGAGCTCCGGCTCTTTGCTCTCGAACAGATGAGCGGCATGAGCGCCGACCTGTTTCTCTGCGATCCGCATCGGCTGATCGTCACCGGGCCGCGCAAGCTGCGGGGACGACCGCTCGACAGCCGGGATCTGCGTTCCGGGATGGCGCTCATCGCGGCAGGGCTCGCCGCGGACGGGGAGAGCCGTCTGGCGCCCCTCGAGACCGTCGAACGAGGCTACGCGCAGCTGGTGGATCGGCTGAGGATGCTCGGCGCGTCGGTCGAGAAGATTGAAGGAGGCGACGCCGTCTGAGCGCACGCCGGTGCGGTCGGGCTGGGAGGCACGATCGGCACGGCAGGTGCGACGCCGCCGGCCGGTGGGGCAGGAGCGCGCCGGAGCATCGGCGGGGCGAGGCACATCGATCGGGACGGGAAGGTCGGACGCCGACGCCACCGAATCGCGGCCGACGCGGAACGCCCGCAGATCGGCTTCGTCGCACGATCCAGCACGCGGATGATGTGCGGCGTCAGCGTCAGGATGATGTCGGTCTGATTGACCGTCGGTCTGCGTGTGCGCGAACATGCGTCCGATGACCGGGAAGGTCGCTCAGGCCGGGAATGCCGTCCACGACCCGCCGCTCGTCGTCGCGAATGAGACCCGCCAGCATGTTGGTCTCGCCGTCGCGCAGCCGGATCACGGTGTTGATTTCGCGGTTGCCGAACGTCGGCAGGCCGCCGAAGCCCGTCGCCGGAGATGCTCTGCACGTGCACCTTCAGCGCCAGCGTCACATCGTCGTCGTGGTGCGTCCGCGGCGTGATGTCGATGTTCACGCCGATGTTCTCGTAGTTGAACGACGTGATCGGCTGCTGCGGCGTCGCCGCCGGTGGCGATGGGCGCGAAGGTCGTGACCGGCACCGGAACGCGCTCGCCGAAGCGCGCCTGCGCAGGCATGCCCTCCGACGTGCGGAGCTGCGGATTGGCGAGCGTACGGGTGTTGCGTGTCGGTCTTGAGCAGCCGGTAGTAGAGGCCAGGCAGGTTCGCGAGCAGCACGTCGGCCGCGTCAGGTTGCGGAGCGCGTCGAGCGTCATGACGTCTGGCTGCCGTCCGGTCGGCGATGCCGATGGAGCCGTTGATGCCCGGGGAGCCCGGCGAGGCGAACTGCAGCCCGTACTCCTGCAAGCGCGTCGCGATCGACCTCGAGCAGCTCGACGTCGATGATGACCTCGGGCCTCGCCTTGTCGATGGCGGTGAGCACCCGTGCCGCCGCGGCGATGCGTTCGGGCGTGTCCTTGATCGTCAGCGCATTGGTGGCCGTCGTCGGCGAAATGCGCCGCGCATCGAGCACCATGCGCAGCAGGTCCATCGTTTCCTTCAGGTCGGCGTTGCTCAGATAGAACGTCCGGACGACTTCCTCCTCGTACTCGCGCCGCTTGGCCGGCGTGTCGGGAATGACGAGCACCGTGCGGGGCGCGGTGACGCGGAAGAACGTGCGCGTGGCGTTCGCGACCGAGCTGAGGGCGCCTTCGAGCGAAGCGTTGCGCAGGTCGACCGTGACGGGGGCGTCGCGGAATGCCGTGTCGAAGCCGAGGCTGACGCCGCCAAACTTCGCGATCGACAGAAACACGTCCCGGCTGCTGGCATCGCGGAACACGAGCGTGGCCGGCATGCTTGACGTCCTGCGGGCAGATCCATGCCGGGAGGCGGCAGATCGCGCGTCGCGGTCGATGAGCGTCTGCAGCTCCGTCTTGCCTTCGCGGGAGACGGCAATCTTCGCGCGCAGCTGGTTGCGCGTGGCCCGAAGCTCCTCGTCGATCTCGCCGCGAGCTGGGATTGAGCTCCGCGGCAAGCTCGTACTCGACCAGCGCCTGTTCGTAGCTGCCCGGTAGCGGCCAGACGGCGGCCGCGCTGGAAGTGCTCCTGAGCCGCTCGGAGCTTGGCGCGCTCGAGGCTCGTGCGCGCGCCGGCATCGTTCGGCCGGAGGCGCACGGCGTTCGTGTACTCGACGACCGCGCGGTCGTAGTCCTGCCGCTGCTCGGCCTCTGTCCCGTTGTGGAGGGCAGACGAAGCGGCGCAGCCGCTCGCGACGAGCGTCAGGAAGACGACCAGCGAGCGTGCGAGGCTAGCGCGATGAGGCATCGGTGACCACATTCACACCACGGGGAATCTTGAAATCGAAGGTCTTATCGGTCAAACCGATGTTTTCCTTCAGGTTAGTGAAGGAAAAGGTCGACGTCCCGCCCTGCGCGTCCACAAACACCAGGCCTCGAAGCGAGAACGTCTTCGGGTCGGCCCCGACAATGAGCCATTCGAATTCCGGCTGCCGTTCCCGGGGGGTGAGCTTGAGCGCGGTCAGATCCTTGGGGAGTCCCTCAGGAAGCGGCGCCAGCTCAGCGGCGAAGTCCCGACCGATGCTGCCGCGGCCCGCCAGAAACAGAGCGGGCGTGGTCGCCGAGCTCTCGCCAGGCACGGAGATGACCGTCACTTGCTTGTCCTCAGGCACGTACGAGTAGATCCTCAGGCCGTCAGACACGAAGAGCTTTTCGTCTGGGGCGAGGTACTCCCAGCGCATGCGGCCGGGCTTCTTGATTGAGACGCGACCCCGCTCGCTCAGCTGCCGACGCAGGACACCGCCCCGATACGTATGTACGAACTCGGCGGAGAAATCCCGAACCGTGTCGTACTTGCGCTGCAGGGCCTGGGCGAAATCCGCCGCGGTGGTCGGCTGCGCGGTGCCGGGTGCGGAAGCCAGCATCCAGAAGACCAGCGCCCCGGAGAGGCCGGCCCAGGCGCGAGCAGTCGTCCCGTACAGGCCGCACATGGTCACACGATAGCACGCAGGTGGTTATGGCGCCGGGCGAAGCGTGAAGCGGCCGAGCGGCTCATAGATGCCGGCCAGGTAGGCCCGGCGCAATGGCGAGCCATCGGCCCCGAGCGCAACGAAGCTCAGGCCTCTTTCGACGATCAACGCCCGTCGGCGGCCGGCGATCACGCTGCCGAAGCCCATTCGACGAATGGTATCGAAGGCCAGCCAGGCGTCGAGCCTGATGTCGACGGCGAGACCGTCGAGCACCACGCGCGCCGCCCAAGGCGCGTCCTCGCCACGGAGCAGTGCCGGTGGCCGGCCGATGATGCCCGCCATGACGACGTAGTCGCGTGCGGGCCACTGCGCGGGGACCCCTCCGCCGAGGGCCGCCGTGATCCGGGAGATCGCTGCGGTCTCGAGCGCGTACTCGCGCAAGGGGCGAAGGAACACGAGGGCGTAACGCATGCCCTGCGGCAATGTGTCGACGGCGCCGATCAGCGACTCCTGCAGCCGAGACGGCATCGCCTCGAACCCCATCCGGCCGCCATAGCGGTCTTCGAGCCTGCGCACTGCGCGATCGGTGACAACGACCTGCCGGCCAATGGCCTGGTTGTCGGCGAGGAGCACCGGCAGGTGTGGCTCCAAGTCAGCGAACCGTGCATAGGCCAAATCTGGCCGCACTTCCTGGCTGAAATAGTACATGCCGTTCTGGATCTGCCAGTTGACCTCTGTCAGCAGCACCGCGCGATGGTCGTCGATGCCCTGGGCGAGCGCCGAGAGCAATTCAGTCGGCCGGCGATCGTCGCTGCGGTCGAGCGCCGGGTACTCCGAGTAGAGCCGGCCCGCGATGAGGACGATGGCCACAGGAGTCATTCCTCCTCGAAGGCGCCCGTCGAACCAGGCCAGCGCCGGCGCGGCGAGCAGCGCCAGCGTCAGGTGCGACGGCAGGAAGAAGACGTGGGCATCGCCAACGTTGTAGCTGAGCGCAAAGGCCATGGTGGCCGCGAAGATGAGTCCGAGGAGGATCGCGCGGTGGGGGTTGATTCGCCAGAGCGCCAGGAAGCCCGCTGCCGCCAGAGCCGGTCCGCCCCACCCGAACTGTTGTCGAACGTCGAAGAGATACATCCGAAAGCGGTCTCCGGCCATCACCCAGGGCACGTTCAGCACCATGGATTCACGCCAGTCGGCTTTGGTCACGTCGAACCAGAAGGTGGCGAACGCGTCCCCCAGACCAACGGGCGGGGTGACGGCGTGCCACAGGCCGGTGAAGTTCCACGCGTACTGCAACGTCCCCAGTGCGGCAATCGCACAGGCGGTTGCGACCACGCGGGGCGTAAGGAGGGCCTTCCATCCCCGCGGGACTGCGAAGGAGAGAAAAAATACGAAGCCGGGCACGAGGAGAACTGTCGAGAGGTGGTTGCCGAAGGCGAGCGCGCAGCTTGCGAAGAATATCGTCAGCCTCGAACCGGTCGGACACGCCTCCCAGCGGAGCAGCATCCAGAGCACCAGGACGACCAGGAACATGTGCAGCGCGTAGACCTCCGCGATGATCGCCTGGCTCCAGAAAGTGTAGGAGCCGCCGAGGAGCAGCGCCGCGGCCACGCCGGCCATGAGCGAAGCGGAGAGTTCCGTCGCGACGAGCACGACGAGCCCGCAGGCCAGCGCCGCCGCCAGCGCGGACGCCAGGTTCATCGCCCACGCGGGGTCGCTGCCGCTCAGCCAGAGGCACAAGTTGCCGACAACGTAGAAGAGAGGATAGCCGTCCCTCGGCGTGAGGTAGGGCGACCCGGCCATCGTCTGGAACGAGGCGGTGTCGCCGAGGTCGAATCCCGGCAGGAGGCTGGAGACGTAGATCCCTCCCATCGCGGCGGCGACGAGCGACGCGGCCAGAAAAGGAAGCCAGCGGCGCATGGCTCAGGCTTACCTCGATCGCTTGGCGGCGACAAAGGCGCGGACCTCAGACAGCGAGCGTGTATTCAGCACGTGGCGGGCTTCCGCCCAGCCGCGCCTCGCCGTCGTGAGGCCGAGTTGCATCTGGCGCTCGAGCATCTCGGCGCGGTGGGCGTCGCTGTCGATGACGAGAGTGACGCCGGCGGCGACGGCTCGGCGGGTCAGCGCGCCGTCCATGTCCAAGTGCATTGGCGCGCCGTCCACCTCGAGCGCCGTTCCGGTCGCGATCGACTCCGCAAACAACCGGTCGTAGTCGATCTCGTAGCCGGACCGATGCGGCACCAGCCGGTTGCTCGGGTGAGTCACGATGTTGACGAGCGGGTGCCTGACGGCGGCCGTATAGCGCTTGAGCAACTGCGCCGGCGAGTGCCCAAGCCCCTCGTGCAGCGACGCCAGCACGATGTCGAATTGCTCGAGGATGCGGTCGCTGAAGTCCAATCGGCCATCAGCGAGGATGTCCACTTCGCAGCCGTGCAGAATCGCCATCTGCGGGACGCGCTCTCGGAGCGCGGCGATCTCGTCGGCTTGTCGCTTGACGCTGTCGGCCGAGAGGCTCCTGGAGGCCGCCGAGTGAGGGGAGTGGTCGGTGACGGCGATGTACTCATAGCCGAGCGCGGCTGCCTGGTCGACCATGGCGGCCACCGTGTCGCGCCCGTCGCTGTACACCGTGTGCATGTGCAGGTCACCGCGCATCTGCGCGCGGCTGACCAGGGGCGGAAGCGATCCACTGCGGGCGCGCTGCAATTCCTCGCCGCCGTCACGGACTTCGGGTGGAATCCACGGCAGGTCCAGCGTGCGGTAGATCTCTTCCTCGGTCTCGCCGAACCTGACGCCGTTGACCGCGAGTAGACCATCGGGCTCGAGGCGTTGCCCATGCGACAGAGCGAGCGCGCGCAGCTCATCGAGGTGTGCTGGCGCGCCGGTCGCGTTGAGCAGCACGGCTCCGCCGATGCCGGGAGCGGGACAGCGGACGCCCACTTGCACCCGATCGACCCGCAGGTACAGCCGCGCCCCGGCGCGGTGCAGGCACCGCGCATCGGCCGTCTCCGCCAGCACGGCGTCGAGCGCCTGGGCGGGCGACGAAGCGGGCGCCACGATCTCGATGTCGCCTACCGTGTCCTGCCCCCGGCGCAGAGAGCCGGCAGCCTCGGCCCACGCCACTCCGGGCTGGGCGCGCAGCACCGCGAGGATTGGCTCGGCCACCAACGTCGCGCGCCCAAGCGGCACGCGCGGAGTCGCCCGCCGCAGTGTCGGCAGCACCCGGGCGATAGTGTCCCCAAGGTCAGGGCTGAGGCCCGCGACAGAGCCAACCGAGCCGAGACGCACCGCGTCGTGCAGGTCCGCCACCGATGTCACTCCGAGCGCGCTGTGGAGCGCGGCCAGTTGCGTGACTGTGACGGCATCAGACTCGAGCAGCCAGCGCAGATCTGCCGGCAGGTCGGCGATCGCGGATTCGAGCAGCACCCAGCCTCCCGCGTCGTACATGTACCTCAGCTGGCGCAGGATATCGGCGTCGGCCTCAGGCGGGGGAGCGTCCAGCAGAGGTGCCAGGTCGGCATCGGAGTCGATACCAGCCGCCCGGATGACCCCGGCGGCACGCGCAAAGACAGACGTGTCGTGCGCGTGTCCGCGGATGCCGGCCAGCGCCGCAAGCTCTTGGAGTGTGGCCGACAGCGAACCGCCGGCGGTCCCGCGAGGGGTGTCGGAAGACGAGGCTAGCCTTTCAGCGCGCCAGGTTCAGGGGGCGCTTGCTTGGGCGCGTCCTTGGTCTCGGTGGGCAAGTTTGCCGTGAGCCAGTCGTTGATGCCGCCTTGCAGCGCCACGGCCTTGTAGCCTTGACGAATCAAAGTGGCGGCCACCCCGGAACTGGCCAGTTCGTTCGGATCGGAGTCGTAAACCACAATCTCGCGGTCGCGCGGCAGCGACGGCGCGGGGCCACCGGCCAAGAAGCGAATGGCTCCCGGGAGCCGCACGGTACTGTGCTCGTAGGGATACTTGAGCCGCGCGTCCACAACAACAGGCGGTGTCGCGCTTTCGAGCCGGGCTTTCAGATCGTCTTTGGAGATGCGGGGTACGGCCACGGCCCGTATTGTCCACGGGCCGCGCGCGCAGTGTCAACCGTGGGGATCAGCTGGCGACGGTGTGCGTGAACGGTACGACCCGTCCGGTGCCAGCGAGCGGCGGCGTCTTGGTGGAAGCGGTGGCGGTGACTGCTTGCGCGGCTCGACCGTCGATCGCCCAGCCCGAGGACCTCCGGCCGCAGTGCATGCAGCGAAGGAAGACCGTACCCGGTTCGCACCACATGCTGAATTCGTGGCGGCCGGAGAGATAGCAGTTGAACCAGTTCCACATCGCGAACCCTCTATAGAAACGCTCGGTTGCACGCCCTAGGGCAAGAGTGATGCCGCTGCAGACATTTTCGGCTTGTCTCAGAAAAAGCGCTGGGGCGCGCGTCAGCGTAAAGATATGTCCGCCTGTGGTTTAGACAATTCCGTCATCGGTCGCACGATCTTGTAATCAGGCCTGGACGATTTTGTTCCCTGGGCGAGTCGGACTAATCTGGGTTGCCCCAATGAACAGACTGAAGAGACGAGCGCTTGCATCGGTGGTTGGCGTGTTAGCGATGCTGCCGGTAATGGCCGGGGCGCAGAAGCGGGTCGCGGGGTTCATCGAGCCGATGCCGACGACCAAGCTGAAGCAGCTCTTTCCGCAGGCGGTGGCGTTCACGCCCCGGGGCGAAAAGGACCCCCTCCACTTCACGGCCTACGCAACCGACCCCCAGTCTCCCGGTGCAAAGCCTCTCGGCTTCGCCTTCTGGACCGTCGACATCAACCCGGAAGAGCTCGGGTACCACGGCCACATCCATATGCTGGTCGGGATCAACACGGTGGGAATGCTCACCGGGGTGATCGTGGACTGGAACACGGAGCCGTACGGCGATTTCTCGGTCGAACCACCCGCCTTCGGCGCGCAGTTCAGGGGCAAGAGCATTCGCGATCCCTTCATCGTCGGGAAGGATGTCGACATCGTGTCGCGCGCGACCATCACCGTGCGGGCGGCTGCGCGCACGATTCGCGAAAGCTCGCGCACAGTGGCCAGGGCTCTGCTCAAGCCGGAGGACGTTCGATAGCGGACCAGAACAGGGAACAGGGAACGGGGAACAGAGAGGGAGCCAGAAGCCCCCGAAGCCGGAGCCTGAAGGCTGGAGCCCGAAGCCTGAAGCCCCTGAAGCCTGAAGGCTGGAGCCCGGAGCCCGTCTAGTGGCTGCGTGGGCTGTCTGTGGCGGATTGAACCAGCAGGGTTCTCGGAAGCACGCCGCGCGTCGAGGCGAACCCTTCGAGCGTCCACCCAGTGCGCACCAACTCGTGCTCGAGATTGCTCTGGAAGAACACCGCTTCGATCGCGTCCGACAACTTCATGACCTGCGGCGGGGCATCATCGAACTGAAGCCGGATCGCGGTCGGCGTCAGCGTGTCGATGACCAGCGACTCGACGCCGCGGAAGAAGGTCGACCGAGTGAGCGGCGCCGCGTCGTAAGGATTCAGGAACTCCATGGCCGTCTCTTGAGCACGCCCGGTGCCACGTGCCGCATTGTGCAGCCGTGCGCGAAGGCCCTCTGATCTGTTCTGGAGTGGAACGCCGAGTGTGCCGGCGCTGAACAGCACGCGCGGCCACCTGCCAAAGAATGGCAGTCGCTCCTGACAAAAGTTAGAACTCAGAAGTGAGAACTAAGAAGGACTGAGAGCGACGAGGCTGTCGCTTTCCACATTCAAAAGCAACGTGATTGTCCGATTTTCCAGGTGGGGCGTCGCCCGCCTTTTGCGGCTTGCCGCTTCGGCGCGGCAACCTTCACGGGTTCGGGGGAGAAGGATGGCTGGCCAACCGTCGCTCGTTCATCCGGGGGAGGCTCACCGTCGCGCCTGCGGCGCTAAGATGGGCAACCTCCGCGAGATCATGAGCGAAGGTTGGTGGACGGCGCGAGGATCGAACTCGCGGCCTCCGCATTGCGAACGCGGCGCTCTCCCAGCTGAGCTAGCCGCCCACTTGAAGGAAAACACAGTTTAACACGCAGGTTCCGGCCGCCGCAACGCCAGCGGGACCGTGCTTTGCTATAGTCGGAACGCATGAGCCTTTCGGTGAAGCGCCTTGGTGTCCTCACCGGCGGCGGCGATGCCCCCGGCCTGAACGCTGTCATCCGCGCCGTCGTCAAATCTGCCCACAACTCCGGGATCGAATGCGTCGGCCTCGAAGACAGCTTCGACGGGCTCATCGAACCCGGGCGATCCCGCATCCTGACGCCCCACGACGTTCGCGGCATCATGCGGCTCGGCGGCACCATTCTGGGCACCGTGAATCGCGGCAACCCCTTCGCGTACCCCATCTCGACTTCCGACGGCCCGCGGGATTACTCGGAACGCGTTGTGGAGATGTTCCATGAGATGAAGCTCGACGCCCTCGTCGTCATCGGCGGCGACGGCACGCTCGCCATCGCTCACCAGTTCGGATCTCGCGGCCTGCCCATCGTCGGAGTCCCGAAGACCATCGACAACGACATCGTCGGGACGACGAACTGTTTCGGGTTCGACACGGCGGTTGCGTTCGCGACCGATGCGATCGATCGGCTGCACACGACAGCCGAAGCCCACCGGCGCATCATGGTCGTTGAAGTGATGGGTCGATACGCGGGCTGGATTGCGCTCTATGCCGGGGTTGGCGGCGGCGCGGACGCCATTCTGATCCCGGAGATTCCGTTCGACCTCGACGCCGTCAGCAGGCGCCTCATCGAGCGGGACAAGTGGGGCGCCAGGTTCAGCATCGTGGTCGTGGCCGAGGGCGCGTGTCCAAAGGGGGGAAGCTCGCGCTGCTCGAGGAAGCCAAGGAAGGCTACGCGGAGCGTCTCGGCGGGATCGGCGCCCAGGTCTGTGAGGCGCTGGGACGCATGACGGGGAAGGAGACCCGTTCGGTCGTGCTCGGCCACCTGCAGCGAGGGGGAGCGCCGACGAGCTTCGACCGGGTGCTGGCGACACGCTTTGGCGGAAAGGCCGTCGAGCTCGTCAAGGCAGGGGAGTTCGGGACCATGGTGGCGTTTGCCCCGCCGGACATCGTGGCCCGGCCGCTCGAAAGCGTCGTCGGAAAGACCAAGACCGTGCCGCTCGACTCCGATCTCCTTCTGACCGCCAAGGCCCTTGGCGTCACCTTCGGCGACTGACCCATCGCGCCCTTAGTGTCCGAGCAGTTCCTGATCCTTCTTCTTCTGGAGGTCATCGATCTGCCGGACGTGCTGGTCCGTGATCTTCTGGACTTCGTCCAGGCCCTTCTTCTCGTCGTCTTCCGAGATGGCGTGATCCTTCAGCATCTTCTTGAGCCGCTCGTTCGCGTCGCGCCGGACCTGGCGCACGGCGTTGCGGCCTTCTTCGGCGAGCTTGTGCACGTGGCGTGACATCTCCTTGCGGCGCTCTTCGGTGAGCGACGGAATGGGGATGCGGACGACCTTGCCGTCGTTGCTCGGGTTGAGGCCGAGATCCGACGCCCGGATGGCCTTCTCGATGGTCGCGAGGAGAGAGGGATCGAAGGGTTGCGCCACGATGAGCGTGGGCTCCGGCACCGAGAGGCCGGCCAGCTGATTGAGCGGCATCCTGGACCCGTAGGCCTCGACGTGGACGCCGTCGAGCAGAGTGACCGAGGCGCGACCAGTCCGCACACCAGCGAGCTCGTGGCGCACATGGTCCAGCGTGACGTTCATCCGCTTGTTCAATTCGACAAACAAACCCTTGAGATCGTTTACATCCATACGGAAGACTCCTGAAATTGCAGAATTGCAGAATTGCAGGATTGCAGAAGGGATGGCAGACGGTAGGGCAGAAGAAAGTGAATCCCCGTTAGATCCTTCCTGCAATTCTGCAATCCTGCCATCCTGCAATGTTGTATTTCAGGCCGTGACCAGCGACCCGATCGGCTCGCCCGTGATGGCCCGCCTGATGTTGCCGGGCGTGCGCAGGCTGAAGACCACGATCGGCAGCTTGTTGTCCATGCAGAGCGAGATCGCCGTGGCGTCCATCACCTTCAGGCCGTGCTCGAGGACCTTGAGATAGGAAATCTGGTCGAACCGGGACGCGTTCGGGTTCGTCATCGGGTCGGCGTCGTAGATGCCGTCGACCTTGGTGGCCTTCAGGATGACCTCGGCTTTGATCTCCATCGCCCGCAGCGCCGCAGCGGTATCGGTGGAGAAGTAGGGGTTCCCGGTGCCGGCGCCGAAGACGACGACGCGCCCTTTCTCGAGGTGCCGAATCGCACGCCGCCGGATGAAGGGCTCGGCGACGGCGCGCATCTCGATGGCCGTGACCACCCGCGTCACGACATTCTGCTGCTCGAGTGCGTCCTGCAGGGCCAGGGCGTTGATGACCGTGGCCAGCATGCCCATGTAATCGGCCGTGGCGCGATCCATCCCGCGGCCGCTCGCGGCGACGCCGCGGAAGATGTTGCCGCCGCCGATGACGATCGCCGTCTCGACGCCCATCGACTGGATTTCGGCGACGTCCTTCGCGATCTGCGTGGCGACAATCGGATCGATGCCGTACGTCTGGCTCCCCATGAGAGCTTCGCCAGACAGCTTGAGGAGGACGCGCTTGTAGGCGGGCGAGTTCACGGGAGAAATTATAGTGGCATTGCGCTCAGGCCGCGTCGCCGACCTTCAGCCGGGCGAACCGGCTGACGGCGACCGTCGTGCCAAGGGCCCTGGATTTCTCAGCGATGAGCTCGGCGACGGTCATCTTCGGGTCGCGAATCGACGGCTGATCCGTCAGTACGACCTGCTGGTAGAAGCTCCCGAGCTTGCCCTCGACAATCTTGTCGATGACGTTGGCCGGCTTGCCGGAGTTCGCCATCTGCGCCCGGTAGATGGCGCGCTCCTTGTCGAGCAGGTCGGCCGGGACGCCGCTCCTCGAGGCGTACATCGGGCTGACCGCGGCGATCTGCATGGCCACTTCCTTGACGAGCGTCTGGAACTCTTCGCGCGCGGCGACCGCGGGCGTGACGCCGCTGAACTCGACCTGCACGCCCAGTTTGCCCCCCAGGTGGATGTACTGGCCGACGTAGCCCTGGCCGGCGTAGCGGACGAAGCGGGGGACGGCCATGTTCTCGCCGAGCTTGCCGATCGCGGCCGCCACGCGCATCTGAACGGGGCCCGCCGGGTCCTTGAGCCACGCCTCGGTGGCGCTGTCGCCCTTCTGCTCGATCTCCGCCAGGAGGTCCTTGACGAGCTGCTGGAAATCGTCGGTCCTGGCCACGAAGTCCGACTCGCAGTTCACCTCGACCAGCGTGCCGACCGACCCGTCGGCGGACAGCGCCCGGCCGATGAGCCCCTCGTGCGTCGCGCGGCCGGCCTTCTTGCCGGCGCTCGCGAGGCCCTTCGTCCGCAGGATGGTCGTCGCCTGCTCGAAGTTGCCGTTGGCCTCTTCGAGGGCCGCCTTGCAGTCCATCATCCCCGCGCCCGTCTGGTCGCGGAGCTTCTTTACATCGCTAGCGCTGATGGCCATGGTGTCTACCTTCTGGTGTACAAGAAAACGCCGGCCCCCGCGGAGGCCGGCGCGCACAGGGCCGCGGAGCTTACGCGGAAGCCGGAGCGGTTTCGCGGGCGCGTCGCGCGGGACGGGCACGCCGGGCGGCGTCGTCGCCACCAGCCGCTCCCGAGTCGTCCCCGGAGTCTCGCACCGCGTCGGCCTCGGACGATTCCTTCATGCCCCGACCCGCGACCACGGCGTCAGCGATTCGCGACGCGAACAGGCGAATGGACCTGAGCGCATCGTCGTTGCCGGGGATGACGAAGTCGACTTCGTCCGGGTCGCAATTGGTGTCGACGATGCCGAGCACCGGGATCTTGAGCTTCCGAGCCTCGTCGACGGCAATCTTCTCTTTCCTGGTGTCGACGACGAACACCGCATCGGGCAGACGGGACATGCCCCGGATGCCTTCGAGGTTCTTCTGGAGCTTGCGCCGCTCTTTCTCGTTGCGGGCGATCTCCTTCTTCGACAGCGTGTCGTAGCGGCCGTCGGTCGTCATGGCTTCGAGATCGCGCAGCCGGCCGAGGCTGCGCTGAATCGTCGCAAAGTTGGTCAGGAGGCCGCCGAGCCATCGCTCGTTCACGTAGTACATGCCGCAGCGCTGCGCCTCTTCGGCGATCACGTCCTGGGCCTGGCGCTTGGTGCCGACGAAGAGGATGGTGTCTCCCTTGGCGGCCAGTCGGCTGACGAACTCGTCGGCCTCGCGGAAGGCCTTGACGGTCTTGCCCAGATCGATGATGTAGATGCCGTTGCGTTCGCCAAAGATGTATTGCTTCATCTTTGGATTCCAGCGCTTGGTCTGGTGGCCGAAGTGGACTCCGGCTTCCAGTAGATCCTTCAGTGCGATCGCGGCCAATCTGCCTCCCTTTACCGTTTACTGAACTGGAAGCGCTTCCGCGCTCCGGCCATCCCGTACTTCTTGCGTTCCTTCGCGCGCGCGTCGCGCGTCAGGAAGCCTTCGGTCTTGAGTCGCTTGCGCAGTTCCTGGTTGTACTCGACCAGGGCCCGCGAGATCCCGAGCTTGAGCGCGCCCGCCTGTCCGGCCACGCCGCCGCCCGCGACGGTCGCGAGCACGTCGAACTTGTCGGCGGTTTCGGTCAGCAGGAGCGGCCGGCGAACCACGATGCGCAGGGCTTCGGTGGGAAAGAACTGCTCGAACGCCCGCTGGTTGATGGTGAGCGCCCCGGTGCCGGGGCGGAGAAACACACGGGCGGTAGAAGTCTTGCGGCGCCCGGTTCCGTAGTACTGGACTGCTGCCACGTTACGCAACCTCGAGCTTCTGGGGTTTTTGCGCCGTGTGCGGATGATCCGGACCGGCGTACACTTTCAGTTTCCGATACATCGCTTCGCCCATCTTGGTCTTGGGCAGCATGCCGTGCACCGCGTCTTCGACCAGGCGTTCCGGGTGCTTGGCGCGCACGATCCGTGCACGCTGCTCGCGGAGCCCGCCTTCGTATCCGGAGTGCTGGCGGTAGATCTTCTGGTCTTCCTTCCGGCCGGTCAGCTTCACTTTGGCCGCGTTCACGACGACCACGTGATCGCCCGTATCGATAAACGGGGTATAGGTCGCCTTGTGCTTGCCTTGCAGCAGGCGAGCCGCCTCGGTCGCGATGCGACCCAGCACTCGTCCATCCGCATCAATGATGTGCCAGCGACTTGTGGCCGCCACCGCGGTCGCGCTAGCCATGAACGTAGACATCCCGAAAACGCCTCTTTCTCCGTCCGGAAACCCGTTGGTTGGGGCAGGGGGCACACCTGGCCGGCCCGTCCAGGCGACGGTAAACCCAAATCATACGTGCGTTTCTGGGCACTGTCAAGGGCGGACTGGCAGAATCCGATACTTAGGAAGGCGCGCCCGGAACAGCGAGATCCGGGGCCGCAGCGCGGTCGGATTCTCAAGTCTGAACACAGCCGTTCCCGGAACTGTGATCCGATCACGAATCTGTAATCGAGCTGATCCACAACGGCACGGCGCCGATCGCAATTTTTACCGCGCTTTACGGAAATACGCCGGTTTCTGCGGGTTCCGGCCTGGTACTTCGTTTGCGGTTAGGACCCCGCGACGTTCTCACGATTGCGAGCGATCGCACCGACCGGCAGCGGCAAGCGTTCGACCGGGGGGAGTACAACCTGTGTTTGGTCTAGGGAAAAGCAAAGAGGTCGTCGGTCTCGACATCGGGTCGAGTGCCGTCAAGGCCGTGGAGCTCAGGCCGGTGGGCAAGGGCTTCAAGGTGACGGCGTTCGCCACCGAGCCGGTTCCTCCGGACAGCATCGTCGACGGGGCGATTGTCGACGGCACCGCGGTGTCCGACGCCATCAAGCGTCTGTTCCAGAACAAGGCGTTCAAGACCAAAGAGGTCGCGGCCTCGCTGTCAGGCAACGCCGTCATCGTCAAGAAGATCAGCCTGCCGATCATGACCCCGCAGGAGCTGAGCGAATCGATTCACTGGGAGGCAGAGCAGTACATCCCCTTCGACATCCAGGATGTGAACCTCGACTACCAGGTCCTCGACTCCGGGGCCGACGGCAAGGGCACGATGGACGTCCTGCTCGTGGCCGCCAAGAAGGAGAAGATCGCCGACTACACGGGGGTGATCTCGCAGGCCGGCCGGACGCCGGTCGTGGTGGACGTGGACGCGTTTGCGCTGCAGAACGCGTACGAGATGAACTACGCGCCCGAGTCCGGCTCGGTCGTCGTGCTGCTCAACGCCGGCGCCAGCGCGATCAACATCAACATCCTGAGCGGCGATCAGTCGCTCTTCACCCGCGACATCTCGATGGGCGGCAACGCCTACACCGAAGCCGTCCAGAAGGAGCTCGGCTTGACCTTCGAGCACGCCGAGCAGGCCAAGCGCGGACAGCCGGTCGACGGGGTCAGCTTCGACGAAGTGCGTCCGGTCCTGCACGCGATGACCGAGAACGTGCTGCTCGAAATTCAGAAGACGTTCGACTTCTTCAAGGCCACGGCGGCATCGGATCGGATCGACCGGATCCTGCTGAGCGGCGGCGCCTCGTCGGTTGACGGTTTCGCGGAGGCCGTCGGCGAGCGCTTCGGCGCGCCGGTGGAGTCGTTCGATCCATTCAAGAAGATCGCATTCGATGCGCAGAAGCTGGGGATGTCCGACGTGGACCACCTGGTGCCGACGGCCGCAGTGGCCGTGGGGCTCGCGCTCAGACGGGCGGGCGACCGATGATCAAGATCAACCTTCTCGCCGGGGAACGCAAGGCGGTCAAGGCGTCGAAAGTCCCGTTCCAGATCGGGCAGCAGGTCACGCTGGTCTGCGGCTTCATACTCGTGGCAACGGCCGCGCTCATCGGCTGGCGGTACGTGAGCCTCACGCGACAGTCCGCCCAGCTCGACGCCGACATTGCGTCCGCGCAGCAGGAGACACAGCGTCTGCGGACCGTCATTCAGCAGGTCCAGCAGTTCGAGCAGCGCAAGGCGCAGCTCCAGCAGCGCGTGCAGCTGATCGAACAGCTGCGCAAGAACCAGACGGGCCCCGTCCACATGCTGGACCAGGTCAGCCGGGCGCTCCCGCCGATGCTCTGGCTCACGGAGCTCAGGCAGGGCGACGACCCCAACGAGATCGTGATTCAGGGCCGCGTGACGACGCTGACCGGCTTGTCGGATTTCGTCGGCAACCTCGAGTCGTCCGGGTACTTCAGGCGCTCGGTGGAGATCGTGAGCACCGACGCCGAGTCCGATCGGTCGGGCGGCGAGATCATTCGATTCAACATCAAGGCGCAGTTTCAGCAGCCCGGCGCTCCGGCGGCTCCCGACGCGACAGCGAAGCCGGCGCGCGTATCGAGGCGCGCGCCACCAAAAGCAACGAACTAACGTGAAAACGCAGTTAAAGCCGGCCGGGAAACACCCCGATACGGCTTAGGTAGCGCAAGCTCGATGGACATCAGTCTCACTAAACTTCCGTGGTACGCGCAGATCGGCGCGTTCGTGCTGCTCGGCTGCGGCGCGGGCGGTGCGTTCTACTACTACTACGAACGCGACCACCAGTCCGAGATGGACACGCGCCGCTCGCAGCTCACCTCGCTCAGGCGCGACATTCAGACCGGCCTCGAGACCGCGAAGAAGCTGCCGGAGTTCAGCGCGCAGGTCGAAGACCTCGAAAGCCGGCTCACAAACCTGCGAGCCGTCCTGCCCGAGGAGAAGGACGCGGCGGACCTTCTGCGGCGCATGCAGACGGTCGCGACGCAGTCCAATCTCACGATCAAGAGCTTCAAGCCGGCGCCGGTCGTCACCAAGGATCTGCACGCCGAGTGGCCGATCTCGCTCGAGCTCGACGGCACGTATCACAATCTCGCCACGTTCTTCGACCGCGTCGGGAAGTTCACCCGCATCGTGAACATCACCGGTGTGCAGGTGTCGGGGCGCGCCAAGCCCGAACCGAATGCGACGATCGAGGCCCGCTGCGTGGCGACCACGTTCGTGCTGCTCGAGAAGCCGACCGAGGCTGCGCCACTCCGAGGGCGCGGGGCCAAGGCGGCGGCTGGCAAGGCGGCGGCTGGGAAGAAGGCGAGCTAAGGCCATGCGTCTGCCCGTCATCGTCGCCGCGCTGCTGATGGTCTCCGCTACGGGTGCCCTGGCGCAGACCAAGCCGGCGCCGGCCAAGCCAGAACCGACGCCCGCGCCGGTCGAGGCCGCCAAGCCGGCGGACCAGGCCGCCGTGCCGGCCGCCGAGGCCTACACCTACGCGGCCGACGGTCGGCGCGATCCGTTTCTCAATCTGCTCGCGCTGGGCGCGGAGCCCAAGGCCACAGGTCAGCGGACCGACGGGCCCACCGGCTTGACCGTCGCCGAGATCTCGGTGCGGGGCGTCGTGCAGAGCAAAGGCGCGCTGGTGGCCATGGTGCAGGCGCCCGACAGCAAGACCTACATCATGCGCCCGGGAGACAAGCTCATGGACGGCACGATCAAGGCGGTGACCACGCAGGGGCTGGTCATTGTCCAGGAAATCAACGACCCGCTGTCGATCGAAAAACAGCGGGAAGTGCGGAAACTGCTGCGATCGCTAGAGGACGCCAAGTGACCTTCATGAGGGCCTTCGCCCTGCTTACCGCACTCGCCTCGGCCGGCCTGCTGACCAACATGCCGGGCCTCGCGGCCGGCGCCGCTGGCGCGACGGTCCGGCTGAAGAGCATCACCACGCGTGTGCACGCCAAGGGGGCTTCGCTCGTCATCGAGGCCACCGAGCCGGTGCCGTACCTGACGTCGCGGCCGGATCCGCTCACCGTGATTGTCGATCTCCGCAACGTGGGCAACGACGAGGTCTCCAACCTGACCGGAGCGCTCAACGCGATCAAGAGCAGCCCGATTGCCCATGTGGCTGTCGAGAACGCCGAGTCGATGGGGTCGCCGGTCTCGCGCGTGCGCGTGGAGCTCGCCGAGCCGTTCGTCCACCGGGTCCGCAGCGACAAGAACACGATCGTCGTGGACTTCGAGAAGCTGTCAGCCCAGCAGGCGCCCTTCGTCCTGCCGCCTGCGTCGCGCGCGGCCCCAGACGCGATGCTGGCCCTCGAGAGTGCGACCACGGCCAAGCAGGTGGCGGCCACCGTCGCGCTGGCCGCGGATCTCGCGCCGGCGATGAGCGTGCGGGCGGCGTCTTCGACACGCGATGTGCCGACAACCCCGCAGTTCCAGACCGCTCCGGCCACCCAGACGCCGGCGCCGACGCCGAGCCAGGCCGTGGGCGCCACGCGGGTGTACTCGGGGCACCCGGTCAGCCTCGACTTCCAGGGCGCGGACCTCCGGGCGGTGCTCCGGACCTTCGCGGAGATCAGCGGCCTCAACATGGTGATCGACCCTGCGGTGCAGGGTTCAGTGGACGTGGCGCTTCGCGAAGTGCCCTGGGATCAGGCGCTCGACCTCATCCTGCGCGCCAACAAGCTCGGTTACGGAGTGGACGGCAGCATTGTCCGCATCGCACCGCTCACGGTGCTGGCCGACGAAGAGGGACAACGCCGCAAGCTCGCCGAGGAACAGGCGCTGGCCGGCGATCTGCGCGTGCTGACGCGCACGCTCAGCTACGCCAAGGCGGCCGATCTGCAGGCGCTGATCACCCGAAGCACGTTGTCGCAGCGGGGCACGGTGCAGGTGGATGTCCGCACCAACACCCTCATCATCACGGACCTGCAGGAGCGCCTGAACACCGCCAGCGACCTCATCAACACGCTCGATCGCGCGCGAGCCGCAGGTGGAGATCGAGGCGCGCATCGTGCAGACCAACAAGAACTACGCGAGGGAGCTCGGCGTCCAGTGGGGCTTCGCCGGGCAGAGTGGACCCGGCGCTCGGAAACACGACGAACCTGGCCTTCCCGAACAGCGGGAGCCTCACCGGTCGCGTCGGAGGTATCCAGGGGCCCGGCGGTTCGCCGACCGGCGTCAACCTTGGCGCCAGCGCCCCGACCAGCGCCGTCGGCCTCGCGCTCGGATCGGTCAACGGAGCGTTCAACCTCGACGTCGCGCTCAGCGCGCTCGAGCAGACCGGCAACGGGCGGATCCTGTCCACCCCGCGCGTCTCGACGCTCAACAACGTCGAGGCGGAGATGACCCAGGGCGTGCAGATCCCGATTCAGACCGTGTCGAACAATACGACGACGGTCAGCTTCAAGGATGCGGCGCTCAGCCTCAGGGTCCAGCCGCAGATCACGGCGTCGGGCACCGTCATCATGAAGGTCACGCTCGAGAACGCCAGCGCCGACTTCGGCAACGAGGTCAACGGCATTCCGCCGATCGACACGCAGCGAGCCATCACGACCCTCCTCGTCAAGGACGGCGAGACGACGGTCATCGGCGGCATCTATACGAGCGAGCAGCAGAGCTCGCAGGACCGGACCCCCGGCATCAGCCAGATACCGCTCCTCGGCTGGCTGTTCAAGCGCGACACCATCCGGGATGCGAACCGTGAGCTGCTCATCTTCATCACGCCGCGCATCATCAAGGGCTAGGGCCACACCGATGACTCACATGCGTTCAGCGATTCGTATTTTCCTCGTCGCGGGCCTTGCCGCCGCCGGAGCGTCGTGCGGCGACGTGGTGCGCGACGGCCGGTCGCCGATGTTCCTGGTCATCCAGTCGCTCACCGCGTCGAGCGGGGGTGCGACGGCCGGTGCCCAGTCCAGCTTCCTCATGTCCGACGTGCTGACGATGGTGACCGAGCCGCCGCCGTGCTCGGCGAGACTCGCCCTGTGCCACGATCTTCAACGACACCGGCAGCGTCACGTTGCGGATCAGCCCCAAGGACATCACCGGGGTCACGTCGCCCACGTCGAACAACCAGGTCACGATCACCCGGTACCGGGTGGTCTTTCGCCGGGCCGACGGTCGCAACACGCCCGGCGTCGACGTGCCGCACCCGTTTGACGGCGGAGTGACCGGGACGGTCACCGGGGCGCCGCGGTCGGGCTCGGCTTCGAGCTCGTCCGGCACGTCGCCAAGCAGGAGGCGCCCCTCGTGCAGCTGCGGACCAGCGCGAACTTCATTTCGACCATCGCGGACATCACCTTCTACGGCCAGGACCAGGTGGGCAACGACATCAGCGCCACCGGCTCTATCACCGTCGACTTCGGCAACTTTGGGGACTAGTGACGCCCATGAAGGCTTTGATTCGGATCACCGTCGCTGCGACGCTCGCCGCGGGCGCCGCTTGCACCGTCCAACAGACCGACGTGCCGGGGCTGTCCGGTCCGTCGGAGTTCGCCACCGCGCTCAGCCTGAGCGCCACGCCCGATACCATCAGGCAGGACGGGGTTGACTCGTCGTCCATCGTCGTGACGGCCAGGGACGCGAGCGGCGGGCCGCTGGCGGGGCTTCAGCTGCGGCTGGACATCCTGGCCGACGGGGGCCCGGCCGACTTCGGCACGTTGTCGCAGCGCACGGTCTCCACAGGCGCGGACGGTCGCGTCAGGGTCACGTATACGGCCCCTCCGGCCCCGCCGAAGAACGCGCCCCTTGGCTTCTGCAGCGAGTCCCAGGCGACCTTGCCGGGCGACTGCGTGGCGATTGCCGCCACGCCCGTGCTGACCAGCTACGGCTCGCGTCCGACTGAGACGGTGCTGATCCATCTCGTGCCGGCGGCCGTCATTCTGCCGCCCGTCGATCCGACGGCGCCGACTGCCGCCTTCGCCATCACCCAGTCGTCGACGCCTCGGCGCTTCCTGTTCAACGGGGGCGCGTCGACGGCGGTCGCGGGCCGCACGATCGTCCGCTACGAGTGGAGCTGGGGCGACGGGGAATCGGCCTCGCGGGTTGAAGCCACAGAGGATCACGACTACCCGCAGTCGGGCATCTACCCTGTGACGCTCACCGTCGTCGACAGCGCGGGCGTGACCGGCAGCGTCACGCAGAACCTCACGGTCTTCTAGAGGCCCGCTCGTGACGGCCAGCGCGCGAATCGAAGACTTGCGACGCCGGGTCCAGAGGGATCCGGCGTCGATTGCGTTTGCGCAGCTCGCGGAGGAGTGCCGGCGGTCAGGGCAGATCCAGGAGGCGATCGACGTCTGCCGCAGCGGGCTGGCCATTCACCCCGGGTACCTGTCAGCGCGCGTCACGCTCGGACGAGCGCTCCTCGAACTGGACGATCTCGACGCCGCGCAGCAGGAGCTGCAGCTGGTCCTCAAGAGCGCACCGGAGAACCTCGCGGCGGTTCGCGGTGTCGCCGAGATCCTGTTCCGCCGGGGAGCCCACGCCGAGGCGCTCGTCCACTACCGGGCCGCGCTCGCTCTCGCGAAGAACGACCCGGAGCTCCAGGAACGCGTCAGCGACCTCAACCGCCTGGTGTCGCCGACGCGCGGGGCGGAACCCTCCAACGGTCTCTCGCTGGAGCAGGCCGCCGCCGAGCTCAGCGCCTTCGTTCCGCCTGCCGTGAGCAGAGTCGAAGGGCCTGCCGTGAGCGAGGTCGAACGGCCGGCGGTGAGCCGCGTCGAACCGCCCGCCGTGAGCGAAGTCGAGGGGCCTGAAGCCGACCGTGCGCGTAGAATGATCGCGGCCCTCGAGCAATGGCTCGCCGCCATCCATGTCACACGCGCGGAGCGGCACGCTTAGCCATCGCCACCAGACGGTTCGCAGCGCGCTGACCGACCTCGGCCTCGACGCCCTGGTGATCACCACGCTGCCGAACATCCTGTACCTGACCAACTTCAAGGGCAGCGCAGCGACGGTCGTGCTCACGATGGACCGGTTGGTCTTCGTCACGGACTTCCGCTACGTCAAGGCCATCGAAGAGGTTCAGGCGTCGCCGCAGGCATGCCCGGAGCTCGAGCTGGTGATCGTCGACGGGTCGTACGACGCGACGCTCGCCCGGGTGCTCGGCGCAAATGCCTCGGCGAAGAGCGTCGGATTCGAGGCGGCGCACCTCACCGTGAGCCGCCATCAATGGCTCGTCGCGACATTGGGCGCATCAGCGCCGGCCATCCGTCTGTGCGAGACCCAGGGACTCGTCGAGCGTGCCCGTTCCGTTAAGGATGCGGACGAGCTCCTTGCGCTGCGCGAGGCGGGGCGCCGGCTTTCGGACGTCGCCAGGGCCGCGTTTCGCAGAAGTGCGCGCGGGCCGACGGGAGGAGAGGTCGCGCTCGCCATCGATTGGCTCATCCGTCGAGCGGGTTTCGAGCGCACCGCGTTTGAGACGATCGTCGCCACCGGGCCCAACGGCGCGCTGCCGCACGCGAGACCGACAGAGCGAAAGTTAGACGAAGGTGACGTCGTCGTGCTGGACTTCGGCGGGGTCTACGACTCATACTGCGTCGACCTCACCCGGACCGTGGTGCTCGGACGCGGCGTCGGCCCGCGCCCGGGAGGTGCACGACGCGGTGGCCCGGGCCCATGACCGTGCCGTGGAGGCGGTGCATGTCGGTGCAGTCCCGGTTTGCCGTCGATGAGGCGGCCAGGACGGCGCTGGGCGAGGCCGGAATGGCCGAGGCATTCGGCCATGGGACCGGGCACGGGCTCGGGACTCGAAGTGCACGAGGAACCGCGGATCGTCAGGCGACGGCCCGATTCGGATCTTCGCGACGAATATCTGGCGGCCGGGATGGTGTTCACCATCGAGCCGGGCGCGTACTTTCCCGGGCTGGGGCGGCGTCCGCATCGAAGACGATGTGGCGCTGACCGGAACGGGCGCTGAGCTGCTGACCGACGTGACGACCGAGCTACTGGAGCTCTGACAATTTGGACCTCGACCTCGACCAACTGAAGCAGATACTGACGCTCGTTCGTGAGCACGACCTGGCGGAGTTCGAGATCGAACAGGACGGGCTCAGGCTCAAGATTCGTAAGGACGCGGCAGGCGGCTTCGCGACCGTGCCCCGGCCGGCCCGCCGCGGCCACGACGGCCCCGGCGCTGCAGCCCGCAGCGCCCGGCGTCGCGGACCCGGCCGGCGCCCTCGGCGACGTCGAGCGAGATTGCCGACGGCGGCGTCGAACTGGCCGTCGTCAAGTCGCCGATTGTCGGCACCTTCTATCGGGCGCCAGAGCCGGGCGCGCCCGCCTTTGTCGAGGTCGGAGCCACGGTGAAGAAGGGGCAGGTGCTCTGCATCATCGAAGCGATGAAGCTGATGAACGAGATCGACTCCGAGTACGACGGAGAGGTCGTGAACATCTACGTCGAGAACGGCCAGCCCGTGCAGTACGGCGAGCGGCTCTTCGCGATCAAGGCCAAGTAGTGTTCAAGAAAATCCTGATCGCCAACCGCGGCGAAGTGGCGATGCGCATCATCTTCGCGTGCCGCGAGCTCGGCATCAAGACCGTCGCGGTCTGGTCCGAAGCCGACGAGCACTCTCTGCATCGTGCGCTTCGCCGACGAGGACGTCTGCATCGGCCCCGCGCGGAGCGCCGACAGCTACCTCAACGTGCCGGCGGTCATCACCGCGGCCGAGATCACCGGCGCCGACGCCATTCACCCGGGCTACGGGTTCCTGTCGGAGAGCGCGTACCTGGCGGAAGTGTGCGAGGCCTGTCACATCCGGTTCATCGGCCCGGATCCGCAGGTCATCCGCTTGATGGGCGACAAGGCGCGCGCGCGCCGGGTCATGAAGAAGGCCGGCGTGCCTATCCTGCCCGGCAGCGACGGCCCGATCGAGAGCGAAGAGAAGGCGCTCAAACTCGCCAAGGAGATCGGCTATCCGGTGATCGTCAAGGCGACCGCGGGCGGTGGCGGGCGCGGCATGCGCGTGGTCCGGGCGCCGGCGGAGCTCTCGAACGCGGTCAAGACCGCCCAGCGCGAGGCGGAGGCGGCGTTCGGCGTCGGCGATGTCTACATCGAGAAGTACGTGGAATCGCCTCGGCACATCGAGTTCCAGATCCTCGGCGACAACTTCGGCAACGTCATCCACCTCGGCGAGCGCGAGTGCTCCATCCAGCGCCGTCACCAGAAGCTGATCGAAGAGTCGCCGTCGCCGGCGCTCACCGAGAAGATGCGCCGCAAGATGGGGGCGATCGTGATCGACGCCGCCAAGGCGGTCGCAGTACACGAACGCGGGCACCTTCGAGTTCCTGATGGATCCGGACGGCCGCTTCTACTTCATGGAAGCGAACACGCGCCTGCAGGTGGAACACCCCGTCACCGAGATGGTGACCGGGATCGACATCGTCAAAGAGCAGATCCGGATTGCGGCCGGAGAACGGCTCCGGTTCAAGCAGGCCGACGTGACGTTCACCGGGCATTCGATCGAGTGCCGCGTGAACGCCGAGGACCCGGAGACCTTCGTTCCCTCGCCCGGCGCACATCCATGTCTTCAGCGTGCTCGGCGGCCCCGGGGTGAGGGTGGAGACGCTGGCGCACTCGGATTGCACGATCTCGCCCTACTACGACTCGATGATCGCCAAGATCATCGTGCACGGCCGCGACAGGAGCGAAGCCATCGCCCGCATGCGCCGCGCGCTCGAGATGACGGTCATCGAGGGCATCAAGACCAGCATCCCGCTGCACCTGCGGATCCTGAACGATCCCGACTTCGTGGCCGGCAAGCTGAGCACCTCCTTCATGGAGCGTCTCCTGGCGCGCCCGCGGCCCGGCGGCCGGCTCGCTGAAGCCGTCTAGGTGCCCGCCTTCGACCCTCCGCCTCTCTACGTCATCTGCGATCAGGACGCGTGCGAGCCGCGCCGGCTGGCGTGTGACCGATTTCGCCGGCGCGTGTATCGACGGCGGCGCCACGCTGCTCCAGCTTCGCGCGAAGCACGCCACCGGCCGCGACCTGCTCGCCACGGCCGAAGCCGTGGTGCGCCGGGCCGAACAGACGCTCCGCGCGCGTGATCCTCAACGATCGCGTGGACGTCGCCAGACTTGCCGGGGCGGACGGAGTCCACGTCGGGCAGGAGGACCTCGCGCCAGCCGATGTGCGCCGCGTGGCGGGCGATCGCTTGCTGGTCGGGCTGTCCACGCACACGATCGCGCAGTTCAGCGACGGTCTCGCGTCCCCGATCGATTACCTGGCGATCGGCCCCGTCTTTACGACCGCAACCAAGGCCACGGGGTACGAAGCCGTCGGCCTCCAGCGGATCCGGGACGTCTCGGCGCTCGCAGCCGGCCGCACGGCAATTGTCGCCATCGGGGGAATCACGCTCGAGGACGCCCCGAGCGTGATCGCCGCAGGTGCGCGGAGCGTTGCGGTGATCGGCGACCTTCTTGCTGGCGGCGATCCTGCCGCGCGCGTGCGGAAGTATTTGGAATTGCTGAAGGTATAATCCTCGCCGGAGACCCTCCCGATGAATCAACTGTTCAGGACGAAGTCGATGGCGCTCTTGATGGAGGAGATGGCCGGCGAAAACCGCCTCCGTCGCGTGCTGGGCCCCGTGCAGCTCACGAGTCTGGGCGTCGGCGCGATCATCGGCGCAGGCATCTTCGTCGCCACCGGAGCGGCGGCGCACAACGTTGCGGGGCCCTCATTGATGGTCTCGTATGTGCTCGCCGGCATGACGTGCATCTTCGCGGCGCTGTGCTACGCGGAGTTCGCGTCGATGGTGCCGGTCGCCGGGTCGGCCTACACGTACGCCTACGCGACCCTGGGCGAGCTGTTCGCCTGGATCATCGGCTGGGACCTCGTGCTCGAGTACGCCGTCGGGTCGGCGACGGTGGCGAACGGCTGGTCGGGCTACTTTCAGAGCGTGGTGGCGAAGTTCGGCATCCACTTTCCGGCCGCACTCGCCGGACCGCCCATCATCTACGATGCCAACGTCGGGCGCTTCGTGGAGACGGGCGGGATCGTCAACCTGCCGGCGGTCTTGATCGTGGCCGTCGTGACCTTTGTGCTGGTCAAGGGCATTCAGGAGAGCGCGACCTTCAACGCCACCATGGTCGGCGTCAAGCTGGCCGCCGTGTTGTTCGTCATCCTGGTCGGCGCGTTCTTCATCAACCCGGACAACTGGACGCCGTTCGCGCCGTTCGGGATGACGGGCGTCAGCTTCTTCGGCAAGACCCTGTTCGGTCAGGTGAACGCCGGCGGGCAGCCCGTGGGAATGATCGCCGGCGCGGCCATCATCTTCTTCGCGTACATCGGCTTCGACTCGGTCTCCACGCACGCCGAGGAAGCCAAGAACCCCAAGCGCGATGTGCCCATCGGCATCATTGCGTCCCTCGTGATCTGCACGGTGCTCTATATCGCCGTGGTGGCCGTGCTGACGGGCATGGTCAGCTACGATCAGATCAGCGTCGATGCCGGCGTCTCCGACGCCTTCAAGCAGGCCGGCCTGCCGTGGGCCGAGTTCATCATCGCGTCGGCCGGCGTCGCGGGCATCACGTCGGTGCTCCTGGTGCTGATGCTGTCGGGTCCGCGCGTGTTTCTCGCGATGGCCCGCGACGGAATGGTGCCCCGGGGGTTCTTTGCCGACGTGCACCCGAAGTTCCGTACCCCCTGGAAGTCGACCATTCTCATCGGCGTCTTCGTCGCGGTCATGGCCGGGCTGCTTCCGATCGACGCGCTTCTGCACCTGGCGAATATCGGGACGCTGTTCGCCTTCATGATCGTCTGCGTGGCGGTGCTCATCATGAGGCAGACAAACCCGAATGCCGAGCGGCCGTTTCGGGCGCCCTTCTACCCGTTTGTCCCGCTCCTGGGCATCGCGAGCACCTTGTTGTTGATGTTTTCCCTGCCGGTTGAGAACTGGTGGCGGCTGATCGCCTGGATGGTCGCTGGGCTCGTCATCTACTTTCTGTACGGATACCGTCATAGCGAGTTGGCCAAGCGCGACGCGCTGGAGGCCGGCTCACGCCGGTGACGGCAGCGCGTCTGCTCGACGGTGTGGCGGTGGCCGCGGCCATTCGCGCCGAGGTCCGTCCAGGCGTGGAGGCGTTCACCGCGAGTGCCGGGCGACCGCCCGGGCTCGGAATCGTGCTCGTCGGAGACGACCCGGCTTCGGCGATCTACGTGCGCAACAAGCTGAAAGCCGCTGGCGAGGCGGGTCTTCGGGCCGACGTCGAGCGTCTGCCAGCGACCGCGTCGCTCGCGGATGTCCTGGCGATCGTGGACCGCCTCAACGCCAGCGACGAATTCGACGGCATCCTCGTGCAATCGCCATTGCCGCAGGCGATGGGACCGGATGCGGAACGGCGCGTCTTCGACGCGGTGTCGCCTGCGAAGGACGTCGACGGGCTCCACCCGCTCAACGTCGGACGCCTCGTGCAGAACCGGGCGGCGCTCGTCTCGTGCACACCAGCCGGCGTCATCGAGCTGCTGGATCGGAGCGGGATCTCACTCGCCGGCCAGGACGCCGTGGTGATTGGCCGGAGCGACATCGTGGGGAAGCCCATGGCGCTGTTGCTTCTGCACCGTCACGCGACCGTCACCGTGTGCCACTCGAAGACCCGCCGGCTGGCCGAGATCGCGAGGGAAGCGGACATCCTCGTGGCCGCGATCGGCCGCCCGGCGTTCGTGACGCCCGACTTCGTCAAGCCGGGCGCCGTGGTCGTGGACGTCGGGATCAACCGGCTCGACAAGCGCGACGAGGTCGAGCGCATCTTCTCCGCCGACTCGAAGGGGCGGCAGAGCTTCGACCGCAAGGGGAGCGTGCTCGTGGGCGATGTGCACCCGGACGTGGCGGCCATCGCTGGCGCATTGACGCCGGTTCCTGGAGGAGTTGGCCCCCTGACGGTCGCGATGCTTCTCAAGAACACACTACGCGCGGCCGTAGACCGTCTCGGCTGATCAGGGGAAATGCGAAAGGTCGCGCTGACCGGCGGCATCGCCACGGGCAAGAGCCACGTGCTCGCGCGCCTGCGGGCGCTCGGTGTGCCGTGTCTGGATGCCGACGAGATGGCGCATGGGGTGATGGCGCCGGGTACCGAGGCGTCCGCGGCGGTCGCGGCGAGGTTCGGCGCGGAGATGCTGACGCCGGAGGGTGCCGTGGATCGACAGCGGCTCGGCCCCGTGGTGTTCGGCGATCGCCAAGCCAGGCGCGACCTCGAGGCCATTGTGCATCCTGCGGTGTACCGCGCCATTGCTGCTGGCTTGCGGGCGTTCGAGCGGACCGACCACCCGCCGCTTGCCGTCGTCGATATCCCCCTCCTCTATGAGACCGGCCGCCAGGATGACTTCGACCGTGTCGTGGCGACGCTTTGCCCCCGATCGGTGCAGCTCACCCGGTTGGTGGCGCGCGGCCTGACCGAGAGTGACGCGGAGGCGCGGCTGGCCGCGCAGATGCCGGCAGAAGAGAAGGCTGCGCGCGCCCACCATGTCATCCGGACGGACGGGACGTTCGCCGAGACCGACGCCCAGTTGGACGCGGTCGTCAGGCTTCTACTTCAGTAACGTCCTGAGCAGGGGCAATCCGCTCCTCGACGAACGTATTCCAATCGTGACAATGGGGGCACTGCCAGAGCAGCTCCGTGCTGCGGTAGCGGCAGCGCATGCAGATGTGCGGGTCGAGGTAGAACACGGCGTGTTCGGTCAGTTCGCCGTAGCGATCGACGAGCGTGGTCGGGTGGCGGAGCAGGCCGAGCGCCCGCCAGATGGCCTGGTGAATGCCCAGCGCGTGCGGGTTCTGCACGAGCGCAGCAAAGAGGAGCTCGAGAGCCTCCTGCGGCTGCCCGCTGGCGGTGAGGTGTCGCGACAGCGCCAGCCGGGCGCGCCAGTCCTGCGGCGTGTCTTCAATGAGCTTCCGGCAGAGTCGGGTGAAGCGGTCGGGCGCCTGCGCGCGGAGGGCCAACGCTTCGAGCCGGTCGAAGGCCAGATAGGCGCGGTCCGGCGCGACCTGAACGAGCTTCTCCCAGATGGCGGCGGCTTCCTTCTCGCGATTCTGGGCGACGCGCACGTCCCCGAGGTTGAGATAGGCCGGCACGGCTCTGCGCGTCGAGCTCGATGGCGCTCTGAAATCGACGGCTGGCCTCTGTGTAGTCCTTGCGCCGCATGGCCTCGAGCCCGATCTCGTTCTCGAGGAACGCCAGAATGGCCTGGCTCTGGGGCTTGCGAGTCGATCGCGGACAGCGTCGCGAGCTTCTGGCGCGTGTCGTACGCCTCGAGCCACTGGTGCTGCTCTTCGTGCAGCTTCTGCAAGTTGACCAGCGCGTACTCGTTCTTCGGGATCGAGGCGGAGCACCTCGTTGAACGCTTCGAGCGCGCGGTCGACGAAGCCGCCGCGCTTGTAGTCCAGGCCCAGGCAGAGCAGGACGTAGGCATGTTCGAGCCGGCTCAACTTCGATCGCTGCAGCAGGGTCTGGTGGACGGTGATGGCCTTCCCAACCTGTCCCTTCTCCCGGTACAGATTGCCGAGAATCATGTGCACTTCGAGGGCCTCGGCGTCCACACTCGCCGCGCGCGTGAGCTCCTCGATGGCGAGATCGATCTGGTTCGAGACCAGGAAGTTCAGCCCGAGGATGTAGTGCGGAGACTCGCGGGCGCGGCGCCGGTCGATCCACTGGCCGCCCCGAAGCTTGTAGCGTTCCCAGGCCTTGCCGATGGTCAGCCCGACGAGCAGCGCCAGGAGCGCCGCCAGGAGCGTGGCGTAGGCAGTCATGACTCGTTCAGGTAACCCGACACGATGGCGTCCCAGCGATTGGTCGCGCGCAGCACGAGCTCGACCAGTTCGCGCGCCGCGCCGGCGCCGCCGTTGCAGCGGCTGACGAAATGCACGCGCTGGCGGACGTCCTCGACGGCGTTCGCAGGCGCCGCGGCGAGGCCGACCCGGCCGAGCACGGCGAGGTCCACGATGTCATCCCCCATGAACGCCACTTCGTCGTCCTTCAGGCCTTCGCCGGCGAGAATGTCCTGGTAGGCGGCGACCTTGCTCTTCTTCACCGCCTGATGCACGAGCGTGACGCCAATCTGCGCTGCCCGATGCAGCGTCGTCGCTGACGCCCTTGCCGAGAGAAACCCCACCTTGAGGCCCGCGCGCTGGGCCCACACGATGGCGATTCCGTCGCGGATGCCGAACGCCTTGCTCTCGCTGCCGTCGGCGTGGATGACGACAGTCCCGTCCGTGAGCACACCGTCGATGTCGAAGAGCAGGAGCTTGATCCGCGCCGCACGGGCGTCGATCGACACGACTTAGAACATCTCCGTACGCCAGAGGTCGTGCACGTGGACCACGCCCACGACCCCTTCGGTCTCGCGGTCGACGACGACGATCGACGTGATCTTGCGCTGTTCCATCAGATTCAGCGCCTCGACGGCCAGAGTGGCAGGTGCGATGGACACCGGGCCGCGGGTCATGACCTCGGCCGCGGTCAGGGCCATGATATCGCTCGCGCGATCCATGTGGCGGCGCAGATCGCCGTCCGTGATGATGCCGAGCAGTTCCTGGCGGTCGCCGACGACGCAGGTCATGCCGAGGCCCTTGCTCGACATCTCGTAGATCACGTCGCGCATCCGGGTGCCCAGAGTCACGAGCGGGCACTGGGCTCCGCTCGTCATCAGGCTCTCGACGCGCATGAGGCGCTTGCCGATCTTCCCACCCGGATGGAGGCTGGCGAAATCCTCCTGCCGGAAGCCCTTCTCGACGAGCAACGTCATCGCCAGGGCATCGCCTATTGCGAGGGCAGCTGTGGTGCTGGCGGTCGGAACGAGGTTCATCGGACAGGCTTCTTCGCTCACGCTGCAGTCGAGGGTGACGTCGGCCGCCTGGCCAAGCGTCGATGAAGGAGCGCCCGTGATGGCGAGGAGCTTGGCGCCGAGGCGGCGGATGGTCTCCAGCAGTCTGAGGATTTCGGCCGTCTCTCCGCTGTGCGACAACGCGACCACGACATCGTCGGCCTGGATCATGCCGAGGTCGCCGTGAATAGCCTCGGCTGGGTGCAGAAAGAACGACGGGGTCCCGGTGCTCGTCAGCGTCGCGGCGATCTTCCGGCAGATGATGCCGGATTTGCCCATGCCCGTGACGATGACGCGGCCGCGGCAGTTGAACAGCAGCAGCGTCGCAGCCTCGAAGGTGGCGTCGAGGCGCGGGACCAGCGCGAGAATGGCCGCTGCCTCGGTCTCCAGGACCTTCCGGGCCAGGGTCAGGTCAGCCACGAACGTGGGCCTCGCGGCGTTTGACGATCGCGTCGATGGCGGTCAAGCGGGCGAGCAGGGGTGCGAGCAGGTCCAGGCGCAGCGCGTTCTGGGCGTCGCTCCGGGCCCGCGCGGGGTCGTCGTGCACCTCCATGAACACGCCATCCACCCCCGCGGCGACTCCCGCGGAGGCCAGTGGCTCGATGTACTGTGCGAGGCCGGCGGTGACGCCGTTGCCCGCGCCCGGCAACTGAAGGCTGTGCGTGACATCGAACACGACGGGCACGCCCAGCGCGCGCACGATCGGGAAGGCGCGCATGTCGACGACGAGATCGTGATAGCCGAAGCTCGTCCCGCGCTCCGTGACCACGACCCGTGGGTTCCCGGCGTCCACGACCTTGGCCACGGCGTGCCGCATGTCATCCGGCGCCAGGAACTGACCCTTCTTGATGTTGACGACCCGCCCTGTCCTGGCCGCGGCCACGAGCAGGTCGGTCTGGCGGCACAGGAACGCGGGAATCTGCAGGACGTCGGCGACCTCGGCGGCGGGCGGGGCCTGGGCGGGCTCGTGGATGTCGGTCAGGATGGGCACACCCAGTCTGGCTTTGATCGCACCGAGGATCCGCAGGCCCTCCGACACGCCCGGTCCCCGAAACGAGGATCCGGATGTGCGATTGGCCTTGTCGTATGACGCCTTGAAGACGAACGGCACTCCGGCAGCAGCCGCAATCTGGACAAGGCGCGTGGCCATCTCCAGCGCGTGGGCCTCGCTCTCGATGACACAGGGCCCGGCGATCAGGACGAACGGGCGATCGCCGCCGAAGACCGCGTCGCCCGCGCTGACCGGGGTCACGGCGGCGCTCACGCGACCGATTCAGTGGCCGACGGCACGGCGTGCGCCGCGGTCTTGTGGCGGTAGGCGGCGTCCACGAAGCCGGCAAAGAGCGGGTGCGGCCGCGTCGGCTTCGACTTGAACTCAGGGTGGAACTGTACCGCCATGTACCACGGATGCGCCGGGATCTCCGCGATCTCGACGAACTTGCCATCGGGCGATCGCCCGGAGATCTTCAGGCCATGATCGGCCAGCGTGCGCTCGTAGAGGCAATTGAACTCGTAGCGGTGGCGATGCCGCTCCTGGACGACGTTCGTGCCGTACAGCCGGTGCGCCAGGGACCCGGGCGCGAGCTCGCAGGCGTAGCTGCCGAGCCGCATCGTGCCGCCGAGGTCGTCGACGCCGAGCAAATCGCGCAGTTTGTAGATGACCTTGGTCGGCGTGTCGGGCGAGCACTCGGTGGAGTCAGCCTCCGCAAGGCCGGCCACGTTCCGGGCGTACTCGACCGTCGCCCACTGGAAGCCGTAGCAGATGCCGAAGTAGGGGATTTGGCGCTCGCGCGCGATCTGCGCGGCTTTCATCATGCCGCGGGTGCCCCGGTCGCCGAACCCGCCAGGCACCAGCACGCCGTCCGCGCCGTCGAGGAGCGCTGCGCCGTCCGGCGCCTCGAGCGCCTCGGCCTCGATCCACTTGATGTTCACCTTCAAGCGGTGCGGGAAGCCGCCGTGGTACAGGGCCTCGTTCAGGCTCTTGTATGAGTCCTCGTAGCCGACGTATTTGCCCACGACGTGGATCGTGAGATCGTCGACCGGGTTCTTGATGCCCTTGACGAGCTCCTCCCACGCCTGCATGCGCCGTTCGGTCTGCGGGAGGTGGAGGTACTTGAGGACGATCCGATCCAGGCCCTCGGCGGCAAGCACGAGGGGCACTTCGTAGATCGTCGAGACGTCCTTCGCCGTGATGACCGCTTCCTCGTCCACGTCGCAGAAGAGGGCGATCTTGCGCTTGATGTCCGGATCGAGGAATCGATCGGTCCGGCAGAGCAGGATGTCGGGCTGGATCCCGATCGAGCGCAGGTCGCGGACGCTGTGCTGGGTCGGCTTGGTCTTGAGCTCGCCTGCCGTGCCGATGTAGGGCACGAGCGTCAGGTGGATGTAGAGCGTGTTGTCGCGTCCCACATCCTGGCGGAACTGGCGGATGGCCTCGAGAAACGGCAGGCTCTCGATGTCGCCGACCGTTCCGCCGATCTCGACCAGCACGATGTCGACATCCTTGCCGGCGGACCGGATGGCGTCCTTGATTTCGTTGGTGATGTGCGGGATGACCTGAACCGTGCGCCCGAGGTAATCGCCGCGCCGTTCCTTCTGGATGACCGACTGGTAGATCTTGCCGGTGGTCCAGTTCGAACTGCGGCTCGTGACGGTGTTCGTAAAGCGCTCGTAGTGGCCGAGGTCGAGATCGGTCTCGCCACCGTCGTCTGTCACGTACACCTCGCCGTGTTGGTACGGGCTCATGGTGCCCGGGTCCACGTTGATGTACGGGTCGAACTTCTGCATCGTGATCCGGTAGCCGTGGCCCTCGAGCAGAGCGCCGATCGACGCCGCCGCCAGGCCCTTGCCGAGCGACGACACCACACCGCCGGTCACGAAAATGTACTTGGTCGCCAACGGCCCTCCCACCTATCCCGACGCGGGCGCCGCGAGCAGGCGGCGCACCTGTTCCAGGTCTGCCGGCGTGTCCACGCCGATTGAGTCGTATGCCGTTTCCACCGCCCGGACCCGTATGCCGTGCTCGAGCGCCCGGAGCTGCTCGAGCCCCTCGGCCCGCTCGAGCGGGGTCTCGTCGAGCGATGCCAGAACGAGCAGGGCGCTCCTGCGATACGCGTAGAGGCCGATATGTCTATAGAGCGGGGGCCAGCCTCCGCGCGGGTCCCGGGCGTAGGGCACTGGCGCCCGCGAGAAATACATGGCAAATCCCGCCCGATCCAGGACGACCTTGACGATGTTCGGGTTGGTCAGGTCGAGCGGGTTCTCGATGCGCCGGTACAGCGTGGTCATCGAGATGGCAGGGTCCTCGAACGGCCGCAAGGCCTCGGCGATGGCGCGAGGGTCGATCAGGGGCTCGTCGCCCTGCACGTTGACGACCACGTCGCAGTCGAGAGCACTGACGACCTCGGCCAGGCGGTCGGTGCCGGTGCGGTGCGTCACTTTGGTGAGCTTGACGTTGCCGCCGAACTCGGCCACTTTGGTGGCGATGCGCAGATCGTCGGTCGCCACGATCACGCGCGAGATACCGGGCGCGAGCGCGACGCGCCGGTAGACATGTTCGATCATGGTGCGACCGTCGATGTCCGCGAGCGGCTTTCCGGGGAAACGTGTGGAGGCGAATCGAGCGGGAATGACGGCGACGACTTCGAGCGGAGGCTTGGTATCGACCGCGAAGCCAGTCGATGCAGGGTGCACGACGAATCATAGCACAGGCGCTCCGGTGCCGTGCTACGATCGCCGCCGTACGCTGATGAACACGACCCGCACGGCGATCTTCGTGCTCGGCGCGGGAGCCCTCGCAGCCCTGATCGCGGGCGCAACGACGGCGGCGCGCCGGCCCGCGATGGCTCCGACGATCGAGCGCGTGCGTCCTGTCGAGCTCCAGGGCGCCGAGCTTGCCGCCGAAATTGCGCGGCTGCAGGAGCGACTGCGGCCGACCACCTCGCCGTCGGCGTCGCGCAACTTGTTCAGGTTCAGCGCGCCCGGCCGCCGGGCGATCGAGACGACTCCGGTCGCGCCCGACGTGCCGCCGCCGCCGCCCGTGCTGGCGCCGCCGCCTCCGCGTCTGACGCTCGTCGGGCTCGCCGAGGACGTCACGGACGCGGGCCCGGTGCGGACCGCGATCATCTCAGGATTCGGCGACGTCTTTCTCGTCAAGGTGGGCGATCGCATCGGATCGCGGTATCGAGTGACGAGCGTGGCGAGCGACGGCGCCGGGATCGTCGACGAGACCGACGGCGCGACGCTGCATCTGTCCCTCAAGTAGAGCCCCCCGCGGCCGCGCCGCGCGCGTTGTCCATGATTGCCGTCATCATCAACCCGATTGCCGGCGGCGCGTCGATCGCCAGGGCCACCGATCGCGCCCGGATCGCGGACGCGTGGCTGTCGGGGAGCGGTGCGGCCGGTCAAGTCTTCGTGAGCACGCGCCGCGGGCACGCCGGCGAGCTGGCGGCGGCGGCGCTCGCGCGCGGCGATCACCTCGTGATCGCGTGGGGCGGGGACGGGACCATCAATGAAGTCGCGTCGGCGCTCGCCTTTGGTTCTTGTGCGCTCGGCATCGTGCCCGCAGGCTCGGGCAACGGTCTCGCCCGTGCGCTCGGCGTCCATCACAATCCTCGGCAGGCAATGGATGCGGCAGCGGCCGCCGCATCCGGCGGCGGCCGGGTGATCGATGCGGGCGAACTAGGCGGACGGTTGTTCTTCAACGTCGCCGGCGTCGGGTTAGATGCTCACATTGCTGCGTGTTTCGACCGTGATCTTTCGGGGCGGCGCGGGCTGGCCGGGTACATTCGCATCACCTGCAGGGAGCTCGTTCGCTACCGCCCGTCGACCTATCGCCTTCGAACCGACAGGTCGACGTTTTCTGGAGCCGCGCTCCTCGTGACGCTGGCCAACTCGCCGCAGTTCGGCAACGGCGCGCGCATCGCTCCGGGGGCCAGGCTGGACGACGGACGGCTCGATCTGGTGGTGTTCCGCGAGGCATCGCGCATGCGAACGCTGTTGGCCGTGCCGCGGCTCTTCTCCGGAGGCATCGATCGAGTACCCGGCATGTCCATCGAGCCGATCGAGCACGTGACCATCGAGAGCGACGGCCCGCTGACTGCCCACGTGGACGGCGAACCGTTTCAAGGCGGGTCTACGCTCGAGGCCCGCGTCCGTCCGGCCGCGCTGCGCATCGCTATCTGACGAAATTGGAAACTTAGAAGGAAGAACTACGAAGGACACTGGTGAATTCAATGGGTCGGCGCAACACCGTCTAGATCGGGGGTGTTATGCGCGTGCGTCGACCGTGGATGTCTTGGAGTCAGCGGAACGAGCTGTGGCAACGCTGGCGAGCTGGGGAGTCTCTCACCGAGATCGCGTCGGCCCTGCAGCGGGGGCATTGGCGGATCCATGGCATTGTCGAAGCGGAGGGCGGCGTCGCGCCCCCGCCGCGGCGCCGTGCCGCTGTCACGGTAACCCTCGCCGAGCGCGAAGAAATCTCGCGCGGCTTGGCCTGCGGTGCGTCGATCCGGAGCCTCGCGCGCCGCCTCCGGCGGGCGCCGTCGACGATCAGTCGTGAAGTGCGCCGTCTTGGCGGCCGCCCGCACTATCGCGCGCAACGGGCGGATCGACGGGCCTGGGCCCACGCGCGCCGGCCCAAGCCGTGTCGGCTGGCGACGCGGTCGCCCTGCGGGCCACCGTGGCGGCGAAGCTGGCGTCCGCCTGGTCCCCAACAAATCGCCGGCTGGCTTCGGGCCACCTTTCCGAGCGATGCTGACATGCAGGTGTCGCACGAAACGATCTATCGCAGCCTGTTTGTGCAAAGTCGCGGAGTGCTCAAACGCGAGTTGCTCCAGCAGCTCCGTCGTCACCGTCGATTTCGTCGCGCGCGGGCGGCGAAGCGGGTCGCGCCGCTCCAAGGGCGGATCGTCGATGCGGTCTCGATTCACTCCTTTTGAGTTCTTCCTTTTAAGTTCAAAGTTTCGTCACTGAGCGGGAAGTCTGACGACCCAGGCCTGACGGACGGCCGGCACTTTCCGGATGGCGCCGACCGCGTCCTCCAGCGCCGACGGCGCGCTGGCGACTTCGTCCACGTTGACCACACCTACCGCGCCGGTGTCCCCCCGCCCGAGGGCAAAGTTCGCGATGTTGACGCCGGCCCTGCCGAGGATCGTGCCGACCTCGCCGATCACGCCGGGTTGATCATCGTTGGCGATGAACAGCATCGTTCCGGCGAGTGGCGCCTCGACCTTGACGCCCTGGACCGATACGAGCCGTGGGGTGTTGGGCTCGAAGATGGTCCCTTCCACCCAGCGCTCGCCGTCGCTCGTGTGCAGCTTCAACGACACGAGGCTGGTGAAATGGCGCGGCCGGGTGCTGCGCGACTCGATGATCTCGATGCCCCGGTCCCTGGCAGCCGCCCGCGCGTTCACGACGGAAACGCCGCCGGAGAGAATCGGGCGCAGAATGCCCGCGGCGGCGCCGGCAGCCACGATGTCGGCCGCCCGGCTCTCGGCGAGCGTGCCGTAGTAGCGCAGCGCCAGCGTCTCGAGCCGCGCCGGTCCCATCTGCGTGACGATGGACGCCAGCGCATCGGCCAGGCGAATCCAGGGCTGAAGGCGCTGGAGTTCGTCCGGATGCACCGACGGAAAGTTGACCGCGTTCCTGACGACGCCGTCCCGGAGGAAGTCGCGGACGGCAGCCGCCGTGTCGAGCCCCACAAGCTCCTGTGCCTCCTCCGTCGACGCCGCAATATGCGGCGTCGCGACCACCTGGGGCAATTGCACGAGCGCCCAGTCGGCCGGCGGCTCCTTCTCGAACACATCGAGACCGGCAGCAGCGACCACGCCGCTCTCGATCGCGCGCTTGAGCGCGGCCTCATCGATGAGCTCTCCCCGCGCGGTATTAATGATGCGGATGCCCCGTTTGGTGATCGCGAACCGGGCGTCGTTGAACAGGTGCTTCGTCTCGGCCGTTGACGGAAGGTGCAGCGTCAGGAAGTCCGCGGTCCGGCACACCTCGTCGAGCGTCAGCAACTCCACACCCAGGTCGGCGGCAATCTCGCGGGAAATAAAGGGATCGTGGGCGACGACACGCATGCCGAACGCGCGCGCCCGGTGCGCCACTTCCTGGCCGATCCGGCCAAGGCCGGCGATGCCGAGCGTCTTGCCGCGCACCTCGGTGCCCAGAAAACGCTTCTTTTCCCATTTGCCGTTCTTCATCGCCCCGTCCGCCGCAGGCACCATGCGCGCGAGCGCCAGCATGAGCGCGCACGCGTGCTCGGCGACGCTGATGCTATTGGCGCCTGGAGCGTTGACCACCAGAATGCCGCGGTCACTGGCGGCCGCCACGTCGACATTGTCCACGCCGGTGCCGGCGCGAGCGATGATGCGCAGGCGGGGAGCGCTGGCAATCACGGCGGCGGTAACCTTCGTTGCGCTGCGCACCATCAGGGCGTCGGCGTCGGCGAGCGCGGCTGCGAGGTCGTCCGGGCTGCGGCCGCTGCGCGCGTCCACCTGCCAGTCGGGCTCGGCGCGAAGCAGAGCAAGCGAAGATTCCGGCAAGTCGTCAGCAATCACGATCTTCATGGTGGGTTGAGGGATCTCTGCGGTCACGGGGTTTTGGAGGACGTGTGGCGCGCGTCTCGATCGCGCGCGGCGCCCTACAGTATAATCCGGAGGTTTTGGTCGGCAGAAGCGAGCGGCGTGTCGCCCTGCCGTGGTGCAAATCGCTAAAACATTCCGGATGCGTCATCACAACGCCGTAAACGAGCGTGCTTTTCCACAGAGTTTTCCACAAATTCTGTGAGAAACGCAGGACGAGTCCGGGGGACCTGACCTAAAAGTCGCCGCCATTGCTGATGCCCAACTTCACGTCATTCAAGCCGCCGTCGAGCGGCAGGGCAATCTCCCGTCGCAGCGGCCACATGGTCGTGCCCGACGATCCCATCATTCCGTTCATCGAAGGCGACGGCACGGGGCCCGACATCTGGCGGGCGAGCTCGCGCGTGTTCGACGCGGCGGTCGCGCGCGCGTACGCCAACAAGCGTCGTCTCGCATGGTTCGAGGTGCCGGCGGGCGAGAAAGCCAAGACGCTCACCGGCGAATGGCTGCCGAACGACACTCTGGAAGCGGTCAAGACCTACAAGGTGGCCATCAAGGGGCCGCTGACGACGCCGGTCGGCGGCGGTATTCGCAGCCTGAACGTGACGCTTCGCCAGGTGCTCGACCTGTATGCCTGCATCCGGCCCGTCCGGTACTTCGCCGGCACGCCTGCGCCGGTGACCCATCCCGAGCTGATGAACGTCGTCATCTTCCGCGAGAACACCGAGGACGTGTACGCAGGCATCGAGTGGGCCAAGGGCACGCCGCAGGCCGAACGCGTCATCGAGTTCATCGCCAAGGAGATGGGGAAGCGGATCGCGCCGGACTCCGGCATCGGCATCAAGCCGATCTCGGAGACCGGCATCGAAGCGCCTGGTGCGGATGGCGGTGCAGTTTGCCGTCGCCAACAAGCGGAAGACCGTGACGCTGGTCCACAAGGGCAACATCATGAAGTTCACCGAGGGCGCGTTCCGCGACTGGGGCTACGAAGTGGCCAAGGCCGAGTTCCGGGACCACATCGTCACCGAGGAAGAAATCGGGCAGGGGGCGTCGCGCGAGGGCAAAGTGGTCATCAACGACCGGATTGCCGACAGCGTGTTCCAGCAGATCCTGACGCGAACCGCCGACTATGACGTGTTCGCGACGCCAAACCTGAACGGCGACTACCTCTCGGATGCCTGCGCGGCTCAGGTCGGGGGGCTCGGGATGGCGCCGGGAGCGAACATCGGCGACGACATCGCGTTCTTCGAGGCCACCCACGGCACGGCGCCGAAGTACGCCGGCAAGGATGTCATCAACCCCGCCTCGGTGATTCTCTCCGGCGTGATGATGCTCAACCACCTCGGGTGGGCCGAATCGGCCGCCCTCATCGAGCAGGGGCTCGAGAAGACGATCGCGCAGAAGAAGGTGACCTACGATCTGGCACGCCAGATGACAGGCGCAAAGGAACTCAAGACGTCGGAGTTCGCGGACGCCATCATCGGCAACATGTAGGTCCGGCAGGTCTTACAAGGAGCAGAGATGAACCGCAAAGTGACCGTAGTCGGTGGCGCCGGAAATGTCGGCTCGACCGTCGCCCGTTGTATTGCCGACAAGGAGCTCGCCGACGTCGTCGTGGTCGACATCGCGGATCAGAAGGCGGCCGGCGTCGCGCTCGACATGCTCGAGTCGTGCCCGATCACCGGATCCGACAGCCGCGTGATCGGCGGCTCGGACTATGCGCAGACCGCCAACTCGGATGTCGTCGTCATCACGTCGGGCGTTCCGCGCAAGCCCGGGATGAGCCGCGACGACCTGCTGAACGTCAATTTCGGCATCATGAAGGCGGTGACCGAGCAGGTGGTGAAGCACTCGCCGAACTGCATCATCGTGCCGGTCGCCAACCCGCTCGATGCGATGTGCCAGGCTGTTTACCGGCTCAGTGGGTTTCCCCGTGAGCGCGTGATTGGCATGGCGGGCGTGCTCGATTCGGCCCGGATGCGCACGTTCATCGCGATGGAGCTGAACGTCTCGGTCGAAAACGTGCACGCCTTCGTGCTCGGGGGCCACGGCGACACGATGGTGCCGCTGCCGCGCTACTCGACCGTGGCCGGCGTGCCCATCACCGAGCTGATGTCGAAGGAACGGGTGGACGCCATCTGCAAGCGGACCGCCGACGGCGGTGCCGAGATCACCAAGCTCGTGGGCACGAGCGCCTGGTACGCGCCTGGCGCGGCTGCGGCCGAGATGGTCGAGTGCATCCTCAAGGACAAGAAGAAGATCCTGCCGTGCTCGGTGTTCCTGCAGGGCGAGTACGGGGTGCGGGATCTCTTCGTCGGGGTGCCGGTCAAGCTCGGGGCTCGAGGGCTGGAGCAAATCATGGAGATCAAGCTCACCCCGGAGGAAGCCGCCGCGCTTCAGAAGTCCGCCGCGGCGGTCAAAGAGCTCGTCGACGTGATCAAGGTCTGATCACCGGGTCGGGTGGGTCAGGAAGGTCGGGAAGGTCAGGTCAGGCAGGTCGGGAAGGTCGGCCATACCGGGCCGATCTACGCCCTGACCACCGCCCTGACATACTCCCGCGTCAGGCGTGCGATGTTGGAAATCGGAATCTCCTTCGGGCAGACCGCTTCGCATTCCCCTTCGTTCGAGCAGCTCCCGAAGCCATCGGCATCAGCCTGCTCGACCATCGCGACGACGCGGCGCATTCGTTCGACCTGCCCCTGAGGCAGCTGGGCCAGCTGCGACACCTTGGCGCCCACAAAGAGATGCGCTGACGCATTCTTGCAGGCTGCGACGCATGCCCCGCAGCCGATGCACGCCGCCGAGTCCATTGCCGCTTCGGAGATGTCCCTGGGGATTGGGATCGCGTTCCCATCCGGCGCGCCGCCGCAGTTGACGGACACGAACCCGCCCGCTGCGATGATTCGGTCGAAGGCGCTGCGGTCCACGACAAGGTCCTTGACCACGGGAAACGCCTTCGCTCGCCACGGCTCGATTGTGACCGTATCGCCGTCCTTGAAGCGGCGCATGTGGAGCTGGCAGACCGTCGTGCCGCGGTCGGGACCGTGAGGCACGCCGTTGACGACCAGGCTGCACATGCCGCAGATGCCTTCGCGGCAGTCGGAGTCGAACGCGACGGTGTCTTCGCCCTTCCTGCTGAGGCCCTCGTTCACCACGTCGAGCATTTCGAGGAACGACATGTCCGGCGAGACGTGCTCGGCCGGGTAATCCACGAGACGGCCCGGGGCGTTCGGTCCGGCCTGTCGCCAAATCTTCAGATGGAGTCTCACGATGATCCTTGTCGGCCTATGGCTTATGGCTTACGGCTCATGGCTCAGGCCGCTCAAAGCCTTAAGCCGTGAGCCCTGAGCCTACTTGTAGCTCCGCTGCGTCGGGTGCACTTCGTCGAACGTCAAGGCTTCCTTGTGGAGCTCGGGGCGCTTGCCCACGCCGGTGAACTCCCAGGCTGCCACGTACGAGAAATTGGCATCATCGCGCAGCGCCTCGCCTTCCGGCGTCTGGCTCTCCTCGCGGAAATGTCCGCCGCACGACTCACGACGCTCGAGCGCGTCGAGCGCGAGCAATTCCGAGAACTCGAGGTAGTCGGCCACGCGACCGGCGTATTCGAGGCTTTGATTGAGGTTGTCGGGCGTGCCCGGGACCGAGACGCTGTTCCAGAACTCGTCGCGGAGCTTCGGAATGGCTGTCAGCGCCCGCTTGAGGCTGGCTTCGGTCCGCGCCATCCCCACGTCGTCCCACAGGATCCGGCCGAGCTCGCGGTGGATCTCGCGGATGGTCCGGTTTCCCTTGACCGACAGCAGACGGGTGATGTCCTGCTGAACGGCGTCGGCGGACTGCTTGAACGCGTCGTGGTCCGTGGTCACCTTCGGCAGCGTGGTGCTGGCCAGGTAGTGACCGATCGTGTAGGGGATCACGAAGTAGCCGTCGGCCAGCCCCTGCATCAGCGCGCTGGCGCCGAGGCGGTTCGCTCCATGGTCCGAGAAGTTGGCCTCCCCGAGCACGTGCAGTCCGGGAATCGTGCTCATCAGGTTGTAGTCCACCCAGAGCCCCCCCATCGTGTAGTGGATGGCGGGGTAGATGCGCATGGGCACCTTGTACGGATTCTCGTCCGTAATCTTCTGGTACATGTGGAAGAGGTTGCCGTACTTCGCTTTGATTGTCTCGGGTCCGAGCCGCTGGATCGCGTCGGCAAAGTCGAGATAGACGGCAAGGCCGCTCTCTCCGACGCCGCGTCCGTCGTCGCAGGCCTGCTTGGCGTTGCGTGAAGCCACGTCGCGGGGCACGAGGTTGCCGAAGCTGGGATACTTCCGTTCGAGGTAGTAGTCTCGCTCGCCTTCGGGTATCTGCTCGGGCGGCCGGCTGTCGCCCTGCTTCTTCGGGACCCAGACGCGCCCGTCGTTCCGGAGGCTCTCGCTCATCAGCGTGAGCTTGGACTGGTGATCGCCGCTGACCGGAATACAGGTCGGGTGGATCTGCGTGAAGCACGGGTTGGCGAAGAGCGCTCCGCGCTTGTGCGCGCGCCACACCGCGGTGACGTTGCAGTTCACGGCGTTGGTCGACAGGTAGTACGCCGTGCCGTAGCCGCCGGTGGCGAGGATGACGGCGTCGGCTGCGTAGCGCTCGATGGCGCCGGTCGTCAGATTCCGGACCACGATGCCGCGCGCCTTGCCGTCGATGATCACCACATCGAGCATCTCGCGCCGGGCGAACAGCTTGACCGAGCCCAGGTGCACCTGCCGCATGAGCGACTGGTAGGCGCCGATGAGGAGCTGCTGGCCCGTCTGCCCTCGCGCGTAGAAGGTGCGGGAGACCTGGGCGCCGCCAAAGGACCGGTTGTCGAGCAGGCCACCGTATTCGCGGGCGAAGGGCACGCCCTGCGCGACGCACTGATCGATGATGTTGACGCTCAGCTGGGCCAGGCGATGGACGTTCGACTCGCGAGACCGATAATCCCCGCCCTTGACCGTGTCGTAAAAGAGGCGGTAGATGCTGTCGCCGTCGTTCTGGTAGTTCTTCGCGGCATTGATTCCGCCCTGGGCCGCGATGCTGTGCGCGCGCCGCGGGCTGTCGTGGATGCAGAACGACAGGACGTTGTAGCCGAGCTCGCCGAGGGAAGCCGCAGCGGATGCGCCGGCCAGCCCGGTGCCGACGGAGATGATGGTGTACTTCCGCTTGTTCGCGGGGTTCACCAGCTTCATCTCGAACTTGTGGCGGTCCCATTTCTCGGCGATGGGGCCGGAGGGAACCTTGGCGTCGAGGATGATGCCGCTCACGGGCGGCCTCCCGCGAAGAACACCCAGAGGGTGATCACGATGAACCCGCCGGCGATGGCAACGGAGGCGACCTTGCCAAGCACCAGAAGGCGCGGGCTCCACCGCGGGTGATCGAAGCCCAGCGACTGGAGGGCGCTCGAGGCGCCGTGCCAGAGGTGGGAGCCGGCAATCAGCATGGTCAACACGTAGAACGCGACCGTGAGCGGGTGGGCGAGGTTCTCCATCTCGATCCGGTAGAGGTCCAGGTGGCCGGCCGGCGTCTCGTAGTGCGGCGGGAACCGGAACGCGCGCACGTGGAGAACGAGAAAGACGAGTAGCCACAGACCGGTGACAATCATGGTCGAGGACGCGAGCGTCTTCCGGCTCGGCGGCCCTGCGGCCTTCTTCACTTGGTACCGGACGGGCCGCGCCTGCCGGTTGCGCAGGTACATGGTCACCGTCTTGTAGATATGGAGCAGGAAGACCAGGAGCAGCGCGATCTCGATCGCCGGGAGCAGCGGATTCGAGGTCATCATCTCGTGAAAGCCGTTGAAGGCGTCAGGGCTGACCATGACGAGCGCGTTGCCCGTGACGTGGATGATGAGATAGAGGAAGAGGGCAAGCCCGGTCAGGCCGATCAGGAGCTTGATCCCGACCGATGAATCGAAGACCCGCGATCGTGGTGGCATCAAGTCAACAGTCTACACGTTGACGCATATGGATGAACTCCATTAGCATTCGAAGTTCTCATACGTCATGAAAATCCACGAATATCAAGCCAAAGCCATCCTCGCCAAGCATGGTGTTCCCGTGCCACGGGGCGAGGTCGCCTTCACGGCCGCCGAGGCCGGCGCGATCGCCGGCCGACTGGGCGGCGACATTGTCGTCGTCAAGGCGCAGATCCATGCGGGCGGGCGCGGCAAGGGCGGCGGCGTCAAGCTCGCCAAGTCTGCCGCCGAAGCCCAGGCGCTTGCCGAGAAGATGCTCGGGATGACACTGGTCACCCATCAGACGGGACCGGAAGGCCGCGTGGTCGGACGCGTGCTGGTCGAAGAGGGGCTCCAGATGACCCGGGAGCTGTACCTGAGCCTGGTGCTCGACCGGGCGTCAGGGAAGCCGGTGATGATGGCGAGCTCAGCCGGCGGCATGGACATCGAGGAAGTGGCCGCTGCGACCCCCCAGAAGATCGTGCGTGTCTACATCGAGCCTGGCGTCGGTCTCGTGCCGTTCGAAGCCCGCCAGCTGGGGTTTGCCATCGGGCTCGACGGCCCCCAGGTCAACAAGGCGGTGCGCCTGATGACGTCGCTTTACGACGCATTCGTCGCGACCGACGCGTCGCTCATCGAGATCAACCCGCTCGTCATCACCGAGTCGGAGGATCTTCTGGCGCTCGACGCGAAAATGAGCTTCGACGACAACGCGCTGTACCGGCATCCGGAACTCAAGGAACTGCGCGACCTTGGCGAGGAGGACCCGCTCGAGATCGAGGCGTCCAAGTCGTCGCTCAACTACATCCATCTCGACGGCAACATCGGGTGCATGGTCAATGGCGCCGGCCTCGCGATGGCGACGATGGACATCATCAAGCTGGCGGGAGGCGAACCTGCGAACTTCCTGGACGTCGGCGGCGGCGCCAATGCCGAGCAGATCCGCAACGCTTTCAAGATCCTGATGTCCGACAAGAACGTCAAGGCGGTGCTCATCAACATCTTTGGCGGGATCCTGCGCTGCGACGTGCTCGCGCAGGGCGTCATCGCCGCCGTCAAGGAACTGGGCGTCCCGGTGCCGATCGTGATCCGCATGGAGGGCACGAACGTGGACGAGGGGAAGCGGCTGCTGAAAGAGAGCGGGATGAACTTCACGACGGCCGACTCGATGGGCGAGGCCGCTTCGACGGTCGTGTCGCTCGCCAAGTGAGGCGCACGAAAAACACGAAAGAGTGCCACGAAAACACGAGCACGAAGCGATCCGTAACAATTACCCAATCACCCAATTACCCAATCACCCAATTACCAAATTCCGATGGCTGTTCTCATAGACAAATCGACGCGGTTGCTGGTGCAGGGGCTGACCGGGCGCGAAGGCACGTTTCACGCCAAGCAGGCGGCCGCCTACGGCACGACGGTGGTTGGCGGCGTCACGCCGGGCAAGGGCGGCACCATGCACGAGGGCTGGCCGATCTTTGACACCGTCGCGGAAGCCGTCGAGAAGACGGGCGCCAATGCGTCGGTCATCTTCGTGCCGCCGCCGTTTGCCGCCGACGCCGTGATGGAAGCCGCCGACGCGGGGATCGGTGTGGTGGTCTGCATCACCGAAGGCATCCCGACGCTCGACATGATGCGGGCGATGACGTTCCTGAAGTCCCATCCCGGCACGCGGCTGGTGGGGCCCAACTGCCCGGGCGTCATCTCGGCCGGCAAGGGCAAGGCAGGGATCATCCCCGGGCACATCTGCAAGGAAGGCCGGATCGGCATCGTGTCCAAGAGCGGCACGCTGACCTACGAGGCCATTCACCAATTGACACGGCTCGGGCTCGGGCAAACGACCTGTATCGGCATCGGCGGCGATCCGCTCATCGGCACGACCCACATCGATGCGCTGAAGCTGTTTGCGGCCGACCACGACACCGAGGCCGTCATTCTGATCGGCGAGATCGGCGGCAGCGCCGAGGAAGAGGCCGCGGCCTGGATCAAGGGCCACTTCAAGAAGCCCGTCGTGGCGTTCATTGCCGGGCAGACCGCGCCGCCGGGACGCCGAATGGGACACGCGGGCGCGATCATCGCAGGCGGGAAGGGCACGGCCGCCGAAAAGATGGCCGCGCTCAAGAAGGCCGGCGTCAAGGTCGTGAAGAGTCCGGCCGACATGGGCGCGGCAGTCAAGGAACTGGTCTAGTCGCGATTGTTCGTCCGTTCGCCTGCGCAACCCTGTGCAGGTCCTGGCCTTCCCGCCGTGTGCACACCGTGGGCCGTTCGCCCGATAGATCTGCCGGGCATGCTATACTTTGACGGTTTGTCCACTCGGCGGCGAGACCGCAGGGTACCCCCTAATCCTTAGTCTGCAAGGACTTGCGAATGTCACCGACAGATCTAGCGGTACAGGAACGGCAGGCCACGTCTGGCCGGCAGCGCGTGGTCAACGACTTCAGCATCCAGGTGGCCACGGTCAACGGCTCCGGGAGCCAGACCGCCAACATGGTTCTGCTGCGGTCCATCCTCCTTTCGGGCGTGCCCGTTTCGGGCAAGAACATGTTCCCCTCGAACATCGCCGGGCTGCCCACCTGGTACACCATCCGCACGAGCAAGAAGGGCTACATCGCGCGCAAGAAGGAAGTGGACTTCCTGATTGCGATGAACCCCGAGACCGCTAAAGAGGACGTGCTCACGCTCGAGCCTGGCGCGGCGGTGGTGTACGACGAGCCGCTCAAGCTCAAGGATCTGCGAGACGACCTGGTTTTCTATCCCGTGCCGTTCGACAAGCTCGTTGCGCCTGTCTGTCCGGACGCGAAGCTGCGCCGTCTCGTGCGCAACATGATCTACGACGGGATCCTGGCGAAGATCCTCGGCATCGATCTGGCGCTGATGGAGAAGGCGCTCACCAAGCAGCTCGGCAAGAAAGCCAAGGCCGTGACGCTGAACGCCGGCGCCCTCAAGGCGGGTTTTGACTACGCCCAGGCCACCTTCACCAAGCAGGATCCGTTCTACATCGAGCCGATGAACGAAACGGCCGGCAAGATTCTGATCGAAGGCAACGCCGCCGCGGCGATTGGCTGCATGATGGCCGGCGTGACCGTGGTCGCCTGGTACCCGATCACGCCGTCGTCGTCACTCTGCGAATCGCTCATCGGGTACATGCGGAAGTACCGGGTGGACAAGACGACCGGCAAGGCCACCTTCGCCATCGTCCAGGCCGAGGACGAGATTGCCTCGCTCGGAATGGTGATCGGCGCGAGCTGGGCCGGGGCCCGTTCGATGACCGCCACGGCCGGTCCGGGCATCTCGCTGATGTCGGAGTTCACCGGCCTGGCCTATTACGCCGAGACGCCAGCGGTCATCTTCGACGTCCAGCGCGTGGGGCCGTCGACCGGGCTTCCGACGCGGACGGCGCAGGGCGATCTCATCACGACGGCCTTCCTCTCGCACGGCGATACCAAGCACATCATGCTGATTCCCTCCTCGGTCGAGGAGTGCTACTCGATGGCCATCGAAGCCTTCGATGTCGCGGAGCAGTTCCAGACACCGGTGTTCGTGATGCTCGACCTCGATCTGGGCATGAACAACTGGATGTCCGACGGCTTCAAGTACCCGGAGAAGCCCATCAACCGCGGCAAGCGTCTCACGCCGGAGATCCTGAAGAAGCTCGGCGAGTGGGGCCGCTACAAGGACGTGGACGGTGACGGCATTCCGTACCGCACGGTCCCGGGAGACGGCATGCCCGCGTACTTCACGCGCGGTTCCGGGCACAACGCCAAGGGGCAGTACAGCGAGCGGCCCGATGACTACGTCGAGAACATGGACCGGCTGTCGCGCAAGTTCGAGACGGCGCGGACCTGCGTGCCCAGGCCGGAGATCGATCAGGTGGCCGGGGCCAAGGTCGGCTTCATCGCGTACGGCACCTCGCACTGGGCCGTGACGGAGAGCCGCGACCAGCTCCGTGACGAGGCCGACTTCAAGGCGTCCTACTACCGGATGCGCGCCTATCCCTTTACCGACGACCTCGTGAAGTTCATCGACGCCCACGAACGGATCTACGTGATCGAACAGAACCGCGATGCGCAGCTGCTGCAACTGATGCGTCTCGAGCTCTCGCCCGAGCGGATCGCCAAGCTGAGGAGCGTGTTGCACTACAACGGCCTGCCGATCGACGCGCGCAGCGTCAGCGACGATGTGCTGTCGCAGGAGGGCTACGAAGTGGCGAAAAAGACGGTGGCTCGCGTGTCCGCGGGCACGGCAGGTGTGGACTAATGGCGACTCCAATCAAAGTGAACCGAATCGGGCTCGAACCGCAGGTCTACAAGGGCGGCAAGACCACGCTCTGCGCGGGCTGCGGCCACAACTCGATCTCTGAGCGCATCATTGAAGCGTTCTACGAGATGGGCGTCGACCCGAGCCGCGTGATCAAGCTCTCGGGCATCGGCTGCTCGAGCAAGAGCCCGGCGTACTTCCTCGGCGGCTCGCATGGCTTCAACGCCGTCCACGGCCGCATGCCGTCGGTTGGCACCGGCGCCATGCTGGCGAACCAGAAGCTCATCGCGATCGGGGTGAGCGGCGACGGCGATACCGGCGCGATTGGCATCGGCCAGTTCGTGCACCTGATGCGCCGTAACCTGCCCATCATCTACATCATCGAGGACAACGGCTGCTACGGGCTGACCAAGGGCCAGTTCTCGCCGACCGCCGACCTCGGGTCGAAGCTCAAGACCGGCGTTGTCAACGATCTGCCGCCGATCGACACGTGCGCCCTCGCCATCGAGCTCGGCGCCACGTTCGTCGCGCGGTCCTTTTCGGGCGACAAGAAGCAGCTGCTGTCGCTCCTCAAGGCCGCGCTCGCGCACCGCGGCACGGTGATGCTCGACGTCATCTCGCCGTGCGTCACGTTCAACGATCACGAAGGGTCGACCAAGAGCTACGCGTACGTGAAGGATCACGACGATCCGGTCGAAGAAGTGAGCTTCGTGCCGTTCTTCGAGGACATCACGGTCGAATACGAGCCCGGGACCACCCAGGAAGTCACGATGCACGACGGGTCGCGCCTGTTCCTCAAGAAGCTGGAGGAGGCATACGATCCGACCGACAAGATCGGCGCGCTCAGGCGCCTGCACGAGACGGCTCGCCGCGGAGAGTTCGCCACGGGCATCCTCTACATCGAGCCGGACCGGGACGACTTCCTCACGCAGTTGAACGTCGTCGACGAACCCCTCGCGAGCCTGCCGCTCTCGGTGACCCGCCCTGGTCCCGAGGCGCTCGAGGAGATTATGGAAGGGCTCCGATAGAGTGCTGATTGCTGATTGCTGATTGCTAATTGGTGATTGAGGGTTTCTGGGCGCGCAGGTTGAGACTGGCGGTCTTTGCCGACGCGGCGAAGATCGCCAGTAGCTCGCGGCCCTCGGCCAGAGGCTCTGCGGTGCTGGTCGCCGCAGCGAGCCTGGCGCTTGTCGCGAAAATCAGCCAGAAGACGGTCTCCTCGGCTTCTTCCACGACGATGCCCATCTTGGCGATGAAGTCCCGGCGGGAGCGTGCCCGGCACGCGGCGTGGTAGTTCGCCGCGACGCCCGTGCCACTACGAAAGAGCTGATCGGCCACATGACGTCCCTCCCAGTCATTGGGAAGTGTCCGGCACACGGCGACGATCTGAAGCGCAAAGCGCAGCGCACGCGCCTTGAGAGAATCGGCCGCTTGGCTCACGATGGACCGTGAAGCAGACTCCGTGCCCATCATCCCGGCGGCCAATTTCCCAATCAAATCAGCAATCCTCAATCAGCATTTAGCAATTTCTGCATATAATCATCGGATGTCTGAACGTACGTTGGCCATCATCAAGCCGGACGCCTTCGAGCGGCGGCTCGCTGGCCGCCTGATTCAACGGATCGAGACCGAGGGCTTTCAGATTCGCGCCATGCGGCGCGTGCACTTGTCGAAGGCGCAGGCCGAAGGCTTCTACGCCGTGCACCGCGCGCGGCCGTTTTTCGCGAGCCTGACCGAGTTCATGTCCTCTGGCCCCGTCGTGGTCCTGGTCCTGGAGGCGCCGGAGGCCATCAGGAAGTGGCGCGCGCTGATGGGAGCGACGGACCCGGCGAAGGCTGACGCCGGGACACTGCGCAAGGAGTTCGCCGAGTCCATCGAACGCAACGCCACCCACGGATCCGATGCGCCGGACACGGCCGCGTACGAAATCGGATATTTCTTCGCCGGCGTCGACCTCGTCTGAGCCGGTCCGGTGAAGTCGAGGTAATCGAGTGGGGAAGACCCTCGTGCTGCTCGGGCTGGCCATCACGGGCCTGGGGCTTCTGATGGTCTGGGGTGTGCCGCTCGGACGGCTTCCGGGCGACTTCAGCGTTCGCCGCGGGAACTTCTCCTTCTACTTCCCGCTGACGACGTCAATCGTGGTGAGCGTCGTGCTGACGCTCCTCTTTGCGATCTTCAGGCGCTGATCATGAGCATTCGACCAGACACGTGGATCAGGAAGATGGCGCTCGAGCACGGGATGATCGAGCCCTTCGTGGACAGCCAGATGCGGGACGGGGTCATCTCCTTTGGCGTGTCGTCCTACGGCTACGACGTGCGGGTGGCCGACGAGTTCAAGGTGTTCACCAACGTCTACAACACCGTCGTCGACCCCAAGGACTTCGACCCGAAGTCCTTTGTCGATATCACCGCCGATGTCTGTATCATCCCGCCGAATTCGTTCGCCCTGGCGCGGACGATCGAGTACTTCCGGATTCCCAGGGACACGCTCACCGTCTGCCTCGGGAAGTCCACCTACGCGAGGTGCGGGATCATCGTCAACGTCACGCCGTTCGAGCCCGAGTGGGAAGGACACGTCACCATCGAGATCTCAAACACCACGCCGTTGCCGGCCAAGATTTACGCCAACGAGGGCATCGCCCAGGTCCTGTTTTTCCAAAGCGACGATCCCTGTCAGGTGTCGTACCGCGACAAGAAGGGGAAATATCAAGCCCAGCGGGGGGTCACCCTCCCGAAGATCTAGCCCGGCAGAGGGGGCGGGGAGCCCGGCCCAGAGGCCGATCGCTTGACGCTAACCGTCTCCCGTAGTAAAACTTGCCCGGCCTCGGACACTCTGTTTCCGCGCCAATATCCCGGTTTACATGGACAAACTTGTCGAGCGCGAACCCGCGACTCGCAATCCGTTCGTCGCTGCGCCTGCCCTCGCCGTTCAGTTCTTCTTGATCCCGTTGGCCGTCGTCGGCATCACGGCGCTGGTGTACGTCGGGTTCCGGTCGCTGCTGACCGATGAGCGCACGCCGCAGGAGTATCTGGCCGAGATTCAGACCGGCGGGATGAGCCGGCAATGGCCCGCGGCGTTCGAATTGTCGCGCCTGATGGACGATCCCGAGGTGCGCCGCGACCCGTCGCTGGCGCCGGCGCTGGTCAAGGCGTTCGAGGACGCGAAGAACGACGATCCGCGGGTCCGGCGCTATCTGGCGCTCGCCATCGGCCGCCTCGATCCGCCGCTCTCGCGCGAGGCGATTTTGGCGCTGACCAGGGCGCTCGACGAGCCGGGGACGTCATGGACGCCCGACTGGTTCTCCCGGTTCAACGGCTGGACCGAAATCGACATCAATGAGGCCCGGATCAGCACCATCTGGGCCCTCGGCTCGTCCGGGGACGCGACCGTGGTGCCGACGCTTCAGCCTTTGTACGGCTCCGGAGACGCGGGGATCCGCAAGATGGTCGTCTACGCGCTCGGGGCCCTGCCTGGCACCGGGCAGCTCGACACGCTGCGGAGTGCGCTCCAGGACGATGCCGCCGACGTGCGCTGGAATGCGGCCGTCGCGCTGGCCCGCCACGGCAGCGCGGACGGCGTGCCGGTCATCCGTCAGATGCTCGACCGGACGGCCGTCGAACCGCTGGTTACGCGCGACGCCACGCAGTACGAAGACCTCGACCCGGCCGCCGACGTCCTGATCAGCGGTCTGCGGGCGGCGGCGACCCTGAAGGATGATCGGCTGAAGGCCCCGGTGATGGCCCTGAGCGAACAGGACCGCAGCCTGAGAGTTCGGCAGGCGGCGAAAGAGGCTCTGGAGTCTCTCGACCTGGCGAAGTCATTGAACTAGTTGAGGCGGTTTTCTGGAGAGGCGGCCCGCGGACGGGCCGCATAGATGCGGGTAGCGGAGTCCCTGAGAATCAACGATGGCAGACGAGACGAAGCCTGACACGCCCGGAACCCCGGCGCCGACCGCGCCGGCCCCGGAGCCCCTTCGGCAGCGCCCCCTCAGGCGGCGGCCGCTGCGCACGCGGCCAAGCCCGCACCGCCGAAGCCGCCGGCCGCTCCGCTCCCCGATCTGGCCGGTAAGACGACCTCGGTCGCGTCGGCCGGCGGCGCTGCCGCCAAGGCCGCGACAGCGCCAGCGGCCGCTGCTGCGGCCACGCGCGACCCGGACGACACGTCGCCGCTTCTGACGCGCCGGGCGTGGATGGGCCTGGCCTGGGGTGCATTCTCCGCGGCGTCCGCCGCCGCGCTGGCGGCCACCGGCCGTTTCATGTTCCCGAACGTGCTCAACGAGCCGCCGCAGCAGTTCAGCGCCGGCTTTCCGAACGAGTACGGCGATGGGGTCGACGAGCGATGGAAGGAGAAGTTCGGCGTCTGGATCGTCCGCACGCCGGACGACATCGTGGCAGCACGCCAGCGGGTTCTACGCGCTGCTCGTCACGTGCACGCACCTGGGCTGCACGCCGAACTACCTGTCGGCCGAAGCCAAGTTCAAGTGCCCGTGCCACGGCAGCGGGTTCCGCACGACCGGCATCAACTTCGAGGGTCCGGCGCCGCGGCCGCTCGAGCGCGCGCGCGATCGTGCTCGCCGAGGACGGCCAAATCCTCGTCGACAAGACCCGGAAGTTCCAGTTCGAGCTGGGGCAGTGGACCGACCCCGAAGCGTTTCTGAAGGCGTAAGACACTGAGCTGAGTCGGACTGTATGGCAGAACCAAGACCGTCGCACCCAAGGAAGGCGCGCTCACCAGGTTCTGGAACTGGCTGACCGAGACGCAGGTCTGGACGTCGATCTTCCGGCACGGGCGGCCCGACAGCGATCGCAACCGCGTGCTCGTGATGCTGTCGAACGTCTTCCTGCACCTGCACCCGGTGCGGATCAGGAAGTCGGGCGTCAAGCTGCGCTACACGTGGTGCATGGGCGGGCTGACCTTCTTTCTGTTTCTGGTCGTGACGTTCACCGGGCGTGCTGCTGATGTTCTACTACCGGCCGACGCTCGAATACGCCTACACCGACATCGTCGCGCTGCGCGAGCACGTGCCGCTCGGCATCATGCGCGAGATGCACCGCTGGGGCGCGCACGCGATGGTCATCACCGTCTGGCTCCACATGTTCCGCGTGTTCCTGACCGGCTCGTACAAGCCGCCGCGCGAGTTCAACTGGGCGGTCGGCGTCATCCTGCTGGTGCTGACGCTGCTGCTGTCGTTCACGGGCTATCTGCTGCCGTGGGACCAGCTGGCGATCTGGGCGATCACGGTCGGCTCGAACATGGCGCGCGCGACGCCGTTCCTCGGGCACGAGGGACCGGGCGCGGCGCTGCTGCGGCTGGGCGATGTGCCGTTGATTCATGCGGCCGACGATGCGCGGTTCGCGCTGCTCGGCGGCACGTTCGTCGGCGAAGGCGCGCTGCTGCGGTTCTACGTGCTGCACTGCGTCGGTCTGCCGCTCGGGATTGCCGTGCTGATGGCCGTCCATTTCTGGCGCGTGCGCAAGGACGGCGGGATTTCGGGACCGCTTTAGAAGAAGTTTGAAGTTCGAAGTGAGAACTACGAAGTTCTCACTTCCGAGTTCCCCGGAGGGGCTTGTGGATTTTGTGAAGGGCATTTTCAACACGCTCGCCGACCCCCGATTGTTCTTCATCGGGGCGTGCGTGCTGCTGTGGCTGATGATCTGGAAGCGCGAGCTGATGGCCTCGAACGCCATCGGCTACGGCATGCAGGGTTTCCTCGCCGTCTTCTTCATCTTCGGCGCCTTCGACCCGAATTTCCGGCTGATCATGACCAAGCCGGACAACGTGCCCATCGTCGGCTTGATCTTCATCCTGATCTTCCTCACGTGGTACTCGATGCGCGAGGCGGTGCTGAACGACCGGCGCATCGCCAAGGGCGAGGGCCCGTCGAGAAGGCCGAGTCGGACCGCGTGTGGGTCTGGCCCGATCTCGTCTACACCGAGCTCATCTCGCTCATCCTCTGCTCGGTCGTCCTGATTCTCTGGTCGGTGTTCCTCAAGGCCCCGCTCGAGCAGCCCGCCAACCGGTCGGTGACGCCGAATCCGTCGAAGGCGCCGTGGTACTTCCTGGGCCTGCAGGAAATGCTGGTCTACTTCGACCCGTGGCTCGCGGGCGTGGTGCTGCCGGGCCTCATCATCGTCGGCCTCATCGCCATTCCCTACGTCGACAAGAACCCGAAGGGCAACGGCTACTACACGTTCAACGAGCGGAAGATCGAGATCACGCTCTTCCTGTTCGGTTTCGTGATTCTGTGGGTCTCGCTGATCGTGCTCGGGACGTTCCTGCGCGGGCCGAACTGGAACTTCTTCGGCCCGTTCGAGTACTGGGACACCCACAAGCTCGAGGCGCTCGTCAACGTGAACCTGTCGGAGTACATCTGGATGCGCGGCCTCGGCGGAGCGCTGCCGGGGCACTGGCTGATACGCGAGATCTTCGGGATTCTCTTTACGCTGTTCTACGTGTTCGCGCTGCCGGTCGTGCTGGCGAAGACCGTGTTCAAGTCCTATCTGGAAAAGCTCGGCGCGCCCCGTTACTACGTGACGGTGTTCCTGTTCCTGGCGATGATGTCGCTGCCGGTCAAGATGCTGCTGCGGTGGCTCTTCAACCTGAAGTACATCGTGGCGATTCCTGAATTCTTCTTCAACATCTGACCATGGCTGAAAAGAAGAGCGTCGGACACGCTTACAACATCGACTTCCTGAACGTCGTCTTTGCGGCGTCCAGCGTGTTCCTGTTCATCTCGGTGATCTGGATGGTCTGGGACGACTACGATCGCGAGTGGAAGAACACGCAGCGGCGGTTCGTCCAGCTCGAGACCGAGGTGACCCAGACCGGGCTCGAACGGGCCGCCAAGGGCGTGGACCAGAAGAAGCTGGCCGAGCTGCAGGCGCAGCTCACCAAGGCCGAGCAGAACGTCGCAGCGAACGAGCAGAAGGTCGAAGAGATTCGGACGAAGATGGCCGAGGTCGAAGCGCGGCTGGCCATCGAGTCGCAGGCCTACCAGTTTGCCAAGGCCACCTACGACCAGGACCGCTACGACTTCGAGGCGGCCAGAGCCGCGCAGCTGCCGAGTGCCGACGCGAAGGGCCAGGCGGTGGCAGAGCTGCGGACGCGCATGAACGAGCTCGACCTGCAGGCGCAGAAGACGACAGCCGAGCGGCAGGCGCTGCGGCTGGAGCAGGATGCCCTGACCGGCGAGGTGACGAAGATCCAGGGGCTGATCGCCGAACTGCACCTCGAAGAGACGCGGTTGAACCGCCGGCTGGCGGTCCTGGCGCCGAGCCTGGTCAAAGACTATTTCCGGAACGCGCCGCTCCTCGATTTCATGGCGCCCACGCTGACGGTTCGGCAGTTGATGCTGCCCAACGTGGTCGACGACGTGAACTTCGTGCGGGTGATGAAGATGGACCGGTGTCAGACCTGCCACCTGGCCATCGATCGGCCCGGCTACGAGAAGTTCCCGCAGCCGTACACGACGCACCCGAACCTTTCGAGCTACCTCGGTGGAGGCTCGCCCCATCCGATGGATCAGGTGGGCTGCACGGTCTGCCACGAAGGGATGGGCCAGTCGATCAGCTTCCGTGACGCCTCCCACATGCCGCCCAACGAAGAAGTCAAGGCGCGGTGGGAAGAGGAATACCACTGGGAAGAGCCGCACATGTGGGACTTCCCGATGCTTCCGACGCCGATGACCGAGGCCTCCTGCGCGAAGTGCCACAAGCGCGAGATCTACGTGCCGCGGGCCGAGGTGCTGAACGTCGCCTACGCGACCTACGAACGTGCTGGTTGCTACGCCTGCCACAAGACGCGCGGCTTCGAGGACCTGCGGAAGCCGGGCCCGATCCTCACGAAGATTGACTCGAAGCTGACCGAGGACTGGGTCAAGACGTGGCTGCGGAACCCCAAGTCGGTGAAGGCGACGACCTGGATGCCGCGCATCTGGTACAACTCCAATTCGAACACGCCCGAGGACGCGGTGCGAAACGAGGTGGAAATCAACGCCGCCACGGCGTACCTCTTCGCCAACACCACGCCGTATGAAACCGCGGTGGCCAATCCGCCCAGGGGGGATGCGGCGCGCGGGCAGGAGATCGTCAAGAGCGTCGGGTGCCTTGGTTGTCACGCCCTCGACGAGAAGACACGGACCGAGGCCGGTCCACACCGGACCTTCGGCCAGCCGCTGCAGAACATCGGCAACAAGACCAGCTACACCTGGATCTACAACTGGGTGCGTGACCCGAAGCACTACAGTCCAACGACCTACATGCCGGACCTGCGCCTGACCGATGCCCAGGTGGCCGACGTGGCGACGTTCCTCTCGACGCTCAAGACCTCGGGCGGCGAGACCCCGAAGGCTACGCCGGATCAGGCGGCGGTCGACGGCGTGCTGCTTGACTACTACCGGGCGCTGCTGCCGTTCGAAGAGGCGAAGGCGACCGTGAGCAAGCTCGACGCGCGAGCCAAGCAGCTGGATCTGGGGCGACGTGTCATCAACCGGTACGGCTGCTACAGCTGCCACGAAATCAAAGGGTTCGAGAACGTTCAGCCCATTGGCACCGAGCTGTCGGAGGCCGGGAGCAAGCTGGTGTCGCGGCTGGATTTTGCCTTTGTGGAGGGTCTGCCGCACACCTCCAAGATCGCCTGGTACAAGGCGAAGCTGCACGATCCGCGCGTGTTCGACCAGGGCCGGGAGCTGCAGCCGCTCGACAAGCTGCGGATGCCCAACTTCGAGTTCAGCGAGGAGGAAACCGCGAGCCTGGCGACGGCGCTCATGAGCTTCCAGGCGGAGATCCAGCCGCCGGCGGCCATGCCGGTCAAGAACGCCCGACGCGACTTCCTGACCAGCGGTCGCGCGCTCGTGCACCGCAGAAACTGCGTCGGCTGCCACGTCATCGAAGGGTCGGGCGGCGACTTCACGAAGCTCCTGTCGGATCCGTCGCTCGGGCCGCCGCTGCTGACGCCCGAAGGCGCGCGCGTCCAGCACGATTGGCTGTACGCCTTCTTGCGTGCCCCAATCACGATTCGACCCTGGCTGAACGTCCGGATGCCCTCGTTCGGGCTCGACGACCAGAATCTGAACGGTGTCATCCAGTATTTCGGGTCGGTGTCGAACAAGATGGGGTCGTTCCGCAGCCCGGTCCTGTCCAATGTGAGCGCAAGCCCCGCCGGCGCCCGTGAACTGTTCGACCTGCTCAAATGCCAGCAGTGCCACGTGCTCGGAGAGATTCCGAAAGATCAGCCGACGGCGAACCTGGCCCCGGATCTCCGGATGGCCAGCGACCGGCTGCAGCCAGAGTGGATTGCTGACTGGCTGAAGAACCCCGCGACGATCGTGCCCGGCACCAGGATGCCGTCGTTCTGGCCGGACCATCCCAAGAGCTTCTACCCGCAGTTTGGCGGGAACGCGGAAGCGCAGATTCAGGCCATCGTCGGGCACCTGCTGTCACTGCGCGGCGGTCCCAGCCCGAGGCCGGGTGCGACGCGGGCCGATAACTAGACGCGTTCTACGCGCCGGGCTCTTCTGAGCCCGGCCGCCGCTTCCGCCCGGACGTGTCGGGGCAGGCGGGTATAATCGTCCCCGAATGCTTCGGCCGCACCGCGGGCGCTTGCCCCGCATTCACCCGACCGCCTATATCGACGACAGCGCACAAGTCATCGGTGACGTGGAAATCGGCGAGGAATCCAGCGTCTGGATGACGGTCGTCATCCGGGGCGACGTCCACTCGATCCGTATCGGCCGTCGCTCGAACGTGCAGGACGGGACCATCGTGCACGTCATGAAGGACACCCATCCGACCACCATCGGCGACGATGTGACGGTGGGGCATGCCGCGATGATCCACGGGTGCGCCATCGAGGATCGGTGCCTCATCGGCATGCGCGCCACGCTGTTGAACGGGTGCCGGATCGGGACCGGGTCCATTGTCGCGGCCGGCACGCTCGTCGTCGAGGGGATGGACGTCCCGCCGCGGTCCCTGGTCATGGGCAGCCCCGGCAAGGTGAAGCGCTCGCTCACCGATGCCGAAGTCGACGAGATTCAGATGTACGCCGACCGTTACGTGACCTATCGGCTCGACTACATGCAGGCCGGCAGTCGGTGACCACCACCTCCACCAAGCCCCCCGCCGGGACCCGGGATTTCCTGCCCGATGACGTGCGCCGGCGCGAGCACGTGATGCGGGTGGTGCGAGGCGTCTACGAGCAGCACGGGTTCGAGCCCCTCGAAACGCCGGCCTTTGAGAACATCGAGACGCTGCTCGGCAAGTACGGGGAGGAAGGCAACCAGCTCATTTTCAAGATCCTGCGGAGGGGAGAGCACGAGAAGACCGGCGAAGCCGACCTCGCGCTCCGGTACGATCTGACAGTGCCGCTCGCGCGTGTAGTGGCGCAGTACCAGAACGAGCTGCCGCGGTTTTTCAAGCGCTACCAGATCCAGCCGGTGTGGCGCGCGGATCGGCCTGCCCGCGGCCGCTTTCGCGAGTTCTACCAGTGCGATATCGACGCCGTGGGCTCGACCTCCGCGGTTGTCGAGGCCGACGTGCTGGCAGCGGTGACCGAAGTGCTGTCGCGGCTTGGCTTCGATAACTTCGTGGTCCGCCTGAACCATCGCCGTGCGCTCAGCGGCCTGCTGGAGGTGGCGGGCGTGCCTGCCGGACTCGCGGGCGATGCTCTGGTGGCGCTGGACAAGCTCGACAAGATTGGCGCCGGCAAAGTGAGCGAGGAGCTGGCCGCGCGCGGAGTCCCGCCGAATGCGGCGGCCCGCTGCCTGGAGTTTTTCGCACCTGACGGCGACGGCGGGGACGCGATTGGCCGGCTGGAGTCGATTCTCGCCGGACACGAAATGGGAATGGCGGGTGTCGCCAATCTGCGCGAGATCCTCACGCTCGCCGGACCGACGCCTGCACGCGCGCGGATCCGGGTGGACCCGAGCCTGGCGCGCGGCCTGTCATACTACACGGGCGCCATCATGGAGATCGCGGTGCCGGACCTGGCCGGCAGCCTCGGCGGCGGCGGGCGCTACGACAACCTGGTGGGAATGTTCCTCGGACGCGACGTGCCGGCCTGCGGGTTCTCGCTCGGGCTCGAGCGGATCATTGTCGTCATGACCGAGCGGGGGATGTTCCCCGCGAAGGTCTCGCGCGGAGCCGTGGATGTCATGATCGCCTGCCTCGATGACGAGGCGCAGCCCGAAGCGCTGGCGCTCGCGGCGGAGTTGCGCGGCGAACGGCTCAGGGTGGACATTTACCCCGAAGTGGGGCGCAAGCTCGAGAAACCGTTGAAATACGCCGGAGGCCGCGGCGTGCCCGTCCTGGCGATTCTGGGTGGTGACGAGCGCGCCACGGGAGAAGTCACCGTCAGGGACCTGCAGACACGCGAGCAGGAACGCGCGCCGCGGGCCACGGCGGCGAGCTGGATAGCGAAACGAGTCAGGATAGACCCATAGAATTGCTGATTGCTGATTGCTGATTGCGACTGGATTGCTAAGTGCTGAGTGCTGAATGATTGAACCGTTAGGCGACCTCGTTCGTACGCATACCTGCGGCGCTCTTCGCGCCGCCGACGTCGGCAGCTCCGTCGTGCTTCTCGGATGGGTCCATCGCGTCCGGGATCTGGGCGGGGTGCTCTTTGTCGACATTCGCGATCGCGCCGGTGTCTCACAGGTGGTCGTGAGGGACGAAGGCCCGCTGTTGACCGCGGCGAAGCGACTGCGCTCCGAGTGGGTCATCGGCGTGTCGGGCAAGGTGCAGCGCCGGTCGGCCGAGACGGTGAACCCCAAGCTTGAAACCGGTGAGGTCGAGGTCGTCGCCACGTCGATTCGCCTGCTGAACGAAGCGAAGACGCCACCGTTTCAAATTGCAGACGACTCGCCGGTCTCCGAGGACGTGCGGCTCAAGTATCGATACCTGGATTTGCGTCGCACACGCCTGCAGTCCAACCTGGGCCTGCGACACCGGATTGCGCTGATGGTGCGGAAGCATTTCGATGCGCATGGCTTCTGGGAGATCGAAACGCCAATCCTCACCAAGTCGACGCCCGAGGGGGCGCGCGACTTCCTGGTGCCGAGCCGTGTGCACCCGGGCGAGTTCTACGCGCTGCCGCAGTCGCCGCAGATCTTCAAGCAAATCCTGATGATCGCCGGCACGGACCGCTACTTTCAGATCACCCGGTGCTTTCGCGACGAGGACCAGCGCGCCGACCGTCAGCTCGAGTTCACGCAGATCGACGTCGAGATGTCCTTCGCGTCCGAGGCGCTGGTCTACGGCCTGATCGAGCCCTTAATCGGGGGCATCTTCAACGAAGTGGGGCGAACGATCTCCGGGCCCTTCAGGCGCCTGCCCTACGCCGAGGCGATCGCGAAATACGGATCGGACAAGCCTGATCTCAGGTGTGGGCTGCCGATCGCAGACGTCTCCGGGATCTTCAAGGACTCGGAGTTCCGCGTCTTCAAGCAGATCGTTGCCGAGGGTGGCGCCATTCGCGGCTTCGCGGTTCCAGGCGGGAACGCGTATACGCGCAGTCAAATCGACTCGCTCGTGGACCAGGCTAAACAGATCGGCTTCGGCGGGCTGATCTGGGTTCGGCCTGGCGAGCCGCCGACGAGCTCGGTCAAGGCCCTGTCGGAATCCACGCTGCGCGCCGCGATTCAAGAAATGGGCGCCTCAGGCGACGACCTGGTGCTCCTGGCCGGCGGACAGCCCGAGGCGGTCTCCAAGCTGCTCGGACAGCTGCGCCTCCTCATCGCGAAGAAGGATGGCCTGCTCGATGCCGATGCATACGAGCTGCTCTGGGTGACGGACTTCCCGCTGCTCGAGTGGAGCGGCGACGAGCAGCGGTGGTTCTCGATGCACCATCCGTTCACGTCACCCGCCGATGCAGACATCGATCGCCTCGAGACCGAGCCGGGCGCGGTGCGCGCAAAGGCCTACGACCTGGTCTTGAACGGCAGCGAGATCGGCGGCGGCAGCATCCGTATCCACGATGCCAGCCTGCAGGCCCGGATGTTCCGGCGCCTCGGCATCAGCGACGAAGAGGCCAGGGCGCGGTTCGGCTTCTTCCTGGAGGCGCTCGAGTACGGGACTCCGCCTCATGGTGGCATCGCCCTGGGGCTCGACCGCATCGTGGCAATTCTGGCGGGCGAAGCGTCAATCCGTGAAGTCATCGCGTTTCCGAAGACCGCCAATGCCGTGGACCTCATGTCGGGAGCGCCCTCGCCGGTCGACGCCAAACAGTTGAGGGAACTGCACTTGCGGACGCAGGGCGAGCGGCTGCTATAATTAGCGGCTAAGTCTCTGTATCGTAAGGAGATACACCCGGGGAACGGGGGCCTCCGGCCATCTTGATGAAACGTATCAGTGTTCCCGAGGCCGGCGTCGAGACCCTTTTCGGGTCCTACGACGAGAACCTCAAGCACCTCGAATCGCTTTTCAACGTGCGGATCCGGACCCAGGGCCACGAGCTCGTCGTGGACGGAGAGGGTCCCGGTCCCGACCGGGTGGATCTGATCGTGGGCCAGCTGACGTCGCTGCTCAAGGACGGATACAAGCTGTCGAACGCGGATGTCAGGACGGCGTCGGATCTGGTTGCCCAGGATCAATCGGTCGATCTCCGCGAGCATTTCCTCAAAGGCAGCCTGACCGCGGCGGGGAAGCGACGGGTCTCGCCGAAGACCGTCAACCAGCGCCGCTATCTGGATGCCATCGAAGCACACGACATCGTCTTCGGTATCGGTCCTGCTGGCACCGGCAAGACGTATCTCGCGATGGCCCAGGCCGTGTCGTTCCTGGTCGCCAAGAAGGTGAGCCGCATCATCCTGGCGCGCCCGGCGGTCGAGGCGGGAGAGAAGCTCGGGTTCCTGCCCGGCGATCTTCAGGAGAAGGTCAACCCCTATTTGCGGCCGCTCTACGACGCCTTGTACGACATGCTCGATGTCGATCGGGTGGCGCGCTACCTCGAGCGCGGCACGATTGAGATTGCCCCCATTGCCTTCATGCGCGGACGGACGCTGAACGATTCCTTCGTCATCCTGGACGAGGCGCAGAACACGACGACCGAGCAGATGAAGATGTTTCTGACCCGTCTCGGCTTTGGCGCCAAGGCCGTGATTACCGGGGACGTGACGCAGATCGATCTTCCTGCGGGGCGGACGTCCGGCCTGGTCGAAGCGATGAAGGTCGTCAGCGGCATCGACGGGATCTCGTTCGTGTATTTCGACGACCGTGACGTCGTGCGGCACAAGCTCGTGCAGCACATCGTGAAGGCGTACGAGGCGTTTTCGAACGGGAACAATGCGGCGTCTGCGAGGCCGCGCACGACATCGTGATGGGGCCTGGCGACCAACGTCCCGTTCGCGTGCGCGCAAGGACTCGCGCGATCGGTCCGGCGATCCGGGTCGATGTCTCCGCCGCGGAGGGGCAGTCCACCCGCGGCCTCGGCCGCTGGCTCGTTGGTGTGGCGCCGCGGCGTGCGCGAGGGGTCGTCAGCCTGGCGATCGTCAGCGACGCCAGGGTCCGCGCGCTCAACCGCACGTACCGCGGCCTGGATCGTGCCACCGACGTGCTGTCGTTTCCGACTGCAAAAATGGGGTCGGGTAAGGATTTTCCTGGGACTACCGGAAAATCCATACCCGACCCCATTTTTCTCGGTGATATCGTGATCGCGCGGGGTGTGGCCCGGCGGCAGGCGCGCGAGGCCGGGCATTCGGAGCGCGACGAGCTCAAGGTGCTGGCTCTGCACGGGCTGCTGCACCTTCTCGGTTACGATCACGAGCGCGATGAGGGAGCAATGGCGCGGGTCGAGCGGCGTCTGAGGACAAAGGGCGGCCTGCGCGAGGCGCTCCTCGAGCGTGCGGCCCGGGGGCGGGCCCGCGAGTGATACCGCTCTCCATCTTCCTGCTCGGGTGCGCCGCCGTGTATCTCGGCGCCATCGAAGCCGCCTTCAGCGCGCTCATGCGGCTGTCGCTGCGCCTGACGGCGGAGCGGAGCGGCCGCCCCGGCGCCCTGGCTGGTTATCTGGACGACCCGGTCCTCCTCTTCGTCCCGGTCCGGTTGCTCCTCGGCATCATCAACGCGACTGCCACGGCACTCCTCGCCAACGCCATCGGCGCCCAGCGCGCCGGAGGCCTGTCGCTGGTGATCCTGAGCGTCGCGGGCTTCGTCGTTATCTGTGAACTCCTCCTGCCCCTGCTGATTGTCGGCCGGGATCCCGAGAGGGCGCTCGAGATCCTGCTGCCGTCCTTCAGCCCCGTCGCCCGGGTGCTCGGCCCGCTCACACGCTGGACCACGCGGTCCGTGGTGCCGTCGCGGCGCCCGCACGCCGGCCCGGCGAACGACGAGACGTCCGAGGAAGCGGAAGAGGCGACAGCGGCCTATCTCAAGACCGGCGAGGAGGAAGGGATCATCGAGGGCGAGGAGCGGCGCCTGCTCCAGAGCATCGTGGATTTCGGCGACACGCTCGTCCGCGAGGTGATGACACCACGGCTCGACATCGTCGCCCTGCCTGAGGCGGCGACGATTGGCGACCTCCGCGTGCTGTTCCGCGAGCAGGAGTATTCGCGGTTTCCAGTGTTCAAGGAGAGCCTCGACAACATCGCGGGGTTCGTGTTCGTCAAGGACCTCGTCGGCCTGGATGTCGTGGACGAGACGAGGCCCATCACGCCGCTGCTCCGGCCCGCGGCCGTGGTGCCCGAGAGCAAGCGCGTGCCCGAACTGCTGAAGCAGTTCCAGCGCCAGCAGACGCAGATCGCGATCGTGGTCGACGAGTACGGAGGGACGGCGGGGCTCGTGACCATCGAGGACCTGCTCGAGGAGATCGTCGGCGAGATTCGAGACGAGTACGACGTCGAGACGGAGCCGATCGTGGACGAGGGGGACGGCCGGTACACGTTCAACGGCAAGGTGGACATCGACCAGGTGGGGCAGCGGCTCGGCGTGCACGTCGAGCGTGAAGGGTTCGAGACTGTCGGTGGCTACCTGCTGACGCACATCGGCAGGGTGCCGGCCGTCGGCGAGCGGTTCGAAGTGGACGGGCTCCACATCGAAGTGCTGGAGGTCGAGCGGCGCCGCATCCACAAAGTGCGCCTCATGCGCGCGGAGAAAGTGCCGGCGGTCGAAGGCGAGCCCGCCTCGTGAAGGCCGGCTTCGTCTCGCTCATCGGCCGCCCCAACGCAGGCAAGTCCACCCTGCTCAATCGCCTCGTGGGCTCGAAGCTCGCCATCGTGTCGGACAAGCCACAGACCACGCGCAACCGGATCCTGGGCGTGCGTAACTACCCCGACGCCCAGGTCGTCTACCTCGACACCCCGGGCATCCATCGTCCGCTGCACCGGATGAACGTGCGCATGGTGGATACAGCTGTCAATACGATCGAGACGGTTGACGTGCTGTGCCTGCTCCTGGATGTGTCCGAGCGCGCGGGTCACGGCGATCGGTTCGTCATCGACCTGGTGAAGAACACCACGACGCCCGTCGTCCTGGTGCTGAATAAGATCGACCTGGTCAAGAAGACGAGGCTCCTGCCGATCATGGACGGCTACTGGCAGGAGCAGCGGTTTGCCGAGATCGTGCCGGTGTCGGCGGCGACGGGCGAGAACGTCGACCGCCTCGAGCGCCTGTTGATCGACCGGCTTCCCGAGGGCCAGCCCCTCTATCCGGACGACTATCTGACCGATCAGCCGGAACGGTTCCTCGCCTCCGAGATCGTCCGCGAAAAGCTCCTGCAGTTTACGCACGCCGAGATCCCGTTTTCGAGTGCCGTGGTCATCGACCGGTTCGAGGAGCCGCAGGAGCCCGGAGGGTTGCTGAGCCTCTACTGCACGATTCTGGTCGACCGCGATTCGCAGAAAGCCATCGTCGTCGGCCGGGGAGGCGACATGGTGAAGCGCATCGGCACGGCGGCCCGGGCGGAGCTCGAGAAATTCTTCGCCACCCGGGTCTTCCTGGATCTGCACGTCGGCGTCAAGTCCGACTGGCGGGAGGACGATCGCCTTCTCGGCGAGCTTGGCCTCGGGCATCCGCGCGAGTAGGCGGGCGCCTTTTATAGTATTGTTGTGGCCCGCCTGGCTGCATGCCGCTCTACACCACCGACGCGTTGATCCTCAGGACGTACAAGCTCGGTGAGTCGGACCGGATCGTGGTGTTTCTGACGCGCGATCGCGGCAAGAAACGCGGGGTGGCGAAGAACGCCCGGCAGAGCCGGCGGCGGTTCGGCGGAGGCCTCGAGCCGCTCACCTGCGGGCGTGTCGCCTATCGGGAGCACGAGCGGCGGGAGCTCGTGCAGCTCCACTATGTGGAACCGACGCGATCGCCGATGTCGGCGGCGAGTGGAGAGGCCCTGGGGTACGTCGGGTACTTCGCGGAGCTCATCGACGAGTGGGCGCCGGAGGCGGATCCCAACGAGACCCTCTTCCGGCTGGGGGCGTCGATGGTCGACGCACTGGCCGAGGGCGTGCCCGTAGAACCGCTGGCGAGGTACTTCGAGTACTGGCTGCTGCGGCTCCAGGGGGTGTACCAGCAGGACCCGCGCGCGTCCCGGGGGGCGCGTGCGTTCCTGGAATCGGCAAAGTCGTGCAGTCCGCTGGCGCTCGGCAGGGTCCGTGTGTCGTCGGGAGCGCTCGGCGAGATCGAAGCGGCGCACCGCGCGCTGATTGCGATGCACCTCGAAAAGGATCTCAAGTCCGTCCGGGTGCTCAGGGAACTCAAGCGATGACATTTCAGGGGCTGATTCTGAAGCTGTCGGAGTTCTGGGCATCGCGGGGATGCATCCTCCAGCAGCCGATCGACATCGAGGTCGGGGCGGGCACGATGCACCCGGAGACGTTCCTCCGCGTGCTCGGACCGGCGCACTGGAACGTGGCCTACGTGCAGCCCTCGCGCCGTCCCGCGGACGGCCGGTTCGGCGAGAACCCCAACCGCGTGTTCAAGCACCACCAGTTCCAGGTCATTCTGAAGCCCGCGCCGGACGAGGTGCAGCAGCTGTATCTCGACAGCCTCGAAGCCTGCGGGATCAACCCCCGCCAGCACGACGTGCGTTTCGAAGAGGACAACTGGGAGTCCCCGGCACTCGGTGCGTGGGGCATTGGCTGGCAGGTGATGTTCGACGGCATGGAGATTTCGCAGTTCACGTACTTTCAACAGGCCGGAGGGATCGAGCTCGCTCCCATCTCGGCGGAGCTGACCTACGGCCTCGAACGGATCGCGATGGCCCTCCAGCGGGTCGACAACATGTTCGACATGGAGTGGGCGCCAGGTGTGAAGTACGGCCAGGTCCGCCTGCGCGAGGAGATCGAGCAGTCCAAGTACGTGTTCGGGCATGTCAGCCTCCCCGAGGGCGAGTTCGGAGCGCACCACCGGGACCTGTTCGAACGGTACTACCGGTTCGGCGAGACGCTCCTCGGGGACGGCCTGGTCTGGCCGGCGCTCGAGCACTGCCTGAAGTGCTCGCACCTGTTCAATATCCTCGACGCCAGCAACAGCATCGGCGTGACCGAACGGACCGCGTATCTGCTGCGTGTTCGTCAGCTCGCGGTTCGTGTCGCGCACGCCTATGTCGAAAGCACGACAGAGAGGGTGGCGAGCTAGGCCTTGGACCGCGAACTGCTGCTGGAAATCGGCTGCGAAGAAATTCCGGCCAGTTGGCTGCCCGGCTTGACGACCCAGGTCGGAGATGTGGTGACCGCGAAACTGAGCGACGCACGTCTCACGCCCGAGACTCCCGTCGAGACCTACAGCACGCCCCGACGGCTCACCGTGCGTATCGCGCGCCTGGCGGAGCGGCAAACCGACCTCGAGGAACTGGTGACTGGGCCTCCGGCGTCGGCAGCCGTGGGACCGGACGGCGCCCCGACGCCGGCGGCCGCTGGGTTTGCCTCGAAGCAGGGCGTGGACGTGTCGGCGCTCGAACGGGTCGAGACGCCGAAGGGCCTGTACCTGGCGGTCAGAAAGAAGCAGCGTGGCAAGGCGGCCGTGGATGCGCTGCCCGGCGTCCTGGGCGCGACACTCCGCGGACTGACGTTCCCGAAACTGATGCACTGGGACGCCCTGCTGGACGACGGGCGCGGCGACCTCCTGTTTGGCCGGCCCATTCGGTGGCTGCTCTATTCATACGGCGGACGGGTGGTCCCGTTTTCGATCGGCCGGACGCCAGGGGCGGCATCCGGACAGGTTCAAGACGTGACGACGGGCGCCGTGACGTACGGCCATCGCTTTCTCACGACCAGCGGGCGTGCCGGACGCGCCATCAAGGTTCGCAGCTTCGACGAGTACCGTGCCCGGCTGCTCGAGAATTTCGTCATCCTCGAGCGCGCCGAGCGCCACAACAAGATTGCCCGGGAGCTCGACGCCAAGGCGCAGCGCCTCCAGGGGCGCGTGAGCAGGACCGTGCACGTCGAGTCGAGCCTGCTCGCCGAGGTGCCGGATCTGGTGGAGTATCCGGCGGTCGTGGGCGGCACGTTCGGCGCCGAGTTCCTCGAGCTTCCGGACGAGGTCCTGACGACCACGCTCGTGCACCACCAGCACTACTTTCCCGTGGAGGACGAGCGCGGAAGGCTGAAGAACGCGTTCCTCGCGGTCATCAACATCGAGCCGGACAACGAGCGGACGATCGCCAGAAACGCCGAACGCGTGGTCACGGCGCGGCTCCGTGACGCCCGCTTTTTCTGGGAAGCCGACCGCAAGGCGACGCTCGAGTCACGCATCGATCGCCTCGGGACGCTGCTGTTCCACAAGAAGCTCGGGTCCTACAAGGACAAGGCCGAGCGAATCGCCCGGCTGGCAGAGTGGATCGCCGTGAACGCGCTCGGGGCTGACGAGGCGACCGGGCGATCGGCGGCGCAGGCGGCGCGGCTGGCCAAGGCCGACCTGACGACCGACATGGTTCGCGAGTTCACGGAACTGCAGGGCACGATGGGCGGCATCTACGCCCGCGAGGAAGGCCTCCCAGAGGAGGTGTGGAAGGCGATCTATTTCCATTACCTGCCGGTCGGTGTCGAAGCCGATGCGCCACCGGCCCGTGCACATCTGGGCAAGGCATCGCTCACGTGGGCGGCCGTCTCGCTCGCGGACAAGCTCGATACCCTCGTCGGAATGTTTGCGGCAGGCGAAAAGCCCACCGGCTCGCGGGATCCGTTCGGCCTGCGGCGTGCGGCACACGGTGTGCTTCGGGTCTTGATCGATCTCCCCGAGCTGACGGGCGTGAACGCCCGGCCGGATGTCGGGGCGCTGGTGCGGGCCGCGGCCGGAGACCGTCTCGAGGGCGAGGCCTTCGCGCGTCTGTGGCAGTTTCTCCTGGAGCGGATGACGTTTGTCTTCCAGGAGCGGGGTTTTGAGCCGAGGAATGTCCGGGCGGTGGTCAGCGGCGATTCACTGTGCCCGCTCGATGCACGGCGGAAGCTCGAGGTGCTGCCGGAGTTCACCAACTCCGAGGCGTTCCTGAAGCTGGCCAGGGCATTCAAGCGCGTCAAGAACATCGCGAAGCAGTTGAGCCTCGACGAGTACCGGCGCCTGGAGGCGGAGGGCCCGCCCGTCGAGGGCGTCCTCGCAGAGCCGGCGGAGACGGCCTTGTTGGCTGAAGTGCTCGTGCGGTCGCCTGTCGTGGCCAGTTCCATCGAGAGCGGCTCCAACTTCCGGGCGGCGTTCTCCGAGGCCGCCAGGTTCGGCCCAGCGGTCGACCGCTTTTTCGACGATGTGATGGTGATGGCGGACGATCCCGGCCTGCGGAGCGCGAGGCTGAGGCTCCTGCGGCGGCTCGAGGGCGTCATGCTTCAGCTCGCCGATATTTCGGAACTTGTGGCAGAAGACGGAACCCAGGCGTAGGGTCCCGGTCAGACGGACGGAGTAGATCAGCCATGGTCAAGAAGACGGTCGGGAAGGGCAGGAGGGTCCGGAAGGTCCGGAAGGTCGGGACGGTTGCGAAGAAGTACGTGTACTTCTTTGGCAACGGGAAGGCCGATGGCAACCGGACCATGAAGGACCTGCTCGGAGGCAAGGGCTCCGGCCTCGCCGAGATGACCAACGCCGGGCTGCCGGTGCCGCCCGGGTTCACGATCTCGACCGACGTCTGCGGTATCTACTACAAAGAGCACTCCCGCATTCCTGCGGCGATCGACGCCGAAATCGACGGGCACCTGCAGCGCCTCGAAAAGGCCGCCGGGGCCACGTTGGGCTCGTCGGAAAACCCGTTGCTGGTCTCCGTCCGATCGGGCGCGAAGTTTTCAATGCCCGGGATGATGGACACCATCCTCAACCTGGGCCTCAATGACGATGCCGTCGAGGGGCTGAAACGCCGGACCGAGAACGGCCGGTTCGCGTTCGACAGCTACCGCCGCTTCATTCAGATGTTCGGCAGCGTGGTGCTGGAGATCCCGAAGAGCGCGTTCGAGCACGAGTTCGACGCCGTCAAGCATGCCCGCGGCGTGCGGCTCGACACCGACCTCGACGAAAACGCCCTCAAGGAGGTCGTCGCCCGGTACAAGGGACTCGTCAAGACGCAAACAGGGAAGGACTTTCCGCAGAAGCCGCTGGAACAGCTCAAGATGGCCAGGAACGCGGTTTTTCGTTCCTGGATGAACCCCCGGGCCCAGGAGTATCGGCGCATCTACGACATCCCTGATCACATCGGCACGGCCGTGAACGTCCAGATGATGGTGTTCGGCAACACCGGCAATCGATCGGGCACCGGCGTGGGATTCACCAGGAACCCCGCGATGGGCAAGAAGGAGTTCTACGGCGAGTTCCTGATTAACGCGCAAGGCGAAGACGTTGTCGCGGGCATCCGGACGCCGCAGCCAATCCGCGAGCTCGAGCAGGTGATGCCGAAGGCCTACAAACAGCTGCGCGACATCACCACGCGGCTCGAGAAGCACTACAAGGACGTGCAGGACTTCGAGTTCACGATCCAGGACGAACGGCTGTTCATGCTGCAGACGCGCAGCGGAAAACGGACCGGCTACGCCGCCGTGGTGATTGCCACAGATCTTGTCGCCGAGCGCCTCATCACGCCGAAAGAGGCCGTGCTCCTCGTGGACCCGGAGGCGCTCAGCCAGCTGCTGGCGCCCGGATTCGACCCCGACGAGTGGAAGAAGATTCCCGTGGCCACCAGGGGACTCCCCGCGTCCCCCGGCGCCGCGTGCGGCCAGGTCGTCTTCTCATCCGAGCAGGCGGTCGCGTGGACACGGCAGGGGAAGCCGGTCGTGCTCGTTCGCCGCGAAACAGTGCCTGACGACATCCACGGGATGTTCGTATCGCAGGGCATCCTGACGGCCACCGGCGGCATGACCTCACACGCAGCCGTGGTGGGACGCCAGATGGGCAAGCCCTCGATCGTCGGCGCGGGCGCGCTGGAGATCGACGAGCACGCCCGGCAGTTCCGGGTCGGTGGGACCACCGTCAAGGAAGGGGAGTTCGTCTCGTTCGACGGCCTTTCCGGCGAGGTCAAGATCGCCAGGGTCGCGTCAAAGCCGAGCGAAATTCTGCAGGTCGTGAACGGCACGCTGGAGCCGAAGCGATCCGACATCTACCAACGCTTCGAGCGGTTGCTGGCGTGGTCGGACAAGTTCCGGCGCCTGGCCGTCCGTGCGAACGCGGACCTGCCCGATCAGGCGGCCGTGGCCTACGCGTTCGGCGCCCGCGGGATCGGCTTGTGCCGCACCGAGCACATGTTCTTCGGCGAGGGGCGAATTCCTATCGTCCAGCGGATGATCCTGGCCGACACCGAAGCCGATCGGCGGAAGGCGCTCGACGAATTGCTGCCGCTGCAGCGTGACGACTTCTACGGCGTGTTCAAGGCCATGCGCGGTTCAGCGGTCACGATTCGGACGATCGACCCGCCGCTGCACGAGTTCCTCCCGAAGCGCGAGGATCTCATGGTCGACATCGCGAAGCTCGAGACGGCCGGGAAAACGGGCGGCGTGCTCGACGAGAAGCGCCACCTGCTGCACCGGGTCGAGCAGCTGCACGAGTTCAATCCCATGCTCGGTCACCGCGGGGTGCGGCTCGGCATCACCTACCCCGAGATCACCGAGATGCAGACCCGCGCGATCATCGAGGCCGCCTGCCGGCTGCAGAAGGAAGGCCTGAAGGTGGTGCCGGAGATCATGATTCCGCTGGTCGGGCACGTCCGGGAGCTCAAAGATCAGAAGGCGATCGTCGATCGCGTCGCCGCCGAGACCATGAAGGCGAAGGGCGTGACCGTGAAGTACCTCGTGGGCACGATGATCGAGCTGCCCCGAGGGGCGATGACCGCCGACCAGATCGCCCAGGAGGCCCAGTTCTTCTCCTTCGGCACCAACGACCTCACGCAGATGACCTTTGGCTTCTCTCGAGACGACATCGGAAAGTTCCTGCGGATTTACCAGGAGAAGAAGATTCTCGAGCGGGATCCGTTTGCCTCGCTCGACGTCGAGGGCGTGGGGGCCATCATCAACATCGCCGTGACGCTCGGCCGGAAGACCCGCCCGGACATCAAGCTCGGGGTGTGCGGAGAGCACGGGGGGGATCCGTCTTCGATTCACTTCTTCGAGAAGGCCGGCCTCGACTACATCAGCGCGTCGCCCTATCGCATTCCCGTCGCGCGGCTGGCGGCCGCGCAGGCGGCGCTGTCGGTCAAGGTCGGCGATTGATTCGGATCTACATGCACCGGGACGGACGGACGGAGCACGCGACGAGCATCGATCGCAGCTGGCTCCTTCCATCGTCCGGTGCGATGGTCTGGGTCGACCTGTCGGCGCCTTCGATTCCCGAGTCCCTGATCCTCTCCGACACGTTCAATTTCCATCCGCTGGCCGTCGAGTCGGCGATGAGCGCCCTGCAGTACCCGAAGATCGAGCCCTACGACGGCTTCCTGTACGTCGTGCTCCACGGCATCGACTTCCGGGCGAGCAAGGAAGGGTTCGCCACGCACGACGTGGACTTCTTTCTTGGCCGGAACTTCCTGGTCACGGTGCACGACGGCGACTCCCGGTCGATTTCCGAGCTGTGCGAGCAGGCCCCCCGCAACCAGCCCGTGCTCGGGGAGGGCCCGGTCGCGCTCTTCCACCGGATCGTGCATGCAATGGTCGATCACTATCGTCCGGAGGTGGAGCGCCTCGAAGAAGCCCTGGACGATGTCGAAGACGAAGTGTTCGAGCGGCCCAGCCCCGGCCTGATTCGCACGATCCTTGACCAGAAGCGGAGCGTTTCGTCGCTTCGGCGCATCACCATTCCGCAGCGCGACGTCGTTGGACGCCTGGCGCGGCGGGAGTTCGTCGACATCAGTACCGAGATGGCCTACCGGTTCCGCGATCTCTACGACCACCTGGTGCGGCTCAACGATGAAGCCTTCATCTTCAGCGACCGGATCACGGGCATCCTCGAGGCGCACCTGTCGAGCACCAGCAACCAGTTGAACCAGGTGATGAAGGTGCTGACGGTCATCACCACCATCTTCATGCCGCTGACGCTCGTCACGGGCCTGTATGGCATGAACGTACCCCTCCCGCAGTTTCCTGGTGGCGAGGCGGCACAATTCTGGTGGCTGTTTGGCCTCATGCTCGTGGTGGTGGTCAGCATGCTGAGCCTGTTCAGGTTCAGGCGCTGGATTTGAGATGGGGAAGATCTCCCGCCTGTCCCCCGATCTCGCCAACCAGATTGCGGCGGGCGAAGTCGTCGAGCGTCCGGCCTCGATTGTCAAAGAGCTCGTCGAGAACGCCATCGATGCCGGCGCGAAGCGCCTCGTGATTCACATCGAGCTCGGCGGCAAGAAGCAGGTCAGGGTCGAGGACGATGGCGAAGGGATGGAGCCGGGCGATGCGCGTCTGGCCATCGAACGCCACGCGACGAGCAAGATCCGCCGTGCGGAGGACTTGGCGGCGATCAGCACGCTCGGATTCCGTGGTGAGGCCCTGCCCTCGATCGCGTCGGTCTCCCATTTCGTGCTGAGGACCCGGCAGCGTGGGGCGGTGAGTGGGACCGAGCTGCGCGTCAACGGCGGGGTCCTCGCCTCGGAGCAGGAAGCGGCGGCGGCTGAAGGCACGGTGGTCGAGGTCAACGACGTCTTCTACAACCTGCCTGCGCGCAGGAAATTCCTCAAGTCCGATGCGGCTGAAGCGGCGCAGGTGTCGAAGCTGACGACACAACTCGCGCTGGCCTATCCCGAAGTGGGCTTCACCCTGACGAGCGCGGGCCGCACGGTGTTGCGGTGCCCGCCAGCGCCCAGCCTGCACGACCGGCTGTATCAGCTCTACGGAGACCGGGACGACCTGATCGAGGTCCGCAAGGACGCGGGTGGCTTGCGGGTGTTCGGCTATGTCGCCGCTCTGGCAGAGACCTCGGCTCAGGGACCGACGCGAGGCGCACAGCACGTGTTCGTCAATCGGCGCATCGTCAAGGACCGCACGATTGCTCACGCCATCATCGACGCGTACAGCAGGGCCTCGATCAAGGAGCGTAGCCCTGAGGTGCATTTGTTCCTGGAGATGCGACCTGACGCGGTGGACGTCAACGTCCATCCGACGAAGGCGGAGGTCCGGTTCCGGGAGCAGTCGGTCGTGCACGAGGTCGTCCGCGGGCTCTGTCGGATGCGCTGGGTCAGGGTGGCGTGCCCCAGCTCCAGCTTCGGCCCGAGGCGCCCGCCCTGCCGCAAGGCGTGGTGCGCGCGATACCCGGCATCCTTCCGGACGTGCTCGGCGGCGGGCACTTCCCCAGCAGGTGGCAGCCGGCGGCCCAGCGAGGGGACGAGGCCAGCGCGTGGCCGGTACCCGTCTCCCAGGCGACGCCGTCGCCCGCGTCAACGCCTGCGGCGTCAGGCATGCGGCCGCTGATCCCGCTCGGGCAGTTCCGCGACACCTTCATCATCGCCATCGACGACGAAGGCGTAGCCATCATCGATCAGCATGTGGCCCACGAGCGCGTGCTGTATCGAGCGTGTCATGCAGCAGCTGACCGAGGGGCATCTGGAGTCGCAGCGCCTGCTGGTGCCGATTCTGATTGAAGTGCTGCCGGCCGCGCAGCAGGCCCTCGTCGCGAGGACGCTCGAGCTCGAACGGCTGGGCTTTGACGTCGAGGCCTTCGGCGAGGGGACGGTCAAGGTCAGTGCCGTCCCAGCGCTGCTCGACACCGAGGCCGCGGCGACCGCGTTGCGGGCGCTCGGGGAGGATCTGGAGGGCCTGGACCAGGGCGCTCACGTCCAGGAAGCGATCGGCCGCATCGCTGCGACCACGGCCTGTCACGCGGCCGTGAAGGCGAACTATCCTCTGACGTTCGAGAAGATGACGCACATCCTGGAGGAGCTCCGCGCCACGGCCTATTCGACGATCTGCCCGCACGGGCGGCCGGTGATGCTGCGGCTGACCCGGCGTGAGATCGAGAAGAACTTCGAGCGAATCTGAGGCGGAGTGCGAGGTGAGACAGGCGTGCTACTACCTCGGTCGGTTCAGCCAGCTCGTCGGGATGTGGCTGCTGCTGGTCGATCTCTTCACCGCCGGCCCTCTTGGGCCCGACCCGCAGCTGTTTGCGACGGGTGTGGCGGTGTTCCTCGCGGGCTGGGGTCTCTCGAAAGTGGGGCAGACCGGCTAGATCCGGCTTTGGCATTGGAGACGACCATGTGGCAGGAGTTCAAGGACTTCCTTCTCAAGCAAAACGCGCTTGCGCTGGCGGTGGGCGTCATCACGGGCGCTGCGCTCGGGCGTGTGGTCACCTCAATCGTATCGGACCTGTTGATGCCCGTCGTCGGGCTCGGCCTGCCCGGTGGCGACTGGCGCCAGGCGCGTCTGGTCCTGAGCGAGACCGTCGGTCCGGACGGCGCGCCCGCCGTGTCGGCCATCAACTACGGGTCATTCATGGGCGCGGTCATCGATTTCGCCGTCGTCTCGTTTGTGGTGTTCCTGATCGTCCGCTCCTTCCTCAAGACACCTGAGGCGCCGGCGGCACCGACCAAGGGATGCCCGTTCTGTCTCGAGGTCGTTCCGGCGGGTGCGAAGAAGTGCCGTGCGTGCGGGAGCGTGCTGGCGTAGGGATCCGGGGACGGTCCACATGGAAGATTTGGCGGAGGCGCGATGAAACCGACGGATGCGATTCTCTTCAGCGGCGGGGCAACGGGTGCAGAGGCTTCTTTCGGCGCGGCCGCCGAGCGCCATGGGATCGAAGAAGTCAACTTCACGTTCGACGGCCACAAGATCGAGCGCCGTCGCGGCGTGCGGGTCCTCAACCACGAGGAGCTTCAGGCAGGAGACGTCAGCCTCGAATACGTGTCGCGGCTGATGCACCGGCGCTACACCGACGCGCCCACCATCCGCAGAATTCTGCAGACCATCTGGTACCAGGTCAACCACGGTCAGGAGATTTACGTCATCGGCACGGTGCTCGATGATGGCACCGTACGCGGGGGAACGGGATGGGGCGCAGAGTTCGCGAAGCTGTGCAACAAGCCGCTGCACGTCTTCGATCAGGAGAAGGACCGCTGGCTCACCTGGTCCGGCTCCGACTGGGAGTTGAGGCCGGCCGGGGATTTGCCTGTGATCACCCACCCGCACTTCTCGGGAACCGGAACGCGTTCGCTCGCCGCGAACGGGCGGGCGGCGATCGAAGACCTGCTTACCCGTTCGTTCGGCGGCGCCGTTTGATCTCCGCCCAGCCATCGAGCCGCCGTTTGATCTCCTTTTCGAACCCGCGCTCCGGCGGGTCGTAGTACCGCCGCCCTTCGAGCGCGGGCGGAAGGCACGACATGTCGGCCACGGCCTCGGCATCGTCGTGCGCGTACTGATAGCCCTTGCCGTAGTCGAGAGCCTTCATCAATTTCGTCGGGGCGTTGCGCAGGTGCAGGGGAACCGGCTCCGCGACGTCTGATTGCGCGTCGCTCGATGCGCGTCCGTACGCCTGATACACGGCGTTGCTCTTCGGCGCGGTCGCCAGGTAAATGGCCGCCTGCGCCAGCGCCGTGTTTCCTTCGGGCATTCCGATGAAGTGGACCGCGTCCTTTGCGGCCACCGAGACGCTCAGTGCGTGCGGGTCGGCGTTGCCCACATCCTCTGACGCGAAGCGCACCAGGCGCCTGGCGATATACATCGGGTCTTCGCCGGACTCGAGCATCCGGGCCAGCCAGTACACCGCGGCGTCAGGGTCGCTGTTGCGCATCGACTTGTGCAGTGCGGACACCAGGTTGTAGTGCTCCTCGCCCGATTTGTCGTACAGGAGTGCCCGGCGCTGCATCGTCTGCTCTACCCGGGCGCGGTCGACCACACCGGCGTCGCCGCTCGCGGCGACGGTCAGCTCGAGAAGATTCAGTGCGGACCGGGCGTCCCCGTTCGCGTGGACGGCGATCGTGCGCAGCGCTTCCGCGTCTACAGCCACACTCGAGGCGCCGAGTCCGCGCTCGGCGTCCCCCAGCGCGCGGGACAGGATGGCCTCGACCTCGTCAGTCGAGAGACCCTTGAGCACGAACACTTTCGATCTGGACAGCAGCGCCGCGTTGACTTCGAAGGACGGGTTCTCGGTCGTAGCGCCGATGAGCACGATGTCGCCCGCTTCGACGCGCGGGAGGAAGGCGTCCTGCTGCGCCTTGTTGAACCGGTGAATCTCGTCGATGAACACGATGGTCCGCCGCCCCGAGGCGCGTCGGAGACGCTCGGCGTCCGCCATGACATCGCGAATCTCCTTGATGCCGGCCAGGACCGCGCTGAACGACACGAAGCGGGCCTTCGTGGTGTCGGCGATGATCCGCGCGAGGGTGGTCTTGCCGGTGCCGGGCGGGCCCCACAGGATGATCGACTGCAGGACATCGCGCTCGATCGCCTCGCGTAGAGGGCGTCCGGCGGCCAGCAAATCCTCCTGCCCCACAAAATCATCGAACGTGCGGGGCCGCATGCGCTCGGCGAGGGGAGCGGCCGCTGGGATTCCGGCTCCGGTGTCTTCAGGAAAGAGCGAGTCCATGGCGCTGTCGTCTGGCCTCGTAGAGAATGACGGCTGCCGCGACGGCCGCGTTGAGCGACTCGACGAGCGTCTCCATCGGAACGGAGACGCGCTCGTCCGAGCGCTCGATCAGATCCCGCGAGAGGCCGCCGCCTTCGCCGCCGATCAACAGGGCAGTCGGTCCCGTCAGATCCGTGCCCTCCGGAGTCCGGCCGCCCCGCGGGATGGCCGCGACGATCGTGCAATGGTAGGACTGTACGGTTTGCAGGGCATCGCCGACGGATTGCGCCAGGATGGGCAGGCGCAGGGCGCTGCCCATGGAGCCGCGAAGCGCCTTCCAGCTGAAGGGATCGGCGGACTGCCCGGCGGCGATCAGACCGGAGGCGCCGGCAGCCTCGGCCACGCGCACCATCGCACCGAGGTTGCCAGGCTCCTGCACGTCGGACGCGACGACGACCAGCGGTCTCGACGTTGAGAGCCCGCGGCCGGAGCGGCCGTCGGCCGGGTTGTGGCCCGGAGTCACGAAGAGACGCGCTGCGCTCGCCGCGGGCCGGCGCGCCAGCGCGACAAGCGCGCTGGGGGACCTGACAGGACTGACGGCCGCCATCACGGGCGCGGTGGCCACGACGACTTCGACGCCGGCGGCCTCGAGGCGGTGGAGGATAGGCGCGATGTCCTCCCGCCGCTCACGGGCGTCGTGCTCCACGATGGCCAGTTCAATCGCGGTCTGTGCCGCCAGTGCATCGCTGACGAGATGCGGACCGTCGAGCAGCATGGCATGGCGGTCGCCCTGCGCGACCTCACGAAAGCGTGCGACGACGGGATTCTGCCGGCTGCTGATACGGGTCGGCATCTCTGGCGAAGCATAGCACTGTGGTAGCATGGCCCCTCGATGAAGGATCGGCTGATCAAGAAGTTCGAGGACGAGATCCACGCGCTCGATCGCGAGCTCAAGCTCGAGCTGCCGAAGGAGATCAAACGTGCGCGCGAGCTCGGCGATCTGCGCGAGAACGCCGAGTACCAGGCGGCGAAAGAGCGGCAGCGCCTGGTCGAGGCGCGAATCAGCATGCTGCAGAAGCGCGTCGCGGAGATCGCGCTGATCAACGTCGATCGGATCCCGTCCGATCGCGCGGGCTTCGGCTCGACACTGCACGTCGTCGAGAAGACTGGCGAGACGATGGTCTTCCAGCTCGTGATGCCCGAGGACGCCGATGCGGCAAAGGGCCTCATTTCGACGACGTCGCCGATCGGCCGCGCTCTCCTCAACAAGGAGCCTGGCGACTCGGTCAAGGTGATCACGCCGGGCGGCACACGCGAGTTCGAGATCGTCAAGCTCTTCACGATTCACGACGAAGCGGCGGGATGACCGGACGCCGAACCCCCTCCGCAGCCGAGCGATCTGTATTCACCGCAACGACGTACCGCGCTGCTCCTGACCGGTATCGGCACGGACGGCGCGTACCACGCCGGCGTGCTGCGCGCGCTCCACGAGGCCGGCGTCAAGATCGATGTGGTCGCCGGCGCGCGGTATCGGTGCGATCGGCGCGCTGTTCGCGGCCGTTGACGGCGCTCAGCGCCTGTGGGACGACAAGGGGTTCTGGCGTTCCCGCCGCGTTGCGGCGTTTTATCCGTGGCGCTCCGCCCTGCGCCTCGTGGGGGCCGCGGCGGGCTGCGCCGTGCTGCTCGTCGCCGTGCCGCTGGCCGTCGTGGCGGCCGGCTTTGTCGTCTTTCCCATCGATTTCGTGCTGAAGCTGGTGGGCGTGTCGGCCGCGAGTGCTCCCGCGACTGCGTATTCCGCGCTCGTGGGCCGTGCCTTCGCGCCGTCGGCCCTGCCGACGTGGTTGCCGCGGCTCGCGGTCCTGGCTTTGTCGATCGCGCTCGCCGTGGCGGCAGGTGCGGCCTGGGTGGAGCGGGAGACGAGGCAGGCGCGGGGTGCGGCCTGGTGGCGGTTGTTGCGTGGGCCGCTTTCGGAGGCGCCGGCGGTGGATCACTGCTGGACGATGGTGTGGGACCTGGTCCGCGGGGCCGCGGCCCTTCGAGCGCCGGCGCCTGTCGAGCTGGGCCGCCGCTACACCGAGCTGCTCGCCGACAACCTGGGACAGCCGGGCTTCCGCGAGCTGCTCGTCGCGGCGCACGACATCGACGCGGGCCGGGACATCGTGTTCGCGCTGCTGACGGAGCCGCGCCGGATCGAGCTGCTCCGGCGAGCCACGACCGAGGCCGCCGAAGAGCGCCGCGCGGAGGTCGTCGACCTCGCGGGGCTCGGGCGCGAGCACCTGACCGACGCCGTCATGGCCTCGCTGGCGATTCCGCTGGCGACCGACCCTCATACGATCGCGTTCGACGTCGACAGCTACTGGCGCGGCGAGCACCATCGCCTGACCGACCGGCCAGGCAGCCTGCAGCGACTGGTCGAGGAGCTGGCGGGACTGGAGGTCGACGCAGATCGTCCTGGTGTCGGCCGCCTCCGCCTCGCCGGGTCCCCATGCGCTGTCGCCCTGGCGGCTCGATCCGCGTGGCCGGGTCGGCGAGTACCTGCACTCGGCGGAGGCGGCCGCTGTGCGCGATGTCGCCAGGCGCCGGGTCGAGGCGGGGCCGCGGATCTTCGCCATCCAGCCCGCGCACAATCCGGTCGGACCGTTCGATTTCGCGGGCGGCTTCGACGATCGATCCGACCGCCGCCATCCGCTCGTGGAGCTGATGAGCCGCGGGTACGAGGATGCCTACCACCAGTTCATCGAGCCGATCGTCGGCGCGAGCGGCGAGCGGGTCGGGCAGGGGGTGCCATGAAGCCAGCCACGAAGTTGATTCACGCGGGCGAGCGAACCATCGTCGCCGCAGCGCCGTTGACCACGCCGATCTACGAGACGTCGACGTTCGTGTTCGACACGGCCCAGGAGGTGGTGGCGTACAACGAAGGGCGGTCGTCGAAGTACCTCTACTCGCGGTACGGCAACCCGACGAGTCGTGAGCGTCGAGCAGAAGCTCGCGGCGCTCGACGATGCGGAGGCGGCGCTGCTGTTCTCGTCCGGGCATGGCGCGCGACCGCGACGATCCTGATGGCGCACCTCAAGTCGGGCGACGAGGTCGTCTGCAGCGCCGCGATCTACGGCGGCACGCTGCACCTGCTCCACGACCTGCTGAGCGCGCTTCGGCATCGCCTCGCGATTCGTGTCGCTCGAGGAGCTTGCGGAGCTCCCGAGCGCCTGATCGGAGACCGCACGCGGATCCTGTGGTTCGAGTCGCCGATCAACCCGACGCTGCGCTGCGTCGACGTCCGGAGGATCGCCGCCGCCTGCCGGGCGCGCGGCGTGCTGTCGGTGATCGACAACACCTTTGCCAGCCCGATCAACCAGCAGCCGCTGGCGCTCGGCGTCGATCTGGCGATGCAGAGCGCCACGAAGTACCTGAACGGCCACAGCGACGTGACCGGCGGCGTGGTCACGGGCCCGACGGTCGCTCCTGGCGCCGATCGAGAAGGCGCGGCGGATGCTCGGGACGGTGATGGATCCGCATGCCGGCGTATGCGCTGGGTCGCGGGCTGAAGACGCTGCCGCTCAGGATCGCGCGGCACAACGGAACGCGCAGGCGGTGGCCGAGTTCCTCGAGGGCGACGCGCGCGTGAGCCAGGTGCTGCTACCCGGGGCTGGCGTCGCATCCGGACCACGCGATCGCCGCGGCGCAGATGACCGGCTTCGGCGGCATGGTGTGCTTCGATCTCGGCGGCCGGCACGAGCGCGCCGAGGCGGCCTTCGACCGGCTGAAGGTGATTCAAGCGCGCCGCCAGCCTCGGCGGCGTCGAGAGCCTCGTCAGCATGCCGGTGCTCACGTCGCAGTGGGGGCACACCGACGAGCAGCTTGCGGGCCGCCGGCGTCACGAGGGGCATGCTGCGGCTGTCGGTGGGGCTCGAGGATGTCGAGGATCTGATCGCCGATCTCGATCAGGCGCTCGGCTGACGCGCTCTACAGTCTGACAGGCTCGCGCTTCTTGTCCGGCCTGTCGGTCTTCTCGGCCCTGTCAGACTTGTCAGACTTGTCAGGCTTGTCAGATTTTTCAGGGGCCGTCGCGACCTCGTGGAGGAACTGGCTGACGAGCTCCTGCAGCTTGGCGCCGATCGCCTCGCCGGCGAGGTCGCCGAACTTCTCGCGGAACGCGCGCATCGGCACGACGGCCTTGGCCATGGCCCGGTGGCCGCCGGCGCTGCCGATGTCGGCGAAGAAGCGGCGCACGAACTCGCCGGCGTTCTTCGTGTAGCCCGAGGTTTCGCACCGAGACGATCAGCGAGTCGTTGACGATGCCGGCGATGACGGTCCACTTGACGTCCTCGAGCTGCAGGAAGAAGTCGGCGACGTAGGGGATGAAGTCCTCGCGCGGCGAGGCGCCGAGGAACGCGCAGAAGACCTGATCGTCGAGCGTGCCCGCTGCGGTGCGCCGCGAGCACGTAGTCGAGCCGCTCGAGCGTGATTTCCGCGCCTTCCATCTTGCGGATCAGCGCCGCGTCGGCCAGCGGGTAGAGATACGAGAAGGCCTCGATGTCGACGCGGTTGGTCTGCCGGTTGAAGAACAGCGTGTCCGACTTGATCGCGTAGAGCATCGCCGTCGCCGTCCGCTCGGAGATGTTGACGTCGACGGCGCGCAGGTGCTCGGTGAGAATCGTGGACGTCGAGCCGTAGTCGGCGCGGATGTCCTTGAAGACGGCCGTGTAGCCGGGCTGCTCGGGGTGATGGTCGATGACCAGGTCGACCCGGTCGATGAGGCCGCCGAAGTAGTGCGGCTGCACGTCGACCATCGCGATCCGGTCGAACTCCTTGAGCGACTCCGGCGTGATCGGTCTCGACGTGGATGTCGAGCAGGTTCACCATCCGCAGGTTCTCGGGCCGCGTCACGCCCTGGATGGCGCCGATGATCGCCGTGGTCTTGGTCCGCCGCAGGACGTTGCGCAGCGCGAGGCCGCTGGCCATCGCGTCGGGATCGGGATCGTTGTGCAGCATGATCAGCACGCGATCGGCGTCGGCGAAGTAGCGCTGGTACTGCTGCACCCGCGCCCGGGTCAGCGATCGGCTGAACTCGGTCAGCAGCGGGCCGCCGAAGAGCTCCGACATCGACAGGTACGACGACGTCGGGAAACTCGTCGTGGAACTCCTCGGTGCGCTGGCGGTCGGTGGCTTCGGCGCCGATGCCGAGGACGTAGACGAGCGTGCCGCCGGCATCGCGGACCGCCTCGAGGATCTTGCGCGGGCTGCGCTTGCCGTTGTCCTCGACGATGACGCAGGTGCTGGGGCCGAGGTCGGCCTTGAGGAAGGTATCGGTCCGGCGGGGGTCGCCGGCGACGACGTGCACGCCGGCCTCGTGCAGACGGCGCGCGAGCGGCCGGTTCTCGACGATGAACTCGACCTCGAAGCCGGGCAGCAGGATCTCGTCGAGCATCCTGATGACCAGCTCGTCCTGGCAGACGGCTAGACACCGCATCGAGTCAACAACCTCCGATTATACGCCCGGCGGGTGTACAGTGCAGGATCGTGCAGTTGCTGCGCCCTTCCGCCGCGACTTTGGTCGCGCTGGCGTTCGTGTGCCGCCGCCGCCCAGGCGCACAGCAGGCGAGCTTCCGCGGACGGGTCGACCTCGTGACCATGGCGGTGACCGTCACCGACAGCCGGGGGCAGCTGGTGACGGACCTCACCCGGGACGAGTTCGAGATCCTCGAGGACGGCCGCCCGCAGACCCTGCGCCTGTTTGCCGTCGGGGACGCCGAGCCGGGCGAGACCCCGCTGCACCTCGGCCTCATGCTCGACGTCAGCGAGAGCATGGACCGGGACCTGCCGTTCGTCCGCAGCGCCTCGATCAAGTTCCTCAACATGCTGACCGACGCCGAGGACGTCACCGTCGTCGACTTCGACACCGAGGTGCGCGTGGCCCGGTTCAGCCAGCGCGATTTCCCGCGGCTGGTCGAGCGGATCCGGCAGCAGAAGGTGGTGGCTTCACCGCGCTGTACGACGCCATCGGCGTGTACCTCGACGGCGCCAGCGCGCAGACCGGCCGCAAGATTGTGCTGCTCTATACCGACGGTGGAGACACGCGGAGCCGGATGGACCTGCCGGAGCTGCTGGACCTGCTGAAGGCGTCGGACGTGACGGTGTATGTGATCGGCGCGCTCGAGTACCGGTCCGGGTCCATCCGGCAGGAGCTGCGGTTGCGGCTGCTGCGGATCGCCGAGGCGACCGGGGGCCAGGCATTCTTCCCGACGTCCACGAAGAGCCTCGACGCCGTCTACGAGCAGGTGCTCGCCGAGATCCGGGCCCAGTACACGCTCGGCTACGTGTCGACCAACGAGCGAACCGACGGGGCCTGGCGGAAGGTCGACGTCCGGGTGACTCGTCCGGGCGAACGCTACCGCGTGCGCTCCCGGCAGGGCTACTACGCGCTGCTTCGCCCCGGCGCCGAGGCGGCCGGGCGGTAGGGTCGGGGAGATCCCCAGCCGAACGACAGGGCATGGTACGATGAGCGTTTCGTATGCCCTCCGTGCACGACCGCTTTACGCTCGTCTCCGAGTTCGCCCTGGCCGGCGACCAGCCGCGCGCCATCGGCGAGCTGACGGAAGGCCTCGATCGGGGCGACAGGCACCAGGTCCTGCTGGGCGTCACCGGCTCGGGCAAGACCTTCACGATGGCGCACACGATCGCGCGCGTGAACCGGCCCGCCCTCGTCATGGTCCACAACAAGACGCTGGCGGCGCAGCTCTGCCAGGAGTTCCGCCGGTTCTTCCCTGAGAACGCGGTCGAGTATTTCGTCAGTTACTACGACTACTATCAGCCCGAGGCCTACGTCCCGTCGACCGACTCGTACATCGAGAAGGAAGCGACGATCAACGACGAGATCGATCGGATGCGGCTGTCGGCGACGCGGTCGCTGTTCGAGCGGCGCGACGTCATCATCGTGGCCAGCGTCTCGTGCATCTACGGCCTCGGCTCGCCGGAGGCCTACTACGGCATGCTCCTGCCGCTCGAGCGAGGGCAGCGGATCGGGCGCGAGCAGGTGCTCCGCAAGCTGGTCGAGATTCAGTACGAGCGAAACGACACGGACTTCGGCCGCGGCACGTTCCGCGTGCGCGGCGACATCATCGAGGTCTATCCCTCCTACGAGGAGCAGGGCCTGCGAATCGAGCTGTTCGGCGACGAGGTGGACGCGCTCGTTTCGTTCGACACGCTGACCGGGAAGACGATTCGTCGCCATGACAAGATCGCCGTCTATCCGAAGTCGCACTTCGTCGCGCCGCGGGAGCGAACGAGGCAGGCCGTCGAGACCATCAAGGAGGAGCTGGCCTGGTATCGCGGCAAGCTGGAGGCCGACGGCAAGCTGGTCGAGGCCCAGCGGCTGCACCAGCGCACGATGTTCGACCTCGAGATGATGAAGGAGATCGGCTACTGCCACGGCATCGAGAACTACGCGCGTCATCTCACGGGGCGCGAGCCGGGCGAGCCGCCGCCGACGCTGCTCGACTACCTGCCGAGCGACGCGCTCGTCATTGTCGACGAGAGCCACCAGACCGTGCCGCAGGTCCGCGGCATGTACCACGGTGACCGGTCGCGCAAGGAAGTCCTCGTCGCCTACGGCTTTCGCCTGCCGTCGGCGCTCGACAACCGGCCGTTGAACTTCGACGAGTGGGAAGCCCGGGTGGGACAGGTCGTCTTCGTGTCGGCCACGCCCGGCCCGTACGAGCTCTCCAGATCGCAGGGAGTGGTCGTCGAGCAGATCATCCGCCCGACAGGGCTCATCGATCCTCCGATCGACGTTCGGCCCGTCAAAGGCCAGGTCGACGACCTGCTCCAGGAGATTCGGCTCCGTGTAGGCCGCGGCGAGCGCGTCCTGGTGACGACGCTCACCAAGCGGATGGCGGAGGATCTGACGCAGGTACTATCAGGAGCTCGGGGTCCGGGTTCGCTACCTCCACTCCGACATCGAGACGCTGGAGCGCGTGGAGATTCTTCGCGATCTGCGCCGCGGGGAGTTCGACGTCCTGGTCGGCATCAACCTGTTGAGGGAGGGACTGGACCTGCCCGAGGTCTCGCTGGTCGCCATTCTCGACGCCGACAAGGAGGGTTTCCTGCGTTCGGCGGGATCGCTCATCCAGACATCCGGGCGGGCCGCCAGGAACGTCAACGGGCGTGTCATCATGTACGCCGACCGCGAGACGGACTCGATGCGCGGCGCGATCGCGGAGACCAGCCGCCGCCGCGCACTGCAGGAGGCCTACAACCAGGAGCACGGCATCACCCCCCAGTCGATCATCAAGCGGATCGACGAGGTGATGTCGAGCGTGTACGAGCGCGACTACAGCGCGCCGGTGTCCGCCCTGGAGCCGACCGAACACTTCCGCACGCAGGCCGAGCTCGACGCGCACGTCGAGACGCTGCAGGCCGCGATGCGCGCGGCCGCCGCCAACCTCGACTTCGAACGGGCCGCGTCCCTCCGCGACGACATCAAGCGTCTGCGGAACCCCGAATTGAACCTGCCGCGCCAGGCGCGGAGAGCCTAGAGGTCCGGTGCTGGCGTTGATCGAAGCCCCACTCAAGAAGGCCGTGCTCGAGGTGCAGGAGTACGTGCGCCTGGTGCTCGCGGCCACGCGCGGCATCTTCACGCCGCCCTATTACCGCCACGACATCGTCGAGCAGTTCGACGTGATCGGCGTGCAGTCGCTGACCGTGGTGCTGCTGACGGGCTTCTTCACGGGCGCGGTGCTGGCGCTGCAGAGCGGGCTGACGCTGGATCAGTTCGGCGCCAGACCGGTGGTCGGCCGGCTGGTGAGCGCGTCGATGATCAAGGAGCTGGGGCCGGTGCTCACCGGGCTGATGCTGACCGGCCGCGTGGGATCGGGGATCGCGGCGGAGCTCGGGTCGATGGTCGTGACCGACCAGATCAACGCGCTGCGCGCGCTCGGCACCGATCCCATCCGCAAGCTCGTGGTGCCGCGAGTGCTGGCCGGCGTGCTGATGGCGCCGGTGCTCACCGTGATCGCGGACTTTGTCGGGATCGTCGGCGGATGGATCGTGGCGCGCTACCAGCTCCAGGTGGCGACCGGGCTGTACTGGTCGTCGATTCTCCAGGCCTTGTACATGCAGGACGTGTGGATGGGGCTCATCAAGCCCTTCTTCCTGGGTTTCGTCATCGTGACGGTGGCCTGTCACGTCGGGCTCCGGACGAGCGGGGGCACGCAGGGCGTCGGCAAGGCGACGACTGTCGCCGTCGTGGCAGGATCGGTCGGCGTGATTGCCGTGGACTTCTTCATCACGCGCATTCTGATTTCGCTGATGTACTAGAGGCACCTGACGCATGAGTCCGAACCAGAGCGAGTGGGAGGAGGGCCGGGCCGTCCTCGATCAGATCGGGGCGCCGGTCGTGATGTTCGATCACGTCTCGCTCTCGTTCGACGAAAAGGTCGTGCTGCGCGACTTGAGCTTCACCCTCATCTCGGGCCACACGAAGATCATCCTGGGGGCGAGCGGCGCGGGGAAGTCGACGATCTTGAGGATCATCACCGGTCTGCTGCCCGCCGACGCAGGGGTGGTCTGGGTCAACGGCGAGCGAGTGGACGAACTGTCTGAGCGCGAGATGATGCGCGTGCGCGCGGACCTCGGGATGGTCTTCCAGGAGGGCGCGCTCTTCGACTCGCTGAGCGTGCGCGAGAACGTCGGCTACCGGTTGTTCGAAGAGTCCAGGATGCCCATTGCGCAGGTGGACGAGCGCATCCGCGAAGTGCTGGGGTTCGTGGGGCTGGCCCAGTTCTTCGACCGGATGCCTTCCGCGCTCTCCGGAGGACAGCGGCGCCGTGTGGCCATCGCGCGGGCCATGTGCGCCAGGCCCAAGACCCTCCTCTACGACGAGCCCACAACCGGCCTCGATCCGATTACGGCGCTGACCGTGGACGACGAGATCATCAAGCTGCGGGACCTCGAGCGGGTCAGCTCGATCGTGGTCACCCACCAGCTGCGGGACGCCTTCTACATCGCCACGCACACCGCCGTGCGTGACGGACAGGACATCCGGATCGTGCCGGCCGACGAACGCAAGGCGCGTGAAGCCGAGTTCATGATGCTCCGCGGCGGGTTCATCGTCTTCGAGGGCGACGCCGAGGCGCTCCGGGACTCGTCGGATGAGTACCTGCGGAGCTATTTGTCGTAGAGCCACACTGGAACTGGAGACCCAAGAAGATGCCTCGAACACGATCCCTCGCCTGGTCGGAACTGAAGATCGGCGTGCTGACGATTGTGGCGGTCGCGATTGCCCTGACGACGATCGTCCTGCTCACCGGCGGCCGGGGATTCTTCTGGCAGCGTTACAACCTCAAGACCAGGTTCAACAACGTGGCGGGCCTGAACCCAGGATCGCCGGTCCGAGTGGCCGGGGTCCAGGTGGGCGCGGTCACGACCGTGGAGTTCGTGGGCAACGACGTCGAGGTGTCGTTCGAGGTCAACGAGAGCCGAAGGGCGCTCATTACGACCGGCTCGGAGGCGTTTCTCGGCTCGGTCTCGCTCCTCGGCGAGAGCGCGGTCGACATCACACCGGACAGCTCGGGAGCGCCCATCCCGGAATGGGGGTATGTGCCGAGCGGCAGGCCGCGAGGGCAACTGGCAGACATAACCGAGTCCGCGGGGCAGGGCATCGAGCAGTTGACTGCGCTCATCGCCGACGTCCGGGCGGGGAAGGGCACGGTCGGCCGGCTCGTCACCGACGAGGCCCTCTACGTGGAGCTTCGCCAGTTCGTATCGAGCGCCAGCGATTTGACCGATAACCTCAAGCGGGGGGATGGCACACTTGGCCGGCTGTTGAACGACCCGACGACCGCCAACGCGCTCGAACAATCCCTCAAGAACATCGAGGCGGTGACGCGCCAGATCAACTCGGGAGAAGGCAGCCTCGGGCGGCTGCTCAAAGACGACACCTTTTCACGGTCGCTCAACTCGGCGTCGGCGAACATCGATGCGCTCGTCGCGAAGATCAACCGTGGCGAGGGCACGATGGGGAAGCTGGTCACGGACCCGGCGCTGTTCAACCGCCTGGACGAGGTCACCCAGCGGCTCGACCTCCTGCTGACCCGGCTCAACGAGGGCGAAGGCACCGCCGGCCTGTTACTGAAAGACCGCCAGTTATATGAGAACATGAACAAGGTGACGACGGATCTCTCGGCGCTCATCGCCGAGATCAAGAAGGATCCGAAGAAGTACCTCAACGTGAAGATCAGCATCTTCTAGAGGAGGAGACCGATGGCAAGGGACGAGGGAGCGGGTGGTGGAAGCGTCCTGCTGGCGTTTATCCTGGGGGCGGTGAGCGGTGCGGCCGTCGCGCTGCTGTATGCGCCCGCCACGGGCAGGGAAACCCGGGAGATGCTGAGCGAGCGGGCCCGTGAGGGCCGGGAGCGGGCCCGCGAGGCCGCGGAACGGGGCCGTCAAGTGTTCAACGAAGGGCGCGACAGCCTGGCCACCGCGATCGAGAAAGGCCGGGAAGCCTACCAGCAGGCGCGCGCGCGGGAGAACGCGTGAGCGACTGGGCCACCTTCTTCCTCGGCGTGATCGCCGTGGCGACGCTGGTCACGGCCATCCTGCAGATCGCGGCCCTGATTGCGGCTGGACGCCTCGCCCGGCGAATCGAGCGGCTGGCCGACAACGTCGAGCAGGAATTGAAGCCGATATTCGGGCACCTGAATGCCATCGGCAGGGACGCCTCGCGGGCGGCCTCCCTCGCCACGGCTCAGGTGGAACGGATCGATCGCGCCTTCTCAGAAATCGCCCTGCGCATGGACGACACGATGAACCTCGTTCAGTCGTCCGTCCGGGGAGCCGCCCGGTCCGGCACGCCGTGGCTCATCGGCCTCAAGGCCGCTCTGAGCGTCGTCAAGAGCATCCGCAACCGCCGGAGGAAGTCGGCCGCCGACGACGACGACGCGCTGTTTATCTAGCGTTTTTCGCCGGTTCCCCGTTTCCCCAATCCCCCAATTACCCAATCCTCCGATTACCCAATTACCCAATCACCCGATTACCCAATTCGATTCCGTGCTACAACTCCCTGGTTCTCGTCCCGAACACGACACCAAGGAGCGCGCCATGCGGAGGACCCTCGTCCGCGCCGTTCTATCCTTCGGGCTTCTCCTGTCCTTTGCGCCGGCCGCGTCGGCCCAGGAGTCCAAGTCCGCCGCGCTCGCCAAGCAGCTGGCCTCGACGCTCGACGCGAGGAAGCTCGATAGCGTCGCCGCCAAGGACCCGGCCAGTCCGGACACGTACATCGGGGCGCTGTACTTTCCCGGGCTGCAGCTGCTGACCATAGCCGGCAAGTATTCCGCTCCGGCCTTGATCGACGCCCGGCTGGAGAAGCAGGAATACCGGGATATCTACATCGAGCTGAACGGCGCCGCGACGGCCGGAACCAAGGTCTTTGTCGAGGATCTGGGTGTCGATGGCCTCAGGGCCAGGCGGGAGGCCGACCGGCCAGCCGACAACTTCGAGGCTGCAGGGAAGCGCGTGGCCTTCGATGGGGACTGGCGCAAGCAGCAGCTCTCGGAGCAGGACTATCAGAAGGCGTTTGCCGCCGCTGACGCGCAGTACGCACAGTTCCTGGCCGCGCTCCTGGCGCAGTTGAAGTAAGTTCTTCGTCCGACAGCGAAGCGACCTGGCCCTCAGTTCGGCCGGATGCGATGGCGCAGGAAGCTCAGCAGGTCCTCGGGGTCGAAGGGCTTGAGAAAGACCGGCGTCCCGAGACGGAGCGCCACGTCCTGCCACTCGTCCACAAATCCCGTCACGACCACCACGGGCAGCTCAGGCTGGTTGAGGCGCACGAAGTCCACAAGGGTCCACCCGCTCTGCGCACCCAGCCTTAGGTCCGTGATCAGGAAGTCGGGGCGGTTCGAGGCCATGTATTCGAGCGCCGCATCGAGCGTGTGGTGCGCGACCACCCGATAGCCCTCGACCCTGAGGATCGCGGCCAGCGTCGCCACAAACCCCTCATCGTCGTCCACGATGACCACTTCGCGCACGGTGTTCGGATTATATCGAGGTTGGTCAACCAGCGGGACGGCTGTCCGCGAAGGCTGGCCTCGGCGCAACCTTCACGCGCACTCTGAGCGAAGGTTGGTGGGCGCTATAGGACTCGAACCTATGACCTCGTGCGTGTGAAGCACGCGCTCTAACCAACTGAGCTAAGCGCCCGTCGGAAGGACCCAACAGTCCGAGGGGAATCAGTAGTCTATCGCACGCGCTCGAGGGGCCGCAAACACCTACTTCCGCGATTCGGGCAGCCGGCGCTCGCGCGCCCCGTCGTATTGATGATCTTTCGGGTCGATCTGCCGCATGGCGGACTGCCGGGTGCGCTCCTCGTGGGCGTGCGCGATGAGACCGGGCAGCCTCGAGATCAGGAAGATGGCGTTCCCCAGGTCGTAAGCAAACCCGAGGTCCGCCGTTATCGCCGCGATCGCACCGTCGACATTGACCGGCAGGTGCCGTCCGAAATCCTCCTGGCGGGCGTCGAGCTCGCGTTCCACGGTCCGAATCATCTGCACGTGTTCTCCGTCGAGCTCCAGCTCCAGAGCCATCTGAAACAGGCGGGCCGCTCTCGGGTCGCGCGTATGAAACCGATGCCCGAATCCTGGTGGAGTCTGGTGCTGCCGCACGCAGTCGTCGACGATGGCCTTGGCGGCGTCAGGCCGCGTGTGCCCGGTCCGCTGAAGACAGAGCCCCGCGTCCAGAAAACGCATGCAGGACTCGATATCCCCGCCGTGATGTGGACCGAACGCCAGGATGCCGGCGGCGACGGAGTCCTTGAGGGGCGCGCCGGACGTGGCGACGTTGCGTGTCGCGAGCGTCGAGGGCGGCGTGACGCCGTGGTCGAGCGACGACACCAGGACGGCGTTCAACATCCGCCCAATGGCAGGCGTGGGCAGGTCGCCCATCAACAGCAGATACACGGCGTCGGCGAACGACAGCCGGCCCATCAGCTCGTCGACCGGGTATCCGCGAATCAGAATCCGATTGGGTCCGATGTCCGTGATCGCCGTCTGCCAGCTCGTCGGGCTTACCCGAGGCCGCGCACGTCGCTCGACGCCTGGAACCGCACCGGTTTGCGTCACACAGCCTCCTTCGGAAGTTGGAACTTAGAAGTTAGAACTTTGAGGACCTACGCCACTTCGGCGGCTCTCGCGTAGAGTTCTTCCTTCTCACCAGTTCGAAGTTTCCTAGAGCGTTCCGTAGAGCCGGTCGCCGAAGTCGCCGAGGCCGGGCACGATGTACTTCTGAGCGTTGAGCCCCTGATCCACGGCGGGCGTATAAATCGACACTTCGGGATGATGGCGCTCGACGAGCGCAATGCCTTCTGGAGCGGCGACGATGCAGACGACGAAGATGCGGGAGGCGCCGGCGTCCTTCAGGAGATCCAGCGCTGCCACGGCACTGCCACCCGTAGCCAGCATGGGGTCGATCATGAGCACATAGCTCGAGGCGAGGCGCGAAGGAAGCTTGGAGTAGTAGCGGGAGGCGACGGCGGTCAGTTCGTCGCGCTGCAGGCCGATGTGGCCGACTCGTGCGGAAGGCATCAGCTCGAGCACGGCGTCGAGCATGCCGAGCCCGGCGCGCAGCACCGGGACGACCACGATATCGGAACCCACGCGTCGCCCGGGCGCCGGGCCGAGCGGCGTCTCGACGCTGACCTCCGTGCTGGGAATCTCGCGCATCGCTTCGGCCGCAAGCAGCACGCTGATTCGTGTGGCGGCGCGGCGGAACTGATCGGGGGGCGTGCGCCTGTCGCGCAGGTCGACGAGCGCGTCGTGCACGAGCGGATGCCCGACAAGATGGACCGGCACGGGGCATCACTATACAATTTCTGCCTCATGCGTGCATCCATTGTCGCTGCCGTGTTCGCGGGCGCGCTGGTTCTGGGCATCGTCGCTGCAGGCTTCATCGCCGGACAGCCCACGATCCGGACCGTGTCGCTCGTCGTCATCGGGGGGACCGTGGTGACGGGCAACGCCGGCGCACGAGGTCCTCAGTCCAGGCGCCATCGCGATCGACGGCACGACGATCGTGGACGTCGGGACGGTGGAGGCGTTGGATGCGCGCTACGCCGGCACGGAGCGTCTGGAGGTTCGCGACGACATTGTCCTGCCTGGATTAATCAATACGCACACCCACGCGCCGATGGTCCTGTATCGGGGGCTGGCCGACGATCTCGCCCTGATGGACTGGCTGCAGAAGTACATCTTTCCGGCGGAGGCAAAGACCGTCTCGCCGGAGTTCGTGCGTGTGGGCACGCGACTGGCGGCGCTCGAAATGATCGAATCCGGGACGACGACCTACGCGGACATGTACTACTTCGAGGAGGAGATCGCGAAGGCGACCCGGGAAGCGGGTCTTCGGGGCGTGCTCGGGCAGACGATCATCCAGTTTCCGGTGCCGGATGCCAGGACTCCTGCCGAGGGGCTGGCCCGTACCGAGGCGTTCATCAAGACCTTCAAGGACGACAGCCTGATCGTGCCTGCCGTGGCGCCGCATTCGATGTACACGCTGGATCAGGCCACACTGACGGCGAGCACCGCACTGGCCCATAGGTACAACGTGCCGGTGCTGATTCACCTCGCCGAAACCGAAGACGAAGTCAAGATCGCCAGGGAGCGGCACAATGCCACGCCGGTCGGATTTCTCGAGTCGATCGGCTTCTTCGGGCCGCGGACCCTCGCGGCGCACGGGGTGTGGGTGACCGACGAGGACCTGGCGATCCTGGTGCGTCGTCGCGTCGGGGTCTCGCACAATCCCGAGAGCAACATGAAGCTCGCGAGCGGAGCGGCGCCCGTGACGAAGTATCTCGCGGCCAACGCCTCGCTGGGGCTGGGGACGGACGGGGCTGCGAGCAACAACGACCTCGACATGTTCGAGGCGATGCGGCAGGCAGGATTCCTGGCGAAGCTGACGACCCGCGATCCGACGGCCGTGCCCGCCCGCGTGGCGCTCGACATGGCCACCATCGGCGGCGCCCGCGCCCTCGGGATGGAGTCTCTCATCGGCTCGATCGAGAAGGGCAAGCGCGCCGACATCATCAGCGTCTCGACATCGGCGGCGCGTCAGACGCCCCTCTACGATGCCGTGTCGCACCTCGTGTACACGACACGCGGAGACGATGTGCGGACGACCATCGTCAACGGCAAGGTGCTGATGCGGGATCGGCGGGTGCTGACGCTCGACAGGGCGTCGGTCATCGCCGATGCGAACCGTGCGGCGATTGCGGTCCGGGCGGCGGTGCGTTAGTCGCCGAGAACGGCGATTGACGGCAGGTTGCGATACTGTTCGGCGTAGTCGAGGCCGTAGCCGACGACGAACCGGTCCTCGATTTCGAAGCCGATGTACTCGACCTTGACGTCGACCTTGCGGCGGGAAGGCTTGCTCAGCAGGCACGCGGTCCGCAGAGACTTCGGATTGCGCGCGCGCAGGATGTCCTGCAGGTAGGTCAGCGTCAATCCCGTGTCGACGATGTCTTCGACGACGACGACGTTGCGCCCGTCGAGGGACGTGTCGAGATCCTTGAGGAGACGAACCTGGCCGGAGCTGGTGGTGCTCTTGGCGTAGCTCGACACGGCCATGAAGTCCAGTGACGCATGCCCGTCGATCTTGCGGACCAGGTCGGACAGGAACACGAATGCGCCCTTGAGGACCGCGACGAAGTGCAGGTCATCCGGGAGGTCGCGGCGGATTTCTGCGGCCATTTCGGCGACCCGCGTCTGGATCTGGTGCTCGCTGAGTAGAATGACGGTGGGCTTGAGCTCGGCCATAGGGCGAGCATCTTATCAATGAAAACCTTCGACATCATCACGGAAGCCGACGCGCGGTCGCTCTCGCGCGGGGAGACCGTGACATTGGCCCGGCGGGGACACGTGACGCCACTGGCGGAAGACACCCTGCGCGAGCGTCGGGTCACGGTCGTGCGCGCCGGCCAGGCGCCGCCTGATGCCGAGGGTCTCGTGCCGAAGGGCGACATCCACACGCTGGCCATTGCCAGCGACCACACGGGCATCGGGCTCCGGCAGGCACTGGTGGCGCTGCTGCGGGGCCGCGGGCTGACAGTGCAGGATCTGGGCACTCACACCAGCGATCCGGTCGACTACCCCGACGTGGCGCAATCGGTGGCGGTGCTCGTTGCCCGGGGAGAGGTCGACGCGGGCATCGTGATCGACGGGGCAGGCATCGGTTCGGCCATTGCGGCCAACAAAGTCCGCGGCGTGCGGGCCGTGATGGCCACTTCAGAGCTGATCGCGCGCTACTCCCGCGAGCACAACGGCGCCAACGTCCTGGCGCTCGGCGCCACGCTGCTGAGTCAGGCCGAGGCCGAGGCCATCGTGGGCGTCTGGCTCGGCACCGCCATGCGGGAGCCTCGCTACATCCGTCGGTTGGCGAAGATCCGCCAGATCGAGCAGGACCAGTGACCAGGACCGAGCTCGAACGGCTGATCAACATCATCGTGCAGGAGATGGCCGCCGCCGGTGCACGGCGGGAGGAACGGTGCCAGTGCCACGCCGTGGCCGAGGAGTGTTGTCCGGACCGCCTGCGGGGTGTGATCGACGCGGGCGCCAGCCGCGTGGGCGTGCACGCGGCCGGCGGGGCACCGGAGGGCGTGGCGGCGATGATCGATCACACCCTGCTCAAGCCCGACGCCACGCGACAGGAGATCGAGGCGCTATGCCGGGAGGCGGCGCAGTTCGGCTTTGCCACGGTCTGCGTGAACCCCGTGTGGGTCGCTGTCGCGGCGAGCCGCCTCGCGGGGACATCGGTCCGCGTGTGCTCGGTCGTCGGGTTTCCGCTCGGGGCGACGACTGCCGACGTGAAGGGCTACGAGACGCGCCGGGCGATCTTTGACGGCGCCCGCGAGATCGACATGGTCATCAACGTCGGCGCCCTCAAGTCGGGCGACCTGCGAACGGTCGAGCGTGATATCGAGGCGGTGGTGTCGTCCTGCCGCGACTGCGGAGTGCTCAGCAAAGTGATCATCGAGGCCGCGTTCCTGACCGACGAAGAGAAGGTGACGGCCTGCACGTTGTCCAAGGCCGCAGGAGCGGACTACGTCAAGACCTCGACCGGTTTTGGCCCTGGCGGCGCAACGGCGGCCGATGTCGCGCTGATGCGCCGTGTCGTGGGTGCGGACATGGGCGTGAAGGCCGCCGGCGGCGTTCGGGATCTCGAGGGCCTGAAAGCAATGGTGGCGGCAGGGGCCACTCGTGTCGGCGCGAGCGCCGGCGTCAAGATCGTCCAGCAGGCGCGCGGCGGAGTCGTGACACCGCCCGCGCCATCGGGTTACTAACCGGCGCGTTCTGGGACCATCCTCATGACGAACCGCACTCGGCGTCAGTTCATTGCGGAGCTCACCGCGGCCGCTGCCGGCGTCGCGCTGGCGACGGCGCAGGGCCGGGCATGGACGGAGCAGCAGGTCAGCCGCCGGCGCGTGATCGTTGGCGGCCGGCCCGTGACGACGATCGACGTGCATGCCCACACGGCTGTTCCGCAGGCCCTTGTGGGCCTCGTCAAAGGGACGCCGCTCGAGGCGACGATCCAGGCGCAGTTCAAGGGCAATCTCGTGATGAGCGACGCGAGGCTGCGCGCGATGGATGAACAGGGCATCGACGTGGAGGTGCTCACGATCAACGCGTATTGGTACGCGGCGGATCGCGATCTCGCCTCGCGCCTGATTCCCGCTCAGAACGAGGCTCTGGCTCGTCTTGGTGCGGAGCGGCCCGATCGCTTCGTGCCTCTGGCGACGGTGGCCCTGCAGCATCCGGACCTTGCCGCGGATCAGCTGCAGTACGCCTTCGAGAAGCTCGGCATGCGGGGCGCGGGCATTGGCGCCACGGTCAACGGCGAGGAGCTGGCGTCCTCGCGGTTCGATCCGTTCTGGGCGAAGGCGGAAGCGCTCGGCGCCATGATCTTCATGCACCCCTCCGGCGTGCCGGAACTGGCCGGACGGCTCCGCGGGAACGGCTTCCTGACCAACGTGATCGGCAACCCCCTCGAGACGACCATCGCCCTGTCGCACCTCATCTTCGAGGGGACGCTTGACCGGTTCCCGAAGCTCAGGCTGTGTGGCGCCCACGCCGGCGGGTTCCTGCCGGCGTACATCGGCCGCTTCGATCAGGGATGCGTGACCTTCCCGGCCAACTGCACCAGCCAGAATGCCAGGAAGCCGAGCGAGTACCTCAAGCAGCTCTATTTCGACTCGATGGTGTTCAGCGGGGAAGGACTGCGTCACCTGGCCGCCGAATGCGGCGTCGGCCAGATCTTCATGGGCACGGACTATCCGTTTCCCTGGACGACGACGTCGGTCGATCACATCATCAAGGCGCCGGGGTTCAGCGATGCCGATCGGATCGCCATGCTCGGCGGCAACGCCGCCAGGCTGCTCGGGATCGCCGCCTGAAGCCCGGGCTGGAGCCCTGAAGCCTGAAGCCCGGAGGCTGGAGCCCCTGAAGCCCGGGGCCTGAAGTCAGGAGCCCGCTATGGCCGTTCGAGCGTGAGCCGGCGGGTCAGGCTTTCGGTGCCGCTACGAATGGAGCTGGGCGCCGGCCCGTACAGCATCTTGTTCCCTTCGAACCGGTAGAAGCGCGTCTGCGATGTCCCGACGTAGTCGGGACGCCACGCCGCCTCCACCTTCATGGTGGTGGTGCCCGCCGCGTCGTCGAAGGTACAGGGGCCCGTGTACGCGATGTAGGAGCTGAGCAGAGAAGCTTTCATCTGTTCGTTCACCGAGGTTCCCGTGGCCGGGAAGCTCGGCACATCGCCGGACATGATCTGCACGTAGCATGACCCGCCTTCGACGATGATGGCCCCGACAGGACGGCGGCCCCAGGGATAGCGCGCCACCGTGCCATCGGCACGCAGATCTTCGGCGGCGACCAGCTTCCACTTGCCCGCGAGGGTTTGTGCTGACGCAGAGACCGGGGCGACGAGCGCGACGAGCGCGACGAACGCAGCAACACGTTTCATGGCTGATTTATCCCCTTCCGTCAGTACAACGCTGCAAACTATAGCGCGAACCCCCAAGCTTCTCTACGAGCCGCACTTCGCGGGCATCGACCCGGGGCGACAGAAACGTATAGGATTGCCAGATTCGTTCAAGGGGAGCTGTTCCATGACCAACACCCGCCGTCCTTTTGCACTTCTCCTGGCCGCGCTGGCTGTCGCCGCGGCGCTCACCATCGCTCCGTCGGCCCAGGCGCCGCCCGCGGCGGCCCGCTCAGCCAGCGGTGCGGCAACGAGGGTGCGCGATCTCGCGCCGGCGACGCCGGAGTCGGTTGGGGTGTCGTCCGAACGCCTGCGCAGGATCGACGCCGCCATGAAGCGGCTCGTCGATGAGAAACAGGTCGCCGCTCTCGTCACGCTGCTCACGCGACACGGGAAGGTCGTGCACTTCAACAGCGTGGGTCACCTGGACGCACAGAAGCCGGAGCCGGTCCAGAAGGACTCGATCTTCCGGATTGCGTCGATGACCAAGCCGGTCACCGGCGTCGCGATGATGATGCTGTACGAGGAAGGGAAGTGGCGGCTCGACGATCCGGTGTCGCGCCACATCCCGGAAATGGCGGGGCTCAAGGTCTACACCGGGAGAAACGAGGACGGCACGCCGAAGCTCGAGGACGCGAGGCGTTCGTTGACAATGCGCGAGCTGATGACACACACCGGAGGGCTCGGGTACACCTTGAACCCGAACAACCCGGTGGACAGGATGATCATCGACGCGAGGGTGCTCAATACCAGGGCGCCGCTGCAGGCCATGATCGACGGCCTGTCAAAATTGCCGCTGCTGGCGCAGCCGGGCACGCGATGGTCCTACAGCATCGGCGTTGACGTTCAAGGTTATCTCGTCGAGAAGTTCTCGGGCCAGCCGTTCGGCGACTTCCTGCGCACACGCATCTTCGAGCCGCTCGGGATGAAGGACACCGCCTTCTACGTTCCGAAGGAAAAGCTCGCCCGGCACGCGCAGGTGCATACGGGCGTCGGGCCAACGCTCGCGGCGGATGTCAGCCGCGGCGATCCAACCGTGGTGCCGATCGGCCCGTCGGGCGGAGGCGGGCTGTTCTCGACCGCGATGGACTATGCGCGCTTCTGCGACATGCTGCTGCAGGGCGGCCAGGCCAATGGCGTGCGCCTGCTCGCGCCGCGAACCGTCGAGATGATGCGCACGAACCACGTCAACCCCGAGGCGCTCAAGACGATGCCGCCAGGCACCGGATGGGGCATGGATTTCCAGGTGGTGACCGACGCCGCGGCCGCGGGAGACTCGGTGTCGACCGGGACGTTCAGCTGGTGGGGCATCTTCGGCACCTGGTTCTGGATCGATCCGGTCGAGGACCTCGCCTTTGTCGGGATGGTGCAGCATCAGGAAACCGGCCGGACGCGGCCGATTCATGGCCTCTCGCGCAGCCTCGTCTATCAGGCGGTCGTGGACTGAACATGAACTTACTCACTCGGTCGATCGGCGCAGCCGCCCTCGCCATGGCGTTCGGTGCCGGCGTCGCGACGGCACAACAGCCCCCGCAACCACCGGGCCCGCAGCCGTTTTCGGTCGGGAACCGCCTGGGCCTGCCCATCACGCCGGCCGCCGACGGCGCGTTCAACCCGATGTCGTCGAACGTGAAGGTCTACGGCGCGATCTACTCGGCCGAGAGCTGCTCGTATGACCCGGTCCGCAACGTGATCGTCGTGCCCAACCGCAGCGTCGGGCAGGATGTGCAGACCAACAACGGCTGGGTGTCGTTCATCAACCACGACGGGTCCGTGCACACCGCGCGCTGGATCGGGATTCAGGCCCCCGGCGCCAGGGCGAGCATGACGCCACCGCTGGTCCTCAATGAGCCGTCGGGCAGCGACATCGTCAACGGCATGTTCTACGTGTCCGACCGCGACGGCGGCACCTCGCCAAGCGACCCCCTGGTGGCCGTGATCCGCTGGTTCAACATGACCAGCGGCGCGCCAGCCGGCGAGATCCGCGTCCCCGGGTCCACCGGCTTCAACGACATCGAGGTGGCCGACGACGGGACGATTTATGCGACGCAGACGGGCCAGCCGCCGGACCCGGCGAGCTGGCGGGTCTGGAAGATCACGCGCGACGGGACTGCCGCAATCTTCGTGCAGGGCGCCCCGCTCCGTCAGCCGAACGGCATCGCGTTCGACCAGCAGGGCAACATCGTGGTCATCAATATTGGCAACAACGAGGTCCTGACGTTCTCGCCGGCTGGCCAGTTGGTTCGCACGGAGACCGCCGTGCAGGCGGGCAATGACGGCCTGGTGGTCATGGCGGACGGCACGAAGTATGTCAGCAGCGTCCAGAACGGCGGTGTCTCGCGGATCCGCCCAGGCCGCCCGGCGGAGCTCATCGCGCAGAACATTCCGAACCCTGCGTCGATGTGCTACGACGCTGGCGCGAACCAGCTCGTGATCCCGATGAACGCCAATAACGCGCTGGCCTTCATCCCGCTCAACTAGCCAAGTGGCCGCCTCAGACTCGCTCGACCGGACGGGGACGCTGGTCGCGGCAGCCGTGTTCGTCGCCCTTGTCGTCGACGGCATGGACCTCCAGATGCTGGCGCTGGCGCTTCCCAGCATCTCGAAGGAACTGCAGCTGTCGAGCGTCAGCGCGGGCGCCCTGAGCACGTACACGCTCGTCGGCATGGGCATCGGCGGTGTCCTGGCCGGCTGGCTTGCGGACCGCATCGGGCGCGTCCGCGTCGTGTGGTGGTCCGTCTTCACGTTCTCCACCTTCACGGGCCTGATCGCGCTGTGCGAGACCTACTTTCAGATCGCCGTGATGCGCTTCGTCTCGGGATTCGGCATCGGCGCGCTGTACAGCATCGGCACGCTGCTCGCGGCCGAGTACGTCCCGACGCGAATTCGCACCACCGTGCTCGGCACGCTTCAGGCCGGCTGGTCGGTGGGGTACGTCATCGCGGCGCTGCTTTCCGCCTACCTGCTGCCACAGTTCGGGTGGCGGCCGCTCTTTGCCTGCGCGATCCTTCCGGGCCTCGTCACGTTGGTGCTCCTGTGGAGGACGCCAGACCCGCCCAGCTGGACTGCGCCGAAGCTTAGGCGCGGGTCCCTCGGCCAGCCCGTTCCGCGCGTTGTGGGCGAATCCGCCCGTGCGGCGAACATTCCTGCTGTGGAGCATCGCGGCGATCGCGCTGCAGTTCGGCTACTACGGCGCGAACACCTGGCTGCCGAGCTATCTTGTGAAAGATCTCGGCGTGAACGTGCAGAGCATGGGCTGGTACGTCGCCGGCACGTACACGATGATGGTCGTCGGGAAGATCATCACCGGGTATCTGGCCGACATCGTCGGGCGGCGGGTCATGTGGATCGTGTCGGGTGTGCTGACGGCCGTGTACCTGCCGGTACTGGTCTATGCCGCGACCCCTGGGAACGTGGCGTATCTGCTGCTCGTCTTCGGATTCCTGTATGGGGCGCCCTACGCCATCAACTCCACCTACTTGAGCGAAAGCTTCCCGGCCGGCGTTCGGGGGACCGCGGTGGCCACTTCCTATAACTTCGGGCGCATCGGCTCGACCCTGTCGCCGATCCTCATCGGCCTTGCCGCATCGAGTTATTCGATCGGGCTTGGCATCGGCCTGCTGGGAATCGCGTACGCAGTCTGCGCGCTCGTGCCCGGCTTGTTCATCCAGGAGAAGATGTTCGACCCCAGGGCCGTCGAGTCGCCGGCCCCGTCCGCGGCGCTCAGCAGGCCAGTCGACGCGACCACGTAGCGCGGCATCAGAAGGCTCTGGCATGTACTACGAGACGGACAAGAACAATCACGGCCTCCGCTACAACCCCCTCAAGGCGTGTGTCGTGCCACGGCCGATCGGGTGGCTGACGACGATGAGCGCGACGGGTGTGGTCAACCTTGCGCCGTTCAGCTTCTTCAACCTGCTCAGTTACGATCCGCCGTTCGTTCTGTTTTCGGCCGGTGTGCACGAGCAGGACGGCGGCAAGAAGGACACGGTGCTCAACATCGAGGCGACCGGCGAGTTCGTCTACAACATGGCGACCTGGGCACAGAAAGATCAGATGAACCAGACCGCGCTCATCGTCGAGCACGGCGTCGACGAGATGGCGGCGACCGGGCTCGAGCCGCTGCCGTCGCGTCTCGTGCGCCCACCCCGCGTCAAGGGTTCACCCGTGCACTTCGAGTGCCGGCTGCACCAGATCGTCACTCTCCCCGGCCACAAGCCTTCGTCGGAGCACCACGTGGTCATCGGCCAGGTGGTCGCCGTCCATATCGACGATGCGGCGCTGACCGACGGGCGTGTGGACGTCGTCAAGATGCGGCCGATCGCCCGCCTCGGATACAAGGATTACGTCGGTCGACTCGGTGTTCCAGATGGAGAAGCGAATGCCCGAGGACAACGTACTGCAGCGGCAGGCGGCGGAGTAGAGATGATTCTGGAGCTTTTCTCATGCGAGGCCGGACATGACTGAACAGCAACGACAGAGCTACACGAGCCACCGTCAAATCGTGCCCTTGTACCACGGCGTCCTGCTTGGCCTGCTCCTGCTGACCCTGATCGGCGCCGGGGTGAACTTGTTCGAGTCGCTCGGAAACTCCGAGCGTCTCTACAGCGCCTCGCTCATCTTCGTCCTGAGTGTGGCGGTGATCATGGCGGCCTTCTTCGGCCGAGTCTTTGCGCTCAAAGCCCAGGACCGCGCTATCCGAGCAGAAGAGCAGTTGCGGCATTACATCCTCACGGGGAAGCGGCTCGACCAGCGGCTGACCGTTCGCCAGATCGTCGGGTTGAGGTTCGCATCCGACGAGGAGTTCGCGGCGCTGGCCACGCGTGCCGTCAGCGAAAATCTGTCGGAAGATGCAATCAAGAAGGCCGTGAAGGTGTGGCGGCCCGACACCTACCGGGTGTGAACGCCGATACCCGAAAGCGCTGGCCCAGGACCAACTCTCGAATCGGAGGTCTTTGAATGAAACGCCCCACCAGAATCACACGGCTCATCGCGATCTTGGCGCTGCTGTTGACTGCGGGCGTGTGGGCGCAGAACCCTCCCGCACCCGCCACGATTACACCGCGGCTCGACACGCCGCAGGCGCGCGTGTTCGTGGCAACGCTCCAGCCGAAGACGCCGTCGATCGCCAAGGACGGACATGCCACGCACCGCCTGCTGATCTATCTCGACGACGGCGTGATGACCCGCAAGGAGGGCGACCAGTCGACCAGGATCGAGTTCCGCCGCGGCGACGTCCGTTGGCGCCCGGCGAGCGGCGCCTATATCGCCGAAAACATCAGCGATCATCCGGTTCGCCTTCTCGAGATAGACCTGAAGGGTCCGCCCAAGGGGCCGGCGCCGGTGACTGCCCTCGATCCGGTGAAGGTGGACAGCCAGCACTACAAAGTCGAGTTCGAGAACGAGCACGTGCGCGTCCTCCGCATCCGCTTCGGGCCGCGCGAGAAGGGGCCGACGCACGAGCACATCCTGAACCGCGTGGTCCTGTATCTGAACGACCAGACAAACGCGAAGGCGGACGACGTCCGGATGGCCGGAGCCGCCACGCATGCGGAGGAGAATGCCTCTGACCGGCCCGCCGAGAGAATCGCCGTCGAGCTGAAATAGCGCGGTTCGTTATCGAGCTGCGGGAGTCGTCGCCGGCGCAGCGGGCGCGATGTTCGCGCTATCGCTCGGTCCGGTCTTCACTGCCGGCTTCGCCCATAACACTGCGCCGCGAACGTCGTCGGCGGCCGTGCCCGCGCGGGAGAGCGTCAGCGTGAACGTCTGGTGTTCCTTCGGCGCCAGCTTCGACAGCTTCCACTCCGCGACCTGCGCCTTCAGCGCTTCGTCGCGGCGCACGCCCACGTAACCCGCGCCCGTGGTGCCCACGACCGACACGCCCGCAGGAAGCTGCAGCAGGACCGTGAGTTGTTCGGCCGTAAGGCCCTTCCCGGGCACGCCTCCGTTCTCGACGTCCAACGAGTAGCTGACACCATTGGCGCCCTGGGAGGGCGCGCCCAGCCGCGTCGTGATCAGCGGACGGAAGCCGAGGTCGCTTGCCCACGACCAGATGTCCTGCAGCAGCGACTCAGGAAGGCGCGACTTCGCGTAGCTCCCCATGCGGAGCCGCGGGGGCGGTGCCGTACCCGATGCCTTGGACTCCTCGACCATGGCCCCAGTATGGTCGTAGACCATGCGCTTGAGCCAAGCGACGTCCGCACCTGTTCCCCCGATGCGCGCGCGCGGGGTGTTGAAAACAGGACCGTGGCACTGACCGCACCCGAAGGTGGCGAGGAGCACTTCTTGTCCGCGCGGTGCGCCCGCGGGCAGCTCGAAGCGCCAAGGCCCTGGCTGTTCGACGCTGGGAAGGGAATCGAAATAGGCCACGAAGTCGGAAAGCTCGCGGTCGCTAATCTGGGACTCGACGTAAGCGGGCATCACGCCCCACGGCTTCCTGACGGCGACGCGAAACTGGCTGGCGGTCAGCTTTCGCCCGGCCAAATCCGGGCCGAAGCCCCCTTCGCCCTTGGGCCCGTGACAGTTCTTGCACATCGTCACGGGGCTGTCCCACAGAGTCCTGCCAGCCTGGGGATCAGCCGCTTGCGCAGCCGCGCGACTATGAGTGAGGCCGCAGAGCAGGAGCGCAACGAGCAGTGTTCGCATCGGGTGTCTCCATGTTGAGTGCTAGCGCGCGACCCACGGCGGGCGGATCAGGAGCGCCTTGTCCGCGCCAGGCTTGGGCACGAACTTCTGCGTGCGGCCGTACTGATTGTCCCCGCCGTACAGATTCCCGTTCGAGTCGACCGAGAACGTGTGCACCTCGAGGTAGCCGTCCGGCAGATCGGGCGGCACCAGCCACGTGTAGAGCTGGTTGCCCTTGAAGTCGAACTTGATGAACCGGAGCGGCCTCAGGTCCGTGACCCAGAGGCTGTCGTCGTTGACGATGATGTCCAGCGGGAGCTGGAGCCCCGCCCAGGTGTCCACGTGCTCGACCTTCGCCGGGTCGGCCGTCGTCCTGAAGACGTTGATGCGCCCGCCGGAGCGATCGAGGGCGTAGATGCGGCCCTCGGGGCCGACCGCCACGGCGTGTACGCCGTTGAACTGGCCGGGCGCCTTGCCCGGGCCGCCGAACTCTCCGAGGTAGTTGGCCTCGCGGTCCAGGATCATGACGCGGTGGTTGTCGAGGCCGTCGGCCACGAGCACCCGGCCGTCCGGGAGAAACGCTACGTCCTGCGGCTTCCCGAAGTGCTTGCCGTCGGTCCCGGGCACGTTCTTCTCGCCGAGCGTCTTCAGGAGCTGCTTGCCGTCGTTCGAGAAGACGTAGATCTGGTTGAACGTCTCGTTGATGACCCACACGCGACGTGCCGGGTCGTACGGGCTGATGCGCAGGCGGTGGGGACCTGGTCCGTCGGAACCTTCACAGAGGTGGTCCCACTGCGTCCAGCGTTCCTTGACCTTGCCGTCACCATCGAGCGTGTAGAGGCAGTTACGCCACACACGGCGATCGACGGCGGTGAGCACGTTGATCCCGAGCGAGCCGGCGAAGCCAGCAAATGCAGGCGGAATCGGGTCGGGCAGCCTCGCCTCCCCGCGCTGCGCGATGAAGATGCGGTTCGGCGATTCGGCAAAGACACCCGAGTTGCCTCCGAACGCGAACCCTGGCTGCGCAAACGGCTTGTGCCATCCTCGGACGACGTCGTAGGGGCTCGGGCCGACCGGGCCCGTCATGACCGCCTGTGGAGCCTGGGCGAACATCGCCGGAATGCTCGTCACGAGCGCCAGAAGGGCGAGGGACACCGCCGCGGTCTTCATCATCTTGGTCGTCATGGGACCACATCTTGCCACGGGTCACGCGACCGTGCACGGGAGACAGGCACCCCGGTGTGGTAGTCTGAAACTTGGCCGGTTGGCTGGAAGGAAGTGCAAGGGCTAATGCGTATCCGAGGATTTGACAGGCGCAGCGCGATGGTTCGTGGGGTCGCAGGGCTGTGCTGCGTGCTGCTTATATCGGGTAACGCGGCGCTGATCGCGCAGGCCAACCCGACTGCCGCTCCGGCTACGCAGACTCCGGCGTCGGCCACGACCGCGAAGCCGGCTGCACCCCAGGGCGCAGCCGGCACCGAGACCGCCGTCAAGCTCACCGGCGACCAGCTCGAGTCGCTGGTGGCGCCAATTGCGCTCTATCCCGACCCTCTGTTGTCCCAGTCGCTGGTGGCCTCGACATACCCGCTCGAGCTCGTGCAAGCCCAGCAGTGGCTCGCGAAGAATCCAACGCTGAAGGGCGACGCCCTCACGGCCGAGGTCGAGAAGCAGTCCTGGGATCCGAGCGTTCAGGCCACGGTTGTCGTTCCGGATCTCTTGAAGCGCCTGACCGAAGACATCACCTGGACGCACAATCTCGGAAACGCCTTTCTCGAGCAGCAAAGCGACGTGATGGACGCGGTGCAACGCCTCAGGGCCAAGGCGAAATCGGCGGGAAAGCTTGACACGACCGAGCAGCAGAAGGTCGAGACCAAGGTCGTCGAGACCAAGACCGTCATCGAGATCCAGCCTACCAGCACGCAGGTGGTCTACGTTCCGACCTACAGTCCGACGGTAATCTGGGGCCCCCCGCTGTATTACCCATACCCTCCGATCTACTACCCGCCTTACCCACCGGGCGCGGCATGGATTGGGTTCGGCGTGGGAGTGGCGGTGGGCATCGGGATTAGCGGGGGCTGGGGCTACGGGTGTGGCTGGGGCGGCGGCGGAAACGTCTACATCAACAACAACAACAACTTCGTCCGCCACAACAACATCAATACCGGCAACATCAACACCGGGAACATCAACCGCGGCAACAGCAACTGGTCGCACAACCCGAGCCACCGCGGCGGCGCGCCCTATTCGAACACGGCGACGGCCAACAGGTACGGCGGCAGCACGCGCACAGGCGCGGCAAGCGCAGGAGCGGGGGCGACCAATCGTACGGCCGGTGCAGGGGGTGCAAGCCGTCCATCCGGCGGCGCGACCGCGACCAGCGCCAGCCGACCCTCGGGTAGCGGCGGCGGCGACCGCGTTGGCAGCCGCAGCGTGCCCCAGACCTCGACTCGTAGCGGCGGCAGTTCCTTCAGCGGGAGCTCCGGAGGTTCCTACGGCGCTGGCCGCGCCAGCGGCAGCAGCTCGCGCGGAGCGTCCAGCATGGGCTCGCGCGGCGGCGGCGGCGGCGGCGGACGGCGGAGGTAAGGCGATGAGGAAGGACATGACGAGAAGCTTTGGCGCCGCGCTCGCGATGGTCTGCCTCGTGACGCTCGGGCTTTCCGCCGCTTGTCAGACCCAGGCACAGACCACGTTCGCCTCACCGGAGGAGGCGGTCGAAGCCATAGTACAGGCTGCCGCCGGCGACGTGCCGGCGCTGCTCGCGATGTTCGGGCCGGAAGGAAGGGACCTGGTCGTTTCCGGGGACGCCGTGCAGGACGAGAAGGAACGCGCCGACCTGGTCCGGCTCGCGCGGGAGAAGACCACCATCGTGAAGGACCCCTCGAATCCTGGTCGTGCCACGCTCCAGGTCGGCAACGACGCATTCCCTATCGCCACTCCGATCGTCCAGATAGACGGCCGATGGATATGGGACGCGGCTGAGGGCCGCTACGAGGGCCTTCTGCGCCAGATTGGCGCGAACGAGCTCGACACGATCGCTGTGTGCCGCGGTTACGTCGAGGCGCAGCAGCAGTACGCCGCCCTGGATCCCGAGAAGACGGGCGTGAAACAGTACGCCCAGCGCGTCATCAGCACTCCTGGGAAACGCGACGGGCTCTACTGGAAGGGCGGGGACGGCGGCCCGGAGAGCCCCATCAGTGAGCCGATTGCCCGCGCGATAGCCGAAGGCTACACCAGCAAGAACGAGCCGTATCACGGGTACTTCTACAAGGTCCTCACGGCGCAGGGGAAGTCGGCGCCGCTCGGCGAGATGGACTTCATGGTCAACGGACACATGATCGGCGGCTTCGCTCTCGTCGCGTGGCCGGCGCAGTACCTGGTGAGCGGCGTGAAGACCTTCATGGTCAGCCACGACGGCCTCGTGTACGAGCGGGACCTTGGTGAAGACACCGCGAAGATCGCCTCCGCGATGACCCAGTTCGATCCGGACGCGAACTGGACCGTGACCGAGGAAGAGAGCTAACAGGCGCGAACTGGGGCGGCTAGGCTTTCTTCTGAACGACGGCCACGTCCTGATGGCCGTTCAAGGCGCTGGGCAGCACGTCACGAACCTCGAAATAACGGGACCATGTCTCACGTATGTACGCGTGCGTGTGATACGCCGTCTGGTAGAAGTCCGGCAAACCGGCGGTGGCGCCCGAGGTGACATAGGCGAACCCGCGGGCCTGAAAGGCGCGCGCGTCCAGAGCGGCTGTTCCCCTGAACAAGTGCGGGCCATGGAATGACGCCAGAAGAAGCCCGCCCGGGCGGAGGATGCGGCGCAGCTCCGCCAGCCATGCGAACTGCATCTCCTCCGGAAGGTGGGAGAAGACCGAGATCCCGTACACGAGATCGAACTGGTCCCCGGCATACGGCATAGGCGGCACGCCGACGTGCTGGAATGTGAATCGCGGACCGAGGTGCGCACGACACCATTCGATCGCTTCGGCATCGATGTCGCACCCGTGCAGCAGTGGACCCTGAACCTTCCGGATCTCAAACCAGCGCAGCGTCCGCCCGCAGCCGCACCCGAAGTCCAGGATGTTCGCAAACCGGTCCAGGCTTGGCCGTTCGGGTGGCAGACACTTTTCGATGTCCGTCATGCAGTTGAGCCCGACATGCAGAAACTCTGTCGGTGACGGAGAGCCCCCGACGCGCATTCTGAGGCTGGCCGGCGGCATGGGCATGGTTCCGTGAAGTCTCAGAACCTCGTCCATGACCGGATCGAAGCGCGACGTGTCCTGAACCTGCCCTCTCGAGATCGTGGATGCGAGCGACCAGACTTCGGCACACCGGGATTCGCTTGAGGACTCGAGTCGGAATCCGCATGGGTGACGGTTTGTATCACAGTCTGCGGCCACTCGAAACCAGCAGAGGTGCGGCCGGAGCCGCACATTTTCGGTTGGCGTCAGGCTTGCAAATCTTAAGCAGTGAGAGCGTAGCGCAGGATCGAGACACTAACCCGAGTGTGGAGGGGATTGAAATGACACGCGCTTCAAAGACACTGCTGACCCTCGGCGCCATCGCCGTGGGCTTGATGGCAAACGTGACCGCAGCTCAGGAAGTTCCGAAGGATATCAAGGACGAGGTGAGCCAGTCGCAGAAGGCGGCGAGAGTGTTCCAGGAGATCATGGGCGCCCCTGACAAGGCGATTCCGGCCGACGTGCTGGCCGACGCCGAATGCGTCGCGGTGTTCCCGGAAGTTGTGAAAGCGGCCTTCGGCGTCGGTGGCCGTGGCGGCCGCGGCGTGGCGAGCTGTCGCACTCCAAACGGCTGGAGCGCTCCGGCGTACTTCGGCCTGGGCGGTGGGAGCTTTGGCTTCCAGCTCGGCGTCGAAGTCACCGACTTCATCATGTTGTTCATGAACGAGGATGGGATGAACAGCCTGCTGTCGAGCAAGGTGGAGCTCGGAGGCGACGCCTCAGTCGCGGCGGGCCCCATCGGCCGTGAAGCCGGCGCCTCGACCGACGGGAAGCTGAATGCTCAGATCCTGTCGGTACTCGAGGTCGAAGGGTCTATTCGCGGGCGTCGCGCTCAAGGGCACCGTCATCGACGCGAACAAGGACGACATGCGGGACGCCTACGGACCAGGGACGATGGTCAAGGATGTCTTGAAGGACGGTACGTCGACGCCTCCGGCTGGGTCCGTGCCTTCCCGGACGCGCTCGCGAAGTACTCTCTGCGGAAGTAATAGTGGAGCGGGCTACGGGGATCGAACCCGTCTAACTGGCTTGGGAAGCCAGGACATTACCACTATGCTAAGCCCGCTCGCAGACGCCGCCGGGCCTGACGCCGTCAGGCCCGGTAATACCGAAAAGTCTATCACGCACGGATGAGGGAGAGCACCTCGTCGCGCTTCCGCTCCATCATCTCCGGCGTCGTCGCCTCGAGGTTCAGGCGGAGCAACGGCTCGGTGTTGGACGCCCGGACATTGAAGTGCCAGTCGGCGTACTCGACCGAGAGGCCGTCCAGCGTGTACTGACGGCCGTCGGCATACCGGGCGGCGATCTCGGCGAGCCGTCCGGGCACGGCATCCATGCTGGCGAGCTTGGTGTTGATTTCGCCCGAGATGAAGTACCGCTCCCGGAGCGGCTTCAATAGATCGCGCAGGCTCTGACCCTTCTTCGACATCAGCTCGAGGATGAGCAGCGCCGGGATGAATCCGTTGTCCGCGTAGAAGTTGTCCCGGAAGTAATAGTGCCCGGTCACCTCGCCGCCGAAGATCCCGTTGGTCTCGCGCATCCGGCGCTTGAAGAACGCGTGCCCCACCCGGTTCATCAGCGAGGTGCCGCCGTAGCGCTCGACGACGTCCCGCACGGCATAGCTCGCCCGCAAGTCGTAGATGATCGTCGACCCGGGGTGTTTGAGCAGGAAGGCTTCGGCCAGGAGTGCCGTGATGAAGTCGCCCGACACGAACTCGCCCGCGCCGTCGATGAAGAAGCAGCGGTCCGCGTCGCCGTCCCACGCGATGCCGATGTCCGCGCCATCGGCCAGCACACGCTCCACGATGTCGCGCCGATTTTCTTCGAGCAGCGGGTTGGCCTCGTGGGTCGGGAAGCGGCCGTCGATGGTGAAGCAGAGCCTCGACGTGGTGCAAGGGAGCCGGTCGAAGAGCAACGGCCCGATCAGGCCGCCCATGCCGCAGCCGGCGTCGAGCACGACCTTGAACGGCTTGATGAGCCCCTCGTCGATGAACGACATCACGTGCTCGATGTACGGCGCGATGATGTCGCTCGAGGAGACCTGACCGCGCCTGTCCGCCGTGGCCGGTGCGCCGCCGCCGGTGACCATGGTGCGGATCTCGGCAATTCCCTCCTCGCCGCTCAGCGGGAAGGCCTCCCGCCGCACCATCTTCATGCCGTTGTACTGCTTCGGGTTGTGCGAGGCAGTGACCTCGACGCCGCCGTCGTGGCCGTCGCGCGCCACCGCGAAGTAGAGCACGTCGGTCGGGATCATCCCGTAGTCCACGACGTCTGCGCCCTGGGCCGTGGCGCCCTCGATGAAAGCCGCCGCCAGGGACGGCGACGACAGCCGCATGTCACGGCCGACCGCGATGCGCCGGGCCTTCAGGTAGGCGACGAAGGCCGCGCCGATGGCCCTCGCGCCGCCTTCGTCGATCTCGTCCGGGTAGGTGCCGCGGACGTCGTACGCTTTGAAGATACCGGGATGCACCATGGCGAGTCCTCTAGAGCCGGCTGAAGTCGGTCACCACGGACTTGTCGCCGAGCAGCGCACCGTTGTCGAGCGTCGCGTTGCGGCCCACGTGACACTGGCGTCCGAGTATCGAGTGCCGGACGACCGCTTCCTGGCTGACGCGGGTATTGGCCCACACGATCGAATCTTCGATCGCGGCGCGCTCTTCGATATGGCACTGCCGGCCGACGACGCTGTACGGGCCGATGCGCGCACCGGCTTTGACGACCGTCCCCTCGTCGACAAAGCACGGTCCCTCGACGCGCGCACCATCTTCGATCCGGGCCTGTGGAGAGACCCACGCGGTCCCTGGTGCAGACACGAAAGGCGGCATGTGATACCGGCCGTCCATGATATCGCGATGCACCTGCAGATACTTCTCCGGCGTGCCGATGTCGATCCAGTAGCCGTCGTACACGTACGCGACGAAGGTCTCCCGTCGGTCGATCAGCGAAGGAAAGAAGCTCCGCTCGATCGACCACGGCGTGTCCTTCGGAATCCGGTCGAACGTGTCCGGCTCGAGAATGTAGATGCCGGCGTTGATCGTGTTGCAGGTGATCTCGTCGGGGTTCGGCTTCTCGAGAAAGCGGGAGATGTTGCCGTCCCGGTCGGTTTCGACCAGGCCATAGGCGCTCGGGTTGTCCACCGGCGTGAGCACGATCGTCGCCTTCGCCCGGCGCTCGCGGTGCAGCCGGATGACGGCCGCAAGGTCGATTTCGGTGAGCACATCGCCGTTGAAAACGACGACCGACTCCCGCAGCGATTCGCCCGCGTAGCGGATGGCGCCGGCCGTCCCGAGCGGCGCCGGCTCGACGACGTACTTGAGGCTCAGCCCCGCGTCGCTTCCGTCTCCGAAGATCTCCTCGATGCGACGCGGCTGATAGTTGAGGCTGAGGATCACCTCGTCGATCTCCGGGACGCGTTTCAGCAGGTCGAGTTGATAGTGCAGAAAGGGTCGCTCGAAGATCGGGACGATCGGCTTCGGCGTGTGAATGGTCAAAGGACGAAGGCGCGTGCCTTTGCCCCCGGCGAGCAGGATCGCTTTCATAGAGAACTTCCGATGATATCATGTGCCCGCACCCGCCCATGAACCTTCCGAACGCGCTCAGCGTGACGCGTATCTTCCTGGTGCCGCTGCTCGTCGTGGTCCTGCTCACGCGCTCGGACGGCCGGCTCATCCTCGGCATGCGGGAAGAGCTCGTGGGCGCGGCGATCTTCGGGGTGGCGTCGTTCACGGACTGGCTCGATGGGTACCTGGCGCGGCGCCGCAAGCAGGTCACGGCCTTCGGGCAGGTCATCGACCCGCTGGCGGACAAGCTGCTCATTTCGGCCGCCTTGATTTCGCTCGTGCAGATGGGCCTCGCTCCGGCCTGGATGGTCGCGGTCATCATCGGCCGCGAAATCGCCGTTACCGGCCTGCGGAGCCTCGCCTACTCCCGCGGCGTGGAGATGCCGGCCTCGCCGCTCGGAAAGATCAAGATGGTCGCGCAGGTCGTGGCCATCCTGGCCTTGATCCTCGGGGATGTGTACTTCCCAGGCCTGTTCGTCGTCGGGAACGTGGCGTTGTGGGTCGTCGTGGTGGCGGCCCTCTGGTCCGGCGCCGACTATTTCCGCCGGGTCAACCTGTCGGCGTCGGCCCCGAAGACACCTGAAGTGACGGCGCCTGAAGCCGCGCAGCCTAAAGAGGAGTCTTCGCGGCGGCTGGTGTCTTGATGGTGGCGACGCGCTGCCGCGCGTCCTCGAGGTGTTCGCTCTCCTCGAACTCGGCAATGAGCCTCTCGAAGTACGGCAGGGCCTCCGCGTTTCGATCCACCTTGATCAGCGACTCTCCCAGATAGAAATACACCCGGTCGCGCCTGCTGTACTCCGGGTTCTCCTTCATCACCGCCGTGAGGCGGTCGATCGCCCCCGGGTACCAACGCTGGCGGTAGTAGAAGAGGCCCACGCTGAAGTCGGCTTCGCTCAACCTGTCGCGGATCTCGCGGACCTTGGCCTGGACTTCAGGCAGAAGCGCGCTGTTCGGATAGCGCGTGACAAAGGCCTCGAAATCCCGGAGGGCTGCTCTCGTCTCCGATTGATCGCGCTGAGGCGCACGCATCTGCCGGTAGTGCGCCATGCCCAGCTTGTACTGAGCGTAGTCGGCCCGTGCGTGGGTCGGGTAGAAGGACAGAAATTCCTGGAACTCGTTGATCGCCAGAACAAGCGCCTCGGCGGTGTTCTCGCCAAGATACGTATCGCCAACGCCGAGCTTGGCGTCCGGTCGATACGGGCTCTGGGTGTAGGTTTCGGTCACCTGCTTGAAGTACTCACGCGCGGTCAGCCAGCGCTCGGCTTCGAGCGCCTCGTTGCCCCGATCGAAGAGAAAACGGTCGGGCTGGGGCGTGCCGGGAGGCACGGCCCCGCGCCCGCTCGATGCGCAGGCCGAAAGGGTGGCGGCCGCCACGGTAAAGACCAGCGCCGGAAAAAGTCGCATGCCAACCATTGATTCTACACGCCCAGGACGGCGCGTACGCGATCCGGCAGCCGGCGCGGCCGGCCTGACGCGTCGAGCGACGCATGCACGGTGTGGCCTGTGGCCAACGTCGCCTCGTCGTTCGCCCGGACGACGCGGTACTCGAATCTGAGGCGGACAGGCGACATCAGCGCCCCGACGGTCCGCACCTCGAGGTCGTCGTCGTAGCGGGCCGAGGCCCGGTACTCGCAGTGGACCTCGACCACGGGCAGGGAGTACCCCTCCGCCTCCATTTCCTTGTAGCTCCATCCGCTCGAGCGCAGCAGGTCGGTGCGCCCCACCTCGAACCACACGAGGTAGTTGGCGTAGTACGCGACGCCCATTTGATCGGTCTCCGCGTACCGCACGCGGACCCGGGTGACCGAGGCCGCCTGGCTCACCGTGAGGCCGGAACCGTGGAGGGGAGTGCCCGCGAAGCCGTGGCCTTGAGCTCCCGCGTGGCACGTTCGGGATCGCCGCCGCGGAAAATCGCCGAACCGGCGACGAGGATCCTCGCACCGGCTGTGACGACAAGCGGCGCCGTGTCCTGATCGATGCCGCCATCGATCTCGATCGGCGCCGACGCGTTCCCGGCGCGGTCGAGCAGCGCACGCACCTCAGAGACCTTAGACGTGCTGCGGGCGATAAAGGACTGTCCCCCAAAGCCAGGGTTCACCGACATGACCAGCACGAAGTCCACGTCCCCAGCCACCTCGCTGATGGCGGCGGGAGGCGTCGACGGATTCAGGACCACGCCCGCCTTGACGCCCAGGGCCTTGATGGCCTGCACGGTCCGGTGGAGGTGGGGCAGCACCTCCACGTGCACGGACAGCATCGCGGCGCCTGCGCGCGCGAAGGCCTCGATGTACCGGTCCGGATCGGAGATCATCAGGTGCACGTCCAACGGGGCCGTGGCCACGCGCTTGAGAGACTCCACCACGGGCACCCCAATCGTGATGTTCGGCACGAAATGACCGTCCATCACGTCGACGTGGATCAGGTCCGCGCCACCGCGCTCCAGGGCCCGCACCTCTTCGCCGAGCACGGCAAAGTCGGCGGAGAGAATCGACGGCGCAATCTTCACGGTCAACGGCTCACCTCGAGAGAGACCGGCTCGCCCGGCGCGATCTGGAATCCTGCCTGTGGCGCCTGCCGAAGGACGATGCCGGCCGCGACGCCAGGATATGGCGCCGCGGCCACGACGGCGACTCGGAAGCCCTGGCCGCGCAGCAGGTCGGCTACTCGATCGCCGTTCACGCCGATGAGGTCGGGCATCACGTAGCTCACGCCATGCTCGGGCCGGTTGAGGAGCAGTGTCACGCCCGCCGCCCCGGCCGCTGCCGGAGGGTCTTGCGCGACGACGACATCGGACGCATAGCGTTGCGATCGGATTTCCGAGACGCGGAGGAGCTCCAGTCCGTCCTGGGCAAGCCGCAATGCGGCGGTTCGTTCGGACTCGCCGGTCACGCCCGGGACCGTGGCGGCACTCGGCCCGGCGCTCAGCCAGACCTTGACGCTGCGTTGCCGCCGGAGCGTCGTGCCGGCCGCCGGCTCCTGCGCTCGCACGCGATCCTGGCCCACCTTGGGATCGGGCCGCCGGCTTTCGTCCACCCGCACGCCGAGGCCAAGGCTGGCGGCCACGCTCGTCGCCTCGCTGGCCGTCCGATTCGTCAGATCCGGCACCTGCACCTCGCGCGCGCGCAGCGCGAAGCGCATCGAGGCGGCCGCAAACAGTCCGTACGTGCCGAGCAATGCGCCGGCAAGGAGCAGGAGCTTGCCCGCACCCCAGACCCGTGTTCCAAGAGCCACCACGAAGAAAAGAGTACTACAGTCAGGCGACCCCCTGCCGCTCGAAGACGGCGCCGAAGAAGCCCTCGAGACCAAGAGGCGCCGGCGTCGTCCGGAGGTGGCCGCGCGGATCGACGACCGCAGGAGGCAGCGCAGGATGTGCGAGGCGCGCATCGAGGGGCGCGAACTCCGCCGCTCGTTCAAGAAACCGGCTCGCCACGTGCTCGTTCTCCTCTGGTTCGCTCGAGCAGGTCGCATAGATCAACCGGCCACCGGGACGAACCAGGACGGCGGCGTGGCCGAGCATGGTCAATGCAGTGGCGGCCAGCGGGACGAGGTCGGCCTCCTGGCGCCGCCAGCGGATGTCGGGATCCCGCCGGAGCGTGCCGAGGCCCGAGCAGGGGGCGTCGACGATCACCGTGTCGAACGCGCCCCGGAACGGCAGGGCGAGGCTGGCGTCGGCCTGCACCAGGCGCACGTTGGTCGCGCCCACCGACTCGACCGTCCGTTGGAGCAGGTGCATCCGACGCTCGCGAACATCGCAGGCGACGATACGCCCGCCATTGGCCAGTGTTGCGGCAAACGCAGCCGTCTTGCCGCCGGGTGACGCGCAAGTGTCGAGCAGCCGCGGGCCAGGGTCCGTTCCGGCGAGCAGGGTCACGAGCTGCGAAGCCTCGTCCTGCACCAGGAACTCGCCCGCCAGCGCGCCCCGCGGCGCCGCCTGGTCCAGCAGCAGGGCGTCGGGGGCAAAGCGCGCGCGAGACGCGTGCAGCCCGAGGCCTTCGAGCGCAGTTTGCAACGTGTCGGGGTCAGTCCTGAGGCGGTTGGCGCGCAAGGTCACAGGCGCCGGAGCGTTGTTGAATTGCATCCAGGCCTCGGCAAGGTCGAACCCGAAGCGGTCCAGCCAGCGCGCCGCAAGCCAGCGCGGGTGGGAGAGCGCGACGCTCAAGTAGTCGAGGGCCTGTTCCCTGCCGTCCGGGTCATCGCCGTGCGGTGGTCGTGGCGGAAGAGACTGCGTGCCCCGATTTCGAGACAGGCTGCGAAGCACGGCGTTGACCAGCCCGCTGGCGCTTCGCTTTCCGAGCTTCTTGGCCATGTTCACGGCATCGTCGACTACGGCCGACGCAGGCACTCGTGTCAGGTACAGGAGCTGGTAGGCGCTCAGGCGGAGGATCTCCAGGATCTCGGGATCGAGACGCCGGAGCGGACGGCCTGCTGCCCCTCGAATCAGGTGATCCAGCACGCCTCGCCAGCGTTGGACGCCGGTGGCGATCTCCGCCGTGAGGGCGCGGTCGCGGTCGTCCGCCAGCTCGGTGCGGCTTGCCGCGAGCGCAGAGCCCAGGTCGGCCCGGCCGGCCGCGATCGCACAGAGGACGCGGTAGGCGGCAGTGCGTGCGGGCGCGATCATGGCGCGGCCTTCAGGACCGATCCGGCTCGAAGCGGACGGCCCGCGAGAAACTCGCGAGGTCGCATCGGGCGCCTGCCTTCGGCCTGCAGCTCCAGGATATCGATCTGGCCGGCGCCCGTCGCGACCCTCAGGCGGTCACCCTGCGCCTCGAGCACCGTGCCGGGCGCGGCCAGCGGCCCATCAACGACCTGCGACGCGAGCAGGATGATCCGGGCGCCATCGCTGTAGGTGAACGCATGAGGCCAGGGATGGAGGCCTCGTATCAGGTTGTGGACGTCGCGTGCGGATCGCGTCCAATCCACCAGGCCATCCTCTTTGGTCAGGCGATGCGCGTAGGTGGCGCTGGCGTCGTCCTGTGGCGCTTCCGACACCTGGCCCTCGGCCATGCGGTTCAGGGTGGTCACGAGCAGCGAGGCGCCGGCCACGGCCAGCTCGCGCTCGACCGTCTCGCTCGTTTCGTCCTCACCGATCTGGCGGGTCACCGTGGCCAGCATCGGCCCCGCGTCGAGCGCACGCACGACCCGCATGATCGTGACGCCGGTCTCGCGCTCGCCCGCGATCACGGCCCGATGCACGGGCGCCGCGCCCCGATACTTCGGCAGGAGCGACGCATGAACGTTGATCATGCCGAGCCGCGGTGTGTTGATCAGCTGCTCGCTGAGGATCTTCCCGTAGGCCGCGACGACGCCGACGTCGGCGCCCAGCCGGTTGATCGCGTCGAGGACTCCGGGATCCTTCAGCGTGGCGGGCTGGAGCACAGGCAGGTTCGCGGCCAGCGCCCGGTCCTTGACCGGGCCCGATGTCGTCCGCTGTCCTCGGCCCTTCGGCCGGTCCGGCTGGGTGATGACGCCGACAACCGTGTGCCGGGACTCCAGGAGGGCTTCGAGGGTCGGCACCGCGAAAGCCGGCGTGCCGAAGAAGACGACCCGGAACGGCTCTGGCCTCACCATTTCCCCGCGCGGGCGAGCTTCTTGATCTTCTTGACGATCAGGTCGCGCTTGATGCCGCGCAGGCGGTCGACGAAGAGCAGGCCGTCGAGGTGATCCATCTCGTGTTGAAACGCGCGCGCGAGCAGGGCCGTACCCTCGCGCTCCTGGGGCTGGCCATGCCGATCGAGGCCCCGCACGACAGCGCGCGTCGGCCGCACGACCGTGGCGTTGAACCCCGGGGCGCTCAGACAGCCCTCCTCCTCGAGCTGCATCCCCTCACGTACCACGAACTCGGGGTTGACCATGACGATGAGCCCAGACGGGTCGCGGCCGATGGAGAGGTCGACGACGAAAATACGAAGCGGCACGCCGATTTGTGGGGCCGCCAGGCCGATCCCGGGCGCCGCGTACATCGTCTCGATCATGTCGTCGATCAGGCGGTCGAGATCCGAGGTGAACTCTGTGACTGCCCGGGCCGCCTCGTGCAGCGCCGGGGCGCCGTACTTCAGGATGGGTCGGAGCATCAGGCGCGCGCGAAGCGCGCGGCGATCCGGGCCTGGAACGCGCGCCAGTTCTCGAGAAGCTCGTCGACAGAGTCGCCCCCGAACTTCTCCATGAGCGCGTCGGCGAGCACGATGGCGACCATGGCTTCGCCGACGACGGCCGCCGCTGGTACGGCGCAGACGTCGCTTCGTTCGATGGCCGCCGGGCTGAGCGCCATGGTGGTCAGGTCGACCGATCGCAGCGGTTTCATGAGCGTGGCGATCGGCTTCATGTAACCCGTGACGCGCAGGTCCTCGCCGTTGGTGATCCCGCCCTCGAGTCCTCCGGCGTTGTTCGTGGGCCGGGCGACACCGGTGCGGTTGGCCGCGCCGCCGGGGGAGGGCGGCAGGATCTCGTCGTGAATCCTCGATCCCGGAAGGGCGGCGACGTCGGGCCCGCGACCGATGCCCACGCCCTTGATGGCCGGGATGGACATGAGGGCCTGCGCCAGCCGGCCATCGAGCTTCCGGTCCCATTGCACATGGCTGCCGAGCCCCGGAGGAATTCCGCGTGCGATGACCTCGAAGGCGCCGCCCATCGTGTCACCCGCCTCGCGCGCGCGGTCGATCTCGCCGATCATCCGCTGCTCGGTCTCCGCGTCGACACAATGCAGCGGCGAGTCGCCGCCGATACCGGCGGCGTCCTCGAAGCGAACGGCCAGGGGATCAGCGACGGCCGCCTCGCCGATCCTGAAGACGTGGCTGACAATGCGCGCGCCAACAGCAGCGAGGAGCTGCCGTGCGATGGCGCCGACGGCGACGCGGGCCGCGGTCTCGCGCGCGCTGGCGCGCTCGAGGATGTTGCGGATGTCGTCGTGCCCGTACTTCACGACGCCGGCCAAATCCGCATGGCCGGGCCGGGGGCGGGTGACGAGGGGTCGGTCGACGCCCACCACGTCAGCCGACGGCTCGGACTCGACGGCCATCGTCCGCTGCCAGTTCTCCCAATCCTTGTTCGGGATCATGAGCGCAATCGGGCCGCCCGTGGTGATGCCGAAGCGGACGCCGCTCAAGACCTTCGCGCGATCGGACTCGATGGCCATGCGGCGCCCGCGCCCGTACCCGGTCTGACGACGGCGGAGCTCCGCCGTGACGCCATCGAAGTCGAGCGCGAGACCGGCAGGCAGCCCTTCGAGGATCGTGACCAGCGCCTGGCCATGAGACTCGCCGGCGGTGAGAAATCGCAACATCGAGGCCTCATTCTATCCGAAAAATCTGCACACTCCTTCGGGCCGGAGACCGCGCATCGTGCGTGTTTTCGCGCGCGGGACAAGGGCCGCGATCTTGCACGACGTCGCGCGTGCAGCGACGAACGCACAGTGCGCCATCGGATCTGGTGGCCGATCGGTTCGTGGTGGCGGTCAACGGATCATCCAGTCGCGCGCTGGACCTGGCGACGGGCGGCGACGTCCTGCTGATCATCGAAGAGCAGTGCTCGGCCGATGTCGCGTGGGTCGCGCGGTGCGAATGGTTTCGGCGCCTTCGACATCGTGTCCTCGCGCCTCTGGTCGACTACGGACCATGGGGCGTCTCGTCCAGATTCGAGGCGTGGCGATGTGGACCCTCGGCTCGCGCGGATGGTGCGAGCGACTCGCTCCGTGGAATGGCGGACCGCTTCCTCCAGGCATGCGGGCGGACGAACGAGGGAATCGTCACGGCCCCGGTCTACCTCTGCGGCGACCATCAAGTCGTCGTGCCTCCGGCAGCGGCGGGGTTCGAGTGTTCGACACCACCATCCGGCGTGGCGCCCTCGGACCAGTCTCGGCCGTTGGCGCCAGACGAGCGCGGCGTTCTCCATGTCGACCGTGCAGAGGTCAGAGCGTTGGCCGACGCGCTCGTCGACGCGGCGAACGATCGGACAAGGGTCTTGTCACTCTGGGGAGTCGAAGGCGCCGGCCTGCGGACCGCGACCAACGATCTTGCGCGATCCGCGCGGCTCCAAGGTCTTGTGCCATTGGCTCTGCCGCTGATCGAACGTACGGCCGCGACACTGCACGACCTTCTGGCGGGGCGGTCGGTAGTATTGATCGATCGCAGCGGCGGCGCTTGCTGGTCGCGGCTCATCGAGTGGGGACGACGATCGCCGAGGTCTCACGTGCTCTTGATCTCCGGGCGCCAGGAGGTCGCACGGGTCGACGGGCTCGGCCTGACCAGGCTCTCGATGGAGGCGCTCCTCGGCTGCGTCCACCCCCCGGTCGGGACAGAGGAGCCTCGGATCCTCGACGCTGCGCGATCGGCCAGGGGTTTGCCAGGGCGCCTCGTCGAGCGGCTCTGGGGAAGGTCGGCTGCCCGAACCGCTTGGGCGGGCAGCCGCGTCGCCGAGCACGCGCCCGAGTACGGTGCCGGCGGTGCGTGTCGCGTGGATTCGGGAAACCGAGGGCCGCTGTGGGTGGCCCCGGTCGAGCTCGAGCGCTGGCGTGGGAGCTCCGAACGGGCGGTGGCCTTGCTGCGCGCAGGTCGGGGCGCAGCAGGCGAGCGGGCCATGCGCGGCGCCGTTGGCGCCCTCCTGCGGCGCGGGGACTGGTTGCCGGCCTTCCGCGGCCTCCTCGCGCTCGCGGCCTCTCATCTGGCGCGAGGGCGGCCCGTGGATGCTCGAGCCATCCTTCGCGAGGTCGACGCCTGTTCTGATCGCGTCAAGGAGGCGGAGGGATTCGAACCGCAGCGGCAGTGGGCGCTCCTGGAGGCGGCGGTCCTCGTGGATCTGGGGCAGCTCCAGGAAGGCGCGCACGTGCTGACGACGGCGCTCGCGGCTGCGCGCGGCGTTGGAGATTCAGAGGCGTGCTGGAGCATACGGGTATCGCTGTCGCGTGTGCGGTTCTGGCTCGGCCAGTACGCAGGACGCGTGGAGGGTGCTCGAAGACGATCGACCGCTGGGCGCCGCGGGCGGCGCAACATCTGCCAGGCTGGAGGCGACACGCCTGGATGTGCGCCGCCTTGCGGCTCGCTCCCGTGTCGAAGCTGGACGCGGCCGACACGGCAAGGCCATCGCCGACGCCGCAGAGGCGGTGCGCGTGGCCGATCGCCTGGACGACCCGGGAGCGGTCGCGCAGGCGGCGCAGGCGTCGGCCTTTGCCTACCTTGCCGTCGGAGATCTTGCGGCCGTCGACCGCGAGGTCTCTCGAGCGGTCACGGCCGCACGCGCCGCGCACGATCCGTTCCGGGTGCTCAAGGCGAAGCTCCTTGGCGCGGAGAGCACCCGCCGCGGTGGCAGCACGGGAGCGCCTTCGCCGTGGGTTCGGCGCGCATCGCGGCTGGCCACCGAACGATTGCCGATCACCGTGCGTTCGCGGATCGTCCTGCTGGCGGATCAGTCCGGGCTGCCGGCTGACGAGATGGTGCGACGCCAGATCGCGGCCACGGGACTGCGAGCGTTGACCCTGTTTTCCGGGTCCCGGCCCTCAGCCGGGGACGATGAGGCTCTTCCAGTTGGCGCGGGGAAGTCAGAACGAAGCGGAGCAGGGCTGATGGAGGACGTCCTGGATCTCTTGCGCTGCTGCCAGGGGGCGGAGGGCAGCGAGGAGGCGCTGGCGCGGGTGCTGACCCTGATGCGGGATCGCCTTCGGGCTTCGGGGGTCGGCTGCTACCTTGCGGAGGACGCCAGGGCGGTCCTGGTGGCCGTCGATGGCAGGCGACCGACTGGCGAGACGGCGGCTCGCGTGCTGGCGGCGCAGCAATTGATTGCGCCGCACGCCATCGGAGGAGGCTTGGAGGGCGGATCGTCGGTGCGGTTCGACGGCCAGACCGTCGGCGCGTTCGTCGCCCGCTGGTCGCTTGGTGCGCAGATCGACGCGCCGCGCGCCAACGCGCTCCTCGTGGCGGCTGCCACCGCCGCGGCGCCGGCCGTCGCGGCAGCCGTGCATCGCCGCCGGGTACCGATCGCGCCAGCGGCCGAGGATCTTCTCGGCGTGAGCGAGGCAATGCGCGACGTCCGCCGGGCCATCGAGAGCGCGGCCGCGGCGCCGTACGCGGTGCTGGTCGAGGGAGAGAGCGGCAGCGGGAAGGAGCTCGTCGCCAGGGCCGTGCACCGCCGGAGTCCGCGCAAGGACCGCCCGTTCTGCGCGCTCAACTGCGCCGCGCTGCCGGACGAGCTGCTGGAAGCCGAGCTCTTCGGACACGCGCGGGGCGCCTTCTCCGGCGCCGTGACGGATCGTGTCGGTGTCTTCGAGTCGGCCGACGGCGGCACGCTGTTTCTCGATGAGATCGGCGAGCTCTCGCCCCGAGCGCAAGCCAAGCTGCTCCGCACGCTCCAGGAGGGAGAGGTGCGCCGGGTCGGCGAGAACGTCTCACGCCAGATCGACGTGCGCGTGGTGGCGGCCACCAACAGGGACCTCAGGCACGAGTCGTCTTCCGGCAGGTTCCGGCCGGACCTGCTGTACCGGCTCGACGTGGTGCGGATCACAATTGCGCCCCTTCGGGCCCGACGCGAAGACATTCCGGTGCTGGTCGAGCACTTCTGGCGCGAGGCGGCTGCCCGCGTGGGAACGCACGCCAGCTTGTCGGCCTCGACGCTTGGCGCCCTCAGCCAGTACGACTGGCCGGGCAACGTCCGCGAGCTGCAGAACGTGCTGGCGTCGCTGGCCGTGCGGGGGCCCCGACGCGGTGTCGTGCTCGCGTCGGCGCTGCCCCCGTCGATGGGGGTCAGAACGTGCGAGGACACCTGGCGTCTCAATCCGGCCCGTCGAGCCTTCGAAGAGCGCTTCGTCCGCGCTGCACTCGTGCGTACCGGCGGGCGTCGCGCGCGCGCGGCGCAGGAGCTCGGCGTGAGCCGCCAGGGCCTCTCGAAGCTCATGACGCGCCTCGGCATACGAGATAATCAGGAGCCGTGACCAGATTCCTCATCCGGCGCCTGCTCTTGACCGTGCCGGTGCTGTTCGGCGTCGCGACGCTGGTGTTCTCGCTGATCCACCTCGTGCCAGGCGATCCCGTGCAGGTCATGCTCGGCGAGAGCGCGTCGCCGGCAGACGTGGCCGAGATGCGCGGCCGCCTTGGTCTCGATCGGCCGTTGGTGGTCCAGTACGCCGCGTTCCTGAAGGGCGTGGTCACCGCCGACCTCGGGACGTCGCTCCGCACGAGCCAGCCGGTGACCGCGACGATCCTCGAGCGCATGCCAGCGACCGTCGAGCTCGCGGCAGCGGCCATCCTGGTGGCCCTTTTGGTCGCCATGCCGCTTGGTGTCGTTGCGGCGGTGCGAGCGGGCACCGCCATCGATCACAGCGCCACCACGCTGGCGCTGCTCGGCATTTCGATGCCGAACTTCTGGCTGGGGCCGCTGCTCGCGATGGTGTTTTCCGTCTCGCTGGGCTGGGTTCCGGTCTCCGGCCGCGGAACGATGGCCCATCTCGTGCTGCCCGCGATCACACTCGGAGCGCCCCTCGCGGCCGTGCTGACGCGGATGACCCGGGCCAGCGTCATCGAGGAACTTCGCGAGCTGTACGTCCTGGCCGCGCGCGCCCGAGGAGTGTCCCGCGTCCGCGCGGTGTGGGCGCACGCCTTCCGCAACAGTCTCATCCCGATCGTGACGGTGCTCGGCCTGCAGTGCGGCGCCGTGCTGACGGGAGCGGTCATCACCGAGACGATCTTCGCGTGGCCTGGCGTCGGGCGCCTGCTCGTCCAGTCTATTGGCTTCAGGGACTATCCGCTGGTGCAGGGGTGCATCCTGCTCATCGCGGTCACCTATGTCTCCGTCAACCTGGCGGTCGACGTGGTGTATGGGTTTCTCGACCCCCGGATCCGCTATGAGTGACTGGCGACGGTCCGTCAGCCATCCACTCGTCGCAGTCGGCGGCGGCATCGTGGCCGTCGCGGCGCTGGCGGCCATCATCGGGCCAATCGTGACGTCCTCCGATCCCGCTGTTCAGCAATTGCCCCTACGGCTCGGCGGCCCCACGTTCGCGCATCCGTTCGGACTGGACGAGCTCGGGCGCGATGTTCTCGCGCGGATTCTGGCGGGAGCGCGCGTGTCGTTCCTGGTCGGCCTGACGGTCGTCACGATTTCCTCGTCGGTGGGCACGCTGCTCGGTGCACTGGCCGGGTACTTCGGAGGGCCCCTTGACGATGTGATCAGTCGGGTGATCGACACGCTGCTGGCCTTTCCTGGTCTGCTGCTGGCGATTGCGCTGGTCGCGGTGCTCGGGCCCAGTCTCGGCAGCGTGCTGTTCGCGCTGACGATCATCGGGTGGGTCGGTTACGCGCGCGTCGTGCGCGGTCAGGTGCTCCGAACCCGCGAGCTCGAGTACGTCCAGGCCGCGCGGGCCATGGGCGCCGGGACGGCGCGCATCTTGTGGCGCCATGTTGTTCCGACCGCCGTTCCGGCCGTCGTCGTTCAAGCAACGCTCGGGATGGCGGGGGCCATCATCGGCGAGGCGGCCCTCAGCTTCCTGGGGCTGGGCGTTCAGCCTCCCACGCCGAGCTGGGGAACCATGCTCAACGGCGGACGGGCCCACCTGCTGGACGCGCCGCACGTCACGCTGTTTCCGGGCCTGGCGATCGCCGCGCTGGTCCTCGGGTTCAATTTTCTCGGGGATGGGCTGCGCGATCTGACCGATCCGAAGCGATCCTGACTACTTCGACCGCCGGGCGCGTGCGGCGAGCGCCAGCAGCCGGGCATTGTCGGGCGAGCGCTCGAGCGCTCGCGCGAGGGTCGCCGCGGCGTCGGCCCCGCGCCCTGCAGCGAGTTGCGCCTCCGCGACGTCCGCCAGCAGGCCGACGTCGCCCGGCCGACCGGATAACGCCTGCTCGAACCACATCAGGGCGGTGGCGGGGTCACCCAGCCGCATGGACAGGGTGCCGATGTGTCTGGCCCTCGCCGCGAAGTCGGGCTCTTCGAGCACGAGCGCGCCGTACTCGATGAGGGCGCCGCGTGCGGCCTCGAGGTGGTCTTGCCGTTCCGCCACCGACGCGTAGGCGAGAAATGCCGCGGGGTCGACCGGATACCGGCGCGTGGCCTGTTGCAGGACGCGCTCGGCTTCGTCGGGCTGGTCGTTACGCAACAGCGCCCGCCCGTACAGCGTCATGACCTCGCTCGATGCGTCAGCCATCGGCGCCACGCGCTCGAGTGCCTCGACGGCCTTGCCGAGCGCAACACGCCGTTCGAGCGGCGGAAGCGTCTCGCTTCGAGAGACGGCGACATCGAGCCAGACCCGGCCGAGCGCGGCGTAGGCGAGGGGTTGGCCGGCCGGCCGCTCCAGCGCCTGGCCGAGCGTCAAGACCGCCAGCTCGGACTGCCCGTGCCGGGCCTGGGCCAGGCCGAGATCGATCTGACGCTCAGGACGGGTGCGGTCGAGGCCCGCGATGGTCTGCAGTTCCTCGAGCTCGTCGCTCCTCTGGTCGAGGACGGCGTAGAGCGACGCCAGTTCCTCGCGGGCGGGGATGAGACCGGGAGACAGCGCGACGGCTTTCTCGAACGCCCCCATCGCGTCCGACGGCCGCGACGCATCGACCAGGCACAGGCCCAGGAGGTAGTGGGCTTCGGCGTGGGACTCATCCATCCGGACGGCCTGCTGGGCGGCCGTCGTCGCGCCCGTCAGGTCCCCGGCGCGGTAGCGGGCGAGCGCCAGCTTGTAGGTCACACTCTTCGATGCGTCGTCGAGCCGAAGGCGTTCCTGGTAGGTTTCGACGGCGCGCTGGAACCGGCCCCGTTCGTACAGCGCGTCGCCGAGCGCTTCGAGGGGCCGCGTAGCCGTGGGATCGATCGTGGCCGCACGACGGAAATCCCTGGCCGCGGCTTCGAGATCTCCCCGACGCCGGTATGTCTCGCCACGCCGCAAGTGCGCGAGCATCGAGGCGGGGCGAAGCGCGATGGCTCCGCTGTAGGCCTCAATCGCCTCGAAGGGGTGATCGCCGGCGAGCGCCGCATCACCACGTGCCACGAGCGCACGGTAGTCGCGCTCACGCGCGGCCGCCTGGTACGCGAAGCCGGCCGCTACCGCGCAGAGCCCCAGGAGCGCCATGACTGCCAGCAGGCGTTTCACAACGGAACACATGGTAGCAGGCCCCGGGGACGCGGGGAACTTTGCAGACGGGCCGGGGTCTAAACGGCTATATAGTGGAAGGAGTTACCCGTGGGCGTCTCATTTGGGGACTTCTCCGTGAAGCAGGCGCGACTCGTTGAGTGGGCAGACGTTGGGGGACGCGAGGCGTCTCTCGTCCAGCGGTGTGCGTCAGGCGAGGAGGCCGCCTACTCCGAGCTCGTGGCCGATCACCAGCGTATGGTGGTTCAGCTGGCGGTCAACCTCCTGGGCGACCGCGATGAGGCGCTGGATCTCTCGCAGGAAGTCTTCCTCAAAGTCTTTCGCACCATCCATCGGTTCCGGGGCCAGTCGAGCCTGCGCACCTGGATCTACCGGATCGCAGTCAACCAGGCGCGCAACCGCCACCGTTTCTGGCGGCGGCGTCACCGCGCCGATCAGGTCTCGCTCGACGCCCACGTCGCGGCACACGGCGAGTTTCTGTCCGGAGGGCTGTCGCGGCCGGACCGTGTCCTCGCGCAGAAGGAACTGGCCAGCCGCCTGCAGGTCGCTCTCGATCACCTGCCGTTCGACCAGCGCACCGCGATTGTCCTGCGCGAGGTGGATGGTCTGAGCTACGACGAGATTGCCTTCTCGCTGGGCGTGGCGGTCGGCACAGTCAAGTCTCGCCTGACGCGCGCGCGTCAGGCCTTGCGGCTCGAGCTCAGGGAAGCGAGGACCGCATGAAGGCCTTGACGTGTGCGGCGACGCGCCGGCGGCTCGCGGCCTTCCACGACGAAGAGCTGGCGGTTGCCGACCAGATTGCTGTCAGCGCGCACCTCGATTGGTGCGGTGCGTGCGCGGAGGAGTTCGCGGAACTACGGACGCTGCAGGCGGCGCTGCGTGGGACGAGCCCGGGACGCGTCGGGATGGCTGACCACGAGGACGCGGCGTTCGAAGCGGCTGGTACCGAGCCGGATGAAGGCAGAGGAGACGCTCTCGTTCGATACCCAGGTGCGGGAAATGTTCGAGGACATGCACCTGGTGTACGCCGGCCTGGGCGCGGCGGTGGCGGCCATGGTGTGCGTCGTCATCATGCTCGGCATGATGCGCGTCGCTACGGCGGAGGAGCCGGATTCGCTGACGGCCATGATGCGGATGCTGGCGTCGCCGCCGCCGAGAGTGGCTTCGCCCGGAACCAACCAGAACCCGGTCGGTCTCTATCCGGACGTGCGGATGCCGCGGGCCCTCGACGAGCTCTTCTTCGCGACGTCGTCCGGAGCGGGAACCGACGACACGGTGTTCACGCTCACGGCCGTGGTGACACGCGAGGGTCGCGTGGCGAACCTGGAGATGCTGCGCGCGAGCCGCGTGGGGCCGGCCCGTGCCGTGCGCGATGCGACCGATGCGAGCGACGCCCAGCGCGCTGAAGACCTGATGGGAGCGGTGTCGTTCGCGCGCTTCCAGCCGGCCAATTTCGCGGGCGCTCCGGTCGCGGTCAACATGGTGTGGATCGTCGCGCACACCACGGTACGCGGCAGCAGCGCAAACGCGGCGCTCGACATGCCCGCCCCGCGCCCCGTCCGGAAGCCGGTGGCGGCGCTCCTCCCGCCGGCGCGCCCGGCGGCCGTGTAGCTTCGGGTCGCGTCCGGCTACTTGGCCGCTTCGACCTGAGCGGTTCCCACGTTGTTCATCGCGTCGGTCGCGCGGAGGCTCAGCCCTCTCGGGCCCAGGGCGCCGTCGATGTTCAGCTCGTACTGCTCCTGCCTCGAATCGGCAATACCGTCCCGCGGAAAGACGGCGCGCCACAACTGACCGTCCTCCGAGTACTCGGCCCGCTGCACTGGTGAGTGATCGTCGCGCACCTCGAAGGCGATCGCCACACGTCCGCCGACGGCGCGCGCCGTGATGGAGCCGATGGTGGGCGGCTGGTTGTCGACCTCGAATGCCACGCTGTCGAGCTCGCCGGACATCGCGGAGTCCGGAGCGTTCGACGGCGCGTCCGAAGCGACCACCTTGACGAAGTACGTGCCGTTCGGAAGGGTGGCCGTGTCCCAGACGAGGATGGCTTCGGTCACGTCCGCGCGAAGGGTCTTCCACGCGGCGTCCCCTTCGCGGCGGTATTGCACGTCGAACGACAGTTCGTCGCCGTTCTGATCATCGGCCCGCCAGATGAGGGTTTGCAGCCCCTTCTGATACGTGCGGCGACCGAGGGCCGGCGCATTGCCGCCGCCCTGCGCCGTCATGGCGGCTTGCGTAAGTGCCCGCTCGGGGGTGGTCTGGTTCTCAAAGCCCGCAAGATCCGGATCGCCGGTCGAGAACGGCTTCTGGAACACGATCCCGGGGGGATGGACGGTGATCGACCGCACCTCGGGCCGCATGTTTCGAGGCAGATACGCGGCTGAAATCGAGGTGAGCAAGGGGGTCTCCGTCTTGCCGGAGAGCACGGCACGCCACTGGAGGAACCTGGCCTTGGGGCTGACGATCGACGAGCCCTGCGAGACCGTGTATGGCGCGGACCACGCACTCCAGGTGTCGTCCGGGGTCTCGGTATTCCCGGACCTGGTGAAGAGCTGGATACGAGACCCCGCCGGCGTTGTCCCACGCCAGCTGATGGCCCCCCACGTCGACACCATCTGCGCATCGAGCGGCTCGGACTCCGCCGTGCCCTCAGGCGCGCGATCCGACGAGAGCCGGTAGACCTTCCCTGGATTCGCCGTCGCGTAGTAGATGCGTCCGCGGGCGTCCTTGTGGAGAGAGGTGACCTGCTGCGCTCCCGCCCGCGCCAGCAAGGTCGGACGAAGCGGATTGCCTTCGAGACGGTAGATCTTGCCTTTGCTGCCGGTGCCGACGACCAGACGTCCGTCGCCGTCGAGGAGCAGATCGTAGGGCGCGTCCTCGCGCGATTCCCACAGCTGATCCCAGAGGCCGTCCGGCGCAATCCGGTAGACGGCGCCCCGTGCCGAGCGGCGGTCAGCGGCCGGCTGGCCCGTCGTGACAGCTGTGGTGGTCGTATCGACCACCGCGACCGACGTGATCTCGGCAGTGACCGTCGCAACCGGCTGGGCGTTCGTATCGCCGGTCGGCCGGTCGGGGCCACCGGCCGGCGGCGCCTGCGCCGGCGACGTCCCTCCGGTCGGGGCGCTTATCGCCGCGACGTAGAGCATGCCTTTCTCGTCGAACCGAAGCGCCTTGATTTCCTGGAACGGCGAGTCGAGCAGGACGAAGGCCTTGCCCTGCGGATCGACGCGAAGCACGCGACCCGGCGACTCGGTCCCGATCAGCAGCTGGCCTGACGCGTCCACGGCCATCGCGGTCACGTGCATCGCCTTGGCCTGGTAGAAGCGCGCGCCCTTGCCGTCCGGCTCAATCCGGTACACGATGCCTTTCTCCCCGGTCGCGGCGTAGAGACGCCCCTGCCGGTCCGACGCCAGCGCCCAGATGTACTTCTCTCCAGGCTCGAAAAAGACCGACGACGCGCCCGTGTTGCTGACTTTGTAGATCTTCCCGTCCGGGGACGTGCCGACATAGAGCCCGCCGCCGGGCGCGGGAGCGAGGGCATGCGCCTCGAGCTCCGACGCGTCGAAGAAGGCGGCGCCCTTGCCTTGCGGGTCGATCTTGAACACGCGCCCTTCGTTGCCGGTGCCGACAAACAGCGAGCCGTCGGCCGCAGGCAGCATCGCCCACAGAAACGGGGCGGCGGTTTCGTAAACGAGATCCGTTGCCGGTCCCAGCAACAGTTGACCCCGGCTGTCGATCGACAGGTTGTTCAGGTCCGCCTTCAGGAAGTCGGCCTGTGTCGCCGCCTGGAAGAACCGTGGAGACGAACCCGAGAGGGAGCCCGAAAGGCCAACGACCAGGGCCACGGCGGATGACACGCTCAACACGCCCCGTGGGCGGAGGGAAGACAGGAGCATAAAGGGACGCGCCTTAGTTTGGGGTGACAGGAACGGTCAGCGTGCGGACGCCGGCCACTGCGTGCGGCGTCGTGATGGTCCACTCGCCGAGCGTCGTCGTGTACAGCGGGTTGAAGCTGCCGCCGTTCCGGTCCGCCTCGAGCACCGCGAGCACCGAGGGCGGGAGCGACGAGAGCAGTTCGCCGTGGACGACGGCTCCGGCTTCGGCGCCGAGCAAGCGGACGTAGATCGTGCTGTTCCGCCGGCCGTTGTTGATTTGGCGGATCAACTGGGGCAGCGAGCGGCCCTGCTGCGGGAGCCTGGCTTCGCGCTGCTCAGCCTGGGCCAGCCGCGTGGCATCGGTCACCATGATGGTCAGCGTGTTGCTGGCGTTGGCCGGAATCTGAATGGGCACGGTGCGCAGCTCGTCCTCGCCCCGATAGGTGCGCAGCAGCACCTTGAGCGGCACGGTGCGGCCCGCGCGCGGACGCGGATCGTCGATCCAGGCGCGCTCGATCGTCGCGGTCTGCGGCTGCTCCGACGACCTGATGGTCAGCTCGAGCCGCTCGATGTCCGCACGCTCGTCGTCGTTGGTGATGATGGCGGCAAGCGGCGCGATGACGTAGGTGGCCGCGTTCATCGAGGGCGAGTCGCCAGAGAAGAGATTGTTGAACGACACGGTGCCGTGGTTGCGGACGATGGCCGAGCCCTCGACCGTGAAGGTCGCGGTGCCGTACTGCCGCTCGTAAGACGCCAGCGTGTTGAGCAGCGCCGAATGGGTCATGAGCGGCCCGAAGAGCTGATCCCGGACCACGCCGAAATTGAACGTGCGGCTCGCGCCCCGCTCGGGCTGCAGGGTCAGCTTGACGGGCATGAGATCGGGGCCCGGCCCGAGGCGCCCGGCAATCGCGGTCGCGCGATCCTGCAGGAGCGTGCCGATGACTTCGCCGGTCGTCGACAGCTTCGTGGACGAGAACAGGCTCGGCAGGACCGTGTAGACGTACGCCCGAGTCATCGGAAACTGCGTGGGCCCGATGTTGTACATCGGGTGCCCGAAGGCGTAGACGCGGTCACCGTCGATGTGTGTGACGGTGCCCGTACCGCCCAGCAGGAAGTCGCCGTTGACGAAGGTGACGCCAATGGCGTCGCCAGGCTTGAGCGGCCCATCGAACGGCATGTCGCCGGGGCGCGTGCCCACGGTCGCGCCCGTCGGCACGAAGCCCTGCTCGCCGAACGCCCGCCCGAGCAGGTCCCCGACGCCGGGGTCGAATCCGGACATGACGAGCGGGGTGGCAATGGGCCGGAGCATCGTGCCGATCTCACGGCCGATCCCCGGGATGCCGGCCGCGCCGACGAGCGCGGCGTCCTCCGGCCGGTTGGCAAAGGGCCGGTTCCAGTCGAGCGCTTTCCTGAAGGCCGCGACCAGGTTGTCGGGCGTCAGCGGAAAATCGATGTGCACGCGCGCGCCCGCCGGGCGCGGCGCGTCGAGCGCGGTGTCTGCCGTCATCTCTTCGATCGGCGTGATCCCGGCGATCGGCTCCTTGGAGAAACTGCCGAGCGCATATGAGACCGCGCCGATGAGCCGGCCGTCGACGTAGACCGGGCTGCCGCTCATCCCGGCGATGACGCCGGTGTCCGCAAGCGGGCCGCCCTCGAGTCTGGCGAGAATGAGATTGCGCTGAGGGCCCATCACGTTCTCGATGACGCCGATGATCCGGGCGCGGAACTCCTCGACCTTGGTGCCGTTGAAGACGGTGTGGCCGACCCCGACCATTCCCGGGCGAACCTCGCTGACGGGCATGATGGGCGTCGCGGCGCGGAGGCGTTGAAGCCCGGGCGCAGTGGTCAGCAGGGCCAGGGCGCAGAGGCCGAACAGGGCCTTCAGGTACGATGCGGATTCGCATGGGCTCAGAACTTCGTTATAGAAGAGAAGTGCTTGCTGGTCAAGGAGAAATGGGCATCCGTTTGACACGATCCGGCGCGCTTTGGTATTGTCCGACACTCTGATGTTCAGCCAGGGCTCTTTCGCCTTCCGACGTCTCACCCGCCCGGCCGGCTTCTGCCTGCCGGCGTGGTGGTATTGGGACTCGTCTGAAGGGGCATCCGCCTTGGCCTGACCTGCCACCGCGTGCGATTTTCGAGCCTCTTCAGCCCCACGGTTGAAGGGGCTTTTTTTTTGACCGGGAGAGCTGCCAGGAGCTCAGGAGCCGATGACGCCTCGACTGTGTGTGACCGTAACCGCCGCCACGACGGCCGAGCTGCGCCGGCGCCGCGATGCCGTGCGCGACGCGGACCTCGTCGAGCTGCGGATCGACTCGGTCAGCGACCCCGACGTCGCCGGCGCGCTCCGGGACCGCCGCCGCCCCGTGATCGTGACGTGCCGGCCGGCCTGGGAGGGCGGCGAATTCAAGGGCGACGAGGCGGCCCGCCGCCTCCTCCTGAGCCAGGCGCTGGAACTCGGGGCGGAGTACGTGGACATCGAATGGAAGGCGGACTTCCGGCCGTCGATCCAGGCGACAGCGGGTCCGCGCCTCGTTCTTTCGTCGCACGATTTCTCAGGCGTGCCGGATGACTTGAGCGAGCGGGTGCGCGCGATGCGCGCCACAGGCGCAGAGATCATCAAGGTCGCCGTCACGGCCACTCGGCTGAGCGATTGCCTCCTGCTGAAGGCCCTCGCGGCCGACGGACCGCCGGCGCGGCACGTGTTCATCGCGATGGGCGAGGCCGGCATCGCGACCCGCGTGCTTCCGGGGCGGTTCGGATCCGCGTGGTCGTACGCGGGAGCTCTCGTGGGTGTGGGGCAGTTGTCGGAGGAGGACTTGATCGGCACCTACCGGTTTCGTGACGTGACGGACGCGACGGATCTCTACGGCGTCGTGGGGTCGCCCGTCTCGCACTCGGTCTCGCCGGCGATGCACAACGCCGCGTTTCGCGCCGCGAAGCGGGACGCCGTGTACCTGCCCATGGCCGCCGCGGACGCGGACGACTTCTTGACCTTCGCGCAGGCGATGGGGGTTCGCGGAGCCAGCGTCACCATTCCGTTCAAGCGCGCCTTGTTCGAGCGGGCCGACGAGACCTACGCGGTGGCGCGCCGGATTGGGGCCCTCAATACGCTGCGCCGCATCGAGGGGCGCTGGGCCGGCGACAATACCGACGCGGCAGGCTTTCTGCAGCCGCTGCAGGAGCGTGGTGTGGCGCTGAGCGGCCTTCGTGCGTCCATCCTGGGCGCCGGCGGGTCGGCCCGGGCGGTCGCCGTGGGGCTGGCAGCAAGCGGCGCGAACGTCATCGTGCACGCGCGGGATCGCTCGCGGGCCGAGGAAGTGGCGTCCGCCGTGTCGGGGGAGGCCGGTCCCTGGCCGCCGCCTCCCGGAAGCTGGGACCTGCTCGTCAACTGCACACCGGTCGGGATGCACCCGCATGTCGGCGAGAGCCCGATGGCCGCCGATGCGCTGACGGGTGCCATGGTCTACGACCTGGTCTACAACCCTGCGGAGACGCGCCTCCTGCGCGACGCCGCGCGGGCCGGCTGCAGAACGATCGGCGGGCTCGACATGCTGGTCGCGCAGGCGCAGGAGCAATTTCGCTGGTGGACCGGCGAGCGCCCCGAACCAGGTGTGATGCGCATGGCGGCGACCAGACGGCTGGCGGAGTTCAAGGCCCATGAAGATTACGTCGTTTGAGGAGTTCAAGGAGCTGGCCGGGCGCGGCACGTTCGTGCCCGTCTGCAAGGAAGTGGTGGCGGATCTGTTAACGCCCGTCTCGGCGTTCCTCAAGATCGCCGAGCACGCCGACTACGCGTTCCTGCTGGAGAGCGTCGAAGGCGGGGAGCACGTGGGACGGTATTCGTTCCTCGGCAAGGATCCCTTCCTCATTCTCCGCGCCGCCGGGGGAAAGACGACCATCGACCGCGCCGGCACGGTCACGACGACCGAGCGCCCGTTTGTCGAAACACTCCGGGGGCTGATGGCCGACTTCCGGTCGCCCTTCGTGCCGGACCTTCCACGGTTCACGGGCGGCGCCGTCGGCTACTTCGGCTACGGCGCGGCGTCGTGGTTCGAGCCCGTGCTGGGCGATCTCGGCAGCAATGCCGACGGCGCCGACGATGCGGGCTTCATGCTGTTCGACACGGTGCTGGCATTCGATCACGTGCAGCACCGGATCCTGATCATCGCCAACGCGCGGGTGACCGCAGACGACGATCTCGAGTCGCTGTATCAGTTTGCGTGCGCGAAGATCCTGTTTCTCGAGCGCGAGCTCGAGCGCAGTCTTTCGGTGAGCCGGTCCGCGGGCGCGCCGCCCCTGGAGGTCCGGTCGAACCAGACCAAGGAAGCATTCGAAGCGAACGTACGGACCGCGAAGGAGCACATCGCGGCCGGCGACATCTATCAGGTGGTGCTGTCGCAGCGCTTCGAGTCGAAGGTCGACGCCGATCCGTTCACCGTCTACCGTGCGCTGAGGCACGTCAACCCTTCGCCCTATATGTATTTCATCCGCATGGGCGGGGTCTCGGTCGTGGGATCCTCGCCGGAGATGCTCGTGCGGGTGGAAGGGTCGCGGGTGGAGACGCATCCGATCGCGGGCACTCGACCGCGCGGACGCACGCCCGACGAAGACGTCCGCCTGGCCGAGGAGCTCAAGCGCAACGAGAAGGAGCGCGCCGAGCACGTCATGCTGGTCGACCTCGGCCGCAACGACGTGGGGCGCGTCTGCCAGTACGGCAGCGTCCGTGTGCCGCAGTTCATGGGCCTCGAGCGGTTCTCGCACGTCATGCACCTCACCTCGGTGGTCGAAGGGAAGCTCGCCGAGGACCGCGACAGGCTTGACGCGCTGGTGTCGTGTTTTCCGGCAGGGACCGTCTCCGGCGCCCCCAAAGTGCGCGCGATGCAGATCATCAGGGAGCTCGAGCCCTCCGGGCGCGGCCTGTACGCAGGGGCGGTCGGGTACGTGGACTTCGCAGGCAACCTCGACTTCTGCATCGCCATTCGCACGGTGATCATGTCCGAGGGTCGGGCCTTCGTGCAGGCAGGCGCGGGCATCGTGATGGACTCGAACCCCGCGGCCGAATACGAGGAGACGCGCGACAAGGCTCGGGCGCTCATCCGCGCGCTCGAGCTTGCGCAGGCGGGGCTCTGAGATGGTCTTCGTTCTCGATAACTACGACTCGTTTACCTACAACCTCGTCCAGTACCTGGGAGAGCTCGGCGCCGACGTCCAGGTGCGCAGGAACGACGAGATCACGGTCGACGCCGTCCGCCAGGCGGCGCCCGATCGCATCGTCATCTCGCCCGGGCCCGGCCGCCCCGAACACGCCGGCATCACCATGGAGCTCGTTCGTGCGCTCGGGGAGCACACGCCGATCCTGGGCGTCTGCCTCGGGCATCAGGCTATCGGCGCCGTGTTCGGAGGGAACGTGGTCCGTGCGCCGGCCCCGATGCACGGCAAGACCTCGACGATCGTGCACAACGGACGTGGGGTCTTCACCGGTTTGACCGAGCCGTTTATCGCGTCGCGGTACCATTCGCTCGTGGTGGCCGGCGAGGGGTTCCCGGCGGCCCTCGAGGTGACGGCGCGGACGCAGGAAGACGAGGGGGGCGCCGGCATCATCATGGGCCTGCGTCACCGGGTGTGGCCCGTGCACGGCGTCCAGTTCCACCCCGAGTCGATCCTCACGGGCGAGGGGCGCCGCATGCTGCGGAACTTCATCGATGGACGGCTGGACTGACGCGATGACTTTTGCTGCGATGATCGACACGCTCCTGCGCCGCGAGGATCTGACGACCGACGAGGCGGCCGCATTCATGGAGCACGTCATGACGGGACAGGTGCCAGACGCGCAGCTGGCCGGGTTCCTGGTCGCGCTCGTGATGAAGGGCGAGCGGCCTGCCGAGATCGTGGGGCTCGCACGCACCATGCGCCGACATGCCGTCCCTCTCGAACGCACGCACGCGCACGTGTTCGATACGTGCGGCACCGGGGGCGACCGGTCGGGCACGTTCAACATCTCGTCCTGCGTGGCGCTGGTCGTTGCGGCGGCGGGCGTGAGCGTCGCGAAGCACGGCAACCGGTCGGTCTCCAGCCGCTCGGGCAGCGCCGACGTGTTCGAAGCTTTGGGGGTCAACGCCACGTGCCCGCCACGGGCGGCTGAACGGTCGCTCGACGAAGCGGGCATCGGGTTCTTCTTCGCGCCGACGTTCCATCCGTCGATGAAGCATGCGGCCGCGGCGCGCCGCGCCCTCGGCATCCGGACGGCGTTCAACCTGCTCGGCCCCCTGACGAACCCGGCCGGCGCCTCGCGTCAGCTGGTGGGCGTCCCGCGGCCAGAGTTCACCGAGCTCCTGGCGCGTTCGCTTCTCCTCCTGGGCTCGGAGCGTGCGTGGGTGGTCCACGGGGCGGATGGCATCGACGAGATCTCGACGACGGGGTATACGAAGGTGTCGGAGTGCCGCGACGGCGCGGTCAACACGTTCTACCTGCACCCGGCCGACGTCGGGTTGCCCAAGGCGCTGCCAGAGGCGCTCAAAGGCGGAGACGCCGCCGAGAACGCGCGGATTATCGAACGTGTTCTCGCGGGCGGCACGGGCGCCCCGCGGGACATCGTCGTGCTCAACGCGGGGGCGGCGCTTTTCATCGCCGGCGCCGCCGGATCAATTCAAGACGGGATGGCTCGCGCGGTGACGGCCATCGACAGTGGAGGCGCCGCGCGCACGCTGGCCGCGCTCCGCGATGCGTCGGGAGCGCAGGCGTGATGTCCCGGCAGACGTCGGCCGACCTGCTGGAGACGATCGTCGCCGCGACCCGGCAGAGCCTGCGCACGCGCGAAGCGGCGGAATCGCGACCCGCGCTCGAGCGTCGCGCGTTCTCGACGCCATCGCCCGCCGGGCGGTTCCGCGCTGCCCTCGAGCGGCAGGATCGGTTCAACGTGATCGCGGAGTGCAAGCGGCGATCGCCCTCGAAGGGCGTGCTGCGCGCGGACTACGACGCGGCCTGGATTGCCCGGGCGTACGAGCGCGCCGGCGCCGCAGCGATTTCCGTGCTGACCGAGCCGACCTTCTTCGATGGCTCGATGGCCGACCTGGTGGCTGTCCGGGCATCCGTGTCGGTCCCGATTCTGCGCAAGGACTTCGTGGTGTCGGAGTACCAGCTCCTCGAAGCGAGGGCCGCCGGCGCCGACGCGGTCCTGTTGATCGTCGCGGCGCTCTCCCCGGGGGAGCTGGCTACCTTGGCGCGGGGAGCACACGAGCTCGGGCTGGAGGCCCTCGTCGAAGTGCACGATGCGACGGAGCTGGCCCGGGCCGGGGAGGCCATCGACAGCCGGACGGTCATCATTGGCGTGAACAACCGGAACCTGAGGACTCTCGAGGTCAACGTTCGCGCGTCCGAGGAAGTGATTGAGCGGATGCCGGCCGGTGCGCTGGCAGTGAGCGAAAGCGGACTTCGTTCGCATGAGGATCTGGTTCGCCTCTCGGCCCTTGGGTACCGGGCGTTCCTGGTGGGAGAGCGGCTGGTCACCCAGGACGACCCTGGACGTGCCCTCGAGGGGCTCCTCGGCGGTTGAAGCGATGTTCGTCAAGATCTGCGGCATTACCAGGCCCGAGGATGCGGCGGCCGCGGTGGCGAGCGGCGCCGACGCCCTGGGGTTCGTGTGCTGGCCGCGAAGCCCGCGATTTGTGACGCCGGCGCGGATTCGGGGAATCGTGTCGACGGTGCCGGCGGGGGTCATCACCGTCGGCGTCTTCGTGAACCAGACCGCCGACGAGATCAACCGGGTGCTGCGCGAGGCCGGATTGAGGGTGGCGCAACTGCACGGCGACGAGCCGGTCGCGATGCTTGACGCCGTGGCCAGGCCGGTGCTCAAGGCGATTCCGATCGGTGGGCAGGCGCCGGCGGCGGATGTCACCGCGTGGCCGCGTCGTGTCACGTTGCTGCTCGATGCGCACGACCCGGACAGGCGCGGCGGAACGGGGCGCACGGCGGACTGGGAGCAGGCCCGGCGGGTGGCGAGTGTCCGGCGGGTGCTGCTCGCCGGCGGCCTGCACGCCGGCAACGTCGCCGAGGCGGTGCATCGCGTGCGGCCCTACGGCGTCGACGTGTCGTCCGGGGTCGAGCAGGCGCCCGGCGTGAAGGACCCGCAGCGTCTGCGGGACCTCTTCGACGCCCTCGGCGAGTCGACGAAGGCGTAGTGTCGGAAAGAGGAGCAACAATGGCAGGCGTGGTGAGACGCGACCCCGACGCGCGCGGGTACTTCGGCGAGTTCGGAGGGCGGTTCGTGCCCGAAACTCTCGTCGAACCAGTCGAGGCACTCGAGCGGGCCTATTTCGAGGCACGGGACGATCAGGCGTTCCAGGCCCGGCTCGATCGACTGTTGAAGCATTACGTCGGGCGGCCGACGCCTGTCTACGAGGCCGAACGGCTGTCGGCCGAATCCCATGGCGCGCGTATCTTCCTGAAGCGCGAGGACCTGACCCACACCGGCGCGCACAAGATCAACAACGCGCTCGGCCAGGCCCTGCTGGCCGACCGCATGGGCAAGCGTCGGATCGTGGCGGAGACCGGCGCGGGTCAGCACGGTGTCGCCACCGCCACGGCGTGCGCCCTGCTCGGGCTCGAATGCGTCGTGTACATGGGCACAGAGGACATGGCGCGGCAGGCCCTGAATGTCTTCCGCATGCGCCTCCTCGGCGCCGAAGTCATTGGCGTCGATGCCGGCAGTCGTACGCTCAAGGACGCGATCAACGAAGCGATGCGCGACTGGGTCACGAACGTCGGCGACACGTATTACCTGCTCGGCTCGGTGCTTGGCCCGCATCCGTACCCGCTCATGGTTCGCGAGTTTCAGGCCGTCATCGGGCGCGAGGCTCGCGCGCAGATCCTGGAGCTGACCGGGCGTCTGCCGGATGCGGTGGTGGCGTGCGTCGGCGGAGGCAGCAATGCGATGGGGATCTTCGACGCGTTCATCGCCGATCCGGGCGTACGGCTGGTCGGCGTGGAGGCGGGCGGCGAACGCATAGCGCCGGGCCGCCATGCCGCGCGCTTCGCGGGCGGCAGCCCCGGAGTTCTGCAGGGCACGCGGACCTTCGTGCTTCAGGACGAGGACGGCAACATCGAGCTGACGCACTCGATCTCGGCCGGCCTGGACTACGCGGCCGTCGGCCCGGAGCACGCGTTCCTGCGCGCGACCGGTCGTTCGGAGTACGCCCACGTGTCGGACGCCGAGGCGCTCGAGGCGTTCCAGGCGCTGGCCAGGCTCGAAGGGATCCTGCCGGCGCTCGAGTCCGCCCACGCGATCGCTCACGGCCGGCGCCTGGCCCGCGAGCTTGGATCCTCGGCCGCGATCCTCATCAACCTCTCGGGACGTGGCGACAAGGACGTGCACACGATGCAGCAGCATCTCGGAGCCATCACCGCGCAGGAGCCCCATGTCGCGGCTCGCTGAACGGTTTGCCGGGATTCGTCGCGAGGGGCGGGCAGGGCTCGTGACCTATACGACCGCGGGCGATCCCGACCTGCCCCGTTCGGCCGAAATCCTCGTGGCCCTCGATCGCGCGGGCGCCGATGTACTCGAGATCGGCGTGCCTTTCTCGGATCCGCTGGCCGACGGCCCGGTCATTCAGCGCGCCACCGAGCGGGCGCTGGCGGCAGGCGGAAGCCTGCGGACCACGCTCGCGCTGGTCAAGGCGATCCGGCCGCGGGTCGCGGCGCCCATCGTCATCTTCAGCTACGCCAACCCGATCATGCGCATGGGTCTCCAGGCGTTCGCGACGGCGGCCGCCGAGTCGGGCGTCGACGGCGTTCTGGCGCTCGATCTGCCGATTGAGGAGGCTGGCGCCTTCCGCGAGGTTCTGGCCCGGGCCGGCGTCGATACCATCTTCCTGCTCAGCCCGACGACGACCGACGCGCGGATTGCGAAGGCGGCGCAGTTGGGCCGCGGGTTCCTGTACGGGATTTCGAGGCTGGGTGTGACCGGGGCGCGCGACCAGGTGGCGTCCGGCGCCGAGGAACTCGTCGCGCGCATCAGGGCGCGGACGGACCTGCCGATTGCCCTCGGCTTCGGCATCTCGACGCCGGGGCACGTCGCCGAAGTCGGCGCCTATGCCGACGCGGCCGTCGTCGGCAGCGCGCTCGTCTCCCTCATCGCCGAGGCGTCAGGATCGGCGGACCTTCTTCCGCGAGTGGACGCGTATGTGCGCTCGCTCAGACAGGCCTGCGCGACGGCGCGGGCATGAGGTGCGGGATTACATGACCCTCGAGGATCTGCGCAAGGACATCGACCGGGTTGACGAGGTGCTGGTGCGCCTCCTGAACGAGCGGGCACGGTGTGTCTGCGAGATCGGCCGATTGAAGAAGGAGCAGGGCATCGAGATCTATCAGCCCGACCGCGAGAAGGACGTGCTGAACCACGTGCGACAGATCGCCTCCGAAGGGCCGCTGGGACCCGAGGCGATTGCCCGGTTGTTCGAGCGCATCATCGACGAGGCGCGGCGCCTCGAGCGCCGGGTCGTCCACGGCGACGGCGAGGGACAACAGTAAAGAAGGCAGACACCAATGGTAGTGATCATGAAGGAGCGGGCGAGCGAGCAGCAAGTGGAGCTCGTCGTGGCCCGGCTGATTGAGATGGGCATGGACGTGCACCGATCGACCGGTGTGACGCGAACCGTCCTCGGGGCGGTCGGCCAGGGACGTCCCGACGCCGCGCTCATCGAATTGCTCGATGGCGTGCAGGAGGTCGTGCGGATCTCGGAGCCCTACAAGCTCGCGGGCCGGACCTTCAAGCCGGAGGCGACCGTCGTGACGGTCGGCGATGTCCGGATTGGCGGTGACGAGGTGATCGTCATGGCCGGTCCCTGCTCGGCGGAGAGCGAGCAGCAGGTGCGGGCCGCGGCGGCCGCCGTCAAACGCGCGGGCGCCAAGGTCTTCAGGGGTGGCGCATTCAAGCCGCGGAGCTCGCCGTACAGCTTTCAGGGCCTCGGAGAGGAAGGCCTGCGGCTCCTGCGCGACGCAGCGACGGCCGAGAACCTGGCGCTCGTCTCCGAGGTGATGGACGTCAGCCAGATCGACCTGGTCGGCCGGTACTGCGACATCTACCAGGTCGGTGCGCGCAACATGCAGAACTACACGCTGCTCCGCGAGCTCGGACACGTTCGCAAGCCGGTGCTGCTCAAACGCGGCATCTCGGCGACGATCGAGGAATGGCTGCTCTCCGCCGAATACATGCTGAGCGGTGGGAACACGGACGTGATTCTGTGCGAGCGGGGCATCCGGACGTTCGAAACCGCCACCAGGAACACGTTTGATGTGTCGGCCATTCCGGTGGTGAAGAAGCTCAGCCACCTCCCGGTGCTGGCCGATCCGAGCCACGGCGCCGGGCGCCGCGACATGGTGGCGCCCATGGCCCGAGCAGCCGTGGCAGCCGGCGCCGACGGCCTCATCATCGAAGTACACTGCGATCCAGACCACGCGCTGAGCGACGGGGCCCAGTCGATGTTCCCCGCGCAGTTCGACCGGTTGATGGCCGAGCTCCGGATCATCGCGCCGGCGATCGGGCGGGGCATCTGCCTGGAGCCGGTCACCCGGCGCGGATGGGGTGTGTAGCCATCATGCAGTTGCCCGTCATTCAACCCGGCCAGCAAGGCTCCGCGGCCCGCGGCGAGACGCCCGTCTTTCCACGGATCGGGATCGTCGGCCTGGGGCTGATCGGCGGATCCATCGCCCTGGCGGCGCGGCAGATCTGGCCGGCGTCGCTCGTGATTGCCGTCGACAACAAGGACGTGCTGGAAACGGCGATGCGGCTGCACGCGATCGACGTCGCCGCCGACGATCCGATCGTCCTCGCCGAGGCCGACCTCGTGATTCTGGCCGCGCCCGTGCAGCAGAACCTGGCCATTCTCGAGGAGCTCGACGCGAACGTTCACCAGCCGGCCGTGATTACCGATACGGGGAGCACGAAGCGGTCGATCGTGGCCGCGGCGGCGCGCCTGCCGGCGCGCTTCACGTTCGTCGGCGGGCATCCTCTGGGCGGCGGGTCGGTCAGCGGCCTGGAGCATGCCCGCCCCGACTTGTTCGTGGACCGGCAGTGGATCTTCACGCCGGCTGGCGACGCGACAGGCGAAGCGCTGGAGCGGCTCTTCACCTTCGCCACGGCGCTGGGTGCGGCGCCGCGCGTCATGACGGCCGCCGCGCACGACCACCTGATGGCCTTCGTCAGCCATCTGCCGCAATTGACGGCCAGCGCCTTGATGCAAACGGTCGGCGAGGCGGCGGGCGTTGAGGGTCTCGAGCTCGCGGGCCGCGGCCTGGTTGACACCACCCGCCTGGCGGCGAGCCGGTCCGTCATCTGGAGGGACATCGGGGTCACCAACGCGGACGAAATCGGCGTCGCCCTGGATGCCCTGATTGGACTGCTGCAGGACCTGCGCGCCGACCTCGGTTCGGGCGCGCGGCTGGCCGACGTGTTCGACGCGGCCCGCGAGTGGCGCACGGCCTTGATGAAGGACCGGCCCCAGAAGCCATCGTCTGTGCCTACCGACCGTTCGGTATAATGCCACTCTCCCTATGAACAAGGTGCTGAAGGACGCGCACGCCGCCGTCGCCCTCATCCCCGATGGCGCCACCATCCTCATGGGGGGGTTCGGGCTGTGCGGCATCCCCGAAAATCTCATCCAGGCGCTGCACGCCAAAGGCACCCGTGACCTCACGCTCATCAGCAACAACGCGGGCGTCGACGGCTTCGGCATCGGCGTGCTGCTCCAGGCACGTCAGGTGCGGAAGATGATCTCGACCTACGTGGGGGAGAACAAGGAGTTCGAGCGCCAGTTCCTGACCGGCGAGATCGAGGTCGAGCTGGTGCCGCAGGGAACGTTTTCCGAACGGATTCGAGCTGCCGGCGCCGGGATCGGCGGGTTCTTCACCCCGACGGCCTACGGGACGCTGGTCGCCGAAGGCAAGGAGACGCGCGTCATCGACGGAAAGCCGCACGTCCTCGAGGGTCCCCTCGGAGCGGACTTCGCCTTCGTGCACGCCTGGAAAGGCGACCGCCTCGGCAACCTTGTGTATCGACGGACCGCGCGCAACTTCAACCCGGTCATGGCCACGGCCGCGCGGGTCACCATCGCCGAGGTCGAACATCTCGTGGAGCCTGGCGCCATCGACCCGGATCACGTGATCACACCGGGCATTTTCGTGAAACACATCCTGCAGGGCGCCCACTACGAAAAGCGCATCGAGAAACGCACCGTCAGCTAACCCATGCCCAACAACCCCCGCGACCGCATCGTCCGACGCGTTGCCCGTGAGCTCAAGGACGGCGACTACGTCAACCTGGGCATCGGCATGCCGACGCTGGTGGCCAACCACGTGCCGCCGGGCGTCGACATCACGCTGCACTCCGAGAACGGGATGCTGGGCGTCGGCCCGTATCCACGGGACCAGGACGTCGACCCGGATCTCATCAACGCCGGCAAGGAGACCGTCACTGAGCTCCCCGGCTCCTCCTACTTCAGCAGTGCCGACTCCTTCGCCATGGTGCGTGGCGGCCATATCGATCTGACCGTCCTCGGGGCATTGCAGGTAGACGAGGAAGGGAACCTGGCGAACTGGATGATTCCGGGCAAGATGGTCAAGGGGATGGGTGGGGCGATGGACCTGGTCGCGGGCGCGCGCCGCGTCGTCGTCGCGATGGAGCACACGACGAAAGACGGCGGCCACAAGATTCTGGGCCGCTGCACGCTCCCGTTCACCGGGCTCAAGGTCGTCAACCTGATCGTCACCGAAATGGCAGTGATCGAGGTCACGCCGGAAGGCCTGGTGTTGCGCGAGATTGCCTCGGATACGACCGCAGATGCCGTCCGCGCGGCAACGGGAGCGCCGCTTCGGATGGCGGAACGAGTGGGGACCTTTGAGTAACGCATCGGACGTCGTGATCCTCAGTGCCTGCCGAACGGCGATCGGCAGTTTCGGCGGCTCGCTCAAGGACGTCTCCGCCGCGGACCTCGGCGCGGCCGTCGTTCGGGAGGCGTTGCTGCGCGCAGGAGTAGAGGCATCCGAAGTGGACGACGTGATCCTCGGCTGCGTGCTGCAGGCAGGCGCAGGGATGAATGTCGCGCGGCAGGCGGCGCTTCGCGCAGGCCTCTCACCCTCGGTTCCCGCCGAGACGGTCAATCGGGTCTGCGGGTCTGGCCTCCAGGCGGTCGTGCACGCCGTCGAGTCGATCCGCGCCGGCGCCGCCGGCCTGGTCGTTGCGGGCGGCACCGAGTCGATGTCGAATGCGCCGTACCTTCTGAAGGGCGCCCGCTGGGGGTACCGGATGGGTCACGCCGAAGCCGTCGACTCGATGCTGGCCGAAGGCCTGACCTGCGCCATCGAGGCGGTCCACATGGGCATCACGGCCGAAGAGGTGGCCCAGCGGTTCGGTGTCGCGAGGGCGGATCAGGACGCGTTCGCCGCAGAAAGCCAGAGGCGCGCCGCGCGCGCCATAGCCGAGGGCGCATTCGCCAGGGAGATCGTCGCAGTCCAGATTCCACAGAGGAAGGGCGAACCGCTTCGGTTCGAGGTCGACGAATATCCGCGCGCCGATTCGACGGCCGAGAAGCTGGGGACGCTCAAGCCCGCTTTCACAAAGGGCGGCACGGTCACCGCGGGCAATGCCTCCGGCATCAACGACGGGGCCTCCGCGCTCGTGATTGCCTCGCGTGAAAAGGCACAGCAGTCTGGGAAGGCGCCTCTCGCGCGCATCGTGTCCTACGCAGTCGCCGGCGTCGAACCCCGCGTGATGGGCATCGGACCCGTGCCGGCCGTGCGAAAGGCCATGGACCGTGCGGGCCTGGCGCTGGACTCCGTGGATCTGTTCGAGTTGAACGAAGCCTTCGCGGCCCAATCGATCGCTGTCGTCAGGGAGCTCGGGATCGACCCCGCGAAGGTCAATTGCAACGGCGGCGCGATCGCGCTTGGGCACCCAATCGGCGCCAGCGGTGCCCGCGTCCTGACGACGCTCGTCCATGCGCTTCGCGCCAGGCAGCTCGGCCGCGGCGTGGCGTCGCTGTGTATCGGCGGAGGGATGGGCATCGCGATCGTGGTCGAAACGATGTGAGCGCCACGCTCTCGAGGTCCGCTTTCGACCGCATTGTGGCGCATGCTGAGCGCGATCGCCCTCGCGAGTGTTGCGGGATCCTGCTGGGCCATGGGGATCATGCGGCGGGCGAGCCGGTGCAGATCGACGAGGTGAAGCCCGCCAGAAATCTGGCGGAGGACGTCGATCGATTCCTGCTGGATCCGGCCGATCACGTCAGGGCCCGACGCGACGCTCGCTTGCGCGGACTCGACATCGTGGGGTTCTACCACTCTCACCCGCACTCGCCGGCGCGGCCCTCGGCCAGAGACCTGGCCGAGGCCACCTACGTGGACGCCCTGTACCTGATTGTGAGCCTCGAGGCGGACCCGCCCGCCGTGCGGGTGTACACGCTGGTCGACGGACGGTTCCTCGAAGTCGGCCTTCGGATTGGCGATGCCGGGGAGAGCCGCTAGAACTGGTCGGCCCCGGGGCGGACCTGGATAGTCGTGGTCGCGTTTGCGACGGCCTTTTCCCGCTGCTTGAGGCGGAAGTACACGCGGAACGACCCGGCCCGCTTGAAGACGTGGACCACCGAAAAACGGCGCCGGATCTCGCTCTTTCCGGCCTCGTACGGCTGGCAGTCGAGGGTCGATTCAGAGCGCGTGTCGTCGCCCCAATCCCACTCGATCGTGGGGCAATAGAAATCCTCGAAGTCGTTGGCGCCGCCCGTAAGCTCCGCGGTGAAGACGACGCGGGCAGGCGAGATGCCCACCGAGGGCTGTGCGCGCATCGTGAGCTTTGGCTTCCGATCGCCGGTGTCGCGGGTCTCCTGCGCGGCCGCAGGGCAATACAGGCCGGCCAACAGTAGCCACAGGGGCAGGAGGGTCAGCGGAGTGGCGATTCGGACCCGGGAAGAACGCATCCTGCATGCATTCTAACCCCGCCGCACGGCGCGACGGAACCGCGGTTCAGCCATAATATCCCGATGTCCCGACCCTCTGCGCCAGTCGCCTCATCCATCCCTTCGGCGCGCGGACCATTGTCCGGCGTCGATGTCCCCCTTGCTCGTCCTTCCCTGGTTCGAGCAGGATGATCCGAAGACGTTCGACGACCTCGACCGCGCAACCGGCGGGGAGATCGGCCGCGCGCTGACGTCGCGCGAGTTCACCGGGAAACTATTCGAAACCTTCTTCACCCCGATTGCCGATGCGGCTTGGAAGTGCCGCCGTGTCCTGCTGGTCGGGGGCGGCCCGGTCGAGGCGTTCACCATCGACCTCGCGCGCCGGACCGCGACGACGGCCATGTTGGCGGCAAAGCAGCGCAAGGTCGAGCGGATGGCGATCCTGTTGCGGCCGGGTACCGCACAGGCGTCCGGCGACTACGACACGTCCGGCTTTGCACAGGGCGTGGCCGAGGGCTTGACGCTCGGCGAGTTCCACGCGGGCACGTACAAGACGGGAGATCCTGCGGCGGGGCCGGCGCCGGCTGTCACGATCGTGGTTCCGGACCTTGCCGACATGTCGCCAGAGAGCCGGCCCAGAATCGACGGCGCCATCGCCCGTGGACGATTGCTTGGCGAATGCAGCAACCTCGCGCGATCGCTGGCCAATGAACCTGGCAACACGCTGACGCCCCGCGAGTTCGCCGACCGCGCCGCCGAGATCGCGCGCGGCGGCGGGGTCTCGGTGGAGATCCTCGACGAGCGCCAGATTGAGGAGCTTGGCATGGGGCTGCTTCTCGGCGTCGGACGGGGCAGCAGCGAGCCCCCGCGCCTGATGGTGTTCAGGCACGAGCCGCCGGAGGCGCCGTCGTGGCCCGTGCTCGGGCTCGTGGGCAAGGGCATCACCTTCGACACCGGCGGCATTTCGATCAAGCCGGCCGACGGGATGGATCGGATGAAGGACGACATGGCGGGCGGCGCCGCGGTCGCGGCCGCGATGCGCGCGATCGGTCTGCTGGGCGCGCCAATCCGTGTGATTGGCATCGTGCCAGCGGCCGAGAACATGCCGGGCGGACGGGCGGTCAAGCCCGGGGATATCTTGAAAAGCGCCGAAGGCAAGACGGTCGAGGTGCTGAACACCGACGCCGAAGGCCGCCTGGTGCTCGGGGATGGCCTCTGGTACGCCCGCAAGCTGGGCGCCACCCATCTGGTCGATGTCGCGACGTTGACCGGCGCCATCGTCGTCGCGCTCGGCAAGATTACGAGCGGCATCTTCGGGACACCTGAAGCGTGGGTCGAGCACGTCCGCCGCGTGGCGGATCGAGCGGGCGACCGGGTGTGGCCGATGCCGATCTACGAGGAGTACTTCGAGCAGCTCAAGAGCGAGATCGCGGACTTCACGAATACAGGCGGCCGCCCGGCCGGGTCCATTACTGCCGCGCTGTTCCTCAAGGAATTCGCCGGCGGATTGCCGTGGGTTCACCTGGACATTGCCGGCACGGCGTGGGCGGAAGAGAGCAAGCCGTACCTGCCGAAGGGACCAACAGGGGTGGCCGTTCGCACGCTGGCCGAACTGGCCTTCACCGCGCCATCGTGGCCCCGATGATCCAGCAGACCCCGGTTGTCATCGACATCCGTCAGCCCCCTGAGAGCGAGTTGTCTCAGCTGTCCGACGTGCTCATCGGCACGCTCGGCATCGCCGGGGTGCTGCTGCTGGTAGCCGTACTCTTCGGCGCGGCGATCGCGGGCGTGATGTTCTGGCTCCGCTCCAGGGCGTAGTTACTGGGCCGCGACCTTGCCGACCGACTTCAGCGACGCCTGGTACTTCTGGACGGCCTTGAACAGCGCCTCGGCGATCCGCTGGCGGTAGTTGCCGTTCTTGAGCAGTCGTGCGTCCTGCGAGTTGGTGATGAACGAGATCTCCGCCAGGACGCTCGGCATCGCCGCCCCGATGAGCACCACGAACGGCGCCTGCTTGACCCCGAGGTCGCGCACCGACTTGTTCGCGGGACGAAGCGCCTCGATCATCGCGCGCTGAACGTATGTGGCGAAGTCCTTCGACTCGTCCAGTTTGTTGTTGAGAGCGATGGTCTTCACGAAATCCGGAAGGGCGCCCATCGTCTGTCCGGAGGCCGCGTTCTCTCGAGCGGCGACCGACGCGGCGCTGAGGTTGCTCGCGAAGTTCAGGAAGTAGGTTTCGACGCCGCTCGCCTGCATGTTGTTGCTGGCGTTGGCGTGGATCGAGAGAAACAGGTCGGCGCCCGCGCGGTTGGCGAGGGCGGTTCGTTGCTCGAGCGGGACGTAGTCATCGGTGCGCCGCGTCAGAACGACCTCGACGCCGGGCACCTGCATCAGGAGTTTCTCCAGCCGCAGCGCCACGTCCAGCACCACTTCCGCCTCGGTGACCCCTCGGCCCTTGGCGCCAGGATCGTGACCGCCATGGCCTGGGTCGATCACAATCCGCGAGACGCCAAGGCCGAGCTGCCGGGCCATTGAGAAGCCACCGGCGAGATTCCTGGACGGGGGAGCCACCGCCACGGCGGGCGCAATGGTGTCGGCCGCGAGCGTCCCTGATACCGATGCCCGATGTCGCCGTGGTCGCCGATGCCGGGCTGGTGCTCACGCTGGTGATGGGCGCGACCGGAGGCACGGTCGCCACGCCGGCCGGCGCGGTCGCGCGAGAGGGCACCACCGGCGGGGTCATGGTTCCCTGCTGCACGGGCTCGGCGCGGCGTGCTTCGAGCAGCAGGTCGGCCGATGCCAGACGCGCCGAGGGCAGCGGGCTCGTCGCCTCGGGGGGCAACCGGCGGGCCTGAAGGACCGGCGGCGCCGGCTGCGCAACCTTGACGGCAACGGGAGGTGGCCCCCCGACCTTCGCCGCGACGCACTCGATCACGACACGAAACGGCGCCTGGAGTGCATAGACCCTGTAGCTGGCCACTGCGGCCGCTTCGAGCACGACACGCGCGGTCTGATTGGGATGCCGCCCGGTCCGAATCTGCCGGACGGGCTGATTGTCGCCGTCGAACCGTAGCGTCTGATCCACCAGCCCGGCTCCCAGCCGCACTGAGGAGATGTCAAGGAACACGCGGGCAGGGTCCGCGAGGCGCTCATCGCGGTACGTGACCTCGCCGTCCAGGTGAATGGTGATTCGAACGTTCTCGGCTGACACCTCGCGCTCGATCCGGGTGAGGGTCGCGATGCGCCGCGTCGCGCCCGTTGCGGACGAGGTGACGGGTACCACCGGAGGGGTCGCAGCGATCGCTCTCGCAGGCGCCGGCGCGGCCGCTTGACGCGACGCCTCCTTGACCCACTTGCTGGTCGGGTATTCGGACACGAGCAGGCGCAACACCCGATCGGCCGCGGTGCGGTCCTGTGCCTCGCCGAACCGCTCGAACGCGGTCAGGGACAACTGTCCCGCGTTCCAGAGCGCGTCGTCGCTGTAGCTGCTCGCGGGGTGACGCCGAACGACCGCTTCGTAGTCGGCGACCACCGTGCGAACGGCTTTGAGAGCGGCTGGGGCCGCGAGGTCGGCCGCCAGGGCGGTGCGAACGGCCTTCTCCTTGGCCAACGCATCGTCGTATTGCGCCTGGACGGTCGGCGCCTGTGCGGACAGCGGCCCTGTCACCAGGACGAAGGCCGCGAGGCCGATGAGCTGAATATTTCGCATGGTCCCGTCAGCGCAGCTGCGCGTCGACCTCCTCGAAATAACCCTTGTCCACGAGGACCTCGCGCGGTTTGCCTCCAGATGCCGGAGACACGAGGCCCTCCATCTCCATCATGTCGACCAGGCGCGCCGCCCGGCTGAACCCGATGCGCAGACGCCGCTGGAGGTAGGAGATCGACGCCTGTCCGCTCTGGACGATGATTCGGGCGGCTTCGTCGTACAGATCGTCCTTGTCCAACTCGACGCCGCCGTCCGCGGTGGACTTCTCTTCTGCGGTGATGCTCTCGTCGTAGGTCGGCTTGCCCTGTTTCCGGAGGAAGCTCGCGAGCCGGGCGCTCTCCTGCTCTGAAATGTACGGGCCGTGGAGGCGGATGAAGCGCGAGGACGCCGGCGGCAGGAACAGCATGTCGCCCTTGCCGAGCAGCTGTTCAGCGCCGTTGGCGTCGAGAATCGTCCGGGAGTCGACCTTCGACGACACGCGGAACGAGATTCTGGACGGCATGTTCGCCTTGATGAGCCCCGTGATGACGTCGACCGACGGCCGCTGCGTCGCGAGAATGAGGTGAATGCCCACGGCCCGGGCCATCTGCGCGAGCCGCGCGATGGAGAGCTCGACCTCGTTGCTCGCGACCATCATGAGGTCGGCGAGTTCGTCAATGAGGACGATGATGAAGGGGAGGGGTTTGGGCGTCTCTCCATTCTTCGGCGTCCGCTTGTCGGCGAGGGCCTGGTTCACGTTGCGGTTGTACTGCTCGATGTTGCGAACGCCTTCGGCGGCGAGCGTCTTGTACCGCTCTTCCATTTCGCGGACGGCCCATCGAAGGGCGTTGGCCGCCTGCTTGGGATCCACGACGACCGGCGTCAGCAGGTGCGGGATGTCCTCATACATCCCGAGCTCCAGACGCTTCGGGTCGATCATGATCAGCCGCACATCGTCTGGTGTGGCGCGATAGAGCACGCTCGTCAGCATCGAGTTGATGCCGACCGACTTGCCCGTCCCGGTCGAGCCGGCGATGAGCAGGTGAGGCATGGTCGCGAGATCGGCCACATAGGGTTCGCCGTGGATGGTCTTGCCGAGCGCCACCGTCAGCTTCGACGGGGACCGCCGGTAGACCTCCGATTCGAGGAGCTCGCGCAGCGAGATCTGCTCCCGGTTCTGATTGGGAATCTGGATGCCCACGGTGGACTTGCCAGGGATCCGATCGATCAGCACGGAATGGGCCTGCATGGCCAGGCACAGATCCTCGGCGAGGCCCGTGATCTTCGAGTACTTCACGCCGGCGTCGGGCTTGAACTCGAACGTGGTGACGACCGGGCCGGGGTGAATCTGGACGACCGCGCCCTCGACGGAGAACTCCCGGCACTTCTCTTCGAGGAGCTTGGCGCCGTCCATGAGCTCGCGCTCGTCCACCTTGCGTTCCGTGCGCGGGGCATCGAGGAGCGCCAGCGGGGGCAGGGCGTATTCGCCCTTGCGCCGCTCGGCCGGCGCCTTGCTCACGGGCTCGGGCTCGGAGAGCGGCAAGGGCGGCAAGGTGACCTTTGGTGCCCGGGGTGCCGCGGGCAGCGGAGGTGCGGCAATTGGAGCCGGTTCGGCGGTGGCCGGCCTGGCGGCAGCCTTGGCCCTGGCTTCCGCAGACGGCAACGGGCTCTTGATCTCGGGCGGCGGTGCGCCCTTCTTGGTATGTTTGGCGATGACCTCCCGGCGCTGTTGTTCGCGGCGTCGCTCCTCGCGCCACTCGCGATAGGACGCGAGAGTGCGCGTCCAGCCATCGCGCGCGAATGCGAGCAGGCCGGTGAACAGCCGGCCGAACGACAGCTGCGTCGAGATGATGATGGCGAGGAAGATCAACGTCAGGACGACGATGACCGAGCCGGTTCGGTTGAGATACTCCGCGAGCCATCCGGCCAGCCAGTCGCCCGCGTAGCCGCCTGCCCGAAAACTCCGTCCGCTCGACTCGACGGTGCCGAACACGAGACTGAGGAAGGCGCTCACGCACGCGACGAGTAACGCGCTGCCGGCGGCCTTCGTGCCTGCGGCATTCAGGTGGCGGCACCAGAAGTAGTGCCAGCCGGCGAGCACGAAGCCCGCCGGAAACAGGTATGCCGCGTACCCAGCGACCTGGAACGAGAGCTCGGCGAGAAACGCACCAATGCGCCCCGCGAAATTGTTGGGCACCTCGTCGATTCCCGTGCTGAAGAACCACACGGGGTCGCTCGGCAGATACGTGGCCAATGCCACGACCCAGATGAGCGCGGCGGCAAACAACGCCACGCCGAGAAACTCGCTCATCCGACGCGAAACGGTCGATCCCTTCACGCTCAGATCTCCATGATGACGGGCAGGACGAACGGCCGCCGGCCCGATCGCTTGCGCAGGAAGCGCCGAAGCTCGACGCGCAGCTTTTCCTTGATGAGACCTTGATCAGTACGCTCCTCGAGGCTCGCCTGTTCCACGACCTCGGCGAGGAGCCGTGCGCCATCGGCGAGCAGCGCCTGGCTGTCCTCCATCACGAAGCCTCGGGTGATGATGTCCGGCACACCCTCGAGGGCGCCCGTCTGCTTGTTGATGGCCACGACGGGGACCACGAGCCCATCCTCGGCCAGATGCCGCCGGTCGCGGAGGACTTCGTCGCCCACTTCGCCGCTGCGCGTGCCGTCGATCAACACCCGACCGACCGGCGCCTTGCCCGAGATCCGGCCCCCCCTGCCGTCGAACTGCAGGACGTCGCCGTTCTCGGTGAGGAGGATCTCCGGCCGCGGCTCGCGCCCGGCAAAGACGCTGGCCGCCACGCGCGCATGCTGCTTCAGCTGGCGATACTCGCCGTGGACCGGCACGAAATACCGCGGCCGGACCAGCGAGAGCACGAGCTTGAGCTCTTCCTCGCTCCCGTGCCCCGATACATGCACGTGCTTGATCCCCTCGTGGATGACGTTCGCGCCCCGCCGCGAGAGGTGATTGATGACCCGGCCGATCGCTTTTTCGTTGCCGGGAATCGACCGCGCCGACAGCACCACGGTGTCGTCCTCCCCGACCTTGACGTAACGGTGGTCGTCGATCGCGACGCGCGAGAGCGCCGACATCGGCTCGCCCTGCGACCCGGTCGCCAGGCACAGGACGTCCTGGGCGGGGTAGTTCGGCACGTCCGAGTCGCGAATCTGCACGCCGGCGGGGAGGCGGAGGTAGCCGAGCCGCTGGGCGATCTCGGAGTTCTGCATCATGCCGCGGCCGATGAACGCCACCTTGCGGTCGAACTGCGCCGCCAGATCCACGAGGATCTGCATCCGGTAGATGCTGGACGAGAAGGCCGCCACCACGAGCTTGCCCGTGCAGCTCGTGAAGACTTCTTCGAACGCTTCCGTGACCTCGGTTTCCGAGCCCGTAAAGCCTCGACGGTCTACGTTGGTGCTGTCGGCCAAAAGCGCGAGCACCCCCTGGGCCCCGAGCTGGGCGAAGCGGTGCAGATCGAAGTGCTCGCCATCGAGGGGCGTCTGGTCGATCTTGAAGTCCCCCGTGTGTACCACGACCCCTTCCGGCGTGTGGATGGCGAGGGCGACACAGTCCGGGATGCTGTGCGTCACGCGGATGAACTCGATCTCGAACGGCCCCACTGTCCGGCGCTCGCCCGGCCGCATCGTGTCCAGCGTGACCGCCGCCTCCAGGCCGTGCTCCTTCAGCTTGGGTTCGACAAGGGCGAGGGTGAGCGGGGTGCCGATGATCGGCCCGCGGACGAGCGGCACCACGTGCGGCACGCCGCCGATGTGGTCCTCGTGTCCGTGCGTGAGCACCAGCGCCGACACGCCCCCCTTCTGCTGCAGATACGTGAGATCGGGAATGATCCGATCGACGCCCAGCTGTTCAGGGTCCGGAAACATGACTCCGGCGTCGACGACGATGGTGGTGTCGGCGTACGAGAGCGCGAGCATGTTCATGCCGAACTCACCGAGCCCACCAAGCGGAACGATCTCGAGCATCAGGGACACATGACCATAGACCCACGGCTGCGCGTCCCTGGCGGGACGACGGTCGTCGCGGGGAGCCGCGCTGCGGCGGCTCGATCAGGCTGCTGGGCGCGCCTGAAAAAGAGAGGGCGGGATGACCTGGCGGCCGGGTCCTGAATTACGGACAAGGCACGTCAGATGAACGAGATAGCAGCGGAAACTATAGCACAGGTGGGAGAGGAGTACCAGAGGCCGGCTCAGCCGTTCGGAGGAGATTCGGGCGCACCCGGCGATAGCCCTGTTCGCCGGCCCAGAGGTCGAGCGGCACGCTCGCGATATCGTCCACGACGGGCACGGCCAGTCCATTGACCGTCAGATCGATCGTCTTCAAGTAGCGCCGGCAGGTGTCGCACGCCTCGAGCCGGATATGAGCGAAGAGCTCGGTCGTGAAGACCGGCAGCGCCTCGAACTTCTCCTCGCCGCAGCTCGTGCACAGGACGCGAAGGTACGGCCACTCGGTGAGGCAGCGGGCACAGGCCAGCAGCCGTTTCGCCCCCTGCCCCTCTTCACGCAGGATGCCCACCGATGGCCTGCTCGCACAGATCGGGCAGCGGGACGAGAACGTGTCGACCGGGCCAGAAGGGCGATCGAGACGTTCCCGACGGGCGATTGCCGCCGCCTCGGCGAAGGGTTGCAACACCGCCTCGACGACAAACGGCGTCGCCTCACCGAACGGACCAGCGGCCGCCGCATGCTGGTCCTCCTCGTCCTCGGGGGCGAGCGATGCCCGCAACACCGTCCGCCAATCGATGGTGTCCTCGGCCATCGACGCTGCAGCCAGGGCGAGCGTGCGGGGCGCCGCGCGCTCCAGCCAGGCCAGAAAGCGGGGAACGGCCGCAGCGGCTGCATCCACGTCAACGGCCTGGAGGAAGTCTCCGTCCACGGCCGGGGCATCGGCGGCCGCAAGGAAGAGCGAACGCTGAAAGCCTGCGAGCTCGGCGTAGAAGCTCAGGGTCTCCCGAGCCGGTGTGCTGCCGGCTGCCAGCTCGCGGGCACGTGCGATGCGCCCGTCCCACGGGGTGGCGCTACCGGGGCGGGCCAACACGGGGGGAGCCGGGCTCGCGGGCCTCGCTGATTCCCTGACGATGCGACGCGGCACGCAACTCGGCGAGCCAGAGCGAGTGGTGCCGGCTCGGCCCACTCTTCGCTCACCTCGCCGCGCAGGATGGCGTTCAGGCCGCCGGGCACGACCGCGACGCCCATGTAGACGTGCACGATGAACGCACCGATGGTCACGAGCGCCGCCACCGCATGCAGGAGCGTGGCGGACGTACGAAGCACTTGCAGCTCGGCCGGCACCTCCGCGACGAGCCACATGACCGCGCCGGAGAGAAGAAGGACGACGCCGCCGGCCGCCATCAGCCAGAACAGCATCTTCTGGCCGTAGTTGAAGCGGCCGACTGCGGGCACGGCGATGTCGTCGTTTCTGATGTAGCGGCCGATGGCCTTGCGCCACACGCGGTCCCCGTCGGTGATCCGCATCTCGCGCCACCAGGCGAGCGACATCCAGCCGACGGCCACCGCGAACACGAGGCCGACCCACGGATGCAGCAGGCGCGAGAGGTAGCCGCCTCCCAGAGCCACGGCCAGCCAGTACAGGGCCGGAGTCCAGAACGCGAGCCCTGTCAGGAGGAGGTAGAGGTACGAGAGGCCGGCGACGGAATGATTCAGCCGTTCGGTCAGCCCGTAGCGCTGGATGGTTGGCATCTTCAATCAACCTTGTCAGCGCCGGAATGCTTGCGGCCGAAGCGGATGTAGTGGATGGCCGCTGCGGCCAGCCCGCCGAGCATCGCGGCGTTCCCCAACACCTTCAGCGGCCCCTTCCACAGGCGCACGGCAAGCGGCACGGTGGGGTTGCGCGGCAGGCCGTACAGCTCGGGCCGATCGCCGAAGGCCAGCACCGTGACGACGTTCGTGCCTCCCACTCCGGGCGGATCGTAGACCGCGGCCTGTGCGAAGCCGTTCGCCTTCAACTGATCGACCCGCTTGGCGGCGATTTCCAGCATGGCGTCCTTGGTCCCGAACTGCAGGCAGCTGGTGGGACACGCCTTCACGCACGCAGGCTGAAGGCCGACCGACACGCGGTCCACACACATCGTGCACTTGTAGACCCGCCGGGTCTTCTGGCTGAACTTCGGGACGTTGAAGGGGCACCCGGTCATGCAGTAGCCGCACCCGATGCACTGATCCTGCTGAAAGTCGACGATGCCGTTGGTGTACTGGACGATGGCGCCCGGCGCGGGGCAGGCGATGAGGCAGCCCGGCTCGGTGCAGTGCATGCACTGGTCCTTGCGCATCAGCCAATTGCAGCGCCCCGTTCTCGTCGTGCTCGCGGAACTTGATCAGGTTCCAGAAGTTCTCCGTCAGGTCGGGCAGCGTCTGATACGTGCCCATCTGCACCGTGGTTTCCGGCGGCAGGTCGTTCCACTCCTGGCACGCCACCTCGCAGGCCTTGCAGCCGATGCAGGTGGACTGGTGTCGACGAGCTTCGTGACGACCGGCAGCAGGCGGACGCCTGGCGCTGGCGACGAAGAAGCCGAGACCCGGAGGAGTTCTAAAGGCAAGGGCTCATACCTTGTCCAGTTTCACCAGGAAGCCCTTGTACTCGGGGGCGAACGAATTCGGATCGACGACGGTCGGCGTGACCAGATTGGCGAGCGATCCGCGCTGCTCGCCGCGGCCCGAGGAAGCCCCAGTGAATGGGGAAGCCGATCTGGTAGACCGTCCGCCCGCCGACCTGCATCGGCTTGATGCGCCGCGTGACCATCGCGCGCCCTTCGATCGAGCCGCGAGCCGACGTCACGCGCACCTGGCCGCCGTTGGCGATGCCCTTCTCGCGCGCCAGTTCCTCCGGCATCTCCACGAAGAACTCCGGCTGGAGCTGCACGGCTGTAGGGGTTGTTCTTGGTCCAGTAGTGAAAGTGCTCGGTCAATCGGTAGGTGGTGCAGACGATCGGATACTCGCTCGGCGGTGCCGAGAACGTCGAACTCGGTGGTGAAGGGCTGCAGGGCCGGGTTCGAGCTCTGTGGTGGATGCAGCGCGTTGGGTACGGGCGATTCGGCCGGCTCGTAGTGCTCCGACCAGGGGCCGTCGACGAACTGCCCGGGCACGAACAGCCGCGCGACGCCCTCGGGCAGCATGATGAACGCGCCGAGATCGCGCGTCCGGCGGGCTGTCGGCCGTGTAGTCCGGGGTGTCGCCGACCCACCGCTGGCCGTTCCAGGCGATCCCGGTGCGTGTCGGATCCCACGGGCCGGCCCTCGCCATCGGCTGAGCAGCGGTTGTAGAGGATGCGCCGGTTGGCGGGCCAGCTGAAGGTCCACTCGGGATAGCGCCCGAGGCCGCTCGGATCGGCGTACGATCGCCGCTGCGTGAGGTTGCCGGCATCCGTGTACATGCCGATGTAGAGCCAGTTGCCGGAAAGGTCGTCCCGTCGGCGCGCGTGTCGAGGAATCTCGACAGCTGTCCGCCCGCGCGGACCACGACGTTGCCCGTCGCGTCGCGCACGTCCTGCAGGGCCCACCCGTTCAGCTCCTTGCAGACTTCGTCGAGCGACGGGCTCGACGGGTTCGTGTACCACCAGTTCAGCTTCCGGATCGGATCGGGAAGCGTGCCGCCTTCCTTCTCGTAAAGCTCGCGGACCTTGAGGAAGATGCGCGCGACGATCTCCTGATCCGGCCTGGCTTCGCCCGGCGGATCGACCGCCTTCCACTTCCACTGGATCCAGCGGGCCGAGTTGACGAACGTGCCGTCCTTCTCGGCGAAGTTGGCGGCCGGCAGCATGAAGACCTCGGTCTCGACCTCCTCGGTCTTCAAGTCGACGAGCGACAGGATGTCGGGCCGCCAGAAAGACGCCGTCTCCTGCTCGAAGTTCTCGGCGACGACGAGCCATTTCAGCTTCGCGAGCGCGGCAATGGCCTTGCGCGAGTGCGGCCCGTTGCTGACCGGGATTCATCCCGAAGCTGAAGAACCCTTCCATGTCGCCGCGGTACATGCGGTCGAAGATGTACGCCCAGCTCCAGTTCTCGTAGGCGCCCGCCGCCGACTGCGGCAGCTTCGGATGCAGGTCGTACGCGAAGCCGTTCTCCGCTGGTGGCCGCGTCGCCGTAGTAGGCCTTGAGCTGGCTGACCACGAAGCGATCGGTGTTCGACCAGAAAGTTCGTCGACTCGGGTCGGAGCGGCGCCGGCGTGACGGCCTTCAGAAACGCGTCGAGCGCGCTCGTGATCGGCCTTCGGGATCGGGATGTAACCGGGCAGGTTGTGATACGCCATCCCGCAGTCGGTGCCGCCCTGGATGTTGGCGTGGCCGCGCAGCGCGTTGAGGCCGCCGCCGGGCCGGCCGATGTTTCCGAGCAGCAGCTGCAGCATGGCCGCCGCGTGAATGAGCTGCACCGAGTGGCTGTGATGCGTCCACCCGAGCGCGTACATGATCGTTCCGGCGCGATCCGGCCGTGTAGGTGGACGTGATGAGCTCGGCCGCCGCGAGGAAGTCCTCCGGGCTGCAGCCGCAGATCGACGCCACCACTTCGGGCGTGTAGCGCGCGTAGAACCGCTTCATCACCTGGAAGACCGACCGCGGGTGCTCGCAGCGTCGGATCGACCTTGGCGAAGCCGCGTGCGTCGAGCTCGTAGCTCCAGCTCGATTTGTCCGTGTAGGCCTTCCGCTCGCCGTCCCAGCCCGAGAAGAGCGCCGGCCGCTTCGTCGAACGCGTACTGCTTCGGAGACGAGGAACGGCGCGTTGGTGAACAGCCGGACGTACTCGTCGTGGTACCGGTTCCGGGTCAGGACGTAGTTGAATGAGGCCGCCGAGGAAGGCGATGTCGGTGCCGGCGCGGATCTGGACGAAGCGATCGGCGACCGCGGCCGTCCGGTTGAAGCGCGGATCGACGCAGACGAGCTTCGCGTTACGGTTCCGCCTCGCCTCCATGACGAAGCGGAATCCCACCGGATGGTTCTCGGCCGGGTTGCCGCCCATGGCCAGGACGACATCCGCATTGCGGATGTCGGTCCACCCGTTGGTCATCGCCCCGCGGCCGAACGTGGCGGCCAAACTGGCCACCGTGGGACCGTGTCATATCCGGGCCTGCTGCTCGATCGGCACCACGCCCAGGCCGGCGCGGAATGCCTTCACGAGCAGGTAGTTCACCTCGTTGGTGTCGGTGCAGCCGCCGATCACCCCGACCGCGCGTGAGCGCGTTGATGGTCCGGCCCGCGGCGTCCTTCTCGACGAGCCGCTCGTCGCGCGTCTGCTTGACCAGCCGCGGCGATGCGCTCGATGGCGAAGTCCCAGGACTTCTCTTCCCACACCGTGCTGCGCGGCGCCCGGTACATGACCTTCGTCAGCCGCCGGTCGTTGACGATGTTCTGCTTGAGCGTGATGCCCTTCGGGCAGAGCGTGCCCTGATTGATGGGATGATCGGCGTCACCCTCGACGTGGACGACGGTCGGCTTCACGTTGCGCGAGCGATCGCCCAGCGTGTGGATGATCACGCCGCAGCTGACCGAGCAGTAGGGACAGGTCGAGCGCGTTTCGGTGGTCCGCGCGATCTTCAGCTCGCGCACCGCGGCGTAGGCGGGCGTCAGGTCGAAGCCGAGGACGGAGGCCGCGACGCCGCCGAGCGTCGCTGGCCTTCAGAAACTCCCTGCGGGTCGGCTGCATCAGGGTTGCTCCACGTCCGCCATGAATCGGCGAGCGACGCGAGTATAGTCAAGCGCCTCGGTGCGCCGCAATCCGGGGTATCGGGCTTCGGGCTCCGGGCTTCGGGGGCTCGGGAGGCTGCGGGCCTAGGAGCCTGAAGTCCCGGGAGCCCGGGGGCCGAAGCCCGAGGCCCGTCATCGCGTCCGCCAGCCGCGCAAAGTCAGCGCCGCTCAGCGCCTCCGGCCGGCTCCGCGGATCGATCGCCGCGCGATCGAGGACCTCGGTAATCTTCATGTGCTCCGAATCCGGGTAGGCGAGCAGCGCGTTGGCGATGGTCTTGCGGCGCCGCGTGAACACGGCGCGGACCAGAGCGGTGAACGTCGTCGCGTTCCGCACAGGCGGGTCCGACGGGTGAAACGTCAGCCTCACGACCGTCGAGCGGACCTTCGGCGGTGGTCGAAAAGCGCCCGGGGGAAGGTCGAGCAGCCGATCGACACGAGCGAGGCGCCCCACCAGGATCGTCAGCACCCCGTAGTCCTTCGAGCCGGCAGGCGCAAGCAGGCGATCCGCTACTTCCCGCTGAATCATGAGCGTCGCGTCAGCGAGCCGCAGGAGACCCTCGTCCTCGAACTCCAACAGCCTGAACAGAATCGGCGACGCGGCGTTGTACGGCAGGTTGCCCGCCACGCGAACGGGCGCCAGGAGGCCGTCGTCCGGAAACAGCCGTTCAGCGAGAACGCCTGGCTCCATCTCGAGGAAGTCGCCCGAGACAACGGTCAGGTTCGATGGGGCAGAGGCCTGGAGTTCGGCTGCCAGGTCCCGATCGATCTCGACGCCCACGACGCGGCCGGCCGCCACAGCCAGCGGCCGCGTCAGCCCGCCCGGGCCCGGACCGATCTCGAGGAAGACATCCGTGGCCTTCGGGTCGATCGCTTTGAGCACTTTGTCGATCCACGGACGCTCGAGGAAGTGCTGCCCAAATCGTTTCCTGGCCCGCGGCCTAGTCCTCATCGTCGTCTTCGCCGCGCCAGTATTTCTCTTCGATCTCCTCGATCTCTTCTTCGCTCAGGCCGAAGTAGTGCCCGACCTCGTGGATCAGCGTCTCGCCGATCGAGATGACGAGGTCGTCCTCGTCTTCGGCCTCGCGCTCGTGCGGACCCTTGAAGATGAGGATGCGGTCCGGCAGCACATTGCCGTAGCTCGAGCCGCGCTCGGTGAGGGGGATGCCCTGGTAGAGCCCGAAGAGTGTGTCGGGCGGGTCGATCTCCATCTCGTGGAGGATCTCGGGGGACGGCTCTTCCTCGACGAGGATGGCGATGTTTCGCATCGCCTTCTTGAAGCGACGCGGGATCGTCCCGAGCGCTTCAGCGACGAGCTGTTCGAAGTCGGCGCGGTCCACGGCTCTTCTTGTGCGGCGTCGTTGCCTTCTTCTTGCCCTTACGCTTCACCGGCGTACGTGCTTGCTCTCGTTCGAGCGCTTCGCGGAAGTCGCAGTCGTCGGCCGCAAGGCACTGCTCGCAGAGCGGCTTGGGCTTGCAGATCCGGCGACCGTGAAGAATCAAGGTGTCGGACGCGCGCGTCCAGCGCGCCTTCGGCAGCGCTTTGGTGATTTGCGCCTCGACGACCACCGGGTCGTCCGACTCCGCGATCCCGAGGCGGTTGGTCACCCGCAGCACGTGACGATCGACGGGGAAGCCCGGGACGCCGAGCGCGTGGCCGAGCACGACGTTGGCGGTCTTGCGGCCGACGCCGGGGAGAGCCGTCAAGGCGTCCATGTCCGCTGGCACCGCCCCGGAATGCTGTTCGACGAGGGCCTTCGCCATTCCGATGAGCGCCTTCGACTTCTGGCGGAAGAAGCCGGTGGCGTGAATCTGCGGCTCGAGGTCCTCCTGCCTTGCGGCGGCGAGGGACCTGGCGTCGGGATATCGCTTGAACAGGGCGGGCGTCACCTGGTTGACACCCTGGTCGGTGGACTGCGCCGAGAGGATGGTCGCCGTGAGGAGCTCGAAGGCGTTGGTGTAGTGCAGCTCCGTGTCGGCGCCGGGGTGCTGCGACTCGAGCGCATCCAGGATGCGCCGGGTATCGCGGGCGTTTTTCAATGGATCGGCCCGGCGCCCTTGCTCCAGCCGGCGTTGTTGTATTGCTCGGAGAACACGCGCCAGTGCTCCTGAAGCGCCCCGATGAGATTGGGCACGAACTGCACCGGCACCACGATCTTCACGCGCACCGGCGCGTGGACCACGTGATCCGATTCGGCCTCCTTGATCTCTTTCTCCGTGAGCGGCATGACCTCGCAGAAGGTCAACGTGAAGTCGAACGGCGTGTGCGCGATGGAGCAGAAGTTGGCGTACGTCCTCGGCGTCGGCTGATCCGGCGCATCGTCGGCAGGTACGATCGTGAAGTTCACTTGCTTGGGCTGGTCAGACATGCCCAATCTTAATACGCCCGGTCGCGACCTCGCCCGGCGCCTGTCAGTACTTCCGCATGACGCCGACGACGACGCCCTGGACCTGCACCTGATCGGGGTCGACGAAGATCGGCTGCATCGCCGCGTTCGCGGGCTGCAGGCGGATGCGCCCGCCCAGGTCGCGGTAGAACTTCTTGAGCGTGACGTCGGTGCCGCGGACGCAGCGCGATGACCATCTCGCCGTTGTCGGCGGTCTTCCGGTCCTCGACCACCACGAAGTCGCCGTCGCGAATCTGCTCGTCGATCATCGAGTCGCCGCGGACGCGGAGGACGTAGGTGTCCTTCTTGCCGACGAAGTCCTCGGGCACCGAGATGGTCTCGTTCGAGGCCACGGCCTCGATCGGCATGCCGGCGGCCACGAACCCCAGCATTGGCAGCTCGACCGCGCGACCGCCGGTCCGGGTCGGGATCATCTCGACCGATCGGCTGCGGTTCCACGCGCGCTTGATGAAGCCCTTCTCCTGAAGGTTCGTCAGGTGCTTGTGGACGGTGGCAAGCGAAGAGAGGCCGAAGCGACGGCCGATTTCCTCGAGGCTGGGCGCGTACCCGTGCTGTTGGATGAACTCGTGGAGGTAATCCAGGATCTCCCGCTGGCGCTTGGTAAGTGGCAGCATGGGGAGAATATACGCAAAGAGAAGGCGAAGGTCAAGCGGTCGGATCAGGGCCGGCTCAGCAGGTAGATTCCCAGGTTCCCGTCCGTCTCCCAAAGCGAGAGCTCGCGCACTTGGCTGAGCTGAGCGAGGCGCTCGGGCCGCATGTTTCGCCCGTCCACCAGCACATGCGTCACGCCTTGCGCGCGCAGGTACTCAATGGATTCCGCATCCGGGAAGGACGCCAGGGCGTCAGCGTGCTGGCGGTAGCTCGGCGGTTTGAACCCTGAGTACCCGTTGAGCATGCGGGGAAAGTCCTTCGCACCGACCAGCATGAATGGAGCATTCAGGTGGAACTGGTGGCTCGGCGGGAAGGGCAGCCAGACGAGGACGGCCTGCGGACCGACCTTCGACAGGGCCTGATAGATCGGCGCGACTCCCGGATACTCGTAGTACCAAAGCGGCGCCCGAAGTGCCTCGGCATTTGCCGTCAACAGCAGACCCACGCCTGCGATCAGCGCGGCGCGACGCGAGAGCCTCTGCTGCAGCGCGGCGAGCCCGAAGCCGGCCAGAAGCGCCATCGCCACCAGCACGAATTGCCCGAAGCGCACGGCGCCGCGAATCCCGGTCAACAGCGGAAAGACGCCATACAGCCATTCGTACGGGGGGAAGGACGGTCCGAACGACATCGCAAACGCGACGAGGCCAACGCCGAGCGCCATCCGGGCGCGCCGATCGCGCAGCGCGACCATCGTCGCCAGCGAGACAATCGTCAGAAGGATGGCGGTGACACCCGGGAAGAGGGCATCGCCCTGAAAGTACGGGCCGCTCCAGGTGTCGAAATGGATCCGTCCTCCAGTGGCGAAATAGTCCGTCAGCTCTGCCGAGAGGGGCCGCACCTCGTCGAGAGAGCGGCCGAGTCCTACATCGCGGCTGGCAAACCAGTAGGGCAGAAGGAACGGCGCAAGCAGCCCCACGGCGAGGGCCGCTGCGATCCCTACATTTTTCGCCACCGGCCCGAAGCGTGCGCCCAGCCACTCGCCAGGCCGTGCAATAGCCGCCGCGGCCAGCGAGAAGGTCGAGAACACCATCACGTAGGTGCCTGTCAGCGAATGGAGGACGTACCACGCTGCCAGAGCCAGCGCGTGCCTAGCAGCCGGCGCGGCGAGCAGTCGATCGAGCGCCGCGAGCGCCAGCGGAAAGAACTGCAGATGAAGATCCTGAATCTGTGGCAGCCGCGTCAGGCTGAACGCATTGAACGCCAGGAGCGATCCGCTCACCGCGCCGGCCAGCCAGCTTCCGGTCCAACGCGTCACCACCAGGCTCGTCGTCCAGCCGGTCAAGGCGAAGCCGAGAATCAGCACGAGGTTGTGCGCGAGGACCGGCGAGGCGCCAGCCCACAGCAAGGGCGCCGCCAGCATCGACTGGACAAACAAGTGGTCGGAATAGGCGAGCGTATAGCGCTCGGGGTAGAAGATGTTCGCGTCGAAGAGATGCCACGGATCGGTCACGACCTGATGGGCGACCCAGGCCATGATCCACTCGTGCAGGACCGCGTCGCCGTTGTCATTGCGCGAGAGCACACCGGGGTTGGTGGCGAGCGGCCAGGTATGCGCCACCGCCAGGGCGGCAAAGAGAAGAAGGCTAGTCGCCCTTCTTCTCATGCTTCTCGACCGGGTGGGGAGCCGTGCGTTTGTAGACGGTGAAATTCGGCCCGGGACGCGCCACGCCGTCGAAGCCGTCATACGGCACGAAGAACGCGTCCTGCTGATCGTAGGTATGCGGCTTGTTCAAGTTCACCGCATTCAATCGCCACGCAAAGGCGTACCCCTCGCTGAGAAACTCGTGGACGATGGGCTGCGTCTGGCTGGGCAGCGGCGACTCCTGGACGACGATCCAGTCGGGCCGCATCGTCGGCGTGGGACGGCGGCCGTTGGCCAGAAACACGAGACGCACGCGATCCCAGAGCCACTGCGTGTAGCCCAGTTCCCGACCGAACTGCGCGTAGCCGTAGGGCGAACCGCTCTGGAGCACGGAGCTTCCCGGGGGGACGTTCTCCTTGAACCAGTCCACGAGCACCACTCGACTGTCGGCCTGGCTGACGATCCGGTCGAACTGCCACGTGCTCACGGCGGAGGGCCACACGATCGCAGCGGCTATGACAGCGGTGAGCACGGCAGACACTCGAGGCCAGCGCACGGCGGGGGTCTGGTCGACGGCCCACGTCACAGCCCGCGCCGCCACAATCGCCAGGAACGGTACGACCGGCATGGTGTATCGAGGGAACAGATACTCGAGACTGCCGGCCACGGCAAAGTAAGCGAGAGGAAAGGACAGGAGCAGCACGCCGGTGCGCGTCTCACGCGCCAGGACCAGGACGGTCCCCGCCAACCCTGTCGCGAGCAGTGGCAGACCCAGTCCGTAGCGCAGGGAAATTTCCAGATGGTGGCGCCATCCACTGGTGAGCGCAAGCTGCGGCGTCGCATTGAGCATGGAGTGCCACAGCTCGGCCATCGCTGCGCTGAACGCCGTGTTGTCGAGAACGATGAACGGCACGCCGATGAGGAAGGTCGCCAGGAACCCGCCAGCGAAGAGCCACAGCCGGCGATCGAAGAGCGCCGCCCACCGTTGGGTGCCGGACTCGGCGGCATGCACGATCGCGCTGGCCGCCAGAGGGACAAACAGCAGGACACCGTTGTATTTGGTCGCTGCCGCAAGCCCGCCGACCAGACCGGCCGCTGCGAAGAGCGCCGGGCGCCGGGTGTCGTGGGCCCTGAGCAGCAGTCCGACCGAAAGCACCACGAAGAAAGTCATCGTGACGTCGGTGGTTCCGAAGTGGGAATCGCGCACGTGCAGGAACGCCAGCGCCAGAAACAGCGAGGCAACCAGGCCGGTCGCTTCGCTCCCATAACCGCCGGGCGATCCCGAACACGACGACGACCGTCGCAGTCCCGAGCGTGGCCGACACGGTGCGGTTGATCAGGAAGAACGGTTCCCAATGAACCGGCCAGCTGGCCACGACGTCGGCCAGGGATCCGAATGTGCCGGTCGCGGCGCCCCAGGCGTAGTACGCAACGTACAACGCCGAAACAGCCCACATGTATAACCAGGGATAGTCGAAGAAACGCGGCGAGAAATCGCCGCGAAGGAAGGCCAGTGCGACGCCTATGGCGACGGTCTCGTCAGGCCGGGCCTGCGTATGGGGGAGGCCAAAGCCAATGCCCCAGAACCGCACGACCGCGGCGCCGAGCACGACGGCCGCGAGCATTGCGGTGACCCCGCGCCCTCGGAAGCTCATGCGGGGGCCAATCTTAGCACCGCGTGGCGCGAGCGGCGCGTCGCTGCTAGGATTTGGCGCTTGCGCATCCCGTTCCAGGTTCCCGCAGCTGGCCACAGTTCCTTCGATGTCGCCGGCCTTGGCCTCAACAGCATCGACCTCGTCGCCGTCGTTGCCGAGTACCCCGCCCCCAACAGCAAACAGCGGCTCCAGCGCTTCGCACGCCTTCCGGGTGGCCAGATCGCGACGGCGATGACCGCGTGCGTCCGCCTTGGGTTGACGGCGCACTACATCGGCTCCTTCGGTGACGACGCATTCGGTGCGGAGTCCAGAGCGAGCCTGGCCGGCGCTGGCGTCTGCACCGATGGGGCGCGTGTGGTGCCGGGGGCGACCAACCAGTTCGCCATCGTGTTGGTTGACGGCAAGACGGGCGAGCGCACCGTGTTGTGGGATCGTCACCCCGGGCTCGTGATGTCGCCCGACGAGGTGCCGAAGGACGCCGTGACCTCCGGCCGCATGCTCGTGGTCGACTGCCACGACACGGCCGCCGCCGCGCAGGCCGCCCGCTTCGCGCGCGAAGCGGGCATTCCCACGGTTGTCGACGTCGAGCGCGTGCGCCCCGGAATCGCCGACCTCCTGCGGCACATCGATGCCATCATCGCCGCCGAGGCATTTCCCGGCGAGCTGACCGGGTTCGATCCGCCGGGGCGCGCGCTCGAGGCGATGGCGCGCGAGTTCGAGGCGCCGCTCGTGTGCGTGACGCTCGGTCAAGAGGGCAGCCTGGCTCGAGTGGCCGGCCGCGAGATCCGCACGCCGGCCTTCGCCGTCGACTGTGTCGACAGCACGGGCGCCGGCGACGCGTTTCGCGGGGGCTTTGCCGCCGCGTGTCTGCTGTGGCCGGACGCGGATCTCGAGGACGTGCTTCGCTATGCCAACGCCGTGGCGGCCTTGAACTGCCGCGCGCTCGGCGCGCGCGGCGGGCTGCCGACCGCGGATGAAGTGAACAGGCTGCTCAATGGCGAACCGGGCTTAGGATTAGGGGATTGAGTGAGCGAATCGACGACCTGACGGTACGGCTCGAGCGAGAGCGGCTCGAGGCGGACCGGTTGTACAACGACGCCCTGACCGCGCTCGACAACGCTCTCATCACCGTGCCCGTGCTCCCGAAGGTGGCAGGCGTGCCCGCGGATGGAGGCGCCGAGGCGTTGAATGCGGCGTGGGACATTCTGCCCGGCGGTGCGCCTCCCGTCGATGGCGGTCTGAGGGGCCGCGTGCAAGCGCTCGCGTGGCGGTTGCTCGGGCCTTCGCTCGAGCGCCAGAAACAGTTCAATGCCCTGCTCGTCGAGCGCGCCAATCGGCAGGCCTCACTCGAGACCGCCCGCGCGCGCACCCTCGGGGACCTGCTGGAGTCGATCGCACCGGCCTTCGAGGGCCTGGTCCGGTTTCAGGCGCTCCTCCTGGAGTACTTGCGAACGATCACGCTCTACGTCGACAGCAAGGACCGCGGCCTTGCCGGCCCCGAAATCAAGGAACGCCTCGCGCTGACCGAACAGCGGCTGCTCTCGCTCAAACGGGAGGTCGATCGGTTCGCCGAGGCCCGCACGCCGTCGACGGCCGGCGGGTTCGACGGAACCGTCGGGAGCGCGCTTCCGGCCGGTGGGGCGATGAATCCTCCGATGGAGTCTGCGGCCTACGTCGGCTTCGAAGATCGGTTCCGGGGATCACAGGCAGACATCCGCGCGCGTGTGGAGGAGTACGTGCCCCTCTTGAGCACGGCCAGCGACGTGGTGGATATCGGCTGCGGTCGTGGAGAGTTGCTCGACCTGCTCAAGGCCCGCGGCGTGGCCGCGAGGGGGGTGGACGCGAACCCCGCAATGGTTGACGTGTGCCGCGCGCGAGGCCTTCAGGCCGAGCAGGGCGACGCCCTGACATTTCTGGCCGGGCAGCCCGATGCGAGCGTCGGCGCCTTGATCGCGATCCAGGTCGTGGAGCACTTTCCGCCGGGGTATCTCGTCCGGTTCCTCGAAACCGCCTTTCACAAGCTGCGCCCGGGCGCGCCACTCGTGCTCGAGACGCTCAATCCCGCGTGCTGGCTGGCATTTTTCGAGACCTACCTGCGCGACCTCACGCACCAGCACCCGCTGCACCCGGATACGCTGCGGTTCCTCGTGCAGGCCAGCGGCTTTTCTTCGGTCGACGTGCACTTCAAGCGTCCGGTGCCCGACCGCGACCGGCTCGACCGGGTCGTGGACCGCCCAGGGGCCGATGCCACGTGGACGGCGGTGGCCGCGGCCGTCAACGCGCACGCCGACAAGCTCAATGCGCGGCTGTTTTCGTCGGCTGATTACGCGGTCGTGGGACGGCGCTAGGCGGGGGTCATGCCGGGCTGTAACCTTCGGGCTGCCACTCGGTCTAACCCCGATGACACATGGCGCCAGTAGACATATGGGCCGGCCCTGGAATCAGGCCCCGGGGGGCGATGTCCTGGTCCCTCACGGTCGTGCGGCCCGGGGTGTCTGGACCTAGCGTGGACGATCCCGGGCTGGCGTCCCTGGACGAACCGGCGCTGGTGGCAGCCTGCCTCGACGGGCGCGATGGCGCCTTCGATCTCATCGTCGAGCGGCACCGCCGGCCGGTCTACCAGCTCTGCTATCGGTTCGTCGGCAACCACGAGGACGCGAGCGATCTATCGCAGGACGTGTTCCTCCGCGCGTATCGGGGCCTCGGTCGATTCCGCGGGCAGTCAACGCTCGCGACATGGCTTTATCGGATCGGCGTCAACGTCTGCCTGAACCGCCTGAGCCTGAAGACGGTGCAGAGCGAGCCGATCGATGACCGCCAGTTCGCCGACACGGGGGCGGAATCGCCGTCGCAGGGCCTGCTTCGCGAAGAGCGCGCGGCACGCGTCCGGCGCGCCATCGCCGGGCTCCCTCGAAAGCAGCGGGCCGCCCTGGTGCTGCGGATGTATCACGAGATGTCCCATCAGGAGATCGCGGAAGCGCTCGGGAGTTCGGTGGGCGCCGCCAAGGCGAACGTGTTCCATGCGCTGCAGAACCTGAAGCGCGCCCTCGGCGAGGAGACTGAGTGACCGCTCCACACCTGGGCCTCGAGGATCTGATGGACGTCGCCGAGGGCACGCGGCCGGCGCCGGCTCACGTGCAGACGTGCGAGATCTGCAGGCGCGAGCTGGCGGACTTGCGAAGGACGATGGCCGCCGTTGCGGAGGTGGCCGTGCCGGAACCGTCGCCCCTCTTCTGGGATCATCTGTCCGCGCGGATCAGGGAGGCGGTCGCAGAGACGCCGCAACGATGGCGCCTCGCGGACGTCCTGGCATGGAGGGCGCTCCTGCCAGCCGGCGCCATCGCCATCGTGGTGCTCGCCGTGGTCTTTGGCGTGTCTCGCTCTCGTGCGCCGGAGCCTGTTGACGCCGCGGTCACGCGCGGCGTCCCCGGTGAGTTGGATGCGCCGGACGGGCAGCTGCCATCCCCCGACACTGCGGGCGACCCTTCGCTGGAGCTCATTGCCGATCTCTCGCAGGGGCTGGACTGGGATGCGGCGACTGAAGCGGGCTGGACCACGGCCACCGGCTCTCTGGACCAGGCGCTCGACCGGTTGAACGATGCCGAGCGCGCGACGTTGCACCAATTGCTGCAGGATGCGCTTTCGGGGAAGGGCGCATAGGCGCTAGAGTGGACCCAGAATGACCGGTGCGGCCGTCCGACGACTCGGAGCGCTGGCCCTGACAGCGGCGGTGTGGGCTGCGCCGCCTGCGTTTGCCCAGCGCGCCGGCCAACCGGCCCCGCCGCCCGGCGGCGGTGTGTCGCCGGCCGAGTTGCAGCGCCTGTTCGATGCGTACGTGCTCATGCAGGCGCAGGACGACCTCAGCCTCGACGACGAGCAGTACCCGCGGTTTCTCGGACGGGTGAAAGTGCTCCAGGATGCTCGCCGGCGGGCCGACATGGAGCGGCGCCGGATTGTGCAGGAGCTGCGACGGCTGACCCAGCCGCGCGCGGCGACGTTCGACGAGGCACGCGTCAAGGAGCGGCTCAAGGCGCTCGACGATCTGAACCTCCGGTCGGCGACCGAGATCCAGCAGGCACAGGCCAGCCTCGACGAAGTGCTCACGCTGCGGCAGCAGGCGCGCTTCCGCATCTTCGAGGAGATGATGGAACAGCGGAAAGTCGACCTGCTGATGCGTGCCCGCCAGCAGAACCGGCCGCGCGCGGGAACGGCCGACCCGCAGCCTTAAGTGTCGGCCTCCGAGGAGTTCCTCGCGACGCCCCTGCAGTTCCTGAAGGGCGTTGGTCCGCGGCGAGCCGCCGACTTCGCGCACGCGGGCCTGCGCACGGTCGAGGATCTCCTGTATCGGTTCCCGCTCCGTTACGAAGACCGCAGCCGCCTGCAACCGATCGCTTCGCTCAAGCCGGGGCAAACGGCCTCGATCGCCGGGCGTGTGCTCAGCTGTGGATTGCGGTCGACGCGTCGGCCCGGCTTCAAGATCTTCGAGGCGCTCCTCAGCGACGACAGCGGATCGGTTCGTGCGACATGGCTGAACCAGGCCTTCCTGCGGGACGTGTTCGCCGCTGGCCAGCGCGTCGTGCTCTTCGGTGCCGTCGAGATGCGGGGCAGCGGCGGGCTGCAGATGACCAACGCCCAGTACGAAATCCTCGACGACGAGGAAGGGGAGACGGTACACACGGGCCGGATCGTGCCCGTGTACGAGAAGACCGGCAGCGTCACGCCCAAGATCCAGCGGCGGCTCGTGCACGACGTCCTCGACCGGATCCCGGTCGAGCTCGACGATCCGCTGCCGGAGGCCCTGAGACTGCGGCACGGCTATCCCTCGCGCGGAGCTGCCCTCCGCGCCGCGCATTTCCCTCCGGCGGATCTGCCCGTGGACGTCCTGAACCGATTCGACACGCCTGCGCAGCGGCGCCTGGTGTTCGAGGAGGCGTTTCTTTTTCAGATGGGTGTCCTTGCGCGGCGCCGGTTCGCCGCCGACGAAGAGAAGCCCGCGATGGTGCGGGTGGACGACCGGATCCGCGAGTCGGCCCGCGCGGTGCTGCCGTTCAGGCTGACGCCGGGACAGCGTCAAGCGCTCAAGGAAATCGTCGACGACCAGCAGCGGCCGCAGCCGATGAACCGCCTGCTCCAGGGAGACGTGGGCGCCGGCAAGACGATCGTCGCCCTTCTCGCCGCGCTCGTGGCCATGGAGAACGGCCTCCAGGTCGCCTTCATGGCGCCCACCGAGATCCTGGCCGAGCAGCATTTCGTGAGCATCACTCGCGCGCTCCAGGCGTCCAGGTTCCGCGTCGCGCTGCTGACCGGTGGGACCTCGTCGGCTGCCAGACGCCGTCAGCTCGCGGAGATCGCGGGCGGCAGCCTCCACCTGGTGGTCGGCACTCACGCCCTCGTTCAGGGCGACGTGCGATTCCACGCGCTCGGTCTCGTGGTGATCGACGAGCAGCACCGCTTCGGCGTGCTGCAGCGCGCGACGCTGCGGGAGAAGGGCCTGCATCCGGACGTCCTCGTCATGACCGCGACGCCGATCCCGCGCACGCTGGCGCTGACGATGTACGGGGATCTCGAGGTGTCCGTCATCCGCGATCTGCCGCCAGGGCGCTTGCCGATCAAGACGATCGTCAAGCCTGAGTCGCGGCGGGACGAGGCCCACCAGTTCGTGCGCGAGCAGGTCGACGCCGGCCGGCAGGCGTACGTGATCTACCCGCTCGTCGAGGAATCGGACAAGGTCGCGCTGAAGGCGGCGACCGAGATGGCCGACCATCTTTCCCAGGAAGTCTTCCCCGACCTGCACGTCGGCCTCCTGCACGGCCGGATGAAGGCCGACGGCAAGGAACGGGTCATGCACGCGTTCGCGTCCGGGGCGCTCGACATCCTGGTGTCCACGACGGTGGTGGAGGTGGGCGTGGATGTGCCCAATGCCAGCGTGATGCTCGTCGAGCACGCCGAGCGGTTCGGTCTGTCGCAGTTGCACCAGCTCCGGGGCAGGGTGGGCCGCAGCCAGCACCAGTCGTACTGCTGGCTGCTGTATCAGCATCCGATCTCCGACGACGCCCGCGAGCGCCTGCGCGCCATGAGCGACACCACCGATGGGTTCGAGATCGCGGAACGGGACCTTCAGTTGCGCGGCCCCGGCGATTTCTTCGGTACCCGGCAGGCGGGCGTTCCCACCTTCCGCCTGATCCACCTGGTCCGCGATCATCGCCTGCTCGAGACGGCGCGAGCGGACGCCGCGGACTGGCTGGCGTCCACGAGCCCCTCGAGGGAGGCGATGGCGGCGCTGCTCGCGAGCTGGTCATCGCGCTTCCAGCTGATTCAGATCGGGTAGCGGAACCATGCTGAGGGTGATTGCCGGAGCGCACAAGGGACGGCGGCTGAAAACGCCCGCATGGGACGGGCTCCGCCCGACGTCGGATCGGCTGCGCGAAACGCTGTTCAACGTAGTCAGCTCGCGTATCGCCGGCGCGCGCGTGCTCGACGGCTTCGCGGGCACGGGCGCACTCGGGATCGAAGCGCTCAGCCGAGGCGCGGTGTCGGTCGCCTTCATCGACGAGGATCCGCGCGCCTGCGCGCTCGTGGCCGAGAACCTCGCGCGGTGCGGGATTGAGAATGGCTATGCTATTATCCGCGCCAGCGTCGCTCGCGGAATCGAGACGCTCCGTGCGGCCGGGCAGGTGTTCGATCTGCTCCTGCTGGATCCGCCTTACGATCACGAGCCGGCGCGCGCACTGAACGGCGTCGAGGCGCTCATGGCGCCGGACGCACTGCTCGTCCTCGAGCACGGCCGCCGGCAGCCCGTGCCGGCCGAGGCCGGCCGACTGCGTCTTGGCCGCGACCTCAAGTCTGGCGACAGCGCCCTGGCGTTCTACACATGCCCACCCTAGCCGTCTTCCCCGGATCCTTCGACCCGCTCACGAACGGGCACGTCGACATCATCACCCGCGGGACCCGGCTGTTCGACCGGATCGTCGTCGCCATCCTCGTCAACGCGGAGAAGCAGCCGCTCTTCTCGATGGAAGAGCGCGTCGAGATCGCACGGGCGGTCTTCAAGGACATGCCGAGCGTCGAAGTGGATACCTTCGCCGGCCTGCTCGTGGATTACGTCGAGCGCCGTAAGGCGCACGCAATTGTCCGCGGTCTGCGGGCCGTGTCCGACTTCGAGTACGAGTTCCAGATGGCCCTGATGAACCAGCGGCTGAATGGTAGAATTGAGACCGTCTTCATGATGCCGGCCGAGCAGTACACCTACATCAGCTCGCGGCTCATCAAGGAAGTCTTCTCCCTCGGCGGCCGCGTGCACGGCCTGGTGCCCGACATGGTCGAGGAACGACTTCAGAAGAAGGTTAGAAGTTAGAACCCAGAATTCAGAACTTCATCAGGATGCGCCTCGCCGACCGGACCAGCCGGATTTCCAGTTCTCCCACCATGAAGGTGACTGCCACCGTCGACCGCCTGCGGCGCGAAGGCGTCGAGGTGATCGACTTCGGCGCAGGGGAGCCGGATTTCAGCACGCCGCAGCCCATCGGCGCCGCCGCGCACAAGGCCATCGAACAGGACTTCACCAAGTACACGCCCGTCGGCGGAATCGCGGAGCTGAAACAGGCCATCTGCGATCGCTACAGGGCGGACTACGGTGTCCAGTTCACACCGTCCGAAGTGATCACGAGCGCTGGGGGTAAGCAGGCGCTCTTCAACACCGCGCTCGCGCTTTTCAGCGCCGGCGACGAGGTGATCATGCACGCGCCGTACTGGCCCACGCTGGCCGAGCAGGTCAAGCTCGCCGAGGCGACGCCAGTCGTGGTGGGCACGCGTTCGGAGGACGGTTTCGCCATCAAAGGCGAGCAGATTCTCGCGGCGGTCACACCGAAGACGCGGGGCATCATCATCAACTCGCCGTGCAATCCCACGGGGGCGCTGATCTCCGAAGCGGATCTCACCGCCATCGCCCAGGTGGCCGCACGCCGGGGCATCTGGATCGTCGTGGATCTCTGCTACGAGAAATTGATCTACGACCAGGTCGCGCACAACCTGCCGAAGGTCCTGAGCGATCACTGCCGCGAGCAGGCCGTCATCTGCGGTTCGGCCTCGAAGGCGTACGCCATGACCGGCTGGCGCTGCGGGTGGACGCTCGGCCCCGCAGCCGTCGTGGCCGCGCAGACCGCCATCCAGAGTCATGCGACGTCGAACGTCTCGTCCATCACCCAGAAGGCCGTGCTCGAGGCGTTGACCGGCTCGCAGGCGGCGGTCACGACGATGCTGGACGAGTACCGGACACGCCGGGACAACCTGTGCCGCTGGCTTGGCGAGGATCCGCGGATCAAGATCGTCAAGCCCGGCGGCGCGTTCTACCTGTTCCCGAATCTCAGCGAGGTCATGGCGGACGGCGGCTTCAAGACGTCCAGTGACTTCGCGCAGGCATTGCTCGACGAGTCGCGCGTGGCGATTACCCCGGGCGAGGCGTTCGAAGCACCGGGGTTTGCGCGGATGTCGTACGCGACCTCGATGGAGAACCTTCGCGAAGGCAGTCGACGGCTCCTCGAGTTCGCCCGCAGGCACACGCCTCAGGCGGCGCGCTCCTGACCGCATGTCGAAGGTCGTGGCCGTCATCGGCGCATCGAGCAATCGCCAGAAGTTCGGGAACCGGGCCGTCCGGGTGTACCTGCAGCAGGGATACCGGGTGGTGCCAATCAATCCCCACGAGCGTGAAATCGAAGGCCTGCAGGCGTACCGCTCCGTGCTCGACGTGCCGGGGCCGATCGACATGGCGTCGTTCTATGTGCCCCCCGAGGTCGGGGAGGAAGTCATCGCCGAGGTCGCCGCCAAGCACATACCGGAGGTCTGGTTGAATCCCGGCTCTGAAAGCGACGAGCTGGTCGCGCGCGCCAGGGCCCTTTCCATTCAGCCGATCGTCGCCTGCAGCATCGTCGCGCTCGGCCGAAACCCTTACACGCTCTAGGGCGCCCGGACTCCTGCGGTCGGCGGCGCCATCAGACAACAAACGCTATGTCGAGCCAGCAGAAGCCGCGCGGGCCGAAGCCCGAAACAGCACCCGAGCCCAAAGACGCGTCCAGCCCGGACACGGCGCCAGCGGCGCAACCGGCCGCGCCAGCCAGGCCCCAGGGCCTGAACATCACCGATCTGAAGGACATGAGCATTCAGAAGCTCACCCAGATCGCCAAGGACATGGCCGTGGCCGGCGCAACGGGCATGCGCAAGCAGGAGCTGATCTTCCAGATCCTCAAGGCGCAGACCGAGCAGAGCGGCTTCATCTTCTCCGAGGGCGTCCTCGAAACGCTGCCGGACGGCTTCGGTTTTCTGCGAGCCCCCGACTACAACTACCTCCCGGGCCCGGATGACATCTACGTCTCGCCGTCGCAGATTCGGCGCTTCGACCTTCACACCGGCGACACCATCTCCGGCCAGATTCGTCCGCCCAAGGAAGGGGAGCGCTATTTCGCCCTGATCAAGGTCGAGGCGGTCAACTTCGAGGCCCCGGACCAGGCCCGCGAAAAGCTCTTCTTCGAAAACCTCACGCCCTTGTACCCGCAGGAGCGGCTGAGGCTCGAGACCGCGCCCGAGAACCTCGCGGGCCGGGTGATGGACCTGCTGACGCCCATCGGCAAGGGGCAGCGCGGCCTCATCGTCGCCCCGCCCCGCACGGGCAAGACGATGCTCTTGCAGAGCATCGCGCAGTCGGTCGCCGTCAACCATCCCGAGGTGTACCTGATCGTGCTCCTCATCGACGAGCGGCCGGAGGAAGTCACCGACATGCAGCGCTCGGTGCACGGCGAGGTGATCTCGTCGACGTTCGACGAGCCGGCGCAGCGCCATGTGCAGGTGGCCGAGATGGTGATCGAGAAGGCCAAGCGGCTGGTGGAGCACAAGAAGGACGTGCTCATCCTGCTCGATTCCATCACGCGCCTTGCCCGCGCCTACAACACGGTCAGCCCGTCGTCGGGCAAGATTCTGTCTGGGGGGCTCGACTCGAACGCGCTTCAGAAGCCGAAGCGGTTCTTCGGCGCGGCCCGGAACATCGAGGAGGGCGGCTCGCTGACCATCATGGCCACCGCGCTCATCGACACCGGCTCCCGCATGGACGATGTGATCTTCGAAGAGTTCAAGGGCACGGGCAACATGGAGATCAACCTGGATCGCAAGCTCGTCGACAAGCGCGTCTTCCCGGCAATCGACATCCTGAAGAGCGGGACCAGGAAGGAGGAGCTCCTGCTGCAGCGGGAGGATCTCAACCGCATCTGGGTGCTCCGCAAGGTGCTCAACCCGCTCTCGCCGGTGGAGGCGATGGAGCTGCTGCTCGACAGGATGAAGAAGACACCATCGAACGCCGACTTCCTCTCGTCCATGCAGCGAATGCAGTAAACGTATTGGGGGCCCTGTGGCGACAATCAAGGTCAGGCAAAACGGACCGTACCTCGTCGACGGCGACGATGTGACGGTCGTGGACTGGAACGGGAACGCGTATCAGCTCGCGAAGCGGCCCGTTCGCGCTGTGCCGGTGCGGAGGCTCCACGAACAAGCCGTTCTGCGACGGCACGCACTCGCGGATCGGATTTGCGGCGGCTGAAGCCGCCGTGCCAGCAGTCGAGCGACAAGCCAGCCTAACGCGGGACGCGGTTGCCAGCGATGTAGACGGCGTTGATCTGCTTCACGTTCGAGATGTTGACGAGCGGATCGGCGTCCAGCACGACGAAGTCGGCCCATTTGCCGGCTTCGATGGTGCCAAGGTCGCGGTCGACCTTCATGCACCGCGCCGCCTCGCGCGTCGCCGCCGCCAGCACCTGCTTGGGCGTGAGCCCCGCCTTGACCATCAGCTCGAGCTCCATCAGCTCGAAATAACCCTGAAACCGACCGGCCGGGCCGGTATCGGTCCCCATCGCAATCGGAATCCCGGCGTCGGACAGGCGCTTGACGTTCCGGCTCGCCACTTCGAGCGCCGCCTTGTAGCGCTGCGCGCTCGTGCTCTTTCGCATCGCCTCCTGCCGCGCCGGCTCCTGCAGCGTCGCGACCTGCGCCTTGTCGGAATGCGCCAGGAAGAGCGGGTCGGAGAAGAACGGCGGCGTGGATTCGTAGACGAACGTCGAGACCTCGCGCATCAACGTCGGGCAGAGGCAGACGCCTTTGGCCTTGAGCGTCGCGATGACCGCGGAATCGACGTCGAGGTCCCGCACGCTGTGCGCGATGAAGATCCGCGCCGGCGTCGAGCACGCTCTTGGCGTCCGCGAGGTAGAACAGGTGGACGGCGACGCGGAGCTTCCGCTTGTGCGCTTCGTCGATGACCGCCCTGTAGACGTCGGGCGGCATCTTGGGCGTGGTGCCCAGGTTGTCGTCGACACGAATCTTGACGAAGTCGACCTCCTGCGCGGCCACGCCGGCCACCATCGTCCTGGCTTCCTCCGGAGAGCTCGGGCGTCAACACCGGCCCCGACAGATACACGCGAGCCCGATCGAGCGTCGGCACGTTCTGCGACGCACGTGCCGCGAACACCGGGGGCAATTCACCGCCCAGGCTGAACACCGTCGTGACGCCGTAGGCCGCGTACGTCTTGAGATCGCGGGCCGCGTCGTTGACGTGTCCGTGGGCGTTGATGAGGCCGGGGATCACGGTCCGCCCGCCCAGGTCGATGCGCTCTGCTCCAGAGGGCACGGACACGCGGGCCGCCGGGCCGGCGGCAAGAACCCGTCCGTTCTGGACGACAATGGACGCCCCGCCGACGGGCGCCGCTTCGGTGCCGTCGACGAGCCGCAAGTTGGTGAACACCCGGGTCCCGGCGGATCGAGACGTCGGGGCTGCTGCCGAGAGCAGCAGGAGCAGCGAGGTGATGGCCGCGTGGCGCTTGTTCATGGCAGCAAGAATATAGCGCGATCCGGGCCCTCGCGGATTCCTGTTGTCTTGGCCGGCTTCACGGCCTTCCTCGACCTGTACGCGACGCAGCCCCTGCTGCCGATGCTCATGGACGTCTTCGACGCGTCGCAGTTCGACGTCAGCCTCACCGTCACCGCCTCGACGGTGGCCGTCGCCGTCGCCGCGCCTGGTGCTGGCCGCCTGGCCGATCGCATCGGCCGGAAGCGCGTCATTGTCGGGTCGGCTGTGGCGCTGACGATTGCGACTGCGCTCGCCGCGGCATCCAGGACTCTTGGGGACCTGATCTTCTGGCGGGCGGTCCAGGGCCTGTTTACCCCGGGCGTGTTTGCGATTACGGTCGCCTACATCCACGACGAGTGGCCGGCCGCCAGCACGGGATCGGCGACCGCCGCCTACGTGAGCGGCACGGTCGTTGGCGGCTTCGCCGGCCGTGTGACCACCGGTGCCGTGGCGGACGCCTTTGGCTGGCGGGCAGGCTTCCTCGCGCTCGCGCTCCTGAATCTGCTCACGGCAGCTGCACTGGCGGCCTGGCTGCCGCGCGAGCGCCGGAAGGCGGAGCCGAGCGAGCGCCAGGCGGTCTCGGCGGTCACCGTGCACCTGCGGAACGCGCAGCTGCAGACCACATTCGCCATCGGCCTCTGCGTGCTGTTCACCCTCGTGGCGATGTTCACGTACGCCACGTTCCTGCTGCACGCCCCGCCCTTCAACCTCAGCACGAGCGCGCTCGGTTCGCTCTTCTTCGTGTACCTGATTGGCGCCGTCATCACGCCCCTGGCCGGACGCCGGATCGATCACTACGGTCATCGGCGTTCGCTGGCGACGGCGATCGGCGTCTCGATGCTCGGGGCGCTGCTGACACTGTGGCCGTCTGTCGCGGTGATCGTTGGTGGGCTGGCCCTCTGCGCAGCGGGCGTATTCGTGGCTCAGGCCACCGCCAGCAGCTATGTGGGGGCCGCGGCGCAACGCGATCGCGGCCTCGCGGTCGGACTGTACGCGTCGTTCTACTACATCGGCGGAAGCCTCGGCGCGGCCGTGCCAGGGCTTTTCTGGGCCCGAGGCGGGTGGCCCGCGACCGTCGGTCTTGTAATGGCCGTTCAGGTCCTGACGGTGGCGATGGCGTTCGCCTTCTGGGGAGATCGGCGAGCGACCGCGCCGCCATTGCCCGAGGCCGGCCTCTAAACATTGCAGGGGCTGTCAGATCGCTGAGGTGCGGCCGGCGAGGTCGAGGACGGTGCGTTCGACGATGGTTCTGGTGAGCGGTACCTTGTACGCGTTCTGCGCGAGGGGGCGCGCGCCAGCCACGGCGATCTCGCCCACGCGCGCAGCGAGCGCCGGGGTCACGCGCTGGCCTTCCAGGGCGCGCTCGGCTTCGGCGACGCGCCACGGCACGGGCGCCACGCCCCCCAGCACGATGGCAGCCCGCGAGCAGACCTCGCCGTCCATCTGCAGTACGACTGCCACGCTGACCACGGCATGGGTCCAGGCCTCGCGATCGAGTACTTTGTTATACGCGCTGCGCGTCGTTCGGTCCGGCACCGGCAGCAGCACCGCCTCGAGCACTTCGTCGTCGGCGAGTACGTTTTCACGCAACGCATCGACCCTCGGCAGCACGAAGAAGTCCGCAGCGGGAACCGTGCGCCATCCTCTCGAGCCGGCGATGCGGAAGCGCGCGTCGAGAGCCGCCAGGGCAGGCGCCGTATCGGACGGATGAACGATGTAGCTCGGCCCACCCCCGAAGATCGCGTGAAACTGGTTCTCTCCCGCGACCGAAAAGCAGGTGGTGCCTCCGGCCTTGAGGCAGGGGAATCCGTTCCTGAAGTACCAGCACCAGGGGCGCTGGCACACGTTGCCCGCGAGGGTGCCGACATTGCGTATCTGCGGCGTCGCCACGCTCTCGGCGGCTTCGGCGAGCACCGCGTACTGCCGGCGGACCGCGGCGTGGCGCGCGAGGTCGGCGAGCGTCACCAGCCCGCCGATCTCCAGCGCGTCGCGGCTGGACTCGACGCGATTCATCCCCTTGACCGTCTTCAGGTTGATCAGCAGGTCGGGCGCGACGATGCGGTCCTTGACCAGGGCGAGCACGTCGCTGCCGCCCGACGCAAACACGGCGCGCCTCTGCTCCCGGCGCGCGGACGTGGCCAACTCGCTCGCGTGGCCGACGTCTCTGGCGTCGACGTTCGAGAACGGCCTCACGCCCGCACCCCCATCAGCCGATCACGTGCGGCCGGAAGGTCCTTGATCCGCCGGCCCGTGGCGTTGAACAGCGCGTTGGCGACCGCGGCCGGCGCAAGAATGATCCCCGACTCGCCGATGGCCTTGGCGCCGAAGGGACCGAGCCCATCGTCTGTCTCGATGAAGATGACTTCGATGTCGGGCGCATCGAGGTGCGTCGGAATCCGCGCTCCGTAGTAGCCCGGTGTGAGCGGCTGACCGCTGCGGCGGTCGTACCGAAGGTCCTCGTGCAATGCCATCCCGATGCCCTGGATCGCCGCACCCTGGATCTGGCCGAGGGCGGTCAAGGGGTTCATCAGACGGCCGCTGTCGTGAACGGCCACGTATTTCGTGACGCGCGCCCGCCCGATAGCCGTATCGACTTCGACCTCGACGAAGTGTGCGCCGAAGGCGTTCCGGACGACGTCTGTCGCCGCCGGGTTCGGGGTCGCAATGGCGGTCAGCACGTTCGATCCGGTCGGCAGGCCCTTGGCCGCAATCTCCTGTTTGAGGGCCCTCGCAGCTTCGACCACGGCCTGGCCCGTCATGATCGTCGTCCGGCTGCCCGACTCGCCGACCGAGTAGGGGCACAGGTCCGTATCGCCCCAGACGACATTAATCTGGGAGAGCGGCACACCGAGCTCTTCAGCCGCGATGAGCCCCATCGTGGTCTTTGCGCCGGCCCCCACGTCGGTCACCCCGACAAACACCGAGCATCGGCCTGACGCCTCCAGCGTCATCGCCGCGCTGCTCCGACCGAGACCCGATCGGAAGGCCATGAAGGCCACACCGGCGCCGCGCTTGACGACGCCGGGGTCGGCGCCTGGCTGCCGCCGCCAGCGTCGCGCCCACTCGAAGGCCTCGGCGCCGCGGCGCACGCACTCTTCGAGCGAGTAGTTGGAGTACGGCACCTCGTCGCGCGCCATCCGCGTCATGTTCCTGAGGATGAACTCCACAGGATCGATTCGCAGCTGGAACGCCACGTCGTCCATCATCGACTGAATGCCGAAGAACCCCTGCGGGAACTCGGGGCCGCGGAAGTTCCCGGAGACGGTCCTGTTCGTGTAGACCGGGGACACGCTCACCTCGGTGTTCGGGCACCGGTAGAGGTCCATTCCCCCGATGGCCCCGGAGTTCTTCCGGTAGGGGCCCATACCGCTGTACCCGCGTAACCGGACGGCGTTCAACGCGCCCTCGGCGGTCACACCGACGGTGTAGTACTGCGTCGTCGGCCAGCGTCCGTGGACACCGATGAAATCTTCCTTGCGCGAGAGCTCGAGCTTGACGGGCGCCCGGCACTCGCGTGCGAGCATCGCGGCGATGAGATTGGCGTCCTGGTTCTGGTTCTTGTTCCCGAAGTTGCCGCCCATGTACTGGCAGACGATACGGACCTTGTCCGGCGGAATCCCCAGGTCGCGGGCCGTGTCGGACTTGCAGTTGGAGATGCCACCAGTCGGCGTGTAGACCGTCAGCTTGTCGGCCTCCCAGACCGCCACCGCCGAACGCGGCTCCATCTGCGCGTTGTGGACGAACGACGTCGTGTAGCGGTCCTCGAATACGCGGGCGGAGGCTGCCAGGCCCTGCGCGACATCGCCGCGCCGGGAACCAATCGGCACGATCTCGTTTCTGGCGTTGGGCGAGAGGTTGCCCTCGGGCCAAATCGCCACGGCATCCGGCTTGAGGGCGTCTTCGTGATCCAGGACGAAAGGCAGCTCCTCGTACTCGACGGCGATGAGCGCCAGTGCCTCTTCGGCCGTGTGGCGGTCCGTGGCGGCCACTGCAGCCACCGGATCGCCCACAAACCGCACCGGGTTGTTGAAAAGGAAACGGCGGTGCTTCGTAATGCGCTTGACCTCGTCGTTGTACTGCTGGCCGCCCGAGATGGAACCGGCGCCCCAGGTAATCTCGCAGTTCTCACGGGTGAGGATTGCGCGGACCCCTGGCAGCGCTCGTGCCCGCGCGACATCGACCCGGAGAATGCGCGCGTGCGGGTGGGGGCTCCTGAGCACGCGGGCGTAGAGCATTCCCGGCAGGCGCACGTCGCCCGTGTATTTCGCCCGGCCGGTGACGCGCTCGACCGCGTCGATGCGCGGAGTCGGGCGGCCGACCGTCGCGAGCGGCTCGACCGTGGCTCCAGCGGCTCCGCGCGCCGGGGGACTACTGGTGCCCGACGACGCAGCGAGGACGGCCTCGACGTAGCGGTTGTAGTTGGCGCAGCGACACAGGTTGCCGGCAAGTCCCGCGCGCACCTCGGCCGCGCTCGGCTTCGGGGTGTCGGCAGTGAGTGCGACGGCGGCCATGATCTGGCCTGATGTGCAGAACCCGCACTGCGGTGCATCGTGATCGACGAAAGCGCGCTGCAGGGTCGAAAGGCGGTCGCCGCGCGCCAGCCCCTCGACGGTCGCGATTTGCCGGTTGTGCGCCCAGACGGCCAGCTGGCTGCACGAGTACACGGGCTTCGCGTCCATCAGCACGGTGCACGCGCCGCACTCGCCCCGATCGCAGCCAATCTTGGTACCGGTCAACCCCAGATGGTCGCGAAGGACCTCGGCGAGCGTCCAGCGATCCTCGACCTCCACCTGCCTGAACGAGCCGTTGACGGTCAAGCGGATTGTCGTGCGCGGCGCGCCCGTGCCTCTAATCGCCGGCGCGGGTTGTTCTGCGGACAGGGAAGGGACCGCGGTCACGGCGAGGAACGCCGCGCCCGTGCCCTCGAGGAACTCACGGCGGCTAAAGTCCGAACGCTTCCGGCTCATTGAGGAACGCGGACACTGTAGCGCCCGCCCCAGGAGAGCGCAAGGGGGGGCTAATTGACCGGCGGCAGCACCGCGTCGGCGGGCACGGACGGCGCGTCGAGGATCCGGCGGAGCTCTTCGCCCTCCATCACCTCGACCTCGAGCAGCCGGGCGGTGACGGCAGAGAGCTTGTCGCGCTGCTCGGTGAGCACACGCCGGGCCGTGGCGTGCGCTTCGGTCAGGATCCGGCGAATCTCGGCATCGACGGTTCGCGCCGTTTCCTCGCCGTAGAGGCCGCGTTCCGGCCCGCCGAGGTCCAGAAACGGCGATCGCCGCGCGCCCTCCAGATTGATGAGGCCGACCTCCTCGCTCATCCCGAACTCGGTCACCATCGCGCGCGCGATCTCGGTCGCGCGCTGCAGGTCGTTCTGGGCACCGGTCGAATCTCGCCCAGCGCGATCTCCTCCGCCGTCCGGCCCGCCATGAGGACGGCCAGCTTGCCGAGCAGGTCGGCGCGGGTCATCAGGTAGCGATCCTCGAGGGGCAGCTGCATCGTGTAGCCGAGCGCACCGAAGCCCCGCTGCACGATGGAGATCTTGTGGACGGGGTCCATCCCGGGCAGCGCGGACGCGACGATGGCGTGCCCGGATTCGTGGAAGGCGACGATTTCGCGCTCCTTCACGCTCATGACGCGTTTCTTTTCGAGCCCGGCGACCAGCCGGTCGATCGCCGCGTCGAAGTCCCGCGGACCGACCTCTGTCTTGTCGTTTCTTGCGGCCAGCAGCGTCGCCTCGTTCACGAGGTTGGCGAGATCCGCGCCGGCGAACCCCACGGTCCGGGCGGCGACGACCTTGATATCGAGGTCGGAGGACACCTTCACGCTCTTCGCGTGGATCCGCAGAATGTCCTCGCGGCCCTTCACATCTGGCTTGTCGACGAGGACCTGGCGATCGAACCGGCCGGGCCGGAGCAGGGCAGGATCGAGCACCTCGGGCCGGTTCGTCGCGCCCATGATGATGACGCCCTTGCGCCCGTCGAACCCGTCCATCTCGGCCAGCAGCTGGTTGAGCGTCTGCTCGCGTTCCTCGTGGCTGCCGATCGGGCTCTGCACGCGCGCCTTGCCGAGCGCGTCGAGCTCGTCGATGAACACGATGCAGGGCGCCTTGGCTTCGGACTGCTGAAACAGATCGCGGATCCGGGCCGCGCCGACGCCCACGAACATCTCCACGAACTCGGACCCGCTCAGGCTGAAGAACGGTACGTGAGCCTCGCCGGCCACGGCCCGGGCGAGCAGCGTCTTGCCGGTTCCCGGAGGGCCCACGAGCAGCACGCCCTTGGGAATGCGCCCGCCGAGGTTCGTGTACTTCTTGGGGTTCTTGAGGAACTCGACGATTTCCTTGAGCTCGTCCTCGGCTTCATCGACGCCCGCGACGTCGCTGAAGCGGACCTTGACCTCGTCGTCGGCGTAAATCTTGGCCTTGCTGCGCGCAAAGGACATCACGCCGCCTTCCGCGCCGCCCAGCCGACGGAAGAAGAAGGCCCACAGCGCCACGATGATCGCGAGCGGGACCATCCAGCTGAGCAGCTCCGGCAGCCAGCGGTTGAGCAGCTCGCCGCTGTACTTGACGCCCTTGGCGCCGAGCTCCTCGGTCAGCTTGGGATCGTCGACGCGTGTCGTGGTGAACACGCGGGACTGCGTGCTGTCGCCCTCGAGGGGCGCCTTCAGCGTGCCGCGAATCATCTGCTCGCCGACCACGACCTCCTCGACCGACCCGGCCTGCACCAGCTGCTTGAACTGGCTGTACGGAATGGTTCGACCGCCGGGCGCCAGGTAGTACACCTGCGCCAGGCCGATGACCATGATGACGATCAGCCCGTACCAGAGCGCCGAAGGGCGTCCTCCGAGAGGACCCGGCATGCGACGCGGGGCAGGGTTCGGGGCGGCCATCTACGTGCTCACCGTCTCTCGCTTGGCGAAGACGAGCGGCGCATCGGCCGGTCCGGCATCCACCGTCACCGTGTCGCCCTCGCCAAACGCACCTTCGAGCACCCGCATCGCGAGCGGGTCGAGGACCCGGCGCTGGATCGTCCGTTTGAGGGGCCGCGCGCCGTAGATCGGATCGTAGCCCTCGTTCACCAGCCGCTCCCTGGCGGCATCGGTCAGCTCCACGTGGATCTTCCGTTCCTCCAGGCGCTGCACCAGCCCCCCGACCTGGATGTCGATGATGCGCTTCATGTGCGCCTTGCCAAGAGCGTGGAAGAAGATGATCTCATCGATCCGGTTCAGGAACTCGGGCCGGAAGTGGCCGCGGAGCGCCTCCATGACCTGTCGCCGCGCGCCTTCCGGCACCTCTCCCAGGCTCTGGCTGTCCGCGATGAACTGGCTCCCGAGATTCGACGTCATGATCACGACCGTGTTCTTGAAGTCCACGGTCCGGCCCTTCCCGTCGGTCAAGCGCCCGTCGTCGAGGAGCTGGAGCAGGACGTTCAGGACGTCCGCGTGCGCCTTCTCGATCTCATCCAGCAGCACGACGGCATAGGGGCGGCGGCGGACGGCTTCTGTCAGCTGTCCGGCTTCTTCGTAACCGACGTATCCAGGGGGTGCACCGAGCATGCGCGAGACCGCGTGCTTCTCCTGGTACTCGGACATGTCGATTCGAATCATCGCCTGTTCATCGTCGAACAGGAACTCGGCGAGTGCCCGGGCCAGCTCGGTCTTGCCAACGCCCGTCGGTCCAAGGAAGAGGAAGCTGCCGAGCGGCCGGCGAGGGTCCTGCAGGCCGGCGCGCGCACGTCGAATCGCATTCGACACGGCGTTGATCGCCTCGTCCTGTCCGATGACCCGGTGGTGCAGCCGCTCTTCCATGTGAATCAGTTTCTGGATCTCGCCTTCCATGAGACGGCTCACTGGAATGTGCGTCCACTTGCTGACGACCTCGGCGATGTCCTCTTCGTCTACCTGTTCTTTGAGCATCCGCTGGCTCTTCTGGAGCTCGGCCAGCTGGGCCTCTGCAGCCTTGATCTGCTGTTCGACCTGGGGCACCCGGCCGTACTGGAGCTCGGAGGCCTTGGTGTAGTCGCCGGCCCGCTGCGCATGTTCGACCTCCAGCCGGACCGCTTCCAGCTCCTCGCGGAGCTTGCGGGTCTGCTGAATTCTGTCTTTCTCCTGTTGCCAGTGTGATGCCAGGCGGCTTCGTTCTTCCTTGAGATCGGCCAACTCCTTGTCGAGCTTGCCGAGGCGCTCCACTGAGGCCTTGTCTTTTTCCTTGCGCAGCGCCTCGCGCTCGATTTCGAGCTGCATCACGCGGCGCTCGATTTCGTCCAGCTCGGCCGGCATCGAGTCGATCTCCATGCGAAGCTTCGATGCCGCTTCGTCAACGAGGTCGATGGCTTTGTCCGGCAGGAACCGATCTGCAATGTAGCGATTCGACAGGACCGCGGCGGCGACGAGCGCGGCATCCTTGAAGGTGACACCGTGGTGCGTCTCGTAGCGCTCGCGGAGGCCGCGCAGGATGCTGATCGTGTCCTCGACGGTCGGCTCGCCGACCAGCACCGTCTGGAAGCGGCGCTCGAGCGCAGCGTCCTTCTCGATGTGCTTCCGGTACTCGTCGAGCGTCGTTGCGCCCACCGTGTGCAGCTCGCCGCGGGCCAGCATCGGCTTGAGCATGTTCGAGGCATCCATCGAACCCTCCGACGCCCCTGCGCCGACGACCGTGTGCAGCTCGTCGATGAACAGGATCACCTGGCCCTCGGCGTCCGTGATCTCCTTGAGCACGGCCTTCAGGCGCTCTTCGAACTCGCCGCGGTACTTGGCACCGGCAACAAGGGCCCCCATGTCGAGCGCGACGATACGCTTGTTCTTGAGGCCCTCTGGCACGTCGCCCCGGATGATGCGGGCAGCCAGGCCCTCGACGATGGCCGTCTTGCCGACGCCGGGCTCGCCAATGAGCACCGGGTTGTTCTTGGTGCGGCGTGACAGCACCTGGATGACACGTCGAATCTCTTCGTCGCGCCCGATGACCGGATCGAGCTTGCCCTTGCGCGCCAGCTCAGTGAGGTCCCGTCCGTAGCGCTCGAGCGACTGATAGGTGCCCTCGGGGTTCTGGCTCGTCACGCGCTGCGACCCACGCACGCTGGTCAGCGCGGCGAAGATGGCGTCCTTCGTGAGCCCGCGCCCGGTCAGCAGGCGGGCGGCAGGGGAGCGGCCGGTCTCGGACGCAACGCCGATGAAGAGGTGCTCGGTGCTGACGAACTCGTCCTTGAGCCTTTCGGCTTCGGCCTGCGCGAGGTCGGTCACGATCCTGAAGCGCGGCGACAGTCCGGGCTGCGACGCGCCATAGGCCCGCGGGAGCTTGGCGAGCAGCTCGCGTGCGCCGGCAGCGATCGTCGCCGGGTCCGCTGACATCTTGCGGAGCACCTCAGGCACGACGCCGTCCCGCTGCTCGACAAGGGCCACGAGCAGATGCTCCGGCTCGATCTGCGCGTGGCTCAAGTCGGTGGCGAGCTGTTGCGCCGCGATGACGGCTTCCTGGGCTTTTTGCGTGTATTTGTTCAGGTCCATGGTCTCTCTCTCGGCTTCGGGCTCCCGGCTCGGCTTCTGGGCTTCGGCTGGGCTTCAGGCTCCGGCGGCTTCTGGCCTTCGGTTTCGGACCTCAGCGTGCTGCCGTGCCGGAGCCTGAAGCCTGAAGCCTGGAGGCCTCGTCGATCTTTCGCAGCGCCTCGAAATGTGCGCGCTGCTCCGGCGTCAGCTCGCGCGGGAGCTGTACGTCAACGGTGGCGTACAAATCCCCGGTCTGATCCGGCTTGCCGGCCGTGGGCATGCCGTGGCCCTTCAAGCCGGAACACCTGGCCTTGCTGTGTCGCGGGCGGAACCTTGAGCCGGAGCGTCTTCCCGCCGAGCGTCGCGACGTCGGCTCTCGCCGCCGAGGACGGCGGTCGTCAACGGCACCGCCACGCGCGCGTACAGATCCTTGCCTCGGACCTCGAACGTCGGGTGCGGCGTCAGCCGAATCGCGGAGATACAGGTCGCCCGAAGGAGCGCCCCCGCTGCCGACGTTCGCCTTCGCCCGCAATCCGCACACGGGAGCCGTCGCCCACTCCCGCCGGAATGCGCACGTCCACCGAGCGTGCATTGGCCGCTGAAATTCGTCTGCAGCCTGCGCATGGCGCCGTGGTACGCGTCCTCGAGACCGAGTCGATTTCCTGCTCGACATCACGTCCCTGTCTGGCTCGCCCGCCGCCGCGCGTCGCGGCCTCGAGGAGTCAGCGGCCCTCGGCTGCCGCCGAAGAAGGTCTGGAAGAAGTCCGAGAACGGGTCGGCGTTGCCGAACATGCTCGCGCATCTCGTCTTCGGTCATGGTGCGGAAGCCGCCACCCGGGGCGCCGCCGCCGTAGTGACGTTCCACGGACCGCTCTGAGGCCGCTCCAGCGCCGGCCTGCTCGTACGCCCGCCAGTTCGCGCCGAGCTCGTCGTACTTCTTGCGCTTCTCCGGATCGCTCAGGACCTCGTGCGCCTCGTTGATTTCCTTGAACTCTCGCTTCGGCACGCTTGTCCCCGGGGTTGACGTCCGGATGGTGCTTGCGCGCCAGCTTCCGGAACGCCTGCTTGATCTCCTTCTCGGTGGCGGTCTTGCGCGACGCCGAGGGTGGCGTAGTAGTCCTTGAAATCCACGTCAGTCGAATCCGAGCATCCGAGTCAGCTCGTCGAGCTCCTGCGCGAGGCGCCGCGCGTCGCGCGCCGACAGCGCATCGTCGCCGCATCAGCGGGCGGATGCGCTGCACGACCTCCGCGATCGACAGGAGCCGCTGGACGCCCGCGAGGTTGATGCCCGCCGTCGTCGACGAGCCGCTTGATCGACTCTGAGGCGCTCCAGCTCGTCGCGCGAGTAGAGCGCGCATGCTGCCGATCGTCCGGCTCGGCTGGACCAGGCCGAGGCGCTCGTACTTGCGCAGCGTCTGCGGATGCATCCCGAGCATCCGGGCGGCGACGCTGATGAAGAAGAAGTCCTCGATCGATGCGCGTCGATCGCGAAAAGGCTTGTAACGGTGCAAGTATAGGCATTGATACGAGACGTGTCAAGTCTGGTGAGATCATACTGAGGCGGTGTTCGAATACGTCCGACTTCGTCACCATCCGCTGCTCGTCGCCCTCGAAGGGCTTGCTCAGCGCCGACAACGCCATGGTGCTCGCGGTCCTCGTGCTCGGCTTGCCCAAGGACCAGCAGCGGCAGGCGCTGCGCTACGGCATCCTCGGCGCCTTCTGCTTCCGGGCGCTCGCGACGCTCCTTGCCGTCTACCTCATCCAGCTGGGCTGGGTGAAGCTCGCTCGGCGCGGCGTATCTGCTGTATCTGACGTGCTCACCACTTCCTCCAGCGCGGCGGCGAGGAGGTGCGGCGGACGCCGCCCAAGGCCACGGCCGATGCTGGGGCTGTCAGCCGTTCTGGGCGACCGTCGTCAAGGTCGAGCTGACCGACATCGTCTTCGCCATCGACTCGATCCTCGTGGCCGTCGCGATGTCGCCGAAGACGTGGGTCATCCTGACCGGCGGCATCCTGGGCATCATCGCGATGCGGCTCGTCATCGGCCAGCTGCTCGCGATTGTCGAGCGCTATCCGGCGCTCGTGGACGGCGCCTTCATCATCATCGCGTGGGTCGGGTATCAAGCTGGTGGTCGAGTACCTGCACTCCGGCGGGCTACGTCCACTTCGAGATCCCGAAGTGGCTCTCGCTCGGCCTCATCGTCGTGATCTTCGGGGTGTCGTTCCTGTACGCACGCGCGCAGGAAGGGAAGCACCCGGACAAGACGGACGACGCGGCCAAGGCCCTGCTCGCGGACGATTCGAACCAGACTGAGTCCAGGCCGAGCCTGGACTCGTCGCTGCCTGTCCTTTCGAGACTCGCCGGAGCGCGCGGCGCTGCCGCTTGTCGGGCGCCTTGAGGCGGCGTCACCGCGGCTCGGTACATGCGCTCGAGCTTGCGCGTTTCAATTTCCTCGGCCGTCGGCTTCGGTGTCAGATCCTCGTAGAGCAGCCTGGCGTCGGCCTTCGACACGTGACGGTCGGCGACGCGCCCGAACCACGACGCGTCTGCTTGCGGCCGAACGGCCGGCCGATTCTCACCTCGTCGCCGGGGCGGAGCAGTCGATTGGGCTTGGCGGACTGGCCGTTGACGTCGACCTTGCCGCTCCGGCAGGCCTTCTGCGCCTCGGACCGCGTGCTTGAACAGGCACGCGACGTCGAGCCAGACGTCGAGCCGGACTTCGGCCGCGGGTCAGTACGCCGGAATCATCCACGGAGTGACGTACGCCTGCATCATCACGATGACGCCCATGATGGCGGCCAGCGCCACGCTGTGCCAGAAGACGAACCGGAGAATCCGGCCTTCCTGGCCCTGCTGACCGGTCGACGCCGTCGCGACGACGATGCTCTGCGCGTCGATCATCTTGCCCATGACGCCGCCCGTGCTGTTGGCCGTGGTGATGAGCATCGGGTTCAGGCCGAGCTGTTGCGGCCGTGATCTTCTGAAGGCTGCCGAACAGGACATTCGAACTCGTGTCCGAGCCGGTCAGCGCCACGCCAAGCCAGCCGAGGAATGCCGCGAAGAACGGATAGAGCACACCGGTCTTCGTGAACGCCAGCCCGAGCGTCGCGTCCGTGCCGCCGTAGCGGGTGACGAAGCCGAGCGAGAGCATCAGCGCGATCGTCAGAAGCGGGTTCCGCATGCGAGCGAACGTCATCGCGGCAATCGACAACACCTGCCCGAACGGACACGCCGAGATAGACCGCTGTGGCGATGGCAGCGATGAGGATGCCGGTGCCCGTGGCCGACAGCCAGTTGAGGGTGTAGCGCGCGGCCTCGGCTCGCGTGCCCCGGTACTGCGGGTCGTCGACGCGGGCGCGATCCACGGCGACAGGTTCGACGGGGAAGTCGCGGAAGACCAGACGGTGCAGCAGCGGCACGTCCCAGGTCGGCGAGAGCGACATGGCTGACGACGGCGGCCTGCCCGTCGCGGTAGGCCGCAAGCCCTGACGGCCCGCCGTTCAAGAACGCCTTGACGGAGCCCAGGCCCCAGAGCGTGACCAGGATGCTGAGGAACACCCAGGGCATCCAGGCGCGAACGACGACGGCTCTGACCGTGGCCGAGGCTTGCCGGACGCCGGTGCGGGGCCGCTTCGGCGCGGACCTCAGGGAACTCCCAGACCTCCGCCGGCTTCCAGACCCGGCAGAAGAGCGGCCAGCGCCACGAGCGAGGCGAGGCCGCCGACGATGTCCACGAGCTCCGGGCCGATGAAGTTGCTCCAGAAGAACTGCACGACCGCGAACACGCCGCCGCACACGAGCACGGCCGGCCACACGCCGACGAACCCGCGCCATCCGCTCATGGTCACCACCAGCCAGGCCGGCACGATGAGCGACACGAACGGCAGCTGACGACCGGCCATCGCGCTCAGCGTCATGGCCGGAATGCCGGTCACGGCCGCCAGCGTCAGGATGGGCGTGCCGATGGCGCCGAAGGCCACCGGCGCGGTGTTGGCGATGAGCGCCAGGCCAGCGGCGTAGAGCGGCGTGAAGCCGAGGCCGATGAGCAGCGCCGAGCAGATCGCGACCGGCGTGCCGAAGCCGGCCGCGCCCTCGATGAAGGCGCCGAAGGAGAACGCGATGAGCAGGGCCTGGATCCGCCGGTCCGCGGACAGGTGAGCCACCGACGCCTTGACGATCTCGAACTGTCCGGTTTCGACGGTCAGGTTGTACAGGAACACCGCGTTGACGATGATCCAGCCGATCGGCAGGAGACCGTACGCCGCGCCGTACACGGCCGTTGCGGCAGCCGTCGAGACCGGCATGCCGTACACAAGGATAGAGACGGCGAGCGCCGACGCCAGTCCCGCGAGCGGCCGCGATGTGGGCCCGCCACTCGAGCACGGCCGAGCGCCGCCAGCAGGATGCACAATCGGGAGCGCGGCAACGAAGGTGCTCAGCCAGGGGCTGCCGAGCGGGTCGTACACCTGAATCCAGGGCATCTAAATTCCTCAGTCCCTCAATCCCCAGTCCCTCAATCCCCAGTCCCTCAATCCTAAGTCCCTCAATCCTAAGTTCGCCGGGATTCTACCTCTGAATCGGCCTGGCGCTCGGCGGCCGCCTGTGCGCCCGTGCGCAGCGGCGTGCGACAGGTCTGGTAAGGCCGATTGCAGTTTCTTCTCGAACGGGAACCGATGACCTTGCGGCCCTGCCGGGTTCTGCACTCCGCGCGGCGTGTGCCACGCGTGAGGCGCGAACGCCGGGTTCCGGCCGCCGGACGCCGGGACACATGCCGGAGAACTCGATAGCGCACCGCGACTTGGGACCTGAAGGAGCGATCGAGGCTGGCGTCACATTCCGGGTCACGGCGGAGGGCCGCGTGGACGAAAACCGTGATGGACGTGCCGAGACTGTAAGCCGCCTCCACTGGCACAAGGCGTGAACAGTGCAGGGGCGAGTATGACACCTCACTCTCGCTTGCGAAACCGGATCGCGCGTCTCCGTGGCGAACGGGGCAACAGCATGATCGAGGCGGCGCTCATCACGCCGATGCTCCTCATCATGACGTTCGCGATCCTCGACTTCAGCATGATTCTGTACACGTGGCTGACGCTCGAAAGCGGCGTGAGCCAGGCCACGCGCTACGCGATCACGGGCAACGTCTCGGGCGGCATGTCGCGCGAGGAGTCGATCAAGGCAGCCTTCAGGACCGCCACGCCGACCCTCAACGTGCCCGACGGCGCCTTCAGCTTCAGCCACATGTCCGGCGGTGGCGGCGGCGGCTGGACGGGCGGCTCCGGGCAGCCGAACGACATCGAGAAGGTGACGGTCACCTACACCTACGACCTCATGGTGCTGCAACTGCTCATGGGGCCGCTCTTCGACACCAGACAGATCAACTTCACGGTGGAGTCCGCCATGAAGAACGAAGGAGCGTTCCAACAATGAACGCCAGGGTCACACCCCGTCTGCGGCGCCTCGGCCACGAACGCGGCCAGAGCATGGTCGAGTTCGCGATGGTGCTGCCGTTCCTCCTGGTCATCGTGCTCGGCGTCGTGGAGGTGGGCTACGCCCTGCTCGACCAGCACGTCGTGACCAAGCTGGCGCGCGAAGGCGCGAACCTCATCTCACGCGATGCGACGCTGCAGGAGGCGGAAACAGCGCTCCGCAGCATGAGCGGGCGCCCGATCGACTTCGCGGACGGCTCGAAGGTGATCTTCTCGGTGCTGAAGCAGGGCGCCACGATCGGGACGAGCAACTACGGCCAGATGATTCTGTATGCGCGCCACGAGTTCGGGAATCTGGGCGCCGCCAGCCACGTGCTGACGTCCGGCGGCGGCGGCTACGGCGGCCCGCCGTACTACGAGGCGAGCAACTCCGACAACAACACCGGGCTGCGGGTGACCAGCCTGCCCAACAGCCTGATCACGGTGCCCGGTGGATTCCTCTACGTCGTCGAGGTGTACACACGGCACGAGCTCATCACGCCGTTCGATCAGTTCGGCGTGGACGTGCCAACGACGCTCTACTCGGTCGCCTACTTCTAGGACACCGGCGAAGATCTCCAAGGATCACGGACATGACGACACAGACATCCAGGGTTCGGAGCGAAAAGGGATTCACGCTGGTCTACATGGCGGTCGGCCTGACCACGATGCTGCTGTTTGCCGGTCTGGCGACCGACTCCGGCCGCGCGTATGTCGTCAAGGCGCAGCTCAGCAAGGCCGTCGACGGCGCGGCGCTCGGCGCGGCGCGCATGCTGAACAGCGGCGATCCCGCGCGCCGAGGCGGGGAAGATCTTCCAGCAGAACTTTCCGCTCGGCTTCATGGGCACCACGTCGGTGACCGACCCTTCGTCGCCAGGATTCTTCACCCTGCAGACCGACGCGGTCAACGGCCGCAACATCGTGACCGTCACCGCCACGGCCATCCTGCCGACGACCTTCATGCGTCTCGGGACCTACGACGAGGTCACCGTCACGAGCACCGGTGAGGCGACGCGGCGCATGGTGGACCTGTCGCTGGTGCTCGACGTGTCCGGATCGATCGGGTCCGCCTGGGGCGCGGTACGCGACGCATCGCGCACGTTCGTCAACGCGTTCTCTGCGGCGCACGACCGCGTCGCGCTGATCACCTACAGCAACCACGGGCGAGTGATCGATCAGATGCCCGCCAGCCGTGGCTTTGCCAAGGCACAGGTGATGGCCGACATTCCGCAAAACCTGCCCGGTGGCAGCACGGCGATGGTCGAGGGGCTCTACAAGGGATGGGACGAGGTCCGATCGGTGCCGAGCGGGCAGCAGTCGGGGCTCCGCGTCATCGTGCTCTTCACCGACGGCGCGTCGAACAGCGTGCCGGCCAACTATCAGAACACGGGAGTGTCGCGCGGCCTGCGCACGTCCGACTTCCCGAAGAACTTTCCCGACCCGGACAACATGACGTGGAACAACCCGAATATGCAGGGGTTCTACAGCATGACGACGGGAACTCTCAACCCGAACTACAACATCACCCCGCCCATCTGGAGCAGCACGCAGGTGCTGCGCAGATGACGTGGCTTCCGCAGCGGAGTTTCCACCAGGGCTCGCGCAGCGCCGGGATGCCGACCGCCTTCGACCTGCAGACCTCAGCGCTTGACGGTGAACGGCGTCGCGCAGAACGTCCGGCGCGGGCTGCGTGGACCGACCCAACCGGCGCAGGGCTGTATCCGGCGCAGGTCTGGAACATCAACAACGCCTCCAGGAACCTCGTGGAGATCATCGGCAACGCGGCGCGCAGCGACATGGGCGACTACCGCATCCGGATCTACACGATCGGGATGGGCGCGCTCGTGCGGTACAACCTGGGGACGATCCCGGAGACCTCCGAGAGCATCCTGATGCGCGTGGCCAACGACAAGGACTCTCCGGACTACAACCGCGGCGCAGCTCGAGGGCAAGTACTACTTCGCCGCCACGGCCGCGGACGTGGGCCCGGCGTTCCAGGCGCTCCAGAACGAAATCATCCGCCTGAGCAAGTAGCGATGACTGGCCCAAGACAGAAAGCGGTGTGGGGCAGCAGGGCTTCGGGCTCCGGCCGCCGGGCTCCGGGCTCTGCTCTCAGCGCAGCGTAGAGTACCAGTCAGCCCGAAGGTTGATCGGGCGCCTCAGTCGACGACTGCCTGCTGGATGATGGCCTTGAACCGCTGCCGGATCTGGTCGGGGTTCGACGGCTGGCTCGGGGTCATCAACACGATGACGGTTTCCTTGGCCGGATCGATCCAGAAGATGGTGCCGGCCGTGCCGTCCCACCCGTACTCGCCCTTGTTGGCCGGATCGCCGGCGGTCGTCGTCAGCAGGACCTGAACGTTCCCCAGACCCCAGCCCATCGTTCCCCCGCGCGCCTTCTGCACGGCCTCAGAAAGGCCATTCACGGTCATCGACTCCACGGTCTTCGCGCTCAGCAGGCGCACGCCCTCCAGCTCGCCTCTGTTGAGCAGCATCTGGCTGAAGCGCATGTAGTCGGGCACCGTTGACAACAGCCCGACGGCGCCCTCGATGAGCGTGGGGCGTTCGGTGAATGGCAGCGTCTCGGTCTCCACCGGCATGATGCCCCCATCCGGGGCGGGGCCATACACCGTGGTGAGGCGCGCCCGCTGGTCGGGGGTGGCGGCCCAGAACATCGTGTCGACCATCTTCAAGGGCCGGAAGATGCGCTCCTCGAGAAACACCTCGAAGGGTTTGCCTGACCAGATCTCAACCAGGCGTCCCAGGACGCTCGTCCCCTCGCTGTACCGATATCGACTCCCCGGTTCCTCCATCAGCGGCACGCGCACCAGGTTGGCGATGAACTGCGTCATGGTGATCGTTCGCGATCGCACCTGCTCACGGCGGTAGGCCTCGGATGTGCGAGGGCTGAGGCCGGATGTGTGCAGCAGGAGGTCCCGCACGGTCATGGTCTGCGCGGCCGGCCGCGGAGGCGCGCCCTCGGCCCCGGCGACGACAACGTTCTTGAACTCTGGGATGAACTTGGCGACGGGGTCGTCGAGGGTGAAGCGACCCTCTTCGTGCAGCATCATTACTGCGACCGACGTAATGGGGCGGGTCATCGAGTAGATGCGAAAGAGCGATCGCGCGGTCATCGGCACGCGAGTCTTCAGGTCCTGAACCCCGACGGCCTCGAAGTAGCCGATCTGTCCGCGCCTGGCCACGGCCGCCACGGCGCCGGCGATCCGCTGCTCCGCGACGTAGCGATTGAGCAGGTCAGTGGCTTCACGGAGACGGGCGGGGGAGAGGCCAGCGGCTTCCGGACGTGGAGGAGGCGTCTGTGGCCAGGCAAACGCCGTCAGTGTCAGTGCGACAGCGAACAGCGCCGTCACGGCGCCCAGCGTAGTCCTCGTTCCATGCATGACCCGAATCCTAGACCGCTTTTCACATTCCTGTAGTACCTGAAATCGAGTCAAGACCACGAAGAAGGCAGGGCCACGAAGACACGAAAACACGAAAGAGACCGATTTCTTCTTCGAATCTTCGTGGCGGGCTTCTTCGTGGCCTGAGAGCGGCTACACCAAATTGACACCGCTCGCTGGATCGGCCGCTGACTGGGGTACGCTCTGGCCGAATGAAGACGTGCCCCTTTTGCGCGGAGTCCGACCTGCAGGACGCTGCAATCGTCTGCAAGCATTGCGGGCGAGACCTGCCGACGATGGCCGCAGCGCCGGCCCGGTCGAAACGTGGCCGCGGACTGGCGAAGGTCGCGGTGGCAGTCGTCGCCGTAGCTCGGAATGGCCATAGTGGGCTGGTGGACAAGGCACTCCTGAATCTGGCTGTGCGATCCATGCCAACAGCGCAGTTGTGCCGCGTGATGCATCAACGACAGGGAACGCCAGCAGTGAACTCGCTGGTCATTCGAAACCACGATGCTGTTCCCTGGTCGCAGGTCGAGTGACCGTCTACGGATTTGTGACGGTCAATGGCGTCGCCGGTGCACCGCACCGGCCGGTATACGGCGACGTCAGACCGTCGCTGGAACCCGACGGCTTGCTGCCGATTCAGCCTGAACGACTTCGAAGACTCCGACGGCCTAAGGTGGGCGTCAGCCACAATGACGGTGGACGGTGTGGATTTGCTAGCGGACTCCGCCTCGAAGGGCCATCACGATGCACAGGCAGCGCTGCTCCGGCCTGGTGCGGTCGATCGGCCCTGACTCGATGGCAAAGAAGCCATACCGGTCCGAACTTCGCGGCGCGTCACTTTCGGGGATTGTTGCCCAAGACCGCACGCCTTGCGGGCGTCGGCCTTCTGTTCTCAAGGTGTTTTGGAAGTGGTGGCGAGGGACAGAATCGAACTGTCGACACTACGATTTTCAGTCGTATGCTCTACCAACTGAGCTACCTCGCCACGCAAGGCAGACGATAATCATACCAGCACGGCTGTGGAAAAACGAAGGCCCGGGCTCCTCGCGGGATACCCGGGCCTTCGAGCACGCCTCGTCCTTGGAGCTTCGGCCTTCGTTCGTGGGCTGGCCTTGGTCCCTTGGGCGTCCTTGGCGCCTGGTGCGTGGTTGTCACGTTGGTCAGACGCGCGATCTCGCACCAAGGACGACCGAGGCTTTTCACGTGCGGCACGAATGTGAAAAGCGCTCCAGCCTAGCCGACTTCGACGACGGCCTCTCGTGTGAGCCCGAGCTCGCGGCGGACGCGGTCTTCGATCGTCTTGTAGACTTCGGGGTTTTCTTTCAGGAACTGCTTGGCGTTTTCGCGCCCCTGTCCGAGGCGCTCCCCGCCATACGCGAACCACGCGCCGCTCTTCTCGATGATCCGTTTGTCGACCGCAAGGTCGAGCAGGTCGCCGGTCTTCGAGATGCCCTCGCCGTACATGACGTCGAACTCGGCCTCGCGGAACGGCGGCGCCACCTTGTTCTTGACGACCTTGACGCGCGTGCGGCCGCCGATCACCACGTCGCCGTCCTTGATGCTCGCGATGCGGCGGATGTCGATCCGGACCGACGAGTAGAACTTGAGCGCGCGACCACCGGTCGTGGTCTCCGGGTTGCCGAACATGACGCCGATCTTCTCGCGCAGCTGGTTGATGAAGATGAGGCAGGTCTTGGACTTCGATACGACGCCGGTGAGCTTCCGGAGCGCCTGCGACATGAGCCGCGCCTGAAGCCCCATCTGCGCCTCGCCCATCTCGCCCTCGATTTCGGCCTTGGGGACGAGCGCCGCCACCGAGTCCACGATGACCACGTCCACACCGCCCGAGCGCACGAGCACCTCGACGATCTCGAGCGCCTGCTCGCCGTGATCCGGCTGCGAAACGAGCAGGTTGTCGAGGTCGACGCCCAGCTTCTGCGCATAGGCCGCGTCGAGCGCGTGCTCGGCGTCCACGAAGGCCGCCATCCCGCCGAGCTTCTGCGCCTCGGCAATCACCTGCAGCGCCAGGGTGGTCTTGCCCGAGGACTCCGGCCCGAAGATCTCGGTCACGCGGCCGCGGGGAACGCCGCCCACGCCGAGCGCAAAGTCGATGCTGATCGCGCCGGTGGGGATGGCGTCGATCGGCTGGATCGCGCCCTTCTGGCCCAGGCGCATGATCGAGCCCTTGCCAAACTGCTTCTCGATCTGGCCCACCGCAAGCTCGACCGCTTTGGCGCGTTCGCGATCCTGGCGGTCGTCCTTGTCGGTTCTGTCCTTTTCCAGGACGCGGTCGATGCGTTCGACGGTCGGCATGCGTGATCTCCTTAAAGAATCTCGGGGCGCTTTTTGGGGCCTTGGGTGTCAGTTAAATGTTCCGGGTACTCTAAGTTCGTGCCGAGCGAAAGTCAAGCGTCAATATGTGAATACAGGCCGATAAGACGCCTTCTTTTAACCACTTCCAGCGGCCATGACTTTCGCCCCCTCCCCAGGGCGTTTGCAGAATCTGCCATCATGGGCCTCTCGATGCCTACTCCAATTGGCCATGCCCTCGCGGGCGCGGCGCTCGCCTTTGCGGCCTGGCCTATCGCTCGACCGATCGCTCTTCCGAACACCCGATCGCACGCCGATCCTCCGGCTGCCGGTGTTGGCCTCGAGACCATCAACACTGACTGGGCGTTGGCGGCACTCCTCGCGGGCCTTGCCGCAGCCCCCGACCTCGACCTGCTGTTTCAGACGCACCGGACGGCAACCCACAGCTTCGTTTCGACCGCCTTCATCATCATTCTCGCCAGGCTCGTGACAGGGAAGGTCACCACGTCGTCTGGCGGCGCATGGCGGCTCGCCGTGCTCTGCGGGGCCGCGTGGGGCTCGCATGTGCTGCTCGACTGGATGGGGGCGGACACCAATCGCCCCCGCGGAGTACAAGCGCTCTGGCCGTTCAACGATCGGTGGTTCATCTCCGGCTGGGACGTCTTCCACCGGGTCGAGCGCAGAAATCCGTTCGGTGCTGAGACGATGATCGCGAACCTGAAGGCGGTGGCGCTGGAGATAGCCATCATGCTGCCCATCGCGACGGCGGCGTGGTGGATCTCGCGCCGGGTCCGAAAGGCCCCGGCCTACGAATAAAGGACCCGGGCTAAGCGTAGACGTAGAAGCCGCGGCCCGACTTTCGACCGAGATGGCCGGCGTCGACCATGCGACGGAGGAGAGGGCAGGGGCGGTACTTCGGATCGCCCAGGCCATCGTGCAGCACGTTGAGAATCGCGAGGCAGACATCCAGGCCGATGAAGTCGGCGAGCGTCAGCGGGCCCATCGGGTGGTTCATGCCGAGCTTCATCACGGTGTCGATCGCCTCCGGCGCACCAACGCCCTCCATGACGGCGTAGATCGCTTCGTTGATCATCGGCATCAGGATCCGGTTCGCGATGAATCCCGGATAGTCGGACGCTTCGATCCCTGTCTTCCCGAGCGCCGCCACCAGCCGCGTGGCCTCGGCCATGGTGTCGTCTGATGTCGCCTGACCTCGAATCAGCTCGACGAGCGTCATCAGCGGCACCGGGTTCATGAAGTGCATGCCGAGCACGCGATCCGGACGCCCGGTGGCGGCACCAAGACGGGTGATCGAGATCGACGAGGTATTCGAGGCCAGCAAGGCTCCGGGCTTGGTCAGCGCGTCCAGGCTGGTGAAGAGCGCGCGCTTGGCCGCGTCATCCTCCACGATGGCTTCGACTACAAGGTCGGCGTCCGCGAACACCTCGAGGCCCGTCGAAAACTGGAGACGGGCAAGCGCGGCGTCGCGCTGCGCCGCGCTCACCGATCCCTTCGACACGAACCTCGCCAGGCTTCGCTCAATCGACGCCTTCGCGCGATCGAGCATGGGTTCCGCGAGATCCGCGAGACGCACGGTGAATCCCGCCTGCGCAAACACCTGGGCAATGCCGCTGCCCATGGTGCCGGCGCCGACGATTCCAACAATCGTGATCCTGCGGTTCTCGGTGCTCGGTGCTGGGTGCTGGGTGCTGTTCACGGTTCTGGGTTCCCGGTTCTGGGTTCACGCGTCGAGATTCTCGACCGCGAGTGCCACGCCGTTGCCGCCGCCGAGGCAGAGCGTGGCGATGCCGCGCTTCTGACCCCGGCGCTTGAGCGCGTAGAGGAGCGTCGTCAGCACGCGGGCGCCGCTCGAGCCGATCGCATGACCGAGCGCGACGGCGCCGCCATGGACGTTGACGCGCTCCTCGGCGATGCCCAACTCTCGGATGACCGCGACGGCCTGAACAGAGAACGCCTCGTTCAGCTCGAAGAGATCGACCGTGTCGAGGGCCCAGGCCGTCCGCTCAGACACCCGGCGGACCGCGTCGACCGGTGTCATGAGCACGAACTTCGGCGCCAGGCCGCTCGTCGCTTGTCCCACCACGCGGGCGAGAGGGGAGAGTCCCATTGCCTTCGCACGTTCGGCCGCCATCACCACTACCGCTGAGGCCCCGTCGTTGACCCCAGGGGCGTTACCGGCAGTCACCGATCCGTCATTCTTGAACGCAGGCTTGAGTGCGGCGAGCGCCTCGACGGTTGTGTCTCCGCGGATGGACTCGTCGCGATCCATCACCACCGGGGGTCCTTTTCGCTGTGGAATCGCGACCGGAAGGATCTCGTCCCGAAACCATCCTGCGGTCGTCGCAGCCGCCGCCTTCTGGTGGCTCCGCGCGGCGTACTCGTCTTGCGCACTGCGGTCGACCTTGTAGTGCTCGGCGACCACCTCGCCCGACAGCCCCATGTGGCACTGCTCGAAGGCGCACCAGAGGCCGTCCTGAATCATCGCGTCCGCCACCTGACCGTGTCCCATCCGCAGGCCCTCCCGAACCCGCGGCAGCAGGTACGGCGCATTGCTCATGGACTCCATGCCCCCGGCCACCGCGACATCGAGGTCGCCGCACGCGATGCCCTGAGCCGCAAGCATCACGGCGCGGAGGCCCGATCCGCACACCATGTTGACGGTGACCGCGCCGGTCGTCTCGGGCAGGCCGCCGCGGAGCGCAGCCTGACGCGCCGGGTTCTGCCCGAGCCCGGCGGAGACGACGTTGCCCATGTAGCACTCGTCAACCACAGTCGACGGAATACCGGCGCGCCGGACGGCCTCGGCCACGACCAGCGCTCCCAGATCAGGCGCGCTGATGTCCTTGAGCGTTCCCAGGAACTTGCCCGTGGGCGTCCGGACGGCCGATACGATCACCACGTCGCGCATACATTTTTCTCTACTTGCTCGCGGGGCCCCACCCCCGCTCGCGGCGGCTCGACTCGGTTCGCTCGCTCGCCGCGGCCGCAGGCGCTCTCCGGCTTTCAGACAGAACGCACGCTCATTCCTCTGACGACATCGTCACCCAGGTACGCCTTCAGCCGCCGCAGGATGACGGGCGTCGAGCGGGAGACTTCGCGCGCCCACTGCGCGCTCGTCGTCTCCACGACGAGCGTGTCTCCTTCGAGCCGCACGGTCGTCGCCCGCTCGATGGCGGGGCCGACGATGGATGTCCAGGCGAAGCGCACCTTGCCTGGCGAAGTCGGCGTCTCGCGCAGCAGGCTGCGCAGTGCGCCGTACGCGGCATCGTTCAAGGGCTGCACGGGGGAATTCTCTCACGGCTTCCGGCTCAAGGCTCAGGGCTCAGGGCTTATGATCGACGGGTGAACCTGAACGGTGTCCGTCTCGTTCTTGCCTCAGCGTCCCCGCGGCGGGCCGAGCTTCTTGGCGCGGCAGGCTACACGTTCGACACACTGGCCGTCGATCTGGACGAGCAAGTCCTGGCCGGCGAAGGGCCCGAGGTGTATGTGAGGCGCCTGGCGGCGGAGAAGTCGGCGGCGGCCCTCGAGCGCGTCGGGCCGGCCGCGGCAGACGGCCTGGTCGTGATCGGGGCCGACACCACCGTAGTCGTCGATGACGAGATCCTCGGCAAGCCGGTTGACGACGATGACGCGCGCGCGATGTTACGCCGGCTGTCGGGCCGGGATCATCAGGTGATGACCGGAGTCAGCCTTCGCACGCCGGCCGCCGAGATTGGGGGGGTGGAGAAGACCACGGTCTGGTTTTCGCGGCTCGGGGCCACGGACGATCGACTGGTATGTTGGGACAGGAGATGGACGGGACAAGGCGGGCGCCTACGCCATTCAGGGCCTCGCCTCGCGGTTCATCCCGCGAATCGACGGCTCCTATTCGAATGTGGTCGGGCTTCCGGTGCAGACGATCGCTGCGCTGTTGGAAGGGCTTCGGACTCCGGGCTCCAGCCTCCAGGGGCCTCAGGCCTGAGCCATCAACCCTGAGCCACGAGCCCGACGCCTGAGCCACGAGCCCAGCGCCTGAGCCGGAAGCCCCAGAAGCCCGCTATTGCACTAACCATGGACCCGCGCTATTCTACGCATGTCCCGTTTCCCGGAAGTCCTTATGACACATCGATATATCAAGATCGGCGCGACGACGGTGGTGCTGTTGACCGCCTTCTCGGCTCTCTTGTGGACGACGCTGGCGGAAGGCACCGAGTACTACAAGCATGTCGACGAGGTGATGGTCAGCCCCGAAGCCTGGCACAGCAAGAAGCTGCAGCTGCACGGGTTCGTGGTTCCTGGCTCGCACTTCATGAACCCGAAAACGCTCGAGCATCGCTTCCAGGTGCAGTACAACGGCAAGGTCGTCAACGCCAGCTATCAGGGCGTCGTGCCGGACACGTTCAAGGACGAAGCCGAAGTTGTGCTGAAGGGCCGCCTCTCCCCCGAAGGGTTCCACACCGAAAAGGGCGGCGTGATGGCCAAGTGCCCGTCGAAATACGAAGAACAAAAAAAGGTGGGCTAGATGGCCTCGCTCGGGTCGTTCCTCCTGCTCGCGACCTTCGTCGCGTGCAGTTACGCGGCCGTGGCCTCAGTCGTCGGGGCACGCCGGGGATCGAGACGGCTGATTGAGAGCGGCATCGGCGCCTTCTACCTGATCGCGGCGCTGATGACGGTGGCCTCCGGGGTCATCGTCAACGCATTCCTGACCAACGATTTCTCCATCAAGTACGTCGCGGGCTACTCGAACACGGTCCAGCCGCTGTTCTACAAGATCACGTCCTACTGGGGCGGGCTCGACGGCTCGATCATGTTCTGGGTGTTCCTGCTGTCGATCTTCGGGTCGATTGCGGTGTACGTGAACCGTGAGCGGCACCGCGAGCTCATCCCGTACGTGGTCGCGGTCATCTCCGTGGTGCAGATGTTCTTCCTGTACCTGATGGTCGTGCACAACAACCCCTTCTCGACCTATCTGACGGCGGCGCCGGCCGACGGCGAGGGGCTGAACCCGCTGCTGCAGAACTACTGGATGGTGATCCATCCGCCGTCGCTCTACACGGGGTTCGTGGGGATGACGATCCCGTTCGCGTTCGGCATTGCGGCGCTCATCACGGGCCACCTCGACGACTCCTGGCTGCGTGCGGTCCGGCGCTGGACCATGTTCGCCTGGTTGTTCCTGACCTTCGGCCTGATGCTCGGGATGATCTGGGCGTACGAAGAGCTCGGGTGGGGCGGCTACTGGGCGTGGGACCCGGTCGAGAACGCGGCATTGCTGCCCTGGTTCACGGCGACGGCGTTCCTCCACTCGGTGATGGTGCAGGAGCGGCGGAGCATGATGCGCGTCTGGAACGTGACGCTCGTCATCATGACGTTCTTCCTGACGATCTTCGGCACGTTCATGACCCGTTCGGGCGTGGTGCAGTCGGTGCACGCGTTCGGGCAGGACCCCGTGCTGACGGTGCTCTTCTCGTACTTCATGATCGCCATCCTGGTCTTCAGCTTCGGGTGGGTGATTTACCGGCTGCCGCTCCTCCGATCTCGGAACGAGCTCGACTCGTGGTTGTCGCGCGAGGCTGCGTTCCTCATCAACAACTGGATCCTGCTGTTCTCGGCCTTCTTCGTCCTGTTTGCGACGATGTTCCCGACAATCAGCGAGGCGATCACGGGCGAGCGGCTCACTGTGGGCCCCGAGTTCTTCAACCGCTGGATGCTCCCGATCGGCCTGACGCTGCTGCTGCTGACGGGCATCGGCCCGCTGCTCGCGTGGCGGAAGTCCACGATCGACAACCTCCGGCATCAGTTCCTGTGGCCGGTGCTCTCGGGGGTTGCCGTTGCGGCGCTGTATATCGCTTTCGGGTTCCGTATCTGGATGTCTGGCGTCTGCTTCGCGCTCTGCGGCATGGTCGCGGGCACCATGGTCCAGGAGTTCTGGCGGGGGGCCCTGGTGCGGCAGCAGAGCACGGGCACGGACATCTTTACCGCGCTCGTTGGGCTCGTCGGCCGGAACAAGCGCCGCTACGGCGGCTACATCGTCCACTTCGGCGTCGTGTTCATCTTCCTGGGCTTCGCCGGCGAGGGCTTCAAGGAAGAGCAGCAGAGGCTGTTCAAGCCCGGCGAGAGCACGACGATCGGCCGGTATGAGGTGCGCTACGACAGCGTCAAGGTCAGCGACGACGGCCAGAAGCAGATGATCACCGCCGTCATCACCGTGCTCGAGGGCGGCAAGGTGATCGATTCACTGCATCCGGCCAAGTGGTACTTCCACGGCCGCGAGGGCGAACCGCCCACGACCGAGGTGGCCATCCGCCGCGGATTCGGCGAGGACCTCTACATCGTCGGGCGCGGCCTTCGATCTGGCGAAGCAGGAAGCGACGCTGCAGGTCTTCGTCAACCCGCTGGTCAACTGGGTCTGGTTCGGCTTCGCGATGATCGCCTTCGGTACGGGCATCGCGCTCCTGCCGGAACGGACCTACGCGTTTGCGCTGGCCAAGATGCCGGCCGAGGCCGCTGCCACGACGGCGGTGGTGCTGCTGGCCACCGGGCTCGCCCTGTTCTCGCCCGTCGCTGTGTACGCACAGCACACCGAGCAGTCCAACATAGCACCCGTTCTCCCCCGGTCAGAGGTGGAGAAGCACCTGCACGAACGGATCGTGTGCCTCTGCGGTGGTTGTGGCAAGGAGCCGATCGGCACGTGCACGTGCGGTCGAACGCGGCCGACGTTCGTCGGCAGGTCGCAGCGCTGCTCGACGAGGGCAAGACCGAGGACGGCGTGATCCAGCACTTCATCGCGTTGTACGGCGGCCAGCAGTTCCTCGGCGCTCCCATCAACACCGGGTTCAACCGGCTGGCCTGGCTCTTCCCGTACCTGGTCGGCGCGACGGGCGCCGTCGTGGCGGGCGCTGCGGCCGTGCGGTGGTCGAGCAAGCGCGCCCAGGGCGACGCCGCCTCGGAGGCGGCCACGGCCGCCGATCCCGCACTCGACGAGCGCCTCGACGATGAGCTCCGCAGCCTCGACTAAGGGCGAAGGCGACCAGCAGCGCCTGCAACCCTGGCAATTCTTCGTCCTCACGGCGCTCGCCTGCGCCACGGTCCTGACCTTTCTCGCGCGCGGCGCCGGCGCCGTTCCCGTGGTCATGTTCACGGTGCTGATGTTTGCCACGGCGCTGGCGGGCCTCGCCATGCTGCGGACGCTCCGTCCGCTCGTGGGCCCACCGCAGGAGCTGGCGGCAGAGATCGGCGAGCGCACACGCGCCTTCCTCGAGCGCGAGAAGATGCTGGCCCTCCGTGCCATCAAGGAGCTCGAGTTCGACAAGGCGATGGGGAAGGTGTCGGACGAGGACTTCCAAGAGATGACGGGACGCCTGCGCGCGCGCGCCGGGCGGATCATGCGGCAGATCGACGCCGGATCCGGGTATCGCGCGGTGATCGAGCGCGATCTGGCGAAACGCCTCACGGAGAAGCGCCCGGGCGACGCAGGGCCTGGCGCGAATGCGTCTGGCGCCCAGGCACCCTCGACGGCGACGCGCGCCGGCCGCACGTGCGCCGCGTGCGACACGTCCAACGATCCTGATGCGCGCTTCTGCAAGGGATGTGGAGCAAAGCTGTGACACGGCGGTTTCCCTCGACGCTGGTCGTGGCAGTGCTCTGCGTGGCGGTGCTCGGAACGACCGACGCCGCGGCCCAGTTCGCCATGCCGGATCCCAAAGAGATGTCGGGCATTCCGAGGCCCGTGCCGGTCGGGGACCTGCCGAACCGCACCGTATCGGTGCGCCTCATCCGCGGCGCGCTCTCGAACAACATCGCGGGGCATCCGGTTGACCTCCTGATCGACGGCACTCCCCGCACGGTGAAGACCGACGAGAACGGACGCGCCGAGTTCGGGCCCCTCAGTCCGGGCGCCAGGTTGAAAGCGATCGCCGTCGTCGATGGCGAACGGCTCGAGTCGCAGGAGTTCCCTGCGCCGGCCGAAGGCGGCATCCGCGTGATGCTGGTTGCCACCGACAAGGCGCGAGAAGCGGAGCGTGCCGCAAAGGCGCAGGCGCCCGCGATCGCTGGAACCGTCTCGATCGGCCGTGAGTCGCAGATCGTCATCGAGCCGGACGAGGAGATCGTCCGCGTCTACTATCTGCTGAGCATCTCGAACCCCGCGGCCCAGCCGGTCAACCCTGCAACACCATTCCACTTCGACGTGCCGTCCACCGCCACTAGCACGACGATCATGGAGGGTTCGTCACCCCAGGCCTCAACAGCCGCGACCCGCGTGATGGTCGAAGGCCCGTTTGCCCCTGGCCCCACATTCGTGCAGGTCGCCTACGCGATGCCAGTGTGGGACGGAGTGGCGGAGATCGAGCAGACTTTCCCGGTGCCGCTCGATCACCTGGCAGTGATCGTCAAGAAAGTAGGAGACGCCAGGCTCGAGGGACCACGGCTGGTGCGACAGCGCGACATGCCCGCCGGCGGCGAAATGTACATCGCCGCAGCCGGCGAGGGTGCGGTCGCGGCGGGCCAGCCAGTCAGGCTCACGGTCTCAGGGCTGCCGCACCACAGCCCGGTGCCTCGCTACGTGGCGCTCAGCCTCGCCGTGGCCATCGTCGGCGCGGGGATCTGGTTCAGCCGGGCGCCGAAAACAAACGAGCGCACGAACGAGCGCAAGCGCCTGGTCGCCAAGAGGGAACGACTCTTCCAGGAGCTGGTCAGGCTCGAGGCCGACGCATTGAAGGGCCGCGCTGACCCCGCGCGGATTGCCACACGCCGCGAGCAGCTCTTGAGCGAGCTCGAGCACATCTATGGGGCGCTCGACACCGACGACTTCGGCCCCGGGCCGGCGGACCGCACAGGTCTCGCCGCGTGAACCACGACTTCGACCAGGTCGAGCTCCGCGACGTCTCCAGGCACTACGGCCGTCGCCGCGCTGTTTCCCACGTGTCGCTCGTCGCCCGCCGCGGCGACATCCTCGGCCTGCTCGGACCGAATGGAGCAGGCAAGTCCACGATCATCGGGATGCTCGCGACGCTGGTCTCGCCCAATAGCGGCGCCGTACTCTACGGGACCCGCTCGGCTGCCGAGAACGGTCCGCTCGTCCGCGGATCGATCGGCCTGCTCGCACACGAGCTGCACCTCTATCCGGACCTGTCGGCCAGGCAGAACCTCCGGTTCTTCGCCGAACTCTACGGCCTCGACCACGGCGACGTGGTGCCGCGGGCACTCGACGCCTCCGGGCTCACGGAGCGAGCCGACGACATCGTGTCCAGCTTTTCCAGAGGCATGCGGCAGCGCCTCGCCCTGGAGCGATCGCTCATGCACGGGCCGCGGCTGGTGCTCTTCGACGAGCCGTTCACGGGCCTCGACGACAGGGCCGTCGGCATCGTGTCGCATCGGCTGAGGGAGCTCGCCGCCCGAGGGCGCCATCGTCATCCTGGCCACCCACGACCTGGACCTGGCGGACGGCCTCGTCTCGCGGCTGGCGGTCATCCGGCAGGGGAAGCTCGTTGCGGACGAAGCGGCCGGCCCGGGACTTCGGGCGCGGTACCGTGCGGTCATGAACACGCCGGCCTGAATTGATGTTTCTAAGGGTTGCACTGCTCGTCTTGCAGAAGGACATCGCCATCGAGAGGCGAAACGGCGAGATTGTGCTCACCACTTTGCTCTTCGCCGTCTCCGCGGTCCTCGTCTTTTCGATCGCTTTCGTCGTGGAAGGCCAGCCGATCGACGGGGCAGCCGCAGGAATCCTGTGGCTCGCCGTCATCTACTCAGGGCAGCTTGCGCTCGGGCGCACGTTCGAGCGCGAGCGCTACGGGGAGACGCTCAAGGCGCTGCTGCTCGCGCCGGCCTCCCGGCCAGCCATCTACGTGGGGAAGCTGCTCGGGATGGTCGTGCTGATGCTGGCCCTCGAGGCCGTGCTGGTGCCGATGGTGGCTTTTCTCTTTCAGGCGCCGTTCTTCGACTTTCCACTGCTCCTGTCGGCTCTGCTGGTGACCGGGACCGTGGGCTTCGCGTCGGTCGGCACGCTCTTCGCCGCCATGCTGGTCCGGTCGCGTGCGCGGGATATCATGTTGCCGATCCTGTTGTATCCGGTCACGATACCGGTGATCATTGCCGGAGTTCGAGGCACGGCGGCGCTCCTCCAGTCGGAGCCGAACCCGGCCATGGCCACGTTCTGGATCGCCGTGCTCGGCGCGTTCGATGTCGTGTTCGTCACGCTCGCGCTCTGGACGTTCGACCCTTTGATGACGGAATAGTGTCAGGAAGGTCTGGAGGGTCGGGTGGGGTGTAGAGATGTTTGCGCCTGCGGCCATCCCGAGCCGAGGATGAGCAGATCCGAGGCGAGGGATCAGCGTCAGTTCGCGCCGGGGGTGGGGCCCCGGCGCCAGTAAGGAATGTTGACGACCATGCAGCGAGCCTTCTTGCCCATCGCGATCTTGTGTGCGGCCATCTTCGCGTACGCGCCGCTGGCGATAGCCAACGCGCCGTACGAGTCGACCATGCTGCTCGTGCAGAAGATCTTCTACTTCCACTTGCCGAGCTGGATGGCGCTCGCCGTCGGCGCCCTCGTGTGTGGCGTGAGCAGCGCGGTCTATCTGTTTCAGGGCAAGCCCAAAGCCGACCGGTTCGCCGTGGCCGGCGCCGAGATCGTTGTGATCTTCGGTCTGTTCGGCCTGGTCAGCGGATCGCTCTGGGCTCGCAAGGCGTGGGGCGTGTGGTGGCAATGGGATGCCAAGCTGACGATGGCGTTCATTCTGGAGCTGGTGTTCCTGGGGTACCTGCTCCTCCGGAAGTTCGGCGGGCCGGGCTCCGAGAAGCTGGCTGCCGGCGTCGGCATCTTCGGCGCTGCCACCGCGCCGTTCGTGTACAAGTCGGCCGACTGGTGGCGCACCGTGCATCCTCAGACGAGCGTGATGGCCACGCTCGGGACGACGTCCCCGGAGATGTGGAACGTCGTGTGGACCTGCGCGGCGGCCATCCTGCTGTTCACGACACTGCTCATCATGATGCGGGTGCGCCTCGAGGAGATGCGCGCCGATCTGGACGAGCTCTACCTCAACGCCGAGGACTGACATGCTGAAACGGATTCTCACCGGCGCGATGTCGCTGGCGCTGGTGGGCCTGACCGCCGGGTTCGCCTACGCGCAACCCCCAGAGCCGCCGCCAGGATTTCTGCCGGTCAACGAGCTGCCGCCCGGGCAGGAGTTGCCTGCCGCACCGTTCCTGATCGGCGCGTACGTGTTCTTCCTCCTGCTCATGGTGTTCTACCTCTGGACGATCTGGCGTCGGCTCGGCAAGGTCCAGGAAGAGATGCGCGCACTCCAACAGAAGGGGCCAGGCACGACGCGGTGACCGCCGGGCACTTCTTCTTCATTCCCGCCGTCATGCTGGTGGGGCTGGTGATCGGCTGGATCTTCGGGTCGAAAGCTGCGCGGGACGCTTACGCCGCAGAGCTGCGTCGTCGCGAAGAGAAGGAAGCAAGACGACGGGCGAAGCAGGAAGCCGGGGCCAGCGCCGCCGATCCTACCGCCCGGCAGTGAGCCGCCACGCCAGAGCCTCGGGCAACCCCGCGGCGATGACCTTCCTCTGAGTCACTTCGACCGGGTACTCGACCCGGTAGAGCAAGACATCCCGGGCTTCGGTGTCGACAATGGCGTATGCCGCCCGTGGATCGCCGTCCCTGGGCTGCCCGACCGAGCCCGGGTTGACCAGGTACTTGACCCCGTCATCGAGGTGCAAACGGGACTCCGCATCGCGGGACGGCCCGATACCGGACATCACGCCATCCCGAAGACAGAAGGTCACCGGGTAGTGCGTGTGGCCGAACAGGCAGAGGGGGCGCGCGGCCGCGACGAGGGCCTCCATCGCATCCCGCTCGGTGAAGATGTACGTATCCTCGTCGATCGGCGACCCATGGCAGATCTCGATCAAGTCGTCGATCACGAGCGGCCCTTGAGGCAGTTCCGCGACCCACGTACGGTTCTCCGGCGTCAGCGCCTCGAGCATCCACGCCGCGGCAGTCCTGGCGACGTAGTTGAAGCCATCGGCCTCCCCGATGCCAAGCGCCACCTTGTCGTGGTTGCCGCGGACCAGGCCCACGGGCTGCATGTCCCGCACCCGGTTGATCACGGCGTTCGGATCGGCGCCATAGCCGATGAGATCGCCGAGCACGAGCAGCTGATCGTAGCCCCGCCGATGGGCGTCCGAGAGACAGCTCTCGAGGGCTTCGAGGTTGGCGTGGAGGTCTGTGATGACGAGGTAGCGCATCCGCCTAGGCTTCCAGGACGTCCAGCACTTGTTCGACGATCCCGGGGATGCTCGCGCGTCCGGCATCAACGTGAATGTGCGCTTCCTCGTACGAGGTCCGGCGCGCTAGATAGAGACGCTCGAAAGCGGGACGATCGGCGGCAAGCGGCCGACGGCCGTCGGCAGGGACGCGCGCGATCAGGCGCTCCAGCGGCACATCGAGCCAGACCGAGAGGCCGTCGCTGTTGATCACGGCGCGGTTCTGCGGGTCGACAAATGTGCCGCCGCCCGTGGCGACGACCACATGCCGCGACGGCACCTGTTCCAGAAGGACCGCGCGCTCGACCGCGCGGAAGTAGGTTTCTCCCTGTTTCGCAAAGACGTCCGCCACAGTCTGCCGCTCCCGTCGCTCGATCATCTCGTCCACGTCCGTGTGCCGCCAGCCGAGCCGCCTGGCCAGGGCCCTGGCCACGGTCGTCTTGCCGGCGCCCATGAACCCGACGAGGTATACCTTATCCGTCTTCACGTCGAACGTCAGGCCACCAGCCGGCCGAGCGTCTCGAAGAAGCCTGGATATGAAATCACGACGGCGTCCGCTCCAGCAATCCGAGATTCGCCTCGAGCCCCCAGCGCGGCGATGGCAAACGCCATCGCCATGCGGTGGTCGCCCTGAGCATCGGCGACGCCTCCGGCTGGCGCTCCCGCGCCCTGGATCACGAACCCGTCTGCCCGTTCGTCGGCGTCGATGCCCAGCGCGCGGAAGCCCGCCACGAGCGCGGCAATCCGATCGCTCTCCTTGACCCGCAATTCGGCGGCCCCGCGCACGCTGACTTCGCCGCCGTACGCCGCCAGGGCGGCGATCGCGGGAATCTCGTCGATGAGCCCAGGGACCTCTTCTGGCGCGATTTCGATGTGGTTGGTCCGGTCGGCCTCGACGACGACCGTGCCCCGTGGTTCGCCGCCAGAAGTCGATGTCTCGTGTACCTCCACCCTGGCGCCAAACCGCCTCAGGACGTCCAGCAGGCCCGTCCTGGTCGGATTGAGGCCGACACCCTCGATCTCGATGCGTGACCCCGGCAGCGCCGCCGCTGCGACCAGCCAGAACGCGGCCGACGAAAAATCGCCGGGCACGACCAGGCTCTGCCCCCCGGCTCGCTGGCCCGAGGCGACGGACACCGACAGGCCGTCCACCCTGACCTCGAGGCCGAATGCCGGAAGGGCGCGCTCCGTGTGATCGCGGGTCTGGGCGGGCTCGGTCACCCGCGTGGTGCCCTCGGCCAGCAGCCCGGCCAGCAGGACGGCGCTTTTGACCTGCGCACTCGGCACCGTCGGGACGTAGTCGATGGCGCGAAGCGGTCCGCCGTGCACTGTCAGCGGAGCGTGCCCGTCCACGGCCTCGATTCGCGCCCCCATGCGCGTCAGCGGCTCGATGACGCGGCGCATTGGCCTTCTGGACAACGATCCGTCGCCAACCATCGTGGATGAAAACGACTGGCCTGCCAGCAATCCCGCCAGCAGCCGCATGGTCGTACCGGAGTTGCCGGCGTCGAGCGGACCGGCGGGTGAACGCCAGCCCGTCAAACCTCGTCCCAGTAGAGTGACGCGACCTTCGGGCTCCACGGCGACATCGGCCCCGAGGGCGCGCACGCAGGCGAGCGACGACTGACAGTCGGCGCCAGGTGCGTAGTTCTGCACACGTGACGCTCCCTCGGCCAGCGCGGCCAGCAGGGCATAGCGGTGGGAAATCGACTTGTCGCCGGGGACGCTCAAACGTCCCCGCACGCGACGCGCGGGGGCAATCGTGGTGACCGACAACGAGCGCATGTCCTGGATCTTACGTCACACAGCTTGACATCGCCCAACGAATGGGGTGGTATTCAGGACGCGTCCATGGGCGGACCCCTCTCGATCCGGCTCGAATTCACCAGCGCCTTCGAAGTGATGGACTTCGTTCAGGTGGTCAGCGATCAGGTCGGGCGGGACGCCGGGCTCGACGACGATGCCGTGCATTGGATGGGTGTCGCCATCCGCGAGTCGGTGATCAACGCGATTCGCCACGGGAATCAGAGCGACCTCTCCAGGCGCGTGTTCGTCGCCTTCGACCGCGACGCCACCGAGCTGCGCATCCGCGTCCGCGACGAGGGCGATGGGTTCGATCCCGACGCGCTGGCCGATCCGCTCGCCCCGGAGAATCTGCTCAAGGCGAGCGGCCGCGGCATCTTCCTCATCCGCAGCTTCATGGACGACGTGCGGATCCAGCGGGCCAGCGAGGGCGGCATGGAAGTCCTCATGACCAAGCGCGTCCCCCAGGCCGCCGGCTCCGTCCAGTCCTGAACCCGTTGCCACACGATCCGCTCCTCTTGATCACCGCCGTCGAGGCGGTCGTGCGCGCGGGCGACGTGATGATGGCGCGCGTCGGCCACGCCATGCGCGTGGACAAGAAGGGCGCGATCGATCTGGTGACCGAAGTGGACCTGGCGATCGAGCGCGAGTTCCGCGCGATCATCGCGGCGCGTTTTCCCGATCACGCCGTGCTCGGCGAGGAGTTCGGTGGAAGCGAGACCGCGCCCGCGGGCCCGTGCTGGGTCTTCGATCCGATCGACGGCACCACGAACTTCGCGCACGGGCTGCCGATCTTCTGTTCGTCGCTCGCGCTCGAAGTGGACGGCGTGGCCGAGATCGCCGCGGTCTACGATCCGACGAGGAAGGAGCTGTTCTCGGCGGAGCGGGGAGGCGGCGCCCGCCTGAACGGCCGTCCGCTCCGGGTCTCGGCGGCCAAGCGAGCTCGTCGACGCCATGCTCGTCACCGGCTTCCCGTACGACGTGCACTCGCGAGTCGACGAGATCGTCGGCCTCTTCGCGGCGTTTGTCGCCCGGGCCCGAGCCGTTCGCCGTCTCGGCTCGGCCGCCATCGATCTCTGCTACGTGGCCGCGGGCCGCATGGACGGGTTCTGGGAGAGCGATCTCAAGCCCTGGGACATCGCCGGCGGCGCGCTCATCGTCGCCGAGGCGGGCGGAACCGTCACCGACCTGGAAGGCGGCGCCTTCTCGTCGCGTTCCCGACAGGTCCTCGCCTCGAACGGACGGCTCCATGACGCCATGCTGGCTGTCATCCGCGAACGACGCCGCCCCGGCCTGTCGGGCGGACGGCTCGAGTGATATCGGCGAGAGACACTCTCTCGCCCGAAAGCGCGCTTTCCTGCACGTTTCCTGAACGTTTCCGGTAGTTTCGGCCCGCCCGGCGGCTGGCATCGCTCCTGCTATGTCTGGAGATCATCTGGAGGGCGACCATGCGCCGACTATGGATCTATTCGACCCTGGCTCTTGCGATCGCGATGGGAACGGCGGCGCCCGCGCGAGCGCAGCAGTCCGTCAGCGTGTACCTCGGCGGCTTCGTGCCGCAGAAGGAAGACTCGCGCGTGGCCGGCGACGTGTTCATCGGGAACCTGGCGTTCGGGGGTCTGGTGTTCGACCTCGGCGAGCTGAATGGATTCACGATCGGCGGCGAGTGGCTCTTCCCCGTGGGCGAGTACCTCGACGGCGGCCTGGGAGTCGGCGTGTTCTCGCAGACGGTGCCGAGCGTCTACGCGGAGTACATCAACGACAACGGCACCGAGATCAGGCAGGATCTGAAGCTGCGCATCGTGCCGTTCAGCGCCACCATCCGATTCCTGCCTCTTGGCCGAAGCGCGCCCATCCAGCCGTACATCGGCGCCGGCGTGGGCATCTTCTCGTGGCGGTACAGCGAGTCGGGCGAGTTCGTGGATTTCTACGACTACAGCATCTTCAACGATCGGTTCGTCGACAGCGGCGCGGCGGTCGGGCCGCTGATTCTGGGGGGCATCAACGTGCCGATGGGCCGCTTCGGCGCGGGCTTCGAGATCCGCTACCAGGACGGCGCGGGCGAGCTCGACGAAGACATCGGCTTCTACGGGACGAAGGTCGATCTCGGCGGCTTCAACTACCTCGCCACCTTCAAGATCGGGTTCTAGAGGCGCGGCGGGTCCGAAAGGAGCCGCCCTACTCGATGTAGGCCGGGTCCTTCTGGACCCGGCGATATAAGGCCAGGCCCGCGCCCTCGGCCACGCGCGTGAACCCGTCGAGCCATCGAGGGTTCGCGCGTGCGTGTTCGGCCAGCATGTCGCCCCCTTCGGCATGCTCTTCGATCAAAATCCAGCCGACAAACGGGCGAGGCCGCTCGAGCGCCCCGAGCCAGATGTCGCCGTTGCCTTCGTGGAGAAAGTCCCGCAGCTCGAACCCCTCCCGGGACAAGTCCTGCATGTAGTGCCCGAGCGATCCCATGCTGGCCATCACCGTCGACTCGTCGTAGTTCCGTGCGAGCTTTTCGGTGACCGGACGGCGGCCTTCGGCGTTGGGCCGATCCCACTGGGCTTCGACGACCATGGGCGCCTCGGGCGACAGCGGGTTCAGCTGCAGCGGGATCACGATGGCCAGACCGACCCACGCGTGCCGGTGGGCGCGCTGCAGCCACCCTGCGGCGACGCCCACGCCCACGGCTTCCGCCGCCAGGAGCGGCACCATGTAGCGAATGCGGAACGGGTGGCCATCGAGGAACGCCGTCCACGGCAGGGCGGCCGAGGCCAGGAGCGCCACGCCCACCAGCGCCGGGGCACCGGCTCGATCGCGAAAGGCGCGCACGGCGAGCGCGACCAGTCCACCGCCGCCGGCCGCGATGAGCAGAGAGCTGCTGAGACGCTCCGTGCCCCACAGGACTGTCAGCGCCGCCGCAAGCGGCCGGCCTTGTGCCGGATTTTCGGGTACGAAGAACCCGGAGACGAACCACTCGCCGACGACGATGCGGCTGAACAGGAGGAAGAACGCGATCGCCGCAGCGGGCCAGGCCGCAACGGCAACAGTGCGCCGCGCTGCGTCGAAGAGGGCACCGGTCCTCCGCCATTCGGCCCACAGACCGAGCGCCAGGGCGGCGCAGGTGACGGGCCAGGCCTCGTAGCGGGTGAGACACGCGAGCGCGAGGACGGCGCCAACGGTGGATGACCGGGGTCGGCTCCCCTCCCGGTGAAACGCGAAAAGGAGCGCCACGCCGAGCGAGGTCAAGCCGAGCAGGAGCGGCTCGGTCATCGGCGTCGACTGCAGGTAGAGCACGTTCGGGTTCAGGGCGAACACAGCGGCCCGCCACCGCGGCGGCCGCGCGAGATCCTGTTGCGGCGCACACGATCCAGGCGATGGACGCCGTGGCGAGAGCGAACGACGCGATCGAAATCGCGACGGCGGACACGCCCGTGCGATAGAACGCGTCGACCTGCACCGGCAGCGCGTTCAGCAGGTGGGGAAGCGGCAGCCACACGGCGCCGATCTGCTGCCACCCCGGCGTGATGCTGTCGAAGATCCGGCGCGCGACGACGAGATGGCCGCGCGCATCGTAGTGGCTCAGCGTGAGGCCGAGGCGAATGGAAGTGGATGGCTGCGAGCGTTCCGAGAGCGAGCGCCAGCCCGGCGGCCGCCGCCCAATCGCGAGGGGCCGCCGCCAGGGCTGTATAATCACCTGTTTATTCTATGAGGAGATTCGCGGACTGGATCCAGGCGTTCGCGCTTGCGCTCGGCGCCCCCGGACTGTTCATCGTCGCCTTCCTCGACTCGTCGTTTCTGTCGCTGCCGGAAATCAACGACCTGCTGCTGGTGCTGGATGGTCACGCAGCACAAGGCGCGGATGGTGCTGTACGCGACGAGCGCGACGCTCGGCTCGATCGCCGGCTGCCTGGTGCTTGTACTACATCGGGCGCAAGGGCGGCGACGCGTTCGTGCGCAGGCGCTTCAGCGCCGGCACGCGTCGACCGCGCGATGGCACGTTCCAGCGCTACGGCGTGATGGCGATGCTCATTCCCTCGCTGCTGCCGCCGCCGGCGCCGTTCAAGATCTTCGTGCTGCTCGCCGGCGTCGCCGGCATCAGCGCGACCCGTTTCGTCACGGCGATCGCCATCGGCCGCGGGATCCGGTACTTCGGCGAAGGCCTGCTGGCCGTCTGGTACGGCGACCAGGCGATCGCGTTCATTCACGAGAACGCCGCCAGCCGTCTCGGTGATCCTCGTGGGGCTCGCTCGTCGCGGGCCTCGTCGGCTACGTCGTCTGGCGAAAAGCCAGGGCGCCGAAAAGGCCCGTAATTCCACGTATACTAGTCACCCGATTCATGATCGACCTGAGCGTCGTCATCCCGATCCGGAACGAGGCCGCCGTCGCTCGAGGAGCTCTACCGCGAGCTCACGGACGCCTCTCGGCCTGGGGGCGCTCCTACGAGATATCTTGCATCGACGACGGCAGCACCGACGAGAGCTTTGCGATTCTGGCGCGGCCTCCAGGCGACGGATCCGCGCCTCCGGGTGATCCGTTTCCGCCGCAACTTCGGCCAGACGGCGGCGTTTTCGGCCGGCTTCGCGCACGCGCGCGGGCGGCTCATCGTCACCTCGGACGGCGATCTGCAGAACGACCCGCGCGACATCCCGGCGATGGTCGAGGCGCTCGAGCGCGGCTCGCACGACATCGTCTGCGGCTGGCGGAAGAACCGGAAGGACGCGTTTCTCTCGCGGACGCTGCCGTCGATGCTGGCCAACCGGCTGATCTCGTGGGCGACCGGCGTCCGGCTGCACGACTACGGCTGCTCGCTGAAGGTGTTCCGGGCGGAGGTCGTCAAGCCGCTCAAGCTGTACGGCGAGATGCACCGCTTCATTCCGGCGATCGCGAGCGAGCAGGGGGTCGCGATCGCCGAGGTCGTGGTCGACCATCGGGCGCGCCGGCACGGGCGGTCGAAGTACGGGATCTCGCGGACGGTGCGCGTGGTCCTCGATCTGCTGACGGTCAAGTTCCTGCTGTCAGCTACTCGACGCGGCCGCTGCAGATCTTCGGCCTGATCGGGTTCGCGATGGGCTGGTCGGGCACGCTGGTCATCGCGTGGATCGACTTATCTGCGGTTCTTCGGCGACCAGTCCGATCGGCAATCGGCCGTTGCTGCTCGTTCGGCATCCTGCTCGTCTTCACCGGCGTGCAGCTCGTGACGGTCGGCCTGCTGGCGGAGCTGCAGGCGCGCACGTACCACGAATCGCAGGACAAGCCGACCTACGTGATCCGCGAGGTGCGCGAGACGGCGGACACGCCCTCGATGCGCCATGTGATTTAGGCGGGCCGGCGAGGACCGGATGGTGAAGAGCGACGCGCGGCCCGCAGCGGTCGTTCGACGCCCGCCGCGGTCCATCGCGTGGGTGCTGGTGCTGGCCTCCGCCGCGGCCGTGGTCCTGATCGGGCCTGGTCGCCACGGCTCTCGCCCTCTGGCAGCTTCCGGCGGGGCGCTGAACGTCGCCCGGGCTACATCGCGGCGCTCGTTCTTCGGCGCGGTGCTGACAGTCGTCAGCCTCGGCGCTGCGCGCGCTGCGCTGGATCTTCCTGCTGCGGCGGGCTGAGACCCGCATCCCGATTCGCGACGCCTACATCGGCTACCTCGCGGGCTTCAGCCTGCTGCTGGCGCCGTTGCTGCTCGGCGAGATCGTCGTCCGCGCCGTCGTCCTGAAGAAGCGTGGCGGAGTCCCCGTCGCCACCACCGTCGTCGTCAACGTGTGGGAGCGGGTCCTGGATGTCGCGGCGCTCGCGCATTGTCGCCGGTCTGGCCGGGGGCTTCGCGGGGGCACGGGACTGGGCCTTTGTTCTGGTCGGTGTCGGGCTGCTGACCGGTGTCGCGCCCGTTCGAAGGGGGTTCCTCGGACTCGTCGCGCGCGTGGCCGGGCCACTCGGCAGGTTCGACAGCGCCCGCGGCCTGGAACGCTTGTCGTCCACCAGGACATGGCTGGTGGCCCTGTCGGCAAGCCTCGCGGCATGGGTGCTGCCCGGGGTGGCGCTCTGGGCGCTCGTGGCGTCGGTCGGGGCGACGCCGAGCCTGGTCTGGGCGGAGCAGGCCTACGCCGGGTCGTCTCTGCGCGCCGGGCTTCTGCTCGCGCCGGCTGGCATCGTCGTGGCCGGCGGGGAGCTGCGGGCGGGACTGACCGCGATTGGCCTGACCGCGCCGTCGGCCGTGCTGGCCGTCCTCGGGATCAGGCTGGTCACCGTCGGCGTGTCGACGCTGCTGGGCCTGGTGTTCGTCCTTATTCATGCCCGTACCGCCGGTGCCGCGGCCGGCTCGCACTTCGACGACATCGCAGATGCGTACGACGTGCAGATTCCCGAGGCGCGCCGCCTCGCCCTTCTGACCACCAAGACCGAGCATGATGCGTGAGGTCATCGGCCGCCGCGGCCTCGGCTCCAGGGGACTGGACGTCGGGTGCGGGCAGGGGACGTACGTCGCCCGCATGCGGGAGCTGGGCTTCGACGTCTACGGCATCGATGCTTCGGCAGGGCAGATTCGCCTTGCGGCCCGCCACGTCGGAGAGCGCGGAATCGTCGTCGAAGGGTCGGTGCTGGACATTCCGGCAGACGACGCGTCGTACGATTTCGTCTACACGATCAACGTCCTGCACCACCTGGCGTCGGTCGACGAGCAGCGGCGAGCGTTTCGGGAACTCACTCGGGTGCTCCGTCCCGGCGGCGTGCTGTTCGTGCACGAGATCAACACGCGCAACATCGCTGTTCCGGTTCTACATGGGCTACGTCTTTCCGTCGCTCAACTGCATCGACGAAGGCGTCGAGCGCTGGCTGCTCCCGCATCGAATGTCGGACTACACGAGCGAACTGGTCACGGTGGAGGTTCGGTACTTCACGTTCCTCCCTGATTTCCTGCCCCGGTCCGATTGTCCGCTGGACTGGCGCCCCTCGAGCGCTGGCTCGAAGCGTTCGGCGCTCCGGCGTCTACTCCGCTCACTACATGGCGGTGCTCCAGAAGCCGTCATGAACGTCCTGATCGTCTTGGGTGCGTTTCAAGCCATCGCCTTCGCCGTGTGGCTTCTCCCGGCTTCGATCCACGTCGTCGAGTGGTCTGGCTCGCGTGCGGAGCGCGTGGCGTATTTGCCGTCGTTCGCCATCCTCGCCGGCCTTGTGCTGGCAGCTCTCGCAGGCGCGGTAGGCGTGCTGCTCGCGGCCAGGCGCCGGAGTGCTGACGGTATCGCACGCGTCGCGTCGAGCGCCGGCCCGGTTTGGCTGCTCTGGCTCTGGGCCGTACCGTTCCTGCCCTGGCTGCCGGATCGGTTGCCGCTCCTGCTGGTCCTGTCCGGACCCGTCCGCTGGTGCATTGCCGCAGCTGCCGTTGCGGTGTCGCTTGGCCTCGATCAACGGATGGGGGCCCTCGGAAGATCGCTGGCCGCGCAGGCGGGACGACGCACGGTCTTCGGCGCCAGCCTGGCCGTCTACATCCTGCTGGGGCTGCTGTCTGCGAGGACCATCGGGCCGGGCGGCGACGAACCGCACTACCTGATCATCACGCAGAGCCTGCTGAACGACGGCGACCTGAGGATCGAGAACAACCACACCCGGGAGGACTACCGGAGCTACTTCGGCGGCCGCCTGCGACCCGACTTTCTGCGCCGCGGACAGGACGGCGAGATCTATTCGATTCACGCGCCCGGATTGTCCGTTCTCCTGATGCCCGCCTTCGCGCTCGCAGGCTATCCGGGAGCCGTGGTGTTCCTGTGTCTGATCGCTGCGCTCACGGCGCTCGCCATCTTCGATCTCGCGCGGGCCCTTGCGGGTCCGCGGGCCGCATGGATGACCTGGGCCGCCGTTTGCCTCACGGTGCCGTTCGTTCCGCATGGCTGGCTGATCTTTCCGGAGATGCCGGGCGCGCTCATTGTGGCGTGGGCGGTCCTCTGGCTCTACCAGGAATCGCCGGCTCGCATCAGCGCCTGGATCTGGCGAGGCCTCGCGCTGTCCTCGCTGGTGTGGCTCCACACGAAGTTCGTGGTCTTCCTGGCCGTTTTCTGTGCGGCGTTTCTGCTGAAGCTCCGGGACCGCTGGCGTCCGCTCGCGGCCCTGTACGGACCGATCGCGCTGTCGAGCGCCGCGTGGCTGCTGTTCTTCTACGCCTTCTACGGCGAGTTCAACCCCGAGGCTCCGTACGGCGACTACACGCGGCTGTACGTGCTCGCCAGGAACATCCCCCGAGGCCTCCTTGGCTTGCTCGTCGACCAGAAATTCGGGCTGCTCTTCTATGCGCCCGCCTATCTCTTCGCGGCTGTCGGGTGCTGGCTGATGCTGCGGCGGAGTGACCTGAGATTTCTGGGCGCGGTGCTTCTCGTGACGACGGCGGCCTTCGTCGGGAGCACGACGCGGCTCTACATGTGGTGGGGCGGGTCAAGCGCTCCGGCGCGGTTCCTGGTGCCCCTCCTTCCGTGTCTGGCCCCAATGGTGGCCGTGGCCATCGAGTCCGCGCGCACGACCTGGGCTCGAGGCCTTCTGATGGTCGCCCTGGCGATCGGTCTCACCATTGCGGCGTTCTCGCTTGCAAACCCCGAACAGTTGGTCCTCTTCAGTGACGCGCGCGGGCGGGCCCGCCTCATGGAGCTGCTGCAGGCGGGATCGCCATTGGCCATGACGCTGCCTGGCTTCACGACTGAGGACTGGGTGACGGCTCTGTCGGACCTCTGGCCCTGGCTTGCGGCCGCGGCTGCCGGCGCGGTGGCGATGACCGTTCTTGTCCGGCGCCGCCCGGCGTCGGGGTCTCTGTCGATTCTCGCGCTTGGCGGGCTGACGGCGCTCGTAGTCGCCGCACTCCTGACCGCCAGCCCGAGCGCCGCGGTCCTGGAAGACACGGTGCGTCGGGGCGCAGTCGACCTGCTCTGGAAATACGATGCGCCCCGCCTGAAGGCTTTCGGGTTCGGTTCCCTCCGGGGTCTCGAGGCGCCACAGGTCCTGGCGCATGCCTCGCTCAGAACCAGCGGGTATCCGTTGCCGGCAGTCGCCCTTCCGCCCGGCGCCTACGACGCCACTGTCTGGTTTTCCGCCGGCACGGAGCGCGAAGGGGAGATTCTCGTCGCGTCGGCTCAGAAGGTTGCGTTTGCGCGCCTGACCGGCGCACTGCCCAATCCCGCGCGCCTTCGGTTTGAGCTTCCAGTGCCGGTCGCGCGGGTGTCGGTGGCCGTCAGCGACGAGGCGCTCGCGCGAGCCGTCACACAGGTGACGCTGGAGCCCAGGGCGATCGTTCCTGTCAGCGCCCGCCAGGAGCCTGCGATTCGCACCATCGAAGCACTGCCCGGAACCACCAATGGATACCTCGTGTACTCCGATGGCATGGCGTTTCCCGAAGGCGGCGTGTTCTGGACCCGTGGCACAGCCCGGACACGCGTCCTGGTGGCGCCCGGCGGCGCCACCAGACTGGTCCTGACCGTCTCCCTCGGCCCGATGTCGGGGGATGTCGAGCTCACGGTCGGCGACAAGCGATCGACGGTTTCGGTGGCGGCCAACGACGCGACGCGTGTCATCTTCGACCTGCCCCCAGGCGACAGCACCGTCCCTGTCACCGTCCGCTCGCCGACGATGTTCCGGCCCTCGGAGGTGGACGCCGCGTCGAGCGACCGGCGGTTGCTGGGCTGCCAGGTACGCGTCGGCCTAGAATGAAGAGCGGAGAGCCCCCAGGGAGAATTTCCGCGTGTTGTCGGAGATAAAACGGGCCGGGGTCGCTGTTCTCGGCGGGATCCTGATGGCTGGCTGTGACGACTCGGGACCCACAAAGGTGCCGACCGATCCGCCGGTCATCTCCTGTCCAGCCAACCAGACCACCATGTCTCCGAACGGCGCGCCCGTGGCGGTCACCTACCCGACACCCGCGGTGACCGGCGGCGCGGCGCCAGTGACGACGTCGTGCACGCCTGCGAGCGGCACCACCCTGCCCGTCGGGACGAGCGGCGTCAACTGCACGGCCCGCGATGCAGAACAACGGACGTCCGCCTGCTCGTTTGCGGTCAACGTCGTGCGGACGCCGACGCTCGTAGCGACCAGGTTCATGGCCTTCGGGGACAGCATCACCGGCGGAGTGCTGGCGGTTGACTGCGCCCTGAACGGGGCGCAGTGTTCCACCGCTCCCGGAGCGACGGTCGATCAGGCCTTGCGCGTTCGGTCCCTTCTCGACGACCTGCGGTTGCTCCGCATCACGGCCACGTACTCGGCGGCCGCATACCCCGGCCAGCTCACCACGCTGCTGACCACGAGGTACTCGAGTCAGTCGATCACCATGGCGAATGAGGGGATCGGCGGGGAAGAAGTGACGACATCGGAAACCCTGGACCGTTTCCGTGCCGCACTGAACACGCTCCGGCCTGAGGTGGTCCTTTTGCAGGAGGGTGTCAACGACCTCCACCACTACGGGACCAGCGCCGTGCCGGAAGTCGCCAAGGCTCTGCGACAGATGGTCATCGAGGCCCGCTCACGGGGCATGCGCGTCTACGTGGGCACCTTGCTGCCCGAGCGCCAATGCGGGTGCCGTGCGTTTGCCCCCGACCTCATCGCGCCGGCCAACGATCAGATCCGCGCGATGGCCGCGGCCGAGGGGGCGCTGCTTGTCGACCTCCATCAGGCTTTCGGCGGACAAACCAGTACCCTGCTCGGCATAGACGGCCTCCACCCGAACGAAGCCGGCTACCAGCGCATGGCGAGCACGTTCTTCGACGCGATTCAGGCGACGCTCGAAGTGCGATAGAACAGGGAGAACAGGGAACAGGGATCGGGAACGGGGAGAACAGGGATTGGGGAACAGGGAATCCGAGAATGTCGGCCGGGTCCTTTCGGACCCGGCCAGACCTTGCAGCTAGCTACTGATTGGCGTACGGGGGACGGCTGGGGCCGACGTAGACCTGCCGAATGACCACACCGTCGACCGAAGCCCCATCGAGGCCGCTTCGGCCGGAGGGCGCTCCGATATAGAGGACGTGTGGATTGGGCTCGTAGCCTCGGCCTTCCCAGTGCTTGCCCATGTCATACATGATCGAGCCGGCGACGCCGCCCTCCCGAATCAGCAGGTTCATGAAGTTGTTCCTCCACGTGGCCTGCCAGAAATAGGTACGGCTGGCGTCGAACGGGACATACGTGCGCTCGGCACCTTCGGTGTCGATCTGGTCGTCGCGCGCGATGAAGCGCCACGCCACGATTCCGGGAGGGTCGCCGCGCTTCTCGAACGTCGCGCGGTACTCGTTGGTGACGATATCGTCGTAGCCCTGGCCCATCGCGAAGAGCTTGGTCTTGCCGCCCTCAGTGTTGGCCGCCAGGCTGGTCACGATGAGTCCGAACTCGCCCTCGAACAGAGTTTGCGGCAGCTCGTAGCTGATGTAGCTCGCTTGAGACTCGAGCCTGACACCCTGACCGGGAATGAAGGTCAACGGCCCATGCGGCACGCCCACGGTCTTGCCGTTGATGAGCGGGTCGTACATCTCGTTGCCGCGGATAAAGCCCTCGCTCGTTTCCGGCGTGATGAACGACGCTTTCGCCGACCACGGGCCCGCGACACCCGAGTAGAAGGGCCGCACCCACCACTGGTAAGTGGTATTGGTCGACAGCGTAGCGGCGACGAAGTGTGACGTCGTGCCGTTGCCTTCGCCGACCATGCCTGAGGTGTAGACAGCGGCTCCAGCGGTGTTCAACACCTGGAACTGATACTGCAACCCGACGTTCGCGAACGACGCCTTGGAATTGCCGGCGACCAACGTGAGCTCGGGCGCGGACAGGCGGACACCATTGACTGGCGACTGTGGCGTCGGCGGTGTCGCCTTGAGGAGCGAGCCGTCGGCGTTGGCCTCGGTCGCGACCGCGTTGGCGGCCGACGGCGACGCGGGGGTCGGGGAGTCCTGGCCGCATGCCACTGTAAGGGCCAGGGCACAGGCAAGGGCAGGTGTGAAGCGGTAGGTACAGTTCATCTACAAGCTCTCCAAGAAAGACATGGCTGAGGGGAGTGTCGGTCCGAAACTGTTGGACCGATATGATACACGACAAGTACAGGAAAGCAAAGGGGATATGGTGGTCAGACGCCCCGGGTTCGTTGTATGATCGGGGTTGCTTTTTCTTGATGAGATTCGCATCTGCTCTGAGGGCGGCCCGGTCGAGGTGGCTGGCTGGCTTCGCCGTCGCGGTTTTGGCCTCCGCCTGCGGCAGCCCCACCAGTCCAACCCCGGGACTTCCTGCACCGACGCTCTCGGCTCCGGCCGACGACGCCTTCGCCGGGACCCCGCCCGTACTCGTGGTCAACAACGTGTCGTCGGCGACGACCGCCCCGCGGACGTACGACTTCACGCTCGCAACGACGCAGACAGAAGTTGGAGGCGCCAGCCCGCCGGTCGTGGCCTCGGGAATTGCTGAGGTCCCCGGGGGCCAGACGGGCTATCAGGTGGCAACGGCCCTTCAGGCCGGCCGCCGGTACTACTGGCGTTCGCGGGCGGTGCAAAACGGCACGGCGGGCCCCTGGTCGAGCGTCTTCCGTTTCCGTGTGGACTACGCACCGAACGCGCCGCCGGCCATCCGCACCCTCAGCCCTTCGAGCCCCAGAGCCGAGGTCAACGCCGAGGTGGGCTTTGCCGTGGCGGTCGACGACCCCCAGCCATCGCCCGGCGACCTGGTTTACGAGTGGACCGCTACAGGCGGGACGTTTACCGGCAGCGGCGCCGCAGCGCGCTGGCGAGCGCCGGCCGTCAGCGAGCCGACGGCCGTCACGGTGACCTTGACCGTCATCGAGCGCTACACAGTGATGGATCCGGACGGGCGACCCGAAACGCGCGAGAACAAGGCGACCGCGTCGACCGTGGTCCACGTCAACGATTCCAGGCCCGAGATCACCACGTTGGCGCTGACCTTCATCGACGACTTCGTGCACTCGGAGCGGACACCCGAGTACCTGCGTCAGGAACTTCACCGACGGCTGCGACGGGAAGCAGTGGGAACTGGATGACATCAAGAGGAACCGTCGGGAATACCTCATCGACCCCGCGCGTTCGAGCTTCAGTATCCACTCGATCAGCTTCAACGGCGCCACGACGCGGGCGACCGTTCTCGCGCCGTGCCGCTTTGGATCCACGGAGCTGGCGACCGGCACGTTCGGCGTGGCAAACGGCACCTGCCGCCTGATCGTCGTGTACGAGAACTGGCGCTGGTACCTGTGCGAGAGCTGGTTCGACGGTCCGCTCAACGCCGTGTTCGACGCGTTCTCCAGGAAGTTCATCTTCTGACGATGCTGCCTGGCGCGGCTGCAGTCGTCGCCATCGGCTTCACCCTCTACGCGATCCTGCCGCCATCCTGGGCCGTTGGCCTGACGTTCGTCCACGCGTGGTGTGCCTTCCCCGGGATCCTTCTCGCGCGTCGGCTCTATGGCGCAAGCGAGCGTGGCGGCGGCTGGTCGGTGGCCCTGCTTGCCGGGCCCGCGTGGGGCTACGCCCTGAGCAGCGTCGCCTTGCTGGGGCTGTGGGCTGCCGGTATCCGCAGCCCGGGGTTGCTGCTGCTGGCCCCGTTGCTCGCGGCGGCCGTCGTCTGGCCGGCGCGCCGCTTCGCCGGCGCGCTGACGGTCCCTGCGTTTCACGAGGCGAGACGTGGCGGCGGTTGCGCTCGTTCTCGTCGCCGTGACGGCCATCGTGGGCCGTCCGTACTCGCAGGTCGGGGCGGCTGCTGCCCGAGGGCCGGGCGTATCGCGCGTATTTCACGGCCGACTTCGTCTCGAACATGTCCATCGTCGCCGAGGTCAGCAAGGGCGATGTCCCCCGCGGAACCCGTACTTCCGAGGGGACCCGCTGCACTACTACTGGCTGATGCACCTGGTGCCTTCGGTGGCCTACCGGGCGTCGGGTCACGCGATTTCGATCGAGCAGGCGCTGTTGACGACGGCCCTGTGGATGGCGCTGGCGTTCGCGGCGTTTCTCTACCTGTTTGTCCGCCACTTCGTCGACAACCCGTGGGCAGCCGCGGCGGCTTGCGTGTTCGTGTTCGTGTGCTCGAGCTTCGAAGGGGCACACCAGATGAAATGGCACTGGGATCGTGGGCGTACGCTCGAAGGCCTGACGTCGATGAACATCGACGCCATCACGCGTTCTTCATACCAAGGCATGCCGGTGGACGGCTTGCACCGGATGTTTCTCTACCAGCCGCAGCACGAGCTCGGCTACCTCCTCGGGTTCTCGGCGCTGCTGCTGCTGATGCAGGCGATCGACGTCGGACGCCCTGCGCTCCTGTTTCTGACGGGAGCATTCCTCGGCCTCGCCATCCTCTTCAGCTCGTTTGCCGCGGGCATGCTGACGCTCATCGTCGCCGCCTACCAGGCGTGGCGGCTCCTCCTGGCCCGCGCGTGGAAGGCCATCGTGCCTTGCGCGTTGGCCGCGGCCGTGCCCATGTCAGGCGCTGTCGTGCTCAGCACGCTTCTGCAGTACGTCGACGACGGCGAACTGGTTACGTTCGGGGTCAACCGGATCGCGACGCGCAACGTCTGGACGGCGCTCTTTCTGAGCTTCGGGCCGGTGGCCATCCTGTCCATTCCCGGTATCCTCGCGGCGTCGGGCAAGCGGGAGCTGGGTCGGTTCGTGCCCATCCTGCTGATCCTGACCGTCAGCCTGCTGTTCTACTTCCTGGTGGACGTGCCGGATCATCTGGGCGTGTATGTCGGCTGGCGATCCGGACACTTCGTCTTCATCGCCCTGACGGCGCTGGTCGCGTTCGGGTTCGAGGCGTGCTGGCGGTGGGGCGTGGCGGGGCAGGTGGCGATCGCGACCCTCGCGGCCGTCGTCGGCATCGTGGCCGCCCCGACGGTGCTCTTCGATCTCTACAATACCCAGGACGTGTGGAACCGGGGCAGGGGCGCGGGGTTCCGCTTGACCGTCCTGCTCACCCCTGCCGAGCTCGAGGCCCTGGAGTGGATCAAGCGGTTCACGCCGCTGGATGCGCTGGTGCAGGTCGAGCCCAACGTGCGCGGGCGGGACACCTGGGCGTATGTGCCCGCCTTCGCCGAGCGCCGCATGTCGGCGGGGCTGCCGATTGGGATGATTCCGCTCGCGAAATACGAAGCCGCCAGCTCGAGGATCCGCGAGGTCTACACCGCGACGTCAGCGCCAGACGTTCGACGCCTGGCCCTCGAGCAGTGCATCGACTACCTGGTGATCGGGCCGCCGGAACGCGAAGGCTACCCGCAGCTGCAGCCGCTCCTCGACGCGACCCCGCAGGACTTCACGCCGGCGTTCAAGAACGACGAGATGGCCATCTACGCGCTACCTCACTGCGACGCACGAGGCAGCGCCAGAAATTAGGAACTCAAGAATCAGGAATTAGGAATTCGCGGCGGCACGGCGGGCTGCGTCCGTTGCAGGGCGCGGAGTTCGCTGGCCGCGTCTCCGGAACCCGAGATCCACTTCCTCGTGGTACTCGTCGTCGGCGTTGACGGCCCAGACGTCGTGGTGGCCGCCGAGGAGGTTCCGGACGGCCAGCATCGCCGTGACCATCGAGTGGTCCTGGTTGTTGTACCTGTGCATGCCGTTGCGGCCGACGACCTGCAGGTTCGTGAAGCCGTCGAGGTAGCGCCGCACGACGTCGAGCGCGTCCTCGTAGCCTTCGTCGTAGACCGGGTACGCCTTCGGCATGCGGACGACCGTGCCGTCGACGACCTTCGCCGGATCGACGAGCCCGATCGAGGCCATCTCCTTCGTGCCGAGCGCGACCAGGTCCGTGTCGGCCATGGTCCACAGGCCGTCGCCCTCGAAGCAGAAGTACTCGAGGCCCAGGCACGTCTTCGTCGGGTCCGGCACCATCTCGGGGCTCCAGTTCTTGAAGTTCTGGATGCGCCCGAGCTTCACCGTTTCGTCGTGGACGTAGATCCAGTTGTCCGGGAACGTCTCCGGCGCATCGATGATCAGCGCGACGGTGAGGAAGTCGCGGTACTTCAGCCGGTCGGCCGCCGCGCGCACGTCGGCCGGCGCGGCGGGCGACAGCGCGCGCACGAGCGTTCGGAGCGGCATCGTCGAGAGGACGGCGGATGCCGGTACGCGCTGGAGCCGGCCCTCGTGATCGGTCTCGACCGCCGCGATCCGGCCGTCTCGTGGAACAGCCGCCGCACGCCGGTGTTCAACTCCACGGGAGCAGCCCCTGGCCGCGATCTCGCGCGCGAACGTCTCCCACATCATGCCGGGCCCGAGGCGCGGGTACTCGAACTCGTCGATCAGCGTCTTGATCTGCGCCTTGTCACCGCGCTTGAACCCGCCGAAGAGCATCGTTGATGACCGCGGTCCACAGCGAGAGGCCCTTGATGCGCTGTGCGGCCCACTGGGCGCTGATCGTGTGGCACGGAATGCCCCAGACCTTTTCCGTGTAGGTCTTGAAGAAGATCCGGTAGAGCCGCCGGCCGAAACGGTTCGTGACCCAGTCCTCGAAGCTGACCTCCGGCGCGAATGGGTCGCAGCGTGGCTCCAGAGATAGCTCAGGCCGACCAGGCCGGCGTTCCAGAGCCCGAGGCCGGCGAGCGCGTTCATCGGCTTGAGCGGATAGTCGAAGAACTTGCCGTTGTAGTAGATGCGCGAGAGCCGCGGCCGGCGCAGGAACTCGGGCCCGAGCATCGATCGCCACAGCTCGTTGACGGCCGCGACCTTGGTGAAGAACCGGTGGCCGCCGATGTCGAAGCGGAACCCCTTGTACTCGACTGTCCGGGCGATGCCGCCGACCTGCCGGTCCTGCTCGAAGACGCGCACGGGCCGTCCCTGCTGCACGAGCAGGTACGCCGCCGTGAGGCCGGCCGGACCGCCGCCGATGATGATGGTGTCCGGAGTCGACTGGGGCTCAGGCATTCGGGCGCGATTCAGCGTGAGGAACGCCGCCCGAGCCGTTGCAGAACAGCCCAAGCAGCAGGAACGGGTAGTACCACGTCACGTACGTGGCCGTCGCGTGAATCTTCCAGAGCTGCGCGCCCATGGCCACGGCCGCCACGAGCAGCGCGAACTGCGCAGGCGTCCTCTGTCGCGCGAACCACCACATGCTCGCGGCGAACGCAAAGAACGCGAGCACGATGGGCCGGCTCATCGCCTGCGTTCCCGCAAGCGGCGACATGAGCCAGCCTCGAATCCCTGTGCGCTGGCCCCAGAATCCAAAGGGACTGGACCCATAGGCCTCTGGTGTCTCCTGGTGGCCGAGTGTGTCGTACAGGATTGTCCCGACGAGACCGCGTCCGTTGGCGGGTTCGGACAAGAGCAGCACTGAGCCACCAATGAGCACGGACGCGAGGCCGAAGCCAACGAGAAAACGGCGCAGGAGCGGCGCGTCGGCCCAATAGTAGCCGACCCAGGCGGGCACGAGAAAGACGGGGTAGAAGAGCGCGCCGATGCCAGCCGCCAACGCGACGCCGGACCAGGCCGGATAAGCGAGCAGCGCGAACGCCAGGAGCGTGAGCGCCGCCGGGGCGATGTGCGACGTGAACGTCATGCCGCCAATCGAGTACTGCGCGCCCCCCACGCCGAGCACGAAGGGGCTGGCGCAGTACAACGCGACGAGAGCCCAGGCCGTAGCGGCCCCGGCCAACCGCCGCGCCGCCGCAAAGAGGGCCGCCACGCCGAGCAGATGGAAGGCAATCGTGCAGAGCCTCGTCGCCATGAGCGGCGGAAGGTAGTACGGCTCGCTGGCATCCAATCGAGGCCTCGGCAGCGAGACCGCGTTCACCGGCTCGGGAGCAAGCAGCAACTGAAAGGGCACGTGCGCGGCGTACAGCACCGGTCCATACGCCGCCGAGGGCGTCGCGGTCAGCAGCGGATCGCCGTAGGGCCAGCGCATCCGTTCTCGCAGCCGCTGGCCGCCAATGTTGATGAAGTACCCGGCATCGTCTGGCGGAGCGTAGAGCGCAGTTGCCACGTCGAGTGCGAGGAGAGCCAGCGCCAGCGCGGGAAGGAACGCACGCAGCCGCATGGGCGACCGGACTTCTCGGGCAGCATTCGTGCCTCCTCGGCGCACCGCCCGGACGAGCAGCAGGAAGGTCACGCCAACCACGGCGGCAAAGACCCAGTCCATCAGGCGGTATCGTGCCGGATCGCGCAGGTGATCGAGAAACGAGAGAATGTCGAGAAACAGCCAGCCGAGCAGCTGCAACAGCAGAAGATCGACGTGCCTCGGGTCGCGAGGACGGCTGAAATCGAAGCCGGCGGCCAACATGACCGCGAACGAAATCCACAGGACGGCCGCCTGGTTGGGCAACCACGAGTCCGGCCTGGTGCCGGGAAGAATCGCTTCGGGGAGGGCGCCCGACCACAGCGTCACTGTCTTCTGGAGCGTCGCCAGCATCGGCTCTGCAGCCGGTGGGGGCGCAAAGCGGGGCGTGTACAGCTGGTGTAGCGCCTCCTTTCCTCCCGTCGATTCCCTGGCACAACCGGCGGCGGAGAGCGCCAGGACCGCTCGCCAGGACGGCGACCAGCGAACCGACTCGCCTCACGTGCGCACTCCGCCCGCGCCTGGCCTGGAGCCGGCGTGCACAAGACCTCGCATCGCGTAGAGAATCCCGCCCGGCAGGTTGCCGACGATGCCAAGGCCGACAAACAGCACGGAAAGCGCAAAAGCCAGGGGGGCCGCCACACCCGCCCGCGCGAAGAACCAGACAAACGCGGCCTGGCTCGTGCCGAGACCGTTGATGGTAATCGGCAGGAGCATCACCAGAAGGATCAACGGTACGAACGCGAAGTACACCGGAAGGCCGGCCGTGATCCCCACGGCTTTGCCCAGGAAGTACGCCTGGAGGATTCGGAGCACCTGGACGGCGACCGAGGCCAGGAGCACATAGGCCAGGTGACCGTGGAACCGGCGGTACCGCTGAACCGCTGCGATGATCCCATCGGCCATCCGCTGGACAGCCGGCACCGGTACAAGACGCACGGCCGCGCCCGCCGACGCGCCAATACGTTCGTTGAAGATCATGGCCAGCGTCACCCCGCAGGCAGCCGCGGTCACGGCAAGCGCCGTCATGACCGCCGCGTTCGCCGCCAGGTCGCGCGCCAGCACGACGCCCGCGACGCCGAGCAGGAGGAGCGAGGCCACACCGAGCATCCGATCCATGAAGACCGACGCTACGGCTTCCGATCCGGAGACCCGATCGCGTGATAGCGAGTAGGCACGGACCGCGTCGCCGCCCACGCTCGCCGGCAGGAACGTACCGAGGAAGGTGCTGACGAAGAAGATCTCGAGCAGGCGCGTCAGCGGTGGCCGGTCGGCCCGGTCGACGATGCAGAGGAGGGCAATCCAGCGATAGGCCATGAGCGCGCGGTCAACGAGCGCCAGCAGCGCGGCGACGACCACCAGCGAGACATCCGCGCCGGTCGCGGCGCTCAGGACGGCCGCCGGATCGCTTCGATACAGGACGTACGCCGTGAGGGCGACCGCTACGGCAAGGCGCAGGAGTCGGCCGGAAGCGCCCTGGGCCACTACGCGGTCGGCGGCGCAGTGGGCGCGGTCGGCCCGGCGGAACCAATCGGTCCGGTGGGAAGGGTGTGCAGATGCCGGGACGGATCGCGCTTGATCCGGTACGCGCGCATCAGGAACCTGGCATACGGCACGAACTGCTTCATCGCGCCGACGTTGACCTGGCACGGGCTGAGGCAGGTCGGGCAGACGGTGTTCTTGATGTCCTCCCGGTGCGCCAGGTTCGAGGCCTTGAAGTACAACGCCTCTGCGCCCTCGTCGAGGACGTTGCCGAGCTCCTTCGAGTTCTCGCAGTAGAACAGGCCGCCGTTCGGGTTGAGCAGCAGACCCTGCGACTGGAACGGACACGGCATGGTGCGGATGTAGCCGTTGGCGATCATGTCCGCATAGTGCAGGTACATGAAGGACTGGCCGCTCAACACCGACTCCTCGGTGACACGGTCGAGGAAGAACGCCCGCATGAACTCTTCTTCGCGCGGCTTGAAGCCGATCTCGGCCTCGAGCGCCTTGTTGTTCAGCATGTTGTCGGTGAACCGCAGCATGTTGAACACGATGTCGAGATCCTTGGTGCGGGCCCACGCCAGGATGTTCGTGGCGTCTTCCATGTTGGTCGCGAAAATCGTCGCCGCGATGCCGAACTGGAAGTTCTCGTGCGTCCGGGCCAGCTCCTGCATCGCCGTGATGGTCTGGCAGGCCTTGTCGAAGCCCCGTTCCACGTGCCGCACCTGGTTGTGAATGTCCCCGATGCCGTCGAGCGAGACGCGCGCGCTGAAGAGCAGCCCGTGCTTCGCGCAGTACTCGACGATCCGCGTGAGCTGGGGGATCGCACGATGCGGCGTCAGCCCGGTCGTGTTGATGCCGATCTTCCGGAGCCTCGGCAGGCGGCGGTGGAAAAGCTCCACCATCTCCGGAAGGTCGTTCCGCGTGGTCGGCTCGCCGCCCGAGATGTTGAGGTTCTCGACCGCGCCCCAGAAATTGTGGCTCATGACGCTGTCGAGCTGCTCGAGCGTGAGGTCGGACTTCCGGTCGCCGTGCTTCCAGTTGTGGCACATCTCGCAGCGCGCGTCGCAGACAAACGTGCAGTTGTAGATCAGCACCGTCGGCCGGATCGGGTGCACGCGCGCGGCGATGTAGGTGTTGGCCAGGTCGCGGGGAACGCCTGCGGCCGCCTTGGCGATATAGCGGAGCCGGAAGCTTTCCGTGGACATGTCAGATCAGAAGCTCTCCGGCAGCCTGGGCGACAAACCCAGGCCACCGAATGAGTTACTAATGGTAGCTCGCGTGGCGGTGAGGGTCAAACCCTCAGAAGCCTAAGGCTGAGGCTCACAGGTGCGCACTGCCATGACCGCAGGGTCGATAGGGCCGCCCCAAAAGGGCCGCTGGCTGCCTTCGGCGTCAAGGAGCACGTCGCGCTGCACCTGGCCGGGGCCATTCCCCATGCAGAGGATGTCGCAGGAGTAGCCATTGCAGTTGGCGCCCGAAGTCTTCTGGAGGAGCCCCCATGGGCCGCCCGCCGAGCCCGATCGGTTGATGTCCCGTGCCGAAGCCCTGAGGAACGACACCAGCTGATCGTGCGACATGTGCGCCGGGTACTGGTTCCGCTGGCACTCCAGGATTGACTGCGGGTTGCCGCGGCTGCTGCACGAGCCTCCGGTCGGTGTGGTCGGCACGACCGGCACGGACGGGGTAACGAACGATCCGATTTCGGACCAGGGCCCGGTCGTCGTGCTCTCGTAGGCGTGCGCCCTCCAATAGAACACCGTCCCCGGCGGCAGGTTGATCGGCGCCCTGAGAGCGGTCTGGCTGCCTGCCTGCTCACCGATGACCCACGACGAGAAGGGCGCGATGAACGCGCCGTTGGTGGCGAGCTCTAAGTAGTACACGACCGGTCCCGCAGGGCCGGACCTCGCGACGTTGGCGACGACGAGCAGCGGGTTGAGCTCCGGCACGGTCGACGCGATCGCCGGCGACAGCAGCGTCGCCTTCCCGAGGACGACCGGCGTGAAGATCGTGAAAACCATCGAATGCGAGAACGGACCCGTGTTGGCGCCATCCTGGGCGCGGGCACGCCAGTAGTAACTGCGGCCGCTGGCGAGGGCGTCCGGCAGCCGGAACGACGTCACGCCGTTCTCCCCGGGAGCGATCCCGTCGCGCGAGAAGACGACCGTCGTGAATTCGAGGTCGGTCGCAACCTGCAGCAGATAGCTGATCGGCCGTACGCCGGTCGTCGCGGCATTCTGCAGGGACAGGGTCACGGGCTGCAGGTTGTTGGCGATTCTGATGCCCTGCGAAGGCTCGACGGGCTGCGGTTGCGTGATGTTGACGCCGGCGATCGGGCCAGCCACGGTAGGGCTCAGCGGGTTCGCGCTCTTCTCGGTCTTGACACAGGCGATGGTGGTCAGTCCAAGCGCGACGAGCACGAGAAGCGGTCGAGACAGCGTCATCTTCAACATGGCGACACCATGGTCAATTCACCTTATGCGCGTACGTCACGGTATGCAGCCTGATCCAGTTATCGGATCGGCCTGCACAGTCCTGCAGCCTGAGTTCTGACTAGCTGCGGCGGGGCCGGGGACCCATGACCGCGGTCGAAGAGACGGGAGGCGCAAATTGTACGAAACAGGGCTAACTGGTGTCAAGAGAGGAGATATTCCGTGTTATTATCGCGCGTCGCTCCGCTGGACGCACGCGCAGGCTCCAGACGGCAGCCTTTCTACCTCACTCAAGGACAAAGAGCGTGATGCACAAAACGACACGGATTGTCACCTGGTGTGCGGCCCTGCTGTTTGCCGGGACCTCAGCAGCCCAGGCCCAGATGCTGCCCTGGGAAGACCGGGGATTCGTCACCTTCAGCTTCGGCTTCCAGGCGGGTTCTCAGACGTTCGACGAAACGGCGACGCCAGTGATTTACGGCGAGAACGCGCTCATTACCGTGCCGCACTCGGTGGACGGCGGTGCGCTCATCGACTTCTCGGGTGGGGCGCGCGTCTGGAAGAGCCTTGGCATCGGCCTGGGGTACTCCCGCACGAGCAGCAGCGAGGCGCCGACGCTCACCGCCCAGATTCCCAATCCCATCATCTTCAACAGCCCGCGCTCGGCGACCGCCAGCACGGGAGACCTCGAGCACATCGAATCGGCCATCCACCTGCAGTTCCTCTGGATGCTGCCGCTCTCCAACGAGTTCCGGATCGCCCTCATCCTCGGACCGTCCTTCTACAACATCACCCAGGATCTTGTGGGGAACATCGCCATCGCCGAGGGCCCGCCACCGTATGGCACCGTGGCCATCACGTCGGTTGAAGTCCTGACGCAATCGGAACGCGCGACAGGCTTCACGGCCGGCGCGGACGCCACTTATCTCTTTACGCCGACCTTCGGTGTGGGCGGGTTCATGCGCTTCACCGGCGCCGACGCCGACATGGAGACGGCCGGTGGGGGCACCGTCACGGTCGAGGCGGGAGGCTTCCAACTGGGCGTGGGAGCGCGCGTCCGCTTCTAGGAAGGCTCGCCGGCTGTTGTATCTCCAGACCTCGAACACCGCAGGCTTCCGCCGGCTGGTCATCGCCGGCGGGGCCGCGGCCTTCCTCCTGCTCCTCCTTCGCACGGCCTGGCTCGACGACGACGCCTACATCACGTTCAGGACGGTGGACAACTTCCTGAACGGCCTTGGCCTTCGATGGAATGTCGTGAACCGCGTTCAGGCCTTCACGCATCCGCTCTGGATGCTGGCGGTGGCCGCGGCGGCGGCGATCGGCGGGGAAGTCTATTTCTCGTCGCTGGCGCTCTCCATCGTCGTCTCCCTGGCCGCGGTCACCCTGGCGGCCTCCAGGATTGCGTCCACGCCGCCGATGGCCGTGCTGGTGTTCATGTCGCTGGCGCTCTCGAAGGCGTTCGTCGACTACTCGACGTCAGGCCTCGAGAACCCGCTCACGCACCTGCTGCTCGTCGGGTTCTTCCTCGGGCTCGTCTCCGATTTGCCGCGGCCGCGACGGCTGCTGGTGCTCTCGCTGGCAACGGCGCTGCTGATAGTCAATCGCTTCGACACCGGCCTGCTGGTGCTGCCGGCCCTGGCCGTGGAGGTCTGGCGGAGCGGGTGGCGCGCAGCCGTCGTGCCGGTCGCCGTCGGCATGCTGCCGCTCGCGGCATGGGAGGTCTTTTCGGTGGTCTACTACGGGTTTCCGTTTCCGAACACCGCCTACTCGAAGCTCAAAACGGGTGTGCCAGCACCGGAGATCCACTACCAGGGCTTCCTCTATCTCCTCGACTCGATCGCCAACGACCCCTTGACGCTGCTGGTCATCGCGACCGCCATCTTCGGACCGATCGCATTCGGCGGAGGCTGGAGCGTTCCGGTCGGCATCTTCGTCTACCTCGTGTACGTCGTCCGCGTCGGAGGCGACTTCATGAGCGGGCGCTTCCTGACCGCGCCGTTTCTGCTTTCGGTGCTATGGCTGTCGCGGGCCCGGATGTCCGAATTTGCAGGCGCGTGGGTCTTTGCCGCGGCGGTCGTCGCCGTCGTCGGGTTGAGCGCTCCGCGCCCGACGATCCTGTCGAACGCGTCGTACGGGTCCGACATCGAGCCAGCCAGGGTCATCGCACCGACGGGCATCACCGACGAGCGACGCTACTACTATCCGCAGTCGGGTCTGCTGACGGCGCAGCGCGGCGTCCCCATGCCGAATCACCGCTGGACACACATGGGACACGACCTGACCAATCGAGGAGAGACGTTCTTCTCGACCGACGCCGCGGGGTTCATCGGGTATGCCGCCGGACCGAGCGTCACGTTCCTCGACCGTTACGGGCTGGGCGACCCGCTCCTGGCCCGGCTGCCGGCGGAGGCGCCGTGGCGCATCGGACACTTCGTCCGGGAGGTGCCCGAAGGCTACCCGGAGACTCTGCAGGCCGGACGGGATCACATCCGGGATTCCGGCGTCGCGGTGTACTACGACAAGCTCCAGATCATCACGGAAGGGCCCCTTTTCACGGCAGAGCGCTGGCACACCATCCTTCGGATGAACCTGGGACGGTACGAGCGCTACATTGCCGACTACGGTCTCCTGCGTGTCCGGTGGGAGGATGTCGCGGGCATCAAGCCCGATCGAACCGACTGGAACCTGCCGGAGAACGTCCGGCTATCGCTGCGCGGCGTAGAGGTCTCGCTCCCGCAGGACAGCCGCGGCCGCATTGAGCTGAGCGTCTCGCGGAACGACACGTATACCGTCGTGTTCCTGAACAACGGACGAGCCGTGGGGGAGCGCCGCCTCCGGCAGCGGATGCAGGCCGACAGCAGCCTGCAGACACACACAGTCGAGCTGCCTCCAGATGTGGTGTTCGATGCCGTACGTGTGCAGCCCTCTGCAGGGGACGCCCGGTATGCGCTGGGCCACCTGCGCGTGGTGCCGTAAAAAGGGGGCGTACCACGCCCAGCGGGCCGCCCCAGGAAGCAGAAGAAGAGGTTACGAGCCATTTCCACTTGGCAGCGACGTTGCAACACAGGGGGATTATGACCGACTACATCTCGACACAAGGACGAACCAGCCTGTCGCGACCGACACTCCTCGCGACGCTCTGCGCGCTCGCAGCAGTCGCGATCCTCTCAACGGCTTCGACGTGGGCGCAGGAGTCCGTGACGATGATTCTGCGGTCCGGCGCTCGCGTGGCCGGCGAGCTCGTCGACCTTGGCGGCGTCGGCTTCACCGTGCGGGTCGGCGGGCAGGAGCGTCAGATCCAGCCGTCTGAGGTGGCCGTCATCGACTTCAACGGCGCGCCTCCAAGCCCCGAAGCGCAGGCCAAGATCAACAGCGGTGCGCAGTTCGTGATGCTGCGCAACGGCCAGACGATTGACGGACACCTGTTCGACATCGGCGGTACCTCGCCGCTCCGCATCACCCTCGACACGCCCTCCGGGAAACGCGATCTCGCGTCCCACGAGGTCGCGCAGATTTACATGACGGGGTCGGTCCCGACGGCAGCCGGCACCGCGCCGGCGCCTGCGCTGGCGCAGCCGGGGCTGCCTGGTCCCGGGAACACGGTCGTAGTTCCCGCCAACCGGCAGTGGACGCAGACGGGGATCACCGTGCGACAGGGCTGGAACCTCTCGTTGACCACGTCTGGCGAGATTCAGTTTTCGCCCGACAGCAGCGATCGCGCCGCACCAGCGGGCAACAACGCTGACAAGCGCGTGCCCGGAGCGCCGATGCCACAGGTGCTGGCTGGCGCGCTCATCGGACGAATCGGCAACGGCCAGCCGTTCGGCGTCGGCAACCTGACGTCCCTTCGTGCTCCTGCGAGCGGGCCGTTGTTTCTCGGCATCAACGACGACAACGTGGCCGATAACGCCGGCCAGTTCCAGGTCTCGATCGTCATGTCCCGATAATAAACGAGGGGCGTGCGCGCTATAATTCCACGCGCGCACGCGCCCTGAATGACCACTCGCCGCCTGAACGTCCTCCAAGTCTGCGATCACCTCGGCTGGGAAGGCTCACGCATGCACGGCGTGAAGCGACTCTTCAGCTGGATGATCCCCCGCTTCGACCCCGAGCGCTTCAACGTATCCCTCGTCAGCCTGCGGAAGAAGGACCTCTCCGAGGAGACGCTCGAGTCGCTGGGCGTTGACATCACCTATCTCGAGCGCTCGAAGTTCGATCCGATGACGTTGCCGGCGATGCTTCGCCTGGTCGACCGCCGCCGCATCGACATCCTCCACCTGCACGGGTACGGCGCGACGACCTTCGGTCGGCTGGCCGGTGCGATGCGCCGTATGCCCACCATCCTGCACGAGCACGCAAACCTGACCGACACGCCCTGGTTCCAGAAGGTGGCCGACCGCCTCCTCGCGCCGGCGACCGACATCGCCCTGGCCGTGTCCGAGAGCACGGCCGACTTCGTCGTCGACGCGCAGGCAGATTCCCGGTCGACAGGTCAAGGTGGTGTATCTCGGCGTGCCGCTCGAGGAGTTCAGCCGCCCGCGGACCGAAGAGGAAGTGGCCGCCGCGCGCCACGATCTGGGCATCGCACCCGGCGAATTTGCCGTCGGCACGATCACCCGGCTGCACGACTCGAAGGGCAACTCGTATCTCGTCGACGCGGCGGCGCGCGTGGTGCGCGAGCGTCCGGCGGCGCGGTTCTTTCTGGTGGGCGAGGGCCCGTTGCTCGAGGAGCTGCAGGCACAGGCCGCGGCGCTCGGCCTCGGCGACCGCTTCGTGTTCGCCGGCTTCCGGCGCGATGTCGCCGCGACGCTGTCCGCGTTCGATCTGAGCGTGTTTCCGTCGCTCTGGGAAGGCACGCCGATCACCGCATTCGAAGCGCTGGCGATGGGGAAGGCCGATCGTCTCGACCGACGCCGACGGTCTCCTCGATATCCTGACGCACGATCACGACGCGCTCATCGTGCCGAGGCGCGACGTCGGACGCGCTGGCAGCCAGGATCGTCTGGGCGATGGATCACCCGCAGGAGCTGACGCGGCTGTCTGCCGCCGCGCGCGTGTCGGGTCAGCGATACGACATCGACGCGTTCGTCCGCAAGATGGAGCGGCTGTACACGCTGCCTGCACGAAGTGTCTCGCGCCACGAAACGCCAGGGCGTCCTCTCCGCGGACCTGGCGTTCCTCACTGCGGGCTCCCGCTCGTGAGCGTCCAGGATCCGGCAGAGCGCCATCGCCGCTCCACCTCGGTCCGGCGATGGCGGGGCTGGTCGTCTTCGTCATCCTCGGCTCCGTCGCGCGCACCGTGGACGTGCCGCGCACCGGCTACGGCATCAAGAGCGACGAGGCGACCTACGTCGCGATGGCGCTGAGCCTCGCGCACGACCGGAATCTCAGCTACGAACGCCAGGACCTCGAACGGTTCGCGGGCCTCTATCACCAGGGCCCGGACGGGATCTTCCTGAAGCGCGGCAAGACGCTCCGCATCAGCGTCCGATCACCTTTTCCGTTCGTGCACCTGAACAAAGCCACGGAACCCCGACGCGGACCGCCTCTATCTACGGCAAGGCCTTCGTCTACCCGCTCTTCGCAGCGCCCTTTGTCTGGTTCTTCGGCCTGAACGGCATGTTGATCTTCCACGTGCTGCTGCTGGCCGTTGTCGGCGTCTGCGCGTATCTGTTTCTGTCGGCACAATCGCCGCCGGTGGCGGCCGCGTTGTTCTCGTCCGCGTTCCTCGGCGCGGCCGTGCTCCCGGTCTACGGCGTCTTTCTGATGCCGGAGATCTTCAACGTCGCCCTCGTCTTCGTCGCGTATTTTCTCTGGCTGTACAAGGAAGTGCGCCCCGGATCGGATGACCCCCTCTCGGAGCGGTGGACCGATGTCGCAGCGGCCGTGCTCCTGGGTCTTGCCACGTACTCCAAACCCGTCCCGAACGTCTTTCTGGTCCTGCCGCCGGTGCTCTTCATTTGGTGGCGTCGGGACTGGCTCCACGGCCTCAAGGTCGGCGCGGCCGCAGCGATCGTCGCGGCCGTCTTCTTCGGGCTGACTGCCGCCATTTCCGGCGAGTTCAACTACCAGGGCGGAGACCGCAAGAGCATCACCGCGACGCCGGACCCCGCGCAGCCGGACTTCCCGTTCGACAGCCCGGACGCCACGTGGGAGCGATTCCCCAGCCAGGTGGCGACCGACGGGTCGGCGGCCTGGGACGTGCTGACGAGCCCCCGGACCTTCCACTGGTTCGCGCACAACCTGACATATTTTGCGTTCGGCCGGCACTTCGGGTTCCTCCCGTATTACTTCCCGGGCGTCGTCGCGATCGGACTCTGGCTGTTCTCGAGCGCGCGCCGGGATATGTGGCGCCTCCTCATCTTCGGCACCTTCGTCGTCGCGTCGCTCGGGTTGCTCCTGATCGTGCCCTTCACGTGGAGCGGAGGCGGCGGACCACCGGGGAACCGCTATCTCGTTTCCGCTTACCCGATCCTCTTCTTTCTCGTCCCGCCCCTCGAGTCGGCGATCCCCGGGCTCTTCGCCTGGATTGGCGGCGCCATCTTCACGGCCAAGATTCTCGTCACCCCGTTCGAGTCCGCGAACTTCACCTGGCTCATTTCCGAGCGCGGGCCGCTGCGGCGCCTGCCCGTGGAGTTGACGATGCCGAACGATTTGCCGGTGATGCTCGCGCAGCCGCAACGCGGGCGGGTGCGGTACGGCAACGAGCCGTTCATGTTCCTGTACTTCCTCGATCAGAATGCCTGGCCGCCCGAGCCGGAAGGGATGTGGGTCTCCGGCGCCGGCCGCGCCGACATCATCGTGCGCACCGTGGATCCGGTTGGACGGCTGATCGTCGAGGCGGAGTCGCCGATCGCCACCGAGCTCGTCGTCTCGATGGGAGCGGGAGAGGTTCGGACCGCCCTTCAGCCCCGGAAGCCGGTGACCTTCGAGGTGCCGGCCGGGCCAGGCGTCCATGGGCGCGATGGGCACGCCTATCTTCTGAGCGCGCAATCCTCAGGGGGCTTCGTCCCGCACGTGTTCGACCGCGTCTCGCCCGACTACCGGAACCTGGGCGCGCAGCTGCGCTTTCGGCCAGCGCCTTAGGAAGTTCGAACTTAGAAGTGAGAACGACGAAGGACTGAGACGCGGTCCCGCACTCTAATCGTCCCCGCCGTGACGACCTTCGCGTAAAGGCCCCGCAGGTGCAAGGCTCGTCCCTCCGCAGAGTTGACGAACTTCATCGCGTCCTGGCCGAAACGGTCCACGAACTTTCGACAGCCGGTGTGCGGTTGTTCAGCCACTTCGAGGACGGCGGTCCCGATCGCCAGCCGCGTGCCGGGCGGGAGGTTCGCTTCGCTGAGATCGAGATCGACGAAGAGCTGGTCGCCGGCCAGCGCCCAGCGGGCCTGATCCTGCGCGACGAGCGCGGCGACGCGGCTGTTCATCAGGGTGATTTGTGTGTCCGGTTCGAATGGGATTCGCCGGGGTCGACCGACCCATGCGCGATCGCCAGCCGTCGCCGACCAACCCTTCGTCCGGCGTGAGCTCTCCGGTCGCGAGGGCCTCTCGCTGCCCCGTCCCGGGCCGCCGCACGATCAGCTCCAGCAGTCCCTCATCCTTGGGCGACGCCAGGATTCGATCCAGCCCCGCCACCAGCTCCGCCGCCCCAAGGTGCCGTTCCATTTCGTTCATGGTACTTCGTAGTTCTCACTTCTGAATTCCGAGTTTCCTAAGGAAGACCATTACTGTCGTGAACACCGTGTCGTGGAACCTGACGACCATGTGCGGTGTCTGATAGGGATTCTGGTAGAGATCGACCGCATGGTACGAATAGCGCCGATAGACTCCGACGTCAACCGGCTCCACGAGGTCCAGGCCGGGTTGCGCGATCAGAGACGCGAACTGAGCGGGCTGGAACGTCTCTTCGTGCGGAGGACCTTCGAGCACATACTCGGTCGCCAGTGCCAGGACGCCACCGGGGCGCAGCACACGGGCCATCTCGCGGATCGTCGCGGCCGCTCCCTCGAAGCCCCCGAAGTGCTCGATCGACGACAGCGAGTACGCAATGTCGAACGACCCGTCAGGAAACGTCAGCTGGCGGCCGTCCATGCGCATGAAGGTCAGACGATCCTGGCGATACGGGAACGGCGCGTACTCCTCCGGGTGGGCGAGCACGTCCGGATCGCCCTCGCGACCCTGGACGCTCTGCCAGACGCCTTCGTACAAGTCGGTGGCGACGACGTGCTTCACATGGTTGGCCAGCCAGTACAGCACGAGCTCGTGGCCGGCGCCGATGCTGACCACACGGCTGGTGTCATCCAGGACGCCAAGACGGCGACATCCGTAGACGAGTTGCGTCAGCTCGTAGGGCTTCCGGTGCATCGCGAGCTTGTCGTCCGATAGCCCCAGGTCGCGCAGGATCGCCAGCCACTCCTCGTTGTCCCACTTGGCGGGGTTCGCCAGCTCGCAGAGTTGCTGGTCGCGAGGGACCTGTCCCGCGCCGGCGAGGAGCCGCTGGAAGCGGTCGCCGAACTCGGCGGATGCGATGAGCGACCGCAGTACTCCCCTTCGACTCTCGCCGGCCGACAGGGCAGCGGCGTAGTGACTGAGCCCATCAGCATCGGCCGGCCGGCCAAGCACGCACTCGTATGCCGCGCGGACGAACGCCTCATCCGGTCCTGCCGACAAGAGGCCGGCCTCGACCACCGCAGCGTCCGGGTAGGGATCACGTCCGTCCAGACAAGCGGCGCGAATGTGTGCGAACTCCGGAGACGACAGCAACCGGAGGGCGAGGGCTCTTTCCATCTCCCGGGTCGTCCCGCGCCGCGCCTCCAGCAGTTCGCGGTCGGCCGCCTGACGGCCGGCGAGAATCCAGAACGCACTCTCGGTGAATCGTAAATCTGTCGGCATGGCTGTCATTGGCCCGCTGCGACGCGCTTCAGGGCACCAGCGCGTCCACGAAGTACCCCCGTACTCCGCGATAAGCACGTTACCGGGTCGGGAGGCCTGCCGTGAGTGGCCCGCCCGGTCCGCGAACGTGAGGGTCGCATCCTCGTCGCCGGTTGGCAGCCAGGGCCTGTCGAAGATATCAACGAGCCGACGATCCACGGCCATCGGAACGCCGGCCTTCGCAAACTGCAGCAGCACACCGGCCATCACTTCCCACGCCTGGCCGTCCACCTGGAGAAGTGGCTTCTGGATATTGTGCTCTGGCAAGGCGCGTGTGATGCCGTCGACAAACGCCCGGACCGCCCCGTCCGCCGATCCGGGTGGAGGAGGCGGCTCCGTGATATTCCCCACCCCGATCACCGCGGCACCCACAAGGAGCGTGCTTCCCGCTGCGATTCGGATGGCCGAACCCGGCGGCCGGCCGCCTTCCCCCTTGTGTGTCCACAGGAAGGCCGCGCTGGCGGCCACCGCGAGAACGACAAGGCCGACACCAGAGAGCCAGAAGACCGCATGATCGAAGATCTCAAAGCGGATACCGCTGATGGACCAGTAACCGGCTGCGGCCCCGGCAATCGCCAGGCTTGCAAGCGCAAACGGAAACCGGTCCTTCGTCCGCCACCATTTGAATGCTGCGACGAAAAGGAGCATGACCGCAACGAGAACGGCGGGAGCGATCCACGGCCGTGCCGCAGGGAGAAAGTAATGCCCGATCGGCAGCTGCAAGTCCGGCCGCACCAGGCCCATGAGCGAGTAGCTCCAGGCTCTCCACGCAGCGGCCGCCGGCACGCGGCCCTCTTCACCCTCCAGGAAGAAGAACTCGACGATGCGGCTCAGGTTGCCGGGACGATGGACGATCTGCTCTGACAGCGGCAGCATCCAGAGCAGCGCGAGCAACCAGGCAGCCTGTCTGAGAGGCCGGCCGAGCGAGGAGTCCCGCCCGAGCACGGGCCTCTGCTGGAACAGGGCGAGCACCAGGCCTCCGCCCGCAGCAACAAGAGAGACGGCGGCCAGACCAAGATGCGACTGCATCACGAACGACGCGAGCACCACCATCAGAGGGATGAGGCGGACATCGCCGCTCGCGACCGCAGCGCTCACGGCGAGGAGCGCGACGAGAGGGAGGACCGGCAGGTGGGGGTTCCACGCGCTGGTCAGCAGGGCTGGCAGGCGAAGCACGAAGGTCAGCAGCAGCGCCGACAGCGCCAGAGCGAGCGGGATCGGCGCTCGTGCGCGCACGATTGTCCACGAAACGACCGCGAGCGCGGCCAGGTTGACGGCGAGCGCCGCTACCGAGAGAGACGCCGTGGCGTGGCCGCTCACGGCATAGAAGGGCGCGAGCACGTAGAACATCGCCGGGCCGGGATGGTGAAACCCGAAGCGCGAGTACGGGCCCAGCAGCTGGCGAAAACCCGTCGCGTGCAAGGTGTAGAGCTCGATGACTGCGCCGTCGCCGGTCGGCCACGCCGCGGGGAGGGCGTTGACTGCCGCGCTGAGCGCGAGCGCCGCGGCGATGAGTGCCCCCGCTGCGAGGGCCACGCCTGACGCCAGCCGCCGCGTCCGGGGCTGGCTCATCGCGTCTGTTGTGTCGGGTCCTGCGACAGCTCCGGCGAGACCCCGCCGTGCGCTCCGCCTCTCGCCACATAGGCGATTGCCCCTGTCAAAGAGAAGACCATCATCACCGCCGTCGCGACAAGCGACAGGAGCACCGCCCCCTCGATCGGCAGGCCAAGGCGGGCGAAGTACAGGGAGAACGTCGCCTCCCGCACCCCGAAGCCGTTGACCGACACCGGGACCATCTGCACGACGTACGAGATCGGCACGATGACGGCGAGGTGCCACACGGAGACGTCGAGGTGCAGCGCCATCGCCACGGCAAGGTGATAAAGCACGAGCAGGACCTGGACACCGAGCGCACCGGCGAAACACGTCGCCATGGCTCGAGGGCGCTCGCGGAATCGCGACAGAGTGGAGGTCAGCGTCTCGAGCCTCGCGCCGATCCACTCGGGGTGCACGATTGTCAGCGGCTGCAACACCCGGCCGAGGCCGTCCGGTGCGAGCAACGCCGGCGCCGCGGCGCCTGCCGCGGCGATGAACCCTGCCCACAGCCATGCGGGACGCACCGGTACCGCGCCTGCGGTCCCCAGAAGCGCCGCCGCCGGCGCACGGGCCGCAGCCATGGCCGCCGCGGTGGCGCCGAGCGCGGCCAGGAGCACCAGCCCGATCAAGCCGAGGCCGCGATCGACGAGGATCACCGTCGTCGCCAGCGTCCTCGACCCGGCAGCCCGCGCCGTGTCACGGATGCGCACCACGTCGCCGCCGATATTGCTCGGCAGGAAGTTGTTGAAGAAACCGGCGACGAGATACGAGGCAGCCAGGGTCCTTGAGCGGCACGATCACACCCTGTGCATCGAGCAGCAGCCGCCAGCGCCACGTACTGGTCAGCACGTGGAGGCCGTAGAGCCCGAGTGCCAGGAGCAGCCAGGGCATCGAAGCGCTCTTCGCTCCGGCCCAGAGCTGCGTCCGTGTCGAGCCTCGACAGCAGCACGGCGAGCAGCGCCACGCTGACGACGGCCTTCACGAGGAAGACGAGGCCGCGGCGGAGTGGCCCGGGTGGCATGTTCTGGTGTTCGACCGGCATCCGGAGGATGGACGCGGCGACTGTACTACGGTTTCGTGAGAAAATCACGGTGCCACATGCGCATTCTGATGATTGCGCCCGAGCCGTTCTTCGAGCCGCGCGGGACACCGTTCAGCGAATATCACCGCATCCGCGCGCTGACGAGTCTGGGTCACGAGGTCGATCTCGTGACCTATCCGTTCGGCCACGATGTCGCGATGCCCGGGCTGCGGGTCTTCCGCAGCGCTCAGGCCGCCGTTCGTACGACGGGTGAAGATCGGGCCGTCGGCTGGCGAAGATCCCGCTCGACATCCTGCTGACGTTCTCGGCTCTGCGACGTGCGCTTCGCAGGACGCTACGACGCCATCCACTCGCACGAGGAGGGCGGCCTCATCGGTGTGCTGCTGGCGATGGTGCTTCGGGTGCCGCACCTGTACGACATGCACTCGAGCCTGCCGCAGCAGCTGACCAACTTCGCGTTCAGCCGCTCGACGATCGCTCCTGCAGGATGTTTCGCTTCATCGAGCGCATCATGATCCGCCGTTCCCGCGTGGTCATCGTCATCTGCCCCTCGCTGGAGGAGACCGTCCGGACGATCGACCCTGGCGCCGATGTGGTGCTCATCGAGAACGCGCCCGGTTCCGCGGAGGATCAGGCGTCGGCCGCCCAGGCGGCGGCCACCAGAGCGCAATGGGGCCTGGCGCCGGCCACACCGCTCGTGCTCTACACCGGAACCTTCGAGGCGTACCAGGGGCTCGACCTGCTGTTCGCGGCGATGGCCGTGGTCAAGAGGGCGCGGCCCGACGCGCGACTCCTTCTCGCTGGCGGGAAGCCGGAGCAGGTCGCCCGTGCGCGGGAGGCGGCCGGAGCGGCCGGCATTGCCGAGGTCACGATCTTCGCCGGCGAACGGCCTGCCGCGGAGATTCCGGCGTATCTCCTCGCCGCGGACGTGCTCACGTCGCCGCGCTCCAAGGGAACGAATACGCCGCTGAAGATCTACCAGTACCTCCGATCGGGAAAGCCTATCGTCGCCACCCGCCTGCTCACACACACCCAGGTGCTCGACGACGACACGGCGATGCTGACCGACGCCGGATCGCGCAGGCGTTTGCGGCCGGGGTGCTGGCCATGATCGACCACCCGGCCGAGGCGGAGCGGCTCGGGCGGAATGCCAGGACTCTGGCGGAGACGAAGTACAGCTACGAGGCCTACCTCGATCGGACGCGACGCGCCTGCCGGGCGCTGACGTCTCCTCCTGGCTCGGCTGCCACGGTCAAGGACGTCGCGTGACCGAACCCACCGCACGGGACCACTACAGCTACAGCTACTACGCCGACCCCAAGACGGCGGCCAGCTTCGACGACCGGCGTTTCGGCGGACCCATCGGCGAGTTGGTCGCGGCCACGCAGGCCAAGGTCCTGTCGAATTTCGTCGGCCGTATCCAGGGGCGGAGGATTCTCGACGTCGGCACCGGCACCGGCAGGGCGGCGCTGCTGTTTGCGCGCGGCGGGGCATCGGTCACCGGCATCGATGCGTCGGAGGAGATGCTCGCCGTGGCCCGGCAGCGTGCCGCGGCGGACGGCCTTGTCGCGACCTTCGCCGTGGGCGATGCCCATGCCCTGACCTTCCCCGACCGATCGTTCGACGTCGCGATCAGCCTTCGGGTGCTCATGCACACGCCCGACTGGCGCCGGTGTATCGCGGAGCTGTGCCGTGTCGGCGATCAACTCGTGATCGTCGACTACCCGTCGGCGCGGAGCGTCGCCGCCCTTCAGTCGATCGGCCGCCGGGCGCTGGCGTCGATCGGGCGTTCGGCGGAGCCGTACCGTGTCTTCTCCGACGCTGACGTGGCCGCTGGCGCTCGATTCGATGCGGCTTTCGCGTACGCTCGATGCACCACCAGTTCGTGCTGCCCATCGCGGTGCACAAGGCCATCGGGTGGCGCGGGTTCACGACGCGCGTCGAAGGGCTGGCTCGAGCGGGCCGGCCTGCTGGAGAGCGCTTCGGCTCTCCTGTGACCCTTGTCGCGGAACGGTGTCTGACCTCGTAACCGGCGCCACCGGGTTCACAGGTGGCCATCTCGCGCGCCGCCTCGCGGCGGCCGGGCGGGCGGTGCGGGCGCTCGTCCGTGACAAGGCCCGTGCCGTCGATCTCGCGCAGAGCGGCGTGACGCTCGTCGAAGGCGACCTCCGCGATCCCCAGCGCGCTCGATCGCGCCACGAACGGGATCGACGTCGTCTTCAACATCGCCGCGGTGTACCGCCAGGCCGGAATTGCTGCGGACGTCTACCGGGCGTCAACGCCACGGCCGTTCAGCAGATCGTCGAGGCGGCCGCCCGGAACGGCGTCCGCCGCGTCGTGCACTGCAGCACGGTCGGCGTGCACGGCGACGTCGAGCACCCGCCGGCCAACGAGGACGCGCCGCTCAAGCCGGGAGACATCTACCAGACCACCAAGCTCGAGGGCGAGCGGCTGGCGCGCGAGGCCGGCCGCTCAGGGTCGGGATACCGGTCACCATCGTCCGCCCGACGGGCATTTACGGACCGGGCGACCGGCGGCTGCTGAAACTGTTCCGCGGCGTGGCCCTCCAGCGATTCCCGATGCTCGGGTCGGGCGAGATCTACTACCATCTCACCCACATTGACGATCTCGTCGAAGGGTTCCGCCTCTGCGCGGACCATCCGGCGGCGGCCAATCGAACCTATATCCTCGCCGGCGGCGAAGTGACGACGCTGAACGTGCTGGTGGCGCGTATTGCGGAGGTCGCTGGCGTGACGCCGCCGCGGGTGCACCTGCCGGTCTGGCCGTTCTGGGTCGCCGGCGCGGTCTGCGAAGCGGTATGCGTGCCGCTTGGGATCGAGCCGCCGATCTACCGGCGCCGTGTGGACTTCTACACCAAGAGCCGCGCCTTCGACATTTCACGGGCGCGGGCCGAGATCGGCTACGCGCCCTCCGTTGGCCTGCGTGACGGGCATCGCCCGCACGCTCGCGTGGTATCGCGAGCATGGATGGATCTGAGGCAACCCCGGCCGACATCCCGCGGGCCCAGGACGCAGCTGTTCGCGCCTGGAACCTCCAGCCGCGCAGAAGTACGCCGCGCTGGTCGTCGGCCGGCCCGGGCTCGCTCGCGCTGCTGAAGTACGAGCTGATCGTCTCCGTCGACGCAGGCGTGGCCCGGCGCGCTCGGACTGTTCCTGCGGAAGACTCTGCTATCCGCGGCTCCTCGGCTCGTGCGGGCGGAATGTCGTCTTCGGGCAGAACGTCGTCGCTCCGGCATCCGCACAAGATTCACATCGGCAGCAACGTGGTGGTCGACGATCACTGCCTCCTCGACGCCAAGGGGAGCTCGAACCGTGGCATCCGCATCGGCAACGGCGTCTTCATCGGCCGGAACACCATCCTGTCGTGCAAGAACGGCGACATCGAGCTCGGCGACGACGCCAACATCGGGTTCAACTGCGAGATCTTCTCGGCCAGCCGCGTGACGGTCGGCGCAGAGCGTGCTGATGGCCGCCTACAGCTACGTCGATCGGCGGCGACCACGATTTCTCGGATCCCTCGAGAGCGGTGCTCGATCAGGCCCGCAGCTCGTCCGGCGTGACGATCGGCGACGGCGCCTGGATCGGCGCCGGGGCCAAGATCCTCGACGGCGTGGCCATCGGCGACCAATGCCGTCGTCGGTGCCGGGGCCGTGGTCCCCGCGACGTCCCCGCGCATACGGTCGCGGTGGGCATCCCTGCCAGGGTCGTGTCCGCACCGGCCTCCTGATAGAATTTCACCATGGCGTACCGCAGCGATCTCGAAGCGCGCGTCGCCAAGAAGACCACGAAGGCCATCGTCGACTACGACATGATCGCCGACGGCGATCGGATCATGGTCGGGCTGTCGGGCGGGAAGGACAGCTGGGCGCTGCTTGCAGACGTGCTCGACGTCCTCCGGCAGCGCGCGCCGATCCGATTCTCGCTGGTCGCCGTCAACGTGGACTCCGGCTACAAGGAGTTCAAGCACGACCTCATCGCGAGGACGTGCGAGGAGCGCGGCTGGGAGTACCGAATCGAGCACACAGACATCGGCGAGCTCATCGACGACATCCTCGACGCCGACCAGACGCCGTGCTCGCTCTGCGCGCGTCTTCGGCGCGGCGTCCTGTACCGGATCGCCACCGAGGTCGGCGCCACGAAGATCGCGCTCGGCCACCACGCCGACGACTTCATCGAGACGCTGCTGCTCAATCTCTTCTTCGCCGGCGCGCTCAAGGCCATGCCTGCCAAGCTGGTGTCGGACGACGGGGCGCACGTCGTCATCCGGCCGCTGGTCTACGTCGGCGAAGACGAGGCGCGGCAGTACACGCAAGGAATGCGAGCTGCCAATCATCGGCTGCTGCTGTCCGGCGTGCGGCGATCTGGGCCTGCAGCGGCAGCGCGTCAAGCGCCTCGTCATGGAGCTCGAAATCGAGCACCCTGGCGTCAAGCCAGTCGATGCTGAAGGCGCTCTCCAACGTGGCGCCGCGGCACCTGCTCGATACGCGCCTGAATCCACCGGCGGACCTGGTCCGGCGCACGACCCCGACGGCGCCGGGGCCTGCAAAAGACGACGCCACCCGGCGTCGCGTGCTGGCAACGCTGACCCCGGTTCCCGCTTCGGCCTAGCCCGAAGCCTCGGGCCCCGTGAAGCCCGAAGCCAGAGCCCGAAGCCTGAGAGTCCGGAGCCCCCGAAGCCCGAAGCCAGAAGCCCGGAGCCTAAAAGATGTTCACCCGCGCCACAGCCACGATCGCCTGTCTGCTCACCCTCGCCGCCTCGGCCGCCCAGGCTCAGCAGCGTCCGTTGCTCACGGAGGATCCTGAGCCGATTGGCGCCGGGCGGTTGATGCTCGAAGGCGGGATCGACTACATGCAGGATCAGCAGTATCCGGCGTCCGGCCTTCGCGGTGATCTGGTCAGGGTCCCCACGCTTGGCGTCAGCATCGGGATCAGCGCGATTGCCGAGATCCAGCTCGACGGCGGCCTTTTCAACCGGCTGGCGATCAAGGATCGGGAGCCGGCACCTCTCTCGGGTCTCCTCACGGTGACGGGTGAGAGCACATCCGACATCCAGGACCTGATGATCGGCACGAAAGTCCGCCTGATGTCGGAACGTCCGGGGCGGCCGGCGCTGGCGTTCCGCTTCACGACGAAGCTGCCAAACGCAAGCAACGAGAGCGGGCTCGGCACGGACACCACAGATTTTTACGCCTCGATTATCGTTGGCAAAAACGGTCCAGTCGGTTCGCGTCGTGGGCAACCTGGGCCTGGGGATCCTGGCAGATCCGGTCCAAGGGGCGCGCCAGAACGATGTCCTCACATACGGTGCATCGTTCGCCAGAGCGCTGACCGATAGCGCCGAGATCGTGGGTGAGTTGAACGGCAGAATATCGACGCATGAGGGCGAGCCTTTTCCAGGCACCGAGACGCGTGGGATCCTGAACTTCGGCGCCCGGTACACCACGGGCGCGCTGCGGCTCGATGGCGGCATTTTCTTCGGTCTCCACTCCGTGGACCCCACATTCGGGTTCACAGGGGGCTTCACCTACGTGTTCAACGCCTTCGAGGTCCCGTGATCTAGCTGTCAGACCGCTTCTATCAAGTTCGCAACGAATTCCGCATGGTTCCATGCGTCCACGTGGATGGACAGCCCCAGCCGGACGACGACCAGCTGCAGCGAGGGAATGATCGTGAGCGTCTGTCCCTCGTGACCCAGGGCGAAGAAGGCATCCTCTGGAAGCCGCGCCGCGGCGGAGGTCGCGCCGCCCAGTTCCGGCTGAAGCTTCAGCCACCAATGAGCGCCATACATGCCGGCAGACTGCGGTGTCGACGTCCTGCACCACTGAACCCATCCAGGCGGAAGAATGCGTTGCCCGTCCCACATCCCGTCCTGCAGGTACAGCTGCCCAAATCGCGCCCAGTCTCGAGCCGTCGCGAGCATGAATGACGAGCCCACAAATGTGCCGCCGCTGTCTGGTTCCAGCAGCGCGCTGCTCATGCCGATCGGGTCGAAGAGCGATCGATACGGCCAGCCGGGGTAGTCTTCCTCGCCGACGACGCGCCGGGCGATGGCGGAGAGAATGTTGGACGTCCCGCTGGAGTAGCGCCACACGGTGCCAGGCGGGTCACTCAAGGGTCGACTGGACGCGTACCCGGCTGCGTCGGATTGGTTGAACAGCATCTCAACGACGTCCGACGAGAAGTCCGTGTAGACCTCCGAGAACCGCAAGCCACTTCGCATCCGCAGCAAGTCCTCGAGTGTGATCTGCGCACGAGGGTCCGGCGGCTGCCACGCCGGCAGAAGGTTCTGGTCGCTGAGGGAGAGCCGCCCGTCAGCCACGAGCAGGCCGACAAGTGCGCTCAACACGCTCTTGGTCATGGACCATCCCGCGAATCTGGATCCATCGTTGAATCCCGCGCGCATATCGCTCGGCGATGATCCGACCACCCCGGACGACGACGATGGCTCTCGTTCGCCTGGTGCGTGTTCGATCCGGCTCGTCGAACGCCGCACCGACGACACGCGCCAGAGCCACCGACCCGGGACCGACAGCCCACTCCGCCGAAGGCCGCGTCATGCGTCGACCAAATGGACCAGAGCGGAACGTCACCGATCTGGGCCTGAGGCCGACGAGCGATGCTGTGACGATCTGCTGCGCGCGATCGATGCGGACTTGGAAGAGCCGCAGGAGCCAATAGCTGTCGGCGGAGACCTCGGGGGCGCTCTGGGGATCGATCTCGCGGCCGGCGCCGAAGACGGTCATGCTCAGCACCTTGGCCTTGTAGGCCGCGCCGATCGCGGCGATCCGCCACAGGCGGGCGGCGCCCCAGGCTGCACCGCCGGCGAGTCCCAGAGCGAGAAGCACCGACCAGACCGGCATGGCTCGCAGGCTGGGCTAGAACGTGGCCCTGAGACCCAGGTGCACCGAGCGCTGTGGTTCGATGGCGGTCGGCGTTCGAAAGGCCGGACCGCTCACGACATACTCGTCAACCTCGTTGGACCTGGTCGCCAGGTTGTAGAAGTCGAGCATGAGCGTCGAGCCGCGTGCCTCCGACGTCGAATCCCTTTTGCAGTCGAAGGTCCAGACTGCCCGTGAACGTGAACCGGTTGCGTCCATTTGGAAAGGCGCGAACCGCCTCAGGGCCCTGATTCAGCTCCGGCGAAATCACCAGGCGCGCCGACGGCTGGCCATCCTGGTAGCGCGCGATCGCCCCCACCCGAAAGTCCGCCGGGAACCGATAGACCGTGGTCCACTTGATGGTGAACGCGCGATCGCTGAACAACCGGCCGCGGGCGTACGTAGCGGCATTGGGATTTGTAAACACCTCGCCTGGAATGTCCTGGTCGTTTTCGATCGGCTGGTACCCGCGGCTGCTGGCCGACGCGCTTGCCAGGTAGGCGGTCGCCCCAAACAGCAGAAACAGGTTGTCGGTCGATCCCTCCGTCGTGAGTTTGAGGGCGTAGGACGTGGCCGCATCCTGACCCGGGTTGGTCAGCAGGTACTGGTTCCGGGCAAAGCTCGAGGGCAGCCGGTTGTAGAACAGCAGGATCTGGTCATCGTGGTCGCTCAAGAAGTCGAGGCCCGGGTCGGGGACACCAACGGTCGAGTAGCCGTCGATCGGCACGCCGACGTCCACGACGCCGAGAAGGCTGGCCTGCCGGCGCGCGACGCCGGTCAGGTTCAATCGCATCCACTGTCGCGGGTGCGACTCGAGCCCGATGACGAACTCGTCTGTGTAGGACCGGGCCAGATCGGGGTCGATCCGGCTGAAGGTCTCGTCGCCGCCGGTGCCCGGACCCACGCGGTCGATGACCGGTCCGACGACTGGCGAGGAGGCAGGTCCCGAGGACCATCGCGAGACCGTCGCCGTCGGAGCCGCAGGATCGCCGAAAGCCAGAAGGTCGAGATTCAGTGCGTTGCCCGTTCGGCGATAGCCCCCGACCAGGCTCAACCGGGGCCGGGCAGAGAACTGCCAGTGCGCCAGAGCGCTTGGCAGGAGCGAAACCCACGAAATGCCGGTGGCTGCGCCATCGGCGCTCCCCCCGGTCCACTCGAGCCGTGCGCCGACATCAAGCGTGAGGGTGGGAGAGAAGGTGATGTGGTCGCTCCCGAACGCGGAGACCGTCGTCGCATGCCGGTTCGCCTCCGCCGCTGGATGCGTATAGGTCCAGAGCCGGGCGGGAACGTTGTCGACAAGCTCGCCGATCGCCCCGGTGAACTGATTGCGGGAGATCGCCTGTGCAAGGTCGAAATCGAGGCCGAGCGCCGTGCGATGGTGCAGGCTCCCGCGCGCTGCTGATGCGCCCAGACGGCCGCCGAACGTCCAGCGCCGGGTCGTGGACTCGCCGGTTGCGGAGACAATCCAGGGCGTCGGCCCATCGAGAAGACGGTCGACGGTGATCGAGGAAACGTCGCCTGAATCGTTCCCGCGTGATCGTTGAGTGACGCCGCCGAAGATGCGCCAGCTCGCCTCCGGGTTCAGACGGCGCTCCCACGTCGACTGAACATGGAGCGACGTGTCCTCCGTAGACGACTCCGCAGGGAACACCCGTCGGTATTCGAACGGCACCGTCGCGTGCTGCAGCCATCCGAGCGTCCGCCATTCAGACTGTGCCGATGGCGTGTAGACCAGGTTGACGAATCCCGACGCCAGATCCGAATCAGCATTCACTGGAAACTCGCGTATGAGCTTTGAGGCTTGCGACAGCGTTGCGCCGGCTACGATCCCCAGGCGATCCGGGCTGAGTGGTCCGCTCACGAGCACGGATCCGTTGGCAAAGTCGCGAAGCCGCGCCACCGGCGGGACCGGCCCCGATGGGGTGGGCGCCGCCAAAGAGCCGCCGGATCCGGCGACGCTGGCGACGGTGGTCCACCGCGCCGTCGGACGCTGTGGCTCGAGGGTCGTTGCGAGTCCAGCCGTCTGGAGCGAGATTGGCATCAGGCCCATCGTGATGTCGACGCGGCGCCAGAACGGGGCTTCCGGAAACAACAGCGCCGCGCCACTTCCCACCGGATCGCTGATGTTCACGTCCCCGATGCGAAAGTGCGTCTGCGACCAGGACGCGAGGAAACCGCCCACTCGCGCACCCTCGCCGACGTTAAGGCCGCTGTTGTTGAAGCGATCCGCAATCAGCTCCGGCTGCATCGTCTCGAGCGCGGTGTAGAGGTTGTTGCCCAGTGGCAGGTCCGCTAGGGTCTCTGCCGTCAGTGTCGAACGAAGCGACGAGGGATCGGGCAACGTCGTTGGCGCCGCAGTTTGCGCAGAGGCGGTGGTCGTCAGGAGCAGGCTGAGGGCGCCGGTGCTGATGAGTCGATGGAGCGTCATAGTCAGGGATCAGGGAACAGGGATCGGGGATCAGGGATCGGGATCAGGGATTAGGGATTGGCACGGGGGCGTAAAAGGTTCTGAGATCGTTCACTTCCGCACGTGTTCGGTCCGGAGTCCAGCCGAGCTCCGCAGCCATGATCGCGGCGGACCGCTGCGCGGCCTGGTCTCCAGGGTAGCCGAGGGCTCCGAGGGGTGTTCGTCGAATCACCGCGTCGGCGAGCGTCTGCGCCATCTCTTCGCGGAACGCCCACACGAGTTCGGCGCCGACGACGGGCGAGCTGTCCGCGAGCCGCGTTCTCCACTCGGGGCGCGAGGTCGCAAGGGCCACCACCTCGCGATAGCGGGACCCATAGGCAGCAATCAAGTGGGGGATCGAGTCGCTTGGCAGCAGATCCCCAAGCTCGCGCCGCGCGCCGGAAATCGCGCTCGTCATGTCGTCCACATCGCCACCTGGCAGCCGGGCCTCCGCGGTGGTGCAGGGTCTCGTCTCACGTCCGGCAAGTGCGGCCAGCCGATCGGTCACACGCTCGGCCACGCGGCGGGCTGTCGTGTACTTGGTGCCAGCGACGCTCAGGAGTCCAGAGACGGCCTTTGCACGATTCGGGGCAGAGGCATGGTCGAAGACCTGCTCGTGGCCCTGCAGCCTCGGCACTCCGTTCGAGCCGACAACAGCCGGCACGACGCCGCGGTGCACGAGGGCGACGTCGGCCAACGTCAGGTCGAGAGACGGAAACGCATGGTTGATCTCTCCAACGAAGCCCGCGACATCCTCTTCGCGCGCGGCTAAATCATCGTGTGAGGTCCGCGTCGTCGACTCCCAGGTGCCGAACAGCGCGCGCGAATGCCAGGGGACGAGAAACAGGTGGCGGCCCGAGCGCGTCCGCCCGCCAAGAGCGGCGTCCCCGCTTGCGTCCCGCGTGGTCACCACGTTCATGGCCTTCAACAGCGGCATGCCGGTCGCGAGACCGAGCGGCTCGAGGAGCTTGTCGATGGCAGGGCCCGTGGCGTTGACGGTCGACGTGGCGCCGATCTCGAACTCCCGGTGGTTCAGCAGGTCCCGGGCACGCACCCCACGGACACGGCCGCCCTCGGCGATGAGCGACACCGCTTCCACGTAGTTGGCGATGACGGCGCCATGGGTGGCGGCGGCTGCGGCCCACGAAAACGTCAGGCGATCGGACTCCGGCGTCACGTAATCGTGCCAGACGGCCGCTCCCGTCATCGCGGGGCGGCGCAGCCCGGGGAATCGCTGGATGGCTTCGTCCTTCGAGACCACGCGGCCGGGCGGCAGACAGAGGTCGGCCGTCACACCCGTGTTGCGATCCGCGGCCAGCAGCCGGTCGAGGAGCAAGCCGGCGCGCATCGCGGTCTTGCCGGCCGTCAGAGATCGGAACAGCGGCAGCGCGAAGGGCAGGACGCGGACGGCGTGCGGCGCGATGCGGGCGAGCGTGCGGCGTTCGCGAATCGACTCGCGCGCGCGCGACAAGTCGAGCGTCTGGAGATACCGCAGGCCGCCGTGGATCGTCCGCAGATGATTGAACGAGCTGCCGCTGCCGAAGTCGTCCGCGCTCGATGAGCGCCACGCTCAGCCCGCGCTGCGCGGCGTCGCACGCGATCGTCAGACCGTAGATGCCGCCGCCGACGACGAGCACGTCGAAGGAGCGCGCCGTGAGCCGGTCGAGATCGCGGCGCACCCGCGATAGTATAGTGGTCCGCGTGGCGACGACCGACGAGGTTCGACAGTACTGGGAACGGCACATTCACGATCTCGAGATCACGAAGCACCCGGTCGGATCGCGCGGTTTCTTCGACGATCTCGATCAGTATCACTTCGAGAAGCTGCACCATCTGCTGCGCCTCGTCGACTTCGACGGCTATCGCGGCAGCGAACGTGCTCGAGGTCGGCTGCGGCGCCGGCGTCGATCTCGCGCGCTTCGCGAAGGGCGGCGCGCTCGTCACCGGCGTCGATCTGGCGGCGTCGGCCATCGATCTCGCGAGGGCGAACTTCGCGCAGCAGGGGCTGGCCGGCGACTTCCGCGTCGCCGACGGCGAGCAGCTGCCGTTTGCCGACGACGCGTTCGATCTCGTCTACGCGCACGGCGTCGTGCAGTACACGGCCAATCCGCAGCGGCTGGTCGACGAATGCCGCCGCGTGCTCAAGCCCGGCGGGCGGGCCATCTTCCAGGTGTACAACCGCATCTCGTGGCTGAACGCGCTCTCGAAGCTGATGAAGGTCGGCCTCGAGCACGACGATGCGCCGGTGCTGCTGAAGTTCAGCATCGGCGAATTCCGGCGCCTGCTCGACGGGTTCCGCGAGGTGCGCATCGTGCCCGAGCGATTCCCGGTCAAGTCGCGGCTGCACGGCGGCTGGAAAGGGCGCCGTCTACAACGGCGTGTTCGTCGGCACGTTCAACGCGCTGCCGCGGCCGCTGGTCCGGCGCTTCGGCTGGCACCTGCTCGCGTTCTGCCGAGAAGTAGAGTCGATGCTGAATTTGCCAAGGCGCACGCCTACGGCAACGACTTCCTCTACGTGAACGCCGAAGACGTCGTCGGCGTGGCGCTCGACGCGCTGGCGCGCGAGATGTGCGATCGGCACACCGGCGTCGGCGCCGACGGCCTGATCGTCTACGCGCCAAGCGGGGACGGACGTGTCGATGCGGCTGTTCAACGCCGACGGCAGCCGCGCCGAGGTGTCGGGCAACGGCGTGCGTGCGCTTGGCGCGCTCCTGCTTGCGACGAATCGACCGCACCTCGTGCAGAGCTCGTCGTGCACACCGAGGCGGCGTCAAGCGCCTGTCGCGCATCGGCCGCGACGGCACGCGTCAGACGTTTCGGGCCGCCATGGGTCTGCCCGCCGGCATCGCCGCAGCGCACGATCAGCGTCGCGGGCGAGACGATCGCGCCTGGTCGTGCTCGACATGGGCAATCCCGCAGTGCGTCCTGCTCGGCCCGCTGCCCGATCGAGGAGCGCTTTCGAGCGGCTTGGCGCCGCGCTCGAACGTCACGCAGCTGTTCCCGATGGGACCAACGTCGAGTTCGCGCAGGTCGAGGCGCCCGGACCGCGTGCGGATTCTGATCTGGGAGCGCGGCGTGCGGTCCGACGATGTCGTCTGGCACCGGGTCGTGCGCCGCCGCTTGTCGCGGCCGCGGCGTTCGGCGGCGCGGCGCGCAGCGCCGAAGTCGTCGCGCCGGGCGGGGCGCAGCGCGTCGAATGGATGCCGGACAGCGTCTACCTGACCGGGTGGGCGGAAGTGGTGTGCGAGGGCGAGTGGCTGCGGCAGCCTTCCGGCTCCGGCCTGAGCGATCCCGTGCAATCTACGAACGCGGGAGCGTCGCCGGCTGGCCAGATTCTGACCGGTCCGGCTAGCGGCGCCGGCGCGCGGCCGGGCGCGGCAGCCGCGTCGAGATCGCCGCGTAGCGGTCGCCAGCGCTTCAGTTGCGGCCGCAGCAGCCTTGGTGGCCGCGTTGAAGTCGCCTCGGTCGAACGCTGCGCGCGCTTCTTGCACGCGGCGATCCTGATCGGCGATAGCCGTGCGCGCCGGGTCGGCGAGCACGCGCAGGCGCGCGCGCACCCTCGGCAGCCTTCACGCCAGCGCTGCGCCTGCTCGAGCGCCGCCGCCGCGCATGGTCAGCGCGCGGTCGGCTTCGGCGCGCGCGGCGGCCTTGGCGTCGGCGGCCTCCTTGGCGCGCCGTCTGCGCGCGCTCGCGGCTGTCGAGCGCGTGGTTGAGCGCCAGGCGGTAGTCGCGCTGCGTCGACCGCCTCCTGCGATCGCTTGAGCGCGTCGTCGGCGGCCGCGAACTCGTCGCTGGCGTACCGATCGGCGCCGGCGGCGCGCGCGGCGTCGATCGCGCCTCGCGCCTGTTGCATTTCTTGTCGGGTGGATGCGCCGCAGCAAGCGGTGACGAGCGCACGTCAGGACCATGGCCAGGGCGCAAGCGGCCCGACGCGAAGCGGGACATCCTTGTGAGTATACGCCGGAGCTCGCGGCGGACGCGGCGGACTCTGTAGTACGATGAAAGACCTGTCGCCCGACGATCGTCCGCGCGAGAAGCTGCTGCGGCACGGCGCGGCGGCGCTCGGCGACAACGAGCTCGTGGCGCTGGTGCTCGGCAGCGGCTGTCCGGCGGACCGGCGCGCTGGCGGTCGCCAACGAGCTGCTGACGGCGCGCGGCGGGCTGCACGGGCTGGCGCGCGTCGAGCTGCGACGATCTGGCGCGCGTGGCCGGCATCGGCGCGGCGAAGGCGGCGCAGCTCGTGGCGGCGCTCGAGCTGGGCCGCCGGACGCTGGCGCACGCGCCGGCGGCGCGCGTGCAGCTGCGGACGCCGCGCGATGCGGCGGCGTATCTGCTGCCGACGTTCGGCGTCGCGGCCGGTCGAGCAGTTCGGCGTCGTGCTGCTCGACACGCAAGCACCGCGTGCTCGCGGACGACCGTGTTGGCGATCGGGCACGTTGAACGCCACGGTCGTCGAGCCGCGCGACGTGTTTCGCGAGGCGATGCTCGGCGGCGGCGGCCGCGGTCGTGGTCTTCCACAATCATCCCTCCGGCGATCCCGACGCCCGAGCCCCGACGATGTGGAGCTGACGCGGCGGCTGGCGGCGGCCGGCAGCGCTGATGGGCATCGACGCTCGTCGATCACGTCGTGCTCGGCGACGTGCGGTACTGCAGCTTCAAGGAGATGGGACGGCTCTGATGTCGCGAGTGCTCTATTTCGACTGCTTCTCCGGCATCTCCGGCGACATGGTGCTCGGCGCGCTTCTCGATGCCGGCCTGCCGCTCGACGAGCTGAAGCGGCGCGCTCGGCAGCCTGGCGGTCTCCGGGCTACGACGATCACGCGCCGAGCGCGTGCTGCGGGCGCGGCGTCTCGGCCACGAAGTTCACGTCGTCGCACGAGCACGGCCACGCCTCACGAGCACGCACGCGCACGAGCACTGGCCACGCCACGCACGCTCACCCACGAGCGCACCGCATCACCATCACGCGCATCGGAGCCTGCCGGAGATCTTCGCGCTCATCGACACGTCGGCGCTGTCGGCCGCCGGACGCGACCGGGCGAAGGCGCTGTTTCGGCGGCTGGCCGAGGCCGAGGCGGCGATTCACCAGATGCCGGTCGAGCAGGTGCACCTGCACGAGGTCGGCGCGCTCGACTCGATCATCGACATCGTCGGCGCCGTGTTCGCGCTCGAGTGGGTTGGCGCCGATCGGATCGTCTGCTCGCCGCTCAACGTCGGCGGCGGCATGGTGCGAGTCGGCGCACGGGCGTGTTCCCGGTGCCGGCGCCGGCGACGGTCAAGCTGCTCGGCGAGCGCGCCGATCTACGGCGGCGCGGTCCAGAAGGAGCTGGTCACGCCGACCGGCGCGCTGATCGCGACGGCGTACGCCGACGTCGTTCGGCCCGATTCCGGCCGATGACGATCGAGCGCGTCGGCTACGGCGCCGGCGACCGCGACGATCCCGGGCACGCCGAACGTCCTGCGCGTGCTCATCGGCCGAGGCGGCCGACCGCGGCCGAGCGCCGAGCGCGTCGTCGCGTCGATCGAGTGCGAGATCGACGACATGAACCCGCAGATCTTCGGCGTCGTCATGGATCGGCTGTACGCGGCCGGCGCGCTCGAGGTGTTCTACGTGCCGGTGCAGATGAAGAAGAACCGGCCGGGCACGCTGCTGACGGTCGTCTGCGCCGCCGAGCGGCGGGCGGCGCTCGACCGACATCGTCTTCCGCGAGACGACGACGATCGGGCTGCGGTACTCCGAGGTCGAGCGCGAGTGCCTGCGAGCGCGAGATCGTCGAGCGTCGAGACGCCGGTCGGCGCGGTCCGGTTCAAGCTGGCCTGGCGCGACGGCCGCGTCGTCAACGCCGTGCCGGAGTTCGACGACTGCGCGACGACTGGCGGCGGCCGCACAGCCTGTCGGTCAAGGACGTGCAGGCGATCGCCGTCCAGGCCTACGGCGCCGTCCGCGGACCGGCCACTCGTGAGCCGCTTCTACCTCACGACCGCGATCGACTACGTCAACAGCCGGCCGCATCTCGGCACGGCGTACGAGAAGATCTGCGGCCGACGTCATCGCCCGCTACAAGCGGCTGCTGCGGCATCGACACGCGGTTCCTGATGGGCAACGACGAGCACTCGCAGAACGTGTTCAAGAAGGCGGTCGAGGAGGGGCTCGACCCGCTGGCGTACTGCGATCGGATGGAGCAGGAGTTCCGCGCCAGCGTGGCAGGCGCTCGACATCTCGTTCGACGACTTCATCCGGACGACCGAGCCGCGGCACAAGGCCGGCGTCACCGAGATCGTCGCGCGGCTCCACGACGCCGGCGACATCTACGAGGGCGTGTACGAAGGCTGGTACTGCGTCGGCTGCGAGAGCCTTCAAGCAGGAGAAGGACCTCGTCGACGGCCGCTGTCCGCTGCACCCGACGATCGACGCCGCAGTGGATCAGGGAGAAGAACTACTTCTTCCGGCTGTCGAAGTACCAGCAGCCGCTCCTGCGATCACTTCGCGGCCCATCCGGAGTTCCTCCAGCCCGAGATCCGCCGCAACGAGATCCTGCGGCTGCTCGAGAGCGGGCTCGAGGACATCTCGGTCAGCCGGGCCGGGCAGTCCTGGGGCATTCCGCTGCCGTTCGATCCGTCGAGCGTCGTGTACGTCTGGTTCGACGCGCTGATCAACTACGCGTCGGCGGTCGGCCTCGGCGCCGACCAGGCGACGCTTCGACACGTGGTGGCCGGCCGATCTGCACGTGATCGGCAAGGACATCACCCGGTTCCACACGGTCATCTGGCCGGCGATGCTGATGGCGGCGGGGCTGCCGCTGCCGCGGCAGGTCTTCGGCCACGGGTTCATGACCGTCAACGGTCAGCGGATGAGCAAGTCGCTCGGCACGGTCATCGATCCGAGGTCGACGGCAGGCAGTCGCCGGTTCGGCGCCGATCCGCTGCGGCTGTATCTGGTGAAGGAGATCCCCTTCGGCGGCGACGGCGACTTCTCGTGGGAGCGGTACGACGAGCGCTACAACGTCGACCTGGCGAACAACCTCGGCAACCTGGTGAGCCGCGTCTCGGCGATGGTGGGCCGGTACCGGCAGGGGCCGTGCGTCGCCCGGCGGCGCTCGGCCGAAGCCTGGCGCGGTCGCCGACGAAGCCGTGCCGGACCTATCGGTCGGCGATGGACGCGCTGCGCCCTGCACGAGGGCGCCGCCGCGGCGTTCCGCGTCGATCGACGCGACCAACGAGTTCATCGCCGAGACGGCGCCGTGGACGCTGGCGAAGAACCCGGCGAACGCCGATCGGCTCGCGCAGGTGCTCTTCGACGCCGCGGAGGCCATTCGGCTCGCGGCCGTGCTGCTGCCGCCGATCATGCCGGCGTCGAGCGCCGAGATCCTGCGGCGCGTCGGCGCGCCCGACGCCACCTCCGATCTGGACCGCGATGGCCGCTGGCGCGACGAAGGCGAGCGCGATCGCCGTCGGACGGCCCGCTGTGGCCGCGCAAGGAGACAGGCGATCGTGCAGCCGACGATGGCGCCAGCTATCGAGCCGTCGAGCCTCAGACCGGCCCGAAGACGGGCCAGCAGCGATGCCACCGTGGACGCTCCGACGCCGGCCCCAGCCTCCAACCGCCGCCCCTGGCGCCAGCGACCGCTGCGCCCGAGGCCGAGCAGATCTCCATCGACGACTTCATGAAGGTCGAGCTGCGCGTCGCCAAGGTGCTGGCGGCCGAGCGCGTGCCCGAAGTCGAGCAAGCTGCTGAAGCTGCTGGTCGACACTGGCGCCGACGCAGCGCACCATCGTCGCCGGCATCGCCGAGGTCCTACGAGCCGAGGCGCTCGTCGGCCGGTACGGTCGCGATCGTCTTCAACCTGAAGCCGGCGAAGCTGATGGGCATCGAGTCGAACGGGATGGTGCTCGCGGCGAGCCCGGAAGGCGGCAAGCCGACGCTCGTGACGCTTCGAGGAGCCGCCGGCGCCCGGCACGCGGGTCCGGTAGGAGCCGACCTGGATGCTTCGGCTGACCACCGGCCTTCTGCGTGTCGCTCGTCGCCGCCCTCGCGGCGCTTCCCACCGGTGCGTGCGGCGGAGGAAACGTGGAGCCTCAGGGCATGGCCGATGAATACCATTGCCGAACGCTACGTGAAGCTCGTCCTGGCCGTGGGCCAGCACGACCCGGCCTACGTCGACGCCTTCTACGGTCCGGCGGAGTGGAAGGCCGCGGCCGAGGCCGGCAAGCGGCCGCTCTGCGGAGATCGACGCCGACGCTGCGCGGCTGATCGATGCGCTTCAGGGGTCGGGTGGGTCCGGAGGGTCGGGCGGGGAAGGGCAGAGCGATGAGGACGGCTGATCGCGCTGCGGCGCGAATACCTCGAGCAGGCAGCTCGCGGCGCTGCGCGCGCGGATCGCGGATGCTGTCCGGCGACGAAGCTGTCGCTTCGACGAGGAATCGCGCCGCGCTGTACGACGCCGTGGCGCCGACCTTCCCGGAGACGTACTTCCAAGGCGACGCTCGAGCGAGCTGGCGACGGACTGCCTGCCAGGGCAGGGCCCGCTCATCGAGCGCTACGACGCGTTTCGCCAGGACTTCGTCATCCCCACCGATCGCGCTCGCGGCGGTCTTCGATCTGGCGATCGCCGAGTGCCGGCGCCGAACGCTGCAGCACGTGGCGCTGCCGCCGGAGCGAGAGCTTCACGGTCGAGTACGTCACGAACAAGTCGTGGAGCGGCTACAACTGGTATCAGGGCAACTATCAGCAGCCTGATTCAGGTCAACACCGACCTGCCGATCTACATCGACCGCGCGGTCGACCTGGCCTGCCACGAGGGCTATCCCGGCCATCACGTCTACAACGCGCTGCTCGAGAAGCGGCTGGTGCGCGATCGGGGCTGGGTCGAGATGCCCGTCTACCCGCTGTTCTCGCCGCAGTCGCTCATCGCCGAAGGCACCGCCAACTACGGCATCGAGGTGGCGTTCTCGCCGGAGGAGCGGCTCGCCTTCGAGCGCGACGTGCTGTTTCCGGCGGCGGGTCTGAACCCCGCGCGTGTCGACGAGTACTACGCGGATTCAGGGCATCGTCGATCGGTTGTCGTATGCCGGGAACGAGGCCGCGCGGCGGTATCTGAACGGCGAGATCGACCGCGGCGGCCGCGGAGTGGCTGACGCGCTTCGCGCTGATGTCGCCGCCGCGGGCCGAACAGCGCACGCGCTTCATGGACGACTACCGGAGCTACGTGATCAACTACAACCTCGGCAAGGACCTCGTGCGGCAGTACGTCGAGGCGCGCGGAGGCGCTGGCGCCGACCGGGCGAAGCGATGGGAGGTGTTCGTGCGGCTCCTTGGGTCGCCGCGCCTGCCGTCCGGCCTCGAGACGACCGTCTCGCGATGATCGACTCCCACTGCCACCTGGCCGACGAAGTGTTCGCGCCGGACCTCGAAGCCAGGTCGTCGCGCGCGCGAGAGATGCGGGTCTCGAGCGCGTGCTGGTCATCCTGGAGGCGGGCGACGAGCAGGAGGCGGCGCAGGCCGAGCGCCTGATTGGCCTCTGGCCCGAGGTGCGCGTGGCCGTCGGCGTGCACCCGCACGCCGCGCACGAGTTCGCCGAGGCGCCGGAACGCGCGGCCGACGCCGTCCGGCACCAGATCGCGCGGACGCCGTCCGCGCGCGCCGTCGGGGAGATCGGCCTCGACTACCACTACGACTTCTCGCCGCGCGACGTCCAGCAGCGCGGTCTTTCGGGCGCAGCTCCGTGCTGGCGCGCGAGCTGGCGCTGCCGGTCGTCATCCACACGCGCGAGGCCGACGACGACACGCTGGAGATTCTGCGCGACGAAGGGCGCGGCGTGCTGCGGGCGTGCTGCACTGCTTCACCGGGCGGCCCGCGCTGGCGCGCGCCGGGCTCGACCTGGGCTTCTACATCTCGCTGGCCGGCATCGTCACGTTCCCGAAGGCCGCGGAGCTGCGCGAGACGGCGAGGCTGGTGCCGCTCGATCGCCTGCTGGTCGAGACCGACAGCCCGTTTCTGGCGCCGGTGCCGCATCGCGGCAAGCGGAACGAGCCGGCGTTCGTGGCGACAGGTCGTCGACGCGCTCGCGGCGCTTCACGGCACGACAGCTGCGGCGCTGGCCGAGCAGACCGCGGCCAACTTTCACAGCCTGTTCCGGCCGTGATAAAGTTCCAACCTGAGCCGCCGTGGAAAAAACCCCGCTGCTCTCGCAGATCTTCGAGCCGATTCGCGGCGACCTCGAGCGGGTCGATCGTGAGTTCGGCCGCCACGTCGAGTCGCAGGTCGAGCTCATTCCGAAGATCGGGCAGTACATCCAGACGAGCGGCGGCAAGCGCATCCGGCCCGGCCGTGCTGCTGATGGCGGCGCGGCTGAGCGGCTATCAGGGCGACCGCGCCGTGCCTCTACGCCGCGGTCGTCGAGTTCATCCACACGGCCACGCTCGTCCACGACGACATCATCGACGACTCGGAGCTGCGCCGCGGCCGGCTGGCGGTGCACTCGCGGTGGGGCAACGACATCACGGTCCTCCTCGGCGACTACCTCTACATCAAGTCGATGGCGCTGGCGCTCACGCACGACACGCTCGACATCGTGCGGCTGCTGTGCGACGTCACGCTCCGGATGATCGAAGGCGAGCTGTACCAGCTGACCAAGAACGGCGACGCCGACATCACCGAGGACGAGCACTTCGACATCATCCGCCGGAAGACCGCGTACCTCTTCGGCGGCTGCGCGCAGATCGGCGGCATGCTCGGCAGCATCACCCCCGAGCAGGCAGCAGGCGCTCCAGGAGTACGGCTTCAACCTCGGCATCGCCTTCCAGATCGTCGACGACCTGCTCGACTTCACCGGCGACCGCGCCGCGCTCGGCAAGCCCGTCGGCGCCGACCTGCGCGAAGGCAAGATGACGCTGCCGCTCATCCACCTGCTGCGGCAGGACGAAGAGGTCGGCGAGCGGATCGTCCGCGACATCATCGCCAGCGGACGACGACCGAAGAGCAGTGGCGGCGAGCTGCTGGCGATTCTGCGCGAGCACCGCTCGATCGACTACGCGACGCGGCGCGCCGTCGAGTTCGCCGAGCGCGCCAAGAAGCCGCTGTCCATCTTTCCGCCGAGCTCCGAGCGCGACGCGCTGCTGGCGCTGCCCGACTACGTGCTCTCCCGGGATCGCTGAAGCGCCGCCGCCCACAAGGCCTGATACAGGCATGGCTCCCACGCCCGCCCAGCGAGCTGATGAACTGCGCCGGCGATTCGCCACCACGAAGAGCGCTACTACATCCAGAACGACCCCGAGATCTCCGACGAGGAGTTCGACCGCCTGCTGCACGAGCTCGAGCGCTCGAGGCCGAGCATCCCGATCTCGTCACCCCCGATTCGCCGACGCAGCGCGTCGCCGGCCGTCCGGTCGAGGGTTTCGCGACCGTCGAGCACCTGGCGCCGATGCTCAGCCTCGACAACGCCTACAACGAAGACGAGCTGCGCGCGTTCGACGAGCGCGTGCGCAAGGGCGCCGGACCTGGGCGACGCCACGGTCGACTATGTCGCCGAGCTGAAGATCGACGGCCTGAGCATCGCGCTGACCTACGAGGACGGCCTGCTCGTGCGCGGCGCGACGCGCGGCGACGGGGCGCGCGGCGAGGAGGTGACGGCCAACGTCCGGACGATTCGCGCGATGCCGCTCTCGCTCGGAGCGGTCCCCCCGGGCGCATCGAGGTGCGCGGCGAGGTCTTCCTCCCGCGCGCCGCGTTCGAGCGGATGAACCGGGAGCGCGAGGAGGCCGGGGAGCCCGCCTTCGCCAATCCGCGGAACGCCGCCGCCGGCACGATGCGGAATCTGGATCCGGCGCTCGTGGCCCGGCGGGGGCTCGCCGCGTTCACGTATCAGGTGCTGCCGACCAGATCGCCGCCACCCATCGGCGACACGCTGCCAGACGCTGCGCGGGCTGGGGACTGCCGGTCGAACCGCACTGGCAGGCCTGCGCCGGCATCGACGAGGTCGCGCGTTCTGCGAGCAGTGGGCCGAGAAGCGTCGCGCGCTCGACTTCGACACCGACGGCGTCGTCGTCAAGGTCGACGATCTGGCGCTGCGGGAACGGCTGGGCACGACGGCGAAGTTTCCGCGCTGGGCGACGGCGTTCAAGTTTCCGGCCGAGCAGGCGACCACGGTCCTCCGGAAGATCGCCGTCAACGTCGGGCGCACCGGCGCCGTGACGCCGTACGCCGTGCTCGAGCCGGTGTTTCTCGCCGGCTCGACGATCTCGATGGCGACGCTGCACAACGCCGAGGACGTCGCGCGCAAGGATCTGCGCGAAGGCGACCGCGTCCTGATCGAGAAGGGCGGCGACGTCATCCCGAAGGTCGTGAAGCCGATCCTGCCGCATGCCGACGGACAGCGTGCCGTGGCAGATGCCGACGGACGTGTCCGGTCTGCGGGAGCGCCGCTGCAGCGCGACGAAGAGGAAGTCGTCTGGCGCTGCGAGAACACGTCGTGCCCGGCGCGCATTCGGCGCAGCCTCGAGCACTTCGCTCGCGATCGGCGATGAACATCGAGGGGCTTGGGGAGTCGCTCATCGACCAGCTGCTCGAGCAGGACCTGGTGCGCGACTTCGCCGACATCTATCGCGCTCGACGCCGCCCGCGCTCGAGGCACCTCGTCGTCACGCCGCGAGAGCCGCGGTCCGAGCGCGCCCGGCCGCGCAAGCTCGGCAAGGTCGGCCGCAACGTCGTCGAGCAGATCGAGCGGAGCAAGGCGAACGACCTCTCGCGCCTGATCTACGCGCTCGGCATCCGGCACGTCGGCGAGAAGGCCGCCGCCACGCTGGCGCGGCACTTCCGCACGATGGACGCGCATGCTGGATGCGCCGGTCGAAGCGCTGCAGTCGGTGTCCGAAATCGGCCCGGTCGTCGCGGCGTCGGTCCGCGCGTTTCGCCGACGAGCCGCGCAACATCGCGGCTGGTCCGACGTCTGGCCGCGGCGGGCGTCAACATGGCGAGCCAGGCGCCGGAGCCGGGCGACGGCCCGGGTCCGCTGGCCGGCAAGATCTTCGTGCTGACCGGCACGCTGGCCTCGATGACGCGCGAGGAGGCGGCCGCGGCGCTCGAGCGGCTGGGCGCGAAGGTCTCCGGGTCGGTCAGCAAGAAGACGACGGCCGTCGTCGCCGGGCGCGGACGCCGGGAGCAAGCTCGAGAAGGCGCGGGAGCTCGGCGTGGAAACGCTGGATGAGGCCGGCGTTTCTGGCTCTTATAATGAGATCGAGCTGATGTCGCGCCGGTTCACCCTCGTCACCGTGGCGCTGACCGCCGTCGTCGCGTTTCTCGTCGGCGCGATCGTCGCCGGCGGGCTCGGCGCTCCGCCCGTGGTCGCGGACGGGGCCGCCGCGCCCGTCAGGCGCGCGCCGGGACCGACGCTGCGGGCGCCGGCGGGCGCTCCGCGCCGGCCCCCTCGTCAACTTCGCCGACGTCGTCGAGCGCATCAACCCGGCGGTCGTCAACATCGACGCGACGGCGCCGGCGGCGACGCGCGAGGCGCCGGCGGCGCGCGCCAGCGGAGGCGCCCGAGCCGTTCGACGGCCCGACGACCGCGCGGCGACAGACCCGCGCCGCGGCGCCGGCAGCGGCTTCATCATCGACGCCGACGGCAGCATCCTGACGAACCACCACGTCATCGAGCGCGCCGAGCGCATCATCGTCAAGCTGTCGGACGGCCGCACCCTGCGCGCGCGCGTCATCGGCGCCGACCCGGACACCGACATCGCGCTGATCAAGGTGGACGGCCAGCACGAGCCTGCCGGTCGCGCCGCTCGGCGATTCGTCGACGCTGCGCATGGGCGAGTGGGTCTGCGCCATCGGCAACCCGCTCGGCTACGAGCACACCGTCACGGTCGGCGTCGTCAGCTATCTCGGCCGGAAGCTCTTCGACGCGAGCCTCGACAACTACATCCAGACCGACGCGGCCATCAACTTCGGCAACAGCGGCGGCCCGCTCATCAACGCGCGCGGCGAGGTCATCGGCATCAACGCCGCCATCAGCTCGCGCGCGAGCAACATCGGCTTTGCGGTGCCGATCAACGGCGCGGCGGCGATCCTGCCGCAGCTGCGGGCGCGCGGGCGCGTGTCGCGCGGCTACATCGGCGTCGGCCTGCGCGACGTCGACGCGGATCTGCAGCGGTCGCTCGAGCCTGCCGGTCGACGACGGGGCGCTCGTGCAGGACGTGACCGAGGGATCGCCGGCCGAGCGCGCGGGCCTCCGCCCTACGACGTCATCGTGGCGTTCGACGACGATCGCATCGCGAACGACGATCGACTTGATTCGGGAGATCGCGTCGCGAAGCCGGGCACGTCCGCGCCGGTGCGTGTGCTGCGGAGCGGACGGGAACAGACGCCTCACGGTGAAGCTGGCCGAGCGGCCGCCGCCAGCCACCGGTGCCGACGGATGACCCGGCGCCGCCCGTCGGAGCGGCGACGATGACGGCGCCCTGCTCGGCCTGACCGTCCGCGATCTCGATGCGGCGGCGTTCAACCGGTTCGAGCTGCCGGGCGACACGCGCGGCGTGCTCATCACGCGCGTCGAGCCGCTCAGCTCGTCGTTCGACGCCGAGATCGCAGCGCGGCACCGTCCTGCTCGAGATCAACCGCCAGCCGGTGGCGTCGGCGAGCGACTTCCGGCGGATCGCCCGGCCGCCCGGCCCGGCGACATCCTCGACGCTGTCACCTCTACGCCGCCGGAAACGAGCCGAACGCGCAGCTGAAGACCATCAGCGTCGAGGACCGCTGAGCCTGCCGCCATGCCCAAATCACGCATCCTGGTCATCGACGACGAAGCGGCCATCCGCGACTCGCTGAAGATGACGCTCGAGTACGACGGCTACGAGTTCATCGGCGCCGCGACCGGGCAGGAGGGGCTGGCGCTGGCCGAGCGCGAAGCGCCGGACCTGGTGCTGCTCGACGTCAAGATGCCGGGCATGGACGGCATCGAGGTGCTCGAGCCGCCTGCGGCGATGAACGAGACGCTGCCGGTCGTCGTGATCTCGGGCCACGGCACGATCAGCACCGCGGTCGAGGCGACCAAGAAGGGCGCGTTCGACTTTCATCGAGAAGCCGTTCGCGAGCGATCGCGTGCTCGTCAGCCTTGGCAACGCGCTCGATCAGCGCCGGCTGCGCGACGAGAACCGGTCGCTCAAGAAGGCGGTCGAAGTCCGGCACCAGATGGTCGGCGACAGCGCGGCCCTCAAGCAGGTGATGGCGGCGGTCAGCCGCGCGGCGCCGACCAACGCGACCGTGCTCATCCAGGGCGAGAGCGGCGTCGGCAAGGAGCTCGTCGCGCGGACCATTCACCGCAACAGCCTGCGGAGCCGCGAGCGGTTCGTGCAGGTGAACTGCGCCGCCATTCCCGAAGAGCTGATCGAGTCGGAGCTCTTCGGCCACGAGAAGGGATCGTTCACCGGCGCGACCGAGAAGCAGGTCGGCAAGTTCGAGCAGGCCGACCGCGGGACGATCTTCCTCGACGAAGTCGGCGACATGAGCGCGAAGACGCAGGCCAAGGTGCTGCGCGTGCTGCAGGAGGGCGAAGTCGAGCGGCTCGGATCGGCGCGGACCATCAAGGTGGACGTCCGCGTGATCGCCGCGACCAACAAGAACCTCGAGGAGGAGATCGAGAAGGGACGATTCCGCGAGGATCTGTACTTCCGGCTCGCCGTGATTCCGATCCACGTGCCGCCGCTGCGCGAGCGGCCCGAGGACATCCCGCTGCTCGTGCGGCACTACATCGAGCTGTTCAGCCGCGAGAACAACACGCGGCCGAAGCGGATCACGCCGGCCGCGCTCGACGCGCTCCAGCGCGCACCGGTGGAAGGGCAACATCCGCGAGCTGCGCAACACCGTCGAACGGCTGATCATCATGACGGCCGGCGACACCATCGACGTCGCGGACGTCGCGCTGGCCGTCCGGCCCGGAGGCGTCGAGCGACCGCGCGCGGCCGCAGCGTCGACGCCGAGGCGGCGACGCCGCGCCGAAGCGGGCGAAGTGCCGCCCGCGAAGGCGGGAACGCTGCGCGAGTTCAAGGACACCTCGGAGCGCGCCTACCTGGTGACGAAGCTGCGCGAGAACGGCTGGAACATCTCGAAGACCGCCGAGGTCATCGACACGCCGCGCAGCAATCTCTACAAGAAGCTCGAGCAGTACCAGATCTCGCAGGAGACCGACGGGTAGGCCATGGCCTGTCAGCTGGTCGAGCTGGCGCTAGGGCTCCACCCCCAGCGCGAACTGACGCTGATACCTCGCCTCGGATCCCCGGTCCTCGACTCGGTATGGCCGCAGGCGCTCGCCACCCGACCCACCTGACGCCACCTGACCTGACAATCGAGAGTCGTTCGCAGCAAGTGAGACGAGCCGTCGCTCGCCGCTCGAGCGCTCGCAGAGCCGAGCGTCGAAGGCGGGAGGAAAGTCCGAACTCCGCAGGGCAGTGCGCCGGGTAACGCCCGGTCAGGGCAACCTGAAGGACAGTGGCACAGAAAATATACCGCCCGTCGATGCGCCCCGCAAGGGCGAGGCGAGAGGTAAGGGTGAAAAGGTGCGGTAAGAGCGCACCGCGCCCGTGGTAACACGGGTGGCAGGCAAAACCCCGCACGGAGCAAGACCAAATAGGGAGGCCTGCGGCGGCCGCGGCAGACGGCCCGTCCGTAGAGTCTCCGGGTAGGTCGCTTGATCCCGCCAGCGATGGCGGGGCTAGAGGAATGGTCGTTACCCTGAGCGAGCCGTGGCGGCGCGCAAGCGCCGCGACGGCGAGCGAAGGGGACAGAATTCGGCTTACGGCTTGCTGCGACTTTTTCTCCGACTGGAGTCGTGCTGATGCGTCGAGCGTTCGCGCTGCTGGGAGTCGTCTTTGCGGGTGCGCTGGCGTCTGCCGGCGCCCAACAGCTCCGCCCGGGCAGATCCGGCCGCGGCCGGCCGAGGGTCGCGAGCCGGAGTTTCCGCCGCCGAGCATCCGCGAGTACAAGCCGCGGTCGACGCTGGTCGTGCCGCAGCATCCGGTGCCGCGCGCGAAGTTTCCGGTCGTCGACATCCACGGCCACCCGCCGGCGCTCACCTCCGCCGAGGTCGTCAACACCGTCGGCGACGGCGATGGAGCCGCTCAACCTGCAGGTGATGGTCAACGCCAACGGCGCGTCCGGCGATCGGCTCAAGCGGCGCTCGACGCGATGCGGGCCAGCCGGTACAAGGACCGCATGGTGATCTTCACGACGCTCGACTTCCGCGGCGTCGGTCCGGGCTCCGGCGCGAAGATCGCCGCGCAGCTCGAGGCCGACGTCAAGGCCGGCGCGGTCGGCGTCGGCGAGATCATGAAGGGCTTCGGCCTGACGGCCCGGAAGGCCGACGGCACCCGGCTGCAAGCTCGACGATCCCGAGCTCGATCCGGTCTGGGAGACGGCGGCGCGGCTCAAGATCCCGGTCTTCATCCACGTCGCCGATCCGTCGGAGTTCTTCGAGCCGCTCGACTACAACAACGAGCGATGGCTCGAGCTGGCGCTCTATCCGCGACCGCCGCTATCAGGATCGGTCGCGTTTCCCGCCTTCGAAGAGCTGATGGGCGAGCGCGACCGACTGTTCGCGAAGCATCCGAACACGACCTGGATCCTCGCGCACCTCGGGTGGCACGCGAACGATCTCGGCGGGCTGGGGCGGATGTTCGACCAGCATGCCGAATCTGTACTGCGAGGTCGGCGCCGTGCTCTACGACCTCGGCCGACAGCCGCGCACGCGCACGACTTCTTCGTCAAGTATCAGGACCGGCTGCTGTTCGGCAAGGACAGCTATCAGCCCGACGAGTATCCCTACTACTGGCGCGTGTTCGAGACCAACGACGAGTACTTCGACTACTACCGCGACTACCACGCGTTCTGGAAGCTGTACGGCATCGGCCTGCCCGATGAGGTGCTCAAGAAGCTCTACTACGGGAACGCGCTGAAGATCGTGCCTGCCATCCCGCGCGCGGGCTTTCCCAAGTAGGCGGGCTCCCGACCGACATGGCTCCATATCTCGTCACCGGCGGCGCCGGCTTCATCGGCTCGCATCTCGCGGAAGAACTCCTGCGGCGCGGCCACGCGTCCGCGTCGTCGACAGCCTGATCACCGGCAAGCGGCGCAACCTCGAACTCCTGCCGGGCGTCGAGTTCCTCGAAGGCGATCTCGCCGACCTGGGCGTGGCCGAACGCGCGGTCGCGGGCATCGACTACGTCCTGCACCAGGCGGCGATTCCGTCGGTGCCGCGATCGGTGAAGGATCCGGTCACGTCGAACCGCGCCAACATCGACGCCTCGCTGAACGTGCTGGTCGCGGCGCGCGACGCCGGCGTCAAGCGCCTCGTCTACGCCGGCTCGTCGTCGGCGTACGGCGACACGCCGACGCTGCCCAAGCGCGAGGACATGCCGACCGGCCCGCTCTCGCCGTACGCGCTGCAGAAGCTGGTGGCCGAGCAGGTACTGCCAGATGTTCACGCGCCTCTACGGCTTCGAGACGGTGACCATCCGCTACTTCAACGTGTTCGGCCCGCGGCAGGATCCGGGCTCGCCGTACTCGGGCGTCATCTCGCTGTTCGCGACGGCGCTGCTCGAGGGACGACAGCCGATCATCTACGGCGACGGCGAGCAGACGCGCGACTTCACCTACGTCGCCAACGTCGTCGACGGCGTGCTGCGCGCGTGCGAGGCGCCCGGAGCGGCCGGGGAAGTCATCAACGTCGCGACCGGCGGCCGCATCTCGCTGAACGAGCTCCTGCGCACGATGAATCGCATCGTCGGCACGACGGTCGAGCCGATCTACAAGGAGGCGCGCGCGGGCGACGTGCGCGACTCGCAGGCCGACATCACGAAGGCGCCGCGATCTGCTCGGCTACGTGCCGACCGTGGCGCTCGAAGAGGGTCTGACGCACACGCTGGCCTGGGCGCGGACGGTCCGCCGCTAGCGCGCGTCACGCACGGCGACGCGCGAGCGATCGACCCTCGGCCGGAGATGATTGGAGGTCGGAATCGCCATGCCACTCATGAAACGACTGCCGGGGACGGTGCTGGGCCTGAGTGTCGCGCTGGCCGCGTGCGGCGGCCCAACGAACGGCGGCAGCACCGACACTCCCGCACCCCCACCAGCAACGACGCCGCCCGCCGCGACGACGGCCGCCGGGCCGTTCTTGTATGTCACCAACGAGCGCGCCGGCACGGTGACCATCATCGACACGGGCACGCAGGCCGTCGATTGCGACGGTGCCGCTTGGCAAACGTCCGCGCGGCATCGCCGTCAGCCCCGATCGCACGCGGTGTTCGTCGCGCTGAGCGGATCACCCATCGCCGGGCCTGGCGTCGACGAGAAGACGCTGCCACCAGCCGACAAGGGCGCCGACGGCATCGGCGTGGTCGATACGAAGTCCGCAGACGCTGCTGCGGGTGCTGCGGGCGGGTTCGGATCCCGAGACCGTCGCGATCAGCGCTGACGGTGCGCACGCGTTCATCGCCAACGAAGACACCGCCCAGGCAAGCGTCGTGCAGACTCGCCGACGGCGCCATCTCCGAGACGTTCAAGGTCGGGGCAGAGCCCGAAGGGATTGCGCGTCACGCCTAACGGGAAGCAGCTCTGGGTGACCTCTGAAGATGCCGGCGCCGTCTACGTCATCGACTTGATCGCCCGCAAGGTGATGAAGTCCATCGAGGTCGGGTCCCCGGCCGCGATCGATCGCGTTCCTGCCGGATGGGTCGAAAGGCTACGTGCCGTCCGAGAATGGCGCGACCCTGGCGGTCGTCGACGGCAAGGCGCTGCGGCTGCTGAAGAAGATTCCCCTTGGTGACGGCATGCGACCGATGGGCACGGCCATGGCGCCGGACGGCAAGACGACTGTACGTGACAACCGGACGCAGCAAGATGGTGCTCATCGTCGACACCGCGACCGAGAAAGTCGTCGGCTCGATTGAGGTCGGTCCTCGGCCGTGGGGCATAGCCGTCTCACCGGACGGCCAGACGCTCTACACGGCCAACGGGCCCTCGAACGACGTCTCGGTCGTCGATATTGCAAGCCGCCAGGTGACGCGGAAGATTCCGGTCGGCGACGGTCCCTGGGGGGTCGCGTTCGTGGAGCGGCCACCGCTATAATCCGCTCCCGGTCTGCGCGCGGTCGTTTTGGTCGCGCGCGGCACTGCGAAAGGGGGCCGCGCGTGAAGCGTCTGCTTGCGATCGTCGTTCTCGGCGTTCCTCGGGTTCGTGGCCGCGATTCCCGATTGGTCAGGGTGGGCGCCACGCGTGGCCGCGCAGGCGCGCACGGCCGCCGCCGCGACGGTCAACTGGCCCCTGCACAACCTCGACCTGGCCGGCATCCGCTATTCGACGCTGGACCAGATCAACCGGTCCAACGTGAAGACGCTCGTGCCGCGCTGGCTCTTTCAGCACGGCGTCATCGACGGCGTCAGCAACCAGACCACGCCGATCATCGTCGACGGCACGATGTACGTGACCGATTCGCGCGGCAGCGTGTACGCCGTGGACGCGGCCGACGGGCATCTGCTGTGGTCCTACGACGTCACCGCCAAGCTCGGCGGCGGCGCGCGCGAAGGCTACGTCTTCCGCAATCGCGGCGTCACCTACGCCGACGGCGTCGTCTACACGGCCGGCGGGTCGTTCATCTTCGCGCTCGACGCCAAGACGGGCAAGCCGATTCCGACCTTCGGCAAGGACGGCCAGGCCAGCGTCATCCTCGACGTGCTGAACCAGCGCTACACCGACGTGAAGTCGGCCATCAGCATGGGCTACTGGTTCACGACGGCGCCGCAGTACTACAAGGGCGTGCTCTACATCGGCAGCACGCGCAGCGAGAGCCACATTCCCGGGCGGCCACGTGCTCGCGGTCGACGCCAAGACCGGGAAGGTGATCTGGCACTTCAACACGATTCCGCAGGACGAGAAGGATCAGGGCTGGGACATCGCCGGGTCCGACCTGGGTGGGCGGCGAGCGCAACGGCGGCGGCATCTGGGAGACGGCGGCGATCGATCCGGAGCTCGGGATGCTCTACATGGCCGTCGGCAATCCGTTCGGCGACAGCACCAAGCGCGCCGGCACGAACCTCTTCACCGACTCGATCATCGCGCTGACGCTCGATACCGGCCGGCTGAAGTGGTACTTCCAGCAGACGCACCACGACGTGTGGGACTACGACTCGGGCGCGCCGCCGATTCTCTTCGACATGCAGGTCGGCGGCCGTCGCGTCAAGGCGGTGGCCGAGGCGAGCAAGAACGGCTTCCTCTACATCCTCGATCGCGAAACCGGGAAGCCGGTGCATCCGATCAAGGAGATGCCGGTGCCCGACCGACAACGCCGGGGCCTGGCCAGTCGCCGTGGCCGACGCAGCCGATTCCGTTCACGGCCAGCGGCAAGCCGATGGAGCCGGTGTGTCCGATCGAGCCGCTCGACATTCCCGCCGGAGCAGCTCGCCAAGAACAAGCCCGTGCCGATCTTCAGCCCGATGCGGCCGAACCAGATCATCGCGCCCGGCACCGGCGGCGGCACCAACTACAGCCCGCTGTCGTACAGCCCGCAGACCGGACTGCTCTATGTCAACGCGATCGATCAGCCGTTCAACGGCGGGCGCGGTCCGAAGGGCTACTTCTCCGCCTACGATCCGACGACCGGCGAGTTGAAGTGGCGGCAGATCTTCGAGGGCTTCGGTCAGGCCGGCTCGGTCGTCACGGCGGGCGGCGTCGTGTTCGTCGGGCACCGGCAGCAACATCGCCGGCTACTTCTTCGCCTTCGACGCGAAGACCGGCGACCTGCTGTGGAAGTTCAACACCGGATCGGGCGTGTTCTCGTCGCCGTCCATCTACATGGTGAACGGCGAGCAGTTCGTCGCCGTCGCGTCGGGCGGCGGTGAGCGCGGACGACGCGGCGGCGATCTGATCCTGAGCTTCGCGCTGCCGCCGCGCTGACCTCGGCCCGGCGCGTGGTCTACGAGCTACTCGCTCGGCGTCCGCCCGGCCGTCTCGGTGGCAGGAGACACGATGAACCCGCAGACGCCGGGTGGGACGTCTGGCGCCATCGGCGGCGTCTCGGCGCTGCGCCGTTCGTGGGGCTGCTCGTCGGCCGCGCCTCCGCCGGGGCCCAGCCGCCGGCCGCGGACCCGCAGGATGTCGCGGAAGGGATGCGGATCTACCGGCAGAAGGCGGACTGCCAGTCGTGCCACGGCTGGGCAGGCGATGGCCGCAAGATGGACACGCAGATGCCCGACGGCGCGAACCTCCGGGTGACGCGGCTCGGCCGCGCGGGGATCATCAACGCGATCAAGTGCGGCCGGCCCGGGCGCAGCATGCCGGCGTTCGACCGCCTCGCCTACTCGGATGGCCGCTGCAACGGCACGACAGCCGCGGACCTGAAGAAGAACGGCCTCTCGCTTCCCGGACCCGCCAGCGACGCTGCAGCCGCGCGAGGTCGAGATGCTCGCCGACTTCCTCTTCGACAAGGTGATCGGCAAGGGCCCGATGGATCGGGCGAAGTGCCTCGAGTTCTGGGGATCGGCCGTCGACGCGTGCAGCGAGTTCCCGCAGTAGAAGCGTAGCGGCGCCTGCCCTCTAGTTGAGCCCGAACACGAACAGGTAGCTCGAGTTCTCGAGCTTGTCGAACTTCACCGGGTGCAGGTGGCGCCCGCTCGTCTGCACCGCCAGATACTGCTTCGGCCCGATCGCATACGTGACCGGCGAGCCTTTCAGCGGCGTGCCGAGGTTGAATCGCCAGAGCTCCTCGAGCGTCTCGTCGTGATACGCCACGACCCAGCCGTCCTGCAGCGCGCTGAACACGAGACCGCCGGCCGTCGCGGTCACGCCTGAGCGAATTTCGATGTCGGTCGACGGCCTTCGCCAGCACCTTGTGGTCGGTCGCGTCGAACGCCGTCACCGCCCCGTAGTACAGAGTCGCTCGTGTACTGCCGCGGCTCGCTCTGCTTCATGTCGACGCCGCCGTCCTTGCCCCGGGAGGCGACGGCGGCGCCGTTCTGCGTGAAGCAGCCTTCCGTTCCGACGCCGTACGCGATGTTCTTGACCGGGTTGAAGGCGAGCGGCTGGTGCGCGATGCCGCCGTGCCACGTCGGGCACGCCCGTTTCTTCCCGTCGCCGCGCAGCGCGCGCGCCTCCGGGTTGTAGAGCTGCACGTCGAGCTTGGGGTTGTCACTCGAACGGCTTGCCCGTCTTCTGGTCGATGCCCTTCGTCCAGTTCAGATCGTTCACGTACTTCTCGGACTCGATGAACTTCCCGGTCGGGCGATCGAGCGTGTAGTAGAAGCCGTTGCGCGCGTAGTGTCCGACGACCTTGCGCCGCTGCCCGTCAATCGTGATGTCGTACAGCATGTGCACGCCGACCTCGTCGTAGTCCCACGAGTCGTTCGGCGTGTACTGGAAGTGCCCGG
>CAVRVW010000011.1:342500-740068 GCA_963724695.1 uncultured Acidobacteriota bacterium | reverse complement strand
ATCTCGTGGATGCCGAGTACGACACCGGGGCCGTTGTGCGTCAGGACCGTGTCCGCGTCCTTCCCGGGGACACCGTCGAGTCCCTCAAGTCTCGCGTCCACGTGCGAGCGCGAAGTCGTCGTCAAGACCTTGGCTGCCATGGCGAGTGGCGAGCTGCCGTTCGGATAGGGGTGACAGGCTATAGCACGCTAGGCGTGCTATAGTGCTATCGTGTGATCCGGACGTTCTCCGATGAAACGACCTGGGACATCTGGAACGGCGTCAACAGCAAGGCGGCGCGGCGGGTTCCTCGCGAGCTCTGGCCAAACGTGCGCCGGAAACTGGATCAAATCGACGTGGTGACGAGGCTTGACGATTTGAAAGTGCCGCCCGGGAACAGATTACACGCGCTCGGTGCTGATCTGCGAGGGTTCCACGCGGTGCGAGTCAACGACCAGTATCGGATCGTGTTTCGCTTCGAAGGCGGAGATGCGTTCGACGTGCTGTGCACGGACTACCACTGAGGAATCTCCATGCTGCCGACCCATCGCCCGCCGACTCACCCTGGCGAAATGCTCCTGAAGGAGTTTCTCGAACCTCTTGGCGTGTCTCAGGCCGAGGCGGCCACTCGGATGAGTATTCCTTTCCAGCGGCTGAACGGGATCGTCAAGGGCCGTCGGGCCGTTAGCGCGGACACAGCGCTGCTACTCGACGCGCTGACGGGTTGGGACGCACAGATCTGGCTGACACTGCAGGCCAAGTGGGACCTGTGGCACGCGCTGAAGGCCCGGGGGCGGCGACCGAAGGTCCGCCCACTGCGCAAGACAGCATAGTCAGCGCTGCTGTTCACGCCGCACGGATGAGCCCGATCACCTCGTCGAGAGGCTTGCCTTCACCGCTTCTGCAAAATTGAGTCGGACGACGAGGGTCGCCTGGTCTTCACCGCGTGCCACCGGCGCGTCCTCCTTGATCATGAGAAAGCGTTGGCCGTCCGGCGCGACATCGTATCCGCGCAGCGCCGTCACACCCAGAGCGGACACGCCCGGAACATACGCCGTGCGGCTCAACGCCACGGGCAGGCCAGGCTTGAGTGTGCTTCCGACGACCTGCAGGGGCACGGCGGTGAGAAGCCCCGCCGCATCCAGGTAGAACACTTCGTTGCCACCTGGCGCCCATGCCGGTCTCGTGCCTCCGGCGGTCGAAATCAGCGTTCGTCCGGCTTCGATGTCCGGATAGGGCCGAACGTAGATCTCGTTGCGACCCGATTCGTTGGCAACCGCCCCGCGGTCTGGCCTATCGTCGCTGCCCCGCGGACCAGTTGAGGATCACGTTGATATCAGTGGATGCCTCAGCTGGGGTCACACCCATCAGAAAGCGGCCGTCAGTGGAGACGTCATACTGAGCACGGATCCTCGCATCCACGGATGTTATGAAGGGGAGCGACGTTTGAAACAGCGGGCTCGGCGTGTTCAATTCAAGGGACGAGGCTGCGGGATTGGCCGAGGCGGCCATCAGCTTGCCGTCGGCCGAAAGATAGAGGAGTTCGGTGCCGTCCCGTTTCCAGCGCGGCATCATTCCACCCGTCGTGGACACCTGCTGTTTGATCCCTGGCTTCGGGAACGACTGGATGTAGACCTCGAACCGTCCTGATTCCGTCGACGCGTAGGCGATCCAGCGGCCGTCGGGGGACAGCGTCGACTCCTTTTCACTGAACGGCGTTTCAGTGATCCGGAGCGGCTGGCGATCGCCGGACATGGGAACCGCCCAAATGTCCAGGCCCAAACCATAAGCAAGATAGCGCCCGTCACGCGACCAGTCCATCGCGGTCTTCGGTCCATCCGTCTTGAGCAGCAGTTTGTCCACGCCCACGACACCGAAGGCGCGCTCGTAGATGTTTCCCTGTCCGTCACGATCCGTCGAAAATGCGATGGTCCGCCCGTCCGGGGACCACACCGGAGACCAATCCACCCCGGCATTCGAGGTGAACCGGCTCGTCAGACCCCTTTCAATATCCAGCACCCAGACGTCTGCCGGCGAACCTCTCTCGAAGGCGACGAACCTATCGTCTGGTGACAGCTCGAGGTTGCGATACTCACCGCTTGGGCCGACGACGGTCACCGGCTTTCCAGCGCGATCGAACCAGCCAAGCGATGAGTTGGGGACAGCACCACCAGCGACGTAGGAGATGGCGCCGTTCATCGACACAGAGAACGGCGCCAGAGGCCCGTTGGCAACCTGGTCCGCGATCTGGACGGCTTCTCCCGACAACTCCAGGCGATTGGTGTCGAACCGCTGCGCCACGAGCGAGGTGTCTCGAAGGAACATCAGATAGCCCGTCGAGGAGTACTTCGCCTCGGACACGATTCCGGGTACCGCGTGGCGCTCGTTCGAGTCCAGCGTGCCCACATACGTGCTCCTGCTCCCTTCCACGGTCACCAGATACAGAAAGTGGCGGCCATCCGGAAGGAAGTGTGGGTAACTGTGTCGAGTCTCCTTAAGTGATGCGTTCAATTCCGTGGCCGGCGTCGGCTGCCCGCCCGCAGCCGGAACTCGAAGCACCGGGCCCTGATCGTTGGGCGCAAACAAGATCACGTCACTCTCGTTCCACGTGCCGTTGTACGTACTGGTACTCGGAAGGCTGCACAGGACCTGGACTGGACCGCCGGTCGCGGCGACTCTCTTGATCTTCCCTTGTGCGAAGAACGCGATGTGCTGCCCGTCCGGCGACCAGAAGGGGCGCGACGCGTCTTCTGTGCTCGGAATCGGTTGAACGCTGGACGCGTCGAGTTGGCGAACCCAGAGCAATGTTTTAGATTCGAGAGTCGCGACGAACGCGAGCCGTCGTCCGTTGGGCGCCAGGGCCGTCGAATTCCTGTCGATTCTCGCGCCCTGCGGCGCGGCGACCTCGAATCGCACCATGACAGGCTCCGGTACCTCGGTGAACAAGGTGCGAAGGGCGAGTGCGGCCGTCGTCACGAAAAACACGAACGCGGCGGTGGCCCACAGGAACTCGCGACGACGTGAATGTGCCGGCAAGGTCGACGGCGAGACGACCGGCGCAGGTTCGTTCCTGGCTTCGTCGATCTCGAGTCGGGCGTCGGCGATGTCCGCGAGTCGATGCTTGCGGTCTTTTTCCAGGCAGTGGCGAAGCACGGTCCGGATCGCGATCGGTGTCGCCGCTGGCAACCTGGTCCAATCGGGCTCGCGCGTCAGGATTGCGGCCACGGCATCCGAGACCGTCTCGCCGGCCTCGAATGTCCGCGTCCCCGTAAGCATCTCGTACAGCACACACCCGAACGCCCAGATGTCCGTCCGCTTGTCGACCGGCCTGCCCCGCGCCTGCTCGGGGCTCATGTAGGCGGCCGTCCCGAGAATGGTCCCCGCGAATGTGCCTTGCACGCTCAGGGTTGGCGACTGGGTCAATCCACCCGCCCCGCTTGGCTCACTCGTCGCGAACATCTTGGCGAGCCCGAAGTCGAGCACCTTTACGGTGCCCTCGGGTGTGACCTTGATGTTCGCGGGTTTGAGATCGCGATGAATGACACCCTTCTCATGCGCCGCCTCGAGCGCGTCCGCGATCTGCTTCGCGATTGCCAGCGACTCCTCGAACGGGATCGCGCCGTTGGCGATGCGATCCGCGAGCGTCGGGCCTTCGGCCAGTTCCATGACGAGCGCGGGGACTCCGCCAGAATCCTCCAGACCGTGGATCTGTGCGATGTTGGAGTGATTCAGCGACGCCAGCGCCTGCGCCTCACGCTGAAACCGGGCGAGCCGATCGGGATCGTTCGCGCCGCCCGTGAGCAGGACTTTGATCGCCACGTCGCGATTGAGCTTCGTATCGCGCGCCCGATAGACCTCGCCCATACCGCCCGCGCCGAGCAACGCGACGATTTCGTAAGGGCCGACGCGGGTACTGGACGTGAGTGCCAATCTGGCGTGGATTATACGGGCGAGACGCTTGGGCGAGGATTGTCATGAGCCTTCGCGGGCTGCAAGCCTTAACCAGTTGCGGAAATCGTCCCTAACACCCAGCCAAGTTATTCGAGAACAAGAACTTACATTCGACGAGTTTCCTTCAGAAATCCCTGCCTCTCTTCGCACAACTGGTGCTAGGCCTTCGAGTTTGGCAGGCCGCCATTCGACCGTCTCCAGAGTGTCTCCACATTCCGACATCCCGAGCCTCTTGCAGACGTGAACGCTCGCGATCAATCAGGCAAATCCAGCCCCGTTCGTCCGCTCGGACCTGCCTTTCGTCGCAATGCGCCCGGTCGGCGCCGACGGCCCTAGCACCGTTGCGGGTATCCTCGGTGGGTGATGTCCATAGCGGCGAGGGCTACGAGGCCGGTTAGCATCATCGCGAAAACATCGCGCCGTATTGCAACCGCGGTGACGATTGCCGTCGCCGTCGGCCTCCTCCTCAAGACACATTCGACGATCCCTCTGTCCACCCTCGTACTCCGCGCGGTCATCGTCGGCCTCTCGGCAACGACGGCTTTCACACTCTTCGAAGTGTGGCCGCGGAAGCTCCCGCGCTGGTTCCAGAGATGGGCGCTTCAAGTCGTTGCGGTTGGTGTGTTCATGCCGGTCACCACGTTCCTGATATACGTGCTGTTCACTCCCCGCGATGCGCCACCGTTCTGGGAAGAGAGCGACCGCTTGACCGGGTGGCTGGTGCTCACGCTCCTCGCGATGCTTGTCGCGCCTTGGACCGCGCTTATCGCGATCATCCGGCAGAAGGAAGCCGTCGTGCGCGATCAGAACCTGGCGTTCGCGCTCGAGCGCAGCGAGCTCGAGCGGCAGGCGCTCGACGCTCGTTTGCATCTGCTGCAGGCGCAAGTCGCTCCGCATTTCCTGTTCAATACGCTCGCGAACGTGCAGGCGCTCATTGACGGCGGCTCGCCGCAGGCATCGCCGGTGCTTCGCAGCCTCGTTCAGTACCTTCGCGCCGCGGTCCCGCCGCTCCACGGGCCGGCGACCACCATCGAGCGGGAAGTGGAGCTCGTTCGGCCATACCTCGAGCTGATGCAGATGCGCATGCCTGACCGTCTGCAGTACGCGATGAACGTCGATTCGACGGTACTGCAGGTGCGCTGTCCGCCGACAACGCTGTTGACCCTGGTCGAGAATGCCGTGCGACACGGCATTGACCCCAGCGAAGAGGGCGGGCGGATCGACGTCGACATCGCCAGGATCGGTACACGCTGCGTCGTGCGCGTAACCGATAGCGGTGTCGGGCTTCATCAATCGGCGAATGGGCTCGGCACCGGACTCTTGGCGCTGAGCGAGCGCCTGCAGCTGATCTTCGGGGACGCGGCGCACTTGCGGGTGACGGCAAACGATCCGTGCGGCGTCGCGGTCGAGATCGAGATGCCGGCACAAACATGAATAACCATCCGACAGCATTGATTGCAGACGATGAACCGCTGCTGCGCGAGGCGCTGCGGCGCCAGCTCGCGATCGTCTGGCCCGAGCTTGAGATCGTCGCCGAAGCCAGGAACGGACGGGAGGCAGTGCGACTGTTCGACGAGCGTCGCCCCGACGTCTGCTTTCTCGACGTCCACATGCCTGGACTTTCCGGGATCGATGCGGCGCAACACATCGGCCGCGGCGCGCATCTCGTCTTCGTCACTGCTTACGATCACTACGCGGTGCAGGCGTTTGCGCAGGGCGCCCTTGATTATCTGCTCAAGCCTGTCGACGAAACGCGACTCGGTGAAACCGCAAGCCGTCTCAGGGAACGCCTTCAGTCATCGCGGCCGGCGATCAACACCGGGCAACTATTGCAGCAACTGAGTGAGCAGCTTGCCGTGCTGCAGGGCGGCGGCAGGAACGAGGTGCTGCGCTGGATTCGCGCGCAAGCCGGAAAGACCGTGCGCCTCATCGGGATTGACGACGTCGATTACCTTCGCTCCGACGCAAAATACACCATCGTCGCCTGGCGCGATGCCGGCAAGCCTGCCGAAGCGGTGGTGCGGACGACGCTGAAGGAACTGCTCCCGCAGCTTGATGCGCAACAATTCGCGCAGGTTCATCGGTCGGTCGTCGTGAATCTGCGCGCAATCAGTCATGTGAAGCGCCATGACAACGAAACAGCGGAGATTCATCTGCGGGGTCGAGACGACGTTCTCCCGGTGAGTCGCAACTATCTGCATCTGTTCCGCCAGATGTAGCCGCCTCCGCCAAGGCTTCGGCGGCCGCCAAGGCCGCGTCGCCAAGTCGGCGCTCAGGGCCGCCGTTCGTCCTCGCCGATCCGCCCTTCGTCGCAAGCTGGTTGTTCGATCGCCTGCGCGCGACCACGATGTGTTGCGGATGAAGGAAGACACGATCCTGGTCGTCACATCTCTGCTCTCGATCCTCCTGCTGACGCTTCACGTAACGGACGACATCGTCCGTGGGATATCGAAGGCCGAACCGTCAGACGTTGCGCTAGTCGTCCTCGTGGTCTTTCTGTACGGGACGCTCCTGCTCGCCGGCCGGCGATCCGGATACGTCGTCATGCTGCTCGTCGGGTTGTTCGCGGCGGCTATGCCCGTCATCCACATGAGGGGGGTCCACTACGGCGAGATTGCAGGGTCCGCCGGCGGCTTCTTCTTCGTCTGGACACTGTGGGCGCTCGGCGGACTCGGGGGGCTCACTTTCGTCCTCTCGGCACGCGGATTATGGAGCCTGCGACCGGGGCAGCCGAGGTAGCCCGATGCTGTTGCCGATCCACATTGCCGCCGGTGGGCTCGCGATTGTTCTTGGCGCCGTCGCGCTGATCGTCAAGAAGGGCGGGCCTGTCCATCGCCGCAGCGGGCTGCTGTTCGTCTACGCGATGCTCATCATGGGATTCAGCGCGTCGATGCTCACCATCATGAACGGTGGCGCCGACGGAAATGTGGTCGCCGGCGTGGTCACGGCGTATTTCGTCGGCACGGCTCTCACCTCCGTCCGCCCGGCCTCGTCCTGGACGCGCGCGATCAACGCGACTGCACTGGCGGTCGCAGTCGTGCTCATCTTCTGGAGCCTGGTGAGCGGAGCGACGTTCATCAACACACCCGGTCGCGACGCGAACGGTGTCCCGTTCCGAACGGCGGGAGTGATGTCGCTGGTCGTTGCCACGGTGTTGGCGATGGCCGCGGCGGGCGACGTGCGCATCATGCGCGCCGGCATGCCTCGCGGCGCGCCGCGTTTGGCGCGTCATTTGTGGCGAATGTGCTTCGCGCTGTTCATCGCGGCCGGGTCGTTCTTCTCGGTACGCGAGCGCGTGGCGAAGGTCCTTCCAGCGCCGTTCACGACCGGGTCGATGCGGGCGCTGCCGATCCTGCTGCTGTTTGCGGCGATGTTCTATTGGTTGTGGAGAGTCCGCCGCCACAAGGCGTTGCCAGGGCTCGTCCGATACGACCGCGCGTCTGTCACCACGCCCACAAAGCGATGAGCCAGTTGCTGAAATCGTCCGGCCTCGACGAAGGCAGTGATTTCGTCCCGTCGCCGAGAGATTCCTATCTCCTGTTACTTCTTCAATCGGTCGGTCTCAGTATGTCTTCGGGAAGTCGCACTCCCTGGACGGTGATCTCTCGAAGCGACGTCGTTCATGTCCCGTCAGGAATTGCACGACGCGGTCGGTCTGTCCGGTGATGACGTGGCCCGCATCAGGAAGCATCGTGACCTCCGCCTTGGGCACGGTGCGTTCGAGACGACGTTTTGTCGCTCCAGAATCGAGCATGACGTCGCGCGCGCCAACGATGGCGAGGACGGGCATGGTGAGGCGACGCAGGGACTCGTCCCGGAAGACCGGCAGCATCGCCATGCGCGGCCGGAAATGCTCGTGGATGAGCGCGATGAAACCCATGAACGCTTTGACTGCCGGCGAGACGTGCGCGGGCCGGCGTCCGAAAACTCTTTCGGTCAGCTTGCGTTTGCCCCAGGCGCCACACGCGCGAAACGCGATGGCGGCGAAGACCATCCCGAGCTTCTGACGTCCGACTCCGCCGGGGGAGAGAACCGCAAGTCGCGCGACACGGCCTGGACGGCGAATGGCGTAGTCGAGGGCGAGCCACCCTCCGAGCGAGACGCCGACCATCGAGACGCGATCGATCGACAGCGAATCGAGCACATCGTCGAGCCACTGAGCATACGCGTCGGAATCGAGAGACGGCCGTGAAGGCGCGCTGAGGCCGGCTTCGCCGATCATATCGATAACGTAAACGCGGAAGCGTGCCGCGAAGGCGGCGATGTCGCTAATCCACATGGCACTGTTGCCGGCGCTGCCGTGGAGCAGCAGCAGAGGCGGGGCGTTGACATCCCCGGACGCCACGACGAACGTCTCGCCCTGGCTGGTGGCGATGCGGACGTGCTCGTTGGCGACTGGCCAGTATTTGAGGAATGCATGATAGCGCTCGCGAACGAGCCGTTCCCCTTCGGCTGTCTTGTAGATCGGCGTCATCGGAATGGCTCCTTTTGCAATCGGGCACACCTCCGGCGTATGCCCTGCGGGCGAGACATTTCGTCCGCGTTGTTAGTTGAAAGTCAGGCGAGCTGACGTTCCCACAGGGGAATCAGTCAGCCCGCCGGATCGTGATCCGCAAACGCCAGCCGGATGGCGTAGTCGCGGATGTCTTCCGGCCACCCGGAAATGAGATCGGCGAAGCGCCGACGGTCGTAGGCGAAGAGCGCGCGCGTCGCCTCCTCAAATCCAGGCAGGTTGCCAGCGATGGCGGAGATGAACCAGTACGTCGACTCCTGGGCGGCGCGGACGCGATCGCGGTCGCCACTGGTACGACGGGCCGCATCGACAAGTTTCCGCAGCGCCACAGAGGCTCCCCCGGGCTGAACGTTCAACCAGTCCCAGTGGCTGGGCAGCAGAGTCACTTCGCGGGCGATGACGCCGAGGCGTGGGCGTCCACGACCGCGAGGCTCGGTTTGACTGTCCACCGGCGGCCGGGACTCCACCGCACGCAGGTCGAGGTCCAGTTGTCGGCCGGTCCCGTCGTCGAAAACCAGATAGTCGCCGCCTTGGGGCTTGTCTCTCAAAAAGAGAGCGATTTCGTCGTTCGTGCCCGAGGCGACCTTGCGGAATTGATGGAAGACCGTGCAGCTCACCCCGGTAATATACCCGGGTAAAATACGGGTGTCAATATTGCCCGGGTAAATATTTTCGGTTGGGGCGGCCCTGTCTCCAAGCAACAGAATGTCTCCCGTCTTTTCAACAACTTGCAGCGATGATCATTGCTTCCCATGAAAAGAATCGAGGACGGTCCTGGTGGTCGGCGCGGGCAACTCGGGGGCCCAGATCGCGTTGGAGCTCGCCGAATCGGGCCGCTCCACGTGGCTGTCGGGGCGCGACACGGGCTCCATCCCCCGACGGCTGCTTGGGCGCGATGTGTACGACTGGCTGTGGTGGACGGTCATGCGCCCATCCGTCGACTCGTGTGTCGGGCGCAGGCTGATGGGCAAGGGGCTGTTCACCGGCGATCCGCTGGTCGGCTTCTCGCGCCGCGCCCTCATGGTTCCGACGCTGACAACCGTCGGCCGGACAGTGGGCGCGTCGAACGGGCACCCCCGCCTCGACGACGGGCGTGTGCTCGAGGACGTGCGAACGGTTGTCTGGTGCACTGGATTCCGTCCGGATTTCAGATGGATTCAGCTACCGGTGTTCGGACCTGAAGGCTATCCCGATCACCGCCGAGGCATCGTCGCCGCCGCGCCGGGGCTTGGCTTCGTTGGCTTGCGTTACCAGTACAGGATCGGCTCGTCGCTGCTCGGCGGTGTGCACCAGGATGCCGAGTACGTCGTCCGGAAGCTGTCCTCTCACGTTGACGTGCGTATACTTGCGCCTTGATTGGATTCGGTGGTTCCAACCCGCTGACACACGGACTTGGATAGATGGACAGGCAATCGGTTGCGGAGCCTCGTCGGCGCACGATACGCGGACTGATGGGCGGTCGCCCCTGGTGGATCAATCTCCTGTGGATGTTCTGCCTGTACATGACGTTCATCTACATGCCGTTTGATTTCTTCCTGAAACCGATGGCCGAGGACCGCGAGGTGTGGTTCGGCGTCGCCTTGACCGGCTTCTGGGCCAAGGCGACAGAGCCAGTCCACTGGATCATCTATGCCCTGGGCGCCTGGGGGTTCTGGGGCATGCGGTCATGGATGTGGCCGTGGGCAGCCGTGTACTCGGCGCAGGTCGCCGTTGGCATGCTGGTGTGGAACCTGCTCGATGCTCGAGGCCGTGGCTGGCTGGGGGGCGCAATCGCCGCGCTGATCTTCATGGTGCCCACTGTCGCCCTGTGGCGCGCGAAACCACTTTTTGTCGGTCGGGGGGCCTGACCCGATGGCGATGGGAGCAAAAACAGACAGATCGCTCGGACGCATGCGATGGGCCGATTCTCGCGTAGGATGAGTCGGCGTCGCTCTGACAGCCAGCCATCATGGGCACCGCGCTCATGACTTGGGCAGCTTGATAGGGAGGGACGATGACACGCACGTGGATCGCCGGAGCCGCCGTGACCGCTGCATTCATGACCGCGCTGACCGCGCAGCAGGCGCCTGCACCGCGGCCCCTCAGTCCCGAGGGGACCGCGCAGACGCAGGTCCTCGGGCAGTGGGTCAAACCGGCGCGACCGGCATTCACGCTCGGGCGCGAGTCGTATCAGAACGGCAAGTGGATTGAGATCACCTATGGGCGCCCGCTGCAGCGTGGCCGCGATCTCTTTGGATCCGGCGCCGACTACGGCAAGGCCGCCAACGACGTTGGCACACAGGGCCTGCCGGCGCCGCCGGTATGGCGCGCCGGCGCAAACAAGTCGACGCGCCTGAAGACCGAAGTGCCGCTGGTACTCGGCGACAGGACGATTCCTGCCGGCGAGTACAGCCTGTTCGTCGATCTCAAGCTCCCGGCGTGGACGCTGATCGTGTCGAGCTGGGCGGCGCAGGAACGTTTCGACGCCAACAACAAGGAGGCGCTGTGGGGCGCCTACGGCTACACGGCTGACAAGGACGTCGCGCGCGTCCCCATGAAACTGGACAAGCTGCCGTTCGAAGTGGATCAGTTGACGTGGAGCTTCCTGGACATGAAGAACGACAACGGCAGAATTGCGCTGATGTGGGGCGACACGCTGGCGAGCACGCCGTTCAGGGCGGTCGCGTCGCGCTAGCACTTGCCTGTGGTAGATTCCGAGCGAACTTCGGCGCCGTCGGATTCGTCTTCTTCCCTGTGCCAAACCCGATGAGGAACGCGCTGCTCGACAGCGTGGTGCGAGACGTCCGTTACGCCTTTCGCTCGTTCCGCCGGGCGCCGCTGGTGGCCCTGACGATTGTCGCGACGGTGGGGCTCGGCCTCGGGCTGGTGACCGTCGTCTTCACGATCCTCAACGCCTATCTCTTTCGCGTGGACGAGGTGCGCAACCCGCACGAGCTGTTCGCGGTCGAACGTCAGCGATCGGCTGACGCGGAGCCCGCGACCTTCACGCGCGCGCAGTACGACGCGCTCGTCCGCGAAACGGACGTGTTCTCCGATGCGTTCGCGACGACGCCGGACGTGACGGCCTGGATCGAGGGCCGCAGGAGGGAGGGCCGGCTCGTCACGGGAAACTTCTTCCACGTCCTCGGCGTCAGCGCCGAGCGTGGGCGCACGCTCACGCCCTCGGACGACGAACCCGGCCGCCCTCCGGTCATTGTCCTCAGCCATCGCGCCTGGTCCCAGCACTTTGCGAGCGATCCCGGCGTGCTCGACCGCACGGTCCTGCTGAACGGCGCGTCGTTCCAGGTCGTCGGCGTGATGCCGGAAGGCTTTCGAGGACTCGAGGTCATGCGGCGCCGGACTTCTGGGCGCCGCTCTCGCTCCTTGGCCAGTTCCGCCGCGGCCAGCAGGGACGCGAAGACGCCCGCGGCCTCCACATCGTCGGCCGGCTGAAGCCCGGTCTGTCGCGCGACCAGGCGCTCGCGCAGCTCGCTCGTGTGGGACTCGCGCAGCGTGGCCGAACGTTCCGGCGAGCGGCCGCGCGAGCCTCGTCCTCGAACCGAGGCCGGGCACGGTCCCGCTGTCGACCGACGCCATGCTGCTGTTCATGCCGCTCTTCTTTGCGTTCGGCCTCATCCTGATGATCGGGTGCGCGAACGTCGCCAACCTGCTGCTCGCGCGCGGGGTCGCGCGCCAGCGCGAGATCGGCATCCGGCTGGCGATTGGCGCGTCGCGGCGCCGCATCATCTGGCAGTTGCTCACCGAAAGCCTGCTGCTCGCGCTGGTCTCCGCTGCGCTCGCCTTCGGCATCTCACGGCTCGTGCTCGCGGGCGTCGTCTACGCGGTGATCAGCACCTTCCCGCCGGAGATCGGCAACATTCGTCTCGCCGTGCCGCCAGCGGACTGGCGCGTCGCGCTGTTCCTGGTGGCCGGCGCGATGGTCTCGACCCTGTTCTTCGCGCTCGCGCCGGCGCTTCAGGCCACGCGCGTGGAGCTGGTGCGGGCGATTCGCGGCGAGGTGGTGCGCGATGCCCGTCCCGGCCGCGCCCGGAATGCGCTCGTCGCGCTGCAGGTGACGGGATCCGTGCTGCTCCTCATCTGCGCGGCCGTCTTCCTGCGCAGCTCGTGGGCGGCAGCGACCGTCGATCCCGGTATCCGCACGGCCGGTATCGTCAACGTCAGCATCCTGAACGAGGAGAGGCGCGGCGCGATCCTCGAAGTGGTGAAGAGCGAGCCGTCGGTCGCGCTGCGGTCGCGGCCGCGTGGCCGGGCGTGCTGGGCGGACGCCCGGCGCTTGCGGACGGCGCGAGCGGCAAGTCGACGGTCACGTACCAGTTCGTCTCGCCGGAGTACTTCGGCGTCCTCGGCATCGATCTCGTGCGCGGACGCGGCTTCACGCAGACCGAGCGGAGCGCGAGACGCCGCGGTGGCGATCGTGTCCGAGGGCGTCGCGCGCCAGCTGTGGCCGGGCGCTCGATGCCGTCGGACAGGTCCTGCGGCTCGAGCCAGATCCGACAGGAAGCGGGCCGGAGGTCAGCGACGTGCCGGCGACGTCGCGGCCGCCGGTCTCGCGCAGCCTCATCGTCGTTGGCGTCGCACGGGACGTGGCCGGCTTTCGGCTGGGCGGCTTCAGGATGGCGGGCGCGGGTGTCTACGTGCCGATCAGCGCCGAGGCCGCCAGGACGTCGCTCATGATGCAGGTGCGCGGCGAATGCCGAGCGTGCGCGTCATGCGCTCGTCGATCGGCTGGCGGCGATCGATCCCAACATGGGCGAGGTCTCAACGCTGCAGACCATCGCCAGCGCGGAAGACGTATCTGCTGGCGATTCCGTTCTGGCTGACGCTGGTGCTTGGCGCGCTGGCGCTTCTGCTGACGTTGTCGGGGCTGTTCAGCGTGCTCTCGTATCTCGTCGAGCAGCGCACCAGGGAGATCGGCGTGCGGATGGCGCTCGGCGCGACCCGCGGCAGCATCGCCGCGCTCGTGCTGTCGACAGTCGGCTCGTCCGGTCGGCATCGGGCTGCTCCTCGGCGGCAGCTTCACCGCCGCGCTCGGCGCCGTGCTCCTGGCGACGCCCGCGGCCGAGCAGATCGGGTCGACGCGTGCGTCTCTTCGATCCGCTCGCCTACGCCGCCAGCCTGCTCTGCATCGTCGCGGCGTGTGCGTGTGCGGCGCTGATTCCAGCGCTGCGCGCAGGCGGGATCGACCCGAGCGACGCGCTCAGGCAGGATTAGCGCCTGTCAGCCCCGCCGCGCCGCCTCGATGGTGGCGACGTCGATCTTCTTCATGTGCATCATCGCCTCGAAGGCACGCTTGGCCTCGCCGCCGCCCGCCGCGAACGCATCGGTCAGGGCGCGCGGGGTGATCTGCCAGGAGAGGCCCCAGCGGTCCTTGCACCAGCCGCAGGCGCTTTCCTTGCCGCCATTGCCGACGATCGCGTTCCAGTAGCGGTCCGTCTCCTCCTGATTGTCCGTCGCGATCTGGAAGGAAAAGGCCTCGCTCTGCTTGAACTGCGGGCCGCCGTTGAGACCGAGACAGGGAATGCCGAGGACGGTGAACTCCACCGTCAGCACATCGCCCGCCTTGCCGCTCGGGTAGTCACCGGGCGCCTGGTGAACTGCGGTCACTTCACTGTCCGGAAAGGTGGCGGCGTAGAAGCGCGCCGCCTCTTGCGCGTCCTTGTCGAACCAGAGGCAGATCGTGTTCTTTGGCTTCATGTTGGCGTGCTCCCTTCTACTCGATGCCTAGAGTAGGATACCGCGAGGCCGCGGCCCGCACGGACAACTGATGGCCCGGAGGAAACGAATGACCACCTATCCACGTCTCGACGGCGTTCGGCGGGCCATGCGGACGACTGCCGCGGCCCTCGTGTTTTCCAGCCTCTTCGTCAGTTCGGCCCGAGCCGTCGAAGTGGAGATCCTCCCCGACCTGGTCTACGGCCACAAGGACGGACTGGCGATGACGCTCGACGTCCTCAAGCCGAAGACCAGCGCCAACGGCGCGGCGATTCTGTACATGGTCAGCGGCGGCTGGGTCTCGCGCTGGACGCCGCCCACCGAGGCCGTCGCGCGCTTTCAGTTTCTGCTCGACAAGGGATTCACCGTCGTCGTCGTGCGCCACGGCAGCAGCCCGCGGTATCTGGTGCCGGACGCGGTCTCCGACGTGCGCCGCGCGGTGCGCTTCGTCCGCTACAACGCCAAGCAGTGGGGCGTCGATCCCAACCGCCTCGGCGTGCACGGCGGCAGCGCCGGCGGACATCTGTCGATGATTCTCGCCACGGCGTCGGACAACGGCGACCCGTCCGCCGACGAGCCGTTCATGCGCGAAAGCAATCGCGTCCAGTCCGTCGTGGCCTACTACCCGCCGGTCGATCTTCAGACCGATGGCTCGCGGCCTGGTTCCCGCCACGCCGGGCCAGCGGTTCCCGGCGCTCAACTTCGAGCAGGAGAAAGCCGCCGACATCTCGCCGATCCTGTTCGTCTCGCCGGACGATCCGCCGACGCTGCTCGATCCACGGCGACGCGGACACGACGGTCAACATCAGCCACAGCCAGCGGATGTTCAAGGCGCTCCAGGACAACAAGATCAAGTCCGAGTTCATCACGCTGCCCGGCGCCGGCCACGGCTTCCGCGGCGCCGATGCGGAGAAGGCGAATGCGGCACTGCTCGCGTGGTTCCAGCAGACGCTCGCAGCGACCAACTAGTGGGCGGCGATTGTTTAACGTTCGAGTGAGCTTCCGGGCCCTGCTGCTGGTTACGGCGCTGGCCGGGGTGCCCGGTGTGGTGGCGGCGCAGCCACCCATCATGGAGTTCCCCGTCCCCACGGCGCAAAGCGGCCTCATCGGCATCACCGCTGGCCCGGACGGCAACGTCTGGTTCGTCGAGAGGACGGCCAACAAGATCGGCCGGATCACTCCCGCCGGCACGATCACCGAGTTCCCGGTGCCCTCGTGTTGCGGGCTCTCGTGGATCACCGCCGGGCCGGACGGCAACCTCTGGTTCACCGAGGCTCTGGACCGCGGGTCACAAGATCGGGCGGATCACCCCGACCGGAACCGTCACCGAGTTCCCGGTGCCCGGACCAGGCTCGTACCTACCTCGGCGGGATCACCGCCGGCCCGGACGGCAACGTCTGGTTCACGAACTAGTCGCAGCAGCTACTATCGGACGGATCACCCCCGACGGGACGATCACTTCATTTCCCGCGCGCAGCGGGGCTCCCTTGGTGGGATTACCGCCGGCCCGGACGGCAACCTCTGGTTCACGGACAGCTCGCATGGCTATGTCGGGCGCATCACGCCCACCGGCATGATCACCGAATTTCCGGTTCCCACACCCTTCGAGATATCGCCGCCGGCGCGGACGGCAACCTCTGGTTCACCCAACCGATTCGCTGTCAAGCAAGATTTTGCGGATTACCCTCAGCGGGACGCGTCACCGAGTTCCAGATCCCAGCTCCTTCTCCGTTAACGCGATCACCGCCGGCCCGGACGGCAATCTCTGGTATCGTCGAGCCCAATTTCCAGTTCTCCCCGCATATGCCTCCCAGCAGGCCGAATCGGATTGGGCGGATCACGCCCACCGGCACCGTCACCGAGTACAACATCCCGACGTCCAATAGTGGTCCTCGAGTCATCACCGCCGGCCCGGACGGCAACATCTGGTTCACCGAGTGCACCGCGAACAAGATCGGGCGGGCCATCCTGACACCGACGATCACTCAGGTTGCACCGTCGACCGGACGAGAGCGGCAGGCGAATCTCACCGTCACCATCTCCGGGCTGGTCACACATTTCGTCGAGGGAACCACCACCGCCAGCTTTGGAGCGGGAATCACGGTGAGCAGTGTCACCGTACAGAGCAGCACGCAAGCGACGGCGTACATCACGATCGCGGACAGCGCAGCGTTTGGGCCTCGAAGCGTGACGCTGACCACAGGCGCCGAGGTCGCGACGTTGACCGACGCCTTCCGGGTGATGCCATTCACCCTCACGACCGGTGACTTCGACCTCGACGAGAAGTCCGACGTCATGGTGTTCCGGCCCTCGAACGGCACGTGGTACATCCGCAACTCGGCGACAGGGCTGAGCCAGAGCCTGGTGTGGGGCGAGCCGGGTGATGTGCCGGTTCCAGGCAACTACGACGGCGACGGCCTGAACGACATGGCGGTGTTCCGGCCGTCGAACGGGACGTGGTATGTCCGCAACTCCAGCACCGGCGCGATGTCCTCGTCCATCTGGGGTGGCCTGGGCGATGTGACGACGCAAGCGGATTACGACGGCGACGGCCGCACCGACATCGCGGTGTTCCGCCCGTCGAACGGCGTCTGGTACGTTCGGAACTCGAGCACCGGCCTCGACGAGGGCCGCCTCTGGGGCGGCATCGGCGATGTGCCGGTGCCTGCAGACTACGATGCCGACGGGAAGAGCCGACATCGCCGTGTTCCGCCCGTCGAATGGGACGTGGTACATCCGCAGCTCGATGACCGGGGTGATGACTACCGTGGTGTGGGGGGGCGAGGCCGACGTCGCGATACCGGGCGACTACGACGCCGACGGCCGTACCGACATCGCCGTGTTCCGCTCGTCGACCGGAATCTGGTACATCCGGAACTCCAGCACCGGTTTCGAGGCGTGGCTCTGGGGTGAACCGGAGGACCTGCCTGTACCGGGCGACTACGACGGCGACGGGAGGACCGATCTCGCGGTGTTCCGTCCGTCCAACGGCACCTGGTACGTTCGCAGCTCGAGCACGGGGCTGATGACTGTCGTCGTGTGGGGATACCCGACCGATATCCCGATCCTGAAGCGTCCTTGAACGCGTCCGCTGCGAGTCAGAAGCGGCATTCGGCCGGGCGTTCAAGAAGCTCATCAGAACACGGCAGAAGGTAGAACCGCGCAGCCTTACCAGGATCAATAATTCATGCTTCGCGCCCGAACTCGATGGGCGTATCGCCATGAGGGGCGACCGGATGTTCGAGCGCCACTTCGTTGCCTACGGCGTGCGGATCGGACTCCGCGCCGACTGTCGGGCGCTGCTCGACACTCTCGAACAGGATCCGGAGCGCATGCACCTGCCGTTCGGCTGGCGCGCGGTTGAAGACCACGAGCCTGATGCTCCCGTGTCCGTCCGGTACGAGCTTCTCACCGGTGGATCGGGTGGAGCGTGGCCGTCATACCGTGTGTATGCCGGAACGAACCTTGTCGCGGAAGTGCGCAGGTTGACGGATGCAGGGTGGGCGCTGGCAGCACACGCGGAGCCCTTCGTCGCGGAGCGCGCGCCGGACCACCTCTTCGTACACGCTGGTGTTGTCGGCTGGGAAGGCCGCGCCATCGTCATGCCCGGCGCCAGCTTCGCCGGCAAGACCACGCTCGTGCAGGCATGGCTCGAGGCGGGTGCGACGTACTACTCCGATGAGTTCGCGGTTCTCGACCGCGCCGGAAGAGTGCATCCGTTCGCCCGTCCGCTGGCGATCCGAGACGGCTCGACGGCGTTGACTCGCCGCGTGCCGGTCGCGGCACTGGGCGCCGAGACCGGGACGACGCCCCTGCCCATCGGACTGGTCCTGGTGACCTCGTACCGGGCCGGCGCTCGCTGGCGACCGCGCCGCTTGACGGCGGCCCCGACGCTGCTCGCGCTGATGCGCCACACCGTCGCCGCTCGCGGGAACCCGGAGCACTCGATGCCCATCCTGAAGCAGGCGGTGAGCGGTGGCATTGCGTTCGCCGGTCTACGCGGCGAGGCTCGCCCGCTGGTTTCCGCGGTTCTCAGGCACGTCCGAACGCCAATGCTGTCCGCGCTGCCGCACGACGAGGAGCGATCTGATGTATCCGCGACAGTCTCCCACCACGCACACGGAGCAGCTGGGCGACGAAGCGTCGGTCTACGACTGGGCGCGCGCGCAGGTGCACGCCCTCAACCCGACCGCGGCGCGCGTGTGGCGGCAGTGTGACGGTGCCACGAGCCCTGACGCGATCGCGGCGGCCTTGCGCGAGGAGATGGGGATCCCCGAGGCCGATGCGGTCGTCGACCTGACGCTCAGCGCAACTCGCGCGCCTTCACCTGCTGGAGCTGCCGGTCGAGTCGCGCGGCGATCGACCGGCGACCACCCGGCGCTGGCTGCTCGGTCGTGGCGTGGCCGCGGCGATGCTGCCGGCGATCTACTCGATCGTGGCGCCGTCTCCCGTGGAAGCGCAGTCGCCGGGGCCGGGCGCGCCGACGCTGACGAGCGTCTCGCCGAATCAAGGCATCCGGGGCACCACGGTGGCGGTCACGCTGACGGGCACCAATTTCGTCGCCGGCGCGACGACGGTGACCGTCAGCGGTGGCGGCGTGACGGTCACCAACGTCATCGTGAGCAGCGCGACGTCGCTGACCGCCAACTTCGTGCTCGATCCGGCCGCGGCCGAGGGTCCCCGCACGGTGACGGTCACGACGGCCGCCGGGACGAGCGGCGCGCAAACCTTCACGGTCACGTCCGCCGCCGCCGGGCGCTCCGACGCTGACCAGCGTCTCGCCGAATCAAGGAATCCGGGGCACCACGGTGGCGGTCACGCTGACGGGCACCAATTTCGTCGTCGGCGCCACGACGGTGACCGTCGGCGGTAGCGGCGTGACGGTCACCAACGTCGTCGTGGGCAGCAGGACGTCGCTGACCGCCAACTTCGTGCTCGATCCGGCCGCAGCGACCGGTGCCCGCACGGTGACGGTCACGACGGCCAGCGGGACCAGCGGACCGCGGATCTTCACGGTCAACCTGCCGCCGCCGGGCGCTCCGACGCTGACCAGCGTCACGCCGAATCAAGGCATCCAGGGCACCACGGTGGCGGTCACGCTGACGGGCACCAATTTCGTCGTCGGCGCCACGACGGTGGCCGTCAGCGGCGGCGGCGTGACGGTCAACAACGTCGTCGTGGGCAGCAGCACGTCGCTGACCGCCAACTTCGTGCTCGATCCGGCCGCGGCTGCCGGTGCCCGCTCGGTGACGGTCACGACGGCCGCCGGGACCAGTGGCGCGCAAACCTTCACGATCAATCTGCCGCCGGGCCGGGCACTCCGACGCTGACGAGCGTCTCGCCGAATCAAGGCATCCGGGGCACCACGGTGGCGGTCACGCTGACGGGCACCAATTTCGTCGTCGGCGCCACGACGGTGAACGTCGGCGGTGGCGGCGTGACGGTCAACAACGTCGTCGTGGGCAGCAGCACGTCGCTGACCGCGAACTTCGTGCTCGATCCGGCCGCCGTTGTTGGTCCCCGCACTGTGACGGTCACGACCGCCGGCGGGACCAGCGGACCGCAAGGCTTCACCATCAATCCGCCGCCGCCGACGCTGACGAGCGTCTCGCCGAATCAAGGCATCCGGGGCGACGACGGTGGCGGTCACGCTGACGGGCACCAATTTCGTCGTCGGCGCCACGACGGTGACCGTCGGCGGTGGCGGCGTGACGGTCACCAACGTCATCGTGGGCAGCGCGACGTCGCTGACCGCCAGCTTCGTGCTCGATCTGGCCGCAGCGGCCGGTCCCCGCACGGTGACGGTCACGACGGCCGGCGGGACGAGCGGCGGCGCAAACCTTCACGATCACTCTGCCGCCGCCCGGTTCCATGACGTTCAACTTCACGGGCGGTCCGGCAGACCTTTACGGTACCCGCCGGCGTCGTCAGCATCACGATTGAGGCCACGGGCGCGCAGGGCGGTGCCGGGTTCGGGCGCTCTCGGCGGCCGCGGGCGGCCTGGGCGGTCGGACGACGGCGACCGTCTCCGTCACGCCGGGCACGTCGCTCACCGTGCGTGTCGGGGGCGCGGGCCAGATGGCCGGCCGGTCATGCGGTCGGCGGCTTCAATGGAGGCGGCGGCAAGCACCGGAGACGCGGCGGCGGCGGCGGCGGCGCCTCGAGCGTGCGTGATGGCGCCATCCCGCTGGTGATCGCCGGCGGCGGCGGGGGCGGCGGCGCTGAGTCCGGAGGCGGCGCGATTCCGCGGCGGGAACGGCGGCGCCGGCGGTGGTCTCATCGGCCGGTGCCTGGCGCAAGCCCGGCCGCTGGGCGGCGGCGGGGCGGCGGAGGCACGCAGGTCGCTGGCGGCGCCGGGGGCGCCGGGCGCGGCACTCGGCGGCACCGACGGCACCGCGGGCGTGGCGGGTCAGGGTGGAACCGGGGGCAGCGACCAGCCAGGCGTCATGGGCGGCGGTGGTGGCGGCGGCGGCTACTTCGGCGGCGGCGGCGGCGGCGGTGGCACTCCAGGCACCGCAGGCGGCGGGGGCGGCGGCGGCGGGTCGTCGTTCACTGCGCCCGGCGCGACCGAGGTCGTGCATCAGCAAGGGGTCAACACCGGCGATGCCTGAACGGTTTCGTGACGATTGCTCGACGTGGTAGATGGCGACGCTGTCTGACGGCGCGTTCCGGTTCTTGTCGCTGTGTGCGCAGCCGCCGGGATCTGCGGCGGTCGCGCAACGGCTCTCGTCTGCGCTGTCGACTGTCCCGTCATTCGACGAGCTCGCGATCGCTGCGGAACAGCACGGCATGGAGCCGCTCGTGCTCGCGCACATCGAGCGGACAGGTCTGGCGATTCCGGCCGACCTCCGTGCTCGCCTCCGGGCGAGGCGGACGCAGCACGCGCACGCGGCGGCAGTCCGGACCCGGGTGGTCGCTGACGTCGCCTGCGCGATGGCGCAGGCGGGCGTGCCATTCCTCGTCCTGAAGGGTGCCGCGCTCGCGCATCTGGTGTACGGCGATCCACGGCTCCGGCCGATGCGCGACGTCGACCTGCTCATCCGCAAGGCCGACGCCGGACGTGCGCTCGACGTCCTGATGCGCTGCGGATTCAGGCCAGGCGGCATCGCCGTCCCCTCGCGTCACCACCACTTGCAGGGGATGGCAAGGACGCTGGAGGGGGCGACCGTCACCATCGAGCTGCACCACGAGCTGATGGTGCGAACGCCCTTCGTCGAGCCGCGCGACTATGACGATTTGATTCGCCGGTCTCAGCCGTTCGAATGGGGCGGCATGTCCTGTCGGACGCTCGGGTGCGAAGACATGCTGTGGCACGTGTATGCCCATGCGTTCGTGATCAACACGCTGCGCCCCGGTGCGATTCGGCTGCTGTCGGTCGCAGACCTCGTGCACGCCACCGAGGCGTGGATCGATCGGATCGACTGGGCGCGGCTCCGGCGACGAGTACGGCCGCCTGCTGCGAGCGCTGCACGTGCTTCACGATCTGGTGCCGTGGTCGCCGCACGTCGCGGAGGTGTTGCGCGAACAGGTGGAGCGTCCGGCCACCGCCGTCCGTGCCTATCCGATCGATTCGGATCCTGATTGGTCCGCAGCGCTGATCCCGGACGTGCTCTGGCCGCCGGAGTGGTGGTTCCGGATGCGATACGGCATCACGGCGTGGCCTCGCTGGGTCTGGTTTCGCGTCGTCGGCCATCCCGCACGTCTCGCGCTCTCGGCAGGACGGGCCGTCATGACGCGCCTCCCGAGATGGTTCGGACTGCACAGGACCGAGGCACAATCCCGAACTTGATCAGGCTCTCGGCCGTTGCGACGATGGCTTCCGCCGGTGGCCGAGGCCGCCAACCAAGCATGCGTTCCGCTTTTGCGCTCGTTGCGCGCCGCGTGCTGTCGAGCAGCGGCACCAACGTCTTGAGGGTGCGATTGAACCGCGACACAAAGCGAACAAGCCAGCTGGGAACTTCCCGTGTGGGGACGTTCTTCGCTGCGTCGCCCAGGCGTTCGCGGAGCACCGTGGCCATGGCGAACATCGACATGATGTCGCCTGACGTGGCGATGAACCTCTCGCCTCCAGCGGCCGGATGGGTCATCGCGCGAATGTGCAGGTCCGCGACATCGCGCACATCGACGACGCCGAAGTAGAGGCGTGGGCACCCGGGCATCCCCTTGATTAGCCGGGTCACCAGGTCGATTGAGGACGAAAAGTCCGGACCCAGGACCGGTCCAAAGATGCCCGCGGGGTTGATCACCGAGAGTTCGAGCGAGCCCCCTTCGGCGGACATGAAGTCCCACGCCGCCCGTTCGGCAATCGCCTTGGACCTGACGTAGGCGCTCATGTCGCCGTCCGTATTGGTCCAGCTCGTTTCGTCGAACGGCGCCGCCTGCGGCGGGTGGCCGTAGTAGACGGCGCCGCACGACGAGGTGAGCACCACCCGCTTGACCTTGGCGTCGCGTGATGCCCGAAGGACGCGGAGCACGCCGTCGCGCGCCGGCCGGATCAGTTCGTCTTCCGTCTTCGGGGCCGAGGCGGGGATGGGCGACGCGACGTGGATGACGTAGTCGCAGCCGGTCACCGCCTCCCGCCACCCATCATCACGTTCGAGATCGGCGGCAAAGAAGGACAGCGGTGTGTCCCGGGCGACGCCGGCATCGTTCAGCATCGCGCGAACGCCGGTCTCGCGCGCCAGGGAGCGGACGGTCGTCCGAACGTCGTGGCCCCCGTTCAGGAGCTGGAGGACGACATGGCTGCCCACGAACCCTGAGCCGCCCGTGACCAGTACTGTGCTCATACGCTTCTCGCCAACAGCCTCGGACCCCACGGCGGCGCGTCCCTGTCGCCAAATGAAGTCTACACATGCTGGCAACCGGCCTCCCTCACCGGAATCTCAGGTAATGCTCATCCCCTAGTGAAGACTCGGCAGGCTCCCTGAGGCGATCCTTCGCACTGCGCCGGCAGCTGTGAGGGCGCCTTTCCCGGGAGATGCTTTGTGACACGAACCAGCTTGGACTCGCGATGGCAGGACCCCGAACCCGAACCAGCCCCATCCGGGAGCGTCGAGCGGATGGGTGGACGCCGGGACCGATTCCACGTCGCGATCAACATGGACGGGAACGGCCGCTGGGCTCTCGTGCGCGGTCGGCCCAGGGAAGAGGGCCATGTCGCCGGAGCCACGGCGGTCCGGCGAACGGTGGAGTCCGCGCCGGCGTTGGGGATCACGACGCTGACGCTCTACGCGTTTTCCTCGGACAACTGGCGCCGTCCGCGGGGCGAAGTGGACAACCTGATGCGTCTGCTCCAGAACTACCTGGACTCCGAGTGCGCCCACCTGACGGACAGCGGTGTGCGCTTCAGCGTCATCGGGCGCCGGGACCGGATCCCGGATTCCCTCAGACGCAGCATCGCGCACGTCGAGGACGCGCACGAGCGAAGGCGCCTGTCTCCACCTCCGGATTGCGATCGACTATTCGGCCCGCGATGCGCTGCTGGCGGCGGCCGGCCGTGTCGCCAGGGGGATACCCCCGACCCGCGAGGCCTTCGAGCGATGCCTGTATGAGGCCATCCACGCACCGAGCGGTACGCGTGACGTGGATTTGCTCATCCGCACCGGCGGAGAACAGCGATTGAGTGACTTCCTGCTCTGGGAGTCGGCCTACGCCGAGCTCTACTTCACCGACGTCCTGTGGCCGGACTTCAACGAGGCCGATCTCGCGGCCGCCGTTCAGGCGTTTGCCGCTCGCGATCGGCGATACGGAGGAGTCCTCGGCAACGTGAACGGTCAGAAGGCGAGCACGTAGGCGCCATGCGGCGCTTCCTCGTCTGCATCCACGACGCCACGCCGGCCTACGCGCGTGAGACCGGGCTGATGATCCGGGACCTCGCTCCCCTTCTCGGCCGTCGTCTCTCCTTCGGGGTCGTCCCCAACTGGCACGGCGAGTGGTCGCTGGCGGCGCATCCTGACTACTGCCGGCTGGTCCGGGAGGGCTCCGAGGAGCTTCTCCTTCACGGCTACTTCCATCGACGTCAGCGAGGCTGGGGACCGACCACGCTGCTCACCGAGGGCAGCGACGAGATGAACGGCCTGGATCCCGAAGAAACCCGACGCACCCTCGAGCGCGGACAGCGTGTCTTCACCGAGGTCTTCGGGGAGCCGGCGCGAGCCTTCCTCGCACCGGCCTGGCAGCGGGGGCACGTGCGTTCTGGCGAAGGGAACACCGTGGGGTCGCAGCACGTCCTGGGCTTTTTCTCCCTCGAGTCACGCGCGGGCCGAAAGGTTCCCCTGGCGACCTGGACCTGGGACTGTGGTCGCTGGGGCGGGCTCGGGCACCTCGGCCATGGGATCGGGTGGCTGCTTCAGTCCCTGGATCGCGGAGTCCCTACCCTGGCGATTCATCCCAGAGATCTGGAGCGGGGCTTCTGGCCGAAGATCCTCCGGCTCACCGCAGCAGCTCCTCGAGAGCGGGGTACGAACCGAGCACGCCGGCGGGGTTGCTCGAGGCGAATGATGTTGAAGTCGATACTTGACGCCGTCATGGAACGGCGAGCCCGTCAGCTGATGGAGCAGGTGCGCGCATGGCTGCCGGCCGAGGGACCCGTGCTGGATCTCGGCTCGGGGACCGGACACCTCTCGGCCCGGTTGGAGCGGGAGCTGGGACTCGAGGTGGTCACAGCCGACGTGAGCGACATCCATGTCGTGGGACGGCCGCCGGTCCTCGTCGCCGACGGGGTCCTTCCGTTCGAGAAGGGAACGTTCTCGGCCGCGCTTCTGTTCTTCATGCTGGCCTACCCGAACGACCCGGCCGGTGTCCTGTCGGAAGCGGCTCGCGTCACCCGGGGACCCGTCATCCTGGTGCAGTCCCTTCATTCGGGTCGCCTTGGTTACGCGTGGCTTCGCGTCCGGGAGTTCCTCTGGACGGTCGTGGCCTTCCACGTGTCGAAGATCCTCGGCTACGTCCCTCCGGACGCGAAGTTCACCATGCAACACACGGCGCTTCTATACCGCGCGGGAGCTTCAGCGGGACGTGATGGCGGCGGGGCTGCAGGTCCGGTCGCGGCGCGAGCGGCCCGCTGCTTCCCGGCCGCTCCCTGGTGGTCGCCGGGTGGATTCTCGGAGCGCGATGAGTGAGCGCTCGTCTCTCCTTCGTGATCCCTGCGCGAAACGAGGAGGCGCTGATCGGCGAGGTCCTGGAGGCCATTCTCGCGAGCGTGGCTCGAGCGTCGGGCGTCTCCCGGCACGATCTCTGGCTCCCGGATACCCCGTTCGAGGTCATCGTGGCAGACGACGGGAGCGAGGACGCCACGGCGGCCATCGTGCGGCACCGTTCGCCGATGACGTCGGCGTGCGACTGGTCCCCTGCGTCGGCCGGACCTGCGCCGCGGCGCGCAACGCCGGGGCCGCGGCCAGCTCCGGGCGGGTGCTCTGCTTCGTCGACGCGGACACCATCGTTCCGGAGAACGCCGTCGACCGCATCCTGGAGCTCCACGAGGACGAGGGCAGGTGCCTGGTGCTCTATCGGCTCGCCTCCCGCGAGCCCGGGATCCGAGCCTGGCTCTGGTGGAGCTTCTGGGGGCTGGCGCGACGCCTCCCGCTGGCGAGGGCCAAGTCGATGCCGGCGTTCATGAGCTGTGACCGGGCGCACTTCGAGAGCTACGGGCCCTTCAACGAGTCCTGGGCGATCGCCGAAGAGTGGCCGCTGACCGCGGCGGCCTATCGGTACCACCGTGAGCGCTTCCTCTACGACCGAAGCCTCACCGCGCGCACGTCCAGCCGGCGAATGGAGCTCCAGCCCTTCGGATACGTTCGAACATTCCTGAAGTGGGTCTCGGTGGTCCTCTTCCCCTGGGCGCGCACCTCGCTCACCGATCGGATTCGACACGAGACAGGCCATCGATGATGCGAACGTCGCGCCTACTTTGCTCCTGTGCCTGGCTCTGGGGCGGCTGCTCCGATCCGCGAGGTACTCGAAGGCTCCGATCGTCTGCAGGACGGCGAGGTTCAGGTGCGAAAGTGCCGCCTCGTTCTACGCGCCTCTCCTGGTCTGGATGGGTGGTCCGCTGGCTCAGGATCCTGGATACCGGCGTGCGGGTCCTCCCGCAGCGGGATTGGGAGGAGCGGGAGCGCCGGATCTACCGGCGCCTCCGCGGTAGCGTCGATTCGGATCGATGCCGACTGGCACGCTCGTCCTGCCTTGCCTCGCTGGAGAGACGCTGGCGACCTTGCTGGAGGATCCGGAGCTGGAGGAGTCGGTCCGGGAGAGCGGCCATCGAACTGGCGGTCATCGCCCTCGCCGAGTTCCATCGCCTGGGATTCACCCACGGCGACGCCATGGCCGAGAACGTGCTGATCGACCTCGACGCCGGAGTCGCCCACTGGTTCGACTTCGAGACCATTCATGACTCGAGTCGCCCGATGGCCTGGCGACGTGCCGACGATCGTGCGAGCGCTGCTTGCCACCTGCCTGGTCCGAACCGTTCCCGAGAGGCGCGTCGAGATCCTTCAGCTCATCCTGGATGTCTACGCGGACGAAGAAGTCACCCGCCTTCTGGCCACGAGCTTCGCATCGCCATGGCGGCGTCCGCTCGCCTTCCACCTCGCCCAGGCGGGCTTGTCGTTTCAGTGTTTCCGGGAGATCGGCCGGTTGCTGCGCGAGCGCTCGATGAGGAGCTGAGCGCTTTTTCAGTGGGTCATGACCCAGACGGCCACGTTCACACCCAGCGCATAGCCCCTTCCGGCAAAGGTGTCGAAGTACTCCTGGTTGTCGCCTTCCCGCTCCCAGCTGTCTGAAACGTCCGAGTTCATGCTGACGAGCACCACCAGCCTGTCGTGGTCGTCGAAGACACCGTAGTAGTGCACGGTTGAAGGCCCGATCTCGGAATCCTGACGTGAGTACTGCCACGAACCGAGCGACGGGATCTGCGGGAGCGGGTTGACGCGGTAGAGAATCGAGAACATCGGGTGCTCGACCGGCAGGTCGACGATCTTTGCCCCGGGCATGATGCGCCTGAGATTCGGACGGATGTACTCGAAGTCCGGATCCCAGTTGTCGTCGATCCAGAGAAAGCCGCCCTTCAGCAGGTAGTCCTGCATGCGGGCGGCCTCTTCAGGCGTGAAGTCGTAGTTGGCCGCATTCTGCATGCGGAGGTACGGACACCGGTAGAGGTCGGGATCCAAGGCGGTGACGTTCGCAAAGCCCGGGTAGCCGTTGTCCCACCGGCTGATCGTCGTTCTGGTCAGCTCGGCCAGACGCACCATGAAGTTGTAGTCCGCTTGCGGATAGTCGTCGCCCCAGCCGGACTTTCTCGCCCGGCGGATGTTCTCGTACCGCAGGCGGCAGTACGTGAAGCCGAGGGGCTGGTCGGGGAGTCCGTGGTTGATCGGGATCTGGAGGTTCCGTCCGTTGGTCAGGATGGTGAACCGCTGCGCCTCGGCGGTCATGACGGCCAGACCCAGCGCCAGCGCAAGGGCCAGTGCGAACCGCATCCATAGAGCCGATGCCCACGTCCGTCGCATGGGGGCATCGTATACGACTGGAGCGGCTTTTCACCGTATCGTCAGTGTCCCTCGAGGAAGCGTTTTTCCATCAAGAGCGTGTGCGTCGAAATGGTCGCGTACCCCATGCGCTCGTAGACCGGCCGGCCGGCATCGGTGGCATGGAGCACGGTCGGTGTCTCCCCATGGGCTCTGGCCGCGTTCTCCAACGCCTGTCGCATCACCGCGTCGGCAAACCCGCGGCGCTGCTGGCCCGGATCGGTGGCGACGAGCGCGACGTAGCGATGACCGTCCACCATCAGGACCGCGGCGCAGCTGACGGGCTTGCCGCCCGCGACGCCGAGAACCGGAAAGTGGTCCTTCCAGAACGCACGAGTACCGATCGCCGCCTTGCCGTCTTCCAGATCCATTCCGTATGCGAGCGCGTTGATGTCCAGGATCGCCGCGCAGCCTCCTTCGTCCTGAGGCACGGTCAGGTCGAGACCGGGAACGGCCGCAGGGGCGGCAACGCTCCGTGCGACCATGCCCGTCATCGGCATCAGAGGCGTCAGGCCGCACGCGTCGAGCGTTGCGGCGACATCGACGCCGGGCTCGAGCCGCTCGTGCGTGACCATGAACAGCCAGGGAACAGCCTGGGCGGCGGCCCACGCGCACGCCTCGCGCCCGCGCGCGCCGAGCGCTTCGGCAGAGAGTGCCGAGCCGGTCAGCAGCGCGAGATTGAAAAAACTGACGGGCAGGCCGCCGAAGATGTACTGAACCCCTTCGGTCTCCGCTATCACAGACTTTGGTCCCCCGGCGCACATCAACCGCCATGCGCCGTCCATCTGGCCGATGCTGAGCGAGACGTCGTCTTTCATGCGCTGCGCGCCGGCGGCAACGGGACCACTTGATTGGTTACCAGTCATAGGAACCCGCATGGTAGCCCAAGCACGGTCGAGCCCGACACATGGACTAGGCGGCAGCCAGGACGCCGTCGATCTGCCCCATAGCGGCCCGCAGGCCCTCTTCCATGCCCATGCCGAGCACTTGCTCGAGTGCCTCGACCGACGGGAACGTCGTCACCGTGACCATGCGCGTCCCGCCGGCGTGCGGCTCGAAGGTGAACCGCATCCGCATCGTGGGCATCCCCTGTGCAGGCTTGCCGTCCGGGCCGAGAAACCCATCCAGCACCTCGAACGTACGAGGCTCGTCGATGGCCAGGAACTCGAAGAAGCCTCCAGACTGTTCGCCTTTCGGGCCGGTCATGTAGTACTCGGAGCGGCCGCCGACCACGAAGTCGTGCCGCACGAACGTGGCGGGCCACTCGGGCGGGCCCCAGAAGCGCTCGAGCTGACGTGGGTCAGCGTACGCGGCCCACACGCGGGCGACGGGAGCGGCGAACTGGGCGACGACTGTCATCGTCAGCGCTGCGGGGTCCTTGCGAATCTCGACGACCGGCATGCGGAGCTCCTTGGTGTGAAGTGGCCAACAACTCGTCCAGGCGACCGACGCGCGCCTGCCAGCGCTGCTCGAACTGTGCCAGCAGAGAATTGGCCCGGCGCACGGCGTCGGGGTTGCCGGCCACGCGTTGCGAGCGACCGTCCTTCCGTTTGATCACCAGCTGAGCACGTTCCAGCACGGCCACGTGCTTCTGCACGGCGGCAAACGACATCTCGTATCGCGCGGCCAGCTCGCTGACAGATGCGTCGGCGTTCATCACGCGCGCGAGGATGTCGCGCCGCGTGGCATCGGCCAACGCCCCGAACAGCTGGTCGTAGCGGTCGGCCGACGACTGTCTAAATACAACCATCTGGTTGTACATCCTACTACGACCGGGCCAGGTCCGGTCAACAGGGCCCGATTCGGGGGCGGCCCGCCTCGGCTATGCCCTCCGGCTGTCAGCTGCCAGCGACATCCGGACTACGGGGTGTAGATGAGCGCCTCGACGCTCCGACGAATATTGCGTGGACGTGGCTGTCGCGCCAGGCCCATCGTGTAGGCCTTCGTGGCGACGCTCACCGCGATCGCCAGCGAGATCTTGCGGATCTCCCGCAGGGGCGGGTAGAGCGCGCCCTCGTCGAGATCCTTCCGCCGCACCAGGTTCGCGAGCGTGCGGGCCGCCTCGAGGAACAGCTCGTCGGGCAGCGTACGGGCGCGGCACGCGACCGCGCCCAGCCCGATGCCGGGGAACACGTACGCGTTGTTGCCTTGCGCCGGCCGGAACAGCGTGCCCCCGTACGTCACCGGCGCGAACGGGCTGCCGCTCGTGTAGATCGCCCGCCCGCCGGACCAGGCATACGCCTGCTCCGGCGTGCACTCGGCCCGGGACGTCGGATTCGACAGCGCGAAGATCACCGGCCGCGGGTTGATCTCGCTCAACCGCTCGATCACCGGCTGGGTGAACGTCCCCGGAGCGCCGGTCGCGCCAATCAGCACCTGCGGCCTGATCGCATCGATGGCCTCGAGGAACCCGAGAGGCCGGTGGTCGTGGGCGTACGGAAGGTTGTGCGGCATCAGGTCCGACCGCCCCTTGACCACCAGCCCGTTCACGTCGACGAACCACAGCCGGCGACGGGCTTCGTCGAGGCCGAGACCCGCCTCGACGAGCGCCGCGCTCGTCAGATCGGCGATCCCCGTGGCCGCGGAACCGGCGCCAAGGAACATGATCCGGAGATCCTTGAACGGCACGCCGGTGATGCGCGTCGAGGAGTACACGCCGGCGAGAGCGACCGCGGCCGTACCCTGGATGTCGTCGTTGAAGCAGAGCACCCGCTCCCGGTACTTGTTCAGGAGGGCGTACGCGTTCGGCGTCAGGAAGTCCTCGAACTGGATCAAGACGTCCGGATAGCGCGACTGCACGGCGCTCACGAACTCTTCCACCAGATCGAAGTACGCCTTGCCTGTCAGCCTCCTGCGCGGGTATCCGAGGTACAGCACGTCGCCGAGCAGCGTCTCGTTGTTCGTCCCGACGTCGAGCGTGACCGGCAGACAGGCGCTTGGATGGATGCCCGCGCAGGCGGTATACAGCGCGAGCTTGCCGATTGGAATGCCCATGCCATTGGCGCCGAGGTCGCCAAGGCCGAGGATTCGCTGTCCGTCGGTGACGACGATGACGCGGATGTCCCGGTGCGGCCAGTTGCCCAGGATCTTCCGGATGCGTCCACGGTCCTTCGGGGTGATGAAGAAGCCCTTGGGGTCCCTCGCGATGTGTGAGAACTCCCGGCAGGCCTCGCCAACCGTCGGCGTGTAGATCGAGCGGCAGGAGACGCTCGATGTGGGCGACGAGCGTCTGGTAGAACAGCTGCTCGTTTCTCTCCTGCAGCGACGAGAGCAGCGTGTATCGATCGATGTCGCGGGGCAGCCGATCGAGGTTCGCGATCACCCGCTGCACCATCTGTCGCGGCGTCGCCACGACGTACGGCAGCAGGCCGCCCAGGCCGAGACGATCCCTTTCCTTCGGGCGGAAAGTGATGGATCGATTGAGGGTCTTGTCGCGGAGAACGTCGAACCCGCGCTTCATCGGAGGATACTACCCGGTCAAGGCCGCGCTCGCACGGTGACGTGCGAACGCGGCCTTGTCGGGCCAATCGGCTAGCTGCTGTGGCGGCGCCTCATCGTCAGCCCGGCGCCGATCGCGAGGAACAGGGCGCCCGCGAGCCCGAGGAGGGGCCACGAGCTGGCGGTGCTCGGCAGCGTCCTGGCGGCGCCGCCAGACGCGGACGACGGCGACGCCGAGGCGCTCGGCGCACGTGCCGCCGTGCCGGCGGATGCTGCAGTGCCGGCGGGTGACGTCGCGCCAGCGGATGACGTGCCAGCGGCAGCCGGCCTCGGCTGCTGGCGCCGCAGCCGGAGCCGCGGACCCGGAAGCCGCCTTGGCGGTTGCGAGGGTGGCGTTCACCTCCTGCTCGGTCATGACTCTCGGCGGCAACGACGTCACGATCGTCGCGCTCAGCCTGTCGCCTTCACGCAGCTGCGCCACCTGCACGGGTGCGCCGTCGCGGTACACCTGCACGCCGCGCTTGTCCACGTCGCTCTGCGTGAAGCTCCGGACGCCCTCGTCGGTGCGTACGATGATCCCCGCACTGTTACGCACCACGACGGTGCCGTTCTTCACCTCGGTCACGCTCACCGGAGTGACCGTGGTCCGCGTCGTGATGGTGGCCGTGCCCTGCATGCCCGCCTTCAGCTGGCGCACGTTCATCTGCTTTCCGTTGATGGTGAAGAGAAAGTCTTCGGGGACCATCAGCTCCCTCGTGCCCTCCGGCAGCCTCACGATCAGCTGGTTGCCGTTCACCGCGAGCACCGTGAAGGCCTTCGTCTCCTGCGAGGTCGATGTCTGCGCCTGCGGCGCGACGGCCATCCCCCACACCACCGCTGCGGCCAGCAGCAACCCACTCATTGAACGTGACATATACGCTTCTCCATTTCTGACGCTCTACGGACGGTTTACAGGACGTGGAAAGACCGGAAGGCAGTCCGCCAGTCTCCGCAGAGCACGCATGGGGCACGTGCCGTGGGGGACAGGGACGACTCGATGCTGTCGTCGGCAAGCACGGCCCGGACGATGAACCGCCGGGGAGCGGAGCCAACGTAGTAGAAGGGATAGCAGGTCACCAGCGTCAGCGCTCGCCTGGGCGTCGCGGAGACGACCCAGACCTCTTCCGGGTCGACGACCCAGGTGCGCTCGACGCGATAGGTGTCCCGCCCTTGGAGCGTGTCCAACTCGATGGCGTCGCCCGGAACGATGTCCTTCAGGCCGCGGAAGAAGCCGTCCCGGTGCCCGGCAATGCCGGAGTTGCCGTCCGCCCCCGGTTCTGACGTGCCCTCGATGTGACCCAGGGCGCGGTCGAGCGTGCGGTCGTCAGTGCCCGGCAGCACCGCAGCCGCGAGCCGGATCTTCGGGATCCGGAGCACCGCAAGCGGCACGGGGGCAGGGTCGCTCAGGGCCGTCTGCCAGGCGTTTCGGCGATTCGGTGACCAGAGGGACTGGTCCGGCGTGCCGGCGGGCAGCGAGATGGACCTGAGCGCCGCGAAGCGCTCCAGATCCTGCCGCGTCGAGATGGCGGCCCCTACGTGGAACATGCCCCACCCGGCCAGGCCGATGACGCCGAGCAGCCAGGCGGTTCTCTCGACGATCGGCACCCGCCGACGCGCTTCCATGGATCGGCCGCGGTGCAGACTGCGTACCGTGCGCAGCCAGCGAGAAGAGTGCGGAATCACTGAGGATTTCGCCGCCTGGCCGCCCGCGCGGCGGTGCTCGTCCAACCCGGCGGAGGGACGTCCGAAATACCGTGGCGTGCACGAAGAGCGCACGGCTGAGGTAAACCGCCTGCTAATGCTTCTCTCAGCGACCAACCATCCGCAGCAAGTGCTCGGGGTAGCGGGCGCCGTGCACGGATATCTCCGACGCGGTGCGGTCAATCTCACCGAGATCGTCCGCGCTCAGCTCAATCATGGCCGCGCCCAGGTTCTCCTCGAGCCGGCGAGGCTTCGTCGTCCCCGGAATCGGCACGATCCACGGCTTCTGCGCGAGCAGCCATGCGAGCGCGACCTGCGCGGGCGTGGCCTGCTTTCGCCGGGCAAACCCGGCCAGCCAGTCGACGAACGCGAGATTGGCCTTCCGGTTTTCCGCCGCGAAGCGCGGGACGATGTTGCGGATGTCGGTGCCGTCGAACGTCGTGTTTTCGTCAATCGTCCCTGTAAGGAAACCCCTGCCGAGCGGGCTGAAGGGCACGAAGCCGATGCCCAGCTCTTCGAGCGCCGGCAACACCTCCTTCTCCGGCTCTCGCCACCAGAGCGAGTACTCGCTTTGCAGCGCCGTCACCGGCTGGACGGCGTGCGCCCGACGGAGCGTCTGGACGCCGGCTTCGGAAAGGCCGAAGTGCTTGACCTTGCCTTCCTGGATCAGCTCCTTGACCGTGCCGGCGACATCCTCGATCGGGACATCGGGGTCCACCCGGTGCTGGTAGAAGAGATCGATCCGATCCGTCTTGGAGCCGCCCGAGTGCGGCCTCGGCGACCTCCCGGATGTGCGAGGGGCGGCTGTCCAGCCCTGCCTGTTTGCCGGCGTCGAACTTGAAGCCGAATTTCGTCGCAATCGCCACTTGATCGCGGACGGGTCCGAGCGCTTCGCCCACGAGCTCTTCGTTCGTGTAGGGCCCGTAGGCTTCGGCGGTGTCGAAGAAGGTGACGCCGGCGTCAACCGCCGCCCGGATCACCGCGATCCCCTGCTGCCGGCTGGTCGCGGGGCCATACCCGGAGCTGATCCCCATGCAGCCAAAGCCGAGGGCCGAGACTTCGAGCCCGCTCTGGCCCAGCGTGCGCTTTCGCATACTCATCGGGCGACCCCTTCGAACAAGTCCGTCTCACGTGTGCGCCCGCCGTTCACCGTGCTGAACACGCGATAGAACGATTGCTGGCCCCACAACGCCCTGTGGCGCTCCGGCGTCAGATCTCTCAAGCGCTCGTACGCGGCGAGCTGCGAATCGTGGCACGAGACGGCGCGCCACACGGTCGGCCACATGTCGCTCGTGTCGACGACGGTCGTAATCGCCCAGTCCGGCCAGGGCGTTGCGTACCGTTCGATGCCGTCGACGGTTGCCGACAGCGTCCGGATCGCGGACTGATATGCCCCCCACGTGGACTCCGGCCAGGCGATGTAATAGAGCTTCGAGACGGAGTGCGGCGGCGCCGTCGCGCCCGCGCCCTCCGCGCCAAACGCGGCGTCGGCCGCGGCGACCATCGCGGCCGTGGTGAACTGCGAGATCGCGATGTGATCCGGATGCCCATAGGCGCCGTCCGGCCCGAAAGTGATGACGACGTCGGGACGGAACGTCCTCAACTGAGCGACGATGCGCCCGACCACCTCGCGCGGGTCGGCGCGATCGAGCTCCTGATCGGGATAGTCGAATACCGAGACCTCCCGAATCCCCAGCGCGGTCGCGGCGGCCCGCAGCTCTGTCTCGCGAATGCCCGCCAGGGCCGCCCGGCCTGGATGCCGATCGTCGCCGCGCGGATAGCCGCGGTAGCGGCCGCCGTCGCCCCGGGTCGCGGTGACCAGGCGCACGTCGACCCCTTCCGACGCGTACTTCGCAAGCGTGCCGCCAACGCCCAGCGATTCGTCGTCGGGGTGGGCGAGCACGGCCATCAGCCTTCGCTTTGCGCTCATTCGCGCTCCCACTCATTTCGTGATGACAGTCTCCAGATATTCGCCTGGCACGACAAGCCCACCGGAGCCGCCCACGTCGAGCGACCGAAGCAGCGCCATCATGTCGCCCTCGAGGGCCGCCTGACCCGCGGTGTCGAGGGCCAGGAAGGCGGTGTGCGTAGGCCCGTAGAAGGTACGGAATACCTCCACAAAGTGGGCCGCCGACTCATACCGGAACGCGAACGTTCGGGTCGCGTGCATTATTCTCGCCGATCCCCGGAAGAGCTCGCGAATGTGGGCGTCGGTCCCCCACAGGAGAGGCGACTGCACGCCCGGCGTTGGCGGCACGTGCCGCGCGACGAGGCGAAAGAGGTCTCCGAGAAAGCCGGCGGGCGTCCAGCTCGCCAGCCCGATTCGGCCTCCCGGCCTGCACACCCGCACGAGCTCGGCGGCAGCCTGCCGGTGATCGGGCGCGAACATCACGCCAAAGGTGGACAGCACGACGTCGAAGCTCGCATCCGGATACGGCAACGCTTCGGCATCCGCCACCTCGAAGGTCACGTTGGCGAAGCCTTCAGCCTTCGCCCGGCCGCGTCCACGTTCGAGGAGCGCGGGGACGTAGTCGGTGGACGTCACGCGGGCAAAGCGGCGCGCCGCCGCGAGCGTCGCGTTCCCGCTGCCGGCAGCCACGTCCAGGACCCGGTGGAGCGCGCGCACGTCTGCCGCCTCGTTCAGCAGCTCGCCGACGATCTGAAGCGTGTTCCCGACGACCGAGAAATCGCCGGACGCCCACATCGCCTGCTGCCGCGTCTTGATCGCACGCGCACGATCCGCCGGGATGACGGTGTCACAGGACATCACGTTCGTTGTGCTCATGACCCCTCCCTAGATGCCGGATGACGCCAGCGCGAAACGAATCCGCGCCAGGTGGTGGTAGCTATGACGGACCGCGTGGTCCTCGAGGAAGAACTGGCACGTCAGCGGAGCGTCGGCATTGAGGGAGACGGCCGCCGCCCGGTCGAGCGCTTCGTCGCTGAGCGCACGAATGGCGGTCGCGGCAGCCGCGCTGTTCGTGCGAAGCAGGTCGAGCGCCTCTGCCTTGACGACGGCGTGGTTCGCCCGGGCGTGGTCGGCGTTGAGCTCGTGGACCAGGTCCCAGGTCACGCCGGCGATCGGCTTTCCGGCGGCCAGCGACTGCGCCAGCTGAATCTCCAACGGGTACATGGTCGCGACGTGATGGACCACGACACCGATCGTTCGGCCGTCTCCCGGAATGCGGACCAGCCACTCTGAGTGACTGAGCGACCGCACGGCGGCTTCGAGTTGACGGGCTCCTTGTTCGAGGCGTTCGGCAAGCGCGTTCGCACGCATGCTGGTGGACCCCTGCAGTGGTGCGCCGGACGTGAGCGGGACGACAGTCGTCATGTCCTGATCCTCCAATACGGCCACGCGGCAATGCGCGGTAGCTCCACGCTATGTGAGGTATGGTGTACGAGCCATGCGCGAGCGTCCGATTCGCTTGACAGGCCGTCCAGATGCGCGAAGAACCTGACCGGTCGTCCGAACGGGATGACCGCGCGTCCGGGAGCGGTGCAGCGGCAGACGTCCTGTCGGACGTGCTTCGTTCGGTGCGTCTCACCGGTGCGGTGTACTTCGATTTCGACCTGAGCTCGCCGTGGGTAGCGGAGGCTCCGCCGTCGTGCGACATCGCGGCGACGGTGATGCCAGGCGCCCAGCGCGTGATCGAGTACCACTTGATCGCGCGCGGCTCGTGCTGGGGAAACCTCGTCGGCGAAGCGCCGATCCGTCTCAAGGAGGGCGACCTCCTCCTGTTCCCACAGGGCGACCCCCACGTGCTGTCGAGCGCGCCAGGCATGCGGGCCACACCCGACATGTCCATGTACGTCCGGCCGACGACGCCGCTACCGCTGGTCTACGAGCGCGGCGGCGGCGGTTCCGATCGCACGCGAATTGTCTGCTGCTTCCTCGGTTGCGACGAACGTCCGTTCAACCCATTGCTGACGGCTTTGCCCCGGACCATTTACCTGTCGGGGGCGGGCGAGTCGGCGGGCGGATGGCTCGCCACCCTGCTCAATATCGCCGTGCGGGAATCCGGCACCTCGCGTGCGGGCCGGGACAACATCCTTGCGCGCATGTCGGAGCTGATGTTCGTCGAGGCGGTCCGCCGGTACATCGAGACGCTGCCAGCCGCCCAGACCGGGTGGCTCGCAGGGCTGCGCGATCCCGTCGTCGGCCAGGCGCTGGCTGCGCTGCACGGCGAGCCGGCGACGGCATGGACGGTCGAGTCGCTGGCACATGCCGTCGGCGTTTCCCGTTCGGTGATCGCCGATCGCTTTGCCGAGATGGTTGGTCATCCCCCCATGCAGTACCTCGCCATGTGGCGGATGCAGGTCGCGTCGCGGCGGCTGGTGGACGGCGAGTCGGTCGCGGCAGTGGCTGGCGCCGTGGGCTACGAATCGGAAGCCGCGTTCAGTCGAGCATTCAAGAAGCTGCTGGGCCAGGCCCCGGCGACATGGCGTCGAGCACACGTCACCCATCCCGCGGGGACGCCCCCGCGCGCGCCCTAACGGGATCGGGACCAACACCCTAACTCCTGAAGAACAACCCGAACTTCTTGACCCCTTGATGCTCGCGCCACGATTCGGCCGCCATGCTCCGGAGCGTCCTGGTGGTCTCGTCGCTCACCTGATCCAGCTTGCCGACGGCCGCTTCCTGCTTCTTGAGCGGTTCGCGGTCCACGAAGTAGAAACGGTCGCCGAGAATGGTGCGGCATTGCAGCCGTGCCAGCGCCTCCTGCGCCGCGATCGTCGCATTGAAGAGGTCGTGGGTCTGCATCCACGCGAGCCCGGACGCGGCGCCGATCGTCTCCAGCGCGGCGCCCTCTTTTCGCGCGGCAGTCCCGACCGAGAGAACGTAGATCTTCGGCAGGGCCGCCTGCGATCGTGGTCATGGCTTCAGTCAGCCCCTGCATTTCTGGCGCGTTCGCGATGAGACCGCCATCGATCAGGGATTCGCCCCCGATTTCGTGCGCCGGAAAGTAGGTCGGCGCAGCCGCGCTCGCCAGAACGGCCTCGACCAGCGGCGTCGGGCTGGCGTCCCGGCCCGCGAGCCCCTTCGATCGAAAGATCTCAGGGCGTCCGTAGGTGAAGTTGACCGCGCAGACAGCCAGCGGCTTCTCGATCACGGCGAGCGGTCTCTCCGCATTCGCGGCGCCAATGGTATCGACGATGGCGTCGCGAAGCGGCCTGGCCTCGTACGGCGCCTTGTAGGCCAGCCGCTGCTTCTCCTTGAAGTACTTGTCCGGGAAGATCTTCGCACCGTGTTCGATCGTCTTCTGCACGATGACCTTGGCCTCGATGTCGCAGGCCAGCGCCGAGGCGATCAGCGCGCCCATCGACGTGCCGATCAGGAGGTCGAAACGGGCCGCCGTCCGGAGCTTGTAGAAGTTTTCGACGTTTGAGAGAAAGTCGGCCGTGTACAGACCACGATACCCGCCGCCGGAGAGGGCGAGGATCTGAAAGCGGCCGGACTTGAACTTCTTGCTCTTCCTGCTGCCGATTCCCTTGGACGTGTCGATATCAAGGTCCGCATCGTCGGCAGGCTGAGACTGCAGCGAGTCAGGCAGGGTCACGGGTACAAATCGGCCGGGTCTTCAACCTCCAGGCCCAGCGCTTGAAGTGGAATGAGGCCGTCGTGCCTGCGCGCGACGAGCTTGTACGGAAACCCGTCGGTCCCGATGATGGCCGTCGCCAGGACCATCAGTTCTCCGGCCGAGTAGCCCTTGATGGTGCCGTTCCGCTTGTGCAGCTGCACCTTCATTGCCGCGAGCCGGAACCAGAGATCGGCGATGCCTTTCGTGACGTCCACCACCTGCCCGGCGGCGACGAAGCGCTCGATGAGGCTTTCGGAGGCGAGCCGCACCGCGACGACCTCGGCTGTCTGGTCCTTCTTGTCGAGTCCCTGCTTGACCAGGCCTGGCGTGAGAGCGCTGATGAAGATGTCAGCCGCCGAAACCGAAGGCGCCCGTGCGTCTGCTTCTTCGTACCATCGGAATGCCGGACCGCCGTCTTGCAGCGCGATATCGATCACAGTCTGCGTCGAAAGCAGGTACTGCGACATCGACTAGATTTCGATGTCGGAGGTCTCGACGCTCACGTCATCGCCAAGCTCGAGCTCCCAGTCCATGGTGGACGCGGACTTCGGAACCTTCGGCAGACCGACCAGAAAGTCAGCAGGACGGCCGCGACGCCTGGCAGCTGTCGTGATGCCACGCTCGATGGCCCGAGCCAGCGTCTGCTGCAGGGTTTCGAGCGACAGCACCACGGTGGTGTCCGCCGGCGCCTTCAGCTTCCCCCCTTCGGAGACCAGCACGATCGTTCCGTCCGACGTCTTGTCGCGAACGCCCTTGATGTCGTCGCGGAACTCCTTGATCGGCAGAATCTTGCCGTCAAACTTCAGCCCGCGGCAGGCGGCCTCGACGTCCTTGCGGACCGAGGGGTCGAACTCGGCGTCCAGGAAAGGCTTGATTTGAAGGGTCTGCTCTTTCATGACCACCCAAGATACCCGCCATTTGTACAAAATGTCAAGTATCTGTACATATCAACCCTGATCGCGAGGCATCAGCGACCGTGGAGAGCAAGCCGGTAGGCGGCCATCTCCTCGCCGTTGCGCACCAGGAGCCTGTCGCCGACCAGCACCGGATGGTTCCAGGTCTTGCCCTCGAGCGCCGGAACCTTGGCGAGCTCCGTGAACTTGTCGGTCGTCGCTGAAACAAGCGCCAGCTCGCCCTCTTCCGAGACCACCAGCAGGACGTCCTGATCCGCCAGCAGAATCAGCTGGCCGCTGCCGTAGCGCCCGCCCTTCCACTTGCGCGTGCCGCTCTCGAGGTCGATGCAGGCGAGGATGTTCCCGTCGAAGCCGAAGGCATGGCCCTTGTGGATGACGAAGTCGCTGGACATCGACTTCAAAGCGCTCGACGTCCAGCGTTCGTCAACCGTCCAGCCGCCAGATTGCTGGCTGACAGTGAGACGTCGGATGCCCATCGATCCGTCCAGGGCCAGCCCGTGGATCACGAGGTCTCCGTCCTTGATGACAGCAGGTTGAAGAATCGGGCCGCCGGGCATTCTGTGCTCCCAGAGCGCCTTGCCGTCGGCTGCCGCAACGCCAATCGCTCCCGCCTCGTTCAGCAGCACGATCTGCTCGACACCGTCGATGGTCAAGCGCTGCGGCGAGCTGTAGCTTCCGCTGCTCGGGGAGGGCCGCGGCCCCACCCATCGTGGCTCGCCGGTGGCGGCATCGTAGGCCGCCAAGGTTCCCGAGGCAGCGACGATGACGAGACCATCGACCACGACAGGCGAGCTCGCAAAGCCCCACATCGGGGTCTGCGTCTGCGTGTCGCCGGCCACGTTGTGCGACCACAAGACGGCACCGTTGCGAGCGTCCAGCGCGTTCAGGATGCCGGTCGCACCGAAGGTGTAGACGCGTCCGCCGCTGAGCGTCGGCGTCGCACGCGGACCGGCGCCGCCGTTCGACTCCCAGAACCGCGTGGCGTCGCGGTGGCTCCACAGCGGCTTGCCGGTGGTGATGCTGTAGCTGGCGACGATCTCGTCGTCGCCCCTTTGTTCCTGCGTGTAGAGGCGATCCCCGTGGACGGCGAACGACGACCAGCCGGGCCCGATTGGCCGCCGCCAGAGCGAGACGGGAGGATGCGCGGCCCAGTCGCTCTCGATCCGCACGCCGCGCACGATGCCGTCGCGCAGCGCGCCGCGAAAGCCGGGCCATTCGATGGCTGCGCTCGCCGCCGGCTCGACGCCCTCCTCGGGCGCGGCTGAGGTCGCGCCGCGCAGAGTGCCAGCGCTGGCCGGGCCTGCAACTTCGATCTTGCGCTCGTCGGCCTCCGGTGCGGCCCTCGGGGCCGTCGGGATGGGTTCAGGAATCGCCGCGGCCGTCGCAGCCGGCGGCAAGGCGGCGGAGGCGTCAGCGAGAAGCTGATCTTCCGGGGTTGCGGCCCAGCGCCACATCAAATCGTTGTCGAAGTCTGTGGAGAAGCCGCCGGTTTTGGCGAGCGTCCACACTCCACACGCGATCACGATCGTCGCGGCCATCGTCGCGCGCCGCGGCCCGGTCGCGAGACCTCGGCTGGCGATTGCCCAAAGCACAAGGGCGACGCCGAGCGGCGGAATCGCAAGCATCGGGAGCAGCCCACCCATGGCGCCGGTCGAAATGGACGCGTCGACGAGGCCCCACGTCGCGGCCAGCGCCAGGACAATCAGGGCGAGAGCACCCCAACGCTCCGAACGCGGGGCCCGGCTGAAGAAGGTCCACCACACGAGGATGAGAAGGCCGCCGGCAATGCCGCCCAGAACGCTGGCAAGCGTCTGGTCCGGCCACACGATAGGAAGGGCGATCCTGGTAAACAGGAGCACGACCGCCGCGGCGACGCCGGGCCACAGTCGAAGAGGCTGCAGCGTCCGACCGGCGGATGCAGGGGTGTGTGGGGCCATACCTCTCCAATACGCACCGCGGCCGGGGATTGTTCAGGATTTGGAATGCACCGAACGCCCGGCACGCCGCCCGCCCCTGGGCCCTGACCGCCCGCGTCATTGCGAGAGGCGCCCCCGCGCTCGTCGACCCCATATAATCAGCAGTCCCAGTTGCGAGGAGTACGGGTGAGCGAACAAGAAGAGCCGGAAGAGGATTTCGCCTCGATGTTCGAGGCGTCGGTCAAGGCGCGCCGGTTCGATCGGGGCCAGACCGTCGAAGGCACCATCGTCGGGCTCGGTGCGAAGGTGGCCTTCGTCGACCTGGGCGGAAAAAGCGAGGCCCAGATCGAGCTCGCGGAACTGAAGGACGCCGACGGCGACGTCGAGGTGTCGGTCGGCGATCGCATCCAGGCGATGGTCGTCTCCACGAGCGGCGGCATCCTGCTGTCGCGCAAGGGAGTGCGCAATGCCGCCACGCAGCGGGAGCTCGAGGATGCGTTCCGAGCCGGGCTCGCCGTGGAGGGCAAGGTCGTGAGCGCCGTGAAGGGCGGCTACGAGGTGCGCATCGCCCGCGAGCGCGCGTTCTGTCCGCTCTCGCAAATCGACATCGCCCGCACCGCGGACCCGGCCGTGCACGAAGGGCACGTCTACGCGTTCCGTATCATCGAATACAAGAACGACGGGAAGGACATCGTGGTCTCGAGGCGCAAGCACCTCGAGGAGGAGCAGCGCGCCAGCGCCGCGGACGTGCGCAAGACGATCGTGCCCGGTGCGGTGCTCAGCGGGCGGGTCGTCTCGGTGCCGGACTTTGGCGCCTTCGTGGACCTTGGCGGCGGCATCCAGGGCCTCCTGCATGTCTCCGACATGAGCTGGTCGCGTGTCACCAGCCCCAACGCGGTCGTCGCGGCCGGCGACCAGATCACCGTCAAGGTGCTGCGCGTGGACGAGGCCACGCACAAGATCTCGCTGGGGCTCAAGCAGCTCCTGGACGACCCATGGGCGGCTGTGGCTTCCGCCTACGAGGTGGGCCAGGTGCGCACGGGACGCGTCACGCGCGTGGCGGAGTTCGGCGCGTTCGTCGAGCTGGAACCGGGCATCGAGGGGCTGGCGCACGCCTCCACGTTTGCCCCGACGGGGCGCGCTGGCGGCTGGGCCAAGGCCGTGACGGCAGGGATGACCGGAGCGTTCGAGGTCCTCAGCATCGACGCCACCCAGAAGCGCATCGGCGTCGCGCTCGTCGAAGAGGGATCCTCCCGCGCCGCTGGAGCCACGTCGCCGCAGGGTGCGATCGTGGCCGGGGCGATCGTGACCGGCAAAGTGGAGCGTCACGAGAAGTTCGGCGTGTTCGTGTTCCTGTCGCCGGGGCGCACGGGCCTGATTCCGTTGGCCGAAACGGGCGTGGATCGCGACGGGGACATGCTGAAGGCGTTCCCGATCGGCAGCGATGTCGAGGTCGCCGTGCTCGAGGTCGATCCGGCGGGCCGCCGTATTCGCCTCAGCAGGAAAGCGGTGGCGGCAGAGCGGGAGCAGGCGGAATTGCGCGAGTACGCGGCAAGGCCGGACGCCGCGCCCGCCGCCTCGATGGGATCGCTGGCCGACAAGCTGCGTGGCGCCCTCGGCGAGCGCTGAGGGGCCGCCTGGCTGAAGAGGATTTCATGCCGACGAACGAACACAACCGGCTCGAGGAAGACCGCAAGGGCGCCGTCGCCTGGAAGAAATGGGGACCGTACCTCAGCGAACGGCAGTGGGGAACCGTCCGCGAGGACTACAGCGAAAACGGCGACGCCTGGAACTTCTTCACCCACGATCATGCCCGCTCGCGCGCCTACCGCTGGGGCGAGGACGGCATCGCCGGCATCTCCGACGACAAGCAGCACCTCTGCTTCAGCCTGGGCCTCTGGAACGGGAAGGATGCCATCCTCAAAGAGCGGCTCTTCGGACTGACCAACAGCCAGGGCAACCACGGCGAGGACGTGAAGGAGTACTACTTCTATCTGGACAGCACGCCGACTCACTCGTACATGAAGTACCTGTACAAGTACCCGCAGGCGGCCTTCCCCTACGGCGACCTCATCGAGACCAACGGCCGGCGCAATCGCGAGGAGATGGAGTACGAGCTTCTCGACACCGGCATCTTCGATGGCAATCGCTATTTCGACGTGTTCGTCGAGTACGCGAAGGGCGCGGCCGAGGACATCCTCGTGCGGATCACGGCGGTCAACCGCGGACCGGACGCCGCCGACCTGCACCTCCTGCCGACGCTGTGGTTCCGCAACGACTGGTCGAAGTGGATTGCCGAATCCAACAGGGCGTCCGAGAAGCCACGCCTCGAGCAGATCAAGTCAGCAGCTGGTACGACGGCGATCGCCGCGGCTCACCCCCTGTTGGGCGCCTTCACTCTTTCGTGCGACGGCGATGTGCCGCTGCTCTTCACCGAGAACGAAACCAACCACGAGCGGCTGTTCCCCGGGCAGAGGAACGAGAGCCCCTATGTGAAGGACGGCATCAACGACTGCGTGGTGCAAGGGCGGCAAGAAGCGGTGAATCCCGGCAGGCAGGGCACGAAGGCCGCGGCGCACTACAAGGTGAACGTCGGCGCCGGCGAGACCTCGGTGATTCGCCTGCGGCTCTCCAGCGGCGCTCTCGATCCCAAGGGCCAGGTCTTTGGCAAGGGCTTCGACACGCTCTTCGCTGACAGGCTTCGCGAGGCTGACGAGTTCTACCAGTCGGTGACGCCGCCATCGGTGAGCAAAGACGCCGCCAACGTGATGCGCCAGGCCATCGCCGGCATGCTGTGGAGCAAGCAGTTCTTTTTCTTCGACGGCGACAACTGGCTGGACGAGCACAGCTCCAACCCTCTCCATTCCGGATACAAGAACGCCCGGAACTCGGAGTGGTATCACATGCTGAACAAGGACATCGTGTCGATGCCCGACAAGTGGGAGTACCCCTGGTATGCCGCCTGGGACCTGGCCTTCCATACGCTCCCGATCTCGATCGTCGACCCCGACTTCGCTAAAGATCAGATGACGCTGATGCTCCGCGGCTCGTACCTGCACCCGAACGGGCAGATGCCCGCGTACGAGTGGAACTTCAGCGACGTGAACCCCCCGGTTCATGCGTTTGCGACGCTGTTCCTCCATCGCACCGAGCAGGCGCTACGCGGTGAAGTGGACGTGGACTTCCTCAGGTCGACCTTCCACAAGCTCCTGCTCAACTTCACGTGGTGGGTCAACAGGAAAGACCGCTTCGGGAGGAACGTGTTCGAGGGAGGATTCCTCGGCCTCGACAACATCGGCGTGTTCGACAGGAGCGCCCCGCTTCCGACGGGCGGCCACCTCGAACAGGCTGACGGCACGGCGTGGATGGCCCTCTTCAGCCAGAACATGCTGGAGCTCGCGGTGGAGCTGGCGGCCTACGACCCCACCTACCAGGAAATGGTCTTCAAGTTCGCCGAGCACTTCTACTACATCGCCGCGGCGATCAACCGGCCCGGAGCCGACGGCATGTGGGACGAGGAGGATGGCTTCTATTACGACCTGCTCAGACTCCCCGACGGCAGCGCCACGCGGCTCAAGGTGCGCTCGATGGTGGGGCTTCTTCCGCTCTGCGCTGCCACGGTGACCGAGAAGTGGCAGCAGGAGCGCGTGCCGATGGCGATGCAACACGTGCGCGAACGGCTGCGCCGCATGCCGGAGCTCTCGAAGACGATGCACCCGACGGGCAAGGGACATCTGGGCGTGGCGGACCGGGGCATGCTGGCCCTGGTCAACCCGGAGCGGCTCCGCCGGATCCTGACGAAGATGCTCGACGAGGACGAGTTCCTGAGCCCCTACGGCATCCGTGCGCTCTCGAAGTTCCACGATCGCCAGCCGTATGTCTTCCACGTCGGAGGACAGGCCCACACGGTGGACTACCTGCCGGCTGAATCCAACACCGGCATGTTCGGCGGCAACTCCAACTGGCGCGGCCCGATCTGGATGCCCGTCAACGCGCTGCTGATCAGGGCGCTCTTGAACTTCTACATGTACTACGGCGACAACTTCAAGATTGAGTGCCCGACCGGTTCAGGCCGCCTGATGAATCTCTTCGAGGTGGCAAAGGAGATCTCGGACCGTCTCACGCGGATCTTCCTGCGCGATGGAAGCGGGCGCCGGCCCGTGTACGGCGGCGCGAAGACGTTTCAGGAGGACGCGCACTGGCGCGACCACATCCTGTTCTACGAGTACTTCCACGGCGACAACGGCGCGGGGCTCGGCGCGAGCCACCAGACCGGATGGACGGGGCTGGTGGCGAAGCTCATCCAGCTCTTCGGAGCGTTCGACGCGAAGAAGCTGCTCGAGGCCGGCAAGGTCGGAGCGTTCGCTCCCCGGTCGCGCTGAGCAGGACCTTTTCAGCAGCCTGATCGACCCTACTTGGTCGGCATCAGCACAGGGGCAGCCGTCGCGCCGTTCGATTCGACCAGCCGGCGTGCCAGGTAGTTGACCACCGTTGCATCGCCCCTGGCCGCCGTGATGTAGGCCGCGCGCAGCAACTGTTCCTTGCGCGCCCGGAGCGTCCCGCTGATGCCTTCGCGCACTGCAGGCACTGACAGGTCGCGTTGTCCCGCCAGCTCGTGCGCGACGACCATCACGAGCGTATAGGCGCCGCCCGCGTTTGCGATGTTCACGGTACCGGGCGTCTTGCCCAGCACGGCGTCGCGCAAGGGCGGCGCCAGCTGCTTGAGCCGCGACACGGGAACGAGGCCCAGGTCGCCGCCACGCGGCGTCGACTCGGGATCCTCCGAGTACCCGACAGCCATCTCCCGGAAGGATGCGCCGGCCTTGAGGCGCTCCATCAGCATCTGAACTTTTGCTGCCGCCTCCTGCGGCGTGGCCGCGTCATCCCCTGAGCGGTTGGTCAATCCCTGGTCCCGGACAGGGGTGACGAGGATCTGCGCGATGTGGTACGACTCTTCCGCCACGTTGAATTGCGCGCGGTTGGCGTTGAAGAACTCGTTGATCTCCTGCTCGGTGACGGCAATCTTCGAGCCCACTTCCTGGGCGATGACCTTCTGCGTGAGGAGTTCACGGCGCAGCCCTTCCCGCATGTCGGCGGCCGTCAGGCCGCGGCGCGCGAGCTCCTTCTGGAAGACGTCGTCGGCGATGTTCTTCCTCGCTTCGCCGTACGCGGTGTCGAGCTCGGCGTCTGTGACCGCGAGCTTCAGGGTGGCGGCTTTCGTCAGCAGGATGTCCTGAAGGATCAGATCGTTGAGGAGGGTCAGCTTGGCAGTCAACTCCTCCTCGTTCGACGGCGCCTGCGCCGGATCTCCCGCCCTGCTGTACGCCTTGTCGACGTCCCCACGCGTGATCTCGCGCCCATCGACGACGGCCCACGTGTCTGGCGAGACCGCAGCCGCGGGAGGTTCTGCCGTCGAACCGCACGCCGAGACGCAGGCTGCGGCCAGGGCGATCGGCAGCACAAGAAGGTGACCGTAGGGTTTCCACGACGCGAGTCTCGTCTCAGCCATATGTGGCAGCGTACTACGTTACTGAACGTGCTCGACAAGAAGGAGGCTGGAGAGGCTCGGTTGTCCACTGCACGGGGTCTGTTCTTGTCTGCATCAACGGCCCAGCTCCTGTAGATCGATCGCTCTGGTCCTCCAGGAGGACTCCGGCCGAGTCAAGCCCGCCGCGATTCCGAAATTTGCCGAGACGTCGCACCGCGTTCTCCCTAATGCAACACCCAATCAGTAACTTCATCTGGCTGACGTCCGCCGCTCGCGACGGTCCGATTGCAAGCGGAGAGTCCAACCACCCCTACGTTGATCGCACACAGGAGACAGCCACCATGAGAATGTCAGTCGATTTTGCGAGGCTCGTGACCGCCGGAGGTTTGGTGCTTGCCGGGTCCATCCTCGTCGCTGACGGTACCCGCTTCTCGGACTTCACGCCGCTGGCCACCTCGGCCGGCCCGACCGCCGACGAAGCCGCGCCGATTACGTTCGGCAATCCCGACTTTCAGCAGCGCTCCATCGCCGACCGCACGACGCAGCTGGCGGATCGGCAAGCCCAACTCCGGCAGCTGGGACATGAACACCGTCAATGAGACAGGCCCGCACAAGGGCCGCTTCCTGTTCACCGTGTTCGAAACGGGACAGTCGGGCGTGCAGCGCCATCGACCTGGCCGACGGGCGAGACCGACACGATCTGGCAGAGCCCCGTGCCGTTGGGCCACGTCGCGTTCGACGCCTGCTACTGGACGCCATGGGGAACGCTCATCACGGCCGAGGAATCCTGGGAAACGGCTGCCGCGGGATCGACCTCGCCCTACGGTCGCCTGTTCGAGCTGAAGAACCCGATCGATGCGCCGGGCATCTCGCAATCCGCTGACGCCGTCGAGCAACGTGAACGCCGACTTCGTGCACCAGAACGTGATTCCGCGCACGTCGCACGAAGGCATCCAGTTCGACAGAGACGGCAACATGTACTTCATCGACGAGCTGAACGGCGGGAACGTCTACAAGTACACCTCGGCGGCCAAACTGCGCGCACGGTCAAGGGTGGAGCGGACTACTTCGCCGCCGGCCAGACCTTTGTCCTGCGAGTCGGCAACGGCAACACGCCGAACGCCACCGGCGCCTACACGTGGGTGCCGTTCACCGACGCCAGCGGCGCCGCTCTTCCCGGGGCGCTGACCATCACGGACGTCGAGGGGCGTCACGCTCGGTCGATGCCCGCAACACCACCAACCTGCCGGCGTTCAAGGGCACCGACTACCAGCGGCCCGAGGACATGCAGATCCAGACGGTCAAGGGCGCCGAGTATCTCTACATGACGACGACCACCACGAACGAGGTCTACGTGCTCAATCTGAAGAGCGAACACGATCTCCGTCTTCGCGAACCGGAACACGATCGACCTTGCGACGGGGCTTCCGGTCGGCACGGCTCTGACCAGCCCGGACAATCTGGCGATCGACCACGACGGGAACATCTACATCGTCGAGGACCGGAACGGCGGCGTAGACGACGATATCTGGTTCGCCAAGGACCTGAACCTCGACGGCGACCTGAACGACGCCGGGCGAGGGCCTGGCGCGCTGGGCATCGAACGGCACGCTTGGTTCGGAGTTTACCGGTCTCTACTTCGATCCCCGCGACAAGCGTCGGGCCTGGGTCAACATTCAGCACCCGGCCAGCGGCAACGACCGGACCATCGAGATCACGATTCCGCACGGCCATCACGACGATGACGACGATGACGACGATCGCCGCGGCCGAGAGTAGCCGCCCGATGGGTCGGGGCATACCTGCGCCAGGCGCGCGGGTATGCCCCGGCGGCGTGAAACGGTCCGAAGCCCAGACCATACCCCAGTTTGACCACAACCGTAAGTGGTCATATCATCGTGACCATGAAGAGGAAGGGGCGCACGGTGGCCGCCGGCCGGTTCAAGGCCGAGTGCCTTGCCCTGCTCAGCCGGGTTGCCGAGACCGGTGAAAGCTACGTGGTCACGAAGAGGGGCCGGCCTGTCGCCGAGGTCGTCCCTGTCGGCAAGACCGTCCGTCCGCGCCCGCTGCGGGGCAGCGTCACCGTCCACGGCGATATCGTCGGGCCCGTCCTTGACAGGTGGGATATCGACAAGTGATCGTCCTCGACACCCACGCGTGGATCTGGTGGGTGAGCGATCCCGCGCGGCTGGGCGCGAAGGCGCGGAAGGAGGCGGATCGCGCCAGGACGATTGGCATCCCGGCCGTCTGCTGTCTCGAAGTCGCGGTGCTCGCCACGCGAGGGCGCATCCGCCTCGACCGCCCCACGCTCGAGTGGATTCACGACACGCTGGCCCTTCCGCGCGTCGAGCTGCTGGCGCTCACCCCCGCCGTCGCCGTCAAAGCGGCGGAGTTCCCCGCGCTGTTTCCCGGCGATCCCGCCGACCGGCTGATCGCGGCGACCGCGGTGCTCGAGTCCGCCGCCCTCGCGACGAAGGATGCCCGCATTCGAGGGTTCGCGGGCGTACGCACGGTCTGGTCGTAAGAATCGATCTTTTTCGTGTTTTCGTGTCTTCGTGGCCCCGACTTCTTCGCGGTCTTGACTCTTGTCTAGGGTTTCTTCGACGCCGTGCCTGACTCGGCGAAGCGAGCGCCCTTCAGGATGTTCGCCAGCGAGTGGTTGCCCTCGTGGCACGCGTACTCGTAGAGCTGCTCGCCGGTCGCCACCCACGGGTACTCGCCCGTCCATGGGCGATCCCAGGTGGCCGGATCCTCGACGGTGAATCTGTACAACAGCGTGTTGGCGTCCACGCGGGTGAAGCGCTCGGTGACCTTGAGCTGCTCGCTCGCGCCACGGAACTGGGTCTTGTCGGTAAAGTTGGTCGTCTCGACGACCAGCGTCTCCCCCTCCCAGCGCCCGATCGAATCGCCCATCCAGCTGCGGATGCTCGACGGCGCGTGCGTCGCGTTCAGCCGGATGATTCGCGCGTCGTGAATCATCTCGTTGAGGATCAGCACGGAGTCGCGGGTCTGCACGATCTGCTTGAGGTTGTTGTAGAAGTAGTTGGGCAGCGTCGGCGGTCCTGACGTCGACCCGAAACCGAGGATGCAGCGCTCGGCCAGCGGGCGGAGCTCCGGGCCGTCGAACGCGCCGGGAGGGCCGCCGGCCGCGGTCTCGGCCGCGTCGGGGCTCACACGCCCGGCCAGGAGGACGGCGTTCCGCTTCTGCGCTTCGGGCTTCATCGGAGGCACCCGCCCGTCGGGCGGGTCGATGATGAGCGAGCTTCGCTTCTCGCCGTTGACGGTGATGACCTTCGTGCCGGAAGACAGCCAGAAATTGTTGTAGCCGCCGACCGTGCCGCCCCCGAACCGCTCGAGGATCTCCAGGTACGAACGCGGCGGACCGGCCTTCTCGCCGCCCGCCGGCGGTGCGCTCCGATCAGGGCGGCTCGGCTCGAGGTTCTTCGCATTCCGCTGCTGCTCGTAGATCTCGAGCGCCGCCGCCTCGTCTCTGGTCAGCACCAGAGCCTTGACGCCGGGCAACCGCTCGACCGGCGTGATCGTCTCGACGTTGTAAATGCCCTGCAGGTCCGGGTGCCCATCCGCTGTTCGTGCCCGGGCCGGCTGGCCCGACTGCGGCGTGGTCTGGGCGGTCAACTCGAGGGGAGTCGTCCAGGCGAAGCCGCCCCCAAGCGCCAGGGCAACGCAGAGCGCCGAAAGTCTTGTGCGCATGCGCCTATTTTAAATCCGATGCCGTTCGGACGTACTCGTCTACGTTCCGGGCCAGCACATCGAGCGGCACGTTGCCGCCCCGCACGACGGTGTCGTTGAACGCCTTGACGTCGAACCGCCCGCCGAGCTTCGTCCGCGCCAGGTCGCGCTGGCGGTTGATCTCGCTGTGTCCCACCTTGTAGCCGCAGGCCTGCCCGGGCCACGAGCAGTAGCGGTCCACCTCGCTCGCCACCTCCAGCGGGTTCGACCCGTTCATCTCGACGAAGTACCGCACGCCCTGCTCGCGCGTCCAGCCCTTGACGTGAATCCCCGTGTCCACCACCAGGCGGCACGCTCGGAACGCGATCGACTGCAGATACCCCAGCCGCCCGACCGGTTCGCTTTCATACGCTCCGAGCTCGTCGGCCAGCTGCTCCGCGTACAGGCCCCACCCTTCCGAGAACGCGTTGAAGGAAAGCAGCTGCCTGACGAGCGGCATGTCGTGCGTGTACTCGCCCTGCCAGATGTGGCCGGGAATCGACTCGTGGAACGTCAGATCGGCCAGGCTGTACCTGCTGTGGAGATCCGTCGTCCTGAGGTTGATCCAGTAGCGTCCGGGGATCTTGCCGTCGATCGATCCGGCGCCCCCGTACGCGCCTGGAGCGCCCGGCTCCTCCTCGGGCGGCAGGCGCCTGACTTCCATGTTCGGGTTGACGACGGTGTTGAAGGCGCGGGGCATTTGCGAGCGGATCCAGCCGAGGCGTTCCTGAATGAACGCCATGATCTCAGCGCGGCCCTTGTCACCGTCCGGGAACTGGTATTTCGGGTCCTTCGCCAGCGCGTTCATCCGTTCGCCGACGGTCCCGCGCGAATAGCCGATGCCCTTCAGGATCCCATCCATTTGGGCGACAAGGCGCTCGACCTCGCTCACGCCCATCGCATGGACCTCGTCCGGCGTCATCGCGGTCGTCGTCGAGGCTCTGAGCGCCCAGCGGTAGTAGTCCTCGCCACGCGGCCGCGCCCCCATCCCGGCGTCGTTGGTGGCGATGGCACGCTGAGCCTGCAGCTCCGCGATCTGCCGCTCGAGCGCCGGCGCGACCTCCCGCGCCGCCATCGTCCGCGCGCGCTCGGCCCAGTTGCCAGGGATCTCTTTCGTGCGCCTGGCAATGGACTCGACGAGCGCGCCGCCTTCGTGGGCATTCTTCGCCGACACACCCATCTGGGCCAGCGCCGTGTCGATCAGAAACACGGGCGGCACCAGGCCCGTACCGCGCGCCGCCTGCATGCGGCCCAGCTCGCCATCGAGTTGCCGGGCGTAGGACTCGACGCGGGCGAGGTAGGCCTCCGCGTCGGCGGCGTTCCCGATCTGATGGTCGCTATCGAGGAAACGGGGCACGTCGAGGTACGCGCCCACGTTCTGGATGACGACATAGGGCGTGTTGCGCCAGCCGCCAACGGCCACATCGCCGTAGGGAAGAGCGAACCCCTGGAGCGCCGTTGCGTACGCGCTTCGAACGACCTCGACGCTGGTGCGGGTGCTGTGGGAGAGGCTCGAGGTGTCGAGCGCGCTCGCCCGCTCGAGGTCCCGCTTCAACTGCGACACCATCCGCTGCTGGCCGGCGGCAGAGCGATCGGAAAGTTGCCCGCGAAGATCGGCTCGCGCCCCCGTGTCGATGCCCAGTGACGTGGCGCCCTCCGGCGACAGCCGCAGCAGGTTGTCGCCGATTTCGTCGAGCAGTGCGCGCGCGTCCGCCTCGCTGGTCGTCGGCGGCGCCACAGCCGCGCGTTCGGCGCTCGCACCCGGACGTGAACGGCAGCACGGTCGTCGACGCCAGCGCTGCCAGCGCTGCGCGCCGGTTCAACAGGGGCAGGCGGGGCGGGCAAGGCAGGCGGGGCGGGCGGGAACGTTTCATCGCGACATTCTAATGGCTCGCCTGTCGCTGTGGGAGCCGTGTCAGCTGCTGGAAGCGATCCAGGCGTCGATCTCGCGAGCCAGCACGTCGAGAGGGACATCGCCTGTACGAAGTACCACGTTGTGAAACTCCTTGAGCAGGAATTTCGGCCCCATCGCGGCGCGCGCTTTCTCCCGCAGCTCGACGATCCGCAGCTGCCCGATCATGTAGGAGCACGCCTGGCCAGGCAGGACGACGTAGCGTTCGACCTCCTGCGCGTTGATGCCGTAGTCGATCGCCTGCTGCCGCGTCCATCGTTTGGCGTGGATGCCGGTGTCGACGACCAGGCGCCGCGCACGGAAGAGCATGCTGTTCAGGTACCCGAGGCGCCCGTGCAGGTCGCCCTCGTACCAGCCGTTCTCGTCAGCCAGCCGCTCGGCGTAAAGCCCCCAGCCTTCGACGAATGCGGAGCCGGCGCTGATGGCGCCGCGGGTCCGGAAGCGGGGCAGATCGGTCATTTCCTGCTGGAGTGCGAGCTGAAAATGATGGCCGGGGACGGCCTCGTGGTAGCTGAGCGATCGCGTTCGCAGGACCTGGTATGGCGGCCCCGGCAGCGGGAGCCAGAACACGCCAGGCTGCGTGCCGTCCGGCGCCGGCGTGGTGTAGTGGGCGGCAGCGGTCCTCTCCGAGAACGCCGGCTCCCGGCGGACTTCCACCGGGGCCTTGGGCCGCAGGTCGAAGACGAGCGCGGCGCGGCGCTCGGCGTCGCGCACCCACTTCTCGTTGTCCGCGAGAATCGCCGGCCGCGGATCCGCGGCGCCCTTCGGCTGAAGGGTCTTCTCGAGCGCGGCATACCGGGCGTTCACGGTGCCGTCTGCGAACCCCAACTGCCTGAGGATCGCATCCATCTCACCTTCGAGTCGCGCGACCTCCTTCAGTCCGATGGCGTGAATCTCGTCCGGCGTCAGCCTGGTCGTCGTATACGTCTCGAGCTGGCGCGCATAGAACGCGTCGCCCCTCGGCAGGCGCCACACGCCGGCATCGTCGGTGGCTTTCGGGAGGTGCCCGGCCAGGAAGTCGCGGACGCGGCGGTAGGCAGGAAGCACGTCCTCCGCCGTGGTCTTCTCGGCAGCCGCGACGAAGCTCGCACGGTCGGCTGGCGGGATCGCCTCACCCAGCGCGCCGATCCGCTCGTCGAAGGTCGTGACGAACACGTTCTGCCGGGGAGCGCTCTTCAGGAAGCCGTCGATCTGATCGACCGTGCGCTGCAGGATGAAACGCGGCGGCACGACGCCCGCGTCGACTCCTGCTCGTGCCTCTGAAATGCCCTGGTCGATGAGCGGCGCCACGAGCGCGAGCCGCACGAGATAGTTCTCGATGTCGCGCCGCTGGCGGATCGGGTGCCCCTGGGTCAGATGGTTGACGAGATCGAGGTGCAGGCCGCTGAACTGGTCGAACACGTAGTTGTGTGTCGCGAACTCAGCCGAGGCGACCGTATCTTCCAGCGCCCAACGGAGGAGCGCGGCCGAGGTGCGCTGGATCGGCGTCAAGGAATCCGCGGGAATGCCTGCAAGCTCCTCGAGCCCGCGGCGTGCGAGCGCGGCACGCCGTGCGGCGGTGGTGGGGCCGAAGGGGCTGCCCCATTCGCCAACCAGAGAGAGCTGCCGGTCGAGCGCGTCCTGCTCCTCGCCGGAGAAGTACTGCGTCCGCGTGGCGAACTGCGGCGCGTCACGCATCCAGTCCTGGACGAACGTCTCCGACCAGGCGTCGAAGTTCAGGCCGGGCGCCAGAGCGCGCCGGTGGCGTACCTGTCGCAGCTGGCGGCGAGTGTCGCGACAGCCAGGACGAGGGCGGCCAGTAGTCCGCGCATGATCGAGAGCAGTCTACATCCGGCGCCCCGGTTGAATTTCCGATGAGCATCGGCGCCTTGAGTCCCGCATGGTCAAATGCCAGCGCGCAGAGCCGTTTTGCGCCTATGATTCGCGCAAGGCGGAGAGCAGCCATGAAGAATGTGTATGGCGGACTGGCGTTGGTCTTCACGCTCCTGGCGTCTGGCAGCAGAATGTCGGCCCAGCCGGACGCAGGCGGGATTCGAATCATTCCCGTTTCGGCGCGGGCAGACATGGTGAGCGGGGGCGATGTGCTCGTGCGCATCTCCGTGCCCCCATCGACTCCCGCGAATCAGGTGCGAGTCAGCGTCAACGGCCAGGACGCCGCGTCGACCTTCCGCCGCGACGAATCGACGCACACGCTGATGGGGCTCGCGACCGGCTTGAAGGACGGCGTCAACGAACTGACCGTGAGCATTGGCGCCCACTCCGCGGCCGGCGGCGCACGCCTTGCCGTGACCAACCATCCGGTGGCCGGGCCGATCTTTTCCGGTCCGCACGAACAACCGTTCATCTGTGAGACCGAGAGCTTCAAGCTTGCCTTCGGGTGGGACGCTGGGCAAGGCGCTCGACGCGAACTGTTCGATCAAGACGCGCGTCGACTACTACTACCGCTCGACCGCCGGCGGCGCCCTCAAGCCCTTGACGACGCCTGACTCGCGCCCGCCGATCTCGCGCGCACGACGACGCTCGACGGCGCCACGGTTCCCTACGTCGTGCGCATCGAGACCGGCACCATCAACCGCGCGATCTACCAGATCTCGATGCTGCACCAGCCCGGCGCCGAGCCGGCGCCAGACCCGTGGGTGAAGTCCACCGGATGGAACCGTCGTCTCATCTACACGCACGGCGGCGGCTGCACCAACGGCTGGTACCGCCAGGGCTCCAATACCGGCGGCGTGGACGACGACGCGATGCTGCGGCAGGGCTACGCGGTTGCCTCGGCGTCGCTCAACGTGTTCGGCAACAACTGCAACGATCTGCTGGCCTCCGAAACCATGATGATGGTCAAGGAGCGATTCATCGAGGCCTACGGAGCGCCGCGCTTCACGATCGGCTGGGGATGCTCCGGCGGCTCGTATCAGCAGCTGCAGACGGCGGACAACTACCCCGGGCTCATCGACGGCATCATCCCGTGCCGCACGTTCCCCGACGTGGCGTTCGACACGGTGCCGGTCATCACCGACGCGCGCCTCCTCAACCGCTACTTCAGTTCGTCAGCGTCGCCGGCGTTCACCGAGGCGCAGAAGCAGGCGGTCGCCGGGTTCGTGACGATGGCGACGATGGGGAATGTGGACAAGGGCAGCGCGGGGCGGATTCACGTCACGGAGTTCTGCCCGCCGGCGCTGCCGGTCGCGCTCCGCTACCACCCGACGGACAATCCCAAAGGCGCGAGGTGCGACGTCTACGATCACACGGTCAACGCGTACGGACGCGACCCGAAGACCGGGTTCGCCCGACGGCCGCTCGACAACGTCGGCGTGCAGTACGGGCTGGCGGCGCTCAATGCGGGCCGCATCTCGACGGCCCAGTTTCTCGATCTGAACGAGCGGATCGGCGGCTTCGACAACGACGGCAACGTGGTCGGCCGCCGCTCCGAAGGCGATCCGCTGGCGATTCGCGCCGCCTACCGCACGGGTCGGTACACGAGCGGCGGCGGCGGGCTGGCAGGTACGCCGATCATCGACTACCGGAACTACCTCGACGACCAGCCGGACGGCGACGTGCATCTGCGCTATCACTCGTTCGCGCTGCGCGAGCGGCTCGTCAAGGCCAACGGACGCGCGGACAACCTGGTGATGATCGTCGAGGACCAGCGCGGGGGGACGTCGGCCAGCCCGGTGTACCGCGAGGCGATCGCGCAGATGGACCGGTGGCTGACGAAGCTCGCGGAAGACACGTCGAACGACCCGCGCGATCGTGAAGGTTGTCCGGGCCAAGCCGTCGGACCTGACCGATGCGTGCTGGAGCCGCGACGCCGTGCCTCAGAAGATTGCCGAGCCGCAGTCGCGCGACGTCTCGACGCGCTGCGGCGCGCTGTACCCGACGGGATCCTTCCCGCGCGAGATCGCCGGCGCGTCGGTGGCCGGCGACATCGTGAAGTGCCAGCTCAAGCCGGTCAGCCCGTCGGACTACAAGGTGACGTTCACGGCCGACGAGATGGCGCGGCTGAAGCACGTGTTCCCTGGCGGCGTCTGCGACTGGATCGAAGCCCGGCGTCGAGCAGCAGAAGTTGAGCGGCACCTGGCTCAAGATCGGTTGAGCCGCGCCGTCGTCAGGCGCGTTCGGACGCGATCGTGTAGTCGTACCACTCGACGATCTTCCCGTCCTCGATGAAGAAGACGCCGACGCCGCGCCAGCTCTTGAGGGTGAAGTTCGAGAACCGATCGATCCGCTCGTCGATCACCATCGGTCCCGCGAGCCCATGTGTCGAGGATCTCGAACTCGTTCACGTTGTTGATGATCGTCTTGATCCGGGCCGTGAGCGCTTCGCGCCCCTTCGTCGGCTCCATCCGCTCGGTCATGCGATAGGCGCCGTTCTCGGCAAAGAACGACAGGATCTTGTCCAGGTCGTGGCTCGGCCACGCCGCGCAGAAGTCCTTCACGAGCTGCATGTTGGCTTTCTCGAGCGCCGTAGGCTCCGCGGCTTCGGCCTTGCGTCCGAGCCCCGCCAGGGCGGCGGCGCCAAGGCCTGTCGTGAGGAACAGGCGCCGGTTCGTCGTGCGTCGTGTGCTTGGCATGTCGGTCCTTCCTGAATGTCCGTCGGTCAAGAGCCTACGATATCTGCTTCCCGGCCGCTTGACATCAAGATGCTTCCGGCACACTTTAGTGCGTGGCGAGAACGACCCTCGACATCGACGATGCGGTGCTTCGCGAGCTGAGGAAGACGGCGGCGAGCCAGGGGCGCACGCTCCGGGCGGTTGTCAACGAACACCTCAAGCGGGCGGCGGACGCCCCATCGGGGCCGTCGTTCCGCCTCGAACTCGAGGGCTGGCGCGCCGAGCTGCGGCCCGGCGTCGATTTGTTCGACCGGAGCTGGTGACGGGCGACCGCGACTTTGCCCGCTTCCCAGAGATTCGCACCTTCAACCCGTTCACCTGATTCCCGCTCTCGAGATCGGAGCCTCGTGATAGTCCGTTCCATCGGCGACGTCGTCCAACTCGTGACGCAGCCCGATCACGCACATCTTGCGCGGGCGATCATGGAGCACTGCGTTCGCCTTGCCGCGTCACGGCGGCGGGACGTGATCCTGCACGCGATCGCCGAGCACGACAACGGCTGGGCCGAGGAGGACGCGGCGCCCATCGTGAATCCCGAAACCGGGGACATCGTCGACTTCGTCAGCGCGCCGCTCCGTGTGCGGCACGCGGTGTGGCCGCGCGGGGTCGCGCGTCTGGCCGACCGGCCGTGGGCGGCGGCGCTGGTCGCGCAGCACGCGCTCACGGTGTACGACCGGTTCAGACCGGACGCCGAGTGGACGTCGTTCTTCGCCATGATGGAGGCGTCGCGCGCGGCCATGATCGCGGCAAGCGCGATGACCTCTCGACGATCTCGACGTCGACTACCCGTTCGTGCGCCTCGGCGATCTGATTTCACTCGCCTTCTGCACAGGATGGACCGACGTGCAGCGGTTCGACGGCTGGACGGTGGAGATGCCTTGGCACCCGAGTTGTCGTCACGCCGGACCCCTTTGGCGGGGCAACCATCCCGATCGAGATTCGCGCGAGAGCGATTGGCCGGCAGCGGTTTCGATCGGATTCAGCGCTGCGAGCCGCCCTGAGCGGCGCGACGGCGGTGGTCCTGCAAGGCGAGGTCACGGGCCGGCGCTGATCCTGCAGCGGGCACGATGGCCGCCGTGCTCAGGCGCGACTCCCCGAATCACGGAAGGAAATATCCCTTTCTGGCGGTAGGATGTGGGGATGCTGCGCCTCTTTCCGGTCGCCGGTGCCCTGGTTCTGGCCGCGTGCATCGCGCCTGCGGTCTGGGCCGCCGAGCTCAAGCCCGCGACGGTGGCGGCGTTCGAGCGCTATCAACGCGCCGCGGAGCTCGCGATTGCCGGCGACGTTTCGGCCTCCGGACCGTTCCTGCGCATCAACTCCGTGGCCACGCAGCCTGACGTCGACGATCGACTCCGGCGAGGCGAGTTCGCCATCGAGCGGCTGCGCGCGACCGACGGCGGCAAGCCGATCGACATCCCGAGCGGCATGGTTCATCACTGGGTGGGCGCCGTCTTCGTCCCCGGTGCGCGCCTGGACCAGGCGGTCGCCTTGCTACAGGCCTACGACCGGCATTCGGAGGTCTACAAGCCCTCGGTCGTCCGTTCGTCGGTGCTCGAGAAGGACGGCGATCGCTTCCGCATCTTCCTGCGCATGTTCATGAAGAAGGTCATTGCCGTGACGGTCAACACCGAATCGCTTGCTCAGTTCCAGCGACACGGCGCCGACCGCGTGAGCAGCAGCATCCGGAGCACGCGCATCGCGGAAGTGGACGATGCCGGGCAGGCCGGCGAGCGGGAGATGCCCGTCGGCCGGGATGGCGGCTACCTCTGGCGCCTGAACACGTACTGGCGTTTTCTCGAGCGCGGCGGCGGCACCTACATCGAGTGCGAATCCATCACGTTGACGCGCGACATCCCGATGGGGCTGGGGTGGATCGTGGGCCCGTTCGTCACGAGCATCCCGCGCGACACGTTGACGTTCACGCTCGAAACCACGCGGCGCGCGCTTCTGGCCGATGGAAGCGTCCCAAAGGAGTGACTCTGATGGAGTGTATGCGGATCGCTCGAACCGGCGCCCTGGCGGCCGCGCTCGCCGTAGGCGCCTCGGCGTTGGTCGCCGCACAGGATCAGCGCGCGCAGGCGGCGGGTGCGCGAACGCCGCAGGTGCCACGGACGGCTGACGGCCGTCCGGATCTCCAGGGGACCTGGAACTTCGCGACCCTGACGCCGCTCGAGCGGCCCCAGAACCTGGCCGAGAAGGAGACGCTGACAGACGCGGAGGCCGCGCAACTGGTGCGGCAAGCCGAGGGTCGCCGCGTCGCCGGGGACAACCGGCCGCCGCAAGGATCAGTCGGCGGTTACAACCAGTTCTGGTACGAGCCCGGGAACTCGGTCAGCCCGGACAAGCGGACCGCGCTCATCATCGATCCGCCCGACGGGCGCATGCCCGCATTGACGGCTGAAGCGCAGAAGCGGGCGCAGGTCCACAGAGAACGACTGAGGCGGCCCGCCCACGGGCCCGAGGACCGTGACGCACCCGAGCGGTGCCTCATTGGCTACAACTCGGGGCCGCCCATGACACCCGGCGGGTACAACCAGAACATGCAGCTCGTCCAGACGGGCGACCACGTGATGGTGCTCAACGAGATGGTTCACGACGCGCGAATCATCCCGCTGGACAGGCGGCCGCACCTTCCGTCCAGCATTCGTCCGTGGATGGGGGACTCGCGCGGCCGTTGGGAAGGCGACACGCTGGTCGTCGAGACCACCAATTTCACCGACCAGACGTGGAATCAGTTCAACCGCTGGAACTGGGCCTCCGACGAAAACATGCACCTGACGGAGCGCTTCACCCGGGTTGGCCCCGAGACGCTCCGCTACGAGTTCACGGTCAACGACCCGACGACGTGGACACGGCCCTGGACTGCCGCGATCCTCATGACGAGGACCGACGATCAGATCTACGAGTACGCCTGCCACGAAGGGAATCACGGCATGATGGGCATTCTCAAGGGCGCGCGGGCCTCCGAGAAGTTCGCCGAAGGGACGCCGACGCCGGAGGCAGGCGGAAGGTAAGTCCGCCGATCTCCGGCGAGGTCGGACGCCGTACGAGTCGCCGCTCCTTACGAGGGCGTGATGACGACGGTGACCGGCGAGGTCAGCTTGAACTCGATCAGCTCCTCGGCCGGGATGACGGCGGGCTCGCCGCGGGTCGCCGCGTTGACGCCGACCCCGGCGCCGGCCCCGACCCCCGCGCCGATGGCCGCGCCGCTTCCGCCACCGGCGATTCCGCCGATGATCGCGCCGATGCCGGTCGCGACGCCTGTCCGCACGGCATCCTTCTTCTTGGTGCTGGCCGCATCCACCGCGTAGGAATCAGTGGTGAGGGCAATCACCTGGCCCTTGGCGCCGACCACGGACCTGACGCCGACCGACAGGCTCGCGGTGCCTTTGACGCGCCCGCCAGGATCGCTCGAGACCACGAAGCCCGTGACGCGCGTGCCCGCCTTGGCGAGCACTGTGCCGCCCGACGTGAGATCCCGCTCGAGGAGCGCATCGAAGGCCGAGCCGTTGGCGAGCTTGGCAGTCGAGAGCTCGGACGTCGTGCGAACCGGGACGACGGTGCCTGCGGGCAGCGTGAACTCTTGCGGCTTCAGCCGCTCCACCTCCTGCTGCAGCTGGGCGTTGGCTTCGGCCTGTTTGGCGTTCACGGCCTTCTGCTGTTCGGCGAGCCGTTGAACTTCCGCCGCTGACGGACTGGCGGCCGGCTGTCCCGCCGCTGGCTGTGCCGACGGTTTCTGACTGGCTGGTGGAGCGGTCGGCCGCGGCGGCGTGGTTGCGGCTCGCGCTGGTGCCTTCGCCGCTGCCGGTGCAGCTGGTGGTGCGACCGCAGGTGCGGCGGCCGGTGTGACCGGCGCCGCGGGCGCGGCCTGCGGAGGCGTCTGCGCCATCTGGCTCTTGGTTTCTGCGAGCTGCCGCTCGAGCTCCGCGATGCGCTGATCCGTCTCCGAGCTCTGCGAGCCGCAGGCAGCCGCAAGCGCCGCCGCCAGCACCAGGATCATCGGACGCATGAAGTGGGCTGTCATCTTGTTCTCCAGTGCGGGCGTCCATCGAGTGCCCGCGGATCGCCACTCGATCCTAGCATTCGTTGCGGCCGCGAGCGGGGGGAGTGACGAACGCCTGAGCTCGGCCGAAGTCGGGGTCGTACTATACTCAGCCCCCGGGGCCCCGCAACTCGACGCCCCCGCCCAAGAGGACAACATGCTTCAGATCACATCGATTCCGCTGTACGTACGCCTGCTGGTGCTGCTGTCCCTGGCGCTCTCATCTCCTGCCATCGTGACCGCGCAGCCGGCCGAGCCAGCAGCGCCCGGTACGCAGGCGGCGCAGACGCCCGCGTCAGACCGCTGGATTCATCCTTACGCGATCTTCGTGATCAACGCGAACATGAACTCCGGCGCGCTCCTTCCTGGCGGTGTGTCCGTGTTTGCCCTGCCCGAGGGGCCGCAGCGGGATCGTGAGCAGTTCAACATCTCGCCCGCGAACTCGCTCTTCGGGGCCGCGTTCACGTTTCCTGCGATCAACGACACGAAGGTCGGCGGCAAGGTCGACCTCACGCTCCGGGGCGCCAACCCGCTCAGCAACCAGAACACGTTCTCGCCTCTCTTCGCCAACGTCTATCTCGACCTCACGTACGAGCCGGTGCGGTTCGTGTTCGGCCAGGCGCAGGACGTCGTCTCGCCACTGACTCCGACCACACTGAACTTCTATCCGCTCAGCTACACGCCAGGCAGCCTCGGGTTCTTCCGGCCCCAGTTCCGTGTGGAAACGACGATCGGCGTGGCCGACGAATCGCACGTCATGCTGCAGGCCGCCATGGCGCAGCCGATTCAGACGTTTCAGATTTCCGACGAGGCCGTGGCCACACAGTCCGGCTGGCCGGACGTGCAGGCGCGCGCCGCGCTCGCCGCGGGCCAGGCCAACGCCGCAGGGCAGCGGAAGTTCGAGCTCGGCGTGTGGGGACACTTCGGGGAGCGCAGCCTGACGCTCAGCTCCGGCGAAGTGGCCTTCAACGATTCGTACTCCTTCGGATTCGACGGCAGCGTGCAGTTGTTCTCGCGGACAAAAGTGCAGGGCGAGTACTACACGGGCCAGCTGGTCGCCGACTACATGGGCGCCATCTTTCAGTCGTTCGACCCGATCAGCGGCATTCCTGTGGATGCCCAGGGCTTCTGGGCCGAAGTCGAGCACGGGTTCAGCGAAACCCTGCAGGTCCATGTCGGGTACGGCGTCGACAACGTCGAAGAGGAAGGCGGGGTGGCCCAGCTCTTCGCACGGAACCAGAACGCGAACTTCTACGGCAACCTGTTCTACGGGTTCTCGCCCGAGCTCGCCGTCGCCGGCGAGCTGAGCTGGTGGCGCACGAAGTACATCGGGCTCGAGGACGGCAGGCCGTTCCGCTTCGAGCTGTCCCTCATCTACAAGTGGCTCGGACGCTGACGCCTCAGAAGGCCTCCTGAAGGCCCAGGTACCACCCGTTCGATCCCTGCCCGCCCCAGGCGACGTCCACGCACAGGTTCGTGCGCGACCGCTTGTTGAACAGCACTCGCAGGCCGATGCCGCCGGCGGACGCGAACGAGTCGAATAGCTTCTGCGTGTCGTCGAGGTTGCTGAGCGTGGTCGTGTTCGCGAACGCGACCATGCCCAGCAGGCCGTTCCGCGTCAGTGTCGCCCGGTACTCGATCTCGCCGTAGACGAGACGCTCACCACGGAATCGACCCTCGGCGTATCCACGGCCTGACCGGCCGTAGGTGTCCATGCCCAGGGTCGGCAGATCAAAGTAAGGGGCCACGCCGTGGGCCACCAGATCGCCGTACAACCAAAAGGCCACCTTCTGGCGGGCATCCTTCCTGACCGGTACGAACGTGCGCACGTCGAAGACGACTTCCTGCCACGCCGAGTCGCCGCCGAGCAGGTCCTCGAAGAAGGGCCGATACGACACGCTCGCGAGCCACCCGCGCGAGGCGTTGATGTGGTTGTCGCGCGTGTCCACCAGAAGGTTCAGGCTGGCGCCCGCCGAGGTCTGGGAATACGGGTCGAAGCCATAGCGCTGCGTATACTCGAGGAACGGTGAGGTGTCCCACGCCGCGTCAGCGCCCTCGCCCGGCCTGATGTCCGTGTGTGCGCTCAGGTGCACGCCGAGCCCCGCGTACAGGCCGCTTCGCAGCGTGTAGAGTCCGGTTTCGTAGACGCGGACGTAAGTGAACTTCGCGTTGACGCCCTCCGAGGCCTCCGACGCGGTCCCCAGGTCGTAGATATCTTGAGAGGTCCACTGGAAGCGGTTGTCGCCGTCGACGCGCACCCGATCGTCGCGGGTGAAGGCGCCGAACCTTGCTGTCAGCGACGTCTGCTTCTTTGTCGAGAACGACAACGCAAGCATGCCGGACGAAATGCGAGTGGTCGCCGGATCGCCGAGGAACATGGCGACGTTGGCGGCCACACCGAACGTGACGCCGGTGGACGGTTTCGATCCGATCGTCGGCGCGATGACGAGCATCGGCTTGCGGTAGTCCCACTCGACCGGCTCCTCTGGCGCCGACCCCTCCTTGCGCCGCAGCGTCCGCAGCAGCTCGAAGACATCGACAGCCTGGTCCGCGGGATCGGATGCAGCGCCGGGTTCCGTAGCAGTCGGCGGCTGGCCCGGCGTCTGCGCCGCCGAGGGGCCGGGGAGGGCGCCGATGAGGGCGCAGGCGAGCGCGCACGACGCGGCGACGGTGCGAAGCATGCACCCTTATCCTAGCGCCTTGAATCAGCCCTCCTCGACGTGCCGCTTCAAACGGGACAGGGCATCGTCCCAGCCGCGCACAATGACCTTGAGGCACCGCCGACCTTCGGCGAGGCGCGCCGGATTGAGCGCCCATACATGCTCGCGCCCTCGATGATCGCCGCTGATGACCCCGGCGGCGGCGAGCACGTGCAGGTGCTTGGACACGCCCTGCCGCGTCATGACCGGAAAGGCCTCCGCAAGGATCGAGACCGAGGCCGGGCCGCCGTCGGAGAGCCGCTGCAGGAGCGCGAGCCTTGTCGGATCGCCGAGGGCGGCGAACAGCAGCGCGGCGCCAGTGAGCGTCTGCTCAACGCGTTTTTTCGGCATACGTTTGCAGCCAGACGACCACTTCGCCCCAGCCTTCGTTGTTGTCCCGGTAAACCTGCGCGCGTCGGGCGAGCGCGATCTCGTCGAAGCCGGTTTCCGACACGCTCAAGCGCGTTCCGCGCCCGACCGCGTCCAGCGTGAACGTGACCCTGGTGCGCGGCTCGCGGGAGTAATCGATAGAAGGATCCACCATGCCGGGGTGCCATTCCCAAACCAGCCGACTCGGCGAGATCATCTCGACGATTCGAACCCGGAACCGCTGGCCGGTGTGCTCGGCGTGCGTGGACGTCATCCAGACCTCGGCGCCCTCCGTCAGGTCCCCGTCGATGGCCACCTGGAACCAGGCCGAGAGCTCCGCCGCGCTCGTCAGCGCCCGCCATACCCGTTCCACGGGCGCCGCGATCTCGATCGCTCTGTCTATACGGGTCAGTTCCGTGATCGACATTACACAACCTCCAAGTTGCAGATTCTACCGGAAACCTGGCTTCACGCAACCGTTTGGTTTCGCCAAAGCGTGGCTGGGAAAAGGGGTGAAACCCCGTAAAGTATTGAGCCGTTTACGGTTCAGCTTGAATCCGCGGCCTTTCGCGGTTACCTTCTGAAGGCCCCCCTCCGGACGCCCTGACCAAAAGGCTCCAATCACATGAACAGACGCAGGCTCGCCGGCTTCCGCATCCTTATCTGTACGCTGGGCGTTGCCTCGGGGGCGGCGTTGGCCGAAGCGCAGGCGCCCCTTCCGGCGGGCTGGCCTGCCCGGGTCGAGCTGGGGATGGCGGACGCTCCGGGAGGCGCAGCGGCCATGAAGGCCAACGCCCCGTTCGCTTTCCGCTACCAGTACCTGGCTGGCGGCGCCAACACCGGCGCCGGCTGGGCCACCTGGAACACCAATGGCGACTTCGCGCGCTTCTACATCCAGGACTCGGCAGCCAACGGGCTCATCCCGGTCTTCACGTACTACATGCTGCTGCAGTCCACGCCGGGCGGCGGCTCCGAGAGCAACGCCGTGTTCACCAACCTGAACAACACGGCCACGATGACGGCGTACTTCAACGACCTGAAGCTCTTCTTCCAGAAGGCGGGCGCCTTCCCCTCGCAGCGGGTCGTGCTCCACGTCGAGCCTGATCTGTGGGGCTACATGGAGCAGCGGTCGGCGAACGACGATGCCCGGACCGTGCCCGCGAGGGTGGCCGAAACCGGGCTGCCGGAGCTGGCGGGACTGCCGGGCAACGTCTCCGGCTTTGCGCGCGCCGTGCTCAGGCTTCGCGATGCCTACGCACCGAACGTCGTCCTCGGCTACCACATCAGCGTCTGGGGAACGAACATCGACATCGCGCTGTCGAACCCGTCGGACGCGGCAGTGGACATGCTCGCCGCGCGTGCCGCCGCCTTCTACGCCTCGCTCGGCACCAACTTCGACATCGCGTTTGCAGAATTCAGCGACCGGGACTCGGGCTTCTATCAGTTCGTCTACGGCGACAGCGGGCGATCGTGGTGGGACGCGGAGGACTTTCGACGAAGCACGCGCTTTCTGGGCGGCTTCTCCGCTGCCGCGGCAAAGCGCATCGTGATGTGGCAGATTCCGCTGGGCAACACGAAGATGCGGGCGCAGAACAATACCACCGGCCACTACCAGGACAACCGTCCGGAGTGGCTGCTCGACGATCCGCTCCGCACCCACCTCGCGGCTTATCGCGACGCTGGGGTCGTCGCCTTCCTCTTCGGTGGGGGAGCGGGCGGCACGACGTGCGCGTGCAACGGTCAGGGTGACGGCGTCACGAACCCGGCCGCCATCAACGGCAACACGCTCGCATCCGAAGCGGCGGCTGCAGGGTCAGCGCCGGTGGTGGTGATGCGCGGCGCCACACCGACGCTCGTGACACCTTACGCGGCCGACGACGACGGCGGCTTCTTTCGATGGAAGGCCTGGCAGTACTACCAGGACGGTGCGATTCCCCTTGCGCCAGCCTCGCGACCCGCGGCGCCGACCAACTTCAGGATTACACCCTGAACTACTCCTGCCTGGTGCCGGCGTCCTTCTCCATGACGCGAGCGCCGCGCAGGATGTTCGGCACGGCGTGGTTGCCCTCGTGGCACGCGTACTCGTAGATCCGGTAGTCGTCTTCCTTCGACAGCGGGTACGACATGGTCCACGGCTGCGTGAAGACCGTCGGGTCGGTCACCGTGACGTCGTACTTGAGCGTATTCGCATCCACTCGAGTGAAGCGTTCCACGACGCGCGCGTCCCTGGTCTGCGGAATTCCCTTGAGGCGGCCGGAATAGGCGCTCGTGGCGACCCAGCCTCTCTCGGTGAAGTTGGTCGTCTCGACGACGAGCGTCTGACCCTCCCACCGGCCGCGCGAGTCGCCCAGCCACAGTCCGATGCTCTTCGGCGGATGCGGCCGCCCGTCGAGCGGAATGATCCGGGCCTCGTGGATCATCTCGTAATGGATGACGACGTAGCCCGGCACCTGGATGATCTGGTACGCGTTGTTGTAGCCCGCGGGAATCATGCCGCCCGGCGTGCCGCGCGTGATGCACCGATCCCAGATGCTCATGTACTCGGGGTCTTCCTCGTTGCGCTTCAAGTACAGGTCGCGCCGCGCCTCAGCCTCAGGGCGCATCGGGATGCGGCCGTTCGGTGGATCGACTACCAGCGAGGTCTGGCGCGTGCCGAGCACCTTGGTGCCAGAGTCCATCCAGAACTGGTTGTAGCTGCCGACGTCGCCGGGCCGGCCCGGGGCCGTCTCCGCGTTGCGCCGTGCGGCCGCCTGCTGCTCGAGCTGGGCGGCTTCGGCCTCGGTCAGGAAGGCCTTGGTGCCCAGCGCGACGGGCCGTTCGAGCGGCGTGAGGGTGGCGTTCGTCCAGACGCCCTGAAGATCCGGTGACTCGTGTGGACGCTGAGTGCCCTCAATCGGGTGGCCGGATGCTCGCCCAGGCCCCTGGGCAAGCGCCGTCACCGAGACGAGGAACGCGATCGCCGCCGCGAGTGAGAGTGCGCGCACAACCCCTCCTTCCAACCAGACAGGCCTAATCATAAGGCCAATGGCTCCCGGCCTTACGGGGTGATGGGTGCCACCATATCGGCCTGAATCTCGCTCTGGGTGAGAGCGCGGTTGTACAGGCCGAACCTCGTCGATCTGGCCCTGGAAGTCCTCGCCCCAGATGCTGTTGCCGCCCAGCCGGCAGCGCGCCGGTCGAGGTGCCGAGGGCACCGGGCAGGGCGCGAGTCGCCGACCTGGAACCCCGTTGACGAACAGCCGGAGCGTGAGGCCGTCGTAGGTGCCCGCGAGGTGGGTCCATGTGTTGAGCGCCAGCGATGACGGCCCGGCGGTGTCGTACTCGCCGCCGACAAACACCCAGGCGCCCGGCCTTCCGGCGCCGTCGGTGGCATACAGGCTGTACACGAGGGCGCTCGATTGTTCCTTGAGCAGCGCCGTGCGCCATGCACCCGCACTCGTCGGTCGGACCCACGCCTCGATGGTCATGCCGGTCGTCAGATCCAGGCCTGGGGCATCGTTGATGGTGACCCAGTCGTTGATTCCGTCGAAGGATAGTGCGCCGCCGAACCGAGCCTCGCGTCGTCCACGACGCGCCGGAGATCGACCCCGGTGTGACCGCGGCCCGAGCGGTCGACGAGGCTGGTGCCAGCCGGCCTCGTTGAAGGAGTAGGCGGCGACCAGGCCGGAGCTGGGAGGGCCGGTGGAGATGACGAGCGCGACGGCTGTGGCCAGAGGGACGCTCGCGCCGGCGCCGGGTGTCTGACTGATGACGTTGCCCGCGGCGATCGTTGCGTGCGCCGCAGTGGTGACGGCCCCGAGCGTCAAGCCGGCGCCAGTGATCAGCCCGGTCGCAGTCGCCTGCGGCTGGTTGACGACGTTGGGCACGGAGACAAGCGCGGGGCCGGTGGAGACGACGAGCGCGACCGCGCTGCCTGGCGTCACAATCGTGCCCGCCCCAGGCGCCTGGCTGATGACGTTCCCCGCGATGATCGTCGGATGCGCGGCCGTCGTCACTCCGCCGAGCGTCAGCCCGGCCGTGCCGATCGCCGTCGTGGCCGCCGCCTGCGTGAGCCCGACCACATTGGGCACGGCCGGGCCCGGCAGGACCGTGAGACCGACCGTGGCCACACCGGACACAGCCTGGCCGTCGCTGGCCTGATACGAGAACGCGTCAGGCCCGGCGTAGCCGGCCAGGGGCGAATACGCAAACGACCCGTCCGCATTGAGCGTGAGTGCGCCATTCACCGGCGCAGTCAGCAGCTGGGTCACGAGCGCGCTGCCTTCGATGTCGGTGTCATTGTTCAGCACGCCGGGAGCACTGACCGTGAGGGTGCCTCCGCCCTGCACCGCGTACCGATTCACCCGCAGACACCGGCGCGTCGTTCACGGGCTGAACGTCCAGGGACACCGTCGCCACCGGACTGTTGGCCTGCCCGTCGTTGACCCGGAAGGTGAAGCTGTCCGCTCCGCTCGCATTCGCGGCCGGTTGATACGTCAGGTTGGGAGCGGAGCCGCTGAGCGTCCCTCGCTGCGGAACGCTTACCACGCTGTACGATCAGCGTACCGCCTTCGAGATCCGACCCCGTGAGCGTGACGAGGGCCGTCGTATCTTCCAACAGGGCGATGGACTGGCTGTTGGCGACTGGCGGCTGGTTGACGATGCCGCCTGTGCCCGTCGTGAAGCGCCACACAGGCCCCGTCCGGCTGCCGCCGGCGCTGTTGGTCACGGTCATCCGCCACTCGTACTGTGTGTTTGGAAGGAGCGCGGTCACCGGAACGGACGCGGTCGATCCACTCTGCACGGTGGTGCTGCCTGCCGCTTCGAAGCCGCCACCCATCGCGAAGGGCAGCGTGAACGTGCTGTCGGCATCGGTTTCGAATCGGCCCAGCCAGGGCGAGTACGTCTCGACGTAGACCGTGTCGTCCGCCGGGACGAACCGCAGAATGCGCAACCAGCCTTCGCCGCCGCTTGCCCGCCCCTGGTAGTCGGCCAGCATCTGAAACACCGTACGTCCGTTGACCACATCGGTCCTTCGCGATTCGCCGTGGACGTGACCGGACAGCATGAACCTGAGGTTCGGGTTGGAGGCCAATCCATCCCAGAGGTACTGAGTGCTTCCGCAGACGTGGACCGATCGCTCCGCGGCGAGACCGAGGTAGCCGTGCGTCGTGACCATGCCGACACGGTCGGGGTACGTCCTGAATATCGAATCGGCCCAGCTGACGGCTGCTGCCGGCGGACAAAATGTCAGGTGCACGATGACGAAGTCCAGGCCACCGCCAGAGAACAGCTGGTAGTTGTTGTCGTTGAGGTTCTGGAAGTTCCCTCCGTACCAGGGCTGACCCACATAGCGTGTGTAGGGGAAGAACTGGTTGAACAGCGTTGTCGGCTGATCGTGGTTGCCCGGCCCCATCCCGTAAGGCACCCGGCCGTCGAGCATGCTCATGTTGGCGTTCGCCACCTGCCATTCTGGCACCACGTTGTTCTGCACCAGATCGCCCTCGTGCGTGACGAACACGATGTTGCGCGCCGCGACGTTGTCCACGATCCACTGCGTCTGCGATCTGAATATCTCCGGGAAGCTCTCGGAGTAGAACTGGGTGTCCGGCATCGCGATGATCGTGAACTCCGGCGCCGCGGCCCGCCGCAGCGAGACGCTGATGTTCAGCGGCCCGCCCGACGGACTGCTGACCAACGCCGAAAGGGTCGGAGACGTGGCGACGCCTGTCGCGCCATCGGTCGGAGCGCTGAGCACCGGCGCGTCCGGTGCGGCGGCGTCGACCGTGAGCAGAAAATCGGCGGCTCCCCAGCCCTGTCGTCCTGCCGTGTCGGTTGCCCGGACGTTCCACGAGTAGGTCCGCCCAGACGCGACGCTGGCCTCGAAGGTGACCTGCGCGCTCGCCCCAGAAACGGCCTGGGTGTCGATGGGTTGCTGCGGGCCTCTGAAGGTCACGGTCAAGACCGGCGAGCTGGCGGACTCGCTGGTCGAAAAGGCGACGCCATCCGTCCCGGTGTCCGTCAACACGACGCCGTAGTTAGGGGCGCCACCGCTCCACTCCTGCACGAACAGGGTGATGTCGATGAGACGTTGCCCCGTTGCCGTGCAGTCAGCTATCAGCGCCACGCCGGCATTCGAGCCCGAGCCGTCGGCACCCGCCGACGCCCAGGGCGATCCAGTCGCCCGCTCATTCCAGCTGGCCTGGTCTTCGATCCAGCTCTGCGTCAACCGATAGAGGCGCGCCGCATTGCCCGTATTGGTGCAGTTCACCGCGAGCACTGCCGACGTGATCACTGCGCCTGGTGGCACTTGCCCGGCAGCGGCGCCGACGAGCGAGGGGAATCTCATCAGTCCGTGAACATGCGGGCTTCCGTCGATAGCGATCGACGCCCCGCTTCCACCAGGAGTGGTCGGCGTGCTCGCCGTCAGCTGCGCGTCCTCTATCTGCGAGGGACCGCTGAAGGTCACGGTTTGCGGCGCAGCACCCACGTACAACGTCGCATCTGCCAGTCCTGCAGCAGCCGACACCGAGGCGCTGAACGTGACCGTCGCGTTGTTGGACACACCGCCGTCAGCAGGCGACAGGAGGGTGACCGTTGGCGCGGGTGCCTGGGCCGGGGTCGCTCGGAGCTCGAGATCGAAGCTGATGTCGGTACTCGTCGGCGACTGCTGGTGGAGCTCAACGGCGACGACGTTGGTGCCGGCAACCAGCAACGATGCGGGGACAGGAGCTTCCAGCCACGCACTTTCAGCGCTTCCACTGATCGCCGTCGACGCACGGGTCGTGTACGTGATCGTGCCAGTCGGCATGTTCGATCGCGCGACCTCGACGCCGTTCAGATAGATGACGCACCCGTCGTCCCGGACGTATCGGACGCTCAGCGCGGCGATCGACGCTGGATTCGTTACCGTGAAGCTACGGCGGAAGTAATAGGTGATGCGGCGATTGTTGGGATCGCTCCCGTAGGACACGACAGTCGCTTCGTCGCCATCCCCGTAGCCGAGCTGCGCGCTGCCCGCCGACCACGCGGCATCGTTGTAACCGAGAGCGCGCCAGGCCGTGCCCAGGTTCGCGCCGGTGTCGTTGTATCTCCAGGAGGTCGCGGCTGCGACAAGAATCTGCTCCTGCGATTGGACGTGTGTTGCGAACGTGAAAACCAGTAGAGACAGCGCGGTGAGTAGAGTGGTTCGTCGCCCCATTCTCGGATAGGGCGAGATCTAGACAGGGTGGCCCGTTCAAGTCAATGCGATTTCGCTGGACGAAACCGCGTTTCCGGGCGGCCCCGACAGTCCATCTCGAGGGAGACTTTCGTCGGGGCCGCGGACGACCTCTAGCGCGAACCGGACGAAGTGGACGAACCGCGTTCGACGGTACGGTGACCCTTGAGGATGCCGGTGAGCGAGTGGTTCCCCTCGTGGCACGCGTACTCGTAGATGGCATCCGTGGTGCTCTTGAACGGAATCATCGCCGTCCACGGTTTCGTCCAGGTCGTCGGATCGGTGATTGTGACTTCGTAGTTCAGCGTGTCCGGCCGGACGCGCGTGAAGCGCTCGACCAGGTGCAGGCGCTCGCGCGAACCCCTGAACTCGCTCTTCGGCGAGAAGTTCGTGGACTCCACCACGAGGGTGTCACCCTCCCAGCGCCCGCGCGGGTCGCCATTCCACAGCTGCACGCTGGCTGGCAGGTGCGGACGTCCGTCGATCGGAATGATTCGGGCGTCGTGCGCCATCTCGCTCAGGAACACGACGTGGGTGGCCGTCTGGAAGATCTGGTAGTAGTTGTTGTAGCCGGCGCCCAGCTTGGGCACGCCGAAGTTGACGCACCGTTCGCCCAGGCCCCTGTCTTCGGGGTTGTCGGCGGGAATCAGCCGGCGATGCTCCGCGGCCGCCGTCACCCGCTGGCGGGCTTCCGGGGTCATGGGCGGCAGGCGGCCGTCGCGCGGGTCGCTGATGAGCGACGTCCGTCGATCCTCGACGTCGCGCTCGACCATCCAGAAGTGGTTGTAGTTGCCGGTCCCCGGATCGTACGAGGTCGGGTTCTTCTGTTTGTCGAGCGCCGCCTGGACCAGGCCGTCGCCGAACACGGCGTCGCCGCCGCCTTCGACCACGTCGGCCGTCAGCTGTTTCAGGTTCTCGAGCTCGGCGTCGTTGAGGCGCTCTTTGCCGGCCCACTGCGTCGGCCGCTCGAGCGGCGTGACGCTGTTGTTCTTCCAGACGCCCTGGAGATCAGGCTTGCCGTCCGGCGTGCGGGGCACGGCCTGGCTCTGAGCGGTCATGTGCGCCGAAAGTGCGATTGCCGCGGCCAAGGCGGTTGCGGTCAGGGTGGAGAACGAACGAGGGCGAATGCTCATGACCCCTCCACTATTACTGGCGCCGGGGCCCCACCCCCGGCGCGAACTGACGCAGACACCTCGCTTCGGAATCACAGTCCTCAGCTCGGTGTGGCCGCAGGCGCAAACCTCTTACAGTTGCCGAGTCCCGCCACCTGTCAGCTTCCCTATCAGGTAGCGTCCCGCGAAGTCCCTATCATACGGCCGAAGGTGCGCGTCGGACCACGAGCTTGAGGCCGACGAGGGTTGCCAGAATGACACCCGTCAGAAGCACTGCCTGGCTCGAGAGCGGGGTCAACAACACCAGAATCGCGGCGATCGGGCCCCAGGCTCGCGTCTGGCCGTACTCGGGCCGATCGTGCAGAAACCACAAGCACACCAGGTAAGCGGCCACCGGAATCGCCACGGCGGCCCCCGCTGCCGCCGCGCCGGCCTGGGTGTGGCCGGTTGCCTGATCCACGGCCACGCCGAGCCCCGCCCCGACAGCAGCCGCGGCGGCAAAGACAACGTAGTGGCCGTAGCCCCAGATGATCCCTTTGCGCAGGCTCGTCAGCAGGTCGTGGACCGGACGATCGAAGTAGACCCACCACATCGAGCACACGATGAGCAGGCCCCCGCCGACGATCGGAACCAGCCTGGCGCTCGCCTCGCCTGTGGCGAGCGCCGATTGCACTGCGCCGCTGGCCGCGAGAATCGACTCGCCCAGGACGATGAGCGTCAGCAGGCCGTAGCGTTCCGCGATGTGATGCGGATGCCAGGTCGTGGGTGAGATCCTCTCCGCCCACACGGGCACGGCGAGCTCGAGCGCTGCCAGTGTGAGAAAGCCCCACACGCCGGCGCCGGGCACGAACAGCAGGCCGGCCCAGGCCACCTGCAGCGCCGAGATGCCGGCGGCGTAGCGCCGTGCCGTGGTGCGATGTTGAGGGTCCGACGCAGCCGCGCGCAGCCACTGCGCCACCATCGCCAGCCGCATCACCACGTAGCCGGCAACCACGGCCCCGTTGGGCGCGCGCGCCTCGAACATGGAGGGCACGCCCGCCGCGAGCACGAGCGCCCCGGCAATCTGGACGAACACCGCGAGCCTGTACGGGACATCGTCGCAGTCGTACGCCGAGGCAAACCAGGTGAAGTTCATCCAGGCCCACCAGATGGCGAAGAACACCATCAGGTAGCCGCCGAGCCCCTGCAGCGCGTGGCCCTCGGCCACGGCGTGGTGCAGTCCCGAGGCTGCCTGGGCAATCGCCACCACGAACACCAAATCGAAGAAGAGCTCCAGAGGAGTGGACGTGCGGTGGGGCTCGTGCCGCGCCCGCGCCCGCATCGGGGCGCGAAGCGCCGCGCCAGCCGTGGCGTGTCCGTGCGCCATCACGTGGGACTCAGCCATCGCCCGGATCCTAATCCGAACCGCGGACCACTCAACCCAACACCGGTCTGGTCCCGTCTAAGCCCCCGTCATGATCCTGTTCAACGATCTCCGGTTTGCCGTCCGCGGGCTCGTCCGCAGCCCGCTGTTTTCGATTGATCGCCATCCTGTCGCTGGCGCTCGGGGTGGGCGCGAACACGGCCATCTTCACCGTGATGGACCAGTTGCTGCTGCGGAAGCTTCCGGTCCGCGACCCAGACGAGCTCGTGATGCTCTACCAGGAAGGGGCCCACAACGGGAGCAACATGGGCCAGCGCATGCACTCCTACCCGATCTATCAGGAGTTTCAAAGACGTGCGGACCCCCTGGCCCAGGTGCTGTGCCGGAGGTTGGTCCCTGCGTCGATCAGCGTCGACAACCAGACCGAACGCATCCAGGCCGAGATGGTGTCGGGCAACTACTTCTCGATGCTCGGCGTGACGCCGGCGGTGGGTAGGCTGTTCAGCTCGCAGGAAGACGACCAGGTGTACCAGGGCCATCCGGTCGTGGTGCTGAGCCACGACTACTGGGTGTCCCGCTTCAGCCGCGATCCCGCGGTGATCGGCAGGAAGATCCTGGTCAACGACTACCCGATGACGATCGTCGGCGTGTCGGCCGAGGGGTTTGCCGGCCTCGATCCGGCGCAGGCGCCGCAGCTGCGTGTTCCAGTGCAGATGAAGCCGGTGATGGTTCCCGAGTGGGGATGGGCGCACATGGATGACCCCAGGGTCCGCTGGGTGCAGGTGTTCGCCCGCTTGAAGCCCGGACAGACCGTCGAGTCGGCGCAGGCGCCGCTGCAGGGTCTGTTCCTGCAGATCCGCGCGCACGAGGCCACCCTGGCCGGCGCCCGGAACTGGTCGGCCTACGCGCGCGAGCAATTCATGAAGGGCCGGCTGCTCGTCGAGCCCGCCGCCGGGGGCTACTCGTCGCTCCGCAACGACTTCTCGACGGCGCTCGTCGTGCTCATGTGCATGGTCGGGCTCGTGCTGCTCATTGCCTGCGCAAACGTGGCGAACCTGCTCATCGCCAGAGGATTCATGCGGCAGCGCGAGATTGCGGTGCGCCTGTCGATCGGCGCCACGCGTGGTCAGCTCGTCCGCCAGTTGCTGGTCGAGAGCCTCGTGCTGTCGAGCGCCGGCGGCGCCTTGGGCCTCGTGATTGCGGTCGGGCTCACGCGCGCCCTTCTGGCGCTCGTGCCTTCCGTGGGTCAGCCGATCCTCATCCAGGCCGCGCCCGACGCACGGATCCTGGCCTTCACCCTTGGCCTGACCGTGACGACCGCCGTCCTGTTCGGGCTGCTGCCGGCGCTCGGCGCCAGCCGGCCCGATCCGTGGACGACGCTCAAGGACACGGTGGGGTCGGTTGCCGGCGGGACCGGATCGCTGTTCCTCAGGAAGGGACTCGTTGCCGCGCAGGTCGCACTGAGCTTTCTGCTGCTGTTCGGCGCCGGCCTCTTCGTGCAGAGCCTGCAGAACCTGAAGACCACCGAGACCGGCGTCGCGCTCGACAACCTGGTCACGTTTCAGCTCGCGCCGGCGCTCAGCGGGTACGACGTCGAGCGCACGGTCGGTTTCTACCAGGAGCTGCTCGAACGCCTTCGCGCGGCGCCGGGTGTCACATCCGCGGGGCTGGCGTCGGTGCCGATCCTGAGCGGCGACGAATGGGACAGCACCACGCAGGTCGAGGGGTACCAAGCGAGAGACGGCGAGGACATGCAGGCCTACATGAACAGCCTCCTGCCCGGGTACTTCGACACGATGCAGATCCGCTTCCTCGAAGGACGGGACTTCAACCGGATGGACATGAAGCCGACCGCCACCGTGGCGATCGTCAACCGCCGGTTCGCCGAGCACTTCTTCCCCGGGAAGAGCGCGATCGGCCGCCGCCTCGGACGGGGCTCTGGCCCCACGACAAAGATGACGATCGAGATTGTCGGGGTCGTCGAAGACTCGCTGTACGAAGGACCGCGCGAAGGCGTGCGCCGGCAGGTGTTCGTCCCGAACTGGGGTCGTAACAGCGCGACCTTCTACGTGCGGACGACGGCGGCCTCGTCGAGCGCGTACAGCCTGGCCCGCAACGAAGTGAAGGCGCTCAACCCATCGATGCCCGTCTACGCGCTCAAGACCCTCGAGTCGCAGCTCGACGAGACGCTGCTCACCGACAGGCTCGTCGCGCTCCTGTCCGCGGGCTTCGGGCTCCTCGCGACGCTTCTGGCCTCAGTCGGGCTCTACGGCGTGATGGCGTTTGTCGTGGCCCGTCGAAGGAAGGAGCTCGGCGTACGCATGGCCCTCGGTGCGAGGCCGGGCCTGGTCGTCTGGCTCGTCATGCGAGAGGTGCTCGCCTTGCTCGCGATCGGGCTCGCCGTGGGGATTCCCACGGCAATGGCACTCGGCCGGTTGGTGTCGGCCCAGCTCTACGGCGTTCAGCCGGGGGATCCCTGGATGGCGCTGTCGACCGTCGCGCTTCTGGCCATCGTGTCAGCGGCCGCTGGCCTGATTCCCGCGCGCCGGGCCAGCCGCATCGATCCCATCCTGGCGCTGCGGTACGAGTAGCCCGCCGCCTTCCGCCGCTGCCCGCCGCTGGGTACAATGAACGCTTGACCCTCCGGCTCGCCGCCCCGCTGCTCGCAGCCGTCTGCGTGGCGTCCTGCCGCAGCGCGGCTGGTGTGTCCGGGCCGGTGATCCTCCAGCCGGGGGCCCCGGGGCAGCCGAGCCGCGCCATCGGCGTCGCCGAGGCCGTCGACCTGTCGCGCGTTCAGTTCACCCCGGCCGACGTCCGATTCATGCAGGGCATGATTGGCCACCACGCGCAGGCGGTCGAGATGACGGCGCTCGTGCCCGAACGCAGCACGTCCGAGGGGATGCGCCTGCTGGCGAAGCGAATAGACGTTTCTCAGGCGGACGAGATCAACATGATGCAGCGCTGGTTGAGGGATCGCGGGCAGGCGCTCCCGGATCCTCACGCCCACCACGCGCCAGGGGCGCCGCTGATGCCGGGCATGCTGACTGGCGACGAGATGAACCGCCTCGCGAAGGCGAGGGGCAACGAGTTCGAACGCCTCTTTCTCGAAGGAATGATCAAGCATCACGAAGGCGCCCTGACGATGGTGCGGGATCTGTTTGCTGTCGGAGGCGCTGGTCAGGAATCGGAGATCTTCGCGTTCTCGGCCGATGTCGACGCCGATCAACGGATGGAGATCGAACGCATGGGCGCCATGCTCCAGGAGCTTCAACGATGAAATCCACCATCTTCTGCGTCTCGGCCATCCTGTTGTCCGTGTCGATGGCCGGCGACGCGCAGCAGCGCCAGGATCCCCGTGTAGGCCTGAAGGGCGGACTGCGCGACGCCGGGCAGGCGGCCCGCAACATGGAGCTCGTGGCCAGCCTGCCCAAGCCCGAGGGTTTCTTCGACCCCAAGGCGCCGGCCGGCACGCCCACTCCGCCCGAGCGGGGCGCGAACCAGTCAGGGGCCGCCGAGGCGCCCGCGGACGACACCGCTGCCGCGCCCGACGGCGCCGCTGCCGCGGCCGACGGTGCCGCGACGCCCGCGCGCGCCGGAGGGCCCCCGGCCTTCAACCCCGTGACGGCGAACGCGCTGGGCTTCGCCAACTCGGACCTGGCGTTCAAGGACAACCACGTCTTTGTCGGCAACTACCACGGCTTCAACGCCTACGACATCGAGAACGGCAGGACGCCTCGCCTGATCGCGTCGATCGTGTGCCCGGGCGGTCAGGGCGACGTGTCCATTCACGGCAACCTGCTCTTCATGTCGGTCGAGCAGACCCGCGGCCGGCTCGACTGCGGCATCGGGGGCGTGCAGACCGCCGTCAGCGCGGAACGATTCCGCGGCGTCCGCGTGTTCGACATCAGCGACGTGAGGAAGCCGAGGCAGCTGGCGGCCGTGCAGACGTGCCGCGGTTCACATACCCATACCCTCGTCGTGGATCCGGACGACCCGGACAACGTGTACCTCTACGGATCGGGAACTGGCGCGGTGCGTTCCGCGGAGGAGCTCGCCGAGTGCTCCGGCAAAGATCCCAAGGAGGATCCCAACACCGCGCTCTTCAGCATCGACGTCATCCAGGTGCCGCTCGCGGCGCCCGAGAAAGCGCGCATCGTCAATCGGCCGCGAATCTTTGCGGACGCCGCGTCAGGCGCGATCTCGGGGCTCTGGCAGGGCGGCAACCACGGCGAGGGGACGCAGACCTCACGGGTCACCAATCAGTGCCACGACATCACCGTGTTTCCGGAGATCGGCCTTGCGGCGGGCGCCTGCTCGGGCAACGGCATCCTGATGGACATCACCGATCCCGTCCGTCCGGTGCGGCTGGATCACGTCGTGGACAAGAACTTCGCCTACTGGCACTCGGCCACGTTCAACAACGACGGCACCAAGATCATCTTCACGGACGAATGGGGCGGCGGCACCCGTCCCCGGTGCCGCGCGTCCGACCTGCCGAACTGGGGCGCGGACGCGATCTTCGACATCGTCGATCGCAAGCTGCAGTTTGCGAGCTACTACAAGATGCCGGCGCCGCAGACCGAGCAGGAGAACTGCGTCGCGCACAACGGCTCGCTCATCCCCGTCCCCGGGCGCGACATCATGGTCCAGGCCTGGTATCAGGGCGGCGTGTCGGTGTTCGACTTCACGGACTCGGCCAGGCCGGTCGAGATCGCGTTCTTCGACCGGGGCCCGATCGACCCCAAGCAGCTCATCACGGCCGGCTACTGGTCCACGTACTGGTACAACGGCCACATCTACGGCACCGAGATCGCTCGTGGCGTCGACGTGTTCAGGCTGAAGCCGAGCGAGCATCTCTCGGAGAACGAGATCGCCGCGGCAGTGCTCGTGCACGCGACGGGGTTCAACGCACAGCGGCAGACGCGCATCACCTGGCCAGCCAGCACGCTCGTGGCCCGCGCGTATCTCGATCAGCTCGCCCGCACGAAGGGCATTTCGCCCGCCCGCGCGTCGGCTGTGAGGGCGGACATGGAACGCGCCGACGGCGTCCGCGCCGGCCGTGACCGCGACGCGGCGGCCATCGTCAGCCGGCTCGAGGCGCTGTCGACCCAGCTTCTGGGCGACGCGGGGACGGCGAGCCCACGGGACGGAGTGCGGCTGCGGTTGCTTGCCGCCACCGTCAAGGATCGCGCCGCGGAGCTCCGCTGAGGTTTCGCACGAGGGCGCGGCCCGACCATGACCGTTTAGCAGGAGCTACCGGGCGGGACTCGCGCTGACACTGTGGTCTTCATGCAGGAACCCCAGCCCGACCTGTTCAAAGCGGGCGATGTCTTCGCCGGCCGCTATCGCATGATCGCGCGCATCGGGCGCGGCGGGATGGGCGATGTCTGGCGTGCCGACGACCTGGTGCTCGAGGCGCCGGTCGCGCTCAAGATCATCCACTCGACGGGCCCCGACGGCCGCGCCAGGATCCTCAACGAAGTCCGTCTCGCACGACAGGTCACGCACCCCGCGGTCTGCCGCGTGTTCGACGTCGGCGAGGGCGCGGGCCAGGTGTTCCTTTCGATGGAGCTGGTGCAGGGCGAGGATCTCGCCACGCTGCTCAAGCGCGCCGGTCGCCTGCCGTCACGGGACGTCGTCGAGATTGCCCGTCAGCTGTGCGCCGGCCTGGCTGCGGCCCATGCGCAGGGAGTGCTGCACCGGGATCTCAAGCCGGCCAACGTCCTCGTCAGTCACGACGGGCACGTGCGGATCACGGACTTTGGCATCGCGACGACCGATGGCGGTCCGTCGGAAAAGGCCGTCGGTTCACTCTGGTACATGGCCCCGGAGCAGCTCGACCCGGGCGCGTCGCTGTCGGAACGCACGGACCTGTACGCCCTGGGCCTGGTGCTGTACGAGCTCGTGGTGGGCGAGCATCCGTGGCGTCAACCGGGGAAGGGCGCGGCCGCCCCCCGCCCCTCGACGCTGGTTCCCGACGTGGATCCACAGCTCGAGCGTGTGATCATGCGCGCGATCGCCGCCGATCCACGGGATCGACCGGCATCGGCCGACGACATGGCGGCGTCGCTGCCGGGAGGATCGACTGGCGCTGCACGGACGCCGCGCTGGTGGTTTGCGGGCGCCGCTGTGGTGGGCGCGGCGGCGATTCTGGCGCTGGTCGCATCGCTCTACTCCACGCGAGGCGCGCGCGCGCTCACGGGCCAGGACACGATCGTGCTGGCCGACTTCGCGAACGCGACGGGCGAGCCGGTGTTCGACGGCGCGCTCAAAGTGGCGCTGGCGGTGGCGCTTGAACAGTCGCCCTTCCTGAAGATCTTTCCGGACAACCGCACGCGCGAGACGCTCCGGCTGATGGATCGGTCTCCCGACGAGGCGATCACGCGATCCGTCGCGCGCGAGATTGCCCTGCGTGAGCAGGTGAAGGCGCTCATCGCCGGTTCGATCGCCGGCCTTGGGAAGAACTACGTCCTGACGCTCGAGGCGGTCAACGCCGAGAACGGCGAGGTGATGGCCCGGGAACAGGCCGAAGCCACCAGCAAGGAGGACGTCCTGACGGCGCTCGGCGCCGCGGCGTCGCGGCTGCGCGAGACGCTGGGAGAATCGCTCGCGTCGATCGAGCAGTTCGATGTGCCCCTCGCCAGGGCCACGACCTCGTCGCTCGACGCCCTGCAGGCCTACTCGCTCGCGCTCGACGAAGGAACCGCCAACCCCCGGATGGAGGCGCTCCCGCACCTTCAGCGGGCGATCGGCCTGGATCCGGATTTCGCTCTCGCGCACGCGATGATCGCCACGGTCTACGCCAACACGGGCCGCACGAGCCTCGCGCTCGAGCCTGCCCTCAAGGCGTTCGAGCTCCGCGAACGGGTCAGCGAGCGCGAACGGTTCTTCATCACGTTCCGCTACCACCGGGATGCGACGCAGAACTGGGCGGAGGCCCTGGAGCTGACCAAGTCGTGGACGACGACGTATCCGCGAGAGTCGTTCGCCTTCAACAGCCTGGGCGCGGCGCTGAGCCGCTTCGGCCAGTACGACCAGGCGATTCCGGCGCTTGCCGAATCCATCCGGCTCGACCCGCGATTTGCGGCGGCCTACTCCAATCTGGGCCTGGCTCATCTCGCGTTGAATCGTCCGGATGAGGTGAGGAAGGTGCTCCAGGAGGCTGAGGCGCGGAAGGTCACGTCGTCGCCGATCCGGCGGCTCGGCTATCTTCTGGCGTTCCAGGCGGGCGACACGGCGGCCATGGCGCGGCTGCTCGACGCGTCGGTGGGCGTCGGGCAGACCAACGCGGCGTACGGCTGGCAGGCGCACTCGTCGGCGTTTTCCGGGCACGTGCGCGAGGCCCACGAGCATTTTCGTCTCGGCGTCGAGATGGCGACCCAGGGCGGATTCAAGGAAGTGGCCGCCAACCTGGCCGTCGAGGACGCGGAGGTCCACGCGCTGGTCGGCCAGTGTGCCGAGGCGCGAGCCGAAGTCTCAGACGGCCTGTCGTTGGCGCGCGACAACTTCTCGATCGAGCGTGCCAGCCGGGTCCTCGCGCTCTGCGGCCGGGACGCCGAAGCCACCGCGCTTCTGCGCGAGCTGCGGCAGCGATTTCCGGACGCAACGCTGACGGCGCGCGTGTCCCTGCCGCTCACCAGCGCGGCCATCGCTCTCCGCGGTGGCGAACCCTCGCGGGCGCTCGAGCTGCTGGAATCGCTGCGGCCGTACGACCACGTCCCGAGGGCGGAGTTCTGGCCGGCGTACCTGCGCGGCCAGGCGTATCTCGCACAAAAGGATGGCCGGGCCGCGGGCGTCGAGTTCCAGAGCATCCTCGATCACCGCGGCGAGTACCCGAATGCGCCGCTCTATCCGCTTGCCCAGCTCGGCGCGGCCCGCGCCGCCGCGCTCGTCGGCGACGTCGCGAAGGCCGTTTCGGCCTATGACGCGTTCCTCGGGCTCTGGAATGGCGCCGACCGCGACCTGCCGCCGCTGATGGAGGCGCACCGGGAGTCCGCGCGGCTTCGCTGACGATCGTCCCGGGAAGGTACACTGGCGCCGATGGCTGCACTCCGGCTCGACGACCGCGGCGTGATTGCCCCCTGCCCGGCATGCGGCAAGCCGAACCGCCACTCGTACGGCCGTCTCGGGCTGCGGACGCGGTGCGGCCACTGTCAAGCTGACCTTCCCGCACCCGACGCGCCAGTGGCGGTCGGATCTGCGGCAGAGTTCGACGAGCTGATCCGCCAGTCGCGCCTGCCGGTCCTGGTCGACTTCTGGGCCGAGTGGTGCGGCCCCTGTCGCATGGTGGCTCCCCAGATCGAGCTCGTCGCGAAGCGCAACGCCGGCCGCTGGCTCGCGGTTAAGGTCGATACCGAAGCGGTGCCCGACCTGGCGTCACGCCTCGGCATCCAGTCGATCCCGACGCTGGCTGTCTTCGCGGGCGGGCGGGAAGCCCGTCGAACGATGGGCGCCATGCCGGCTGCGCAAATCGAAGCCTTCGTCGCGGAAGCCACGAGTGGGCCACCGACTGGGAGCCGCCAGCCGTCGAGCTGAGCATGGCCACAGAGAATACGCAATGATGTCGTGGTGTTCTCGCCCTCCTCCAAGGGACGCCTGACCGACCGGGACATCGATCGTTTCGTTGGGACGAGCCTTTTTGCTCGCGTCGGCCGGGCCGTGTGCCACGCCGGATGCCTGCCCCGCAAGGAGCTGTACGAAGCGTGGGAGGTCGCGCGGCGCGTCCGCCGCCTGTTTCGCGGGGGCCGCATCGTCGACCTGGCCGCCGGCCACGGATTGCTGGCGCATCTCCTGCTGCTGCTCGACGATTCCTCACCGAACGCGCTGGCCGTCGACACGGCGATCCCGCCGTCGAGCGCGAAGCTGCACCGGGCGCTCGCGGAGGCCTGGCCGCGGATCGCAGGGCGGGTGACCACGGTCGAAGGTCCCATCGAGGAGATCGACCTTGGACCAGGCGACGTCGTGGTGTCGAGCCACGCCTGTGGTGCGCTGTCCGATCGCGTGCTCGAACGGGCGGCCGCCGCGGGCGCCCGTGTCGCGGTGCTGCCGTGCTGCCACGATCTGGCGACCTGCGACGCAGGCACGATGATTGGGTGGGTCGATGGTGCGCTCGCCATCGACATGCGTCGGGCGTTCCGTCTGGAGCAGCAGGGATACCGCGTCTGGACGCAGACGATTCCGCCCGAGATCACCCCGAAGAACCGCCTTCTCCTTGGCGCCCCGGCCGCACTAAGAGCCAAGGACGAAGGCCAGCCAAGAACCAAGGCCAGCCCAAGGACCAAGACCTAAGAACCAAGGACTTATCGAGGAGGCAATCCTTGCCACGACGATACTGGTTGATGAAGTGCGAGCCGGCGGCGTACACGATCGATGACCTGGCGAGGGACGGGCGCACCAGCTGGGAGGGCGTGCGGAACTACCAGGCGCGCAACTTCATGCGCGACGACATGCAGGAGGGCGACGGTGTCCTCTTCTATGCCTCGAACGCCGAGCCGTCCGGGGTCACCGGTCTGGCGACGATCGCTCGCGCCGGCTATCCGGATCCCTTCGCCCTCAAGAAGGGCCACAAGTACTTCGATCCCGACAGCAGGAAGGACTCGCCGAGCTGGTACGCGGTCGACATTGCCTTCGAGGAGCGGTTTCCCGAGATCGTGCCGCTCGAAACGCTCAAGTCCACCAAGGGCCTGGAGAAGATGGTCGTCACGCAGAAGGGCAGCCGGCTCTCGGTGCAGCCCGTCGCCAAACCCGAATACGACATCGTCGTGCGGCTCGGGCGCGGCAAACGAGGGGCCTGAGGCTACGCGCGACCGGCGAACTCGAGCGTCTCGGTGTGGACCTTCACCCGCTCGCCTTCGTTGACGAAGAGCGGCACCCGGATCTCGAGGCCGGTTTCGAGCGTCGCCGACTTCGTCACCCCTCCGCTGGCGGTGTCGCCGCGCACGCCCGGCTCGGTCGAGGTGACGGTCAGCTCCACGTGCGGCGGAAACTGCAGGCCGATGGCGTTGCCGTTGTAGCGCGTGATCTGCAGGGTCAGGTTGTCCACGAGCAGCTTGCGGTCGTCGCCGACGCGATCGCCTCCGAGCGTGATGGTCTCGAAGCTGCTCTGATCCATGAAGTGATAGCCCTGGCTGTCCGAGTAGAGATACGACGCGGTGATCGTGTCGAGATCCGGCTCGGCGAACTTCTCGCCGGCCTTGAACGTGCGGTCGAAGACGGACTTGGTCAGGAGGTTCCGCATCTTGACGCGCACGAGCGTCTGTCCGCCCCGGGCCGTGGGTCTCGACACCTCCACTTCGAGGCAGTGGTACGGCGCGCCTTCGTACTCGAAGAACATCTTGCGCTTGATGTCGATTGCTTCAATCAGGGAGGCCATGGGTCCACTATCTTAACCGACGCCCTGTCGCGTCGGCGTCTGGTCAGGGTGCGGCGCGCAGAATCCTGGTCAGGCGTTGCACGGCACGCGTCACGGTCATGCCGGCCGCCGCTTTCGATTTGCCCAGACGCTCGGCGATCTCGCCGACAGAGTATCCGAGCTCGATCCGCCAGACGATTACCTGACGGTCGGAGGGCGACAGCTCCTGCAGGGCCTTGAGAAATCGCTCCGACTTCTCGCGCTTGATCGCGACCTCGAGCGGAGACGGTTCCTGTCCCGCCAAATCGTCCTCGAGAGCCACCTTGACTCCCCGACGCCGCGAGCTGCGAATCATGTCCCGGATGCGATTGACCACGGCCTCTCGCAGATAGGCCTGGAGCGCGCCGACGGTTCGATGTTCGAAGCGTTCGATCCGCTTGAAGGTTCCGAGCACCGCGTCCTGCACGACGTCTTCGGTGTCGGCCGCGCCGCGGGCGTAATCGGGCACCCGCCCGCGGGTCCATCGACGCAGCGGCGGCAGCGCGCGGGCGATCAGGATCTGCGCGGCGGAGCGATCGCCGCGGCGCGCCCGTTCGAGCACGTGGAGCGTCGAGTCGCAGGAGATCTCGGTCGGGTCAGGCTTGGGTTTTGGGGGCACGGCGATTGTCTGATCATAGTGGGGAACAGAGAACAGGGAACGGGGAACGGGGATCGGGGAACGGGGAACAGGGCTAGAGGCTAGGAACGAACAAGACTGTGACGTTGCGCCCGACGAAGCGGGCGTAGCGATCGGCAGCCTTTCCGATCGCCGCCGTGTCCTGCCTGATGAGGCGGCCATGCGGCGCGATGTCGAGCACGACTTCACGCGGTGTGCCGCGCGCCCGCCACGAGCCTCTCACTCGGCCGTCGAGCACCAGATGGTGGGGGAATGGGTCGGGCACGCGCGCGGGACCGGCGGGCGTGACGGAGCCGCGATCCCTGTACGCGATCAGGTACTCGTCGTAGTTCGGCAGCAGGAACGCGCCGCGGATCGATTCTGTGCGGGCCTGGACCGATCGGGAGATCGCGCTCCCGGAGAACCAGTAGGTCAAACCGTTCAACCCGGCCGACGCCAGTGCCGATCCGGCGAGCTCGAGTCCAAGCCTGGCGTCGCGCACGGTCAGGCCGGACCACCAGACGTAGTCCCGGAGCGTCGCGGGCCCGTGGCTGGCGACGTAGCGTCGCGTCAGCGCGGCGAGCGCCTCGCCGCGATCGAGCGCTGGCGCCTTGGGCACCCGCTCCTCGAGCAGTGCGTAGGTGAATTGCCTGCCCCGACGCGGGCCGCTGCAGATGAGCTGCTCGAGCTCGGCGTGCATCATCAGATACGCCAGGCGCTGGCCGCGAGCGGCGATGCGCGTGCGGGCGAGGGCTGCGGCCAACTCGTCGCGGGTCAGGTGCACGCCGCCGGCCAGGGCGCGCTCGAAGACCGCCTGGCTTTTCGCGAAGAGCGCTTCGTCGAGCTCCAGCTTGCGGTAGTACGACCGGTTGGCCGCGTGCACACGCGGAGCGGTCAAGGTCTGGATCCACCGGATGTCTTCGGGCGCGACGAAGTGCCAGGTCGGCCGCAGCATGTGCGTCCGCAGAATCGCGCCCGCGTCGAACGCCCGGGCCACCGCGTGGTCGGTCGCGCCCTTGACCCGCAGGCCGAGCGCCCAGCGTGCGCCGGCGTAGTCCTGGGCCTGGACCGCACCCAGCCATCGGACCACGGCCGCCGGGCTCGCGCCGTCTGCGGCGGCCAGTTTCTGGTGACGAAGCCGTACGGGCGCGATGTCGACGAGACGCGATTTCACGCGCGGCAGGTCCTAGTCGGTGTCGTCTCGACGCCGCAGAGTCTTGATCTCGCTGCGGCGCTTCTTGGAGGCGAGCCGTTTTTCCCTGGCGCCGGCCTTGGGCCTCGTCGGGCGCCGCTTCTTCGGCTCCCTGGCGGCGTGCTGCAGCAGCGCGACCAGCCGGGCCTGCGCGGCCTCGCGGTTTTGCGTCTGCGTCCGGTACTCGCGGCTGTCGATCAGGAGCACGCCGTCGGCGGTCAGGCGGCTGCCGGCCAGCGTGGCCAGCCGATCCTTCACCCGCGCGGGGAGCGACGACGCCGCCACATCGAACCGCAGCTCGACCGCGGTGGCCACCTTGTTGACGTTCTGCCCGCCCGGACCGGACGCCCGGACGAACCGCTCGGTCAGCTCGCGCTCGTCGATGGCGATGTCCTTGGTGATCGGGATCACAGGACTCAGTTTACTGGGAACAGGGAACAGGGATCGGGGATCGGGGATCGGGGAACAGGGAACAGGGAACAGGGAACGGAGAGCTGGGAACCGGTCCCGAACCGAGCACCCGGAACCGAGCACCGAGGAACCGGTTCCGGGTTCGTGTCATGATCAACGGATGACCACTCCCCCGCCGCAGACCTTCTCCGCTCTCGGACTGCGGCGGGAGCTGGCCGACGCCGTGGCGGCGCTCGGGTACGAGGAACCGACGCCGGTTCAGCGCGAGACGATCCCGCTCCTCCTCGAAGGGCGTGATGTGCTGGGACAGGCAGGCACCGGCACGGGCAAGACGGCGGCGTTCGCGCTGCCGATGCTGCAGCGCATCGGCCCGGGGCGGCCGAGCCCGCGCCAGCCGCGCGGCCTCATCCTCGTCCCGACCCGCGAGCTCGCGATGCAGGTGGCCGAGGCAATCCACAAGTACGGCAAGGGCGAAGGGATGCACGTGCTGCCGTTCTACGGCGGTGCGCCCATGCACCAGCAGATCAGCAGCCTCGCTCGTGGGGCGCACGTCGTGGCTGCCACGCCGGGCCGCGCGCTCGATCACATGCGCCGCGGTACGCTCAAGCTCGACGCCTTGCAGGTCCTCGTCCTCGACGAGGCGGACGAGATGCTCGACATGGGCTTCGCCGACGATCTCGACGAGATTCTCAAGGCGACACCCGAGTCGAGGCAGACGGCGCTCTTCTCGGCCACGATGCCGTCGCGAATCCTCTCGATCGCCGAACGTCACCTCCGCAACCCGGCCCGCGTCACGATTGCGCGGGAGCGGCCGGCGGCGGGCAAGATGCCCCGCGTCCGGCAGGTCGCCTTCATCGTCAACCGCGCGCACAAGCCGGCGGCCCTCGCGCGGATCCTCGACATGGAGGACCCGGTGGCCTCGCTGGTGTTCTGCCGCACGCGTCTGGAGGTCGAGTCGCTCGTCGAGACGTTCAACGCGCACGGCCAGCGCGCGGAGGCCCTGCACGGCGGGATGCTCCAGAAGCAGCGAGACCGGGTCATGGGCCTGTTTCGCGCCCAGAAGGCCGACCTGCTCGTCGCCACGGACGTGGCCGCGAGGGGCCTCGACATCGAGCACATCTCGCATGTCGTCAACTACGACGTGCCGGCGTCCCCAGAGGTGTACCTGCACCGCATCGGCCGGACCGGGCGGGCGGGGAGGGGCGGGACGGCGATCACGCTGGCGGAGCCGCGCGAGCACCGGTTGCTCCGGGTCATCGAGAGCTTCACGCGCGCGAAGATCGACGTGGCGACGGTCCCGACCGTGGCGGATCTGCGAGCGCGACAGCTCGACCTGACGCGCGCCTCGCTGCGCGAGCGATTGCTCGCGGGCGATTTCGAGCATGTACGCGTGGTCGTCGAATCGCTGGCCCAGGAGTTCGACATCGTGGACATCGCCGCCGCCGCCGTCAAGATGGCGCACGCGGCAGTGGCAGGCGATGGCGACGACCGCGAGATCCCCGCGAGCCCGCCCCCACGCCCGGAGACCGGACCAAGGGGTCGTGGGGCAGATGCTCGCGCCGGCCGGCCGGGCAAACCTGCCGGCGCCGACCGCCCCGATCGGGGGGGACCCGGGGGACGACGCTCCGAGGGCCCGAGCGTGCGGTTGTTCCTCGGCGCAGGGAGGATGGCGGGCATTCGCCCGGCGGATCTGGTCGGCGCTGTCACGGGAGAAGCCGGTGTGCCTTCGAGCGTCCTCGGGCAGATCGAGATCGCCGACCGGTTCTCGCTCGTCGAAGTTCCCGAGGCGCTCGCAGACGAGATCATTTCCGCGCTCAAGGCGACGACCATCCGTGGCAAGAAGGTGTTCGTCCGGCGCGAGCGCGACACACGGTCGCCGGCGCCAGAAGAGTAGCGGCCGCAAGAGGACGACCGATGCACCTGATTCTCGACAATGCCGAGCCGATGCACTGGGCGGTTGCGGGCGGCGGTATCGCGCTCGTGACGCTGACGCTGTTGTATCTGGCGAACCGCCGGCTCGGCATCTCGACCGGGTTCGAGGATCTCTGCAGCCTCGTGCTTCCGGGGCCGTACTTCCGCCGCGGCGGCGATCACGGTCGGGTCGATCCTGGCGGCTGCCGTTTCTCGCCGGCCTCCTGCTCGGCGGCGTGCTGTCGGCGGCGCTCGGCGGCGGGTGGTCGCCGACCTGGGCGCTGGGAAGGTTCGACCAGCTGATCGGCTTCGGATCCGGCCGGCAAGGTCGCGTGGATGTTCGGGGGCGGACTGCTGATTGGCTTCGGCACGCGGCTGGCCGGAGGGTGCACGAGCGGTCACGGCATCTTCGGTCTCGCCAACGTCGAGATGCCGAGCGTCATTTCTACCCTGAGCTTCATGGCGGCCGGTGTGGCCACGACCCAGATCGTCTACCGTGTGTGGTCAGGCTGACGGGGCGACGCGATGACGGCTGTCTATGTGACGCTCGGCCTCGTGTTCGGCTTCGTGCTCAGCCGGTCTGGCGCGGCCGACTACGACTTCATCCAGGCGATGTTCCTCTTCGAGAGCATCCAGCTCTATGGGATCATCGGCACGGCGGTGGTGCTGACGGCGCCGGCGCTGTGGCTGATCAAGCGCGCCGGTCGCACCGCGTTCGGCCGCCCCATCGCGATCGAGCTGAAACCGTTCCACCGCGGCAACATCGCCGGCGGCGTGCTGTTCGGCATCGGCTGGTCGATCACAGGCATGTGCCCGGGCCCCATGCTGGTCAACATCGGCGAGGGCAAGGTGTACGCACTGTCGGCGCTGGCCGGCGCCGTGAGCGGGGCGGCGCTTTTCGGCACCCTGTACCCGCGTCTGTCGAAGCCCTTTTCCCTGCCGCCTCTCGCGACAGGCACGGGCGAAGGCTGATGTCCCTCACCTTCACGTTGAACGGCCGATCGGTTGCGATCGATCCGCCCCCGCCACAGGCGACGCTGCTCGAGTTCCTCCGGGCCCGGGGGCTGACTGGCGCGAAGGAAGGCTGCGCGGAAGGCGAATGCGGCGCATGTGCCGTCGCCGTCGTCCAGGACGAGGATGGCCGAAGCGCGTACCGCGTGGTGAACAGCTGCCTGATGTTCCTGCCGATGGCCGCGGGCCACGAGATCTACACGGTCGAAGCGCTGGCTGAGAGCGGGCGGCTCTCCGACGCGCAGGCCGCCATGGCCGCGGCTGGCGGGTCGCAGTGCGGGTACTGCACGCCCGGGTTCGTCGTGAGCCTCTTCGCCGAGCAGTATCGCCGCGACCGGGGGCCCTCGTGCGACCCGCTTGCCCTTGCGGGCAACCTGTGCCGCTGCACGGGCTATCGTCCCATTCGCGATGCGGCGCGCTCGCTCGGCCCGCCTCCTGCAGGCGCGCTTCGCGATCGACTCGACCAGCCCGCACCTCGCCTTGGCGAGGTCACGAGCGCGACGCGGCGCGCAACCGACGCGCTCGCGTTTTCGAGACCCACCTCGGTCGACCGGTGCCTGGCCGTGCTCGCCGGCGATCCCGAGGCCACGCTCGTGGCCGGCGCCTCCGATCTTGCCGTCGACGCCAACATCAAGGGCAAGCGGTTCCGCCATTTGGTGAGCGTGGAAGCGATCGACGAGCTTCTGGAGTACTCGGAAACGCCGGATGCCGTGCGCATCGGCGCGGCGGTGTCGCTCACGGAGATCGGCCGCCGCTGGCGGCTCGCGCCACCGGCCGTGGCCGAATGGCTCACGCTGTTTGCGTCCCCGCCAATCAGGAATCGGGCGACGCTCGGTGGCAACCTGTCGACGGCGTCGCCCATCGGCGACGCTGCACCTCTGCTCCTGGCGCTCGACGCAGCCGTTCACCTGGCCGGTCCGGGTGGCCGGCGGCGAGTTCCGCTGGCGTCGTTCTTTGTCGGCTACCGAAAGACCGCGCTCCAGCCCGGCGAGCTGCTGACCACGATCGAAATCCCGAAGCCGCTACCAGCCGCGCTCCAGTTCTACAAGGTGAGCAAGCGGCGGCTCGACGACATCAGCACCGTCGCCGCCGCGCTGGCCGTCGACGTCGACGCGTCGGGCCGGGTGGCCCGAGCGCGCGTGGCCTTCGGGGGTGTAGCCGCCACACCCGTTCGAGCGACGCGCGCCGAAGCCGCGCTCGAAGGCCAGGCGCTCAACGCGGAGGCCGTCGGCCGCGTCTGCGGGATCTTCGACGAGACGTTGCGGCCCATCGACGATGTCCGCGGATCGAAGGCGTATCGTCTGGCGGTGTCCAAGCGCCTCGTCGAGAAATTCGTTTGGGAACTGGGGACGCGATGAGGAGCGTCGGACGCCCCGTCCCGCACGAGAGCGCCCGCGAGCATGTGACGGGCGCGGCCCTGTACACCGACGATCTGCTCGGGCGGTTTCCCGGCGCCCTGCATGCGTGGCCGGTCGTCGCGCCGCATGCCCATGCGCTTGTACGACGCCTCGACCCGTCGCCCGCCCTCGACACACCTGGTGTCGTGTCGGTGCTGACCGGCGACGCCGTGCCCGGAGAGGGCGACACCGGACCGAACCGTCACGACGAGCCGCTGTTTCCGGACGAGGTGCTCTTCCACGGCCAGCCCGTCGCATGGGTGCTCGCCGATTCCCTCGAAGCGGCTCGCGAGGGCGCCTCGCGCGTGGTCGTCGACTACGACCCGCTGCCCGCGATTCTGACGATCGAGCAGGCGATCGCCGCCGAGAGCTTCCTGACCAATCCCCTGCGGATCGCCAACGGCGACATGTCGTCGCTCGACTCCAGCTTCCTCCGCCTCGATGGCGAGATCGCCATCGGCGGGCAGGAGCACTTCTACCTGGAGACGCAGGCGGCGATCGCCTGGGTCGACGAGAGCGGCGCCGTGTCGGTGCACGCATCGACCCAGCACCCGTCCGAGACACAGGAGGTCGTCGCCCGCGTGCTCGGGCTCGGGCGCCATCAGGTGACAGTCGAATGCCTCCGGATGGGCGGAGCGTTTGGCGGCAAGGAAGTGCAAGCCAACACCTGGGCGGCCATCGCCGCCCTCGGGGCGTGGACGACCCGTCGTCCGGTGCGGGTCCGGCTGACGCGCGCCCTGGATATGGCGCTCACGGGGAAGCGGCATCCGTATCTGGCGCGCTATCGGGCGGGGTTCTCGAGCGACGGTCGCCTGCAGGCGCTGGCGCTCGACCTGTATTCGGATGGCGGCTGGAGCCTCGACCTGTCCGAGCCCATCATGTGGCGCTCGTTGTTCCACTGCGACAACGCGTACCGCCTGCCGGCCGTGGAGGTCACGGGACGCGTCTGCCGTACGCACAAGACCTCGCAGACGGCGTTTCGCGGATTCGGCGGACCGCAGGCCATGCTCGTCATCGAGGAGATCCTCTCACGCGCGGCTGCCCGCCTCTCGCTCGCCGCCGATGTCGTCCGCGAGCGCAACCTGTACCGCGACGGCGACCACACCCACTACGGCGAAGCGGTGGCAGATGCCGGGCGCCTCGCGACCATCTGGGATCGATTGAAGGCGACGAGCGCCTTCGCGCGCCGCCGTGCCGAGATCGCCGACTTCAACGCCGGGCACCCGCACTCGAAGCGCGGCCTCGCGATGACCCCGGTCAAGTTCGGCATCTCGTTTACGGCCACGTTGTTCAATCAGGCGGGTGCGCTGGTGCTCGTCTATCGCGACGGGACCGTGCAGGTCAACCACGGCGGGACGGAGATGGGCCAGGGCCTGTTCACCAAGATCCAGCAGATCGCCGCAGATGCGATCGGGGTGACAGCGGAGCAGGTGCGGGTCATGCCGACGCGCACGGACAAGGTGCCGAACACGTCGGCGACGGCAGCCTCGGCCGGGACAGACTTGAATGGCGCCGCCGTGCTCGACGCATGCCGGCAGATCAAGGAACGGCTCGCCGCGGTCGCGGCGGGGATCTTTGGCTGCGACGCCTCGACGGTGACCTTCGACGCTGCCGCGGTGTCCGGCGGGGGCCGGACGATGGCGTTTGCGGCGGCGTGCGAGGCGGCGTATCGCCTGCGCGTGCCGCTCTTCGCGCAGGGCTTCTACCGCACGCCGGGGATCCATTTCGATCCCGCGACCGGCCGCGGGAGGCCGTTTCACTACTTCACCTACGGGGCGGCGGTCTCCGAGATCGAGGTGGACGGGTTCACAGGCGCCTATCAGCTCCGGCGCGTCGATATCCTGCAGGATGTCGGAGATTCCATTTCGCCGACCGTCGATCGCGGACAGGTCGAGGGCGGCTTCATCCAGGGAGTGGGCTGGCTGACGATCGAGGAGCTGCTCTGGGACGGCGACGGCCGCCTGGCAACCGGCGGAGCCTCGACCTACAAGCTGCCGTCCTGGTCAGAGGTGCCCGATGTGTTCGAAGTCGAGTTTCTCGAGCGCGCAACGGCCCCCGACGTCGTGATGGGCAGCAAGGCCGTGGGCGAACCGCCCTTGATGCTCGCCATCTCGGTGCGCGAGGCCCTGCGTGATGCCGTCGCGGCGTTTGCCGATCCGGCCGCGCAGCCCCCCGACGTCACCTTCGCGAGCCCGGCCACACCGGAGCGCGTCTTCTTCGCTCTCGAAGGGGTGCGCGCGCGATGACTGGCGGCCCTGGCATGCCTGTGCGCCCGGCAGGCACCGGCCGGCAGATGACCCTCATCAGGGCGCCGTTCTTTCACACGCCGAGCAGCCCGTTCAGCGATGCCCGCGCGCTCGTCTGCCACGAGGATGGCGGTCTCCTCGTTCAGCACGGCCTGATCGTGGCGAGCGGCGACTATGCGGCGGTCCGCGCCGAGGCGCCCATGGATGCGGCGACCCTCGACTGGCGCCGCGGCGTGGTGTTGCCGGGCCTGGTGGACACGCACGTGCACTTTCCCCAACTGCGGATCATCGGCGGCCTCGGACGGACGCTGCTCGACTGGCTCGAGCACGTCGCCCTTCCCGAAGAGGCGCGGATGGCCGACCTGACGTACGCCGCCGATACCGCGCAGGCGTTCGTCAAAGCCCTGCTTTCCCATGGCACCACGACCGCCATGGCGTTCGGTGCGCATTTCGGCCCCGCCACGGCCGCGCTCTTCGAGGCGGCCGCCGGCGCCGGACTGCGGATGGCGAGCGGACTGGTGATGTCGGATCGCGGGCTTCAGCGCGAGCTCCTGCAGACCCCCGACGAGGCGTACCGCACGAGCACCGATCTCATCGCCCGCTTTCACGGCCGCGGCCGCCTCCTCTATGCGGTGACCCCGCGCTTCGCGCTCTCGACGTCCGAAGCCATGCTCGAAGTCTGCCAGACACTCGTGGCCGAGCACGGCGGGCTGCGCGTGCAGACGCACATCAACGAGCAGCCGGACGAGATCGCCGAGGTCCGCCGGTTGTTCCCGTGGGCGGACGACTACCTGCACGTCTACGAGCGCTACGATCTGGGCGGCGCCCGCTCGGTGATGGCGCACAACGTCCACGTCTCGGACGCCGAGCTGGAGCGCATGGCGTCGACGAGGACCGCGGTCGCGCACTGCCCGTGCAGCAACGCGGCGCTCGGCAGCGGCATCTTCCCCTTGCGGCGCCATGTCGACGCGGGTGTGTCGTGCGCGCTCGGCACCGACATCGGCGGCGGGACCGGCTTCGGTGTTCTCAAGGAAGGCCTTCAGGCGTATCTGATGCAGCGGGTGGCTGCGGAGGGGATGCTCCTGACGCCGGCTCACCTGCTCTACCTCGCCACCCGCGCCGGCGCCGAGGCGATGGGGCTCGCTGGAGAAACAGGCGACCTGCGGCCCGGGAAGTCGGCGGACTTGGTCTATATCGAGCCGCCGCCGGACGGACCGCTCGCCGCGGTATTGCACCGGGCCCGCAGTACAAGCGATGTCCTCGCCGCCATCGTCACGCTCGCAGGCGCGGAGAGCGTGGCAGAGGTCCGCGTCCAGGGTGACGTGGTGTACCGCCATCCGAACCGCGCCGTGGAGGCCGAATGACGGTGGCCGAGCTGAATCAGAGCGGCCGGACGCGCTTCGCTGATGCCCTCGACGGCATCTTCGAGGGTTCGCGCTGGGTTGCGGAGCGGACGTGGGACCGTCGGCCCTTCTCCTGCATCGAACAGCTGCATGCGTCGATGGCGGCCGAGGTCGCCAACGCGACCGCCGACGAACAGCTCGCTCTCCTGCGCGCACACCCTGACCTTGGATCACGCGCGCCCATGAGCCTCGACTCCGAAGGAGAACAGTCGCGCGCCGGGCTCGATCGCTTGAACCCGGAGACGGTCGACCGCCTGCAGCGGCTGACCGCCCTTTACCGCGCGAAGTTCGGGTTTCCGTTCCTGCTGGCGGTCAAGGGCCACACGCCGGACGATGTGCTGGTGGCGGTCGAGCGGAGGCTTGGCGCGGGCCGCGAAGCCGAGATCGTCGAGGCCCTCACGCAGGTCTACCGCATTGCGGGGTTTCGCCTGAACGACCGAATCAGGAGCTGACCGTGGAGCAGTTTGCGAGCGGGTGGAAGCGGAATTACTACGGCAAGGGCGATGTCATCGTGTATCGCCTCGACCGCGAGGGAAAGGCGGACGGCCGTCAGCCGGTGTTCGGCGCGAGCGTCCTCATGCTCGTCTATGGCGACGCGTTCTGGCCGACGTACACGACCGGCGACAACACCGGTCTCGTCGCGACCGATTCGATGAAGAACTTCATCCAGCGCGAGACGCTGAACTTCGCCGGCAACGACCTCGAAGCGTACTGCCGGTTCCTGGCGTCCAAGTTTCTGGCGATCTACCCACAGGTGGAGGGCCTTCAGGTGTCGGCCGTCGAGATCCCGTACCGCCATCCGCGGCAGGACGCGGCCGCCACATTCACGCCTGCGGGCCCGGAGCGCGCCACGGCGCGCGTCGAGTTGAACCGTGCCGGGCTCGTCGAGGCCGCGTCAGGCTTCCGTGGCTTTCGGCTGTTGCGGTTGGGAGGCAGCGCCTTCCACGGCTTCGTGCGCGACGAGTACACGACGCTGCCCGACATCGAGGATCGGCCGCTCCACATGTGGCTCGACCTCGAGTGGCGCTATGTCGACCCGGAGGGCCCAGCGTCGACGTCCGGCGGCGCCCAGGTGACCGAAACCGCGCGCCGCATCGTGCACGAGACCTTCGAGCAGTTCGAGTCGGGCAGCATCCAGCAGGTGATCTACAAGATGGGCGCGAGGATGCTCGTGGAGATCCCGCGCATCGCCGAAGTGCACCTCGAGGCGAACAACCGCACGTGGGATACGATTGCCGAGCCCAGTGCCGAGCTCGGCATCTACACCGACGCGCGGCCGCCGTACGGGTGTCTTGGATTGAGGCTGAAGCGCTGATCATGGCGAGGCTGTCGACGCATGTCTTGGATACGTCCCGCGGCGTTCCCGCCGCTGGCGTGACCGTCGAGGTCCACGTCGTGAACGGCGGTGAGCGACGGCTCGTCACCCGAGCCGTCACCAACGCCGAGGGCCGTACTGCGAAGCCGCTTGTCGAGGGTGATCGGATTGAGCCCGGGGTGTACGAGCTGACGTTCGGCGCGGCCGATTACTTCCGCCGATCCGGCGTGGCTCTGGAGGATCCACCGTTCCTTGGCGACGTCGTGTTGCGCGTGGGAATCGCGGATGCGCAAGGGCACTACCACGTGCCGCTGTTGCTGTCGCCGTACGCGTACAGCACCTATCGGGGATCCTGAGTGCCCACGGCCAAGGCTCGCGAGGTCGTCGAGCTCTGTCGATCGCTCGCCACGTGCACCGAGGAGCCCGGGTTCATCACGCGGACGTTCCTGTCTCCTCCGATGCGGGAGGTGCACTCGCGCCTGAGCGGGTGGATGCAGCGCATCGGCATGACCGTCGGCGTGGACGCGGCAGGCAACCTGCGCGGTGTGTACGCCGGGTCGTCGCCAGGGGCGCCGAGCCTCTTCATCGGATCGCACCTCGACACGGTGCCCCATGCCGGAGCCTTCGACGGCGTGCTCGGCGTCGTCATGGGCATCGCGCTCGTCGACCTCCTGGGCGGGCGGCGATGGCCCTTCTCGATCGAGGTCGTCGGGTTCTCGGAAGAGGAGGGCGTGCGCTTCGGCGTGCCGTTCATTGGCAGCCGGGCTCTGGTCGGCACATTGGACGAGGCGTTGCTCCGGCGCGCGGACGCCAGCGGGCGCACCGTGCGCGATGCCATCCTCGCCTTCGGTCTCGACCCCACGCTGCTCGACCAGGCGATCGCGGCGGCGACGTCGGTCGGCTATCTCGAGATTCACATCGAGCAGGGACCCGTGCTCGACACCCTCGGCCTGCCGCTCGGCATCGTCGAGACAATCGCCGGTCAGACGCGGGCTGAAATCCGTTTCGTCGGCGCGGCCAACCACGCGGGCACCACGCCGATGGCCGGACGCAAAGACGCGCTGGCCGGTGCGGCGCAGTGGATCGTCGAGGTGGAGGACGCCGGCCGGTCAACGCCGGGTCTGGTGGCGACCGTCGGTAGAGTCGACGTGGAGCCCGGCGCCACCAACGCAGTGCCCGGCGGCTCGGTTGCCACCCTCGACGTGCGGCATGTCGACGACAGCATCAGGCGGGCGGCAGTCGATCGCCTCGTGCGCCGGGCGAACGAAATCGCCGGGGTTCGAGGGTTGTTCGCCGCGTGCGACATCAGGCTCGATCAACCGTCGACGCCCATGGACCGGTCGATCACCGCGATTCTCGAGCGGGCTGTCGAACGGAGCGGGGCCTTCGTCCACCGCATGGCGAGCGGCGCGGGCCACGACGCGATGATCGTGGCGGGCCGCCTCCCCGCCGCAATGCTGTTCGTCAGGTCGCCCGGCGGTGTCAGCCATCACCCCGACGAGCAAGTGGTCGAGGCCGACGTCGCCGCCGCGCTCAGCGCCGGCCTCGAGTTTTTCGAAGATCTCGCACGGAGCCGGTCGTGGTCGACCTCGTAGTTCGGGGCGGCCGACTCGTGGCTCCCGAGGGGGTAATCGACGCGGATCTGGCGATCGAGGCTGGACGGATCGTCCAGATCGGCCGGGAGCTCCCCGGGGCGAGCCAGGAAGTCGACGCCCGTGGCCGGCTCGTGTTCCCGGGCGCTGTCGACGTCCACGTGCATTTCAATGAACCAGGCCGAGCGGAGTGGGAAGGCGCCGCGACCGGCAGCCGCGCGCTGGCGGCCGGCGGCGGGACGGTCTTCGTGGACATGCCGCTCAACTCCACGCCCTGCACGGTGACCGCGGAGGCCGTCGACCGCAAACGCGCGGCGCTCGAGGCCGCGTCCATCGCGGACTTTGCACTGTGGGGCGGCCTCATCCCCGGCGCCGTCCCGGAGATGGCCGCGATGGCGGCGCTGGGCGTCGTTGGCTTCAAGGCGTTCATGTGCGATTCGGGTCTGCCGGAATTTCCGGCGGCCGACGAAGGCACGCTCGAAGCGGGCATGCGCGAAGCCGCGCGGCTCGGGCTGCCGGTGGCGGTCCACGCCGAGAGCAGCGCGCTCCTCCAGCCAATGCCCGACGGCACAGCGCGAAGCTTCCTGGCTTCGCGGCCGGTCGCCGCCGAGCTCGACGCCATTCGGCGCGCGCTGGCCCTCGCGGCGGAGACCGGCGTCAGCCTGCACCTGGTGCACGTCAGCTCGGGGCAGGGCGTGGCGATCGCTGCAGAGGCCATGGCGCGTGGCGTCGACGTGTCGATCGAGACGTGTCCGCACTATCTCTGCTTCACCGAGGAGGACGTCGAGCGCCTGGGAGTTGTCGCCAAGTGCGCGCCCCCGCTCCGGCCCGCCGACGAGCAGGCGCGGTTGTGGTCCGAGCTGCTGCACGGACGCGTGCACATCGTCGCCTCCGATCACTCGCCGGCCGAGCCCCGCCTGAAGGAGGGGACGTTTCTCACGGCGTGGGGCGGGATTGCCGGGGCGCAGTCCACGCTTGCCGTCCTGCTCTCGTGCGGCCACCATGATCGGGGCCTGCCGCTCACGGCGATTGCGACGCTGCTGTCGGCGGCGCCTGCACGCCGCTTCCGCCTGGCCGGCAAGGGCGTGCTGGCCGCCGGCGGCGACGCGGATCTGGCGATCGTGGCGCCCGACGATCGGTACACCCTCGAACCGGGCGCATTGCACCAGCGTCACAAGACGACGCCGTACCTCGGCCGGAGTCTTTCGAGGACGCGTGACGCAGACCATCCGGCGCGGCGACGTCATCTTCGACGATGGCCGGATCGCCGCACGGACTTACGGCCGCTTCGTGCGGCCAGTGTGAGGACCAAAGACGTGTCGCATCACCTCGGACAGACGCGCAGCCAGCGGCGGGCCGATCATCTGCTGCAGACGCCGGAGACCTTCGTCCGCGCTCCGCTGCCGGGCATGCTCAAGGCGACGGCGATTGTGCACATCGCACCGGCCGGGGGCGCGAAGTTCACGCAGTACACCGCGGAGCTCGAGCCCGAGGGGCGGCTTGGACCGGCCGTGGGCCAGCGGTTCGTGTACGTCCTCGACGGGCGAGCTGACCGTCGAGGGCCGGCGGCTTGCGCCCGGGGGCTTTGCCTATCTGCCGGCCGGACATTCGGGAGTCGTCTCGGCGATCGTCGCCGCGCGCGCCGCGGTGATCGAGAAGCCCTACCAGCCGCTTGCCGGGGTGTCAGCGCCATCGTTCCTCACGGGAACAGACGCCGCGATTGCGCCGACCCTGCTCGGGAACGATCCGTGGCTCGAGGTGCGGGGGCTCCTGCCGGACGACCCGGCGTTCGACTTCCGCGTGAACACGATGACCTATCAGCCGGGGGCCTCGCTGGCGGCGATCGAGATCCACGTGATGGAGCACGGCCTGCTGATGCTCTCGGGCGGCGGCATCTACCGGCTGAACACCGACTGGTATCCCGTCGAGGCGGGCGACTTCATCTGGATGGGGCCATACTGCCCGCAGTGGTTCGGCGCGATCGGCAAGACGCCGGCGAAGTACTTGATCTACAAGGACTGGGATAGATGCTCCTGAATTGCAAATTGCAAATTGCTGAATGCAGATTTGCACTCTTCATGAGCCCTGAGCCTTAAGTCAGCGTGAGCCCTGAGCCATCGATGATCACTCCCAACGCCGCGCGGATGGCGCACGAGCTGGACACGCTGGCGGCGATTTCTGACGCGGCGCCGCCGGCGGTGACGCGCGTCGTCTTCACGGAGACGGATCGCCGCGCCCGGGAATTCCTGAAGACGCTCTGCACCGACGCCGGCCTGGCGGTGCGCGAGGACGCGGTGGGCAACATGTTCGCCCGGTGGGTTGGCTCGATGCCCGACCTGCCGGCCGTGGCGACCGGGTCGCATATCGATGCGATTCCGAACGCCGGCCGGTTCGACGGCACCGTTGGCGTGCTCGGCGGCCTCGAAGCGCTCCGCGCCCTGGCGCACGAAGGCTTCCGGCCACGGCGATCGATCGAGCTCATCGTCTTTACCGCGGAGGAACCGACGCGGTTCGGGATTGGCTGCCTGGGGAGCCGGCTCCTGTCGGGAGCGCTGGACGAATCCGCCGGCGCTCGTTTGACCGACGGGGACGGGCGATCGCTCGACGAGGTCCGTCAGACGGCCGGCTTCGTGGGCCCACTGTCGTCTGTTCGACTCCGGCCTGGCACGTATTCGGCGTTCGTCGAGCTGCACATCGAGCAGGGCCCCTTGCTCGAGCGCCGCGGCGTCGAGATCGGTGTCGTGACCGCGATCGCCGCGCCCGCTGGCCTGAAGATCGTGGTCGAAGGGGAGGGCGGCCATGCCGGGGCCGTCCTGATGCCCGACCGCCGCGACGCGTTTCTGGCGGCGGCCGAGATCGCGCTGGCCGTCGAAGCCGCGGCCCGGTCAACGGGATCGGCCGACACGGTCGGGACCGTCGGCGTGTGCGACGTCTTCCCCGGCGCCGTCAACAGCGTGCCGAGTCGTGCGCGCATCGAAGTGGACGTCAGGGACATCGACCGCGGCCGCCGCGACGCGGTTCTCGCCGCGATCGCGACGGCCACCGACGAGATCGCCGCCCGCCGTCGCGTGTCGGCGCACACCGAGGTCGTCAACGCCGATCCTCCCGCCCGGTCGGCCCCGGCCATCGTCGAGGCGATCGCCGGGGCCTGTCGGGATCGCGGTGTGTCGTTCGATCAAATGATCAGCCGCGCGTATCACGACGCCCTGTTCATGGCCCGCGTGGCGCCGACCGCGATGGTGTTCATTCCGTGCCGGGGCGGCGTCAGCCATCGCCCGGACGAGCACGCCTCGTCGGAGGCCATGGCGCTCGGGACCGCGGTGCTGGCCGACACCCTCGCCCGGCTGAGTCAGGCCGATGTCACGCAGGCCGATCACGGTGTATAACTAAGCGCATCCTCAGTGACGGATTCTGCAGAAAAAGGGAGTGGAACGATGAAGAGAACATGGCAGCTCGCCCTGGCGGCGTGCATGGCGGCGGCGACCACCGTCTCGGCTCAGGCACCGATGGACCCGTTGGCCGCGGCGCTCAAGCGGGGGTGGGACGGTATCGCGCTCAACCTGCGGGAATCGGCCGAGAAGATGCCGGCCGACAAGTACAGCTTCAAGCCTTCCCCGGACGTGAAGACGTTCGCGGGCGAGATCGGACACGGTGCGAACACGCACTACTTCTTCTGCGCCCGCATCAAGGGTGAGCCGAACCCCAACAAGATGGACTACGAGAAGGAGACGAGCAAGGACGTTCTGGTCAAGGCGTTGATTGCTTCGAACGAGTACTGCTCGGCGGCGATCAACACGGCGACCGACAAGTCGTTGATGGAGATGGTGGGGCAGGGCCCCCAGGCCCAGCCACGAGCAGGGGTCGTTGCGGCGCACATCGCGCACTCGAACGAGACCTACGGCACCATCGTGCCCTACATGCGCATGAGCGGCATCGTGCCGCCCTCCACCGCGCGCACGCAGAAGCCGTAGCATCCCGTCCACCCGGAGGCGCGCGTCGCGAGCGCGACGCGCGCGCCGGGCGTCGCACCAACCACGTACCAAGCTGCCAAGGACCCCCAAAGAACCAAGGCCCGCCTAAGGACGAAGGCCCAGGGACCAAGGACCGGTGGCTACACCGAAGGGAAGCCGCCCTGTGCGCGCTGATGGCGGCCAGAAACAGCGCTCCGAGATCGTCCGCCTTGCGTGCGCCCACGCCCTTCACGTGAAGCAGCTCGCCCACCGTTCGGGGCTGAAGCCGCGCCATCTCGCGCAGCGTTGCGTCGTGAAAGATCACGTACGGCGGCACGCCGCGCTCGCGCGCGACGTCGAGCCGCACGGCGCGCAGCCGCTCGAAGAGATCCCGATCGACGCCCTGCCACGACTCGGCTTCGACGCGCGACTTCGGCGCCGGCGCGCCCTTCTTCGGCACGCGCTGCCGTGCCAGCGCCAGCCCCGGACAACTCGTCTCGTCCTTCAGCAGCGCGAGCCCGGCGGCGGTCAGTACCAGCACGGGATACTGCTGATCGGTCTGGCGCAGCAGATCCAGTCCGATCAGCTGCTCGATGTAGCCGCGGAGCTCCGCCACCGGCAGGTCCGGCAGCAGGCCGAACGTGCTCAGCTCCTGATGCCCTCGTGAGATCACCTGCTCGCTCGCCTGTCCCCGGAGCACGCTGCTGACGTGGGCCGCGCCGAAGCGCTGCCCGACGCGGGCCACACACGAGAGGATCTTCCGGGCGAGCACGACGGGCTCGCCCGCGGGTTCGAGCTCGCCCAGGCAGTAGTCGCACGCTCCGCACGCTGTCGCCGGGTAGGTGTCGCCGAAGTACTGCGCCAGGTGACGATGACGGCAGCCGACACCCGTCGCGAAGCGTTCCATCCGCCGGAGCAGCTCGCGGCTGGCGTCGTTCAGCTCGCCGTTCTGCTCGAGCATCACCCGCCAGCGCATGAAATCCCCGGTCGAGTAGATGAGCAGGCACTCGGCCTCGAGGCCGTCGCGTCCGGCGCGCCCGGACTCCTGCTGGTAGTGCTCGAGCGACCGCGGGGCCCCCGCGTGCACGACAAAGCGCACGTCCGATCGATCGATGCCCATCCCGAACGCCACGGTGGCGACGATGATGTCGGCGCGCTCGCTGAGGAACGCGTCCTGGTGGCGGCTGCGCTCGACGTCCGAGAGCCCGGCGTGATAGGGCAGCGCGTGCACACCCATCTCGTTCAGCCACGCGGAGAGCGCGTCGACCTCCCGCCGTGACGTGCAGTAGACGATCCCGGCCTCTCGCCGGTGGCGTCCGAGGACGTCGAGCAGCTGCCGCTTGAGCTGCGCCCTTGGCAGCGCGCGGTAGACGAGGTTCGGGCGATCGAACCCGCCGACGAACTCCACCGGATCTTCGAGGCCGAGCTGCGCAGCGATGTCGCGCCTCACGCGCGCCGTGGCCGTGGCCGTGTAGGCATGCAGGCTGACACCGGGCAGGAGCTGCTTGAGGCGTCCGAGCTGCCGGTACTCGGGGCGGAAGTCGTGGCCCCACTGGCTGATGCAATGCGCTTCGTCCACCGCGACGAAGCTGACCGGGGTGGCGCCGAGGAGCGACAGGAAGCTGTCGCTCGCCTCGCCCACCAGGCGCTCCGGCGACACATAGAGCAGGCGATACTTTCCCTCACGCACGCCGGAGGCGACCGCCGACTTCTCGGACGACGACAGCGAGCTGTTGTAGAGCGCCGCGGGCACGCCGTTGCCGACGAGCGTGTCCACTTGATCCTTCATGAGCGAGATGAGCGGCGACACGACCAGCGCGAGCCCGGGCCGGACCACTGCGGGCGCCTGGAAGCAGAGCGACTTGCCGCCGCCGGTCGGCAGCACGACCATCGAGTCGCGGTCGGCGAGCACCGACTCCATGGCCTCGCGCTGCAGCGGCCTGAAGGTGGTATAGCCCCAGTAACGGACGAGAACGTCTTCGAGAGTGGCAGGTGTGGTCGTCACGCGCGCCGCATCTCCCCAGTATAGTGACGGAGATGGCCAACGACGTGCTCGGCTGGCCGCAGGCGCTCGATGCCGGGCCCTCGGTCTGCGGTGGCAAGGGCTACAACCTGGCGCGGTTGCACCGATACGGATTTCGCGTGCCCCGTGGCGGCGTCCTGGTGGCCGACTTCTACCGCCGGATGATCGCCGATCTCCCTCGGACGCCGCAGACGATCGTCGCGGCGGCAGCCGCTGAGCAGGCCGATTCTCCCGAGATCGTCGCGGCGCTCGATCAGGTCAGGCTCGCCTTCGAGACGCCCGCTCGCGTCGCCGCGATCGAAGCGGCGATTGCCGGCTTCCTTCGAGACGCCGGCCTCATCTGGTCCAACCTTGCGGTGCGATCGAGCGCCACGGCAGAAGACAGCGCCCAGGCGTCGTTTGCCGGCATCCATCAGAGCCGCCTCAAGGTCCGCGGCCAGGGCGACGTGGCCCGCGCCGTGGCCGCGTGCTACGGCTCGCTGTGGACGCCCCAGGCGCTGGCCTATCGTCGCCGCATGGGCTACGGCGACGGAGACGTGCTCTGCGCCGTGGTCCTCTGCGAGATGGTGGCCGCGGCGGGCAAGGACGAGCCGAAGGCCGCGGGCGTGGGCTTCACGGCCGATCCCCTGACGGGACGACGGGATCTCGTCGCCATCGACGCGGGAGCGGGGCTCGGCGAGGGTGTTGTCAGCGGACGCATCGACCCACACCGCACGTCCTACCGGGTGGTGAAGGATCGCCTCGTCGTCCACGAGCGCGGCCCCGGCGAGTCGCCCCTCACGCCGGACGCGGAGCGAGAGCTCGTGGAGACGCTCCTCCGCGTTCACTGGGCCCTCGGTGAGGGGCAGGAGCCCCAGGACGTCGAGTGGGCGTTCGACGGCGAACGGATCTGGCTGGTCCAGGCGCGCCCGGCGACGCACCTCCGCCGCCCGGTGCCCGACGCGCTGGCGGCGCTCCCGCGGCACTGGTCAACCGCCAACATCAAGGACGCCGTGCCCGGCGTCGTCTGCACGCTGTCGTGGAGCCTGCTCAAGGCGATCGTCGAGGAGCTCGCGTTTGCGGGAGCGATCGGCGCCGAGTACCCGTTGCCGAAGGGGGTGGAACTCGTCCGCCGCATTCGGGGGCGGGGTACTTCGAGCTGACGCTGATGCAGTGGGTCATGCACGACGCGCTCGGCGTATCGCCAGCCGAGTTCGCGCTGGCGATGGGCGGTCACCAGCCGGAGATCGAGGTGTCTCGCGGCACAGGAGCCGACGCACGCCGGCGTTCGATGGCAAAGCTCCGGCTCGTGCGCAAGCTCTGGAAGGTGTCCGAGAACCTCGAGGTCGAGGTGGAGCGCCAGGCCGCGGTGCTTCGCCCGCTGCAGGCGCTTCGGTTCGCGGATTTGTCGCGCGCCGAGATGGGCGACGTGTTCGAGCGCCTGCTGCGGGTCCACGACCGGCTGGACCCCGCCGTTGGCCTGGCCAACATGGCGTCAGGGCCGTGGGAGCTTGGCCTGACCGGCGTCCTCACGCCTCTTTTCGGGGACCGGGCGCGCGCGGTCATGGGGCGCCTGCTCGCGGGCACCGGCACGGTCAGCAGCGCGGAGCACGGGTACGGCGTCCTGCACCTCGCCAACGTCGCGCGCAACGACGCCGAAGCGCTGGCGTGGCTCGCGTCGAGGCAGCCGGCCGCGACGTGGACGATGCTCGGGCCGGCGTCGAAGTTCCGGGAGGCGCTGGCGCTCTTTCTCGAGCGCTATGGACACCGCGCCGTGTACGAAGCCGACATGCTCAACCCGCGGTGGGCTGAAGACCCGTCCTACGTGCTCGACCAGGTGCGGCTCGCGCTTGCGGATGGCACGGCTCTGTCGGTGCGCGGGAATGCGGAGCGGATTGCGCGAGAGGCGGAGGCAGAGGTCCGATCCCGCAGCCGTCTGCGGGCGCCGCTGGTCATGTGGCTGGCGCGCCGGATGCGAGCGGCCATGGCCGCGCGAGAGCACGCGAAGTCGGCGCTCGTCGCCTCGCTCCTGCCGGCGAGGCGCCTGGTGCTGGAGGTCGGGCGCCGCCTGGTGTCCGAGGGCCATCTGGATCGTCCCGAGGACGTGCTGCACTTCTCGGCGGCGGACATCGCCTGCTGGCTGCACGGCTGGTGGGACGGGAGCGGGGCGAGGGCGCTCACCGGCGATCGCGCGCGCCAGCGCGCCGCCTGGCTCAGCGAGGACCCGCCGCCCGACGTCGTGACCGAGGAAGCCGGCGCGGATGCCCGATCCCCGATCCCTGATCCCCGTTCCCAGTTCTCCGTTCCCGGTTCCCCGTTCGCGGTTCCCCGCGTCGGTGTCACCGAGTGGACCGGCATCGCCGCGGCGCCGGGCGTGGCGCGCGGCCGCGCGAGGGTCGTGCACCACCCGCACGAGTCCAATCACTTCAAGTCGGGCGAAGTCCTCGTGGCGCCGTCAACCGATCCCGGGTGGACGCCGCTGTTTCTCCGTGCCGCGGCGATCGTGATGGAGACCGGCGGCTACCTCAGTCACGGCGCGATCGTCGCGCGCGAGTTCGGCATTCCGGCCGTCGTCAACATCCCGGGCGTGCTGCGCGAGATCGCCGATGGCGACGTGTTGACCGTGGATGGCGACGTGGGGCGCGTCACGAAGACGTGAACATGTCCTCGAACACTGAGTAGTGGTCGCCGTTCATGCCGAGGGCCGCGTACACCTGCTGCGCACGAACGTTGGTGTTGTCCACGTAAAGCCGCAGGCCGCCTGCGCCGGCCGCAAGGGCGTCGCGACGCACGGCGTCATAGAGCGCCCTGAACACTCCGGACCGTCGTGCCTCTGGCACGACATGGACCGACTGAATCCACCACACCATGCGGTTGCGCCAGTCGCTCCACTCGAACGTCGTGAGCACCTGGCCGACGACCCGCCCATCGATTTCCGCTACACGGTAGTGGCCAGGCGCGCGCGATTCGAGCAGCGCACGCACGCCTTCGCGAAGCGTCGCTTCGTCGAGCTGCACGCGCTCGGTTTCGAGCGCCATGACCATGTTGCCGGTGACGATGGTGTCGAGATCATCGATCCGGGCCGGCCGCACCACGATACTCACTTCCATACCCTCCGTCTACGCGGCCAGGCCCTTCTCGGCGGCTATCGTGGCGGCACGCTCGAGCGCGGTCTCGACGTTGGCGCAGATGTTGCCCTCGCCGAGGTGCTCGTGGAACTCGGCCTTCTGCATCACGCGCGCGGGCTGATCACGTGCGCCGCACAGCAACAGCGTGCGGCCCGACTCGTGGAGCCGGTCGGCGAGGTCCTCGAGGGCCTGCAGGCCAGAGGCGTCGATCGCGGGCACGTGGCGCATGCGGATGATCACGATGGGAGGCTGCTCGTCGATGGTGTCGAGAATCGGTCCGATCTTGTCGGTGGTGCCGAACAGGAACGGTCCGTGAATTCTGTAGACCGCGGCGTAGCCCGGGAACACCTTCCCCTGCAGAGTGTGGACTTCGCCTTCCTCGACGAGCTCGGGCGTGACCCGCGCCACCGACGTGGTCTCGGCCACACGCCGGATGAACAGGAGTGCGGCCAGGATCATGCCGACTTCGACCGCCACCGTCAGGTCCGCGACAACCGTCAACGTGAACGTCGCCGCCCACACGACGATGTCGGCCTTCGTCATCTTGAGGAGCTGGCGGACTTCGCCCCAGTCGCCCATGTTGTAGGCGACAACGAACAGGATCGACGCCAGCACCGCGAGGGGAATGTGCGAAGCCAGGGAGGCGGCGAACAGCAGGACCGCGAGCATGGTGACGGCGTGGATCATGCCGGCCGCCGGCGTCTTGCCTCCCGACCGGATGTTGGTGGCCGTACGCGCGATGGCGCCAGTCGCCGGCAGGCCGCCGAAGACCGGGGAGACCAGGTTGGCGACGCCCTGCGCGACCAGTTCCATGTTTGGGTTATGCCGCGTGCCGGTCATGCGGTCGGCGACCGTCGCCGAGAGGAGCGATTCGATGCCGCCGAGCAGCGCCACCGTGATGGCCGGCGACAACAGCTGCGGGATGAGCGACAAGGGCAGGTCCGGCAGGTGGAACGCCGGGAGCGTCGAGGGAATGTCACCGAACCGGCTGCCAATGGTCTCGACGCGCAAGTCCAGCAGCGCAGCAGCCAGCGTTCCGCCCACGAGCGCGACGATGGTGCCAGGCACGCGCGGGGTGAGGCGAGCCACGATGACGATGGTCGCCAGACAAGCGGCGCCGAGCGCCGTTGCTTCCATGGAGATCGTCGGGAAGCGCTCGACGAGGAGGCGCATGCGCTCGATGAAGTCGTCGGGCAGCCGATCGACCTGCAGCCCGAAGAAGTCGCGGATCTGCGTGCTGGCAATGAGCACGGCGATCCCGTTGGTGAAGCCCACGATCACCGGGCGGGGGATGTACTTGATCGCGCTGCCGATTCCCGACACGCCCATCCCGATCAGGATCACGCCGGCCATCAGCGTGCACAGGAAGAGGCCCTCGAGGCCGTGCGTGGCGTAGATGCCGGCCACGACCACGACAAAGGCGCCGGTGGGCCCGCCAATCGCCGTCATCGACCCGCCGAGCGCAGAGGTCAGGAAGCCGGCGACAATGGCGCAGTAGAGGCCGGATTGGGGAGGGAGCCCGGAGGCGATGGCGAAAGCCATCGCCAGCGGCAGGGCGACCAGGCCGACCGTGATGCCGGCCAGGGCATCGGACGCAAAGGTCCGTCGGTCGTAGTGACGGAGCGCGAGAACGGACGCGGGAAGGAGATCAGCCAAACTTCAATCTGGTCATCTAGTCATTTGGTCATTTGGATATTTCGTCGAAATGACCAATTGACCAAATGACCAGATGACCAGATGCCTGCGTCGAGTATATCAGGCGCTACTTCTTCGTCGCCGCCCACTGGCCGCCCGTACTGAGCGTGCCCTGGATCATCGTGCCGTTGACTTTGCCGGTGTAGCGCGTGCCGCCGGCCATGAACGAGATCTCATCGCCGCGCATGCGGCCCTCGGCAATCGGCGTCGAGCCGAGCGTACCCGACAGCTTCTGGAACTCCTGGGTGAGCGTCAGCGCCCCTTGCGGCATGGCCCAGGTGCCCGCCACCTTGGCCGGCACGATCCAGAGCAGCGCCGTGCACCAACTGGTGCAGCCGTCGGACACCGTCTCGCTCTGATCCGCTTCCCAGGCTTCCATCGTGAACGTGTTCGACACGATGCGGGTGCCGGGCTTGAGGTCGAGGATCTTCGGCCGCAGCTTGAGGTTGATCTGCGGGAGCAGGAACATCGTGATGACCGTGGCTTGTGAGAAATCGGTCTCGAAGAGATCCGCCTTCTCGAACGAGGCCCGGTCCGTCGGCACCTTGGCGGCGGCAGCATTCTTCTGCGACAGCGCCACCATGTCCGGGTTGTACTCGATGCCCTTCGCGCGGGCGCCGCGCTTGGCGGCCGTGATGACGGTGCGGCCGTCGCCCGAGCCGAGGTCCATCAGGTAGTCCTGCGGCGTCAGCTTCGCGATGTCGAGCATCTTGTCGACGAGCGACTGCGGAGTGGGGACCCACACGACGTCCTTCCCCTGCTGGCCGACGGTGGGCTCGAACGGTTTCTGGGTGGCCGTCGCCTGCGCGAACACGCTGGTTGCCACCAGCCACAGGCCAACGGTCAGGCTTGCACGACGAACCACGCGCGATGCACTCATATCGATTCTCCAAACCCTCTAACGATGGCAGGCAAAGGAGAGGTTGTACTCCGTCAGGCGGACTCGCTTCAAGAACAAAGGCTGAGCTTTCGCAATTTCTCATACCGCCGAGCTTCGAATCCACAGTTCAGGCGTATCGTGCCCCAAATCCCTGAATCCGAAGTCCCTGAATCCGAAGTCCGAGAGTCGTTTGTAACGCCCGGTCGCTTCTTCTCACCACTGGAGCATGAGGGCTATGAAGCACGTCATCCTCCGCAGTCCGATCGGCGGCGGTCTGGAAGGCGGGCCCGCGCCAAGGGCAGGCGGCGCGAGCGCCCCGGTCGTGTCGGGCGTGGACGTCACCGTCGATGACCTCGACCGCCGCGACGTCGCCATCCTCTCGCGGACCCGCGGCGTCCTGAGCGTCGCGCCCGTCATCCCCATGAAGCTCATCGCGCCCGTCGGCCCCGCCGACGATGTCGGCGTGGCGGCGGCGGCGATGACCTGGGGCGTGACGGCCGTGGGCGCCGACACCTCGGTGTTCTCAGGCGACGGGATCGTCGTTTCCATTCTTGACACCGGCATCGATGCCGCCCATCCGGCCTTTGCCGGCGTGGATCTCGTGCAACACGATTTCACCGGCGAAGGCAACGGCGACCAGCATGGACACGGCACGCACTGCGCCGGCACGGTCTTCGGCCGCGACGTCAACGACACGCGCATCGGCGTGGCCACGGGCGTCAAGAAGGCGCTCATCGGCAAGGTGCTCGGCGCCCGGGGCGGATCGAGCGATCAGATCGTCAGGGCCATCCAGTGGGCCGTCGACGGCGGGGCGACCGTGATCTCGATGTCGCTCGGCATGGACTTCCCGGGGCTGGTCGCCGATCTCATCGATCGGGGCTACCCCGCGGACATCGCGACGTCGCTCGCCCTCGAAGGCTACCGCGCCAACGTGATGCTCTTCGAACGTCTGGCGTCGCTCGTCCGTGCGCAGGGCGCGTTCGCGCAGCCGGCGCTGCTCGTGGCCGCGGCCGGCAACGAGAGCCGGCGCGGCGACAACCCGGACTTCGAAGTGGCCGTCGCCCCGCCCGCGGTGGCCGAGGGCATGGTGTCGGTGGCGGCGCTGGCGGCCGGCGCCCAGGGATTCTCCGTGGCGCCGTTCTCCAACGTCGGCGCCCTCGTCTCTGGCCCCGGCGTATCCGTGACCTCTGCCAAGCGAGGCGGCGGCCTCACGGCCATGAGCGGCACGAGCATGGCCACGCCGCACGTCGCCGGCGTCGCCGCCCTCTGGGCGCAGAAGCTGAAGGCGGCGAACCAGCTCACGACGGTCAACCTGATGACGCGCCTCGTCGCCTCCGGCACCACAGCCGGCATGGCGGCCGGTTTCGATCCGGTGGACGTCGGCGCCGGGATGGTGCGCGCGCCGCAGGACTAGCGCGCGGGATAGACGCGCGCGCCGGTCCTTGGGTCTTGGTCCCCGGGTCTTGGTTCGGCCCTGGTCCTTGGCCGTGCCTGGTCCCTGGTCCTTAGGCGAGGCCAAGGACAGCCAAGGACATAAAGGACAAGGGACTGCCAAGGACCAAGGACCGCCTAAGGACGAAGGCCCAAGGACCAAGCACTTGAAGCATGCTGCGCACGTCGTGACCGCGCGTTGGGCCGTTGCGGTCGGGGTGTGCGTCGCACTCGGATGGCTCTTCTTCGCGGCCAGCTTTACGATTGGCCGCCACGGGTTCTCCCCAGACGAGGAGATCACGGCGCTCGTCGTCCGCGGGATCGCGGAGACGGGCGCCCCCGTGCTGCCGTCGGGCATGGTCTACCTGCGCGGCCTGCCGTACTCCTATGCCGCCTGGCTGACCGGCTCGCTCGTCGGACACGACCTGGTCGCATACCGGGCCACCAGCCTCGTGTTCGCGCTGCTGGCCGTCGTGCTGATCTTTCTCGTGACCCGCGCGGTGTCCACGCCCGCCGCGGGTGTCGTCGCCGCTCTCGTGTTCGCGGCATCACCGCTTCTCGTGAGCGCGGCCGTCTTTGCACGCTTCTACGCGGCCTTTGTCGCCGCGGCCCTGCTCGCCCTCTGGCTGCTCGTCAGGCGGCAGCCGGACATGCCGGTGCGCTTCTGGCCGTTTCTCTGCGCAATCCTCCTGGCTCGCCTGCTTCACGAGTTCGCGGCCGTGCTGGCGCTGCTGCCGCTCTGTCTGGCCGCCACCGAGCCTCGTGTGGGCGCCCGCCGGGGGCTGCTGTTCCTTTCGGCCGCGTCTTTCGTTCTCTTGTTGATGACCCAGTTCGTGTTCATCGGCGTCGAGGCGTGGTCCGTGCCTGGCGGGGCAGGCGCGTTGTCCGCGCGGCTGGCGGTGTTCGGGAACGCCGATCTGGCGAGGCCACCTACGACGTACTTCGACCTGGCGGCCCCGTTGTCGCTTGCCGCCATTGCCCTGGCGGTTGTCCTGCTTGCCGTGGCCGCCCGGGCGATCACGGGCGTCTCCTGGCCGGGCCTGGCCGCATACGCCACGTGCAGCTTCTTCTTTCAGATGGGGGCGGTGCTCGCCGTCCTGGCAACAGCCATCGTCGCCAGGCCTGCCCGGCTCGTGCCGCATCTCAAGGCCGCCCTGCTCATCGGCGGTGGAAGCGCCGCGTTGTGGGTGGCGCACTCATTCGCCGTCACGGACGCCGCTCCATCGCTCCGGATCGGATCGCAGATGGCGGCCGCCACGCTCGGCTATCCGTGGGAAGCCATTCGGTACTTCTTCGATGCCTTCACCTGGTTGTCTGTCGCAGCGGCTGGCGCTGTGGCCTGGCAGGTGATCGGGGCCCGGCGAACCGGCGCGCCTGACGGCCGGGGCCTCGCCCTGTTCACATTCGTCAGCCTCGTGGCGCTGGGCCTCACCGCCGGCGAGTTTCAGTGGCGGTACGTCCTGCTCGTGATGCCTCCAGTGCTGGTCGCCGCCGCGCAGCTCACCGGCCTCGCCGGAGACCTGGTCTCGCGATTCATTCCCGAAGGCAGGTCGACGTGGCTGGCAGGCGCGGCAGCAATGCTGCTCGCCACCGCGGCTCTTGCGGTCAATCAGTACCAAGGGGTGTTCCGGGACCAGGCGCTCGCCCCGCGGTCGATGGCCGGCATGCTGGCCCTTCCGACCGACGATTCCTGGGAGCCTGATGCGTTCCGCGCCGCCACGAGCCCGGATGACCTGATCGTCTGCAACGACGAGGCAGCGTGCCGGTACTCTGCTCGGACGTGTTGACTACTGGCTCCAGCCGTCTCCCGATATCACGGCCCGGTATGTGACCGCTGCCGCAACCCCGCGCGGCGTCTACACCGGCGCTCGCGTCCTCTCAACGCAGGCCGAGCTCGGCGACGTGGTTGCACGAGCCGACCGGCCCGTCTCGATCGTGATGCTGGATACCGGCAAGTTCGACGACAGCGCCAGCCGCGCGATGACGTCCGCGTTGACGTGCCGGTACGGCGCCACCACGACCGGGCTCGGCGGACGCCACGAGCTCATTCGCTTTCCGCTCAATGAATCTCGGCCCACGAATCAAGGAGCACGACGGTGAAGAAACTCTTTCTGGCGGTAGTAATCGCGGGTGCGGCCAGCGGCTGGCAATGTGGTAGCGACACCACGACCGTTGTGGGTCCAACGTGCCCGGGAGGCCCGGGATGTCCACCGGTCGCAACGAATCCTCCAACGGTGTCAGCCATTAGCCCCGCCTCCGGGCCGACCACGGGAAATACGGCCATCACGATCACCGGCGCGGACTTCGTCGCTGGCGCAACGGTCACCATCGCCGGCGTCGCAGCCACGAGCGTGAGTGCGCAGCGGCGCGACGCTGACCGCGCGCACCGGTGTCCGGCTGGACGTCGGGCCGTCGAACGTCGTCGTCACCAATCCGGACGGTCGAACTGGAACGCTGGCCAATGGGTACGACTACCGTCCGGTCCTCGCGGCGAATCCGGGCTCCGGCTACAGCGTCGATGCCGAGCGCGACATCGACCTGACGAGTGCCGGATCCTCGGCACATCCATTCCCGATCGCGCACTTCTTCTGGGACTGCGGGCAGGGCGTGTTTCCCCATCACCGCGTGAACTGCCAGCCGGACACGCCTTCGCCGAGGTTCAGGTACCGCAAAGAGGGCTTTATCAAGGACGGGCCGAGGGACTACACGGTTACCCTGATCGTCGAAGACACGAGAGGCAACAGGAGCGCCACGGCGTCAACGACGGTTCGCGTGCGGATGGTCTACTAGCGGCGCCATGGCGTACTCAGGGCAGGCGGAGCAGGTGTTTCAGGACGCGCTCGTGTCGGCGTTCCCGACCTACGAGAGCCTGGAGCAGCTCGTCCGCCTGCTCGACGTCAACCTCGCCGAGATCAGCCGCCGCGGCAACCTGCGCGACGTCGTGTTCGACGTCGTTCGCTGGGCCGATCGCGAGAACCGCGTGCCGGATCTGGTCAGGACGGCTGCTTCAGAACAACCCGCGAACCCGCGGCTTCAACAGGCGCTCCGGCATGTCAACGACCCCCTCCTCATCGAGGATCGATGGTTCGCGAAGCATGTGCCGGTCGCGACCTGGCTGCTCGGCGCGGCCAACCTGGCGCTGCTGCTCCTGGTGATCAAGGTGTACTTCGTCAACCTGATCGACATGTCCAGCGTGCTGTCCACACTGGCCGTCGTGTGTCTGTTTGCGGTAGCCGCGTGGCGGCTCTACGCGTGGCTCTTCGGACGGCCTGTACGCGCTCGCATCGGCACCCTGTTGCGACGTCTTGTGGCGCACAGCCGGCTCGAACGCCGCGATTGGCTCGCGTTTGGCGCGCTCGTCGCGCTGCTCGCCGTCCAGACGACTGCCGTGGGTGCGGCGCCCGCGCCGATCGTTCTGTCGTTCGACCGGGAATCGCCAGGAACCTTCTGGACGGACGCCGAGTACGTGCTCGTCCGGTCCTTTCCAAACATTCCGGCCGAAATGGAGCTGCAGGGCCCCGAGCGCGCCGGCCTCCGGAACCCCGAGCGGTTCTCGAAGACGTACTACCGGGCCAATCTGTTCGTCGGCGGCCGGAACCTGGCGCGCCGGCTGAGAGTTCAGATCGAACTGTCTCCGTCGGTCGTCGATACCACGGGCGCCGAGCTCACCGCCGGACCGCCAGGCGTGACCTTCGCGGATGTCGCCCTCGACCGTGCGCTCGGCGCCGTCGTGGCAGACGAGCAGCACGTGGTTCGCGACAGCAATGGCCGCATCAGCGAGACAGGCCTCGAGCTCGTTCTCGACCTCGACGAAATCAGCGGGCGGCGCTCCCTGCTCTTCACCTGCCAGCGTCGCCTGGACGGCCAGCCAACCCCCAGAGAGGTATCGGTGTATGCGCGGTTTCTGGATGCAGACAGCGGTGCGGTGCTCTTCAGGACGAGCGGCGTCTTCTCGATCGACGAGTGGCGCGCCGCGGACCGCCTGGTGGATCGCCCTCACGCTGGCGCTTCTGCCGGTGTCGTCGCCCTTCGCACAGCAGGCGCCGGGCCCCTGGGTCCACTATCCCGTTTGCGCCGGGACTGAGCTGACGCCGCCCGATCTGCAACTGTTCGAGAGCCTCACACGCGACGTCGCTCAGGTGGTACGGCAGGGCGGCGGGCGCATCGAGACGTCCGCCGACCGCCAGTGCCTGTCGTCGCAGGATCTGCTCGACCGGCTGCGTCAGCCGCAGGCAGGCCGCCGTGTGTCGGTCGTCATCGACGGGCCGTCGTTCCGGCGAGTCTCGGCGACCTCGCCCGGTCTGCTCGCGAAGGCAGGTGTCCGTCCGCTCAACCCGCGGCTCTTCACGAGGCCCCTCCACATTTTTCAGTCCGCCGATCCGAAGGTGCTCGCAGGAAACGCGCCGGCTGTCGGCGTGTACCTCGATCGCGAGGTCAGCGCTGCCGCGGTGACGAGCGCCGTCGCGGCGGTGACCGGCCAGCCGTCGGTACGGCTCGTGCCGTTCAACACCATCGGCGAGCTGGCCCGCTGTTTCGAGCGAGGGGCAGTCGCGGCGGCCAACTCAGGCTGCCCCGGCAACCTGACCTGGGCGGCCATCCTCGAGCAGGATGTCTCGACGGCGGTCGAGGGCTTCCGCGCCGAGTATCAGCGTCTGGCCGGACGTCTCCCCACGCCGCTGCCGATCGAGAAACTTGGCCCGGGCGTCCACGGCGACAACCCCGACCAACTGGTGCTCGTCGCCCTCGCCCAGGACTACCCGGGTTTCGGCAGCCAGGCTCCGTCAGGTCCGCTCGCGGCGGTGCCGCGCAGCGATGGCGCGTCGCTCGAGACGCAGCTCAGGCAGGAATCCCGGCGCGAGCAAAGCTGGAAGGAAACGCTCTTCGCGTACGTCACGTTCAGCGCGACGCTGAGCGCGTCGAGCGACATGTTGCGGTACCCGTTCCCGGTGGTGCTCGGAAGCCCGGGGCTGCCCGACGCGGCGATTCGGTCCGCGCTTTCGGACTCGTACCTCCGTGCGCTGGGGGCGTGGCAGGCTTCGCCATGCACGGCCGCCGCGGAACGCCTGCACCGGGCGTTTCTCTTCAACGCGTACCTCGCGAACCCGGCGGACCGCGGCACCCAGCTCGGTCTTGGGAGCGAGCTCACGATTGCGAGAAGCGGCGATCTCTCAGGTTTGCTCGCTCAGCTGAAGCTGTCGAGCGACGCCCGGGAATGGAGGAACGCAGTCAACACGGCGCTTCCCGCGGGCGGGCGGTGTGTCGCCGCGAGCAGCGACGAGCGCTTCCCTGAGGATCGGGTGTTCTTTGCCAACCCCAATCTCGGCTCGCAGTACCGCGCGATGGAACACCTGCGCCGCGCGAGCAGCGAAGAGGGCGACGCGCGTCGCGTCTCCTTGAACAACGCCGCGGCGTGCCTGCGCGAGGCTCTGCTGAAAGCCGCCGGGCCGAGCTGCCATGCCGCCGATCGTTCGACCTACTCCTTCTACTACAACCCGTACTTCTACTACGCCGTGCAGCAGGCGTCGGGCGGGCGGGAGACGAAATGACGGGACGTCGGTTCTCCGGGCTCCCTCGCGCTCCTGCTTGCGGCGCTGTCCTCGCCGGCGTCGGCGCAGACCAACGAACGCATGTACGAAGACCTGGACTTTCGGTTCGTCACGCCCGGCGCCAGGGCGGTCGCGATGGGGAAGACTTTCATTGGCCTGGCGGACGATGCGACGGCGGCCGTGAGCAACCCGGCGGGCCTGTCGAACCTGCTCGAGCAGGAGTTCTCGTTCGAGTTCACCGGCACCAAGATCAAGCACCAGCGGTTCATCCCCGGCGTCGATGGCCAGGTCGACACCTTCGGCGACACCGTGGTCACGCCGTCGTTCTTCAGCTATGTGGTGCCCGTGCGCCGCGCCACCATCTCGGTGTTCATCAACTCGGTGCAGGACTACCGCGAAACCTTCGAGTTCGGCGACCGTTTCATCCCGTCGCTCGGGGACTTCGAGGACGGCTCGTTCGGCAGCCTTTCGGCACAGGTCAACAGCTACGGCGCTGGCGGAGCCTACGTGATCAACCGGTACCTGTCGGTCGGTGGCTCCGCGGTCTTCCAGTCGCTGAACCTGGCGAGCGAAGCGCGGTCGGGAACACCCCTGAACCCGAGAAATGGCACGAACACCATCGACTCCGATCTCGCCTGGAGCGGCCTGGCAGGGGTCCTCGTGAAACCCACGCCGAGCGTGGCCATCGGCGCCACGTACAACAAAGGCACCGTGTTCGACGTGGACACGCGGCTGTTCGGACGGTTTCTGATCACGATTCCCACCACGCCCCCTACACGGACCGACGTGGTTCGAACGGGCGAAGTCAGGCCGATCAACTACGTCGTGCCCGATCGCTATTCAGCCGGCGCGTCCTGGCGCGCCCTGAACAGCCTGACCGTGCTCGCCGACGTCAACTATGTGAAGTACTCGCAGCAGATCACCGACAACTTCCTGATCGCCGATTTTCAAGACCCCGCGGCCGGGCTCACGCCCGACAACTACTTCATCGACGATGTGTTCGAGTTTCACGCCGGGGCGGAATGGCGGTGGTACGGGCGCCGGACGTTCTCGCTCCGGGGCGGCGTCTACACCGATCCGGACCATCGGCTGCGCTTTCAGAGCGGAGGCAACGATCCATCCCATCCCGCCGATCCGCTGTCGAACTTCCGTTTCAACACCGGCCGCTCGACGACCGATGTCGGCGTGACGGGCGGAGGCGGCATCACCCTGTTCAACCGTGTCCAGATCGATGGCGCGGTCAGCTTCAGCCCCGACGCGAACCAGCTCGTCGTCTCGACGGTGGTGAGATTGCCATGACGCAAGGTGGCCAGCCGCGCGGGCTCCGCCTGGCGCTCGTCTCCGCCTACCCGCCGAGCATCGGCCCGCTCAGCGAGTACTCCTGGCACCTGGTCGAGAGCCTTCGGCGCAGCGAGCGTGTGGCCGAACTGCACGTGCTCGCCGACCGCGCGCCTGGCGCCGTGCCGTTCGACGATGGGCACCTGCGGGTGCGTCCGACGTGGACGTTCGACGGTTTCGACCTGCCTGTCGAAACGCTGCGGGCGATTCGTGCCCTGAAGGTCGATGCCGTCTGGTTCCAGATGCATCTGACGTCAACGGGGAACAGGAGGCTCAGCCGCTTCGTCGGGTTGACCGCACCGGTGCTGGCGAGGCTGGCAGGTGCGCGCACGCTCGTGACCCTGCACAACATGATCGGCGCAACCGATCTGGACCAGACCGCTGTCCGTACGGGCCCGGTGGACCTCGTGGGGGCGCTGGCGGCGACATCGCTGGTGTGCCAGGCGGACATCATCTGCGTGCCTCGGCCCGAGTACGCGATGCTGCTGTCGGACCGCTACGGCTCCGGGCGCGTGCGCTACGTGCCGCTCGGGACTCCTGGCGTGCCGCTCACCGCTCCCGTATCGACGCCGCGCCGGGGGATCGTGGCCTTCGGGCACTTCGGGAGCAACAAACGGCTCGAGACCGTCATCGCGTCGGTGCTCGATCTCGCGGCTCGCCGGAGAGACGTCCACCTGGCCATCGGCGGCACCAGCTCGAGGCACAACCCGCGGTATCTCCAGGAGCTTCGGGCGCGCCACAGCCTGAACCCGGCGATCTCGTTTCTCGACTACGTCCCGGAGCCCGACGTGCCCGCGCTCTTCCAGGCCGCGGCCGTCTCGGTCCTCCCGTACGCGACGACCACCGGCATGTCCAGCGTGGCGCTGCAGTCGGCCATGTACGGCGCCGAGATCGTGGCGTCGGACGTGCCCGGGTTACGCGCCCTCGAACGCGAGGGGTTGCGCATGCACTTCTACGACTGGGGAAGCGCGCCGAGCCTCGCGGCCGCCATCGAAGCCGCGCTCGATGCCCCCGACGCCGTACGTCGCAGCCATCAGCGCGCCAACATGGACTACTGCCACCGGCAGCGGATGGACCTCGTGGCGGATCGCTATCTGGATCTCTTCGACCACCTGGCCGGCGTCAGCTCCCGCCGCCCGCGCGTCAGACGAGCGTGAGGCCGGCCGTCAGCCCACGGGCTTCGAGCCGGGCGACGACGCGATCGATCGGGATGCCCTCGTTGAACGCCGGATCGTAGAAGTCCGAGTTCGAGGGGTCGCCCGCATGGTGCAACGCCACCAGATCCCACAGCTGATTGAAGCAGGGCGATCCCGACGACCCTCCTTCGGTCCCGGTCTGGTAGGTGACGCGCGTGCCGTTGGCGTTCACGGTCATCGTCGCCTCGAGATCCATGGCCAGCTTCATCGGCGAGCCGCTGGGGTGCTGGATGATGAACAGCGAGCGGTTGGCCGCGAAAGGCCAGGGCTTCCTCGGTAGAGCAATCCACCCGCGGGCCGGGGCCCCGGGCTCGGCTTCCTTGCCGGCCGGGATCGGCAGCTCGCCGACGGGTTCGGCGAGTTTCAGCAGCGCGTAGTCGAGCTCGTCGGGATCGGGAACCCCCTGTTTGGGCAGCCCCTGAAGATCGACCGGGCTGTGCGGGCTCGAATCCACGAGCCATTCGGCCGCGAGGCGCACCTCGACGCCCTGGCTGATCGGCGCGCCGCCAGGGCGTGCCTTGTAGTCGAACCGAACGACGATCCCTGCCGGGTCCGCGACGCCGTCGATCACGTGGTGGTTGGTCAGGACGAGGTCCGGACCAACGAGGAACCCGGTGCCGAACGACGTGCCTCCCGTTTCCGGCACTTCGATCCGGCACACGCAGACCTCGCGTGCCGCCATCCGCTCGCGCCAGACGGCGATGTCGAATGGCACGCTCGTCTTCTTGACGATCTTCTCGAGCTCGGCGCGCGGCGGCGCCACCGCCGCCAGGCCGAGCGACTCCGCGACGCTCGCGAGCCTCGGGTTGTGTGGCTGCGAGGCCCGGGCGGCCGCCACCAGGCGAAGGAGCTCGCCGGCGGCCTGCCGCGTCTTGATCAGCTCGAAGGCGACGTAGCCGAGCTTGTTGAACGACGAGGAGACACTCTGGAGGTTGAGGCCCAGCCGGTAGCGGACCATCATCTCCAGCTCCTGGTAGGAGGGGAACGCGTGCTCGAGCGCCTCGGTCAGCTGCTTGTGCTGCGCGCCCGAGAACTGGAGATCGATCGGATCCGTCGCTATCTGCATCGAAAGTTCGCACTTGACCTGATGAGCTCAGAAGGACTTCGTATTCCGAAGTCCTGCTCACACTACTCGATCGAGTTCGCGTCGTTCGGCCCTGCGCGCGGCGCCGCTCCGGCGGAACGACATCTTCGCTCCGGCCGTGCTGCGCACGTCCATCATCCTCGCCAGCGTGGCTTTCATCGTCGCTTCGTCGTTGTCGAAGCTGCCGTGGGAGCTGGCGCGCGACGCGGTCGGTCCACCGACCGGGGTGCTGTTCGGCGTCAGCACGAGGTCAATCGGTCCGGTCCGGACGAGCGCGCCGAGCTCGGCGCGGGCGTGCTTCTCCATGCCGACGATGGGCACTCCGTCGCGCACGAGCGGGATGCGAGGCGTGGCCTCGAAGGCATGCGATACGAGGTAGAGGAGCGACTTGTGGTAGATGTTCGCGCAGTGGTCGTCGCGCTCCGCCTGATCGCTCAGGACGAAGAGGGCGGTGCGGTCGATCTTCTTCTTCTGGATCGCCGGCACGTAGTACTGCTTGAACACCGCCGTGGTGCAGGCCGGCGCCCAGAGCGTGCACGAAGCGACTTTGAGCCCGTGTTCGCCGGGACCTGAGCCGGTCAGTCGGGCGACCAGCGGCGCATGGAACACCGCGCCGGCGCTGTGGCCGACGATGTGGATCTCGAGCCCGGGCTGCGCGGCTGCCAGCTTGGCGAGGTGTTTGAGGGCCAGGCGCGCGCCTCCCGCAGCACTCTCGGTGGCCCTGAGCGCGTTCTCCTTCATCTCGTCCCACTGCGACTTGCCCGACAACGCCCGCGCGAGCGGCTCCAGCGCATCGTCGAGCCGATCGAGCATGAAGTCTTTGGAGGCGTCGAGCGGACCCTCGGGACGGCGCTGGCGGATGGCCTCCTCGAGGATGTTCTTGAGCGTCGACACGAAGTCGGTCTTCCAGATGAAGGACAGCGGGTAGACCTCGTGCGAGAGGAGCGCCGCGCGGTACTGGGCCACGCGGTCGATGGCCGAGTCCTCGCTGACGAGGCCGCCGTGGGCGTACAGCAGCAGGCGTTTCGTCTTCCATGTGGCGGTCAGCCGCGGAAAGTCCTCTTCGAAGATCTCGCGGACGTCGTTGTCGGTGGTGCCGAAGGTTCCACCGCCGCGCAGCGTCCCGTCGTTGCCGAGGCTGATGATGTGCGGCCGGAGGTCGGAGAACACGTACCCGCGCGAGCCGCGCGCAGCCGTGTAGCCGGCTGCAGCGGCCTCGGCGCTCTTCAGGATGATGGGCACGCCGAGCCTGGCCGCCCAGACGTCGGTGGCGTGGACCATCCAATCGTCGTAGGCGATACGGCCGAATCCCGCAGCGCCCCATCGCCGGCCCCACGAGTTCTGGATCCAGAAGCCGTGCTCGTCGTAGGCCACGATGGCCACCGCGTGCGCGCCGAGGGGCTTCGTCCCCGGCTCGAACGCGATCAGCCCGTCGTCGCCGACGCGATTCCATCCCTCGTGGACCATCGTGGTGACAAAGAGCGCGCCGGTTTCGGCGATCGCGGCGTGCATCGCCACCAGGTCGCGATGGTTGACCCGGAAATACGAGCCGAGGGGCCGTCGCACGGCGTCCGACGTCTGCTCCTCGTTCAGCGTCGTGCGGGCCTGCATGCCCGCCACATACGGGAACACGGTCTCGCTGCAGACGCCGTGCTTGTGCCAGCCCTTCATGGCGCCGCGGGCGCTCGACCCGCTGTAGTCTTCGCCCGGCCACTCGTCGTACCGCTTGGCCATCTCGTAGAACATGCGCGGGCTGACGGGCTCCGGGTCGGGGACGACGGCGCGGCGGCGGAGCAGATAGTGCGCCACGGTGGCGAGGCCGAAGCCGGTGCAGGCGCCCTCGGTGCCCTGGTCGAGGATCGGCACCTGCCACCGCCGGTACTCATCGAGCGCGATGCGCACGGGCACCTCGACGAGGGTCGCCTCGAACATGCGATCGCGGAAATCGAGCGTATCGGGTAGCGCGTCCAGTTGACGCTGCCCGGCGCGCTTGCGCGGCAGCGCTTGCTTCGACCGCCCCCTTGCGGGCCTCTTCAACTTCTTCTTGGCCATGGACTCGAGACCTTCACTTGGAGGCCGGGCTCCTCTCCGACCGCGGCTGACGCGGATCCCTGCCTCGGATTTGCTCGTCCTCAGCTCGGGACGGCCGCAGCCGCAGCCTTGCCCGCCCTGCCTGCCCTGCCCGACCCACCCCGCCCTGCCCGCCCTTCCCGCCCGACCCACCCGACCCTCCCGACCCTCCCGACCTTCGTTGTGTCAGGCGAGATTCACCTTCAACCCCTTCGCGTCGCCCTCGGGATAGATCGGCTCGTAGTTCACCCCGCGCGGGTGGAGGCTCGGCTTGTCCCACTTGAGCGTCTGATCGCAGCGGTGGTTGAAGTGCAGTCGCGGCACCCCGGACTCGCGGCCGAACTGGACGACACGCGCGACGGTTTCCACCTGCGGGTGCTTGTAGATGGTCCCGTTTGTCGAGAACAGGTAGTCACGACAGGCGAGCGCCCGGACGAGCTCGGCGCTCGTGTTCTTGCGGCCGCCGTGGTGCGACAGCTTGAGCGCGCCGATCTCGAAGAGGTCGTCGCCATCGGCGAGGAGCTTCACGGATTGCAGCACTTCGTCGGCAAACGCGTCGCCGGCCAGCAGGCAGCGGCGCCCCTCGTGCTCCGCCAGCAGCGCGAGGCTGCTGCCGTTGGCCGCCGAGGTATCGCCCTTGAACGCGCTGGCGGCGAGGTCCGCTACGTCCAGCGCCTCTCCGAGCAATCCGCCGTCGTCGTCGTCCACCTCGTCCTGTCCGTGCAGCTCCGCGCCAGCCTCGCCCGGAATGAGCCCGGCGTCTTCGATCTCCTTCTTCCACGCCTTGCGCAGGTTGAACAGCCGCTTCGGCCGCGGAGAGAGCAACGTGATCGACATCCCGCCCGGGAGCTCAATCACCGGCAGCTCGTCGTCTTTCGAGACCACGACGGCCTCCCCGCCGAAGGCTTTGTTCCACGGAAGCCCGAGCTTTTCGAGGAGGAACGACACCTCCTCGCCCTGCTTCGCGCCGAGCTCGCCCGGGTCTTCCACGGGCAGGTGCTTCCAGGCATTGAACCAGAAGTCGCCGATCGTCATCTGTTCGACCGGATCGCGCAGCAGGCCCAGGATGCCCGCGATGTGATCGATGTCGATGTGCGTGATCGCGACGAGATCGATGTGGCGCCGGTTCGGCGGCATCGCCCGCAGCTTCGCGGCGAGCGCCTTCTCCGTTCCGGGAATGCCTCCATCGACCAGGATGACGTGCGGCTGCGACCGATCGCCGTACTCGATCCACAAGCAGTCTCCGCGACCCGCCGCCAGCATCTCAACGGTGAACATCAGTGGCTCCTCACAGGGAACGGGGAACAGGGAACGGAGAACAGGGAACAGAGAACGCAGAACCTTCGAATCGCATCGGAACCTCGCACGAACCTTGCACCCTGAACCCAGAACCGAGCACAGAACCCGGCACCTTGAACTTTGAACCTTGAACCGAACCGCGAGCGCCCATCGTCATGGAGCGAGCCTCCAGTCCGCGTCACCAAAGGCCGTGAGCGTGAGCACCATCACGTGCCCTTCGGCGAGGAGCCGGCGGCGGATGCCGCGCATGACCTCGCCGAAGCAGCCTTCGGCGTGCTGGTCGATCTCGCCGAGTTGCGCGATAAGGCTTGCGGCAATCGGCACCGCCTGGTCGCTGTGGATCTTCGAGCCGGTGCAGACGACGATCGCTGCGCCGTGGCGCCGGAACTGGCTGGCGAGGCCCGCAAACGACACTTCGGGCGCGGCGGTTTCGCAGCCGATCAGCAGCACGACGGGCGGCGGCCGGTCGACGGTCGGGCGGACGTAGCGTTCGTCGAGACGCGCAGACACCAGCCACGATTCCTTGCCGATTTCCATCTGTGGCATCGTGTCGCCCAGCCCACCTGTGTCGGTGTGGACCAGCAGCACGAGGAGCGACCTGCCGGCATCGCCGAGCCTGGCGGCCCAGTCTTCCCAGGTGCGGACGGCGACGGCGGGCGTTTGCATGACCGGATTGGCCGCTGACCGCAGGCGTTCGATGCCGTCAGGCACCGTCGCCTCGACGCGCTGGCTTGCGGCGATCTGCGCGCCCTGCAGCACGCTGACCGTCTGCCGCAGGCCGACCGGCTCGGCCTGGAACGCGAAGTCGTTGCCGGACAGTGCGCGCGACGTCTTCGGGTCGTGCGCGTGCCGTTCGATGATGCGGCTGATGCCCCAGAAGCCCAGCGGACAGACCACCGTCCGCTCCGCGGTGCCGCGCGGGCACGACGGGTCGCACGAGCCGCGGGCCAGCGCCGCCGCTGCGTTCGGGCAAAGCGGGGCGTCCGCATCCGGCGCCTTGCGGTCGTACACGAACTCCACCGGCAGCCGCGCCTCGGGGTGAGTGGCCACGACCTGCAGGCGCTCACCCTTGGCGAGCGCATCGTCTCCGAGGGTGTCGGTGACGAGGTACTGGTACAGCATCGAGCCGTGTAGTGCGAACGAGCGGAGAAGGTCGACGGTCGCGGGCGAGTCGAGGGCGCCGGTGTAGTCCTTCCTGTTGCGCGCCACCTCGGTCAGCTGGCGGTCGAACCACTCGATCTCCTTCTGCAGATCGGCCGGGGTCGAGAACGCCACGTTCCCGCTCGCGAGCTTGGTCAGGCTTGGGGCGGCGCTGTCGTGGTGCACCACGACGGCGGCGTCGAAGCGACGCCGGCTGTCGAGTCCCGCTGGCGCCGGCCGGACGACGGCCTCGACGGTCAGCGTGATGTCCTCGCCGATCTTGCCCGCCAGAAGGGCCGTCTGGAGCACACGGTTGCCGTACGCCACGATCAGCCGCGCGTCCACGCGGTCGGTGCCGGGTGGTACCCGCAAGACGAAGCGGCAGGTGCTGCTCGGTCCCCGCCTGGGAAGCCTGACGACGCCTGCCTGCGGCTCGGGAAGCAGCCTGTGGCTCCACGAAGACGATGCGGAGCTCGTGCTCGTCGCGTTCCACCGGGAGCTCTTCGACGGGAAACGGCTGCGCAGTTCCCGGACCGAGCCACGACGCATCCGTCTCGCCCGATGCGGACGTCGATGCCGATGGTCGACGCCGGCGCGGAAGGCCGGCGTCGGCTCGGTCTCCGGCGGCGCAAAGACCTGGGCCTGGATGAAACGCGGCTCCGCGGGCAGCGGCTGCGTGGCCATCACGGCGCCGGCGGCCTCGGCAGCCGCGGCGCCTTCGGCGCCGAGGCTGGCCATGTCGGTCTCGTGGTTGAACTCGTCTTCCCGCGCCTCACGCATCACGGCGCCCACGCGGCTGAGCGGATGCGACCCTGGCCCGAGGCGACGTTCGATGGCGGATCCCGGCCTGGCTTCGACGGGCACGGCACGCGCCCGCGAGCTCTCGAGCGCGGCGCCCATGGTCCTGATGTGCGGAGCAATCTGCGAGAACTCGACGAGCTTGCTCGAGGCGATGAGGAGGGGAGCTTTCATCTCGAGCGCCCGCGAGGCGTGGAGGAGCGCCGAGTCGATGGACAGATTGTGGGAAAGGGCCTCGACGACCGACATCAGCCACCGCTCGAGATCGTCCGGACTCGGGACCAGGGCCACCCCGGCGGTGCGTACTGACAATCTGAGTGCTGCGAGGTAAGCCGTTGTCCTCTCCGACGACGTGGCGCCACGGCCGAGCACGACCGTGCAGTCGGCGCGAAGCGGAGGCGAGTGGCGCAGCGTCGTCGCCAGGGCGTCGGCCAGGTCGAAGGGCAGCAGCAGCAGATCGACCGAGTCGCGGGTCGGACCAGGTTCGGCCAGCTTTATCAGGCTGTTGGCCCAGACGTGGTCGTCGAAGCGCTGAACGCACAGGTCGCGAAACTGGCGGGAGACGGGGTCCGACAGGAGTCCCACGGTGAGCGGCCACTTCCAGCCGACGGCTGTGGTGGGCTCGTCCTCCCGGATGTACACGCCCCCGCGTCTCCCGGTCACGGCGCGGGCCAGGCACTCGGCGAGCCAGATCGCGTCCTCCGGGCCGGCCTCGATCGCGATTCTGGGAGATCCGGAGCCTCGTTCGCGCCGCCAGGTCGCGGCTGTTTCCAGCGCGTGCTCGGCGGTCCCCTCCGCAAGCGCGATCAGCGCCGGCGCAATCCGCCACGTGCCGTGCTCATCGAGCCCGGCTTCGGCCAGCGCGCAGGCAAGGTCGTCCGGCGAAACCTCGTTCACCCAGTTGCCGAAGAGCTTCTTGCTCACGGACGCGTCGCCTCCCGTTGAACGTAGTGCGTTTCACAGAGATTCTGTTTCACGGGCGCCTTTCGTCGTCAGGTGGCTTACGATCGCGCTCCACACGGTGTAACGTTCGCCGGCGTTCCGACACCACACATGGAGGAGGCCGCTCGATGCCCGACCCAACCGCCGTGGAGCCAGTGACACGGTCGCCCGGCCGAGCCGGCCGACCGCCTGAGCCCGGCATCGCGCTCTGCCTGTCCGGCGGCGGCTATCGCGCGATGCTGTTTCACGTCGGGAGCCTCTGGCGTCTCAACGAGCTCGGTTACCTCAAACGGCTGAAGCGTATCTCGAGCGTGTCCGGCGGCTCGATCACGGCAGGCCGGCTGGCGCTCTCGTGGCCGCGTCTCGACTTCGATTCCTCGGGCGTGGCCCGGCAGTTCGATGCGGAGGTGGCCCGTCCGATTCGCGGCATGGCCAGCCAGACGATCGATCGCGGCGCCATTCTTCGCGGCACGTTCCTGCCAGGTGAAGTGTCGGACCGCGTGGTGGCCGCGTACCAGGAGCATCTGTTCGGCAAGGCGACACTGCAGGATCTGCCTGACGACCCGCAGTTCGTGATCAACGCCACCAACGTGCAGTCGGGCGTCTTGTGGCGGTTCAGCCGCCATGCGATGCGCGACTATCGCGTGGGCTCGGTCCCTCATCCGACGCTGCCGCTCGCAGTGGCCGTCGCCGCCTCGTCGGCGTTTCCGCCCGTGCTGTCGCCGGTGAAGATCACGCTCGACCCGTCGCTGTATGCTCCGCCCACCGGGGGAGAGGACCTGCACCGGGCGCCGTTCACGACCCACCTGGTGCTGACCGATGGCGGCGTGTACGACAACCTCGGACTCGAGACCGCCTGGAAGCGCTTCGACACGATCCTGGTGAGCGACGGCGGCGGCAAGATGGCGCCCGAGCCTGAACCACACGCCGACTGGGTGCGTCACAGCATCCGCATCAACGCGATCATCGACAACCAGGTCCGCAGCCTGCGCAAGCGCCAGGTGATCGACGCCTTCGAGAGCGGCGTCAGGAAAGGCGCGTACTGGGGCATTCGTACCAACATCGCGGACTACCACCTGCCCGACGCCCTGCCGTGCCCGCTCGAGGCGACCACGGCGCTGGCCAACTTCCCCACACGGCTGAAGGCGGTCGACGAAGGCATGCAGGATCGCCTGATCAACTGGGGCTACGCCGTGTGCGACAGCGCGATCCGCCGTCACGTCGGCTCCGCTCCCACGGCGCCGGGTCGCTTCCCGTACGCGGGGACCGCCGTCGGCTGAGTGCGTGGAGTCAAACGGTCGCGATTATAGGTCCCTTCAAACTGTTACAAGTCGCGCGAAAACCTTACCCGACCATGATGGCAACTCGAACCCTCTTGCGCCGCTCACCGATATGGTCGAGCTAGCGACGCGCTTGACGGGTCATTGTCGCGACCACTCCGGTCGATAGAGTGGCCGATAGAGTGAACGACATGTCCAAGCGTGCGCTCACGGTCGGCATCAACGACTATCCGGGGTCTGGAATGGACCTGGCCGGGTGCGTCAACGATGCCAACGACTGGCGGGCGGTCCTCGAGGGCCGCGGCTACACGGTGACCACCCTTGTCGATGGAGAGGCGACGCGTGCGGCGATGCTCGACGCGATCGGCGCGCTCGTTTCGAGCGGCGCACCTGGCGACTCCCTCGTCCTCACGTTCTCCGGCCACGGGTCCTGGCTCCCGGATGCCGGTGGCGATGAGCCGGATGCGCGGGACGAGATGATGTGCCCTTACGACGTCATGAGCGACCAGTTCGTCCTCGACGACGACCTGCACGCGCTCTTCCAGAAGAAGCGGGAGGGCGCGCGCCTGTACGTCATCTCCGACAGCTGCCATTCAGGATCGGTCGTCCGGTATGCCGGCGCGCCGCTCACGCCGGATGCCACGGCGACCAGGGCACGGTTTCTTCCGCCGTACGTGTTCGCGCGCGGAGACCGGGACCTCGAACGTGCCATCGATCGCGCCGTCAACACTCCTGCGCCCACCAAGTGCAGCTATCCGGCGCTGCTGTTCTCCGGATGTCAGGACACCGAGTTCAGCTACGACACCTCCTTCGGCGGGCGGCCGAACGGCGCTTTCACGCGGACGGCCATCGCCGCCCTGGCGCTGCCGGGCGTGACGACCCCAAAGGCGCTGCACGACGAAGTCCGCAAGCACCTGCCGTCGCAGGCGCTCCCGCAGAGCCCGCAACTGTACGGCAGCCACGAGGCGAAGAACGGACCGCTCTTCTGAAACTTCGAAGTTGGAAGAGAGAAGTAAGAAGTAGGAAGGACACTGTGCACGAAAGACGCGACGCGGTGAACGGTTGACGGGCGAGCCCCAGGAATGGGCGGCGCTGTTCTATCTGTGCGGCCACTTCAACCGGCCGGACGCGCAGGACCCCTTCGTCTCGGCGCTCGACGACATCCGGGCGGTCGGCGCGTCAGCCCAGCTTTCGGTGGCCGTGTACCTGGATCTCGAGTCCGGCGCGCGCCGCTACGCACTGCGTGCCGGCGATACCGAGCCTGCGGTGGTCGAAGCGATCGGCGCCGTCAACAGCGGGGATCCCCACACGCTGGAGCAGTTTCTCGAGTGGGCGTTCGATGCGTGCCCGGCCCGGCGCTACATCCTCGTCATGGCGGGCCTCGGGATCATGGACCACGACTCGGTGGTCGGGCGGCCGCCGTTCGACGCCAGCCGCACCTTTGCCATCTGCGACGACCGTGCGACCGACGATGCGATCGAGTTGCACGAGCTGCAGGATGTGCTCTGCCGCGCCTTCCCGCCGGGGGCGTCGCGCCGCCTGGTGATGCTCGCGTGCGACATGTACGCGATGCAGTTCATGGAGGTCGCGTACGAGCTGCGCCACAGCGTCGAGTTCCTGGTCGGCCTGCAACCGGACGGCCGGCAGGACGCCCCGAGCCTGGTCCACTGGCCGTACGCCTCGATCCTGGAGCGATGGAAGGGCGTGCTCGCTGCCGCGGCCGCCGACGTCGGCCCGGCGTGGCGGCAGAACGTCGATCCCTACGGAGAACCGCTTGCCAGGGAGACGATCGCGGTCCTGGCCGATCACTACACGAAGACGCCGCACGGAAGCGCGCCGCCGGTCACTGCCTCGGCGATCAACCTGCGCGAGCTGGCGCCCCTCGCGCAAGCGCTCGACACCTTCAGCATCGTGTACCTGCAGTGGCTCAGCAACGACGTGATGTGGTACGCGCGGGACCAGACGTTCAAGCGGCAGCTGGAAGTCCTGAAGCATGCATGGGCCTACGACCTGGCCGCGGTAGCGACGGCCATCCAGGCGTCGCTTAAAGACGCCGCGGGCGATGCGGTGGTGAGGTGGGCGTCGGAAACCCTGCCGAAGATGGCGCACGCCCGGCTGTCGGAAGCGCTGCGCATTCTCGGTGCGGCCGCGCGCGAGAACGCACGCCAGACCGAGACCTCCGAGGTCTTCCGCAAGCTGGAGCGCGAGCTCGGGAAATGCCGATCGGCCGTCGAGCTGGTCGTGGCCCGGGTTGCTGAGGGCGAACACACCCAGATTGCCAGGGCCGGAGACAACATCGCCGTGCAGGTGAGACGGCTGTTCATGGAGGGCGATCCACCGGCGCCGCGCGAGCCCGATGCATGGACCGCCATCTTCCGGACCGCATCCGTGCGGATGAGCGACGCCCAGAAGCGGGAGCTGAACGATCGGCTCGAGGGGATCGAAGCCGCCAAGCAGCTCGCGCGGCTGGCGCAGCGCGTGGCCGAACTGACCCGCAAGGCCGACGAGAACCGGCGTCCGGCCGTCGTCGCCGTCTGGCCCCCGTCGGGACGCTGCGGCCTGGCGCTCTACCGCCCGGTGGACCTCGACAAGCTGGCGGAGTCGAATTACCTCGAGCTGAAGTTCAGCCGCGATCTCCATTGGACGGCGTTCCTGACCGCCATCGACCTCATCGAGAACCACGCACGCATGCTGTGGCGGCTGCTCGAGTCGCAGCTGACGGCCGCCCCACTCGAAGCGAGGTTTCAGCTGATGCACCGGCTGGCCGGCGAGCATGCGCTGACCGGCCGGCATGCCGATCAGCTCCGCGCCCTCTCGGCGCCGGATGCGGTGTTCCTCACAATCGAGCCCGACTACGACACGGACGACGACGGCGCTGATGACGGGCCGGCGGATCGCCGCCGCACCGATCGGCGCGATCCCATTGCCATGTACAGCGTCCGGCTGTCGTCGATCGATCGCAGCGCCACGGTCGTCGAGAAACGGAACCCGATCACGCGGGAGCGCCTGGAGCGGGTGCTCAAGGAGATGGACGAAGTCGGCCTGGCCTCGGGAACGGACGCACAGCAGCCATCGCGCATCGTGCAGCGGCTGGCGCGCTGCGGGAGCCTGCTCGGCGACGACATCCTGCACGGCGTCAGCGAGCAGCTGGCCGAGATCAAGGCGCAGGACGGGCGGCCGGTGCACCTCGTGATGCAGATGCCGCGCGAGCTGATGCGTTACCCATGGGAGCTCTTGCGCGACAGCTCGGGGTGGCTGGTCGATCGGTTCGCCATCGGGCGACAGCTGATCGCCGACATGGAGACGGTGCGCCGGTGGTCCGGATCGCGCCGGCAAGGACCGCTGCGCCTGCTGGTCGTCGCGCCCAGCATCGAAGCGCAGGGCGCGGAGTTGGCTGGCGTCGGCGCGCTCGAAGGCGATCACGTGGCCGAATGCTTCGAGCGGCTGCAGGAGCGCCTGCCGGGGCTCGTCGACCCGTCGAACTTCCGTCGCTACATCGACAAGCCGGTCACGGTGGATCAGTTCCGCGAACTTCTCCGCGAGGGCCGGTATGACGTGGTGCATTTCGCCGGCCACGGCCGTTTCGACGCCAGCCACCCCGAGCGCAGCTGCTGGAGATTCAGCGATGGCGATCTCTACGCATTCGAGCTGCGCCATACGCTGGCGAACGCCGCGGTCACGCCATGGCTGATGTACGGCAGTGCGTGCGAGGGCGCGCGTGAGACCGGAGACTCTCCGCGCGGGTACCACGATGGCGTGTACGGGATGGCCAGCGCTGCTCTTGGCCAAGGCGTCGCCGCCTACATCGGGCCGCTGTGGCGGATACCCGAGACCGACGCGAAAAATCTCGCGTCGGTCTTCTACCAGGCGCTGCTGTTGCGCCGCACCAGCCTTGGCGAAGCGCTCGCGCTGGCGCGTCGCCTGGTGCGCGAAGGCCGGGCCGGCGACGACGACGCCTTTGCGCCCGTCATCGAGAACGGAGGGACCGATCCGGAAGACATCGGCCTCGTGCGCTCAGCAGGCTGGACCGGCATTGCGCTCTACGGCGACCCCACGCCGACGATCCTGCAACGGCTGAGTCCGTCTGAGGCGCGGGGCTAGCTGAAATAAATCGCTCGGGTAGATTTGCGAGACCCCTTGTCTTGGAGATCGCGACTGTAACGGCAGAGCTAATAAATCTACCCGAGCAGAATTCGAACGAACGGCAGAGCTGAAACGCCGGCGCATCGAAACTCACCAGATGAGGTGCGATTGATCTTTTCGCTCTTGGAATTTTGTGTTGTGATTCTGTCCCCCCAGCGTTCACGCCGACAGGTCCGTTCAACTGCCGACGCCAGAATCCCGCGTCGGCCGATGTCATCTGAAGGAGCGCGTGCTGTGATGACCCTCAACATGCGAAGCGCATTTCCGGCCGCAACGTGCGGCCTTGTGGCGGTGCTGGTTGCCATCGCCGGCGCGCAGCCTCCAGCTGCGCCGGCCCAGACAGACGACTACGGCTACGACACACGGTACTTCACGCCCCAGGAGCGCGAAGGACGCGACACCTGGTACTTCTGGACCGGCGGCAACGAGGCCTTCTGGGTCGAGATGAACCGCATCACTGACGGCAACGTCAGCCTGCTCAACTACGTGGACAGCCGGCGCCACGGCCGCAGATTCCGCGAGCTCGGCGCCATCACGCAGCCGGGCTGTGAGGCGGCGACGGCGCCCGACCAGTACGGGCTCTGGATGGACCGCTGCAATCAACCGCCGGTGCCCTGGCATTCCCGGCGAGCCCAGCGGCATCGTCGGGTTGAGAAAGTTCCCCAACCCGAAGTTCGACGCCTCGAGATGGAACGCGCGAAAAGTATCTGCAGCATCCAGAGGACGTGCAGCCGCCGTACCTCATCGGGATGACCTGCGGCTTCTGTCACATCGGCTACAACCCGACTCAATCCGCCGGCCGATCCCGAGCGCCCCTCCTGGGCCAATCTGGCCGGGACGATCGGCAACCAGTATTGGGAGGAAGGAAAGCTCTTCAGCCTCAACATGAAGCCGGACGACTTCCGCTGGCATGTCGCCGCACGCCAGCCGCCCGGCACCTCGGATACGTCGCGTTTCGCCACCGATCACATCAACAACCCGAACGCGATCAACACGATCTTCAATCTGTCGTCACGGCCGACGACGCCCGAACGAATGCGGGACGGCACGACCGTGCCCGTCCACCACATCCTCAAGGACGGCGCCGACTCGATCGGCGTCGCGGGGGCCTCGCTGCGCGTCTACGTGAACATCGGCATGTGCGGCGACTACTGGGTCACGCGGCACGATCCGGTGCTCGGCATCGCCCGCCCGCAGCAGCCTTTCGACATGGACCACGCGCGCAAGAACTGTGAGGACTGGCGAAACACCGAAGCGCAGAATGGCCGAACGCCGAGGCGTTCCTCAAGACGATGAAGCCGCTGCTGCTGAAGGACGCGCCTGGACGGCGCCGGCTTCCTGAACGCGCCAGCCGGCAACGCTCGGCGCCGGCAAGCGCGCGTTCGCGGAGAACTGCGCGTCGTGCCACTCGAGCAAGCAGCCTCCGGCGGGCACCGCCGATGCGGTGCAGTGGTTCCGCGAGGCCGTGCAGCGCGACGACTTCCTGACCGACAACTTTCTGTCCGACGACAAGCGCTACGGGATCGATCGGATCGGCACCAACATCGCCCGGGCGCTGGGCACCAACGCGACGACGCGGCAACATCTGGGACCAGTTCTCGTCGGAGACCTACAAGGAGCTGCCGAGCGTCGGCCGGCTCACGAACCTCTACAACCCGCGCGATCCCGACCAAGCCGATCGACTTCGACATGCCCGGCGGCGGGCGCGGCTACTACCGCACCGCGTCGCTCACGAGCATCTGGGCGACCGCGCCGTATCTGCACAACAACTCGGTCGGGCTCTTCGTCAAGGACCCGTCCGTGCCGGGCCGGCTGACGGCCTTCAACGACGGCATGCAGAAGATGCTCTGGCCCGAACGCCGGCTTGGCGTGCAGTCGATTCCGGTGACGACGGTCGACAGCTCCGTGACAGATCAGCGGCACCACACGCAAGGTGCGCATTCCCGCCGGCACGCCGGTCGACTACGTCGCCCGCGTCGATCCGACGCGGCTGCCGGACATCGTCCGGAACGAGCTCGCTGCTGAACCTCTTCTCGGACGAGAGCCTGCTACCGCCGGATGCTGCAGCAACAACAAGGCGCCCGACTTCATTCTCGACGGGGCACACCTTCGGCTCGCAGCTGCCGGACGCCGACAAGTGGGCGCTCATCGAGTTCCTGAAGACGTTCTGAGGGATGAGAGGCATGCCGGCGACATCATCTTCGAGCCGCTGAAGTTCCGGAACCTGACCGTCAAGAACCGGATCTTCCGGTCGAACATCTCGGGCCGCTTCGACAACTACGACGGCTCCGGCAACCAGGCGCGCATCAACTGGGAGACCAAGTTCGCCAGGGGCGGCGTCGGCGCCATCATCTCGTCGTTCGTGCCGGTGCACCTGCGCGGCCGCATCGTGCCCAACTACGCGATGATCGACAACGACTCGCGACATTCCGTTCTGGCGCGCGCTGGGCGAGGCGGTGCACGAGCACGACTGCAAGTTCATCATGCAGCTCAGCCACTGCGGCCGGCAGCGCGACATCAACGGCATCGAGTACCCGATCAGGGCCTGAGCTCCACCGACAAGGCGGATCCGATCCACGGCTTCCGCTGCGAGCGGATGACCATCGCCCAGATCCGGGAGGTCGTCGCAGTACTTCGCCGAGGGCGCGCGGCGCGCGCGCGAGGCCGGGCTCGACGGCGTCGAGCTGCACGGCGCCAACGGCTACCTCATCACGCAGTTCCTGAGCTCGGCCATCAACGACCGCAACGACGAGTACGGCGGCTCGCTCGAGAACCGGGCCCGCTTCGTCCTCGACATCGTCAAGGCGATTCGCGCGCGCGTCGGCAACGATTTCCATCTGCAGATGAAGATCAGCGCCACCGACCACGACGATGCGCTGGCGCTGTTCGGGCGCGGGCCGTCGGGCAACACGCGTCGACGACTCGGTCAGGTGTGCCAGTGGCTGGTGGAGGCCGGCGTGGATGCGATCCACGTGTCGATCGGCAGCTTCTTCCCGCATCCGAGGAACCCGGCCGGCGTGGATCTGCCGGTGGAAGATCTGCGCCAAGTCCTACGACACGATGATCTCGAGCGGCGAGCGGACGTTCGCGAACTTCCTGCTGTTCCGCGGCGCATCCGGGCAGATTGCGCGGCGGGCCTGGAACGACGCCGCGGGCGAGCCCGACAACATCGAGGGCGCCGAACCTGCCTGACGCGCGCGGCGATCAAGCAGGCGGTGACGGTCCCGGTGATCTGCACGGGCGGGTTCCAGACGGCGTCGGTCATTCGAGGCGCGATCGACCGCGGCGACTGCGACGCCGTGAGCGCCGCGCGGCCGCTCGTCGCCAACAACGATCTGGTCCAGATGTTCGCGCGCGGGCTCGACGCACGCGCCGCAGCCCGTGCACCTACTGCAACAAGTGCCTCGTCAACGTCGTCGAGAACCCGCTCGGCTGCTACGACGAGGACGCGCTTCGAGCCGCGCGAGGAGATGATCGCGCGAGATCATGTCGGTCTTCCGCCCGACGCCTTTCGAGGGAGGGCGGCCATGACGCCGCGGAGGCCGTGGCTCGCGTCGGTCTGGCAATCGGCGCGTGGCTCGCAGCCGCGGCTCGGCGCTGTCGCCGCGCTCGGTCGCGGCGCGCGTCGGCGGCGCAGGACGACATCCTCTCGCACTTCAAGTACGGCTCGGTCGGCACCGAGGAGACGGTCGGCCTGCCGTATCCGATCTGGCGGGTGCTGCCGGTGCTCTTCGCCGACAAGCTGCCGAAGCGGCCGGGCCAGGGCTACGAGAGGCTCGGGTTCATCTTCGAGAGCAACCCGCCGCAGGGCCGCCCGATCGGCACGACCTATGTCGAGGATCAGGTCGCGCTCGTCGGCCTCAACTGCGCGACCTGCCACACCGGCACGGTGCGCGAGATCGCCGTCCAGCCCGAGGCAGATCATTGCCGGCATGCCGGCCCACCAGATGGACCTGCAGGGCTACGCCAACTTCCTGACCGCCGCGGCCCGCGATCCGCGCTTCGAGGCCGGCACGCTCATCGAGGCGATCCGCAAGCAGGATCCGGAGCTTCGGCTGGTTCACGTCGCTGCTCTACCGCTTCGTCGTCGTCAAGCGGACGCGCGACGGCATCCTCGAGCGCGCCAAGCAGAACGCCTGGTTCGACGATCGTCCGCCGCAGGGACCGGGCCGGGTGGACACCTTCAACCCCTACAAGCGGATGTTCAACTTCGACCTGAAGGCGGACACGAGCGTCGGCACCGCCGACCTGCCGCCGCTGTTCAACCAGCGCGTCCGGCAGGGGCTGTGGCTGCACTGGGACGGCAACAACAACCAGGTGGAGGAGCGGAACAAGAGCGCGGCGATCGGCGCCGGCGCGACGCGAGATGTCGCTCGATCTCGCGTCGCTCGACCGCGTCGCGCAGTGGGCGCTCGACCTGAAGCCGCCAGCCTATCCCGTCGGCGCGCATCGACCGAGCCGCGTGGAGAAGGGCGGGCAGGTCTATCAGGCCGCGTGCGCGAGCTGTCACGCCCTGGACGGCGCGGCCGTCGGGCAGGTGACGCCGCTCGCCGAGATCGGGACCGATCCCGAGCGCCTGAACTCGTTCACGCGCGCGCTGGCGGCGCAGATGAACACGATCGGCACAGGGAAGCCCTGGAAGTTCTCGCACTTCCGCAAGACGGACGGCTACGCCAACATGCCGCTCGACGGCGTGTGGCTGCGCGCGCCGTACCTGCACAACGGATCGGTGCCGACGCTGCGCGCGCTGCTCTTCCCCGAGGAGCGGCCGGCGACGTTCTATCGCGGCTACGACGTCTACGACTGGCAGCGTGTCGGCTTCGTCTCCGAGGGCGCCGATGCCGAGCGGAACGGCGTGCGTTTCGACACCGGCCTGCGCGGCAACAGCAACGGCGGCCACGTCTACGGGCGCGACCTGCCTGCCGCCGATCGCGAAGCGCTTCTCGAATACCTGAAGACGCTATGAACGCCATGCGCCGCGGCTTCGGCGACTGGCGCCGTCCGCAACATCCGGCGGGTCCGATGGACCCGCCCGGCATGGCTCTCGGGTGTGCCGTGGCGGCGTGCTGGCGCCGCCGCGATCGGGCGCAGGAGGAACCGACTCGCCAGACGAGCACTTCAAGTACGGCTCGGTCGGGATCGAGTCCGAAGAAGGGCATGCCGTACTGGATCTGGCAGGTGCTGCCGCGGATGTTCCCGGAGAAGCTGCCCGGGCCGGCGGATACGGATCGCTCGGGTTGATCTGGGAGCCCGGCCGCGAGCTGCCGATCGGCTTCTCGAAGAAGGACGTGCTCGGGCTCGACGCGCATCGCCGTCAACTGCGCGTTCTGCCACACCGCGACGTATCGGACCTCGCCGGCGTCGCCGCGCGTGATCGTGCCCGGCGGCGCGACGTCGCATCGTCGACGCCGCAGGCGTTCTCGCGGTTTCTCGAGGCCGCCGCCGCGGACCCGCGCTTCAACGCGTCCGACATGCTCGCCGAGATCGGGAAGATCGGAAAGCTCTCGTGGACCGAGTCGCTGAACTACCGGGTGCTGCTGATTCCGGGCACCCGGCGCGCGCTTCGACGCCACAGGAAGAGTTCGCCTGGATGGACGCGCGGCCGAACTGGGGCCGGGGACGAATCGATCCGCTGAATCCGTTCAAGTATCGACAGCTTCGACAGCCGATCGACAGACCATCGGCAACTCCGACATGACGCCGCTCTGGGCGCTGGGCCTCCGCGATGGCCGCGCGCTGCACTGGGACGGGCTGAACCCGTCGTTCCAGGAAGTGCTCGTCAGCTCGGCCATCGGCAACGGCGCCAGCGTGAAGTCGGTCGACCTGCCGAGCCTCGAGCGCGTCGGCGCCTGGATGCGCGAGCTGCAGCCGCCGCCTTATCCGTTCCCGATCGACCAGACGCTCGCCGACGCAGGGCGAGGCGGTCTTCGCCGCCGAGTGCTCCGCGTGCCACGGCCCGAACGGGCGCGCGGATGGGCCAGGTCATTCCGGTCGAGGAGGTTGGGACCGATCGCCACCGCCTCGACACCTGGACGGCGGCGTCGGCCACGGCGTTCAACGCGTATGCCGCCGGGGCAGTCCTGGCAGTTCAAGCAGTTCAGGAAGACCAACGGCTACGTCGCCATGCCGCTTGACCGGCGTCTGGCTGAACGCGCCGTATCTGCACAACGGATCGGTGCCGACGCTGACGGATCTGCTCGAGGCTGCCGACCGACGTCCCTCGAGGTTCTGGCGCGGCCACGACGTGTACGACCCCTCGGCGGTGGGCTTCGTCTCGCACGGGCCCGAGGCCGAGCAGCACGGCCAGGCCTTCGATACGACGCAGCCGGGCAACGCCAACAGTGGGCACGCTTACGGCACCACCCTGGGGCCCGACCAGAAGCAGGCGCTGATTGAGTACTTGAAGACCCTCTGAACTCCAAGGAGCTTCACGCGTGGCAACGTTGACCGTACACGTCAGGAACGCCGAGCACGAACCAATCGACGACCGTGTCGAGGTGCGCGTCTTCTCCAACGCCACCGGCGCGATGGTGGGTGTCGCGCGCGACGTCCCAGGGCGCCGGGCCGTGCGCTTCGACAATCTGGCGCCCGGGCAGTCGTATCGCGTCCAGGTCTTCGCGGACCGACGCCGGCCGGTCTCGCACTTCGTCATGCTCCCGCTGTCCAAGCCGCTGACCGTGGAGATCTGTTGCCCTCTCCATCCCGACCGTGTCGTGGCGTCGATTCCGGACTACGACGGTCTCCCCGCGCCGCTCGTCGATGTGCTGCGGCGGTCTGTGCTCGAAGGCTCGAATGTCGGGGGAGCCGAGCTGTACGGCAGCCTCGACGAAAAGCAGCAGGCCGGCCTCCTGAACCTCTTCGCGAAGATGAGCAGCTTCAAGTTCGACGGGACCCGTTCGGTGTGGAGCTCGGTCCAGCGGATCTACAGGGTCCGTCCGGACCGCATCTTTGCCGATGTCGAAATCGACCTGCGCGATCGGGTCAAGAGCGCGCTCGCGACGCACCGCTTCGCCGATCGCGACGGCAGCGGTTTCCGTGATGTCGACGGCAGGCTGCACACGCCGCCGCCGGGTTTCGACGCCGGAGGCTCTTTCAAGACGACGGATCCGTACGGCAACCTGCAGCTGAGTTTCTTCTCGAGCCGCACGACACCGCTCGCCTTCAAGGTGGACGCTGACATCGACGATGCCGCCGGCGTCGCGCACGCGTTCCAGGTGCTCAGCCACTGGATCACGGGCGGAGACACCGACCCCTACGACATCCACCAGATCCTGGCGTTCCGCCAGGATGTTCCGCTGTTCTACCAGCTGGCCTGAGGAGGCCCGCGCATGCCGACCATCGCCCATGTTCCCCTGATCCTCATCCGCGGCTTCGGAGGGTTCAACACCGAGGACGAGCGCCAGGTGGCGTATCAGGGCTTCAACGACGGGACCGTCTACCCGCAGAAACGCGGCGAGAACTACATCTACGAGGGGCTCATCCTCAGGTATCTCAAGTCCCACTGGCACTACCACGACGCGACGAACGTGGTGGGCTACTACACCAGTCCGATCGCGGGACCGGACGCGCGCCCGGAGGCCCTGAAGGCACTCGATCCGGGATACTTCAGCGGTCCGCGTCATCATCGACGCCGGCACCGCGCTCGACCTCGTGGAGTCGCGCGAGGATCCGCGCAAGAGCCTGTGGGTGTTCCGGTACTACGATCTCGACGATCGGAGTATCAAGGTCTACTCGGAAGCGCTCGTGCGGCTCATCGACTTCGTGCGCGACCTCACGGTCGTGAAATCAGGGGAGAAGAAGCCGCCCGTCAACATCATCGCGCACTCGATGGGCGGGCTCATCGTGCGCGAGGCCATCCAGGTCGCGTTCCCGGCGCCGGCCGGAAGGCGGCCGACGTCATCAACAAGGTCGTGACGCTCGGCACGCCGCACCACGGCGTCTCATTCCAGGCCGTCCGCGACTTCAAGTTCGTGGACGCCGGCGACGAGCTCGAGCGCTTCAACCCCGCGGCGCAGAAGGATCCGAACAACCCCTGGGGCTACAAGAACTTCTCGAAGCACTTCCCGCCCGAGCGCGTGCTGACGGTCGTCGGCACCAACTACAAGAGCTACGGGACGCGGATCGCGGCGGCGCTCAACCGCCTGACCTCGGCGCCGCAGGAGTTCGGCTGGAACTACAACCGGAGCGATGGACTGGTCAAGCAGACGGCCGCGCAATTGCCCGGCGCTCCCCGAACCTTCGTGCACAAGTGCCACGGGGGCGTGGACTCGCTCATCACGTCGCGCGAGGCCTACGAGGTGGCGACACGGTTCTTTCACGGCGACATCTCGGCCCGGCTGCACCTGCTGACCGCCAACGTGAAGCGCGGGTTCGACAAGTTCGGCAAGAGCGAGATGTTCTTCGGCGTCTCGATCAAGCCTCGGCGGGTGGACTTCGATCTGTTTCACCAGAGCGCGGAGGCAGAGAACTGCTACGGGCCGTTCAGGACCGCTGACTTCTCCGATGAGCTGAAGCCGGAGACCGGCATGGCCTGGGCCGGGCCGAACCGGCTGGTCTGGGAAGGGTGGCTCGACACGAGCCGCATCTCGGCGAGCGCCATGCCCGGTGCACCGGATGGACGGCGCGACCTGGTCATGCGCCTGGACTTCTATGCCGGCGAACGCGATCTCTTCGGCGTGGGCTTCTCCGACAACGTCATCTTCCGCAAGCAGTACCTACATCCGCGCGGTTGCCGCGCCGGGCCAGGACCTCGCGGCATCGCTCGACGGCATCAAGGTGTATCTCTATCGCGACGAGAACTTCGCCGACACCGCGGGCGCCGACGAGCTGAAGCTCGAGAACGGACAGTGGAAGTTCAAGGTCGAGGGCACCGGGTTCGATGCCACGCTCGGCATCACCGTGGGGCGGGTGGAGGCCTGAGCGCGATGGCGAAGAGCACGATCGAAGAAGCCACGCAACCCGAAGCCCCGCGCCGCGGCCCTGGAAGCGACCGTCGTGGCTCCCGCGGCGCGGGCACGGCCCGCCGCGGCGGCCGCCTCACTGCCGCCCCCGATCCCGACGATCACCGTCCCCGCCGGCGGCACGCTCATGGTCATCGTCGACGTCGGCCCCATGACAGTGCCGTTCACGGTGTCCTACAACGGCCGGACGGTGTTCAAGGGGCTCGTTGACTCGGCCGAGGCCGTGCCGCTCGTTCCCGGCCGCAAGGTGCTCGGGTGGGCGTTCGTCCACGCCGTGCCCGGCTGGCACCACACGATTGCGTACTCGGTCGACGATGAGGATCCGGTGGTCCTCGAGTCGAGGTCGGCTCTCAAGAACGACGAAGGGCAGAGCGTGGGCTTTGCGTTCGTCGAGGCGTCATGATCGTCCGGCCGCGTGTTCTCGCGCTCGCGGCGGTGCTCCTGTGTGTGACGTCCGGCGCGCTGGCGCAGCCGGCGGAGCCCGCGACAAGTTCGACGTGCTCAATCGCGTGTGGACCGAGACGTTCGATCGCGTGTCGCGTGCGCGGGGCCTCGAGCTCGAGGGTGGCCGGCTCATGCCGGCAGGCGAAGGGGTCACGCTCGCGTACGAGGAGATTCTCGACCGCCTCCTGTCGTCTCCGGAGCTCGTCGTCTTCTTCGATCCCGATGACCCGGCTGTCCAGACGGTCTCGCGGCCGAGCGACCGGGAGTGGATCGCGCGCCTGGCCGCCAGCGGCCTCGACGGCAAGTCCGCGAAGTCGACCAACGCCGCCGCCTCCAACCCCTTCGCGCCACGAACGGCGGAGCGGAGCGGGTTCTCGGACTTTCTGGCGCTGGCGATGGACGCACGCAGTGTCTTCGCGGCCAATCAGTCGGCCGTCAGCCTCAATCTCAACGCCGTCGCGCTCGTCGGCCTCAAGAGCGCGGACGTGTACAGCGCGCCGGAGATCTACCGCCAGCACGGGACGCTCAGGCGGATCGGCGGCACGGTCACGTTCGGCGCGAAAGCGCCCGAGTCGGCGATCACCGGCTTCTCGGGCTTTCCATCAGCCGACACGCTGCTGGACGTTTTCGCGTGGGACACCAAGGTGCGCCTCGTCGGCGATCGCGATCCTCGCGCGGAGCGGTGGCATCGCGAGATGCTGGGTACGCTCGGGGGACTGACCGAGCTGGCCGCCACTCTGATCACGATCGCCCCGCAGGGCGATCTGCAGATCGTGCAGACGCTGCTGGCCGACCGGCTCCGGCTGGCCCTGGAACGCGTCAAGCACCTGGTCAGCCACTCTCTGCAGGTGAGCGCCAAGGTCAGCGGCCAGCATTTGACCGCGGTGACGGGCACCAGCCGGTACAGCTTCGGCGTGCTCGCCGACAAGGGATTCGGCGACACCGACCTGACGGCCAATGTGCTCTACACGAGAACCGCCCAGCGCCGTGCGGACCCGGAGGATGTGGCAGCTGCGATCGAGGCCGCTCCCGCTGCGGACTCCGTGCTGGTCGTCCCCAGGACGTTTCGCACCGACGTCTGGACAGCGGCCATCGGCGTCAGCCACCTCATCGCGAAGGACGTGATTGCCAGAGGCCGCGCCGTCGAGCTCTCGTTGAACGGCGTCGTGGACATCCCTGCCAACAGCTCGACGATCGAGTCGTTCGAGACCGTCTGGCGGGCCGCCGCGGCAGTCGTCATCCCGTGGGGCGACGCCGCCAGGATTCCCGTGACCGTGACTTACGCGAGCGATCCGAACAGCCTGGTGAAGCAGCAGCAGGTCATCGGCCACATCGGGATCGACTACGACTTCGGCTCACTGACCAAGCTGTTCAAGTAGCTCGAGCGAGTAGTCCTCGGGGTTCGGAAAGGCGTAGTTGAACTGAAACCGCCCGGGCAGGAGCGTCTCGACCTCGATCCACAGCCTTCTGATCGTCTCGATCTCGGCGTTCGAGGAGTGGCCGGGCGCGTTGAGCACGCGGAAGATCGTGCCGTTCTCTGTACGCACGCCCTCGTCGAACATCCCCGCGGGATCGCTGAGCATCCCGAAGACGACCATCTGCTGCTCAGCGTCGAGGGGTCGTGTCGTCTCGCCTTGTCTCGCACGGAAGGTCTTGCCCGCCATCGCGCGGGTGACTTCGTCGCGCAATCGGCCGAGCTCCTCGGGCGACAGCGTGGCGTCCTGTCTGAGCCGTTCCCGCAGCGCCGCCCGCGCTGGATCTTCCGCGGGCCCGCACGCCACGAGAGCCAGGCAGACCATGACCGGAGCAAGAACACGCAGCATGTGACCCGCGATTTTATCGTGAACCCAGCACCGAGAACCCTGAACCGTGCTGCGCACCCAGCACCCTGAACCCAGCACCTTGAACCGTCCGACTCTCAGCCATTGACACCACCACCACTCCAGTGTGGGATGGCGTATGGCCACCGCTGAAGACTATGAGGTTCGACCGATCGGCCGGGTCCGGTCGACGCTGACCAGCCGCAAGAACGCCCCGAGGCAGCGCTACGAGGGGGCGCCTCCCGCCACGCTCGAAATGTTCGAAGAGTTCCTTCCCGCGCTCGACGGTGTGACGGCCGGACGGGAATACATCGTGCTCACGTGGCTTCACCAGGCCGCTCGCGACGTCATGATCGTGCGCCCGCGAGGCGACTTGAACAACCCGCTGACCGGCGTCTTTGCCGCCCGCTCGCCCGACCGGCCGAACCCGATCGGGCTGCATCGAGTGCGCGTGCTGAGCGTCGACAGGGGCCGGTTTCTCAGCGTGGACGCGCTCGAAGCCATCGACGGCACGCCGGTCATCGACATCAAGCCGGTGCTCGAGCGATCGAACGATTCCTAGGCCAGCGGCCAGCAGACCTCGGTCCGCCAGTCGTTCTGATCCGGGTGGTCGGCGGGATCGGTCACGTACGACTCCCAGGGCGGCCCGGCGATCTTGAAGCCATTGGTGTCGATCCACCGCTCGAGCGCCGCGTAGGTCTCGGCCAGCTGGTCGTACGGCCCGGCATGCAGCGCAACGGCCGCCGGACCGCCGGGCAGAACGACCGCCTCGATCTCCCCGGCGCCCGGCGCCGGCGTTGCCACCGGCATGCCGACTTCGACGGTGATGAGTCCCGGCCCCATGCTCGCGTAGCGCGCGAACGGGCGCCCCGCGATGGCCAGCCCCGCGCCGAGCGCGTACGGGAACATCTTTCCGAGGCCTTCTCCGATCGCCGAGGAGAGCTCGTGACGCGCCACCCTGGAACGGACGATCAGCGCGGGTTGTGCAGCGAGGGTCTTGCGCGCAATGGACAGCGTTGGCATCGAGAGTCTCCGTTGAGGATCGGTGATCGTCGTGTGAAAGAGGCCAATACATGGTCCGGTGGCGTCGACGTGGTCGACGTGGCGCCCACGGTCGGCCCTCGTCATGCCCGCCAGCGCTCGAGCGCGGTACCGCGTGGGCGTGCAGCCGAAGCGCCGTCGAAATGCCCGGATGAAGACCTCGTGGCTGTTGAAACCCTCGGCGGCGGCGATCCGGAAGGCGGCCGCATCGCTGCTCGCAAGCCGTGCCGCGGCGCGTTCGAGGCGGAGCCGCAGCGTGTACTGTTTTCGGCGTCTCGCCGATCGCTCGACGGAAGGCCCGGTGAAGGTGGAACGGCGACCACCCGGATCGCGCGGCCACCGCCTGGAGCGACGGGTCGTCGCGGCAGACGACCGCGCAGATCGCGGAGCACGTGGAGCAGATCGCGTTCGGGCGGCATGGACGAGGGTGATGATAGGCGAGCCCGTGCCGCCGCTCTTGATGTTTCTTGCGCGGACACGCCGTTCAGGCGCGCGGCACGTGTCTCAGGCCGTGCGCGAGATCGGCGCCCGCATCGAGACCGAGGCGGGCACCTGCAGGTCGGGCATCGGCTCGGCGACGAAGAAGCTCCGGACCATCTTGGCCAGATAACGCGCCATCTTGGCGGATCGCGCGTGGCGGGCGCTGTCGGTGGCGATGCCGGTGTTGGCGTACATCTGGCGATAGAGCTTCGAGATGACCACGAACACGAGCCGCCCGCGCAGGCCCTTGATGCAGGCCGACCGCTTCCAGACGACCGGCAGGCTGTAGAACGCATCCCAGGTCGCTTGTGTCCCCTGTCGGATCTCGTGCGGCGCCATCGACGGGTGCGGCGTGTAGAGCTTTGGTCGCTTGCTCGTCGGAATGAGCCAGTACCGTGTCAGCGGCACGTTGTCCACGTAGCTCGGCTCGGCGGTCTGCTCCCACTTGGCGAAGTCCACGGTGCCGGGAAACGGCTGGAGCATGACGAACTGCGCGAAGGTGATGCCGGCCCGCTCGGCGACGTCGGCCGTCGCCGCAAACGTTTCCGGCTTGTCGGTCGGCAGTCCGAAAATGAACGATCCGAGAACGTGCACGCCGTGGCGGCGAAACGCCTGCAGCTGCGTGACGAGGTTGTCGCCCGCACAGTTGAAGTCCTTGTAGACGGCCTTGAGGCCCTCCGGGGTCACCGATTCGACGCCGACGAGCGCGCCCTTGATGCGGGCCTTGTGCATCGCATCCAGGAACTCGGGGTCCTCGGCGGCTTCCATCGTGATCTGGGTGTAGAAGTTCAAGTCGCTCGGGAGCTCGGCCAGCGCGGACATGAGCTCGAAACGCTGCTGCCGGATGTCCTCGAGCTCGTGGAGGCGTGTGGTGTCCTTCCGCCGCCGGGCCTGCGCCAGGTCGTCCATGGTGACGGGATAGAAGTTGTCGTCCGCCAGCAGAATGAAGCGGAAACCCAGTCGACGGAGCGCCACCACCTCTTCGACCACGTTCTGCACCGTACGCTGTCGCGGCTGCTGGCCATCGGTCTTCCACACCGAGCAGAACGAGCAGTGCTTGGGGCACCCCCGTACGGTCTGCACGGAGCCCCACATGTAGCGGTCGGCCGGCATCAAATCCCAGCGGGCGGACAGGAAGGATGTCCCACCGACCCGGCCGCCGTCGTACAGCGGCTTCAACGTGCCCTGCTGCACGTCGCGCAGGACGTCCGGCCAGACGAGGTCGCCGTCGCCCTTGACCACGGCATGCGCCGCGCCGTGCTCGGAGGCCTCCTCGGGGAAGAGCGTCGAGTGAATCCCGCCAAACACCACGGTGGCGCCGCGCTCGCGGACCATGCGTCCGAGCTCGTAGCCGCGGAGCGCGTTGCCGGTGTGGATGCCGATGCCCACGACGTCGCCCGGCGACACCGTCGACGGATCGAGCGGCTCCAACGTCTCGTCCACGATCTGCGGCGTGCCATAGGACTGCGGTGTGGCGGCTGCCAGGACGTACAGCCAGCGGGGCGTGATGACGGCAGTGCCGAACGCGACGTCGCTCGGATTGATGAGATGAACGCGCATCACTTAGAAGGCCCCCGCTACGGATTTGCCGATTCCGCGTGAAGAATCCGGCGGTTTTGATCGCGCCCGCACGGGAGCCCCGGCCGATGGCGGAGGCAGCATCGGCGGCCTCTCCCCACGGCGTGGCCGACTCTGGAGGCGCATGAGCCCACGGCGGCGTCGACTCGCCAGCGGGCGTGGCGGGCGTTGGCGATTCGGACGCCAGCGGGGCGATGGCGACAACCCCGAGGGGTTCGGACGGCGCCGATTCGGCGCTCGCGGATCCGACGGTCTCCGTGGCGCCCTCCTGCGGTGTGCCAGGTGTACGTGGTGTCGTCTCCGGCGGTCCGTCGCTCCGCCGCGGCCGCGTTCCAGGTGCCTGAACGAGCGCATTCGGTCGCGTGTCCGTGTCCCTGACGAGCGAGCGCTCGACGCCGGACGACTCTGGCGCGAGCCCGACGGAGCGTTCCAACGGCTGGACCAATCCTGCAACGATGCTGCGTGAGACGAGCGTCGAGGAGGCGATGGCCACGAGCTCCACCGACAACACGGCCACGAGGACCATGCCGATAGCCGCCGCGGCGGCGCCAATCGTCAACCTCGACGGTCTCGCGCTCGCGTTGCGCCCGCGATCCAGGAGCCGGACGATCCGTCGCGTCAGCTGTGGACGCGAGACGATGGCGCCCGGAGCCAGCCGGAGTCGCGTCTGTCGGCCGGCCTGCTCGACGAGCCTGACGAGCGACCGCGCGTATCGTTGCGGCGAATTGCGCGTCTGTGCGAGCACGAGATCGTCGCAGGCGACCTCGCGCTCGAGCGTCAGCGCCCGGCCCAGCCACCACACCGCCGGGTGAAGCCCGAAGATGGCACCGAGCGCGCGCTCGGCCAGCACGCCCAGGTCGTCGAAGCGCTGCACGTGCGCGTACTCGTGCACGAGGATGTCGTCGAGCTCATCGTCAGTCAGCCGATCGAGTGCGTCCGGCGAGACGGCAATCACGGGACGGCCGAGGCCCAGGACCGCAGCGGTCGTCACGCGGTCGGACACAGCCAACCTCGCCTGGCGGCCGTGCGAGGACACCCGCGCCCAGGTCGTCAGGGCCTCCAGCCTCGAGGCGGGGAACGGCGCCGCGGATCGTTTCGCGCGGCCGAGGGCGATGACGGCGATGGCGAGCCGAAGCCCGGAGATCGCCACCGACGCCATCCACATCATCCAGGCCGTGCCGACGAGCAGGCTCGACGGCTCCGGAACGGTGATGAGCAGGGCGGCGTCGGTGCCGACGGCAGCCTTCGCCGCAGGCGCCAGTCCGAGGAGCGAGACGAACGGCATCAGGCACACCGCCGCGAGGGTCGCCCACCAGATGCGCTCGCGCGTGGCCGCGTTGATCACCCGAAGGCGTCCCACGGCCAGCGCCACGAGCAGCGTCAGCGCCGAGCCTTGCCAGATCCAGTTGAGGAAGATGGGCATCGCCGCGTCACGCATCCCCGATGAGTTTCTTCAGCCGTTCAATCTCGGATCGTTCCAGGCCTTCGTCGCCGAGCACGTTGAGGACGAGGAGGCTCGGAGAGTCGTCGAACAACGACTTCACGAGGTGACCGAGCGCGCGGCGGCGGGCGACGTTCTGTTCGACCGAAGGGTGGTACACGAACCGCCGTCCCACCTGCTCGTGCGACACGTAGCCCTTTTCCTCGAGGATGCGGAGCAGCGTCTGCACCGTGTTATAGGCGATGGGCGGCCGCCGCGGCAGGCCGGCGACGACCTCGCTGACGGTGGCCTGTCCCTTCTTCCAGAGGATGTTCATCAGCCTGACCTCGCCGTCGGTCAGGGTGAGAGAAGGCTTTCGGGCCATGGGCGCCAGAATACTAAGGAATTAGGTTGTGGAATGTCAACTAAATATTTAGGACTTGGGACTTAGGACTGGGGATTCAGAACGTCCCGGACCTTTTGCCGCAGATCCTTGGGCGTGAATGGCTTAGACAGCAGGTTTACCGCCGTCGGCAGCCCGGACACCTTCAGCATTTCGTCGGTGTACCCGGACATCACGATGACCGACAGGCCTGGCCTCTGCTGGACCAGCACGCCGGCCAGCTCGAGACCGCTCCTGCCGGGCATGTTGGCGTCCGTCAGCAAGACGTCAATCGTGCCGGCCTCGGCCGCCGCGGCCTCGAGCGCCGTGTCGGCCGACGAGGCATACAGGACCCGGTAGCCATCGAGCGAAAGCGCGGTCACTACCAGGTTCCGCACAGCCGTTTCGTCCTCGACCACCAGCACCGTCGGCTGCCCCGTGCGCGCGGTGGCAGCCGGGACCTTTGGCGCCGCGCCGGCCCCGACGCTCTCTGGCGCATCCGCGGCAGGGAAGTAGAGCTTGAAGACCGTGCCCACCCCTTCCTGGCTCTCAACGAAGATGTAGCCCGCGCTCTGCTTCACGGTGCCGTACACCATGGGCAGGCCGAGCCCGGTGCCCTTGCCGACCTCCTTGGTGGTGAAGAAGGGCTCGAAGATGTGCGCCTTGGTCTCGGCGTTCATGCCGTGGCCCGTGTCCGCGACCTGCAGCTCTGCGTAGCGTCCGGCCGGCAGGCGGACGCCCGCCCGCGTGAACTCGTTCCCGACGTCGGCGGTCGAGAGCGACAGCGTGAGCCGTCCGCCTCCAGGCATGGCGTCTCGGGCGTTGATGGCCAGGTTGACGATCGCCTGCTCGATCTGGCCGGCATCGCCGTAGATCGACGGCGCGTCCTTGGCGAAGTCGGTGCGAAGCTCGATGTCCTCGCCGAGCATGCGCTCCAGCATCCGCGCGATGTTCCCGGCGGCGTCGACGAGTGAGAAGATCTTCGGCTCGCGCAGCTGCCGCCGGCTGAAGGCCAGGAGCTGCCGCGTGACGGCCGCCGCGCGCTCGGCGCCGCGCCGGATCTCGGACACATCGGCCCTGGCCGGATGCGCGCTGTCGAGCGCGCCGAGCGCCAGCTCGGTGTAGCCGGCGATAGCGGTGAGGGCGTTGTTGATGTCGTGCGCGACGCCGCCAGCCAGCCGCCCGATCGCCTCGAGCTTTTGAGACTGGCGCAACTGATCCTCGAGCTGCCGGCGTTCGGTGATGTCCTGGACCGTGCCGATGATCCGCACCGGCCTGCCGGCCTCGTCGCGGAGCGCGTCACCGACCCCATGGACCCAGCGCACCTCTCCGTCCGGCCGCACGATCCGATGCTCCACATCGCAGGCCGCGCCAGACGCCATCGTCGCGCCGTACACGCGTCGCACGGTCTCGAGATCGTCCTGGTGCACGAGCGCGAACAGCCCGTCCACGTGGCCGGCGAACTGGCCCATCGGCACGCCGAAGATGCGGTGCGTTTCGCGCGACCACTCCACACGGCCGCTGCCGTCCAGTTCGGCCACCCAGCTGCCGATGTGCGCCACTTCCTGCGCCTTCTCCAGAAACGCACGGTGCTGTTCGAGCGCCTGCTCGCTGCGCACTGGCCGGCTGATGTCGCTGAGGCTGTACACGCTGCCGACTGTTCGGCCGCCGACTTTCAACGGCGCCGCGAAGCGCTGGTACACGCGGCCGTCCTTGAACCGGAGCAGCGCCAGGTTTTCTTCCGAGGGGTTCTCGAGATAGCCGCGTATGCGCGCCGCGACCGTCTCGCCGTCCTCGATCTGAACGACGGCCTGTTGCAGCAGGTAGGCGACGCCGCCTGTGGCGAGCGCCTCGGCGCTGAAGCCGAACATCTGCAGAAACCGCCGGTTGTACTTGATGATGCGCTGGTCGAGGCCGATGATGATCGAGGCCGTCCTGCGATGCGTCGAGCGCAGCCTCGCACGAGCGCAACGCGATCGTCGATCGGCAACCTCGGGGATCGCGCGCCGGATGAGTCGCTCGGAGGATGGTCGGTCACCGAGGATCATTATCACAAGGATCCTGGCGCGGCCTGCAGGGTTTCGCCTGAGCACCTCGTCAGTGCACGACGCTGCTCATCGTCGCTGCCAGCCTCCCCGTTCCCTGTCCCCTGTTCCCTGTTCCCCGTTCCCTGTTCCCTGTTCCCTGTTCCCTGTTCCCCGTTCTCTGTTCTCCGTCCCTACCCAAACGTCCGCCAGGCGCGCGTCGCATAGTCGCCGAGCGTCATGACGAGCAGGAGGGCGAGCCACAGGAGGCTCCCCATCACGACGATCCTGGTGAGCCTGGGGCTGTACTTCACATGCATGAAGTAGAGGACGACGACGGTGGCCTTGGTGATTGCGATGGCCAGCGCGATCGGCGTATTGAACGCGCCGAGGTCGAGGAAGGCCGCCTGCACGGTCAAGTACGTCCCGAGCATCAGCAGCCCGAAGATGACGAAGTACGTGCGGATCGGGACGATGTGTGGCTCGGCCATCTCAGTGCACCGCCGGTCCGTGCCGCCCGATGAGGTACAGCAGCGGGAACAGGAAGATCCAGACGATGTCCACGAAGTGCCAGTACAGCCCGCTGATCTCGATCGGGCTGGCGTACTCCCTCGTGATGGTGCCGTTCCACGCCCACACGAGCATCCACGTCATGATCCCGAGGCCGATGATCATGTGGATCGCATGCAGGCCGGTCATCACGAAGTAGAGCGAGAGGAACACCTGCGCGTGGCGGAAGTACTCGGCGGGCTCGTACTGGAACGACGTCCCTGGAATGTGGTGGTCTTCCCACTTGTGGTAGTACTCGATGCCCTTGATGCCCAGGAACACGGTGCCGAGCGCCATGGTCAGCACCAGGAACAGCAGCAGCCTCTTGCGGTCACCGGTCTGCGCCGCATGGACGGCCAGCGCCATCGTCAGGCTGCTGGCGATGAGCACCACCGTGTTGATCGATCCGTACATCACGTCGAGGTGATGGCTGGCGTCGGCGAATGCCGCCGGGTACCAGTTGCGGTAGATCGTGTAGGCGGCAAACAGCCCGCCGAAGAAGAGCACCTCGGTGACGAGGAACACCCACATCCCGAGCGTCGCCGTGTCGTTCTGCTGCTCGAGGTTGTCGAAATGGTGCGCGAGCATCGGGTGGTGGGTGGCTTTAGACAACGTGCCCCTCCACCCCCGTCGGGTAGTCGTACGCGTCCCACGTGACGACCGGCGTCTCCACGAAGTTCTCCGTCGGCGGCGGCGACGTCGTCGTCCACTCGAGGCCGACGGCGCCCCACGGGTTCGAGCCCACGAGCTTTCCGTACCGGAGCGACCACGCCAGATAGGCCATCGGCAGCAGGTACCCGACGCCGAGGAGCGAGGCGCCCGCCGACGACAGGACGTTCAGCACCTGGAACTCCGGCGGGTACGCGTGGTAGCGCCGCGGCATGCCGAGGTAGCCGAGGATGAACTGCGGGAAGAACGTCAGGTTGAACCCGAAGAAGATGACCGCCGCGCTCACTTTGGCCAGGAGCTCGTTGTAGGTGCGGCCGGAGATCTTGGGCCACCAGTAGTGGAGGCCGCCCAGATACGCCATGATCGTGCCGCCGACCATGATGTAGTGGAAGTGCGCGACGATGAAGTACGTGTCGGTGCACGTGCACGTCGAGGCCGACCGCCGCCAGGAAGAGGCCCGTCAGCCCGCCGATCGTGAACAGGCCGATGAACCCGATCGCGTACAGCATCGGCGTTTCCCACGAGACCGAGCCCTTGTACATCGTTGCCGTCCAGTTGAAGACCTTGATGGCGGACGGGATGGCGACGAGGAAGCTCAGGAGCGAGAAGATCAGCGCCGCGTAGACCGACTGGCCCGCGACGAACATGTGGTGGCCCCACACGAGGAAGCCGAGGATCGCAATGCCGAGGCTCGAGAAGGCCACAACCTTGTAGCCGAAGACCGGCTTGCGGCAGAACGCGGCGACGAGCTCGCTGATGACGCCCATCGCCGGGCAGCACCATGATGTAGACCGCCGGGTGCGAGTAGAACCAGAACAGATGCTGGAAGAGGATCGGGTCGCCGCCGAGCTCCGGGTCGAAGATGCCGAACTTGAACGCGCGTTCGGCCGCGACCAGCACGATGGTGATGGCGAGGACGGGCGTCCCGAGCACCATGATGAGGCTCGTGGCGTAGTGCGACCAGACGAACAGCGGCAGCCGGAACCACGTCATGCCCGGAGCCCGCATCTTGTGGATCGTGACGATGAAGTTGAGGCCCGTCAGGATCGACGAGAACCCGGTGATGAAGATGCCCAAGCGCCGCGGGGATCACGTTCGTCGTCGATGACGCCGTGCTGAACGGCGTGTAGAACGTCCAGCCCGTGTCGAGGCCGCCGGTCACGATCGCGTAGGTCGTGAACGTCGCGCCGATCATGTAGATGTACCAGCTGGCGAGGTTCAGCTTCGGGAACGCCAGGTCTTTCGCGCCGATCATGATCGGGATGAGGAAGTTGCCGAGCACGGCTGGAATCGCGGGGATGAGGAAAAAGAACACCATCATCACGCCGTGCATCGTGAAGAGCTTGTTGTAGGTGTCGTCCGACACCATGTCCCCGACCGGCGTCGGCGAGCTCGAGGCGGATCATCACGGCGAACGCGCCGCCGATGAAGAAGAAGAAGGTGACGGCCACCAGGTACAGGAGCGCGATTCGCTTGTGGTCGCGCGTCAGCAGCCACGACCGGACGCCGTAGCCGTCGTTCAGGTAGTGGCGCGGCGGAAGCAGGACATTACTGGACATGGCTGGTCTCGCTCGCCTCGCCGAGCCACTTCACATACTCCACGAGCGCGAGCAGGCCCTCTTCGCTCACCAGGCCCTGGTAGGCCGGCATGACCGGCTGGAACCCCGCCGTGATCCGATCGCCCGGATTGACGATCGACTCGCGTACGTACGCCTCGTCGGCCACCACCGAGCCGCCGCCTTCGAGCGCCACGGTCCGGCCGATCAGGCCCTGCAGCGAGGGCCCGCGGCTCTGCGAGTCGGGGCGGTGGCACGTGTTGCACGACAAGTCGTTGAACAGCGTCCCGCCGGCTGACGCGAGCGCCCCAGGTGAACCGCTCGTTCCGAGCCACGCCTGGAAATCGCTCGGCTCCATCACGACGACCCGGCCGGTCATACGCGAGTGCTGCGTGCCGCAATACTCGGCGCAGAAGAGGTGATAGGTGCCGGGCTTGGTCGCCTGGAACCAGATCTGCGTGTAGCGGCCGGGCACGACGTCCGCCTTGATGCGGAAGGCCGGGACGAACAGGTCGTGGATGACATCCTCGGAGGTCATGATGACCTTGACGTTCTGTCCCACCGGAACGTGCAGCTCGTTGATCTCCTTCGCGCCGTTCAGGTGCTGGAACTTCCACATCCACTGCTTGCCGACGGCGTACACGTTCATCGTCTCGTCGGGCGGCCGCGACATGGCAAAGAAGACGCTGGCGCCCCACACGAAGATGACCATCGTGATGATGAACGGAATCACCGTCCACGTGATCTCGAGCAGCAGCCCGCCCTCGATGCGCGCGCCGACCGCGTCGGGATCCCGCCGACGGTACCTGATCGCGTAGAACACGATCAGTCCCGCGATGAGGAGCGAGAAGAACGTCGTGAGGGCGACGAGGAAGAAATAGAGCGCGTCCACCCGCGGAGCCATGGTGGAGGCGCTTTCAGGAAACAGGGGCGATCCGGTCCACATACGTTATCGCGCGCCTCGGCGCTCGCGTCTGACCATCACGGCGATGAACGTCCCGAGCAGGAGCACCGTGGCGGCACCGGCCAGGCGCAGGACCCGCATGACGACCAGGCCATAACGGCCCGTCATCGGGTCGTAGTGATAGCAGTAGAGCAGCAGGGAATCGACGGCCGTGCCCACGCGGCCCTCGGACGCCTCGATGAGCGCAAAGCGCAGGTCGCGCGGGCCGTACTCGAGCCCGAACAGGTACCGCGCGAGCCGGCCGTCCGGCGTCGTCACGATGACGCCCGCGGGATGGGCGAACTGGCCGGTCTTCTCGTCCCAGGCGTAGCGGAAGCCGGCGGCGCCCGTGATCCGCTTCACGGAGGCTTCGGTGCCGGTCAGAAAGTGCCATCCGCCCTCGGTGCCCGGCCGGCCGAAGCGATCGATGTAGAGCGCCTTCTTCTCGGCGGCGAGCGCCGGCGTTTCCCGGGGATCGAAGCTGACGACGACGATCTCGAAGTCCTTGCCCGGGTCGAGCGCCAGCACGCCGAAGGTGGCCGTCATGGCGCTCAGCACCTGCGTGCAGAGCATCGGGCAGTCGTAGTAGACAAACGCCAGCACCACGGGCCTCGTGCCGAAGTACTCGCCCAGGCGCACCTGGCGGCCCTGTTCGTCCTTGAGCTCGACATCGAGCGGCAGCCGTTCGTCGATCTTCTGGTCGAAGCCGATCTCCCGAAGGGGCGCCGGAATGGTCGAGGCCGGCGTGCCCGCGTCGCGGCGGTAGCCTGGCGCCGGCGCGCCAGTCATCTGGGCCGACGCCGTCGCACCACCGAGCATCGTCAGCGCCGCAAGAGCGCCGGCGGCGATGGCCATGCGATTCACGCCGGGAGCCAATCGCTTCACCGCGTGGCCCCTCCAGGCGTGCCTGTCGCGGCAGGCGGCTCAGACGCCGGGCTCGCGGCACGAACCGGCAGGCCGCGCTCGACGGTGAGCCGCATGGCTTCGGCGATCGGAATTCTGACCAACCCGGCCTCGCGGTCGGCCCACCCGTAGCTGTTGAGGAGCGCCTCGTCGCGCTGCTGGAGTGCACGAAGTTCCAGGCGCGGCTCGATCTGGAGCCGCGGCTGCGGCGGAAGCACGCTCCTCTCGACGGCGAGAGGGAAGTCGCTCACACTGCCGGACGCCTCGCGCCGATCGAAGGCGCCAAAAATCAACCAGACGGCGGCGTACACACCGACCATCACCACGACGAGCCACAACCCGAAGCGGAAGATCGCCCGGCTGTCGACGTCGCTCTCCTCGTGATGGAGCGGCTCGTGTGCGGTGTGGTTTTCCTGCATCTTCGCTCTACCGTGCCGTGCTCGGCCCGGTTGCATGTCCGATCGACGCGCCCAACTCGCGGAACTGCGGGTCGTAGACGGGCAGAATGGCGCGTCCGCGCAGCTGGTAAAGGAAACAGCCGACCCAGACCGCGACGAGCGTCGCCGGCACGACGACGTCCATCCAGCTCACGCTGAAGCCGTCCTTGTGGAACTCGGGCGCGATCAGCCAGAACAGATCCACCAGCCGGACGATGAGGACGCCAATCGCGACCTTGAGCAGCGTCTGCGGCTCGCGCTTGACGGTCCGGGACAGGAGCACCAGAAACGGCAGCGCGAAGTGGAACACCACGAGCGCCAGGCCGATGAAGCGCCAGCCGTTGAACAGCCTCCGCATGTACCACGTGATCTCTTCCGGCAGGTTGCCCGAGTAGATGATCAGGTACTGCGAGAACGAGAAGTACGCCCACAGCATCACGAAGGCGAGCATCAGGTTGCCCAGGTCGTGGAAGTGCACCGGCACGACCACGGTGTTGAGCGGCGCCCTCCGGCTCAGCCACGCGAGCGTCACGATGAGCAGCGCGAGAGCGGTCAGGCCCTGGCCGCCGATGAACAGGAAGCCGTAGATCGTCGAGTACCAGTGCGGGTCGAGCGACATCACCCAGTCGAACGACGCGAACGTCATCGTCAGGCCGTAGGCCACGAGGCCGCCGCCGCTCAGGACCTGCATGCGCCGCGGGATGCCGGGATCGCCCGTCCGGTCCTGATCCAGCGACCACTTGTTCAGGAAGTAGGCGATCGCGTTCCACACGCCGAAGTACAAGGCCGCGCGCGCGATGAAGAACGGGGTATTGAGGAAGAGCTGCTTCTTCTGCAGGATCTCGTCGGCGGCGACGGCATCCGCGTGCGTCCAGTGAAAGAGATGATGCATGCCGAAGACGATCGGCAGGAACAGCACGGTCAGCACCGGCAGCACTCGAGAAGACGCGCCGATCAGCCTGCGCGTGACGACGCCCCAGGCCCCGCCCGACAACTGGTGCACCATCCCGAGGGCCAGGCAGCCGAGCGTCGCGCCCAGCACGTACAGATAGCCGGTCAGGTACGACTGGAAGAACTGCGCCGGGTCGAAGAAGAGCCCCGCGAGAGACACCACGGCGCCGGCGGCGCCCGCGACGAAGAACTGGCGCTGATAGCGCGCGAGCTCGGGAATCTGCTGGTCGGCTGTCAGCCGAATGGCAACCATGGCTCCTTACGGTGCGGCTTGTTCCAGACGCGCTCGCTCAGCCGGCGGAACATCCTCCACGCTGGCAGTCACGCTCAGTTGCAGGGCCCGGATATAGGCCACAATCGCCCATCGATCCTCGACCGCGATCTGCGACGCGTGGTCCGGCATCGCGCCGATGCCGTTGGTGATCACATCAAAGAAATGGCCGACCGGCATGGTCAGCAGCCGGTCCTCGGTCAACGAGGGCGGGCGGCTGAAGCCGCGTTCGACGACCATGCCGTTGCCTGCGCCCGTCTTGCCATGACACGCCGAGCAGTAGGCGTTGAACATGTCCTGCCCGCGCGCCATCACGGCCTGGTCCACGGCAAACGGAAACGCCTCGGTCGGCTCGTCCGAGGCCGAGCCGCCCGGTGTAGAGCTCCGCGTCGTCGCGCAGGTGGCCGCGTGCGACCGTGCCCGGAATGGGCGGGCGCGACGCGCTGCCGTCGGCGTAGAACGAAGACGACTCGAGCGGCGAGTAGGTCGGTTGATCGTGCATGTCCTGTCTGCACGCCGCTCCCACGGCCGCGAGCACGAGCAGCGCCGTAACGCTCATGCGTCTATTTCGCGCCTTCGCGCTCTCGTGGCACGTGCTTTCGTGGCCCCTAGTCGGCAACGGTCGTCACCTCTTCGGGACCGAGCGTCTCCAGGAACCCGCGGGTGCGCTCCAGGTCGAACTTGGGGTCCCGAGCCTCGATGCACAGGAAGAAACGGTTGCGGCTCGCCAGCGCGAAGCGCGGCACGTTGAACACCGGGTGGTACGGCATGGGCAGCCCGTTGAGCGCCAGCATGCCGAACACGGCCGAGCCCGCGGCACCGAGGATGATGCACTCGAAGGTGACCGGGACGAACATCGGCCAGGCGTTGAACGGCTTGCCGCCGATGTTCATCGGGTACTCGAGCGCGTTGGCCCAGGTACTGCAGCAGATAGCCGCCGATGCCGCCCAGGATGCCGCCAATCAGGACGATGAGCGGCAGCTTCGTGTGGTGCGCACCCAGCGCCTCGTGCAGTTCCTCGATCGGGTACGGCGAGTACGCGTCCATCTTGCGGTACCCCTCGTAGTGCGCCCGGTAGGTGGCGGCGACGAGGGCGTTGGGGTCCTCGAACTCGGCCATCAGGCCGTGCACGGTCGGAGACGTCCCCTGCCTGGACATCACGCCTCCTCCTTCGACTTGGCCGCCGGCAGCAGCGTGCGCATCTCGAAGATGGAAATCGCCGGCAGGAAGCGCATGAAGAGGATGATCAAGGTCACGAACAGGCCGATCGTCCCGGCGAATGTGGACACGTCCCAGAACGTCGGCTGGAAGCGGCCCCAGGCCGAGGGCAGGAAGTCCCGATGCACGCTCGTGACGACGATGACGAACCGCTCGAGCCACATGCCGATGTTGACGATGATCGCCAGCACGAAGAGCATGGCGGGGCTCGACCGCACCCGCTGGAACCACAACGCCTGCGGCGAGATCACGTTGCAGAAGATCAGCAGCGTGTACGCCCACCAGTAGGGACCGGTCATCCGGTTCCAGATCATGAAGCTCTCGTACTGGTTCGCGCTGTACCAGCCCGTGAATGCCTCGACCATGTACCCGTAGCCGACGATGAGGCCGGTCGCGAGCATGACCTTCGCCATGTTCTGCAGGTGGCGCATCGTGATGAAGTCCTCGAGCCCGTAGAAGACCCGGATCGGGATGAGGAGCGTCAGCACCATCGCGAAGCCGGAATAGACGGCGCCCGCCACGAAGTAGGGCGGGAAAATCGTCGCGTGCCAACCCGGGATGACCGACACCGCGAAGTCGAAGCTCACCACCGTGTGAACCGAAACGACCAGGGGCGTGGCCAGCCCTGCGAGGAGCAGATAGGCTGTCTCGTAGCGGTGCCAGTGGTGCGCCGAGCCGCGCCAGCCCATGGCGAGAATGCCATAGATCATCCGGCCCGAGCGTGTCTGCGACCGGTCGCGCAGCGTCGCCAGATCGGGCACCAGACCGACGAACCAGAAGAGCGCCGAGACCGTGCCGTAGGTCGAGACCGCGAAGACGTCCCAGATGAGCGGGCTCTTGAACTGCGGCCAGATGCCCATGGTGTTGGGGTAGGGCACCATCCAGTACGCCAGCCACGGACGTCCCGTGTGCATGAGCGGGAAAACGCCAGCGCAGATCACCGCGAAGAGCGTCATCGCTTCGGCGAAACGGTTGATCGAGGTCCGCCACGTCTGCTTGAAGAGCAAGAGGATCGCGGAGATGAGCGTACCGGCGTGCCCGATGCCGATCCACCAGACGAAGTTCGTGATGTCGAACGCCCAGCCGACCGGCTGGTTGTTGCCCCAGATGCCGACACCGGAGAACACGAGGTAGCCGAGCGAAATCGCCAGCAGCCCCGCGAACGACGAGGCCACGAGGAGCGCCGCGTACCAGCCGAGCGGCGTGTCCTTTCTGAGGACGATGCCCGTGATCTTGTCCGTGACCGTGGCAAACGTGTGCCCCGGCGCAATGACCGGGTGCGGCTCGCGGCTCATGCCTGGCCCTCGAGCTCTGGATTCGGGTTACGCACCACCGCCAGATACGTCGTCCGCGGCCTGGTGTTGAGCTCCGTCAGGAGCGCGTAGTTGCGCGCGTCGGCCTGAAGCTCGGCGACGCGGCTCTTCGGATCGTTCAGGTCGCCGAAGACAATGGCGTTGGTCGGGCAGACGGCCTGACAGGCGGTCTTGAGATCGCTGTCGGTGATCCTGCGGCCGTCCTTTTCGGTGTCGATCTTGGCCTGATTGATCCGCTGCACGCAGTACGTGCACTTCTCCATGACGCCGCGGCTGCGCACCGTGACATCCGGGTTGCGTCCCAGCTTGAGGCTCGGCGTGTCCCAGTCCTGATACAGGTGGTAGTTGAAGCGGCGGACTTTGTACGGACAGTTGTTGGAGCAGTACCGCGTGCCGATGCAGCGGTTGTACACCATGTCGTTCAGCCCTTCGTGGCTGTGGACCGTGGCGTTGACCGGGCAGACCACCTCGCACGGCGCGTTCTCGCAGTGCATGCACGGCACCGGCTGGAAATACGTCGCGGGATCCTCTCCGGGGCCGCTGTAATAGCTGTCGACGCGCAGCCAGTGCATCTCACGGCCGCGCAGCACCTGGTCCTTGCCGACCACCGGGATGTTGTTCTCGGCCTGGCAGCCGACGACGCAGGCGTTGCAGCCCGTGCAGACGTTGACGTCGATGGCCATCCCCCACTTGTAGCCTTCGTAGGGGTGATCCGGGATCATCGTCAACGTCTTCGGCGGCGTGTGGTGGCCTTCGTGGACGACGTGCGGATCGGCCGCGAACTCGTCCTTCGTGACCGCGCGTATCATCCCGCGGCCTTCCATCAGGTGGTGCCCCTGCGTGCAGGCCAGCGAGTAGCGCTCGCCGGTCTTGACGATCTCGAGGCCGCCGCCAAAGGTCGGACCGTCGGCCGTCCGGATCCGGTAGGCGTCGAACCCCGCGCCTTCGCCGACCCGGCCGGCGCGCCGCCGGCCGTAACCGAAGTGGACCGTCGCGCATTCGTCCGGATGGCCGGGCACGACGAAGATCGGTCCAGTGACAGTCCGGCCGCGGTAACGAAGCTCAACGACGTCGCTGACTATCTGGCCGTGCTCGCCGCCCCGCATCGCGAAATCACCGCCGGCACTGAGCCTCGTCGCTGTGGCCGGGCTCACGATGACGGCGTTGTCCCACGTGAGCCTGGTGATGGGCTTCGGCAGCTCCTGCAGCCAGCCGTTGTTCGCGAAGCGGCCGTCGAGCACCGACGGATCGTTCCGGAAGACGATCTCGAGGCCCGCCGGCTGCGCCGCCGCCGGTGCGGGAAGAGCCTTCAAGGCGACGCTGCGCGGCGTGAACGCCGTCGCCGGCACCACGCCGTCGTGCAGCCACTTGCGCCACGCCGCCTCGAACGCCGGCGTCGGTTCGGTCTCCTCCGTATCGTCGTTCTTGTCGGGAACGGGACCTTTTGGGTCCGGGGCGGGCGCCGCGAAACTGGTGCGCAGGATCCAGTACTGGCGGACGATGTCGTAGGCCGTCTGATCGGGCGCGCCATTCAGCACCGACAGGACCTCGTGCGCCGAGCGGCCGCCGAAGATCGGCAGGATGAGCGGCTGGACGATCGAGGCCGTGCCGTCGATCCCGCGGGCATCGCTCCAGGTTTCGAGAAAGTGCGCCTCGGGGACCTGCCAGTGGGAGATCTCGGACGTTTCGTTCGCGTGCAGACCGAAGTGCACGCGCGTCGGCACTTTGCCCATGGCGGCGCCGAACTCGAGGTCGGCCGGCGCGGTGTAGACGGGATTGCCGCCCAGTACGACCAGCAGATCCACCTGGCCCGCGTTCATCTCGGCGGTGAGATCCCGCAGCGACTGCAGCTGATCGATCGGCGACGCCTCGATGGGATCGATGTAGGCGACCGTCCGGCCGACGTTGCCGAGTGCCGCGTTCATGGCGTGCGCGACGGCGTGCACGGCGGGCGGCTGCTCGCCGCCGGCGACGACCAGGCACGCGCCCTTGTGCGCGAGCAGATCCTTGGCCACGGCCGCCACGAAGCGCGGCGTTGCCGCGGCTGACCGTCCCGCGACGGCGCTGGCGCCCGGCACGGCGGCATCGATGCCAGGGACGCCGACGGCGGCTGCAATCTGACGGGCGACGGTCTCGATCTCGCTCGGCTTCAGCGCCAGCCGGTGATCGGCGCGGGAGCCGGTGGCGGTCGGCATGCTCTCGAGCGCGTACAGCCGGTTCATCCGATCGGGCGTCGAGGGCTGGCGGCGCGAGGCAAACGCGCGCGCGTCTCGGAGCGAAGCTGGACCCGACGCGAGGATGTCCGCGTCGAGCGTGAGGATCACGTCGGCCTGATCGAGGTGGTGGAGCGCATCGACGTACTCGCCGAAGGCCAACTGGGCCCCCTGGTACGCGGCCTGCCGGCTTGCGGGATCCCACCGCGCCCACTTGGCCGAGGGGTAGTTGGTCAGCACCGCCCGGATCTGGGCGGCGAGCGTCGGCGACGAGATCGATTCGGTGAGGATGCGCAGCCCGACGCCGGCGAGCGGCTTCTGGACCGCCAGGGCCGACGCCATGGCCGCGGCGAACGCCGACCAGGGCCGGATCTCGCCCAGGTTGGTCACGGCGCGCGCGCGATCCGGATCGTAGAGATCAAGGATTGCCGCCTGCGCGAAGACGTCGCTGGCGCCGAGGCTGCCGGGGTGCTCGGGGTTGCCTTCGATCTTGCTCGGCCGGCCCTCGTGGCTCTCGACGAGCACTCCGGTGGCCACTCCGCCGAGCGTCATGGCCGTGGCAAAGAACAGCGGCTGTCCCGGGATGACTTCTTCGGGCTGGCGGACGTAGGGGACAATCTTCTCGAGGGGCTGGCGCGTGCACCCGGCCATGCCTGCCAGGGCCAGCGACGCCGACATCAGCTTGAGGAACGTCCGTCGCTCGACGGGGTCCTCGATCGCCTCGATCTGCGACGGGAACTCGTTGTGAAGTCGTTCGCGGAAGGTGGGCTCGTCGGCCAGCTCTTCGAGCGAACGCCAGAAGACTGGCGGGTCTTGCGGTGCCGTGCTCGGTGCAGGGTGCACGGTTCGCCAGGTTCAACGGTGCTCGGTGCCGGGTTCTCGGTTCTGCGGTTCAAGGTTCTCGGGCTCGGCGTGCCTCGATCGCACGGGCACCTTGAACCCCAGCACCGGGAACCTCGGACCAGCACCCAGAACCGGGAACCCTGAACCTTGAACCTCGTCGTCAGGTGGATCTATTGATGACACGTCGAGCAGCTCGTCAGTTTCTGAATCTCGTACTCGGCCACGAGCTTCCGTCCCAGCTCGAGCTGGTCGGCCGGCGGCTGATAGGCGACATCGAACACGGCGCTTCGCGGGCGGACGTACTGCTCGGGGTTGCGGTGGCAGTCGAGGCACCACTCCATCTGGAGCGATTTCTCCTGCCACATCAACGGCATACGGTCGACTGGACCGTGGCAGGTCGTGCAGCCGACGCCCTTGTCCACGTGGATGCTGTGGTCGAAGAACACGAAGTCCGGCAGGTCGTGCACCCGGTTCCAGGCGAGCGGCGCGCCGCTCTCGAAGCTCGCGCGCACCGGCTGCAGAAAGGGCGCGTTCGCGAAGACCTCCGAATGGCAGTTCATGCAGGTCTTGGTCGGAGGGATGCCGGCAAAGCGGGCCTTCTCGACCGACGTATGGCAGTAGCGGCAGTCGATGCCGTTGCCGCCGACGTGGCGCTCATGGCTGAACTGGAGGGGCTGCTCGCGCGCGACGTGGGCGTCCGTGTTCCAGGACGACCGGTGAATCTGCGCCGTGAGCCACAACAGGCCGCCGATGAGAAAAACCGCGCCAAAAATACTGACGCGGGAGATGGTGTTCGTGCTCCGATGAAATATTTGCGCCATCGACTCAGGGGCACGCGAGCGAACGAGGGAGGTGCGCGATCAGGACCCACGCTGCCGAATGAACCCGTGGAGCTTACTCGAATTTCCACGTGCTCGTGGCGCGTCGCCCTATTTTGTGAAAGTTTTCACGTAGGTGTCAAATCCCAGCCGGATCAGGGCCGAGGAGCCCCTTGAGCGCCGGCAGCCGGCCCGGATTCCCACGTGTACTCCTGCCCCCGCACGTGACGCTCGAACCACTCGAGCTCGGCGTTGGCCTTGTGCAGCTGATGCCGCAGCTCGGCCCATTGATGCCCCTCGCGCGGCGCCACCAGCAGCCGCGTCGGCACGCCGTTCGACCGTAGCGCCCGGTACATCTCCACCGATTGCGCCATCGGCACGCGCGGATCGCCCTCCCCCACCAGAAAAAGCGTTGGCGTCGTCACGGCCGCCACGCCGCTCAGCGGCGACTCGCGCCAGTACCGCTCGAACGGGGCATTGGCCTGCCAGGGCGTCCCGCCAAACCAGAGCGCCCGGTGGCTCCGCACGTCGGTCTGCGCGAACAGCGAGATCCAGTCGGCCGCGCCCGCCGTCGATGCGGCCGCCTTGAACCGCCCCGTCAACGTGATCAGCCTGTTCGTCAGGTGCCCGCCGGCGCTCCACCCCATGACTGCCAGCCGGTCCGCGTCAGCCACGCCCATCGCGACCAGCCGGTCCACGCCCGCCAGCACGTCGAGCGGCATGTTGCGGAAGTATCCGCCGACGACATCCCGGAGGAAGGCGTCGCCGTAGCCGGTGCTGCCGCGGTAGTTCGGCCTGAACACCGCGTAGCCGCGGGCGGCGAGCACCGGCACGTAGTTGACGATGACGCCCGGCCCGTAGCCGAACTTGTCCGATTCCGCCGGACCGCCGTGGAGCTGGACGACCAGGGGATAGCGGCGCCCGGCCTGGTACCCGATTGGATAGAAGAGCAGGCCCTCGAGCGCGGCGCCGTCTGCGCCCCGCCAGTCCACCTTCTCCTGCCGGGGCAGCGCGAAATCGCGCGACAGCGTGTCGTAGACGCCCGTGACGCGCTCGGGCTGACCGCCCGCGACGCCGAGCGTCCATGCGTCGCCCGAGCCGTTCGGGCTCGTCGAGCTGAAAGACCATACGCCCGGCCTCTCTCGACAGGCTCCAGAACTGCACCGAGTGCCGTCCGCTGGTCAGCGCTTCGGTCTTGCCGCTTGCCGCGTCGATTCGGACGATCTCGCTGTGAACGCCCATGTTGGCCACCGCCAGCACGCTCGCTCCATCGGGCGACCACGCGGCGCGTTCCAACGCGTACGAGACGTTGCTCGCGAGCGGCCGCGGCGAACCACCGGAGGCGGGCGCCACGAATACCCGTGCGCTGTGGTAGGGCTCCAACGTCGCACTCGCCTCAGCGACAAACAGCACACGTGCGTTGTCGGGCGAAAGCTCGCCGTCAGTCTCCTCGACGCCGTTGCTGGTCACGGCCCGCGCGGCCGAGCCGTCGGCCGCGGAGACCCAGACTTCGCTCTGCGCGGCGTCGCCGGCAAGCGGCGTCGGGGCCCGGTGCGTGACGATCCGCGAGCCATCGCGTGACAGCCGATAGGAGAGGACCGAGAAGCTGCCGCTCGTCAGCCGCGTCTCGGCGCCGGGCTTCGCTCCATCCCCGACGACCACCTTCCACAGATGCCGCTGCGTGTACGTCTCGTCGAACGCATACACATCGTCCCGGAGCCGGTCGCGTTCGCGCGCGTCCGCGCTGCGCTCGTCCGCCGCGACGAAGTACAGCGCCGCGCTGTCGGGCGCCCACGACGGCTGCGACACGCTCGTCGCGTGCTGCGTCAGGGATCGAGCGTCGCCGCCCGCGGCCGGCTGCAGGAAGAGTTGCTGGTTGCCGTCGCTCCCTCGAGCGACGAACGCGATCGTGCGGCCATCCGGCGACCAGCGGGCCGTGGTCGCACCGCCGTCCTGGGTGGTCAGCTGGACGGGAGAGCCGCCGCCGATGGCCTGCCGCCAGATTTGGCCGACCGCACGGTTTGCCTGCCAGTCCGCTCGCGTCAGCGTGTAGATCACGGACTGGCCGTTCGGGGCGAGCTGCGGATCGAGCAGCCGGGGGACGCCCGCGAGATCGACGATGGACATGGGCTTCGGGGCCGGCCCCTGGGCACGCGGCGTGGCCGCGACGAGCGCCAGGGCAGCGCCGATCACGAGGGGGAAACGCCGCATTGGCCGGCAGAATATCACCTGGCCATCAGGGACGCGCCCAATTCGGGCGCTCGTGGATGCGCACTCGTGCCAGGATATGCGCCGGTCGTCGCTGCGGCGTAGAATGGCCGCGTCACGTCGTTGCCGCGCCCGTCTCCGGGATACGAACGCCATGTCCGATCGCAAGTACCGCCAGCGCGGCTATCAGGACGAGCCGAAGGGGCCGCGCGGGCCGAAGCCCGAGAAGCCGGCTCCTGAGCCGCGCGCGCCCGGACGGCTGCTCCAGGATGCCCGAGGGCCGAAGACGCCGAACCTGATGGCGTCGCACGAAGTCTTCAAGTGCGCGCGTTGCGGCAACAAGCTCGCCATCCCCGAAGGCCTCGATGCCCTCGTCGCCCGATGCTCGCGCTGCGGAGTCGATGTGCGGAGCTGCATCAACTGCGTGTCGTTCGACACCAGCGCCCGCTTCGAGTGCGCCGACTCGAAGCTGACCGCACGTGTGTCCCCGAAGGACGTGCAGAACGCGTGCGCGCTGTTTGCGCCCCGCACGACGGTCGAACGCCAGACCGGCACGCCGGCTGGACCGCCGAGCGCCAAGCAGGCGTTTGATGATCTGTTCAAGTAACGCCGCGCAGAAATTTACGATTTACGATTCACAATTTACAATGCGTTGCCGCGCCGCAAGGTGTCACCGGGCGGGAGACGTGAAGCGTTCCGGCGCCCGCCCGTCGACAGACCGGCGTTGTTCCGTGTGTTGCGGATGATGGCGCCGAGGATCGACGCAAGCTCGTGGGCTTCGCGTTGAAGCAGCCTCAACTGAGCCGGTGCGCCTATGGCGCAAGTCTCGAGCACAGTCAGCCTGACATGGCATTCTCTGCACTCCTTGAGCGCAATGCTGCACTTCGAGATGAAGTCGCGCCGGCTCTCCGCGGCGCGCGCTTCCTCCAGCATCGCAGGCACCGACGTCGAGCAGTTGATCAGTTGAGGAGCGAGAATCCGGCCAACGCCACCGGCGTCGTACAGCTGCCGGCAAAGTCGAACCGTCTGGCACGCCAGAGCCAGCGCCCGGTCGCGCACATCCTGGCCGTTCTCGTAAGTCGGCAGCGAATCGCCCATACCGACTGCGGAGCACGGATGATGCCAAGCGGTGTGAGCTGTGAAATACGGTGTGTTCTGAGGGCTGTCGCCGAAACGTGGCAATTCCTGATACGAATTCCTAATCGTAAATTGTAAATTGTAAATTGATGCGTCGCTGTCTCGTCGCTCGTCGCTCGTCACGGCCGCGATGGCGTCTTCCTCCGAGGGCCGAGCCTATCCGACTATCGCCTCTCCTTCCCCGAGCCCGAGCATCACTGGATGCAGGTGGAGGTCACGTTCAGCGAGCTCGGGCGGGCGCCGCTCGAGCTGAGGATGAGCCAGACCTCGCCCGGGCGGTACTCCGTGCACGACTTTGCGAAGAACGTGTACGACGTGCAGGCGGTGGACGGGGGCGGGCGAGCAATCGCGCTCGCACGGCCCGATCCCCATGGGTGGACCGCGGCAACGCACGACGGAAGCGTGAAGGTGCGCTACAGGGTATTCGGCGACCTGCTGGATGGCACCTATCTGGCCATCGACACGACGCACGCGCACATCAACATGCCGGCCGCCCTGATGTGGGCGAGGGGCGTCGACGATCGCAGCGCGGTGCTGACGCTCGAGCCGCCGGCCGGCCGGCGCTGGCGGGCCGCCACGCAGTTGTTCGCCGGCGCAAGCCCCTTCGAGTTCACGGCGCCCAATCTCCAGTACCTGATGGACAGCCCGATCGAGCTCGGCCCGGCAGCGGTCCGCACCTTCGCGGTCGGTGGGCAGACGATCCGTTTCAACGCGCACCACACGGGCGCCGCGGCGGATCTCGACGGGCTCGTCTCAGACGTCGAGAAGATCGTTCGCGAGGAGCTGGAGATCTTCGGTGAGCTGCCCGCGTACGAGTCCGGTCACTACACCTTTCTCGCCGACTACCTGCCGTGGGCCAGCGGCGACGGCATGGAGCATCGAAACAGCACCGTCATCACCTCGGCGCAGCCGCTCGGCGGCGACCGCGCCGACTTCCTCGACACCATCGCGCACGAGTTCTTCCACGGCTGGAACGTCGAGCGCATCCGTCCGGCCTCGCTCGAGCCGTTCGACTTCGAGCGCGCGAACCTGTCCGGCGAACTGTGGCTCGGCGAGGGGTTCACGCAGTACTACGCGCCGCTCGTCCTGAGCCGCACGCGGCTCGCGGATCTCGACGAGACGGTGAGCACCATGGCGGGCCTCTTCAGGAGCGTCGCGCTCAATCCCGCGCGCGCGGTACGCTCGGCCGAAGAGATGAGCCGGATGGCAGCGTTCACCGACGGCAGCCGGGCCGGTGACCGCACCAACTGGTCCACGACCTACATTTCGTACTATCCGTTCGGCGGGGCCATCGCGCTGGCGCTCGACCTCACGCTCAGAGACCGGTCGAACGGCGCCGTGACGCTCGACGACTTCATGCGCGCCATGTGGCGTGCCCACGGCAAGCCGGGCGGCGCCCGCCCCGGGTACGTCGACCGGCCGTACACCATGGCCGATGCCGAAGCGCGGCTCGCCGAGGTGAGCAAGGATGCGGCGTTCGCGCGCAGCTTCTTCGCGCGGTACATCCAGGGCCACGAGGTGGCCGACTATGCCCGGCTGCTGCAGCGCGCCGGCCTCGTGCTCCGCAAGCCCTACCCCGGCCAGGCCTGGTGGGGAGAGCCCGCATATCGCACCGACGATGGCGTGGTGCGGATTGCGTCCACGCCGGCCATCGACACGCCGATGTACGCGGCTGGCCTCGACGTGGACGACGAAATCCGGCAGGTCGACGGCAGCCGCATCGGTTCGTCCGCGGCAGTCGCTGCGGCGATCGGTCGAAGGAAGCCGGGGGACCGGGTGGCGGTCGTCTATGTCGACCGGAGCGGGATCGCGAAGACAGTCCAGGTGACCCTCGCCGAGAACCCCGCGCTCGAGCTCCTGCCCATCGAACGGACCGGCGGCACGCTCACGCCGAGCAGCGCACCTTCAGAGAGCGCTGGCTCCATAGGTCCTTCGGGCTTGGTTCTTGGGCCTTGGGCTGTCCTGGTCCTTGGCAGTCCACTCGCTGCTTGGTTCTTGGAGAGGTGCCTGCCAGTCCAGAGCTGCCGAAGGCCAACGCCGAAGGGCCAAGGACCGCCCAAGGCCCAAGGCCCAAGCCCCAAGGACTAGTGTGGTCCCCCCATGCGCATGTTCCACATCCTCCCCATATGTCCGACCGGCGGGCGGATGCGGAAGAAGACATGAAACGAGACCGGGTGCTCGCCGTAGGTGAAGTTCAACACCTCGGCCGGGAACGAGAGCGTGGCGTCGGCGCCGGCGGCGATCTCGAAGCCGCGCCACAACGCCAACTCGCGTGTGCCGCCGAGGGTCAGCGACGTCAGCACGTTGGGGTTGCCCTCGAACGCCTCAGGGTGATGAATCTCGCCGCCATGCTGGACCGACAACAGCGGTTCGAGCTCGACCTGTAGCGTCTCGAGGCGGCCGTATCCCGTGTAAGCCCCTTGCCGATGGGTGGCTTCCGCGAGAAAGGCCGCGTAGTCGTCGTGCGACTTGTCGTTCAGGCCGAAGGCGATCGTCGCCGCAGTGAACCCGCTGCCGCGGTTCCTCCACCAGCCCAGCGAGGCCGTCGTTCGGCGGACATCGCCTTCCTCGAACTCTTCTGGTTCCTTCAGGAAGCCGTACGAAACCTGCGCGCTCCACTCCGGCCTGGCTCGAACCAGACACGGGCCGACCACGAGTCGAGCGCGCCGGGGTCCATCAGGTCCCATCGGTTGCTGTCCGGCTCGCCGCCGTGAAACAGAGACGACTCCAGCGTCAAAGGTCCAAGTTGCAGGCCGGCCGAGATGACGCCCATGGCGATGTGCGTCGCGTCGAGCCAGTGGTGGGCAAGCGGCGCCGTGGCGTTTTCGGCGGCCGACGGCCGGTGCATGAACGCAATCGGCCCGAGCGCCGGGTCGCCGACGGCGGCTCCCGAGAGCGTGAGGCTCGTTGAGCCGTTGAGCGGCAGGCGCCACGAGGCCGAGGCATGCATCAGAAAATCGTGCGGGTGCTGGCGGTCGACGATGAGCGTGTCGTTGCACGACTCGCCGACCTGGAAGAGCAGGCCGTAGCCGCACGCGCCGACCGTGGCCGGCTCGAGGCTGAGCATGCCGGTCAGCGTGAGCGTGCCGCTGCCGACAGGCCGCGACGCCATGCCCATCCACCAGTTGGTGGAGCGGAACTCGTCGACTCCGCGCTCGCCGTCCTGATGGTTGAACGTGCCGAAGACCACGCCGTCGGACATCAGCATCCACGGCGACACGGTGCTGTCGGACATGTCGTGGCCGGCGTGCGGGTCCTGCGGCGGCTGCGGCGGTGCCTGGCCGCGCGCCGACTCCGGTGCGGCGACGCCGCACGCGAGACACAGCGAAAGCAACAACGGTCGAATTCTCATTCTGACGCCAACTCCTGAGGACACGCTGCGCACGTCCGATCGACGCGCAGGCCTTCGGGCGACCGACGTCGTTCCAACTTCAGGAGAAGCGGTGCTCAGACGCGGACGACGAGAAGGCGTGGTGCGCAATCGACGGGAGGCGACACGATAGCATGACCACGAGGGACACTCGCATGGGGCGGCGGCGCGCAGAACAAAGGTGCCTGCGAGGCAGGCTTTTCGTGCACAAGATTGCAATCGGGATTCGGGACCGTGTCAGTCGGCACGCAGCGCGTCGAGAGGGCTGGACGTCGCTGCGCGACGCGCGGGCACGAACGACGCCAGCAGGCAGACGCCGAAAAGCAGCAGCGCCGTCGCAGCGTACGTGAACGGATCGATCGGGCTCACGCCGAGGAGCATGGTTCGAAGCAGTTGAGCGACGCCCGCGCCGATAGCCACGCCGAGCAGAGCGCCCGATGCCGCGAGCCGGGCCCCTCGCCGCAGGACCTCGCGCAGGATGTCGACGCGCAGCGCGCCGAGCGCCATGCGCACGCCGATCTCGTGCGTGCGCTGCGTCACGTCGTAGGCCACGACGCCGTAGAGCCCGATCGACGCGAGGATCAGGCCCAGGCACGCCAAAGATGCCCGTGAACAGCGCGCCGATGCGGAAGATCAGAAACGCGTTCCCACGCTCGAGATGGTCGGCCATCGTCTGAACACGGTAGGCCGGAACGTCCGGGTCGATCGCTCTGAGCGCCGACTGCACGGCGGTGGCGATGTCGGAGGGCTGCACCCGCTGCAACGACTTCGAGAGTCGCAGACGCCGGAGGCTGCTTGCGCGAGCGGCAGAAACAGCAGCGGGCGCGGGGCTTCCCAGAGCAGGATGTACCTGCCGTCTTTGGCGATGCCCACGACTTCGACGGGCTCCGCGACCTGCGGCATCCGCAGGTGCTTGCCCAGCGGGCTCTCGCCGGGCCACAGCTGACGTGCCAGCGTCTCGTTGACGATCGTGACCGGCCGCGCGTCATCGACGTCCCGATCGTCGAACCCCCGTCCCTCGAGGATCGCCACGCGCGCCGCCTGGAAGTACTCCGGGGTCACGCGAATGCTCAACGTCGAGTGGCCCTGTCCGTCGGCGGGCCGAGGGCGATCCGCGCGCTGAACGGCCTCCTGATCCTGCTCGAACGAGAACGGCGGGCCGGAGATCCAGGCCGCCGCGGACACGCCTGGCAGCGCGGCGACGCGTCCGCGGGCGTTTCGATAGTACGCAGCCCGTGCCTCGGCCGGGTAGGTCAGCCGGGGGAGATCCACGGTTGTCAGCAGCACGCGATCCACGCGGATCCCCAGGTCCACGCTCCGCGCGCGCTCCAGCGTCCTGACGAAGAGGCCGCCGACGATGAGCAGCACGAGCGACACGGCGACTTGTGCGACGACCAGCACGGCGCGCAGCCGTCCTCGCGCCAGACCCTTCGTGCGTGCGGCCGCCCGTCTTGAGGAGCGAGTTGACGTCGGCACGATGCGCGTACCACGCTGGCGCGAGCCCGGCTATCACGCCGGCCAGGACGGCCACGCCGATCGTCGCGCCGAGCACTCGCCAGTCGAGGCCGAAGTCGACCCTGAGCGGCACCCCGAACGCGAGGCTCTCGATCCCGTACTCCATCGCCGCGGACGCCGCAATCGCGAGCAGCACCGCTCCTGCGCTGCCGAGCACCGCGAGCACGACGCTCTCGGTGAGCAGCTGACGGACGATTCGTCCGCGGCGGGCGCCGAGCGCCGTGCGCAGGGCCATCTCCCGGCCCCGCGACGCGGCGCGTGCCAGCAGCATGTTGGCCACGTTGGCGCTCGTGATGAGCAGCAGCAGTCCGGCCAGCAGCCGAGAGCACCGCCGCGGCGACGTGGAACATCGGGCCGTTCTGCGGCACGGGTCGCGCCTGCGTTTCGGGCACCACGAGCAGCTGGACGCCCTCGTTCGTCGCCGGGTACTGCGCGGCGAGCACGTCGACCTTGACGGCCAGCGCCGCGCGTGCCTGCTCGATGCTGACGCCGCCCGCGAGGCGACCGATCACGGTGAGCGCATGGCGATCCCGATCGTCGAGCCACGCCGCGCCCTCGGGGGTGTCGTCCGAGATGCGGTTCAGGACCGACATCGGCACGAAGCCCGACACCTTGAGCAGCGACTCGAGGCCGGTGAAGGACTCGGCGGCGACGCCGACAATCGTGAACGGCTTGAGCGTTCAGCCGGACGCTCTGTCCGACGACGGATGGATCGGCGTTGAACTGGACGCGCCAGTAGTCGTGCGCCAGCACCAGGACCGAAGAGTGCTCGTCTGAGGGCACGAGCACCCGCCCGACCGCGGGCCGGACGCCCAGCAGCGAGAAGGCGTTCTCCGTGACGGCTTCGAGGACGACCCGATCGATGCGGCTGCCGGTGTTCAGCCAGGCCCCCTGCGGCTGAAGGCCGAGAAGCCCGCTGAACACGTCGGTCAGCTCCCGGTAGTCCTGCAGATCGCGAAACGACACGCCGTGCGGCATCTCGATGTGCCGCTCGTCGAGCGTGGCAATCGAGACGAGCTGGTCGGGCCGGTCGACCGGCAGCGGCCTGAAGAGAAAAGCGTTGATGATCGTGAAGATGCTGGCGCTGGCGCTGATGCCGAGGGCCAGCGTCAGGATGGCCGCCGCCGTGAAGCCCGGCGTCCGCCCGAGCGTGCGCATCGCGTAGCCCACGTCCTGGCGCAGCATCGCCAGGTGCTGGCGCGGCGCGGTGGTCAGCAGGTCGTGCACCGTCTCGAGCCAGAGGCGCGCCGCGGCTCTCGCGGTGCCCTTCGTGCCGCGCATCCGCCTGCTGCGCCCTGAACACCTGCTCCATCTCGCGGCCGTGCTCGAGCCTGAAGTCGAACGGGAGAAGGCGGAGCAGCGCGCGGAAGACGCGGTTCGATCGCGAGGCGTCCGGTTGGGGTCGGCATGGTTACGCCTTTCGCGGCCGCAGCTTCTTGGCCCGCGCCATCCCGACGATCGCCTCGAGCCGCGACACCTCGGCCTCGGCCACCGAGCGCCCGAGCGGCGTCAGCCTGTAATACCGCCGCCGCTCATCGTCCAGCGCCGGGTCCGGGCGGTCGTCGCTCTCGACGAGCAGGCCGTCCGCGAGCGCGCGCTTGATCAGCGTGTAGAGCGTACCGGCGCCGATCCGGACGCCGTCGTCGGTGCGCCGGGAGATCTCCTTGATGATCGCGTAGCCGTGCTTCTCGCCGTCGGCCACCGCCAGCAGCGTGTGGAGCATCTGGCGTCGTGAGCGGCAGGAAGTGGTCAACGCGGCCCGACATCACGCGATTGCTCATAAGTGGTGTACCGCTATACTATAGCGAGCTACACTATAGTTGTCCAGCTGAGGACACCCGAGGCCGACGCAGCTCTACGCTCGCGGCCGAGCGTGACATCATAAGTGCAGCGTCGACGACGCGAGCGGGGGGTCAGTCGGCGCTCGGGACACCCTGAGGCCGAGAGTCTACGCTCGCAGGCCGAGTGGACAGACTGTTGCAGCGTGGGTCGCGAGCGGGGGTGGGGCCCCGCGAGCAGTATCAGAAGACCAAACATGCCTGTCAGCGTTGGAACAGCACGCCAGGCGCGAGCTTCCAATCGGGATCGATCGCCCGCTTCACGCGGCGCATTTGCTCGATCCCCTCGTCGCCGTAGAGCAGCCGCAGGAGCTGCTGCTTGACGGGATTCCGCCCGACGCCGTGCTCGGCGAGAGGCGCGCCTCCGAGCTCGATGGCGGCCTGGCCCATCGCGAGCACGGCCTCCTTGCCGTCCTGCACATCGGCGAACGACCGCGGCACGACGTTCGGGTGGATGTTGCCGTCGGACACATGGCCCCAGATCGCCAGGTCGAGGCCCCGCCGATCGGCTTCCTGGTGACACCGCGCCACGAGCGCGTCGAACCGCTCGAAGGGCACGATCAGGTCGCCGGCGATTTTCTCGATGCGCTCGTCCAACTGCTTCGCGCGCGCCACGCGATGGTTCACGGCGGTCGGCACCGCCTCCCGAATCGCGAGCAACTGCGCCGCCCGGCTCTCGTCGCCTGGCGCCGCCAGCTGGACGGCATCGAGTTCGACGCCAGGCGTGGCCGCAAGGAGCCGGCACAGCCGCACGAGCGGCGTATCCGGCGCATCGCCGTCGAGCGCGCGTCCGATCTGGTCGAACGCATCGGCGGTGCTCGCGTCGGACGGCAGATCGAGCGTGACGAGCAGCGCGAGCTCCGCGCTGTCGAACGACGCTGGCAGCTGCACGCCGTGCGGCCGATCCTCCCGCACGATCTGCAGCGAGCGCCGATCCATGTGCTCGATGGCCGAGACATCCAGGCCCCGAGGATCGCCCGATGCCCAGGCCTGCCGTGCGTGCCGGCGCAGCTCGCCCACGAGGGCGAGCGCAGCCGGGCCGTCCGTGCACGGCACGAGTGCCAGACACTGCGCCGGACGCCGGGACAGGACGCGCAGGGTGGCAGACGAGACGACGCCGAGCGTGCCTTCGGCGCCAATGAAGAGATCGATCAGGTCCATGCCCGGCGCCGCGAAGTAGCCGGCCGAGAGCTTCGCCAGCGACGGCATCCGGTAGGTCGGCACATGCAGACGAACGGCGCCGCGCGACAGCACCAGGTCGAAGTACCCGTCCGCGTGTGCCCGTGTCGCGCCACGCTCGATGTCCAGGACATCGCCGTCCGGAAGCACGACCGTCAGCGCTTCGACCCAGTCCCGGGTGGCGCCGTGCTTGAACGTCGCCGCACCCGCAGCATTCGTGGCCACCACGCCGCCGACGAACGCGCCCGTAAAGGTCGGCACCGGGGGATAGGACAGGCCTGACCGCGCCAGCGTGTCTTCGAGAACGGAAAGCGGGACGCCGGCCTGCGCACGGACGCGATCCCCCGCGAGATGCTCGATGCCGGTCAGCTTTCTCGTGCTGATCACGAGGTCTCCGCTCGGTGTGGCGCCGCCGGTCAGAGACGACTGCGCGCCGACCACCAGCACGCTCCCGGACGTTGCCTTCAGCAGGCGCGCGATGTCCACTTCCGTCTCGGGCGTGGCCACGCCCGCGGCGTGCCCGCCGGGGAAGTGCGCGGCGTCTTCGACAAAAGCCGCAAGGACGTCGGGATCTCGTGAAATGGCGGGCCGATCCCGGTGGCTTTCGGGTTCACCGCCGTCGATGTGAGGCGCGCGCGCGCGCAGCGTCCAGGACGTCACGGCTGCGCTACACTGCTCCCGACATGCGGTTCGCGCCCGAGTACGTGAGCTCGGTCCTCAACGAGAACTTCGAGGACGCCAAGAAGCTCTTCCTCGCGCCGCTGATGTCCATTCATTACGCCCATCTGGTGATGCTGGCCGACCGCGGCATTGTCTCACCACCGGACGCCCGGGTGCTGCGCCAGGCGCTCGACGGAGTCTCGCAGCCCGATGTGCGCTGCGCGTCCTACGACGGGACCTGCGAGGATCTGTTCTTCTACGTCGAGGGCCTTCTCGCGCAGGCGTGCGGCGAAGAGGTCGCCGGCCGGCTCCACACGGCCCGCAGCCGCAACGACATCGACATGACGATGTACCGGATGCGGCAGCGGGAATTGATCCTGGCGCTCCTGTCGGCGAGCCTCGAGCTGCGCGAGTCGCTGCTCGAGCTTGTCGATGGCCACCGCGAAACGGTCTTCGCCGTGCACACCCACACCCAGCGCGCGCAGCCGACTACGGTCGCTCATTACCTCCTTGCTGTGATCGAACAACTGGAGCGCGACGCCAGCCGCCTGCAGCGTGCGTACGAGCGGACCAACCACTGCCCGCTGGGCGCCTGCGCCATCACGGGCACGGGATTTCCCATCGACCGGCATCTCACCGCAGCTCTGCTCGGCTTTTCCGGTCCGACGGGCAACACCTACGGCAGCATCGCCACGGCCGACTACCTGCTCGAGAGCGTCGCGGCGGCCGGCGTGCTGCTGGCCGGCCTCGGCCGCGTCGTGCAGGATCTGCTCCAATGGTCCACCGCGGAGTTCGACTATCTCAGGCTGGGCGACGGGTTCGTGCAGTCGAGCAGCATCATGCCGCAGAAGCGGAACCCCGTCGCGCTCGAGCACGCGCGCGCCATCGGCAGCAAGGCGCTGGGTCAGACGCAGGCCATCCTCCTCACCATCCACAACACGCCCTTCGGCGACATCGTCGACACCGAGGACGATTTGCAGCCGCTCGTGTTCGCGATGTTCCGCGATGCCACGCGCGTCGTCACCCTCGTCGCGGCCGCGATGAAGACGGCGGAGTTCGACCGCGTCAAGCTCGAGGCCCGCGCGGGCGCAGGCTGGACGACGCTGACCGAGCTGGCGGACACGCTGGTGCGGGACCACGGGCTGCCGTTCAAGACCGCGCACACCGTGGCCGCCCGCCTCGTCGCGCTGGCCGCGGAGAAGAAGGGCCGCCCAATGGCCGAACTGCTGCTCGAGGCATCGACCGACGTGGCGCCGGAGCCGATTCGCTATTCAGAAGACGGGCTGAAGGCGGTGCTCAGCCCGCGGCGGTTCGTCGAGGTCCGCCGGACTCACGGAGGGCCCGGCGCCCGTCGAGACGGCGCGAGCCGCCGCGCAATCGCTGGACGCGCTCCGCGCGGACGAGCGGTGGACCGCCGCTGCCGTCAGCGCGCTCGCCGATGCCGACCGTCAGCTGCTCGCCCGGTCCCGCGAGTTATAGTCAGCAGGTCCGCATGGCCGACATCCACGACACCTACGAGCCCCCGCCGAAGGCCATGACACGCCACTACGTCGGCGTCCTCGTGCTGGAGGCCGTCGTCATTCTGCTGCTCTGGGCGCTCAGCAATCTGTACTGAGGCCCTCGCGGTTCCCGGTGCTCGGTCCCTGGTTCGCAGCTGTTCGCAGCGGTTCCCGGTTCCCTGTTCTCAGTTCTCCGATCCACATCGTCAGGGCGCGAGCCCTTCGGTCAGCTCGATGTAGGTGCCCCACGGATCGCTCAGAAAGGCCACCTTCACCTTGCTGTTCGGCACCTGCCGGATCGGGCGCGTCGATCTTGATCCCCCTGGCCTCGAGCGTCTTGACGAACTCCTCGAGGTTCGTCACGTCGAACCCGATGTGATCGAGCGAGCGTCCCTTGGTCGGACCGACCGGGTTCCGCGTTCCCGAAAACGACAGGTTCACGCCCGGCAGATCGCCGGCTTCAATCATGGCCGGCCTCGACAGGCAGGCGATGCACGGGCGCCGGCCCGGGTTGGCGCCGAACGCCTTCACGTACCACGTCTTGATGGCCGGAATGTCCGGGGCGTTGTAGTGAATGTGGTTCATGCTCACCGGTGTGGGCAGCGGCCGGCTCGCCGTACACCTCGAGACGGATGCCGTCCGGCGCGTGCAGGTACACCTCGTTCGGATTCTCGGTCGGCTCGATCTTGAGGTTCGCGGCCTTCCACTTCGCGAGCGCCGCCGGCATGTCCTTCACGATGAAGCCGAAGTGGTTGACGATGGCTCCGGCGGGCGGCTCGAGCGCCGCCTCGGTCCGTCGCAGCATGATGTACACGCCGGGAAACTGAATGAGCTCCAGCGGTCCGTTCGTGACGAGCGTGCCGCCCATGATGCCGACCCAGAACTGCTTGTGCGCGTCGACGTCCTTGACGACGAGGTGCACGTGCCCCATCCGGAGGCCGACCTGGTTCGGCTCGACGAGCTGCGCGAACGCGGGGGAAGCCACAAGGACGCCGGCGGCGAGGAGCGCAGGGATTCTGTTCATGGAAGTCCGTTTCAGAAGATCTCGTCGACGCTCATGATCGTGATCGGCCCCAGATTGAGCGCCTTGATGCCCGGTTCGATCACCTTGCGGTCGCCGACGACGACGACCGCCACGCGATCGGGCTGGATGTAGGCGCGGGCGACGCGCTGGACGTCGGCGGCGGTCACGGCCTGGATGGCCGGGATGTACTTCGCGAAGTAGTCGTCGCGCGAGGTTGTAGACGAGCGCGTCCTCGAGGCGGCGGGAGATGTCGCCGGTGGTCTCGAACCCGCTCGGAAACCGGAGCGCGACGTAGTTCTTCGCGCGCGTCAGCTCGTCGTCCGGCACCGGCTGCAGGATGCCGTTCAGCTCGTTGAAGAACTCGGTCAGCGACTCCGACGTCTTGTCGGTCTGCACGCCCGCCGTCGGCGTAGAACGGGCCGGGCGCGACCCGCATGTCGAAGACCGACGCCGCGCCGTAGGCTGTAGCCGTGCTTCTCGCGCAGGTTCAGGTTCAGCCGCGAGGTGAACGAGCCGCCGAGAATGGTGTTCATCACCTGGAGCGGGAAGAAGTCGGGCGTCGACCGCGGCACGCCGACCCGTCCGATGCGGATCTGCGACTGCGGCGCGCCGGGCTTGTCGACGAGATACACCGTGCGCGCGGCGGGCGGCGGCGGCGTGGAGAGCGTGACCCGCGGCGCCGCAGGCCGGTCGCGCGTCCAGCTCCCGAAGCTCGGCCTCGAGCAGCGGCATGGACGCGATCGAGCGTGACGTCGCCGATCACGAGCAGCGCCGCACGCTCGGGCCGGTACGTGACGTTGTAGAACGCCCGGAGATCGTCCGGCAGTGAACGCTTTCATGCGTGGCCGCGGTGCCCATCGCCGCCATGCCAAAGCGGTGCGAGGCGCCGTAGAGGACACGCGAGAACGCCAGTGCGGCGACCGACGCCGGGTCGTCGCGCGCCTGGAGCAGGCTCACCAGGCGCTGCTGCCGCAGCCGCTCCAGCTCCTCGGGCGGGAACGTGGGACGCAGCGCCACGTCCGCCATGATCGGGAGAGCGTCCGCGAGACGCGCGACGGGCACCTGCAGCCGGATCGTCGGTCGCGTCGATGCCGGCGCTGCTCGTCGAGGTTCGGCGCCGAGGAAGTCGATGGCGTCAGCGATGTCGAGCGCGATCGCGACTGCCGGCGCCCTTCGGTGAGCATCGAGGCCGTGAGGCTGGCGATGCCGTACTGGCCCGCCGGATCGTCCGCGCTGCCGCCCAGAACCACGAGGTTGACCTGCGCGACCGGCACCTCGTGCAGCTCGACGATCCACACCGGCAGGCCGTTCGAGAGCTGCCGCTTCTGGATCGCCGGCAGCTTGAGCGTCGGCGCCTGGCCCGATGGCCGGAGGCTTCCGGCGATCGGGCGCCTGAGCCGCCAGGGCGACGGCGAAGACGGCGACCGACGAACGCGACGACCGCGGCGGCATCTGCGTCATCGTTGAGCCTCGGGCACGACCGTCAGCTCGACGCGGCGATCAGCGGGAAGAAAGCGCTCGGCGGCGGCGCGGACGTCAGACGGCGAGAGCGCGCGGTAGCGCGCCAGGTCCTCGTTGAACCAGTCGGGTTCGCCGGTCTCCGCGTAGTAGCCGTTCAGCTGATCGGCCTTGCCGCCGAAGCCGCCGACCCGTTCCATGCGCGTTGTAGAACGACGCCTCGATCTGGTTGAGCGCCCGCTGCAGCTCGCGCTCGCGTCGGCGCCTTCGCTGCTGAAGCGTCGCGATCTCCTCGTCGATCACCTTCTGAATCTCCTCGACGGTGTGTCCCGGCCGCGGCGTCGCTTCGATCGACGAACGCCGACGACAGCGCCTGCGACCCCTGATAGGCGCTGCACGCTCTGCGCGATCTGCATGTCGTAGACGAGCCGCTTGTAGAGCCGCGAGTTCTTGCCGCCCGCGAGGATCGTCGGCGACGACGTCGAGCGCGGCGTCGCCGGGCGCGTAGATGCGGCGGCGTCAGCCACGCGAGGTACAGCGCGCGGCAGCTGCACGCGATCGGTGATCGTCTTCTTCTGCACGCCGGTCAGCGCTCACGCCGGGGATCGACATCGGCTGCGCCGCCGTGCCCGGCCTTGACGTCGCCGAACCATTTCTCGACGAGGCGCCTGGTCGTCGGCCGGGTCGATGTCGCCGGCGACGACCAGGCTCGCGTTGGACGGCGCGTAGTAGCTCTTGAAGAAGCCGACGACGTCGTCGTAGCTGGCGGCGGTGAGGTCGTCCATGTAGCCGATGACCGGCCAGTGGTACGGGTGGCCCTCCGGATACAGCATCTCGTCGAGGACGACGTCGGCCATCCCGTACGGGCGGTTCTCGACGCTCTGCCGCCGCTCGTTCTTGACGACGTCGCGCTGCGCGTCGACGGTCTGCGGCGTCATCGTGTCGAGCAGGTACCCCATGCGATCGGACTCGAGGAACAAGCGCGAGCTCGAGCGCGTTCGACGGGACGTTGATCCAGTAGTTGGTGCGGTCGTTCGCGGTCGAGCCGTTGTTCGTGCCGCCGGCGCCTTCGAGCCAGCTGTCGAACTCGCCCGGCTTGACGTGGCCCGAGCCCATGAACATCAGGTGCTCGAACAGGTGCGCGAAGCCGGTGCGGCCGGTCCTCTCGCGCGCGGATCCGACGTGGTACCAGACGTTGACGCTGACGATCGGCACGCTGTGATCCTCGTGCAGGATGACGTGCAGGCCGTTCGGCAGCGTGAAGCTGCGTGTAGGGCACGTCGAGCGCGGCCGCCGGCGCTGGCGCGGCAGGCGACTGCGCGCGCGGAGATGCCGCAAGGGCCATCAGCAGTGCGAGGACGAGCGCCGGCGCGCGGCTCGTTTGCAACATGCTACGGATTCTACCCCCGGCTTGATGAAATATGCGCATGACCGACGCGAGCCCGCTCGTCGGCGTGATCATGGGCAGCCAGTCGGACTGGGAAACGATGCGGCACGCCGACGAGATCCTCACCGGCTTCGGCGTCGCCGCACGAATGCCGCGTCGTGTCGGCGCACCGGACGCCGGCGTGGATGGCCGACTACGCGGCGCCGGCGGCGGAGCGCGGCCTCGAGGTGATCATCGCGGGCGCCGGCGGCGCCGCGCACCTGCCGGGCATGGTCGCGGCGCACACGGTCCTGCCGGTGATCGGCGTGCCGGTCCAGAGCGCCGCGCTCAACGGGCTCGATTCGCTGCTGTCCATCGTGCAGATGCCGAAGGGCGTGCCCGTCGCCACGGTCGCGATCGGCGCGGCGGGCGCGTCAACGCGGGCCTGCTGGCGGTCGCCATTCTGGCGACGTCGCGCCCGGCCCTCGCGCGCGAAGCTGCAGGCCTACCGCGACGAGATGGCCGCGTCGGTCGACGCGAGCCGAGCTCTCGTGAGCGGTTCCCGGCCCATCCTCCCAGGCTCGACGATCGGCGTGCTCGGCGGCGGCCAGCTGGGCCGCATGTTCGCGATGGCCGCGCGCCGCCTCGGATACCGCGTGCACACGCTCGCGCCCGAACACGACACGCCCGACCGGCCAGATCGCCGACGTCGAGATCGAGGCGTCGTACGACGATCTCGATCGGATCCGCGAGTTCGCGCGCGGCGTCGACGTCGTCACGTTCGAGTTCGAGAACGTCTCGGCCGCGGCCGCTGCCGCGGCCGAGGAGCACGCGCTCGTCCGTCCGAACGGTCGCGCGCTGTTCGATCGCGCAGCATCGCCTCCGCGAGAAGACGTTTCTGGCCGAGCGCGGCCTGCCGGTGACGCCGTTTGCGCCGGTCGCGATCCGAGGCCGATCTCGCGGCGGCCGTTGCGGCCGTCGGCCGGCCCGCGGTGCTGAAGACGGCCGCGTTCGGCTACGACGGCAAGGGCCAGGTCGCGCCTCGACGCCGGGCGACGACCCGCTGCGCGCGTGGGAGACGCTTGGGCGACAGGAGGCGATCCTCGAAGCGTTCATCGATCTCGAGCGCGAGATCTCGGTCGTCGGCGCGCGAGGTGTGGACGGGGCGTTCTCGTCCTTCGGCCCGATCGAGAACGTGCACCGCCACCACATCCTCGACGTCTCGGTGGCGCCGTCGACGTGTCCGCGGCGTCTCGCGGCGCGAGGCCGTGGAGGTGACCCGCGCCGTGATGGAAGCGCTCGACTACATCGGCATCCTCTGCATCGAGTTCTTCGTGGCGCGCGACGGACGGCTGCTCATCAACGAGCTCGCGCCGCGTCCGCACAACTCCGGGCACCTGACGTTCGACGCCTGCCGCACGAGCCAGTTCGAGCAGCAGCTCCGCGCGATCTGCGGCCTGCCGCTCGGGTCGCCCGGACCTGCTGCAGCCGGCGGCCATGGCCAACCTGCTCGGCGATCTGTGGACGAACGGCGAGCCGGACTGGGCGGCGGCGCTGGCCTGACCGGAACGTCAAGCTGCACCTGTACGGGAAGGCGCAGGCGCGTCCGGGGCGGAAGATGGGACACCTGACGGTGCTCGGCTCGTCGGCCGACGAGGCGCGCACAAAGGTGCTCGCGGCTCGCAGCCGCCTGTAGAATCAAGCCAGGCTCAGGGAGGCCTTCACAATGAGACTCGTCAACATCCTGACAGTGGGCGCGCTCGCGCTCGTGACCGCGTCGGTCTTCGCGCAGCCGCGCGCCGGCAACTGGGAGCTCACGATGGAGATGGCGATGGAGGGGATGCCGCAGGGCATGCCGCCGATGAAGGTCACCCAGTGCCTCACCGAGGAGGACGCCAAGGATCCGCAGCGGATGATGCCGCAGGGCCGCGGGCGCGGCAACAACCCTGATTGCAAGGTCACCGACTACAAGCTGGTCGACAAGAAGGCCACCTGGCTGATGACCTGCGGCGGCCAGACCCCGATGACGGGCAGCGGCGAGATCGTCTATGGCGCCGACACCTACACGGGCGCCATGAAGATGACCATGAGCCGGGGCGGCCAGCCGCAGACGATGACGATGAAGTACGACGCCAAGCGGCTCGGCGACTGCGCGAAGTAGGTGCGGGCGGGTCTGGCAGGGCAGGCAGGGCAGGCAGGGCGGGCAGGGCGGCCAGAAGAACGAGAGCTCACATGGGCAAGATCAATCTGACGCGCGTCCTGCTCGGCGGGTTGCTCGCCGGTCTCGTGATCAACATCGGCGAGACGATCCTCAACATGGTCGTCCTCGGCGCCGACATGGAAGCCGCTCTGGTGGCGCGCAACCTGCCGCCGGTCGGGAACGACGCCATCGGATCGTTCGTCGTCATGGCCTTCTCCCTGGGCATCGCCATCGTCTGGCTCTATGCCGCAATTCGCACGCGGTTTGGCCCAGGCGTGCCGACCGCGGTGCTCGCCGGATCCGCCGCATGGTTCTTCGCCTACATGTATCCGATCACCGCCGACGCGATCATGGGGGTTTTCCCGGGACGGGTGCTGGCCATCGGCGCGGCCTGGGGCTACGTCGAATCGGTGCTCGCGTCGATCGCGGGCGCGTGGGTGTATCGGGAGGAATAGGGCTGGGAACAGGGAATCGGGGATCGGGGATCAGGAGGACCGGCACCGGGAGGCGGGACGAGTCGACGGGATCGCGGGACGAACGGTCAGCACGCGCCGCCTGCGTTGCTACAATTGCAGGCTATGCGCACCTCCTTCACTCCCTTCCGCATGATTGCGGCGGCTGCTCTTGTGGCCGTCGCCGCTCTGACGATTCCCGGTCTGGCGCAGGAGCGGGAGCGCTCCGCGACCCCGGACCGCTACAAGTGGAACCTCGCCGAGATCTATCCGAGCAACGACGCCTGGCGAGCGGCCAAGGACAAGGTCGCCGCGGACCTGCCGGCGCTCGGCCAGTACCGCGGCAAGCTCGGCGCGTCTGCCGCGACGCTGGCGGACGCCCTCGATCGCCTCTACGCCCTCGACAAAGAGCTGTCGCGCGTCTACGTCTACGCGAGCATGCTCTCCGACCAGGACACGCGCGACTCGACGCACCAGGGGATGACGCAGGAGATGGTCCAGCTGGCGTCTTCGTTCAGCGCGCAGGCCGCCTATGTCGAGCCGGAGATTCTGCGGCTGCCGGCGGGCGCCTCTGCCAAGTTCATCGCCGCCGAGCCGAGGCTCAGGACCTATCGCTTCTACCTCGAGGATATCGCGCGCCGCGCCGCGCACACGCTGTCGGACAGCGAAGAGAAGATCCTGGCCGACGCCGGCCCGCTCGCCGGCTCGGCCTCGAACATCTACAACATCTTCACCAACGCCGATTTTCCGTACCCGACGATCACGCTCGCCGACGGCCGTTCGCTCAAGGTGAACCAGGCGGGGTACAACGAAGTCCGCGCCTCGTCCAACCGCCAGGATCGTGAGAAGGGCATGGCGGCCTTCTTCACCGCCCTCAGCGGCTTCAGCCGCACCGTGGGCACGACGATGAACTCGAGCCTGCAGAAGGCGCAGTTCTTCTCGAAGACGAGGAAGTACGGGTCGTCGCTCGAAGCCTCGCTGGACGGGCCGAACATCCCGGTCTCCGTCTACACGCGCCTCGTGGACGGCGTGAACGCGAACCTCGGGTCGTTCCACCGCTACCTGCAGCTCAGGAAGCGCATGATGGGCGTCAGCGAGCTGCACTACTACGACCTCTACGCGCCCCTCATCCCGTCGGTCGACCTGAAATACACGCCGGAGGAGTCGCAGCAGCTCATCCTGACGGCGATGACCCCGCTCGGGGCGGAATATTCGACCGTGCTCAAGCGCGCGTTTGCCGAGCGGTGGATCGACATCTACCCGGGGCCCGGCAAGCGGTCCGGTGCGTACTCGAACGGCGGGGCGTACGACGTGCACCCGTACATCCTGATGAACTTCAACGGGAAGTACGACGACATGAGCACGATGGCCCACGAGCTGGGCCACACGATGCACAGCTACCTGTCGAACAAGACGCAGCCGTATCCGCTCGCGTCGTATCCGACCTTCGTGGCGGAGGTCGCCTCCACGTTCAACGAGTCGCTGCTCATCGACTACATGCTCAAGACCATCAAGGACGACAACGCGCGGCTGTCGATTCTCGGGAGCTATCTGGAGAACATCAAGGGCACCGTCTTCAGGCAGACCCAGTTCGCGGAGTTCGAGCTGCGCATGCACGAGATGGCGCAAAAGGGGCAGCCGATCACCGGCGAGGCGCTCGCCAAGCTGTACCTCGACATCACGAAGCGCTACTACGGGCACGACAAGGGCGTCGCCGTCGTCGACGACTACGTCGCCAACGAGTGGAGCTTCATCCCCCACTTCTACCGCGACTTCTATGTCTTCCAGTACGCCACGTCGTTCACCGCCTCAGAGGCGCTGGCCGCACCGGTCAAGGCCGGCAACGCCGAGGCGATCAAGAAGTACCTGGCGTTCATCAGCGCCGGAGGGTCGAAGTACCCGATCGATCTCTTGAAGGACGCAGGCGTCGACATGACGACGGACGTGCCGCTCAATCTGACGATCAAAGAGATGAACCGGGTCATGGACGAGATGGAGAAAATACTCAGCGCTCGGCCCGCAACCGCGGGGCCTCGCTAGAGAATTGCTGATTGCAAATTGCTGAATGCTGATTGGGGCTCCAGGCTCGAGATGCTTTTCAATTAGCATTCAGCAATCAGCATTCAGCAATTGAGAAGTCTCGCGTCCGCGCTTCCTGACACGCCCGCCTGGGTAGACATCCGCGGCATGCTCCTGTCGGAGCACGCCGAGGTGACTGGCGGGGACTCCGTCGAATCCGGGTTCGTGGTTCGCGTCAGACATGGTGCGCACTCCGTCGTGGGTGTGGTCGGACGCCCGGCAGCCGGTGCCATCGCCCGCGCGCTCGACGACATCACGGACATGACGCCGCTTCTGGCGCAGGTCGGGAACGCGGAGTACGTGCAGCGGAGCCTGGATGCGGGCAGGCCTGAGCGCTGGTCGGGGGAGCCGGCAATCATGCATCTCCTGCCGTCTCCGGAGCGGCGACTCCTCGCGCACTCGTCCCCGTCGCACCCCGTCCTCCGCCTGCTTTCGCTCGACGACCCGCTCGAGCATCTGCCGCCGGGGCTGCGCCACGAGATGACGCACGCACGGCTGCTGGGCCCGGTCGGCGCCGCGTTTGTCGACGAGGTGCCGGTGTCGTTCTGTTATCCGGTGTGGACGACCGAATCCCTCTGGGACCTGTCGATCGACACGCTCGAATCCCACCGCCGCCAATCGCTCGCGGCCGCCGTCGTTGGCTTCATGGTGGACGAGATGCGGCGCGAGGGCCGCGAGCCCGTGTGGGGCGCGCTCGCGTCGAATGCTCCGTCCCTCCGTCTCGCCGCCAAGCTCGGCTTCGCGCCCGTCGACCGGATCGTCGTCTTCTCGAAGGGGGCGTGGGCTTATCTGACTGGGGGATTCTGAAGTCTTCGGTTCAAGGTGCAAGGTTCAAGGTTCAGGGTTCTGGTTCTCGGTGCCATGTTTGCCGGCCCTGACCTTGCGGAACTTCTGATTTGATCGCAGAATTTGCGATCGTTGGACGTACGCCCATGCGTACTGACGAGCATCTCCCGTACCACCGAGACCCTTGAACCTTGAACCCCAGCACCCGGAACCAGCACCTTGAACCGTGAACCCTGAACCGTGAACCGTCCTGCCCTGACCGCCGCTTCTATTGCCGTCGTCGCTCTATCCGTGTATCTGTTCCTGTCCTTCAGTGTCGCGCAGTCGTCGCTGTTTCTCGTCGGCGTCGGAGCGGGCATCGTGCTGTACCACGCGTCGTTCGGCTTCACGTCGTCCTGGCGCGCGCTGATCGCGGACGGGCGCGGGGCGGGCGTCCGGGCGCAGATGCTGATGCTTGCCGTCACGAGCCTCGTCTTCTTTCCGATCCTGGCGTCGGGCGAGTGGTTCGGGCACCCCGTGCGGGGATCGGTTTCGCCGATCGGTCTGTCGGTCGTCGTGGGCGCGTTCATCTTCGGCGTCGGAATGCAACTCGGAGGCGGGTGCGCGTCAGGGACGCTGTACTCCGCGGGTGGGGGGAGCGTGCGGATGCTCGTCACGCTCGCGGCGTTCATTGGCGGCTCGGTCATCGGTGTGCTGCATCAGCCACTCTGGGCCGGGGTGCCGGCGTTGGAGCCGGTCTCGCTCGTGGCGACGTTCGGGGCCGTACCGGCACTCGGCATCAGCCTTCCGCTCTTCGCCGCGATTGCGCTGGCGACGCGCACCATCGAAGAGCGGCGCCACGGGTCGATCGAGGTGTTGCGCTCGGGCGGGACGTGGTTGCGCGGGCCATGGCCCCTCGTGGCGGGCGCGCTCGGGCTGGCCGCGGTCAACGTCGCTACGCTCGCCATCGCCGGACGACCCTGGGGCGTCACATCGGCCTTTGCCCTCTGGGGTTCGAAGATGGCCGCGGCTCTCGGCGTGGACGTGGCGTCCTGGCCCTACTGGCAGGGCGCCGCGCGCACCGCAGAGCTTCAAGCACCGGTGTTGAACGATGTCACGACGGTGATGAACATCGGGATCATGCTGGGCGCGTTCGGCGCTGCAGCCCTGGCCGGTCGACTGAATCCCACGTTGAGAGTGCCGGCCCGTTCCCTCGCGGCAGCCGTCGTCGGCGGGCTGATGCTCGGCTACGGCGCGCGCATCGCCTACGGCTGCAACATCGGCGCGTACTTCAGCGGCATTGCCTCCTCGAGCCTGCACGGATGGCTGTGGCTCGTTGCCGCCTTCGTCGGCAACACGCTCGGCACCCGGCTTCGGCCCGCGTTCGGCCTGCGCGTCTGATGCGACTCCCGCTCGAGCACGCCGAGATCCGCTCCTGGCAGACATCGGACCTTGCGGCCCTCGTCGAGCATGCCAACAACCAGAACGTCTCGATCCATCTGCGGGATCGATTCCCGTTCCCCTATACGCGCAAGGATGGGCAGGGCTTCATCCGCGCGGCGCGCATGATGCACCCCGAGACGCTGTTTGCCATCGCGGTCGACGGCGTCGCGGTCGGCGGTATCGGCTTCTATCTGCAGAAGGACATCGAGCGCATGTCGGCCGAGATTGGGTACTGGCTGGGCGAGGCGTTCTGGGGGCGTGGCATCGCGAGCGAGGCCATCGTGGCGATGACGCGGTACGCGTTCGATCATCACCAGCTGACGCGGCTGTACACCCTCGTGGTTGCCGGGAACGACGCCTCCTGTCGCGTGCTCGAGAAGGCCGGCTACGCGCTCGAAGGCCGGTTGCGCCGAAGCGCCATCAAGAACGGCGTCGTCTCGGACCAGTTCCTCTACGCCTTCGTCCTGGAAGATCGACTGCCTCCTCACCCCTGACGCCGACGCGTCCCGCTTCCCGCGTACGGCCCTTGCTCCCGGCCGGTCACGGTGATGAACACCGAGCCCGAAGACGCCGACTACGACGTCGTCATCGTCGGCGGCGGCCCGGCGGGAAGCAGCCTCGGCAGGCTGCTCTCGCAGTGGGGGCACCGCGTGCTTCTGCTCGCGCGTCCGATCGATCGGGCGCGCGGGCTGGCGGAGTCGATCCCGCCGAGCGCTCGCAAGCTGGTGGCGGCCGTCGGAGTGTTGGACGTAGTCGAGCAGGGGACGTTCGCTCCCAACCGCGGCAACGTGGTGTGGTGGGCCGGCGCTGAACCTCGAATCGAGAGCTACGAGCGAGGCGAAACCGGCTGGCTTTTGTTTCGGCCGGACCTCGATGCCGCCCTGTTGTCGAGCGCTTCGGAAGCGGGCGTTGATGTCCGGACGGGCGCCGTCGCGAGAGACGTTCACCGCAATCAAAATGGGTTGAGCACGGTCGAGTACGAGGCCGACGGAGCAGGACGCGCGGTGTCCACGCGCTTCGTCGCGGACTGCTCCGGCCGCTCCGGCTTCCTGGCGCGGCGCGGCCTTCGCCTGCCCGAGCCCGCCCATCGCATGCAGGCCTACCTGGGTCGCTGGCAGGACAGCACGCCCCGGCGCGTGGACGATAACCGCACGCTGGTCGAAACCTACGACGACGGGTGGGCATGGTCGTTGCCCATTTCCCCGGACGCTCGCCAGGTGGCCGTCATGGTGGACGCCGCCTCGACGCGCGTCACGCGCGGGCCGACGATCGGCCACGCCCTCATGGCAGAGCTCGCCAAGACCACGCACCTCCGCACACGGATCGGCCAGATGGCCATCGACCAGGCGTGGGCCTGCGATGCCTCGATGTACAGCGCCCACCGCTTCCATGGCCCAGGGTTCGTGCTCGTGGGCGATGCCGGGTGTGCCATCGATCCGCTGTCGTCCTTCGGCGTCAAGAAGGCGCTCGGGTCGGCCTGGCTCGCCGCAGTGGCCCTGCATACGGCCCTCGCGGACCCGTCGCGAGAAGATCTTGCGCTGGAGTTCTTCTCGCAGCGCGAGCAGGAGGTCTACGAGGCCGAGCGTGCCCGGACCCGCGCGTATGCGCAAGAGGCATACGCCGCCCACGGCGGGACGTTTTGGGCGACGCGAGCCGCCGGCGCTGGCAAGGCGGCACCTCTCGCCCCCGAGGCTACGATGCTCCAGCGCAGCAAAGTCGCCGCTGCCCATCGGCAACTGCGGACCGCGGGGTTTCTGGAAGCGCGGCCGGCGGACCGTCTTGCCCTGATTCCACACCCGGTCGTCCGTGGCCGAGAGATCGTGCTCGACGACGCCTTTCAGTTCCCGGAGGGTGTGTTGCGCTTCGCGCTCGACGTTGATCTGAAGGCCCTGATCGAGGTCACCACGCGCCGATGCGAAGTGCTGCGCGCGCACGAGGCCTACTGCCGCACGGTCGCGTCGGTTCCGTTGCCGAACTTCCTGGCTGCGGCAGCGCTCCTTCTCGCCGAAGGCGTGATCACCGCGCACGCAGACCTCGCGTAGATCCCGCACCGTCCGATCCCCGAGCGACAATCGTGTCGCCACCATACGCACGCAAAAGCGAGTGGAACAACACGGGTGTCGCCCGGTTCTTCTCGATCGCGACATCGTTGGCGCTTTTCTCGACCCTCGCTCCACGTGACTGCTCGCCGGCTCGAGCGCAGAACGCGCGAAGTCGCGGTGTCGCAACGATCTGCGCGCCGTGGCACCTGCCTTGCTCCTTCGTCTCCATCAGTCGTGCGCACACCGTGCGCACCGCGACCACTGAGAAGGAGACCGTATGAGTCGTGCACGAGTTGCGCGAACGCTGCTGCTCTGCCTGTTGTCCCTCGCCGTTGCGGCTGCGCATGCAGTCGCGCAGCAGACCACGGGCGAGATCATTGGACAGATCACCGACGACTCCGGCGGCATTCTGCCTGGCGTCACCGTCACGATCCGGAGCACAGCCGTTCCCGGCGCGCCGACCGTGACGAGCGCGGATAGCGGGACGTACCGCTTCCCGGTTCTCCCTCCGGGCACCTACGAGGTGGAGTTCTCGCTTCAGGGCTTCAGCACGCTCAAGCGAACGGGTGTGCCGGTGGCTGTGGGCCAGAGCGTCGAGATCGACGCAGTCATGAAGGTGGGTGCGCTCGAAGAGATGATCACGGTTCAGGGCGCCGCGCCCGTCGTGAACGCCGCCGCCGCCGAGGTCAGCACCAACTACAACCGCGAATGGGTCGACAACGCGCCGACGAAGCGCTTCTCGTACTTCGACCTGGTCAACGCCTCGCCTGGTGTGAGCGCCACCTCGAACGTGGGCCAGTCCACCAGCGCCCAGTCGATGGGCAGCAGCACGAACGAGAACCAGTATCAGATCGACGGCACCAACATCAGCTCCACGCCGTGGGTGAGCGGCGATGCCGTTGAGGAAGTCGAAGTCCTCCAACTCGGGGCCTCAGCCCAGTACGGCAACGTCCAGGGCGCCGTCTTCAACATCGTGACCCGCCAGGGCGGGAACGGGCTCGTCGGCGAAGTCGGGATGTACTACCAGTCCGACGAGCTGACGAGCGTCAACACCACGCCGGCGGTGGACAACGGGTTTCCCTATCACCGTGACGTCTTTCGAGATATTTCGGTGCAGGCGGGCGGCCCTTTCGTGCGCGACCGGCTCTGGTTCTTCGGCGCCTATCAGGATCAGCGCGACTACGATTCGCAGCCCGGTGTGAACCCGCTCTATCCGGCGAAGAACGACGCGCGGCGCGTCTTCTACAAGTTCAACTTCAACATCAACCAGAACCATCGGGTGATGCACGGCTACCACGACGACTACTACTGGATTCCGCAGGTGCCGTCGGCATTCACGGCGCCCACCACCCTTGGCCTGAGCCACGGCGACAACCCGACGCCCAACTTCGTCTACACCGGCGTCCTGTCGTCGACCACCCTGATCGAGGCGCGCTACTCAGGGTTCTGGTTGAACAGCTCGAACGACCCGAACCTCGAGGGCACGCCCCGCGTGATGACCCGCTACGTGGACGATGACACCGGGTACATCACGGGCGGCATCGACAGCTGGACCGAGAACCGGAGCTACAGGAACGCATTTGCCGCGAAAGTCTCGAAGTATGTGGATTCGATGCTCGGGGGCAGCCACGACCTCAACGTCGGGGCCCAGTACGGCGTGCACGGCAGCGATCAGCTGAACGGGCCCAACGACACCATCACCACGTTCAGCGTCTCCGGCCGGCCGTCGCGCGGCACGACCCAGCTGCCGTATCACCAGGGTGCGCGCGTCGAGTGGGTCGGCACCTATCTGGACGACACCTTCAGGCTGGGCCGGGCGACGCTCAACCTCGGCGTGCGCTACGACCACAGCCAGGCGATGTTCCCGTCGTTCCCCCTTCTCGACCCGAACGGCAACGAGACCGGCGAGATGTCGGCGCCAAACGACGATGTCTACACCTGGAATACGTTCTCGCCGCGGTTCGGCGTGAACTATCGGCTTGACGGAGAAGGCCGGTCGATCGTGAAAGCGCACTTTGGCCGCTACTACAAGGAGCTGGAGGCGGGCGAGTTCCGGCCGGCAGTGCCCTCCATCACACCCGCGTATGAATTCGGCTTCGACGCCGCCGGCAACCCCGTCAACTTCGTGCAGACCTCGAGCAACGCGAACCTGCGGATCGATTCGGACATGAAGGCGCCGTACTCGGATCAGGTACATGGTGCAGTTCGAGCAGGAGCTCGTCGCCGAACCTGGGCCTCCAGGTGAGCTTCGCGCACAAGCGGGGCGAAGACTACACGGGCTGGAGCGACATTGCCGGGCAGTACCTGGTTGTCCCCTACGTGGATGCGCTCGGCACCGACGCCACAGGCGCGACGGTGATGGTCAACCGCCTGACGTCTGGCGCGGCCAGCCGCATATTCCTGCAGACCAACCCCGAAGGGATGTTTACGCGCTACAAGGGCGCGACCTTCATGGTGACCAAGCGCATGTCCAGCAACTGGCAGGGCGTCTTCTCGCTCGTGCTGTCCGATTCCGAAGGACGGCTCGGGTCGAGCGCGCGGGCGACGCCGACGACCACGCAGAGCAGCCAGGCCGGATCGTTCGGCCGCGACGCGGCCGGGCCGAACGACTTCGTGAACACCGACGGCCTGCTCGTCGGCGACCGGCCCGTCGTGGCCAAGACGCAGCTGATGTATCGGTTCCCGTGGGGCCTGATGGCGGCCATCAACTATCAGCACCAGACCGGTCGCGCCTACGCGCGGCAGGTCCGGGTCAGCGGCCTCGGCTTCCCCACGGCGCCGCAGATCAACATGGAACTGCTCTCGAGCGATCGTCGTGTCGCCGACGTGGACCTGATCGACCTGCGCGCGCAGAAGGAGGTTCGTTTCGGTCCGACGCTGCGGCTCGATCTCTTCGTGGACGCGCTGAACCTGACCAACAGCGACTCCTACGAAGGCGTCGGCTCCGTTCTCGGCACGTCGAGCGCGTTCGGCGTGCCCACCCGCTATATCCCGCCGCGCCGCCTCCAGCTGGGGGCCAAGGTGCGCTGGTAAAGGAGATCGACATGAAACCCATTCGCATCATCGTTGCAACTGCGCTCACGGTTTCGATCGCCACTTCTGCCCTGGCGCAGTCGCCGACACCGGCGCCCGCGATGGCGGGGGCACAGACTCCGGCGCCGCGCTCAGGGAAGGCGCTGGTCTACACCGGCGGGGCAGTCTTCGCTGCGGGAATGACGACCGCGCTCTACGGATTCATCCGAGTGGACAACGGCGAGTACTCCACCTTCGGCGAGGCGACGTCCCGGAACAAGGCGCTCGGCGCCGCCGGGCTCACCGCGGCCTTTGCCGGAGGCGCGCTCATGTTTCTCGGCAGCCGCGCGTCCCGCTACGCTCCTTCGGTTTCCCCGCGGCCGGGCGGCTTCGCTGTCGAGAAGGCCGTCTCATGGTAAGGGCGACCCTCGTCCTTGCTTTCGTCGTCGCCGCCCTGCCGGCGGGCGCACAAACGCCCGACGGCGTGCCCGTCACGAGCGAGCTGGTGATCGCGAAGTGCGGGTCGTGTCACAAGGCCGACGAGCAGAAGCGGATGTCCCGCATTTCCTATCGCCGGACGACCCCGGAGGGATGGGAGCTGACCGTCAAGCGGATGATCGGCCTCAACCACGTCGCCATCGAGCCGGCCGAGGCGCGCGCGATCATCAAGTACCTCGCCGACAACCACGGCCTGGCGCCCGAAGAAGCGCGGCCGGTGCAGTTCGAAGCCGAGCACCGGCTCGTGGACTTCACCTATGAGGCCGATCGCGAAACGGCCGTGGTCTGCTCCTCGTGCCACTCGATCGGGCGTGTCATCAGCCAGCGCCGGAACAAGCAGGAGTGGGATCTGCTGCTCTCGATGCACCGCGGCTACTACCCGCTCGTGGACAACCAGCCCATGAACGACGGCCAGGGGTTCCGCAGGAATCGCGCGCTGCCTTCGGAACCCGCGCCCGACGGCCGTCCGCACGATGCCCGCCAGCCGATGGAGCGCATCGTCGAGCACCTGTCGAAGGCGTATCCCCTGACGAGCGCGGCGTGGACCGACTGGGCGGCCGCACGGCAGCCAGCCGGACTTGCGGGCACATGGGCGATGAGCGGCTATATCGCGGGCAAGGGCCCCGTCTTCGGCGTGGTCGCCATCACGGCGGATTCCCAGGCTGCCGATTCCTTTGTCACCGAGTCGAAGTACACGATCGCGGGCTCTGGCGAAACCGCCGTTCGCAAGGGCCGCGGTGTCGTCTACGCCGGCTTCCAGTGGCGAGGACGTTCGGCGGAGCCCGGGGCCGAGCCGTGGCGCGAGACGATGTTCGTCGAGCGCGCGCAGCGCGAGATCACGGGCCGCTGGTTCGGCGGCGCCTACGACGAGGTCGGCGCCGACGTCAGGCTCGTCCGCATCGGCGCCGACCCCATCGTGCTCGGCACGAGCGCGCCGTCGCTGAAGACGGGCTCCAGCTCGTCGACACTCCGAATCTATGGTGCCAATCTGCCGCTTCGGCTGCGCCCGGAACAGGTGAACCTCGGCCAGGGCGTCACTGTGACGAAGATCGTCTCGACGATGGCCGACACCATCACCGTGGCCGTCGAAGTGGCCGCTGGCGCCGTGCCAGGCCCACGGGACCTTCTCGTCGCCGGCGCCCACCGTCCCTCCGCGCTCACGGTGTACGACAAGGTCGACTCCATCCGCGTCACGCCCCAGGCGGGGCTGGCGCGCGTGGGCGGTGCGGTCTTTCCCAAGCAGGTCCAGCAGTTCGAGGCCGTCGCCTTCCACAACGGGCCCGACGGTCAGCCGAACACGAAGGACGACTGGAACCTGGGCCTGGTCAGCGGCGTCGCCTGGGCCATGGAGGAGTACGCGGCGACCTTCGGCGACGACGACCTGAAGTTTGTCGGCGCGCTCGATGCCTCGTCGGGGCTCTTCACGCCGAACCTGGACGGTCCGAACCCGGACCGCACCGGCGAGCGCAACAACATCGGCGATGTCTGGGTGGTCGCATCGGTCGCTGCAGACCCGGCGCGCGGGATTGCGGCGCCGATGCGGGCCCGCGGTCACCTCGTCGTGGCGCCGCCTGTCTATGTGAAGTGGTCGGCTACGGGGGTGGGGCAATGACGACCATCGAGCTGCTCGAACACCACCGGTTCGAGAGCGCCGGGCAACCGTTTGTCTATCTCGTGCCCAGCGCCGCAGTGTTCGGCCTGGACCCGGTGGCCGATGCCGTGATGCAGGCGCTCAATAGAGGCCCGCGCACGCTGGAGGAGATGACGTCGGCCCTCGACGCCTCGTTCGAACGCGACACCGTGCTCTCGACGATTGGCGAGCTCCGGGCAGTCCGTGCGATCGGCGAAACAGTGGCGCCGCAGGCGATCGCGCCCGCGGCGCCAGCGAGAAAGGTCATCCCGCTCACGCCGTTCCCGCTGACGACGATGGTGCTGAATGTCACGAACCAGTGCAACCTGGCGTGCACCTACTGCTACGAGTACAGCGCGGACAAGATCGTCGACACCGAGAACGGCAAGCAGCCCAAGTTCATGACCGAAGAGACCGCGCGCGAGGCGGTCGAGTTCATGCTCCGGGAGTCGGGCACCAGCCCGATGGCGTACCTCACGTTCTTCGGCGGGGAGACCCTTATGAACTTCCCCGTCCTCAAGCGAACCGTGGCATATGCGCGTGCCCGGGCGGCCGAGGTCGGCAAAGAGGTGCAGTTCAGCCTCACGACGAATGCGACGCTGCTCGTGCCGGAGATCATCGACTTCCTTGCCGACAACGACATCGGCGTGACGATTTCGATCGACGGCCCGCCGGAGATCCAGGACAAGTTCCGCGTGTTCAGCGGCGGCCGCGGCAGCTACGACCTGGTGGCGCCGAAGGTGAAGGCACTTCTCGCGCGCCACAAGACCCGTCCGATCGGCGCGCGCGTGACGCTCGCGGCGGGAACCGTGAGCGTAAAGAGGATCTTCCGCCACTTGACCGACGAGCTCGGGTTCAGCGAGGTAGGCTTCGCTCCCGCCACGACCGCGGCCACCCGGGACTACGCCATCCCGGACCAGGGCTTCGACGAGCTGCTCGCACAGTTCAGCGAGCTGGCCGATGAGTTCCTCGAACACTCGGTGGCGAACCGCCATCACGGGTTCTCGAACGTCCGCGAGACGCTCGACGAGATCCACAAGGGCATGAGCAAGGCCTACCCGTGCGGGGCCGGGCTCGGCCTGATGGGCGTTTCCACCGGCGGCGACGTGGCGCTATGCCACCGCTTCGCCGGCTCGGAAGAGCACAAGCTCGGCAACGTGCGCGACGGGATCGACCGCGAAGCGCAGCGCGGCTTCCTCGAGCATCATCACGTCGACTCGAAAACCGACTGCAGGACATGCTGGGCGCGGCCGCTCTGCTCCGGAGGCTGTTATCACGAAGCGCACACACGCTACGGCGACACGGCCAGGCCGAACCTCCACTACTGCGACTGGATCCGCGGGTGGACAGACGTCTGCCTGCGCGTGTACGGAGAGCTGTCGGTGCGGAATCCTTCCTTCCTCCAGCGGTTCGACCGTGAGCCGATGACGGAGAAGGTGGCGTAGGAGGAGATGGACAAATGGCGCTGAAAGCCGTGAACCAGAAGGCCGCGCGGATCAAGGCCCACCTGGAGCCGCCCGCTGAACAGGAAGGGGACGTTGTCGCCCTGGGACAGCGCGGGGGAGGACCGCCGCAGCAGCCTGCGGGTCCCCGCATTCCACTCGGATGTTCCACCGTGTTCTCGCCGGGCTGGGAAGTGGACCGCACGGGAGGCACCGCAGGACTGTGTCAGCCGGTGGAACGCGATCTCTTCGATTGCTATGTGAGCTGCTACTGGCCGGCCCAGGTGCCGGATCAGCTGAACCGGGCGCCCGACTGGACCGCGAAGTGCGCCGCGGCCCAGAAGGACTGGCGGAATATCGACCTGGTGTTCCCATGAGGAGTCGGCCGATGTCCAATCGTTCCTTCGTCGGACGGCTGCTTCTCGCCGCCCTCGCGTTGACCGCCACGATCCCGCCGGTTGTGCGCTCGCAGTCGCCGTCCATGCCGTCGCCGGGCAACGGCACGCTCTACGTCGGCTCGTTCGCGGGGCATTTCTCGATCATCGACGAGGCGACCTCCACCATCGTCGGCAAGATCCCGTTCAAGTCCGGCATCCCGAGGCGTACGTCGCTCTCTCGAGACCGGACCCGCTTCTACACGCTCGAAGCGGACATGGACAAGGTCGAGATCCTCGACATCGCGTCGAAATCGACGGTCGATGTGTTCTCGCTCAGCGAGGGCAACAAGCTGGTGCGAATCAAGACGCTCGAGCCAGACCCGAAGCACCGCTTCGTCATGATGGTCACACGCGCGGCCACCAAGCACGCGGATCGGTTCGAGATCGGGCCGGCCGAGCTCGTCCAGTACGACCTTGCCACGCACAAGGTGGTCCGCACGATCCCGTGGCCGAACGGCGAGGAGCGCGAGAGCGCCAACATCCAGTTCTCGCCCGACGGCGAGTCGATGTACCTCTTCAACGAGCAGGACATCCTCATCTACGACACCGACACGTTTGCGCAGGTTGGCAAGTGGGATATGTCGAAGGCTCCGGAAGAGGGCCTCGGCAGCCTGCGCTTCGGGCAGACCGACTCGATGAACGACGAACCCGGCTTCTATACCGGGTTGTTCACCGTCGAAGATCCCGTGCAGCATCGCCGCATGATGGGCATCGGCCGCGTGAACCTCGCTGCCAGGTCGGTGGAGTTCTCGGTGCTCGGGCCGGCATCGCAGGTGGGCTTCACGATGGCACCGGACCGCAAGGTCGCATTCGGGCTGTCTTCGGAGATCGGGCGGTACGAGTTCTGGAAGTTCGATCTCGCCACCAAGCAGGTCGCCGAGCGGGTGGAGTTCAAGGGACGCCCACGCATGTCGCTCCGCACGAGCTCCAATGGGCGCGTCCTCTACATCTACAACGCCGGGGCGACCATCGATCTGTGGAACGCCGCGACCTACAGCTTCATGAAGACGATCCAGTTGCCAGGTGACCACACGACGGAGCTCTTCGTGTTCCCCGGAGCCGCGCCGGTGACGAGCGCGTTCCAGGGCTGACGTGGTGGACCGCGACCTGCAGAGAGCACTCGGGTTCGTGTTTCCGTACTGGCGTCGGCTGGTCCTGGTCGTCGTAATCAGCGCCGCCAGCACGGCGCTGACACTCTCGCTTCCGCTGCTGTCGCGCGACTTCTTCGACCGTGCGCTCATCGGCCGGAACGCCCCGCACCTCATCCGCATCGCTGTGGTGTTTGCGGCTGCAACGGCGCTCGGCTTCGTGCTGAACGTGGTCAGCGGGCTTCGGTACACACGCGTGTCGGCCGACATCCTGTTCGACATGCGGCTGGAGATGTACCGGCATCTGCAACGGCTCTCTCCGCGGTTCTATGCCCGCGTCAGGCTGGGCGATCTCATGTCGCGCATCAACAGCGACATCGGCGAGATCCAGCGTGTGGCGGCGGAAACGGCCCTGGCGACAGTCGGCAACGGACTGTTCCTCGTAGGCACCGTCGTGATGCTCGCGTGGCTCGATCTACGGCTGTTCCTGCTGACGGCGCTGACGGCGCCGCTGGCGCTCGTCGCCGCCGCTCGATACCGGCGCAGGCTCGAGCGCGAGATCGCCGTCATGCGCGACCGCAGCGCCGACATCGGCAGCTTCCTCATCGAGACGTTGCAGGCCATGCGCCTCGTGGTCACCGCGAACGCGCAGTCCCGCGAAGCCGTTCGCTTCGGGGAAAAGAACAGGGCGTTCATCCGCTCGCTGATGTCGATGCAGTGGTTGTCCTATCTGTCAGGCGGGCTCCCGGGCCTGATTCTGTCCTGCGTCACAGGGCTTGTGTTCGTGTACGGAGGGCTGCGGGTCGTTGACGGCACGCTCACCGTGGGCACTTTCATAGCCTTCATGGCCTACAACATGCGGTTCCTGCCAACGGTAGAGGCGCTGATGGGCCTCTACGCGAACTTCGCAACTGCCAGAGTGTCGCTCCGCCGCGTCGCCGAGGTGCTGGACGCGCACGTAGACGTCGAGGAACAGTCAGGCGCCGAGCCGCTGCCGGCGTCTCGGGGTGAGCTCTCGTTCGAGCGCGTGACGCTCAGCTTCGACCGGGGTGCGCCCGCCGTGCACGACCTGTCGTTCCGAGTCGGCCCCGGCGAGGTCCTGGCCATTGTCGGGCCAAGCGGCAGCGGCAAGTCCACGGTGGCCGACCTGGCCGTGCGGCTGCTCGACCCCGATGCCGGCGTCGTCCGCCTCGATGGCCGCGACATCAGGAGCCTCCGGCTGGAGGATCTCCGCCGTCACATCGCCGTCGTCGATCAGGCGCCGTGCATCCTGCATACGTCGATCGCCGACAACATCCGGTACGCGAGGCTCGATGCCAGCGACGAGGACGTGCGCCTGGCGGCGAGACGGGCCGCGCTCGAGCCGTTCATCAACCGGCTGCCAGATGGATACGCCACGGTGGTCGGCGAGCGGGGCGCGGCGCTGTCGGCCGGCGAACGTCAGCGCATTGCCGTTGCGCGCGCGTTTCTCACCGATCCGGCGGTTCTCATTCTGGACGAGCCCACCGCGGCGCTGGATCCGGGGACGGAGGGCGACCTGGTGTCGGGTCTTGGGGCCGCGATGGCCGGGCGCACGACGGTCATCATCACCCACCGGATGGAGGTCGCCAACGGCGCCGACCGCATCCTGGTCCTCGAGCCATCGGTTGCGGCAGGCGTCAAGGAGATGGCAGGGCCCGCCTCGATGGGCCTGGCCGCCGCGTATGCCGGCTGACCGCATGCTCTGGGAGGAGTACACGGGACACGGCGTCCGAGTTGCCGTGATCGACAGCGGCATCCACGCGGGACACCCGCATGTCGGCGCGGTGGCGGGCGGCGTCACCATTCTTGACGATGGAGCCACGACGGCGGATACGGGTGATCGGGTGGGGCACGGCACCGCCGTCGCCGCGGCGATACGCGAGAAAGCGCCGGACGCGGCGCTCTATGCCGTTCGCGTGTTCGATCGAAGCCTCTCCACGAGCGTCCAGCGAATCGTGCATGCCGTCCGCTGGGCGGCCGATGCGGGGCTGGACATCATCAACCTGAGCCTCGGGACGAGCCGTCAGGAGCATCGGCGCGAGCTTCAGGATTCCGTGCGTTACGCGGCTGCGCGCGGTTCGGTGATCGTCGCGGCAGCCGGAAGCGGCGGGACCGTCTGGCTGCCGGGTTCGCTCGAGGGCGTGATAGGCGTCGGCCTCGACTGGTCGTGTCCACGCGACGGATACACCGTGACACAGGACGGCGCCTCCCTTGCGGCCTCGGGGTACCCACGGCCGATTCCGGGTGTTCCGGTCGAGGCCAACCTCAAAGGGATCAGCTTTGCCGTGGCGAACATGTCCGGGCTGGTCGCCCGGGCGTGCGAAGCGCATGCGGGCGTATCGGCGGAGGAGCTCGCGGATTTGCTGCGGACGCGTCAGGTGCCGGACGTCAACGTGGAAGATCGATCGTTTCCTCCGACTTGACGCTGAAGCTGCGGAAGGCGCCGTAGGTAGCCGTGCCGGTCACGCGCGTGCCGGCCGAGGCGGAGCCGCCGCCGAGCACGTAGCTTTCGCTCATCTGCACGGGGATGTTGATGCCGAAGCGCTCGTCCCAGCGGAAGCTCGTGGACAGGCGCGTCAGGGCGTACACGTCCTCGAGCTGCAGCTCCGAGCGCAGCACGGCGCCAGTGTCCACGTCGATCCAGTAGCGGCCGTGCGAGGGCAGGTCCCTGTTGTTCGTTCCACGCACGAGCGTGGGCCGTTTGAGCTCGTGGTACTCGACGATCCAGACGTTGGGCCCCGACGCCTTGTCCTGCTGGTAGAACTTGTACGAGAAGCGATGCTGGAAAACACCGTGCAGGAACCGCAGCGCGAGCAGCGGCTCGTTGACCGTGCGGCGCACGGGGCTGATGTTGTAGCGCGCGCCCTCGAACGCGATTGCCGCAGCCTGCTCGGCGGCGGTGCCGGGCGCGTCGAGGAATAGCTTCGTCAGGCGCTCGTCCCGGTCCCGTACGGCCTTGCCGTCGACTTCGAAGACGTCGCGATACGACACCCACCCGATACCTTCGGTGAGCTTGACGAGCAGGAACTCCGAGGTGAGGTCGCGGTGACTGAGCCGCCGGCCGCCCTGTCCCATCCAATCCTGCTCGTATCGCTCCTCGGAGACGACGTTCGAGAAGCGCTCCGCAAAGGCGGACACATACCGGCCCGCACGCTCGAGCACGGTGGCGAGCTCGACCGGCTGCGCCGCCGGCCGGGCCGGAACGAGGGCCACCGCGGCGCAGGCCAGCGCGGCCACAAGATGACGGAGGCGTGCCACTGAACCGAATATACTGCACCGATCTTGAGAGGAGCGCCCATGATCCGCAGACGTGCCGCTTTCGCCGTCGCCATCGCCGTGCTGGTGCTCGCCGCCCTGGGCCCGCGTCCGTCGGCCCAGCAGGCCTCGCGGCCGCAGGCCGCCGCTCCAGCGCCGTACTTCCCCGAGCGCTTCAACTGGCAGCACAAGCAGCCGAATGAAGTGGGCTTGAACGCCGCGCTCGTGGACGAAGCCGTGAAGATCGCCGTGGCGGCGGAAACGCAGGCGCCGCGCGACCTCGCGCTCGCTGGAACGGCCAGCTACGGCCGCGAGCCCTTCGATACCCCGGTCGGGCCCATCGCGCCCCGCGGCCCCGCCAGCGGCATCGTCGTCAAGAACGGCTTCATCGTGGCGGAGTGGGGCGAACCCTTGCGCGTGGACATGACGTTCAGCGTGACGAAGACGTTCCTCACGACGACGGTCGGGCTCGCGTGGCAGAAGGGTCTCATCCGCGACCTCAACGACAAAGTCAAAGACTACATGCCAGGAGGGTCTGGAGGGTCTGGAGGGTCTGGAGGGTCGGGCGGGTCGGGAGGGTCGGGCGGGGAAGATGTGGCGGCGCATCTGTTCGACGCCGAGCACAACCGGACGATCACGTGGGATCACCTGCTGCGTCAGACAAGCGACTGGCAGGGGACGCTCTGGGGCAAGCCCGACTGGGCCGATCGTCCCGAGGGGCAGCGTCCGGCCGACTGGCCGAACCGTCCGCTACGGGAGCCGGGCACACATTTCAAATACAACGACGTGCGCGTCAACGTCCTCGCGCTCGCAGCGCTGCAGGTGCTGCGCAAGCCGCTGCCCGAAGTGCTGCGCGAAGAGCTGATGGACCCGATCGGCGCCTCGAACACCTGGCGCTGGCACGGATACGAGAACTCGTGGGTGGATCTCGACGGCAGGCGCGTGCAGTCGGTGGCGGGCGGCGGCCACTGGGGCGGCGGCATGTTCATCAACACCTACGACATGGCGCGTTTCGGCTATCTCTTCCTCAGGAACGGCAAGTGGAAAGATCGCGCGCTCATGTCCGAGAAATGGATCGCGATGGCGCGCACGCCCGGGCCGGCGAACGCCAACTACGGGTTCGCCAACTGGTACCTGAACACGAAGCGGGGTCCCTTGCCCGCGGCGCCAGCGTCTGCCGTGTACTTCGTCGGCAACGGCAACAACTTCATCTACATCGACTGGGAGAACGATCTCGTGGCTGTGACCCGCTGGGTCGACACGACGAGCAGCCTGAACGCCATCGTCGAGAAGCTCATCGCCGCCGGCCGTCCCGCGACGCCAACCGCATCGCGGCAGTGAGCGGAGCGGAGAATCACGGAGATAAGCGCGACTGCACGCGGAGCGAACGGAGTCTGGTACGGCGCGGTCCTGGAGCCCTGAGCCCTGAGCCCTGAGCCTGAGCCCCAGGAGCCCGAAGCCCGAGCCCGAAGCCTACGAAGGCGTGCCGTTGACGTGCGGCGCCAGAACGGTCGCGATGAACGCGTGAATCGGCGTCGGGACGCCGGCCTCCTTCCCGAGGCGCGCCATCGTGCCGCTCAGCCACGGGAGCTCCAGGCGGCGGCCGTGCTCGAGATCCTCGAGCATCGAAGACTTGGAGCCGGGGGGCATCGTGGTCAGGCTGGCCATGATGTCAGCCACGAGCGAGTCGGGCAGCGGCACGCCGCTCGCGCGGCCGACGGCGACCGACTCCCGCAGCGCGGCCTCCATCAGCGCGAGCATTTCGGGCTCCTTTCGAAGGGGCCCGAGCGGAAGCCGCGCGACGGACGTCAGCCCGCTGAACACCGTCAACCGGGCGAACTTGCTCCAGATGTCCACGTTGATGCGATCGCTCAGGACCGCATCGATCTTTGCCCGCTGGCAGGCGTCGAGCAGTTCCACCAGGATCGGCGGCCTGCTGCCGTCGAGCGCGCCGAAGACGAGACGGCCCAGCGCGCCGTGCTTGATCACTCCCGGCTCGGCGACCACGGAGACGATGTACGTCGTGCCGCCCGCCACGTGCTCCGCACCGACCGCGCGCGTGAGGTTGCCGACGCTGTCGACGCCGTTCTGAAACGGCACGACCAATGTGCCGGGCCCGATGAGCGGGGGAAGCATCGCCAGCGCCGATGCGGTGTCGTAGAGCTTGACGGTGAAGAAGACGATGTCCACCGGACCGACGGTCGTTGGATCGTCGGTGGCCTGGACAACCGGAATGTGTGCGTTTCCGATCGGGCTCTCGATACGCAGTCCGCGCTCGCGCATCGCCGCCAGGTGCCGCCCGCGCGCGAGGAAGACGACGTCCGTGCCGGCTGCCGCCAGGCGTCCGCCGTAGTACCCGCCCACGCCGCCGCTGCCGAGAATCGCCACCCGCATGGCCATCGATCGTAGCATTGTGTCCGGCACTTTGACCGCAACCCGCGGATAGCGCCGAATCGTCCGCGCGGGCGATAGTGCGGTCATGCAGACGATGAGCAAAGCCGCCACGACAACAGCGCCCGTTGATCCACGATGGGCGAGCGTCGCCGCGAAGGACAAGACCGCCGACGGCCGGTTCGTCTACGCGGTGACATCGACCGGGATCTACTGCCGGCCCTCGTGCCCAAGCCGTCGACCCCGGGCGGACCGCGTCCGGTTCTTCGACGACCCGGTCAGCGCCGAGCAGGAGGGCTTCCGTGCGTGCCTGCGCTGCCGTCCCCGCGAGGCCGCGCGGTCGGATCCCTGGGCGGAGAAGATCCGGCGGGCCACGGTTTATCTGATGAACATCAACGGCGCGCCGTCGCTCGCGGCGCTGGCGATGCGCGTCGGGGGCAGCCCGTATCACCTCCAGCGAAACTTCAAGCGCATCGTGGGCATCACACCGCGCGAATACGCGGAGGCGTGCCGGGAGGCGCGCGTGCGATCCCGGCTGCGGAAGGGCGCCGATGTGACGAGCGCGATGCTCGACGCCGGCTACAACTCGAGCAGCCGCTTCTACGAGGGCGCAGCGGCCCGCCTCGGCATGCCCCCGTCCACGTATCGCGCCGGGGGGGCGGGTGCCACCATCCGCTACGCCCTGGCGGCTTCTCCACTCGGGCGACTGCTGGTTGGTGCGACCGAGCGCGGTGTGTGTTTCGTGGCGATGGGCGACACGGACGCGGAACTGCGCCGACGCCTTGCGGCAGAGTACCCCGCGGCTGAGCTCGCGCGCGACAAGGCCGGGCTCGTGCGGTGGACCAGGGCGATCCTGGCGCATCTCGCGGGGCGCCAGCCCCGGCTGGACCTGCCGCTGGACATCAGGGCGACGTCCTTCCGATGGCAGGTCTGGACGGCCCTGATGAGCATCCCGCCCGGCGAGACGCGCACGTACGCCCAGGTGGCGCGCGCCATCGGGCGGCCTCGTGCCGTCCGGGCCGTCGCCGGCGCCTGCGCCGCCAACCCCGTCGCGGTAGCCATCCCCTGTCACCGGGTGGTGCCTTCCGCCGGCGCCCCAGGCGGCTACCGCTGGGGGGCACAGCGGAAGAAGGCCCTGCTGAAGAACGAGAGGCCCCACTAGGTCTGGAGGGTCTGGAGGGTCTGGAAGGCCTGGAGGGTGGCTGGGTCCGGCCTAGCCGACCCTCCTGACCCTCCCGACTCTCCCGACCTTCCCGACCCACCCGACCTTCCCGACCCACCCGACCTTCCCGACCCACCCGACCCTGTTGTGTAAAATGCCCGGACGATGACCAGGTACGGACGTTCCCCTTGGGTCGACAGTTTTCCTCGCTCTCGCGTCCCTTCCCACCCCAAGCACAAGGGCCAGCTCACCGCGGACGTCGTGATCGTCGGCGGCGGGCTGACGGGTTGCGCCACCGCGTATGCTTTTGCGGCCGCGGGCGTGCGTGTGTTGCTCCTCGAGGCGGATCGGATCGGCCAGGGCAGCAGCGGGGCGTCGAGCGGGTGGGTCCAGGAGGATCCCGGCATCGGATTTGTCGAGGCCGAGAAGCAGATGGGGCTGAGAGATGCCCGGTATGCCTTCAAAGCCTGGCACCGGGCGGCGCTTGACTTCGCCGCGCTCATCCGCCGCCTCAACCTCAAGTGCGAGTTCGAGCCGACGAGCTCCGTGTCGGCGGCGGTCACGCCGGAGCAGCAGGCGCGTCTCAAGAAGGAAGTGAAGGCCCGGCGCACGGCGGGGCTCGATGCGCCCCTCGTCAACGCGTCAGCCGTCGCGGCTGAGACAGGTCTGACCGCATCTGCCGCGGTTCGCACACGCGACGGCGCCACGATCGACCCCTATCGCGCCACACTCGGGCTGGCCGCCGCGGCCATTCAGCGCGGCGCGCGGATCTTCGAGATGTCGGCGGCCAAGAGCGTCGTCTTCAAGCCGCGATGGGTCGACGTCTCCACGGCCGGCGGCACCGTGCGCGCGGACACCGTGATCGTCGCCACCGGCACGCCCACGCCGCTCTTCAAGGCGCTCAGGCGGCACGTCTGGTTCAAGAGCGCGTTTCTTGCCTTGACCGAGCCCGTGCCGGCGAAGATTCGTCAGCAGCTTGGACGCCGTGCCTCGGTCCTGCGCGACTCGGCGACGCCCTCGCATGTCGTCCGCTGGGTGGCCGACTCGCGGCTGCTCGTGGCTGGCGCCGACGGTCCGACGCCGCCGGATCGGCTGCGCGAGAAAACGATCATCCAGCGCACGGGCCAGCTGATGTACGAGCTGTCGACTCTCTACCCGGACATCTCCGGCATTCAACCGGCCTACGGATGGGAGGCGCCCTATTCGCTCACAGGCGAAGCGCTGCCGTACATCGGCCCGCACCGCAATTTTCCGCGACACCTCTTCGCGTTTGGCGACTCGAGCCACGGCGTGACCGGTGCATACCTCGCCAGCCGGGTGCTGCTGCGCCACTTCCTCGGCGAGGTTGACGCGGCCGACGAGGCGTTCGGCTTCGTGCGCGGCAATTGGGGGAGATAGTGGACGGCCTTAATGATGGACCTCCTGGTATTCGGGCCGCATCCTGACGACATCGAGATCGGGATCGCCGGCATCGTCGCCCGTCATGCTGCCGAGGGTGCGCGCGTGGGGTTGTGCGACCTGACGGGCGGCGAAATGGGGAGCAACGGCACCGTGCCCGAGCGCATCGCCGAGGGCGAGGCCGCGCGGCAGGTGCTCGGCGCCGCCTGGCGGGAGAACCTCGGCTGGCCGGATCGCGAAATCGGCAAGGACCCAGGGCATCTGGAGCACGCCGCGTCGTTCATTCGCCGCCATCGCCCCAGAACGGTCGCGATTCCCTACTGGTCCGATCGCCATCCCGACCACGGCGCGGCAAGCGAGCTGCTCACTGAAGCCACCTTCAACGCCGGCCTGTCGCGGTACACGAGGGCCGAAGGCGAGGCGTGGAAGCCGGACTGGATCTGCTACTACTTTCTGAACAATGCGGCCGAGCCGAGCTTTGTCGTCGACGTGAGCAGCTACTACGAGCAGAAACGGCAGGCCCTCGACTGCCACGTGAGCCAGTTCCACCCGACGAAATCGGGCGCGCGCACCCGACTCAACATCCCGCTGTTCCGCCAGTTGATCGAGAGCCGCGACGCCCAGTTCGGCGCACGGGCCGGCGTGCAGTGGGCGGAGGGGATCGTCGTACGCGAGCCGCTCCTCCGGGGTGGCGTGCTGAGGTAGGGAACGTCGGCCCCGAACTGCGCGTCATAGCCGGAGGCTAGAGGCTAGAGGCCCGTAGCCGTGAGGCCCTGAGCCCGAAGTCTTGAGCCGTGAGCCGTAAGCCTTGAGCCGTAAGCCCTGAGCCCGTAGCCCCCGAAGCCCGAAGCCTGGAGCCTGGAGCCCGTTGTGAACGTAGGCATCGTTTGTTACGCGTCGGTTGGTGGGAGCGGCATCATCGCCACCGAGCTCGGCAAGGTGCTCGCTTCGCGCGGGCACAACATCCACATCCTCAGCAGCGAGCCGCCGGCGCGCTACGGCGACTACCAGCCCGGGTTGACGTTTCACCGTGTCGACACGCCCAGCTATCCGCTCTTCCGCGAGCCGCAGTACCTCTTGTCGCTGGCGAACAAGATCGTGCAGGTGTCGCGGGAGGAACAGTTGGATCTCGTGCACGCGCACTACGCGGTGCCGCATGCCACGGCGGCGTACCTGGCCAAGCAGATTCTGGCTGGCTCTGGCCACAAGGTGCCGCAGGTGATCACGACGCTCCACGGGACCGACATCACGCTTCTCGGAGCCGACCGCTCGTACTCGGAGACGGTGGCGTTCTGCATCCAGCAGTCCGACGCGGTCACGACCGTTTCGGAGAGCCTCAAGGCGGACACGTACCGCGAGCTCGGCGTCACCTGCGACATCCGCGTGATTCCGAACTTCATCGACGCGTCGGTCACACGCCGCGACGTCGGCGCTTTGCGCGCGCGGCTCGCGCCGAACGGCGAGCCTCTCGTGATCCACGTGTCGAACTTCCGGCCGGTCAAGAGGACACCTGCCGTTGTCGACGTGTTCGCGCGCGTGCGCCGCGAGACGCCGGCGCGGCTGTTGATGGTCGGCGATGGCCCGGATCTCGCCGAGGCGTCGCGGCTGGCCAGGTCGCTCGGCGTCGAGGCCGACGTCGAATTCGTCGGCGTGCAGGACCAGGTGGTCCCCCTGCTGTCTGCCGCGCACGCCTTTCTGCTGCCCTCGGAGCAGGAGAGCTTTGGGCTGGCGGCCCTGGAGGCCATGGCCTGCGAAGTGCCCGTCGTGGCCTCCCGTGTGGGCGGACTGCCGGAGGTGATCGAAGATGGCGTCAACGGATTTCTGCACGCCCTCGACGACCTCGACGGCATGGCCCGGTCCACGCTTCGCCTGTTGACCGACGACACGCTCCGAGCGCGGCTCGCCGCCGCTGCGCGAGCGACCGCACACTCGCGCTATAGCGACACGAAAATAGTGCCCCTGTACGAAAGCTGCTACAAGGAGACGCTGGCAGCCGCGCCGGCGATGAGGACAGCCGACTGAAGCCGAGCTGTGCTGTTTCGGGACATCCCCCGTCTTGTCCGACCTTCTGGTCAGGCGCTCCGAAGTAACCGATACTCAGAACATCGGTCTAACCTTTCCATCCTGCGCTATGGTGTCCGGCGCAGGGTCGGTCGCCTGCTGGCAGGAGTGAGTCTCTGACATGGCGTTGACTTCCGATCCGCAGTTCGAGCACCTGCTGAGGCGAGCGGGCTTCGGCGCCCGGCCCGACGAGATGGACACCTATCGTACGCTCTCGTTCAACGAGGCGATCGACAGGCTGATCAACTACGAGCAGATTCCTGACGATGTGGACTCGAAGATCGATGCGGCGGGATACGTCGGTGTGACACCTGCCGCGGAAAGAACGGGGTTTGCTCCCAACTCGACGATCAACGACGCCAGGCAGCGCTGGCTGTTCCGGATGGTCCACTCCGACCGGCCGCTCCAGGAGAAGATGACGCTCTTCTGGCACAACCACTTTGCGACCGCGTACTCGAAGGTCGCGGGCTTCTACGGCGCTGCCGAGGGCACGCGCTACATGGCCGCGAAGGCTTCAGAGGATCCCAACGGTGTACGCGGGCAGATCGAGATGCTCCGCGACAACGCGCTCGGCAACTTCCGGGATCTGCTCGTGGCGGTGGCCCAGGACGTCGCGATGCTCGAGTGGCTCGACGGCCGGCAGAACATCCGCACCCGCCCGCAGGAGAACTTTGGCCGGGAGCTGATGGAGCTCTTCACGATGGGTGTGGGCAACTACACCGAGGACGACGTCTATGCGGCCGCGCGCGTCTTTACCGGCTGGAACCTGACCCGTTCGGCGAGCCAGCAGGTGCCGAATCCCAACCCTTACCGGTTCAACTACAGCGCGGCGCAGCACGATCCCACCGCGAAGACGTTCACCTTCGCCATCTATCCGGGCGGCGGAAAGACCATTCCGGCCCGCGTGGCTGCCGAGGGGATGCAGGACGGCCTGGACCTCATCACCGCGCTGGCCACGAGCCCGATCACGGCGCGTTACCTGGCCAGCAAGCTGTATCGCTTCTTCGTGTCGGAGTTCGGCGACGTGAGCGCTTCCTTCGTCGACGAGATCTCCTCCGTGTTCCTGCGGTACGGCGGCAACATGAGGGCCGTGATGCGCGCCGTGCTCATGTCGCGCGAGTTCTGGAACCGCGACGCGTACTTTGCGCGCTATGCGTGGCCGGTCGAGTTCGTCGTGCGCTCGCTGAAGGAAGTCGGCTGGACCGGGTTCTCGGTGAACGTCAACAACACGCTCGTGCCGCTCGGCAACATGGGCCAGAACCTGTTCGAGCCCCCGGACGTGAACGGGTGGGATGCCGGCAAGGGCTGGTTCTCGACCGGATCCATGCTCGCCCGCATGAACTTCGCCTCGACGCTCACAGCGAATCAGCGCTTCCGGCTGCTGGAGCGCGCGCGGCCCCATGCCTCGACCCCGGAGACGCTGGTGGCCTGGGGGCTTGAATCGATCCGGATTGCGCCCGTCGGCCAGGACGTCGAAGCGGAGCTCGCGAACTACCTGCGCGCCACGGGACCGTGGACGGCGTCCACTGGGCAGCTTCAGGCGAAGGTCCCCGGCCTCGTTCACCTGATTGCCGGAACACCGGAGTATCAATTCGTATGAAGGTCACGAGACGCGAGTTCGTCAAAGGCGGCGTCGCGGCGTTCACCGTGACCTTCGGCGCGCCGGCCTTCATCACCGAGCTGGCACAGGCGCAAGGGCCCCGCGTCAGGAACCTGGTGATCCTGTATCTGGGCGGAGGCAACGACTCCCTCAGCATGCTCGTGCCGTACAACGACCCAGCGTATTACAGCCGCCGGCCCTCGATCGCGATCCCGGCGGGCAACGTGCTGCAGGTGGGCGCCGATCGGTCGAACGTGGCGCTCGGCCTCCATCCACGGCTCACGGGCCTGCGTCAGATATTCAACCAGGGGCGCCTCGCGCTCATCCAACGAACCGGGTACCCGAACCAGAGCCGGTCGCATTTCCAGGGTACGGACATCTGGTCGACGGCCAACCCCGCGAACTCTGCGGGCCTCGGCTGGCTCGGCCGCTATCTCGACGCGCTGCCTTCCCCGCTCGATCCGCTGATCGGGTGGAACACGACGCGCGACCTGCCCCGCGTGCTGCTGTCCGACCACGTGCCGGTGCCGGCGATTCCAAGCCCTCTGGCCTACGCGTTCAACAGCCCCAACACCGGAGTCGAGGCGCTCGCCGAACGCAACGCCGCCACCCGGATCAGCTCACACGTGCCGGTCGATCAGCCCGAGCTCGCGTTTGTCTACAGCAGCCAGACCGCCGCCATGGCGACTCTGGACCGTGTGGCGACGGTGGGCACGTATGGGCCGACGGTCACGTATCCCAACAGCGGCTTCGGCCAGGCGATGCGCGCCGTCGCCGGCGCCATGGTCCGCGGCATCGGCACGCGGGTCTACTACGTCACCACGGGCGGATTCGACACCCACGCCGGGCAGAACCCGAACGCGATCAACGGCGCCTACTACAACCTGATGGGCACGCTCAACGACGGCCTCGGAGCGTTCTACGTCGACCTCCAGAACCAGGGGCTCCTCGACGACACGCTGGTCCTGACCTTCTCGGAGTTCGGCCGCCGGATCACGGAGAACGGCAGCCAGGGGACGGACCACGGCGCGGCCTCGGTGATGATGGCCATTGGCGGCCGTGTCAACGGCGGGCTGTACGGCACCGCGCCGTCGCTCGCGCCGGACCCGAACAACCCGACGCTTGAAAACAACGCCGGCGACGTCCGCTTCGAGACCGACTTCCGCTCGGTCTACGCCCGCATCATCGACCAGTGGCTCGGGGCCAACTCCGTCGGCATCCTGGGCGGCGACTTCAGGAACCCGTCCCTCACGTTCATATAGACCGCTTTTCACCTTCGCGCAGTGTGTGAAAAGCTGCTGTCGTCCTTGGTGCTTGGGTCTTGGTTCTTCGTTCGTCCATAGTCCCTGGTCCTTTGGGCGAGACTCCGTGTCTGGCCGACGCCACGCCCGCGCACCAAGCCGCCAAGGACCCACACGGACGAAGGCCCGCCCAAGGACGAAGACCCAGGGACCAAGGACCGGCGCCTGCACCGAAGGGAAAGCTGCTTTAGGCCGTCCCTGCGCTATCATTCCGGTCGCCCATGCCGCCCATCAAGCGCACGAAATTCAAGCTCGGTCCGGATCAGCTGCTGGACATGTACTACTGGCTCAAGCTGATCCGTGCCTTCGACGAGCGCCTCAGCATCCTCGTCAAGCAGGGAAAAGTCCGATCGGGCGTGTACACCGGCATCGGCCAGGAAGCCATCATCGTCGGCACCTGCTTCGCGCTGCGGAAAGACGACTGGATCTGCCCGCTGCACCGCGACCTCGGCGCGCTGCTGATGAAGGGCGTCGACGCGCGCACGATGATGTCGCAGATGTTCGCGAAAGAGACTGGCCTGTCGAAAGGACGGGATTCCGCGCTGCACAGCGGCGTCTCCGAGCTGGGGATCTTCGGCAACACCAGCATGCTCGGCGCCAATCTGCCGATCGCTTCGGGCCTCGGCCTGACCTTCAAGATGGAGAAGGTAGACAGCGTCGTCGTGGCCTACTTCGGCGAAGGCGCGAGCAATGTCGGCGATTTCCACGAGGCCCTCAACATCGCCGGCGTCCACCGCCTGCCGATTCTCTTCATCTGTGAGAACAACCAGTACGCCTACTCGGTGCCGGTCGAGAAGAGCATGGCGATAGACGATGTGGCGGACCGCGCCGAGAGCTACGGGTTCGACGGCGTCGCCATCAACGGCAACGACGTGCTCGCGGTGTACCAGGCGACGCTCGGGGCGCTGGCGCGGGCGCGCGCCGGCGATGGCCCGACGCTCATCGAGTGCAAGACCTACCGGTGGCACGGCCACTCCGAGCACGACAAGGCCTTCTACCGCACCAACGAAGAGCTGGCGATGTGGAAAAGCCGTGATCCCATCCCGACGTTTACGACCTACCTCAAGGGCCTGCACCACCTGACCGACGAGAAGGCCGGCGAGATCGACGAGCGGATCAAATCGACCATAGACGACGCCGTCGAGTTTGCGATGAGCGCACCGGACCCGAAGCCGGAGGAAGCGGTGACCGACCTCTATGCCTAAGGATCTCACCTACCTCGACGCGATCCGCGAGGCGCTCGCCGAGGAGATGCGCCGCGACCCGAAGGTCTTCGTCCTGGGCGAGGACGTCGGGCCCTACGGCGGCGCGTTCGGCGTGACGCAGGGCCTGCACGACGAGTTCGGCGATATGCGCGTGATCGACACGCCGATTTCGGAGTCGGCGATCATCGGCGTGAGCATCGGCGCCGCCATGCGCGGCTACCGGCCCGTCGCCGAGATGCAGTTCGCGGATTTCATCTCCTGCGGCTTCGACCAGATCGTCAACCAGGCCGCGACGCTGCGGTACCGGTACGGCGGCCGCCAGGCCGTGCCGATCGTCGTCAGGGCGCCGAGCGGCGGAAACGTGGGAGGCGGGCTCTATCACTCTCAGAATCCAGAGGCATGGTTCATCCATCGCCCGGGTCTGAAAGTGGTCGCGCCATCGACCGCCTGGGACGCGAAGGGATTGTTGAAGGCGGCAATCCGCGACGACAACCCGGTCGTCTACTTCGAGCACAAGTACCTGTACCGGCGTGCCAAAGGGCCGGTGCCCGAAGGCGACGAGATCGTGCCGATCGGTGTAGCCGCGACGCGGCGCGAGGGGAGCGACATCACGCTCCTGACGTATGGCGCGATGGTCGTGCCATCGCTCGAGGCCGCGGATCGTCTCTCGAAAGAGGGCAGCGAGGTCGAGGTCATCGATCTCCGCACGCTCATGCCGTACGACAAGGCCGCGATCTTTGCATCGCTCGAGAAGACGAGCCGCGTGCTCATCGTCCACGAGGACGTCAAGACGCTCGGCCTGGGTGCAGAGCTCTCGGCCGTGATCATGGAGGAGCGATTCGACCACCTCGATGCGCCGGTGTTGCGCGTCACCTACCCCGACACGCATCCGCCGTTCTCGCACGTGCTGGAGGCGGCGAACCTGCCCAACGCGGACACGATCTCCGCGGCGCTCAGACGCCTCGCTGCTTACTAGCGAGAAGTTCGGAACTTCGAAGCTGACGAACCGTAGCGCATGCCGATCCCTGATCCCTGATCCCTGTTCCCTGTTCCCTGTTCCCCGTCTCTGTTCGCTTCACGCATGTAGAGAAACAGCGGCAGGCCCAGCGACACGCCGACCGCCAAACTCCCCGCGATCGGCACCCAGAGGTGCCTCAGGCCAAGGCGCCGGCCCTCGACGATCACGAACAGCCAGAGCACGACGGACGACACGATGACGTCCCAGCCGAAGAAGGCGCTGATGCGGTTGGCGAACAGTTGCTCCACGAACAGCCGGACATTCAGCCCGTGCTCTTGGAGGAACGGAATGAAGGCCGAATAGGGCAGGACCGTGCCGATGACGGCCAGCACCAGATACAACGTCCTGAGCTTCATGCGGCCGCCGCTTACCCGATCCCCGTTCCCTGTTCTCCGTTCCCCGCTAAGGGGCCTTGCAGACGAAGTTGGCCGCATCGTCTGTGCTCCCCGTGCCGGAGTACGTCGCGAGCTGCGGATAGGGGCAGAGGGGCCGCGTGCGGGTGGCGCCCCCGGCTGCCCTCGACGCGACGATGCGATCCGGCGCGACGCCTTTTTCGACCCACTGCTCGAGCGGCGTCACCATGTCGAAGGTGTTCGGCCCTTCGCCTCCGCCGCAATGCCCCATGCCGGGCGCCATGAACAGGCGATAGGATCCGTGGACCTTGTCTGGCCCGCCGCGGGCCTGGACGACCCGGTCGTAGTACCTGCACGCTCGCGCCCGGCGAGATTTGAGGGTCGCTCCACCCGTGGTACTGGATCAGTTTGCCGCCCCTGGCCATGAACGCGGTGAGGTCGGGATCGAGCGCGTTGAGAGTCCCGCCGTCCGCCTCTTCCGCGCGCGCCACGTCAGCGGCCGCGTCGAACCGCTGGATCTCCCACGTGGGATCCTTGAAGACGAGGAACCGGAACTGGTCGAGTGCGGTCGTGCGCGCGGAGGCGGACCAGCCAAGCTCGGTCCAGCCCAGCTCGCTGCCGGGGAAGAGCCCGGAGATCTCGCGCTTCGTGCTCGCGTTCACGACGGGCGAATAAACCAGCTTCGCGGCGCGGACCTGGGCGGGTGTGAGGCACGCCGCGCCTTCCGCCCCATTGCACTGGAGCACCGCCGGGTCGAACCTGCAGCGCTGCGGATCGCTGACGATGCCGTCCTTGACGCCGTCTTTGGCATCGCACGCCTGCAGCACCGCGGCGCTGAGGAGCGCGAGCTGCGCTTCCGGCAGCCTGGCCGCCTCATCGCGCTGCAACGCCTGCGCGACGCGAGCCGCCTGCGACGCGCGTCCGGTCCAGTCGAGCCCGGGCGCGCCGGCGATGATGCCGTCGAAGTCGGCCGGGAATCGCTGGGCGGCTTTCAGGCCCTGACGTCCGCCTGCGGAGCAGCCGTTCCAGTATGAGAAGCGCGGTCCGGCGCCGTAATGCGCTGCCACGATGGCCTTGGCGGAGACGGTCATCTCGTGCACGGCACGATAGCCGAAGTCGATCACCTTCTCAGGATGCCCGAGCGCAAAGCTCGCGCTTCCGCCGACGTGGCCGGTGTCGGTCGATGCCGCCGCGTACCCGCGGGCGAGGGCGGTCGCCAGCGCCGGGTATCCAATGGTGCCGTTGAAGGCGCCGTTCCCGACGGCCTGAAACTTGCCGTTCCAGTTGGAGGCCGGGAGCCATACCTCGATCTTGATGTCGGAATCGCTCGACGGGGCGAGCGTCGCCGCGACGCGGCAGAACGCGGGCAGCGCGGCAAACCCTCGCGGTGTCCCGGTTTGGTTGGGCGGCCGGAACGCGCCCGCATCCACTGACTGCGCGGAGGTGATCGTGGCGTTCGGGAGGGCCAGCGTGGCCAGGCTTTCACACGAGGCTGCGGCCTCGACGGCTCGCCCCTGCATCGCCGCCGCCCCGAGGGCTGCGAGCATTCCTGCGACCAGCAATTTCATGACGCTTCTCCTCGTCCGAACCGTGACGGGTCACAATCGCATCGAAGCCCGGCACCGCGCAAGTCCTTTCAAACAGTGGTCGCGGCCCGTCCTGCGACTACACCAAGGACGAAGGCCAGCCCAAGGACGAAGGCCCAGGAACCAAGGACGAGAGCGGCTACACCGAAGGAACAGCCGCTCTACTCACCCCAGCCGATCGAGTCTGCGAAGCCGCGCACGGCCTGGCTGAACGCCTCTGGCTGGTCCAGGTTGCAAGCGTGGCCCGCACCGGCCAGCGTCTGCAGCTTCGCGTCTCTGGCGGCGGCGACGAACGCATCCGCGCCACGCTTCGACGCCGAATCGTTCGCGCCGTTGAGGATGAGCGTGGGGCCGGGATACTCCGACAGGTGGCCGCTGAAATCCCGGTGCGCCATCTCAGCAAACGCGGGCCCCAGGGCTTCTGGATAGACGCCGGCCTCGATCTGCGCCTCAGCGATGCTGGCGAGAGCCGGCGGGAAGATCCTCCGGGTCCTTTGCTCGGCCTTCGCGCGGCTCTGCGACAGCCATCCACGGCGCATCAGCCAGCTGACGACCGCGAGGTAAGTCCCGAGCGCTCCCCGGAAGTTGAGGCTACAGCCCGAGAGCACGAGTCCTGCGACCCGCCCGGGATGCTGCCGCGCCAGCTCGATGGCCACGTACCCGCCCAGAGACAGCCCAACGACCAACGCACGACCGTGAGCCTCGGTTTCGATGATCCGCACGAGCGTCTCAACGGCACGATCGAATGTGAACGGCGTCGCAGCGAGTGCGCCGTGGCCCGGAAGATCCGGAGCGATCACCCTGAACCGATCGGACAGCGCCTGGATCTGCGGCCGCCAGATGACCCGCGTCACCACCGATCCGTGCACCAGCAGGATCACTGGAGCGTCGGTCGGGCCGGCGACATCGAGGCCTCGATCGGCGGCCATCGACGCGCTGGCACTCACCGGGGGAACGCGATGGCCTGGTCGCCCGCGCTCCCTGCACGATCGCGCAGGTACACGCGCACGAGCCATCGACCGTCCGCGAGATCCCGGCGGTCGGCCGCGGTCACCGCGATCGACCCGGAGAGCGCGCCGCCCTCGCGGAAGAGCAGGTGGCGCGCCGCGCCCGGAGCCGCGCTCGTGCCCACGTGAATCCAGATCGAGGCCGCTCGCTCCATGCTCGCGGAAGGCTTCAGCGTGTACTGCAGGCGCGACGCGGTCTCGTCGTACACCAGACTCAGTACGGATCCTGCAAGGGCCGTCAGGTCCACGGTTGTCGTGCGAGGTGCGGGGGGCTTCGCATTGATCAACGCGGGCGTGCTGAAAGGCGCGCGCCTGATTCCTTGAGCCCGCTCCATCGAGTAGCCGAGCGACAGGAGCTCCTGCTCGGACCACGCCGCACCGAGGAGATCCATGCCGATCGGGAGCCCGTCGCTGCTGAAGCCCGCTGGCACGCCAAGCGCCGGCAGGCCCGAGTGTGCGCTGAGCTGCGCAGTTCGATCCGCCCTGGCCATCGCCGATCCGGGCCGGTTTGCGCCTGAGGGTCGGATACGCGAGCGCCGTCAACTGGTGTTCGGCGAAGACCGCTTCGACCGCCTGCCGGATGGCCGTCCGCTTGATCCGCGCGCGGCGCGACTCGTTGCTCTCTCTCGACGGCACAGCGTTTCGCGCGCGCAGCTGGGCTTCGAGGGCCGTGTGGAACAGGCCGCGCTCGAGGATCTCGCCGAGCGATCGCACGGGGGCGTTCGGCGCCGCTGCCAGATAGTCGGCGAGATCGAACTTGAAGTCCGGTCCGATCATCGAGCTGTCGCGCAAGAGGTCGTCGAGGCCGGGAATCGCGACGTCGAGGACCTCGGCACCGGAAGCCTTGAGGGCGTCGAGCGCCTTCTGGACGATACCGGCCACTTCCTGATCCTCTGGCGCCGTGCCGAAAAGGCTCCTCACGACGCCGACCCTGGCGCCCTTCAACGCGTCGGATCTGAGGCCGGCGCGATACGACGCGGGCACGTGGCCCGCGCTCGCCGATGTCGACGGATCCGCGGGATCGGCGCCCACGGTGGCGTCGAGCAGGATCGCCAGATCGGCAATCGAGCGCGCGATTGGGCCGCCGATGTCCTGCGTGCTCGAGAGGGGCACGATGCCCGTCCGGCTCGCCAGGCCCTGCGTTCCGCGCAGGCCCACCAGGCTGTTGTGAGACGCCGGGTTCCTGATCGACCCGCACGTATCGCTGCCCATGCCGGCGGCGGCGAAGTTCGCGCCGACGGCCGCCCCCGTCCCGCCGCTCGATCCCCCCGGGTTGCGATCGAGGTCGTAGGGATTTCTGGTTTGACCGAAGCTCGAGCCGACGGTGTAGATTCCCGCCGCGAGCTCGTGCATGTTCGTCTTGCCGAGGATGACGGCGCCGGCCGCCTTGAGCCGCTGCACTTGAAACGCGTCGCGTCCGGGCTGGAAGCCGATGAGCGCGACCGATCCCGCGGTGGTCGGCATCTCCATCGTCTCGTAGTTGTCTTTCACCAGCACCGGGACGCCGTGCGAGTGGCCCTCGAGGCCCTCGGCTTGCGCGCTCCGCGTCGAGTGCCGCGGCGGCGCTCGCGGGCACGCGGATTGACCGCTGCGATCGCATTGAGCGCCGGGCCGTGTTCGTCGTAGGCCGCGATCCGTGCCAGGTACAGGTCAACGAGCTGGCGCGAGGTGACCTGCCGCGCGGCCATCGCCTGCTGCAGGTCCTCGATCGATCGCTCGACGACGTCGAAGTCCGGAGGAGGAGAAGACGGGAGTGCCTGGCCGAGCACTCCGGGAGCCGTGGCGGCCACCGCACACAGCAACAAAGCGAGTCCTGAACGGAAGGTCGTGTTCACGGCGCTCGACCGAAGCGAGAACTAGAGGGACTCGACTGTGTCCTTCCTAGTTCTCACTTCTAACTTCGAAGTTCGCGTCAGCGTTTAGGGATGGTCCAGAAGTACACCTTGCGGCCGTCGACGTCGAGCGTCTGTTCCGGGGCCCAGTCGCCCATGTCGAAGGCGTGCGACACGATGCGCGTGCCGGGCTTGAGCTCGGCCATCAGCTTCGGCCGCAGCTTCAGGTTGAGGCTGGGCAGCAGATAGAGGCTGATAACGGTGGCTTCGCTCAGGTTCGTCGTGAAGAGATCCTGATTGAGGAAGCGGACCTTGTCGGTGACCTTGTTGGTGGCGGCGTTCGCGTTCGCTTCCTTGATGCGCTGCGGGTCGATGTCGATCCCGGTGCCGCGCGCGGCGCCGAAGTCCTTGACCGCCGCGATGACGATGCGGCCGTCGCCAGAGCCCAGGTCGTAGATGATGTCGCCCGGGCCCACTTTCGCGACCTTGAGCATTGCGGCCACGACCTCGGGCGGCGTCGGCACATAGATGACGTCGGGCGAACGAAGCTGCCCGGCGGCGGCCTGAGCCAGCGCCGGCGTGGCGGGCAGGGCCAGCACGAGGCCGAGCGCGAGAGCGGATATGGATAGCAGGCGTATCTTCATCGAATCCTCCTGGGCGACCATCGGCCGATCCGCCCCGCGGGGCCGATCGTTCACGGTCAGCATGCTACCCGAAAACCGCGGGAAGTGATCAGCTGGTCTTGCCGCCGAAGATCGCGCCGAGGGCTGAATGGACGTTCCGGTGGACGAAGCGGAAACCGAGCCGCTCGACCTGGGCCGGCACGGCGCGCTGACCCGACAGGAGCAGGGCATCGGCCATCTCGCCGAGGAGGAGCTTGAGCGCAATGCCAGGCGTGGAGAGGAACGCCGGGCGGCGGAGAGCGCGGCCGAGCGCGGCCGCGAATTCCTTGTTCGTCACCGGCTCCGGCGCCGTCGCGTTGAGCGGACCGGAGGCGCTGGGCGTGCGAATGGCGAACCGGACCAGGTCGACCCAGTCCCGCCGGTGGATCCAGGGCCAGTACTGCCGCCCCGACCCCACCGGGCCCCCGACGCCGAACCAGAACGGGGGAAGCATCTTCGGCAGCGCGCCGCCGTCGCGCTCGAGCACGATGCCCGTTCGCACGCAGACCACGCGCGTCTGCGCGCTGGCGCGCTGGGCCTCCGTCTCCCAGGCCACGCACACCTGGCTCAGGAAGTCCGCGCCCGCCTGTCGGTCTTCAGTGACGACGACATCGTCGAGCGGCCCGTAGTAGCCGACGGCCGAGCCGCTGATGAACACCGCCGGCGGGCGCTTCGCGGCGAGCACGGCCGCGACCAGACTGCGGGTGGCCAGCACGCGGCTGTCGAGGATCCTCCGCTTCTGTGACGAGGTCCACCGCCGCCCGGCAATCGATTCTCCGGCAAGGTTGATCACCGCATCGGCGCCGTCGAGCTCGGATGCCCAGGAGCCGGCCGAGCCGTCGGCGGTCCAGGCCACCCGGCGTGCCGACCCGTGCGGGGTTGCGCCCGCCGAGCGCGAGAGCACGACGACTTCGTGGCCCTCACCCGTCAGCGCATCCCCGAGCGCCCCGCCGAGGAACCCCGAGCCGCCGGCAATCACGGTCTTCATGGTTGCTATCAGTAACCCCTAACGACGAGGGATATTCCCAATCGAGCGGTTCTCGGTGCTCGATGCTTGGTGCCGGGTGCGTGTGCGGTTCCCGGCGACAACGCACGGTGCACCTAGCACCCGGCACCAGCCCGCCCCGAACGGGCACCCGGCACCGAGCACCGAGACGTTCTGCGCCCCACCCACTCCCTCATCAGCGAGTCGACGACGACGTAGCGGTCGCCGTCCCGGCTGATCATGTCGTCTCGGAGAAGAGCGGAGAGCGACCCCTGGACCGTCGAGGCGCCGCCGAGGCGGTAGCGGGTGCGGACGTCGGCTGAGAGCAGCTCGCGGCCGTCTTCGAGCACGACCGCCCTGAGCACACCACGCTGCGGCAGTGTGAGTCGTTGCCAGGCGCCCTCGAACATCGTCTGCTGCTCGGCGAGGAGCCGCTTCAGCGCGTGATGCAGGTCGTCGAGCGTGACGCGGCGACGCCCGCTCGCACGGACGTCGTCCCAGGTCTCGTGAGCGAGGCGCTGGACGTCGTAGGGCAGGTTGCCCGCAAGATCCACGATGGCGGCGCCGAGATCGGGATCGGGTCGAAGCCCCGAGCGCGCGAAGCGCGATTCGATGAAGGCCGCGAACTCTCCGGCCGGGATCCTGTCCAGGCGCATCACGGGGCCGGCCTTGTAGAACGGCCGCTTCGGCGTGAGCATGGCCTCCATCAGGCTCGGCTCGGATCCGGCAAACACGTAACCCACATCGCGCTGGTGCTGCACGGCGGCACGCAGCGCGTGCTCGACCGAGCCGCCGTTGAAGCCGCCGATGGCCTGGAACTCGTCGAGCGCCACGATGACTTTCTTGCGGCGGGCCTCGGCGAGCCTGGCCGGCAGGGCGAAGATCTCCTGGGCCAGCCGCGTGACATCGCGCTCGGACCGGACGCCCGGAAAGGAGACGGTCAGGCTGCCGAGCGGCGACTTCTCCGGCTCGTAGCGAACCTCGGCCTGGGCCGAGCCAATCATCTCGCGCAACCAGGCGCGCGCACGGTCGAGCCGGGTTTCGGCGGCCGTCAGCGCGCGGGCGTACCCTTCGAGGAACGCGACGTACGAGCTGAAGCTGCTGACCGTCACCTCGACGGTGACGGCCCCGCGCCGGGCCATGGTCGCCAGCGCCCTCCGGATGAGCGAGGACTTGCCATACCGGCGGGGCGAGATCAGGAAGACCTTCTGCGCCGCCGCCAGATCGCCCACGAGCCGGTGCAGCTCGTCCACGCGGTTGACGAACGCCGTTGCCGGCACCACTTCTCCGTAGACGAAAGGATTCTCCATTACGTTGAACAGTGTAACCGTTACGGGAATGAACGTAACAGGCTCCGGGCCCCAGGCTCCCGGCTCCGGGGACTTCGGGCTCCCTGGCTAGGGTGACCCCGTTCCCCGATCCCCGTTCCCCGATCCCCGATCCCCGTTCCCCGTTCCCTAGTAATACCCTTCCGGCAGCTCGAGCACGACCCGTTTGCGCGCCAGCGCGGTCAGCGATGGCGACAGGACCCCGGCCTCGAGCGCGGCCAGCCCCGCCGAGTCGATCGCGGCCTCCTCCGGGAGATAGCGGCGGCATGCCGCGTACTCGTCCTCGTAGTCGGCCGTCGGGAACGTCAGCCGCAGGTGCAAGCCATCGGAGCGGGAGGACGCGGCATAGAGCGGGTTGATCCGCCAGCGTCCCCGGGCCGGGCCGACTCGGGGTGTCCCGGGCGGATCAATCGGGTGCGTGCGCCACACCGCCGCCGCCACTTCGGCGGCAGGAGCGACAATCGTCAGCGCCGGGTCCCCGTCGACCACGTCGGGAGCGTCACGACGCGACAGGTCGAGCGGACCGCCCGCCACCACGTCCTCGAAGAGTCCTGCCTCGCCGAAGATCCGGGGCTCGAGCGTTTCGAAGAGGTCTCGATATCCCGCGGGCGAGAGCGGCTGGCCGTGCGACGCGCTCCAGGTGAGCTGGTTGTGCGTGTGGCTGATGAGGACCGCTCCCGCCTGGCGGTCGACCACGCGCGTCATCTCGTCGATGAACTGCCGCTTGGTCCAGATGTACTGAAACGCGTCGGAGCACATCGCGAGGCCGAACACCCCGCGAGCGAACGGCAAGGGCGCGTTGCCGTCGCAGCACACAGCCTCGCAGCCGGGCACCGTGAACCGCCGCGCGAGCCAGATCTTGGGGAAGAAGAGGTCCGCCAGCACGGGCGCCGGCGACGAGAGGCCGAGCAGGGAGCGCGTCAAGTGCCCGGACCCTCCACAGACATCGAGGGCCCGCATCCGGCCGCCGAGGACGGCCTGCCCCAGAGCCCGGACGACGGCGTCTGCCACGATGAAGGTCGGGTCGGAGAAACGATAGAGGAAGTACCCGCCTTCGAAGCCGGGTCCGAGGGCGTCGACCAGCTCACGGTAGGTGGAACGGTTCGACGCCGCCGCGCGCTCGAAGATCGCCGCCTGTGCCGGGTCGCTCACACCGGCCATGATCCGCAGGGCGAGGTCGGGCCGGCCCTGTTCGACGTGCCCGCGCGCTTCGACGGCGCCCGGCTGCAGGTGCAGGACGGGAATGCCGGCGACCACGGGGAAGATGCAGCAGTGACAGCCGAGGATGCCCTCCTCGATCTGGTCGCCGTCGGCCCGGTGATGGAGCGAGTCGACCAGCTCCAGCCGGCCGCCGCAATACGGGCACCGCAGAATGTCGAGCGTGGCTCTCAGCATGGTTTATGGGGTCGTGCCCCTTCTTGTCTGCATCAGGTCGAAGAGGGGTACGGCTCCCTCGTCGCAGTGAAACTGCTCGGTTCCCAGCCACTGTCGCGCTTCGTCGTCCGTGATGAGATCGAGCGGGCCGGCGCCCATCTGGCTCCGGTGATGGCGGATGGCCGCGAGCTTCGGACCGACCCAGTCTCGCACGTCAGCGATGAGGGTCGGCGGCTCGGCCTCGAGACCGAACGCATCCGGCACCAGGCTCCAGAGACCCTTGACGGGCGGGGTCCAGCCACGCGCCACCCCGAGGTTGACGATCCCCCGCATCATGCCCCGCGGCATCGTCACGTAGCAGAGCGGCGGGCCCTGGGCACCCAGCGAGCGGACCGCGGTCGTCGTGCGTTCGTAGACCCCCACGTGATCCAGATGCCAGTAAAGGCCATCGTCGCCGAAAGTGATGACCGCTGCGGGCCGGAACCGTTCGATCGCCGCGAGGATGTCGGCGTGGAACTCGGCGACACGCGACCAGCGAAGGTCGCCGTCCGGGTGATCCAGGAGCAGCAGGTCGGCGACGCCGAGCGTCTCGGCCGCGTCGAAGACCTCTCGCGCACGGCTGCCGCCGAGGGCGTCGTTCCTGACCGGACCGAATTCGCCCCCTCGCTCTCCACGTGACGCGCAAAGAAGCACCACCCGCACGCCCTGCGCGGACAACCGCGCCAGCGTGCCGCCGCACGCCAGCGACTCATCGTCGGGGTGGGCGAAGACGGCGAGCACGGTCGGTCGTTCAGCGTCTCGTCTGGGCACGGTGGGCGTCCACGATCCCGCGGTAGACATCCGCGTACTCCCTGGCCATGCGATCGGCGCCGAAGCGTTCGACGGCGCGCGCACGCACGCGCTGCCGGTCGAGCGCCAGTACGCGCGGCAAGCCGCTGACCATTTCCTCGAGCGTCGAGAACACGATCCCGGTCGTTCCATCGTCGACGATTTCGCGGACTGCGCCGCGGTCGAGCGCCGCCACCGGCGTGCCACAGGCCATGGCTTCGGCCAGGACGAGACCGAAGGGTTCCCGCGCCTGCACCGGGTAGAGGAGCGCGCGTGCGCCGCCGTACAGCTTTACTTTTGTAGCGTGATCGGCCTCCCCGACCCAGACGACGTTCCTGCCATCGACGAGCGGGGCGACGTGCTCGCGGTAGTAGGGTTCGTCGGCTGCAGCCATCAGGAGCCTCATCCCCGCGCGTGTCGCCACCTCGATCGCCTGCAAGACTCCCTTGCCGGGGGTGAACCGTCCAAGAAACAGCAGGTAGTCGTCCGGCGCGGCGCGGAACGCGAAACGGTCGGTGTCAATCCCGTGAAGGACCGTACCGGCGACGGTGACGCCCTCGAGCAGACGCGCCTGCTCCTTGGAGATGGCGACGAAGCGTGCCTCCGGATACCGGGACCACAGGGCCATCTCCGATTCGCTCGGGGAGTGGTGCAGCGTCTGGACCACGGGCGTCGGAGACAGGCGGCTGAACGCCAGGGACATCGGATAGTACGCCGCTTCGTAGTGGATGATGTCGAACGCGGCGGCCCGCTCGATCGCAGCCGAGAGATTCAGCATCTCGTACAGCTCCCACGGCCACATGTGCTGGTCGTGCCAGTAGCCGTGCGGAAAGAGCGCATGCAGCCTGGCGCGGGTTGTCGAGTCCGCGGTCGCAAACAGCGTCACGTCGTGGCCGAGCCGCACCAGCCCTTCGGTCAGGAGCGACGTCATCTCCTGCACCGACCCGGATTTGGGAGGCGGGATCGTCGTGGCGACGGGACCGACGTGCGCGATGCGCAGGGGAGCAGTCGTCGACGACATCAGCGAATGGTCTCCAGCATCCGCGTGAGGATCCGGCGTGCGTCGAAGTGCTCGCGCGCGATCTCGGCGGCGCGCGCCGCGTGGCGCGCGTAGTCGCCGTTGATGGTCTCGAGTCCCGCCACGGCCTCGTCGACCGACGAGAAGGCGAGCAGGCCCTCGCCCGATGGAAGGTGCGACGTCCACCCGGTGTCCTGGACGAGAGCCGGGCGCCCCGACGCGAGGTAACACTCGGTCCTGTCGCTGAACCAGCCGGACCGCGTCGACACGTAGGTGTGCTTCGCCACGCCGAACTCGGCCCTGGACCCTTGAATGAAATCCCGGTAGGCCCAGGGCGTCCGGGAGACGGCCATCGCGTCGACCGTGGACCAGCCGTGCTCGCGAAGGAGCGTCTGCGGCCCGTTGATGGCGAGCTCGAAGGGCTGCCGTGCTCGGGCCGGCAGGTCCAGGAACTTCACGAACTCCTGGTCCTTGTTTCCGCCCACGTCCGCGAAACTTTCGATCTGCCATGTCATGACCGACGTGAACCGGTCGCCGGGCGTCCGCTCCGTCCGCCACTCGTCGAGCACGACCGGCTGCCACGTGTGATGCCAGGTGAAGTCGCCCACGGGGATCGGCGAGGCGGGAGTGCCGAGGTTGGCTCCAAAGGTGAACAGGTGATCGAAGCGCCTGAAGAACTCGACGTACCAGGGCTCGGCCTTGGCGATGGCCAGCTGCGTAAACGCCGGGTCCGAGTCGATGAATGCGGACCGCGGAATCCGGGCGTACTCGTCCCGCCAGAACCACGACCCGCCTGACAGATTGAGAAACAGGTCGGCGTCGGCCGCGAAGCGTTTCACCGCCTCATGGCTCTGCCCGTGGTAGGTGCCGTCGTAGTTGACGAACGACCAGCGATCGCCCAGCCCGAACGGCTCGAGGGCGGCGTGGATGTAGGACGTGCCGTACGACGGATCGGTGGCGCGCGTGTTCAACACCGGGTCGTAGACACACTCCCCGGTGTCTTCGACATAGAACACCTCGTGCCCGAGCGCCCGCAGCCCCAGCAGGTACATCAACGAGCACCAGGTGACGCCGCCGAACGGATACCGCGCGATGATGCCGGCGAAGAGGATCTTCACGGCCGCTCGGTGGCCTGAATGAGCTCATCGACGGTCTCCGGCTCATCGAGCGACTTGCCCACCGACAGCCGCGCGCACATTCGTCGATAGAGCTGGCTCGACGTCAGCAGCTCTTCGTGGCGGCCGACCGCCGCGATCCGGCCCTTGTCGAGCACCAGAATCCGGTCGGCGTCGCGCACGGTCGACAGCCGGTGCGCAATCACCACCGTCGTCCGGCCGGCACGCAGCCGGCGCAGCGCCGCAAAGACGATCTCCTCGGAGATGGCGTCGAGCGACGAGGTGGGCTCGTCGAGGATGAGGATCGGCGCGTTCTTGAGGATTGCCCGCGCGACGCTCAGCCGCTGCCGCTCGCCGCCGGACAGGCCGCCGCCGGCCTCGGCAATCTCCGTGGCATACCGCTTCGGCAGCCGCGCCACGAACTCGTGGGCATGGGCCGCCCGCGACGCCTCCTCCACTTCCGCATCGGTCGCATCGAGCCGGCCGTACCGCAGGTTGTCCGCAATCGTGCCCGCGAAGAGCACTGGATCCTGCAGCACGATCGCGATCTTCTCGCGGAGCGAGCGCACGCGGTAGTGCCTGACATCGACGCCGTCCACGAGCACGCGCCCCCCGGTCGCCTCGTAGAACCGGGGAATCAGGCTGACGAGCGTGGTCTTCCCGGCGCCGGTCAGGCCGACGAGTGCGACCACTTCGCCCGGCGCCGCCGAGAAACTGATGCCCTCGAGCACGCGCGTCCCGTCCGGATACGTGAAGTCGACCTCGTCGAACCGGATCTCGCCCCTGACCCCGCGGGCGTCGATGGCGTCCGCCGCCTCGACGGTCTCCGGCAGCAGGGCGAACATCGCCCGGACGCGCCGCGCCCCGGCCACCGCACCCTGCAGGCTGCCAGTCGTGTGCGCGATTGCCGACAGCGGACCGTAGACCGCACCCAGATAGGCGATGACGACCGTGAGCTCGCCGACCGACATCTGCCCGCTGAGCACGTGCTGCCCGCCGACAATGAGCACGACCGCGGTCCCGAGGATCGTGATCGTGCTGACCACGACCGAGAACATCGATTCCTGCCACGTGATGGCGATCCGCGCCTCCCGCACCTGGTTGCCGAACGCGATGTACCGTCCGGCCTCGTACGGCTCGCGCGCGAAGCTCTTGACGAGGCGAATGGCGGAGAAGACCTCGTACAGCCGTTCGATCAGCTTCGACTCGAGCTCCTTCACGCGTTCGGTCCGCATGACCAGCGTGGTCATGTAATAGCGGAGGCACAGGAACAGGAACGGAACGACCGCCAGCGACAGCAGCGCGACGGTGACATCCAGGCTGACCAGGACGGCGAACATCACCAGCAGCGTCGTGGCCGAGGTGACGAGCGGAAACAGACCGCTCATCACCAGGTTCTCGATCGCGTACGCGTCCACATCGATGCGGTAGACGGCATCGCCGGTGTTGCGGGTGATGTGGTGGTGCAGGCCGAGCGCCTGCAGGTGCTGGAACAGCCGCGCGCGGAGGTCGTACACCATCCGCTGCCCGGTGCTCACCTGTACCTGCATGGCCCACGCCGTGATGAACTGGTTCACGACCTGCAGCAGCACGCCACCCATGACCACGACGACGAGCGCCCCGAGGAGGCTGCCGCCGGTCAGCACCTGCATCCAGGACCCGAGGGGTTCGGGGAACGGGTGCTCGGCGCTGTTCAACACGTTATCGATGACGAGCTTGAGCGGCCAGGGCTGCAGCGCGCCGAGCGCGATCTGGATGACGAGGAGGACCGCCAGCACGACGGCGCTCGGCCGGTAGGGGCGCAGGAACGACAGCATCCACGGCAGGAGCGGCCGGGCATCGTCGTGATCGCTCTGGCGAACGGGCGCGTCGCTCATCGGACCACCGCCGGCGACCTTGCGGGCTGCGTGGTCCCGGCCGGAGCCGTCGGTGGCGCCAGCTCCGGGGCCAGCCGGGAGATGTTCAGGACCACCAGCTGGTCGCGGCTGGAGTCCGCGACATAGAGCCAGCCCCGCCGCGGAGCGAATGCCACGCGCGTAGGCGCGCCGAAAGCGCCCCGGCCGCCGTCGCTCACGTTCCGGATGATGCCGTCGGGCCCGACGGCCCGCACCCGGCTGTTGTAGTAGTCGGTGATGAAGAGGGTGACGCGCCCGGCCGCGTCCGCCACGGCCGCCACGCCTGCGGGGCCGGCGAGGCTGGCCGAGGTGGCCGGACCGCCGTCCCCGGCATTGCCCCACTGGCCGTTGCCCGCGACTGTCGTGATCATGCGCGTCGCCGCATCGACGCGCCGGACGCGCTGATGGTGCATGTCCGCGATGTAAATGTCTCCGGTCGGTCCGATGGCGACATCGCTCGGCATGTTGATGTGGGCCCGGATGGCGGGGCCGCCGTCGCCGACGCCGGACGCGTCGTCGCCGGTCGCGCCAGGATTGCCGTCGCCGGCCACGGTGTGGATGAAACCGGTCGCGTGGTCGATCATCCGGACGCGGTAATTGAGGGTGTCCGCAATGTAGATGTCGCCGTTCGGCGCGATGGCCACCGCGCTCGGCGTGAAGAGTTCCGCCTCGGTGGCCGGCTGGTCGTCGCCGTTGAACCCGGCGTCGCCCATTCCGGCCACGGTCTGAATCATGCCCGTTTCGCGATCCACGCGGCGCACACGGTTGTTGCGCGAGTCGGCCACGAGGAGGTCTCCGTCCGGCGCGAGCGCCACACCGTCCGGCGTGTCGAGCTGCGCCTGCCGCGCGGCGCCGAAATCCCCTGAGAACCCCGCGCCCAGATCGTGATTGCCCGCGACGGTGGTGATCACATTGTTCGGGTCAATCCGCCGGATTACATGGTTGTTCGAGTCGGCGAAGTACACGTCGCCGGTCGCCGCCACGACGATGCCGCCGGGCGTATCGAGCCAGGCCTGGATCGCCGGGCCCTCGTCGCCGGCGTAGCCTTTCCGTTCACCAATCACCGCCGCGGCTGTCGCCGCTTCCCGCAACATGAACGTGCCGGCCCCGATCGCGATCGTTGCCACAAGGAACACCACTGCGCTGCGCAGACCGTACTGTCGCAGGAGCGCGGGGGCGACGAGCGGGCTCCTCGCCGGCCCGGACTTCATCTGGGTCATGCCCTCGGCGGTGGTGACGGCCTGGACCGCGCGACGCAGGACCGCGGTGGCCTGCGCGGTGCGCCACGCCGTAAATGCGGTGAGGCCCACGGCCAGGAGGGCGGCGGTCGCCCCGGGGAGAGGCCACCGGAGCGCCACACCGGCGCTGGCGGCGAGGAGCAGCCCGGCGGCCAGCGCCACCGCGGAGACGACGCCGAACGTCGTGGGACGGAGATGCGTGCTCACTCGCAGCAGCCCCTTGCCCGAGCCGTGATCCTCGACGAGCGCGCGCGCATCGAGCCACGCCCCGCGGCCCACCGGGATGCTGACGTCCCGGTCTCCCGACCATCCGTCGTCGATTTCGATCGACCGCACGGCGCGCGACCGACGCAGCCAGTCGGTCAGTGCGTTCAACACACGTTCACCCGATGTCCACGTCTCGCTCCAGAAACGATCTTCGACGACGCTGCCCGAGAGGAGCAGCAGCGCCCGCCACGCTTCGCCGAGCGAAGGTCGGGGCCCTCGGCTCGTCTGCCGCCTGGCGTCTGGGAGCGCCACCTCAGGGGGCGTGAGGATGCCGCGAATGAGACCGATGTTCCGTGCAATGGGTTGCAGGAAGTGCAGGTAGGCCACCGTGGCCCTATACCAGAGCCGGCTGCCGCGCAAGCAGTCCACATCGGACCGGAGGGCGTAGGCCAGGTTCTTGTTCAAGGTGCGGCAATGCCGACGGTGCCGGTCGCTAGCAGAAGCGTCGCTGCCCACGTGTGGTCGCCGACGGCCCAGACGCCAGGCCGGCCAGCATCAGGAGCAATCGACAGCACCTGCCACCGGACCGAGTGCGGCAGGAAGGCAAACGGGTGAACGTCGGTGCGGTAGACCGACGGGAACGGCGCCGTGCCCCACACGCCGGCGTTGATGCGTTCGCCCCAGAGCGAGCGCACGAACGGCAGCGGGCTGTAGATCCGGCCGTGCCACAACATCCGGCCGTCCAGGAACTTGTCGGGGTGATGCGCCATGAGCCAGCGCTCGCCCTCGCCGTACCCGACCTGTTGCTGCCAGTAGGCCTTGACCGACGCTCGATGGTGGTGCCACACCAGCGCAGACGAGGCGAAGCCGATCTTCCAGCCCTTGGCCTGCAGCCGCCAGCACACGTCGACATCGTCTCCGGCACGAAGGTAGATAGGATTGAAGCCACCGATCGAGAGCAGGGCCTCGCGACGGAAGGCCATGTTGCAGCCCGGCACGTGTTCGGCGATGCGATCGTCGAGCAGCACGTGGGTCGGTCCGCCCGGCGCGCGCGCGATGCACTGCGCCATCGGCGGGTCGTCGGGCGGCACGACATTCGGTCCGCCCGAGCCGACCACGTCGGAGGTCAGGAACGGCTGGACGAGGAACGTGAGCCAGTCACGATCGGCGCGCGTGTCGGCATCCGTGTAGGCGACGATGTCGCCGGTCGCCGCGCCGAGGCCGACGTTTCTGGCGGCGCTCAGCCCGCCGTTGGGGATGTCGATCACCCGGACGTTCGGGTGGCGCCGACCGACGTCGCTCGTCCGATCCCGCGAGCCGTCGTTGACCACGATGACTTCGTAGTCGGGGTATGTCTGCTGCGCGAGGGCGGTCAGGCAGTCGTCGAGGGTGTCCGCCGCGTTGTAGGCGCACACCACCACCGAGACCTTCGGCCAGCTGGCCCGGACGTCAGCGGGAAAGGGCGCATCGCGGAAGGCCGCCTGGACGGCCGCGGCCGCGGGCTTGGCGCGCCGCTGGCGGTCGACGAGACCGAAGGCCCAATCCTCGACAGGATGTCCGCCGCGCCACCACTCGTCGGTCCAGGCAAACGCCACGGCACCGGCGGCGCCCTCCTCGAAGGCGGCGCGCAGCTGCATCGAGGTCAGCGCGGCCTGACCGTCCAGGCCTTCGCGGATGCTGTCGCCCCCGGCCTCGGCGATGAGCAGCGGCTTGTGGCCCGCGATGTGCTGGAGCCGCGCCAGGTACGCCCGGAGGTTCGTCTCGCGGTGCAGGTAGAGATTGAACGCGCAGACGTCGAAGAACGAGAGGTCGAGGAACTCGGTCGGCGGAAAGTTGACGTACGTGAGCAGGCTGGCCGGCGCCGCGTCCCTGGCCGCGTCGGCGAGGTCTCGTAGAAAACGCTCGACGCGGATCCGTCCATGCCACCGGACGACGCTCGGCGGGATTTCGTTGCCGAGCGCGAACATCAGTACGGCGGGGTGATCGCCAAGCTCGCGAACCTTGTCTCGGACCTCGCGCCGGATGCTGCGGGTGAGGGCGCGATCATCCAGAAACGCGACGTGTTCGCTCCACGGCAGCCCGATCATCACACGCAGCCCGTGGCGAGCCGCCTCGTCGAGCAGCGCGCGGTCCGGCGGGGTGTAGATCCGGACCGTGTTGATGCCCATCCCGGCCATGAGGCGGAAATCGCACGCGATCTGCTGGGAAGACGGGAACTGCAGGCCCTGGGCGTCGGGGGCAAAGGTGCCGTAGGTGACGCCCTTGATCAGGAAGCGCTGGTCGTCCTCGCGCAGGAACTTGCCGTCGGTCGCTATCACTTAGGTTTTATTATCTCTTTGATGCATGCCGTCGACCTGATCTTCACGCTGACCGGGGGCCTGGCGGCCGCCCTGGCGGCCGGATACCTATCCCATCGCCTGGGTCTCTCGCCAATTGTCGGCTATCTGTTTGCGGGTGTGGTCGTCGGGCCTCAAACGCCAGGGTTCACGGCGGATCGCGTGCTGGCGGAACAGCTGGCCGAGGTCGGTGTCATCCTGCTCATGTTCGGCGTCGGCCTGCAGTTTCACATTGAAGAGCTGTGGGCCGTCAGGAAAGTGGCCATTCCGGGCGCCATCGTCCAAAGCACGGTCGCGACCCTGCTCGGGGCGTTGCTGGCGGTCTGGCTCGGCCGGAGCTGGGGGGCGGGGCTCGTGTTCGGGATCGCCCTCTCGGTGGCCAGCACCGTGGTCCTCGTCCGCGTGCTGTCCGACAACCGGCACCTTCACACGCCGACCGGCCACATCGCGGTCGGATGGCTCGTCGTCGAGGACATCTTCACGGTCCTCGTCCTCGTCCTCATGCCGCCGCTTTTCGCACAAGACGTGACAGGCGGAGGCCGAAACGCTGCGCTCGCCCTGGCGCTCGCGCTTGTCAAAGTCGGCGGGCTCGGCGTCTTCACGATGGTCGTTGGCGGGCGCGTCATCCCGTGGCTGCTGAATCACGTCGCCGCCACACGATCCCGTGAGCTGTTCACCCTGTGTGTGCTGGTGCTTGCCCTCGGCATCGCTGTGGGCTCCGCCGTCCTCTTCGGCGTGTCGATGGCCCTGGGCGCCTTCCTTGCCGGCATCGTCGTCGGGCGATCGGATTTCAGCGTGCGCGCGGCGTCGGACGCGCTGCCGATGCGCGATGCCTTCGCCGTGCTGTTCTTCGTCTCGGTGGGGATGCTGTTCGACCCGGCTCAGCTCGTGCGACAGCCGCTCCTCGTCGCGGCGACCCTCGCGATTGTGCTGGTCGCCAAGCCCCTGGCTGCGTTGGCCATCACGATCGCCTTCGGCTATCCCTTGCGTGTGGGCCTCTCCGTGGCCGTGGCGCTGGCCCAGATTGGGGAGTTCTCGTTCATCGTGGCAAACCTCGGCAGCCAGCTCGGCGTTCTGGGCTCGGAGGCGGTCAACGTCATCGTGGCGTCCGCCATCCTGTCGATCGCGCTCAACCCGCTCCTGTACAGGTTGGTTGATCCGATGACCGCGTGGATCTCGAGGCGTCCGGCACGGGAGACGGGTCACAGTGAAGCCGTGGACGAGACCGCGGTCATGAGACATCGCGCCGTGGTGATCGGCTATGGCCCGGTGGGGCGGACGGTGACGCGGCTGCTCCGGCAGAACGAGATTGCGCCGACCGTGATCGAAATGAACATGGACACCGTGAAGAGCCTTCAGGCGGACGGCGTCCACGCCATCTACGGGGACGCCGCGCACCGCCAGACCCTCATTGCGGCCGGCGTCCAACACGCTCAGAGCGTGATCATCAGCGTGGCCGGGCTGCCAAACGCGGAGGAGACGATTCGGCTGTCGAAGGAGCTCAACCCGAAGGTCCAGGTGCTGGCGCGGACGGCCTACATCCGGGAGCAGGAGGCGCTGCGGCGCGCGGGGGCCGACGAGGTCCTGTCAGGCGAAGCCGAGGTGGCGCTCGCGCTGGCGGGATCGATCCTCGGCCGGCTCGGCGCGACCGCGGAGCAGATCGACCGCGAGCGGGCGCGGGTCCATGCAGCGCTGGCGACGGGCGTCGCGTGAGCGCAGGCGTCACGACCGCTGCCCCGATCAACAGCCCGCGGCAGGTGCTGTTTGCCAGCCTCATCGGCACGACGATCGAGTTCTTCGACTTCTACATTTACGGCACGGCGGCGGTCCTCGTCTTCCCGGCGCTTTTCTTCCCGGCATCCGATCCGTCAACGGCGACGCTGGCGTCGCTCGCGACGTTCGGCATCGCGTTTCTCGCACGACCGATCGGGTCGGCGCTCTTCGGCCACTTCGGCGATCGCGTCGGCCGCAAGACGACGCTGGTCGCCGCGCTTCTGACGATGGGCCTGTCCACGGTCGCCATCGGCCTGCTGCCGACGTACGCGTCGATTGGGCTGGCTGCGCCGATCCTGCTCGCGCTGTGCCGCTTCGGTCAGGGACTGGGCCTCGGTGGGGAATGGGGCGGGGCCGTGCTCCTGGCGATCGAGAACGCGCCGCCCGGCAAGCGCGCGTGGTACGGGATGTTCCCGCAGCTCGGCGCCCCGCTCGGGTTCTTTCTGTCGACCACGGTGTTCCTGCTGCTGTCGGACGCCTTCGGCAACGAGCGGTTCTTCTCGCTCGGCTGGCGGATTCCGTTTCTGGCGAGCGCGGTGCTGGTGCTCGTCGGCCTCTACGTGCGGCTGACCATCACCGAAACGCCGGTGTTTGCCGCGTCGGTCAACCGGGGTGAGCGTGTGGAGGTCCCCATGGCCGTGGTCTTCCGGGATCACTGGCGGACACTCGTGACGGGGACGCTCGTCTCGCTCGCCACCTTCGTCGTCTTCTACCTGATGACCGTGTTCACGCTGTCCTGGGGTACGAGCGCCCTTGGCTACACGCGTGAGGAATTCCTCTGGATTCAGCTCGTGGGCGTGGTGTGCTTCGCGGTGACGATTCCGGTCTCGGCGGTGATCGCCGAACGCGGCCGCCGCCGGGTGCTGCTGGCCGCGACCGTTGCGATCGGCCTGTTCGGGCTGGTCATGGGCCCGCTGTTTCTTGCCGGGCACCGTCGGGGCCGTCCTGACCGTGTCCATCGGGCTCGGGCTGATGGGCCTGACCTACGGTCCCCTCGGCACCGTGCTCTCCGAGCTCTTTCCGACGGCGGTGCGCTACACCGGCAGCTCGCTCACATTCAACCTCGCCGGCATCTTCGGCGCGTCCCTGGCGCCGTACATCGCCACATGGCTCGCCAACAACTACGGCGTGCAGTATGTCGGCTACTACCTGACCGCCGCCGCGGTGCTTTCCATGGGCGGTCTGCTGATGACGCGCGAGACCAGGGACGAGGAGCTTGTCTGATGAGGTTTCGAACGACAGTCGAGTTAGGTGGCAAGACCGCGACGGGTTTCGAGGTGCCGGCGAAGGTTGTCGAGAGCCTCGGGTCGGGGAAGCGCCCTCCGGTCCGGGTGACGATCAAGAGTCACACGTATCGGAGCACCGTGGCGCCCATGGGCGGGAAGTTCTACCTGCCGCTCAGCGCAGAGAACCGTGGCGCGGCAGGCGTGGCGGCGGGCGACCGCCTGGACGTGAGCGTCGAGCTCGACACGGCGCCGCGCGAGGTGGTCGAGCCCCCGGATTTCAAGAAGGCGCTGGACCGCAACAAGCAGGCGCGCAAGACGTTCGACGGCCTGTCGTACACGAACAAACGGCAGCACGTGCTGTCGATCGAGGGCGCCAAGACGGCGGAGACACGCGAGCGGCGCATCGAGAAGGCGCTGAGCTTGCTCAGTGGCAAGAGGTAGCGAAGAAGGCGGAGGAAACGGATCCACACGGAGCAACGAAGACACGGAGGTCTCTCATTGAGACCACGAAGGGCCGACATTCGTCATAGGTTCTCATGAGATACCTGTCTTGCCTGGTAGTCATTCTGGCGGCGTTGGCAGGGGCGATCGACGCCCAAGTCCCGGTTGCGGGTCGGGCCGCCGTGTCCGGTCGTGTCACCGATGCCTATGGCGATCCGGTTCTCCGGGCACGGGTGGTCGTCGAGACGCTCACTGATTCGAATACGACCCGCATGTTGGCTGCCGGCGAGACAGACGACCGCGGCGAGTACCGGATCGGCCGTCTCTCTGCCGGAGAGTATGTCATCGCCGTGTTGCGTCTCGACGCCATCGTCGTGACGCCGACCGCTTCTTTTCCGGGCGCGGCTACTCGTGGCCCGACCAAGACCTACTATCCGTCCGCGTCAGAGCCATCTGCGGCGGAAATCCTTCGACTGACCGCCGATCAGGAAATCGACGCCATCGACTTCAGCCTTCCTGCCTTGCCTCCGAGCCTGCCTCCAGTCGTCGTTGCGAGAGCTCAGGCGGGTTCGACTGCGGCGCCGGCTCCCTCGGGTTCCGCGATCCTTCGCGGGCGGGTCGTCACCACGGACAAGCGCGCGGTACCTGTACGCGCACCTGCGCATCGTGCCTGCCGGCGACATTCTGCAAACGCGCGTTGCCGTGGCGGATGCCCAGGGGCTGTTCGAGTTCCGTGCGGTTGCCGTCGGCTCTGTTCGCGTTTTCGCGTCCAAGCCGGGCCACGATCCCGTCTCCGCCGATCGCCGGCTCGAGGTTACCGAGGCAACACCTGTCGAAAGCGTTGAGTTGATCCTCGCGCGCTGGAGCGCCATCTCGGGGCAGGTATCCGACGACCGCAGCGATCCGCCGCTCGGTCTATCCGTGCAGGCGCTGCAATTAGGTTTCGACGGAGGCCGAAGGCGACTGGTGCCTGTGGGCGGGGCGCGACCGACGGACGACCGAGGCACCTACCGCCTGTACGGGCTACCCGCAGGTCAGTACGTCGTCGCTGCGTCGGTCTCGGGCCCTGGAACCGCCGACTCCGGCGGGTTCGCGCCCTCGGTACTATCCGGGAACGGCGAGTCCAGGGGGTGCGCAGTTCATCTCGATCGGAGTCGGCCAGGAAATCGGCGGCATAGACATCGCGCTCGAACGGGCAGCGACCGTACGTGTGGCTGGCAAGGTGGTAGGAGCGGACGGTCGGCCGCGAAATCCGGGCAGCTTATCGTTGGTGTCGAGTGCGCGCTCCATCTCGCCGGTCACCGTCACGCTCGGCGCGCGGCTGTCAGGAGACGGCACATTTGAGTTCCCAAATGTATCGCCAGGCCAGTACGTCATCAGGGCCGACCGGGGGAGATCCCAGCCCTGGTTGGAAGGGGAGTTTGGCACTCTTGCGGTCGCCGTCGGCGACGCCGATGTGACCAACCTCACGGTGCAGACGTCGGCGGGGTCGTCTGTCTCTGGGCGCTTTGTGTTCAACTCGCGCGACCCGGGTAGCCGGCCGCCGCCGTCGGCGCTGGAACTGCGACCGTTGCCCGACGACTTCGACGTTGCGCCGTCAGCCGTCGCCACGGCGAATATCCAGCCGAACTGGACGTTCGAGATGGCCGGCCTGAATGGCGCCCGCCGTCTTGAGGTGACGCGTCTGCCTGCTGGCTGGGCGGTTCAGGAGATGAGGGTTCGCGGCATCGATGTGACCGACCGCCCGATTCAGTTTGGGCGGCGCGATCAATCCTTGACCGAGGTGGAGATCACACTGACAGATCGGCTGACCGAATTGACCGCGATTGTCACAGGCGTCGGCGCGCAGAACGCGGCGGTGGTGGCCTTTTCGACCGACCGAAGCCGGTGGTACCCGCAATCGAGGTTCATGCGAAGGGTGGCAGCAGGATCGGATGGCACCGTCTCCATTGCCGGGCTGCCGTTCGGCAGCTACTACATCGCGGCCGTTGCCGTGCGGCCCGGCGGTGGAGAAGACGACTGGCAGGATCCGGTGTTCCTCGAAGGTCTCTTGTCGCAGGCATCGACGATCACGCTCGCGGAGGGACAACGGCAGGCGGTCAAAATCGACCTTGCCGGTCGCTGATTCCGTGTCGCGCCGGGCGCTCGTCAGGTGCGGGCTCGCGATCGCGCTCCGAAGGTCCCTGACAGGCAACTCCGTGCGTTCGTTTCTCCGCGTTAGACCGTTCCCTCCGTAGTCTCCGTTCCCTCGATCGAAAGCCGCCCGGTATACAGCGCCATTCCGACAACTGCGTCCACGTCGTTCTTGTGGAGCTCGTCGATCTCCTCGCGCGTCGTGATGCCGCCGGCGGCGGTCACACGCCGGGTGGTGGCGGCACGGACGGCGAGGATCGCGGCGATGTCGGTTCCGTTCATCAGGCCTTCGGCGTCAACGTGCGTGTAGAGGAACTCGCTGCAGAACGGCTCGAGCGCCTTGACGGCGTCGACGGCGGTGAGCGGGAGCGCGGTCTTCCAGCCGTGGATCACGACGTGGCCGCCCTTCGAGTCCACGGCGGCGATGATCTTGTCGGCGCCGACGGCTTCCGCCAGCTCGCGGGCGAACGGCGTGTTCGGCTTGCCCGCCTTGAAGAGCGACGACCCGACAATCACCTGCTTCGCGCCGGCCGCGAGGAGCTCGCGGGCCCGTTCCACGGTGCGCACGCCGCCGCCCACGCGGCACGACAGGAGCGGCGCAATCTGGCGGACGAGGGCCAGGTTGTCGCCCACGCTCATCGCGGCGTCGAGGTCGATGACCTGCACCTTGGGGAACTTCTCGAAGCGCCTGACCCAGCTGAAGACATCCTCGTCGCGGATCGCGAGCTGTTCGCCCTGCACGAGCTGGACGACCGCGCCGTTCTGGAGATCGATTGAGGGAATGAGCATCAGAGTCGGACGGGGATGTGGTGCTGCTTCAGGTGCAGCTTGAGTGAATGGACGCTGGTCTCGGCGAAGTGGAAGATGCTCGCGGCCAGCGCCGCGTCGGCGGCTCCGGCCGTGAACACGTCGACGAAGTGATCGAGGCCGCCGGCGCCGCCTGAGGCGATGACGGGAATCGACACCGCATGCGACACGGCCGCCGTCATCTCGCAGTCGAACCCGGCCTTGGTGCCGTCGCGGTCGATCGAGGTGAGGAGGATCTCGCCGGCGCCGCGCGATTCGGCCTCCCGGGCCCAGTCGACCGCGTCCCGTTCGGCGGCTGTCGTGCCGCTGCGCGCGTACACGGCGAACCGGGCCGGCCGTTGCCGCGGTCCGGCGCGCGCTTGGCATCGATCGCCACGATGACGGCCTGGCTGCCGTAGCGGTTGGCCAGCGACGTGATGAGATCGGGGTTCGACAGGGCCGCCGTGTTCAGGCTGACCTTGTCCGCCCCGGCCTCGACGGCCGCGGCGCCGTCGGCTTCCGTGCGGATGCCGCCGCCGACCGCCAGCGGGATGAACAGCTCGCGCGCGACCGCGCGGATCGTGTCCGCCAGCGCCCGCCGCCGTTCGAGCGTGGCCGTGATGTCGAGGATCACGAGCTCGTCGATCCCCTCGACGTTGTAGCGTCGGGCGAGCTCGGCCGGATCGCCGGCGCTCCGCAGCCCCTCGAAGTTGATGCCCTTGACGACCTGCCCGTCGCGCACGTCGAGGCAGGCGATGATGCGTTTCGACAGCATGGGCTAGGCCGCGCGCGCCTGGACGGCTTGCAGGAAGTTTCGCAGGATCCGCAGCCCGACGTCGCCCGATTTTTCCGGGTGGAACTGCGCGCCCGAGACATGTCCTCGCTCGACGATCGAGGCAAAGGGCTCGCCGTGATCGGTCGAAGCCACCGTGTCCGGGGTGAGGGGGGCCACGTAGCTGTGCGTGAAGTACACCTGGGCGCCGTCCGCCACGCCAGCCGCGATTCTGCTGTCGCGGACGATCTCCAGCGAGTTCCAGCCAACGTGCGGGACTTTGACGACAGCGGTGCCTGCTTCTTTTACTTGCGGCGGGGCCCCACCCCCGCCGCGAACTGACGCAGACACCTCGCCTCGGATTTCCTTGTCCTCGGCTCGGCGTAGCCGCAGGCGCTCCCGACCCTCCAGACCCGCCTGACCCTGTAAGCGATAGCACCGGCCGGCGAGCAGACCTAGCCCGGGGACCTGTGGGTCCTCGTCGCTGCCTTCGAAGAGCCACTGCATGCCGAGGCAGATGCCGAGCAGCGGACGGCCGTCTGCAACGAGCGCGCGAACAGCCTGGACCCACGGCGCGTCGAGCGCGCGCGTGGCCGTGAAATGCCCGACGCCTGGGACAATGACGCCGGTTGCGCTTGCTAGCTCCGCAGGAGACTCCGGCACCACGACCTCCGCGCCGATGGCCGCCAGCGCCTTCCGGACCGATGTGAGGTTGCCGGCCTTGTAGTCGATGAGGGCAATCACAGAAGGCCCTTGGTGCTCGGGAGCAGGCGCGCCAGGCGCTTGTCCTTCGCCGTCGCGACGCGAAGCGCGCGCCCGAACGCCTTGAACACCGCCTCGATCTTGTGATGGCTCGATCGGCCGTACAGGACCTTGACGTGCACGTTCGCCCGCGCAGCCATCGCGAAGCCCTCGAAAAAATCGTGCACGAGCTCGGTCTGCAGATCCCCGACCCGGGCGGTGACGGTGTGCAGGTCCACGGTCGTGTGCGGCCGGCCGCCGAGGTCGAGCGCGACCACGGCCAGCGTTTCGTCCATCGGCATGACGAAGTAGCCCGCCCGGTTGATGCCCTTTCGGTCTCCGAGCGCCTTCGACACGGCCTCGCCGAGCGCGATTCCGAGGTCCTCGACCGTGTGGTGCTGATCGACGTCGAGATCGCCCGTGGCCCTGACCGTGAGGTCGAACCCGCCGTGCTTGGCGAAGAGCTCCAGCATGTGATCCAGAAAACGGATGCCGGTCGTGACCTTGTACTTCCCCTTGCCGTCGAGGACGACCGACAGCACGATCTGGGTCTCCGTCGTGCGGCGATTGATCAGCGCGCGGCGCATAGGACCTCTTCGAGCACCGCGAGACCGCGGCGCGTGTGTTCAACGATCCCCGCGGTGATCCGGATGCAGCCAGCGCACCCCGGCTCCCTCGAGCGGTCGCGAAGGTAGATGCCTCGGGCCGCCGCGGCGGCGACGAGCGCCGGGGCCTGGGCGCCGACCCTGACGAGCACGAAGTTGGCCGCGCTCGGCCAATACGGCAGCCCCAGCCGATCGCAGAAGGCGTACACGAGCGCCCTGGACGCGTCCACCTCCCGGAGGTAGGCCGCAACGTGCTCCCGATCCTCGAGCGCCGCGAGCAACGCGACGCTGGCCGCGACGTTGATGCTGTACACCGGCACCGCCCGGCGCAGCGGCTCGAGCGTGGCGGGGTGTCCGAGAACCGCACCGATGCGGATGCCGGCCAGCCCGTACGCTTTCGAGAACGTCTTGCCGACAACGACATTGGGGAAGTCGGCAAGCTCGGGCACGAAGGTCTGGCCGGAAAAGTCCGAATAGGCCTCGTCGACGAACAACACCGCGCCGCGCGGCAGGCGCCGCGACACAGCGCGGATCGCTTCTGCCGGCACGCTCACGCCGGTCGGGTTGTTCGGGTTGGTGATGAACACCGCGCCCGTCCGCGGCGTAATCGCATCGAGAACCTCCTGGAGCGCAAAGTCGAAGTTCGAGCGGGGTGCGACGTGCACGACGCGGCCCCCGAGCACCTCGGCGTCGAACGCGAAGATCTCGAACGCCGGGTCTGGGACCACCGCTTCCCGCACCATGCCGTCAGGGGTGGGACGCAGGTGCGCGATCGCGACTGCGAGGATGCCTTCGTCGAGCCCGTTGACCAGCAGCAGTCCGGACGGGTCTACGCCGAAGTGCCGGGCGCAGGCCTCGACCGTCGCCCGATACGGCGGATAGACGGCCATCTGCTCGGCGGTCATGGAGCGCAGCGCTTCGAGCACCCGGGGCGAGCAGCCGCCCGTGTTCTCGTTCTGGTGGAGCCGGAGGCCGGCGTACAGCTCGCCCGGCTTGTCGTAGTCGGTCATCGAAGCCGCACCTCGACGGATTCGGCGTGTGCTCGCAGCCCCTCTGCGCCCGCGAGCGGCAAAATAGCCGGCGCGAGTCGGGCGAGCCCGCCGCGCGTCAGCCGCTGGACGGCCATGACGCGCACGAAGTCCGCGGCGGACAGGCCGCCCCTGAATCGAGCCGCGCCCGCGGTGGGCAGGACGTGGTTGGACCCGGTGGCGTAGTCGCCGGCGGCCTGAGCCGTGAACGCCCCCACGAACACCGCGCCGGCCACCAGCCGCCGCCGCGCCATACGCTCGTCGTCCACGACGAGGTGCTCGGGCGCCATCCGGTTCGCAAGGTCGACGGCTTCGTCGGCGCTGCGAACAAGGACGATCGCGCCGTGGGCGGCGAGGGACTGCCGGACGATGTCGCGGCCGGCGGCGAGCCGCGCCACACGTGCCGCGACGTCCGTGGCGAGGCGCTTCCGCCACGTGATGAAGATCGACCTGGCGTCAGGGTCGTGCTCGGCTTGTGCGACGAGATCCGCGGCGATCCATTCGGCACGGCCGGATCCGGAGACGATGACGATCTCGGTGGGCCCGGCATAGAAGTCGATCGCGCAGTCGGAGGTGACGAGCGCCTTGGCGGCGGCGACCCACCGGTTCCCGGGCCCGACGATCTTGTCGACGCGAGGCACCGACGAAGTGCCGTACGCGAGCGCCGCGATGGCGTGCGCGCCGCCGATCCGGAACAGCCGTGTGACGCCCGCTTCGAGTGCGGCGGCCATCACGGCCGGCTCGGGTCGAGGACACACCGCGATGATTTCAGAGACGCCCGCCACCCTGGCCGGGATGGCGGTCATCAGCAGAGACGAGGGCAGCGGGAAGCGCCCGCCCGGCACGTAACAGCCGACGCGCGCCAGCGGTTCGACACGCTGGGTGATCGTCACGCCCGGCTGCACCGTGACCGTCCAGCCCTTGGGGACCTGCCTCGAGGCCACACGCGCGATGTTCCTCGCGGCCTGGCGGATCGCGCGGCGGACGTCGGCCGGAACGGCGGCCGCTCCGCGTCGCATCTCGTCGCGCGGAATCTCGAGCGGCGGATCCACGCCGTCGAACCGGCGGGCGAATCGCTCGAGCGCGCGGTCGCCGCCTGCGCGGACCTTCCCGACGATGGCCGCCACGCGACGTCCGAAGGCGGGATCGCTGGCCCGATCGACTGCCAGCAGCCGGTTCAGCGCCTTTACGTTGCTCGCGTTGATGATCAGCATTACTTACTGGCGGCGGGGCCCCACCCCCGCCGCGAACTGACGCCGATGCCTCGCCTCAGCGTCGCTTGGCTTCGGCTCGGCATGGCCGCAGGCGCTCTTGTCGCCATCGATGTCCTTCTTAGTTCTCACTTCTAAGTTCGAAGTTCCGTCAGAGCACTATCTTATTGAGCGGGTACTCGACGATGCCCTGAGCCTTTGCCGCCTTCAGCTTCGGGATGAGGTCGCGCACCGTGCGCTCCTCGATGATTGTGTTCACCGCCGCCCACTCGTCGTCGCTCAACCCCGAGATGGTCGGGCGCTGGAGGGCAGGGAGCAGCGCGAGAACGGCCTGGAGATCGGCACGACGGACGTTGAGCATCAACCCGACGCGGCCCTGCGCCTCGATGGCCGCACTCAGCAGCAGCGCGATGTTTTCGAGCTTCGTGCGCTTGAACGTGTCGGCCAGTGCCGTCTTGTTGGCGATGAGCTGCGTGTTCGACTCCATGACGGTGTCGAGAATCCGCAGCCGGTTGGCGCGAAGCGTCGAGCCGGTTTCTGTGGCTTCGACAATCGCGTCGCAGAGCACGGGTGGCTTGACCTCGGTCGCGCCCCAGGAGAATTCGACGTTGACCTTGACGCCGTGCTTCTTGAAGTACCCGCGCGTCACGCGCACCAGTTCGGTGGCGACCGTCTTGCCGTCGAGGTCCTTCGCCGACGCGATCGCCGAGTCTTCGGGCGCAGCCAGCACCCAGCGGACCTTGCCGAAGCTCTGCTTCGCGTAGATCAAGTCCGCGATCGATTCGAGGACACCCGTCTTGCCGTCGCCGAGCTCGTGCTCCTGAATCCAGTCCTGTCCGGTGAGCCCCGCGTCGAGCACCCCGTCCGAGACGTAGCGCGCCATCTCCTGGGCGCGGATGAGCATGCACTCGATCTCCGGGTCGTCGATCGTCGGGAAGTACGAGCGCGAGCTGACGTACACGTTGAACCCCGCGCGGCCAAAGAGCTGCACCGTGGAGTCCTGGAGCGATCCCTTCGGGATGCCGAGCTTGAGCTTCATCTTTTCCTGCGTCCTTACATCACCTGGTTGAAACAGGTACCGCTCGCCGGTGTGGCAGACGTTGCCATCGCCGAGCCGCTTCACCTTGACGAGCACCGTGTCATCGTCGCAGTCGGTGAGCATCTGCACGACCTGCAGCCGGTTGCCCGATGTTTCGCCCTTCATCCACAGCTTGTTGCGCGTGCGGCTGAAGAACGTGGCGAAGCCGGTCGACCTGGTGAGGTCGAGCGCCTCCTGGTTCATGAACCCCACCATCAGGACTTCCGAGCTTTCGGCGTCCTGAATGACGGCCGGAATGAGCCCGTCCAACTTCGAGAAATCCATCACACCACTCCCTTGCACTGGCCCTGACAACAAAAAACCCCGCCGGATGGCGGGGTTGCATGTTCCCGAAGGTTCGTTCGACCTTCTTTAGATCACACGCGCACTCCGCCGGCCGCCTGGCCCGCATGGTGGTGCACGTGATGGTGGCGAACGAACATCGTGGCAAGAAGACTACTCTGGCGGTTGGCGAGGCTGTCAACGACCCACGACGGTTCAAAGTGCAAGGTTCAGCGTTCAGGGTGCGGGTGCGGGGTTCAGAGGTTCTCGTTCAGGGTGGCAGAGCCGCCCGGTCCTGCACCAAGCACCTGCGTCAGCACCCGGAACCCCGCACCAGCACCTTGAACCCTGAACCTTGAACCTTGAACCGCCCCCGTTGAACGGATGTTCACCGGGCAGCACCCCCCGTCCGCCGAGTGGGCCGAACCGGGACCCCGATTCCCCGTCAGACTCTCCATGTTGTCCAACGCATTGCTGCACCTGGAGGAAGATATGACCTCGGAACGTTCGGGGGAGGGTCGGGCCGCGATGGTCCTCGGGTTCGTGCTGGCGGTGTTCGGCGTCGGCATGCTCATCGACCGCACCGATCTCATCGACATGCCTGGCGTGAGCCGCCTGTGGCCGGTGGTGCTCATCGCGGTCGGCCTCACGCACTTCATGGGCCCGCAGGCCGACATCCGCCACGGGGCCGGCCTCATCGCCACGGGGTTCTGGATGCTGGTCGTCACGTTGACGCGCGTGGAGTTCCGCGACACGTGGCCGATGCTCCTCGTGATCTTTGGTCTCTCGACGATCTGGCGGTCGCTGCCGATCGCCACGGGCTCGGCGACGAACAAGGAAAACACCGATGTCCGCTGAAGATCGAATGACGATCACTCCCAGGCTCGTCCTCGGCGTGTGCGTCACGGCGCTCGGCGCGTTGATGCTGCTCGACCGCTCGGGTGTGCTGGACTCCGAGGCGTTGCTGCGCTTCTGGCCGGCCGGGCTCATCGCCCTTGGCGCGGTCGTGTTCGCTCAGGCCGACGATGACCGCAACAGCCGGACGAGCGGCCTCATTCTCGTGGGCATAGGGTCGTGGCTGCTCTTCAGCTCGCTCGGTGTCGTGCGCCTGCGCTTCTGGGACTTCATCTGGCCGACCGTGCTCATCTGGATCGGCGTCAACTTGATGTCCCAGACCAGGCACCGGTGGAAGGGCCCGGCGGGCGGTGGCGACAGCAGCGGCCGGGCCAGCCTGTTCGCGATGATGGGGGGCGCCATGCGGCGCTGGGACGGAAGCCCGTTCCGCGGCGCCGAGATGACTTCGTTCATGGGCGGCTGCGAGCTCGACCTCCGTCAGGCCGAGATGTCCCCGGGCGAGGAGGCGACCATCGACATCTTCGCGGTCATGGGCGGCCACGAGATCAAGGTGCCCGAGACCTGGGCGGTGGTGACCAAGGCCGTACCGATCATGGGCGGCGTCGAAGACCGCACGCGCCCGCCCGTCGCGGGGGCGCCCCGGCTGGTCATCCGTGGCTTTATCATGATGGGCGGCGTCGAAATCAAGAACTGACGTGCACCCAATCCTGAGCGATCGCGTCCGACTGGCAGTCTACCTGGCCGCGTGGCTGCCGGTCGGCGTGCTGCTGACCATCGGCCTGGGGAGCGAGAACACCTGGACCACGGCTGGCGCGCTCCTGCTGCCGCTCAGCCTGGTGTACGCATTCATCGGGCTGTCGATCTGGTATGTCTGCCGGGCGCTGCCGCTCGAACCCGGACGCACGGCGCGCACCATCCTGGCGCTCATCGTCGGCGCCATCCTCACCAGCGCCGTCTGGGTGGCGATCGGCCAGGCGTCGGCGGCCGCGCTCGACTCGCTGGTCGAGGGGCTGGACGCTGCCGCCCTCTTGAGCGAGCAACGGCAGCTGCTCTTCGTCGTCGGCGCCCTGCTGTTCTGGCTGGTCGCCACGACCTACTACCTGCTGATTGCGTTCCAGGCGTCCCGCACCGCCGAGACGCGCGCGCTGGAGCTCAGCCTGCTGGCGCGCGAGAGCGAGCTCCGTGCGCTGCGGGCGCAGATCGATCCGCATTTTCTCTTCAACAGCCTCAACTCGATCAGCGCGCTGACCTCCGCCGACCCTGCTGCGGCGCGCCGCATGTGCGTCCTGCTGGCCGACTTCCTGCGTTCTACCATCAAGCTCGGTGCGACCGCTCGCATTCCCCTCGGCGAGGAGCTGGATCTGGCCGAGCGGTTCCTCGCCATCGAGCGCGTGCGGCTCGGCTCGAGGCTGTCGGTCACCCGTGAGGCCGATCGGGAATCCGCGGAATGCCTCGTGCCGCCGCTGCTGCTGCAGCCGCTCGTCGAGAACGCCGTGATCCATGGCATCGGCCACCTGCTCGACGGCGGAAACATCCGCATGGCCGCCACCCGCGGCGGGGCATTCCTCACGATCTCGCTCGAGAACCCCTGCGACCCGGGAAGGCCGAGGCGCTCGGGCAACGGAGTCGGGCTGGATCTCCTCAAGCGACGCGTGGCCACGCAGTTCGGCGCCGAAGGCGCCGTGCGCGTTGACGAGCAGCCCGACTGGTTCCGCGTGGAGGTCAGGATTCCCAGCGGTGACTGCGGCGTGACGGGTCATCAATCGCAGCCTCTTACGGTCGTCGTTGTCGACGACGAGGCGCCGGCCAGGGCGCTGCTGCGAGAGCTCCTCGCGGGCCACGCGGACATCGCCGTCGTCGCCGAGTGCGCGAACGGCTTCGAGGCGGTCAAGGCCGTGACCGATCTCAAGCCGCAGCTGCTCCTGCTGGACGTGCAGATGCCGAAGCTCGATGGCTTCGAAGTGCTGCAGCTCATCGGCAACGACACGCTCGTCATCTTCGTCACGGCGTACGACCAGTACGCGATTAAGGCGTTCGAGGTACACGCCGTGGACTACTTGCTGAAGCCGTTCGATGCGGACCGGCTGGCCGAGGCCCTGGGGCGGGCGCGATCGCGGCTGCTGGCGGGCGAGAAGATCCCCACGCGGGCGCTGCCTTCCTCGGCGAGGGAAGCCGCGCAGCCGCTCGAACGGATCCTGGTCCGCGATCGTGCAGAAGTGCACGTGATCCCCGTCGACAAGGTCGACTTCTTCGAATCGCAGGACGACTACGTCGGCATCCGATCGGGTGGGCGAACGCATTTGAAGGAGCAGACGCTTGCCGAGATCGAGGCCCTGCTCGATCCGCGCGCCTTCGTGCGCATTCATCGGCGCTACGTGCTGAACCTCTCGCGCATGGCCAAGATCGAGCAGACCGACACCGACAGCCGCTTTGCGATCCTCACCGACGGCACGAGGCTGCCAATCAGCAGGAGCGGGTACGGAAGGTTGAGGGAGGTGCTCGGACCGTAGCACGGCCACAACGCAGCCACGAAAGCACGAAATCACGAAGCCACGAAGCACGAAATCACGAAAATCCGCTCGCTACACGGACGCTGGAGCACGGGGTTTGCTCTGGATTGGGAAGACGCGTATTCCGGGCCGTTTTCGAGCGGTTTCGGCCGCCGGCCCGCACGGAATCGTCAGCCGCTGACGATCTTCGTGCGATCGGCTGGTGCGAGGCTGCGCAGCATTGCAACGGGCCCGGAGCGCGGTGTGGAGGGACTGAAAATGACTCGTCATGTTGCCGCCGTCGTGGCCTTGCTCACGCTCAGCCCGGCCTGGGTGCACGCGCAGAGTCCGCGGTTCACGGTGAGCGCGGCGTCGGCCAGCGTCCATCGATCTCCCAGCACCGGCAGCCCGGTCATCGGCACGGCGCCGCGCGGCAGCGCGTTCGACGTCACGCGCGAACTCGGGAGCTGGGTCAGGATCGCGTGGCCTGCAGCGGAGGACGGCAGCGGCTACCTCCACGTCGCCTGGGGAACTCTCGATTGCGGGCCCTCTCCATCGCTGAACCGTGCGACGACGGCAGCTTCGGAACCGGCGGCGCCCATGGCGGCGAGCGCGTCCGCGTCCGCAGAGCAGCCCATCAGCGTGCGTCCCCCCACGATGACGACGACGACCTCCTTGCCGAGTCACGTGATCGGGCTCGGCGGCCGCATGGGCAGTTCGACGTTCGGCTTCGCGTTCACGGCTCGCGCCTGGTCGCGTGGCCCGCTGGGGCTGCAGGTCGAGGTGGGACGCTCGACGCTGGCCAGCAGTCTGACGGCAGAGCAGATGACGTCGATGCAGTTCGCGCCGAGCATGGTCTACGCACTACCCGACGCCGTGACCAACGCCGTCTGGCTGCGTCCCTACGTCGGGGCGGGCGCGAGCGTGTACCGTTCGAGCTTGTCGACGACGGCACCGACGACCGTGGCGTCGTCGTCGCAGACGCAGTTCGGCGTCCAGTCGTTCGGCGGCGGCGAAGTGACCTTCGCCGCGGCTCCGTGGATCGCGATCAGCGCTGAACTTGGCTACAACTGGGCTGACACACCGTTCCCCGGCTACGAGCTCGGTGGTCCGACGTTCTCGATTTCGGGGCACTGGTATGTGAAGTAACGGGGAACGGGGAACGGGGAACGGCGAACAGGGATCTACTCCCTCACGGGCAGGACCGCTGAGACGTCACCTCGGCGGCCCTCGTCGTCGATGAAATGCACGGTGAGTCCAAGTTCGGACACGATTGCCGGTGCGCCGGTTCCAGGAGCGCAATAGGACAGCCAACGGGTGCCGGCCTCGGTATGGAACGTGTCCAGTGTTCCGCCAGGCGGGACACGGAGCGCGTCACGCCAGCACCCGGGACCGGTTTCATCAGATCCGTTCGGCCCCCGGACGACCACGCTCACGATAGTCGCTCCGCTCTCGCCGCCTGTTTCTCTCAAGAGGAACCCCGCCCCGAAACCGTAGGATCTGTCCACGGCAGTCGGCAGACGTACAGTGGCCCAGGCATCCTCGATGACGACCGAAGCGGCAGTCGTCGGTGCCGGCACGGCCGGCGGGCCCGATACGGGGGGAGTTGCGGCGGAGGGAGTTGGGGCGGAGCGAGTTGGAGCGGAAAGCCCGTCGTTGCAGGCCGTGAAGACCGCGAGCAACAGCGGACCCACAACGAGTGTCGACAGGCCGGCCAGGGTGTGCCGCGTGTAGCTCATTGTCCTCTGTCTGCGTTACGGTATGCTGGCCGTGAGCTCGAAAGGCACCGGTTGCTGAAGCCCGCGTGATTGCCCCGACTGCGTTCTGATACCCACGAGGAGGTGTCGCGTGTTGGCCGTCACTCGCAGGGAGACTGCGGTTTCGCCTGGGGCCGCGGTCACCGTCTGGGAAATGACGTAGGCGCCGCCTACCGCGCTCCACAACTGGAGTGGTATCTCGCCGGACCACTGGAGGTGAACGTTCAACTCCCGCCGCGTGGTGTCCAGGTTGATCCATTTACACGGCTCGCACGACACGCCGTACGACTCTTCCCATATGTCGGAGAGGTCATAAGCGACGTCCGCCGAAGATATCCGGCTCGCGAGGCGCGACGCCCCAGACATCGCGATCTGCCGCTGGATGCGGAGGGTGCCGAGCGCAAGGTCTTGCCCCGCCGGCACCGGCAGTTGTCTGCTCACGTAGCCGTCCGCAGCGAGACTCAGGAAATAGCCGACTCGCTCCAGAGAGAAGAATCCATCGCCGTCGGTCAATGTCGAGGCTCCATCGGCAAAGACCTTCACTCCCGGGACCGGACCGCCATCGACCTCGACGACGGTGCCGGTCGTCTTTCGCAGTCGCTGAAGCCTGAGGGTGATGCCTTCGCAGGTGCTCGTGGCCATCCACGTATATCCTTCCTTGTGCGCGCGCACGCACCAGTTTCCCGGTCGGCGCATCGACCGTCAGGCTGAACTCACCGGCGCCGCCGGTCAGCGTTTGAACGAGGACGGAGTCGCCGCCGCAGCGTAAGAGGCCAACGATGGCGTCCGGGACCGGGCCGCCACCGTTCTCGACGACGGTGCCGGTCGCACGGAGTGTTATCGGGGCCGGAGTCGATGCCGGAGCGGAAGCGGGAGTGGGTGCGAGCGGTGTCGGCGTATCATCTCCACAGCCGGCGACGCAGGCGCCGTGAGGGTCGCGAGCGACAGGACCAGCACGCCGAGTTTCGGTCGACTGGCCACAGTGCTTCGGACGTAGGTCATCGTGCCTCTCCCTGGCTACGGCACATTGGTCGTGAGCTCGAACGCGATCGGCGGTAGCGTGTGCGGGAGAGGCGGTTGAAAGACGGACGCCTTATTCCTGAGGCCGACAACGAGGTAGCGTGTCGCCGCCGACACCAGGATTGAAACCGCCGCCTCACCGGGTTTTCCAGTCGCCGCCGTGTACGGACCGTAGCCTTCTTCTGCGGCCAACAAAAACAGTGGGCTCTCGCCTGACCAATTCAGACTGACGTTCAGCTTCCGCCCTCCGGTGTCGAGCGTGATCCACTTGCACGTGCACCAGTTGCGCTCGTCCCAAAGGTCATAGTTGACGTCGTCTGAGGAGATACGAGCGGCGAGACTCGTTTCACCCGAGATCAGGATCTCACGCTGGATTCGGACGGTTTCAAGGGCAATGTCTTGCCCCTCCGGCACCATGACGGCGTTGGAAACATAGCCAGCGGCTGATAGAGAGAGCCAACCGCCAACTTCACCAAGACTGAAGGATCCGTTGGCGTTGGTGAAAGTCGCCGCCCCGGACGCCGAGACCTTGACGCCCGCAACCGGACCGCCATCAACCTCGAAGACCGTGCCGGTCGTCTGTCGCAGCCGCTGCATCCTGAGGGTGACGCCTTCTATCGGCCCGTTGAAGTACGGCGCTAACAGCACGTACCCCTCCTTCTGCACACGCAGGCAGGGCCGACTCTGTGCCTGGACCTCCAGGGAGAACCTACCGTCAGCATCGGTCAGTGTCCGGCCGAGTTCGGAGCGATCGCTGCAGTGGACGAAGCTGACAACGGCGTCGGCGACCGGGCCGGCATCGATCTCGGCGACGGTACCGGTCGCGCGGAATGGTGTCGAGCTTTGGGCCGGCGGGGGACCGGGTGTCGCCGGCGTCCGGCTGGGTGCTACTGAGGTCGGGCCCTCGTCACCACAGGCCAGCGCGCACGCAAGCGCCAGGCAGATGATCACTAGCCGCATGGCAGTTCCTTTCCTGACCGACTGGATCAGGTTCGCTGGTACTTGTAGGAGCGCGAACCGATGCCCAAACCCGCCAGGCAGCGACGAACTGGCCGACTCGAACGGGAAACAACACCGCCACGGGTCTCTAGGAACGGCCTATAGACCCCCTTAGTAAAGCGAGAACCAAGGCAGGAAACTGCCACGGATCCGGAACCTCTTTTCACCTGTCAAACGGTCTCGGTCCGCCAGGCAGGTGGGAGTACAATCCGGCCATTTCGATGGCTGCCGCGAGGACGTCGACCGCGCGCCGCTCGCCTGAATACATCACCAGTCTGCTCGTGGCGTGGAGCCGTGGCGAGGAGTCGGCCCTCGCCGAGTTGACGCCTCTCGTGCACGGCGAACTGCGTCGGCTGGCCAGGTCGCAGTTGCGCCGCGAACGTGACGATCACACCTTGCGGACCGACGCCCTGGTCAACGAAGCGTACGTGCGTCTCGTGGATCTCGGCCGCGTGGACTGGAGGGATCGCGCCCACTTCTTCGCGCTGTCGGCCCGGCTCATGCGCCGGATCCTGGTCGACTACGCCAGGTCTCGGCTGTACCAGAAGAGGGGCGGTGGCGCCCAACGAGTCTCGCTCGACGAGGTGCGGGGCATTCCCGTCGAGCGAGGGCTCGATCTCGTGGCTCTCGACGACGCCCTTGCGGCGCTCACGGCCGTCGATGCGCGAAAGGCGCAGGTGGTCGAGCTGCGATTTTTTGGCGGCCTGAACGTTGCCGAGACATCGGAGGCGCTGCAGGTGTCGCAGCGAACGGTGATGCGGGACTGGCAGATCGCCAAGATGTGGCTCCTGCGGGAACTCTCGCACACGGTGGGGAGATGACCGTGAGCCGCTGGGCGCAGGTCGAATCGCTCGCAGCCGCCGCGATGGAACGCGACCCTGACAGACGAGAAGCGTTCCTGACGTCGGCTTGTGCTGGCGACGAAGCGCTGCGACGGGACGTCGAATCGCTCCTCGAGCACGAGGACGCCGCCGAAGGCTTTCTCGCACGGCCTGCGCTCGAAGAAGCCGCTCGCGACCTGGCCTGTACAACGCCCATCGATGACGACGACACTTGTCAGATTCCTGGATACGAGGCGCTGGCCTTCCTGGGCGCGGGTGGGATGGGCGACGTGTATCGCGCGAGAGATGTGCGGCTCGAACGCGAAGTGGCACTGAAGGTGGTGTCCTCCGTCACCGGAGACGCGGCCTTCATGAATCGCTTTGAGGAAGAGGCCCGTACGGCCTCGAGCCTCAATCACCCCAACATCGTCACTATCTACGGCGTGGGCAACGCGAACGACGTGGCCTATATCGCGATGGAACTGGTGCGCGGTTCGACACTTCGGGCGATGCTGGCGAACGGTCGCCTGTCAACGGACCGCATCCTGGCCATCGGCGTGCAGCTGGCCGAGGGACTGGCCGCTGCGCACGCCGGGACGATTGTTCACCGCGACTTGAAGCCAGAGAACGTGATGGTGACCTCGGACGGTCTGGTCAAGATCCTCGACTTCGGCATCGCGAAACGCGAACGCGGCCTCAGCGTTGCGGCGGGCACGGTGCCTCAGGATCTGCTGCGGCAGGGTCATTCGGACGGGCGGACAACCCTGGCCGGAACTGCCGGTTACATGTCGCCCGAACAGGCGCTCTGCCAGATGGTCGATCATCGTTCCGACCAGTTCGCGTTCGGCGCGATCCTGTACGAGATGTTAACGGGCAGTCGCGCGTTCGAGTACCCAACGAAGGCCGAGACGATCGCTGGCATCATCGGCCGGGAGCCAGCACCGATTCCCGGTGCCCAGCCAGGCCCGATGACCGAGCTCCGCGAAGTCATGGGCAGATGCCTGGAGAAGGACAGGGACAAGCGGTTCAGCAGCACGGGCGAGCTGGCGCTTCGCCTTCGCGAGATTCGCGAAGAGTGGCAGCAACGAGACAGCACCGTGCTGTCCCGACGTCGCTTGATGTGGTTGACCACGGCGGCCGCGTTAGGGGGTGTCGCGAGCATCGCTGGTTGGCGGTTCTGGGCTGACGGGCGCGCGACCCGCAGGCTGGCGGTCCTTCCGTTCTTGAACCCGGCTGGCGACGAGGGCGCGGACTATTTGTGCGAAGGCCTGGCCGATAGCCTGATCCGCCGGCTCTCCCTGGTGCCGGGCGTCGAGGTCAAGGCGCTGAGTGCGGTGCTGCATTTCAAGGACTCGACGACGGTGGATGCCGGAGCCATCGGACGTCAGCTGAGCGCCGATGTGGTCCTGACCGGCTCCCTGATGCGCCGGGCCGGGCGGCTCATCGTCTCCGCCGAGCTCGTCGACGTCGCGCGATCCAGCCGCCTCTGGGGCGCCGTGCTCGATCGCCCGCACACCGACGTGCTGGCCATGCACGACGAAATTGCGGCGGCGATCGTGCGCGACGGCCTGGGCGTCACACTCGCCGGCGAAGACGAACGGATGTTCACACGCGCGCTGACTACCAACTCACGGGCCTACGACCTCTATCTCCAGGCGGTCCATCATTTCAGACTCCAGCACGAGGACGGCTACCTGACGGCGCGGTCTCTGCTCCTCCGGGCCATCTCGGACGATCGCGCTTTTGCGCTCGCGCACGTGACGCTGGCTTCCACCTATTCGGTCATGGCGATCGACGGATACGAGGCGCCGAGCACCGCCTGGCCGCAGTCGACGGCGAGCATCGAACGCGCGCTTGCGCTCGACGCTGAACTGCCAGACGCGCACGCCGAAGCGAGCGCCGCGCAGTTCTACTATCGGTGGGACTGGGCGGCAGCCGACCGCGAATGGCAGGTCGCCTCGGCGTCACGTCGCGGCGAAGTGCAGGCAGAACTGCTGACGTTGCGCGCCTTGCAGTGCTGGGCGCTCGGCCGGACCGACGAAGCGCTCCAGTTTGCCCGAGCGGCAAGACTGGCCGATCCCCTGAGTGCCGCGTGCGTGCTCCGCGAGGCCGACCTGCTGGCCAAAGCCGGCCAGCTCGACGCAGCTGTGACGCTCTACGACAGGGTCATTCACGACACGCCGGACGATCCCCGGGCCTATTTCGGCCTGGCCGAAGCGCGGCGCCTGCAGTCGCGGTTCGACGATGCGATCGAGGCCAGGCGGCGAGCCGCCGGCGTCGGCGGTGTCGAGTTCCTTGGTGATCAACCCCTGCATGGTGCGGAGGGCTACGCGCGGATCGAGCGGCGCGAGGCAGAGGGGCAACTCGAAGACCTCCAGGCGAGAGCCGGAACAGGCGCTTATGTGTCGCCCCTCGACTTCGCTCGTCTCTACGCACGGCTTGGCGAGAAGGAGCGTGCCTTCGAGCTCATGGCGGCGTCGTTCGAGGATCGATCGGCCGGCCTGGTCTTCCTTCGGGTCGATTCCTCATGGGACGCCGTTCGCCGTGATCCAAGGTTCGAAGCGGCAATCCAGCGCGTCGGATTGCCAGGGTGATCTGAAACTGGAGGAACCATGAAGAAGGAATGGAGCGCAGCCGGTCTGGCCCTTGTCATCGGCAGCATGGCGAGCGCTGATACTCTGGCTTGCGGCGACAAGTTTCTCGTGCCGAGCCGCGGCATGCGTTTCGAGCTGAAGCCGTCGGTGAGGCAAGAGGCAAGCGTTCTGGTGTACCTGGCGTCCGTGTCCGTGTCAGCGTTCGACAAGTCCTCCATCGGTCCCGCGTTGCGAAAGGCGGGGTACCGGCCGGCGGTCATCGGAAGCGTCGACGAACTGGATAGGACTCTGCGAGAGAGCACATGGGACGTCGTCGTGCTCGATCTGTCCGGGCAGGCGTTGGTGCTCCCGCCGCTTGCCGGTTCGCCCGCCGTCCTCGCCTTTGCGGCAGATGCGAAGGCCGTTGATCTCGCCGCGGCGAAGAAACAATACGACACGATCCTGAAGACACCCACCCGGAGTCAGACCTTCGTCGACGCCATCGACGTTGCGGTCGCGACACGGCGTGCGGCTCAGGCCAAGGCGGTGAAGGGATCGAAGTGAAAGAGCGGCTCATTCGGACGGTCGGGTCTGTCGCCGCCATCGCGACGGCGATGGCCGCGGGTGTTCGCCCCGCGATGGGCCAGGCCTGGGTTCTGCCCGAGCGCACCGGTGCCGTCACATTCGTGGTGCAGGAGATCGATCACGTCGGCCGGATGCGGAACGACGGCACCCGGGCAGCAGTCGGCAAGGCCATCAACCTGGGGTTCGATGTGGAAGTGGACTATGCCTTCACCGACCGGCTGTCGGTGTCGACAACCTTGCCCTACGTGGTCGCAAAGTTCACCGATCCGAATCCGCCGCCGGAGGGGATCCCATTCGAGGACGTCGATTCCTGTCGATGCTGGAACAGCGACTTTGCCGATTTCGGTTTGACGATCAGGTACAACCTGATCAACATGAACCGCGCATTCATGCTGACGTCGTTTGTGTCCAGCGGCTTGCCCAGCCATGCCTACGACTACGTGGGCGAAGCGGTGGTTGGCCGCCAGCTCAAGGAGCTCAAGGTCGGGGCGGATGCGGGCCAGCGCCTCGATTGGCTGCTGACGGGCATGTCCGTGCAGGCTGGTTACCGCTACACGATTGTCGAGCAGTTTCTCGACGTTCCCAACAACCGCAGCAACGGGTATGCGCAGGCTGGCTTCGTGTTACCTCGAGGGTTTTCCGCTCGGGGTGTTGCCACCTGGCAACGGACGCACGGCGGACTGCGAATGCCTGACGAGGTCAAAGGGTTTCCGGAACGGCTGACCGAGTATCACCGGATGCTGCGCGACAACTACCTTCACGCGGGAGGCGGTGTCTCCTACTCGTGGGGTCCGTGGGACGTTTCCGGATCGTTCCTTCTGACCGCTCGAGGATCGAACTCACACGATGTTCGGGTGTTCTCGTTCACGATCGGCCGTTTGTTCGAGATAGGCAGCTAGCAGCCCGATCGCGAACGCTTGCGCTTGCGGCCGACGACGTCGAGCAGTGCGGGGCCGATGAGGAGTGAGGTGGGCTCGTTTGCGGCCTTCCGCCAGTGGCGCACGAGACGTCGCGCTTCCGCCTGGCCGAATGGCGGGCGTCCCGTGTAACGCGGCATGATGCCGAGGAAGTACGTCGACAGCCAGGTCCAGACCGCCGACCCTGGATGGCCGCTCTTGATCGTCACCTCTGTGCTTTCGAGCGCGAGCCCGGCCCGTCGGAACCGCTCCGGCAGCCATCCGCCGACGCTGACGTCCCCGCCCTCGGATGCGAAAAACAGCCGGTCGGCTTCCAGAAAGGTTTCCCAGTCCGGCGAGCGCGGCACAAGCGCCATCGTTTCGCGGTGGTAGTCCTGCACGGCGAGCCGACCGCCAGGCTTCAATGCACGCACGAGCTTCGCAATGTGCGCCTGCACGTCCGGCAGAAAGAGGAAGACCCAGCGCGTGAAAATCAAGTCGTAGGCGGCCGTCGGCAGCGGCGCATGGATGAGGTCGGTCTGCCAGAGCGCGCCCTGGCCCAGGCCGTCGCGGCGGCAGCGCCGCGCGAGCTCGGTCGCGAACAAGGGCGAGCGCTCGACCGCGTCCACCGCTCGTCCCGCGCGCCGCCGCAGCTCGAGGTGCAGCGATCCTTGCCCCGGACCGATCTCCAGGATCCGCCAGCCTTTCTTGATGCCGATCCGGTCGAACAGCGCAAAGGACACCGGGTCCCACAGGCGCGCCTGCGCCCGCAGCCGCGCTGCCTCCCGCTGCGCATCGCCGAGGAGATAGCTGTATCGTTTCTTCACATTCCAAGAGGCCGACGAATGGCAGTATCTGTAAATTGCTCGGGTAGATTTACGACGCGTGGCTCAGCTGGTTAATCCTACCCGAGCAATTTACAGATATTGACCAGTTGTGATGCGGTTGTCGTTGACAGTCTGATCGGCGGGGCGTAAAACCGCACGAGGAACACCGGTTCACGAGGAGGTTCTCATGCGGAACGTGCTTGCAGCATCGATCGGCGTCGCGTTGCTCGTCGCCCTTGCCGCTCCCGCCTTTGCCGCGACCGAAACCGTGAAGGGCCGGATTGTCGATCAGTCCTGCTACATGAAGGACATGAAGAACAACACCGGCGCCGATCACAAGATGCCCGCCGACGTCGCCGGGTGTGCGGTGGCCTGCGCCAAGAAGGGCAACCAGATGGCTCTTCTGACCGACGACGGGAAGGTCTACTCGCTGTCGGGTGCTGTTACGGCCGACATGAACGCCAAGCTGGTGCCGCACGTCGGACACGTGGTCGAAGTCACCGGCGATGTCGTCACCAACGCGGGAAAGATGACGATCACCGCCGCTGATCTGAAGATGGTTTCTCGGTAATCTCTCAGAGAGTGCTAAGATGCTAATTGCTGATTGCTGATTGGAGTGACCAATCGGCAACTGCAATTAGCACTTAGCAATCAGCACTCGGCAATCTCTAGTAACGGTAGTGATCAGGCTTGTACGGTCCTTCGACCGGCACGCCGATATAGTCCGCCTGATCCTTCGTCAGCTTCGTCAGGGTCACGCCCAGGTGGCCGAGGTGCAGCCGCGCAACCTTCTCGTCCAGGTGCTTCGGCAGCATGTAGACCTTCTTCTCGTACTTGCCGTTGTTGGCCTGCAGCTCGAGCTGCGCGATCACCTGGTTGGTGAACGACGCGGACATGACAAAGCTCGGGTGGCCTGTGGCGCATCCCAGGTTCAGGAGCCGCCCTTCGGCGAGCACCATCACGCTGTGGCCGTCGGGGAACCGCCACTCGTCGTACTGCGGCTTGATGTTGATCCGCTCGATGCCCGGGAACTTCTTCAGGCCGGCCATGTCGATCTCGTTGTCGAAGTGGCCGATGTTGCCGACGATGGCCTTGTCCTTCATCCGCGACATCTGCTCGGCCGTGATGATGTTGTGGTTGCCCGTCGCCGTGATGAAGAGGTCCGCCCTGGCGATCTGGCTCTCGAGCGTGTTGACCTCGTAGCCCTCCATTGACGCCTGCAGGGCGCAGATCGGATCGATCTCGGTCACGATCACGCGGCAGCCCTGTCCGCGGAGCGCCTGCGCGCAGCCCTTGCCGACTTCGCCGAAGCCGCAGATGACGGCCACCTTGCCGCCGAGCATCACGTCCGTGGCGCGCGCGATGCCGTCGGGCAGCGAGTGGCGGCAGCCGTAGATGTTGTCGAACTTGCTCTTGGTGACCGAGTCGTTCACGTTGATCGCGGGGAAGAGCAGCGTGCCCGCTTCCATCATCTGATACAGCCGGTGCACGCCGGTCGTGGTCTCCTCGCTGACACCGCGGATCGAGGACGCGATGCGCGTCCAGCGTCCCTTGTCCTTCGCGATCGAGCTCTTGATGAGCTCCAGGATGACGCCCCACTCCTCGGGGTGCCCGTGCGGGTCGAATGCCGGCACGCTGCCGGCCTTCTCGAACTCCGCACCCTTGTGCACCACGAGCGTCGCATCCCCGCCATCGTCCACGATGAGCGTCGGGCCGGAGCCGTCGGGCCACTCGAGCGCCTCACTCGTGCACCACCAGTACTCGTCCAGCGTTTCGCCTTTCCACGCGAACACTGGCGTGCCCTTCGGGTTGGCCATGGTGCCGCCCGTCTCCGGCCGCCCGACGACCACCGCCGCAGCGGCATGGTCCTGCGTCGAGAAGATGTTGCAGGACACCCAGCGCACATCGGCGCCAAGCTCGGTCAGGGTCTCGATGAGCACGGCCGTTTGAATCGTCATGTGCAGGCTGCCCATGATCCGGGCGCCCGCGAGCGGCTTCGCCTTGCCGTACTCGGTCCGCAGCGCCATCAGGCCGGGCATCTCCTGCTCGGCGAGGCGCATCTCCTTGCGGCCGAACTCGGCCTCCGCCAGATCGCGCACCTTGAACGGTTCCCGGCCGGCGGCCTTCGCCGCGGCAAACGGATGGAGCTTCTCAACTGCAGTTGCCATAACTCACCTCAATTGGAACTTAGAACTCAGAACGTAGAACTCAGAACCAGCACCTTGAACCTTGAACGCTGAACCTTGAACCGCTCCCGTCAACGCCTGACCCCTGTCGCGACAAAGAGCGCCGGCCCTTTCGCCCGTGGATCGGACGGCAGCGCGACGATGCGCGGCGAGCCGAAACCGGCGTCCGACATCAGGCGCCGCATGTCGTCTTCGGGGAAGCCAAGCCAGACGTGCCCCATCTGCTGGCGGTAGCCGTCGCGATCGTGCGGCAGCATGTCCACAATGACCACGCGCCCGCCCGGTTTCAGCACGCGTGCCACCTCCCCCAGCGCCTTGTCCGGCTCGGGCACGTGATGGAGGACGAGCATGAGCGTCGCGAGATCCAGGCGCGCCTCGTCGATCGGGAGCGCCTCCAGCTCGCCGCGGCGCAGCTCGACGTTGTCCATGCCCTGCAGCCGGCGTCGGGCTGACTGCAGCATGGCCGCGGATGAGTCGACGGCGACGACCCGCGAGACAAACGGCGCAAGGGCCGCGGTCACCTGCCCTGTGCCGCACCCGAGATCGCCGACGATCCACTCTTCGCCTGCCAGCGCGCCGAGCGCGGCCAGGTGGAAACGATCGCCGAAGAGCTCGTCGCGTACCCGGTCCCACTGGCCGGCCGACGAAGAGAAAAATTCCTGGGACTTCGACCGCCGGGCGGCGAGCGTGCTCTGCAGGCGGCGCTGGTCGTTCGCCGCCGCTGACGTGGCGCTGACCTGTTCGCGCACCAGCTGCCACAGCCGGCGCGCCGGCCCGTCGAGCTCGTCTCTCGTCATCGTGTAGAGGTTGCTCGTGCCCTCGGAATGGGCAGTGACCCAGCCGCCGTCCGCGAGCGCCTTGAGGTGTCGGCTCACCGTGGACTGTGGGAGCTGCATGACGGCGCACAGCTCGCCGACCGTCAGCTGCCGCCGATCCAGCACGAGCAGCATGCGGCTGCGGGTGGTGTCGGAGAGCGACGCCAGGTGGTCCAGGAGGACGGGGTGGTTTCCATTCATCCGTAAAGCCGGATGAAAGGATAGACCAAATCCTGAATCTTGTAAATGGGTAATCGGGTGGTTGGGTAATCGGTGGATCGGGTAACCTCGTAATTGGCGCCAATTACCCCATTACCCGATGCGCCGATTACTCAATCACCCAATTACCCGATTACCCAATTCTAGAAGCCCCCTGGGCTGAGCGAGAACTGGAAGACGAACCCCTTCTGCGGGCGGTTCAGCGGGTGCGTGAAATCGGCCTGCGCCACCAGGAAGCCCAGCAGGTTCGCGCGGAGCGTTGCGCCGATGCTGGCCACGGGATCCCGGCGTCCACTCTCGCCGAAGATCCTGAGCGGATCGTTCTGCTGCCACGCGGCCCCGGCGTCCGCGAAGAGCCCCACTTCGACCGGCACCGGGCCGTACATCCCCGAGGAGGCGCCGAATGGCCGGAGCAGCGGAAATCGGAACTCGACGTTGGCGACCAGCATGCGGCTGCCGATCAGTTGATCGTAGGCGGGGCAGTCGCTCACGCCGTCGGGCCGGCACTCGCTCGCCGAGAACGAGCCGGAATCGTAACCGCGCACGAGCGTCGGGTACCCAATGAACAAGGGATAGAGCCGGGAATCCTCGCCGCTCCTGCCGTACCGCCCGTAGTGCATCACGCGCGTGGCGAGCGTATAGAACGGCGCCGGCATGAAGTAACGCCGGTAGTCGAGGAGCACGCCCGTGAAGTTGATGTCGCCGAAGGTTGGCGAGGCCTCGAACCGGTAGCGCTGCCCCTGGACAGGGCTCGTGGGTCCGTACGACGAGGTGTCGAAGACGAGCGCCGCCGACGAGGTGGCCATGTCTGAGCGTCTCGCCCAGCGACGCCGTGTGTGCTCTCGTCGAGGATCTGGTTGCCCGTGTTGAGCGAATACGCCTGGGTACGGACCTCCTGCTCGAACGAGATCTGGCTCAACCCGCCCTGGAACTCGACGCGCTGGGCGCGACTGAGCGGGTACGAGACCAGCCCCGACCCGGTGCGCTCGGTCTGCCGGTAGACCACCGCTTCTTCGATGTAGGCGTTCTGACCCTCGACGATCGCCGTAGCCGCTGCGGAAACCGCCGCTGACGTACGGTACCTGGCCGCCGACCAGTCCCCAGTTCAGTCGGCGCTTCTGGTTGATGTAGGTCGCCTGCGCGGCGATGTCCTTGACGCTGACCCCGCCGCCGAACGAGCTGACCTGGAAGCCGAGGCCCGAGCACCTGATCGCCCAGCATGTCGGTGAAGAGCAGCCCGATTCCGCCGCCGATCGCGGCGCCGTAGCTGCTCGCGCCGACGGCGATCGTCGGCTGGCCCACGGCTTCGAGCCCGAGCTTCGCGCTGTAATCCTCGACCTCGTACTCCTGCGCCGGAGGCAGCCCGAACTCCGCGTTGTCGAGCAGGGCGGCGACCTCGCTCTCCTCCCGCTCGAGCGGCGGCAGGGTCGCGGCGGTAGACGAGGCGTCGCGCGCCGGCTTCCCGACGCCTGCCGCGCCCGCGAGCGACAGCGTGTGGATGTGGTGGCGGCCGCCGTCGTAGACGGTGAACGCCGCCAGACCCGTCTTGCGAGGCCACCGACAGCGCCGGGCTCGTCCCGGTAATGCCGCTGATGCCCGTCCCGACGTTGGTGATCTGCGTCGAGCTCGCCGGCGAGCGTCACGCGGTACACGTTGGGGATGCCGTCGCGGTCGGAGATGAAGTACAGCGACTGGCTGTCGGGCGCCCACTGCGGGTTGATGTTCTTGCCGCCCGTGAACGCGCCGACCTGCGAGATGGCGCCCGTCGCCGGATCGAGCAGCGCGAGGCGATACGCGCCGATGTCGAGCGTCTCGAGCTTTGTCGAGAAGCGGTCCGTCGCGAACGCGATCCGCTGGCCGTCGGGCGACCACGCCGGCTGCAGATCCGAGTACGCATCGGCCGTCAGCGGCTTGAGCGTGGACGTGGTGAGATCGATCAGCCAGAGATCCGTCAGTCCCCGCGTCAATGCCGTGACGACGACCGACCGGCCATCGGGCGCCCAGCTCGGGTTGAAGATCTCGTCGACGCCCGGCAGCGGCACCTCACGCTCCTTGTCGCCGGTCCTGGCGTTGAAGATGGCCAGCGCCGGCTTGCCGGCCGTCACCGTGGCGATGGCGATGCGTTCGCTCGCGCGATCCCACGCGCCGGCCGAGTGGATGAACTGCAGGCTCGAGTAATGCGGCATCGGTCGCCGTGCTGGTGAGCTTGTGGAGGATCTTCCCGGTGCCGGCATCGGCGATGAACAGATCGATCGAGAAGAGGCCGCGCTCGGACAGAAACGCGAGCAGCTTGCCATCGGGGCTGATCGCCGGAGCGATGTTGAGGCTGCCGCCGAGTGCGTCCTTCTCGCTGCCGAGCACCAGCGTGCCCACTTCGCGCGGGCGCCTGCGCTTCCGACATGATCGGTTCGTAGGTCCGCCGAATCGCTGAGTGCCATTCCTGGCTCAGTTCGTCGGCGCTCAGCCCGAGCACACGCCGGATGGCCACTTCGGGATCGCCGGCGGCCGCGCCGATCGAGAGCATCTGGCGGACCACGCCGTCGCCCCACTTGCCGGCGACATACGCCCAGAAGGCCTGGCCCCAGCGGTACGGGAAGTACTTGGGGTTGTTCAGCTCGCTGATGGTCGGGAGCGATTCGGAGCGGGCGGCGTCCCTCAGCCACATCGCCGTATTCGAATCGACCGCGCCGATCGACAGGTATTCGGCCATGCCCTCGATGAACCAGAGGGGAAGATAGTGCGCGCCGGTCTCGCCCGGATTGCGCCGCCAGGGCGCGTGGTGATGTCGAACTGGAACGCATGCACCAGCTCGTGACCGATCACGTGGTCCGTGTCGGCGAGGGGACCGCTCATCGGCAGGATGATCCGGCGGCGCAGCGACTCGGTGACGCCGCCCGTGCCCTCGCTGAGCTCCCCCTGGATCACGTTGGTCTGCTCGAAGTCCGGATGCGACGCGTAGAGCACGAGCGGCTGGCGTCCGCGCAGCTCGTGCTCGAGCACCTTTTCGAGGCGCGCCAGCCAGCGCTCGGCCATGCGCGCGGCCAGGTCGACGCCCTCCTTCGCGCTCGGGTAGTAGTAGATATCGAAGTGCTCGGTCTTCAGCACCTCGAAGTCCAGATCCTTGTACTGAACTTTGTTGCGGCCGAAGTACTGCGCCGACGCAGGCGAGGTGGCCACCGTAACGACCAGTGCCAGCGCCAGAGAAAGGATGCGAACCATAAACGTCTACCTCTCGCAGATCGTGATGCCGTCGCCGCCCCGTGGCTGCGAGGCGCAATACTCGCGGATCGCCGTCGTCACCTCTTCCTGCGCCTGGTTCTCGCTGTACGAGCGCAGGGAGTTGCCAATGCCGCGCGTCAGGTATTTCGAGATGAGGTCGAAGAGGATGGAGGTGCCCGCCACCTGGAGCAGTTCCCCGTGGGTGAAGGCCGCGTAAGGCTGCGCCCCCGGGTTGCGGTTGGGGTTGCCCGTCATGACGCGCTGCATCTCGTACCCGCGCGCGCCTCCGACCGGCACCGGCCCGCCCTTGAAGTCCTCGGGCCGAAAGAAGCGGTCCATCGGCAGCTGCTGCTGGATGTTCACCCTGTAGTCGGGCTGGATCTCACTCGCCGCCGTCAGGTCGAGCGGCTTGAGGGTCGCCCGCGACAGTCTGTCGCGAATCCGGTCCAGCGAGACCGGACCGGCGCCGGTGGAGGACGCCTGACCGGCATCTGTGGGCGCCGCGGAGGACGGTCGGACATCCTGGGCACGGGCCGATGCTGCCACCAGAAGCGCCGCAACCACCAACAGAATGAATCGCATACGGGTTAGGACGCCCGCTCGGAGGGCGCGGCCTCAGCAGGTCGCGCTCGGGCTCCGGCGTGCACCGAACGCCGTATTGTGCATACCTTCTGCCACTGGGGACAGGGATCGGGGATCGGGGATCGGAGATCGGGGATCGGGGATCGGGGATCGGGGATCGGGATTTTGCTTGCCAGAGTCGAATCGATGAATGTAGATTAGTCGATATGCGCCAGGCTTCCGCGCTCTACCGGCTGCTGGGCGACGAGGCGCGCCTCAGGCTCCTGCGGCTGCTCGCGCGCGAGCGCCTGAACGTCACCGAGCTGACCGGCATCCTCGGGCTCGCCCAGTCGGGTGTCTCGCGCCATCTTGGCCTGCTCAAGGACGCCGGGCTCGTCATCGAGGAGAAGGACTCGGGCTTCACCTACTACTGCCTCTCGCCGGACCTGCGCGGGGATCCGGATGCGCCGGATGCCGCCAGCCGCGGGGGGCGTCCGCATCTCTGGGCGGCGCTCCAGGATCAGTTCGAGCAGGCCGATGACGAGGGCGCCGTGCGGGCGGACGAAGCGCGGCTGCAGGAAGTGCTGAGGCTCAGGAAGGAGAACTTCGAAACCCACGGCGGCGCGGACACACGAGACGCCAGACAGCTGGTCCCGGGACGGAGCTGGGCGGCGTGGTCCCGCGCGCTCGGGATGCTCCTCCCGCCCCTCAAGGTCGCCGATCTTGGCTGTGGCGAAGGGTACTTGACGATCGAGGCCGCCCGCTGGGCCGAGCGCGTCGTCGCGGTCGATCGCTCGGAGACCGTGCTCAACCGGGCGAAGGGCCTCGCGAAGCGCCGGCGCGTCTCGAACGTCACATGGAAGCGCGGTGAGCTCGACAAGCTGCCAATCAAGGACGGGACCGTCGACGTCGCGCTGCTCTCGCAAGCGCTCCATCACGCGCAGGATCCGATCCGCGCCGTGGCCGAGGCCGCGCGAATCACCGTGCCGGGCGGGCGGGTCCTCGTGCTGGATCTGCGGAGCCACGGCGAAGAGTGGGTGCGGGCCAAGCTCGGCGATCGCCGGCTGGGGTTCCGCGACGAAGAGCTCGCCCGGCTCATGACCGCCGCCGGCCTCCGCGAGGTCAAGGTCGGCGTCGGCGCGAGAAAGTCCGGCGATCCGTTCACGGTCATCGTGGCTTCTGGCGTCAAAGGGCACGAGAGAGCGCACGAAGAAGGGCACGAAGAAGACCGCCACGAAGACACGAAGACACGAAGCAGACGCTAGGCTCTGGACAGTAGAACCTAGAACCTAGAACCTAGAACCTAGAACAGAACCCTGCACCCTGAACTTTGAACCTTGAACCGCATATGACGCGTGACACCGCCATTGTCCTCGACCGCATCCTGAAGACCCGCATCCTCCTGTTGGATGGCGCCATGGGCACCATGCTGCAGCGCCACCGGCTGACCGAGACCGACTTCCGCGGCGAGCGGTTCAAGGACCACCCGCGCGACCTCAGGGGCAACAACGACCTGCTGGTGTTGACGCGGCCGGAGCTGATTCTGGGCGTGCATCGCGAGTACCTGGAGGCTGGGGCCGATGTCATCGAGACCAACAGCTTCAACGCGCAGGCCATCTCGCAGGCTGACTACGCGCTCGAGTCGATCGCCTACGAGCTGAACGTCGCCGCGGCGCGGCTGGCGCGGCAGGCGGTCGACGAGTACAACGCCAGGACGCCCGATCGCCCCCGCTTCGTCGCGGGATCGATGGGACCGACCAACCGGATTCTCTCGATTTCGCCGGACGTCAACAATCCGGCGTTCCGGAACCTGACCTTCGACGAGCTGCGCGAGGCCTTCAGGACGCAGATTCGAGGCCTCATCGACGGCGGCGCCGACCTCCTGCTGTTCGAGACGATCGTCGACACCTTGAACGTCAAGGCCGGCATCGTCGCGATGGAGGAGGTGTTCGAGGAGACCGGCGTGCGCCTCCCGCTGATGATCTCGGCCACGATCACCGACAGGAGCGGCCGCACGCTGGCCGGACAGACGATCGACGCGTTCTGGGTGTCCATTGCCCACGCGAAGCCGTTCAGCGTCGGGCTCAACTGCGCGCTCGGCGCGCAGCGACATGCGCCCGTACGTCGCGGATCTGGCCCGCATCGCCACCTGCTACGTCAGCTGCTATCCGAACGCGGGCCTGCCGAACGCGTTCGGCGAGTACGACGAGCGCCCGACGGACACGGGCGGCTATCTCGAGGAGTTCGCCCGGAGCGGGTTCGTCAACATCGTTGGCGGTTGCTGCGGCACGACGCCCGACCACATCCGCGCGATCGGTCGGGCCGTGGACGGAGCTGAGGCCCAGGGAAATTTACGATTCACAATTTACGATTCACAATTCGTACACTCAGTTCGCGGGGCTCGAGACGCTCACGATCCGGCCCGACAGCAACTTTCAGATGATCGGCGAGCGGACGAACGTGACCGGGTCCGTTCGCTTTGCGCGCCTCATCAAGGCGGGCGACTACGCCGAGGCGACGCGGGTCGCTCTCGATCAGGTGCGCGGGGGCGCCAACCTGCTCGACGTGAACATGGACGAGGGCATGCTCGATTCCGAGCAGGCGATGACGCGCTTCCTCAACTACATCGCCACCGAGCCGGAGATCGCGCGCGTCCCGGTCGTGGTCGACAGCTCGAAGTGGTCCGTGATCCTCGCCGGCCTGAAGTGCGTCCAGGGGAAGCCCGTCGTCAACTCGATCAGCCTCAAGGAAGGCGAAGCGGATTTCCTGCAGAAGGCCGCCCTCGTCCGCCGCTACGGCGCCGGCGTGGTGGTGATGGCGTTCGACGAACAGGGCCAGGCCGACACCATCGAGCGAAAGGTCTCGATCTGCCAGCGGGCGTACAGGCTCCTGACGAATCAGGCGGGCTTCGATCCCACCGACATCATCTTCGATCCGAACATTCTGGCCATCGCCACCGGCCTCGAGGAACACAACGGGTACGCCATCAACTTCATCGAGGCGACGCGGATCATCAAGGCCACCTGCCCCGGGGTGAAGATCAGCGGCGGGGTCAGCAACCTGTCGTTTTCCTTCCGCGGCAACGACGTCGTGCGCGAGGCCATTCACTCCGCGTTTCTGTTCCACGCCATCCGGGCCGGGATGGACATGGGCATCGTCAACGCGGGCCAGCTGGTGGTCTACGAGGACATCCCGAAGGATCTGCTCGAGCGTGTGGAGGACATCATCTTCAACCGCCGGGCGGACGCCACGGAACGGCTCGTCGAGTTCGCCGCCACCGTGAAGGGCGCGGGGAAGAAGCAGGAACTGGACCTCGCATGGCGGTCGGCGACCGTCGAGGCGCGGCTGTCGCACGCACTCGTGCACGGCATGATCGACTTCATCGAGGTGGACGTCGAAGAGGCGCGCCAGAAGTACGCGCGTCCACTCGAGATCATCGAGGGACCCCTCATGGACGGCATGAAGGTGGTCGGCGAGCTCTTCGGCGCCGGCAAGATGTTCCTCCCGCAGGTCGTGAAGAGCGCGCGCGCCATGAAGAAGGCCGTGGCCTACCTCGAGCCGTTCATGGACAAGGAGAAGGACGGCTCCGCCAAGGCAAAGGGGCGGATCGTGCTGGCGACGGTCAAGGGCGATGTCCACGACATCGGCAAGAACATCGTGGGCGTGGTGCTCGGCTGCAACAGCTACGAGGTCGTGGACCTGGGCGTCATGGTGCCGTGCGACCGGATCCTGCAGACCGCGGTCGATCAACAGGCCGACATCGTCGGCCTGAGCGGCCTCATCACCCCGTCGCTCGACGAGATGGTCTTCGTCGCCCGGGAGATGGAGCGGCGGCACCTGACGATGCCGCTCCTCATCGGCGGCGCGACCACGAGCAGGCAGCACACGGCGGTCAAGGTGGCGCCGGAGTACAGCCGCTCAACGGTGCACGTGCTCGACGCCTCGCGGGTGACCGATGTCGTCGCCAGCCTGTTGAGCGACGGACAGCGCCCGGCGTTCGAGCAGGGCAACCGCCAGCTGCAGCAGGACCTGCGCGAGCAGCATGCATCGCGGAAGGAGCGTCCGCTCGTGCCGTACGCGGCCGCGCTCGCCAACCGGCTGAAGATTGACTGGCGTGGCGAATCGCTGCCGGCGCCGGCGTTCACCGGCCGCCGCGTCCTGGACCACGTGCCGCTGACGCGATCTGGTGCCCTTCATCGACTGGACGTTCTTCTTTGCGGCGTGGGAGCTGAAGGGGCGCTTCCCGGCGGTTCTCGATCACCCGCAGTACGGGCCGGCCGCCCGCGAGCTCTACGACAACGCCAGGAAGCTGCTCGACCGCATCATCCAGGACGATCTGCTCGTCGCCCGCGGCGTCTACGGGTTCTGGCCCGCCGCCAGCGACGGCGATGACATCATCGTGTTCGGGGATGAGCACCGTGACGATCCGCTCGTGCGGTTCCACATGCTGCGGCAGCAGGAGGCCATTGCGGACGGCAAGGCGAGCCTGTCGCTCGCGGACTTCGTGGCCGATCGCGCCGCGCCCGTGCGCGACTACATCGGTGCGTTTGCCGTGACCGCAGGCCTCGGCGCCGAAGCGCTCGCCTCGCGGTTCGAACGCGATCACGACGACTACCAGTCCATTCTCGTCAAGGCGCTCGCCGACCGGCTGGCCGAGGCATTTGCGGCGCTGGCTGCACGCCCGCGTGCGATCGGAATGGGGAATCGCCGAGGCCACGACGCCCGAGGATGTCCTGGCCGAACGCCATCGCGGCATCCGGCCGGGATTTGGCTACCCGGCCTGCCCGGATCACAGCGAGAAGTTCCCGCTGTTCGACCTGCTGGACGCAGGCGCGGTCGGTATCGCGCTCACCGAGCATGCGGCGATGACCCCCGCGGCCAGCGTCAGCGGTCTGTACTTCGCCCATCCCCAGGCGCGCTATTTCACGGTCGGCCGATTGGGCGAGGACCAGATCGCGAGCTACGCCAGGCGGAAAGGGCAGTCGGTCGAGCAGGTCGAACGGTGGCTGACCTCGACGCTGGCGTACGAACCGGCCCGCTGCTGACCGGTGCGGCGCTTCCCAAATCTGCACGCCGGGGAAGGCGCTGCCCCTCGGTGGCTGCACGCAGCATCAACCAGATTCGCAGAACTGCACCAGCCTCCATCGAACTCGAAGGCACTCCACGGTCTTGAGCGTGGTCTATTTTGATCATCGTGGGTCGAATCAGAACACGACCGCTGAATCTCGCTATTTCGGCCTGTTTTCGATGAATCCACGCCTCCACGGGCCCCTCCTGTCCAGCTGCTGTGCCGAAGCAGCACAACAGGCACGGGCCGCTGCGTCGAAGTGTGCAACAGGCAGTCTCTGTAAGTTGCAGATTTAATTGGTGGTTATGTCTACCGCCTGGGATCTGGCCTCGTGGCGTACAGCTTGCTCTTTAGAGTCCCGACATGACACCTCTACTTGAACCGCGGGCCGTTCGACGGAAAGCTGTCTGGGGCCCCAAGCGCATTCTGACCGCGTTGGCGATCGTGCCGGCCGTTCTCCTCGCATCCACGCCAGATCTGCTGGCTGCGGGGCGGAACGACCGATCCGACCGTCGACAGGGCCAGTCCGAAGGCCGGCAGCACTTCAGGCAGGCCCCCAAGGCAAAGCCCGCACAGCCCAGCCGCCGCGTCAAGCAGTACAAGCTCGACGAGGAGCTGACAAGCCGCAAGCGATGGTCGCTCGGGAAGAGCACGGTGATCGTCACGCTCGTCCCCGGCGCGCAGATTCCGGCGGACCTCAAGCAGTACATCCGCCGCCGCGTCGGCAAGCTGGACATCATCAACGGCGAGGTCCTGGACCTGCCCAACTATGTGATCCAGAGGCTCGAGGCGCGGCCCGAGATCTTCCGGGTCCACCACGACCGGCCGATCGAGCTCCTCAACTACCGGACATCGGTCACGGTGGGGGCCCAGTCGGCGCGTCAGTTGTTCGGCTACAAGGGCCGTGGCGTGGGCGTCGCCGTGATCGACTCCGGGATCTCCGCGTGGCACGACGACCTGACGAAGGGCAACGTCACCACGTCGTATCCGTACGGCAACCAGCGCGTGGCCAAGTTCGTGGACTTCGTCAACGGCGCGAGCCAGCCGTACGACGACAACGGTCACGGCACCCACGTCTCGGGCATCATCGCCGGCAACGGCTACGACTCGAACGGCGAGAAAGCGGGTATCGCCCCCGAGGCGTCGCTCGTTTCGCTGAAGGTGCTCGACGGCAACGGCCTCGGCACGATCAGCAACATCATCGCGGCGCTCAACTGGGTGGCCGTCAACCATCAGACCTACAACATCAAGGTCGTCAACCTCTCAGTGGGCGCGCGGATTCGTGAGTCCTACTGGACGGACCCGCTCACCCTGGCGACCAAGGCGCTCGTCGATCGCGGCATCGTCGTCGTCGGCGCCTCGGGCAACTTCGGCAAGAACGCGCTCGGCCAGGTGCAGTACGGCGGCATCACGGCGCCGGCCAACGCGCCGTGGGTGCTGACGGTGGGCGCCAGCAGCACGCAGGGCTCGATGACCCGCAACGACGACGTGATGGCCGGGTACAGCTCGAACGGCCCGACGAACATCGACTTCGCGGCCAAGCCGGACCTCGTGGCGCCGGGCACGGGCTCGGTGTCGCTGTCCTCGCCGGGCAGCCTCTTCTACTTGACGAAGCTCACGTCGCTCGTCTCGGGGAAGATTTCACTGGGCTCGAAGCCGTATCTGACCCTGAGCGGCACCAGCATGGCGGCGCCGGTCGTGGCCGGCACGGTCGCTCTGATGTTTCAAGCGAACCCGAACCTGACGCCGAACATGGTCAAGGGAATCCTGATGTACACGGCGCAGGAGTACGAGGGCTACGGTCCGCTGCGCCAGGGCGCCGGCTTCCTCAACACCCTCGGTGCGGTCCGTCTGTCGAAGTTCTACAAGGACAACCGCCCCGGAGATCGGATGCCGATTCAGCGCGTCTGGAGCCAGCAGATGCTCTGGGGGAACCACCGCATCACGGGCGGCTACCTCAACCCGAAGGGCAGCGCCTGGAAGACCGGCACGATCTGGGGCGCCGCGCACGGCCTGACCTCGGACGACAACATCGTCTGGGGCACCCAGTGCGGTGACGGGTGCGACAACATCGTCTGGGGCACCCACGACGCCAACGGCGACAACATCGTGTGGGGCACCGACGGCGACGACAACATCGTCTGGGGCACCGACGGCGACGACAACATCGTCTGGGGCACCTCGATTGACGGCGACGACAACATCGTGTGGGGCACGGCCGACGATGCCGACAACATCGTGTGGGGCACCGACTGCGGCGGCTCCGATTGCGACAACATCGTGTGGGGCACCGCTGACGACGACAACATCGTGTGGGGCACGGCCGACGACGCCGACAACATCGTGTGGGGGACGAACGCTCGACGACAACATCGTGTGGGGCACGTCCGGCGATGATGCCGAGCACGTGGAGTTCCCGGACAACGCGGATACCGAGCCCCTGCCTGACCTGACGGAGGAGTTCGGCGACGTGGAGCCGATTGTCACCGAAGGAGGCATCTAGTCATGGAAAAGATGCCCTATCAGTCAGAGCTGGAGACGGTCATGACTACTTCGACGCAGACCTCGCCGCTGGCACCGACGCAGAAGGACGTGGTCTGGTCCGATTGGCGCAGCGGGCTGCCTGTGCTCGCCGGCGACCAGGTGGTGCTCCGCGAGCTCCGCGTGTCCGATGCGACGTCGCTCTTCTCGCTGTTGACGACGGAGGAGGTGGCCCGCTTCATTTCGCCGCCGCCAACCTCGGTGGAAGGGTTCGAGCGGTTCATCGCCTGGACCCACCGGCAGCGCTCCGCTGGCGTCTATGCCTGCTTCGCGATCACGCTGAAGGGCTACGACACGGCGATCGGGATCTTCCAGGTGCGAGAGACCGAGCCGGGATTCGGCACCGGCGAGTGGGGTTTCGCACTCGGGTCGCCGTTCTGGGGCACGGGCGTCTTCGTTGAAGGCGCCGAGCTCGTGCTCGAGTTCGTGTTCGAGACGGTCGGCGTGCACCGGCTCGAAGCGCGGGCGGCGGTCAGGAACGGCCGCGGCGGCGCGGCGCTTCGCAAGATCGGTGCGGTGCAGGAAGGGGTGCTGCGGAAGTCGTTCCTCAAGAACGGCGAGTACCTCGACCAGGCGCTCTACGGCATCGTCGAGGACGACTGGCGCGCCGCTCGCCGAGCGGTGCGCCCGCCCGTCAACGTCTGCGTGCACTGACGGCGGGACCGGGGGCTGTCGCTGGGGCTGGGAGGAGCTCCAGCGACAGCTCCCGGTCGATTTTCACCCCTTCGTCTCTCCCTCAGGATTCCCCTCAAGTCCCGTGGCAACTGGCCGTGCGGGATCGCTCGACCACTCACTCCACGATCCGACATACAGCCGACTCCCTGACAGCCCGACGTGCTCGAGGGCCAGCAGGTTCTGGCACGCGGTGACGCCGGAGCCGCAGTAGCAGATGACCCGATCGGGGGCGGTGCCGCCGAGGGCCGCTTCGAGCTGGGGGCGGAGGACGTCCGGCGGGCGAAACACGCCGCGCTCGTCCACGTTGTTCCCGTAGAAGTAGCTGGTGGCGCCGGGGATATGGCCGCCGATGCGGTCGATTGGTTCCGAGGCGCCGCTGAAGCGCTCGGGGGCCCGGGCGTCCAGAAGGCGAGCCGCCGGCGCCGGCGGGAGCGCGCCGATCTCCTCGGCATGCGCCACCGCGCGCCAATCGGGTGCGGCGACGAAGCTGCGGCGGGCCCGGTGTTCCTGCCCCGCCGTCGTGGGCCGGCCTTGCGCGACCCACTTGGCGAACCCGCCGTCGAGGACCGCGACGCGGTCGTGCCCGAGCCAGCGCACCATCCACCAGAAGCGGCTGGCGTACATGGCCGAATCCTGATCGTAGGCGACCACCTGCACGCCGGCGTCGATGCCCAGGCGCGACAGGGTGTCGGCAAACGCCGCAGGGTCCGGCAGCGGATGTCGCCCGTTGGCGCCCGTCTTGGGGCCGGACAGATCGCGATCGAGGTGCGCGAGCACTGCGCCGGGAATGTGGGAGCTCTCGTATTGCTGCGGCGCCCACTCGGGGTCGTCCAGCTTCGACCGGCAATCCACGATGGCGAGCGACGGGTCGCCAAGGTGCGCGAACACGGTCTCCGTGTCGATCAGCGTGCGGAACACCATCGCTCATACCCTACCATTGCCGCTGGGTTACCATACCCCCGCCCATGCCCGGATCTCTCGAGCGGCAGACGTTGAACAGCCTCGCGCGCCGACTCGGCGCGTTCGTGGCCGAACGTCATCCGCTCGCACTCGACGCGGCGCTGACGGCATTCGATGCCGCGAGCCCTTCCGGCGAGGTGCGTGACGAGCCGGCGATCGAACGGCTGCGTCCGATCTTCAGGCGCGAGCTCAGTGCGCGTCTCGGCGGAGTGGCGTTCGACGCCGAGCTGCCCGAGACGACTCCCGGCACGAGCGCCCGCACGCGGCTCGAGCAGGCCCGCGCCGAGGTGGTCGCGGCCTGCGACGGCTGGCTTCGGCGGGCGGCCATTGCTCTGTCGCTCACGCCTGCCGAACGCCTCGAAGTGCTGCGCGGGATGGTCCTGACGCGGGCGACCGACAACCAGCTGAAGGCGTTCTTCTCTGCAGGGGAAGTGCGTTACGGCGCGCTGACGTTTCAGGGCAAAGGGTTCCGCTCGCTGGGTCAGGAGGCGATCTACGCCGCGGCGATCCGCCTCCGACGCGGGCCGGACTACCGGGAGGCCGACGGCCGGTGGCGGGGCGACGTCATCGCGCCGATGATTCGCGATTTGGGCGCCGCGCTGGCGATGCGCGGCGACGGTCCCGCCGTCCGGATCGCGCTCAACGCACAAGTCGCCAAGGCTGGCGCGCCGCTCGACGGCAAGGACCTGAATCTCGGCGATCTCTCGTGGGGCGTGTTTCCGCCGGCGGCGCCGCTCACGATCTCGACGCTGAGCGCGACCGGGCTGGCGATGGCATTTTCGCGCGAGGGCGCCGGGCGCGTGGCGCTCTCGTTCATCGGCGATGGCGGCTCGTCGCTCGGCGAATGGCACGAAGCCATCAACGTGTCGGCGGCCCGCCGGCTGCCGATGGTCTTCTGCATCCAGAACAACCAGACCGCGTTGTCCACGCCTTTGACCGACCAGACCGCGGTCCGCGTGTTCGCCGACAAGGCGGTGGGTTATGGGGTGCCTGGAATCACGATCGACGGGACCGACGCCGACGAGATCGCCGCAGCGTTTGCCTGGGCGGTCGAGCGCGCCCGGGCCGGGCACGGTCCGACGCTGGTCGAGCTCGTGTCCATGCGCATGTGCGGCCATGCGCATCACGACGACATGCTCTACCTCGGACGGGATCCGCATCCGTCGTGGGAATACCCGGCGGTCACCGAGCAGGGCTACGCCGATCGCGACCGCTACGGGTTCTGGGCGGCGCGCGATCCGATTGTCACGTATGCCGCGCGCCTGGAGGCCGAGGGCATCATCGCCCATGGCGATCTCGATCGTTTCAAGCACGAGGCGCAGGCGATAGTCGAGGCCGAGGCGCGTGCCCTCATCGACGCCCCGTGGCCGGAACCCCGCCTGGCCGGCATCGGCGTGTTCGCCAACGAGGCACCGCGTGTCCACGTCGAGATACTCGATCCCGACGTGCGTCTGGCCAGGACGGCCGCCCCGACGCTGGAGCTCGAGCCGGGCCCCCCGTTCGAGCCAAAGGGACGGACGTTTCTCGAAGCCATCTGCCTGGGCGTGGGAGACGCGCTTCGCGCCGATCCGCGCGTGTTCGTCTACGGCGAGGATGTCGGCGGCAAGTACGGCAACGCGTTCCTGCTGCTCAAGCCGCTGCTGAAGGAGTTCGGCGATCGGATCCTGAACTCGCCGCTGGCCGAGGGCGGCGTGCTGGGCGTCTGTGTGGGCGCGGCGCTCGGCGGGCAGCGGCCGATCGGCGAGATTCAGTTCAACGACTTCGTGGCGACGGGGTTCAATCAGCTGGTGAACAACGCTGCGAAGATTCGGTATCGGTGGGGCGGATCCGTGCCGATGGTCGTGCGCATGCCGTTCGGCGGCCTCCGCCACGCCGGGCCGTATCACTCGCAGAACACGGAGGCCTGGTTCTACCGGACGCCGGGCCTCAAGATTGTGGTGCCCTCCACGCCGTCCGACGCACGCGCGCTCATGGCGGCCGCCGTCGCCGATCCGGATCCGGTGCTGTTCTACGAGCACATCGCGCTCTACCGCGACCCGCACATCAGGCAGGCGCTGCCGCACGAGCCGCCGGCGCCGCTGCCGATCGGCAGGGCCGCGCTTCGACGCGACGGCGAGGATCTCGTGATGGTGTCGTATGGCGCCTACGTGCATGTTGCCTTGCGCGTGGCGGAACGGCTCGCGGCGGACGGCGTGCAGGCGAGCGTGCTGGATCTCCGGAGCCTGGCGCCGCTCGACAAGGGCGCCCTGCTGGCCTGCGCGCGCCGGTGCCACCGGGTGCTCATCGTTCACGAGGACACCCGCACCGGCGGCATCGGCGAGAGCCTTGCCGCAATCATCCAGGAGGAGGCCTTCGAATCGCTCGACGCGCCGATCCGCATCGTCGGCGCCCTCGATACCCCGGTGCCGTACTCCCCGCCGCTCGAGGAGTTCTTTCTGCCGAGCGACGCCCAGATCGAACGTGCCGCCCGCCTCCTGGTGCAGTACCAAGGGGTGACCTCGATCACCGGATCGACCGTGCCGCTGCGGAACTGATCAGCGAGACTGTGATGGCGGTGGCGAAAGATGCGCCGGAGGTCGCGGGTCACAAGGGCCGCGGCCAGGAAGCCCCCGACTACCGTGAAGTCGACATCATCCTGGACAAGCGTGCCGCCTCGCACCTCGACGAACCGGTGCGTGTGTACCCAGCGGCGATATGGACCGCGACGTTGTTCATCCACGAAGACATGGGGTGGATCCCAGGCCGAGATCTCCGACCGCCACCGCATGGGCAGACCGTGAATCCTGATCCGGTATTCGATGAGCGTTCCGCGCCGCATCTCGATGGGCGACGGCGTCAGGATGCTGAAGTGCAGCCACTCGGGCGTGAGCGCCTGCAGGTTCTCGGCCCGGGAGAAGAACGCGAAGACTTCGTTGCGCGGGGCTGGCAGCCAGATCTCCGTCCTGAGATGCATATGCCGATTGAGACGCCTGTCGCAGCATTCCCATCCCCAATCCCCAATCCCCAGTCCCCAATCCCCAATCCCAAGTATCCCAAGTCCCAAGTCCCAAATTGGGGTTAGAACTTACCGCTCCCCACTCCGTCTAAGCCTCGTATGGACGCGCTGATCCAGGACCTCCGCTACGCGGTGCGGACGCTCGCCCGAAGCCCGGGGTTCGCGCTGCTGAGCGTGCTGTGCCTGTCGCTCGGGATCGGCACCAACTCGACGATCTTCAGCGTCGTGGACACCGTGGCCATCCGCCCGCTGCCGTTCAAGGATCCCGAAGCCCTGGTTTCCGTGCGCGGTACGCATGTCGCAACCGGAGTGGATGAGTCGGGGATCTCCTGGCTGGATCTTCAGGACTTCAAGAGCGGCTCCCGGTCCTTTGTCGATTTCGCGGCAGTCCAGGACCGGAGCATGACCATCACCGACCGCGAAGAGTCGGAACGGTTTCTCGGCTCGTTCGTCTCCTGGAACCTCTTCCCGTTAATCGGGGTGGATCCCGTGCTCGGCCGGCACTTCAGGGCCGACGAGGACGCCGCCGGATCGCCGCGCGTGGTGTTGCTGGGTCACAGCGTGTGGCAGCGCCGGTACCTGGGCGACCCGGCCATTGTCGGGCGCACCATCACTATCGACGGTCAGCCGCACACGGTCGTCGGCGTGATGCCGCCGTCGTTCCAGTTTCCCGAGCTGTCTCAACTGTGGAGACCCGTTGGGCCCGTGCACTACGCTTCGCGCCGCGACGAGCGCTTTCTCAACATCGTCGGCCGCCTCGCTCCGGGGATGTCCATCGACGATGGCCGGGCGGAATTGACCGGTTCCGCCGCACGCCTCGCGGCCTCGTACCTGGAGAACGACGGCTGGAGTGCGACCGCAATCCCGCTCCGCGAACAGCTGATGCCGGCCGACGTGAGGCTCGTGGTGTTCACGATGATGGGCGCCGTCTCGCTCGTGCTGCTCATCGCGTGCGCGAATGTGGCCAACCTGCTGCTGGCGCGCGCGACGGTCCGCCAGCGCGAGATCGCCGTGCGCGCCGCGCTTGGCGCCGGGCGCGGGCGCATCGCCAGACAACTTCTCACCGAGAGCGTACTGGTCGCCCTCATCAGCGTGCCGATCGGCATCGCGCTGGCCTACATCGGCCTGCAGTGGCTCACCGCATCGATTCCGCCACAGGATGCCGTGCCGTACTACATCGACTGGAGCATGAGCTGGCGCGTGGTGGTCTATGCCGCGGCCGTCTCCGTGGTCACCGGGCTGCTCTTCGGGCTGGTGCCGGCCGTGCACGCGCTCGGGCCCAATCTGCACCACTCGCTCAAGGATGGCGGGCGCAGCGCCGGGCGCTCACGCGTCGCGCAACCGCCTCAGGAATGGCCTCGTCGTGGCCGAGATTGCGCTCTCGCTCGTGCTCCTCGTCGGCGCGTCGCTGTTCGTCAGAAGCTTCCTGAAGCTCCAGTCGGCCAGTGTCGGCATGGACATGGCGCCGCTCATGACGATGCGGTTTCTGATGTCTGAGGAACGGTACGCCACACCCGAAGCCATGACCCGCAGGGTCGAAGACATCGTCCGGAGGGTCGAGGATCTGCCAGGCGTCGCGTCTGCATTCGCCTCCAACTTCATACCGATCGCCGGCGGCGGCGGAGGCGGCAGAGTGATAGCGGACGGCGCGACGGTCGAGGCCGGGAAGGAGCCGTACGTCAGCTACTTCGGGGTCACGCCGCATGCAGTCGGCACGCTGTCGCTGCCGATCCTGTCGGGCCGCGATTTCACCGAAATCGAGGGCGCCAGCCGCTCCGGTGTCGCCATCGTCAACGGCGATCTGGCGAAACGGCTGTGGCCAGGGCCAGGCAGACGTCGTCGGCCGCCGGTTCCGCCTCGTCGACGACGCGACCAACCAGTGGATCACGGTCATCGGACTCGTGCCCAACTTCAGCCCGTATGACGTCGGACAGGATCCGCTGCCCACGGCGTTTCTGCCGTTCCCGTATCAGCCGCTGAGAAACACCGGGCTGACGATCAAGGTGGCCGGCGGGGCACCGGCGTCGATTACCGGCGCCGTGCGGGCGGAGATTCGGCGAGCCGATCCGCTGTTGCCGATCTACAACGAGCGGACGGGTGCCGAGATTCGCCAGACCGCGTTCTGGGATTCGCGGCTGTTCGGCTTCATGTTCTCGATCTTCGGAGGGATCGCGCTTCTGCTGGCGTCGGTGGGCGTCTACGGCGTGCTCTCGTACGCGGTCGCGCAGCGCACGCAGGAAATCGGCGTGCGCATGGCCCTCGGCGCGAGCCGCGAGAACGTGCTCCGCCTGGTGATCGGCCAGGGAGCCCGGCTCGCCGGGCTCGGCATCGTGACCGGCCTGGTGGGCGCGTTCCTGGTGACGCGTGTCGTCGCAAGCCTGCTCTACAACGTCAGCACGACCGACGCCGTGAGCTTCGTCGCGACGGCGCTCTTCCTTGCGCTCGTCGCCTTGCTCGCCAGCTACATCCCCGCCAGACGCGCGACAGCCGTCGACCCGCTGGTGGCGCTCAGGACTGAGTAGTCAACGGACTTCAATTTACAATTTACGATTTACAATTTGGAATTTGTCGATAGCCTCGAGCCGGCTGGGCTCGCGAATTCCCAATCCCTCCACGAATTCCGAATCGTAAATTGTAAATTGTCAAATTGCATGACCTCCCCCGAGCCCTCCCTCCTCGCCACGCTGCGCGAGGCCGTGCGCGGGTCCCATCAGGACTACACAGAAGCGCCAATCGGCCGGGCCGTGATCCTGCTTGCCGTGCCCATGGTGCTCGAGATGCTGATGGAGTCGGTGTTCGCCGTCGTCGACATCTTCTTCGTCGGTCGGCTCGGCGCTGAGGCGGTCGCGACGGTGGGCATCACCGAATCGCTGATGACCATCATCTATGCCGTGGCCATCGGGCTGTCGATTGGTGCGACCGCGACGGTGGCGCGCCGGATGGGAGAAAAGGATCCCGATCGTGCCGCACGCGCGGCGGTCCAGTCGCTCGCGCTGGGCGTGATGGTGGCGGTCGCCATCGGCCTGGCCGGCGCCTTCTTCGGCCCGGAACTCCTCCGCGCCATGGGCGCAAGCGACGAGGTCGTGCGGACCGGGTCGACCTTCGCCCGCGTGATGCTCGGCATGAGCGGCACGGTGCTGATGCTGTTTCTCGGGAACGCCGTGTTTCGCGCGGCGGGGGATGCGGCGATCGCCATGCGGGTGTTGTGGTTTGCGAACGCCATCAACATCACGCTGGGCCCCTGCCTCATTTTCGGCCTTGGCCCATTCCCGGAGCTTGGGGTGACGGGCGCCGCCGTGGCCACCAGCATCGGCCGCGGATCGGGCGTCGCGTACCAGTTCTACCGCCTGACGAGGGGCGACAGCCGCATCGTCATCCGCGCGCGGCACCTCGTGCCGGATCCCGCGCTGATGGCCGGTGTGCTCCGGCTGTCCGGCGTCGCGATGTTCCAGAACTTCATTGCGACCGCCTCGTGGATGGGGCTCATCCGGATCCTGACCGGGTTCGGGAGCGCGGCCGTCGCCGGCAACACGATTGGCATCCGCATCATCATGTTCGCGCTGCTGCCCTCGTTTGGCGTGAGCAACGCCGCGGCCACGCTCGTCGGGCAGAACCTGGGCGCCGGAAAGCCGGAGCGAGCCGAAGCGGCGGTCTGGCGAGCCGGGCTGTACAACACGGTGTGTCTGGTTGCCGTCGGCCTCGGCTTTCTGGTGTTCGCGCCGCTGCTGATTGCTCTCTTCTCGTCGGACCCGGAGGTCGTGCCCTACGGGGTGCGCTGCCTGCGCATCGTCGCCGCCGGGTTCATCTTCTACGGCTACGGCATGGTGCTGACGCAGTCGTTCAACGGCGCAGGGGATACGCGGACGCCGACGCTCATCCACCTGGCGTGCCTCTGGGCATTCGAGCTGCCGCTGGCGTGGGTTCTGGCATACCCTTTGGGCTTCGGCCCGACGGGCGTCTTCATGGCGGTCAGCCTGGCCTTCTCGGTTCTTGCTGTTGTCAGCGCCGTGGTGTTTCGACGAGGCGGGTGGAAGACAAGGCGCGTCTGACGACGGCGGCGAGGAATTTACAATTTACGATTTACAATTTGGAATTCGTTGCCGCGTCAGAACGATCCGTTGCAGCGTGACAACCGTTCGCGAATTGTAAATCGTAAATTGTAAATCGTAAATTTCCGAGGTGAGTCTATGCGCATAATGATCGCGGCGCTGGCAGTCGCGGGAGTGGCGTCGGCGCAGACGGAGAAGCCTCAGGGCGTGTTGTATCGCGCGCCGAGCGGCGTGACGCTGCGGCTGATGATCGACGAAACGAACCTCGGCGCCGAGGCATCGGTGGGCGAGCTCACGTTTCCGGCCAACTCGGACTCCGGCGATCACGCGCACGGCGCCATCGAGATGTTCTACGTGATCTCGGGCGAGCTCGAGCACGTGGTCAACGGCAAGAGCCAGATCCTGAAGCCGGGCATGACCGGCTACGTGAAGCCGCCCGATCAGGTGCGGCACAAGACCGGACCGGCCGGGGCGAAGGTCGTCGTGATTTGGGTGCCGGGCGAAGAAGGACGCCGAGTGGCGTCGCGGTGGAAGCGGGAGCCCTGAAGCCGCATAGAATATGTTCACCGAATCTATGCCTGAAGAGACCCTGCCGGCGGGCCAGCAATCGGCCCCGGCAAGCCCTGTCGATTTCATTCGCGCGATTGTCGACGAAGATCTGGCGAAGACCACCCATCACGGCCGGATCGTTACCCGGTTTCCGCCGGAGCCGAACGGCTACCTGCACATCGGCCACGCGAAGTCCATCTGCCTGAACTTCGGCGTGGCCGCAGAGCGGGGCGGCACCTGCAACCTGCGGTTCGACGACACGAACCCCGCCAAGGAAGACGTCGAGTACGTGGACGCCATCAAGCACGACGTGGCGTGGCTCGGCTTCACATGGGACTCGCTGCATTTCGCGTCGGACTACTTCGAGCGGCTGTACGCGTTCGCCGTCCAGCTGATCAAGAGGGACAAGGCGTACGTCGACAGCCTGAATGCAGAGGAGATCCGCGCCCACCGTGGCACCCTCACCGAGCCGGGTCGGAACAGCCCGTACCGCGATCGACCTGTTGCGGAGAGCCTCGGCCTGTTCGCCGGGATGAAAGCGGGGGAGTATCCCGACGGTGCGCACGTGCTGCGGGCGAAGATCGACATGGCGTCGCCCAACTTCAACATGCGGGACCCGACGCTCTACCGCATCCGGCACGCGACCCATCACCGCACGGGAGACGCCTGGTGCATCTACCCGATGTACGACTTTGCGCACCCGCTGTCGGACGCGCTCGAGAAGATCACCCATTCGCTCTGCACCCTCGAGTTCGAGGATCATCGTCCGCTTGTACGACTGGCTGCTCGAGCACCTGTTCGGAGACAACGGGGCCGATCGGCCGTACCAGATCGAGTTCGCCCGGCTCAACCTGAACTACACGGTCATGAGCAAGCGGAAACTGCTGCAGCTCGTGCAGCAGGGCCACGTGTCGGGGTGGGACGATCCGCGCATGCCGACGATCAGCGGGTTGCGCCGCCGCGGGTACACGCCCGAGTCGATCCGCGACTTCTGCGCCCGGATCGGCGTGGCGAAGAAGGAGAACGTGATCGACGTCGCGCAGCTCGAGCACTCGCGTGCGCGAAGATCTCAACCGCCGTGCGCCCCGCGTGATGACCGTCCTCCGGCCGCTCAAGGTGGTGCTCACGAACTACCCCGAGGGGCAGGTCGAAGAGGTCGACGTCATCAACAACCCCGAGGACCCGTCGGCCGGGACCCGCAAGGTGCCGTTCTCGCGCGAGCTGTACATCGAGCAGGACGACTTCATGGAGGATCCGCCGAAGAAGTTCTTTCGGCTGTCTCCGGGCAAGGAAGTCCGACTGCGCTGCGCCTACTTCGTGACCTGCACGGAGGTGGTCAAGGACGCGGCGGGAGCGATCGTCGAGCTCCGGTGCACCTACGATCCGGCCACGCGCGGCGGCGATTCACCGGATGGCCGGAAGGTCAAGGCGACCCTCCACTGGGTGTCGGCCGCCCATGCCCTGCCGGTCGAGGTGCGGCTGTACGATCGCCTGTTCTCGGTCGAGGATCCCGAGGGGGCCCAGGACGGGCAGGCCTTCACGGAGTTTCTGAACCCGGCCTCGCTCGAAGTGCTCAGCCACTGCCAGGCGGAGCCGAGCCTCGCCGACGTGCGCATCCCGCTTCTCGCCGGCAAGGACGATGCGGCCGATGCCATTCCGCGGTTTCAGTTCGAGCGGCTGGGCTACTTTTCGGTCGACCCCGATTCCACGCCAGGCGCGCTCGTCTTCAACCGCACGGTGTCGTTGAGAGACACGTGGGCCAGACTCCAGCAGAAAGTTAGAACTTAGAAGTTAGAACTACGAAGGACGCCGTGCAGGTGAAGCGCGGTGGCCTGTGCTCGTCACTCGGCGGCTTCTGAGGAGCCATCCGACGCTGGCAGGATCCCAGGAAGACCGAGTGTTCAGAAGTCCGTTATTTCCGGACCGCAGTCGTCCAGTTCAGGACGACCGTTAGCGGAGCGACGCTCGACTGCTCTGTCCTCGCGCTGACCAGGAACCGTTTTCCGTCCTTGCTCACGGCGTACGTCTGATTGAGGAATTCGCGCGCGATTGAGCCGGTTTGGAAAAGCACCTGTGGCACTCCGACTGCGAATTGTTCGCCCGTGTTGATCGGCACCGCCATTAGTGTCCCGTCCGCTCCGAGATAGAACACTTCCTTCGTGTCCGCTCGCCAGAGAGGCTGGCTTCCGCCATCCCTCGAGACGGGATACTTCGCCCCGGTCGGCGGGAACGGTTGGACATAGACGTTTGGCTCGCCGTCTTCGTTCGTGGTGTAGGCGATCCAACGTCCATCAGGAGAGAACGGTCCTGAGATTTCGACGAACGCGGTCTCCGCGACCGGAAACGGTTTGCGATCGCCCGACAACGGCAGGACCAAAATATCAGACGTTAGCGGAAACGACCCTCTGAGCGTATATGCGATGTGACGCCCGTTCGCGGACCAGCTACTCGGCGTGAGATTGCACCCGCTCCCTTTGGCGATGTCGCACGGTCGTGAAGGGGTGCCGGACACATCGAGAAGTGGTTCATCGCCGGCCGTTCCGTTGATCAATTGCTGACGTAAGGAGACCTTCCCGGATCGCGAGCCTTCGAACGCGATGCGGGAGCCGTCGGGCGACCAGACGGGTGACACATCGCGTCCCGGATCGACCGTGAGGCGCGACCGGGAATTGCGGGCGATATCGATGATCCAGATGTCGAGGTTTTCGGGACTCCCGGTTTCCATGGCGACGGCAACGTGGTGTTCGTCTGGGGAAAGCGCGAGGTCGATGTGGGGAGCCGCTTCGCTCACGGTGCCGAGAGCTCGGCCTGCGCGATCGAGCCAGGTCAACTGCGTCGGAATCTGCGAGTCGTCACGGGCGTAGACCAGGGTGCCATTCTCCGAGACCGACGCACCCACATAGCGGCTTCCCTCTCGGCTAACGTGCTCGGCCAGCGGAAAGGCGTCGCCCCGCGGCTGACGCACGTCTGGATCGAAAGGCTGTGCCATCAGGGTGTCCTCCCGGGCGAACAACACATGGCCCGAGGCGTATAACACCGATGACTCCGCGGGGAAGAGCGTTGCCGCGGGTTCCGCCGGGTCGAGCGAGCCAAGCTTCACGACGGAAGGTTTCGAGCCAGGACCGGTGATCCCAGCGATGGCCGTGTAGAAAAAGTGCCGGCCATCGGGCAGAAAATGGGGCCACCGGTGGGTGGTTTCGCCGGTCGACGGATCGGGCGTCGTGACGACAGTAGGTACGCCACCGGCGCTTGACACCCGCTGGAGGCCGACGCCGCCACCGTTTGGCGTGAAGAGAATCAGGTTGTCGCGACTCCAACTCCCGCCTCGACCGTCGTTCGCGTCACACAGCACGGTCGGTTCGCCGCCGTCGACTGGCACTTTCTTCAGCTTCCGACCCGCAAAGAACCCAATGAACCGGCCGTCCGGTGACCAGAACGGGAAGGTCGCGCCTTCGGTTCCCGGAATGGGCCGTGCGGCAAGGGCGGCCACTGGTCGCAGCCATAGCTGAAACGCGGGTCGAGCTCCGGCGACGAACACGATGTTCCGGCCGTCGGGAGACACCGCGAGCTGTGTGGCAACGCCGGTGCCGCCAAAGGGAAGGCGACCTCCAAACGACGTGTTCTCCGGCGGCACGATCGTGAACTGCACCGGACCGGTTGCGGGTGACACGTCGGCGTGGCGACGCGCGAGGCTCGCCGCCATCAGTGTTAATCCGCCCGCGAGTACGGCGAGCGACGCCCAAGGTAGGACGCGTCTCCACAGCGACACCGGACCCACGAACACAGTGGCAGCGGTGTCGTCGGGGACGTCCGCGATGAGGTCCTCGATCTGCACGCGTGCGTCGCCGATGTCCCGCAATCGGCGCTTCGGATCTCTGTCGAGACACCGGCGCAGCAGCCCTCGAAGGCGCGCCGGCACGGCCGCCGGCAGTGCGGGCCAATTCGGGTCCGTCTTCAGCACCGCCGCCAACGTGTCGGAGATCGTCTCGCCTGTAAACAGTCGCTGGCCACTCAGCATCTCGAAGAGCACGACCCCGAACGCCCAGATGTCCGCACGCTTGTCCACGCTCGTGCCCCGTGCCTGCTCAGGGCTCATGTACGCGGCGGTGCCGAGGATCAGACCGGCGCCCGTCATCATCGCGGGACTCGTGATGGTCGGCGAGTGCGTTTGCCGGCCGGCGTCACCTGCGCCACTCCCCTCGCGACTCGCAGGTTTCGCCAGCCCGAAATCGAGCACCTTGACCGTGCCATCGGGCTCACCTTGATATTGGCGGGCTTCAAATCACGATGGATGATGCCGTGCTCGTGTGCCGTTTCGAGCGCGTCCGCGATCTGCTTCGCGATTGGCAGCGCCTCGTCGAGCGGGATCCTGCCTCGTGCGATCCGCTCGGCGAGGTCCTCGCCTTCGACCAGCTCCATCACGAGCGCACGAGATGCTCCCGGATTCCTCAAGGCCGTGAATCTGCGCAATGTTCGGATGATTCAGCGCCGCGAGCGTCTGCGCTTCGCGCGTGAACCGCGCGAGGCGATCAGGATCGGTCGCAAACGAGTCCGGCAGGACCTTGAGGGCGACCTCGCGATTGAGCTTCGTGTCTTTCGCGCGATACACCTCCCCCATGCCGCCCGCGCCAAGTTTGGCGACGACTTCATAGGGGCCGAGGCGGGTTCCAGCAGCGAGGCCCACGGGTGAGGCGGATTATACGGCCTCTAAGTCAAGGCCGTACCGAAGGACTGAGCGCAGTGTCCTTCGTAGTTCTTCCTTCTAAGTTCTAACTTCGCGCAGCGGTCGTCGGTTCCAGCTGCGCGGAGTGCCGGCCCACGTGCGCCACGGTGTATTCGGCCAGCTCGAACAGCGACAGCGTGCCGACGGGCAGCGTGATGGTATAGCCCGACCCGCGCTCGGCGGTCAGCGACGCAATCGCCTTGGAGAGGTGGTGCCCGCTCGTGCGCAGCCGCTCCACCGTGTTGTCCAGGCTGATCACGTCCGGCGGGTGCAGCGGGAACGCCTTCACATTCCATGGAACGCCGGACCCGCGGCTCGAGGTGGTACTGCTCGGTGAAGCCTGCCGCGGCGGGCTGTGCGAGCGGCGTCGAACCCAGAAGGACCGCGGCCGTCCACTCGTTGGCCATGGCCACATGGGCGCCGATCTGCGCGGGGCTCCAGCCCTCGGCCGACGGGTGGTGCTCGGCGCCTTCGGGGTCCAACCCCCGGAGCTTCGACAGGAACGACTGCTGGGCAGCGGAAAAACGGGCAAGGATTGTCGCGGCGCGGTCGGCGGACATCTCTGGCACCCCCTGGTGGCTCGTCCTGACGCTGAACGCGACATCCTACAGTACAATGCCCCCTTCCAATCGTGGAACATCACATCACCCAGTACGATCTCGAGCAGGGCGCGCTCGAGATTCAGTACATCGAAGAGTTCTTCGGCGAGTTCCCGCGGAAGAAGACGGCGACCGAAATCGTGCGCCGGCTGCAACGGCCGCTCGCACCTGATCCTGCTCGCCAACGCGCCGTTACCTGACGATCCCGGCAGTGTGGTGCCCGTGTCGTTCAAGGTCGCCCACGAGATCAGGGTGGGCGAGCCCGCCGACGCCAAGCTCGCCGACCTGGTGACGCGGCTCGAGGACCACGTCCAGTTCGACGGCCGGCGGGTTCTCTACACCTGGATCGGCGGCACCCGGCGCGACTGGCGCGGCCAGGGGCATTTCCGGGCGCTCACCGAGCAGCAGGAACTGTGGGCGATCGCGCAGGGGTTCGACGAGATCGTCGTCAAGACGAAGAACAAGTTCTACGAGATGCGCGGCACGCTCGACCACCTCCGGTTCGAGGTGGTCAAGTACGAACGCAACCAGTCCGACAACGCGCAGTCGAAGGTGTATCTGAGCAAGAAGCTGTCTGCGGAGGTCCTCGACGCACACCGCAGCGCGAAGACCGTCGTGCAGGTCGCCGGCATAACCATGGCGCCGACGACCAACTACTCGAAGGATCTCGGCGACCGCGAGCCGCTCGCCGCGATGCGCGACAACGTGCACGCGCTGCGGACGTCACCGCGGGCTGGGACGAGGCGCTCTTCAACCGGCCGTACGCACCCGGCAAGTGGACCGCGCGACAGGTCGTCACCCACCTCGCCCACACCGAGCTGGCGCTCGGCGTGCGTGCGCGGATGGCGCTCGCGACGCCGGACTACACCGCGCAGACGTTCGATCAGGACACTGGCTCGCCCGCGAAACGATCGCTTGACCGGCCCCGAGGCGGTGGCGGCGTTTGCCGGATCAGCCGCACTGAACGTCGCGCTGTTCGAAGCCCTGTCACCCGCCGACCGCGCCGTGTCGATGGGCCACCCGGAATACGGCGCGATCACGGTCGACTGGATCATCTACCTGCTCGCCGGACACCAGATTCACCACATCGCACAACTTAGGACTTAGGATTCAAGGAGTTGGGATTGAATTGATCAATTCAAATCCGAAGTCCCTGAATCCAAAGTCCTAACTGGCCTCTTTACTGCTGCTGAGCGGTGCCGATCGCGCCGCCCTCGGCGGCGGCGAGGTAGAGCGCGTTGAAGAGCAGCGGGAAGGTGGCCTGCGTCTGCGCCCGGTGCTGGGGCCGGATGCCGAACAGCACGATCCGCCCGGGGCTCAGGTCGACCGAGACGACCGCCGCGCGCCCCGCCATCAGCTCTTCGCCGCGCAGCCAGCCGGAAGCCGCGACGTTGGTCGCCGGGTAGCGCGCGACCACGGTCGTCTTCGGTGACGTGAAGCCGTCGATCGGGGCGAAGAACGGCCCGTTGGTGTAGAACCCGTAGGTGTCGTCCGCCACGCCGTAGCCGAGCGGCTGCGACGGTGTCGATCTGCAGCTGCAGGATGGTGCCGGGCGCGGAGTGCTGCTCCCGGCGCAGCCTCCGCTTGAGGTTGCGCACCGGCATCGGCAGGCGATCGATCGCCAGATCGGAAGCGGCGCCGAGCGTGACCAGCGTGCCGCCGTCCGCGACGAAACGCGCCAGGTGCTCGACACCGACCTCGCCGATGCCGCCGCGGTATTCGGACCGCATCGATCGGGGCGTTGTAGCCCGTCCACGATTTCGCGCGGCGCCTGATCGGGAAGGACGATCACATCGAAGCGACTGGCGCAGGTCGCCGCGCCGCATGTCGGCGTTGTGAACAGTCGTCGACCTCGAACTCGTACTGCTCGAGCACCCAGCGCGTCCATCCTTCGTCGATGTTGCCGCCCGGTCCACGGCGCGTAGACGGCGACGCGCGGCGCCCGAAGGCGATGGCCACCGGCGTCGTCGACGCGGGCATCGTCGCGCGGCGCTGACCTCGAGGCCGAACTCGCGCGCGACGTCTCCATGGTCTCGCGCCTCACGCCGGTGACAGCACACGCTGGGACGGCCGGTCGAACTCGAGCCGCCCGCCGGCCTTGAGCAGCCGGTTCATCGCGATCGCGGTGTCCGCGCCCGCGTACTCGAACGTGAACCGCGGCCCGATCCGTGACACGCGGCCGGTCGATGGCGGGCCGCCCTGCACCGGCGTCAGCCGAACGCCCGGGAGGCAGCGGTGCGTGCGAAGTCGACGTTCGACGCCGAAGCAGCAGCCCGAGCGACCAGGCGGTGACGTCGTAGGGCGGCTCGGCCGGCGTGTTCGGCCCGCCGCGCCGAACGTCAGGATAGATCTGCGCTTCGAGCAGGTCCTTCGCGTACCGCGCAAAGACCTGCGTCATCGGGATCACGAAGGTCCCGGCCACGTACCGCCGGCCCTCCGACTCGAACGGGCGCCTCGGCCGGTGCACGTCGACGCCGCGCGAGTCCAGCCTCTCGACGAGATGCGCCGACCTCCCGCGGATCGTGCTGCTCGTCGAGCGGGACCAGAATCGCCGTCGACCTCGCCCGTCCGGCCCTCTTCGACCGTCTGCCGGTTGACCTCGTAGATGTGCCGCAGAATCGTCTCGCGCCGATCCGCCACCGTCTCGAGCAGCGCCACCGTCGCGATGAAGCTGTAGTCGACGATGTCGCGGAGCGTCCAGCGGCCGCCGAGCCACGGCCGCGGGTACTCGGTGCGCGGCGTGATGTCGGTCGGCGGCAGAAGGGGCGCCGAGTCGACGCGGGCCGGCGCGGGCCCGCGTCGCCCGCGGCCGCCGCTGGCGCCGGCAGCCGGGCTCGGCCGGCCGTTGGTCGCGCAGAGCTGATCGACCGGCGACGCGACGCGGGCGCTCGCGATCTCGGTGAGCAGGCCGATCTGGTTGTGCCACCAGCCGCTCCACGCGAGCGCGCCCTGCCAGAAGTTCGTGTAGGTCGAGTTGTAGATGATCCCGCTCCTTGCCCGCGACCTCGAGCGCCGCCGCCTGCGACTGGCCGAGGATGCCGTTCCATCGGTAGATCGAGCGGATGCACGTTCGGGTTGATCGGATCGGTCGCCGGCATGACGAACATCCGCGGGCCCGTTACTGCCCATCTGGTGCTGATCCAGCCACACCGACGGGAACCAGTCCTGCCACGCCAGCTTCGCCAGGTACTGGCTCTCCTTCTGCGTGAGCATGTACATGTCGCGGTTGCTGTCGTGGCCGGCGTACGGATGGTACGAGGTACGGCAGCGGGCTCGCCTCGAACGGCGTGCCCGACGTTCTGGTTGAACCAGTCGGTCACGGCGATCTGGCCGTCCGGGTTCGCGCTCGGGACGAGCAGCACGATGACGTTGTCGAGGATCTTCCTGGTCGCCGGCGAATCGTCGGTCGCGAGCCGATGGACGAGCTCGAGCGCCATCTGCGTCGCGCCGATCTCGGTCGCCGTGCACGCTGCAGGTGACCAGCACACCACCTTGCCCTGGCGGAAGATCTCGTCGCGCTCGCGGACCGATCGGCGTACCGTCCTGGAAGTACAGCCGGCGCTGGAGCTGCTTGTAGCGATCGAGGTTGCTGGATCGTCTCCGGGGCGCTGATCTCCAGGGCCATGAACGGATGGCCGCCGGCTGGTACGCCCGAGCTCCCGGCAGCCGCACGCGATCGGAGCCCGCCGCCGCGTGCTGCATGTAGGCGACGATCGTGTCCCAGCGGGCCAGCTTTCTGTCCGTGCCGACCCTGAAGCCGATAAACTGTTCCGGCGTCTGGACCGTAGCGGCGGCGCCGACGCCCGTCGATGGAGCCCAGGCAGGCAGACGGCGCCGAGCGCGACGCAGGCGACGAGCGCGGCAGCGAATCGATGTCCCGGGCGGCGGGTCATGAGCAAGGATAGCCTCTCCGGTCCTGAAACCACCATGCGCGAAACTGTAAATGCCCTGGGTGCCGCTCGGATGGACGCGGTCCAGGCGCCGATTGTGCCCATTGTAGGCGACCTTATCCGCCAGACGCCCGGGCACCATCTCCCTGGGCCAGGGCGTCGTCCACTACGGCCCGCCCGCTCGCCGTCGTCGAGGCCGTCCGGGCGGCGCTGGCGCGGCCCTCGACCCACGAATACCACGACGGCAACGGCCTTCCGGTCCTCGTGGACGCGCATCACGACCAAGCTCCGGGCGGAGAACCGGATCGACGTCGGCACGCGGCAGCCGCGTCATGGTCACCGCCGGCGCCAACATGGCCTTCATGCACGCCGTCCTCTCGACGACCATGCCCGGCGACGAGGTGATTCTGCCGGTTCCCTTCTACTTCAACCACGAGATGGCCGATCGAGATGGCCGGTTGCCGCGTGGTCCGCGTGCCGACCGACGAGCGGTATCCAGCTGCGCGTCGAAGCGATCGCGAACGCGTTCACGCCGACGAACCCGCATGGTCGTGACGATTTCGCCGAACAACCCGAGCGGCGCGGTGCTACACGGAAGACGTCGCTGCGCGCGCTGAGCGCCATCTGTCGCGACCGCGGCGTGTATCACTTCTCCGATGAGCCCTACGAGTACTTCACCTACGGCGATGCGCGCCACGTGTCGCCCGGATCGTTCGCGGACGCCGTCGGCCTACACGTTGTCCGCGTTCTCGCTGTCGAAGGCCTACGGGTTTGCCGGGTGGCGCATCGGCTACGTCGTGTATCCCGAGCACCTCGCCTCGGCCATGATGAAGAGCGCAGGACACGATCCTCATCTGCCCGCCGATCGCCTCGCAGCTGGCGGCGGCCGCGGCGCTCGAAGTCGGCCGCGCGCACTGCGAGCCGCACGTTCGCGAGCTCGCCGTCATCCGCGAAATCGTGCTGACCGAGCTGAATGCGCTCGCCCCGCTCGCCCACGTACCCGCCGCCGACGGCGCGTTCTACGCACTCCTTCGCGTGAACACGTCAATGGACCCGATGGTCCTCGGCGAGCGGCTCATCCGCGAGCATCACGTCGCGGTGATTCCCGGCCCGGCATTCGGCCTGACCGAAGGCTGCTGTCTTCCGCGTCGCCTACGGCGCGCTGCAGAAGGAGACCGTCGACCGAAGGCATCGGCCGGCTCGTCAGGGGCCTCCGCGCTATCCTGTCCTGAGGCCCGCCGCGCCAGCTCGGCGGACGCCGGAGAGGAGCGACCGATGGCATCCATTCATAGAGAGATCGTGGTCGAGGATCGCCCGGAGCGCGTGTGGGACGCGATTCGCGACGTGGGCGCGCTCCACACACGCTTGGTACCTGGCTTCGTAACGGGTTGTCGTCTCGACGGCGACGTCCGGATCGTGACCTTTGCGCAACGGCATGGTGGCGCGCGAGCCCATCATCGATCTGGACGACCATGCCCGGCGGCTCGTCTGGTCGACCGATGGCGGGCCGCTGACACACTACAACGCGTCCGTGCAGGTATTCGCCGAGCACGAAGGACGCAGCCGCGTGGTGTGGATCGCCGATCTGCTGCCGAACGAAATGGCAGGAGACCATTGGCGGGATGATCGATCAAGGCATGAGCGCCATGAAGCGCACGCTCGACGCAGCGGGCCGACCCTGCGCGCGGCATGAGTGCACAGGGCCGCGCGTGATCGACGCGCTCGCGCGAAAGCTGCTGCTGGCGGCATCGACGAGCACGTGGCTGCGCGAGCGGGCGACGAAGACCGCGTTCGTCCGCCGGTCCGTGTCGGCGTTCATGCCTGGCGAGCACCTGGACGACGCGATGGGCGCGGCCCTGGAGGAGCAGGCACGGGGCGCGGGCACCATCTTCACCAGGCTCGGAGAGAACGTCACGAAGGCCACGGAAGCCGAGCAGGTCACCGCACACTATCTCGAAGCGCTCGATCGGATCGCGGCGGCCGGCCTGTCGGCGCAGATCTCGGTCAAGCCGACACAGCTCGGGCTCGACCTGGAGGAGGCCGCCTGCCTCGCCCGTCTGCAGCGCCTGGTCGATCACGCGGCGCGTCTCGGCAACTTCGTCTGGATCGACATGGAAAGCTCGCCGTATGTCGATCCCACGCTGGCGCTGTTTCGACGCGTGCGGGAGCGCTCCGATCGCGTCGGCCTGGCGCTGCAGGCGTACCTGCGTCGCACCCCCGATGACCTCGAGTCGCTCCTGCCGCTTGGCCCGGCTGTTCGGATCGTGAAGGGCGCGTACCTGGAGCCGGCGTCGGTCGCCTATCCCCGGAAGGAGGATGTGGATGAGCAGTTCTACCGCTTGTCCTGCCGGATGCTGGCGGACCGCAAGGCCCCTGCCGGGACGCTTCTGCACATCGCCACGCACGACGGCCGGCTCGTCCAGCGCCTCGGCGCATTCATCACCGGGCACGGAGTGGACGAGTCCAGTTATGAGTACGCAATGCTGTACGGCATTCAGCGGCCGCTGCAGCAGCGCCTCGTGTCGTCGCGCCGGCCGCTCCGCGTGCTGATCGCCTATGGCGACTACTGGTTCCCCTGGTACATGCGCCGGCTGGCCGAGCGTCCCGCCAACATCGGCTTCGTCATGAGGAACCTGCTTGCCTCTTAGTCCTTCTTAGTTCTACCTTCTAAGTTCAAACTTCCTCCGGAGGCTCCCGTGTGTCGGAACATCAAGACCCTCGCGAACTTTGCTCCGCCGGCGACCGGGGATGAGATCCGGGCGTCGGCACTCCAGTTCGTGCGCAAGCTGAGCGGCTCGAATCGTCCCTCGCGTGCGAACGAGGCCGCCTTCAACCGTGCCGTCGACGAAGTGACCGCTGCGGCCGAGCGGCTGATCCAGTCGTTGACGACGAGTTCACCGCCCAGGAATCGCGAGGAGGAAGCGCGGAAGGCCCAGGAACGCTCGCGCGAGCGATTCGCCTGATTGCAGGACGAGGCTCGGGAGGCCTCTGATGATGCTCACTCGACGAAGGTTGCTCCACTTCGGCACGACGGCGGGCGCGGCGGTCGGGTTTCCCGTGTGGCTGCGATCCGGGGCTGGCGTGAACACTGTGGGACAGGGGAGCGCGTTCACGGACGTCGTGCCCGACGCGTTCCCGGCACAGCCCGCGGCGCTCGCCCGCGAGATCGTGAGCGTGTCGCACTTCAACCCGGCACGCGTGCGGGAGTTGGTCGAAGCGCGGCCGGCGCTGGCCCGTGCGGCGTACGACTGGGGGTTCGGGGACTGGGAAGACGCGCTCGGCGCCTGCTCGCACACGGGCCAGCGTGAGATCGCCGAATACCTGATCAGCAAGGGCGCACGGCCCACCATCTTCTCCGCGGCGATGCTCGGACAACTGGACGTCGTGAAGGCGTTCGTGGCCGCGTCACCAGGGGTGCAGCGGACTTCTGGCCCCCACAGCATCAGGCTCCTCGCGCACGCGCGAGCCGGAGGCGCCCGGGCCAAAGGCGTGCTGGATTACCTCGAAGGCCTCGGCGATGCGGACGCGCGGCCCACCCTGACGCCGCTGGACGAGAAGACCATCACGCTCTTGAGCGGAACGTACACCTTCGGCCCCGGGCCAACAGATCGCCTCGAGGTCGGGCTGATCCCGACCTCGCCGACGGCGCCGCCGCGAGTGCCTGGCGCGGAGCTCGGCATCCTGAGGACGGGCGGCGACAGGCGACAGCTGTTCTCCGTGGGCAACGGCGCGTTCTTTCCGGCGGGAGCCGAAGCCGTGCGGATCATCTTTGCAACGGAGGACGGCAGCGGCCGGGCGATGCGGCTCACGGTTCACGACCCAGGGCCCGTCCTCACCGCTCGCAAGCCGCTGTAGGACGTAGGGCGGGTCCGCTCTTTAGGGAAGAACGGACTCGCCGAAGTCCGCGGCTGCCACGGAACGCACCGCGATGGATTCCTGAGGCACGCTCTGTGAGGTCGTCGGCACCGCACCCCTGATCGAGTTCTCGTATTCGCGCCGGGCCCTCTCGAGCTGTTCTGCCGCCTCGCGAAGCCGCCGGCTCTCTTCGGCCGCCTGCCTCGCCTCGATTTCCTGCTGCTTGGCTCGCTGCGCCGCATCCTTGGCCGCGGCCTCCTGCGTCACCTTCAGCTGACGTGCTTCCTCAGCGTCCGCTTTGGCCTGACGACGGGCCTCCTCGGCATCGGCCTTGGCGCGCTCGCGCTCGATCTTCTGCAGTTCCTTCGCGGCCTTCGCCTGCGCCTCCTCGAGAGCCTTCTGCTCGGCCGCCGCCCGGTACTCCGAGCCTTCGATATCGGTGCCCTGGATCCAACCTGAGGCTCGCCCGCCGTGAATGTCGACGGGCAGCATGACCCAGTACCAGGATTCTTCGCGGTTCAGCAGCTCGAAGGTGTCGCCCTCGTGGGCCGTGAGGACGACTTCACCACCGGCGTGACGACGGCTCATGACCTTCGCGGTGGGGCTTCCGATGCGAACGGTGCCCCCGGGCTGCGACTGTGCCTCGAGCCGCCCGGGCGCGAGCAGGGCGACGGTGGCGAGCGATCCAACGACGAGATTCCGCAGATGCACGACTCCTCCTGTCGGCACAATGCACGTGCCTGGAAAACCAGCAGAGCTGGGGCAAGGGTTGTGCCCATGCCTGGATTCGTAAGCTGGCGCTGTTCTGCGTGCGATTGCGCAAAGGCGCCTGTCCACGTCCGGGCGCCGACTGCCAGTTTTGAAATCGGGTTGCAGAAGCGTCAGGCCTGAGCGGCCGCGCGCCTTGCGACGAAGGCTTCGATCGCCGCCTCGTCCGGCTTGGCGAACTGCACGCCTGCCCGGTACCCGAACGGCCGGCCCGCGGCCGGGGGCTCGAGGCGTGACCACATCACCTTGCCGGCGCAGGTGAGCGTGCCCTCTCCTGACGCGATCTGCAGCTTCACCGTCTGGTTTGGTTTCACGGCGCCAGCCGAGACCAGCTGACAGCCAGTAATCGAAATGTCGTACAGCATCCCGGGCTGACTGTTGACCTGAATGTCGATCGGCTCGCGGAACTGATAGCGGTGCGCCAGCCTCACGGGCCGCCACGCGCTTTCGTCGGCGTCCACGACCTTGGCTGACGCCTGCTTTGGCGCGTTCTCGACCCAACTGGACTGCACCTTGGCCGTGACGCCGGGCTCGGCCGCACCCTTCTTTGGCGCCGGCCTGGCCTGCGGTTCGGCCGCCTGCGTGCCGGCCGCACCGACCCTGGCCTGCAGCTGCCCGATCTCGGCGCGGGCGGCGGCCAGCTTGCGCTCGAGATCCTCGTGCACCGCCACGGTCTGGACGTTCTCGCTCACGACGCTCGCCAGACGCTGCTCGGCCTGCTCGACGATGCTGCGGAGCTCGGCGGCGGCGACGCGCTCGCCTTCGAGCTGGGCCTGGGCCTGCGCCAGCGCGCCTTGCGCCGCGGCAGCGGCGGCGCGCTCGCGCGTCAGGTCGGCGTTCAGTTGCTCATGTGCGGCCTGGGCCCGCGCGTGATCCGACCCGACGTTACGCAGCAGTTCGTCGGCGCGCTCCTGCACGGCGCGGAGCTTGGCTGCGGCGGCCCGCTCGGCGTCGAGCTGCGCCTGCGTTTGCGCCAGGGCCTTGTGCTGCGTCGCGGCGGCCACGCGCTCGGCGTCGAGTTGTGCCTGCGCCTGTGCCAGCGCCTTCTGGTGAGCGGCCGCGGCGTCCCGCACGCGGGCCACTTCGGCCGACAGCTCCTGCTGCGCGGTCTGCAGCCGGGCGCTCGTCGCGCGTTCGGTGCCCAGTTCCTCTTTCGTCTCGGCGAGCGACCTCTGCTGCGCGGCGACGGCTTCCCGTGCGCGCGCCGCCTCGGCGGCCAGTTCCTGCTGTCCCGTCTGCAGCCGCGCGCTGGTGGCGCGCTCTGCGTCGAGCGCGGCCTCGACCTGCGCGAGCGCCTTCTGCTGCGCGGCCGTTGCCTCCAGCGCGCGCGTGATCTCCGCCGCACGCGCGTCGAGCTCGGCCTGCAGCCGTGTGTGCGCTTCCTTGTGCCCGGCGGCGGACTCGCGAAGGCGCGCGAGCTCGGTCCTCAGCTCCTGCTGCGTCTGCTGCAGCTTGAGACCCGTGGCGCGCTCTGCGTCGAGCTGGGCCTGCACTTTCTGCTGGACCGACGCCGCGTCGCGCGCCTTGGCGCGTTCGCCTGCCAGGTCGCGCTCGGCCGCCTGTGCGCGCGCGGTCTCGCGCGTCAGCGCTTCGGCCGCTTCGTCGGCCTTCGCCGCCGTCCGCCGCAGAACCGCAATGGCGCCACGCTCGGCTTCGAGCTGCCGGCGGACTTCGTCGACCGCCTGCTCGAGCTCGAGGATCGTTGCGCGGTCCCCGGCCGACGCGGTGTCGACGTCCTCGGTCGACGTCGCAAGGGACTGCTGCTGTTCGAGGGCGGCGATCCGCTGGCTGGCCACTTCGAGCTCGTAGCGCAGCTGCGAGGAGATCGCCCGCTCCTCTTCCAGCGCGACTAGAGCCTCGGTGGCTTGCCCGGAGGCCGCTGTCTCGGCTTCAGACCGGGCCTCGAGACAGGCCTGGGTTGCGGCCGCGTGCGCCTCCTCGGTCGCCACCCGCGCCAGGTCCAGGATCAGCCCCTCGAGCGACTCCCCGCGCGAGGGGTCGGCCAGCACCGCCTCGAGCACCGTGAGGCGAACGTCGATCGCGGACCTCAGCTCGTTGAGCTGATGACGCGCCTGATCGGACAAATGAGCGTCGAGCGCCCCCGGGGGGAGCGCCGCGTGAGATCCAGACGAGGCGGTTGCTTCCATTGTTGATGCGCTTGTTGGATTCTTATCGGCTCAGAACCGATAAAAGTACCTCGAACAGACATCCGGGCCCGGTGCGAGGTGTGCACAAGAGGGCAACGGCGCGTCAGATCGAGACGATCGGTGCGAGAAATCGACACAAGAACCGCCTTCGGCGGCGGAGACCGGCGTGCGGAGCTCGTTGCAGCCGCCAAGGCTCTGCAAACCTGGCTGTACGATCGCCGGTCGGAGTGGGCGGACCACGCTCCGGGCACGTTCGACGCCAGGAGCCACGTCGGCGCGGCGGGCCTCCATGCGGCTGTTCCCCTGTCCATTCCGGTGCCGACGGCGCCCGAGCGCGAACCGGAGATGGCGATCATCCGGGAGCTGGCGGTCGAAGCGTCGGCCGCGATCACGCCAGGCGGGAAGCGGTCCGCCGGACTGCAAGAGGCGGGCACGGCCGTCATGTCGGCGCTGCGCGCGGTCTCCACGCGCGTCTGGTCGCTTCGCGAGCCGCTCGCTCGATCGATGGCGGTCTCCGGCCGGGGTCTCGTCACAGCCGGAGGAGGGCTGAGTCGGGGCCTCGTCGCCTCCGGACGAAGGCTGGGTGGGGCCCTGGTCAGTTCCGGCGGCATCGCCGCTCGGGGAATCTCCGCGGGGGCATCACGCCTGCGTGCGCTCGGCACGCCCCTCGCCGAAGGGGCGGGTCGTCTCGGCGGCGCAGCGTCGACGGCAGGTCCAGCCGTCGCCGAACGCCTCAGCGGTCTTCGCGAACCGTTGGTGCGCTGGTCGTGGCGCGCGGCGATCACGGCCGCTTTGGTGGCGGCCGTCGCCGGCGTCGGCTGGCCCGCACTGCGTTACTGGCAGACCCTGGAGTCGGCGCCGGCCGAGGAAGCGACGCCGGCGCCCGCGCCAGCCGCGTCCGCCGGTCCTGCACGCGGACGGGGCACGGCGCCCGGGGCCGCTGGTCGACTGCGCGTCACCTCAGATCCGCCGGGTGCTCGAGTGCTCGTCGATGGCCGCGACCGCGGTGCGACGCCGCTCGACCTGGACGACTTGCGCACCGGCACGCACGCCGTCGTGCTGCAAAGCGCCAGCGGCACGATCCGCCGATCGGTCTCGATCAAGGCCGGGGCGACCACCGAGCTCGCCGAATCCATCTTCGCGGGCTTCGTGCACGTCTCGTCGCCAATCGAGCTCCAGGTCAGCGCAGGCGGGCGGGGCCTCCGCCTCGACGATCGCAATCAGGTGCTCCTGCCGCCAGGGTCGCACGAGCTGCGTTTCGAGAACCGTGCGATGGGGTTCGTTGGTGTCCGGAAGGTGGACGTCGAACCCGGCAAGGCCACCTCGATCTCGGTCGTGCCCCCGCCCTCGACGTTGAGCGTGACCTCGACCGCGCCCGGCATCGTGCTCGTCGACGGCGCGCCCATTGGCACGACCCCGCTCGTCGACTACGGCATCAACCTGGGTACCCACGAAGTCACGGTCCGGTCGGAAGACGGCGCCGAGCGCCGTTTCACGGTGACGGTCACCACGAAACCCGTTCAGTTGAACGCGGAATTCGTCAGACGTCGAGCTCCTCGGCTTCCTCGGCGCGCTCCATGATGAAGCGGAAGCGCGCCGACGCATCCTTCCCCATCAGCTCGTTGATCACGCGGTCGGTCACGATCTGATCGGTGATCTCCACGCGCAGCAGCCGCCGCGTGCGCGGGTTGAGCGTCGTCTCCCACAGCACCTTCGGCATCATCTCGCCGAGACCCTTGAACCGCGTGATCTCGGGCGCGCCGCGCGCCGTTCTTGTGCTGCTGCTTCAGGATCGCGTCCGTCTGCGCATCGTCGAGCGCCCAGAACGTGTCCTTGCCGATGTCGATGCGGTAGAGCGGCGGCTGCGCGAGGAACACGTGGCCGGCCGCGATGAGCTGCGGCAGGTGCCGGTAGATGAACGTGAGCAGCAGCGTCGCGATGTGATTGCCGTCGGAGTCGGCGTCGGCCAGGATGATGACCTTCCCGTAGCGCAGCCTCGAGAGCTCGAAGTTCTTGCCGAGGCCGCAGCCGAGCGCGGTGACCAGGTCGGTCAGCTCCTTGTTCTCGAGCACCTTCGCGAGCGACGCGCTCTCGGTGTTCAGCACCTTGCCGCGGAGCGGCAGAATCGCCTGGCGCGCGCGGTCGCGTCCCTGCTTGGCCGACCCGCCGGCCGAATCGCCCTCGACGACGAAGAGCTCGCTCGACTTCGCTCGAGGAGTTCGTGCAGTCGCTCAGCTTGCCGGGCAGGTTCAGGCGTCCCGACGTGGCGCTCTTGCGCGATGACCTCGGCCTGCGCGGCGCGGCTCGCCTCGCGCGCGCGCGCCGCCAGGATGATGCGGCGCGACGATCGCTTCGGCCACGCTGATGTTGTGGTTCAGCCAGTGCTCGAGCGCCGGACGCACCACGCCGTCGACCGCCGAGAGCAGCTCGGGGTTGTTCAGCCGATCCTTCGTCTGCCCCTGGAACTGCGGCTCCTGAATGAACACGCTCAGGACGCCGGTCAGCCCTTCGCGGATGTCCTCGGCGGTCAGCGTCACGCCCTTCGGCGAGAGGTTGTGCGTGTCGATGAAGTTGCGCACCGCCTTGCCGATGCCCGCGCGCAGGCCGTTCTCGTGCGTGCCGCCCGATCCGGTCGGGATGCCGTTGACGTACGACCGGATGTGCTCGTCGGTCGCCTCGGTCCACTGCAGGACGAGGTCGAGCCGGAGGCCTTCGTCCTGGTTCAGCGTGAACGGCGCGTCGTGCACGGCCTTGGCGCCGCGGGCCGCCACGATGGCCTTGAGGTAGTCGACGAGGCCCTCGGCGTGCTCGAAGGTCTGCTTCGTCTTCGTCGTCTCGTCCTCGAAGACGACCTTGAGGCCCTTGTGCAGGTAGCTCGCCACCTCGAGCCGCTCGCGGATCACGGCGGGATCGAACTCGATCTTCGGGAAGATGGCGGCGTCCGGATGGAAGTAGACCGTCGTCCCGGTGCCGCGCGCGGGACCGAGCTTCTTGAGCGGGCCCGACGGGCTTCCCCTGCTTGAACCGCATCTCCCACTGCGCGCCGTCGCGCGTGACCGTCGCGACGAGCTCCTTCGACAGCGCGTTGACGACGCTGGCGCCGACGCCGTGCAGGCCGCCGGCCGTCTTGTAGCTGCCGTGCTCGAACTTGCCGCCGGCGTGGAGGACGGTGAAGATCACCTCGATCGCGCTCTTCTTCGTCGCCGGATGCTTGTCGACGGGAATGCCGCGCCCGTCGTCTTCGACCGTGATCGACGACCCGTCGCCGTGGAGCGTGACCTTGATGTTCGAGGCGTAGCCGTTCATCGCCTCGTCGATGGCGTTGTCGACCATCTCCCAGACGAGGTGGTGCAGGCCGGCCGAGCCGACGCCGCCGATATACATGCCCGGCCGCTTCCGGACCGGCTCCAGGCCTTCGAGAACGGTGATGTCTTTTGCGGTGTAGTTGGACGAGGCCATGTATGTTAAGGTCGGCCCTTTAAGACGTTAACCTTACCGGGCTTCCTCTAGGATCCAGGGATGGTGCGGGCGCCGGTCCTCTGCTTGACGATTGTAGCGGCATTTCAGCTGCAGCTGAGCGCGGCCCAGACTCCCGCTGTACTCCCCTCGCCGAACGAGGAAGTCGCGGTGCCGGCGCCGACCCTCACTCTGGCGCGGACGCTCGGCCTGGATCCCGAGCGGGATCGTGCACGCTTCCTGTCCGAGCTCACCCGCCTCGTCTACACGCCGCCGGCCGGAAGGCATCCGGAGATCGACGAACAGCTGCGCGCGGCCGCCCGGCCACAGCCGCCGACCACGACCGGTCGGCCCGCGTTGACCGTCCCGGTGCCGCTGACGGCCGAACTCTGGAGCCGGGCGGTGTTTCGCCGGCCGGTGCCCGCCGACGCACTCGTGGCAACGATTGCCGCCGATCGCAAGGCAGCGCTCCTGGCCTACGGTCTCTCGGCGCTCGACGACGAGACGCTCGACTACCTTTCGCGGGAGCCGTCTGCTGCTCCAGGAGCTGTACGAAGACGCCGCGCCGACCTTCGCCGCCTTTGGCGGCAGCCTGCGCGTGCACGGCAACCGCATCGTCCCCGTTGGCGGCGCGCAGGCCGGCGACCTGTGGGCCACGGTCCTCGGCCAGCCCGTCGATAGCCCCGCACTGTTCATCCACGCGCTGTTTGTCGAACACGACGGGCGCCTGGCGTATCTGTACGACACGATTGCCGCTCTCGACGAGCCGCGCGCGCGCTTCGTGCTCGGGCTCTGGATCAAGAGCGAGACCTCGCGAAGCCTGCGCTTCGAGGCGCTCGCGAATGCCTTGCTGGACGCGTATCCCGAGTGGCGGCATGATGCGCTGCCGTTCTCGCGGCCGCTGAACGATCTCGGGATGCTCATGCTGCGCATGCGTGTGTCGCCCGACGGCGCACCGGCGCCGCCGTTCGCGCGCGAGCTGTGGGCCGCCGCGCTCGAAGGCAGCGAACAGGGCGACGAGCCCACGTCACGCGAAACCATGGCGCTCGAGAGCATCGACGCCGCGTGGCTCGCCGAAACGGTCACCGGCGGCGACATGTTCTGGCGGGGGGATCGGCTCGATCAGTTCGCGTTCGGCCAGCGCCTCTTCGAGAGGACGCCGCCGGAAGCATGGTCCACCGTCGTCGAAGCCATCCGGGCGTTCCGCAGCCAGCGCATGTTGATGTTGACGCTCGAGCGGATGGGGATCGCCGCACCAGCCGTCTATGCGGCGGCAACGCGGACGGGCGGCCGCATCGCCGATCTCGGCGGAAGCCGCGCATTCTGGACCCTCGCCCAGATGCAGGGAGCGCTCGCGGTGCTGGCCCGGCTGCGGTCGGCCGGTTCGATCGATCTGGCCTCGACCGAAGCCCTGACGATGTCGCTTGTGGCGCTCCCGCTCGACCAGGGCCAGTACCAGGGCGCCGTGGCCACGTGGCTCGTGCGCCAGGTGTGGCCCCGACTGCCGCGATGGGAGCCGGCCGCTTCCGAGGCGCCCCTTTCGGCGTGGATGAAAGATGCCGAGTTGGGCGCGGCCCTGGCCGGGCCGCCTCCCGCCGACGGCGGCACGAAGCTCCCGTGGGAAGGGCAGGACTACCGGATCGACTTGTCGCTGGCCGAGCGCCGCCGCCTTCGCGCGGTGCGCGAACGGCAGCGGAGCTACCCAATCGATCTGGCGTTGTCGCTCTCTGACGCCCTCGATCGGCTCAGGAGCCAGCGCACACCCGACGACATCGCGACGACAGAGCGCGCGCTCGAGCACGTGGCCAGCGACTTCGCCGCGGAATTGCCGCGACCCTCGCCCGACGTGATGGCGCCAGGCGTCGTCGCCCCTCGTGCGGCCGGCGACGTGATCGCGGAGCTCCTCAGCGACCTCGCGCGCGCTCGGCGCTCGCGCGATGCGGGACGCGCGGCCAGGGTGGCGACGCCTCTCGCGGCCCTGGTTGACGCCGTCCTCGGCGAGGCCCTCTTGTCGTTCGCGTACGCACTGGAGCTCGGGGATCCGGGAGGAACCGCCCTTCTCACGCGAAACGTCGCGCTGCGCCACGACTTTGGCCTGGGCCGGCGCGACCGTCCCTTCAGGACGCGACTGGTGTGGGCCATGCCCCGCCAGGACTTTCTGCCGGGTATCCCCTGGCACGTCGCCGGATCCGCGGTCGGCCTCGAGGTCGCCCTCTCTCCGCTCGGTCTGCGGCGGATCGGCATCGAGCGGCAGGGTGCGGTGCCGAGCCTTCCGTCGAACGAGCGGCACGCGATCGCCACAGGCGTCGCGCTGATGAACCCGGCACGCCTGCGTGATGCCGATCGCACGCTGCTGGTGGAGGCGATTGCACGCGGGCAGCGACGGGCCACGGCCCTTCTCGATCGCCGCGAAGCAGCCGACGAGGTCGCGAACCTCCTACATCTCGACGGCCGCCGGCGCCGCGAGCTGTCGTGGACGCTGTCCCACGGGTCGGCGGACGACGTCGAGCGCATGTTTTCACTGGGTGAGTTCCTGCTGCTCGGTGGCGGCGCTCCCGGAGTGGACCTGGACGCCTGGGGCGCGTCAGGTTTGCAGATCTTCGGGTGCGTGTGCACCCGATGGATACAGCCAAGCTGGTGGCGGCTGCTCGCCGGCCGGCCGCAGCTCGGGATGATGGCGGGTGTGTTTCCCGATCTGAACGTCTACGTGGCGAGCGTGATGGGCGAGCTTGGTGTGCCGGCGACCCTCATGCGAAGCGTGCTGGCGTCCGGTGCCCTCGAGTTCAGCGAAGGGGTGTGGATCTCGGACCCCGGGGACTGGACGTCCCTTGTGGCCGCCGCGCGCCGCGTGCCAGTCGAGCGCATCGAAGACTACGTGGCCGCAGCCGCCGTCGTGGACGGCCCGCTCGTGCCGATCGATAGCGTCTCCCGCGACACCGGAAGAAGGTCCACGGTGAGATGGGCTCTGCTGCTCGCATGGCTTCTCGTGGCCGCTCCCGCGAGCGCGCAGGCGCCAGCGGCGCCTGCGGTGCCGGAGGTGTCCATCGCCGCTCCTGAACCGGGTGCCTATCTGAGCGGCCTCACGCCGCTTCGCGCGGCGATCGATCCGCCGGAGGCCGCCAAGAGCGTGACCTTCTTCGTGGACGGCCGCCAGGTGTGCGAAGTGGTGGCGCCGCCGTTCGAGTGCCAATGGGAGGCGGGCTCGAACGTGCGCGCCCATCAGGTGCGCATGGTCGTGACGCCGACCGCGGGCCAGCGCATCATCCGGGTCCTGAGGACGAACGGGCTGACGTTCTCGGACGCGGTGGACGTCGATGCCGTGCAGGTCACGGTCACGGTGACCGACGAGTCGTCGGGGCAGTACGTGCCGAAGCTGCCGCGGAGCGCATTCCGCGTCTTCGAGGACGAGCGGCAGCAGACGATCTCGAACTTCGCGTCCGAGGACGTTCCGCTGGAGCTGGTCGTGGCCGTGGATGTCAGCGGCAGCATGACGCCGGTCATGCCGAAGGTCCGGAAGGCCGTGAAGGACTTCCTCGGCGCGGTGCCGACCCGCGACGAGGTCACGATCGTGGGCTTCAACGACGTGGTCTTTCCAGCCTCGCGGAAGTCGACGAACCTGGCGGAGCGCAGTGCCGCGGTTGACCGCCTCGCGACGTGGGGCGCGACCGCGCTGTACGACGCCATCATCCAGGGTGTCGACATGCTCGGCCGCCAGGCCGGACGCCGGGCGATGGTGGTGTTCAGCGACGGCGAAGACCAGGGAAGCCACGTGACGCTCGAAGACGTCGAGCGTCGGCTTCAGGCAAGCGACGTGACGCTGTACATCATCGCCCAGGGACGCGGCATCACGCACGACTACCTGAGGAAGGTCATGCAGCGCCTGTCCATCCCCACCGGCGGGCGTGTCTTCGCCACCGACAACATCGACCGCCTGCAGGACGCGTTCGGCGACTTGCTCGAGGAGCTCTCGAACCAGTATCTGCTCGGCTATCAGCCGACCAATTTCAAGAAGGACGACACCTGGCGCCAGATCAGGGTCGAGGTTGCAAGGACAGAAGGGCGTGCGCGCCAGATCCGGCTATCGTGCCGTCCAGTCGAAGTAGGCCGCCCAGATGATTCGGTTCCGTATCCGACCACGACACGTCGCGCTCGGCGCGCTCCTGGCACTGGCCTTCCCCCCGGCAGGGCTCGAGGCCCAACAGGCCCAGCAACCCCCACCCAGTTTTCAGGCGTCGGTCGAGGTCACGCCGCTCGACGTCACCGTCGTCGACGACCGCGGGCGTGCCATCACGGATCTCTCGGCCTCGGATTTCTCGGTACGGATTGACAACCGCGTGCGTCGTGTCGTCAGCGCCGAGTGGGTGCCGCTGTCAGCAGCGTCGGCCGCGGCCGCATCGCCGGCGGTGACCGTGCCACCGGGCTACAGTTCCAACGAGAACGCTTCGGGCGGCCGGCTCGTGCTCATCGTGATCGACGAAGCGAACATCCGCTTCGGTGCCGTCGCCTCGATCCAGGCGGCAGTCGGTCGTTTCCTCGATCGGCTGCAGCCCTCCGATCGGGTGGCCGCCGTCAGCACGGGCATCGGGACCGCGTCGACGCAGTTCACGTCCGACCGCCAGCTCGTGCGCCAGGCCGTGAGCCGGATGGCCGGCCAGCGGCGCCAGACCACCACGTTAGGATTCAGCGTCTACGTCTCGCTGTCGGAAGCGCTGGACATCGACCGTGGCGACGGCCGGGTGCTGCAGCAGGTGGTGGCACGCGAATGCTACGGCCTGCCCCCCGACGGCCCGCTCGAGATGTGCATGAGCCAGGTCGAGAGCAGCGCGATGACGACCGCGCAGGACGGACGGACCGAGGCCAGGCAGACGCTCAATTCCATTCGCAGCCTGCTTCTGGCGCTGCGATCGCTCCGCGATCCGAAGACGGTGGTGTTCGTCACCGAGGGGTTCATCCTCGCAGACGAGACGCAAACGCTCATCGAGCTGGGCGCGCTCGCCGAGGCGTCCCGCACGACGCTGTACGCACTCAAGCTCGACGAGCAGATCTTCGACGTGTCGAATTCCCGGGGCGTCACGACGCCGATGGCGGATCGGCACCTGCGGACCGAGAGCCTCGAGGTGCTGACCTCGGCCGCGCGCGGTTCGATGTACCACATCGACGTGGGCCTCGACACCGTGTTCGGCCGGATCGAGCAGGAGATGGCCGGTTACTACCTGCTGGGCGTCGAGTCCGAGCCGGCCGACAAGGACGGAAAGCCGCACCCGCTACGCGTGACCGTGTCGCGTCGCGGGCTGACGGTCCGATCGCGGAAAGACGTCATCAGCCGGCCCGAGGACGCCAGGCCGCGCTCGCCGCGCGAGGCGATGATTGCCGCCCTGACCTCGCCGCTCCAGTTGTCGGCCCTCCCGGTGCGCCTCATCGCGTTCTCGCTGCGCGGGCCGGAAGCCTCGAAGGTGCAACTGCTCATCCACGCCGATGTCGGCGCCAACTACGCCAACTCGCGCGTCGTCTCGCTCGGATACATCATTTCGAGCAAAAAGGACGGCAAGGTCGTCGACTCCCAGCTTGGCGACGGCCGCCTGCCGCCGATCATGGCGGGCGTGCCCTCGCCGCTTCAATACTCGGGCGGGGCGAGCCTGGATCCGGGCGAGTACACGATCAAGTTTGCGGTCGCCGAAGGCGACCGCGTGGGCTCGGTCGAGCACGTCGTGCAGGCCCGGCTCGTCGACGCCAACGGGGCCGAACTGAGCGATCTCGTCGCCGGTGGACCGGTCGACGGCCAGGACCTTCTGCGTCCGACCGTGGGACATACCATCAGCTTCGGCAGCCTCCACGGGTACGTCGAGGCGTATGGCGCCGACGCTGCGCAGGTGCAGGTGCGCTACGAGATCGCGGCCCAGCCGGACTCGGAAGCGCTGCTCTCGGTTGACGCCGCGGGAGTGGCGGCCGGCCCCGAGCGTGCGATCTTCTCGGAAGTCCTCTCCGTGCGACAACTGCCGCCCGGCTCGTACGTCCTGCGCGCCATCGTCACCTCGAACGCCGGCCGCGGCGTGGACGAGACCTTGGTGCGCACCTTCGAGATTGCACCCCCGCCCGTCCTGATGACCTCGGCCGAGGGCCTCTCGAGCGGCGCGCTGGTCGCGACCGATCTCTATCTGCCCGTGGGCGAAGGGCTCCTCGCCCGGCCGTTCCGACGCGAGGACGTCATCGCGCCGGCCACGCTGAAGCTGTTCCGCGATCGCGTGGTCGCTGCGCGCCAGCCGTCGTTCGACGACGGCGTACAGGCGCTCGGCCGCGGAGAGTTTCCGAGCGCGGAGAGCAGCTTCAAGAAGGCCGTCGACGTCGACGCCGACAGCACGGCGGCGCTCGCATACCTCGGCGCCACGTTTGCGGCCGCAGGACACGATCAGCAGGCAGCCGGCGCGTGGCAGACCTCGCTCATCGAGGGGTCGGATATTCCGGAGATCTACCAGTGGCTGGGCGACGCGCTGCTGCGGACCAACAGCCTGGGCGACGCGCGGAACATCCTGCTGGAGGCCGTGGAGAAATGGCCGGCGGACCCGCGCTTTGCGAAGCCGCTTGCGCTCCTGTACGCCACGTTCGGCCAGGGCCGGGAAGCGGTCCGGACACTCGACCGCCACATCGAGCACTACCCTGAGGACGCGGAAGCGCTCGCGCTCGCCGTCGAATGGATGTACCACCTGCGGCTGTCGAACGCCGCCGCGTACTCACGCGCCGAGGATCAGAAGCGTGCCCGCGCCTACGCCGATCAGTACGTCAAGACGAAGGGCTTGCAGCAGGCGCTGGTGAGGCAGTGGATTGAGTATCTCGAGAAGAGATAGTCGAAATTTACGATTTACAATTTACGATTTGCAATTCGTTATGGTGCTTCCGCGTACGCGGCGCGGGCCGCTGAGGCGAGGCCGTTGGCGCGGGGCCACTGCGGGTGCGTGGCCGCAATCTCTGCCTGCACGGCGGTAGCCGTTTCGTCGGCCGAACGGCCCTGAGCCTTCAGCTCGCGCGCACGCGCGCTGCACGTTCAGCATGATCTCCCGGTTCGCCGCGATGATCGAGCCCTGCACCGACGGCGCCGTGCGGCGGGTACGATGGTCCTCGGCTTCATCGCCTCGAAGGCGTCGAACGCCGCCAGCCACGCCTTCATGCTCGACGCCTGGTTCGCCGCCAGGAACGAGTTGTTCATCACGACGTCGCCGGAGAACAGGACGCCGTCGCCTTCCACGAAGAACCCCGTGTCGCCGCGCGTGTGAGTCGGGCCGACCACGAGAAAGCGCACGCGGACGCCGCCGAGATCGAGCAGTGTAGTCGCGGTCGAACGTGATGTCGGCCTTGCGGCCGACGGCGTCCTTGAGCAGCTCCGCCGTCATCGGCGACCGGCCCGAGAACGTCTTGATCAATTGCGCGCCGCCCTGCGCGAACTCGGCCTCCTGGACGGTGGAGTTGACGTACTTCGCGCTGGCAGGAAACGCCACGTAGCCGGTCGTGTGCTCCGCGTGGAAGTGCGTGGAGGCGATGTAGATCTCCGTGTTGCGGCTGACCTTCGCGACCTCGCGCAGGACCGCTTCGCCGTTGCGCCGCCCGAGCCCGGGATCGATGACCAGCGTGGCGCGCGAGCCGACGACGATGCCGACGTTCGGCACGAGGCCGACGTTGCCGTCGGGGATGGCGTAGGTGTGTTCGGCCAGCTTGACGGTGGCGCCCTCCTTGACCAGCGGGTCCTGGGGCGGCGCCTGCTGGGCGAACACCGGCGCAGCAATCAGCAGGCAGGCAGCAAGACCACGAGCCCGGGAGGAAGTCGTGTGACGCATGATGACGCGCTCCATTTCAGCCTCGAAAGGCCCGGCTCAGGCGAGACGGGCGCCATGTGCGACGAGCAATGACCGAAGCACGGAGCGGTGGCATCGTGTTTCGTCCGCGCAGTAGCATCCTACCGAGAAATCGCTTGCCTGCGACAGCGCGGCCAGCAGGCGCAGGAGGCGGGCCGCCTCCGGCCGCTTCATCTCGCTCCGGTACTTTCTGACGAACGTGTTCCAGGCGCGGTCGCCGGTCGCCCCCTGCCCGTGTTTGAGCAGCGCGTCGCTCGGCGCAAGGTCAGGCAGCCAGACATCATAGAAGTCGCGTGACGCGTGCTCGCTCCTGGGCACCCCGCGCGGCGGGCGTCGTACCGTGCCCAGCCGCAGCCCTTCGCCGCGCGCCCTCGGACTACCCAGTTGAACGACGCGAATCGCCATTGTTCCAGACCCACACGCTCCAGCGCAGCGTTCGAGAACGTCAATGGTATACGACCGGGACGCGTATAATCCGCCGATCGGCGTGCGACGGCCGTCCCGGCACGCACCACGGCGGCTCCTCTGGAGGGCGCGATGAAGAAGGTGCTCAAAGGTCTGTTGATCCTGGGATGGATCCCCACGCTGGCGCTTGTGGCGACCGATCGATGGGAGCACGCCAGGCTATCGGCGCAGGCCCGCATGCCGGTCAAGGTCACACGCTTGTACACCGGCGCCGACGGCAAGACGAAGATGGAGGAGTACGAAATCCCGCTGAAGCCGCAGGGACGAGGCACCGAGCTGTCGTCCACGGTTGCGGTGAAGAGCCTCCAGTTCCGCCGCACGAACAAGGACTACGACCTCGACTGGCATCCCGCACCGAACCGCCAGTACGTGATCACGCTGGCGGGCGAGAGCGAAGTCGAGCTCGAGGGCGGCAAGAAGCTTCGGCTCGGCCCCGGACACATCCTGCTGGCGGAAGACACCACCGGCCAGGGCCACATTTCGCGGGCGATCGGATCCAGCGAGCGAATCTCGCTCTTCATTCCTCTGGCCGACGGAGCAGCGCCGCCACGCTGACCCGTGGCGTCAGCGGCCAGCTTGACCGCCGCTGCGTGTTGCGAGCAGATAGGCGGCGAACAGCGCGACCTGGATGATGTCGCTGACGACGGCCACCCCGGCCTGATGGCTGAGGAACTGTCTACCTGCCGTCAGAATGAGCGCAATGAATACGATCTTGCTCAGGCCGGCCACGATGAGGACGAGCGGGCGAGCGGTGGCATCGAACGCACCATAGACGAGCATGGCCCCCATCAGCCCGATCAACACGCCCCAGTTGCGGACGACGACCTCCGCCACTGGGCCTTCGAGCGACGCCCCGAACGTGGACTGCAAAGCGGCCTGCGGCGCCACGGCTGCGTAGAACATGGTGCAAGTCAACAACCCGCACACGAGCATGATCCACTTCATAGACGCAATGATCTGGTTCATGATGATCCCCGACTCGTTTCCAAAGAGTGCGACTCCGCGGCAGGCAGTGTAACTGCACCGACAGCGCGGGCGTTGGGCGTGTGCGTCGATTACAGCCTGCGTGGTCGGGGCCCCGGTTTCGGCGGGCTGACCTCGTTCACGGTGTGCAGGCTCAACGACTTACGCCACGCCGCCCGGAGCACGGCCTTTGCACGTTCCGCGGCCATGCGCGCGCTACACGCTCCTCTCCGCATTCTCACATCGGCACTCCTCACAACGGCACTCGCTGGCGCGTGCACCGGCTCGCCGTCCTCACCGTCCTCGTCGGCGATTCCTCCGGAGCGGCTGGTCGAGGGCCTGGCTGTCAACGCCGTGGACGGGTCGGGAGCGGCCGGCCTGTCGGTGCGCGTCAGCACCGCGCCGGCGGCCACGACCGACGCCTCCGGCTATTTCAGGACGGAAGTCGACAAGCCAGGCAGCCACTCCACCACGATCACTGGACCTGGCATCGTCGAACGTCAGACGATTGTGACCAGCCCGACGACCGAACGAGCGCGGCTGTCGGTCATTCCCGCATCGTTTGATCTCGCCGCCTTCAACGAGATGTTCCGGAGCGCCAACGCGCGCCTGCAGCGCTGGACGACACGGCCCGCACTGGTGGTGATCGCCTCCGTGATGGCGTACCGCGTGCCCGCCGACGAGTACACGGCGACCGATGAACGGATGTCCGACGACGAAGTGGCGCAGCTGGTCGCGCATCTGACCGAAGGGCTGTCGCTCCTCACGGGCGGGACGTACACCTCGTTTGCCCGCGTCGACGTCGAGCGTCCGGCATCCGGCACGAGAGCTCTGGTGACACGCGCAGGCACGATCGTCGTCGGACGGTACAACGGCATCCTGACGTTTGCTCAGACGATCGGGTACGGCAGGTGGGCGGAGAACCCGGACGGTTCCGTGAACGGTGGGGCGATGTTCCTGGACTGGAACTTCGATCGCGACGATGCCAGGCGGCGGCTGCTGCGCATCCACGAGCTTGGACACGCGCTGGGGTACCTCCATGTGGAGTCGCGAACGTCGATCATGAACCCCGCGATCGGTCCCGAGCCAACGGACTTCGATCGCGCCGCCGCGATTGTGGCGTTTCAGCGCCAGCCGGGCAATGTCTCGCCGGACACGGACCCGATGTCGGGGCCGTCCAATCCCTTCGCCCCCACGGCCGCGCGCTGGACGGGGCCGGTTCGCTAATCCGCCGGCTTCTTCCGCGCTCGTCGCGGAGCAGCCGCCGGCTTCCTGGCGGCAGCCTTGCGGGTCCCGCGCGGTGCACGGTTGCCCGACGGCGGCTCGGACACGGAGACGGCCGCTCGCGTGCGCGACCGCTTTCCGGTCGCCCGGCCCAGCAGCTCCGCCGTGGTATCCACGACGGTGATGGGCGGTGCATCGGCGCCGTCGAGATCTTCGGTATCGTGCGACCGGTGGACCGCGGCGGGCACGTTGGCCATCAACGAAGCCGGCTGCATCGAGTCATCGGTCTCGCCGAGCTCGTCGGCGATGTCGAAGATGGCGGGCGCCGACGGAGTCGTTGACGTCGGGGCCGTGCGCGCGATCGCCTGGCCCTGGAAAACACGCAGGCCTCCGCGCCGGTCTCGTTCGAGACGGAGCAGCGACTCGCGCTGGCAGGCGCGCAGCAGATCCATGAGCCCGCCAAAGCCGTACGCGCGCTCGTCGAATGAGCCCGCGCGCAGGATCTGTTTCACGTTGCGCACGTACATCGGCCACCGCGTCGCGGCGCCGAGGAGTTTCGCCACGACCTTGACGCCCTCGGCCTGATCGCCGAGTTGAGGCGGCACGGGTCCGAGGGCCTGACCGGCCTGATCGGCTTGCGGCCTGGACGCTTCATTCCTGACCGGCCTGGCCGGGTCGATCGGCCGTCCGGCCCAGTCGGTCGGCACTTCCGCGCCTTCCGCCGTCGCCGCCGCGCCGCCGTCGCCGACCGCGGCGTCGTCGATGCCTTCGGCGATCGCCACCGCCGTCGTCTTGGCCGCGCCGTTGGTGCCCCCACCCTCCTCGGGCGACGCCGGGTTCAGCTCCACCATTACGCTGCGGCCCGAGTGCTTCAGCAGCACCAGGCCCGCCTGCGACAGCTTCTCGGCGAAGTCGAGGAACGACGAAGCGCCGTAACTGCGCTCCGAGAACGTCGAGTCGAGCTGCAGCAGCGTGCTCTTGAGCAGGCCCGTCTGCGGCGTGACCTCGCGGTCCGCCAGGATCTTCAGCGCGCGCCGGACGATCGGAAATGCCTGGGAGATGGGCGATGCGGCAGAGAGCGCGACCGGCCGGCCTGGCCTCGGGGCGCCGGGGCGAGGACGAGGGCGAGGGTCGTCGCACCAGGTTCTCGTACGCGATGAACTCGTGGCAGTTCCGCTGCAGGATGATGCTGGTGAAGGCCCGTCCGCCGACCACGAAGACCTTCTTGTTGTACTGCTTGAGCTTTTCGACCAGCGACAGGAAGTCGCTGTCGCCGCCGACGATGACGTAGGCGTTGATGTGGGGGTGCGTGAACGCCATCTCCAGCGCGTCGAGCGCGAGGTTGATGTCCGCGCCGTTCTTGTCGCCGCCGGGCGTGAGGTTGCGCTGGACGAGGCGGATGGCGTGCTGGGTGAGCGCGCGGCTGTACTCCCCGGCCCGCGTCCAGTCGGCATACGCGATCTTGGTGACGACCTCGCCGCGTTCCTTGAGCGCCTCGAGAATGGTGTTGATGTCGAAATGTTCGCCGAGGGTGGTCTTGACGCCGATTTCGATGTTGTCGAAATCGATGAAGACAGCAAGGTTCATGCGATCCTGATGAGTCAAACTGGCCGGTCCTTTTCCTGGTTCCTGACGTGAATTGAAATGGGCCCGAGGTGATTGCGGGGGCAGCGGCTGGTTGGTCCAGCCAGGTCCTGCGCAGCCCCCGACACTCGTGCCCGTCGTTGAGACGGTCCCTATTCTACTCTGTACCGGCCAGCGGCGCCGGAATATCCGGGGTGGGCCACAGAATTCTCGTGAACTGCCCCCGCTGGAGCAGTTCCCGGCCCTTCCCGCCCCTTCCGGTCACCTCGTACTTGCCCGTGCTGATGGTCTGCTCGGCGCCCCGGCTGGTTTCGACCGTCATCAGGTCGCGGTCCCCCGTCGAGGCGATGAAGCCGAGGACCCGATCGTCCTCCCCGAGCTTGATCAGGATGACGCCGCGCCCGGGGCCGCCCAGGAAGTTGATCTCGTCCACGCGACACAGCAAGCCCCGCGCACCGGCCGTGGCGGCGATGACGATCTCCTTGCCGGTGATGCCGGCGACCCCCGTCACCTCGGCGCCTTCGCCCGGCCGGGCGAAGCGGCGGCCTGCCCGGGTGCTCGGTTCGACCAGCCCTTCGAGGCCGAACCTCAGCGCGTATCCATCGCTCGTCACGGCCACGGCGTGCACGGGTGCCGGTTCGCCCTCCTTCTTCGGCGTGATGGTCCCGACGGCCCGCGCGTCGAGGCTCATGGCGGCCACGACCTTCTCGCCGTCCTTCAGCTTGAACATCTTCTGGATTGGCTCGCCGTATCCGGTCGAGGCCGGCACGTCCACGAACCGGCAGGTGTAGGCCGCGCCGAAGTTGCTGAAGAAGCAGCACGTCGCGCGGGTGCTGCCGGCAAACGCCGCCAGCACCGAATCGCCTTCGCGCAGTCGGGTCGTCGCGAGATCCTTCACATCCTTCTGCCGCTTGACCCAGCCGTCGCGCGAGACGATCACGACGTTGTCCTCCTCGACGATGAAGTCGTCGGCGGTGTACTCGGTTTCGCCCGAGTCGCTCTCGATCCGCGTCCGGCGCTTGTCCAGCCTGGCGTCGCCGTACTTCTGATGAATCTCTCCGATTTCGCTCCGCACCATCTTCCAGCGGCCCTCCTCGTCCTTGAGGAGCGAGCCAATCTGCCGCGCGCGCTTGCGCTTCTCGTCGAGCTCGTTCCTGATGATCAGGATCTCGAGGCGCGCCAGGCGGTAGATCTTGAGCTCGAGGATCGCGTCGGTCTGCTCGGCGTCGAGCTCGAACCGCTTCATGATCTTCTCGGCCGAGTCGGCCTTGCCGTCCGACTTCCTGATGATCCTGATGATCTCGTCGAGCGCGTCGAAGACCTTCTCGAAGCCTTCGAGCAGATGGATGCGCTTCTTGAGCGCCGCCAGCTCGTGCTCGAGGCGCCGCGTGACCACCTCCAGACGGAAGTGCAGGAAGTGCCAGAGGATCTGCTTCAGGTCGAGCCGCTCGGGCCGGCCGACTTCGGGGTTCTCGGTCGGGATGAGACAGGTCAGGTTGACGGCGAAGTTGATCTGCAGCGGCGTGTGCTTGAAGAGGTACGCCATGACCATCTTCTCGTCGGCGTCCTTCTTCATCTCGATCGCGATGCGCACGTCCTCGGTCGACAGATCCTTGACGTCCAGGAGCGGCGGGAGCTTGCGGCCCATCACCACGTCGGCAATCCGTTCGACCAGCTGCGACTTGTCGACCGTGTACGGGATGCTCTCGATGTAGATCGTCTTCGTCGATCGTGTCTCAGGGCCGATGTCCCACGTGCCGCGCAGGCGGATCGACCCGCTCCCGGTCTTGTAGATCTCCTTGATCTCGTCCGGCGTGTTGAGGATCTGTCCACCGGTGGGAAAGTCCGGGCCCTTGATGTAGCGGCACAGCTGAGCGTTGGTCAGCTCTTCGTTGTCGAGCAGCTTCACGAGGGCCGTGCACACCTCGCCCAGGTTGTGCGGCGGGATATTGGTGGCCATCCCGACCGCGATCCCGGTGGCGCCGTTGACCAGGAGGTTCGGAAGCCGCGCCGGCAGGACCACCGGCTCGGTGCGCGTGCCGTCATAGTTCGGACGGAACGGCACCGTCGTCTGCTCGATCTCGGTGAGCATTTCGTCACTGAGACGCGCGAGGCGGCACTCCGTGTAGCGCATGGCCGCGGCGTTGTCGCCGTCGAGCGAGCCGAAGTTGCCTGAGCCGTCGACGAGCGGGTAGCGCAGCGAAAAAGGCTGCGCCATCCGGACGAGCGTTTCGTAGAGCGCCATGTCGCCGTGCGGGTGGAAGTTGCCCATCACGTCGCCGACGACCTTGGCGCACTTCCGGTGCTTGACGTCGGCCGTCAGGTTCTGCTGCCACATCGTGTAGAGGATGCGCCGCTGGACGGGCTTGAGGCCGTCGCGCACGTCGGGCAGGGCGCGGGAGGTGATGACCGACAGCGCGTAGTTGAGGTAACGCGACTGCGCGGCGTCGTGGAGCGCGACGTGATCGGGTCCGGCAGCGCCGGCCCCTCCGCCGGGGAGCGAGCCACCCTTGGTAGCCTGGGATGTCGGCGTGTCGAGGGCGTCGAACAGGGACGGGTCTGAGGGGGGCTTCTTCTTGGTCAATAGAAGTTCAGGGACTTGGGACTTTGGGACTCAGGGACCTGGGATTGAATAGCAGATTCTAAGTCCGAAGTCCCTCAATCCGAAGTCCCCCGATTCAGTGGGCTCGCGTCTCGTCTCCCGGCCCGCGCCAGCCCAGGAGATGGAGGAACTCGGCCAGTACCATCGCTGTCGCGCCCCAGACGTGGTGACCCTCGTCCACCACGAAGCTGGGGACATCGTAGGTCCGCGCATCACGGGTCAGCTGCCGCCACTGGATGACACCCGGATCGACGAGGGTGGCGACCGGCAGCTCCAGAATGCGGGACACCTCGCTGTCAGCCGGCGTCATCGCCGGGCGTTCGAGGCTCAACGCGACGATGGGGTGAAGGCGGAAGCCGCTGACGTGGATGTCGATGGGCGTGAGGGGGCCGATGACCTGCACACGCGAGGGATCGAGCCCGACTTCTTCGTGCGCTTCGCGAAGCGCCGCCTGTTCGAGGGTTTCGCCCGGATCCACGACGCCGCCCGGCAGGGAGACCTGCCCCCCATGCCGTCCGAGCGCGTCGGCTCGAACCGTCAGCAGGACGTTCGCGTGAGGTTCGCCGCCCGGTGTCCCTGGCGCTGCCCCGGCCGGAAACGCGAGGAGCAGACCCGCCGCGTGGCGGACGCCGGCAGGGTCGAACCCGGCGGGCCACTCCCGGCGCGGGCGTGGCGCCATGAGCGCCTGGGCGTCGGGGCCGGGGAGGGGACTCTCGAGCGCTGTCCGGAGACGCCTGGCGATGATGTTGAATGTGACGTCCATCCGAGCGGCCGACGTGGTGTCCAGCCAGTGTAGCGCAGCCACTGCCGCGGGCCCCGTCCGATCCGCAATTTTGGAGTTTGCGTGAGCGACACAGCAAAGTGACCTCGAAGCCGCGAAACCGATGATGTTCTCTTGACTAGAATTGGGTTCGACGCGTGATGCTGCGCACGATTGTCACGAGCGTCATCGCCGCGCTGACGGGCCTCTCGAGAGCGCTGGTGGCGAAGGCCAGCGGGCGCGAGCCCGACCGCATCGTGCTCGGTCCGGGCGACCTGGCGCCGGACTTCGAGCTGCCGGCGAGCGACGGTCGTGCGTATCGCTTGAGTGACAGCCGCGGGCGCGAAGCAGTCGTGCTCGCCTGGTTTCCGAAGGCGTTCACTGGCGGGTGCACCATTGAATGCCGGTCGCTCGGGGCAAGCCGTGCGGACCTCGACCGGTACCGCGCCCGTGTGTTCGGCGCGAGCGTCGACCGGCCGGAGACCAACCGCGCGTTTGCGGCGTCAATGGGGATTGGGTATCCGATTCTGAGCGATGTGGCTGGCACGGTCGCCCGCCAGTACGGCGTACTCGGTGCGAGCGGGTTTCCCGCGCGCTGGACGTTCTACATCGGAAACGATGGTCGGATCCTCGAGGTCGATCGTCACGTGATGGCGTCGTCGCACGGCCGCGATGTCGCGAGGCGGCTCGAGGCGCTCAAGATCCCGAACTTATGACGCTGCTCGATCGCTTTCGCACCCAACCCCGCCACAAGCATCCGGATCCGTCTGTGCGCCTGGCGTACGTCGAGGAGATTCCCCTCGACGATCGCGAGACGATCGTGACGATGGCCCGCGAGGACGAAAGTGCCAGGGTGCGGCTGGCCGCGGTGGCCAAGCTGCTCGACCCGGCCGCGCTCGGCGCGGTCGTCCGCGAGGACCAGGACGAGGCGGTGCGACAGCGGGCGGCCGTGATGCTGCGCGACATCGCGCTCGACGCCTTCGAGGGTACGGCCGAGGCCGACGGTGTGGCGGCCGTGGATTCGCTGGTGGACGTCAAGGCGCTGGTCGAGATCGCCCGGGCGGCGACACGCGAGACCGTGGCGCTCAGGGCCTTGTCGCGGCTGGCGGACCCCCACACCCTGGGCTCGGTCGCCAGGCACGCCGCTTCCGAAGCGGCCCGCATGGGCGCCCTGGCATGGCTGCGCGAGCGAGGCGAGCGGGCCGAGCTCCTGGCAGTGGCGCTGAACGGCGACTACAAGGACTCGGCGGCCGCGGCGGTGGACCTCGTGGTGGATCGAGCCGACCAGGAACAGATCGCGGCGCGCGCGAAGAACAAGAGCGCCGTCAAGCGCGCGCGAACGCTCCTCCGCGAGGCTGACGAACAGCAGGCGGCGGCGGAGAAGCTCGAAGCCGAGGCGCTGGCGGCGGCTGCGGCGGTCGCCGCCGAAGCGGCTGAGCGCGCCGCTCGAGCAGCCGCGGAAGAGTCGGCCCGGCGCGCGGCGATCGCCGTTGCCGAAGAGGCTGCTGCTCGAGCGCCCGTTGACGTGGAAGCGCCGCCAGCCCCGGTCGATGTCGAGGCGGCGCAGGCTGCGGCCGACGCGGCCGACGTGCGTCGCGCGGCCGCAGACATCGCAGAACAACGTGAGGCCGAGCGGCGGCGCCAGGCGGAGCTCGAACGTCAGGCCGCGCGCGAGGCGGCGGCGCTCAAGCAGGCCGAGGCGGCCCGCGCCCGGCAGGAGGCGCTCGGTCGATTGCAGCAGGTGCTCAGCCGCGTCGAGCCGCTGCTCGCAAGGACGGACCTGACGCTCAAGGCCGGCGAACGCGCCGTGCGCGAGGTGCGGGCCGCGCTTGGCACCATTCCGCCCGTGCTGCTGCAGGCCGGACAGGACGCCGCCGGCGAGGTGTTGCGCCGGCTGAAGGCCGCGCAGGCGGTGCTCGCCGCCGCGGGTCCAGGAGCTGCGGGAGGCCGACGAGTGGAGGCGCTGGGCCAACCTCGGCCTGCAGGAGCAGCTGGCCGCCCGAAGATGGAAGCGCTCAAGAGCCTCGCCGATCCCGAAGCTGTCGCGCGCGAAGTGCGCCAACTGCAGGAGCAGTGGCGCGAGGTGGCGGATGTCCCGCGCGCGCAGGCCGAGGTGCTGTGGCAGCGCTTCAAGACCGCGCACGACGAGGTGTGGGCCAAGTGCGAAGCGCACTTTGCGGCGGACGCCGAGGTGAGCGAACGCGAACCTGGCCAGGAAGCTCGCGCTCTGCGAGCAGGCCGAGGCGCTCTCCGACTCGACGAGCTGGATCCAGACGGCCGAGGCGCTCAAGGGGCTGCAGGCCGAGTGGAAGACGATCGGCCCGGTGTCTCGCGGCCGCGAAAAGGCGACCTGGGATCGCTTCCGCACGGCGTGCGATCGTTTCTTCACGCCGGCGCCAGGCCGACCTGGCATCGCGCAAGGCCAGTTGGGCGGAGAACCTCGCCAAGAAGGACGCGCTGTGCGCGCAGGCCGAAGCGCTGGCCGACTCGTCCGACTGGGATCACGCAGCGGCCGAGATCAAGCGCCTGCAGGCCGAGTGGAAGACGATCGGTCCGGTGAAGAAGAGCCGCTCCGAGGCGATCTGGCAGCGCTTCCGCGGCGCCTGCGATCGGTTCTTCAGCCGCTACGCGCAGCGTCACGACACGGCCCGCGCCGAGCGCATCGCGGCGCGCGAAGCGATCTGCGCGGAGGTCGAAGGGCTGGCCGCTCCGGTGGAGGCCACGGCGCCGGCCGAAGGCGACGCGTCCGCCACCTTGGCGGCCGGCGCGCCTGACGGCGTCGCGCTCCTTGCGAAGGTTCGCGAGATCGGCAACCGCTGGCAGCAGGAACTGACCGCGAGGGGCGTCGATCCCGACACCGCCCGTGCGCTCGACGCGCGATTTCGTGCCGGCTATGGCCGCCGTCATCTCGAAGTGGCCGGCGGCGTTCGCCGGCACCGATCTCGATCCGGATGCCAACCGAAAGCGGATGGAGGCGCTCGTCGTCCGCGTCGAAGCTCTCGCCACGTCGCTCGAAGGCACGGGCGGCGCTGCCGCGGATCAGGAGTTGTCGCCGACGAACCGCCTTGCGGCCATGCTCAAGGAAGCGCTCGCCGCCAACACGATTGGCGGCAAGGTCGAGGAGGACAGCCGCCTGCGTGCCGCCGTCGAGGACGTGCGCCAGGCGCAGTCGGCCTGGTCGCGCATCGGCCAGGTGCCCGACGAGCTGCGCCGCCCGCTGGCGGCGCGCTTCGACCGCGCCTGCGCGCGAGTGCTCGCCAGGGCGAGTGCGGCAACTGGGCCTGGCGGATCCGCCGCGACGGGCAGACCGAGTGGGTCGGGTGGGCGGTCCAAGACTCAGGCAGGCCAGGACCTAGGACTCAGGACTTAGGACGGTCAGGACTTGGCGGATTTGAATCCGCAAGTCCCTCAATCCCAAGTCCCTCGATCCTAAATCTAGTTGATCTTGATGAGTTCCACGTCGAACACGAGCATACCCGTACGGCGGGCTCTGGCCTTTGTAGGCGAGGCTCTCGGGAATCCAGAAACGCGTCTTCTCGCCCTCGACCATCAACTGCACGCCCTCGGTCCAGCCCGCGATGACGCCGTCGAGCGGGAACGTCGCCGGCTCGACCGCGCGTGACGGAGCTGTCGAACAGCTTGCCGTCGGTCGTCCACCCCGAGTAGTGGACCGTCACCGAGCTGCGCGACGTAGGATGTTCCTGGTGCCGGTGCCCGGCTTGACCACTTTGTACGCCAGGCCGCTCGGGGTGCGTCTTCGCGTCGGACGGCGCAGCCTTCACGTCCGGCGGTGCCTGCGTTGGCGACTCGATAAACGAGATGAGCTCGACATCGAAGACCAGCATGCCGCGCGGGTCGCGCTGCCCGCGGTAGGCCAGCGCCTCCGGAATCCAGAAGCGCCGCGTCTCGCCCGCGACCATCAGCTGCACGCCCTCGGTCCAGCCGGCGATGACGCGGTCGAGCGGGAACGAGGTCGATTCGCCACGGGCCACGGAGCTGTCGAACATCTTCCCGTCGGTCGTCCATCCCGTGTAGTGCACGGTCACGAGGTCGGCTTTGCCGGGGTGGGTCTTGCCCGTGCCCGGCTTGAGCACGCGCGATGCCAGCCCGCTGCTGGTCTTGGTCGCGTTCGCCGGCGGCGCGGCGACGTCTGGAGGCGCTGGAATGGTCTTCGGCGTCTGCGCCCAGAGCGCCACGGCGCTCACGGCCGACAGGACAACGAGCACGATCAGGGCAGTCGGTTTCATTGGGATCCTTTCGAACGGCATTCTAACCGCACCCGTTCGAAGGTTCTATCGCCGCTGCCTATTGAGTTCGTCCAACCGCCGCTTGAGCGATTCGAGCCGTTGTCCGGCCTCGCCGAGGCGGCCTTCGGCCGTCAGGCGCTGGTACTCCTCGAGGTCGCGCGCGGCTTCGGCGATGAGTGTGTTCACATCGGTCGCACCGGACGGCGCCGGGGCCGCACGTCCGGGCTCGACCGCAGCGGCTGCCGGCGGGCGTGCCATGCCGCCGGACACGGCCGTCGGCATCTCGAGCGTCGACGGCACGCCCTTGAAGAGGCTCGCCATCGCCGTCTCGAAGTTCGGTCCGTAGGCCAGCCGGTCCTGCAGGGCGAGGACGACGATCCGCAGCTCCGGCATCGGGCTCCGCTGCGCCTGCAGGAAGATCGGCTGCGCGTAGAGCAGCGCCTTGCCCACGGGAATCACGATCAGGTTGCCGCGCCGCACGCTCGATCCCTGCTGGTTCCACAGCGACAGCTGCGCCGACAGCTGCGCGTTCTGATCGATCCGCGCCTCGATCTGCAGCGGGCCGTCGACGATCCGGTTCTGCGGGAAGTTGTACACGATCGCCTTGCCGTAGTTCGGCGGCGTCGCTTCGCCCGGCAATCCACCCGATCAGGTTGTTCCGGTTGGCCGGCGTGAACGGCAGGATCTCGACGAACTCCATCGCCGACTCGCCGGGCAGCTTCATCAGCACGTAGTTGGCTTCCACCGGCTCGGAGGCCTGCTCGCGCTGCGAGTTGCTCGTTCCCTGGCTCGCGACCGTCCACAGATCCTCGCGGTTGTAGAACACCTCGGGATCGGTCATGTGATACAGCCCGTAGACGGCTGCCTGAATCTCGAGATTGAGCTCCGGATAGCGCACGTGCTCGCGCAGCACGGCGGCATCTCATCCGCATCCTTGAAGAGCGTCGGGAAGATGCCGCGATACACCGCGATCACCGGGTCCGTCGGGTCGAAGACGTAGAACGCCACCGACCCGTTGTAGGCGTCCACGACCGCCTTGACGCTGTTGCGCACGTAGTTCAGCCGGAACCGATCCAGCCGGAAGTGCCGCGAATAGGGATAGTTGTCGGACGTGGTGAACCCGTCGAGCGTCCACGAGCAGCCGGCCCTCGTCGTCGATCACGATATAGGGATCCGAGTCGAAGATCAGGAACGGCGCCAGCGCCTGCACGCGCTCGCGGATGTTGCGCCGCATCAGCAGCCGGCTGTCGGCGCGCACGTCGTCGCTGAAGGGGAGCCTGGTGATGTCGCCGCGATCGAGCGCGATGAGCGAGCCGGCGGAACAGGCCGCCGAGCACGATGCCGCCCGTACCCTCGTAGGAGGTCACGCTGTCGGTGTCTCCCTGCGGGTAGTTGAACTCCTGCTGGCCGGTGTTGACGTACACGTCCGTGTTGGTCACCTCGCCGAAGTAGATCTCCGGCCGTGTCACCTTGATCTCCGGGACCGCGCTCTCGACGGGCATGTTCTTGAGCAGCAGGTGCGGCAGGCCCTCGGGCGTGAACCGTTGACCGTGTTCATCGTGATCCCGTAGCCGTGGGTGTAGACCAGCTTCTCGTTGATCCAGTTGCGGCTGCTCTCGGGCAGGCGCTCCCGGTTCAGCTCGCGCACGGCGAGCATCATCTGCTGCGTCTTGCCGTCGAAGGTGTAGCGGTCGATGTCGATATCGGGGAAGTCGTAGTAGGTGCGGATCTCCTGGATCTGCCGCAGCGTGTCCTGCAGCGCCCGCCAGTCCCAGAGCCGGATGTTGCTGAGCGTCTCCTGGTTGTTCGAGGCGTCGACGGCCGCGATGCCGGGTTCGGCCGGGAACTCGACCTGTTCCATCTGGTCGAGGCCGTACGCGCGCCGGGTCATCTCGATGTTGTGCGCGATGTAGGGCCGCTCGCGGACGAGCTCGTTCGGCCGCACGAGGAAGCTGTTGACGTACCAGCCCACGAGGCCCACGCCCGCATACGCCAGTGCCGCCGGCGCGACGGCAATCACGAGCCAGCGGACCGACGGCGACGTCGCGGCCCCCGCTGCCGCTGCAATCGCGCCGACGATGAGCGCCGCAGCCACGAGCGTCAGACCGGTGATGGTGACGTGCGCATCCGTGTAGGTCACGCCCGAGAAGATCGTGTGATCGACGAACAGCCGATCGAAGCGCCCGATGTACACGCGGATCGCGAGCGCCGTCAGCAGCCCGGCGAACGCGAACAGGATCGGCTGCAGCAGCCGCGCGTCGTCGTTGCCGCGCCGGCCCTCGAGCAGGCGCGAGCCTCCACCGAGAAACGCAAAGACGACGGACATGCCGCAGATGACCACCGTCACCGTGGTCAGCCAGCCGGCGGCCAGGTGCCAGGCGGGCAGCGTGAACATGTAGAAGGTGAGCGGCTGGCCGAAGATTGGATCCGTCGCGGCGCCGGCCGCGGCCGCCGGGCCGAGGACCGCCGGCGAACTGTGAAAGTACAGCGCGAAGCGCTGCCATTGCGCCGCCAGCCCGACGCCGGAGCCGATCGCGATCACGAACGAGACGGCCATGGCGCCCATCCGGATCACGGGTTCGACGGGCAAGCGAACCGGCTGCCCGTTGATCAGGACCGTCCCGCCCGCCAGCTCGCCCAGCCGCGCCGGCTTCAGGCGAGGAAGGCGCCGTAGAGCGCCACGAGGGTCAGCGAGAAGAACACGGTGAACACCAGGCCCTGTGCGCGGAGCGTGGTGTAGAACACGTCGCTGAAGCCGAGCGATGCGAACCACAGCGAGTCGACGTAGAACGACAACGCCGTCCCGCCCCCGAGGAACATGGCGGCGAGAACGCCGTAGAGGAGAAAACGGCCGCCGCGGCGCTTGCGTGGCGGCCAGTCGATCGTAGTCATGTCAGGCAGGCCTTGTTCGTGTCCAGGTGGTGTACGGCTGCGCGGGAGTCGAGCGACTGCTGAGCATTATAGGGCGGCCATCACTGCCGGGCTTGGGTTATCGCGCCGTGCCGTAGTCGCGGCCGCCGTAGGCTTCCCCGACAGCGCCCGGTTCCGAGAGGCGCGACGCAGGCGCGGGATCCGGAATGGCGTGCGCGACGGGAATGAGGTGGCGGAGATAGACAACGACCGCGTGGAGATCTTCCTCGGACCACGAGGTATAACCGCCCCATGGCATGACGCGATAGGGCACGACGTGCCCGTCCGGCGACAACCCGCTCTTCAGCATGCGCTTGACCTCGGCATCGCTTCGTCGGCCGAGACCCGTCGCCGGGTCCGGCGTCAGGTTCCGGCTGACGTAGGTGCCCTGGCGGGTCTGGAACTTCAACCCGCCGGCGAGATAACGGGAGAAGTCCGGGCCTTGCGATGTCGGCACGTGATGGCAGCCGATGCAGCCGCCGGTCACGACCAGATACCTTCCGCGCTCCGCGATGAGCCGCTCGGCCGGGTCCGCGATGTCACTCACGGTGGGCGCGGCATCGTTCTGTGGACCGGCGAAGGCTTCGGGGGCCATCGACAGGAGCGGCGGGACGAAATACAGGAACGCGACAAAGGCTGCCACACCGACCACCAGCACGACCACCGCGGCGCGTTTCAGGAACCGCCTCATGATGGCGCTCCGGCCGATCCTGCATTGCCGGGCAGGAAGATCATGGGCAGATCCTGCCCGAGGATGAGCATCCGGAACTTGCCCCAGAGATAGACGGGAAGCGCCGGGCGGCTTGGCGGAGGCACGAGGTTTCGCACCGGAGGAATCGATCGCAGGTATGCGATCACGCCGTCCAGGTCCGTCTGGCTCAGCGCCGAGTAGGCCGGCCAGTCCATGGGGAACGGCAGCATGCGCGATCCGTCGCGCATCTGGCCGCGCGTGATGGCGCGCTTTCAGTTCCTCGTCCGTGTACGCGCCGATGCCCGTCTCCTTGTCCGACGTCAGGTTGCTGGTCGGGTAGTCGCCGTAAGGCCCGATCCGGATGGTCTGCCCGCCGGCCATCTTCAGTCCAGGCAGGATCCGTCCGTCCGCGTCGAGCGGCGAGTGACAGACCGCACAGAGCCGCGTTTCGACGAGGTACTCGCCGCGCCTGACGGGATCCGCACCGGCCTCCTTCGCCTCGCGCGCGTAGTGCGCCGACACCTCCTCCGCGCTCATCTCCCAGAGCGGCTTCCTGCGCGAGCGAGGCGACGAAGTTCGCGAGGTCCCACATCTCGCCGTCGCTCGCCGCGTCCTTGAACGACGGCATCGGCGTTCCGGACATGCCGGTACGGAAGCGAAGATAGATGTCCTTCGGTGCGGCGCCACCGCGGAATGTCCAGGGCTCGGTGAGGTTGGCGACAGGCAATGCGCGACCCCAGTCGTCGACGAACGTCCTGGCCACGGCATCCGTGGCGCGTCCATCGCTGCCGTGGCACTTGCCGCACTGCAGCTTCTCGTACACCGCAGCGCCTCGCACGGCTCGCGGCGGGCACGTTCGCCACCTGCTCGGCGGCGTTCACCGGCTGCGGCTGTTCGTTGCCGAAGCGGGGCGAGAACGACTTGAGGTACTCGACGACGTCCACGATCTCGACGGGCGAGAGGACGGCCTCCCACGCCGCCATCGACGTGCCGGGGAGCCCGCGCGTCACCGAGGCGGCAAGGTCGGCGTCGGTTGGCAGCGACCCCGTCTCGGTCGTGCGCACCTTGAACTTGCCGGCGGTGAAGTCCCGCGGCGCGGGCCTCAAGCAGTGGAGCGGCCGGACCATCGCCTTTCCCGGACACGCCGTGGCACTCCGTGCACTTCGCGTCGTAGATGGTCTTGCCTCGAACGGCGCTGGCCGCGGAAGCCGACGCAGGCGCATCGGCCGGTGCGCCCGTCGTGCACGCGGCCGCCGCGAACAGCGTGCACAGTGTGCACAGGGCGCCGATCGCCCGGACGGCTCTTCCCATCGTGATCGGCAACGCTATGTGGTCAGCACGATCTTGCCGTAGGCCCCGGGCTCCATCACCGCCTGGTGCGCGAGCCCGGCGTCCGCGAGCGGGAACTCGCGTCCGACGACCGGGTTGAGCGTGGCGTTGTTCAATCCGGCGACGATTGCGGCGTGCATCCCGGCAATCTCTGCGGCCGGCGAGTTGAAGAGCGTCATCCCGAGGATCGCCGCGTCTCTTGCCCATCGCGCCGCGCGGATCGATCTCGACACGTCCGCGGTTGCCGATGACGACGATGCGGCCGTGGCGCGCGAGGACCGTGAGGTCTTTGTCCAAATTGATGTGCGCGGCCATCTCGAGCACCACGTCGACGCCGCGCCCTCCGGTGGCCTGCATCACGGCGTCCAGGTAGGCGGGGTCCTTGTGGCTGACCGCCACGTCCGCGCCATGCTCGCGCACGGCCGTCGAGCCCGCGGTCGCTCCCGCCGGTCCCGATCACGGTCATGCCGTGAGCGTGCGCGAGCTCGACCGCGGCGATGCCCACACCGCCGGTCGCGCCGTGCACGAGCACCGTCTCTCCGGCCCTGGCCGCCGCGCGGATGAAGAGCGACCGATACGCCGTGCCGTAGGGGACGCCAATGGCCGCGCCCTGACCGAACGTCACACGGTCGGGAAGCGGGTGCAGCTGCGTCGGTCGGCAGATCGTCTTCTCGGAGTACGTCCCCGGGCTGAAGGTGGCCACGGCGTTGTCGCCCGCGATGTACACGCGGTCTCCGACCTTGAAGCCCTTGACGTCGCCGCCGACGGCCTCGACTTCGCCCGCGCCATCGGTGCCCGGCGTGTAGGGCAGGTCCGGCTTCCGCGCGTACGTGCCGGTCCGGACGTAGGCGTCCACGGGGTTCACGCCGGCGGCACGCACGCGCACCAGCACTTCCGAAGCGCCGGGCGTTGGCGCGGCGACCTCTTCCACACGAAGCACTTCGGGACCGCCGAACGCGCGAACGAGAATGGTACGCATGGCGCCGATGCTATCATGAGAGTTTCATGTCAGTCGTGAGGCTTCACCGTACCGTCGGCGTCACGGTCGGCGGCGGCGCGGGCACACGCGCCGTGCAGGTCGGCGGCGGCGCGCCGATTGTCGTCCAATCGATGACGATGACCGACACGGCGGACGCGCGCGGCCACCGCGACGCAATGCATCGAGCTGGCCGAGGCGGGATCCGAGATGGTGCGCATCACCGTCAACCTGCCGGAAGCCGCGGCGGCCGTCCCCGAGATCAAGCGGCGGATGCTCGACGCGGGCTGCACGGCGCCGCTCATCGGCGACTTCCACTACAACGGACACCTGCTCCTCACGAAGTTTCCCGGACTGCGCCTCCGCGCTCGACAAGTACCGCATCAACCCCGGCAATGTGGGCACGGGCCGCCGGCGCGACGAGCAGTTTGCGACCATCTGCGCAGTCGCGAAGGATCACGGCAAGCCGGTGCGCATCGGCGTCAACGGCGGTTCGCTCAACCAGGAGCTCGTCGTCGCCAGGATGCAGGACAACACCGATCGCCAGCTCGGCAAGTCGTCCGAGGAGATCATCAACGAGTGCATGGTGCTGTCGGCGGTCGAGTCGACTGCTCTTGCCATCGAGAGCGGCCTGCGGAAGGACCAGATCATCATCTCGTGCAAGACCTCGCGTCCGACGGACCTCATTGCGGTGTACCGCGCCCTCGCACGCCAGACCGATCAGCCGCTGCACCTCGGGCTGACCGAGGCGGGCATGGGCCTCAAAGGCCTGGTGTGGTCCGCATCGGCGATGGGCATCCTGCTGTCGGAAGGGATCGGCGACACGATCCGCGTGTCGCTGACACCGCGGCCGGGCGGCGACCGGCGCGAAGAGGTGTACGCCGCCTGCGAGCTGCTGCAGGCGCTGGGGCTGCGCGCGTTCTCGCCGAGCGTGACCGCGTGCCCTGGCTGCGGCCGCACCACGAGCACGACGTTCCAGGAGCTCGCCGAGCGGATTCAGGATTACGTCCGCGAACAGATGCCGTCGTGGAAGTCCCGGTACGAGGGCGTCGAGACGATGACGCTCGCCGTCATGGGCTGCGTCGTCAACGGACCGGGCGAATCGAAGGCCGCCAACATCGGCATCAGCCTGCCGGGCACGGGCGAGGCGCCCAACTGTCCGATCTTCATCGATGGCCGGCACGTGTCCACGTTGCGCGGCACCTACGACGAGCTGGCCGCTGCGTTCCAGAAGCTCGTGGACGACTACGTCGACAGCAAGTACGCCAGGCGATAACGCCGTTCCGCCTGCTACCAGCCCGCGCTCTTCGATGCCTTGGGCAGGGCGATGCGCCCCGCCGGATCCACGAACTTGACCAGGGTGTGGCGGACGCGCTCCTGATATGGCAGCGGGCCCATCCCGATGCCGCGAACGTTCGCCCTGTACGGATTCCAGGGCTCGAGCGCGTCGCGCGTCACAAGGTACTCCACCGTGCCGGTGCCGCCGTGCAGGTTGACCTTGATCTCGGACAGCGTCTTCCGCTTCCCCCGATCGGACGTCACGACGACAGGCGCGGTCAGCTTGAAGTAGTGGACCCAGTTGCCCGACTTGATCTCGCGGACCTGGCTCCACGGGATGACCGCCTCGGGCCGCGCGAGCGGATCGAGACATCCACCGAGCGCGCGCCAGAAGCGTTCGCGATCCTGGCCGACGATCTCCGGCACACCGAGCCGGGTCTCGTAGGCGCCTGCGAGCTCGCCGTACCGGTAGATCCGCAGCGCCTCGCGGTCGAAGGCCATCAGAAAGAAGCTCTTCGCGTCCACGTCGTAGAGCGTGGCGGTCCAGACGACGGCGCCGCCGTTGTTGAGGACGGCGCGCCACGAGGCCTCCGTGTACGAGGCATCCTCGCCGGCGATCAGGTACTGGCGGGCCAGGTGGCCGTGCGCGAGCAGGTTCCCGGAGTCGAGGAGGAGCGCCCGCTCGGCGGGTGCGGTCGACCTGAAGTCGTCGAGACGCGCCACGCCGGCTGTCGTCAACTCGTAGCTCAGCGGGTCGATGTCCGCGGCGTTGCAGGTGATGGGCGCCGCGTTGGCCACCGCGGCATAGAACACGACCGACATCCAGACGAACTTGCCGAAACCTGATCCGCGCATGACGACCTCCCGAATCCGTCCGGTCCGCCCGGGCACTTCTGGCAGCTCAGGTGGCAACCGGCGTGCCACGGATGGGTGTGCGGATCAGGCGGAAATCGGCCCCAGGCTGCACAGAACTGCGCGGCGGGCCCTCGGGAGGGGAGACCTGACTAGTGGACGGTGTAGGGTTCCTGGAGGGCGAAGGGCGCGATCTCCACGTCGAAGTGCGCGCCGTCCTCGGTCACCATCTGATAGGTACCGCGCATCACGCCGCTCGACGTCTTGAGCTGGCACCGCGACGTGTAGTTGAAGGATTCGCCCGACCCGAGCACCGGCTGCTCCCCGACGATGCCCGGTCCCTTCACTTCCTCGACGAAGCCCGTGGCGTCGGTGATGATCCAATGCCGGCTCAGCACCTGCACCGTCTCATCCCCCTCGTTGGTGATGCGAATCGAGTAGTGAAAGAGCCACTGGTGCTGAAACGGCTGCGAGTCCCCCGGGGAGTACCGCGACTCGACCTCCACCCGTACGTTGTTCGTCACGGCTTCCGAGGTGGCGGTGTGCAGCGTTTGATCTTTGTACTCGGACATGATGGCTTTCCAATAATAGCAGCGTTTGGCGGGACTAAGATTGATGGAGCCATGCCTGTGCCCATCCGCGGCAAAGCCCTGATTTTCTGGGACTTCAAGGTGCCGGGAAAGAAGAAGAAGCTCGACGCCATTGACACCGATCAGATTACGCCGGCCTCGGACTGCGTCTCCGAGAGCCTCGACACGCTCGACGAGCGCTGGAAGGCGGGCGCGTTCCGGTACCTGATGCCGGAGTTCCGCGCCCGCGTGCACCGCGGCGAGACCTTCGTGATCGCCGGCGACCGATTCGCCATCGGTTCCTCGCGCGAGATGAGCCCGGCCGGCCTCAAGGGCGTGGCCGAGGAGGTCGGCCTCGAGCTGGTGATCGTCTGCGGCGCCGGTCTCGGCGACATCTTCCGTCGAAACGCGCTGAACCTGGGTCTGCACGTGGTGCAGAGCGCGGAAGCCGTGCGCGACGCGCGAGACGACGATCGGTTCAGTTTCGATCCCGAGTCGAGACAACTGGTCAACGAGACGCAGGGCAGGACGTACGCGCCCGTGACTCTTACCGGCAAGGAAGAGGAGATCCGCCGCGCCGGCGGCATCGTCTCCATGGGCCGCCGCGAACTGGCCGACGGTGTGGGACGCGAGGCCTCCGTGGCCTGGCCGGAGCCGGCCGACGCGCGGCGCCTGACGACGACCGAGCAGATCGTCTGGGCCCATCGCGTGGACCGCGGCGCGGCCGTCACGCCCGGGGCGACGCTTCGCGTGTTCGCCGATCTGCTGCCGGCATCGGACGGCACGGCGCCGTTTGCGATTCACACGTTCAACCAGATCACCGGCGGGTCCGCGGTCCCCCGTCGAGCCGCGATTGCCAACGACCACTTTGTCTTCACCGGCCGGGAGGACGATGCCCGGCAGACCGAGATCGGCCGCGCGTTTGCCGATCGCCATCATCTCGCGGCGCCGTACTACGCCACACCCGGCGAGGGCATCTTCCACTTCTACTTCCCGGAGCAGGGATTGGTGATGCCGGGTCAGTTCATTCCCGGAGCCGATTCGCACAGCCGCGCGTACGGTGCGTACGGCGCCGTCGGCCTCGGCGTGGGTTCGACGACGCTGGGATTCGGCTGGGCGACCGGGTACGTGTACTTCACGCTGGCCAAGGCGCGGAGGGTCGTGTTCGAGGGCCGGTTGCAGCCGTGGGTGAGCGGCAAGGACATCGTCCTCGAGCTGCTGCGGCGATGGGGCACAGCCCAGGCGCAGGGCATGTCGGTGGAGCTCGTCGACGCCAAGCGACAGCTGCCGATCGCGTACCGCAACACGATCGCCAACATGATGGCCGAGGCCGAGGCCCAGAACGGGATCTTCGCGCCGGATGAGATCACGCAGGCCTGGTATCAGGCCAAGGGCTTTACCGCGCTGCCGTATCCGCTTCCGTCTCCGGGCGAAGAGGCCGCTTACGAGATAGATGAGGCGCTCGATCTCTCGATGGTCAGGCCGATGATCGCCAGGCCATTCAGTCCGGGGAACGCATTCGACGCCGGCGCGGTCGCGCGCGAGCGGGTGACGTTCGACAAGGCGATGATCGGCTCGTGCACCAACGGGAGCTACGATGATCTGCTGACGGCCGCCCTCGTGGTCCGCTCGGCGCGGGAGTGCGGCTTGGACCGCGCGGTCAGCCCGCTCGTCGTGTTCCCCGGGTCGGGCGGCGTCGCCCGGCAAATCGAACGGCCGGACGCGCGGCTGGGCGGCGAGTCGGTGGCCGATGTGCTCCGGGGGATTGGGGGCGAGATCCGGCAGTCGTGGTGCGGTCCGTGCTTCGGACAGGGCCCGGACGCGCTTCTACCCGGTCAACGCGCCATCACGTCGTTCAACCGCAACTGGCAGAACCGCATGGGCGTCGGGGGGGAAGGCTACCTTGCGAGCCCGGCCGTCGTGGTGGCGTCGGCTCTGGCAGGTTACATGGCTCCGCCCGAAGAGCTCGGGCTTCGCTGGGACCCCGAACAGTACGGTGTCTGATCCGAGGAACCTCGGCTCCCGTCCCGTCGTCTGAGTCGGAGTGCGCGTGTTTTGTTCCGGAGGCCAAGTGTTGCGTTCAGCCCTCGTCGCATTGGGATGCACGGCGTTCGCCATGGGCGGGGTGGTCCCACTCGCGGCCCAGACCGACCTCGACGCGTTCATGAAGCGCGTGGTCTCGCGCCGCGACGACAACTGGCAGAAGCTCCAGCAGTACATCCTGGACGAATCCGAGGTGTCCGAGGTACGCGGGCCCGGCGGCGCGCTGGTCTGGGCCCAGCGCAGCAAGTACACGTGGTTCCTGCGTGATGGCATGTTCGTCCGCAGCCCGCTCGAAGCCAACGGCGTGGAGATCGGCGAAGCCGACAGGCGGAAGTCTGAGGATGACTACGTTCGGCGCGAGCGCAGGCGGGCCGAACGCGCCGCGGCGGATGCGGCCGCACGGTCGGGCGGAGGGCAAGCCACGGCTGCCGCCGATTCGCCGGCGCCACCGGCCGCGGATCCGGCGGGCCAGGCCTCCACAAGCCCTGCGGATCCTTCCACAGGCGACGGGCTGCTCATGCTGGTCGGCCCGGGCCGTACGCCCGGCTTCATCACGTCGGCATACTTCCTGGAGTTCAAGTTCGACGAAGGGCGCTACGCGTTTGTCGGCCGCGAGATGCTCGAAGACCGCGAAGTGCTTCGCATCGAGTACTACCCGACCAGCCTGTTTCGGGAATCCGATGAGCGCCGCGAGCGGCAGCGGGAGCGCCGCGGCTCGTCGTCGAAGGCTGACGCGCGCAGCGATCAAGTCGGGCGCGAGATCGAACGGCTCATGAACAAGACGTCACTCGTCACGCTCTGGGTCGACCCGAAGAGCGAACAGATCCTGAAGTACGTGTTCGACAACGTCAACATGGAGTTCCTGCCCGGCCAGTGGCTCATGCAGGTCGACGATATCGAGGCCTCGATGAGCATGGGGCAGCCGTTTCCGGATGTCTGGCTCCCGCGCCACCTGTCGATGGACCTGGTCGTGACGTCCGCGGCCGGACGCTTCGACTTCCGCTACACCCTGGACTACCACGACTACCGGCAGGCCGACGTCAAGTCCAAAGTCGGCTTTCCGGACGCCAGGTAGTCTGTGCTCACCGCCCTCGCGCTCGTTCTGTCGCTCCAGGCGGTGTCGCTGCCGGCAGAAGTGCTCCTGGAAGTTCGGGTGCAGGGCAACATTCTGACGACCGAAGAGGAGGTCGTACGTCTCGCGGGAGTGGTCGTCGGCGAGCCCGTGACGCCGGAGATGCCCGCCGAGGTGGAGGCACGGCTTCGAAAGACGGACCGCTTCGAGCAGGTGCAGGTCCTGAAGCGTTTCGCCTCCATCGCGGATCCGAGCCAGATCTTGCTCGTGATCATTCTGGACGAGGGCCCTGTCTCCATCGATGTCGGTCCGGATGGCACGACTCGCGTCCGGCGCAAGGGCGGGCTCCCCGTGCAGTTCCTGCCGATGCTCGATTTCGTCGACGGCTACGGCTTTTCGTACGGCGCGCGCGTGGCCGTCCCCGCGCTGCTTGGCGCCGACAGTCGCCTCTCGTTCCCGATGACATGGGGAGGTCTCAAGCAGGTGGGAGCGGAGCTCGACCTGGATCGCCCCAGAGGTGCGCTGAGCGCACTGTCGCGGCTTCAGATCGGCGGGTCTCTCTCGCGCCGCGAGAACCCCTACTACGAGGAAGACGATGACCGCGCGCGGGCCTGGGTGCGAGCCGAGCGCGCCGTCGTCCCGTGGCTGCGGGTGGGCGGCATCGGGGGCCTGCAGCAAGCGTCGTTCGCGGACGACACCGATCGCTTCAACGAGTTTGGCGCAGACGTCGTGGTCGACACGCGGCTGGATCCGGCGCTGCCCAGGAACGCCGTCTACGGCCGCGCGGCATGGTCGCGGCTCCAATTCTCGGACGAGGACGCTGCTCAGCGCACGGAACTGGAAGGCCGTGGCTATCTCGGGCTGCTCGGGCAGTCGGTGCTCGCCGTGACTGTGCAGCGGCAGGACTCCAACCGGACGCTTCCGCCTTACCTGCGACCGCTTCTCGGCGGCATGGCGACCCTGCGAGGGTTTGCTGCCGGGTTCGAGGTGGGAGACACGCTGGCGGCGGGCTCGGTCGAGTTGTTGCTGCCAATCACGTCGCCCCTGAGCTTCGGGAAGCTCGGCGTGAGCGCTTTCTTCGATGCCGGCGCCGTCTACGACAAGGGCGAGCACATGGTCGACCAGCGGTTCAGCCGCGGCGCCGGCGGCGCCGTGTGGTTCAGCGCGGCGTTCGTGAGAGCATACCTTGCAGTGGCGCACGGACTCGGCGGATCGACGCGAGCGCACTTCGGCACGACGCTGGCGTTCTGAAACGGGCTCAAGTCTTATGGCTCAGGACTTAAGCCGGCCTAAGCCATGAGCCATGAGCTGCCTTAAGCCGTGAGCCTCGAATCCCTCGCCGAGACCGTCGGCATCCCGGTGGCGCGCCGGCACATTCTGCTCTGCGCCGATCAGACGACGCCGAAGTGCTGCGACAAGGACCGTGGCCTCGCGTCCTGGGACTTTCTCAAGCGACGGCTCAAGGAGCTGGGGCTTTCGGAGCAGGGCGGCATCCTGCGGACGAAGGCCAACTGCCTGCGCATCTGCGAAGGCGGTCCAATCGCTGTCGTCTATCCCGAGGGCGCCTGGTATCGCGAATGCGACCCGCCCGCCCTCGAGCGCATCATCCAGGACCACCTGATCGGCGGCCATGTCGTCACGGATCTGCTCATCGGCGAACCCAGAACCCTGAACCCAGCACCCGGAACAGCACCTGGAACCCTGAACCCAGCACCTTGAACCGCTTCAGATGTCGATCCATCAGATTCGTGTGTCCGCCCACGGCCGCTACCTCTTCGAATCGACGTCGTCGCCGGGCCCCGCGCCGCTGCTCATCGGGTTCCACGGGTACCGGGAAGGCGCTGAGGCGCAGATGCAGCGTCTGCGGACGATTCCCGGAGCGGGTTCGTGGAGGCTCGTGTCGATACAGGGCCTGAATCGTTTCTATCACGGGCGAGGCAGCCAGGACGTGGTGGCCGGGTGGATGACGCGCCAGGATCGGGAGCTCGCGATGGCCGACAACCGCGAGTACGTCGCCGCCGTGGTCGCCGAGATCGAGCGAGGCTCGGGTGCGGCATCGGCGGTCGTCTTCGCAGGTTTTTCTCAGGGTGTTGCGATGGCATTTCGCGCCGCGTGCGTGTCGACGGCCCCAGTGCTGGGCGTCATCGCGCTCGGCGGCGACGTCCCGCCAGAGCTCGATCGTACTGCGCTGAAACGGATTCCATCGGCCCTTGTCGGGCGGGGGGCGTCAGACCATCTGTATTCAGCGGCGCAGTGGGACACCGACCGCGCCAGGCTCGTCGAGGCCGGCGTGGAGACCGAAGTGTTCACCTTCGACGCCGGACACGAATGGAACGACCTGTTCGGCCAGCGCGCAGGCGGATTCCTTACCCGTCTTCGCGGGTAACGTCACGAATCCACGACACGATCGTCCGCAGGATCTCGTCGTGCACCTCGGCCTGGGTCGCCGGTGGGGCGCCTTCGGTCTCGCGCGCCGTGCGTGTGACCTTGAACGAGTGGTCGCCGCCTGCCACGACGTGAAGGGCTGGCGTCGGCGACATCGAGCGCAGCGCCGTCTCCAGTTCCGCTGGCGTGCCGAAGCTGTCGCGGCTGCCCTGCACGAACAGCACGCGCCGACCCACGGCCGGCAAGTGGGCGTCGCGCCGCTCGGATGGCCGCCCTGGCGGGTGCAGCGGGTAGCCGAGCAGCACCAGCCCGCGAACCGGCAGGCCCGGATCCGCCGCGGCGATGTGCGTGGCGATCCGCCCTCCCATCGACTTGCCGCCGATGAACACGGGCGTTCGGTCCGCAACGCCTCGATGCACCGCCTCCACGACGGCGCGGTAACACGCTTCGAGCGCCGGCCGCCGATCCGGAAGCCGTCGTCCTTGCTCCGTGTACAGGAAATTGAACGTGACTGTCTCGATGCCCAGCGCCGAGAGGCCGTGCCCGCACAGCGTCATGAAGGCGCTGCGCTGATCGGCGCCGGCGCCGTGCCCGAGCACGAGCGTGGCCTCGGGAGGGCCGGCGGTGCTGTACGTCAGGGCGGTCACCGAAGCGCCGCCCACCTCGATCGCGCGCTCAGTCGGTGTCGTCATGCCGCACGTCGCCGAGCTCCGCCGCGCGCACCTCGGCGTCGGTCTTGAGCTGCATGTTCACGGTCCGGGCAGGAAACTGCAGGGCCAGCATGCGCGCGAGCGATCGGTCCGTCTCGCTTGCCACGACGCCCGTCAGCGTCACGGCGCCGTGCTCGACGATGATGTGAATCGGCGGGTTCGTCATCGCGGCGTAGTTGAAGAAGTTCGCGTGTCCGTAGATCGAACGTGCAATCTGCTGCCTGAGCTCGTCGTCGAACCGGGAGAGGGGCAGCACGGTGATCTCGTTGGCCACGCGCGTGACGCCGTCGAGGCGGGCGACGCGTTTCCCGATGTCGTCGCGCTTGTGGGGCATTGTGACCTTGCCGGTGAGCGTGACCACGCCGTCCGCGACATGCACCGACACATCGTCGAACACCGTGAAGTACGAATAGCCGTTCACGCTCGAGAGTGTCTCGTAGGCGATGCGCATGTCCCGTCCGGCAGGCTTCTGCGCGGCAGCGGGCGCGGCGGTGAGCATGGCGAGGGCCACGGCTGTGGTGAGCTGAGCGAATGTCCTGAACATGGGGCACCTTCCTGGCGCTGGAACCGTCCTTCCAGGAACGAGCAAACCAGGTACCAACGGCTATCCGATTAGACGCTCGAAGAGGACGACGGTGACGATGCCGGCGGCGATGAGGATGACCTGGCGGACTCCGCGATCCATGGGGCCCCGGTGAAGGTCGGGAATGAGATCCGACATGGCGATATAGAGGAGGCTCGCAGACGAGAGCGCCAGGATATAAGGCCGGACTTCCGGGACGAGCCCCACGGTCGCGTAGGAGACGAGTGCGCCCGCAATGCCGGATGCGCCGGACAGGACGTTGAGCAACAGGGCGCGTCTTCGGGTGTAACCGGCGGCCAGCAGGATGGCGACGTCGCCAACCTCCTGCGGAATTTCATGAGCCGCGACAGCGATCGCCGTGCTGATCCCGAGGGGAACCGACGTCAGCACCGCCGCCGTGACCGTCGCGCCGTCGATGAAATTGTGAAAGGCGTCGCCGAGCAGCACCAGCGGGACGGCCGCGGCGTGCACGTGGCACTCGTCCGTGTGGCAGTGGCGCAGCAGGACCAGCTTCTCGAGCAGGAAGAAGAGGAGGATGCCGACGAGCAGCGTCGCAAAGACGCCAGAGGCCGGCAGTGTCTCGAGCGCCTCCGGCAGCAGCGCGAGGAGCGCCACGGCGAGAAGCGCGCCCACTGCGTAGCTGACGAGCCACGGGATGAGCCGTGTCCGGACGCTGTCGGTGAAGAGCAGGAGGGACGAGGCGACGAGCAGGCCGCCGAGGCTTCCGAGGAGACTCAGCCCCAGAGCGATCGCGAGAAGAGACACCGCGTCATTCTAGATCGCAAGATATCCTCGTCGCGCGCGCACAAGGTAGGCGCCCTTGCGCAACTCCACCCGAATCGTGTGCCAGCGGCCGTCCTTCTTGCTCGCGGCGGGATACCCCAGGTAGTACTGGCGGCTCAGTTCTCCAGCGATGCTCGTCGTGGCGGGATCGAGGTCCCGCGGGTCGTGAATCAGCTCCGTCCGCCCGCCGCTGTCGTCGGTCATCTCGCGCAGGGCCGCGACGTTCACACGATCGTCATTCCGCTGGCCGCCACCACCGAACCCGCCGAACTGCCCGTTGAGTTGAGGCCACCTGATGCCACCTCCCGGAGGAGGAGGGAACCCGGGTGGACGTCTCGGCGGCATCGGCATGGGGATGCGGGGCGGAATGGGTGCGCGGCGGATCGCCGGATCCGCGTCGATGCCAATGGCATACACGAGCGCCTCGCTCTCGCGAATGAGCTGCCGTACTTCTTTGAGCGATGTCGCGCTCGACGTGTCGTTGCCGTCCGAGATGACGACGATGGCCTTCTTGGAGTTCCGGCCCTGGCGCGAGAGAGGGACCGCCTCGGCAACGGCATCGTACAGCGCCGTGCCGCCGTTGGCGCCGATCCGCGAGACGGCGCGCTGCAGGACCTGGCGGTCCGTCGTCCACCCCTGCATCAGCACGGGCGTGTCGCTGAAGCGCAACAGGAAGATCTCGTCCTGGCTGTCGAGCAGCTCGAACATGAACCGTCCGAGCGCTTCCCGTGCCGAGCGGATTCTCTCCCCGGCCATGCTGCCGCTTGTGTCGACGACCAATCCGAGGCTGACCGGCACCCGCTCGGCGCTGAAGTGGGTGATCGTCTGCACCTGGTCGTCCTCGTACACGATGAAGTCTTCCTGCCGGAGATCGGGGACGAACCGTCCGTTCGAGTCGACCACGGTCGCCGTCACATTGATCAGGTCGACACCGCTGCGGAAGCGGAAGGCCGGGTCGTCCTGGCTGGTGGGTGAGACCGGCTGCTGTGCGGCGATTGAGACCGCCATCGCGACGACAGCCGTCGCGGCGCCGGCCCAGCGTGAGGCGTGTGTCATGTCGGTGAATCCCCCGCGCTGTGTGTCGCGCCCGCCCGGCGATCCACGTGCGGGATGACATTATCCCCCGTGCGGAAGCTGACGCGGTACCGCTCGACACGGGCCGCGTCGGACACCACCACGACAAACGTGCGTTCCTCCCCGGGAAGCAGGGCCACCGATGCCACGGGAGCGCTGCCGCTGGTGACCAGGCCGCCGAGGTCGTCGTAGAGCTGCACGAACGCGGTGACGGTCCCGCGGGAGGCTCCTTCTGCCGGGTTGCGAACGATTCCGCGCACAGTGAACGCCGTGCGGCTGAGGTCGTGGCCAAGCGCCACCAGCTCCAGAGGCAGGTCGACCGAAGGCGACCCCTTCTGCGCAGGAGCCTCGGCGGACTGCGCCGCCGTTTCGACCGGTAGGGCCGAGTCAGGCGCGAATGCGCTCACGGCCGCGACGATGGCCGCCAGAATCACCGCGCCGACGCCGGCGGCTGTACCGAGAGGAAACGCCCCCGCAAGTGCGGACGCCGATTCGGCGGGCTCGGCGGTGTCGCCGCCAATCTCGACCGCCAGCCTGCGCACCCTGGCTTCGGACCGTCGGCGTTCGTCGCGCACGACGCGCCAGGCGATCGTGCTCGCAAACGCCGCGACGGCCAGCGAAAGGGCAGTGACGACCATGAGTGCAGTGCTCATATAACACCTACCGGAGTCGGAACTCCACTGCGACTTCAACGACCACGTCGACGGGGGCCCCCTGCCGCGTGGCTGGTGCGAAACGCCACTGGCGGACCGCCTGAACGGCGCGTTCGTCCAGGCCCCCCCCAAGCCGGCGCACGACCCGGACGTCCCCGACCGAACCGTCGTAGCGGACGACGATCTCGAGGACGACATCGCCGGTGATCCCGCTGCGCCGGGCCGCGTCGGTGTAGTCGGCGCGGACTTCGCGCAGCAGACGAGGCGGCTGGACCCCCGATCCCGGCCGGTACGGTCCGCCGCCGGTGCCCCCGCCCGATCCGGGCCCCACCCCGGCGCCGTCCCCCGCACCGAGACCCGTGCCCGACCCGGAACCCGCGCCGCCGCCCGTGCCTGGGCCGCGGCTCTCGCTTTCGCCCCGGGCGTCCTGCAGCACGCCAGCCCGATCGCGCTGGTCGGCCGGCGCGGTGATGAGAGGAGCAACCACGGTCGGCAGCGGTTCGGCGTTGAGGGGCGGCTCGGGCTTGACGATCTCTGGTGGCGGATCCGATGGCGGCGTCACGCGCTCCGGCAGTGGACTGCTGACCGCCCTTCGTCCCTCGCGCATCGCCTTCGGTGCCGGCGTTCGTTCCTTTCGCCCCCCGCCTCCCCCGCCGCCGCCAGGGCCCGGCATCGCGATGAACACGAGCCGTGTGTCGGAACGCGGGCCGGGGTCGAGCGCTCGCGCCGCAGGCGTCAGACCCAGCGTCGTGACGAAGAGCACGACCCCGACGACGGCTGCGTGAAGGGAGCTGGACACCGCCAGCGGCACCCCTCGAGCGGGGCCCTCGGCGCGCTGGTCGTAGACGGCAAAGAGCGAACGAACCTCCTCCGCACCGGGCTCGGGAACAGCAGTGGGCTCGGGAACAAGGGCTGTCCAGCCTCCTTTGAGCCTCCGCCCGAGCTGCACGGCGTCCTCGTGGGCGACAAGGGCGTCGGGCTGCCCAAGGGCAGCGACGACCTCGGCGACCGGAATGCCGGCAGCCCTGGCGATCTCAGCTGGGGAGTAGAACTCGGTCACGACGGAGGCTCATGAGGCAAAAGCCTTGCCGGTCGGCGGGCCCCGTTCCCCGGCGTTTGCCCGGATTCGTCGTCGCGGGGTGTGCTCCGCGTGAGACAGTGTGCTGGATCGAGGACCCGCCGCAGAGCTCCGGCGCGCTTACACTACGGCCATGTCATTCGCACAAAAGAGCATCGTGGTCACGGGGGCGACGAGCGGGATCGGCCGAGCCGCGGCGGAAGGGTTCGGCCGCGAGAAGGCCAACGTCGTCCTTGTGGCCCGCGACCGCTCCGCCCTGACCAGCGCCGCCGCGGCCGTCATCGCTGCCGGCGGGCACGCGGTGTCGTGTGAGGTCGATCTGACCGCCCCGGACGCGCCCGATCGCATCGTCCGTGCTGCGGTCGACGCCTTCGGCGGAATCGATGTCGTCGTCAACGCCGCCGGGATCATCGCGACGGGGACGGTTGAAACGACCGACGATGAGGCGTGGGATCGAATGATGGCCGTCAACCTGCGCGCCCCATTCCGGCTGATGCGGGCGGCGACGCCGCATCTGGTGGCGCGCAAAGGGTGCATCGTCAACGTGTCGAGCGTCAACGGCCTTCGGTCGTTTCCGGGGGTGCTGGCCTACAACGTGAGCAAGGCAGGCCTCGATCATCTCACCCGGTGCGCGGCCCTCGAGCTTGCGCCGCACGGCGTGCGCGTCAACGCCGTGAACCCCGGCGTGACGGTGACGAACCTGCACCGGCGATCGGGGATGAACGACGAACAGTACGCGGCATTCCTGGAGCGCTCGAAACAGACGCATCCGCTCGGGCGCGCGGGTGAGGCCGTGGAAGTCGCGGACCTGATCCTGTTTCTGGCTTCGGCGAAGGCCGGCCACATGACGGGCGAAACGATCCCGATCGACGGCGGGCGACACCTGACGTGTCTCAGGTAGGTCTGGAAGGTCAGGTAGGTCTGGAGGGTCAGGCGGGTCTGCTCTCCCGACTTACCAGACCTGCCCGACCCACCAGACCTAGCGAGGTTTGACCGCCTCGACGAAGATGAGACCGTCGCGTTCGGCGAGCACGCGCGGCGTGTTGAAGCCTTCGGCGGCGAGAAGCGGCGCCGGATCGGTGCGTGGGCCGGCCGGACCGCGCGCGAGCAATGCAGCGAGGCCCGATCTCGGCACGGCGCCCAAAACGAGCACGCGTCCTCCCGGTCGAAGCACGCGGAAGAGCTCTTTGCTCAGCGCGGCGCGATCTTCGGGCCGCTGGGCGGCGAGCAGCCCACCCGTGTCGTCGAGCAGGGCCAGGTCGAAGGCGTCTGTTTCCAGAGGGAGCGCTGAGATCGGCGCGACCTCCACTTCGACCAGCGCGCCTGCCTGCGACGCGCCTTTCCTGGCCTGCGCGGCCGACGGTTCGTCGGGAACGACGGCCACCGCTCTCCCGGACAGTCCTACCTTCGCCGCCACCGCACCGAGGCGTCCCCCGTGCGCACAACCGATCTGGAGGAGGCGGTCGCCGAGCTTCACGCCCGTCATGCCCACGATGAGGAGATAGGGATCGTCGCGCCGTCGCAGGGGGATCATGAGTCAATGATGATATAGTTTTTCGCCGTGTCCACTCCTGTCGAAATCACTCCTGCCAAGGGCAAGCTCGGTGTTCTCCTCGTGGGCCTCGGGGCCGTCAGCACCACGACCATCGCCGGTGTCATGGCCATCCGCAAAGGGATCGCCAAACCAATCGGGTCGTTGACGCAGATGGGCACGCTGCGTCTGGGGAAGCGCACGGACGCTCGCTCGCCGAAGATCAGCGACGTCGTTCCGCTCTCGGGCCTGGACGATCTGGTGTTTGGCGGGTGGGACATCTTCGAGGAGGATTGCTACGGCGCCGCGAAGACGGCCGGTGTGCTCGAGCCGTCTCTGCTCGAGCAGGTGCGCCCCGAGCTCGAGAAGATTCGCCCCTGGCCGGCGGTTTTCGATCAGCGCTACGTGAAGCGCCTCGATGGGCCGAACGTCAAGAAGGGCAGGAACAAGAAGGATCTCGCCGAGCAGGTCATCGCCGACATCCGGGCGTTCAAGGCGGCCAACAAACTCGACCGGCTGGTGATGGTCTGGTGCGGCAGCACCGAGATCTATCTGACCGAAACACCCGCGCACAAGGACATCGCCGCGTTCGAGCGGGGGCTCGAAGACAACGACGTGTCGATTCCCTCGAGCATGGTCTACGCGTATGCCGCCATTCGCGAGGGCATCCCCTACGCGAACGCCGCACCGAACCTCTCTGCGGACATCCCCGCCCTTGTGGAGCTCGCGGCCAAGACCGGATCGCCGCTCGCGGGGAAGGATCTCAAGACCGGCCAGACCCTCATCAAGACGATCATCGCGCCGGGCCTCAAGGCACGGCTGCTCGGCGTCGAGGGCTGGTATTCGACCAACATCCTGGGCAACCGGGACGGCGAGGTCCTGGACGACCCTGAGTCGTTCAAGACGAAGGAAGAGAGCAAGAAGTCCGTCCTCGACTACATCCTGCAGCCGCAGCTCTATCCCGATCTGTACGCCGACCTCTGCCACGTCGTGCGCATCAATTACTATCCGCCGCGGGGCGACAACAAAGAGGGCTGGGACAACATCGATCTGGTGGGCTGGCTCGGTTATCCGATGCAGCTCAAGATCAATTTCCTCTGCCGCGACAGCATTCTTGCGGCCCCCATCGTGCTCGACGTCGCGCTGTTCCTGGATCTGGCGAAGCGCGCCGGGATGCACGGCATTCAGGAGTGGCTCTCGTTCTATTTCAAGAGCCCGGTCCACGCGCCAGGCCTCTACCCGGAGCACGACCTGTTCATCCAGCTGATGAAGCTCAAGAACACGCTCCGGTACCTCAAGGGCGAAGACCTCATCACGCACCTCGGCCGCGAGTACTACGACTAGCCTGCACACCTCTGCATCGAAAGTTGATGCACAGGGCCTCCGGGGCCTGCACGTCTATAGTTGGTTTGTCGCACGGCCGAAAGGTAGAGCTGTGCAGTCTCCTCTGGTGCCGCGTCCCCGGCGGCTCGCGGTGGGAGTGTCGATGGTCGTGGCGGCCGCGGCGCTGGCGCATGCCCAGCAGCGGTCCGCGCCCCTGCCGACGCTTCCGCTGACGCAGTTGGACGACCGCGCGCGGTCTGCCGCGTTCGACAACCAGACGCTCTCGTTGACCTTCTCCCAGCCGGTACCGGTCCGCGAGCTGCTTCTCCAAATCGTCGCCAACACCCCGCTCAGCATCGTCGCGGATCCCTTCATCACCGAGTCGTTCATCGGCGACCTGAAGAACGTCACCGTGCGACAGGCGCTCGATTTGGTGCTGCCGCCGTTCGGCCTTGACTACGCCGTGGACGGCACGTTCGTGCGCGTGTTCCGCCGGGACGCCGAGACCCAGATCTTCGAGATCGCCGCCGTGGCCATCTCGCGCACGGGGCGAAGCGAGGTGGGAGGCGCCGCGGCAGACGGTTCGTTCGCCCGCGTGTCGTCCGAAGCCACGTCGGACGCGTTCGGCGACACGGTCAGGGGCGTGCAGGCGTTGCTGTCGCCGCGCGGCGCGGTCACCATCGACCGGCGCGCCGGCGTGCTCCAGGTCACAGATGTCCGGGACCGGCTGGATCGCGTGGCGGCCTACCTGGACGCCGTGCACGAGCGCGCGCTGCGGCAAGTCCAGATCGACGCTCGAGTGGTCGAAGTGGAGCTGTCCACGGCCGGAGCACGGGCCCTCGACTGGACCGCGCTCGCACAGGGCGGCGTCGCAAACCCGGCGCCGGGCGCGCGGCCGCTCGTCAACGGACTGCGCGTGTCCAACGTCGCCCGCTTTCTCGACGCGCTGGCTGCACAGGGGACGGTCACGACCGTCGCCGCCCCCAGAGTCCTGGCGCTCAACAACGAACCGGCCGTGGTCCGGGAAGCGGCGTTCACCCTCGGCGTGACCGCCCGCGTGGGCTCGGACCGTTCGATCCTGCTCGCGATGAGCCCCATCGTGCGGCTGGCCGAGCCGGCCGCCTCGGGCGCGCCGGCCGTCACGCACTTCGGCGAAACGGACACGCTCGCGCGGGTGGCGGACGGAGAGACCCTGGTCGTCGGCGGCTTCGGCCGCGACCGCGAAACGCGCGAGCAGAAGACCGGCAGCCCCTCGGGCGGTTGGTTCGGCCGCACGACTGTCGTCACCAGGACACGGGTCGAGGTGCTGATGCTGTTGACGCCGACCATCGTGCGCGGTCCGGCAACCGAGTAGGACGATGTACGAGCACTATTACGGTTTCTCGGAGAAGCCCTTCAGCCTGACGCCGGATCCGAAGTTCTTGTACCGGAGCCAGTCGCACGCGAGTGCGTTCGAGCTGCTCCAGTACGCCATCCGCCGCCGCGAAGGCTTCGTCGTCATCACGGGCGACATCGGTACGGGCAAGACGACCCTCTGCCGGGCGCTGCTCGAGCAGATCGATAGGAAGACCTTCACCGCGCTCGTGTTGAACCCCTTCCTGTCGGAGGAGGATCTGCTGAAGCGGATTCTCCTCGACTTCGACCTGGTCTCCCGTGAAGACCTTCAGACGGGCCGGCTCGCGGGCGCCACCAAGCAGGATCTCGTCGAGACGCTGTACGACTTCCTGCTCGGCCTCGTGCCGCAGAATGCCAGCGCCGTGCTGATCATCGACGAGGCGCAGAACCTGCCGCACGCCGTGCTCGAGCAGATTCGCATCCTGTCGAATCTCGAAACCGACAAGGAGAAGCTGCTGCAGATCGTCCTCGTCGGACAGTTGAACCTGCAAACGCTGCTTCGGTCGCCCGAGCTCCGGCAGCTCGATCAGCGAGTGTCGATTCGCTACGAGCTCGCGCCGCTCGACCGGGATGCCACCGCGGCGTACGTCGCCCATCGGCTGGCGATCGCGGGCGGCTCGGCGGTGATGTTCTCGGCGAGGGCCCTCGCCCTCGTGCACGTCCTCTCGGGCGGCATCCCGCGCCTGATCAATCTCATTTGCGATCGGGCGCTCGTCGCCGGATTCTCGGTGAGGACCAGCCGCATCACGCCTGAGATCGTACGGCACGCGGCGGAGGGCCTCGACCTGACGCCGCGGCGATCGCGGTGGCTCGACTGGCCGCGGCCGCTGTCGGCCTCCCCCCTGGCGACGGCCGCCGGGGTCGTTCTTCTGGCGTCGGCATTCGCGGTCGGCGCGACGACAGTGCTGTATCGATGGCTTCAGGGCCTGAACCCGTGAGCCAGATCCTCGATGCGCTGAAGAGCCGGAGGGCGGATAATGATCCCGCGGACGAACCGGATTCGACCGCGAGTGCAGACGCCGTGCTGGCCACCCTCGGCTTTCCTCGTGAATCCGATCTCGCGAAATCCGAGCGCGGGCGCGCCGTCGTCTACGGCGCAGCCGCTGTCGCAATCGGATTCGTCGCGCTGGCCGTGCCGGTATTCCTGCTGACCCAGCCTCCCCAGCCTTCGCGGACGGCTTCATCCACAGCATCCGCTTCGGCGGGGCAGGCGCCGCAAGCAGCGAAGAGCGCGGCTACGGCGGGGCAGCCTCAGCCTTCGCAGACGGCGCCATCCACCGTTTCGGCTTCAGCGGGGCAGGCGTCGCAGAATCCGGCTGGAGCGGTTCAAGCCGCAGGTCCCGACGAATGAGGCTTCGGCAGGGCAAGCCGCGCCAACCGCGCCGGCGGCCTCGGCTTCAACGACGCCAGCCGCGCCGTCGCCGCGTGCGGAGCCGACTGATCGACTCGACGCTTCCCAGGCGTCGCGTCCGACTCAAGCGACGCCGTCCGCTACGCCGCGGCAAGCGCCGATACCACCCTCGACGGTGTCGGCTCGGCGCGCTCAGCCTCCGGTGCCGCCGGCAACTCCCGAGACGGCCAGGCAGGCGCCACTCGTTGTCGCACCGCCTGTTGGCAGGGCGGGTCCTTCCGGACCCGCCGCCCCAGCCGGGTCCCAAGGACCCGGCCTACGGTCTGGCGGGCAGCCTGAGCCGCCCACGCCCACGGTTTCTGGCGTGCAGACGGCTCGAGCAGCCGTGCCGGCGCCGGACCACTTCGGGCTGGCGTTGTACTACCAGCGGGTCGGCGATTACGACAACGCCCTCGTGCAGTACCGCCTGCTCCTCGAGCAGAGCGATACGAGCGAAGAGGTGCACAACAATCTCGGGCTGCTCTACCAGGATCGCGGCGACCTCGACGCGGCGGTCAGGCAGTTCCAGCGCGCAATCGCCATCGCGCCCCGGTACGTCAAGGCGCACAACAACCTTGGCGTGGCCCATCTCCGCGCGGGCCGCTTCGAACAGGCCGCCGCCGAGCTCCGCGTGGCGCTCGACGACGACCCGCGCAACGTCGAGTCGCTCGTCAATCTCGCGCTCGTGCGGCGGTCCGCAGGGCAAATCGCCGAAGCTCGCGAGCTGCTGCAGCGAGCCGTCACGGTGGATCCGCAGCATCCCGGGTCTCACTACAATCTGGCGGTCGTGGCTGACGAGAGCGGCAATGCCGGCCTGGCCATCTCGCACTACCGGACATTCCTCAAGCTGGGCGCCGTGGCGCATCCGGACCTGGCCTCGCGCGTGCGCACGCGGCTCACGGCGCTCGAAGGGGTCTAGGGCCGGCCGAACTACGAGGATCGGGAGGAGTCGACGCGGTTCCTGCCGGCCCGCTTCGCGCGTTCGAGCCCGGCCAGGGCCTCGGCCATCAGGCGGTCCGGATCGAGGACCGTGCCCGCCGCCACCGCCACGATGACCACGGCGATGCTCACCGTCACACGGACGTGCCGATCCGTGTGGTGATCGGTGAACTCGAGGCGATCCTCGACAGTCGATCGCAGGCGCTCCGCGAGCTCGGACGCGTGCTCCGCGTCGAGCCCCAGGAGCAGCACGGCAATCGAGTCGTCGCCGATGCGGCCGACCCAGTCGTGCTGCCTGAAGAATCCCTTGACGAGAATGCCCAGCCGCTCGAGCAGGCGATCGCCGACGCCGTGGCCGTGCTGCTCGTTGATCGAGGTCAGGCGATCCATGTCGATCAGAATCAGCGCGAGGGTGTGGCCCAGGCGCGCGGCGCGGATGGCTTCCTTGGCGAGCACCGTCTCGATCACCGGACGGGAGTGCAGGGTCGTGAGGGGATCGATCAGCACGGCGCCCGTCGGCTCGATCTGCGCCTGCAGGACGTACGCGGCGAGCACGTCGAACGATGCCCTCCGGACGAGTTGAGCCACGAGCGGCCAGGCCTCGCTCGTGGCCCCCAGCTCGGCATCGCTCGCCAGATCGTCGAGCGCGCTCCGCTCGGTCAGATAGACGAACACGAAGAGCCGATCGACCGGCAGGCTGCGCTCCTGGAAGACGCGGTAGAGCTCGGCGACGAGACCGAGGGTCGGATCGACGCGGCCGTGCCGAATCGCTGAGGCGAGGAGCTCAACGAGGCGGTCGCCCACGCGCCGGCAGTACGCGGCTTCGAGTGGCTCAGCCCCGCTGAAAGGGAACAGCGTCACGGCGTCGAGCGCGATCGCGCTGGCGCGGCGCTGTACCGCCGACGCGAGACGCTCGCGGAGGTCTTCGGTCGGCATGTCGGAAACGGTGTGACCGGCTCGAGCGTCCATCTCAGGTCTATCGCCGGCAGATGCTAGGCTAGATTACATCGTGCGCCGAAAGATGGGTGAATGTCTCGTGCAGGCGGAGCTCATAACGGAGGAGGACCTCCGAACCGCCCTCACCGAGCAGAAGCGGACGGGCGAGCGGCTGGGGATTGTGCTCACCCGGCTGGGCCTCGCCACCGAGACGGGCATTGCCAGGGCACTCGCCGTCCAGCTCGGGTTCCCCTACGTCGACCTTTCCGAGCATCCGCCCGATCCCGATGCGCTTGGCGTGATCCCCAGAGCCACGGCACTCAAGCATGCCGCCGTCGGCGTGCGCCTCGAGAAGCGGGTCCTGATCGTTGCCATGTCCGACCCCCTGCTGCTCGGGCTTGCGCAGGACCTCGAACGCGAGACCGGCTTCACCATCCGGCAGGTGGTGGCCACCCGCAGCGACATACTCGCCGCCATCGTTGGCGCTGACAGAACCACGCCGGGCCCCGCCGGAACCGGGGTGCAACAGGAAACGGCGCCTTCGCCCGGCTCGGAGGCAGGGGTCGAGGACACGCTGCGCTCCATCCTGTCGGGCGCTGTCTCGAGAGGCGCCACCGACGTTCACGTCGAGCCGACCGCACAAGGCGTGACCGTCCGTGAACGGATGGACGGCGTGCTCCGGCACGCGGCCACGCTGCCCGCACAAGAGGCGGCCGCGCTCATCGCCGCGCTCAAGCGGCTGGCTGGGATGCGGGTCACCGAGACCCGGCTGCCCCAGGACGGGCGGCTGCGGTGCGCCGTTGGCGACGGATCGGAGACCGAGTTTCGGGTCTCCAGCCTGCGCACGCTCTTCGGGGAGAAGGTCGTGCTTCGCCGATGGGATTGGCCAGCCGCGGCGCCTTCGCTCAACGACCTCGGGCTGTCCAAGACGATGCTCGATGAGGTCCGAGGGTTCGGCGCGCACAGGCGCGGTCTCGTCCTCATCATCGGCCCGGCGGGCAGCGGGGTGCAGGCGACGCTGGCGGCCCTTGCGGCTGATGTGGCCGCCCTTCGCTCGGGCCGGAGCGACATCGTCTCGATCGAGGATGCGATCGAGTACGAGATTCCCGGAGTGACCCAGACCGCGGTCGAGGGTGCGGGCGGCGAGGATGGCGCCTCCCGACTTCGGTCAATCCTTCAGCAGCGACCAGACGTTGTGGTGGTCGGCGCCCTTCGCGAGGTCGAGACGGCGACGCTCGCGCTCTCGGCCGCGGCGGGCGAGCTGGTGATCACGACGGTCCGAGCCGACGACCTGCCGTCGGGAGTCTCGGCCCTGGTCGCGCTCGGTGTCGATCCCGCCACGATTGCCGGCACGCTCGTTGGCGTCGTCGTGCAGCGGCTGGTGCGAAGGCTGTGCACCTCGTGCCGTGGGACCGCCGTCACTTCCCTGGACGCCGCGGGTGCGCCGGGCGCGGAAGTGTCGTTCGAACCGGTCGGATGCGACGAGTGCCAACACACCGGGTACCGGGGGCGGATCGGCGTCTACCAGACGGTCGTCATCTCCGGAGAGGTGCGGCAGGCGATCGTGAGCGGCAACCGCGAGGAACGACTGGCGGATGTCGTGCGGCGAGGCGGTGGGGTCAGCCTGGCCGAAGATGCCCTGTCCAAGGCGCAAGCCGGAGTCACCTCCATGGAAGAAGTCCTGATGGCCGTTGGTCGTGAGGACGCGGACCGGAGCCGGCCTCTCTGCACGGCATGCGGGGCCGCAGTGGACGTGGGGTTCCTTGCCTGTCCTTCGTGCGGGACGACGATCGGCGGCGCGTGCGGGCACTGTGGCCGCGCCTTGCAGCCAGGTTGGCGCTTTTGCCCCTACTGCGCCAGCCGTGCTGAGCCACGGTCCAAGGGGCGGGATGGGAACCGGGGTCGCGCCCGATCCGTCTTATCCTAGGTTATGGCCCTTATCGAGACCGTCGATCTCTGGAAGACCTACGTCATGGGATCCGAGGAGATCCACGCGCTTCGCGGCGTCTCCGTGCAGATCGAGCGCGGCGAATACGTCGCGATCATGGGGCCGTCGGGCTCCGGCAAGTCCACGCTGATGAACCTGATCGGCTGTCTGGACACGCCGAGCAAGGGCTCGTACCTGCTCAACGGCAAGCAGGTGAGCCAGATGAACGACAACGAGCTGGCGCGAATCCGGAACGAAGAGATCGGCTTCGTGTTCCAGACCTTCAACCTGCTCCCGCGTGCCACCGCCCTGCGCAACGTGGAATTGCCGCTCGTGTACGCCGGCATCGCCGCCAAGGACAGGGAGAAGCGCGCGAAAGAGGCGCTCGACAAGGTGGAGCTCACCTCGCGCATGACGCACCGGCCCAATGAGCTTTCGGGCGGGCAGCGGCAGCGTGTCGCGATCGCCCGCGCGCTCGTCAACAACCCGTCCATTCTCCTGGCTGACGAGCCCACGGGCAACCTCGACTCGAAGACGGGCCAGGAGATCATGGCGCTCTTCGAACGCCTCCACAAGGCCGGCAACACCATCGTCCTCGTGACCCACGAGGCAGACGTGGCGGCGTTCGCCTACCGCACGATCCAGATCCGCGACGGCAAGGTCGAGAACGATTTCCGCCGGGCCGCCTGATCAGCCCACCTCGCAGTACAATCGCGCACAGTCGCCGCCCTGCCGGCCGCTGCTGACCCACGATGCGCCACAACCCTCATCTCTACGAGATCCATGCCTGGCCCTGGCTCGAAGGGTTGTCGCGGCGGTCTGGCCGTCCCGTCACACTCGGTACCGTGCCCGACGAGCAGTGGGACCTGCTGGTCCGCCGCGGGATCGACCTCGTCTACCTCATGGGTCTCTGGCGGCGGAGCCCGCGAGGCCGGGAGATCGCCCGCGCCGACGCCGCGTTGTGCGAGCGGTACAGCGAGGCCTTACCGGGCTGGCGCGTTCGGGATGTGGTGGGATCGGCGTTCTGTATCACCGGGTACGAGATCGATCCGCACCTGGGCACACTCGACGAGCTCGGGCTCCTGCGGCGCCGTCTTCACGAGCGGGGCATGCAGCTCGTCGTGGACTTCATCCCGAATCACGTGGCCTTCGACCACCCGTGGATTGAACAGCACCCTGAGCGGTTCGTCGCCGGAACCGACGAGCTCTACCGCGCGGACCCCACGGCGTATCGCGCCATCGAGTCGCCCTCTGGAGAGGTCCGGATCATCGCGTGCGCCACCGATCCGTACTTCCCGCCGTGGCTCGATGTGGCACAGCTCGATTACTCTCGCGCGGACACCCGCGCAGCCATGCTGGCAGAGATCTCGCGCCTCGCGGAGCTGGCCGACGGCGCACGGTGCGACATGGCGATGCTCGTGCTGTCCGACGTGTTCGCGCGGACGTGGGCCGGTCGTGTGCCGTCCGAGCCGGCCGGCCAGCCCGAGTTCTGGGCGCAGGTCCGTGCGGCGGTGCCAGGCTTTCTCCTCCTGGCCGAATGCTACTGGGATACCGAATGGCGCCTCCAGCAGCTCGGCTTCGATTTCACCTACGACAAGCGGCTCTACGATCGCCTGCTGCACGGGCCGATGGAATCCGTGCGCGGCCACCTGCGGGCAACGCCCGACTACCAGGCGCGTTCCGCCCGCTTTGTCGAGAACCACGACGAGCCGAGGAGCGTCAAGGCATTTGGCTCGCGCGTGAGTGCGGCGGCCGTCACCATCGCGACCTTGCCGGGGCTTCGGTTCTTCCATGACGGCCAGTTCGAAGGCCGCCGCATCCGCCTGCCGGTGCAGCTCGGTGTCGATCCGGTGGAACCCATCGACGAGGCGTTGGCGGCGTTCTACGAACGGCTGCTTCGCCTGGCCAACGACGCGCTGTTGCACACGGGCGAGTGGCGGCTGCTCGAGGTGCGGGAAGTCGATCACACCTCAGCCCAGCTTATTGCCTGGCGCTGGAAGGACGAGGCCGGCGACCTCCGAATCATCGTCGTCAATCCCAGCGAACACGAGGCACAGGGGCGCGTGGACATCGGCGGCGACCTGCCGGAGGGCCCGGGGGGCCCGGGGGACGAAGAAGTCGGGTTCCAGGACTTGCTCGACGGACGCACCTACAGCTGGAGCCGCGCTGACCTCATCGATCGGGGGCTGCATGTCCTGCTCGAGCGGGGGCAGGCGCATGTGTTCGCGGTGTCGCGAGATTCCTGAGCCCGGCGCATGCCCACGCTCCTGGCTGCGCTCGGGTACCTGGCGCTCACCCTCCTCCTGACGTATCCAATCAGCGTCGCCCCAGCCACGCGGGCGCTGTCGGCCGACCCGGACGCGTACCTGATCATGTGGATGTTCAGCTGGGACGCCCACGCGCTCGTCACCCAGCCGCTGTCGATCTTCGACGCCAACATCTACTACCCTGAGCGGCTCACGCTCGCGTACTCCGAGAACATGCTCGGCAACGCGCTGGTGGCCGCCCCGATCCTCTGGCTCACGGACAACCCTGTCCTGGCGGTCAACGTCGTGGCGCTGCTGTCGTGTGTGCTGTGCGGTCTCGGCGCGTTCGTCCTCGCGCGGCGGCTGGGTCTGAGTGCGCCGGCGGCGTTTCTGGCCGGGCTCGTATTCGCATTCGCGCCGCCGCGGTTCCTGCGCATCAGCCAGGGGCACCTGACGGTGCACTGGCTGCCGTTCGCGCTGGCGTACCTCCACGGCTATTTCGATCGCGGGCGTCCCAGGGATCTGCGGCTGGCCATCCTGTTCTTTTCGCTCCAGGCGCTGTCGAGCGGACACGGCGCCGTGTTCGCAGCGCTCGCGATGGCAGGCCTGGCGGTTTACAAGGGATTCGCCGGCGCGCCACTCGATCTGGCGCGCCGCGCGAAGGACGTCGGCGTCGTCGGTGTTCTTCTGGCGCTGCCGGCGATCCTCTCCGTCGTGCCGTATCTGCTGGTGCAGCAGGAAATGGGGCTCAGGCGATCGCTCGGCGATTATCCGCCGGCCAACGCCGCGAGCTTCCTGGCCTCGCCGACCTACGTCCACCGGTTCGTGCTGGGCCTGTTCGATGCGAGATGGATCAACGAAACGGCCCGGGCATTCCTGTTTCCCGGCTACGTGCCGATCGTGCTGTCCCTCCTCGCCTTCGTGCCATGGCTGAGAGCGGCCGGAGCGCGCACGCGGCTGTTCTACCTGCTGGCGACTCTGGTGAGCGTGTGGCTCGCCGCGGGACCTCCGATCGGCTTGTGGCCCGCGGTCTACTGGCTCCCGGGCCTCAATTTCATCCGCGTGCCGTCGCGCTTCACGCTGCTCGGCGTTCTCGGGCTCGCCGTGCTCGCCGCCATGGGGTTCGAACGTGCGAGCGTTCGCTGGCGTCCCCGGATGCGCATGGCCGCCGCCGCCGGCGTCGGTGCCCTGCTCGTCTGCGAGTTCGCTGTCGCGCCGCTCGCGACCACCGAGTACCACGTCGAGATCCCGTCCGTTGATCGCTGGCTCGACGCGCAGCCCAAGCCGTTTGCGATCGCCGAAGTGCCCGTGCCCCGCGCGGACGAGCCCGGATGGGAACGCCGCCAGGCCGAGTACATGCTCCACTCGATGGCGCACTGGCAGAAGACCGTGCACGGCTACAGCGGGTTCCGCCCGCCGAGGCACGAGCTGCTGTTTCGGCAGCTCAGGAGCTTCCCAGACGAGGAGAGCCTCGAGCACCTCCGGCGGCTGGGCGTCCGCTACGTCGTCGTTCACGAGGACTACTACCGGCCGGGCGATTGGCCTGCGGTGGAGGACCGACTGCGCCGCTTCGAGGACGGCCTGCGCCTCGAGCACGAGGACGGCTCCGGCCGCGTCTATTCGCTCCGCTGACCAGACCGAAGTGAAAGCCGCTCTAGTGCGTCATCGCGTAGATGATCGCGTTGATGCCCAGCGCGTAGCCGTCGACCGAGAAGGTGATGAAGTACTCGCGGTCGCGCATCTCGTGCTCGAACGAGTCGCCGACGTCCGTGTTGTGGGTGATGAGGACCATCACGCGCTGATGCTCGTCGAGAATGGCGCGCGCGGTCGCGATGCCCCTTGGGCCCGATCGCTCGTAGGTGTCGCCGCCGCTGCCACGCCAGAAGTTGATCGACGGGATCTGCGGGACCTTCGGGACCTGGTAGACCTGATGGAACATCGTGTGCTCCTTCGGGAGCTCCACGAGCGGGTAAGCGCCGGACGGCAACACCTTCCTGATCTGGCTCTCCCACACCGCCCACGCGTACTCGCCCCAGAAGTCGTCGGCCCAGAGGAACCCGCCCTTCTGCAGGTACTCGCGGAGCGCCACGGCCTCGTCCTCGCCGATGAAGATGCTCCCGACCTCGGTCATCATGATGAACGGGCAACGGAACATCTCCGGGTCCGTCAACCGCACGATCAGATGGTTGGGCTCGTTGCGGGAGTCCATGCTGACCGGCGCCTTGGTGAGCTCGGCCAGGCGCACCGAGAGGTTGCGGTCCGCGTCCGGATAGTCGACCTGCCAGTCGCCGCCGTCGCCGTTCGAGGCCTGGGGAAACGCCACCCGGCAGAAGTTGAATGCGCCGTCGAAGCTGTCGGCGGTGGCAAGCCGGAACGAGTTGAATCGGCCGCCGCGCTGGGCGCTCGCGATCGAGGCGGCCAGCACGATGGCGCCGCTCAAAGCGATGATCAGGCGAAGAGCCGGACGCCGTCGCGGGGCGTTCATGCGTGTAGTCTACTAGCGTCTACCATGCGAGTCACATTCTGGGGCGTGCGCGGATCGGTGCCCTGGGCCACGGCCGAAACCGTGGGTTACGGGTGCAATACGCCCTGTCTCGAGATCCGGGACGACGCGAGCGGCGCCGTGCTCATCCTTGACGCCGGCACGGGCATCGCGGGTCTCGGCATGGCGCTCGGCAAGACCCCGCGCCCCGTCGACATTCTGCTGTCCCACTACCACTGGGATCACGTGCAGGGTCTGCCGTTCTTCGCGCCGTTCTTCAGCCCCGGCTGGGCGCCGAGGCTCTGGGCGCCACGCCTGGCCGAATGGACGGGCGCCGCCCTCCACGGGTTGTTCGCGCCGCCGTTCTTCCCGAAGCCGTTCGGCGAGCTCGCGTCATCGACGGCAATCACGACCGTCGACGTGGGCGAGCTGCGCATCGGTGGCTTCCACGTCGAGGCCCACCCGCTCGCCCATCCTGGCGGCGCGTTCGCCTATCGGATTCGCTGCGGCGGCGGAGACCTCGTCTATGCGACCGACCACGAGTTCGGCAACCTCGACATCGACGATGGGCTGGCGGCGTTTGCGCAGAATGCGGCCGCCGTGATTTACGACGCGCACCTGACCCCTGAGGAGTCGCCTCGGCACGCCGGCTGGGGACACAGCAACTGGCACCAGTGCGCCGACTTTGCGTCGGCCGCTGGCGCAGGTCACCTCTGGCTGTTTCACCACAAGCCGGGACGAAGCGACGCCGACGTGGCCGACATCGAGGCGCGGGCCCGGCGCGTGTTCCCGGCCACGACCGCAGCGCGCGAAGGCGCGAGCTTCAGCATTTGATGGCGCGAAAGATCATCGCGGGCACGCTCATCGGCACTGTCGCCGCCGGCATCGTGCTCGCGCTGAATCTGCTCCTTGCCGGCCGCAGCGGAACCAGCCTGCTGCAGACCGTCGAGATGCGCACCTACGACTGGCGCCTGGCGGCCACGGCCCGGCCCTCGACGGCCCGGCAGGACATCGCGCTCATCGAGATCGACGAGTACTCGCTCCGCAACCTGCAGCCGTTCGCGGGCCGCTGGCCCTGGCCGCGCGTGGTCCATGCGGGGCTGCTCGACTACCTGGCGCGCGCAGCTCCCAAGGTGATCCTGTACGACGTCAACTTCGCGGACCCGGACACCGCGCTCGGCTTTCCGTTCGCGGGATCCACGTGGACGGGCGCGGAGTCCGACGCGGCCTTCGCCGAGGCGGTCCGCAAGGCCGGCAACGTCCTGACGCTGGCCGACGCCACCTACGAAGGCGACGCCGATGTGCCGATCATTCCAGACCCCGGGTTCGCGCCAGGCGGCCCGGGCATCACCGAGCGCCGCGTGGTCTTTCCGCCGTATCCGGACCTGGCCGCCGCCGTCGCGGGGTTCGGGCACAACCTGTTCGTCCTCGACCCGGATGGGCCGCTCAGGCACACGGTGCCGTTCGTGCGATCCCGCGGCGTCAGCCTGCCCTCGCTCGGCCTGGCCGGCGCGCTGCGCGCGGCCGGCATTTCTCCGGAAGCCGTCAGGATGGACGCCCGGGGACTGAGGCTCGGCGATCGCGTGATGCCGCTCGACTGGCGCGAAATCCGGAGCGCCGAAGGCGTGACCGCCTATCAATGGGGGCTCGTCAACTTTCGCGGGCCGGCGCTCCTCGCCGACCTCGAGAGCCGCCCGTACCCACGCTACGCGTTCTACGATCTCCTTTATTCCGAGGAGCAGATTGCCTCCGGCGCGGCGCCGAAGATCGACCCCTCGGCGTTCCGCGACAAGATCGTGTTCGTCGGCGTGACCGGTGCGGGGCTCTTCGACGTCTTCGAGACGCCGTTCGCGGGTGGCCGGATGCCCGGCATCCAGGTGCATGCTGCCGTCGCGGACGATGTGCTCTCGGGCCGGTTCATGACGCCTGCGGGCGGTGGCGCCCGGCTGGCGACGGTCGTGGGCGGCGCGATGGCTGTCGGGCTGATCGCCGCCGTTCTGCCGGCGTGGTGGGCGAGCGCTGTCGCGTTGCTCGCGGCCGCCGTCTTCACGTGGGCGACGATGCGCCTGTTCGCGGCTGGCTACTGGCTGAATTTGACGCAGCCGATACTCGCTATGGCGCTCGCCTTGTTCGGCGGCGTCGGGTACCAGTACTTCGTCGAAGGCCGCGAAAAGCGGAAGATGAAGCGGCTCTTCGGGCAGTACGTCTCGAAGGACGTCTACGAGCAGCTGGTGGCCGATCCGAGCCGTGCGCGGCTCGGCGGCACGCGCCGCGAGATGACCGTGCTCTTCTCGGACATCCGCGGTTTCACCACGGTCTCGGAGCGCGGGCAGCCCGAGGAAATCGTCGGGATGCTCAACGAGTACTTCACCCGCATGGTGGATCTCGTCTTTGCGCACAAGGGCACGCTCGACAAGTTCGTCGGCGACATGGTGATGGCGCTCTTCGGAGCGCCGCTCGACGATCGCGACCATGCCGACCACGCCGTCGCGTGCGCCCTCGACATGGTGGATGAGCTCGGTCGGCTGAACGCGGGGTGGAGGGCAGAGGGAAGAGCCGAGCTCGACATCGGCATCGGGATCAATACCGGAGCGATGATCGCGGGCAACATCGGGTCCGAGGCCATCATGAGCTACACGGTGATCGGCGACGCGGTAAACTTGGGCGCTCGGCTCGAGTCGCTCAACAAGCAGTACGCGTCGCGCATCATCATCAGCGAGTCGACACGCGCGCAGCTGACGGGACGCTACGTGATCCGGCCGCTTGGCGACGTCGTCGTCAAGGGCAAGACGATGCCGGTGGCAATCTTCGAAGTGGTCGGCCGCGCAGCGCCTGGAGTTGAAGCAGGGCGGGTCCTTTCGGACGCGCCGGAGGAGCGAGGCGTATGAAGCCCATGATGACCGTCGTCGCTGTCTCGATGGTGCTCGGCTCGGCTGATCCGGCCTCGGCCCAGCTCGGCGGCCTTGGCGGCGCGTTGAAGAAGGTGCAGCAGGCCCAGGAGGCCAAACAGAAGCTGGACGACCTCACCTTCTCCGAGGAAGAAGAGCGTCAGATCGGCGCTGACGTCAGCACGCAGATCCGTACGCGGTTCGGCGTCGTGCAGGATCCGGCGATCCACAAGTACGTGACGCTGGTGGGGACGCTGCTGGCGCAGCAGTCGGAGCGGCCGAAGCTCGCCTGGACCTTCGTCGTGCTCGACACCGACGGCGTCAACGCATTCGCGGCGCCCGGCGGCTTCGTGCACATCACCAGGGGCGCGCTCGGGCTCGTGGACAGCGAGGCGGAGCTCGCCGGCGTGCTCGGCCACGAGATCGGACACGTGGTCCGCAAGCACACGATCAACGCGCTGCAAAAGGGCAACGTCACGAAGCTGGCGGCGGAGGCGGCCGCCAGCCGCGCCGCCGTGCTCGGCCAGGTGGCGAACGCCGCCTACAGCAACATCATCGAGAACGCATTCGACCGCGGCGACGAGATGGACGCCGACCGGCTGTCGGTCCAGCTCACGCAGAAGAGCGGCTACGCCGCCGGCACGCTCGGCGGCTTCCTGACGCGGCTGTCAGAGCGCAACAAGGACGCGCAGGAACGGAACGGCCTCTTCGCGTCGCACCCCGAGACCAAGGAGCGCATCACGGCCATCGGGCGCCTCGCGGCGTCCTCGAAGACCACCGCCCTCGCGAAAGCGCGATTCGACGCCAGCGTCAAGTACGAGCCCGCGCCGATCACCTCGATCGCCGTCGTCACCGAAGGGTCGGCCGGGCTGACCGGTGGCGGCAAGGAGCCCGCGAAGAAGGAAGAGCCCAAGCCGAGAACCAGCCTGGGCCTCACGACGACAAAGCCGACGACCGCGCAGGAGAAACAGTCTGCCGCAGGTGTCTGCATCCGGCGGCGCCAGAGGGCTCGGTGCAGATCGAGCCGCCAAGGGCGGCGGCAACCCCGCCGTCGTGAGCGTCACGGTCTCGGCGTCAGAGATTGCCGCGTTCCAGAAAGGAATCTCTTAGGAACGTTCGGCCGTCGCTAGACGGCCGCAAAGTGTCCCGTCGAGACCTCGCGGAGCTGCGCGTCGCGGTTGATGGCGGCCGGGTCCAGGACGATCCGATTGCGCGGTGCGTCAGGATCCGGCACCGGGATCGCCGACAGGAGCGCCCGCGTGTACGGATGCTGCGGCGACGCAAACAGCGATTCGACCGGGCCGACCTCGACGATCCTGCCCAGATACATCACCGCCACGCGGTTGCAGATGTGCTCCACCAGCCGGAGATCGTGCGCGACGAAGAGGTAAGTGAGCTTCAGCCGCTGCTGCAGGTCCATCAGCAGGTTGACCACCTGCGCCTGCACCGACACGTCGAGCGCGGAGACCGGCTCGTCGAGCACGAGGAACGACGGGTTGAGCGCCAGCGCGCGAGCCAGGCCGATCCGCTGCCGTTGCCCGCCGCTGAACTGGTGAGGATACCGCTCGAGGTGCGCAGGGTCGAGGCCGACCAGATCGAAAAGCTCCGCCACCCGGCGGCGCCTGGCGTCCGGCTCGCCCAGCTTGTGAATCACGAGCGGCTCCTCCACGATCGTCCGTGCCCGCATGCGCGGGTTGAGCGACGAGTACGGATCCTGAAAGACAATCTGCATGTCGCGCCGCGCCTCGCGCAGCCGCCGGCGGGAGAACGTCAGCACATCCTCGCCCCTGAACCGCACGGATCCTGACGTCGGCTCGATCAAGCGCAGCAGGCAGCGCCCGGTGGTCGTCTTGCCGCTGCCCGACTCACCGACCAGCCCGACCGTCTCGCCCTCGTCGATCGTGAAGCTCACGTCGTCCACGGCGCGGACGATCGTGCCCTTGCGGAGGAATCCTCCGCCGCGGACGAAGTGCTTGACGAGATGTGAGACCTCAACGAGCGGCATGGTCGAGGAGGTAGCAGCGAGCGGTGTGCGCGGCCTGTGGAGCGCTGCCGGCGACGACATACTCGGGCGGGGGCGCCGTCGTGCACGGCGCGAAGCGATCGGGGCACCGCGGGTTGAAGGCGCATCCGGGCGGCAGGGAGCCGAGCATCGGCACCGTCCCTTCGATCGCCTTCAAACGGCCGCGCGATCCGCCGGGCATCGAGGCCAGCAGGCCGCGGGTGTACGGATGCTGGGGGTTGGCGAAGATCGACCGGACGGATCCCTCTTCGACGATCCGCCCCGCGTACATCACGGCCACGCGGTCCGCGGTCTCGGCGACCACCCCGAGGTCGTGTGTGATCAAGAGGAGCGAAAGGCCGAGCGCGGTCTTCATCTCGCGCAGGAGGTCCAGAATCTCGGCTTGAATCGTGACGTCCAACGCGGTCGTCGGCTCATCGGCGATGACGAGCGACGGCTTGCAGGCGAGGGCCATCGCAATCAGCACACGCTGCCGCTGACCGCCGGACAGCTGGTGCGGGTAGTCGTCCACCCGGGCGGCGGCGTCTGGAATACGGACCGCCGTCAGCAAGCCGATGGCGCGCGCCCGCGGCCTCGCGGCGCGTCGCGAGGCCGTGCACGAGAAGCGCCTCCCCGATCTGGTCGCCGACCGTGAAGACGGGGTTGAGCGCCGTCATCGGCTCCTGGAAGATGAGCGAGATCTCCGCTCCACGCACCCGACGCATGTCGGGTTCGGCCAGCGTCAGGAGCTCGCGGCCCTTGAAGCGCACGCTGCCGCCGGCAATCCGGCCTGGCGGCTGCACCAGCCGGAGGATCGACAGCGCAGTCACCGACTTGCCGCTGCCGGACTCGCCGACCAGGCAGAGCGTCTCGCCCTCGCCGACCTCGAAGCTGACATCGTCGACGGCGGGGACGGGGCCTCCCGGCAGGTCGAACACCGTCGTCAGGCGCGAGACCTCGAGCAGCATCAAAGCGTCGCCGTTTCTTCGTGCTCGCCGAAGACGGCGCGCATGGCGTCGGAGATTTCGCCGACCGTGGCGTGGGCTTCGACCGCCGCGATCACGGCGGGCACCAGGTTGCCGCGTCCTTCCGCGGCCGCCGAAACAGCCGCGAGCGCCTGGCTCCACGCCATCGTCTCCCGCGACGCGCGCACGGCGCGGACCCTCTCGACCTGCCGACGCTCGACTTCGGGATCGACCCGGAAGAGAGGCACGTCCGCACGTGGCTCTTCTCCATCCGGCGCCACGAACCGGTTGACGCCGACCACGACGGCCTCGCCGGAGTCGATGGCCACCTGCGCCCGATACGCCGCCTCCTGAATCTGACGCTGGATGAAGCCGGCTTCGATGGCTGCGAGCGTGCCGCCCATGCCGGCGATGGTCTCGAGCAGCGCCTCGGCGCCCTGTTCGATGCGGTCGGTGAGTGCCTCGATGACGTACGACCCGCCCACCGGGTCGACCGTGTTCGCCACACCGGTCTCGGACGCGATGATCTGCTGCGTCCGCAGGGCGATCCGCGCCGACTCCTCGGTCGGCAGCGACAGGGCTTCGTCGCGGCCGTTGCAGTGGAGCGACTGCGTGCCGCCGAGAACCGCGGCCATCGCCTGAAGCGACACCCGCACGATGTTGTTGTCGGGCTGCTGTGCCGTCAGCGTGCTCCCCGCCGTCTGCGCGTGGAAGCGGAGCTGCTGCGCCTTTGGGTTCGTCGCCCCGAAGCGGTCCCGCATGATCCGCGCCCAGAGGCGCCGCGCCGCGCGAAACTTCGCGATCTCTTCGAGAAAGTCGTTGTGCGCGTTGAAGAAGAACGACAGCCGCTGGCCGAACGCGTTCACGTCGAGGCCCGCATCGATCGCCGCTTGCACGTACGCGATCGCGTGGGCACACGTGAAGGCCACCTCCTGCACGGCCGTCGATCCCGCTTCGCGGATGTGGTAGCCGCTGATCGAAATCGTGTTCCACTGCGGCAGCTCGCGCTCGCAGTAGGCGAAGATGTCCGTCACGATCCGCAGCGAGGCCCGCGGCGGGTAGATGTAGGTGCCCCGGGCCACGTACTCCTTGAGGATGTCGTTCTGGATGGTGCCGGAGAGCTTCGCCGGCGGGACCCCCTGCTTGCGCGCCACGGCGACGTACAGCGACAGCAGGATGACCGCCGTCGCGTTGATGGTCATCGAGGTCGACACCCGGTCCAGGGGGATCCCCTCGAAGAGCGCCGCCATGTCGTCGATCGAGTCGATGGCCACGCCGACCTTGCCGACCTCGCCGGCGGCCAGGGCATGGTCGGAGTCGTACCCCATCTGTGTCGGCAGGTCGAAGGCCACGCTCAGGCCGTTGACGCCCTGGCCGAGGAGGTACCTGTACCTGGCGTTGGACTCGGAGGCCGTTCCGAACCCGGCGTACTGCCGCATCGTCCACAGCCGGCCGCGGTACATCGTCGGCTGGATGCCGCGGGTGAAAGGAAATTCGCCGGGGTTGCCGAGGTCGGGCATCGCCTGAAACAGCCCCGATTGTAGCCCAGCGGGCCTCGGACGTGCCCGTAAGTGTTTGACACAGAACAAACTTGGCCGTACACTCTGCATTACCTGCAACGCTATTCCGATAACAGTACGTGACTTGGCGCCCGGTCCCTCTGCACCGCCCCGGTGACAGCAGACTGGACCCGGGAAGCGCCCCGGTACCCGGCCCGGCGGCGTAGGAGGGAAGCAAGGATGGACGACGTCGTCAACCGGTTCGCCCGAGAGCTGGCCGACGCGATCGCCGCCGCGGTCGCGGAAAATCCACAGGTAGAAGCGTGCCGCGAGAAGGCGCGGGCTGCGGGATTTGAGATGAAGGTAACGCTCGAAGCCGTCGTCGGCTTCGTGAACCGTTCGCAGTCGACCGCGATGACCAAGGTGACGGCCCCGGCCCGCATCGTGCAGCCGCGCCGAAGCTTCGAGGTCACTGCCAACGACCGCCGGTTCCTCCGATCGCTCCGTATCGCCGCGGACGAAACGGCTGAACCAGTCGAATAGGAAGTTCGAACTTAGAAGTTAGAACTACGAAGGACAGAGAGGCCGGCCTTGCTCGCGCGGGGCCGGCCTTTTTTCGTTGCTCTTTCCCGTTCGTCCTTGACCCTGAACCGCACAATCCTGCTGATCAAGCCGAAGGGAACTGGCTTGTCCAGCGGGAATCTGACGGTGCCCTTGCCGCCTTCATAGGCAGACAACTCGTCCTTGAACCTCTCAACGCCCCGTGGCGTCGGGTAGAGGCCGATGTGCGATTTGAACGCGGCAAAGTGGATCAAGTTGCCGTTCAGGGTGAAGGTCGGAATCTGATACTTGATGGCTTCTTTCGCCGTCGGGGCCGCCTTCCTGATCGTCGCCCTGACCTTCCTGAGAATCGCCTGGACATTGCGGGGGAAGCCGGCGATGTACTCATCGATGGTCGTGGGTGCCGATTGCCTGGCCTTCATGCGTTCCCTCCGCCAGCTCAGTTCGCGCCCGGGGCACGCTGTTCCGTGAAGTAGTAAAGGATGTCGAAGTCGCCCGCCGGGCGCCCGAGAAGCCTGAGGAGCAGTGCCACCTGCCCGCGATGGTGCACTCCGTGCACGAGGGCCTGCTGCACGAGCTGAGCCATCGGCATCGAATGCTTCAATGCCGGATCGATGGCGAAATCCATCACGCGCCCGAGATCCTCGTCTTTCAACGCGGCGAGAAACTGGCGCCACTGGGCCTCGACCGTCTTCCATTTCTGAAGGACCGAATCAGCTGTCGGGAAGTCGTCGGCTTGGAGACGCGTTCCTCGTTTCGGTCCGCCGCAGCGTTCGAGCCAGCCCGCCTCGGCGCTGAGAACGTGAACGAGCGTATTCCTGACCGATCCGTAGCTTCCGGCGACGGGCCGTGTGAAGTCGTCGGCGGTGAGCTGTGAGATCACCTCGAACAGCTTCCCGTTCGCCCAGCAGCTGTAGTCGTACGCCTGCTCCAGGTCCTTGACGGTCATCAGGGCTGCGTGGCCCCGGGCTTCGGGACGTCTTCAACCGTGAACCTCGTGACCATCCCTGCGCGCAGGTGCGGACCCGTGTGGCAATGGAACAGCCAGGTGCCCGGATTGTCGGGCTGCATGTCTGCCACGACCATGTCCATCGGGAGAAGCGGTGCGACGTCGGTCCTCATATGGCGGGCGACGACCGTGTTGCCGTGCCAGTGCGGCGCATGAATCTCGAAGTTGGTCGAGGCCATGAGATACCACCGCACGCGCTCGCCCTTCTTCATCGTGAGCGGCGGGCGTGTTGCCGTAAATGAACCCGTTGATGGTCTCCTTCAGGTTGAGGACGTAGATCGGGTCCGCGAAGTTGTCCATCAGCCTCACCTGCGTCCCCTTCACGCCGTAGGTCTTGATGTTCTCGGCGAAGTGCCAGCTGTTGTTCTCGTCGAACTCCAGGAAAGCGCCCACGAACTCGCGGTCGACGTCGGTTGGCGAACCGTCAGGCCGCGCCTTGCCGCGGGCCGTGACGAGCAGCGGGCCGATGAGGCCGGCGTTCACATCCTTTTCCTCTTCCACGTGCGAGTGATACATCCACACGATCGAGCTACCCTCGGAAGCTGAAGGCCCGGCACGTTCAGGGACCGGCCACCGGTAGGTGTGCGTGGCCCCCGGCTGCACCGCGAAGCGTTTCCCGGTCCCGTCGTCGTACTGCGCGCCCTCGGAGGATTTCTCGTAGAACACGCCGTGGGGATGGACCGTGTGCGGATGCGCCGCGGCATTTCTGAATACGACTTCGATCGTGTCCCCGACTTCGGCGCGCATCATCGGTCCGAGGATGCCGAGGTGTTCCCAGGCGGGTTCTCGCGGCTTCAAGGTCTTGAAGGTCTGATCCGTGTACTCGCGGAATATCGTCTTCTTGTACACGCGGCCGAGCCCCACCGGGCTCGGCGCGGCGACAAACGCGGCATCGCCCACGAAGGGCCCGCCCTCGATGCGATTCAGTCCGCTCGGTGCGTAATCCCACACGACATCGTCGGCTGAGACGTAGTAGGTGCGGGTCACGCCCTGGGCGGCTGGCCCTGGCTGGGCCGAGGTGCTGGATGCTCCCTGGCCCGACTGACAGCCAGCCAGCACCAGAGCGCCCAGGACAATCCCAAACCAACCGGCCGCGCCCCTCGGACCTTTACGCATGGCCGCTCCTCTTCGCTTAAGTTCCCTTACGGCTTTGATTTGCGACTGCTGCCGCCGCGGCCGCGGCCGCGGCCGGATCGCCCAGGTAGTAGTGCTTGACGGGCTTCAGTTGATCGTCCAGCTCGTAAACAAGCGGAATGCCGGTGGGGATGTTGAGCTCGGTGATCGCGGATTCGGAGACGCTGTCGAGATACATGACGAGCGCGCGCAGGCTGTTGCCGTGGGCGGCGATGATGACCCGGCGCCCCGACTTGATATCCGGCGCAATCGTCGAATGCCAGTAGGGGAGGAAGCGCGCGACGGTTTCCTTCAGCGATTCAGTCGACGGTAGTTCGGCCGCTGTCAATGCGGCATAACGCGGATCCTTCGAAGGGTGACGATCGTCGCCCGGCTCGAGCGGCGGCGGCGGGATGTCGTAGCTCCGGCGCCACACCTTGACCTGCGCCTCGCCGTACTTTTCGGCGGTCTCCGCCTTGTTCAGCCCCTGCAGCGCGCCGTAGTGTCGCTCGTTGAGCTTCCACGTCTTGACGATGGGAATCCACAGGAGATCCAGGGCATCGAGCGCGATGTAGAGCGTGCGGATCGCCCGCTTCAGCACCGACGTGTAAGCGACGTCGAACACGTAGCCGCCCTCTTTGAGAAGGCGGCCGGCTTCGGCGGCTTCGCCGCGGCCCTTCTCCGACAGATCGACGTCGGTCCACCCTGTGAAGAGGTTTTCCTTGTTCCACGTGCTCTCGCCGTGGCGCAAGCAGCACCAATCTGAATCGGGTCATTGGGCGGGCGCCAGCGCGCGGATGGCGGCGCGGCCGGCGAACGTGGCGTTGGCGCCGAGCTCCTCTTCGATGCGCAGGAGCTGGTTGTACTTGCACACGCGATCCGTGCGGCTCGCCGAGCCCGTCTTGATCTGGCCGGCGGCGGTGCCGACCGCCAGATCGGCGATTGTCGAGTCTTCGGTTTCGCCTGACCGGTGCGAGATGATCGTCGCGTACGACGCGTCGCGCGCCATGGCCACGGCGTCCAGCGTCTCGGTCACGGTCCCGATCTGGTTCAGCTTGACCAGCAGCGCATTCCCCACCTTGTCGGCGATGCCCCGCCTCAGGATCTCGGGGTTGGTGACGAACACATCGTCCCCCACGAGCTGCACCTTGGCGCCGAGCGTCGAGGTCAGCAGCTTCCATCCCTCCCAGTCGCCTTCGGCCAGACCGTCTTCGATCGAGACGATGGGGTACTGGCGCATCCAGTCCTGATAGAGCTCGACCATCTGCTCGGACGTGCGGTCCGGCTCACCGGACTTCTTGAACACGTAGCGGCCGCCGCCGGCCCAGAGCTCGCTCGAGGCGACGTCGAGGGCGACGAAGACGTCCTGCCCCGCCTTGAGCCCCACCTTGCCGATGGCTTCGAGCACGACTTCGACCGCCTCGCGGTTCGACTTCAGGTTGGGAGCGAACCCGCCCTCGTCGCCGACGCCGGTGGACTGCTGGCGGCCCTTCAGAATGCCTCGCAGCGCGTGGAAGATCTCGGCGCCGGTCCGGAGGGCCTCCGCGAACGAGGGTGCGCCCACGGGCATGACCATGAACTCCTGGAAGTCCACGCTCGAATCCGCGTGCGCCCCGCCGTTGAGGATATTCATCATCGGGACCGGCAGGGTGAACCGGTCAGTCTTGTAGAGCGACCCGATGTGCCGGTAGAGGGGCACCTGCTTCGACGCGGCATCCGCCCTCAGGGCCGCCATCGACACGGCGAGGAGCGCGTTCGCGCCCAGCCGGCTCTTGGTCGGCGGTGCCATCGAGCGCGATCATCGCTTCGTCGAGCTGCCGCTGGCTCAGATCGCGGCCGGCGATGGACTTGGCGATCTCCCCGTTGATGTGCGACACCGCCTTGCGCACGCCCTTCCCGAGGTACCGTCCCTTGTCGCCATCGCGGAGCTCCAGGGCCTCGCGCTCACCGGTTGACGCCCCGGACGGCGCCGCCGCCCGCCCGAAGCCGCCGCCCTCGAGTGTGACATCAGCTTCTACTGTCGGATTCCCCCGCGAATCGAGAATCTCCCGCCCCTGCACTCGAATAATCTTCACGTCTCAGTCCTTCCGCGCTTCACGCTACTTCCAAAACCAAATCAGCAATTTGCAATTTGCAATCAGCAATCTAGCTCCCCCTGCTATCCGCCTCCGCCTCGAGCGCCAGCGCTTCGGCATCCGGCTCTGTTACATACGGTTCGTCGTCGGTCGTGACGACGACGATGCCCGAGTCGGTCACCGTGTGGCGGCGTCGATCCTCCTCGAGGTCGAAGCCGATCGTCGCGCCGCGCGGGATCAGCACGTCGCGGTCGATGATGGCGCGCCGGATCCGCGCGTGCCGGCCGACGCGCACGCCCGGCATCAGGATGCACTGGTCGATATTGCAGAAGCTGTGGACCCGAACGTTGGGGCAGAGCACGCTTCCGGTGATCGTGCTGCCCGAGACGATGCATCCCGGCGAGATCACCGAGTCGAGGGCCTGACCGCAGCGCCGGTTGGCCTCGGCGAACACGAACTTGGCCGGCGGCGCCTGCGGCTGGTGCGTGCGCAGCGGCCACTCCGGATCGTAGAGGTTGAAGTCCGGGTTGACGTGGCAGAGGTCCATGTTGGCCTCGAAGTAGGCATCGATCGTCCCGATGTCGCGCCAGTACTTGGACGCCTTCTTGTTCTCGTCGTAGAACCGGTAGGCGTACACCGGCGACCTGTGGATCATCGCCGGGATGATGTCCTTGCCGAAGTCGTGGTTCGTCGGCTGGTTCGCGTCGCTTTCGAGCGCGCTGACGAGCGCGTCCGTGTCGAAGATGTACACGCCCATCGACGCCAGCGCCAGATCCGGCGCGCCGGGGATCGGAATCGGGCTGCCCCGGCTTTTCCTGGAACCCCGTGACGCGCTCCTTGTCGTCGATCGCCGACGACCCCGAAGCGCGACGCGTCCGCGACGGGGATCTCGATGGCGGCGAGCGTGGCCGCCGCGCCGCGCTCGATGTGGAAGCGCAGCATGCGGGCGTAGTCCATCTTGTAGACGTGGTCGCCCGAGAGCACGATGACGTGCCGCGGCGTTCTCGCGAATGATGGAGTACAGGTTCTGGAAGACGGCGTCGGCGGTGCCCTGGTACCAGTGCTCGCCCACGCGCTTCTGCGGCGGCAGAATCTCGACGAACTCGCCGAGCTCCTCGGAGACGATGCTCCAGCCCATGCGGATGTGCCGGTTGAGCGACAGCGACTTGTACTGCGTGGCGATGAAGATGCGACGCAGCCCCGAGTTGATGCAGTTGCTGAGGACGAAGTCGATGATGCGGTACGGGCCGCCGAAGTACACGGCCGGTTTCGCGCGTTCCTTCGTCAGCGGGAACAGACGCTCGCCGGCGCCGCCAGCGAGGACGATGACAAGGCTGTCCGCGAGCTCAGCCGACATGGGGCCTCAAACGTGCAGGCGGAGGCCAAGCGGGACAGGAACATCGATGGGCGGCATCACTCGGAACCGGGCTGGCGATGATAGCACAGGGCAGCTGCGGCCAAAGGGCCCGAAGGCAGCCTGAAGTGCTGACGGCAGAACAGTTTGACTTGCCGGGGAGGCGCGCCTATCATGGGCTGTTCTTGGTTCTTGCTGCAGTCTTGGAGAATAGTTATCAGGTCTCTTGGAGAATAGGTCTATGCTGCGTCGCGCCATTGCGGTCTCTACCCTCGTCCTCTTCTCGGCGGTGCTTTCCGCCCAGACCACTGCCCAGAAGCCCGAGCCGCCAAAGAAGCTGACCGACGCGCAGCGGCGCGAGATCCAGACGATTCAGAAGATTGTCGACGGCGCGGCCGCTGGTCAGCCGGCGCCGAACGATCTGACGCTGGCATGGGTCCGCGAAGACGTGCTCAAGGCGCAGGACAACAAGCAGTACGTGCCCTTTACCGTCACCTTCGACGCGTCGAAGGCGGCCGGCAAGGAACTGACGGTCTACTGGCGCGTGGTGGCGAAGAACGCCGCGCCGGCCCCCGCGGCCGCCCCCGCTGCCGGCGGCAACAACCGCAACGACAAGCCGGCGCCCCCGCCCGCCTACGCCTACGAAGACTTGAACACCGCGGCCATCACGCCGGGTCCGATGCGCGTGAGCCGTGCCTTTACGGCCTCTCCCGGCGCCTACGACATCTACGTGGTCGTGAAGGAACCGACGTCGACGCAGCGGAATGCGCCGCCCGCGAAGCTCTCGCTCATCAAGCAGAGCCTCGACGTGCCTGATTTCTGGAACGGCGAGCTGGCCACGAGCTCGGTGATCGTCGCCGAGCGGATCGACCCGCTTCCCGCGCCCCTCACCTCGGCGCAGCAGACCGAGCGGCCCTACGCGCTCGGCAACATGGAGATCATCCCGGCGCCCAGCACGAACTTCACGAAGAAGGCCGAGCTCGCCACCTTCATGCTGATCTACAACGCGAAGACCGATGCGGCGAACAAGCCCGACGTGAGCGTGGAGTACAACTTCTACGCCAAGCAGGCGGGCGCCGAGAAGTTCTTCAACAAGACCAACCCGCAGAACCTGAACGCCCAGACGCTGCCGCCGGCGTTCGATTTCGCCGCCGGCCATCAGCTGCAGAGCGGTCAGGCCGTCCCGCTGGCCTCGTTTCCCGAGGGCGAGTATCGCCTCGAAATCAAGGTGACGGACAAGCTGGCGAACAAGACGCTGACCAAGGACGTGAACTTCACGGTCGCCGGTTCGTAACCGGCAGGCGCGCAAGCCGGACCCTGTGGACAGTGTGGAACAGGGAGTCAGGCGTTCGAACGTGGAAGGCTGAGAGGCAACATGGCAGGCAAATCCCGACTCGTCGCATCGGCGGCCGCCGGCGTCGGGCTGTTGGTCCTGGGTACGCCTGCGCTCGCCGGCGCGCAGCTCCTCCGGCCGACGACACACGCCGTCGACAAGCAGGCCTCGTCGTCGGTCCTCGCGCCGGGACGTCTCGAGGGCGTCGTCAAGGACGAGAAGGGCGCTCCCGTGGCCGGGGCCATGGTGTCGGCGCTCGGGGCAGCCAACGTCTTCGCGGTGACCGACCGCGACGGCCGGTTTGCGTTCCCCACGTTGCCCCCCGGGCCGTACCCTGATCCGCGCGCATGGGAGCGGCTTCGCTGCGGCGCGCCCACAGGCCGTCGAGGTGCGCGCGAGCGGGCGCTCGGTGTCCACAATTGCGCTGCGGCGGGGCACGGTCGCGCCGCCTGTGCTCACGGCCGGATTCGGCGGCGACACGACGGAGCCGGAGCCGCGTGTCCCCGTGCTCCCTGCGGTCTCCGCCCTCGACTTGCCCGCACCGGTCGACAGCACCGACCGCGACAACGAGAGCGAAACCGCGTGGCGCGTGCGTCATGCGCGGCGCGGCGTCCTCAAGAACGCCGGCGCCGGCGTCTCCGGGGCCGACGATGCCGGCGAGACCCTGGCGCAGGGCTCGTACAGCGCCCGCACTACCAGCCTGTTTGCGGACATTCCGTTTTCCGGGCAAGTCAATCTGCTGACGACGGGCCAGTTCGACAGACCGCAACAGTTGCTGGACCCGAGCGGGCTGGCGTCTGGCGTCGCCTATATCAGGGTCGGTGCGGCCGTCGGCGACAACGCGGACTGGACGGTTCGCGGCGCGCTGACCGAGGCGGACATTTCTTCATGGATTGTGGCCGGCTCGTATCTCACCCGCGAGACACCCCAGACCAGTGACGCCGGGTCGCATCGGTATGACGTCGGCCTGTCGTACAGCACGCAGCGCTACGACGGCGGCAACCCGCTGGCGCTTCGCGATGTGATGGATGGCACGCGCAACGCCGGAGAGGTGTACGGATTCGACACCTACACGCTCTCCTCTGCGATCAGCCTCGCCTACGGCGCGCGCTATGCCCGGTACGACTACCTCGAGCAGCGCAACCTGGTCAGCCCGCGCCTCGAGATCACGACCTCGCCGTGGTCCGACACGCGGATCTCCGGGCTCGTGTCGCGGCGGGCGCTGGCGCCCGGCGCCGAGGAGTTCCTTCCGCCGGGAGACACGGGCATCTGGCTGCCACCTCAACGCACGTTCTCGGCGATCGACCGGGGCAGCCCCTCGATGCCGAGCGGACGACACATGTCGCCCTCGCGGTGGAGCGAGACTTCGCCTCCACCACGGTCACGCTTCGCGCCTTCCACCAGCAGGTCGACAACCAGCTGATTACCGCGTTTGGTGTGGACCTTCCCGGCGTCCCGGATGCGCAGGTCGGTCACTATCTGGTCGGGAGCGCGGGCAACGCGCAGGTCAGGGGCGGTACGGTGGCCCTTCGGACGTCAACCCTCGGCAACCGCGTCAATGGGTCGGTGGCGTACTCGCTGTCGGACGCGCAGTTGTCCGCGGACACCGGCCTCAAGTATCTCGTCCTGCTGACCCCGTCCGTGCTCCGGCAGGATACACAGCGCATCCACGACGTGGCCACGACCATCTCGGCCGATGTTCCCGAGACCGCGACACGCGTGCTTCTGGTCTACAGGGCCAGCAATGGATTCGCGCACCCGGCAGCGGGCGAGCCCCGGCGGGCGCCGTTCGACTCACGGTTCGACCTGCAGGTCCGGCAGTCCCTGCCGTTTATGAACTTCTCCAGCGCCCGGTGGGAAGCGCTGGTGGCGGTTCGGAACTTCTTCCGTGAGGCCGCCGCCGAACAATCCCTCTACGACGAGCTTCTGGTGGTGCAACCGCCGAAGCGCCTGGTCGGGGGCGTCACGCTTCACTTCTAGGACGACGCGGCGCTCCCGCGGGCAGTCTGCGATCCATAAGTTTGAATTTAGTTCACAGACTTGGACCCGTCAGGACTCTGATGGGCAGGTACGCACATGAACATTCGTTTTTTCAGTGACTTACAATTGTTCATGAAGTTGGATCACGGAATGCGGATTGCTAAGTCTCGCTGAGTCTCCCAAGAAGCGATCTTCGCCCGATGCCTGACACCCGCTTCGCCGGAACGGACCCGAGCCCGATTGGCTACGGGTCTGCCGGGGCAGCGATGACCCCGCCGCCGGGGCCCCGCCAGTGGACGGCCCCGATCCGATCCTTCCTCGCCTTGGCGGTAGTCGTGGCTTTGCTTGGACTCGGCATCGCCAACATCGCAATGCGCGCCCGGGTCCTCGAGGTCGAGGACGGCGTGCTCTGGGGCGCCCAGCCTGAAGGCGTGACGGTCGCTCGAGGTCGCCGAGGGGTCGCCGGCGGCCAGAGCCGGGATCGAGCGCGGCGACATTCTGCTGGCCGTCAATGGCGAGCTGGTGGAGACGCCGGCAGAGGCCATCGAGCACCAGCAGCGCGGCCGCGACGGCACGACGCTGAGCTACACGCTGGTTCGCCTCGGTGCCCGCCAGGCGCTGGAGGTGACGCTGGAGCCGGCTTCAAGGCCGGGCTCCATGTACTTCGTGCTGGCTTCGGTGGGGCTCTTCACCCTGCTCGTCGGCGCCTCGGTCCGGCTCCGACGGCCCACGGACCAGGCCACGTTGCACTTCTTCTGGCTGTGCGTCGCCTTCTTCGGCGCGTTCACGTTCTCGTTCAACGGCCCGTTCGATTGGCTCGACTGGGTCTTCTACTGGGGAGACGCCGTGGCGGTGGCGCTCCTGCCGGCCCTCCTGTTGCACTTCACGCTCGTGTTCCCTGAGCGGCCGTCGCACCAGAGACCAAGTCCGCTGGCGCGCCTGCTCCCGGTGATCTATGTGCCGGCGGTCGTGCTTGGCGTCGCCCGCATCGTCACGATCAGCCGGGGCGCGGCCGACGGCGCGTCCTTCTCCCGGGCGCTCGAGGCGCTCGATCGCGGCGAGCAGCTCTTCCTCTTCCTGTGCGTCGCCGGCGCGCTCGTGGTCGTCGCGCGGGCGTTCGGGGAGATCACGTCGCTGACCGGCCGGCGGCAGCTCCGGTGGATCGCCTGGGGCACCGTGCTTGGTGTCGGGCCGTTTGCGTTCGGCTACGCGCTGCCGTGGGCGCTCGGCGCCAACCCGCCGCTCGCGCTGCAGCTGACGGCCGTGCCGCTCGGCCTGGTGCCGGTCACGCTCGCCTGCGCCATCGTCCGGTACCGCCTGCGGGACGTCGAGGTGATCATCAAGCGCGGCCTCGCGTACACGGCGTTTCTGGCCGCGAGCGCGATCCTGTACTTCACGATTCTCCGCTTCGTGAGCTTCGTGTTCGCCGCCGACAGCGACCAGCACAACTGGCTGGTGGCCCTGCTCGCCACGACGATCATCGTGCTGCTGACGCAGCCGGTCCGCCAGGCGGTCCAGAACGCGCTGGACCGCGTGTTCTATCGCGATCGCTACGACTACCGCCGGGCGCTTGTCGGGTTCGCGCGCGACCTGAACACCGACCTCGACGTGGTGCGTCTCAGCCAGCGGCTCGTGACCCGCGTCGTCGAGACGCTGGTGGTGGACCGCATGGCGCTCATGCTGGCCGACGACCGCGACGGCGACTTCGAGAGCATCGGCGACTTCGGCTTTGGCGGCCCCGTGCCCCGGCTGTCCCGGGCGTCCTCGGTCGTGACGCGCCTGAACGGCGGCCACACCGTGGCGCTCGACGATCCGATCGGCACGGCCTGGCTCACGGCCGAGGAAGTGGAGTTCTGGCGCGACGAGGACATCTTCTACCTCGTGCCGTGCATGTTCGAAGGATCGGTGATCGCAGTCCTCGCGCTCGGGCGCAAGGAGTCAGACGAGCCGTTCAACAGCGAGGATCTGGCGCTGCTCACGGCGGTCGCCGGCCAGGTGGCCACGGCCATCGAGAACGGCCGGCTGTACCGCCAGCTGCACGTCAAGGCCGAAGAGCTCGGCCGGATGCGCGAGTTCAACGAAAACATTCTCGAATCCCTCGACGACGGGCTCGTCGTGTTCGACGCGAACGAGCGCGTCGTCCGGTGGAACCGCGCGCTGGAGGTGTTCTACGGCGTTGGCCGCGACGATGCGATCGGGCTCAAGTTGTCGGATGTGTTCGACGTGCCGTTCGTGGACGCGTTGCGGGCGGCGCTCGACGAACGGCCGCAGGGCGCCACGTTGTTCAAAGCCCCGTTGACGGGCTGGCGCTTTGGCGCCGGACAGGTCGGCGGGGCCGAGCCGCCGAAGCTTCTGGTCAACGCCACCGCCGTCCCGCTCCGATCCCAGACCGAGCCGGCGAGCATCGAGGGAACGATCCTGATCATCGAGAACGTCACCGATCGCGTCCGGCTCGAAGAGCAGCTGCAGATTTCCGACAAGATGGCGTCGATCGGGTTGCTCGCGGCCGGCGTCGCGCACGAGGTCAACACGCCGCTGACCGGCATCTCGAGCTTTACCCAGATGCTGCTCGAGGGAGCGGACCCTGGCGACCCGAAGACGAAGCTGCTCGAGAAGATCGAGAGCCAGACGTTCCGCGCGGCGAAGATTGTGAACGGCCTGCTCGCGCTCTCGCGCCCGGGCACGCCGGGAGGCGAGCGGTCCGAACTCGACCTGAACAGCGCCATCAACGACGTGTTCGCGCTCCTCGAGCACCAGTTCACGGTGGGAAAGATCGTCGTGCGCCGCGAGTTGTCGCCTGCCCGTGTGCCGGTCGTCGGCATCGAGCACCAGCTGCAGCAGGTCTTTCTCAACCTCTTCCTGAACGCCCGGGATGCGATGCCGCGGGGCGGCTGGCTCACGGTGAGCTCCCGCGTCGAATCGGACCAGGCGGTGGTCGAGATCTCGGACACCGGGTCCGGCATTCCCTCCGAGCAGCTCACGCGCATCTACGATCCGTTCTTCACGACCAAGGCGATCGGCCGCGGCACGGGACTCGGGCTGTCGATCACCTACGGCATCGTGCAGGAACACGGCGGAGCGATCCGCTGCGACAGCGCCATCGGCCAGGGCACGCGGTTTACGCTGATCCTCCCCCTGGCGGCGCCGTCGGCCCGCAGTATCGGCGCGCGGACATAGCGTGTCCCGCTCGAGCCAGACCTGAAACCTATGGCCCCACGACACGGAACCCTTCTGGTCATCGACGACGAGGAGGTGATGCGCGACATCCTCGAGACCCTCCTGACCCGCGAGGGCTACGAGGTGCGCCTCGCGTCGTCCGGCGAGGAGGGGCTGGAGCTCGCCCGCGCGCTGCCGTTCGACGCGGCGATTGTCGACATCATGATGCCCGGGCTGAACGGCATCGCCACGCTCGACGAGCTGCGCCGGATCGACGAGGAGCTGGACGTCATCATCATCACGGCGTTCGCGTCGGTCGAGAGCGCGATCTCGGCGATGAAGAGCGGGGCATTCGACTACATCACCAAGCCCTTCAAGAACGAAGAAGTGCTGGTGGTCGTGCGCAACGCGCTGGAGAGGCGCCGCCTGATCAACGAGAACCGCAACCTCCGCCAGAACATCCAGGAGCGGTACCACAAGTTCGCCAACATCATCGGCAAGAGCCCGAAGATGCGGCAGGTGTTCGATCTGATCATCCAGGCGGCGCCAAGCCGTTCGACGATCTTGATCCAGGGCGAGAGCGGCACGGGGAAGGAGCTGGTGGCGCGCGCCATTCACACCAACTCGTCGCGGTCGGAACGATCGTTTGTAACCGTCAATTCGGGCAACCTGCCGCCCGACCTCCTGGAATCGACGCTGTTCGGGCACGTCAAGGGCGCGTTCACCGGCGCCGTGTATCCCAAGAAGGGGATGTTCGACCTGGCCGATCGCGGCAGCATCTTCTTCGACGAGATCGGCAACGTCCCGCTCGAGACGCAGGCCAAGCTGCTGCGCGTCATCCAGGAGCGCGACTTCATGCGCCTGGGCGGAATGGAGACCATCAAGGTCGACGTCCGCATCATCGCGGCGACCAACGTGGACCTGCGGCAGATGATGGAGGAGGGTCGCTTCCGCGAGGACCTGTTCTACCGCCTCCATGTGATCTCGATTCAGCTGCCGCCGCTCCGGGAACGCAAGGACGACATCCCGCTCCTGACGCAGCACTTCCTGCGCAAGTACAGCGACGAGAACAAGAAGGGTGACCTCGAGCTGACGCCGGAGGCCCTCGATCTCCTCACCGAGTACCGACTGGCCCGGGAACGTCCGCGAGCTCGAGAACGTCATCGAGCGGGCAGTCGTGCTGACGTCGGGGCAGAAGATCGGCACCGAGCTCGTCCCCGATCACGTCCGGAGGACGACGAACTTCGCCATGCCGCAGTTCCTGGTCCCACCGGAGGGCATCTCGTTCAAGGACGTCATCACCGACTTCGAGAAGCGGCTCATCGAGTCCACGCTCGAGGCTGCCGGCGGCGTGCAGAAGAAGGCCGCCGAGCTCCTGCACATCAAGCCGACGACGCTCAACGAGATGATCAAGCGGTACGACATCCGCCCCCGGCGAAAGCGTCATGTCTCGGGAGACGCCGTCGCGACGGAGCCCCTCGAGCCCGGACCGGGGCCCGTTGCAGTGCCCGACCTCCCGCACGACTCTTAGACGGAACTTCTGGACGGAACTTCTGGACGGACCTTCGAAGTGAGAAGTGAGAACTAAGAAGGACTGAGCGCAGCCTTCTCGTACGCGTAGTTCCCGACAACCACGTGGTCGTCGAGCGGCGTGGCGGCATAGCCGTGGGCGATCAGAATCTGGTGGGCGAGGCTGCCGGGGTTGGTTTCGCAGATGACGCGCGCAATGAGTCCGGCCGCAAGAGACTTGCGCATGCCGTTCAGGACTTGATCCTCGGCGCCTTCCACATCGATCTTGACCAGGTCGACGTGGTCGACGCCGGCCTGCGTGATCCAGTCGTCGAATCGTCGTGTGTTGACGGTGACGCTCCGCCTGCTGGCGCGCAGCGTCTCCGCGCAGGGGGCCGTGTCGACAAAAAGCGATGAGAGACCCGTCGACTCTTCAGATAGATGCAGCTCGGCTTCGCCGTTCGTGTCGCTGAATGCAATCCCGAACGGGTGAACCCGGCCCGTGAAACCGTTGACCTGGATGTGCCTTTGCAGCTCATCGAAGACCGGCGGGTTGGGCTCGAAGGCAAAGACGCGGCCTCCGGGGCCGACCCGAGCCGCACCCACGATGGTCAGAATGCCGGCGTTGGCGCCGATGTCCACGAAGACGCCGCCTTCCGGCAGGTGATCAGCCAGATAGCGGAACGTCTGCGGCTCGTACTCGGCGTTCGCGAAATAGAAATCGGTGACCGCCCAGTGCGAGGCGTCCGCGCGAACCGGAAGGCCCGCGATGGACACCGGCCGGTACTCGCGGCCCGTGCCCCGAAGACGGCCGGCGAGGCGATAGGCCACGCTCCGAATCAGCCGGCCCACGGCGGGCGCCCGCCAGAGCTGCTTGCTGATTGTGACAAAGGGGCCCTCCAGCACCGGCACCAGGAAGACCACCTCGGCGAGGCCCTCCGCGGCGAGCCGATAGGGAGCGCCGAGCCCGACTGCATCAAGACGCTCGTGCACCATGCGGTCAAGTTATCGGCCGCTTGAGGCGTCTGCAACACCAGGCTCTGCGTCTCCTGGGCGAGGTGTTGCCGGCATGCTGCCGCCCGCCTACCGGGCGTTTTTCACCTTGGCGAAGATGCGCTCGTACTTCTCGAGCACCACGTCCCAGCGATAGTTCTGGCGGACGTACTCCCGGCCGTTCTCGCCGAGCACAGCGCGGAGCGGCTCATCGCCGATGAGGAGCTTGAGGCACTCGACGAACTCGTCGCGGTCAGCGTAGTAGAGGCCCGCGTTGCTCTTGACGCAGTGCTCGACGAGCACTGCGCTGCGCGCGTTGACCAGCACGGGTGTGCCCGCCGACATGGCCTCGAGCGCCAGCAGCGACAGGCTCTCGTACGGCGACGGACAGACGACGACGGTCGCGGCTTCAAGCGCCTGCAGCCGCTCTCCCTCGGACAGCATCCCGGCAAAGCGGATGGACGGGTCCTCGGGCAGCGCCATCATCTTCGCGCCCATCAGCGCGAGGGTGGCCTCGCCGCCTTGCTTCACGTACGAGCCGAAATATTCAAGCAGCTCCTCGCACCCCTTGCCAGGATCGATCCGGCCGCCGTACAGGGCCACCGGCCCGTGCAACTTGTGCCGCCGCTTGAACAGCGATCCCCGCGCCTTCAGGTGCGACGGGAAGTAGTCCGCATCGTCCCCAGGCATCCGCCGAGGCGGGGCCTCAACGGCAGGCGCATCAGCCGCTGTCTGGCTTTCTTCACTGGCGCCGGGGCCCCACCCCCGGCGCGAACTGACGCCGACACCTCGCGTCGGATCTTCAGGTCCTCCGCTCGGTGTGGGGCCCGCCCCGCCTGCCTCACCGGATGGTGTAGCCGCAGGCGCTTCCGGCCCACCCGACTCACCTGACCCTCCCGACCCTCCGGACTCTCCCGACCCATCCTCGACCGGCGTCCGCGGATACGCCTGCTGTTCGGGAAGGTCGACGCCGACGCCGATCACCTCCTCGAGCAGCGGCCGCTCTGGGAACTGACCCCGGACGAAGGCCTGCTCGCTGTCGGTCAAGTAGCAGATCGCGCCCGGCTTCCTGAAGACGTCCTTGAAGAGGCCAAGCCGAATCGCCGGCTCGTCGTGCGCCGTGGAGACGAGCACGCTCTTGCCCGGGTTGATGTCGAGACCGAGCACGGTCGGCGCGTAGAGATACGTGAAGAACACCAGCACGTCGTACTGCTGCTGGCTCCGCCGGAGATACTCGATGAGCGCCGGGCACCACGGACCCTGCTGCTTGAGCCACTCCATCTCGTCCTGGCGGCTGTGCTCGTTGGCGTAGATCCAGTCCGAGTACTTGTTGAACGATGCCTGGTCCCTGGTCCTCGCATTCGCGAAACGGCGAACCGTGACGCCGCAGATCCGATCGGTGCCCTCCGGGTACTCGTTCTTCCAGGTGACGTAGTCGCGCGCGCACGTGGTGAGCACGTCCACATCGTGCTGTCCGGCCAGGCGTTCGGCGAGAAGCCGGCTCAGATGCTCGGAGCCGCCGAGGACCTCGGTGCCGTACCGCTGGACGATGAAGGCGATCTTCACGAGACCTTCTGCAGCGCGGAGGCGAGCTCGCGCGTGACACGCGCGTCGCCGAACTCGCCCAGCCGGCGGCGCTGGCCGGCGATGACGCCGGCACGGAGCTGGTCGTTGAAGGCGAGCTCGTTCATCAGCTCCGCCGCCTGTTCGAGGTCCTTGGGGGCAAACTGCACGCCCGCGCCGCCGAGCGTCTCGGGCACGGCCGCCGCGGAATAGGCCAGCACCGGCACGTCCGCTGCCATCGCCTCGAGGAGCGGGGCGCAGAAGCCTTCGTGCTCGCTGAGCGACACGTAGACCGCCGCGTGGCGGTAGTAAACGGCCAGGTCCTCGTCAGGCACGGGGCCGGTGAACACGAACCGTTCGTTCAGCAATCGGTACTCCGACATCAACGCACGAATCGTCGCATAGTATTGCGGGACCGCGTCGTACTTCCCGACGAAGATGAAGCGGTAGAACGCGTCGCAGTACCGCTTGTAGTGCTCCGCGAGGCGGATGTGATCCTCGATCTTCTTGTTGGGCGCAATCCGGCCCACGAACAGGAAGTTCACGAACTCATCGTCCAGAAGACGATCGAGGGCCGGCCGATCCGCGGCCTGGGTGATGCGTGAAAGGTCCACCGCAAGCGTGAGGACACCCGTGGGCTCGAACCCGAGTCCCTCGAGCTCCTGTCTGTTGTACTCCGAGACGCCCAGCGCAAGATCGACGCGGCCGACAAGCGTCGCCAGCTCCTGCCGCGCCAGCGTGGTCAATCTGAACAGCACCGGGCTGTAGGGCGCGAAGTACGACGCCGGCGTCACGTTGTGGTACTGAAGCACGCGACCCCCCTTGAGCGTCGCGAACGCTTCGGTCATGGGCGACGGCAGCGCGTAGTGGAAGATGGTCACGTCGCCGAGCCTGGCGGAGGGATCCCCGAAGGGGTGCACATCGCCGACCAGCACCTCGTCGATCGTCAGCGCGTAAATCTCGGCCTCGTGTCCCATGGCGCGGAGGAATGTCCGCATGCGCCGGGCGCTGTCGCCGACCGCATCCCCCTTGTGAGCCGCGGGCACCCACTGGTTGACGATCACGGCTGGCTCTCCGGCGGGAGCGCCTTGTAGATCGAGGGCCGGTACATCCGCAGCTCCTCGAGCTTTTCCGCGGCGTCGAACTGCTGCCAGAAGTCGTAGGCCACGTGCGGTCCGGCCGCGCGCGGCGACGACAGGATCTCGTCGACAAAGCCCAGCAGGGTGCCGTCGAAGTCCTGCGACTGCAGGCGCTCGATGGCGTCCGTCTGGCCGTCGACGATGGCGTCCTGCAGCTGGGCGTCCGAAAGGATGCCGTCCATCAGGGCCGCGACGTGCATCGGGTCCTTCGTCTCGTACAACACACCCGCGCCGTCCATGGTCACCGGCACCGCCGTCGCCGCATAGGCGAGCACCGGGACCTGCTTATAGAACGCTTCGACGAGGGGCACGCAGTAGCCTTCGTGCTCGCTGGCGCACAGAAACAGATCGGCGATCTCGTAGTAGGCCACCAGCTCTTCGTCGGCGATGTGTCCGGTGAAGTGCACGTGGTCGTTCCCCAACTCCTGGACGAGGTGCGTGAGGGCCGCGAAGTACCGCTCGAACAGGCTGAAGATGCCGACGATGATCAACCTGGAGCGCGGGTTGAACCTCGTGTGGTACGCGTGGAAGAAGCGGATGACGTCTTCGATCTTCTTGTTGGCGATCACGCGGCCGACAAACAGGATGTTGGTCCACTCATCGTCGAACTGATCGGCCACGAAACGGCTGGCGCGTCCGTCGAGATGCGCGAAGCCGGGCACGACGGGGAGCACGGCCGTCCGCGTGAAGCCGAGCGCGTCGAGATCCTCCCGGTTGAACTCCGAGTCGCCCATCGCCAGATCGCATCGTCCGATGTACGCCTGGAGCTCTCGCCGCCCGCGGAAGCATTGCTGCGCGAGCGTGCGGTGCACGCCCACGAAGTACTCGGGCGGTGTGATGTTGTGGTAGATGAGCGCCATCCGATCGGGCAGCGCGTACGCCGTCCGCGACGCCTTGGATCCGATCGAGAAGTGGTGGAGCAGCAGGTTGTCGGGACGGGTCGCGTCGATGAGCTCGCGGTAGTCGCGGGTGAGCGGCTCGAGCCGGCGATCCGCGGTCTCCACGAAGATGTCCGATTCGTACCCGGCGCGACGAAGCACGCGCTGGACGGCCAGGACCTCGTGGCCGATGGCGTCGCCGTACCCGAGCGTCGCCAGGACCTGGTGCACCGCCGGCCGGCGTCCGACCGTCATCACCGGCTCCCCGGCCGCCGGGGAGGCCCGCCGCGGCGACGATCGGGGCCGCGGTGGTGCGACGAACCTCCGCGGAACGGCCGCTGCGGGGGTCGTCCACGCTCGGGCACCGGCGCGCGCCGGGGCGGCGGTGGCGCCGGCGTCGAGACTGCCGGCCTGGGAGCGCCTTCCTCGAACTTGAGCACCGGACCCGCCGGGAGGGCCTTCACCACCTGCGACGCCGCCGGGCACATCAGCGAGCGTCGGGCGAACCAGCCGGGAAGGGGTTCGAGCGCGCGGCTCGAGGGTTCCTTCTTCAGCTTCTCGATGATGTCGAGGTACTTGCGGATGACCACGGGCCAGTCGTAGTGCTCGCGGAAGAAGTCGCGGCCGTTGCGGCCCAGGCTGGCCGCCAGCCACCGGTTCTGCTCGATCGCGAGCAGCGTCTCTACGAACTCCGCGCGCCCGTCGTAGAAGAGGCCGGCGTTGCTCCGGATCGACTGGCCCTTGAGCACGTCACAGCGGGCGTTGGCCAGGACCGGCTTGCCGAGCGCCCACGCTTCGAGCGCGACCATCGACAGGCTCTCGAAGTACGACGGCATGATCAGCAGCTCGGCTCCTGCCATCGCATCGAACTTGTCCGCATCGTCAAGGAAGCCGAGATGCTTGATGCGCGGGTGATCCGGCACGGGAAGCACCGAGTTCCCGATGAGGACAAGCGTGAGGGCGCCCGACGTCTCGCGCACGTAAGTCTGGAAGAAGTCGAAGAGCTCCTTGCAGCCCTTGTTCTCGTCGATCCGGCCGACATACACGGCAAAGGGGGCGCTGATCTTGAACTTCTGGCGGAACCGCGACGCCTGGGGGTTGGTCGGGACCTGCGATCCGACGCCGACCACGACAGACGGCACCCGTTCGTTGCCGGCGAGCGCCTGGATCATCTCGCGCTCTTCAGGCGAGTTGTACATCAGGGCGCGGACACCCTGGAAGATCGGCTTGAACAGCGAAAGGCCGATCGCCGAGTCGCGCTCCGCTGTGGGCACCAGGATGGCGCGGCCCGCCGCCGCGCGGATGCCGTGGTACGCGTGGTAGTACCGGTAGCTGAAGAAGATGCAGTAGTCGTAGCTCGCCGCATGACGCCGGACATGGCGGATGAGCGCCGGCGAAGCAGGTCCCTCGGCGTCGAGCCACGCCAGCTCGTCGGCGAGCGTGTGCGGGGCGTCGAACACGTGCGCAGACAGCCGCCCGAAGGCCAGCGGATCCCGTTCCCGCCTGACCCGGAAGCGCCGCACGCTGACGCCGTTGACCGTTTCGACGCCGGCGGGCAGTTCGTTCTTCCACGTGACGTAGTCCGAAGCGCACGTGGTCAGGACGTCGACCTCGGAATGCTTGGCGAGGTGCTCGGCGATGTAGCGGGCGTGCAGCTCGGCACCGCCATTGATCGCCTGGCCGTAACGTTGGACGACGACGGCGAGCTTCACTGATCGCGATCGGGATCGGAGCCCGTCGTGCCTGGATCAGGCTCTGGAAGACCCTGAGGCTCTCGAAGGGTCGTTCCCTGCTGCGGCCCTGGCCGCTCCGGCTCGGTGAGCCACTCGTCTGATATCGCCGCGGTCGTCGCAGGGCTCGATTCGGAGTCGCTTGCCGCGGCGCGCTCAGCCGGAGTGTCCGTCCGGGGTGACTCCACGGCGGCTTCAGGCAGCGCGCTTGCCGGCTCTTCCCGGAATCCCGAGGTCGTCGAGCTGTCGATCAGCGACGAAAAATCCGTGTCGGCGGCATCGATATCGTCCGGCTCCAGCTGGTCGTCGTCCGTGGGACCAGGAGCCATTGTGGAGGCGACAGCTGGAGCGCCGCCCATCTGGGCAGCCACGGACCCACCTCCACGGCGGCCTCGACGCCTGCGGCGGCGACGGCTGCGCTGTCCGGGCCCTTCGGGAGCACCGGTGGCCCCCTCCGTGGCGACGGACGGGGCAGCAGCGGCTGGCGGAGGCGCTGGTTCGGCGGGTGCTTCTGGAGGCGGTGCCTGGTAGCGCGGCTCCTGGGGACGGTTGCGATCCCGGTCGCGAGGCTCGTTCCTCGAGCGGTCCTGCTGACGAGGTCTCTCTGGCTGAGGGGCCGGGGCCGTGCGCGCCACGGCGCTCTCGGCTGGCTCGGACGGTTTGTAGACCACGACGCTCTCGAGCGCCCGCGCCCGGCGCTCGTTGAACTCGAGCCGGCTCGTGAGCGATTCGACCCGCATCTTGAGGTTCTTCACCTCGATGCCCATCCTCGTCGTCTCGAGAACGAGGTTGTGCAGGACCTCGAAGTGCAGCTGGTCGAGTCCACGCCGCGCCGTATCCTGCTGCGCATTGAGGGTGTTCAGCTCCGACTGGATGTGCAGCGCCTGGATGAGCGGACCGGGGTTGAACATCAGCTTCAGCAACGGCTGAAGCAGTCGGCGGATGAAGCGGACCGGGCCCCTGTGCGTTTCGAAAAGCGTATCCTCCTCGAACCGGTAGTTGGGCGGCGCCGGCGGCGCCTGGGCCACCTGCGCGCGCTTGAACTGGTCGAGGAGGTCGGACCGCACGCCGCGCGGATCGAGGAACTTCTCGAGCTTGACCGACGCGAGCTCGCGGATCTGGTCCTCGGTGTAGTCCACGCCGCGCTTCTCGCGGATGCGCGCGCGAATCTGGTCCATGATCTGCTCGACGTTGACCGCGTCGGCGCGTACGTTGAAATCAGGCATAGATGATCAGCACGACGGCCACCACCCAGAGTGCCACGCACGCGAGCAGCGGTTTGTCGTTCAGCAGCAGGTCCGACGGGCTGCCTCCGCCTTCGCGCTGGTGCACGAGGTAGAGGTAGCGGAATATGCCGTACAGGGGGAACGGAATGGTCAGCCCGAGCCACTCGGTCCCGAACTTCTGGGCCGTCTCCGGGCTGATCGTATAGAAGATGTAGGCGATGAGGGTCGAGGCCGTGACCACCGCGATCATCTGATCGAGGAGGTACGGGCTGTACTCGCCCAGGATCGGGCGATGGCCGGTCGCGCCGTCGGCGAGGAGCACGAGCTCGTGCCGGCGTTTGGCGAGCGCCATGAAGAGCGCGAGGAGGATCGTGCAGACGAGCAGCCAGTGGCTGATGGAAACGTCGATCGCGACCGCGCCGCCGACGGCCCGGAGCACGAATCCGATGGCCAACGTCAGCACATCGATGATGACGATGTGCTTGAGCGGTCCCGAGTACAGGGCCTGGAGGGCCGCGTAGGCCATTGCGACGAGGCCGAATGGCGTGCTGATCAGGAACGCAGCAGCGATGGCGCCGCCCATCAGAAGAAGCGCGGTCAGCGTCGCGACACGAACCGGGACAAGACCCGAAGCGATGGCGCGGCGGCGCTTGGTCGGATGGCGGCGATCGCTCTCGCGATCCGCGATGTCGTTGACGAGATACACGCTGCCGGACAGGGCACAGAAGACGACGAAGGCTTCGATCGCGGTGAGGACGGCCTGGCGATCGAACAGACGTTCGGCGAAGATCAGCGCGGCGAAGACCAGAAAGTTCTTGGTCCACTGGCCGGGGCGGAGGGCGAGGAAGAGATTGAAGGCGACAGCACCCATGGGGCGGCCCGATACCGCGGTGGCACCTTGTACCGACGCATCGGGAACCGCCAGATTTCGATGGGTGCTGCGCGCCATCTAGCGCGGGGTGACGGCTAGACCTTGGCCGATGCCGAAAAGCTCTGAACGGCTTCGTTCTCCGAGTCGAAGGTCTCGAAGACGGTCAGCAGTTTCGTGATCGACAGAAGATCGGTGATGCGCTTGGTCAGATTCAGCAGCTTGAGACTTCCGCCCTGCCGGCTGACGGTGGTGTAGGTCCGGACGATCTCGCCGAGCCCCACGCTGTCGATGTACGGAACCTCCGCGAGGTTCAGCACGACTTTCTTGTGACCCTTCTCCGCGAGGCGATTGACCGCCTCTCTGAGCAGTTCGTCGCCATCGCCGAGAGTGACTTTGCCCTTCAGGTCGAGGACCACCACGTCGCCGACGGCTCGTTCCTGGATCTGCATAACTGCGCTCCCGGATGAAAATGTGAGCTTAACACACCCGGCACGTCCTGCCGGCGACGGCCGAGGCACGCGTGCGGGTGTGTTGTCGTGCGCTCGAAGAACCTCGAGCAGCGAGACGATGGAGCTGTCTAGAGGCCCCCGGCCCCGGCGAACTTCCGGGACTGAAAGCACTCCTTACAGAAGACCGGGCGCCCCTGCGTCGGCCTGAACGGAACCGTTGTTTCCTTCCCGCAGGCCGAGCAGTTGGTGAGGGTTTCGACCCGCTCGCGGCCGGAAGCGCCGCCAGACGGTCGTTCCGCACGCTTGCCCTTGCAGTTCTTGCACCGCTTGGGCTCGTTCTTGAAGTTCTTGTCGGCGAAGAACTGCTGTTCTCCGGCCGTCCAGACGAACTCCGCGTCGCAGTCCACGCACCTGAGGATCCTGTCTTGGAACTCCATCGGTCGCTACCTCGTCGGGGTCGGTCTCTACTCCAACTCGCGCCGCTGCTTCTTCCGGTTCCGCTTGCGCGCCAACGCCTGCTTCGCCCGACGCTTGTCGCCGGGTTTCAGGTAGAAGGAGTGCTTCTTGATGTCCTTGATGATGTCTTCCTGCTGCACTTTCCGCTTGAATCTGCGGAGTGCGCTTTCAATGGACTCGCCCTCCTGAATCTTCACTTCAGCCACGAACAATCACACCCCTTTCACGGGTGGCTCTATGGATAACCAAACGTGCTAGGCTATCACAAACACGCGCGGATTCTAGGCGCAAACCCATCCAAGGTCAACGAAATACTGGCCTGCTCGCCGTCTCGTTCTGAGCTCGACAGTACCCTCGTAAACGACTCACAACATGAGAGTTCTTGTCGTCGGAAGCGGGGCGCGTGAACACGCCCTCCTGAAGCGCCTGGCCGGCGAACCCGGCGTGTCCGAGCTTCTGGCCGCCCCCGGAAACCCGGGAATGGCCGAGCATGCCCGCATCATTGATATACCTGCGTCGGACGTCGAGCGCCTTGCTGAGCTCGCAGGAAGCGAGCGTGTCGACTTCACCATCGTTGGCCCCGAGCTGCCGTTGAGCCTCGGCCTGGTCGATTGGTTCGAGCGCGACGGGCTCCCCATCTTCGGGCCGACCGCGCGCGCCGCACGCCTCGAGTCGAGCAAGGCGTTCGCGAAGGACTTCATGGCGCGCCACCATGTCCCGACCGCACGCTACCAGACATTTACACAGGCCAACGCCGCGCTCGCGATGGTCGCGTCCGGCGCGCTCGGGTTCCCGCTTGTTCTCAAGGCCGACGGCCTCGCGGCAGGCAAGGGCGTGGTGATTGCCACCGACCGCGCAGAGGCCGAAGCCGCCGTGGTTTCAGCGATGCAGGAGCGTCGCTTCGGCGATGCCGGCGGCACGCTCGTCCTCGAGGAATGCCTCACCGGTCCGGAAGTGTCGTTCTTCGTCGTGAGCGACGGGACCCGCGCCCTGCCGATCGGCACCGCCCAGGACCACAAACGCATCTTCGACGACGACCGTGGGCCCAACACGGGCGGGATGGGAGCGTTCGCGCCGAGCCCGCTCGTGGACGATGCCCTGCACGAACGGGTCATGCACGAGATCGTCGAGCCGGTCGTCCGGGGGATGGCGGCTGAGGGGAATGCGTTTCGCGGGTTCCTTTACGTGGGGTTGATGCTCACCCCGTCCGGTCCGAAGGTCATCGAGTTCAACGTCCGGCTGGGCGATCCCGAAGCGCAGGTGATTCTGCCGCTCGTCGGAGAGCCGCTGCTGCCCCTGCTGCTGGCGGCGTCCCGTGGAGATCTTCGCCAGTCAAGGTGCCGGCTGGCCGCGGATCGACTCGTGGGAGTCGTCCTTGCCTCGCGCGGCTATCCCGAGTCGTCGGAGTCGGGCCAGCCGATTCGCGGCCTCGCCGCCTCGTCGGCCCTCGAGGATGTTTCTGTTTATCATGCAGGCACCGCCCGGCGCGGCGACGACATCGTGACCTCCGGCGGCCGCGTGCTGACGGTCGTGGGCCGCGGAGCCGACTTCGCGGGCGCCATCGCCCGCGCCTACGCAGGCGTCGACGCCATCCGCTTCGACGGCATGCAATTCAGAAGAGACATCGGGAGAAGAGCGCTCTGAATTGCTGATTGCAAAATGCTGATTGCTAATTGGATTGCGCATATGCGTAGCAGACTCGGGTGTTGGCCCTTCAATCAGCATTCAGCATTTAGCAATCCGCAATGAAGTATTCCGTCCTCACCTTCGGCTGCCGCGTCAACCAGGCTGATTCGCTCGGCTTCGAAGAGTCGCTGCTCGCGCGGGGCGCCACCGCGGCGCCGCCCGAAGATGCCGACGTGGTCATTGTCAACACCTGCTCGGTGACCTCGTCGGCCGACCAGGGTGCGCGTCAGACGATCCGCCGGATCGCACGCACGAATCCCGCCGCTCGAATTGTCGTGACCGGCTGCTACGCCACGCGCCGTCCCGACGAGGTGGCTGCGCTGCCGAACGTCATCAGGGTCGTCCCGAACCAGGAGAAGGATCGGCTCGTCGGGTACCTGACGACGGCGGAGCGGTTTGGCGATGGGGAAGGGAGCTGCGGCGCGGCCATCGTGCCTGGGGTCGCGGGACGCACGGCGTTCACCTTGCGCGTGCAGACCGGCTGCGACGAGGCATGCTCGTATTGCATCATCCCGTCCACGCGCGGTGTTCCACGCAGTGTTCCTGTGGAGACCGTGCTCGCCGAAATCGCGCGCGTCGCCGCTGCCGGGTTCAGGGAGATCGCCCTGACGGGCGTTCACCTCGGGTCTTACGGAACCGATCTCACGCCGCCAGCAACCCTGCTCGAGTCTGCTGAGGAGTCGTGGTGACAGCCGAGGCGCGAGAGTCTACGCTCGAGGCCCGAGGCACAGCGAAGTCGCTGCCGACGCGTCGGGGGTGGGGCACAGTGACAGCCGAGGGCGAGAGTCTACGCTCGAGCCCGAGGGACACCGAAGTCGCTGCAGGCGCGTGGGGGTGGGGCCCCACGCGAGTAAGAAAAGCCGATCTGCTCTTTCGAATCAGCTCGTTGGAGCCGATGGACTGCTCCCCGGAGATCGTGAAGCTCGTCGCCGAGTAACGACTGCTTCGCGCCGCACTTCCACCTGCCGCTCCAGCACGCCAGCAACCGGTTGCTTCGCGCGATGCGCCGGCCCTACACGATCGAGCAGTACTCCGCGCTCGTCGACGACATCCGCCGTCGCATCCCGCACGCCGCCATCGGCTCGGACATCATCATCGGCTTCCCTGGCGAGACCGAGGAAGACGTCGCACAGTTGCTGACATACCTCGAAGCCTCGCCGCTCACGCACCTGCATGTCTTCCCGTACTCCGACAGACCCGGCACCGAGGCCACCGCGATGGCCGGCAAGGTTCCAGGAGACCTGGTTCGCGAACGAGCGCGACGTGTCCGGGAAGTGTCCGTGCGGTTGTCGGCCCGCTTCCATGCCGGGCAGGTTGGCCGCGTCTTCCGCGCGCTGACCATCGAGGATGGCTCGCTCGCGGTGACCGGCAACTACATCAAGCTGAGAATTGCACCTGGACATGTCAGGAATGAGTGGGTCCAGGTCAGGGTTGGGGAATCCGAGAATTGGGTGATCGGGTAATTGGGTGATTGGGTAATCGGCGAATCGGGTAATCGGGTGATTGGCCGTCCCGACCGCCGTGCTCTTTGGATTGCTCAATTCCAATTACCCAATCACCCGATGCGCCGATTACCCAATTACCCAATCACCCGATTACTCAATGATTAATTGTCCACACGCGGCTCGGATGTCGCGGCCGCGGCTCTTGCGCACCGAGACCCTCAGCCCGCGGTCGGCCAGGATCTTCGCGAACCGATCGATCGCCTGGTCCGACGGCCGCTCGAACGGAATACCCGCGGCGGCGTTGAGCGGGATGAGGTTGACCTTCGACTGCACCCCGGCGAGCAGCTTCGCCAGCTGTCGCGCCTGCTCTGGCGAGTCGTTCACCCCCGCGAGCAAGACGTACTCGAAGGTGATGCGGCTCCGCCGCTTGAGAGGGAACCGCCTGCACGCCGCGATCGTTTCCGCGACGCCGTACTTGCGGTTGATTGGCACCAGCTCGCCACGAAGCGTGTCGGTCGGCGCGTGGAGTGAGATGGCGAGGTTCGGCATCACCGGCTCATGGGCGAGCCGCTCGAGCGCCGGCAGAAGGCCGACCGTCGACAGCGTCATGCGGCGCGCCGGTACCGCCATCCCGTCCGTGTCCGCGAGGATCCGAAGCGCCTTCATGGTTTCGTCGTAGTTGTGCAGGGGCTCGCCCATGCCCATCAGCACGATGTTGAACGGCTTGCCGAGGAGGCCGGTGGCATCCGCGAGCACGCGGACCTGGCCGACGATTTCGTTCGCACTCAGGTCCCGGACGAGCCCCATCTTGCCGGTCAGGCAGAACGCGCAGGCCATGGCGCATCCGACTTGCGTCGAGATGCAGAAGGTCATCGCCGGCGTATCCGGGATGAAGACGGACTCGATCTGGCGGCCGTCGTGGAGGCGCAGCAGGAACTTCTCGGTGCCGTCGACCGACCGATCGCGGGCGGCGATGGAGGGTGTCGTCAGCGAGAAGGCCCCGGCCAGCATCGCGCGAAGCTCGCGCGACAGGTCGGTCATGGCGGCAATTTCGGTGACGCCGCGTTTGTGGATCCACTGAAAGATCTGCCTGGCGCGAAAGCGCTCGATGCCGCGCGCCACGAGCGCCGTCTCGAGTTCCGGCCGCTCCAGGCCGGCCAGGTCCAGCGATTTTTCGGAAGCGGTATCTCGCACGATCTGAAGAACTTGTCCAGTCGGGGATCCTAGCGCGAAACCCCAGCCGCTCTCCGACCGGGCCGTAGCGCTTGATGCATCGAACGCCCCATGTTATAGTGTGGATCGTTCTTTAATCCCTTTTCTTTCAACAGTTTGCAGCGCGGCCGGCCGACACCGTCCCGGGCCCGTGGCATCAACCTTTGTCGAATTCACCGATCGTTACCGACGCTCTCGACAACGGCCTCCGCATCCTCACCGAGCGGATGACGCAGGTCCGTTCGATCAGCATCGGCGTCTGGCTGACGCGAGGGTCCCGGCACGAAACAGCGGAGCGCGGAGGCATCGCGCACTTTGTCGAGCACATGCTCTTCAAGGGCACCAGGACGCGGAGCGCCGAGGACATCGCGCAGGCCATCGACTCGATCGGCGGCCAGCTCGACGCATTTACCGCCAAGGAGTACGCGAGCTACTACATCAAGGTGCTCGATGAGCACCTGCCGCTCGCCATCGACATCCTGTCGGACATCGTGCTCAACCCGGCGTTCACGCCGGACGACATCGAGCGAGAGAAGAAGGTCGTCGTGGAAGAGATCAAGATGGTCGAGGACACCCCCGACGATCTGGTCCACGAGCTGTTCACGCAGGGCTTCTGGGAAGACCACCCGCTCGGACGCCCGATTCTGGGCACGCGCGAGACAGTCGAGTCGTTCAACGCCGACCTCCTCCGCAGCTATTTCGCGAACGCCTACACGCCGCGCAATCTCATCGTGTCGGCCGTGGGCAACCTCGAGCACGAGCGCGTGCGGGATCTGGTCGCTCAGAAGTTCGGCAACATCACGGCCGTCGGCGAACCGACGATCGAGGAGGCGCCCCAGGTCGCGCCGAAGGTGCTCATCCGCAACAAGGAACTCGAGCAGAGCCACATCTGCCTGGGGTCTCCGAGCTATCCCCAGAGCCACGAGGACCGTTACGCGAGCTACGTGCTCAATACGCTCCTCGGCGGCTCGATGAGCTCGCGGCTGTTTCAGAACGTGCGGGAGAAGCGCGGCCTGGCCTACGCGGTGTTCAGCGGCCTGAGCGCGTATCGCGATGCCGGCCAGTTCACGATCTACGCCGGCTGCGCCAACGAGGCCGTGGGCGAAGTCGTGGACCTCGTCGTCGAGGAACTGCGGACGATCAAGCAATCGCCGGTGCCGGAAGGCGAGCTGCAGCGGTCGAAGGACCACCTCAAAGGCAGCCTCATGTTGAGCCTCGAGAACACGGCGAGCCGCATGTCGCACCTGGCGCGTCAGGAGATCTACTTCGATCGTCAGTTCGGCCTGGACGAGACGCTCCACGGCGTGGAACGGGTCACGTCGGCCGACGTGCAGCGGGTGGCCGCCGATCTCTTCAAGAACGGGTCGCTGGCCGCGACGGTGCTGGGCAACGTGAACGGGCTGGAGATTCCGCCCGGCCGACTGGACGTGGGCTGACCATTCGTGATCGCACGCTACACGCACCCTGAGATGGGCCGGATCTGGAGCGACCAGCGTCGCTACGAGACCTGGCTGCTCGTGGAGACGGCCGCGGCGGAGGCCATGGCCGACGCCGGCCTCGTGCCCGTCGAGGCCGCCCGGGACATCCGCGAGAAGGGGGCGTTCGACATCGCGCGCATCGAAGAAATCGAGCGCACCACGCAGCACGACGTCATCGCGTTCACGACCGCCGTGGCCGAACATGTCGGGCCCTCCGCCCGCTGGCTCCACTTCGGCATGACTTCGTCGGACGTCATCGATACCGCGCAGGCGCTGCAGATGCGCGAAGCGTGCGATCTCATCCTCGCGCATCTCGACGCACTGGCGGCGGCGGTCCGGGACCGGGCGGTGGAGCACCGCCTGACGCCGATGATCGGCCGGACCCACGGCGTGCACGCCGAGCCGATGACGTTCGGCCTGAAGCTTGCGCTCTGGTTCGCAGAGACCGGTCGGAACATCGAGCGCCTGCGCCGGGCCAGGGCCGTCATCAGCGTGGGCAAGCTGTCGGGTGCGGTCGGGACCTTCGCGCACCTGCCGCCGGCGATCGAAGCCGACGTGTGCCGGCGGCTTGGGCTCGAGCCGGCGCCCGTGGCGTCTCAGGTCATCCAGCGGGACCGGCACGCGGAGCTGATGTCCGCGCTGGCCATTGCCGCGGCGTCGCTCGAGAAGTTTGCGCTCGAGGTTCGCGGGCTCCAGAAAACCGAGATCGGCGAGGTCGAGGAGCCGTTCGCCAAGGGCCAGAAGGGCTCTTCGGCGATGCCCCACAAGCGCAATCCCATCGGCTGCGAGCAGATCGTCGGCCTGGCCCGGCTCGTCCGCGCCAACAGCCACGCAGCGGTCGAGAACATCGCGCTCTGGCACGAGCGCGACATCTCGCACTCGTCGGTCGAGCGCGTCATCCTCCCGGACAGTTTCATCGCCCTCGACCACATGCTCCGCCGCTTCACCCGGATCGTGCGAGGGATGGTCGTCTACCCCGAGCGCATGCGCGAGAACCTCGGTCGCTCACGCGGCGTGGTGTTCTCTGGCACGGTGCTCCTCGAGCTGGCGAAAAAGGGCGTGTCGCGCGAGCTGGCGTATGAGTACGTGCAGCGGAACGCCATGCGTTCGATGGCCGAGCAGAAGGACTTCAAGGCGCTGCTCCTTGCCGACGCCGACGTGACCGGACGCTTGTCGCCCGCCGAGATCGAGCGCGCCTTCGATCTCGACGAACAGTTTCGATACGTGGACGACATTTTCCTGAGAGTCCTTGCATGCGAGCCCGTGTCTTTGTAACCCTGAAGCCGTCCGTGTTCGATCCGCAGGGGCGAACGATTGTCGAGGCCCTGCACACGCTCGGTTACGCCGGCGTTGGAGATGTCCGGCAAGGCAAGTACTTCGAGCTGGATCTGGCCACGACCGAGGCGGCCCAGGCAAAAGCGCTGGCCGCCGAAGTGGCCGATAAGTTGCTCGCCAACCCGGTGATTGAAAGTTATCGGATTGAAGTCGACTGACAACTCCAGAGCCTTCACTGAGCGGACAGTCGTTGCTAACCATCGCCGCGAGCGAGAGCGAGCGAGCGGCGGCAGGCGGTGGGGGTGGGGCCCCACCGCAGAGTAAAGAATGACATTTTCAGTGATCGTGTTTCCCGGCTCCAATTGCGACCACGACGCGTACCACGCGGCGACGGCCGTCCTTGGCCAGTCCGCCGAGCTCATCTGGCACAAGGACACAGACCTCAAGGGCGCAGACGTCGTCGTGTTGCCAGGCGGGTTCGCACACGGCGACTACCTGCGGACCGGCGCCATGGCGCGCTTCTCGCCGATCATGCGCGAGGTCAAGGCCTTCGCCGACCGCGGTGGCCCCGTGATCGGCATCTGCAACGGCTTTCAGGTGCTGCTCGAAGCGGGGATGCTGCCTGGCGCCATGCTCAGGAACCGCGGTCTCAAGTACCGATGCGAGCATGTGCACGTTCGCGTCGAACAAACCGACACACCGTTCACGTCCGACGCCAGCGTCGGTCAGGTGCTGCGGATTCCCATCGGCCACGGCGAAGGCAACTACTATGCGCCCCCAGAAACGCTCGAGCGCCTCGAAGCGAATCGGCAGGTCGTCCTCCGCTACACCACCCCGGAAGGCACACTGGAGGATGGGGCGAACCCCAACGGATCGGTGCACGCGATCGCGGGCCTCTGCAACGAGGCGCGAAACGTCGTGGGCATGATGCCGCACCCGGAGCGCGCGTGTGAGCTGGCGCTCGGCAGCGCGGACGGCCTGGTCATCCTCCAGTCGGTCGTCTCTGCGTTTGCGAGGAGCAAGAGCATGCAGGCCGTCTCGTGATTGACGCCGCGACCATCGAACGCCACGGCCTCAAGCCCGACGAATATGCGAGGATCGTCGCGTTCATGGGCCGCGAGCCGAACCTCACCGAGCTCGGGATCTTCTCTGTGATGTGGTCGGAGCATTGCAGCTACAAGAGCTCGCGCGTCCACCTGCGCACCCTGCCCACGGAAGGACCGCAGGTCCTCCAGGGCCCAGGGGAGAATGCCGGCGCCGTGGACATCGGCGACGGCCTCGCGGCGGTCTTCAAGATCGAGTCGCACAACCACCCCTCGTTCATCGAGCCCTACCAGGGCGCGGCGACCGGCGTCGGCGGCATCATCCGTGACATCTTCACGATGGGGGCGAGGCCCATCGCGCTGATGAACTCGCTCAGGTTCGGCGACCTCGAGGCCCCCGGGACCAGGCGTTTGCTCGAGGGAGTGGTCGCCGGCATCGCAGGGTACGGCAACAGCATCGGCATCCCGACCATCGGCGGCGAGATCGCCTTCGAGCCGAGCTACGCGGGCAACAACCTCGTCAACGTCTTCTGCCTGGGCATCGCGAAGGCCGCGGATATCATCAAGGGGATTGCCTCGGGGACGGGCAACCCCGTGTACTACGTGGGCGCCAAGACCGGACGGGACGGGATTCACGGCGCGACGATGGCCTCGGCGGAGTTCGACGACAAGTCCGCGGAGAAGCGTCCAGCCGTGCAGGTCGGCGATCCGTTCATGGAGAAGCTGCTTCTCGAGGCGTGCCTCGAAGTCATGCAGACCGACACGCTCGTCGGCATCCAGGACATGGGCGCGGCGGGATTGACGTGTTCGACGACCGAGATGGGCTCTCGCGGTGGCGCTGGCGTCGAGATCGACGTCTCGCGGGTGCCGCAGCGCGAAGCCGGGATGACGCCCTACGAGATCATGCTCTCCGAATCACAGGAGCGCATGCTGCTCGTCGTCAAGAAGGGCCGCGAGGCCGAGGTCGAGCGGATCTTCGAAAAATGGGATCTGCACGCCGTGCACATCGGCGAGGTGACGAGCGACGGCCTGCTGCGGGTGCGGAACCGCGGTGAGCTCGTGGCGGAGATTCCCAACCACGCGTTGACCGACGAGGCGCCCGTCTACAAGCGGCCCATGGAGAGGCCGGCTTATCTCGCCGAGGTCCAGGCCCTGGATCTGGACACGCTGTCGCCGGCGCCGTCGAGCGCCGATGCGCTCCTGGCGCTCGTGGGTTCGCCGACCGTCGCCAGCAAAGCGTGGGCGTACCGGCAATACGACCACATGGTGCAGACCAACACCATCAGCCTCCCCGGTCTGGGATGCGGCGTCGTCCGCATCAAGGGGACCGAGCGCGCCCTGGCGATGTCGGTCGATGGCAACGGGCGGTACTGCTATCTCGATCCGAAGCGGGGGGCGATGTTAGCGGTGGCCGAGGCCGCGAGGAACGTCGCGTGCGCCGGCGCACGGCCGATCGCGGCCACCAACTGCCTGAACTTCGGCAACCCCGAGCGGCCGGCCATCATGTGGCAGTTCGCACAGGCCGTCGAGGGCATCGGCGAGGCCTGTCGCGCGCTCGACACGCCGATCACAGGCGGAAACGTCAGCCTCTACAACGAGACCGACGGTCGAGCCATCTACCCGACGCCCGTCATCGGTGTCGTCGGGCTCCTCCAGCATGCGGATCGCGTGCTCGAGCGACGATTCCGCGAGTCGGGCGACGTCATCGTGCTCCTCGGAGAGGGTCACGGAGAATTGGGCGGCAGCGAGTATCTCAAGGTGGTGGGCGGGCGGGTCGCCGGCGCGCCGCCGGCGCTCGATCTGCGGCGCGAACGCGCCCTCCAGGAGTTGCTCGTGTCGTTGGCGGAACGCCGTGAGATCCGATCCGCGCACGACTGCGCGGATGGCGGGCTCGCGGTGGCCCTGGCGGAGTGTTGTTTCAACACGCAGGGTATCGGCGCCCAGGCGTCCATCGAAGGCACGCAGGTGTCGCGCTCGGCGCGACTGAACGAGGCCGCGGCGCTTTTTGGCGAGTCGGCGTCGCGCGTGCTGGTATCGGCGAGCCCGGATGCCGTCGCCGAAGTGCTGCAGGCTGCGGCCGCCGCGGGAGTCCCCGCCAGGGTAATCGGCGAAACCGGCGGCAACCGGCTCCGCATCGCGGTGGCAGGCACGACGACAGTCGACGTCGGGATCGAGCAGCTCGAGCGGATCTGGTCCGAGACCATCGAACGCCATTTCGCGCGTCAGGTGGCCTAGTAGAGTGAGGGCGGGAGCTGGAGCCCCGCCACAAGGAAAATAATGGACAAGTTCAGAGAAGAGTGCGGCCTCTTCGGCATCTTCGGGCATCCCGAGGCCGCCAACATGACCTACCTGGGCCTCTACGCGCTCCAGCACCGCGGACAGGAGAGCGCCGGGATTGCCTCCTCGGATGGCCAGGACGTCCGGGTCTCGATCGGAATGGGCCACGTGGCCGACGTCTTCAACAACGACGTCCTCTCGCGCCTGCCCGGCGACATGGCGTTTGGCCACGTGCGGTACTCGACGGCCGGCGAGAGCCGTCTCTCCAACGCCCAGCCGTTTCTCATCGACTGCGCCCACGGCCAGATCGGCATCTGCCACAACGGGAACCTGGTCAACGCCGGCGAGCTCCGCGACGACCTGGTCCGACAGGGCTCGATCTTCCAGTCCACGTCCGACACCGAGGTGGTGTTGCACCTGTACGCGCGATCGAAGGCGCCCACCGTCGAGGACGCGCTCGTGGAGTCCATCGCCCAGATCCAGGGCGCTTTCTCCTTCCTGCTGATGACCAAGGATCGGCTCATCGCGATCCGCGATCCCCACGGCTTCCGGCCGCTGGCGATCGGCAGGCTGGGCGCCGCCTATGTGATCTGCTCCGAGACATGCGCGATGGATCTCATCGGCGCCACGTACCTGAGAGATGTGGACCCCGGCGAGGTGGTCGTGATCAGCGCCGCGGGGCTCAAGTCCATCAAGCCGTTTCCCGCCGCGCCTCTCGCGCATTGCGTGTTCGAGCACGTGTACTTCGCAAGGCCCGACAGCTACGTGTTCGGTCGAAGCGTCAACGAGGTGCGCACGAACCTGGGCCGCATGCTGGCCCGCGAACAGCGCGTCGACGCAGACGTCGTCGTACCCGTGCCGGACTCGGGCGTCTGTGCCGCGATGGGCTTCGCAGACGAGGCGGGCTTACCGCTCCGCATGGGCCTGATTCGCAACCATTACGTCGGGCGCACGTTCATTCAGCCTCAGTCCGCCATCCGCCATTTCGGCGTCAAGGTGAAGCTCAACCCTGTCAGGAGCATTCTGGAGGGCAGGCGCGTGGTCCTGGTCGACGACTCGATTGTCAGGGGCACTACGTCCAGAAAGATTGTCGGCATGGTGCGGGCCGCTGGCGCGAGCGAGGTCCACGTGCGGATCAGCTGTCCGCCGACGATCTCGCCGTGCTTCTACGGCGTCGACACGCCGAGGCGCTCGGAGCTCATTGCGGCCACGCACACACTTGACGAAGTGCGCGACTTCCTCGAGGCCGACAGCCTGGGCTATCTGAGCCACGAGGGCTTGATGACCGCTGTGGGGTCGGGCCGGACCGGGTATTGCAGCTCGTGCTACACAGGGCAATATCCGGTCGAGTTCCCGAGGGACGAGAAGAGCTACCTGCAACTCGCGCTGAAGCTCGACAAGGAACCGATTCCGCGCTGACCGACACGATGAAGACGACGAAGGCATTTCGCGCGTGGGCAGGGGCCCTCCTGCTGGTGGGCGTCGGCACGGCGTGGGTCGGCGCGGCTGCTCCGTTGCAACCAGCGCAGGAGCCCAACGCGCCTGCCGCTGTCGCGCCAGAACAGCTCCAGGCCGCCATCGACAAGCTTGGAGACCTCGACTATCCCACGCGCACTGCGGCGGCGCGCACGGTGCGTCGCACGCCCAACAGCCAGGCCGCTCCCGCCTTGCTCCGGGCCGTCGACGAGCACAAGGACGGGTACGTGCGGTACCGCGCGCTCGTGCTGCTCACCGGGTTCAACGACCCACGCACGGGGGATGCGATGCGCGAGGCGCTGTCGAGTCCCAACGATCGGCTGCGCACGGTCGCGTACAGCTACTTCGAGCGGAATCCGGATCCCGATGTCACCCAGCGGCTGGTCGGTGGCGTCGACAAGGAACAGGCCGAATTCGTCCGGCCGGCTCTCGTGCGCGCGCTCGCGTCGGCCGCGCGTACCAACGCGAAGGCCCAGCAGGTGCTCGTGACCGACGTCGGCAGGGGCGAGGACTTCTTCCGGGGGGCCGTCATCGAAGCGCTCGGCGACTACAAGGCGCAGTACGCGGTGCCGGCGATTCTGGCCGTCGCCAAGCTCGATGGTCCGCTGCAGGACGATGCGGTGCTGGCGCTCGGGAAGATTGGAGACAAGTCGACGCTGGAGACGATGGCCGCGTTGCAGCGGAGCGCGCCGCGAAACCGGCAGCCGTCGATCGCGTCGGCGATTTGCCTCCTCGGCGTCAATTGCGAGTCCCACGAGAGCTTCACGATCGAGACGCTGAAGTTCACCGACACCAACCCTGGCTTCCAGGAACTGCTCAGGAACGCCGCGTTCGGGCTGGGTGCTCTCGGTGTCAGCGGGCGGGCCACCGCGGTCGAAGCGCTCTTCGCGGTCGGCATTCCCTCACAGGACCCGACGCGGGCGCCGGTGGCCCTGGCGGTGGCGACCGTGGCCCTTCGGAACACCCAGCTGATGATGTCCACACTGGCGACTCACCCGAGGCGTGACGAGGCGCTGTCGCTCCTCGCCGAGGGGTTTGACATGCTCGAAGAGGACCTCGAGAAAGAGCGCTTCTTCGCGTTCGTGCGCCGCTCCTACTGGGAGTCAGGCGATGGGTCACCCGCGCGCGCATTGCTTCAGAGTGTGATCGGGAAGCTGGACTTCTGATGGACTACAGGCAGTCTGGCGTCGACATCGACGCGGGAAACGAGGCCGTCCGTCGGATCAAGGCGCTCGCACGATCGACGACCACGCCTGGCGTGCTGTCTGAGATCGGGTCGTTCGGTGGGCTGTTCCGCCTCGATGCGGACCGCTACCGCGAACCGGTGCTCGTGTCGAGCGCAGACGGGGTCGGTACCAAGCTCAAGGTCGCGTTCATGACCGGCCGGCACGACACGATCGGCGCCGACCTGGTCAACCACTGCGTCAACGACATCCTCGTGCAGGGCGCCGAGCCCCTGTTCTTCCTCGATTATCTTGCGACCGGCCGCTTGTTGCCGGCCGTCGCGGAACAAGTGGTGGCGGGCGTGGCACGCGGGTGCCGGGAGAACGGGTGCGCGCTTCTTGGGGGCGAGACCGCGGAGATGCCGGGCTTTTACGCCGACGGGGAGTACGACATCGCCGGCTTCATCGTGGGCGCCGTGGACCGGGCCTGCATCGTCGATGGGCGGCGAACGGTGCCAGGGGACGCGCTGGTCGCGCTGCCGTCGGCCGGTCTCCACACGAACGGGTACTCGCTCGCGCGTCGTGTGCTGTTTGACGTGTGCGGGTATGCGCCGGAGACGGTGGTCCCCGAGCTCGGGGCCACGGTGGGGGATGCGCTGCTGGCGCCTCACCGCTCGTATCTGGCCGCCGTGCGGCCGCTGCTGGCAGCGAACCTGGTCAAGGGGATGGCCCACATCACCGGAGGCGGCATCACCGAGAACCTGCCGAGGACGCTCCCGGAAGGCTGCGGCGCCGCGATCGACCTCAACACGTGGACCGTGCCCCCGTTGTTCCGGCTGATCGCGCGAACGGGGCGCCATCGACCGCGACGAGATGCTCCGCGCGTTCAACATGGGTGTCGGTCTGATCGTGGTCTGTGCGGCGTCCGACGCCGACCGCGTGCTGTCGTCTCTCAGAGAGCATGGCGAGCCCGCAGCCTTCCGCATCGGCTCGGTCACCTCCGGCGACCGCAAAGTTGAATTCCTCTAGCCTCCTCGCACCATCCACTCGTCGAGGCCTTCACACTCGCGACAATGCCGATGGCTGAATCCACCCGAGCACATCAACTAGGTGTCCTGATCTCCGGGCGGGGGAGCAATCTCCAGTCGATCATTGAGGCGATTGGGCGAGGTCAGCTCGACGCCAGGATTGCGGTGGTCATCTCGAATCGCTCGGATGCGCCTGGTCTCCTGCGGGCCCGCGAGGCAGGTATCGAGGCCGTGTACCTGGATCCCAGGCTGTCCACCGATCGTCCGGGATACGACCGCTCGATTGTCGAGACGTTGCAGCAGCACGGCGTGGATCTCGTTTGCCTGGCCGGCTTCATGCGGCTCGTCGGTCAGCCGCTCCTCGACGCGTTCCCCGAGCGGATCTTGAACATTCACCCTTCGCTCCTTCCCTCATTCCCTGGCCTCGACGCGCAGCGTCAGGCGCTCGACCATGGCGTTCGGGTGAGTGGCGTGACCGTGCACCTCGTCACCGCAGAGCTCGATGGCGGCCCTATCCTTCTTCAGGCGGCGGTGCCCGTGCTCGATGGAGACACGGTCGCATCCCTCTCCGAGCGCATCCTGGTCGAAGAGCACCGTCTCTATCCCGAGGCCATTCGACTGCTGCTCGAGGGACGGTGGCACCTGCAGGGCCGTCGGTTCGCCCGAGGATGATTCGGACCCCAGGCGCGAGACCGGGTTCGGTCAGGCGGGAGAGTAGGACGGGTCAGGCGCGAGGGTGAGCAGCGCAACTTCCGGCGGACAGTTGATCCGGATCGGCGCGTAGACGGTGCCCACGCCGCGGCTGACGAAGATCGTCGTCTGGCCTTCGCGTTCCATGCCCGACACGACCGGAAACCTCCGTGCGGCCAGCGGGCCAACGCCAGGCAGAACAACCTGACCTCCGTGCGTGTGGCCCGAGAGGACCAGCGGGACGTTGAGCCCTGAGGCGTCTCGCAGGCGTCGTGGATCGTGCGCGAGCAGGACCACCGTGCCCGTCGCGCCTCGGAGAACGGATGCGATGTCGGCTGGGCGCCGCGTCCAGTATCGCAGTCCAGCCAGCTCCAGCGGCTCGCCCCTGATGGTCAGCGTCGTGCGGGCATCGTTGAGCATCTGGACACGCTGGCCCGAGAGGGCCCTGGAAATGTCACGCTCGTTGTCGTGGTTGCCCAGGATGCCGAAGACGCCGTGCGGCGCCGAGAGCGGGCGCAGCACCTCGGCCACGGGGCCGACAAATGCCCGGTCAGCGAAGCTGACATAGTCGCCGCCGAGCACGATGAGATCCGGCGCGGCCGACAGCAGCAGGGTCACCGCGGCCGTGACATCGTCAGCTGACACCCAGCGGCTGCGGTGCACATCGGTCATGAGGCCGATGCGCAGCCCGGCGAGTCCGGGCGACAGTCCCGCGACCGGCAGCTCGAGTCGCGTCAGGCCGATCGCGTTGCGCTCGTATACGCCGTACACGCCCAACCCGGTGGCGGCGCCGACGCTGCCCGCGACGAGAGTCTTGAGCCAGGCGCGGCGGGTCATCGTCCTTCGACTACTCTCGGGACCACCCTCGGCCGGTCGAACGGTCGCCATCGACTGATATAGTAAAACGCTTTGGCGATGCCCACTCTTTTCGACGAACTCTCGTGGCGCGGACTGGTCTCCGACCGGACAGAGGCCGTTCCGGACCTGTTCGCGCGCGAGCGCGTCACCGCCTACATCGGCTTCGACCCGACGGCGTCGAGCCTGCACGTGGGCTCGCTGCTCCCGGTGCTGGGGCTCGCGCGGCTGCAGCGTTTCGGCCACACGCCGATTGCCGTGGTCGGCGGCGGCACCGGGATGATCGGCGATCCCAGCGGCAAGTCGCAGGAGCGGCTGCTGCTGTCGACGGAGCAGGTCGAGGCGAACGTCGCCGGCATCCGCGCGCAGCTCGAGCGCTTCCTGGACTTCGATGCGTCCGCCGAACGCCGCGCGGATCGTCAACAACGCCGACTGGCTGGCGACGATCGGACCTGCTCGACGTTTCTGCGCGACATCGGCAAGCACTTCACCGTGAACTACATGCTGCAGAAGGAATCGGTGAGCCGCCGGCTGGAGAGCGAGGACGGCATCTCGTTCACCGAGTTCAGCTACCTGCTGCTGCAGGCCTACGACTTCCTGCAGCTGTTCGATCGGTACGGCTGCACG
>CAVRVW010000011.1:0-337500 GCA_963724695.1 uncultured Acidobacteriota bacterium | reverse complement strand
CTGCGGGGTCGCATATTGGTAGAGGAGCGTTCTCACAGCCGTGAAGCCAGACTGAAAAGACTGGTGGAGTGGTGAGAAGTGACCCTGCCGGCATAAGTAGCGATAAGAAAGGTGAGAATCCTTTCCACCGTAAGCCTAAGGTTTCCTGAGGAAGGTTCGTCCGCTCAGGGTTAGTCGGGTCCTAACGCGAGGCCGAAAGGCGTAGCGGATGGATATCTGGTTAATATTCCAGAACTACCTAGAAGACGTTATCACGATGGGGAGACGCAGGAAGCTATGTGAGCCTACGATTGGACGTGTAGGTTCAGGCCTGTAGGGAGATCCGCCTGGCAAATCCGGTGGGTCATTATCCTGAGGGGTCATGGCGAGGGTCGCACGACCCGCAAAGTCACAGACGCTATGCTGCCGAGAAAATCCTCTAAGGAGTCTTTTGGGTACCCGTACCGCAAACCGACACAGGTAGGCGAGGAGAAAATCCTAAGGTGCGAGTGAGAACCCTCGTTTAGGAACTCGGCAAACTCACCCCGTAACTTCGGAAGAAGGGGTGCTCCGTTAGCGTTAGGTACCTCGCGTACCGAAGCGTGAAGGAGTTGCAATAAAGAGGCCCAAGCAACTGTTTACTAAAAACACAGGGCTATGCCAAGTCGAATACGACGTATATGGCCTGACGCCTGCCCGGTGCCGGAAGGTTAAAGGGAGAGGTTAGCCGCAAGGCGACGCTTTGAGCTGAAGCCCCGGTAAACGGCGGCCGTAACTATAACGGTCCTAAGGTAGCGAAATTCCTTGTCGGGTAAGTTCCGACCTGCACGAATGGCGTAATGATTTGGGCGCTGTCTCAACGAGGGGCACTGCGAATTTGTGGTACCGGTGAAGACGCCGGTTGCCCGTCATAAGACGAAAAGACCCCGTGCACCTTTACTACATCCTAGTAGTGAATGCTGACGCGCTATGCGCAGGATAGGTGGGAGGCTTTGAACCCGGGTTCTCGGATTCGGGGGAGCCAACGGTGAGATACCACCCTTAGCGCTTCGGCGTTCTAACCTCGTTCTGTCATCCAGATCAGGGACACTGCTAGGTGGGTAGTTTGACTGGGGCGGTCGCCTCCTAAATTGTAACGGAGGCGCGCGAAGGTTCGCTCAGGCTGTTTGGAAATCAGCCTTAGAGTGCAAAAGCAGAAGCGAGCTTGACTGCGAGTCCTACAAGACGAGCAGGTGGGAAACCAGGCTTTAGTGATCCGGTGGTTCCGCGTGGAAGGGCCATCGCTCAACGGATAAAAGGTACGCCGGGGATAACAGGCTGATCCTAGCCAAGAGTTCACATCGACGCTAGGGTTTGGCACCTCGATGTCGGCTCATCACATCCTGGAGCTGTAGCAGGTTCCAAGGGTCCGGCTGTTCGCCGGTTAAAGTGGTACGTGAGCTGGGTTTAGAACGTCGCGAGACAGTTCGGTCTCTATCTATGATGGGCGCAGGAGATTTGAGTGGGGCTGACCTTAGTACGAGAGGACCGGGTTGGACGGACCTCTAGTGTATCGGTTATCGCGCCAGCGGTACCGCCGAGTAGCTACGTCCGGAAGGGAGAAACGCTGAATGCATCTAAGCGTGAAACCCTCCACAAGATGAGATCTCCCTGGATCGCAAGATCCCTAAAGGCTCCTGGAAGATTACCAGGTGATAGGTCGGGTGTGTAAGCGTAGCGATACGTTGAGCTTACCGATACTAATCAGCCGTGAGGCTTTTCCATAAATTGTTTCTACAAGAGCAATGCACGCAGAAACCGCTGCGTGGTGTGACTCGGAGGAAACTACCGTTTGCAGGATATTCAGTTGGCGACAGCTGAATTTGGCCATCTCGTCATGTGGTCAATTGGTCATTTTGTTCTCGATGACCAGTTGACCAACTGACCAGATAGCCAAATTCAGAGCTCTTTGACAGATTGTCTGGGACGACCGGATGCGCGCGCGCTATTCCGCGGCGGAACGCCGCCGAATCCGCCAGCGCAGCAACGGAGCCCGGGCCCGAGGCACCCGGACAAGTATGCCGGTGGTCATAGGATCAGGGTCACACCCGTTCCCATTCCGAACACGGAAGTTAAGCCTGATACCGCCGATGGTACTGCATGGGAAACTGTGTGGGAGAGTAGGTCGCTGCCGGCAGTATTTACCAAGAAGGGCTCGAGGTTTTCCTCGAGCCCTTTTTCTTTGTGCGCCGGCAGCGACCTACTCCCGGAGAGGGCGCCTGCGGCCACGAGCGGGGGTGGGGCCCCGCGAGCGTGAGGATGTCGCTGCCGGCACTATTTCAAAGTTCGAGGTTCCTACGTGCCACAGGTGCCGGTTCGCGACGTCTCCCAGAGGTTACTGGGTTCAGCGTTCAGAAGAACCTCAGAACCGAGAACCCAGAACGTAGACACCTGGCACCTTGAATTCCCTGAACGGTGAACCCTGAACGTTAACTTCTCAAGTGCGAGTCTCCTCCGCGAGTGCGGCGACCGGGTCGAGTCTTGTCGCCCGCTGGGCCGGCCAGAACGACGCGGCGGCGGCCACGACCGAGAGGAGCGCTGCAATGGCCCCCAACGTGATCGGGTCGTACGGCCCGGCGCCCACAAGGAAGCTCTCGAGCAGTTTGCCGACGCCCACGGCTCCCGCCAGGCCGACCGTGACGCCCACCGAAAGGAGCACGAGCATCCTCCGCATGAACATCCACCACACCTGCCGCGCCTGAGCGCCAAGGGCCATGCGCACGCCGATCTCCTGCGTGCGCTGCGTCACCGAGTAGGCGGTGACGGCGTACAGCCCCACGGCCGAGAGCAGGAGCGCGATGAACGCGAAGAGCGCGAACATGGATCCAAAGACCGTGTAAGGCCACATGGCGCGCGCGAGGTTCTCATCCATCGTGCGGACCGCGAAGAGCGGCAAATCCGGATCGATGGCGGCGAGCTGGGTGCGCATCAAGCCAGCCAGGCCGGCCGGGCTCTCGCTATCGGCCCGGGTCCTGAGAATCACACTGGCGGCCAGCGCCGGCTCGAAGCGGATGGGCAGGTACACGACCGGGTCGGGGCTCGCCTCGCTGTGGTCCGCGTTGCCGGACCGTCGGCGCGATGCCGACGATCGTGAACCACGTCGCCGGGGGGTTCACGGCCGCACCCTCCGACCCGGGCGGCGGCGCCGGCGAGAAGCCGATGCGCCTACCAAGCGCCTCCTCGCCAGGGAAGTGCATCGCGACAAACCGCTGGTTGACGACGACGTTGTCCCTGCCAGGCAGGCCGTCGTCGTTCGAAAGCGCGCGGCCGCGCGCCACCGTGACGCCAATCGCGTCGAAGTAGCGCGAGCCGACGCTGACCGCCGTGACCTGCGGCAGCTGTGCGCCCGCCTCAGCCGCCCGGCCGTCGACGACGAGCGAGCGCTGGCCGCCACCCAGCACCGGCAGGTTGCTCGCGACGCTGGCTGCGGCCGCGGGCGCGATGGCGTTGAGCCGTTCCTCGAGCTGCTGGAAGAAGCGCACCCGCTCCTCGGGCTCGTGATACTTGCGGTCGGGCAGGCCCAGCTGGGCGGTCAGCAGCTTCGACGTGTCGACGCCGAGGTCGAGCCGCTGAAGGGCGAGGAAGCTGCGCATCATGAAGCCGGCTCCGGCGAGGAGGACCAGCGTCAACGCCATCTCCGCGACGATGAGCGCGTTGGTCCATCGACGGGCACGCACGCCGACGGCGCCGGTGCGGCCGCCTTCCTTCAACACCTCGTGGACGTCGGTCTTCGAGACGTGCAACGCCGGGGCAAGGCCGAACACGATCCCCGTGCCCAGACTCACAGATGCGATGAAGAAGAAGACCGTGCCGTCCATCGTGAACTGAATCCACGCCGGCCTGCCGACATCCTGCGTCGCCTGGTCGAACAGGCGAACGCCGACGATGGACAGCAGATACCCGGCCACGCCGCTGATGAGCGGCGAGCATGACGCTCTCGACGAGCAACTGCCGGACGATCCGCACCCGCGACGCGCCGAGCGCCACGCGAATGCTGATTTCCCTCGCACGGTGCGCCGATCGGGCGAGCAGCAGGTTGGCGACGTTCGCGCACGCGATGAGCAGCACGAAGCCCACGGCGCCCATCAGCGCCAGGAAGATCAATCGAATCGGCCCGCCGTTCTGCCGTTCGCTGAACGTCATCAGCATCGGCGTGATGCCCTTGTTCGTCGTCGGGTACTCCTCGGCGAGCCTGGTGGTGATGGACGTCAACTCGGCGAGTGCCTGGTCGAGGCTCACGCCTGGGGCGAGGCGGCCGAACACCTGGAAGCTGCGCGCGCTGCGTTCGAGCGGTTTGACGCCCGGCGGCAGGTGGACGAGCGGTACCCAGAGGTCGTTGTTGTTGGGGAACTGCAGGCCCTCGGGCATGACGCCGATGATGGTCGGGAGGAAGCCGTTGACGGTGACGGTGCGCCCGATGACCGACGGGTCTCCCGCGTAGCGGGTGCGCCAGACGCTGTGGCTGATGAGCAGTACGGGGGGCGAGCCAGGGAGATCGTCTTCCGGCCGGAAGTTGCGGCCGAGTACCGGCTGCTGGCCGATCATCGCGAAGACATTGGCGGAGATGTACGTGCCGGAGTAGCGGTCTGGCACGTGACCGGCGTCGCTGAGGTTGAAGCTGTAGTTGCCCCAGAGCGCGAGGCCTTCGAACGCCTTGGCCTGGCGCCAGTCCTCGAAGTCGGCGAGCGAGACGCCGCGCTCGCGGCCCGCGGCGTCCCTGGAGCCGAGCGCCATGATGGTGTCAGGGTTCTCGAAGGGCAGGCCGCGGATCAAGACGGCGTTGACCAGCGTGAAGACCGTGGCATTGACCGCGATGCCCAGCGCCAGCGCGACCCCGGCGGCCGCGGCGAACCAGCGCTCTTTCAGCAAGAGACGCGCAGCGAAGCGGACATCCTGCCAGAGCCCCATGCGGCCTCCCCCAATCTCCCATGAGACGAGGATTCAGAGGCAGCGGTTCAGGTGTCGGATTTACCAGAGCACTTTCACGGTGCCGGAGGCCCGGATGGCCGCATCGCGCGACAGAAGGGGAAGGCCGAGATCTCGCGCCGCCGCACAGATGAGGGCGTCGAACGGATCGCGCGTGAAGCGGAGCTCGTCGGCGTCGAATACCTGGCCTGCGCCGAGGTCGTGGGGCTGGAACGCGGGATTGCTGAATAGATCGGCGAAGAAGTCCCGTACCGGTCTTCCCAGGCTGATACGGACAGCTCTAGCCAGCAGGCTCACTTCCCACACGACGGCCGCAGGGACGTAGATCAGGGCCTCACGGCGTTCGGCGGCGGTGAACAGCGCCCTGGCCTTCGGCCCCAGCCCGCCGCTCCCCGCCGCATGGAACACCAGCGCGTGCGTATCCGTCACCGCCGCGGGCTCAGCCACGGCGCGGCGCCCTGGCGAGCTTCACTCGGCGCCCGCGACCCGGCGTCGGTGCCGGGCCGCTCTCCCGCGCCAGCCTGGGCCTGGCGAGCGATCGCTCGAACTCGCTCCGGACGTAGGCGTCGGCCCGATCGAGGAGCCGATCATCTGACGCGATGTCGATCGTGCCCACCACCGAACGGATCGCGTTCGCCCCCGGGCCACCGAGCCGTGCGGCGGTGATCACCTCGTCGAGCGCGTCGCTCAGGCTCCGCCGCTTCCGTCCTGCCATCCGCCCCCGCAGCCAGAGCAGGTTGTCGCGGTCGAGCGTCACAGAAACAGGCTGTTTTGGCATAAACATATGATAACACGGCCGAACCTACTAATCGGGTTATTGAGTGATTTGGCAATTGGATGTCCCGTGCCGCTCTGCTACTTGGTGATCTCGCGGAGGATGATCACGTCGCCGTTGGCGACCGCCACCAGCACCAGGCCGCCTGCCACGGCCACGTCCCGGGCCGCGGTCGGCGTCTTATGGGCACCCACGATGACCGGGGCGTCCGGCTTCGACAGATCCACGACGAGCAGGCCCGCTGCGCCGTCGGCGACGTAGGTCAAGCGCCCGTTCAAGGCCACACGCTGCGCGCCGCCCGGCGTCTTGTAGGCCGATAGCCTGACCGGCTTGGCCGGATCCGACAGGTCGTAGGTCTGCAGCGTCCCGCCACCGACCAGGACCGCAAGTCGCTGCCCATCGCCCGATGTCACGTCCACTGTCCGCAGAGCCGTGCCGTCCTGCAGGGTCGCGATCGGCTCGAGGGGGCCTGGCTTTGCGAGATCGAAGACGTAGAGTCCGGTCGGGCTGTCCACGGCGAACGCGAGAGAGCCAGACGCGACGACGTCGCGCGCGTAGCCATCGAGGAAGAACGATCCCGGAGACGAAGGCTTGGAAGGGTTCGAGATGTCCACCTCGACGATGCCCTCCATGTGGTCGACGACGAGGGCCCGGTTGCCGAAGACCGCGCCGATCTTGGCCTGCCCTGGTGTCTTGTACGATCCGCGCAGAACGGGCGACGCCGGGTTGGAAAGGTCCAGGATACCAAGCCCGAAGAAGTTGACGCCCACGTAAGCCATCTGGCCCTGGAGCCGGAACGACCAGATTTCTTCCGGGAACGTGTGGGCCCCGAGCCGTTTCGGCAGCGCCGGGTTCGACACGTCGAACACCGTCAGCGTCTTGCCTGCCGCCACGTACGCCAGCCCGTTCTCGAGCTCGACCGACTCGGCGTGCACCGGCAGCGTTCCCACCGGCACGAACTGCTTCCCCTGGGCGGATAGGCCGGCAGCGCCCGAGATCAGTATGGCCAGCGAGGCACCCGCAACAAGGAGCCGTCGGCTGCGCCTCGCCGTGTCGATCACTGTGCCCTCCGCGCGATTCGGTACAGCTTGCCCTGTGTCCTGACGATCAAGCTGCCCCGCACAACCGCCGGCGTGGCCATCGTCATCTCGTTGAGCGAGTTCTTGCCGAGGATCTTGAACTCCGGGCCGGCCTGCACGACGAACGTGTCGCCATCCTCGCTCAGCACGAAGATCTTTCCGTTGTACGCCCAGGGAGACGAGGTGAATCCGCTCGACTCGGCGGAGATCCGCTGGCGGCCGTAGATCTGCTTCCCGGTCCGTGCGTCGTGGCAGAGCAGGAAGCCGCGGTCGAGCAACGTGTAGTAGTAGTCGCCGTGCACGACCGCCGAGGTGTTGTAGGTGCCCAGCAGCGGCTGATACCAGGCGATGTGCTCGTTGCTCGTTTCGTCCGGCTTCAGGGAGATGTCACCAGAGCCACCCGGCCTGATCGCATACACCGGCCGCGGCGCCTGTCCCGGATAGCCGGAGCTGATATAGACGAGCCCATGCGCAGAGAAGGGCGACGGCGTGGCCAGGATGGTCATGCCCTTCAGTTCCCACAGAAGTTTGCCGTCGAGATCGTACGACCGCACCTTGTTGGTGCTCGCCGTGACGATCTCGGTCCGGAGCGCATTCTCCCAGACAAACGGGGTGGCCCAGCTCTGCGCTTCGTCGCGGGGAGTGCGCCACAGCTCACGTCCGCTCCTCGCGTCAAACGCGGCGATGAACGACTGCGTCGTGTTGTCGTTCACGAGGTACAGCCGCCCGTTGTGGAGCACCGGTGAGCTCGCGGTGCCGAACTCGGAGCTGCCCTTGAAGGCGCCGAGCTCGCGCACCCACGCGACTTCACCCTTCATGTCGAGAGCGGTCAGGACGCCAATGCTCGCAAGGTGGACGTAAACACGCTCGCCGTCGGTTGCGGCGGTCTCCGACGCGAAGGTGTTCTTGATGTGCCGCGCAATCGGCGGCGTCCCGCTGCGCAGCTCGGTGGACCACCGGACCTTCCCTGTGTTGAAGTCCACGTCGTAGACCATCCACCGGTTCACGGATGTCGACTTGATGCTGCCCTGGTCGTCTCCTGGATCGTAAAGACCAGGAATCGGCGTGGCCTCTTTGCCCGTGCTGACGGCGGAGGTGATGAAGACGTGATCGTCCCAGACGATGGGCGAGCTCCACCCGAGGCCGGGGATGTCGGTCTTCCAGACGACGTTCTCGGTCTCGCTCCACGTGTCCGGCAGCGTGGGGTCGTCGGGCACGAGCCCGGCCTGCGTGCCTCGGAAGCGCGGCCACTGGTCGTTGGCGGCGAGCGGTGAAAGGAAGGCGGCCGCCAGCGCGATGGCGATGGCTGCCTTGCGGGCGGCGCTCAGACGGCGGACGGCGGAGGTACGGTCCATGAGCCCCCTTCGCCGCGGATTATACGGGCTGGCTGCCCCATTTTCGTGGGGCGCCACCGAAAAAGGGGTAGGGCCCCGTTACGCCGCTGACGGCGCGGCCTGACCGGCCGAGGTCGCCTTCTCGGGGATGATGAACCAGGCCACCAGGTAGGCCAGGAAACCCAGGACGAAGCACCCGGGCACGATCCCCAGGATGACCCAGACCACCCTGACAACGGTCGAGTCGATCTCGAAATACTCGCCGATGCCGCCGCAGACGCCGGCGATCTTCCGGTCGGTCGCCGACCGCGTCAGCCACTTTCTCGAAGTGGGATCGGTAGGGGAGGCGAGCTTGTCCGCGTCCGGCATCACGATCCACGCGGCAAGGTAGGCCACGACGCCACCGACGATGGAGCCGGGCACGATTGAGAGGATGACCCACGCGAGTCGAATCAGCGTGACGTCGGTGTCCAAGTACTCCGCGATGCCGGAGCAGACTCCGGCGACGCGACCCGTGGCGGAACGGCGTTCAAGCTTGCGCATGGGCAACCTCCAGACACACTACAGAATCTCAGACGGATCGCGGAGGGCCGGGGTTCCTCTTTTGGGCTCCAGGCTCCAGGGTCCGGGCTCCGGGCTCCGGGCTCCAGGCTCCAGGCTCCAGAGGCTAGAGGCTAGAGGCTGGGCGCAGGGCTTCAGGCGGTGGGCAAAGGGGAGCCGCGAACCTGCCGATAAATGCATTGCAGGGGAGCCTACGCCACCGGTCAGCTCATCTGGACTCCGGGGATTCGACAGGTTCGTAAGACTTCGCCGAGTTTCGAGGGCGCTCCTAGCGTAAGGTTGCATGTCTACTGCGGTTCCGGCCTGATTCCAGCCGGAGGGTTCAGGAACGGCGTTTGCCAAGGCGACGGCCAGTTCCTGCAGGAGTGCTCATGGATGCGATTGCCCGGATTGGTTCGACGATTCAGATCAAAGGCGAGGTCACGTCCCGCGAGCCGCTGGTGATTGCCGGCAAGGTCGAAGGCACGGTCGACGTCGGGGGGCACGCCCTGACGCTCGATCCCGGGGGACGTCTCGACGCGACCATCATCGCGCAGACGATTGTCGTGGCGGGGGCGGTCAAGGGCAGCTTGACGGCCGAGGCCCGGATCGTCGTCAAGGACACGGCGACCATCGAGGGCAAGCTCTCGGCGCCCGCGATCAGCCTGGCCGAGGGCGCGACGGTCAGCGGGAAGATCGACACCGGGGATCGCAAGAAGCCCGGGCTGTCGCTCGCGTCCTGACGCGAGACCGGACACCGCACAAGGGCGGGCGACGTCGCGCGGACCTTGCGCTCCGCCAGGAGCTTCGGCGGATCCCGCGACGGCTACTTCGAGAGCGTGAAGTTGACGGTCACCACCATCTCGATCTCGACGGGCTCGCCGTTGAGCAGCGTTGGTTCGAACCGCCACTGCAGCACGGCGTGCTGCGCCGCGTCGTCCAGCATCGGCACGGAGCGGAGCACGCTCGCTTCGAGCACCGAGCCGTCGGTCGAGATCACGACCTGCAGGATCACGACGCCTTCGACGCTGGCGGCCTTTGCGTCCTCGGGATAAACGGGTCGGACGTCATGAACCTTCGTCGGGGGCTTGACGGCGCCGCCTGCCCGCAGCCTCGTGGCCTGAGCGGCCTCGAGCGGACTCCACGCTGCGCCCAGGGCGCACACCACGGCAAGCCCTAGAGCAAGAACGCCAGCGCCGATGCCTCGCGTGCGGGACATTCGTACCTCCTCCAACAATCCGGCTGACGCCGCCGGTCTGGACCTTAGACACCGCCGACGGACTTTTGGCAGCGGGACCAAGGCACCCACCTCGAGCACCGGGTAAACTGGTGCCATGGCCCTGAAGGACGACCTCTGGAAGGTCAAGCTGACCCCCGAGCAGTTCCGCGTGCTGCGCGAACACGGAACCGAGCACCGTGGCTCGAGCCCGCTCAACAAGGAAAAGCGCGAAGGGACCTTTGTCTGCGCAGCCTGCGAGCGCGTGCTCTTCACGTCCTCCACGAAATACGAGAGCGGCACTGGATGGCCGAGCTTCTGGGCGCCGGAAGAGGACGCGGTGGAGACGACCGTCGATCGGAGCCACGGCATGACACGGACCGAAGTGCATTGCGCCGGGTGCGGCGGTCATCTCGGCCATCTCTTCCCGGATGGACCGCAGCCGACCGGAGAACGCTACTGCATGAACGGCGTGGCGATGGAGTTCAAGCCTAAGGACGACGAGCGATGACAGCCGCACAAGCGCACTTCGTGAACGGTCACCCGCTCGCGCCGCCGTTTCCCAAGGGCTCGGAAATTGCGGTCTTCGGGCTCGGCTGCTTCTGGGGCGCGGAGAAGAAGTTCTGGAGCATGGCGGGCGTTCACACGACGGCCGTCGGCTATGCGGCGGGACACACGACCAACCCGACCTATCGGGAAGTCTGCAGCGGTTCCACCGGCCACGCCGAGGTCGTGCTCGTCGTGTTCGACCCGACGGTGGTCTCGTACGAGGAGCTCCTGCGCGTCTTCTGGGAGAGCCACGACCCGACGCAAGGCAACCGTCAGGGCAACGACGTTGGGACGCAATATCGATCCGGCATCTACTACGCGAACGACGCGCAGAAGGTGGCGGCCGAGGCGTCGCGCGACCGATTCCAGGTCGAGCTGAGGAAGGCCGGCTACAGCCGCATCACGACCGAGATTCTTCCTGCGCCGGAGTTCTACTACGCCGAGGAGTACCACCAGCAGTACCTCGCCAAGAATCCCCACGGCTACTGCGGCCTCGGCGGCACGGGGGTCAGCTGCATCTAGTCATTTGGTCATCTGGCTATTTGGTCATGTGGTCAATGTGGTCAAATGGTCATGTGATAAGGAGGCCCCGGGTCATCAGTGGCGAAATGACCAAATGACCAAATGACCATGACCAGATGACCAGATTCCCTGGGCTCCCCGTCGACGCCTTTGTCCCGCAGGTCGTCGACGCCGTGCGTCGCCACCGGGCGGTGGTCGTGACCGCTGCGGCCGGCGCGGGAAAGACGACACGAATCCCATCGGCGCTCGTCGGCGAAGGCGCCGTGATCCTGCTGCAGCCGCGGCGCGCGGCGGCCCGGGCCATCGCGCGGCGAATCGCGGACGAGCAGGGCTGGACCCTCGGCCGCGAAGTGGGCTGGCAGGTCCGCTTCGAGCGTCGTTTCGGAAACGACACGCGACTCCTGGTCGCCACCGAAGGCGTGCTGACGGCGCGCCTGCTCGCCGATCCGCTCCTCTCCGCGTTCACCACCATCGTGCTCGACGAGTTTCACGAGCGCAGCATCCATACCGATGTGGCGATCGCGCTCGCCAGGCAGGCCTGGCGCGCCCGCTCCGACCTGCGGATTGTGGTCATGTCGGCCACCCTCGACGCCGAGGCGGTCGCCGCATATCTCGACGGTTGCCCGGTGGTGCAGATCCCGGGCCGGACATTCGCCCTGGACATTTCGTACGCGCCCGCGCAGACCATGACCGAGGCCGTTGTCGACCTTCTCGGCACCACGAGCGGTGACGTGCTGTGCTTCCTGCCCGGCGCGGGCGAGATCCGGCGCGAGGTGGCCAGCATTGAAGCCCGATGTGCCCGAGAGGTCGAGGTCGTTCCGCTCTACGGCACGTTGCCGCCTGACGAACAGGACCGTGTGCTGTCGCCCCCGACGACGTCCGGGCCCGAACAGCGCCGCCGGCGGGTCGTTGTCGCCACCAACATCGCGGAAACGTCAGTCACCGTGCCGCGCGTGACGGCGGTCGTCGATGCCGGCCTGCAGAAAGTCGCTCGATACGACGCCGACCGCGGCATCGACAGCCTCGTGGTCGAGCGGATCACCCAGGACGCCGCCGACCAGCGAGCCGGCCGCGCGGGACGCACTTCGGCCGGTGTCGTCCGTCGTCTGTGGGACGCGCGTGACCGGCTGCGTCCCCACCGCGAGGCAGACATTCACCGGATCGACCTGTCGGGTGTGGCGCTCGACGTCTTCGCGTGGGGAGACGATCCGCGGTCGTTCGACTGGTTCGAGCCTCCCACGCGAGACGCGATCGAACGCGCGATTGTCCTGCTCGAACGGCTCGGAGCACTCAGCGATGGCGTCCTGACCGAGCTCGGGCGCCGGATGCAGCGGCTGCCCCTCCACCCGCGATTGGCGCGGATGATGATCGCCGCCGGTGGCGCTCAAGTGGCCGCGCGCGCCTGCGCGCTCGTGTCGGAGCGCCAGTTCATCGCTCGCACGAGCGGCGCGGCGTCGTCGACCTCGTGCGATCTGCTCGTGTCACTCGATCAATGGGCGGCGATGCCGGCACACGTGCAGCGCGTGGCGCGCGAGATCGAGGACCTGTCCGCGAATGTCGTAGACGCCCGGGATCGGTCGGCGCCAATCGCGGTTGGCGAAGTCGAGGCTGGCTTGCGGCGTGCGATTCTGGCCGGCTATCCGGACCGCGTGGCCCAAAGACGAGCGCCGGGGTCTGACCGTGTGAAGCTTTCGTCCGGCGCTGGTGCGACGATGGCGCCGGACAGCGGCGTCCGCGACGGCGAGTATCTCGTCGGCGTCGACCTTCAAGGTGACCAACACCGCAGGGGCGGCGAGCTGGCCCGGATCCGCGTCGCCAGCCGCATCGAGCCCGAGTGGCTCGCGCCGAACGCGACCGAAGTCGTCCACCGGCTCGACGAGGCCACCGGGACCGTCAGGGCGTTCGAGGTCGACCGGTACGACGCACTGGTTCTGACCGAGACCGTCGTGCCGCCGGACCGGGAGGTCGCGGCATCGCTCCTTGCCGCTGCCTGGACGCCCACAGAAGACGACGAGCGCCTGCTGAGACGGGCACGATTTGCGGGTCGGCCGCTGGATGTCGAGCGCGCCGTGCGCGAAGCGGCGCTCCGTGCCCGGTCCCTTGCGGACGTGCGTCTCGCGGGATCGCTCGAGCCGCAAGTGCGGCACGCGCTGGACCGCGATGCCCCGGAAACCCTCGCGGTCCCAAGCGGCCGCGCGGTTCGTCTGGACTATCTCGAGGACGGCACCGTCAGGGCCGATGTCAAGCTCCAGGAGCTGTTCGGTCTTGGCGAGACGCCGCGGCTCGGGCCCAGGCACGAACCCGTGCTGCTGGCACTCCTCGCGCCGAACGGGCGGCCCGTGCAGCTGACACGCGACCTCAAGAGCTTCTGGGCGCGCACCTATCCCGAAGTGCGCAAGGAGCTCCGCGGGCGATATCCGAAACACCCGTGGCCCGAGGATCCGTGGACGGCGCAGGCCCACCAGCGAGGTCGGGTAGGTCAGGAGGGTCGGGCAGGTAGGGCGGGAGCGCCTGCGGCTACGCCGAGCCGAGGAAAGTGAATCCGAGGCGAGGTGTCAGCGTTAGTTCGCGCCGGGGGTGGGCCCCGGCGCCAGTTAGACATGTTGACAGTTCGGCGCTTATTTCTTCGCGAAACGACGAAGTACTTGTCCTCGAACAGCGGGATGTCCTCGACCGGCGAGAGGCCGGCCTGCGCCATCAGCGAAGTCGCCTGCTCCCTGCTGATCTGCAGCTCCGGCTGACCGCGGTGTCCGCCCTTTTCCGGGATGAAGTCGATGAGCGCCACGCGTCCGCCCGGCTTCATGTATTTCGCCAGGTTCTTCAAGTACGTCGCCCGGTCCTCGATGTGGTGCAGCACGTCGTTGATGAGCGCCAGGTCGACGGGCTCCGAGAGGAGCGGGTCGTTGTACTCGGCGTAGACGGGTTTGACGTTGATGATGCCCTGTTCCTCGGCGGCGTCGGTGATGTGGCGCAGCAGTTGTTCGTCCACTTCGACCGCAAGCACGGTCCCGCCCGGCCGCAGCGCACGCGCCAGCGGCAGGGTGAAGAGGCCGCTGCCGGCGCCGATGTCGGCGACGATCATGCCGGGCTTGACCTTGAGGGCCTCGAGTGTTTCTCCGATCTTCAGCCCCGCGACACGGTTCGGCGACTCGAGCGTCTTGATCCACTCTTCGGCCGACCGCGGGGCGAGTTGGGCGCTGACCGGCCGCGACGCCCCCATGAGGGCGATCGCGGCCAGCACGACGTACACGATCGAACGATGCATCGGGTCTCCTGACGCGTCGACTATGGGATGGCGCTGTAGATGCCCTGCACGTTCGACAGCGCACGCGGCGCAGCCGGCGCGGCATACCCCACGTACTTGGCCGGAATCGTGTACGCCTTGGCGATGTCCTCGGCGCTCCGCCCTGCCTTCTTGCCCTCGCGCACGGTGTTCAGGAAGTCACGGTTGAACTCGGAGTACTCCCGCAGATCGTTGGGCGTCATCTGCGTGCTGTGACCGGTGATGATCGTGTCCACGCTCTTGTTGAGCGCCGTGTACGCTTTCATCAGCGTGTCGGCGATCTCGACGCCGGTGCCCCCGTTGTTCGTGTCGAGCAGCGGGATGTTCTTGCCGGAGAAGATGTCGCCGGCGTGGACGATCCGCAGGGCGGGGAAGACCACCCAGGCGTCGCCGTTCGTGTGGCCCCGGCCGAAGTAGTGCAGGTCGATCTGGTCGGCCCCGCTGCCGAGAGTCATCCGATCGGTGAAGGTCCGCTTCGGCAGGCCCACGCCCATGTTCTGCGTGAAGATGTTCGGCGGCGGCGGCGCGCCCGGCTGCCCGAGCCCCGCAACCGGCGCCATCTTCTCCATGTTGGTCTTCGTGTTGGCGTGCGTCACGACGTCGACCGTGGCCGGGAACTCCACGTTGCCGCTGACGTGGTCGCCGTGCGTGTGCGTGTTGATGATCGTCGTGACCGGCTTGGGCGATATCTCCTTGATCGCCGCCAGGATCGTCCCGCCCCAGCCCGGGTTCTTCGTGTCGATCACCGTGATGCCGTTCGCCTGGACGAACACGGCGGTGTTGCCGCCGCCGCCGCGCAGGACGAACAGGTTGTCCTTGAGCTTGTCCACTTCCACCGTGCGGACAGCGCCCCCCTGGGCGCCTTGCTGCGGCGGCTGGTTCGCGGTCAGCGAGAGCGAGAGGGCTCCCACCGCGATGAGGACACCCAGTACCATCGTTCGCTTCATGCCATCCCTCCGGGGAAAAAGACGCGTTGAATGAACCAGAACGCCCCGGCCGCGATCACGAGGATCGAGCCGGCGAACGCCAAACGCTGACCGGCCACTTCGCTCCGCGCGCGAAGCGCCCTCAGCGCGACCGCCACGAGCACCACCACCAACAGCTGTCCGATCTCGACGCCGAGGTTGAACGAAAAGAGCGACCACCCGAGGGCCCGGGTCGGCAGGCCCATGTCCCGCAGGACGTAGGCGAACCCGAACCCGTGGATGAACCCGAACGCAAAGGCAATCCATGCCCGGACGTCCCGCCCATCTTTGACCAGCAGATTATCCGCCCCAACGTAGACGATGCTCAAGGCAATTGCGGGCTCGACCAGCCGGGCTGGCGGGTTCAGCATCCCCAGGGCCGCCAGCGACAGGGTAATGCTGTGGGCGACGGTGAACGACGTGACGACCAGCAGGAGCTGCCGCATGGAGCCGCCGACGAGCAGCAGCCCGACGAGAAACAGGATATGGTCGGGCCCGATCAGGATGTGGTGGACGCCCGAGGGCACGAACTTCCGCACGGCAGCCCAGGCGCCCTGGCGTGTCCCTGAGAGGTATTCGTACCGGGTCTCGCTCCCGTCCAGGATGGCCTGCGCGCTGATCTCGCCCTGTTCGTAGATGTTGACGAAGGTCTGATGCACCGGGTCGTAGGGGAACATCCTGGCCGTCACCGTCAGGGCACCCGGGACCGAGGCGACGTCGTATCGTCGCTGCAGCCGGACCGACTGGCGCTCGGGGATCGCCTCGGGGGCCGCCCACGCCTGGCCGACGAGCACGCGTCCGTCGGCCTCAACCGTGAGCCGCCCCTCCAGCAGCTTGACGATGGCTGCGGCGTACGAGTCGAGCGACGCGGGATCCAGCAGCCGCTCGGGCGTCGCCAGACCCAGATCGTGCGCCAGATCGAAGTCGTGCACCACCAGCGTGAGGTTGATGGCCGAGCCCTCGAGGCGGACGTCCACGTAGCTGAAGGGGATGGGATGCGCGTCGGCTGGCAGCGCCGCCAGCCAGAGCACTGCCGCGCAGGCCAGCACCAGCCGTGTCATGGCGGCCAATGGTAGCGTACCCGTTTGTGGAAGACGTATCGCTCGCCGATCCCGGCGACCCTCGCATCGCGGAGTACCGAGACCTTGCGGACGGCGAGCTCATGAGGGCCCGTGGACTGTTCGTCGCCGAGGGCCGGCTCGTCGTGCAGCGGTTGCTCGAAGACGAGCGGTACGCCGTGCGATCGGTGCTGGTCAACCCGGCCGCGCGGCTCGCCCTCGGTGCGATCCTCTCGAGCCTCGAGATCCTTGGCCGCAAGCCCTCGGTCTACGTCGCGCCAGCCGATGGGTTCGAGTCCATCGTGGGGTTCAAGTTCCACCGCGGGTGCCTGGCTCTCGCCGAACGTCCGAAGGAGCCGGCGGTCGAAGCGCTGGTCGAACGGGCGTCGCTGCTGGTCGTGCTCGAGGGCGTCACCAACGCCGACAACGTTGGCGGGGCGTTCCGCAATGCGGCGGCGTTCGGCGCCGACGCCGTGCTGCTCACCGCGACCTGCTGCGATCCGTTCTACCGCAAGGCGATTCGCACATCGATGGGCGCCACGCTTCGCGTGCCGTTCGCGCGAGTCTCCGACTGGCCCGCGGCCCTGAGTGTGCTCCGCGGCGCGGGCTTCTCGCTCGTGGCGCTCACGCCACGCCAGCCGTCCACGCCCCTCGACGAGTTCGTGACGACGCGCAAGCCCGGTCGGGTCGCCCTGCTCGTGGGCACCGAAGGCCCCGGCCTGAGTCAAGCTGCCGAAGCGCTGGCCGACCATCGCGTCTCGATCCCGATGCGCTCGGACGTCGACTCGCTCAACCTCGCGGTGGCGACGGGCATTGCGCTGTCGCGGATTACGGGCGGGTAGGGCAGGCAGGGCGGGCGGGGCGGGCAGGGCAGGCGGGCACGGCGTCGGGAAGAGTCGGCGCCAGTGAATATTGACCCACCCGCGGCTTGTCGCGTAGAAACAAGGGTCATACGTGGCAGCGATTCAGGTCGAGTACGCCTCCGAGCGCAAGATCCGGGACAAGAACAAGCTCTACTACCGGTTCAACCACTGGCCGCTGTGGATATTCGTGTTCTTCATCGCTCCCGGTCCGCTGACCTTCGATCTCTTCGAGCGCGGGTTCGACACCCGGATGGCGATCTGGCTCGGGCTCGTGCTGCTCGGCACGGGGATCGCCGGCCTTCGCGGGGCCCTTCCCGGCGTGGAGCCGCGGCCCTACATCATCCGCTTCACCGAAGATCGTCCCAATCCGCTGTATCGGCGCGTGTGCTACACCTTCGCGTGGAGCGAGGTGATCGCCTTTGCGGTTCTCAACATCGCCGGGCTCGTGGTCGCCATCGTCACCGGCGAGTGGCGGCTGAAGGAGATCTACCGCGCGGCGTACTTTCCGATCGCCGGCAGCATCTGGCTGCTCGGGGCTCTCGGACAATTGCCCCGCGTCAAGCCCTCCACGAAAGGCGAGGGACACGAGCGCCGTTACTTCTACGGATCGGTCTGGGCCGTTTGCTGGGCTCAGCCCGTGCTGTGGTTCCTTTGGAAATTCCTGCCCGAGGGCCGCGTCTCCGACATCTTCAAGCTCGTCGTCTTCGTCGGCATCCTCGCCTTTGTCGGCAACCTCGCGCGACTCGGACGGCTGCCGCGGACACGTCCCATCCTGCCCGGCGAAATCGCGGTCTCGGACTAAGTACAGGCTCAGGGCTCAGGGCTCAGGGCTCAAGGCTCAGGGCTTGGCACCTGCGACGAGACAGATTTTCGCCCTTCGCAATCTGCCACGGGAACCCTGATCCCCAAGCCATGAGCCATGAGCCATGAGCCGAAGCCGGGAGGCGGCCAAGGGCAGAGTAAGATCTCCGCCCGATGGCGAAGGCCGAAGGCTGGACCGGCTGGGACGAGTACGCGCCGTTCTACGATTGGGAGAACGCGCAGACGCTCGGCCGGCGCGACGTGCCGTTCTGGAAGCGGCTCGTTGCCAAGGTTGACGGACCCGTGCTCGAGCTCGGCTGCGGCACCGGCCGGATTTCGGCGCCGCTCGCGCGGGCCGGCGCGCACGTCGTCGGCATCGACCGCTCGGCGCCGATGCTGGAGCGGGCCCACAAGCGGGCTGGCACGCTGAGCCGCCGACAGATGACGAAGACCGGCGGCCGCCTGCAGCTCGTGCGCGGCGATATCAGGTCCCTGCCGTTTCCCTCGGCGTCGTTCAACATGGTCGCGGCGCCCTACGGCATCCTGCAATCGCTCGTCCGTGAGCGCGACCTCGCGGCGACGCTCGACTCGGTCGCCCGAATCACTGCGACGGGCGGTCTGTTTGGCGTCGATCTGGTGCCCGACGTTCCAGGCTGGCGCGAGTACACCGACCGGATTCAGATGCGCGGCAAGGCAGCTGGTGGCGCGCATTTGACGCTGATCGAGTCGGTCCGGCAGGACCCACGCAGGAAGCTCACCATCTTCGAGCAGCGCTACGTCGTTCGTCGCGGCCGGCGGCGAAGCGAGCACCCCTTCACGCTCACCTTCCGCACGCTGCCGATCAAGGGGATGACACGACGGCTCGAGCGAGCCGGGTTCGCCATCGAAGCGGTGCTCGGAGACTACCGGGGCCGGCCGTGGGACGACCGCGCAGACGTCTGGCTAATCCTCGCGCGACGAATCTGACGCGCCTGTCGCGTTCCGTCGCACCAGAGTCCCCGGCATCAGCCGCGCTGCGCCAATGCATCCACTCGCGCCGACAGGGCGATAAGGTGGTTGAGAATCAGCCGGTTGTCGTCCCGCAGGTCTTCGATGAGGACGTCGGTATACCTGCGCGAGCGTTCGCCTTCGTCCTTGATTGCGGCGAGCATTTCCGCGCGTGTCGCGAGCGGGGCGACGGCGGCCTGAATGGCGGCGTGCAGCTCCTCGCGCGTCGCGAGGGGCGCGATAGCGGCCTGGATAGCCGCGTGCATCTCCTGGCGTGTGGCCAGCGGCGCGATGGCCGCCTGCAGTTCTTCCCGGGTGGCGAGCGGCGCGATGGCCTCTCGCAGGTCCTGCCGGGTCGCGAGAGTGGGCAGAATCTGCTCGACTCGGGCAAGCCTCGTGTCGAGATTTTCGATAGCCGGCTCAATCCGATTGACTTCCATTGCCCGCGATCTCCAAGCAAGGCCGCCGGTCCACGCGGCGACACTTTAGCATCGTCGTGCGGACAGCAACGCCCGTGCCCGAGCGGCGGTCACTCGGGCTCCAGACACCGATTTTGCCCAGCCGCGCACTGAGGGCACGGTTCACCTTCGACACGAGCTCCTCCCGTCGCACGCCGCTTGACCCTGTGGTAGACTTTTCAGTCCGATCTCATTGATTTCGTGGGGGTTTCGACATGTCCGGCCATTCAAAATGGGCGTCAATCAAGCACAAGAAAGGCGCGGCGGACGCCAAGCGCGGAAAGATCTTCACGCGCCTCATCAAGGAACTGACGGTCGCGGCCCGGGCTGGCGGCGGCGACCCCGACATGAACCCGCGGCTTCGCACGATCATCGCGGAAGCCAAGCAGAGCAACATGCCCGCCGACAACATCAAGCGGGCGATACGGCGGGGCACCGGCGAAGAGCCGGGCGTGTCGTACGAAGAGGCGCAGTACGAGGCCTACGGGCCTGGCGGTGCGGCGGTGATCATCGACGTCCTCACGGACAACAAGAACCGCACCGTCGGCGAGCTCCGGCACTCGCTCACCAAGCATGGCGGCAACCTCGCTGAGACCAACGCCGTCGCCTGGATGTTCACCAAGCGCGGCTACATCGTCGTGGCCAAGAGCAAGGCCGACGAGGACACCCTCATGGGAGCCGTGATCGACGCCGGCGGGGACGACCTGCAGGACGACGGCGACAACTGGGAGGTGCTGTCGTCGCCGGAGGCGTTCCAGGCCGTGCTCGAGGCCGTCAAGAAGCTCGGCATCGAGCCCGACGCCGCGGAAGTCTCGATGCTGCCGCAGAACTACCTCAAGCTCGAAGGCAAGCAGGCGCAGCAGATGGTCCGCCTGATGGACGCGCTCGACGACCACGACGATGTCCGGCACGTGTGGTCGAACTTCGACATCGAGGAGAAGGAGATCGAGGCCTCGCTCGCGTGAGGATTTTCGGCATCGACCCCGGCTCCGAGCGCACCGGATACGGCTGTGTCGAGACCGACGGCACGCACCATCGGATCGTGATGAGCGGCGCGATCGCGTCGCCGGCGCTGGCGCCCTTCCCATCGAAACTGCTGACCATCCACACCCGGCTGGCGGCGCTTCTCGCGGAGTGCCGGCCGGACTGCGTGGCGATCGAGAACCTCTTTCACGCCGTCAACGTCCGGAGCGCGCTCAAGCTCGGGCACGCGCGCGGTGTCGCCATGCTGGCGGCCGTCGAAGCCGGTGTGCCGGTCGTGGAATACACGCCGGCCGAGATCAAGCGTGCGGTGGTGGGCTACGGGCGCGCCGAGAAGCACCAGGTGCAGCAGATGGTGAAGCTGATCCTGGGGCTTTCCGCGGTGCCGTCGCCGCACGACGCCGCCGACGCGCTCGCCGTGGCGATCTGTCATGTGCACTCGGCGGCGACCGCCGTGCCGGACCCGGCGGCGCGCCGCCCGCCGAAGAGCGCCACGAGCTGGCGCCACTACCGCCCCGCACGGACGTGATCGCCCACCTCCGGGGCCGTCTCCTCGACAAGCAGCCGCACCGGATCGTCGTCGAGGTCGGCGGCGTGGGCTACGACGTCGCCGTGCCGCTCTCCACGTTCTACGGGCTCGGCGAGCTCGGCGGCGAGGTCGCCGCTGCGCATCCACACGCACGTGCGCGAGGACGCACTGTCGCTCTTCGGCTTCGTCACCCGGCTCGAGCAGGAGCTCTTCGAGCGGCTCATCTCGGTCAGCGGCATCGGCCCGAAGCTGGCGCTGTCGGTGCTTTCCGGCATCGAGCCGCCGGATCTCATTCGCGCCATCGAACGGAGCGACCTCGCGCGGCTCACGGCGATTCCCGGCGTCGGCAAGAAGACCGCCGAGCGCATCGTCCTCGAGCTGAAGGATCGGCTGCCGAAGGATCTGCCGGCCGCACCTGGTGCGCCCTCGGACGGCGACCGTGGCGCGCCGACGCTCAGAGACGATCTGCTCTCCGCGCTGATCAACCTGGGGTATCATCGGCCTCTCGCCGAGAAGGCCGTCGAATCCGCGGTCAAAGCCTCGCCCGACGGCGATTTCGAGCGGACGCTGAAGCAGGCGCTGCGCGAGCTCGCGAAGTGATGCGGCCCCGAGTGAAGCCACCCCTCGCTGATAACGGCGCACCCCCCGACGGACCCGGGGACGACGACCCGAAGCGACTGGTCGCCGGCGCGCGCGGCGACGAGGACGCGCAGTACGAGGCCGGCCTCCGCCCGCGGGCGCTCGACGACTACATCGGCCAGGATCGCGTCCGCGAGAACCTGCAGGTCTCGATTGCCGCCGCCCGCCAGCGGAGCGAGGCGCTCGATCACGTGCTCCTCTACGGTCCGCCCGGCCTCGGCAAGACGACGCTCGCGTACGTCATCGCCAACGAGATGGGCGCGCCCGTGCGTGCCACGTCGGGCCCGGTGCTCGAGAAGCCCGGCGACCTGGCGGCCATCCTGACGAACCTTGCGGACCGGGACGTGCTCTTCATCGACGAGATCCACCGGATGTCGCCGGTCGATCGAAGAGATCCTCTATCCCGCGCTCGAGGACTACGAGCTCGACATCGTCATCGGCCAGGGCCCGAGCGCGCGGTCGGTCAAGGTGCCGCTCCAGAAGTTCACGCTCATCGGCGCGACGACGCGCGCCGGGCTGCTCACCTCGCCGCTCCGCGCGCGCTTCGGCATCGTCCACCGCCTGGAGTTCTACGAGGCGTCCGATCTCGAAGAGATCGTCCGGCGGTCCGCGCGGATCCTGGCGGTGCCGATCGACGACGAGGCGGCGGCGGAGATCGCCCGCCGGTCGCGGGGCACGCCGCGGATTGCGAACCGGCTGCTGCGGCGCGTGCGCGACTACGCGCAGGTGCGCGCCGACGGGCGCGATCACGCACGGACGTCGCCGCTGCGGCGCTGAAGCTGCTCGAAGTCGACGAGCACGGGTTCGACGAAGTCGATCGCAAGCTGCTGCGCACGATCATCGACAAGTTCGGCGGCGGACCGGTCGGGCTGAACAGCATCGCGGCGGCCATCAGCGAAGAGAAGGACGCGATCGAAGACATCTACGAGCCGTTTCTGATTCAGATCGGGCTTCCTGGATCGGACGCCGCGCGGCCGCGTGGCGACCGCGCGCGCGTACGGCTACTTCGGGCTCGACGCGCCCGGAAGGGATTCACGACTGTGGTGAGCGGCGACGCGGGAGTAGCGAAGACGCAGGGTCGCGCTGCGGCGGGCGGCCGACGACGATCCGATCGCTCGCGACCTACGTGCCGCCGCGCGTGCTGACGAACGCCGATCTCGAGAAGCTGGTCGAAACGACCGACGAGTGGATTCTGCAGCGCACCGGCATCCGCGAACGTCACATCGTCGACCCCGGCGTGGCGACGTCCGATCTCGGGAGCAGAGGCGGCGCTCGAGGCCATCGAGCGCGCCGGGCTCACGCCGGACGACATCGGGTTCATCGTCGTCGGCACGGTGACGCCGGACATGATGTTTCCGAGCACGGCCTGCCTCCTGCAGCACAAGATCGGCGCGCACCACGCGTGGGGCTTCGACCTGAGCGCCGCCTGCTCGGCGTTCACCTACGCGCTGACGACGGCGAGCCAGATCGTCGCGAGCGGGGCGCACGAGCACGCGCTGGTCGTCGGCGCCGACGTGATGTCGAGCATCATCGACTACAAGGACCGCTCGACGTGCGTGCTGTTCGGCGACGGCGCCGGCGCCGTGCGTCGTGTCGGCGGCGGACGAGGGCGAGGGCGCGATCCTCGACTTCGAGCACGAGATCGACGGCAGCGGCGGCCCGGCGCTCTGCATGCCGGCCGGCGGCAGCCTGCAGCCGCCGTCGCACGAGACCGTCGACGCAGCGCCTGCACTACGTCAAGCAGGACGGCGCGGACCGTGTTCAAGTTCGCCGTCCGGAAGACCGAGGAGATCGCGCGTCGGATGCTCGAGCGGAACGGCCTCGGCCCGGCCGATCTCGACCTGTTCGTCTCGCATCAGGCGAACCGCCGGATCATCCAGGCGGCGACCGAGAAGCTCGGCGTGCCGCCCGACAAGGTCATCATCAACATCGAGCGGTTCGGCAACACCACGGCCGCGACGATCCCGCTGGCGCTGAACGACGCCGTGTCGTCGGGCCGGCTGAAGAAGGGCGACCTCGTGCTGCTCGCGTCGGTCGGCGCCGGGTTCACGGTGGGCGCCGTCCTGGTGCGCTGGGGCTTCTGAATTGGGTAATCGAGTGATTGGGTAAATGGGTAATTGGGGAATCTGGTAGCTGGGTAATTGGGGAATCGGGTAATTGAGACGATTGACCTCAGAAGGCTAAGGGAGATCCAGCGGCTCCTCGATGAGGCGTTCCGGATCCCGGGGACGCCGCTGCGCTTCGGGTGGGATTCGATCATCGGCCTCGTTCCCTGGGCGGGCGATCTCGTCACGGCGCTCATGGGCTGCGCCATCATCGTCCAGGCGCACCGGGTCGAGTGTGCCGCGCATCGTGCTGCTGCGCATGCTCCTGAATGTGGCGATCGACCTCGCAATTGGTCTCGTGCCGTTTGTCGGCGACATCGCCGACATCTTCTGGAAGTCGAACTCCAAGAACATGGCGCTGCTCGAAGCGCACCTCGTCGCAGGACGGCAGGCGTCCACGGGAGACTGGCTCTTCGTGGCCGGCATCCTCGGAGCGGTCCTGGCCCTCGCATCGCTCCCGCTGGTGTTGTTCCTGTGGCTGGTCAACGCGCTCACGCGGTGACGGCGCTACCGCCCCAGAGAGAACGGAGATGACGGAGGCAGCGGGTCAGAGCGGAGACACGGAGCAGCGGAGCCGCACCCGTCGAGACCGCGGTTGGGGGCGGTTCAGCTCGCACGGCCAGCCGGCGTCGCCGGCCGACGCTCCGTCCGACCGTTGAACGACCAGGTTCTGCGGTTGCCGTGCGTCGTTCAAGCGCGCAGAGCACCCGCGCGCTGGCCGTGCGTGTCAGCGTGCTCTCTCCGTTCCTCCGCGCCTCCGTGTGAATCCGCTACCTCCGTACCCTCCGTGCCCTCGCCGGGCCGCCGATTGATGCTTGTCGCTGACTTCGACTTCGATCTCCCGCCCGAGCTCATCGCCCAGGAGCCGCCGGCCGAACGTTCCGGGGCGCGGCTGCTGTGCCTGGACCGCGCGAGCGGCACGATCGAGCATGCCGCCATCGCCGATCTCGCCACCCGTCTTCGCGCCGGCGATCTTCTGGTGGTCAACAACACGCGGGTGTTCCCCGCGCGGCTGCTTGGACGCCGCGCTCCGTCGGGAGGCGCGGTCGAGTGCTTCCTCGTGGCGCGGCTCCCGCCCGAGCCGGGAGATGCCCCGCACGCCGAACGCTGGTCGGCGCTCGTGCATCCGGGGCAGAAGCTCAAGCCGGGCGCGCAGATGATCTTCGATGGCGTTCACACGCTGCACGGCGAGGTGCTCGAGCGAGGCTTCCACGGACGGCGTGTGGTTCGATTGCTGGCCGAGCCAGTCGATGGGCGCGGCGTGTCGGTCGAAGAAGCCGTCGAGGCGATCGGCCACATGCCGCTGCCGCCCTACATTCGACGAGGCGATCGCCGCGAGGACCGCGAGCGGTACCAGACGATGTTCGCCGAGCCGAGGGGATCGGTGGCGGCGCCCACGGCCGGATTGCACTTCAGCCCGGCGCTCGTGGAGAGCCTGCGCGGCGCCGGCATCGAGCTGGCGTCGGTGACGCTCCACGTCGGCTACGGCACGTTTCAGCCGGTCCGGGTGGAGCTCGTCGAGGACCACCGGGTCGCCTCCGAACACTTCGAAATCGACCAGGCCGCGGCCGGCCAGATCAATCGGGCGCTCGACGAAGGCCGGCGCGTCGTCGCCGTGGGCTCGACGAGCACGCGCACGCTGGAGGCGGTCGCACGGGCGCACGGCGGCCGCGTGGCCGCCGCGCAGGGCGAGACCGACCTCTTCATCTACCCCGGCTTCGAGTTTCGTGTCGTCAGCGGTCTGCTGACCAACTTTCACCTGCCGCAGTCGTCGCTCCTGATGCTCGTGGCCGCGTTCGCGGGCCGCGAGGCCGTGCTGGCAGCCTACCGCGCGGCGGTGGCCGCCCGGTATCGCTTCTACAGCTACGGCGACGCGATGTTGGTGACATAGGCGGGGAACGGGGAACGGGGATCGGAAGTCAATCGGCGAGTCCCCGATCTCCGATCCCCGTGCCCTCCCGATCCCCGTCCCCGGTCCCTGTTCCCCGTTCCGGCCGTGTATCATCAGAAGTTCCGGCCGGAGTAGCTCAGTTGGTGAGAGCACGCGTCTCATAAGCGCGGGGTCGACGGTTCGAATCCGTCCTCCGGCACCACACACCCCTCACGGGAAGTGAGAACTTCGAACTTCGAAGGGCGAACTGGAATCCGCACGACGGACCAGGAACCAAGGACGCCGAAGTACGAAGGACCAAGGACGAACCAGGGACTAAGGCCCAAGCACCAAGCACCATGAAGGTCCCCGCGGCGCTTCTGGAGACCGTCCGCCGCACGATCAGGCGTCACAGCCTGGCGACGCCGTCCACGCGCGTGCTGGTGGCCCTGTCCGGCGGACCGGATTCGGTCGCGCTCACCCACGTCCTGGCCGCCCTTGCGGCGTCAGGGGAACTGACCGTCGCAGGCGCGGCGCACTTCAACCATCGGCTTCGCCAGGGCGCCGACATCGACGAGCAGTTCGCGGCCGGGGTCGCCGCGTCCCTCGGGCTGCCCTGGGTTGTGGGTCGAGAAGATGTGGGCGACCGGACGCGCCGCGAGGGCCGGTCCGTCGAAGCCGTCGCGCACGACGCGCGCTACGAGTTTCTCGAGCGGGCGCGTGCCGAGTTCGGCGCGCATGTCGTCGCGCTGGGCCACACCCGTGACGATCAGGCCGAAACGTTCCTCCTGCGGCTCCTCCGGGGCGCCGGCGCCAGGGGGCTCGCCGGCATGCACCCGAAGCATGGCCCGATCATCCGCCCGCTGCTCGAGTGCCATCGGTCCACGCTGAAGTCGTATCTGAGAGAGGCCGCGTCTCGGCGGTGTCGAGGACGAGACCAACGCCGACCTGCGCGTACCCCGCAACAGGGTGCGTCACGAGCTGCTTCCGCTGCTCGAGGGCCGGTTCAATCGGTCGATTGTGGACGTCCTGGCCGACGAGGCGGAGCTGGCACGCCTGGAATGGACCTGGATGAACGAGGCGGCGGCCGAGGCGGAGCGCACCTTGTCCCGAAGGACCGGAGAAGGTTGCCGCATCGACGCTGGCGTTCTGGCAGCGCTGCCCGGCGCGCTGGCGCGGTTGCTCCTGCGCCGTGCCATGACTGAGGCGGCGGGCGGCCGCGAGATCGACCTCGGCCATGTCGAGCGAGCCATGGACCTGGCGACCGGCGGCGGGCCTGCTTTCGACGCGCCCGGGCAGCGCCTGGAACGCATTGGCCCGGACGTCGTCTTAACGACTAGACGTGCCGATACATCAAGGGGCAGGGAGGCTCGTCCGAATCCCCCGGCGAACCTTTTCCGGTATTCGCTGTCTATTCCAGGGGAAGTCGTCGTCGCCGAAGCCGGCGTCATCGTGTCAGCCGAAAGGGTGGCATCGGCAGGCCTTGCGGGTGCATTCGCGGGCAACCCGGGAATGGCCGTGTTGAGCCAGCAGAGCTGCCCGGGGCCGCTCTTTGTGAGGAACCGCCGGCCGGGGGACCGATTTCGCCCCCTTGGGCTGGGCGGCCAGAAGAAACTGCAGGATTTCTTCGTCGACCGGAAGGTGGCCCGGGAAGCGCGCGACCTGGTGCCAATCGTTGCCACGGAAACGGACCAGATCGTGTGGGTGGCCGGCCACGCCATCGACGACGCGTTTCGGGTGACAGACCCCGCGCAAGCCGTGCTAGTCTTGAGACTTAAGTTGTCTGGAGGGCCCGCGTGAACTCGACGTTGAAGAGTCTGCTGTTCTGGATGGCGCTGGTTGTCGTCGGCGTCGTGATCTGGAACGTGTCGACCAAGCTCCAGCAGAATCAGACGCCCCTCAGCTTCAGCGAGTTCATGGCCTCGGTCGAGGCTGGGAACATCGAGAAGGTCGAGATCACCGGCCAGGAGATCAAGGGCACCAACAAGTCCCAGGAGTCCTTCCATCTGTACGTCCCCGAGCAGTACGAAGGGCTGGCGAACAAGCTGATCGACCGCGGTGTCATCGTCCAGGCGAAGGAGAGAACGATCAGCCCGTGGGCGTCGCTCCTCTACAACTGGGCCCCCTTTCTGCTGCTGATTGGCTTCTGGATCTTCTTCATGCGCCAGATGCAGAGCGGCGGCAACAAGGCGCTCTCGTTCGGCAAGAGCAAGGCGAAGCTCTCGTCGAGCACGCAGAAGAAGGTCACGTTCAAGGACGTGGCCGGCGTCGACGAGGCCAAGGAAGAGCTTCAGGAGATTATCGAGTTCCTCAAGGAGCCCCAGAAGTTCCAGAAACTGGGAGGGCGGATTCCTAAGGGCGTCCTGCTCATGGGCTCTCCGGGAACGGGCAAGACCTTGCTGGCCCGCGCCGTCGCCGGCGAGGCGAACGTGCCGTTCTTCTCGATCAGCGGCTCGGACTTCGTCGAGATGTTCGTGGGCGTCGGCGCCTCGCGCGTCCGCGATCTCTTCGAGCAGGGCAAGAAGAACGCGCCCTGCATCGTGTTCATCGACGAGATCGACGCGGTCGGCCGGCATCGCGGCGCCGGCCTCGGCGGCGGTCACGACGAGCGCGAGCAGACCCTCAACCAGCTCCTCGTCGAGATGGACGGCTTCGAGTCGAACGAAGGCGTCATCCTGGTCGCGGCCACCAACCGGCCGGATGTCCTGGATCCGGCGCTGCTCCGTCCGGGCCGCTTCGATCGCCGCATCGTAGTCAACCGGCCGGACGTCAAGGGCCGTGAAGGCATCCTCGCCGTCCACACGCGCAAGATTCCGATGGCCGACGATGTGGAGATTCCGGTGCTCGCGAGGGGCTCGGCGGGCTTCTCCGGCGCGGATCTGGCGAACCTGGTCAACGAAGCGGCGCTCAACGCGGCGCGTTTCAACCAGAAGGTCGTGCGGATGCACGACTTCGAATACGCGAAAGACAAGGTGCTCATGGGTGCCGAGCGGCGCTCGATGATCATCACCGACGCCGAGAAGCGGGTGACGGCCGTGCACGAGGCCGGCCACGCGCTCGTGGCGGTGCTCCTCCCCGACGCGGATCCGATCCACAAGGTCACGATCATCCCGCGCGGCATGGCGCTTGGCCTTACGCAACAGCTGCCGACCGACGAAAAGCACAACTACTCGCGCGACTACCTCAACACCCAGATCGCGATTCTTCTCGGCGGCCGCATCGCCGAAGAGATCACGATGAACAGCCTCACCACGGGCGCCGGCAACGACCTCGAACGAGCCACCGAGCTGGCGCGCCGCATGGTCTGCGAGTGGGGCATGAGCGATGCGATGGGCCCGCTGACCTTCGGCAAGAAGGAGGAGCAGATCTTCCTCGGCCGCGAGATCGCCCAGCATCAGGACTACAGCGAGGACACGGCGCTCAAGATCGACCACGAGGTCAAGCGCTTCGTCACCGATGCGTACCGCCGCTCGCACGAGCTGCTGAGCGCCAACAAGGAGACGCTCGTGCGCATGGCCGACGCGCTGCTGGCCCGCGAAGTGCTCGACGCCGAGCAGGTCCGGCGCCTGGCGGCCGGCCTGCCGCTCGAGGACGTGCAGCCCGTGGCCGCCCGGACCACGCCGGGCGAGGAAGACACGGCCCGCGCCCGCAAGGAGCGCGCTCCGCTCGTGCCGGCGCTCAACAAACCGATCGGCCAGGAATGATCGACGTCGACGACGTCGATCACTCCTGGTTACTTACAATTAGGAATTAGGAATTCAGAATTAGGAATTCGTGTCCGCCGCCGCCGCTGCGACGTTGCCCCGTGACAACGAATTCCCAATTCCTAATTCCTAATTGTAAATTTCGATGTCCCTCCCTTTCCCCCCTCGCCCTCTCTATACTCTGCGGCTGCCCGGCGACGGGACTCTCGCTCTCGGTGAGCGCACCCTCGTGATGGGCATCCTCAACGTCACGCCTGATTCGTTCGCCGAGGCGGCGCCCCTCGTCTCCGCGGCCGGCGTTGACGTGGCGCGCGCCGTGGACCAGGCGCTGCAGATGGAGGCCGACGGCGCCGACCTCATCGACGTGGGCGGGGAGTCGACGCGGCCGGGCGCCGTGCCGCTGTCGGCTGCAGACGAGCAGGCACGGGTCCTGCCGGTCGTGGAGGCCCTCGCCGGACGCCTTCGCGCGCCCATCTCCATCGACACCACCAAAGCGCTGGTGGCGCGCACCGCCGTCGCCGCCGGAGCGGCCATCGTCAACGACGTGAGTGGTCTGACCTACGATCCTGATCTCGCGGACGTCGTGGCCGAGAGCGGCGCGATCCTCGTGCTGATGCACACCCGAGGACGACCGGCGTCGATGTACGCCGAGGCCGCATATGGTGACGTCGTTGCCGAAGTCGCGGGCGAGCTCGCGGACGCCACCGCCCGCGCGAGGCGCGCCGGGGTGTCGGCGCAGCAGATTGTGGTCGACCCGGGCATCGGGTTTGCCAAACACGCGGCCCACAGCTATGGTGTGCTGGCGCGGCTGGCCGAACTGCAGGCGTTGCTGGAGCGTCCGCTCCTCGTCGGTCCATCGCGCAAGTCGTTTCTTCGCCGGGCCGTGGGCGACAGGCCGCCGGCCGGGCGCGACTGGGGTACCGCCGCCGCCGTGACGGCGGCCGTTCTTGCTGGTGCGCATGTGGTCCGCGTGCACGCGGTGCCGGAAATGGTGCAGGTCGTGAGAGTGGCCGATGCCATCAGGGCAGCGGGCGCAGGCGCGGGCGCGATCCCCTGGACAGACGTGTGAACTGGATCACGGAGCTCCTCCGGCGTCCGACGGTCGACTGGTGGGACCTGGTCGATGTCCTCGTGGTGTCGTTCCTCGTCTACGAGGTCCTCAAGCTCATTCGCGGGACCCGCGCCGTGCAGATGGTCGTGGGCGGCGGCATGCTCGTTCGCGCTGTTCTACGGATCGCAGTGGTCGCACCTCGAGACCCTCAACTGGCTGATTCGCAACTTTGCCGGGTACATGGTGTTTGCGGTGATCGTGCTCTTCCAGTCGGACATCCGCCGGGCGCTGGCGCACCTCGGTCGCGCGCCGTTCTTCCGCTACCTGGCGAAGGCCGAGTCCGCGGAGGAGTCCATCGAGGAGATCGCGATGGCGGCGAGCAGGCTGTCGTCGCAGCGTATCGGCGCTCTTGTTGCGGTGGAGCGCCAGATCGGCCTTCGCAACTACATCGAAGGGGGCATTCCGCTCGACGCGGTGATGACCTACGACCTGCTGCTCAGCATCTTTCAACCCGCTTCGCCGCTCCACGACGGCGCCGTGATCGTCCAGGAGGATCGCATCGCGGCCGCCGCATGTTTTCTGCCGCTCACCGTCAATCCGAAGTTGAGCAAGGAGCTGGGATCGCGTCACCGGGCGGCCATCGGCCTGACCGAGGAGAACGACGCGGTCGCCGTCGTCGTGTCGGAGGAAACGGGCGCCATTTCGCTCGTGGCTGACGGGGAGATCGAGCGTGGGCTCGACGCGGAAACGCTTCGTGCGAGGCTCCGTTCGCTCGTCGTGCAGGGGAACCGGGCCAAGGTCGGCCGCTCGTCGCGAGTGCAGTACACATGAACGTCATCTGGCCGTTCCGCCATTTCGGGCTGAAACTGCTGTCGGTCGGCGTCGCCGTGCTTCTCTGGCTCGTGGTCGCCGGCGAGCAGACCGTCGAGCGTGGTCTCCGTGTGCCGCTCGAGCTCCAGCAGTTTCCCGAGGGCCTGGAGCTGGAAGGAGAGCCGCCCTCGCTCGTCGACGTCCGCGTCCGCGGCGCCTCCGGCGCGCTCAGCCGGATCTCGGCCGGCGACCTCGTGGCGGTGCTGGATCTGCACGCGGCGCGTCCGGGCCGCAGGTTGTACCAGCTCACCCCGGAACAGGTGCGCACACCCTTCGATGTGCAGGTGCTGCAGATCACGCCCGCCAGCATCGCCCTGGAGTTCGAGAGCTCGCTGTCGCGGCACGTGCCAGTGGCGCCCACCATCGAGGGCGAGCCCGCTCCCGGCTACATTGTCGGAAAGGTGACCGTCGAGCCGCAGATGGTCGAGATCGTCGGACCTGAAAGTGCGGTCAAGGAAACGGCCGACGCGATCACCGAGTCCATCTCGGTGAATGGCGCACAGCAGCAGGTCACGGAGAGCGTCACCGTCGGCCTGCTGGATCCGATGGTGCGGCTGAAGACGGCCGGGCAGGCGACCGTGACCGTGCAGGTGCTGCCGGGCCCGCGCGAACGGACGCTGCGGGATCGTCCGGTCCATCTCCGCGCTCTCAGCCCGGGCCTGACGGCCCGGGCGCTCCCCGAAGTCGTCAGCGTCGTGCTTCGCGGCAGCGCCGAGGGCATCGGCCGCGTGCAGCCCGACGCCGTCAACGCGTTTGTCGACCTCGCCGGCCTGGGCGCCGGCCAGTACACTCTGACCGTCCACGTTGATCCGTCGCCAGACGCCGGGATCGCCCGGGTCGTCCCCGACACTGTCCAGGTGCGCATCGCCAGTGCCCGAAACTGACTTCACCATTCCGAGACTGTTCGGTACTGACGGTGTACGCGGCGTTGCCGGCGTCGCTCCGCTGGACCGACCGACCGTCCGTCGGCTCGGCGGCGCGCTCGTGCGCGTGTTGCCTCGCGCCACCGGCGCGCCCAGATTGCTCATCGGCCGCGACACGCGCGAATCCGGCGGGTGGATCGAGGCCGAGCTCGCACATGGCGCCGCGAGCGCCGGCGCCGAGGTGGCCACGGCAGGCGTGGTCCCGACACCCGCCGTCGCCTATTTGACGCGGACCGCGGGCTACGACCTCGGGGTGGTCATCTCCGCGTCTCACAATCCGTTCCAGGACAACGGCATCAAGGTCTTCTCTGGCCGCGGCGAGAAGTTCACCGAGGGCATCGAGCGCCAGGTGGAGGCCATCGTCGCCGACTCGTCGTGGACCACGCGCGCCGGGGACGCGGAGCCCGTGGCGCGCATGGACCTCGTGGGCACGTATCTCGATCATCTGCGCGCCGTCATGAGTGGCCATGCCCCGAGTGCGGCCCTGGTGATCGATTGCGCGAACGGCGCCACGTCGCCCGTCGCGCCCGGGCTCTTCCGTTCGCTGGGATTCGACACGATGGTCATCGGCGACCAGCCCGATGGCCGCAACATCAACCTGGATTGCGGGTCGACCCACCCGGAAATGTTGTCCCGTACCGTGGTCGACGAGCGGCGCCAGCTGGGCATCGCATTCGATGGCGATGGCGACCGCGCGATCTTCGTCGATCATCGCGGCGAAATCGTCAACGGCGACGCGGTCCTGCTGCTCTGCGCGCGTCAATTGCAGAGCGAGCGCCGCCTCGCCGGCCAGACGGTCGTGGCGACCGTGATGAGCAACATCGGGCTGGAGCTGGCGCTCCGCGATCTCGGGATCGCGCTCGTGCGTACGGGTGTCGGGGACAAATATGTCATGGAGGAGATGCTGGCGCGCGGCGCCTCGCTCGGGGGCGAACAATCGGGCCACGTCATCTTCTCGGACTACCTCTTTACGGGCGACGGGCTCTGCACGGCGCTGAACGTGTTGCGGACGATGGCGCTGACGGGCCGATCGCTCGCGGATCTTGCTGCCGATCTCGTCAGCTATCCCCAGGTGTTGCTCAACGTCCGCGTGCCGGAGAGGGTGGATCTGAAGACCGTGCCGGAAGTGGCAAAGGTCATCGCACGCGTGGAGTCGCGCGTCGCAGGGCAGGGGCGCGTGCTCGTGCGGTACTCCGGCACCGAGCCGCTGCTGCGGGTCATGCTGGAAGGACGCAACCAGGACGACATTCGAGCCTGGGCGCAGGAGATCATCGATGCCGTGAGTCTGCACTTCGGCCTCAGTGACGCATCCAATCCCAAGTCCCTCAATCCCAAGTCCCTCAATCCCAAGTCCCCCGATCCCAAGTCCCTCAATTCGTGATGGTTCGCCTGAGCGTCAACGTCAACAAGGTCGCCACGCTGCGCAACTCGCGCGGCGGCCGCGTGCCCTCGGTCGTGGACGCCGTGCGCGTCTGTCTGACCGCAGGCGCCGGCGGCATCACGGTGCACCCGCGGGCCGACCAGCGCCACATCACGCCTGGCGATGTGAGGGACATCGCGTCGCTGCTCGAGGGACGCCCGGCCGACGTCGAGTTCAACATCGAAGGCGATCCCAGGCCGGAGCTCGTCGAGCTCGTGCTCGCGGTGACACCGGACCAGTGCACGCTCGTGCCCGTCGTGCCTGGAGAGATTACGAGCCAGGCGGGATGGCGTCGCGGCGCGCACAGCGCGCAACTGCCCGGGGTGGTCCGCGCGCTCAAGTCGCAAGGGGTCCGTGTGAGCCTCTTTGTGGATCCAACGGTCGAGGCGGTGCGGTTTGCCGCCGAGGTTGGTGCGGACCGTGTCGAGCTGTACACCGAGCCGTTCGCCAGGCAGTTCGAGCTGGGAACCGACGCCGGCGAACGCTCGCTGGCGCGCTACGCGGCAGCAGCCCTCGAGGCGCATGCCAGCGGGCTCGGTGTCAACGCTGGACATGACCTCGACCTCGACAACCTGGTGCTGTTTCGAACGCTGCCGCACCTTGACGAAGTGTCAATCGGCCATGCGTTGATGTCGCGGGCGCTCTTTGTCGGGCTCGAAGCCGTCGTTCGCGAGTACGACGCCGTCCTTCGCGGACGCCTGGCATGAGGCACGGATGGGCGCTTGCCGCGCTGCTGCTGTTCGGCGCGTCTGCCGACGCGGCGGTCTCCCGCCCGGTCACGCTCCGGTCCGACGACGGCGTGGCGCTGGCGGCGACGTTCTACGAAGCGCCGAGGCAGCCCGCTCCCGCGGTCATCCTGCTCCACATGCAGACGCGCTCACGCGACGACTGGCAGGCGTTTGCGCATCGGCTGGCTGACTCCGGCATTCATGCTCTCGCGATCGACTTTCGAGGGCACGGGGGATCCGCGGCCGGCCCGGCCGGAAACGATGGCCAGCCGAACCTGTCTCGGCTGGTTCTCGATGTCCAGGCGGCCAGGAGCTACCTGGCGGGGCGCCCCGAGGCCGTTCGCGGCTCGTCCATCGGGATCCTTGGGGCATCGATTGGCGCCAATGTCGCCATCCTGCACGCGGCCGGCGACGCGTCGATTCGGAGCCTGGCGCTCCTCTCGCCCGGGTTGGACTACCGATCGCTTCGCACCGAGGCGGCGCTGCGCAAGTACGGGACGCGGCCGGCCCTTCTTGTTGCCGGCGGAGACGACCCGTACGCGCTGCGATCGGTCCGGGAGCTCGCCAAGGCGGGCGAGGGTCTGCGCGAGGTCAAGACGCTCGGCCCGGCGGGCCATGGCACGGTCATGCTCAGCCGAGACCCGGATCTCGAACGGGCGCTGGTGGACTGGTTTCAGCGCACCTTGCTATGATCGAAGGCCGCGGTACCCATGAAGTCTGACTCCATCGCATATGCCGTCGCAGGCGTCCTCTTCGGGTTGATTGCCGGCTGGATCATCGGCAGCCAGCAGGCCGGCCCGCCGGTGGCTTCAGCGCCTGCGGCCCAGGCGGCTTCGGCCGAGCCGGCGCCGCGCACGGTCGACGAGGCGCAGGTGTCGTCGTACAAGTCCGCGGCGGATCGGGAGCCGTCGAACGCCACGCCCCGCGTGCAGCTCGGGAACCTGTACTTCGACGCCGAACGCTACGGCGACGCGATCACCTGGTACGGCGAGGCGCTCAAGCTGCAGCCTGGCAACGTCGACGTGAGCACGGATCTCGGCGTGTCGTACTACTACACCAACCAGCCCGATCGCGCGCTCGAGCAGTTTGCGCGGTCGCTCGCCCTCGATCCCAAGCACACGAAGACGATCCTCAACGTGGGCATCGTCAAGGCGTTCGGGAAGCAGGATCTCGAGGGCGCCGAAGCGGCCTGGCAGCAGGTCCTCCAGCTCGCCCCGGACAGCGCCGAAGGGCAGGCGGCCCGCCGTGCGCTCGACAGCCTGCGTTCGGCGCACCCCGGAGGCGCGCCGAAGCCGGGGGTCTGATGCTCCGCTACATCCTCCTTCTTCTGCTGCTGGTGTTCATCGCCCGCGCCTTCTGGCGCGTCGTCGAAGGCGTGCTGGAGGGAGTGTCCGGCCAGCCCCGATCGAGGAGCCCGCGCCAAGCGAGGGTCCAGATGGCGCGCGACCCGGTCTGCGGCACCTTCGTCGTGCCCGAACGTGCCGTGACGATTGTCGAGGGCCGCCAGCAGATCCACTTCTGCTCGGCGAGCTGCCGCGACAAGTACCGCGCCCGCACCGCATGAGCACCGAAGCCGCGCTCCGCGCCGACATCGTCGAAGTGGGCCGCCGCATGTACGCCCGGGGCTACACGGCCAGCAACGACGGCAACATCAGCGCGCGCCTCGGGCCGGATCGGCTGGTGATGACGCCCAAGAGCGTGTGCAAGGGCTTCATGTCACCGGAGATGATGTGCATCACGGACCTCGAGGGCCGCAAGATCCACGGCGATCGCGACCCCTCGTCCGAGATGCTGATGCACCTCGAGGTGTACCGGCACCGGCCCGACGTGCGGGCGGTCGTCCATGCGCATCCGCCGGTCGCCACGGGCTTCGCCGTGGCGGGCATCCCGCTCGATCAGGGCGGTGCTGGCCGAGGTGCTGACGACGCTCGGGAGCGTGCCCATTGCCGAGTACGCGACGCCGTCCACGAGCGAGCTGCCCGCGGCGGTGCGCAAGTACATCAAGGCGCACGACGGCATGCTCCTGGCGAACCATGGGGCCTTGACCGTCGGCGCCGATCTCTTCTCCGCGTACTACAAGATGGAGACGATCGAGCACTTCGCCCACATCAGCCTGGTGGCGCGTCTGCTTGGCCGCGAGAACCTGATCGCGCGGGAAGAGGTCGTTCGTCTGCAGGAGCTGCGCGGCACCTACGGCATCAAGGCGCCGGCGCCCATTTGCGCCGACCCGTCCGCGGCCGACGGCGGCGCGGGCTCCGCCACCACTGATGCGTCCGGTGACGCCACGTGCCAGGTGGTCCACGCGCCCGAGGGCGGCGGGCAGCGGCTCGTGCCCGGACGCGGTCGCGGCCCAGCAGATCGCCGCGGGACGCGGTGACGCGGGACGGGGAATCAGTGACGAGACGGAAATTCGGTTAACATACCGCGAGCTCTCCGCGCTCATCGAAGACGCCATCCGGAGCCTGCGATAGCCCTGAGACAGCGACGACACTGCGGCGGCGGTCGCTGAACCGCGCCAGCGAAGGAGATCGGCATGGGTGAGGCGCTCGGAATGATCGAAACGAAGGGCCTGGTCGCGATGATCGAGGCGGCCGACGCCATGGTCAAGGCCGCCAAGGTGACCCTCGTTGGCTGGGAGAAGATCGGCGCGGGCTACGTCACGGCCATCGTCCGCGGTGATGTCGCCGCGGTCAAGGCGGCGACCGACGCCGGCGCCGCAGCCGCCCGTCGCGTCGGCGAGCTCGTCTCCGTGCACGTCATCCCCAGGCCACACGCCAACCTCGAGGACGTGCTGCCGATCGGCAAGGCGACCGGCGTGAAGGCCTGACGCGGGTGCTGCTCGCAAAGATCGTCGGGACGGTCGTTGCGACCCGGAAGGACCCCCGGCTCGTCAGCAACAAGCTCCTCGTCGCCCGTGCCATCGACCCGCGGGGCAAGCCCGAGTCGAACTACCTCGTCGCCGTGGATACCGTCGACGCCGGCGTCGGCGAAACCGTGCTGATCGTCAGCGGCAGCTCGGCGCGCATGGCGTCGGGCCTGAAGGATTGCCCCGTGGACGCCGCCATCGTCGGCATCGTCGACGCTATCGAGATCACCGACTGAGCCATGCAGCTCGCACGCGTCATCGGTGATGTCGTGGCGACCCGGAAGGACGAACAGCTCCAGGGCGTGACGCTGCTGATTGTGCAGCCCCTGACGCCAGGACGCGAGCCGGCAGGCAAGCCCCTCGTGGTCGCGGATGCGATGGGCGCCGGGGTCGGCGAAGAGGTGTTCTTCGTGCGCGGCAAGGAAGCCAGCTTTCCCTTCCATCCGGCCGAGCCGCCCGTCGACGCCGGCATCGTCGGCATCACCGATCACTGGACGGTAAAGCCATGATGATTGCGCGCGTCGTGGGGAACGTGGTCTCGACAAGAAAGCACCAGAAGTTCGAAGGCGCGAAGCTGATGCTGGTGCAGCCGCTCAACCTGGACGATTCCGCCCGCGGCGCCGCGATGCTCGCCGTCGACGGTGTCGGCGCCGGGCGTCGACGAGAAGGTGCTCATCGTCATCGAGGGACGTGCGGCGGGCGAGGCGCTCGGCAGGAAGGGAGCGCCGGTTGACGCCGCCATCATCGGAATCATCGACCATGTCGATCACGTCGAGCACGGCCATGGACGTGTCTGACGCCGAACTGCGCGCCATGGTGCGCGCGGCCATTGCCAGGCTCGAGCCGCCGGGACGCCACGAACGACACACCCACGAAACGCTGCATCTGCACATCAGCCACGCGCGGCTGCCCGTGACGCAGCGGCGGCCCGCGGCGCCGACGGCGAGGACGGCGCCTGCGTGATCGAGCCGTCGGTCCGCTGCACCCACTGCGGCTACTGCCAATCGTACGGACACTGAGTGGCTCAAGGCTCAGGGCTTAAGGCTTAGGGCGATGCCCCGGATTCTCGTCACCCGAAAGCTTCCGTCGTCGGTCATTTCGGCGCTCGAGTCTGCCGGCACCGTCGACCTGCACGCCGATGCGGCCGCGCTCTCGGCCGCGCAGCTGCGCGAGCGCCTGCGCGGAGCGGACGCCGTGGTGTCGATGCTGAACGACCAGTTCGACAGGGCGACCATTGACGCGGCCGAGCAGCTGAAGATCATCGCCAACGTGGCGGTCGGCTACAACAACATCGACGTCGACTACGCACACGCGCGCGGCGTCGACGGTCACCAACACGCCGGACGTGCTGACCGACTCGGTGGCCGACTTCACCTGGGGGCTGATTCTGGCGGTCACGCGACGGCTCGCCGAGGGCGATCGGCTGGTCCGGCGCGGCGGCTGGAACGGGTGGGCGTTCGACTTCATGCTCGGCACCGACCTTCGCGGGCAAGCAGCTGGGGCTCGTCGGCCTCGGACGAATCGCGCGGGCGGTGGCGGACAGGGCGCCGGCGTTCGGCATGCGCGTCGCGTACACCAGCCGAAGCGAGGCCCGTTACCAGGGGCGGCGAGGCGATGTCGCTCGACCGCCTCCTCAACACCTCCGATGTCGTGTCGCTCCACGTGCCGCTCGCGCCCGAGACGCAGGCACCTGATCGACAAGCGTCTGCTCGCGCGCATGAAGCGGTCCGCGTACCTGATCAACACGGCCCGCGGCCCGGTGGTCGACGAGGACGCGCTCGCGTGGGCCCTCGAAGCAGCGGCTGATTGCGGGCGCGGCTCTCGACGTGTACGAGCACGAGCCGGTCGTGCATCCGGATCTGCTGGCGCTCGACAACGTGCTGCTCGTGCCGCATCTCGGCAGCGGCACCACCGAAACCCGCACGGCGATGGCCGATCTCGCCGCCGACAACGTCGTCGAAGTCCTGGCCGGCCGCCCGCCAGTCTGACGCCCGAGCGCAGTGTCCGTCGAGAACGAGGCCGCGCTAAGGCACGCCGAGCCCGGTCATGCGTGCGCTCGCGCGCGCCATCGACGGGCTCGAGCTGCCGGCCGTCGAGAAGATCTCCGAGAGCCAGGAGGAGGATCCCTTTCAGGTGCTGATCGCGACGCTGCTGTCGGCACGGACGCAGGATCGCGACGACGCTGGCCGCGTCGACGCGGCTGTTCGGCGTCGCCAGCACGCCGCAGACGATGGGGCAGCTGACGGTCAAGACAGATCGAGCGGCTGATCTATCCGGTCAGCTTCTATCGGCACAAGGCCCGACATGTGAAGGCCACGTGCCGGCTCCTCGTCGAGCAACTTCGGCGGCCGTCGTGCCCGGCACCATGGAGGAGCTCCTGACGCTGCCGGGCGTCGGCCGCAAGACCGCCAACCTGGTGCTGATCCTGGCGTTCAAGAGCCAGCGCAACATCTGCGTGGACACGCACGTCCATCGCATCTCGAACCGTCTGGGATGGGTCCGCACGACGCACGCCTGAGAAGACCGAGCAGGCGCTGTACGACGCGACGGAGCCCCGATGGTGGCCGTACATCAACCTGTACCTCGTGACGTGGGGCCAGAACGTGTGCCGGCCGGTGTATCCGCGGTGCGAGCGGCTGCGTGCTGCGGCCGTTCTGTCGTCGCGTCGGCGTGACGCGGGTGTCGAAGGTTCCGGCGCAGCGGGATCACGAGGCGACGGGATAATGCCCGCGAGATTCCGGTGTGCGGCCTTGTGTCTGGTGCTGGCTGGCGTCCTCGGCGCTCAGCGCGGCCTTCGGGCAGGCCGAGCGAAGTCCGGTGAACCCCGTCGTGGTCGTCGAGAGCGCCCGCGGCGCCGTTCGCATTCGAGACTGTTCCCGGGCGATGCGCCGATAACGGTCGCGCACGTCGTGGCGCTCGTCAAGCAGGGCTTCTACGACGGTCAGCGCGTGCATCGCGCGCTTCCCGGGCTTCGTCGTGCAGTTTGGCGATCCGCAGACCCGCGACGACTCCAAGCGGGCCGCTCTGGGGCAGAGGCGCGGAGGCGGGCAGCGGGAAGCCGGTCGGCGTCGCCGAGATCGGCGCGAAGCGCCTGCACCAGGCCGGGAGCGGTGGGCCTGGCGCATCTGGGAGATCCTGCCGCGGGCCGACAGTCAGATCTACATCACGCTCGCGCCGCGCCGCGATCTGGACACGCGCTACGCGGTGTTCGGCCAGGTCGTCGAGGGCGCGGACGTGCTGGCCAGACTCCAGGTCGAGCGACGAGATCACACAGAGTCTACCTGCGGGCCTGACAGTGCTGCTGATGCGCAGCGACGGCGCCAGCTCGGGATAGCGCGCGACGAACTCCGGCGGATACTCGCCGTCGATCGGCTCGCCGAGCTGCTGCTTGATCATCGCGGCGTTCGCGACCGACTTCGCCGAGAAGTGATTGTTCGTGTAGAGATACGCCTTCTTGACGAGCTCGCGGGCGGCGTCCGGCCGTCTCGGTGAACTCCGCGAGCTCGTCGGCCGAATACAGATAGTTGTAGCGATCCTCGGCCTTCTCGTGCGTCCACCACTTCGCGGCGTTCCGGCCGTGCAGCCGCATGTAGTAGAAGCCCGGCACGTTCGGCAGGTAGTTCTGCCGGATCGAGAAGCGGAACTTCGGCTCGTCGATCTGCACCCACGCCGCGCCGAATCCGTTCAAGCAGCGCGAGCGTGTCGCCGATGTGGTCGCTCCAGCTGCGGTGGCGAGCTCGACGGCGATCGGGTATCCCGAGAAGGCGCGGAGCAGCGCCGCGAGGTAGTCGCACTCGGCCGGCCGATCTTGAAGCTCGGCGGAAACTGCGCGAGCAGGGCGCCGAGCTTGCCGCGCGCCGGCGAGCGGATCGATCCCGCGCCGGAACTCGTCGAGATCCGCGCCGGTTCGGGCGGGCCAGTGCGCTCGAGTCGCCGCCGCGGTCGCCCTCGGGCAGCGCCTGCTCGACGCCGCTTGCTGAACATCTTCGGGTGCGTGAACTTCTGATACAGCTTGACCGAGAACTCGAAGCCCGCCGGCGTGCGCTCGGCCCACTTCGCGGCAGACGTCGGCGCGCGGCTGGCCGTAGAACGTCGAATTGACCTCGACCGTGTCGAAGTGCTCGGCGTAGAACGACAGCTCGTCGAAGCCTCGCGGCCGCTGCCGCGACGGCGGGTAGAAGATGCCGTTCCAGGTGCCCTTGCCGTCCGGGTAGTTCCAGCCGGACGTGCCGATGCGCAGCGTGGACATGGCGTCCCAGTAGGATAATGTGGACTGTGCTGACGGTCAACGAGATCTTCTATTCGATTCAGGGCGAATCGACCCGCGCCGGCGCGCCCGTGCGTGTTCGTGCGCCTGACGGCCTGCGACCTGCGCTGCACCTGGTGCGACACGCCCTACGCGTTCCACGAGGGCAGCAAGCGGTCGCTGGACGATGTCGTGGCCGAGGTCGAGCGGCACGGCTGCCCGCTCGTCGAGATCACGGGCGGCGAGCCGCTGCTCCAGGACGAGGTGTATCCCGCTGATGGACCGCCTGCTCGCGCTGGGCCGCACGGTGATGCTCGAAACCGGCGGGCATCGGCCGATCGATCGCGTGCCCCGGGAGGTCGTCAAGATCGTGGACGTCAAGTGTCCGGGCAGCGGCGAGGCCGGACAGGAACGACTGGGGGAACCTCGACCTGCTCGCGCCGCACGACGAGGTGAAGTTCGTCATGCAGGATCGAGCCGACTACGAGTTCGCGCGCGAGGTGATCGAGCGGTACGGCCTGGCCGGGCAAGACGGCGGCCGTGCTGTTGTCGCCCGTTCACGGCGTGCTCGAACCGCGAACGCTCGTCGGAGTGGATGCTGGCGGATCGCGTGCCGGCGCGGCTGCAGCTGCAGCTGCACAAGTACATCTGGTCGCCCATCGACGAGGGGTGTGTGAGCCTGCACGCCGGCCGTGGTCCTTCTGAGCGGCGGGCTCGACTCGTACACCGCCGCGGCGATTGCCAGGTCCGAGGGATTCTCGCTGTTCGCGCTGACCATCCGTTACGGTCAGCGTCACGCCGTCGAGATCGAGGCGGCACGCCGCGTGGCGGCGCGCTGGGCGTCGCCGCGGCATCTCGAGCTCGACGCTCGACCTGCGGGGCTTCGGCGGATCGTCGCTGACCTCCGACCTGCCGGTGCCGCTCGACCGCGACCTGTCGGCGACAGGCATTCCGTCAACCTACGTGCCGGCCAGGAACACGATCTTCCTGTCGCTCGCGCTCGGGTGGGCCGAGGCGCTCGGCGCACGCGACATGGTCATCGGCGTCAACGCCCTCGACTACTCCGGCTATCCCGACTGCCGGCCCGAGTTCGTCGCAGGCGTTCGAGGCGCTCGCCAGCGTGGCGACCCGGCCGGCGTCGAGGGCGCACGTTTCCGCATTCACACGCCGCTCATCACGCTGACCAAGGCCGACATCATCCGGCGGGGGCTCGGGCTCGGGCTCGACTACGGCCTGACCCACAGCTGCTACGAGCCCCGACGCCGAGGGCCGTCCGTGCGGCCGCTGCGACAGCTGTGTGCTGCGCGCGAAGGGTTTTCAGAAGCGGGCGCCGTAGACCCCCTGTCCGTGCGATAGACAATGACGGATCGCCTCTACTACAACGAACCGCACGCACGAGTCTTCGAGGCCGTCGTCACTGGCGTGGCGCAGGCCGCCGGCCACGTCCAGGTGACGCTCGATCGCACAGCCTTCTATCCAACCTCCGGGGGCCAGCCCTTCGATCGAGGGCAGCTCGGCCCCTGGACCGTCGTCGACGTTCTCGATCTCGAGAACGGCGACGTCGCTCACGTGATCGACACTGCGGATGCGGCCACGGTGCGCGTGGGGCAGACAGTATCCGGCGCGATCGACTGGGCACGCCGGTTCGACCACATGCAGCAGCACACCGGCCAGCACATTCTGTCGGCGGCCTTCGATCGGCTGGCGCACGTCCGGACCGTCGGCTTCCATCTTGGCGGCGAGCGGGCGACCATCGATCTCGACCGGGACGTCACGGTCGGCGAGATCGCCGGTGCCGAGCTCGAGGCGAACCGGATCGTCTGGGAGAACAGGCCGGTCGCGATCCGGTATGCGACCGCGGAAGAGGCGGCAGCGCTCCCACTCAGGAAGGAGTCAGTACCGAGCGGGGACCCTCAGGCTGATCGAGATCCCGGACTTCGATTTGTCCGCCTGTGGAGGAACGCATGTCTCCCAGACCGGCGCCGTCGGCCTGGCGGCCGTCACGGCCTGGGAGCGTTTCAAGGGCGGGCACGCGAGTCGAGTTCGTGTGCGGCGGCCGCGCGCTGCAGGGGTTTCGCGACCGGCGGGACGCCCTGGCCTCGGCGTCGAAGCTCATGTCGGTGGCGCCTTCGGACGTGCCGTGCCGCGGTCGGGCGCCTGCAGGACGAATCGCGCGAGCAGCGCCGCGTTGGTGCGCTGCTGAACGCCGAGCTCGTCGGGCTCCGTGCCGATCGGCTGGCCGCTGGCGCCGAGATCGTCGCGCGCGGACGCCTGGTGCACGCGGCCGTGGACACGGACGCGAACGGGCTGAAGGCGTTGGCCTCGGCGCTCGTGACGCGCCCGGGATACCTCGCGGTCCTCACGTCGACGGCACGTCCGGCCCAGGTTGTCATAGCGCGGGCGGTCGACGTGGACGTCTCCGCTCGAGATGTCCTCGCGTCGCTCGCGTCCCGCTTCGGCGGCCGCGGCGGAGGCAAGCCCGATCTGGCTCAGGGAGGCGGCTTCGACGCCGATCCAGAAGCCATCCTCGCGGAAGCGTGTCGCCTGCTCACCGCCTCGTGAATTCGGCCAGACGGACGACCATCGCGTCCATCGCGCGCTCGACGATGTCGGGCGGCGTGCCGAAGTTGTTGGCCATCATCGCGAAGGCCAGGCGCTCGCCATCGGCAGTGCGAACGTAGCCGGCCAGCGCCCGGGCGTTCGAGAACGACCCGGTCTTGGCGCGGGCGTTTCCTTCGGCCCGCGTGCCGGCCATGCGCCCGGCCAGCGTGCCGTCCTGCCCGGCGACCGGCAGCGATGCTTCGAACGTCGGCCCCATGGTGGCATCGGCGGCGACCCTGGCCAGCACGATCGCCAGCGCGCTGGCGGTGATCAGGTCATAACGCGACAGCCCTGACCCGTCCGCCAGGAGCACGTCGAGGCGGTCCACCTGCCATCCGTCGAGCACCGCCAGCGCGGCTTCGCGCCCCGAGGCCGTCTCCCGTACTTCTCCGTCCCCCATGGCCCTCAGCAGCGTCTCCGCGTAGAGATTCTGGCTCAGTTTCATCATCGTGACAGCCAGGGCCGACAGCGGAGCGGACCGATGTGTGACGAGCGTCACACCGTCCTCGCGACGCGGTGGATCCGGGATGGAGTCGATGTCGACGGCCGGTCCGCGGACTTCTATTCCATTTTCGACGAGCGCCTCGCGAAGGGCGGTCACGAAATACAGCGTCGGGTTGTCGACGGACAGGTTCCTGAAGAACGGCGCTCCGCCGCCGGGCACGACGCCGCGGATCTCGACGGTGTCGCTGCCGGGCGCCCGGCGGAGTTCGATCGCCGGCGCGACGTCCGGCGGCCGACGTCGTCAGGCGGTTGCGCACCGCGAGGCCGCTGGATGTCGGGCTGATCTCGATGAGGGCCGGTTCTCCGGGAGCGGCCCCGGGCACGATTCGCGCTCGGGCCGTGTTCTGGTTGAACTGGAGGGCGCCGGCCCCTGTCGCGAAGCTCGCGCCCAGGTCGTCCCACATCCAGCCGGACCCGAGCCCCTCGTCCTCGAACTGGTTGTCGTCGCCGACGATGCGGCCGCCGATGGTGCGAACGCCCGCGGCCTTGAGGCGATCGGCCCAGCCCTGGAAGAGTCTGGCGGCGCCACCATCCCAGTCGTCAATGCTCGGATCGCCGCCTCCAACCACGACCAGATCGCCATCGAGGAACCCGAAGTCCACCGCGCCGATTCCGAGCAGGCGCGTCTCGAACGAGTAGTTCCACCCGAGGCGGCTGGCGGCCGTGGCCAGCGTGACGACCTTCATCGCCGACGCGGGCATCAGGAGCACGTCCGGGCTCGCCGTGTAGAGGACCTCCTGACGATCCAGCGAACGCACGACGATGCCCCAGCTGGCGCGTCGGAGGGCTGGAGGGCGGAGCAGCGTGTCGAGATCGCGCTGGAGCGTCTGGACAGCGGGGCGGGTCGAGTCGAGGAAGGGAGGGGAGCGACGGCAGGCGGGGCCGTGCCTCCGCATGCCGTGAAGGCCACCGGGAGCGCGAGCAGCAGTGCCCGCGCTACCCGGATCATTTCAACAGCTCGTCGAACTGCTTCAGCGCTTCCGTGAACTTTTCGGCTTCGATGCGGGCCGCACCAGAATCGCCTGGCCGCGACACGAAGACGTCGCTGCCCCGCTGGCCGAAGGTGACGCGCTCTTCCTTCGAGGTGGCGTCCTCGAACTTCGCGAGCACGGTGAGGGTGGGTTGATTGAGGCCGGTCGAGCCCATCGACTCCGTAAACGCCACCGCCCGCATATCCGCGAGCCCGGCCAGGAGCTGCTCGACCTTCGCCTTGTCGGCATCGGCCGCCGTCGGCGTCAGGCGCTTCCAGGTGTCTTGCGGGTTGTCTCCCTGTCCCTTGACCCGCTCGAGCGTCAGCGTCTGGGTCCCCCTGGTCAGCTCGACGCGCTGGGCATTGAACGCGCGGAACTCGAAGACGTCCTTCCGGCGGTAGTCGTCCACGCCCTTCTTGAGGTCGTCGGCGAGCGCGCTCTCCACCGTCATGACCGCCGGTCGGGACAGGTCGCGCGCATAGACGGCGTCCTCTCCCGCAGGGCCGCCGATCGCGACGGTGGCGCGGGCGCTGCCCAGCAGAATCGTGGCCGTGGCGACCGGGGATTCCAGGCCGAACTTCTTGAGGTCGGCAGGCGTCGGCGCCTCCGACGCGACGGACTTCATCTGCACGGATTCCAGCCGCCCCACGACGCCTTCCACAGTGCCGAAGTCCGCGCGGGCGCTGAGGGGCTTGGTCATGGTCCAGACGCCGGTGCCCTTCTTGAACTGCAAGGGATTGACCGGCTGCGGCGAGCTCCAGGCCGTCGATCTTGTCGCGCTCGAAGGCGACGAGCGCCTTGTCCCTGAGATCGAACGTCGACTTGTTGAGAGGCTGCTCCTGAAACGCGGCGACGAGGAACACTTTCTTTTCGTCGTTGCGCCTGGCGTACACGTGCCCGCCCGTCGGCGTCTTCTCGCCGACGAACAGCGTCCCGGCCGGCTTTCCCGCCGCGCCCTTGAACTCCACCTCGATCCGCGCGGGCTCGAGGCCGTACTCCTTGAGGTTCGACGGCGTTCTCGTCGATCACGCGATCGATCTCGATCTGTTCGATCGCCGACGTGACCGACGACACCTCGGTCTCGGCGGCCTTGGCGGCGATCGGCGACAACACCTGCCACGCCGTCCCGTCCTTCTTCACCGTCGTGACGTCGCCGGATTCCGACTTGATCCGCAACTCCTCGATCTCCGCCGCCTTGAGCGAGGCGAAGGCCTTCTCCTTGGTCGGTGTTCCGCTGTCGGGTTGCGGGTCGACGAAATAGATGTACGCCCCGAGACCGACGAGCACCACCAGGAGCGCGAGAGTGGACTTCAGGCCACGCATGGCTAGCGTCTCCGCCACCAGGAATAGAACCCTGTCCCGAAGACGGCGCCGGGGATGACGAGCAGCGACAGCCAGGTGATGTTGGTCTGCTGCGTCGCGGTCAGCGTGATGCGGCTGTCTCCCGCCTCGGTGGGCCGGATCGAAATCAGGTTCTCCTGCTGCGACAGCCAGCCGACCGTGTTCATGAAGATGTCCCGGTTGCCCTGGATGCCGAGCACGCCATTCGTGGCGAAGTCAGAGTCGCCGACGACCACCACGCGGGCCTCCGGCTTGGGTGCGTCGGACGCGGGAGGGGCGTCCGGCTTGGGAGGTTCGGTCGTGATCGGCGCCGTGGCCGCTGCGGCCATCGAGACCGGTCCGACCTTGTCGCCCGCGGCGGCGTCCATCGTGACCTCGCCCGTGGTGAGCAGCGCCTTGATGTCGGCCTCAGCCCAGCTCTGCTTGCTCGACTCGATGAAGGTCTGAGCCGTGCGGCCTTCCGTGCCGCCCGTGCCTGGCGCCGCGGAGCGCGCCAGCGGGTACGCCGTCAGAATGCTGAAGCGCTCGGTGATCGGGTGTGCGGGGTAGCTCGCCGCCACGGGAACCGAGGCATCGGTGCCGATCAGGCGCCCCATGCCGCTGGCGTCCACGACGATGTCGTTGCCGACCTCGATGTTCCACTCCTTGGCGAGGGCGACGAGGCTGGTGGCGTCTGGCGCCCCAATCTTGGAGGGCGGGTCGAGCGCCAGCAGCACCTTTCCGGCCTTCCCGAGATAGGTCCGGAGCGCTTCGACCTCAGGTGGAAAGAAATCGGTCTGCGGCCCGGCGACGATGACGACGGCCGCATCCTCGGGCACCGAACCGGTCTGCGCGAGCACCACCGTCTCGACGCCGTAGTTCTCCTGCTTCAGGGCCTCGACGATCGTGGCGTAACCGTCGCGCTCCGCGGACGCGATGTTCTTCTCGCCATGGCCCGAGGTGAAATACACCTTGCGCTGCTGTCCGCTCACCGCCTTGATGATCGTGTTGGTGATGTCCTGCTCGGTGCTGGCCGTCGTGCGCTCGGTCCGGCCCTTGTAGTTGACGATGATCGTGCCGTACTGCTGCACGCCGGCCTGCTGGGCCACGGCGCGCTGCCGATCCGGATCGATGTACTCGGTGCTGACCTGACTCGACGAGTATTCGTACTCGTTCAGCCGATCGCGCAGGCCCTGCACGCCGGTCTCGTCGGCGAAGACCTGAATCTGCAGCGGTGCATCCAGCTTGGCCAGCACGTTGCGGCTCTGGTCCGACAGGCTGAACTGCTTGTTTGCTGTCAGATCCCAGCGCTTGTTCTGCTGCTTGCCGATGTAGTTCACCGCCACGAGGATGCCCAGGACGATGAGCACGCTCGTGCCCGCCAGCGTGCCGTAGCGCGCCTGCCGGCCCGAGAAGGTTTGCGCGATTTCCCGCCATTGGCTGGCGGCGTAGAGCACCCAGCACGCGATGCCCGCGTAGGCCAGGTAGAAGGCGTACTGCTCCTGCGCCGGCAGGCCGAAGCGGATGCCGGCCGCGGCGAAGACCAGCGCCGTGCCGACCCACCAGAGAACGCTGAATATGTTTGTCATTAGCCGCGCCACCGTTCACTGTCGACCGACTTGACGGTCAGAAACAGGCCAAACGTAATGAAGCTCAGGTAGTAGACGAGGTGCGTCGTATCGATGACGCCCTTCCAGAAGTCCTCGCCGTGGTCGATGATCGAAAGATACGTCGTGATCCCGCTGACCGTCGGTCCCGAGACCTGTCCGATCCACGTGATGATCCACAGGAAGCAGGAACACCGCGAAGGTAATCATTGCCGCGACGATCTGGTTCTTCGTGAGGCTCGAGATGAACAGCCCGAGCGAGATGAACGAGCCGCCGAGGAGCAGCAGTCCCAGATAGGCGGTCGCGATCGGCTTCCACTCCGGGTTTCCGTAGACGAAGAGGATGGCGACATGGATGAGCGTGACCGCGAGCATCACGCCGTACAGCGCCATGGCGCCCAGGAACTTGCCGAGGACGATCTGGACGTCGGTGAGCGGGGAGGTCAGCAGCAGCTCGATCGTGCCGGAGCGCTTCTCCTCGGAGTAGGTCCGCATCGTGATCATCGGCATCACGAAGAGCACGAGCACCGTGACGTTCTGCATCAGCGGCCGGATCATCATCTCGTTGATGTTGGCCGTCGGCGGTCCGCCCATCTGCATCATCTGCATGCTCTGCCGGACGAAGAAGCTGAGGATCGCGACGAAGAAGTACCCGTAGAGAAAAGCGAACCCGCCGATGATCACGTAGGCGATCGGCGAGGCGAAGTAGGCGCGCAGCTCTTTGTGCGCGATAGCCAGCACATTACCCATTTGCCACCATCTGTTCTTCGGTCTCCCTCGGCTCGGCGGGCGGAGCGTCCGACTCGACCGTGGTGAGCTTGAGGAAGATCTCTTCGAGGCTGATCCGCGTGGGCCGTAGCTCCAGCAGGCCCCACCCGCCCCCGACCACGGCCCGGGCCAGATCGCGCCGGATATCCTGGCCGCGCTCGCTCTCGATCTCGTACCCCACCACGTTGTTGCTGCGGTCGGACTCCGCGACGCGTGTGACCCCCGCCACGTGTCCGAGCGCGGTGGTGACGTCGGCGCCGTTCGTGTCCACCTGCACGTAGAGCGTCTCTGACCCTTGCAGCCGCGCGGTCAGGTTGTCCGGGGTGTCGACGGCGACGACCTTACCCTTGGCGATGATGACGACGCGCTGGCAGGTCTGCGAGACCTCGGGCAGGATGTGCGTGCTCAGCACGATCGTGTGGTCGCCGGCGAGCTCCTTGATGAGCTGACGCGTCTCGATGATTTGCTTGGGGTCGAGCCCCGCCGTCGGCTCGTCGAGGATGAGGACGTCGGGGTTGTGGATGAGCGCCTGGGCCAGGCCGACGCGCTGCTTGTACCCTTTCGAGAGGTTGCCGCACGCGCGGTTCGCCATGTCGGCGATGCGGGTGCGCTCCATCACCGCCTGGATTCGTTGACGGCGCTCGGCCGACGGGACGCCCTTGATCTTGGCCACGAACCGGAGATACTCGAGGACGCTCATGTCGGGGTAGAGCGGCGGTGTTTCCGGCAGGTACCCGGTGCGGCGCTTGGCTTCGACCGGCTGGTCGAACACGTCGAACCCGGCCACGAGCGCCTTGCCCTGCGTGGCGGGCATGTACCCCGTGAGAATCCGCATCGTCGTCGTCTTCCCCGCGCCATTCGGGCCGAGGAAGCCGAGGATCTCGCCGCGCTCCACGCGGAAGCTCACGTCGTCGACGGCCGTGACACGGCCATATCGCTTCGTGAGGTGTTGGACCTCAATCACGAGTTGCTCCTAACTGAAAAGGAACGGGGGCAGCTCAGCGCCTGACCCCAGGTCAAGAAATGGCCCGCCCGGGCGGAGCCAGCCGAAAAATGTTATCCGAACCATAGCAAAATGTGTAGACCGGTCCTCGACGGACCACGCAACCGGAGGATTCATGCCTGTAGACGTTGGCGCCACGGCGCCGGACTTCACCCTGCCGAACCAGGACCGCCAGCCCGTGACGCTCAGCGCCCTCAGGGGGCGTCCGGTGATCCTGGCGTTCTTCCCGGCCGCATTCAGCTCGGTGTGTACCACCGAGCTCTGCACGTTCCGCGACCGGATGGGCAGTCTCGGCAAGGCCCAGGGGGCCAATGCCGAGGTGCTGGGTATCAGCGTGGATACGTTCTTTACGCTCAAGGCGTTTCGGGACAGCCAGCAGCTGACCTTTCCGCTTCTGAGCGATTTCAACAAGCAGGTGATTCGGGACTACGGCGTGTTCAACGAGGACATGATTGGGATGAAGGGCATCGCCAAGCGCGCGGTGTTCGTGATTGACAAGGAAGGCGTGGTCAAGCACCGCGAGGTGCTGGAGGACGCCCGCAACGAGCCCGATTACGCCAAGGCCCTGGCGGCCCTGTAGTTCAGCTTGCAATCATGCACGTATGAGCATATGCTCATATGTGCATGTATGACACAACGCCAGCTACTCGATGAACACTCGGTCGCCGCGCTGACCGAGACCTTCCGGCTCCTTGGAGACGCGACGCGCGTGCGGATTCTCGATGCGCTCTCGAGATCCGAGCTGTGCGTCAACGATCTTGCGCGACTGCTCGGCTTGAGCGAGTCGGCCGTCTCCCATCAGCTGCGGCTGCTCCGGGGCGTCCGGCTCGTGCGCCCGCGCCGGTCCGGCCGCATGGTGTTCTACTCCCTCGACGACCAGCACATCGTCGGCCTGTTTGCGCAGGGCCTCGAGCACGTGCAGGAGCGCGCGGCCTCGAACGCCGCCAGGACGGCTGCAGGGAGAGGTGCGTAATGCCTGTCACCTGCGCCGTCTGCGAAGTGCACGCCGAGTCGACCTTCAAAGTCGAAGGCATGGATTGCCGCGAGGAAGTGGCGCTCCTCGAGCGGCGCTTCAAGCATTTGAAGGGCCTCGAGGCCTTCTCGGCCGACGTCATGTCCGGCCGCCTCCACGTCAAATACGACGCGGCGAAAGTCTCGGCCGACGCGATCTCCGCCGCGGTGGCAGACACCGGCATGCGCGCCTGGCTCGAGCACGAGGAGCCGGTCGCCACGGGCGAACGGACCGGGAGGCCGCGCCTGCTTCTGGCGGTCTCCGGCTCCATGCTGGCGATCGGGCTCCTGGCGGAGTGGCGGCTCGGCCCCGGCACGTCGGTTTCGATCGCGCCTTTGGCGGTGTCCCTCGCGGCCGGCGTGCCTCTCACCATCGGGAAGGCCTGGCGAGCCGCGCGCATGCGTTCGCTCGACATCAACGTCCTGATGCTCGTGGCGGCTCTCGGCGCGATCCTGCTGGGCCAGTGGTCCGAGGCGGCCGCCGTCGTGTTTCTGTTCGCCGTCGCGCAGGCGCTCGAAGCGCGGACGCTCGAGCGCGCGCGGCTGGCCGTCCGCGCGCTCATGGAGCTGACGCCGACCGAAGCCCTGGTGCGCACCGGCGCCGGCGATGAGCGCAGGCCGGTCGACGCCATCGCGATCGGGGCGGTGATCGTCATCAAGCCCGGCGAGAAGCTGCCGCTCGACGGGGAAGTTCTCCTGGGGACGAGCGAGGTCAACCAGGCGCCCATCACTGGCGAGTCCCTCCCGGTCGACAAGGGTCCTGGCGACGAGGTATTCGCCGGCAGCATCAATGGCCGCGGCGCGCTCGACGTCCGCGTGACGCGCCTCCGCCGCGACACGACCCTCGCCCGGATCATCTACCTGGTCGAACAGGCACAGAGCGAACGCGCACCGTCGCAGACCCTGGTGGAGCGGTTCGCGCGCGTGTACACGCCCGCCGTGCTGGTGCTCGCGGCGCTCCTGGCGTTCGCGCCGCCGCTCCTCTGGGACGGCGACTGGAGCGTCTGGATCTACCGTGCGCTGGTGCTCCTCGTGGTGTCCTGCCCCTGCGCGCTCGTCATCTCCACGCCGGTCTCGGTTGTGGCCGCGCTGGCGGGTGCGGCCCGCAAGGGCGTGCTGATCAAAGGGGGCGCGCACCTCGAACGGGCCGGTCGCGTCCGGTGCATCGCGTTCGACAAGACGGGCACGCTCACGCGCGGCGCGCCGGAAGTGGTCGAGGTCGTGACCTTCAACGGTGCGACCCGCGCGTCGGTTCTGGCTGCGGCATCGGCCATTGAGCAGCGCTCTGTGCACCCTGTGGCCCGCGCCATCGTTCACAGCGCCGCCGACGCGGGCGTCAGGCCGACGCCGGGAACCGACGTCGTGGCGATCGGCGGACGGGGCGCGGAGGGGCGGGTGGACGGCGCGGTCGTCCTCCTCGGCAACCACCGGCTGTTCGAGGAACGCCACCTGTGCACTCCAGACGCCCACGTCGTCCTCGATCGACTGGCTGTGGATGGACGCACGGCGGTCCTCGTCGCGGCCGACGGCCTGCTGCTGGGCGTCATCGCCGTGTCCGACGAGGCGCGTCCGGGCGGTCGTGACGCCATCGACCTGCTCCGGCAACAGGGGATCGAAGCGGTCGTGATGCTGACCGGCGATGGCCAGGCCACGGCCCGTACGATGGCCGCCGACCTGGGGCTCGACGAGGTGCGCGCGGACCTGCTGCCCGAAGACAAGGTCACTGCCATCAAGAGCCTGCGGCGGCGCTACGGATCCGTGGCCATGGTCGGAGACGGGGTCAACGACGCGCCGGCCCTTGCGTCCGCCGACGTCGGCATCGTGATGGGAGCGGCGGGCAGCGCCGCGGCGCTCGAGACCGCGGACGTCGCCCTCATGGCCGACGAGCTGCTGAAGATCCCGTTTGCGATGCGCCTGAGCCGCGCGACAGTGCGCAACATCCGGTGGAACCTGGGGATCTCGCTCGGCCTCAAAGCCGGCTTCGTGGTTGCAGCCGTCTTCGGCGTGGCCACGCTCTGGATGGCCGTGCTCGCCGATACCGGCGCGTCGATCATCGTGGTGGCGAACGCCCTCAGGCTTCTGAAGGCCGACTGAGCCAGACCTTGGCCACGCGCAGGTTGTCGACGGCAACGACCCGCAACGTGCGGCCGCCCACCTCGATCGTGTCCCCGACGCGGGCGCGCCGTCCGATCCGCCCCATCACGTACCCGCCGAGGGTCGTGTAGGTGTCCTCGTCGATCTTGAGATCGAACTGCTCGTTGACGTCCGTGACCAGGGTCAGGCCGTCGATCTCGGCGGATCCGTCGGCCTGTACCAGGATTCTGCCGCCGCTCACCGCGAGGTCGCCGACAATTCGTTCCATCAGCGACTCGAACGTGACGAGCCCAGCCGTGCCGCCATGCTCGTCGATGACGATGGCCTCGCGCACGCCCTTGCGGCGGATGGCGGCCAGCACGTCGTCGGCCGCCAGAGTCTCCGGGACCGTCAGTGTTTCGCGAGCCAGCGCGCCTGGGTTGATGTGCGCCGCGCCGGCGGCCAGCGCGGGCACCACGTCGCTGACGTGCAGGATGCCGATGACGTTGTCCAGGTTCTTCCGGTACACGGGCAGCCGGAGATGTCCCCAGCGCGCGATGGCATCGATGATGGTCTCGCGTGTGGCATCGGCCTCGATGGCGATGATCTCGGTGCGCGGCACCATCACCTGCCCCGCGGTCAGGTCCGCGAACCCGAACACGCGGTGGAGCATCTGCTCCTCTCCTTCCTCGAGGACGCCCGCCTCCTGGCTCGCCGTGACGAGCATCTTCAGCTCTTGTTCCGAGTGCACCATCGCGTGGCCGCCCCGGCTCCTCAGCCCGAGCATGTTCACGACGGCGCGCCCCGTCCCGTTCAGCAGTCGGATGAACGGCCACAGCCCTCGCATGAAGAGCTCCGTGGGCTTGACGACCCAGAGCGCCGTCGCTTCGGAGCGTTCGAGGGCGATGGTCTTGGGCGCGAGCTCGCCGAGCACGATATGGAGGGCCGTGATGATGGCAAATGCGATGGCCACGGCGATGGTGTGCGCCGTGGCCGCCGCCATCGGCGCCGGCAGCCAGACGAGCCCGGGCTCGATGAGCGACGCCAGCGCCGGCTCGCCGATCCACCCGAGCCCGATGCTGGCCATGGTGATGCCGAGCTGCGTGGCCGCGATGTAGCTGTCAGGGTCCGAGACGGCGCGGCGAACGGCGCGCGCGCCCCAGTGGCCTTCCGCGACGAGCTGGTCGATGCGGGTCTTCCGCACCGTCACGATCGCGAACTCGGCAGCGACGAAGAATCCGTTGGCGAGCACCAGCGCCAGCACGGCGATGAGCCGCCACACGACGCTGGCGATGGACGCCTCTTCCATGACGGCTACGCCTTGCGGTTCGAAAAGAAATGCGCGTCGACGAACGTGTCGATGGCCGCCTGGTGGGCGGCGTCAACCGCGTCGAACTGAATCCCCATGCCGACCCGGCGGTCGCTCCAGGCCACGCGCCCTTCGGCCTCGATGTCGCGCTTGCTTCCAGGCATCCGAAACCGCACCTTGATCCGCGACCCCGCGTCGAGCGGGCTTGTCGTGCGGATGGCGATGCCGCCGTGGCTCAGGTTGAGCGTCAGGGCCGCCGCAATCGTGTTGCCGAACCGGTACTGAATCGGGATACCGAGCACCACCCGCGGGCTGCTGCGCCGGTTGAAGTTGTCGGGAAAGAGGTGCGGCGCGAGCGACGGCAGGATGTGCTGGACGGCGCTGTACTCGTTGACGTAGCCCGCGACGCCGAGCGACGCGAGCTCACGCACCTCGTCCGCGCTCGCGATGGTGCCGCTGAACACCAGGATGGGCAGCCGTCCGTCGTCCAGCCTCCGAATCGATCGCACCAGCTCCACGCCAGGCGCGTGGGGCAGCCGCAGATCGAGCACGACCAGATCGATCGCGTTCACCTCGGTGCGAATCCGCGCCAGCAGCTCGGCCGCGCTCTTGACCGCAATCGCCTTGTGCCCGGCGCCTTCGAGCGCCGTCTGAAAGCGGTCGCGAACAAACGCCGTGTCGTCAGCAACGACGACCGTCTTCGCGGTGAGCGAGCTCGTGGACATCACAGCATGTATCGGAACGCACCACGCATGCCCCTAGGCCGCGTTGCAGATTTGCGCAGGTTCTCGCTATAATTCGACCCTTATCGTGAGCGCCTGCCGGTCGGGATTCTGGCACGGCATCGACCCAATTGCCAAACCTGATCGCTGGCACCGACTCGCTGAGGACGCGTATGGCTACCTGCCCCGAATGCGACGCCGAAATCGAAGTCGACGAGTTCGATGTTGACAAGGGTGACGAACTGAGCTGCCCTGAGTGCGGCTCCAACCTCGAAGTGACCGCTCTGTCCCCACTCGAGCTCGAGCTCGCCGACGAGGACGAAGAGGACGACGACGAAGTCGAAGATGACGACGAGGGCGAGGACGACGAGGACGAAGAAGAAGAAGACGACGACGCCGGGGATGTCGACGAATGATCGATAAGGAACGCGCCCTGCGGGAGCAACTCTCCGCACTGGGCGCGGTCGTCGTCGCCTACAGCGGCGGCGTCGACAGCGCGTTCCTCGCCTGGATCGCTCACGACACACTCGGCCGGCGCGCGCTGGCCGTCACGGCCGACAGCCCCAGCTATCCCGAGCGACACCGCCACATGGCCCTGCAGGTTGCCGCGCGATTCGGGCTGCAGCACGAGATCATCCGCACACTCGAGCTCGACCGTCCCGAGTACCGGGCCAACCCTCCCAATCGCTGCTACTACTGCAAGCACGAGCTCTACACCCGTCTGGCGCCAATCGCGGCCGCGCGCGGGGCCATCGTTGTCGACGGGAGCAATGCTGACGATCGCGTCGATTACCGGCCCGGGCGCCAGGCGGCACGGGAGCTCGGCGTGCGGAGCCCCCTCGACGAGGCGGACCTTGGCAAGGACGAGATTCGCGAGCTCTCGAGGCGTGCGGGGCTGCCGACGTGGGACGAGCCGGCCTCGGCCTGTCTGTCGTCGCGGATTCCGTATCATTCGGATGTGTCCGACGAGAAGCTGCGCATGATCGAGCGAGCAGAGCAGGCGCTGCGGGCGCTTGGCTTTCGCGTGTGCCGGGTGCGGCACCACGACGATCTGGCGCGAGTGGAGGTCGGGGTCGATGAGCTGCCGCTGGCACTCTCCGCCGATGTCGGCCTGGCGATCGGCCGCGAGCTCCAGGCCATCGGCTACCGCCGCGTGACCATCGACCCCAAGGGCTACCGCACGGGAAGCCTGAATGAAGGGCTGCTTCTTCGGCCAGCGTGACACACGCCCTTCGTACCGCCGCCGGCGCGATCGCCCTCGCGTTTCTCGCGCTTCATCTGCCGTTCCTCCCCCCGTCGCTCGAAGATCTGGACTCGATCAACTTCGCCCTCGGCATTCGCGACTTCGACGTCGCACGCCATCAACCGCACCCGCCCGGTTATCCGGTGTTCATGGTGGCGGCCAAGCTGCTGCATGGGGTCGTCGGATCTGAGCTGCTCAGCCTCGCGATCCTGAGCGTGATCTGCGGCGCGCTGGCCGTGATCGCCATGGCTGCGATGATGACGGCAATGGATGGACGAATGACGGCGGCGGTGGCAGCCACGCTGCTGGCTGCGAGCACACCGCTCTACTGGGTGACCGCTTCGCGGCCGCTGAGCGACATGCCAGGCCTGGCCGCGGCCCTCGGCGTGCAGGCGCTCGTGCTCTCGGCACGCGGTGATCGCGCGCTATTCGTGGCCGCCGCCCTGGCCGGTCTGGCCGCCGGCGTGCGGTCGCAGGTGGTGTGGCTCACGCTGCCGGTGCTGGTGCTTGCCGTTGCGCGCCTGCCAGGATCGGGCCGGTGGAGACGTGCGGCTGTGGCCGCTGCCGCCTACGCCGGCGGGGCGCTCGCGTGGTTCCTGCCCCTCGTGCTCGCGAGCGGTGGACCCGTGGAATACCTGCGGACGCTCGCCAACCAGGGTTCGGAGGACTTCACAGGTGTGGTGATGCTCTGGACCACGCCGACGCCGCGGCAGCTCGTCGCGGCGCTCCTGGCGACGTTCCTGACTCCCTGGCCGTTCCCCGCCACGGCCGCCGCCGTGTTCCTGCTCGGCGGCTTCGGCCTCGTGGTGCTGCTTCGGCAGCACCGCGCCGGGTTGCTGACCCTGACGGCGCTCTTTGCCCCGTACCTCGTGTTTCACCTGCTCTTTCAGGAAACCGCCACCACGAGGTACGCCCTGCCTCTTGTCGTCCCCGTCGCCTATCTCGCCGTTGTCGGGCTGTGGGGGATCCCGGGACCGCGCCAGGGGATCTTTCGTGCCGACAGGCTGCGCGTCGCGTCGATAGTCGTGCTCACGACTCCGCTCCTCGTGGGAGGCCAGGCGGCACTTCGGGCTATGCGGCGGCGCCCGCGCCGGCCTTCCGGCTGCTCGCCGACATGACTGGTGCGGCGGCCTCGGGGGATTCCGCGACGGCCCCTGTGCTGGCAATGCACCGCCGCGCGGCGTTCGACTTTCGCCGGCCCCTCGCGTGGGTCGCGCCGGGCGGGCCCCCGCTCGAGGGGCGCCTGCCCTCGCCGCCGAAGCGAGAGTGGCTCGAAGCGGTCAAGTACTGGAACGGCGGCGGACGCCGGCCGGTCTGGTTCGTCGCGGACCCCCTCCGCAGCGATCTGGCGCTGATCAGACGTGGCGCCTCCGAGGGAGTATCGGTGGCCGAGCGGACTGGCGCCCCTGGTGGGCGGGGCGAGACCGAACGAGATGGATTGGTACGTGATTCCGCCGCCCGGGTGGTACCTGGGCGAGGGGTGGGCACTGACCCCGGAAACGGCCGGTGTCGCCGGCGAGGATGGGCGCGGACCGGGCCGGCAGCCCATCGAAGGCTGGCTGCGTCGGACCAGCTCACCGTCGACGGTCCTGATTGGCGGACGCAAGCTCAGAGGCGCTGAATCAGCGAAAGTCCTCATCGCTATCGACGATCGACCGATACAGGAACTGGTGGTCTCCGCAGGCTTCTTCCTTGAGCTGATTGATCTGGCGCCTGGCGCGCTTTCCGGAGATGGCGACTATGCGCGGCTGACCGTCCGCTCAGACAGCGATCAAGTGGCCATCGAGCAGTTCGACCACGAGCCAGTCGGTTCCCTCTTGTACGGCTTCGGGGAAGGGTGGTATGAAGCTGAGTACAACCAGGCGACCGGACGCCGCTGGCGCTGGACGAGCGAGCGGGCCGTCCTTCGCGTTCGATCGGGAGGGCAGGCGGCCGTGTTGACGCTGCGGGGCGAGGCCGATCCTTCCGCGAGCGGCCCGCGGCTCATCGTCAAAGTCGGCGATCGCGTGGTGGTGGACGAGCCCGTGGGGCGGTACTTTTCGAGCTCGGTGGCCATTCCGGCTGCACTGTTCGTGGCCGGAGAGAACCGAATCACGATCGAGACCAACGAGACGCACGTGCCAGCGGAGATTCAGGCTGGATCCGGCGATCGGCGGCGGTTGGGGCTGCTCATTTCGCAGCTGACGCTGCGAGCGGCTTCCTAGCGAGGCAGAGGAGTGAGCTGCCGAACGGATTGTCGATGACGCGCAACCACCAGCTTTCGACGCGCAGGACGCCGGCGAGTGCGCTGTTGAGGGCCGCGGGCGGCACGTGGAAGTCGCCCACCGACTCGCCAGCCGGCTTGAGCCCGCGCCAGCGCTGAAGCGCTCGCACGACAAGGATGGGCAGGAACAGCGCGGCGTTGGTGTACGTGATGCGTTCGACGATGAAGCCGGCGCGTCGGAGAACGTCGGCGAGCCGCGATCGGCTGTAGCGCTGGACCTCGCCGCCGAGGATGGAATGGTCCCCGCGCAGGATGTTCATGGCGGCCACGTTCACAATGACGTAGCCGCCGGGGCGTGTGACGCGGTACATTTCTGCCACCGCGGCGCGCTCCTGCGGCTCGTGCAGGGCGTAGAGCACGTCGAACGAGGTCACGACGTCGAACGCGTTCGACGGAAAGGGAACGTCGGTCACGCTGGCGAGCGCCAGGCGGGTTCGGCCCGCCTCGCGTCCGATGCGCAGGCCGACCGCGGTCAGATCGAAGCCGTAGGCGCGTCCGAAGCGCGAGAGGAGCTCGAGGTTGTTGCCCGTGCCGCACCCGCAGTCGAGCAAGGTCGCGGTTGGTCGTCCGGCCGTCGCCTGGTGGAGCAGCGGCGTGACGAAGTACCGGAATCCGCGATACCAGAAGTGCCGGCGTTCGGCACGAGCGGTCTCGCGCAGCAGACGATCCACGCGCCACATTGTACTGTCGTCAATCGACGCCGCAACTCCATCGAGCTGCGGTGTCCTCTGAGGAGGGACTCGATGATCCCAGTCCGACACGTCGCCTCACTCGTAGCGCTGAGCGCGATGCTCATGGTGGCCGCGGCGTGCGGCAAGGAAGTGCCACCGCAGACGCCGCCGCCGCCACCGCCGCCCGCCGCGCCCGCGCCGCCACCGCCGCCGCCACCACCGCCGCCGGCGCCTGCGCCCGCGGCCGCGCCTGCGCCGGTCACTGAAGATCAGCTCTTCGCGAAGAAGACGCTGGAGCAGTTGAATGCTGAGAAGCCGCTCGGCGACGTCTTCTTCGATCTCGATCAGTCGGTCGTGCGAGACGATGCCCGCGGCGCGCTGACCGCGAATGCCGACTGGATGAAGCGCTGGACGAGCACGCAGGTGACCATCGAAGGCCATTGCGACGCCCGGGGCAGCTCCGAGTACAACCTCGCGCTCGGCACGCGCCGCGCCGAAGCGGTGAAGGCGTACCTGGTGAGCGTCGGCGTGCCCGCCAACCGCATCACCGTCGTCAGCAAAGGCAAGGAACAGCCGTTCTGCTCAGAGGAGTCAGACTCCTGCTGGCAGCAGAACCGGCGGGGACACTTCCTGATCACGGCGAAATAGCTAACTGGGTCGGGTGGGTCGGGTGGGTCGGGTAGGCCCTCCCGACCTACCAGACCCTCCCGACCCTCCCGACCTACCCGACCTCTCGCGCTTTTAGCATCCGCGTGAGCTCCGCCTCGGTCACGCGGTGCTTCGCGGCTCTTCTTCCTTCGACGAGCAGGACAGGAATCTCCAGGCCGTACCGGGACTCGAGCGCCGGATCCGTCGAGATGTCGATTTCCTGCAGCGACAGGGGCATCGCGCTGGCCACGCGGGCGACGACGGCCTTCATCTCGTCACAGAGATGGCAGCCCGGCCGCGAGTAGAGCGTCAGGTTGATCACGATGGAAGCGGGGGTCGGCAGGACCTCGCGATGCGTTCGGCCGCCGCCCGGGGGTCGGACGCCTCGATGATGGGCCGGCCGACCACGAGATAGCTGGCCCCTGCGGCCAGTGCGTCGGGAGCGCTCATGGTCCGGCGCTGGTCCCCTTTCTGGTCCTCGACCCCGCGAATGCCCGGCGTGACGATCGCGAATCGCGGGTCGCAGTGCTGCCTGATGATCGCGATCTCCTGCGGTGACGCCACGACGCCGTCGAGCCCCGCTTCCTGCGTGAGCGCGGCCAGGCGCGCCACGTGGTCGCCCACCGGACCGCTGACACCGACGCGGCCGATCGCGGTCTCGTCGAGGCTGGTCAGCACGGTGACGGCGATGACCAGGGGCGGCGCCATCGACATCGTGACCGCCGCATCGTCGGCGGCCTCGCGAGCCGCGCCGCAGCATGTCCAGGCCGCCCGAGGCGTGCACGTTGACCATCCACACCCCCATGCGGGTTGCGGCCGCGACCGCCCCGGCGACGGTGTTCGGGATGTCGTGAAACTTCAGATCGAGGAAGACCTGGTCGCCACGGGCCACCAGTTCCTCCACGAACGACGGACCGTGGCTGGTGAAGAGGCGGCTGCCGATCTTGAACCCCCCGACCGACCCGCGCAGTCCGTCGGCGAGGCGCCTGGCCTCGTCCGGCGTATCGACGTCAAGAGCAACGAGCAGTTCGGTTCATGGTGGGTGTCGAGGGTGCCGACCAGATCCGCGACGCGCGCGATCTGGTGGCGGCGCAGGTAGTCCTGCAGGCCGTCGAGCGAGCTTCGGCCAGATCAGGGGATCGACGAAGTTGGCCGTGCCGACCTGGACGGCCGTGGCTCCCGCAATGATGAACTCGAGCGCGTCGCGTGCGTCAGCGATGCCGCCCATCCCGACGATCGGAATCGTGACCGCTTCGCGGCACTCGTGCACCATGCGCACGGCAATCGGGCGGATCGCCGGCCCGCTCAGGCCTCCGACGCCGTTCGAGATCTTCGGCCGCCGCGTTTCGACGTCGATCACCATGGCGAGGAAGGTGTTGACGAGCGACACCGCGTCGGCGCCGGCGTCGGCCGCCGCGCGGCGAACGAGGCGACGTCGGTGACGTTCGGCGTCAGCTTCGGGATGAGCGGGAGGCGCGTCGCCTTGCGCACGGCGTGACGACATCGTAGGTGCCGGTCGAGGCTGCACCCGAACTGGATGCCGCCTTCCTTGATGTTCGGGCACGAGATGTTCAGCTCGATGGCGGCCACGCCCTCGGCGTCCGACAGCACCCGTGAAACCTCCACGTACTCGTCGAGCGTCGTGCCGCACACGTTCACGATGACCGTCGCCTGCCGCGCACGAAGCTCGGGCAGCTTCTCCCGCACGAACCGGTGGACCCCGATGCCCTGCAGGCCGATGGCGTTCAGCATCCCGGCGGGTGTTTCGACAATGCGCGGCGCCGGGTGGCCTTCGCGCTCGGTGAGGAAAAGACCCTTGACGGCGACGCCGCCGAGCGAGGACAAGTCGACCATGTCCGCGTACTCGACGCCGTACCCGAAGCAGCCGCTCGCGGCGATGAGCGGGTTCTTCAGCTTGAGCGATCCGATCTCGACGCTTCCGAGATCCACAGTCCCTCATCCCCGAGTCCCTCAATCCTAAGTCCCTGATCCTAGTCCCTCAGTCCCAACAATCCTCTCGGCGGCCATGACCGGTCCCGGCCAGGCAGGACCGCATGTGGTGCACGTGGCCATCGTCCGCGCGCACGGGCACGACGCAGCTGTAACAGCCGCCGAGGCCGCAGCCCATGATGCGCTCGAGCGAGACGAAGCACGGCGCCTGGTATTGCCGGGCGACCCGGAGGTCGCGGCCATCATGCCCTCCGGCCCGCACGCGTACACGACGGGCGTGGGGCCAGATGCGGACGCAAGCCGTCGATCCAGCGGCGCCGTGATGCGTCCGCGCTCGCCGACGCTGCCGTCCTCGGTCGTCAGGACCAGCTCGACGCCGAGCGCCTTGAAGAAATCCAGGTAGAACAGCTCGGCGCCAGAGCGGGCCCCGTAGAAGAGCACTCGCGGAACGCGGGCTGCGGTCAGCGACTCGGCCAGCGTCGCGAACGCCGCGAGGCCGACGCCCCCGGCCACCATGTAGGCAGGCGAGCCGGGCGCCGGCAGTTCCCACGCGTGGCCGAGCGGTCCGAGGCACGCGATGTGATCCCCAGGCCGCGCGACGACAGCAACCGCGTCGACGGCCCGATGGCTTTGTTGAGCAGCGTGATGCCCGTCGGGCGTCCATCGCGATCGCGAAGGACCTCGAACACGGAGAAGGGACGTCTGAGCAGTGGGTCGTGGCCCGATGCCGCCTTGACCATGACGAACTGACCGGGCGCGGCCGCGGCCGCGATCTCCGGCGCCGCCAGCGCGAGCACGTTGTAGTCGCTCGACAGCGGCGTGTTCGCGATCACGGCCGCTGACACGTCGGCGGGCATCCGGGCAGTATACTGCGACCCGTGCGTTACCTTCGCATGCTGAGCAACGCGATCGTCGCCAGCGCGCTGGCCACGTGCTATGTGCTCCTCGTCGTGCTGCAGCTCAATCCGACGCTGCCGCTGCATCCGGTCAGGCTCGTGCCGCTGGCGCTGACGATTGGGCCCTTCTACCTGCTGCATCTCACGGTCATCGCCTACGCCCTGCTCGTGCTCGCGCCGCTCTTTTCGGGCGAGCGCTTTTCGCCGGGATGGCTGAGCGTCCGCACGCTGTCGTGGCTCGGCGCCTTCGCTGCCGCTGCCGGTGCGGCGCTGATGTGGGCCAACGTCGACACCTTCGCGCTCGTGCTCGAGCCGGAGACCGCGCGCGCCATGACGAGCGGGGGAGTGGCCGTCGCCGCCGCGTCCGCGCTGTTCGGGATCGTCGCGCTGTCGCGACCCAAGGTGCGGTCGGGCCCGCGCGTGACGGCGGCGATCTGCCTGGTGGTCATCGCTGCGGGCTCGGTCGTGATTCCCATGATCCTGCGTGGACGCGGCGTTGTCGAACCCCTGGCGGCGCACGGTATCGATGCCACGCTCGATGTGCCGGACCCGGAGCGGCAGGCGCGCGTCGTGCTCATCGCGATCGACGGCGGATCGCTCGACCTGGTCACGCACGCGACCGCCGAGGGCCGGCTCCCGAACTTCGGCCGGATTCTGGATGCGGGCGCCGTGATGCACCTGGCGACCCTGCATCCAACGTCGGCGCAGGCCGTCTGGGCCGCGGTCGCGACCGGGAAGCTTCCGCAGAAGAACGGCGTGCGGTCCGCCAACATCTACCGGCCGACTGGCAGCGACGAGCCCATCCGGCTCCTTCCCGATTTCTGCTTTGCCAGCCGCCTGGTGCGGTTCGGGTTGCTCGCCGACGAGCCCCACACCGCCGCGACGCTGCGCGCGCGCACGATCTGGAGTGTCGTGAGCGCCGAAGGCTTGCCGGTCGGTGTGATCAACTGGCCGTTGACCGACCCGGCCTCCCCGGTCCGCGGCTACATCGTCAGCGACACCTACGCGGAGGCGACGTTCGCGGGGGCGCTCAGCGAGGGCCATGTGATGCTCTATCCGCCGTCGCTCGAAGCCGACACCCTGCCGCTCGTCGACGCGTCGTTGCTGGAGCCAAACGACATCGTGCCGGCCGGGCTGCAATCCGTCGTGGAACTGCGCCATCAGCAGCCGGGCCGGGTCGACCGCGCGTACGACCGGATTGCCAGGGCGCTGCAGGACAGCCGGCCCACCCAGGTGACGATGGTGCGGTACGAGAGCCTGGATCCCGTCGGTCACTACTTCCTGCGGTACGCGATGCCGGCGCGTTTCGGCGACATCAGCGATGTCGGCGACAGCGAACGCCGCCGGCTCGCCCCTGTGCTCGAACGTCACTACGCGCTCATCGACGAAGCGATCGGCCGCGCGATGGCCTCGCTCGGGCCCGACGACCTGCTGCTGGTCGTATCGGGTTACGGCATGGAGCCGCTCGGGTTCGGCAAGCGGCTGCTCGAGCAGGCCATCGGCGACCCCGAAGTCAGCGGAACCCACGAGGCCGCCCCGGACGGCTTCCTGATGGCGTACGGGGCGAGCGTGCAGAAAGGCCGGCTCCTGCGCCGCGCGTCGGTCGTCGATGTCGTGCCGACGATGCTCTATTTTCTGGGCCTGCCCATCGGGCGGGACATGGACGGCTATGCGCGCACGGATCTATTCGCCCAGACGTTTACCGACGAGCGGCCGATCGCGTTCATACCGACATACGAACGGTGAATTGCAGAATTGCAGAATTGCAGGATGGCAGAGCCGCTACTTCATGCCCGCTCGCCAGTTCACGATCACGTTCAGGGACGACTGGAATGCCGACTCGGGCACGGCGTTGAACAGGAACCGGCCGTCTGCCGCGACGCCTCCCGCAAGGGGGATTACTCGACGGCGAAGCCAAGGGCCCGGGCATTGTCCGGACCCGCGCATCCCGCGTCACGATCGTCACGAGCGCCGGCGGTTCGCCCAGGGCTTCCGCCGTTGCCAGATGCACGGCGTCGAGCGTGCGAATGGGTTCCACCGGGAAGGGGCGGCCGACCCGCGCAAGAACCGCCTCAGTGACCCCGACGAGGTCGCAACGACGCGCGAACACCTGGAGCGCCACGGGTCGCGGCGCGTTCGTCCGCCTCGCTCAGCCGCCCGGTGGCGCGCGCGCGGAGAATGGCCCGGGCGGCTTCGGCGATCGTCAGCGCGGACGTGACCCGTCTGCCCTGCGCGCGTATCGACGCCCTCGCTGCCACATCACGCTCCAGAAGCGCCGCGACCAACGCGCTCGACTCGATGTAGCGGGTCGAGTGCAGGGCGTCAGGCGCCGTCCGCACCGCGCGTCGGGAACGGCGACCCACGCGGCCGGCTGGTGCTCTACGCTTCGCCACGGTCGCTGTCGATCAACGCCGCGGCGGTGCCAGCCGCCAGCCTGATGTCAGGCCAGCCTTCGAGCGGGTCCCCGTCCTCGAGCGCAGGCCGAATGACGCCGGTCGCCACCAATTCATCGTAGCGGCTCCGGTGGCCGGCCTTCGACCCGGACGGGGGCACGAGTTCGGCCACCACGCGTCCGTGCGCGGTCACGGCGATGCGCTCGCCGGCCTCGACCCGGCGGATGTATCGACTCAGGTTGTCCTTCAGTGCTGTCGAACGTCTCCGGAAGTGACTTGCCCGCGCGGTGCCCTGCGGGTTCAGAGGCTGAACACTCGCGGCCAGATCACAGTCCACGGGGCGTCGCAAAAGCGGTGCGGCGTACACGGCCAGCGTACTCCCGTCGCGTGAAAGGCCGACCGTCCCGTAGTTTCCCGGCGTCACCCACCTCGCCCGAGACGCATTCCTCGTCGGTCCCAACCAAGACGCCGGCACGCAGACCACAGCGCCGCACGCCCCCCCCCGGAGACACCGACACTGGTCGGCAGATGACGCTGAGAACGCGACGGACCAGGTTGATGCCGCCCGCGAGGTCGGCCGAGACCAGCGCCGCTTCGCCGACCAGCGCGAGCCTGCGTGCGTTCGATCGCGCCGAGCCATCAGGGCGCCTTCCCGGTTCGCACAGGCCGAGGTCGGCTGCTCGATTTCGGCTGTGCGGCAAAGACGACACCGGCAACCTGGTTCACCATCAGCGGTTTCGCGCCCTGCCTGCTCTGCGTGCATCGCCGTCGGAGCCGAAAAGATGCGCCCGGACGGCTCAGACGTCACTTTCGAATAGAGAAAGTGCTGTCCGTGCAGAAACGCCGCGGCTCCGGCTTCAGCCGTTCGGCAGTCCAGCCAGACCGGGATCCGCCGACTCGGGACACCCGCATCGGTTCGAATCGTTCGCAACGCTCGTAGATCCAACGTCATCGTCCGGTGTTCCGAGGCTGCCTCCGCTCACTGAGTAGGAGACCCGGTCGTCGTGAAGGAACGCCGGGTCCACAACCCGACCACCGTCGTGAACAGTCACCTGCTGTGGTTCCCCGCCTGCCGCCGAAACCTGCAGCAGGCCCGCCGACGGCATGGCGGCAAAGACGATCACGTCCCCGCTGCCCCAGGCTGCACCGAAGAAACCGGCTTCACCTGCCGGCATGTTGAGTCGAACCACGCTGCTCGACGTCCCGCCGGCGATCGGCAACTTGCTGAGTCTGCCGTTTGCGACATCGTGAAAGCCGATCCAGGCACCGTCCGGAGACAAGAACACGCTCCCGAGATCGCGGCTCGTCGCCCGTTCGCTGCCGGCGACAGGGACGAACGCGGGCTGGTCGAGGCGTCGCGCATATAAACGAGCCACGCCATTCGCGACCCCCTTGATGACGAGCACCCGACCGTCCGCTGACAGCGCGACAGGCTGTCGGACATCGTCGGCCAGTGTTACGCCTGGCGGCGGAGGGATCGCGAACTGCCGCAGCCCAGGCCGGGCACAGCCTTCGCGCAAGGTTCGCCCTGTAAGCGCCAAGGTCAGCAGTCCAGAGGCCAGAGCCACAGCGAACGAGACCACGAGCCAAGCCAGCGACGACCTCCGCCCTGGTCGAGGCAGTTCGGCGGCCGCTGGCGCCGTCAGTGCATCGTCGAGGTCCAGCCCTGCCGCGGATGCAGAGTCGAGTCGTCGCTGCGGTCTTTCTGCAGGCATCGATGCAGCAGGCGCACGGCGGCGGTCGGAGTGCCGTGAGGAAGCAGGTCCCAGTTCGGCTCCTTCAACAACACCGCTGCGAGCGTGTTCGACACGTCGTCGCCGTCGAACGGCCGCACGCCCGAGAGCATCTCGTAGAACACGCAGCCAAACGCCCAGACGTCGCTGCGCTTGTCGACGGCCCGGCCGCGGGCCTGCTCGGGCGACATGTAAGCGGCTGTTCCGAGAATCATCCCCGCCGCCGTCATCGCCGGCGAGGTGATGGTCGGCGACTGGGTCACGTTGTGTGAGGAACCCGCGGCGGGTTCCATCGCCTTCGCGAGACCAAAGTCGAGAACCTTCACGGTGCCGTCACTGCGCACCTTGATGTTCGCGGGCTTGAGATCGCGATGGATGATCCCCTGCTCGTGCGCCGCTTCGAGAGCCTCGGCGATCTGTTTCGCGATGGGCAGCGCCTCATGATCGGTAACCCGCGTGGGCCCACCCCCACGCGCCGTCCGGCTCCGCTGCCCCTCGGCCTCGAGCGTAGACTCTCGCCCTCGGTCGAAGAGTGTCGTTCGATGAGCTGCGACAGATCCTCGCCCTCGACGAGTTCCATCACGAGCGCCGTGAGGTTCGCGGTCTTCTCCAGCCCGTAGATCTGGGCGATGTGCGGATGATTCAACGCCGCCAGCACTTCGGCTTCGCGCTGAAATCGAGCGAGCCGGTCAGGATCGGCCGCGACCGATTCGGGAAGCACTTTCAGCGCGACCTGCCGTTTGAGGTTCGTGTCGGTCGCGCGGTACACCTCTCCCATGCCGCCTGCACCGATCTGAGCGGTGATCTCGTAGATGCCGAGTCGGGTGCCTGGAGTGAGGGCCAAAGCGCGACGCGATTATACGGGCGCGACGCCTCCTGCAAGGGCGAATACTCTTCGGGGCAGGATGTATCGAAGCTTGGGCGCCCGGCCGATGCCGGACGCCCCGGAGGCACTGTCTTTACTGCGCGGACGACGACGTGGACTTGGTCGTCAGGACGCGCCGGAACACATCCACCGCCTGCCTCATCTCGTCCATTGTGCCGAGCGTGATGCGGCTGTGTGTCTTCTCGTACGGCGGGAAGTCGCGCCCGACCTGCACCTTCTGCGCGAGGCACGCATCGCGGAACGCGGGCGCCGAGCCTTTCACGTCCACGAAGATGCAGTTGGCGTGTGAGTCCGTCACCTGGTAGCCCAGGTTCCGGAAGGCCGTGATCGTGAACTCGCGCACGCGCGCGTTCTCCGCTACTTCATCGGCGATGTGCTTCGTGTCCTTGATCGACGCGATGCCCGCCGCTGCCGTGAGCGTGTTGATGCTTCCCAGCTGCCAGACCTTCGGGATCGCCTGTACGGTGGCTTCCTGTCCGACGGCGTAGCCGAGCCGCAAGCCGGCCAGGCCGTGCGCCTTCGAGAACGAGCGCGTCATGAAGACGCCGGGTAGCTCCATGGCCAGCGGCTTCGCGGTCTTGACGCCCGGATCGTGCGCGTAGTCGATGTACGCCTCGTCGAGCAGGATGGCCGTGCCCGGCGAGTCGTTCTTCACGCGCCGCACGAATGCTTCGATGGCCGCGGCGTTGTGAGCGGCACCCGTCGGGTTGTTCGGATTGCAGATGTAGACGAGACCTGCGCCCTTCGAGGCCTCGGCCATCGCGCCGAGATCGAGCTGCATGGCGCGATCGACCGCGATGCTCTTCACCGGAACCCCGAAGCGCTTCGCCATGTTCTCGGGCGTGCCGTACGTGGGGGCCGCCGTGACGAGCGGCTTGCCTTCGGCGCAGAACGCACGCACGCTGCCTTCGAGAATGGGGCCAGACCCGGTGCCGACAATGACGCTCGTGCGATTCACCGACCACACCGCCGCAATGGCGTCGGTCAACTCGTTCACGTGATCCGGCGGGTAGCCGCGTCCGTTGCGGATGCCGAGCGTCGAGCGGGCCGCCTCGAGCGCCTTCGCGCCGGGTCCGCGGTTGTTCTCGTTGTTGCTGAGTCTGATGACCGCGCCAACTTCGGCGGCCGCAGCGGCGCCGCCGTACGCCGCCGCCTCGCCAGCACGACTGGTGACAAACGACGTGGACAGCGCCGTGGTCCCGAGTCCCAGGGTCCGGACAAAGTTGCGACGAGAGACGGACATGCCCCCTCCTTACTGCCGGGCGTTGATCCGCCCGAGACGATGAGCGGAGTATACGGCCGGCGCGGGTCGGCTGGCGACCATTTCATCCGGATGAGATCGCCAATTGTGTTAACGTTCGTAAGTTCCGTTCTCTTTAACGCGCTCCTGCGAGAGCGCAAAGAGGTGTGCATGCCGCCCTTCACGGTTCTCCCAATCCACGACTGCTTCGTCACGTTCGGGTGGGCGCCATGCCTGTAGTCATGGACGCGAATCGCATGGGCCGTACGCTGGCCCGCATCGCTCACGAGATTCTCGAGCGCGGCCACGGGCTCGAGGAGCTGGCGTTTGTCGGCATTCGCACCAGGGGCGTCCCGATTGCCAAGCGCCTGGCGGGCATCGTCAAGGACATCAGCCAGCACGAGGTCCCGACCGGCGCGCTCGACATCACGCTGTATCGCGACGATCTGATGCGGCATGCGGTCGGGGCGCAGCCCGTGGTCCGCAGCACCGACATCCCGTTTTCCATCGACGACCGCCGGATCCTCCTGGTGGACGATGTGCTGTATACCGGCCGGACGATTCGGGCGGCGCTCGATGCCCTCATCGAGTTCGGGCGGCCGCGGTCGATACAGCTCGTCGTGCTCGTGGACCGCGGGCACCGCGAGCTGCCGATCAAGGCCGACTACGTGGGTAAGAACATCCCGACCTCGGCCGCGCAAAGCGTGAACGTCCACCTGACCGAGATCGACGGCCGCGACGAAGTGGAGGTCCAGGGATGAAGAAGGACCTCCTCGGGATCGCGGATCTCGATCGCGACGAGATCTACAGCATTCTCGACACCGCCGAGGCCATGCGGGAGATCGGCGAGCGGCCGATCAAGAAGGTGCCGACGCTGCGCGGCAAGACGGTGGTGAACCTGTTCTACGAGCCGAGCACGCGGACGCGCACGTCGTTCGAGATCGCCGAGAAGCGGCTGAGCGCCGACACGCTGAACATCGCGGTCGCGGCCTCGAGCGTCCTGAAGGGCGAGACGCTCGCCGACACGGCCATGAACATCGAGGCCATGGCGCCGGACATGATCGTGATCCGCCACGCCTCCTCGGGCGCGTGCCATCTGCTGTCGCGCATCTGCAAGTCGCGCATCATCAACGCCGGCGACGGCATGCACGAGCACCCGACGCAGGCGCTGCTCGACGCCTTCACCATCCGCCAGCACAAGCAGCGCCTCGAAGGCCTGAAGGTGGCCATCGTCGGAGACCTGCTGCACAGCCGCGTCCTGCGCTCGAACGTCCTCCTCCTGACCAAGCTTGGCGCGGAGGTCTGGCTGAGCGGTCCGCCGACGCTGCTGCCGCCGGGCATTTCGCGTCTGGGTGTGAAGGTGTCGACATCGGTCGAGGAGGCCGTGCAGGACGCGGACGTCATCATGATGCTCCGCATCCAGCAGGAGCGGATGCAGGGCGCCTTCTTCCCGTCGCTGCGCGAGTACTTCAACGTGTTCGGGATGACGGCCGCGCGCGTCTCGCACGCGAAGCCCGACGTGATCATCATGCATCCGGGACCGATGAACAGGGGCGTGGAGATTGCCTCCGAAGTGGCCGACGGCCCCTTCTCCGTGATTCTCGAGCAGGTGGCCAACGGCGTCGCCGTACGCATGGCCGTGCTCTACCTGCTGGCCGGCGGCGTCGAGGTGGATTGAGATGCCGAAACTGTTGCTGAAGGGCGGGCGGGTGGTCGACCCCGCGAACGGTCGCGATGGCGACTTCGACGTGCTGGTTGACGGCGATCGCATCGCGCGGGTCGGCGCGGGCCTTCCCGTCGACGGCGCGCGCGTGGTGGAGGTGCCGAGGGGCCTGGTCGTCTGCCCGGGGCTGATCGACATGCACGTGCACCTGCGCGAGCCGGGGCAGGAGCACAAGGAGACGGTGGCCACCGGCACGGCCGCCGCCGTCGCCGGCGGGTTCACGGCCGTCGCGTGCATGCCGAACACCTCGCCGGTCAACGACAACGCCGGCGTGACCGGCTACATCCTGAAGAAGGCGGCCGAGGCCAACCTGGCCCGCGTGTACCCGATCGGCGCCGTGTCGAGGGGGCAGAACGGCGAGCAACTCGCCGACATCGCGGAGCTTCGCGACGCCGGATGCGTCGCGATTACCGACGATGGGCGCCCGGTGGCGACGGCGCTGCTCATGCGGCGCGCGCTCGAGTATGCGTCGATGTTCGACATGCTCGTCATCGAGCACTGCGAAGAGCAGTCGCTCAAAGCCGATGGTGTGGCCCACGAAGGCTTCCACGCCTCGAGCCTGGGGCTGCGCGGCATCCCCGGCGAAGCCGAGTCGATCATGGCGCTCCGCGACATCTCGCTCGCGGAGCTGACCGGCGGCACCGTGCACGTGGCGCACATGAGCGCACGCCAGACGCTGGACGCGGTCCGCTACGGGAAGGCGCGCGGAATCAAAGTGACGTGCGAGGTGACCCCGCACCACTTCGTGCTGACCGACGCCCTGCTCGGCGCTCCGGTGCCCTACGACACCAACACCAAGATGAACCCGCCGCTGCGCGAGGAGGCCGACCGCGACGCCATGCTGCAGGGCATCGCGGATGGCAGCGTCGACGTCATTGCTACGGATCACGCGCCTCATCATGCCGACGAGAAGCACGTGGAGTTCGACCACGCGCCGTTCGGGATCACCGGCCTCGAGACCGCCGTGTCGCTTTGCCTCGATCGACTCGTGCACGCGGGGCGCATCTCGCTGTCGCGCCTGATCGAGCTGCTGTCGGTCAACCCGGCGCGGCTGCTCCGCGTGCCTGGCGGGTCCCTGTCCGAGGGCGCCCCGGCGGACCTGACCCTGCTCGCGCCAGACCTCGACGTCACCGTGTCGATTGCCGCGATGCGATCGAAGTCGAAGAACACGCCATTCGGCGGCTGGCGGCTCAGAGGCGGCGTGGCCGCAACGATCGTCGGCGGCCGCGTGGTCTACAGCAACGCGGCATGCTCGCTCTCGCTCGAACTGAGAACTGAGAACTGAGAACTTAAGAAATCAGCATTCAGCACTCAGCATTTAGCATTTCCCCGGCCCGCCGCGGGCATATACTCCGGCGCATGAAGAAGAGCCTGCTCGCCCTCGTGATGCTCGGGTGTGTCGCCCTCCGCGCCGACGCCGAGGTCGTCGGCGTCATCACCAGGCGCGCCGACATCGGGACGTCCGGATACGAGAAGATCGTGGGCACGATTCACTTTGCCCTCGACCCCGCCGACGCCCGGAACCGGGTCATCGTGGACCTCGACAAGGCGCCGAAGGGTGCCAACGGCCGGGTGGAGTTCTCCGCGGACCTCTACATCCTCAGACCAAAGGACGCGGCCCGGAGCAACGGCGTCGCTCTGGTGGAAGTGTCGAACCGTGGCAACAAGGGGATGCTTTCCCTGTTCAGCCGCGCGACGAGCGGCGGCCTCGATCCGTCGACCGACGCCGACCTGGGCGACGGCTTCCTGACAAAGCAGGGGTACACGCTCGTGTGGGTGGGCTGGCAGTTCGACGTCGTGCGGCAGGGCGGGCGCATGTCGATCGACGCCCCAATCGCCGCAGGAGTGAGCGCGCTCGTCAAGGCCGACTTCACGCTCAACCAGCGCACCACCGAGACCCTCGTCTCGGACTTGACCGGGTACACGCCCGTGGACGCGAACGGACTCGAGACCACGCTCACGGTACGCGACGGCCTCAACGGGGACCGCCGAAACCATCGAGCCCGGTCGCTGGCAGATCCGGGGCAACACCGTGACGCTCGCAAGCGGGTTCGAGCCCGGCCGCACGTACTCCGTGGCGTATCGAGCGTCGAACCTCCCGGTAGCCGGTGTGGGCCTCGCGGCGTTTCGTGACACTGCGTCGTGGCTCAAGCACAGCCCCGACGCGCCCGCGAGGGTACGGCACGCATACGCCTACGGGTCGTCGCAGTCCGGCCGCTTTCTCCGAACATTTATGTACTACGGCTTCAACAGCGACGAAGAGGGCCGGCAGGTGTACGACGGCGTGCTGGCACATATCGCCGGCTCGGCGCGTCTCAGCCTGAACGAGCGGGGCGCGACGCCGAACGCGAGCCGGGCGCCGTCGCCGGGGTTTCCGTTTGCGGACGCGGCCATGCGCGACCCCATCAGCGGCAGGACCGAGGGTCTGCTCGACAACGAACGGGCGCGGCAACACCAGCCGAAGGTCTTCTACACGAACACCTCCATCGAGTACTGGGGCAGGGACCGCCTGGCGGCGCTCGTGCACACGACGCCTGATGGGAAGAGCGACTTGACGCTGCCCGAGAACGTGCGCGCGTACTTCCTGACCGGCACACAGCATGTGCCGTCGCGCTTTCCGGCACGCACCACCACCGGACAACAGCCGGAGAATCCGCTCGAGTACGCCTGGACCATGCGGGCCCTTCTGACGGCGATGGACCGCTGGGTCCGGCAAGCCACGCCGCCCCCGGCCAGCCAGTACCCGCGGTTGAGCGATGCCACGCTCACCCGGGCCGACGCCTTGTCGTTTCCAGCGATTCCAGGCATAACGTCGCCGCGCACGCTGAAGGCCAAACGCGACGGCGCTGTTACGCTGCCATTGCTGGTGCCGCAGGTCGGTCCGGACGGCAACGAACGGTCGGGCGTGCGGACCGCGGAGCAGGCGGTGCCGGTCGCGACCTACACGGGCTGGAACTTCCGGAGCCCGTCGATCGGCGGTGCGTCAGAGCCGGCGAACCTGATGGGGTCGGCGATCCCCTTCGCGAGGACCGCGGCCGCGCGGAGCAAGGCCAACGACCCGCGGCCCTCCCTGGAAGAGCGCTACCCGTCGAGAGCGCGCTATCTCGCGCTTGCCAAAGCGCAGGCCGAAACGCTCGTGTCCGGCGGGTACCTGCGGGCCGAGGACGTTCCGCAGGTGATGAAGCGGATCGAAGCCCACTGGGGAAGTGAGAACTAAGAAGTTAGAACTAAGAAGGACTCTGAGGGCAGCTACTGGTTTCGGATGGCGTTCAGAAACAGGATCAATGCCGCGTTGGTCTCGGCCGGGCGCTCCTGCTGCACCCAGTGGCCCGTGTTTGGAAAGAGCGTCACTCCGCGCAGATCGGTCGCCACACTCCCAATCGTCGTTTTCAGGCGCTCTGCTGTTGCACCGGCGATGACGTTGTCTCGCTCGCCGGCAAGAAACAGCACCGGCTGCGAGATCTTCGCACCGGAGAGCTGTGGTGTCGTCTCCCAGTTGCGGTGGAAGTTCCTGTAGTAGTTGATGCCGCCGCGGAATCCCGCGGTGGTGAACTCGCGGACGTAGTAGTCGAGGTCGGCTTCCGTCAGCCATGACGGCAGCCCTTGCGGCGCACCGAGGCGGGGGATCCATCCGCCGGCCGAGCGCGCGCGGTCGGTGACGGCCGCAGGTTCCCGCGGCGAGTCCGGCGACTGATACAGGCGGCTCAGGATGCCGCGCGGGTCCTTGTCGAACTCCGCCTCAGCCACGCCGGGTTCCTGAAAATAGAGGATGTAATAGAAGTTCTCGCCGTACGTCTTCTTCCAGTTGTCGACGGGCGACACGGCGGGGCGTCCGCCGTACGGCACGCTCATCGCCGCCAGGCCGGTGAAGCGCCCAGGGTGGAGCAGCACGCTGTTCCACGCGACGATCGATCCCCAGTCGTGGCCGACGACCACAGCGGTCTTCTCGCCGAGCGCATCGATGATCCCCACGACATCAGCCGTCAAGTGATGGATGTCGTAGTCCCCGACAGCGGCTGGCTTGTCGGTCTGACCGTATCCACGCATGTCAGGCGCGACCGCGTGGAAGCCCGCGGCCGCGAGGTCCGGGAGCTGATGCCGCCACGAGTACCACGACTCCGGCCACCCATGCAGCAGGAGCACGAGCGGGCCCCGGCCCATCTCGGCGATGCGCATTCGCAAGCCGTTCGACTGGATGAATCTCAAGGTTGGCGTACTCGGAGTCTGCGCTGACGGCTGCGCAAGGCAGGCAATGGCCGCCAGTGTCAGGCAGGCCGCCGTGAGGCCACCTCGGATGGCTTTGTCGGTGAACATCGTGATGAATACTACTCCCAGCGGAAGACTCTGGCCGAGACCGCCGTGCACACGAGGAACGTCAGTGCCAGTACCGCCGCGTCTCCGACGTGGCCCGACCAGCCCTCGCCATTCCACACGCCCCGCAGCAGCGACACCGCGTAGGTCAGCGGCAGCACGCGGCTGACCGCCCGCAGGACGGGAGGCAGCGATTCGAGCGGGACGAACAAGCCGGAGAGGCCGAGCATCGGGTAGAGGATGAACGTGCCGATCGGCTGTGCGAAGCGGGCGGTCGGCACGACGCTGGCAATCACGAAGCCCAGGGAAAGAATGCACACAGTAGTGAACAGGAGCGCCAGCGTGAACGACGCCAGCGGCACGGCGGCGTCCACGGGGTAGTAGCGTCGGCCGGCGAGGATCATCAGGGCCAGGGTGATCGCCGTGAAGAGGAGCTTGACCAGCACGTGGGCCGTCAGGATGGTGTGCGGCCGCAGGGGCGTCGCCCGCAGCCGCTTGAGAATTCCGCCCTCCCGGTAGATGGCGACGATCGCCACCAGGGAGAGGACGGCGCTCGCGGCGATCATCAGGGACGCGAAGACCGGAAGATCGACCGAGGCGAAGCGCGGAACCTCGGCCGACCGTCTTCGCGCCAGCGGTCCGAGCATCCGGCCCAGGACCACGAAGAGCACCACCGGGATACCCACCGTCCCAAACACTCCGAGCGGCTCCCGCATGAAGATCTTGATCTCGATCCAGGTCAGCCGCCAGAGTCCGCGCAGCATGATGTTCGAAGCCCTCAGTCGCGAATCGTGTGTCCGGTCAGCTTGAGGAAGACATCCTCGAGCGTCGGAAGCTCGGTGCGGAAGTCGGTCACCCGTATCCGATGCTCGGCCAGGCACTGGATCACTCTGGTGACGAGGTCGTCTCCGGTGCCCCGAACGATCAGCGCCGTGCCGTCGGCGGTCACCGACTGCACCCCGGCGATGGCCCTGAAGCGTTCGGCCGCCGAGGCGTCCTCGGTGGACACGATGACGGTGCGCTCCGGGCAGTGGCGCCGGACGAGCTCCGCCGGAGCGCCGATGTCGACGATGCGCCCGTGATCGATGATCGCCACCCGATCGCAGAGCCGCTCGGCCTCCTCCATCAGGTGCGTCGTCAGAAAGACCGTCTTGCCGCGCTGACGGATGCCGCGCACGAGATCCCAGATGGCCCGCCGCGCCTGCGGGTCGAGACCGGTCGTCAGCTCGTCGAGGAACACCAGCTCAGGGTCGTTGATGAGCGCCAGCGCGATGAACAGGCGCTGCTTCTGACCGCCCGACAGCGTCATGAACCAGGCGTCCGTCTTGTCGCCCAGTCCGAGCTGCTCGAGCAGCCGATCGCCGTCCACCGGCCTTCCGATACAGCGACGCCCAGAGGCCGACGGCCTCGCGGACCTTGATCCGCTTCTGGAGCTGCGCCTCCTGGAGCTGCACGCCGATTCGCTCCTGGAGCGCGTAGGCGTCACGCGTGGGGTCCAGCCCGAGGACGGTGATGGCGCCGCGGTCGGGCGCCCGGAGCCCCTCGACGCACTCCATCGTGGTGGTCTTGCCGGCGCCGTTCGGTCCGATCAGTCCGAAGATCTCGCCCGGTTGCACGTCGAACGAGACGTCGTCCACGGCGACCGTCCGGCCGTATGTCTTCCGGATGGCGGCGACGTGGACGACAGGTGGAGGCAGGGTCGGCCTGGCTAAGGCTGGCCCGCCGTTGGTGGTGTGGCCGGCTCGAGGCTGAACGACATCCCGGTGAACATCATTTCTTCAAAGGTCTGGTCGCCCCACCACACGTCCTTCGTCGGATCCGGATTCGACTTGTTGGCCGGTGAGTTGTCGTACCACGCCGTGGCGTGAATCACGGTGCCCTTCGGCAGCTTCACCGGCTCCTTGTACGCGTAGTCGGTCTGCCAGTCGAAGTCGTAGTTGGGCACCGAGAGCAGCGTCTGCTTACGCCCGTCAGGGAATGTCGCCTCGAAGAGCCAGCGCTTGCCGCGCACGTGGGTGTGGGGCAGCAGGCTCCAGAGCCGCATGTCGCGGTTGATCGTCATCTCCGCGTCGACACGCGCGTTGGCGTCGCCCGCCTTGATGTGCAGCGCGCCGTTGGCCAGGACGGAGCCGATGAGCGGCGTCTCAGGGGCGGTCTTCGAGAAGATCAGGCCGATCTTCGTGCGGTCGGTGGTCGCCTTCCCGACCGACGTGTAGTGCACCTGGAAGACCAGCGTCGAGCCCGCCGCGATCCGCGCCGCGGTGCCCGGCCGGTAGACACGGGTGGCCGTTCCCGGCACGTACCCGCCAATCGACGGGCCGAGAGCGGGCGCCGGGCGGTCGTTCGGTCCGAGCGGTTTCTTCTGGCCTTCCGGCAACTCCGGCCCACCGGTCTGCCCGGCGGGAATCGACATGTTGTCGGCAAAGGTGAAGATCGGCTGCGGCCGAGGGGCCTGCGGCGTTCCGGCAGGCCGCGGCGCGGCAGCCGGAGGACGTGCGTACACGATCACGTGATGCACGGCCGCGGGATTGCCTGGCCGGACCTCGTACGCCTGGATCCACTTGTCTTCGGTGAAGTTGGTGGGCACCTCGAAGTACTGGTACGCGATCTCGCCCGACGCAGGGATCGGATAGTCCTCCTGCATCACCAGGACCGTGTCGGGTTCTCCGATGCTCCACCCGTCGGCATACTTCGGCGGCGCCGGCAGATCCTTCGGGTCGCCCTCCGGACCACCGGCGTTCACCCAGCGGAGAATGGTGTCCTTCTCGGCCGGCGAGAGGCTCCTGTCGTTGAGGAACTCGCCGCGGTGCGACGGGTCCGCGTGCCACGGCGGCATCGTGCCATTGGACACCTGCGTGCCAATGGCCTTGACCCACGGGCGCGCGTCCCTGAAGGTGAGGAGCGACATCGGCGCGATCTCGCCCGGCCGATGGCAGCCGGTACAGTTCTTGTACAGGATCGGCGCGACGTCCTTGTTGTACGTCGGCGACGCCGATTGCGCCGCCGCCGGACCGGCGGCCAGGACTACGAATGCCGCGACGAGGACCGACTTCTTCATGGTGTTGCGCCTCCGAGCGCAGCGGTTGTCGCTCGAGCCAGGGGCCACCCCGCGCGCAGCGATCGGCACGGTCGAGCTTGTTCCTCCAGTATACAGCCCACTCCGGGCCCCGCGAACACGCACTAGAACGTCATAGAAGTGCCGAACCTCACATACCGTCCCGGCATGATCGTGAGCGGATTGCGCCAGGAGTTGGTGGCCGGATTGCTCCCGTAGGTCTGGTTGGCGGTCATGACGGTGCCCGCGTTCAGCACGTTGAAGACGTCCACGAAGCCCTGAATGCGCGTGCGACTGATTCGGAACGACTTCGCGAAGCGCATGTCGAGCCGGTTCTGGTAATCCAGGAAGACGGAATTCGGGTCCACCAGGTTCACAACAATCGTGGTCGCGCCAGCCGTTGTTCCGACAATCGGGCGTCCGGCTATGGCGGTGTTCACCGTGTAGTTCGCGTTGATGCTGGGACCTGGCACCGAAAGGAACGATCCGCTCACCTGGGAGTCCCACGGCAGCTGGTACGCCGCCGAAGCCTTGACCGTCGTGCGGAACGGCGGAGCCGAATCGCAGAACCGCAGGCCGTTCGGATTGTCGCGTGCGCTCAGGCCTGCCGTGCTCGTCGAACCGTCGCAGCTGGTGGTCACTCTCCGATTGGTCGTGAGGCCGCCGAAGAGGAGCAGCTTGCTCCTTCGCAGGTTCGCGCTGAATTCCACGCCGTCGTAGACCGTCGTATTGGTGGCCGAGTACGTCCGCAGGTGGTCGGTCGGCGTCCCGATCTTGTTGGTGTTCAAGCTGTACATCGTAATCGGGTCGCCCGAGGTCGGGAGCCGCGGGTCGGTCGGGGTGACGATCCCGAACGAGTTCCACTCGGTGGCCGACAGGTTGAGGTTGTCGGTCACGTCCAGGTTGAAGAACTCCCGGCGGTGGTAGCCTGCCGACACCGAGAGCCGTGCGGCGAGCTCGTGCTGCACCGACGCGCTGTACTCCCAGTTGTAGCCGCGGGCCAGGGCCGGATCCGGGCGGCTGTTGATCAGTCCGAACGTGGGCGTCCCGGCTAACACCTCGGAGAACTGGATGCTGCCGTCGGCGTTCAGGATGCTGCGGTTGGCGTCGCGGTCGATCCAGGTTCGTGTTTCCGTCGCGTACGACAACGCGTTGAAGTTCTGCGCGTAGCCGGCGGCCTGGGAGGCGATGTACTTGCTCACGTTGCCCTTGAGCGCCGTTTTGCCCGTGCCGAAAAGGTCGTACGACACGGCGACACGTGTGGACCAGTCGTCCCAGTTGGGCAGGTTCGGAATCCGGTCGAAGCTGCGCGCGCCAATCCAGGGGCCGGCAGGGGCCGACTGCGCCGGCACCTCGGCGTTGAAGTGGTCGTAGCGCGCGCCGAGGTTCAGGGTGAGCCGTTTCACGGTCCACGCGTCCTGTACGTATAGCCCCAGATCGCTGTTGACCTTCTGCTCGGAATGGCTCGGCGAGTTGGTGACGGACACCTGGAGCGGGTTGTTGTTGAAGAAGATGAGCGAGTTGATTTGGGCCGTCGACGCGCTGTCCCTCGTGTTGGTGCCCCAGAGCATCGTCATGCCCGCCTTGATGGCGTGCGATCCGGTGATGTAGCTCATCGCTGCCATCGAGCTGTAGTCCACGGTCTTGCTCTTGTACGTGGGGAGGAAGTAGCCGGGCGCTTTCGTCAGCCGAAGGGTTGTGGCCTCGAGATTCGGCAGGTCCAGCGGGCCCACTTCCGGCCGGGCATTCTGCTCGTACGCCTGGTTGTACGAGGAGATGCCGGCCTCGAGCATCAGCCGGTTCGAGGTGGCCTGCGTCCACTTGACCTGCGGGACCCACCCATCGCCAAACGCATCGGTGACGGCCTCCGGCGTGGAGTTCGGGAGCGTGTTGAACCCGTTGTAGAACTCGCCGTTGTACTGCTTCTCGAGGTAGAAGCGGATCTTGTCCTTCTGGGTGGCCGCCCACGTGATCCGTCCGATGGCGCTGTAGTTGCCCATCAGGTCCCTGTACGCGGGGGTCCCGTCGGCGAACTGCGCACCGAGGACGAAGTTCTTCTCGTCGGCGTACTTATAGGTGAAGTAGAACCAGATCTTGTCCTTGACGATCGGGCCGCCGACCGAAGGGTTGAGTTCGTAGGTGTAGTCGATGCCAGGCTGGGTCGGCACGAACGGCTTGACCTCGTCGGATCGGTTGTCCGACTGAAGCGCCCCGGCCGCGCCCCCGAGGAAGAACGTTCCGGAGAACGTGTTGCCGCCGTCCTTCGGCGTGCTGTTGATGCGCAGGCCGCTGCTCTGCATCTCCGCCGACTCGGCGCCCGTCGTGTAGGTCACTTCCTGCACGCTCGCGTCGTTCATGTAGAACCCGCTGTACTGTCCGCTGCCGCACAGGTTGTTCACGCGCATGCCGTCGATGGCGATGGTCATGTCGGACACCGCCGAGCCGTGCACCGTCATGTTGTACTGCCCGAGCACGAACGGCGTGACGGTGGTTCCAGGAATCAGCAGCGCGCGTGAGGGTGTGTTGCGGGCCGTTGTCGGAATGGCGTCGAGGATGTCGCGGTTCACGACGAACTGCGCGATGTTGCTGACCACGTCCACGGTAGGCGTCGCTGCCGCAACCGTGATCGATTCCTCGATCGATCCCACCTCGAGCTCGCTGTTCACCTGCGCGGTGAAGCTGCCTTCCAGCAGGATCCCGGGGCGCCTCACCGTCTTGAAGCCGGGCAGGGAGAATGTCACTTCATAGGTGCCAGGCGGCAGGTCCAGGATCCGGTACAGGCCGCCACTGTCGGTGACGGCGGCGCGGGTCTTCTCGATCAACACGGGGCTAGAGGCCTCGACGGTGACGCCGGGGATGAGCGCGCCGGTCGAGTCTCTCACCACGCCAGTAATGCCGCCCTGAGCGAACGCCGCGACCGGGAACAACACGACGACCAACACTGCCAACAGGCGACGTGAGGCGTTTCGCATCGGCCCTCCTCGAGTTATGGACGAGCTTGTGGCGGGGACCTTACCACCCGGTCGGTCAGCGGTCAATTGAGTTCTTGAAGACGCGAGCCCCTGGGGCCCCTTTCTGCTATCCTCCCCGGACCTGGCGGGCCCTCTCATGTTTCTTGGATTGCGCACCGTGATCTACCACGCGCCCGACCTGGCGAAGGCCAAGGACTGGTACACGGCCGCCTTCGGCGTGACGCCGTACTTCGACCAGCCGTTCTACGTCGGCTTCGAGATTGGCGGGTACGAGCTCGGGCTTCACCCCGGCGCTGAGGGTATCCGGGTCGGGAACAACGCCGTGGCGTACTGGGGCGTACCGGACATTGCCGCGGCCCACGCCCACATGCTGGAGCGCGGGGCCGGGCCCGACAGCCCAGTCATGGATGTCGGCGACGGCATCAAGGTGGCCTCGGTCGCCGATCCGTTCGGCAACGTGATCGGGCTGATCGAGAACCCGCATTTCCGGGCACGGTAGGCAAATCAGAACCGCTGCACCAGCTCGATCCTGACGCCGTCTGGCCCCTCGATGAACGCGAGACGCATGGTCGTGCCGCTCGCGAGCGTCAGCGGCCGAGGCTCGGTCGTCACCTTCACGTTCTTCGCCTTCAACCCCGCGACGACACTGTCGACGTTCAGCGGCCGGAATCCGATGTGGTCGATGGCGTGACCCAGGCTCGGCGCCGCGTCCCCGCGCTGGACCAGAATCCAAACGCCGCCGTAGTTGATGCCGTCAATCATGTTCTTCAGCTTGGCGATCGTTCCACCGACTTTGTCCACGTACCACGCCAGCGCGACGGCCGGGTCCGGGGCGCGCAGATGCACATGGTGCAGCCCCAGCTTCTCGGGGTCCTGCACCACCTCGATGCGCACTCCCCATGGGTCCTCGACGAAGGCCAGCTTGAACAGGCCGGTGACCTCGCGCGCTGGCGTCACCAGCTTGGCGCCGTCGGCGACAAGATTGCGGACGGTCGCGTCCAGGTCGGCGACCGAGAATCCCACGTGGTCGAGCACGTTGCCGGTGCTCGGCTTCGCGGCCTCGTTCTTCTGAAAGATGATGCGGGTGTCTCCGAACATCAACCGCTCCGGCGCTTCTGGCGTCGGCTTCCCGCCGAAATGCTTCGCGTACCACTCCACGCCCTTCGCCTGATCGGGGACGGCGAGATGAATGTGATCGACCATGTTCGCCATCCCTGTTTGCGCCAATGCCGGCACTGCGGACGCGACAAGCACGACCGTGCAAGACATCACGACGCGTTGAACAATCTGCATCAGGCCCTCTCTTTTTCATTGCTCGCGGGGCCCCACCCCCGCTCGCGGATCACACTGCCTTCGAGTCCCTCAGCCTCGAGCGTAGACTCTCGGCTTCGGGGTGTCGCCGCGGGCCCCCAGCTCGCCAAGTTAGGCTGCCCTTCGAGTCCCTGAGCCTCGAGCGTAGACTCTCGGCTTCGGGGTATCGCCGCGGGGCGTCAAGTTCATAGTTCTGACTTCTCAATTCTCACTTCCCGTCAGGCGCCGGCTCGATCTTCAGGACCGCGCCATCTGGCATGTCGGTGGTCAGGTACAGGAAGCCGTCGGGGCCCTGCCTGACGTCACGAATCCGCTGCCGCAGCTCGAGCAGCATCGGCTCGCGGCGTGTTTCCAGGCCCTGGCGGTTGAAGACCATGCGCGAGAGCTGCATGCCGGCGAGCCCGCCCACAATGAGGTTGCCCTTCCAAAGAGGAAACCTGTCTCCCGTATAGAACAGCATCCCCGAGATCGCAATCGATGGCTTGTAGAAGGTGATCGGTTCTTCCATCCCCGGTGCCGAGGTGGGCGGCTGGACCGTCGGTGGCGCGATGCCGGACTTCTTGCCGTCAGGGTCGCTCGTGTAGGCGCGGCCGTACGTGACGATCGGCCAGCCGTAGTTCGAGCCCTGCCTGATGATGTTGATCTCGTCGCCTCCCTGGGGACCGTTCTCCGTTTCCCAGAGCTCTCCCGTTTCCGGATGGATGGTCAGCCCCAGCGCGTTCCTGATGCCGAGCGCGTAGATCTCCGGCTTGTACCCGGGCCGTCCGACAAATGGATTGTCTTCCGGCACGCTCCCATCGTCGTTGAGGCGCAGGATCTTGCCGCCGTGGTGATCGGGGCGCTGGGCCCACGAGGTCTCTCCCTCGCGTTCGGCGAACCCCGGGGCGCCGATGGCGAGGTAGATCTTGCCGTCGCGGCCGAACACCATGCGCGCTGCGCTCGGCCCGTCGGTCCAGGAGCTCGACTGGAAGATCTCGCGCACATCGGTGAGCGTCGAGCCGCCTTCGAACCGCGCGCGCAGCAACACCGCGGTCTGGACGGCCTCGCCGGGCTTCGGTTTCCAGTAGGCGACGTAGACGAACCGGTTCTCCCCGAAGCGTGGGTGGACGACGACCTCGACGCCAGCCGTGTCGCGCCGTGTGCTCGTGATGCCCTGGGGCAGCCCAGTGATCGGTCTGGGATCCAGGACGCCGTTGCGAACGATTCGCAGCGTGTTTCGACCCTGCTCGGTCACCAGCATGTCGCCGTTCGGCAGAAATGCCAGCGCCCAGGGGTAGACGAATCCCTTGATCGCGGTGACGCGGATCGCCGCCGCGCCGGTCCTGAAGTCCTGCGGGCCGTCCGGCAAGCCGACACCAGGGGCAGGCTGCTGCGCGCTCACCGGCAGTATGGTCGCCAGAAGCGCCAGTGTTCCGAGTGCCGCCGACAAACGCCCGAGCCCCATGTTCATCTCCGTGCAGTGTCCTTCTGAGTTCCTACTTCTGACTTCCTACTTCCCGTAAGGTGAGCGTGCCAATCGCCCCGGCCTCGATCTCCGCGCGCTCCAGCCGCATCTTCTTGTGCCGCACCTGCCGCCAATCCTCGAGGGCATCGTCGTAATGCGGCGAGAGGAAGTGGCCGGATTGACCGACCGAGTCGCTGAAGCGGCTGTCGTTCGCTGGCGAGAGGTCGACGATCTGCCGGTACCCCGGCACTTCGGTCTGATCGAACGGCTGGTCGCTGTTGACCGGGCCGACGTTGATCGTGCTCCAGTCCCCGGCGCTCGGCACCGACCGGCTGAGCCACGGCCGCAGGATCCCCACCGTGTCGAGCCCCTGGTGTGGAAAGACGGCACGGTGCGCCGCCGACCAGCGCCAGCGCGAGGGATCGTCGCCGAGCGAATCGGCCAGCCTCGCGACGCCTCGGCTGAAGGCCCGGTTGACGATCTCCGCACAAGTCTCCCTCATCCCGCCCGTCGAGACGTCGTCGCACCAGGGGCTGTCCGGGGTGGACAGCGTGGCGACCACGAAGCGCGTGACGAAGGAGAACCGTGCCTGGTAGCCCTCGAGAATCTGCGGGCCGAGCTCGTCTCCGGCCATTGCCGGCGCCAGGTTGATGAACCAGGCCTGGAAGATCGCGGCGCCCGCGCTATCGGCCGCCGATTCCAGGTCCCACTGGCGGAGCACCTCGAGCGCCCTCCGATTCAGGTCCGATGCGGGAGCGACCCGCGTCAACAGCAGGGGCAGCAGGGCCTTGGCCTGCGTCGAGAACGTGTCGGCCTGAATCGCGCGGAAGTCCTCCGGGGTGAACCCGTTCTTCGCGCCGACGAGCTCGCTGATGCGCATCGCCCGGTACGGCTCGGGGAACTCGAGGCCAATCAGGTGCGGATAGCCCGGCGGTGCCGGACGATGGTTGGCGCTCACGATGGCGCCCCCCGGTGGATCGAAGGTGTGGGGGAGCGCCTCGAACGGAATCCATCCGGTCCATTCCATCGCGCCGGTCCAGCCCTCGGCCGGCATCGAGCCGTCGCCGGAGGCGCGGATCGGAATCCGTCCGGGCGCGTAGTAGCCGATGTGGCCGTCCACGTCGGCATAGACGAAGTTCTGGGACGGCACGACGAAGTCTTCCAGGGCCGCCGTGAAGTCGGTCCAGTTCTTCGCCTCGTTCAGCTTCAGGAACGCCGTGATCGTCGAATCCTGGTCGTCGAGTGCCGTCCAGCGGAAGGCCAACGGTTCCAGTGCCGCCGGCTTCGGTTCGCGGGTGGAGGCCAGGTTGTTGGCGTTGATGGCATCGGAGACGAGCGGGCCGTGCCTGGAGATTCGCACGTCGATGGTGACCGGCGCCTGACCGCTGATCGCGATCGTCTCCTTGACGATCTTGAGCGGTTCCTGTGCGCCTTCGAACTCGGCGTGTGTGCCGGCCGCATTGAGGCGCTCGCGGTAGAGGTCCTGGACGTCCGCGGCCACGTTGGTCTCGCCCCACGCGATGTGCCGGTTGCGTCCGATGGCCACCGCCGGCGCGCCCGGCAGGGTGGCGCCGATCACTTCGAAGTCTCCGGCCTTCATATGCGCCAGATACCAGAGCGACGGCACGCTGGCGCCCAGGTGCGGATCGTTCGCGAGCAGGGGCTTGCCGCTCGCTGTGCGCGAGCCGTCGACGACCCAGCTGTTCGAGCCGAGCGCCTCGCTTCGAGCGCTGCTCATCAGGAAATCGTGAACGGCGGGATGGCCCTCCACGCCGCGGGTCAGCGCAGCCGTCCAGGACGCCGCTCCAGCCGCCGCCGAGTGTGCGGAGTGCGTCGAGCGTTCGACGGGTGCCGGAGGCGCGGTGCCGTTTCCCGGAATGATGCTCGGCCCATCGAGCGGGTAGGGAGGCATCAGCTGCGCGAGGCGATCGACACCGACTTTGCGCGCGATGTCGTGGCGCAGGAGCTCGAGCGCGTAGTTGGCGCTCAGGTCCCAGGCCATCATCTTCACCCACACGAGCACATCGGGCCCGGTCCATGGCTCGGGCTCGAACCGAAGGAGCGTGAACTCAGGCGGCAACCGCCCGTCCTCCAGGAACGCGTTGACGCCAGCCACGTACGCGTTGACGAGGGTCGTGACGTTCTCGGGCAGATGCGACCACGCGCTCACGGCAGCTCTGCCGAAACCGGCCGTGCGCAGAAAGCGATCCTGCGGCAGCGTCGCCGGGCCGAACACCTCGGACAGGCGGCCATGACCGATGCGGCGCTGGAATTCCATCTGCCAGAGCCGGTCCTGTGCGTGCGCGTAGCCGAGGCCGTAGAACGCGTCGGCCTTGGATCCGGCGAAGATGTGCGGGATGTTGTCCGCGTCCCGGATGATCTCCACCGGCGCTGCAATGCCCGGGACGGTGATAGTGCCGTTTACGGTCGGCAGAGACCGGCGAAGGTAGACGTACCCGCCCACGCCGACGGCGAGGACGAGGACGACAATCACGGCAAGTCCCTTGAGGATCCGCTGGCGCATGGTCGGGGCCGGGTGAAATCCGCTCCGGTGGGATTCTACTCCTGCGCCAGACGCGCCCGACGTCCCGCACGGCGTATCATGAGTCCGCCCGCCGTGCCCACGCTGCCTGTCGTGCCGATCCGCCCCGCGCTGGACCGCCTCTACCTGGAGTTCAACGCGCCGGATTCGGCGGTCGATCCCATCCACATCGTGCGTCGCTACCGCAGGCCCGACGATCAGGAGGTGGTGGCGTTCTGCGCCGCCGCGCTGGCGTTTGGTCGCGTGTCGAGCGTCATGCAGTCGATCGAGCGACTGCTGGCCATCATGGGGTCGGCCGGCGGCCAGCCGGTCCCAAAGGACCCGGCCTACGGAACGAGTCGCCGGCGGCGTTCGTGCGTCAGTTCGATCCCCGGCGTCACGCCGGCGCGTTCGAGGGCTTCGTGCACCGCTGGACGCGCGCGGTGGATGTCGTGGCGCTCCTCTGGGTGCTGCGGCAGATGCTGGACCGTTCGGGGTCGATTGAGGGGTTCTTCGTCGACGGCCTCGACCGGGACGCTCCCGACATCGGTCCCTCGATCGACAGCTTCTCGCAGCGCGCGATGGCCCTCGACCTGCGCGCGGCGTACGGCCGCGTCCCGGCCCGGCCCGGTGTGGGCTACTTCTTCCCGCGGCCTTCGACCGGCAGCGGGTGCAAGCGGCTGAATCTGTTCCTGCGGTGGATGGTCCGGCACGACGCGCTGGACCTGGGGATCTGGTCACGCAGTGCCCGCCGCCAAGCTCGTGGTGCCGCTCGACACACACATCATCCGCGTGGGCCGCTGTCTCCGCCTGACGCGCTATACGAGCCCCGGCTGGAAGATGGCGCAGGACATCACGGCGTCGCTTCGCCGTCTCGATCCGGAGGATCCGGTCAAGTACGACTTCTCGATGTGCCACCTCGGCATGATGGACGCGTGCGGGTTCGACCGCGCCAAGCGCGACTCGCAGTGTCCGCTCAGGGGTGTCTGCCGGCCACGCGCGCGTACACGGCGGCGGTCTCCGCGACCATCCGTTCGACGGTAAAGCGCTGGCTCACGCGGGCGAAGCCGGCCTCGCCCATGTGCCGCCTGCGTGGTTCGTCTTTCAGCAGCGCGATGATCGCCTCGGCCATGCGCCGCGGGTCGCGGGGCGGCACGAGCAACCCAGTCACGCCCGGCTCGACGACTTCGGGAATGCCGCCCGCTTCGGTGGCCACGATGGCGCGGCTGCAGGCCATCGCGTCCAGCAGCGACGTGCCCAGCCCTTCGGTAATCGAGCTCATCACGAACAGGTCGAAGCGCTTGATGCAGCCGAGGACGTCCGTGCGGAAGCCTGGCAGGAACACGTGTTTCTCCAGGTGATGCTCGCGGATCTGCCGCTCGAAGGGCTCGCGGAGCTCGCCCTCGCCGAGAATGATGAAGCGCGCATCGGGAACCGACTGCACGACGAGATGGGCCGCGTCGATCAGATACCGCTGCCCTTTGTGCGGCACGAGGGCAGCCACGTTGCCGACCACGGGCGCATGGTGCGGGAGGAAAAAGGTCTCGTGCAGGTTCACTGGCGGGGCCGCCTGCACGTGGACCAGGTCGATGCCCTCGTGAACCGTGACCGCCTGACTCGGCGAGACGCCGTCCTTGAGCAGCATGGCGCGGATGGCCTCCGACGCGGCCACGAAACAGTCGACCTGCCGGTATTTCCAGCGGGAGAACGAGTTCGTCTTGAGGTGAAAATCCACGCGGCGTGACGCGACGATGGCCAGGTGCCTGCCGTCGTTGGCCATCGAGCGCGCGAGCGCGGCCACCGCGACGCCGTGTGGATCGTGGGCGTGGATCACGTCGGGTTGCAGCCGCTTGAGCAGCCGCGAGAGACGCCACCCGGCTGACAGGTCCATCTCGGTCAGCGGCGCGAGCGGGATGAGCTCGAGACCCTCGGCGGCTCGCCGCCGCAGCTCGCCGTCCGGATGGGCGACGAGGGCCGCGCGCTGCCCGATCTCCCGCAGGCCGTTGACCGTGAGCAGCACCTGATTCTGGCCGCCGCGCCATGTGCGCGCCGTGTCGATGTGCAGCGAGAACATGGTCAGGCGCCGAGTTCCCTCAGCTTCGCGAACTTCAGGAACACGTAGTACGCGTTCATGGCCGACACGACCAGGCCGGGCGCGCCGTCGCGGATGCCTCCGCGCAGCAGGTAGTTGCGAAGAAACGCCAGCGGCGGATGTGCCGCCATCTGGATCAGTCCGGCGCGCCGTCCCTCGCCGTGCATCTGGACGGCCGCCAGGGTGGTGTACCGATTGATGGTGTCGAGGTGATCGGCCAGGTTGCGATACGGGTAGTGCTCGAGCTCGCCGGTCAGCTCGCCCGTCGATCCCCCGACGACGATGCCTTCGTGCACACGCGCGGCGTTCCAGGTGCCGCGCCGCCGGTCGTAGAGGCGCAGTTGATGGTCCGGGTACCAGTCCGTGCTGCGGATCCACCGGCCCATGTGATAGGTGACACGCGGCATGCGGTACCCCGCATGCGCCGGAGACGCGACGGCTTGCCGGATCTGCGATGCGAGCGCGGGCGTCACGCGTTCGTCGGCGTCGAGCGACAGGATCCAGTCGTGCGAGGCCAGCGACGCCGCGTAGTTCTTTTGCGCCCCGTATCCGGGCCACTCGCGGACCACGACCTGCTCGGCCAGCCCTCGCGCGATGGCCAGCGGTCTCGTCGGTGCTCTCGGCGTCGACGACGATGCGCTCGTCGGCCCAGGCGACCGACTCCAGCGCCGCGCGGATGTGCGCGGCTTCGTTGCGCGTGATGAGGGTGACCGAGACCTTCGGCACGCGGGGGAGTGTACCAGACGGCTCAGGGCTTAGGTCTCAGGGCGCGACGCGACAGGCCGCAGTGCTTAGCCCTGAGCCTTGAGCCTTGAGCCGGCTCTCCTACCGCGGCGCGGCCTGCTGTTGCAGCGGCGCCTGTTGCACGGCCTCGAGATCCACGACGGACTTGGCGTAGTCCACAGCCGTTCTGAGGAAATTGCTCCGTGCCTGGGCCAGGTCTCGCTGTGCCTGGAAAACGAAGAACGTTGTCTGGATACCCGCGGCGAACTTCTTCTCTTCGGCCTCGAGGCGGCGCTCCGCCAGCGAGCGCGCGGCCCTGGAGGCCTCGACGCGCTTCTGGTTCGTCTGCACCTGCCGGGCGACGTCGCGCACCTGGGTCGCCACCTGCAGCTCGAGGTTCCGGAGCTGCGTCTGTTCCTGCTGCTGCTCGAGCCGCGCCTGCGCGAGGCTGGCCTCCGACGGGCTCGTGCCGAGCGGGTACGACACGCTCACGCCAACCGTCCACGCCGGGAAGTCCCCTGTGAAGACGTCGCCGAGCACCGAACCGTAGGCGCGCTCGGCCATGATCGTTCGTGTCACCGGCCCGATGGGAATCCCGGCCAACGGGTTCAGCTGCACACCGCCCACCGCTGATGTCGCATAGGACGCCTCGGCGTTCACTTCCGGCAGCGCCTGATTCTTGTAGTACCGGATGTTCACGTCGGTGCGCGCCAGGTTGTTTCTCGAGATGCGCAGATCGGTCCGGTTCTCGAGCGCCCGACGCACCGCCACTTCGGCGTCCACCCCCTGCGCCAGCAGTTCCGGCGTGTCGGTCGGCTCGAGCGTTACAGTCCAGAAGTCCGGCGCCGCAGGGTCGAGGATGAGCGCTCGCAGCCGGTCTTCCGCCTGCTTGATGGCCGATTCCGCGACGATGACCGCTTCGTCGTTCCGCGCCACCTCGGACTCCGCCTCGACGATGTCGATGGGCGCCATGGTGCCAATCTGGACCCGCTTCTGGTTGTCTGCCAGGAGACGCTGGGCCAGTTCGAGCGATTGCTGCGCCGCGCCGAGGCTCGCGATCTGGTACGCGAGATCCCAGTAGGCGTTGCGGACGTTGCGCGTCGTCGCCACGATGGTGGCCTGCAGCTGGAAGTCCGCGCCGTCGCGATTCCTCAGGCCGACCTCGAGCTGCTGTCGAATCGGGTCGATCTTGAAGTTGCGCAGGAGCGGCTGCGACACGTTGAGCGCGAGCCCGGAACGAATCAGCGGATCGAAGTTGTTGAACACGTTCGTCGAGCTCGCCCGGGAGCTGTCCCACGTCACCGAGTAGTTCGCGCCCGTCTTCAGCGACTGGTTCATGCCGAGCTGCGTCGCGAACCTCGAGTCGGTGATCTTGGTCGCTCCACCGGAGAGCGCGCTCGTCGACGGGTTGTTCTGCGAGTTGTTCGTAAGAGTGGAGGTGAAGACTGGCGCCCAGTTGCTGCGCGTTTGCGCGATGCTGAGATCCTGAATCTGCGGGTTGAGCCGCTCGATCTTGATGCCGAGGTTCTGATCCAGGCCGAGGTTGACCGCGTCGTCAATGGAGAGCCGACGCGCGTTCCCCGAAGGCGGCTGCGCTGTGGGCGCTGGTTGTCCCGACTGTCCGGACTCGGACACCACAGGAACCAACAGCACCGACATGGCTACGACAGCCCGCAATCCAACCGCTGCCCGGCTTCGCCGGGTGCGTGTGAACATCTGGGCAAATGGCGTCTGGCGAAAGATCTGAGGCATCTGCAACGGCTCCATCGAAAATAACCGAGAGTGACTGTCGAAGGTTAGACGTCCGGCGGGGTCTGATGGTTCAGCGTCTGCTGCCTTGTATACTATCGAAAATCGCCCGCATTCCGAGGTCTTCCCAGTGACAAGCGACCAGCTCCTCGACCTTTTCCGCCGCTCTGGCGCCTTGCTCGACGGCCACTTCCGCCTGTCCTCGGGGCTGCACAGCACGGGGTACCTCCAATGCGCGCTCGTGCTGCAGCATCCCTCCGACGCCGAGGCGCTCGGCCGTGAGATCGCCCGGGCGACCGAGGCCCTGCGTCCGACCGTCGTGCTGTCACCGGCGCTCGGGGGCGTGGTGATCGGCTACGAAGTGGCCCGCGCGCTCGGGGTCCGTGCGTTGTTCGCCGAGCGTCAGGACGGCGTGCTCACGCTGCGGCGCGGGTTCGTCCTCGCGGACAACGATCGTGTGCTCGTCGTCGAAGACGTGCTCACGACGGGCGGCTCGACCCGCGAGACGATCCAGGTGGCGATCGCCGCCGGTGGACAGGTGGTCGGCGCCGCCGCGATCGTCGACCGCAGCGCAGGCAAGGCGTCGTTCGACGTCCCGTTTCATGCGCTCGTGGCCGTCGATTTCCCCACCTGCGAGCCCGACGCGTGCCCGCTCTGTGCCCAGGGCCTGCCGGTGGTCAAACCAGGATCGCGGCCGAGCACGGTGTAGGGCTCATGGCTCACGGCTCATGGCTCAAGGCTTATGGGTCATGGCTTACGCCCAGGCATGCCGCCCCTGAGCCCTGAGCCCTGAGCCGCCGCATGCCCCACCTCAAGCTCACCATCGCCTACGACGGGACGGGCCTCGTCGGGTGGCAGCGTCAGGCCGAAGGCGTGTCGATTCAGGGGTTGCTCGAGCAGGCCAGTGCGGAGCTCGATGGACAAGCTGTTGCGGTCGCGGGCGCGGGGCGCACGGACGCGGGCGTCCACGCCCTGGGGCAGGTCGCCTCGCTGACGCTGGTGCGCGAGATCGCGCCGGACGCCGTCGTGCGCGCGCTGAACACCCGGCTGCCGCAGGCCGTTCGGGTGCTCGAGGCCGTCGTCGTGCCCGACGGGTTTCATGCGCGCTTCGACGCCCGAAGGAAATCCTATCGTTACCGGATCGCCAACGGCTCCGTGCTCAGCCCGTTCGAGCGGGCCTACGCGTGGCACGTGCCGGCGCCGACGCTCGACGTCGAGGCCATGGCCTCGGCCGCGGTCGCACTGGAGGGCCACCACGATTTCAAGGCGTTCCAAGGCACCGGCGGCGAAACCCACGGAACCGAGCGCGAGGTGCATTCGGTGCGTGTCACCTGTGCACCGGGGGCCGACCGGATCATCGTGTTCGACCTGTCCGGGAGCGGGTTTCTCCGCCACATGGTCAGGAACATCGTCGGCACGCTGGTGGAGGTGGGCCGCGGCCGGCGCCGCCCCGGGTGGGTGGCGGAGGTGCTGGCGGCGGGCGACCGCACGCTCGCCGGCCGGACGGCGCCGGCCGCGGGCTTGTTCCTGGTCAGCGTCGAGTACGACCGGGCTGGTGCCGATACTGGTAGTAAAATCTGACACTTGCGAAGTAGGACACGTCATGTCGCTTGAGCAGCTCCTGGCGGCGATTCCTCCCGGATCGCCCGACGAGGCGCTGGCCCGCCAGGTGAACGTCGAGCGGCTCCCGGCGCATGTCGCCATCATCATGGACGGCAACGGCCGATGGGCGGCCCAGCGGCACCTGCCGCGCGTCGAGGGCCATCGCGCCGGCATCGAATCTGTGCGGGAAACGGTGGAGACCGCAGCGCGGCTCGGCATCGAGGTGCTGACGCTCTACGCCTTCTCGATGGAGAACTGGAAGCGTCCGCGTGCCGAGGTGAACACGTTGATGCTCCTGCTCAAGCGCTACATCAGGCTGGAGCTGCAGACGCTCAACCGCAACAACATCCGCTTCCGCGTGATCGGCCGGAGCGAGGCGCTGTCGGCCGACGTCCAGGACGAGCTCGCGCTCGGCATCGAGAGGACGGCGGGCAATACCGGGCTGCTCTTCAACATTGCCCTCAACTACGGCGGGCGCGCGGAGATTGTGGACGCCGCGCGGCGCGCCATGATGTCGGGCCTCTCCCCGGAAGACCTCGACGAACAGCGCTTCGGCGAGTTCCTCTACACGGCCGGACAGCCCGATCCGGACCTGCTGATTCGTACGAGCGGCGAACTGCGCGTGAGCAACTTCCTGCTCTGGCAGATTGCCTACTCGGAGATCTGGGTCACCGAGACGCTCTGGCCGGACTTCCGGCGCCACGATCTGCTCGAAGCCGTGGTCGCCTATCAGAAGCGCGATCGGCGATACGGCGGGCTCACTCCGTCGCCCGTCGCCTTGTCCTCCAAGTGACCCGTGTCCTGAGCGGCGCCGTGCTGCTCGCCGTCGCCGTCGGCGTGGTCTGGTGGGCGCCTGCGTGGCTGTTCCTGCTTGTCGCCGAAGTCCTCCTGCTCCTGGCGTTTGTCGAGTACCGCGCCATCGCGGCGGCGACCGGGGTCGGCGTCCCGGTGGTTGCCGCTGTCGGGGCGGCGCTGACAGCAGCGGCATTCTCTGGCGTGGTGTTCAGCCGGTCCGGAAACGTCCCGCTGGACGCGATCCTGATCTCGGCGTTCGTCGCCCTCTGCGGCCTGTCGATGGCGGACTGGAAGGGTGGGCCAGCCGGCGTCGTGGCCGGGGCGGCGTCAATCTTCCCGGCCATCTATCTGGGCCTGCCGATCGGCGCGATGGTGGCCATCCGCGAATCGGCCGGACGCGAGGCGTTGTTCCTGATGATGCTGACGGTCTTCGTCAGCGATACCGCGCAGTACTATTCGGGGCGGGCGTTCGGCAGGCGCCCGCTGGCGCCGGCCATCAGCCCGAAGAAAACCATCGAGGGCGCGCTGGGGGGCTTTCTCGGTGGCGGAGCGTTCCTGGCGCTCGCTGGCGGATGGTGGCTGCCATCGGTTCCGCTCTCGCTCAGAGTCGTGCTCGGCGTCACCATCGTTGCCCTCGGAATCGTCGGGGACCTGTTCGAGTCGATGCTCAAGCGCAGCGCGGGAATGAAGGACAGCTCCACGTTGATTCCGGGCCACGGTGGCGTGCTCGATCGCATCGACGCGTTGTTGTTTGCCGCGCCCGTCTACTACCTGGTGCTGAAGTACCTGTGAAGCGTGTTGCCATTCTCGGATCGACCGGTTCGATCGGCCAGAGCGCGCTCTCGGTCGTCGACGCGCACGCCGACCGTCTCGAGGTGGTGGGCCTGGCGGCCGGCGAGAACGCCGAACGGTTTGGCGAGCAGGTCGCCAGATACCGTCCGCGCGCGATCGCCATGGCGACCGCGACGGCGCTCGACAAGCTGACGGCCCAGGGCCTCTCTCCGTCGGTGACGGGCCGCGCAGGTGTGGGGCGGGACGGCCTCGTGGCCGTGGCCTCGCACCCGGACGTCGACATCGTGCTCTTCGCTTCGTCGGGCACCGAAGGGCTCGAGGCCGTGCTCGCCGCCATCGAACACGGCAAAACGGTGGCGCTGGCCAATAAGGAAGTGCTGGTGATGGCCGGCGGCATCGTCACGGACGCGGCGCGCCGGGCCGGCGTCACGATCCTGCCGGTCGACAGCGAGCACAACGCCATTCACCAGTGCCTCCACGGCCGGACCATCGGCGATGTGAAGCGCGTCGTGCTGACGGCGTCGGGCGGCCCCTTCCGGGGGCGCACGGCGGACGCCCTTCAGTCGGTGTCGGCGGCGGACGCGCTCCAGCATCCCACGTGGCGGATGGGGCGGAAGATCACGATCGACTCGGCGACGCTCATGAACAAGGGCCTCGAAGTCATCGAGGCGCACTGGCTGTTCGGCTTGACCGCCCGACAGATCGACGTCGTCGTGCACCCGCAGTCGGTCGTCCACTCGATGGTCGAGCTCGTGGATGGATCAATCATCGCGCAGCTCGGCGTGACCGACATGCGCCTGCCAATCCAGTACGCGTTCTCTTATCCAGAGCGCTGGGCTGCTCCGGTCGCTCCGCTCGACCTGACGACCGCGGGACGATTGGAGTTTGCGGCGCCCGACACGGCCGCCTTTCCGTGCCTCGGTCTGGCGTACCGGGCGCTCGAGGCCGGGCGCGGTCTTCCGGTCGTGTTGAACGCGGCCAACGAGATCGCGGTCGCCTGGTTCCTGGCCGGGCGGCTGGCGTTTCCCGCCATCGCGGATGTGATTCGACGCACCATGGACGGGCACCAGCCGGCTGAGGTATCCACGATTGCGCAGGTGCGCGCAATTGATCACGCTGCCAGAGAGCGTGCCGAAGCGATCGCCCGCGGGGTAGAATTAAAGGTCTGAGGTCCTGACGGTGCAGACATTCCTTTCCTTCGCGTTCGTGCTCGGCGTGCTCGTCTTCGTCCACGAGCTGGGGCACTTCCTCGCAGCCAAGCGCGTCGGCATCAAGGTCCTGAAGTTCCAGCTCGGCTTCAATCCGACCATCGTCAGCTTCCGGCGCGGCGACACCGAGTACGGCATCGGGGCGCTGCCGCTCGGCGGCTACGTGAAGATGGCCGGCGAGAACTCGGACGACACCCGCACGGGGAAGGCGGACGAGTTCCTGTCCAAGAGCAAGTGGGAGCGGTTCCAGGTCTTGATCATGGGGCCGGCGATGAACCTCGGCCTCGCCGTGATTCTGCTGGCCGTGGTGCTCTATCAGGGGGCGGAGATCCCGGCGTACGAGCAGGAGCCGCCGGTGATCGGCGCGATCATGGACGGATCGCCAGCCGAGGCCGCAGGCATCCAGGCGGGCGATCGCGTGCTCACCGTTGGCGGTCGCGCCGTGGAGACCTGGGAGGACTTCTTCATTGCGGTCGGGACCAAACCCAACCGCGACGTCCCCGTCACGATCCTGCGGAACGGGGTCGAGTCGACGCGGCAGGTCTCGATCGCCGTGGCCCGCGAACGCAAGTACGGAGACATCGGCGAGATAGGCGTCCTCCCGAAGGCGAACCCCTACATCCGGGCGTTGAACCCGGGCTCGGCAGCCGAGAAGGCCGGGCTCAAGGTGAAGGACATCATCGAGGCCGTCAACGGGGAGCCGGTGGCTGTCACGATGCAGCTGCAGCAGGCGATTGCAAAGCATCCCGAGGAAGAGATCACGCTGACCATCGTGCGCGACGGCGTCCGGCAGGACGTGAAGGCGACGCCGGCGCGCGAGGGCGACTCTGGAAGACTCGGCATCCAGATCGGCGAGGAGAGCCGAATCATCCAGCCCGGGCTGTTCGAAGCGATGGGGATGAGCGTCGAGCGCAACATTCAGATGTCGGGTCTCATCTTCGAGACCCTTGCCGGCCTCATTACCCGCGAGACCTCACCGCGTCAGCTGATGGGGCCTGTCGCGATTGCCCAGCTCTCCGGTGAAACGGCGCAGCTTGGCTGGGTTGCGCTCTTCGCGCTGATGGCCAACATCAGCCTCAACCTCGGGCTGCTCAACCTGATGCCGATCCCCGTCCTCGACGGCGGACACATCGCCATCATGGCGCTCGAGGGCGTGGCGCGGCGGGACTTCAGCATCAAGGTCAAGGAGAAGATGCTCCTTGCCGGCTTCGTGATGCTGATGATGCTCATGGTCACCGTCATCTACAACGATCTGACGCGGATCAGCTGGATCGAACGCTTCATGCCCTGGCGCTAGCACGCGCCGTCTCCCTTCAATCCCTCTCCACCTGAGTCCGCTCCCGCCAACCCGGCCGTAGGCGCGGGTGTTTCACGGCGTCCTTCTTGCACCGCTGGACTACGACGAGGAGGATTGCCAAGTGAAGCTCATGCGATCGATTGGTCTGGCGCTGGCCACGGTGCTCGTGGCGGGCGCATTCACATCCGCGGCCGGACAGTCGGCCGTGACCAGCGCTGAGATCCAGCGTCTGCAGAACACCATCCACGATGCCACGCGCGATCTCGCGCAGACGCGCACGCGTGACCAGGCGCTCGCCTCGCAGCTCGAGGGCGAGCTCGACGATGCCAGCGATGAGGCGATCTATCTCAAGGTCAAGCTGCGAAAGAACGAGCCGGTGGCGTGGAAGGAATACTCGGAGCTCCGCGACCGGGTCGAAGGCGTCCGCTCACGCGCCCGCGGCGATGCGGCGCGCGCGGCAACACCTGCGACGACGACGGCGTCCGAGGCTGGCATCGCCAGTGTTGAGGCCGAAGACACGCGTCCGATATCGTCGTCGCGGGCCGACGTCCCCGTCGGCACCGAGTTCGACGTGCGGCTGCAGAAGCCGCTCAGCTCGGAGACTGCGCAGATCGAGGATCGATTCGAGGCAACGACCATCGTGGACTACAGCGAAGGAGACCGTGTGGTCGTGCCGGCCGGGTCCGTGATGCGCGGTTGGGTCTCCTCGGTGACCAAGGCAGGGCGCCTCGAGCGGAAGGGGAGCCTGACCGTCGTGTTCGATCAGCTGACCATCAACGGGCGCTCCTACCCGATGCGCGGCACCGTCACGCAGGCCATCGAGAGCGAGGGCATCAAGGGTGAGGCGGCCAAGATCGGCGCCGGGGCTGGAGTCGGCGCGATCATCGGTGGCATCATCGGGGGCACGAAGGGCGCGCTCATGGGAATCCTCATCGGCGGCGGGGGCACGATTGCGGCGACCGAGGGGACTGATGCCAAGCTCGATGCGGGCGACGTCCTCAGGGTCCGGATGGACACCGACCTCGACGTGCGCTGAGGACGCGACGCGCGCCGACCCGGTGGGCTGATACACCGTCCTCGGGTCGGCGCCGTTCCGAATGCGAGCTGGCAGGGCATGCTCTGGCTGCTGATCGTCGGCATGACGGCGATGTTCCTGGCGCACACCGCGCCGTTCCCTTTTCTCCTCGAGGCGCTGGCGCCGTCCCGCTCGATCTGGCGCATGCCGCACGCCGACGGCGAGCGGCTGGTCTACCTGACCTATGACGACGGTCCCAATCCGGCGGCGACCCCGGCGTTGCTTGACGTCCTGCTCGATCAGCAGGTCCATGCGACGTTCTTCCTGATCGACGAGCACCTCACCGAGGACACGGCCTTCATCGTCCGCCGGATGTTCGACGAAGGCCATGCCGTCGCCCTTCATGCGGGCTCTCGCGCGCCGATGTTCAAGACCCGAGCTTCGCTGGCGGCGATGCTCGAACGCAACGCGGCGCGGATCGAGCAGCTGGGCGGCCGGCGCCCGTGCCGGTTGTTCCGCCCCCATGCCGGGTGGCGGGGCGGCGCGATGTACGAGGGCCTGATCGAGGCCGACTATCGCCTCGTCGGCTGGAGCTGGGGCTTGTGGGACTGGAACTGGTTCCGCGAGCGGCGAAGCAACGAGCTGGCCTCGCGGCTGCAGCGCCAGGTGTCTGCTGGCGACATCGTCGTCATGCACGACGGCCACCATGTGGATCCGGCAGCCGATCGGCGCTATGCAGTGGACGCGACCCGCCAGCTCGTGCCGGCCATCAAGGCTCGCGGCTTCGGCTTTGGCGTGCTGTGCGGAGAAAATTGAAAACGCGGGGCACCCCACCCCATTTCGGGGGCGTCTGTTCGGGCGACTGCGAGATCTTTCTCTGCAAGGACGCTCAGGGCGGTCGAGGAAAGAGCGCGCTCGCGAAGACGTTTGGGCCGGGCGGTAACGACGCGGCCGACAAGGGCGCCTGGATGTCGATCTGGGTGGATGACGTGGACGCTGTCCACCAGCGTTGCGTGGAACAGGGCCTCGACGTCACCTGGCCGCCGACCGACATGCCGTGGAATGTGCGCGAGATGCATGTCCGCCATCCGGACGGACACGTCTTCAGGGTCAGCCGAGGGCTCGACGAAGAGGAGTAAGATGCGGCCCGTTGACTGAGGAGTGTCACGATGGGTCCAGCCCTCAATCAGGTCGATCTGATCGCCGCCGACTTGGAGGCGACCATTGCGTTCTACCGGGGGCTTGGTCTGGAGATTCCGGACTCGCCGGTGTGTGCGACCACGGATGGAAGCGACCCGCCGGCCAGGGCACCAGGACCGTGCTGACCTTCAGCGTCACCGCTCGCGAAGACGTCGACCGCATTCACGACACGCTCTAGTCTTGGGCACGCTCCCAGTGCCTCGAACTGTGCGGCGAGGGGTATCAGTGGGCGGCATCGTTGTCGTCGCGCCGGGAAGTCGGCCTCGGCTCATGCCCTGCCGCTCCCGCGGCGACTACGGACGACTCCAGCGACGGCCATTCACGGCATGCACCGCCTGACGCGGCCAGACCATCCGGATCGCGGGGCACGAAGTCGCCGCGATGAATCGCGTCGCCCGACTTCCGGTCACGGGTTGAGTCGGCGCGTCGACGACTCAGCCGCCCACAGATACCCCTCGTCGCGCGCGTTCGGAGCAGGGGACTCGACATGAGCTGGGGCAAGATGATGCAGGCGGCGATGGGTCAAAAGGTCGAACCTTCTCACGCAGCGATCGGGATCACCGTCAAATCGGGATGGGCTGCTGTCGTGCTGCTCGCGGGTTCGCCGACGTCGCCCCACGTGCTCGACAGCCGCAGGATCGAATTGTGCGACCCTGCGATTCCGGAGTCTCGCCAGCCGTACCACGAAGGGTTCGGAACTGCGCGAGGTCGCGGCCCGGAGCTCACACGGCTCCTTCAGTCGGTGCGACGGTTCGGAAGGGCGTCGGTGACGGCGGAGCTTCGGCGCCACGACGCGGCGGGACATCTTCTCGCGGGTGCTGGAGTGGTTGTCGGGAGCATGATTGACCCGGCAACAATCGCCAACGACCACATCCGGATCCACGCCCTCGAGGGTCAATTGTTCCGAACCGTCGTCGAAGAGGCCGCGTCCCGAAGCAGGGTGGCTTGCTCGATCTGGCGTGAGCGAGATCTCTATGAGACGGCGGCAGGCGTCCTGAAGCAGCCGGAGCCCAAGCTCCGCAACATTCTCGCCGCATTGGGTCGTGATCTCACGAGCTCATGGCGCGCCGAACAGAAGCTGGCAGCACTGGCCGCCTGGCTCGTGCTGGCGGCGAAGCCGCGCGCGGCCGACCGAGGGAACGATGGCGTTTGAGACGGAGAAGCAGAAGCGAACAATCCAACGCTGGAGCCGCTTGGCCATCCAGTTGAACGGGGCCGCCGACAGTGGGAACTTCGATCACATCACGACCGCCGTGATGCTGCACGAACTTCAGCACGGCAGCGTGTTTGGTTTCCTTACCCGCGAACTTCCGGCTGGTGTCTGGGAAATAAGCAAGCTTACCGACGTTGACCGACACAAACTCTCACAGCATTGGCGACAGATGGCAACGGTTTACGAGCCGGCGCAGTTTCACGTGAGCCGTAACGGCCTGTCATTGCTCGTGGCCTACGTGCTCCATCTCTTGGACGTTTTTCACGCGACAACACCGAAATAGTGGCGCACCAGTGCGGTGTGAGACGCGAGCGGCGAGGGGCATCGGTGGGCGGCTGAGTCGTCGCGCGCCGACCAGAAACCGTGACCGGAAGTCGGGCGACGCGATTGGTCGCGGCGACTTCGTTCGCCGCGATCCGGCTGAACTGACTACGCCAGGCGGTGCATGCCGTGAATGGCGGTCGCGCAAGTAACCCGTAGTCGCCGCGGGAGCGGCAGGGCACGAGCGGAGGCCGACTTCCCGGCGCGCGACGCCGATGACGCCCGCCGATACCCCTTGCCGCAGGCGAGACACTGCCCCTGCGCGCTGTGGGCGTTGCCACGCGGGCTGAACCGAGCACCTGGAACCAGCACCTTGAACTCTGAACCTTGAACCTTGAACCGGCCCCGCGGCGCCAGCTATCGCGAGCTGGCGACCTCGAGCATGGCGGCCTTGGCGGCCTTGATCGTCGTGTCGACGTCCTTCGCCGTGTGCGCGGCAGACAGGAACCACGCCTCGAACTGCGAGGGCGGGAGATAGATGCCACGCGCAAGCATGCCGCGGAAGAATGTCCCGTACTGATCGGTGTTGGCACTCGTGGCGGATGCGTAGTCGCGCACCGGCCGGTCAGTGAAAAATGGCGTGAGGAGCGAGCCGAAGGCATTGACCTGCAGCGCGACGCCAGCCTCGCGAGCCGCCTCGGCCAGGCCGCCGGCGAGGCGCGTGGCGAGCCGGGCCAGATCGCGATAGAGCGACGGCTTCAGCCGGTCGAGACACCAAATGCCGGCGGTCATGGCGAGCGGATTTCCCGAGAGCGTGCCGGCCTGATAGACGGGGCCTTCTGGCGACACCAGGCGCATCAGGTCCGCACGCCCGCCGTAGGCGCCGACCGGCAGACCGCCGCCGATGATCTTGCCGAGGCACGTAAGGTCCGGCTTGATGGCGTAGACCTGCTGCGCGCCGCCTGCCGCTGCGCGGAATCCCGAGATCACTTCGTCGAAGATGAGGACTGCCCCATGAGCCGTGCAGAGCGACCGCAAGCCGCTCAGGAATCCGTCAGCCGGCGGCACCAGCCCCATGTTCCCCGCAATCGGCTCGACGATGAGTGCGGCGATCTGCCCGCGGTTGGCGCCGAACAGCCGCTCGACCGAGCCGAGGTCGTTGTAGCCGGCGATCAGCGTGTCACCCGCCGCGCCGGGCGTCACTCCGGGGCTCGTCGGCATGCCGAGCGTCAGCGCACCCGACCCGGCCTTGACCAGAAACGGATCCGCGTGCCCGTGGTAACACCCCTCGAACTTGACGATCTTCTCGCGCTTCGTCGCCGCGCGAGCCACGCGGACCGCGCTCATCGCCGCCTCGGTGCCGGAGCTGACGAACCGAATCCGTTCGAGGGATGGCATGAGCCGATGGACGCGGCCGGCCAGCGTGACCTCGAGCGGGCTCGGCGCGCCGTAGCTCGTTCCGCGCCGGGCGGCCGCCGACAGGGCCCGGACGAGGCCCTTCGGCGCGTGCCCATGAATCAGCGGGCCCCACGACATGACGTAGTCGATGAACTCGTTGCCGTCGACGTCGTGCAGCTTCGAGCCCGACGCGCGGCTGATGAAGAGCGGCGACGCCCCGACGGACTTGAACGCGCGGACCGGGCTGTCGACACCACCCGGCAGCAGCGTTTGCGCTCGCGCGAATAATCGATCGGATCGAGTAGTTTTCATGGGGTCTGAAGCTAGGCGGGTCCGAAAGGACCCGCCCTACGTGGCGTGAGAAAGGAGCCCTAAGCCATGAGCCATGAGCCATGAGCCGAGAGCCGAAGCCTGAAGGCCTGAGCCCGGAGTCATCTGATCGCCCTTGCGGCCTCGCGGGCGTAGTAGGTGATGATGATGTCGGCGCCGGCCCGCCGGATGGCGGTCAGGGTTTCGAGCATCGCGCGCCGTTCGTCGATCCAGCCGTTGGCGGCGGCGGCCTTCAGCATCGCGTACTCGCCGCTCACCTGGTACGCGGCCGTCGGATACCCGAAGCGTTCCTTCACACGCGTGATCACGTCGAGGTAGGGCAGAGCGGGCTTGACCATCACGAGATCCGCGCCCTCCTCGATGTCCTGCTGGACCTCGCGTAGCGCCTCAATCGCATTGGCCGGATCCATCTGGTGGGAGCGGCGATCGCCGAACTGCGGCGCCGATCCCGCCGCCTCGCGGAACGGCCCGTAGAACGCCGAGCAGTACTTCGCCGCGTACGACATGATGGCCACGTTCTCGTAGCCGCGGTCGTCGAGGGCCTTCCGGATCGCCCCGACCCGGCCGTCCATCATGTCCGAGGGCGCGACGATGTCCGCGCCTGCCGCCGCGTGGGAGACCGCGGCCCGGACCAGCTGCTCGACTGAAGGATCGTTGAGGATGGTTTCGCCTTCGAGGAGGCCGCAGTGGCCGTGATCGGTGTACTCGCACAGGCACACGTCCGTGATGAGGAGAACACCGGGCACCTCGCGCTTGATGGCACGAACCGCCGCCTGCACCGGCGCGTTGGCATCGTAAGCCGCCGACCCCACCGCGTCCTTGTGATCCGGGAGGCCGAAGAGCAGCACGCTTCGAACGCCGTCAGCGCGCGCGGCCGCCGCCTCGCGCACCGCTTCGTCCACCGAGAGGTTGAACACGCCGGGCATGGACGAGACCTCGCGCCGCACGCCCTTGCCCTCGCAGACGAAGAGCGGCAGGACGAAGTTGTCGGGCGACAGCCGTGTCTCGCGAACCAGCGCGCGCATGGCTTCCGAGCTCCGCAGGCGCCGGAGTCGTCTCGTCAGGGAGAGAGTGGTGTGGGTGTCTGTTGGGGTCATGCGATCTCCCGCGCAAAGTGCTTCGCGATCGCGTCGACAAGCGCCGGCACGGTGTATTCCTGGGGCACGATCGCCGAGTGGATCTGGAACTGCGCCGCCGCTTCGGCCGTGACCGGGCCGATCGACGCGACGACCGTCTTCTGCAGGAGGTCCGCGGCCGGCTCGGCGCCGAGCAGGTGGACGAACGTCCGCACGGCCGACGGGCTCGTGAACGTCACGACATCGATGCGCCCTTCGAGCAACAGGCGGTAGATGTCCGGTCCGCCGTCGCGTTCCGGCTCGATTGCCACCGTGCGATATGCGATGACGTCGGTGACGTCCGCACCCTGCCGCCGCAGCTCGTCAGCGACGACTTCGCGGCCGATGTCTGCCCGGGGCAGGAGGACCTTCAGCCCCCTGACGCCATTGGGGCCCTTGGCGTCGAGGCCGAGGATCGACTGCACGAGCGTCTCGGCGCGATACTCTGGCGGCGTGAGATCGACCTTCAGTCCGTGGCGGGCCAGGCGGTCCGCCGTCTGCGGCCCGATGGCACACAGGCGGACGGTGCCGAGCGCCCGCAGGTCCAGCGGGGACGCCAGGAGCCGCGTCAGGAACACTTCGACCGCGTTGGCGCTCGAGAAGACAATCCAGTCGAAGTCCCCGACGCGCGCACACGCCTCATCCAGTGGACCGTAGTCGTCCGGCGGCACAATGCGCACGAGGGGCGCTTCGATCGCTTCGGCGCCCAGCAGCCCCAGGCGGTCCACCATGTCGGCCGCCTGCTCCTTGGGGCGGGTCACCAGCACGCGCTTGCCGAAAAGCGGCCGGGCGTCGAACCACCGCAAATGCTCGCGCAGTCCAGCCACGCGGCCCACGATCAGGATCGCGGCGCGCCGATCCTTGGACTGGCTCACCTTCCGGGCAATCTCCTCGATTGAGCCGAGCGTGGTGTCCTGCGTCGGCAGCGTCCCGTCGTAGATCAGGGCCGCAGCGTCTTCCGGCGGCCGGCCATGCGTGACGAGCGCGTTCAGCATGTGCGGCAGCTGATCGGGCCCGGCGTAGCACACGATCGTGCCGTCCAGGCGCGCCAGGCTTGCCCAGTCGACCGACGTGCGCGTGCGCCCCTCGTCTTCATGCCCGCGGACGAAGGTGAGCGTATCGCCCCCGCCCGCGTAGGTCAGCGGCACGCCTGCGTAGCTCGCCGCGCCGATCCCCGCGGGAATGCCGGGCACGACCTCGAACCGCACGCCCTGCTCGTGCAGGAACAGCGCCTCCGAGCCGCCCTGATCGAAGACGAACGGATCGCCCCACTTGAGCCGCGCCACCACCTTGCCCTCGCGCGCCTTCTCGGCCAGCAGGTAGCAGATGGCTTCCTGCTCCATCGCCTGAGGCGCGGCGCCGCCGACGTCGATGCGCTCGGCCGTCGGACGCGCATGGTTGAGGAGCTTGGGGTTGACCAGGTGATCGTAAAGAACGACGTCAGCGGACACCAGACAGGCGAGGCCCCGGACTGAAATGAGCCCGGGGTCGCCGGGGCCGGCGCCGATGATGTAGACGACGCTGCGTGCAGGGATCACGATGGATGGTGCCTCTGGGCGTCAGCGAGGATATCACCGGCCCCCTCGTCCAACAGCCTCTTTGCGACCTGGGCGCCGAGATCTGCCGCGGCGGCCCACGAGGCCTGCCCGCTCGCGCGGATGGCCCGCGACCCGTCGGGGGCAATCACGGTCGCGACGAGCTCGAGGCGGTCGGTCTCGAGATCCGCCGCCAGCGCGCCGATGGGCGTCTGGCATCCCCCGCCGAGCTCGGCGACAAGCGCCCGCTCAGCCGTCAAGGCCCGCCCCGCCGGTACATCGTCAAGGAGCTCGACCAGCGTGCGCGTCTCGAGGTCGTCGGCGCGGATCTCGATGGCGACGATCCCCTGGCCCGGGGCGGGAACGACCGCCGCGACAGGCAGCGCAAACGAGATGCGGCTGTGAAGGCCCAGGCGCCGCAGCCCTGCCGCTGCCAGCACGAGAGCACCGTACTCGCCCGCATCGAGCTTCCGCAGCCGTGTGTCCAGATTCCCGCGGATGGGGATGAAGCGCGCCCCGGGAACGATCCGCGAGAGCTGGGCAATCCGCCGCACGCTGCCCGTGCCGATCGCTGGCCCCGCGCCGAGCGCCGAGACGAGCTCGGCGACGCTCGCAATCCGTCGATCCGGTCCGGCCGCGAACACCACAGCGTCTCGCGGATCTTCCCGTGGAAGCACGGCGCCGATCGCCAGACCGTCCGGCAGCAGCACCGGCATGTCCTTGCTGCTGTGGACGGCAAGGTCCACGTCCCCAGCCAGGAGCGCGTCTTCGATTTCCTTCACAAAGAGGCGCTTCCCGCCGTCCTCGGACAGCGGCCGCTCCTGCAGGTGATCACCCGATGTGCGGATGACGACGATGCGGCACGCCGGGCCGCCCGCCCCGGCAATCCGCGCCGCCACAGTCTTCGCCTGCCAGAGGGCGAGCTGGCTGCCGCGCGTGCCGATCTTCAACTCCTGAGGAGACACCTGCGGCTAGCGCGGCCCGCGTCCGGAGCCAGCTGACGGGCTCTTCGATCGCGTGAAAGGCTGCACCTTGCGGTCGGCCGCCGGCTCGTCGGGCTGCGGATCGGTCAGGCCGAACAGACGGCTCAGCGCGTCGGAGTACGCGCCGACCGTCTCCGGATCGCCCAGGGCCTTGAGCTGCTCAGTGGGTGTGAGCAGCAGCTTCTCGACGAGCAGCCGGGTCACTTCGTCGACCCGCGCACGTGCCTCGGGCGGAAGGGCCGAGAGCTTGAACTCGAGGCGCTCGAGCTCGGCGCGCCGGATCGCCTCGAAGCGCTGGCGCAGGGCCACCAGCGTCGGGATCGCGCCTCGCGCCCTGAACCACGCGCCGAACCGGCCCACCTCCTCGGTAACGATGGCCTCGGCGTGCTCGACCTCGCTGGCGCGTCTGGCCAGGTTCTCCTGGATGGTCGCCTGCAGATCGTCGATGTTGTACAGGAACACCTGTTCGATCTCGGCCGCTGCGGCCTCGACGTCGCGGGGTATCGCGATGTCGATGACGAAGAGCGCACGGTCGCGTCGCGGCCGCATCACAGCCTCGACCCGCGCCTTGGTCAGAATCGGGGCTGCGGCGCCGGTGGCGGTGATCACGATGTCGCTCCCGCCGAGCGCCGCGTCAATCTCTTCCCAGGGGGCCGCCGACGCGCCGCCGATGGCTTCGGCCGTCCGCGCCGCGTGCGCCATGGTGCGGCTGATGATGGTGATGCGGTTCACGCCCTGGGACTTCATGTGCAGCGCGGTGAGCTTGCCCATTTCGCCCGCGCCGATGACCAGGACGTTCCGGCCTTTCAGGTCGCCGAAGATCTTTCGTGCGAGCGCGACGGCGGCGAAGCTGATCGAGACGGCGCCCGCGCCGAGGCCGGTTTCCGTCCGCACGCGCTTGCCTGCGCCGAACGAAAGATGGAACAGGCGATTGAGCAGCGGCCCCACCAGATCGGCGCGCGCGGCGGCGGTATGCGCTTCCTTGACCTGTCCGAGGACCTGCGGCTCGCCGACCACCAGCGAGTCGAGCCCGGCGGCCACGCGGAACAAGTGCCTGGCCGCGTCGAGATCCACGTGATCGTAGACGTGGGACTGCAGGCTGGCGGCATCCACCCCGTGATACTCGCTGAAGAACGACACGATGTCGGCGCGCGTAGCAGTCACGTCGTCGCACGCGACGTACACCTCGGCTCGGTTGCACGTGGACAGCACCGCTGCCTCGCTCAGGGTGCCACGCGCACCGAGCGCAGAGAGCGCCGACGGCAGGCCTTTGGCCTGAAAGTCGAGCCGCTCGCGCACCTCGACCGGCGCCGTGCGGTGGTTGATTCCAACAAGCAGCAGATGCACGTTCGTTTCTTGATCCCCGTTCCCTGTTCCCCGTTCCCTGATCCCTCCCTGTTCCCTAGAAACTGTGGCTGTTCGTCGTGAAGTAGCTCACCGGCACGAAGTTGAGCAGCACGATGGCGAAGCCGATCGCCGACAGGTACGCCGCCCGCCGCCCGCCCCAACCGAGACGGCGCGTGGCGAACGCCTGGAACGAATACACCGCCCAGCTCACGAGCGCGATGAAAATCTTGGGGTCCTGAATCGACATGGCCTGCACCCTCGGGTCCCCGCCGGCGTAGCCCTGCGCCTGGCCAGCCCAGACGAAGCCGACGACCACGCCGATCGTGAGGAAGACCCAGCCGACCGAGACCGCGCGCTGGTTCATCCGGTCGAGAACCTGAAGCGACGGCATCCGCGCGTAGAACACGCCGAGATGCTTCGCCTTGATCTCCTTGAAGAGCAGCACGTACGTCAGGCCGATGACGAAGGCGAGCGCGAAGCTCGCGTACGCAAAGAGCAGCGAGGAGACGTGGAATCCGAACAGCCAGCCTTCGAGGACCTCCGCCCGAGGCTCAATCCCGGGGTTGAATGCCGGTATGGACTGGAACGCCACCATCAGCGGCAGGATGAACGCCCCCATCGTCCGCTCTTCGGTGGTCATCTCGACGTACAGATACGCAAGCGCCAGGAGCAGCACGAACGACGAGATCGCGGACGAGGCGTTGGTCACGGGCACGTGTCCCACTTCCATCGTCTGCATCCCGATGAGGAAGGTGTGGGCCAGGGCGCCGGCGACGAGAACCGTCGTGGCGGCCCGGCCGACGGCGGGCTGGCGCCGCGAGAAATGCCAGGCGTAGGCCAGCGCCGACAGCACGTAGAGGACCAGGGGGACGGCGTTCATGGCGGCCGTCCTAGTTGGAGCGGGCGGACGGGGCGAAGTAGCCCCGCTTGGTGCGGGCGGCCAGGTTCGGCCGCGCGATCCTGACCACGATATTGCGCCACGCCCCGTCCCGCTTGGTGTTCTTCGAGGTGTAGCCGATGCTGAACTGGCTCGAGAGCTCGTCGGAGATCTGGTTGTAGATCCCGGACAGATCGGTGACCTCGGACGGGAAAAACGCCCGGCCGCCCGTTTCCTGCGCGAACTGGCGGAGCACGAATTCGGCCTCCTTGAAGCCGCGTGCGCCGTTGCTCTCGGCAGACCGGAGCCCGATCGCGTAGATGGCGGTCTCGGAGCGCTTCGCGAGATCGAGCACCTCTTCGAACGGCATCAGGCTCGAGGTGTCTTCGCCGTCCGACAAGACCACGATGGCCTGGCGCCGGATCTCGTCGACGTTGGCGGCGATGATCTTCTTGAGGTCCCTCAAGGCGATGTACACGGCGTTGTACATCGAGGTGGACCCGCCGGCCGATGTCTTGCGTATCGCCTGCTCGAGGGCCTTCGCGTCGTTGGTGAAGGGCTGCTGGATGATGACGCGGCTGTCGAAGTCGACGATTTCAGCGAGGTCCTGGCTGCGGAGCCGCCGTGCGAACCCGACGGCGGCCTCCTGGGCGGTCGGCAGCCGGAGCTCCATGCTGGCGCTCGTATCCATCAGGAGGGCGAGCGCGATGGGAAGGTTCGCCCGGTTGAAGAAGACCAGGTCCTGCTTGACGCCATCCTCGAAGACCTGGAAGTCCTCGGGCTGGAGGTCGGTGACGTACCGAGGACCCTCCGTGACGGTGACATTGAGCGACACGACGTCGACGCCGGCCTTGAAGGCGGGCTGCGAATCGGACTGCGTGCCCCCGGCTGGCGGCGGCTGTGGGACTCCGGCCGGTGCCGGCTGTGGGACTCCGGCCGGCGGCTGCTGCGCGCTCCCAGGCGTCATCGTCATCGCCAGGACGATCACGCCTGCGGCGAAGCCAGCGACGAGGCTCAGGCGTGCGCCGCGACGCGGCCTGGGTGTCATGGCCGTTTCTTCGCGAGGGGGACTACGGCGGCCGTGCCTCGAACCGTCAGGCCCGGCTTGGCTGCCGAAACCGTGACCGTGTCCGGAGGGATGAGCGTCTCCGGCCGGGCGTAGGTCACCCGCCACTGTCCGGTCAGCTCGGCGGCGAGCTGTTTGAGCCGCCCGCTCAGGGCCATGCCCGTCAGGATGTTGTCGTAGCTGCCCCCGGAGTCGCGCGGCCCCTGTGCGATCACGATGCTGCGGTCGTTCTCAAAGTTGCGGGGCGACCCGACCGTCAGGACGTGCAGCTGCGCGCCCGACACCTTCAGCGCGCTCAGCACCTCCTGGTACTGCCGGTAGCTCAGGTCGGCCCCCTCTGCGGTGATCACCACGATGACCGGACGGACGGGACCGCGCTTGGCGATCCCCTGGCTCACTTCCGTGATGGCGTCGAGCAGGTACGTGCCGCTGCCGGACATCGAGAAGATACGGCCCGCGCCCTTGAGGAGCAGGGTTTCATCCGAGGAATAGTTCGTGTTAATTGTCGGTCGCTCGGCCATCGTGACGATCGACATCTGGTGCTTGCCGCGCACCTCGGGATCGGCCAGCACGGCGGAGATGAAGGCGGGAAGGGCCTGGCGCAAGTCGCGGATGAGCGGCTCGGCGGGCGCGCTGTTGTCGACGAGGATGGCAATCTGCATCGGCTCGTCGCTCGGCTCCACGCGCAGGATCTCGCGCTGGGTCTTGTCTTCGCGCAGGATGAGGTCCGAAGGGTCGACCGCGTCGACCGGCGCCCCCTGCTGGTCGAGGACGCTGGCGAAGAGCGAGCGCTGCTGGGTCTGCGCAAGAAGTGGGGCAGTCGCGAGGCCCGCCAGGAGAAGGAGGAGTGCCAACCTGCGTGCCTTCGTCATGGTTGCAGTATAGGTCCCGGTTTTCAGGAGCGTCAAGGGAGCAATCGACCAAACTTGTTTGATTTCTGTGGGTTGCGGGAAACAGGCGTCGATCGGCCGGTTTCTTGACACCCCTCAGGTCGCATGTTATAAACCAACCGCTTTTCTCGCGGCCGCAAGAGCTTCCAGAACGCGGCGAGTTCTTCAATCTTCCAATGGCGTCAGCGTACATTCCCATAGCGATTTTTGTCGTCGTGGCGACCGGATTCGCGGTTTTCACGCTGGTCTTCACGAGCCTCATTCACCCGAGCAAGTACAACAAGGTGAAGCTCGAGCCGTACGAGTGCGGCATCGAGCCGACCACCGATGCGCGCGACCGCTACAGCATCCGCTACTACCTGGTGGCGATGCTGTTTGTCATCTTCGACGTGGAAACCGTGTTCATGTTTCCGTGGGCGGTCATCTTCGACGAGTTGATGCTTTTCGGGCTCATCGAGATGGCCGTGTTCATCTTTATCCTCGTGGTCGGCTACTTCTACGCCTGGAGGAAGGGCGCGCTCGAGTGGGTGTAGATGGCTGACGATTCTCCGAAACCCGAGGACACGACCGCGCCAGACGCTCCTGCGCCGGCGGAAGCTGCGCCTGCCTCGCCGACGCCGGTGGCCGCCTCGCCAGGACAGGCGGAGGCAGGGCCTGCGCAAAGGACGGCGCCCGCTGCCGCTGTGCCGCCCGCGCCGCCCCCCTGCCCCGGCGCCGCCGGGTCCGGCAGCAGCTGCACCAGCGGCCCCGAAGCCTGCCGCCGCGGCCGCGCCGAAGCCGCCTGCTGCGGCCAAGCCCGCGGCGGCCCACGAGCCCCCGAAAGTGGCGCCTCCGTCGGGCCCGGTGGAGCCCCCGCCTCCGGCGGACAAGCCCTTGCCTGGCTTCATCGTGGCTCTTCAGGCGGCGTTCCCAGGAACGGTCACGCACGTCAGCTATTGGGTCGGCGACTGGACGGTCGTCGTGCCCGCCGCACGGATCCTCGAGGTCGCGAAGTACCTGCGCGAAGCGCCGGAAGCCGCCTTCGATCTCTGCTCGGACGTGACTGCGACCGACTGGCCGCCGCGTGCCGAGCGGTTCGACGTGGTCTACTGCCTGTACTCGATCCGGCATCGGCACCGCCTTCGCGTGAAGGCGCTCGTCGCCGACAAGCAGCCCATCGCATCCGTGACGCCTGTGTGGCCCTCGTCGAACTGGCTCGAGCGGGAAGTGTTCGACATGTTCGGGATCGAGTTCACCGGCCACCCGGATCTCCGGCGGATTCTCATGCCTGACGACTGGCAGGGCTTCCCGCAGCGCAAGGACTACCCGCTCGAAGGGCCTGGCGAGCTGCTGATGGAGAATCCCATCGACTGGTTGAAGCTGAAGCAGTCCAGGGACGAGGCTGATCTTGACTAGCCCCACGGCGACCCCCACTGTCCACCACGGCGCGATGTTCGACACCGACGAGCTGGTGATCAACATGGGCCCGCAGCATCCGAGCACGCACGGCGTGCTGCGGGTGGTGCTGCGTCTCGACGGCGAGAAGGTCGTCGACCTCGACGTGGTGATTGGCTACCTGCACCGGGGCATCGAGAAGCTCAGCGAGAACCGGAACTGGACGCAGATCATCCTCCTGACCGACCGCATGGATTACGTGGCCGCCGCGACGAGCAACGTCGGCTACTGCGAGACGGTCGAGAAGATGATGGCGATCGAAGTGCCGCGTCGCGCGCGGTACGTGCGCACGATCCTCTGCGAACTGCAGCGGATCGCCAGCCATTGCCTGTGGCTCGGCACGCATGCCATGGACATCGGCGCGATGACGGTGTTCCTCTACGCCTTTCGCGAGCGCGAGCTCATCCTGGATCTCTTCGAGGAGTTCTGCGGCGCAAGGCTGACGTACAACTCGATGCGCATCGGCGGCCTTCCCCAGGAGGTCCCGCCCGGCTGGCCGAAGAAGGTCCTCGAGTTCTGCAAGATCATGGACGGCAAGCTGGGCGAGTACGAAGAGCTGCTGACGCACAATCGGATCTGGCTCGAGCGCACCAAGAACATCGGCATCCTGTCCGCGGCCCAGGCGATCGACCTCGGCTTGAGCGGCCCGCCGCTGCGGGGTTCCGGCGTGGTCCGCGACGTCCGCAAGGACGAGCCGTACGCCGCGTACGACGAGATGGACTTCGACGTGGCGATTGGAACTGCCGGCGACACCTACGATCGCTATCTGGTCCGCCTCGAAGAATTCCGGCAGTCCCTGCGAATCATTCGACAGGCCACCGAGGGCCTGCCCGATGGTCCGATCGTCGGCAAGGTGCCCCGTCTCATCAAGCCTCCGGCGGGGGAGACCTATCACGCGATCGAGTCTCCCAAAGGCGAGCTCGGCTACTTCATCGTGAGCGACGGCAAGTCCACGAACCCGTACCGGTTCCGCGTGCGGCCGCCCTCGTTCTGCAACCTGCAGGGACTCAGGCAGATGGCCCGCGGGCACCTGATTGCGGACGTCGTCGCCCTCATCGGCTCGCTGGATGTCGTCCTGGGAGAGGTGGATCGTTGACGGTCCTTGGGCCTTGGTTCTTGGTTCCTGGTTCGTCCCTGGTCCTTGGCCGTCCTTCGGCCTTGGGCCTTGGACAGATCAGGTGCGACCAAGGACCGCCTAAGGACCCAGGACCGCCTAAGGACCCAGGACCGACCAGGGACCAAGGCCGAACCAAGGCCCAGGGCCAAAGGACCAAGGACCAGTGATGGTCGACAACTTCGTCATTCCGCTTCTGAAGATCGTGATCGTGCTGAACGCGACGCTCGTGTCGGTCACCTACATGGTGCTGCTCGAGCGAAAGGTCATCGCCTGGGCACAGTCGCGCCTCGGGCCCATGCGCGTCGGGCCTTACGGCATCCTGCAGCCGGTGGCTGATGCCGTGAAGCTGATGATCAAGGAAGACATCACGCCGGTCCGCGCGGACAAGTGGGTCTTCACGGCGGCGCCGATCATCTCGATGGTTCCCGCGCTCATCGTCTACGCGGTCATTCCGTTCGGCCCCGAGGTCACGCTCTTCGGCCGGCAAGTGACGCTCTACATCACCGACATCAACGTCGGGCTTCTCTACATCGTCTCGGTGGCGTCGGTCGGCGTCTACGGCATCATCCTCGCGGGCTATGCGTCGAACAGCAAGTTCCCGCTCCTGGCGAGCCTGCGCGCGTCCGCGCAGCTCATCAGCTACGAGGTGGCTGTCACGCTCACGCTGGTCAGCGTCATCCTGATGGCCGGCTCCCTCAGCATGGTCTCGATCGTGCGAGCGCAGGAAGCGGCCGGTCTGTGGTACCTCTTCGCACAGCCGCTGGCCTTCGGCATCTTCTTCATCGGCAGCCTGGCAGAGACCAACCGGGCGCCGTTCGACCTGCCCGAAGCGGAGCAGGAGCTGACGGGCGGGTTCCACACGGAGTACAGCGGCATGCGGTTCGCGCTGTTCTTCCTGGCGGAGTACGCCAACATGATCGTCGTCTCGTCGGTGGCGACGACGTTGTTCCTCGGCGGCTGGCTGCGGCCGTTTCCGGGCGTGGCCGCGCTGTCGTTTCTCGACATCATCCCGGCCTGGACCTGGTTCCTCATCAAGTCGTTCGTGTTCCTCTACGTCTTCGTCTGGATCCGGGCGACGCTGCCGAGGTATCGGTACGATCAGTTGATGCGGCTCGGGTGGAAGGTGCTCATCCCCCTCGCCATCGTGAACCTGATGGTGACGGCCACCATCAAAGTGCTGGTGGGGTAGATGGGCGAAGCGATCGCGTTCTACACGCTGGCGGCCTTCATCCTGGGCTTCGCCGTGCTCGTGGTCACGACGAAGGACACGGTGCACAGCGTCCTGTTCCTCGTGCTCGACTTCCTCTTCGTGGCGGCGCTCTATGTGATGCTCGGCGCCCAGTTCCTCGCGGCGATTCAGATCCTGGTGTACGCCGGGGGCATCGTCGTCCTGTACCTGTTCGTCGTCATGCTGGTGAACCTGAAGCGGCCGGCCGAGGTCCATGTCGATCCCAACCGGCGAGGCCAGCTCGGATTCTGGCTGTCGGCCGCCGTGCTCGGCGAGCTGGCGCTCATCTCGGCGTGGGGCTACGTCGCGCCGGCGCCCGCAGTGGGCAGCACGGCCGGCCTGCCCGCTTCGATCACCGGCAACACGGAGCAGGTGGGCTGGATGCTCTACACGAGCTACCTGATCCCCTTCGAGATCGCCTCGATGCTGCTCCTTGTCGCCATGATTGGAGCCATCGTGTTGGCGAAACGAGAGCTATGAGAGTGCTGATTGCTAATTGCGGAGTGCTAATTAAGGGCGGCGTGCCATGTGAAGTCGCGCTTGCCGAACTCAGGCTCCAACCAGCCCAGATCCAGTCAGCATTTAGCAATCAGCAATCAGCAATTCAGGGATCATGATTACTCCAACCCACTACATGCTCCTGTCCGCGGCGCTCTTCATGATTGGCGTCGTCGGCGTGCTGACGCGCCGGAACATCATCATCATCTTCATGTCGATCGAGCTGATTCTGAACGCGGTCAACATCAACCTGATCGCCTTCTCGGCCCAGCTGCAGAACGTGATCGGTCAGGTCTTCGCGGTGTTCGTGATTGCGGTGGCCGCGGCCGAAGCCGCCGTCGGCCTGGGGATCATCCTGGCGTTTTACCGGAACAAGGAAACCGTCAACATCGACGAAATGAATTTGATGAGATGGTGACCGGCTGAGGACTTAGGACTTAGGACTTAGGACTTTAGGACTTTAGGCTTACGGCTCACGCTGTGCCGGGCGTGACGATGCCCTGAGCCATAAGCCCTGAGCCATCTCGAGAGGGTTTGTTGGAATACATCTGGTTGATTCCTCTGTTGCCGGGACTCGGGGCCGCCATCAACGGCCTCTTCGGGATCCGTGCGTTCTCGCGGCAGGCGGCCGGCGCGGTGGCGTGCGCGATGATGACGGCGGCGCTCGGCCTGTCGGTCGTGGCGTTCTTCCAGCTGCTCGGCCTGCCGGCCGACGCGCGGGCGCACGACGTCACGGTGATGACGTGGATCCCGTCGATCCCGCTGCAGCTGTCGGACGGCACAATCGGCAGCTTCCAGATTCCGTGGGGGTTCCGGCTCGACCCGCTCTCCGGGATGATGATTCTCGTCGTCACCGGCATCGGCACGCTGATCCACGTCTACTCGACCGCGTACATGCACGACGAGCCGCGAGGCGGCTACGCCAGGTTCTTCTGCTACCTGAACCTCTTCTGCTTCTTCATGCTCATGCTCGTCCTGGGGAACAACTTCCTGGTGATGTTCGTGGGCTGGGAGGGCGTGGGCCTCTGCTCGTACCTGCTCATCGGCTACTGGTACGAGAAGAAGTCGGCGGGCGACGCGGGCAAGAAGGCCTTCATCACGAACCGCGTCGGCGACTGGGGCTTCGTGCTCGGCGTGTTCCTGATTTTCGCGACCTTCGGGACGCTCGACTTCCGCGCGGTGCAGGACGCCGCCGCCGCGATGCCGGTCGAGACGGCCAGCTTCGGCGTGCTGTCGGTGATCTGCCTGCTGCTCTTTGTCGGCGCGACCGGCAAGAGCGCCCAGATTCCCCTGTACGTCTGGCTGCCGGACGCGATGGAAGGCCCGACGCCCGTGTCGGCGCTCATCCACGCCGCCACCATGGTGACCGCTGGCGTGTACATGGTCGGCCGGAACGCCGTGCTCTTCTCGCACGCGCCGATGGTGCTCGAGATCGTCGCGATTGTCGGCGTGCTGACGGCGCTCATGGCCGCGTCGATTGGCCTCGTGCAGTACGACATCAAGCGCGTGCTCGCGTACTCGACCGTGTCGCAGCTCGGGTACATGTTCACCGCCATGGGCGTCGGCGCGTACGCGGCCGGCGCCTTCCACCTGATGACGCACGCCTTCTTCAAGGCGCTGCTCTTCCTCGGCAGCGGCTCGGTCATCCACGCGATGGGCGGCGAGCAGGACATGCGCCGCATGGGCGGCCTGAAGAAATACCTCCCGGTCACGTACGCGACGATGATGATCGGCACGCTGGCCATTGCGGGCATTCCGCCGCTGGCCGGCTTCTTCAGCAAGGACGAGATCCTCTTCAAGACGTTCATCTCACACCGCGTGCTCTGGTCTCTCGCGGTCGTGACCGCGCTGATGACCGCTTTCTACATGTTCCGATTGATGACCATGACCTTCTTCGGGCCCTATCGTGGACCGGCGTGGTCAGGTGGGTCGGGTGGGTCTGGTGGGCACGATCACGACACCGCTCATGACGCGCACGGTCATGATGCGAAGGCGCATGGTGATGACCATGGGCACGGTGCGTGGCACGGGCCCCACGAGTCGCCGACGCCGATGACCTATCCGCTGATGGCGCTCGCCGCAGGCGCGGTGGTTGTGGGCTTTTTCGGCATCCCCGCGGCGCTCGGCGGCGGCAACGCGATCGAACACTTCCTCGAGCCGAGCTTCACCGCCAGCCACGCGGCATCTGCCGAACACGCGGCCGAGCCCACGGCAGCGGCGCCCGGGGAGACGGCCGAGCATGCGGCCGAGGGCGGACACGCCGCGGAGCACCCTTCGGCCGCCTTCGAGATCGGCCTCATGGTCTTCTCGGTGCTCATCGCCCTTCTGGGCATTGGCCTCGCCTGGAAGTTCTACGTCACCAGCCCGGAGATCTCCGACCAGCTGGCGCAGCAGTTCGCCGGGCCGCACCAGCTGCTCTCGAACAAGTACTACGTCGACGAGCTCTACAACTCGACGTTCATTGCCGGCACGATGGCCAGCGGCCGCGGGCTGTGGCAGGTGGACAAGACGGTGGTCGATGGCGCCGTCAACGGCACTGGCTGGGTCACGATGTTCGCCGCCTGGCTGTCGGGATTGACCGACCGGACCGTCGTCGACGGTGCGGTGAACAGCGTGGGCTGGACGACGACCGAGGCCAGCTACTGGTTCCGGCGGTTCCAGACGGGGCTCGTCCAGAACTACGCCCTGCTGATGCTGGTCGGGGTCTTTCTGTTCGTCGGTGTGTACTTGATCGCCAGATAGAGGGGATCCCGCGGGTCATCCGATATGAGTTACTACCTTTCGCTCGTCCTGTTCACACCGCTTCTCGGAGCACTGCTGCTGCTCTTCGTGAGCAAGCACAACGAGAACTTGATCCGGTGGATCGCCAACGTCACGGCGTTCATCGGGTTCCTGGTGTCGGTCCCGCTCTGGTTCTGGTACGACACGCAGAACCCGGACTTCCAGTTCGTCGAGAAGCTCCCCTGGATTCCGTCGGTCGGAGCGCAGTACTTCCTCGGCGTCGATGGATTCGCGACGCTGCTGATCCTGTTGACGACGATGATGGGGTTCATCGCGATCCTGTCGTCCTGGACCGCGATTACCGAGCGTGTCAAGGAGTACGACGTCTTCCTGCTCGTGCTGCAGACCGGCATGCTGGGCGCCTTCATGTCGCTCGACTTCCTGCTCTTCTTCCTGTTCTGGGAAGTGATGCTGGTGCCGATGTACTTCCTCATCGGCATCTGGGGCAGCGCGAACCGCCTGTACTCGGCGATCAAGTTCTTCCTCTACACGCTGGTCGGCAGCGTGGTGATGCTCCTCGGCATTCTCGCGCTCTACTTCTACAACCACAGCGTCACGGGCGTCTACACGTTCGATGTCACCCAGTTCCAGGCGCTGAGCCTGCCCTACGACCTGCAGTGGTGGGTCTTCCTCGCGTTCTTCTTCGGCTTCGCCATCAAGGTCCCGATGTTCCCGTTTCACACGTGGCTGCCCGACGCGCACACGGATGCGCCGACGGCCGGCTCCGTGATCCTGGCGGCTGTCCTCCTGAAGATGGGCACCTACGGGTTCATCCGCTTCAGCCTGCCCATCCTTCCCGAGGCGACACAGGCCTTCGTGCCGATGATGGCGTTTCTGTCGATTATCGGGATCGTCTACGGCGCGCTGGTCGCCATGGCGCAGAAGGACTGGAAGCGGCTGGTCGCGTACTCCTCGGTGAGCCACATGGCCATGGTCATGCTGGGAATGTTCGCCCTCAACCCCGTGGGCATTACCGGCAGCATCATCCAGCAGCTCAACCATGGCATCTCGACCGGCGCCCTCTTCCTGCTCGTCGGCGTCGTCTACGAGCGGCGCCACACGCGCGAAATCTCGGAGTACGGCGGCATCTCGAAGGTCATGCCCGGCTACGCGACGGTGTTCCTCGTGATGACGATGTCCTCGATCGGGCTGCCGGCGCTCAACGGGTTCATCGGCGAGCTGCTGATCCTGCAGGGTGTGTTCACGGCCAACAAGATGTGGGCGGCCGTGGCCGCGAGCGGCATCGTGCTCGGCGCGGCATACATGCTGTCGCTCTACCAGCGCACGATGTTCGGCAAGATCGAGAACCCGAAGAACGAGCACCTGCTGGACCTGAACGGCCGTGAGTGGGCGACCTTCGTGCCGCTGATCGTGCTGGCTGTCTGGATCGGCGTCTACCCGGCCCCGTTCCTGGATCGATTGAGCAGCTCGGTGCAGCGCGTGGTGGCACGCGTGAGCCCACAGTACAACCAGCTGGCCTTCTGCGGCCCGCAGCTTCCTGGCGCGCTCGCCAATGCAGCGGGCGGTGGGGCTGGAACGTCCGCCTCCGCTGCGGGTGCGGCTTCGGCGGGACAAGCGGAGGCGGTGCTGGCGTCGAACAGCGCGGCGCAGTTCCTGGCGGCGGCGCCGTGCGGACCTGACGGCCGGCCGCTGGTGACGACGTCGACAGCGACGACGACGGCGGGCACGACGGCCACGGCGGGGGGAGCGATTCAGTAATGCCCGCCGGGATGTCGCTCAGCGACTTCTACTACATCCTGCCGGAGCTCGTGCTCACGGCGGGGGCGCTCCTCGTCCTGGTGACGGATGTCCTGCTGCCGCCGCGCAGCGTCCGGCCGCTCGCCTGGCTCTCGGTCGGCGTCCTGGGCGCGACGCTGGCATCGCTCGTCCCGTTCGTGGGCGTCCAGACGGTCGTGGCCAACGGCCTGCTGGCCGTCGACGGCTTCGCGCTCTTCTTCAAGACCATCTTTCTCGTCGCCGCGGTCTTCACGATCCTGATGTCGGTGCAGTATCTGGAGATCGAAGGCGCGAGCCCGGGCGAGTACGACTTCCTCATTCTCTGCGCGACGCTCGGCATGATGATCATGGCCGGGGGCATCGACTTCATCACGAGCTTCGTCGGGCTCGAGACGATGGCGGTGTCCTTCTACATCCTGGCCGGGTTCATCAAGCCCAACCCGCGGTCGAACGAGGCGGCGGTCAAGTATTTCCTCCTCGGAGCGTTCTCGCTCGGCATCCTGCTGTACGGGATGTCGATTCTCTACGGGCTGTCGGGCACGACGAACCTGCGGTCGATGGCCACGATCTTTGCGACGCGCGAGGCGGATGCGCTCACCGTGCTGGCGATCATCCTCGTGGTGGCAGGCATGGGGTTCAAGATCGCGGCGGTCCCGTTCCACATGTGGGCGCCTGACGTCTACGAGGGCGCACCGACGCCGATCACCGCGTTCCTGTCCGTGGGGTCGAAGGCCGCCTCGTTCGCGATGCTGCTCCGAATTTTCCTCGAGGGTCTGCCGGCATTCGCGTCGGACTGGCGGCTGCTGTTCGAGATCCTGGCGATTGTCACGATGACGGTCGGGAACGTGGCCGCGCTGACGCAGACCAATCTCAAGCGCATGCTCGCGTACTCGTCGATTGCCCACGCCGGCTACCTGATGATGGGCGTCGTGGCCGGGACGTCGCGCGGCGTGACGGCGATGCTGATCTACCTGGCCGTCTACAGCTTCATGCAGCTGGGCGCCTTCGCCGTGCTGATCGTGATGCGGCGAAAGGATATCGTCGGCGACGAGCTCAAGGACTTCAGCGGCCTGTACTTGCGGAATCCCTTCGCGGCCTTCGCGATGCTGCTGTTCATGCTGTCGCTCGGCGGCATCCCGCCGACGGCGGGGTTCATGGGCAAGTTCTGGCTGTTCGGCGCGGCGATCGAATCCGGGTACATCTGGCTGGCGGTCATCGGCGTGCTGAACAGCGCGATCTCTCTCTACTACTACCTGCGCATCGTCGTCTTCATGTACCTGAAGAAGGAGACGAGCGGGTCGGAGCCGACGGCCGATGGGTCGCTGGCGCTGATTCTGGGCGTGGCGGTGGCGGCGACGCTGGTCCTCGGGGTGTACCCGCGGTTGCTCTTCGAGCTGGCGGACCTGTCGGTGCGGTCGATGGGGCTCGGCGGTTTGACCGCGTTGAGGTAAGCGGTCGAAATTCTTACCCGACCCCGTGTCTTGGCGCGCTGGTGAAGTTTTTCACAAGGTACGATATACTCGTTGACGCTCTCCCGGCAGGGTAAGGTCGGGTGATGGCTGTTGACCCTGTTGACCCTGTTGACCAGCCCGGACGCGTTCAGACGGGCTTGACGGGCCTGGCCGGGTCCATGCGGTACCTGCAGGACAACATCCGCAGGGCCGGCCCGGCAGCCGCTGCGGGGTACACGCTCATCGGCTCGATCATGCTGCTGGGCGGCGCCGGGTATGCGCTTGACGCCTGGCGGGATACCTCGCCCTGGTTCCTGCTGGGTGGGTTGCTCCTGGGCATCGTCGTCGGGTTTTACGAGCTGGCCAAGACGGTATGGCGGAAATGAATCTGGCGCGGTGGATCGTCGTCGGGAGCGTGATCTCGTGGCTCGCCGTCACGGCCGTGGCCGGAGAGTCGACGCGCCTCGAGGTCTTCTTCGGCATGCTCGGACCGCTGCTCGTGACCGTCGGGTCCTGGGTCATGGCGGACCGTACGTATCGGGCGAATCCCGAACGCCTGACAGCGCTCATGGTGACGGCCTTCGCGGCCAAGCTGGTGTTCTTTGGCGGGTACGTCGCCGTGGGCCTCGGGCTGCTGGGTCTGGCGCCGGTGCCCTTCGTGGCGAGCTTCACGGCGTACTACATCACGCTGCACATGACCGAAGCCGCTCTCCTGCGCCGCCTGTTTGCCGCGCCGGCCGCGATGCATAAGGCTCCATGACCACGATGTTCGCCACGTTCCTGCAGGACCACGCCGAGCAGGTGGAGCACGCCGCCGAAGCCGAGGGCGGTTTCGACGCCGGCGAGGTGATCATCGGCCATGTGTCGAACAGCGGCCTGGATCATCCGCTCATTCACCTGCCGACGATCGGCGGGATCGACTTTTCGGTCACCAAGCACGTGTTCATGCTCTGGCTCGTGGCGGCCACGGTCTTCGTGGTCGTGACGGTGGCGGTCCGCGCCTACTCTGAAGCAGGACCGGAAGGTGCCGACCGGGTTCATGAACGCGCTCGAGGCCATCGTGGAGTTCGTCCGCGACTCGATCGTGCTGCCCAACGTCGGCAAGAAGTGGGTCAACACCTGGACGCCGCTCCTGCTGACGCTCTTCTTCTTCATCCTGGCCGCGAACGCCATCGGTCTCATCCCGATCTTCGACGTGCTCGGCCTCGTCAACCACTACGTCCTGCACCCCGGCCCGGACTCGTTCCTGAGCCAGGTGCTGCACGGCGGCACGACGGCCACGGCGAACTTCAACGTCACGGCCGCCCTGGCGACCATCACGTTCTTCGCCATCATCATTGCCGGCACCAAGGCCCACGGATTCGTCAAGCACTGGATGAACCTGGTGCCGCACGGGCTCGCCTGGCCCATCTACATCCTGCTCATTCCGATCGAGATCATGGGCATGTTCGTCCGGCCGTTCGCGCTGACGATGCGACTTGCGGCGAACATGACCGGCGGGCACATCGCCATCCTCGCCATCCTCTCGTTCGTGTTCCTGTTCACCGAGATGTTCGGCACGGCGGTCGCGGGCGTCAGCGTCGGCCTCGCGGTGTCGGTGCCGCTCGCCGTCGGCGTCTCGGCGCTCGAGATTATCGTGGTCCTGGTCCAGGCTTACGTCTTCACGCTTCTGACGGCCGTGTTCATCGGCATGGCCATTCACGTGCACCACTGACGACCAACAACGGAGGATAGACGAATGGAAGTTCTGCACTACTTCGGCGCCGCCATCGGGCTCGGCATGATCGTGATCGGCGCCGCGCTCGGCATCGGAAAGTTCGCGGCGGCGGCCGCCGACGGCATTGCCCGCCAGCCCAGCGCGGCCGACAAGATCACGGGCGCGGTCAACCTGCCGCTCTTCCTGCTCGAAGGCGTGGCCATTCTGGCGGAAGTGTTCGTGCTGCTGGTGGTGCTGCTGAAGTAGCGTGCCGCGCGCGCGGCGGCCGGACACGGCGTCGCGCGCCCGAGATCGCCGCACTTCGGACGGGATCGAACAAAGGACGCGCGCAATGGACAATCCGCTGGTACAGCTCGATCCAGGGCTTTTCATCTGGACCATCGTCACGTTTCTCGTGCTGCTGACGCTGCTCGCGAAGTTCGCGTGGGGGCCGCTTCTCGCGGCTCTCGACAGCCGGCAGAACGCCATCCGCAAGTCGCTCGATGATGCGCAGCAGGCCAGGCAGGAACTGGAGCGGCTCAACCAGGAGTCCGCGCAGATCATCCGGCAGGCGCGCGTCGACGCGGAGGCCATCGTCACCAAGAGCCGCGCGGATGCCGAGCGGCAGCGGGAAGAGCTGAGGCAGAAGGCGCGGACCGAAGCCGACGGCATCGTCAAGAACGCCGAGCGCCAGATTCAGCTCGAAACCCAGCGCGCGCTGCAGCAGATCCGGCACGAGGCCATCGATCTGTCGGTGCAGATCGCCTCGAAGCTCCTGCAACGCAACCTGACCAAGGAAGACAACGAGCGCCTGATCGAAGATGCGCTCAAACAAGTAGAAGCGCGGCACTAACGAGGGTCGGGAGGGTCGGGTAGGTCAGGAGGGTCTGGCAGGTCCCTTCCAGAACCACTCCACCCGACCTTTCAGACCCTCCGCCCACCCGACCTTCCAGACCCTCCCGACCTACTTCGCCAGCCCCAGCCCTATCACCCTCGCGCCCGGCACCTTCACGCCCACGCGCACCGCCGGATCGGCGGGCGAGCCAGGCGGCACGTAGTAATCGACCAGCATTTCACCCGCCAGCCGATCCGCCAGCCGATCGAGGGCGACCGCATACGATCCCGTCGCATAGACCGGCGTGAACTGGCCGAGCGTCTGGCCTGCAATCTCGCGGAGCAGCGTTTCGTACTGCACACTCCCGGCCTGCGCCGCCGGGTCCACCGGCCGCCTGGCGACCACGTGCACCTTCGCGCCGCTCCGCAGGATGGGCGTCAGCAGCGACGTCGGCTCGGTCTCGCTGACGCGGGAGTGCGGCGATGAGACCACGATGATGGCGGCGAACGCGGTGCCGCTCTCGCTGATGACGCGTGCACCATCGGCGACCGCCTGGAGGGGCAGCAGCCCCGCAGACGGCCCCAGCGGCAGCTGCGAGAGGCGCTCGAGGACGGTCTCGCGCTCGTCTTCGAACGTGGTGAGCATCGCCGGTGGATTGGCGAGCGTGCCGAGCGCCACGGCGCGATCGCCGATGCGGCCCACGAAGCGGGTTGCCGCGGCGCGTATGGCCTCGAAGTCGCCGCTGGCATCCCCGCTGGTGTTGCCGTTGTCGAGCAGCACGACGACCGGGTAGTCGGCGATGCGGACACCGAACACCTCGCGAGCCGCCCCGCTTTCCTCGACCACGAAGTCGTCAACGTCCAGGTCGACGATCGTGCGCCCTCGGGCATCCACGACCGTGGCGAGCACGGTGCGCCCCGTCGCGGCCCCGGATTGGCTGTACGTGGTCTTCTGTGCGACCGACCACACCAGGGTCGCAACCAACGGGACGACTAGAGCGCTTTTCATATTCATGTAGTTCGTGAAAAGCCGCGGTCGTCCTTGGGCGCTTGGTCCCTGGTCCTTCGCTCGGCCCTGGTCCTTGGTTCTTGGTGCGAGATCCGGCGTCTGGCCGACGTGACGCCCAAGCCCCAGGCGCCAAGGACGCCCAAGGACCAAGGCCCGCCCAAGAACGAAGGCCGAAGCACCAAGGACAAACGGCGACACCGAAGTCGAGACTGCTCTAACGTTGCCCGGCGCCAGCCGCTGGCGGCCGGGCGAGATGGTCCGTCGTTCCGTCGTTACCGTCGTTACCAACAGGGGCATGCTCGCGCCAAAAAAAGGGGGCCCCGGAGGGCCCCCTTAGTCTAGCGGCTGATCGAACGAACTAGAAAGTGACGCGGGTGCCGATGAACGCGCGGCGCGGCAGCACCCAGGAGACCGGGTCGCCGTACTTCACCGTGCCGAGACCCGCCTCGAGGTCGTTCAGCTGGATCTCCGCCTGGTTGTTGAACAGGTCGAAGATGTCCACGAAGAACTCGAGCCTGGCGCGGCCGATGGGACGGACGTACTGCCCGCGGACGTCGAAGGTGACGTAGGCCGGGTTCTCGAATGTCCCGACCGTGTCCGGCCTGATCCAGCGCTGGCTGAAGCCGGCGTACTGCGAACTCCTGGCCGGTCGCGACCCGGATCGGCAGGTTCCGGCTCGACGCCCGGAAAGTGGTGCTGGTCAGGACGCCCGCGTTGTAGCCCATCGTGGCGCCGAACTGCAGGCCGTTCTGCCAGGCGTACGAGCCACCGCCCTTGAACAGGTGACGGATCAGGCCAGGCTGGGTCCCGTACTGGTTCGGAGCGCGCGGATCCAGGAAGTACACGTCGCCCTGGAAGTCGGCGTTGCCGTCCGAGTTCGTGTTGCCCTTGCCGTCGTTCCAGTTGTAGGACGCCTGGCCCTGCCAGCGGTTCGACAACCGCTTCCGGTACACGAACTCGAGCCCCTGGAAGTCGCGCTTGCCGCCGGCCAGCGTGGCGACGACGAAGTTCGATCCGGGGTTCTTGTCGTAGCCGAAGTAGTCGAGCCCGAGGAACAGCGAATCGGGATGGTCGAGCGGACCGGGGTAGTGGATCTCGCCATCCTGCGCCGTCGCGTACAGCTCGAGGTCGTAGTCCTCGAAGATGTCCCGGGTGCGTCGGTTGAAGTACGTGGCCTCGAAGCTCTGGTTGTTGCCGAGGTCCGCGGCGTAGCCGAGCGTGAGGTCGTCGGTGTACGGCGTCTGGGTGGTCGGCGAGAAGAACGCGTCCTGCTGCGTGGCGCCGCCGCGGGTCCGGTACGTGACCCACTGACCCAGCGCGTACACCTGCTCTTCGAGGACCGAGCCGGTGAGCGTGCCCGCGAAGTTGGTCATGTCGTTGCGGATCGGGTCGTAGTAGCGGCCCCAGTACCCGGACAGGCGGTGACGCCCGTCGCCGAGGACGTCGTAGACCGCGCTCAACCGCGGCGCGAACTCCCAGTCGAAGGTGAAGATGTTCTCGCCGGTCGTGGCGAAGTGCTGCCACTGCTCGGTCCGAAGGCCGACATTGAAGGTGAAGCGGTTGAGCCGGAACTCGTCCTGTATGTAGAAGCTGAGGCCCTTGGACGAGGTCTCCTGCGGCCCGAGCGCGCTCTGGAAGGTCCGGTCGTAGTTGATCTGTCCGTTGGGGTTCCCCGCCGTGCTGTTGTACCTGAGCGAGGCGCCGAGCTCGGCCTGCGAGATCGTGCCGTCCGCGTTGCCGTCGAACGCGGTGTAGAACGCCGCGCGGTTGGGGAGCGTGTTGATGGTGCGAATCAGGCCGTTGAAATCGCTCTCGTTGGTCGGATCGAACGCCAGGACCGACCACGTGCCGCTCGCCAGGTCGGCCGCGGTCACCGAGCCGTACTGGGTTGCGACCGACTCATAGATCGACCCGCCGATGTACACGGTGTCGCGGAAGTTTTCGTGCTTGTCCCACTCGAGCCCGCCCTTGAACGTGTGGCGGTCCCAGTTGTAGGTCGCGGACGCGCGGAACTGCCTGGAGTCCCTGTTCTCGGGCAGGTCGCGGCCCCAGCCACCCAGCTGCTCCTGCTGCAGCGTCCTCGGGTCGCTGCCGCGGAAGATCGCGGTGTTGCTCGGCTCGCGAATGACCGACGTGTCGGTGAGCTCCGAGTGGTGCTCGTTGAAGGCGAGATCGAACAGCGTGTTGTTCCACACCCGCGAGTAGTTGGCCGAGTAGCGGGGCCCGCCCTGCTCGCGCGCGCGGTCCTGTGCGTTCGTGATGTTGGTCAGGCGGCTGCCGCTGATGCTGGTCGGATCGCTCAAGAAGGTGAAGCTGACCACGTCCGCCGCCGTGATGTTGTACGTGCCCTTGAGGAACGACTGCTTGTCGGTGCGGTCCACCTCGCGCAGGAACTGCTGCGTGTCGAGGGTGACGACCTCGTCGTTGCGGTCCAGGTAGCGGAAGCTGCCGTAGAACCAGGCGCGATCCCTCACGATGGGACCGCCCGCGGTGAACGCCGTCTCCTTCGTGCTGAACTCTTCGTCGGCCAGATGCTCGTTGTCCGAGACCAGGCCGCCGTTCTGGAAGAAGTAGTTGGCCGACCCGCGGAAGATGTTGCTGCCCGACTTGGTGATCACGTTGGAGATCATGCCGGGCGCGCCGACGAACTCCGCCGGGATGCCGCCCGTCAGGACCTTCTGCTCCTGAATGATCTCCGTGTTCAGGTTTGCGCCGAACGTGCCGCGGACGGGATCGGTGACGTTGATGCCGTCGAAGTAGTAGGCGTTGTCGGACGAGACGCCCACGTTGTCGCCGAGCGTCCGCGCGATGTCGGAGTAGTTCATCCCCGAGCGCACGGCAGGATTGCCCGGCGGTGTTCGGGTTCTCGGGCGTGACACCGGGAACGAGCTGGAGGTAGCTCTGATAGGAGCGGCCCGTCGGCAGCGCCTCGGTGAGATCGAGCGTGATGTCGCCGCCCGTGGTCGCGCTCGTGATGTCGATGACGGGCGAGGTGCCCCTCACTTCGACCGTTTCGGAGACGCCGCCCACAGTCAGCTCGCTGTTGAGCGTCGTCACTTGTCCGGAACGGACGAGCACGTTCTCGTTTCGCCATCCCCTGAACCCGGTCAGCTCGACCGTGACGACATACAGCGTCGACGGGACGAGCGCTTCCAGCCGCGCGCGGCCGTTCTCGTCCGTGACCTGTACGCGACGGCTGACGGTGTCGTTCGCCGACGCGGTGACCGTCGCACCCGGCACGATGCGGCCGTCGCTGTCGACCACGATGACCTCGATCGTTCCCGACGAGGCCACCTGGGCGTAGCCCGGGACCGCCAACCCAAAGGCGATCACAGTGCAGTACACCAACAATCGAAAGACTTTCACTGGCTCCTCCTGACAAGAGAGAAATGTGTCGCCAGCCCGCGTTGGCAGGCTCTGGCACGAATTTTCGTATGTTACACCTTACAACCCGCAGTAACGCGGCTTGTCACGGTGTGGCGGGCCCTCGTCCCAGGGCAGGAACGCGTCCCCGGAGCCTTTGAACGCCTGTTCAATCCGGGCTTGGGACGCGAGGCCCGGCGCAGAAGATTGACGCAAGTGCCTGGTTCTGGAGGGATTTGGCCACATCTCGCCGAACGGCCAGGCTGACGCCATTCAGCTGATCCAATCGTCTGGATCCCTGCGTGACTTTTTAGAGGCGAAAGATACCCGATCCAGCAGCCGCTTGATTGCGGTCAGATCTACTGAGCTGCGAGCCTCTCCTGAGCGTTTAACCGACGCGCTTCGGCGCAGGCGGCGGACGCTTGCCTGGGTTGTCTCAGGGCGGTCCACCCGCACGCGGCTCCAAGACCGCGCGCCTGCGAGTCGCCCCAGGTTGACATCATGATGCGCACTGAATAGCATCATGATGTGCGCACGACGCTGACGTTGGACGATGACGTCGCCTCCAAGTTGGCGACCGAGGCACGGCGTTCTGGCCGGTCGTTCCGAGCCACGGTGAACGACTTCCTCAGGCGGGGTCTCGCTGCGCGCAAGAGCAGCAGCCCAAGGGCTGCGTTTCACGTCGTGGCTCGGGACCTGGGCGACTTGCGAGCAGGTCTTCAGCTCGACAACGTCAGCGACTTGCTCGAACAGGTCGAGGGCTCGCGCCACCGTTGATCCTGATCGACACCAACCTCCTGCTGTACGCCTACCACCCGCGTGCGTCCCAACACGCCGCCAGCCGGGCATGGCTCGAGGCCACGCTTTCCGGCAATCAGCTCGTGAGATTCACGTGGCTGACGCTTTGGGGGTTCTTGAGAATTGCCACCAACCCGAGAGTGTTCGAGCGCCCGCTTTCGGCGCCCGAAGCGCAGGGCGTCGTCGCCTCCTGGCTTGCGTGCCCATGCGCAGGCGTCCTGGAGCCCGGAGACCGTCATTGGCAGTTGCTCGGGGACCTCGTGCGCGATGCGCAGGCGACCGGCCCGCTGGTCATGGACGCTGCCCTCGCAGCCATCGCCGTCGAGCACGGCGCCACGCTCTACACAACGGATCGCGATTTCTCACGATTCGCCGGCCTGAGCTTCAAGAACCCGCTCGACACATCGAAAATTTGAAATCTGCGATTTGAAATCTGCGATTTGAAACTCTGAGCCCCCTACTGCGCCAGCACCGCGGCGGCTTCGTCGCTGCGGCCAGTCGCCTGGTAGAGGCTCGCCAGTCCCGCACGTGCCCGAGCGTTGTTCGGAAACCGCTTGACCTCCTCAAGGAACAGGTACTCGGCTTCCTCGTAGCGATACAGCCGGATCAAGCTCTCGGCTGCGGCGGACCGCATCCCCGGAATCGCCCTCGCGCCGGGATCCGCTTGCCCGGTCAGCGCCAGCTCGAAGGCCGCCACCGCCTGCTGATGACGTCCACGCCCTTGCAGGGCTCTGGCCTCGATGTAGCTCGCGGCAGCGGGGGTCGGATCCAACGCGTTCAGTGCCTTGACCGCGGCCAGGGCATCGGCGTGTCGCCCGGCCGCGACACTCATCAGCGCCACTTCGCCCCACAGGTCGGCGTGCGCTGGTTCGAGTTCGAGCGCCGCCTTGAGGCTGACGAGCGCTTCGCTCCAATCCCGCTCGAGCGCCTGGGTCATCGCGTCCCTCCACGTGTTCACCAGACGCGTCTTATCACGTGGATGAACGACGCGGCCGTCTCCATGGAGTGATGCGGTTGCCTGAAACGCCGATCGCGTCGAGCCGACATACCCGAGCGACTCGTAGCGCTCGTGTTCCTCAGCCGACACCGCCGTTCTACCCGGCACGGCCGCATTCGACGTGAGACCCACGAGAGCGTCCTCGAGGCCCGCGAGCGCAGGAGGCGTGTTCCCGCCAACGAGATTCGTCTGCTCACGAGGGTCAGTGTCGTGGTCGTAGAGCTCCGCGCCACGCGGAATCTGCGGGCCGGGTCCAAGGCCCGGCCTACTGGGCTCTCGTAGGGCGGTCCTTTGGACCCGCCGGGAAAGGCACGATGTAGCGGAATCGTCCGTCGGTCACGGTCGCCAGGCCGCTCCAGCCGAATGCGTAATGGGGATACATCGATTCCGAGTACACGAGACGGGCAGGGAAGCCGTTGTCGCCGGCAAGCAGCGGCGCGAGCGATTGCCCGGCGAGATCGTCCGGGACCGGAGCCTTGGCGAGATCGAGCACCGTTGGCGCGATGTCGGCGAGTTGCACCAGCGCCGAGAGCCGGCGTCCGGACTCCTCGCTCGCCGCCGGCTTGATGATGAGGGGGACGCGCAGGGCTTCGTCGTAGACGAGCAAGCCATGAGCGTCCTCGCCGTGGTCTCCCAGGCCCTGGCCATGGTCCGACAGCAGGACGATGGTGCTCTGGTCGTAGAGCTGGTTGGCCTTGAGATACTTCACCAGGCGGCCGACTGCTTCGTCGGCCTCCGACACCGCGCCGTCGTAGGCGTTCCCATTCGACGCGCCGCTGGAGCGCCGTGGCCCGTGCGGGCCGAACAGGTGGAGGAACAGAAAGGCCCGGGGCGTTCCCGTCGACCTGAGCCACCGCTCTGCCACCTGCTCCGCCGTGGCGGCGTCCCGCCACGCTCCCGGCATGCCATCGTCGAAGAAGGTGAACCCCTGGTCGATGCCCGACCGACGGCGCAGCGCGAAGGACGACACGACCGCTCCGGTCGCATACCCGCGATCGCGGAGAATCTCCGCGAGCATCCTGTTGCGCCCGTCGACGACGAAGCCCGCGTTGTCGCGGACGCCGGTGTCGAACGGCAGACGGCCCGAGAGCAGCGACGCGTGCGAGGGCAGCGTCAACGGCGCGTGGGCGTATGCGCGATCGAACACGAGACCGTCAGCGGCCAGTGCATCGATCGCCGGCGTGTTCCCCTCGGTGTAGCCGTAGACGGGCAGGCGATCGGCGCGCAGCGCGTCGACCGAAATGAGGACGACGGGGCCGCTGATCGGCGCCGACGCTCGTGCGAAGCGCCACCCGCCAAACGCGGCCAGCGCGGTAGAGGCCGCCACCAGCACCAGAATTGCGGTGTACCGGAGGGGGCGGGCCAATTTATTTCAGGCGGTCGAGCTCGGTTCGCGCCTGAGCCGCCTCGGTCGACACGGGGTCGACGGTCAGGGCCTCGCCCAGGTACTTGGAGGCGCCGGGCTTATCGCCCCTGTCCAGCGCGAGGCGGGCGAGTTGATACAAGGGCTTGCCCCAGGACGGATCCACGCTCGACGCCTTGACGAACCACTGGGCCGCTTCGTCATTCCGCCGCTGCGACAAGCGGAGCTCGCCAAGCGCGTAGAAGACCTCGCGTCCCGCGGCATCGCTCTCCGCCGCGCGCGTCAGTGTCTCGTCGGCGGCCTTCGGGTCGCCCATCTCCAGCTGTGTCGCCGCGATGGCGACCGTCGCCTTCCCGCTCCGGGGGTCGACCTTCAACAGCTCGTTGTACGCGGCCAACGCGGCGGCGTAGTCCTTCTTCGCCCGGTACGCCGCACCGATCTGCAGGTTGATGGAGCTGATCACCGCAGCCTTCGACAGGATTGCGCGGTAGGCGGTGATCGCCTCGTCCCACTTCTGCTGGCTGAAGAGCGCATCGGCCGCGTTGAGGTCGGCCTGCAGGTCCTTCGCTGTCAGGTTGCCCAGCGGCCCCATGATGACGCCGGCCTTGCGCAGGGTAAACGTGATCGGCGGGTTCGACGTGCCGGCCGACCTGACCGGCATCTCGAACATTGTCGGCGCATGCCCTGGCGCCTGGGCGACGAACCGCCACTGGCCCGGGCGCAGCCCGATCATCGAGAAGCGCCCCCGCTCGTCAGTGGTGGCCGTAAAGCTCGTCGCGCCGAAGTTGGGATTCTCCGCCAGCACCGTGGCGCCCTTGAGGGGCTGGCCATCTTCGTCGCGGACGAGGCCGCCGACGCGGCCCGGCTGGGCCACTGCCTGCGTGGCCAGGAGTCCGCTGGCGACCAGAACCGCAACGAGCGCCGTGGCGAGCCGCAGGGGATTTCTAGCCATAACCGCGCCAGTATAGCGCGGTTACAGCAGCCAGGTCGGCTGGTAGAGCAGGACGTACACGAGCACGCCCGTCACCGAGACGTACAGCCAGATCGGAAGGGTCCAGCGGGCGATGGCCCGGTGTTTGGCAAAGCGTGCCTGAAGGCCCCTGGACAGGGTGACCAGGGCCAGGGGCGGAACGGTCGCGGCCAGCACGACATGGGTAATGAGTATGCCGAAGTAGATCGGCCGCACGATCCCCTGGCGCGCGAAGGGCACGGACCCGACCTGGTAGTGATACACGAGGTAGCAGGCGAGGAACAGCGTGGAGGTGGCGAAGGCGGCCAGCATGCATCGACGATGCTGGTCGATGCGCCGTGCCCGAATCAGCAGGTAACCCGCGAGCAGCAGCACTCCGGAAATCGCGTTGAGCGTCGCGTTGACCGCCGGGAGATCGTGAACGCTCAATGGTCCAGCACCATCACGGCCCATAACAGCGGAAGGTAGGTGATGGACCCGTAGAACAGCATCCGCGCGGCGCTGTCCGATCGACGCAAGGCAAAGCGCAGGGCCAGCGCGATCAGGCCCAGGCCCAGAACGATCGCCAGCCAGAAATAGAGCTGGCCGCTGATGCCCACCATGGTCGGCACCAGGCTGACGGGCAGCAGGGCGGCCGCGTACGCCACCGCCTGCCGGCCGGTCCGGCGTCCGTCGGGCTCGACCACGGGAAGCATCGGGAACCCTGCGCGCCCGTAGTCGTCGCGGTACATCCAGGCGATGGCCATGAAATGGGGAATCTGCCAGAGGAAGACGATCGCGAAGAGCGACCATCCGCCGACCGACAGCGTCCCGGAACTGGCGGCCCATCCGATGAGCGGCGGCAGGGCGCCCGGCACAGCCCCGACGAGCGTCGAGAGCGACGATCGCCGCTTCATGGGCGTGTACACCGCAAGGTAGATGACGATCGTCGCGAGCGCGAGCAGCGCCGCGACTGCCCCGGACACGACGGAGAGCGTGAGCAGCCCTGCGCCCGCCAGCGCCAGGCCGAAGACCCAGGCGTCGAGCGGCGTGAGGCGTCCATCCGCGAGGGGCCTCGACCTGGTGCGCACCATGAGCGCGTCGGTGTCTCTCTCGAACAGCTGGTTCAGCACGGCGGCGCCGCCAGCCACCAGGGCGGTACCGGCGACGGCCGCGGCCATCGGCAGCGGAGCCGGCGAGTCCGCGCCGGCCAGGTAGTACCCGGCGGCGCTGGTGGCGACGACCAGCACGTTCAACCGCGGCTTGGCGAGGGCGACGAAGTCCGCGACGCGTCCGGGAGTCCGTCCACCAACCGCCAGGGGCGTTGTGGCGACGTCGGCGCCGGAGCGAGACTTCACTGGCGTGCCTCGGTCGGGTCGTGAGCGACCGCGCCGGGTCCGAAAGGACCCGGCCTACGAGCCGTCTGTGAACGGCCCTGGTCCGCGCCGAACCGTAGGGCGGGCCCTGTGGACACGCCAGAACGTGCCTCGTCAGCGCCTAGCCGTAGGGCGGGTCCTGTGGACCCGCCATCGACGGCACCCACATCTGCGAATCGGATCCGCCAACTCCTCAACGTGATGACGAGAGACGTCGTGAGCACGAGCGCGCCGCACACGACGTGCGCGCTGTTGACGGCGACGTGAAGGCCGCTGAGCACCGTGAATGCACCGAGGGTGACCTGAACGGCGACCAGCCCCGCCAGCAGGAAGGCGGGGCGCGTCAACGCCCCGATGCCCCGGTGGTGATACCAGACGTGGCTGGTGGTTGCGAGCGCCGCGAGGCTGACGATCACCGCGCCCAGCCGGTGCGAGAAATGGATGGCGATCTGCGGATTCCAACGATCCGGCAGCAGCCCGCCGAACATCAACGGGAAGTCCGGGATCGCGAGACCAGCTTCGGTATGCCGCATCGTCGCTCCGAGGAGAATCTGGATGTACACGAGCGCGGTCGTGCTGGTGGCGACGATCCTGAGCGCTCGGTCATCGACCTTCGCGACCTGGGATCCGGATGCGCGCCAACCGGGCGAGGTGAAGAGCGCAATGGCGACCGTCAGGCAGAAGAAGATCTCGGCGAGGCCCGCGTGCGCGGTGGAGACCGGGGCCGGGAGAAAGTACATGACCGTCAGGCCGCCGAGCAGTCCCTGCACGATGACCGCCGCGAGAGCGACGAGACCGAGCCGCTTCAACCAGATCCTGGACTCGGCGAGCCACAGCCAGGCGGCAAGGATGATGGTGAGGAAGCCGACCGTGCTCGCGATGAGCCGGTGGCCGTGCTCGTAGAAGATGCCGCCCACCCACATCGAGGGCGGGAAGGTGAACATGTTCCAGCCGTACGTGGTGGGCCAGTCGGGGACGGCCAGCCCGGAATCCGTGCTGGTCACGAGGCTGCCCGCGAGGACGAGCACCACCGTGCAGGCAACGACAAACCGCGCGAACCAGTGCATCTTCAGGTCGGGTGGGTCAGGCAGGTCGGGTGGGTCGGGCACGTCAGGTGGGTCAGGCGGGCCGGGTGGGTCAGGCAGGTCAGGTGGGTCAGGCAAGTCGGGCAGACGCGACCTGCCGACTGATCCCGACCTCCCAGACCCTCCCGACCCACCAGACCCTCCCGACCGGCTATCAGATCTTGAACGAGAACGTGAGGTCCTTCGTTTCGCTCGCGCCGATCGTCACGCTCTGGGTCGAGGCGCCGAGCTTCTCGTGCCACGCTTCGATCGTGTACGTTCCGGGCGGCAGCGACGCGATCGAGAACGCCCCGTCGGTGCCGGTCACGGCGAAGTACGGGTGGTCGAGCACGCCGACGTAGGCGTTCATCCAGCCGTGGACATCGCACTTGAAGGGCACCATCACTTCCTTCGCGGTGAAGGTGTGCTGCATCTTCATGCCCTGAATGGGTTGACCGTTGTTGAACTCCTGGTTCGCCTTCGGCACGGCGTGGATGTTGTGGAGCGTCGGATCGCTGTTGACGATCTCGACCGACTGACCCACCCGGACGCCGAAGACGTGCGGCGTGTAGCGGCAGCCCTTCTGGTCCAGCACCGCGGTTGCGGTCGGGGCGTCGTACACGTAGTTGCCCAGGCCATCCTTCACGTAGACGAACACGTTGGCGAGCGACTTGCCGTCGGCGCCGACCGTGATGGTTTCCTGTGCCTGCGGTCCGCTCGCCGCCTTGACGCAGACCGGATCCGCGTTCATGCGAATCGGCTCGTTGGCGGGCGCGGTGCCTTCGATCGTGACCATGCCCTTGATGCCGCCAGCCGTCGCGGGATCGACCTTGTTGCCGCCCGCCGCCGCCGCAGGCGCCGCCGGTTTCGAAGTGCTCCCCGATTCCTGTCCGCCGCCGCCGCACGCTGCCACCGACGCTGCGAGGGTCAGACCAAGACCGACCCCCCACACTGTTCGTAAACGCATTGACCTCTCCTCAACTCAACGAAAAAAGACGAACGCTCAAGACCTTCAATCATACCTCCAACTCTGGTAACATCGGAGGTTCTTATCGGCGGGCGGCGGTATCGTCTAACGGTTAGGACGGATGGTTCTCAACCATCAAATCGGGGTTCGATTCCCCGTACCGCTACCATTCGTTCCCCACTACGGGCGCATCGCGTGCACGATGGCGACCACGACCGGCCCCCAGACCGTGAGCAGGATGTTGCCGATCGCGTACGGCACCGTGTACGCCAGCGTGCCGACGTTGCTGCCGGTGGCGTCGCGCAGGGCGTTCAAGCCCGGCGTGCAGGTCTGGGCGCCGGCCAGCCCTCCGAGCACCATCAGGGGGCTCATCTTCATCATGTAGCGCGCCGCGATCGTCCCGACCGCGAGCGGGACGACCGTCACGATCACGCCGGCAAAGAAGATCCTCGCAAAGAACGCTCCGCCGCTCTTCTCGAAGGCCTCGATCGCGCTCGGGCCCGCATGCATCCCGACCATGGCAATGAACACGATCAGGCCGATGTCCATGAGCAGCCGCTGCGCCGGCTCCGGGATGGCGCCGAACACCGGGTACCGGCTGCGCATCCACCCGGCTGCGAGGCCAATCACCAGGATCGAGCCGGCAGTGCCGAGCCCGAGCACGACGCCTGCGGCGTTCAGCCTGAGGAGGCCCAGCAAAATGCCGGCGCAGATCCCGCCGGCCAGAAACGTCAGGTCGGTCTTCGACAGGTCGTGCTCCACGAATCCACAGTACCGGCCCACGCGGTCGACATCATGGGGTGCACCAACGACGCGCAGGATGTCCCCGCGCTCGACGACCGTCCACGGCTCGCGCGGCATCAGCTCGGTGCCTCGCTGCAGCGACTCGAGATAGACGCCCCGGGCCTGGGGATCCATCCCCAGCGCTCCGAGGGTGCGGCCGGCGACCTCGCGGTTCGTGATCACGATGGCGGCGGTCTTCACCGGCACGGATAACAGCGCGGCATCGTCGAGCTCCGGGCCGATGTCCCGCTCGGCGCGGGCCAGCCCGTGACGTTGTGCGGACACGACGAGCCGATCGCCGGGTCGCAAGTCGAGGGCCGGATCGGGCGTCAGGAACTCGTCGCCGCGTTGGACGCGCTGCACGGACAGGCGTGCATCGGCGAACCGTTCTTCGAGCGCCGCCAGCGTCGCACCGCCGACCTGCACGCGATAGGCGCGGACGCCGTAGTGGGCTCCCGATGGGACGGCACCGCCAGGCTTGCCCGCGGAGAGCGTCTTCTCGAGCTCTTTTGCCTCGCGCTTGAGGTCCGCTTTCATGATCTTCGGACCGAGCCACGTCAGGAACAGGATCAGGCCAAGGTCGCCGAACCCATAGGTAATCGCATCCGCAAGGGGCGCGTGGGCCGCAAGCGTCGCCTTCACCTCGTCCGCGATCGGCAACTCGGCGATGGCGCTCAGGCCCGTCCCGAGCGCGGCCGACTGCGTCATGCCGCCAGAGAGCAGTCCGACGGCCACGCCCTCGTCGAACCCGAAGACGGCCGTGACGCCAATCACCGCCGCCAGGCCGCTGAGTGCCACGACGAACGCCAGCACGATCTGTGGCACCGCCTCCCTCTTCAAGCTGCCGAAGAATTGAGGGCCGACCGAGTAACCGATCGCGAACAGGAACAGGTAGAAGAACACCCAGCGCAGCAGATCGGGCAGCTCGGGTCTCGCCAGAACGCCCGATCAACATCCCGGCGATCAGGGTGCCGACCACCGCTCCGAAGCCGACGCCCTTGACGTGAAAGCGGCCGATGATGTGCCCGGCGAGAATGCTGACGAACAAGCACAACGCGGGCTGCGTATGAAGGAAGGCGCGGATTGATTCCACGAGCTACGGCATCTTCTTCTTCTGCACGGTCCACGCAGGATCCTTGCAGAGGCCGCAGTTTGGGCCGTCGAACATGGCGCCGGCCTTTGCGTCGCCCTTCAAACGCCACATGAGCCAGTTCGCGCCGACTTCAGCGAACTTGCCGCCGTTGACGTGGCGGAACGTGGCGCCGTGTCCCGCACCGTTCATGACGCCGTAGAAGAGCGGCACGTGATTGATGCGCGACACATCGTCATTCGAGTTCTCGTAAGCGATGTCGGGAATGCCGCCGTTGAAGTACGCGGTGTTCGAGTGAATCGTGGCGAGGGTCTGCTTGGTCGCGCCGCTGAGGCTGCGGACGTTGGTATCCATCACATTGAAGACGCCGCTGTTCCAGATGACGAGCGTGTCCACCCTGGGGTCGTGCGCCGATTCGATCGCCATGAGCCCGCCGCACGACATGCCCATCATCGCGACCGACCCGGTGTCGATCTTCCCGCCGAGCGGACTCCCGTCGCGGCCGTTTTCCTTGACCGCCCAGTCGATCGCTTCGATGAGCTGCGGTCCCGTGGTCCGCCCGGCGGTGCTCGTCGGAGGACCGCCCCGGCCCGCGCCGGACGCGCCTTGCGCCGCTCCGCGCGACGCGGCGTCCCGCTCGCGCTGGTCTTTACGGCCGGCCACGACGATGACGAAGCCATGCGAGGCGAGCTTGGTCAGGTAGCCCTGGAAGTAGAGGCCGTCCGGGCTGCAGGCGCCGTTGCCCCAGACGACGATCGGGAGTTTGTCCCGTCCAGGGAACGCAGACAGGTCGGTTGGCCGGTAGACGGTGTGCGTCGGCAGCCCCTCGGCCGGGTCGATCGTGACCGCGGCGTACGGACCGAGCGGCACCGGAGGGCCCGGCGGCTCGGGCGCCCGGCTCGTGGCCGACGGCGTGACGGCCGTCGGCGTGGTGGCGCCTCGTCCGGCTGATGGCTGTTGTGCCGCAGCGGTCACGGTCAGAAGCAGCGCAGTGGCCAGCGTCAGCGTCGGAGCCATCAGGTCTCTTCCCCCTTGCGGTGTGTCAAAACGACGGAGAGCATCTTCCATGCTTGGCGTCGCCTCGTCAACCGCTGGCGTCCGATCTCTTGCGCAGTCCTTCGCCGCAGCCCGCCGGACAGCACTGCGGGAAAATCCCCTGACACCTCAGAAAACTCCGCGCCGAAGGTCGGCAATCTCCGTCCACCGCTTCGTTATTGCGTCGAAAACCATCGGCCGAGGCACGTCGGCCCAGGCACGAATCTTGCCAAAACACCGATCTCGGGCGCAGCGATGCGTCCGATCTCGCGGTGGCTCAAAAAGGAGCGCGTGTCATGGGATGTTGGAGCTCTTCGCGGCGTCGCACGGTGTGGGCGTCCTTTCTGTCCGCAGCCGCGGTGCTGGTCGGCGCCTTCGACGCCTCGCCGGCGCGGGCGCAGACTCAACCAGCCGAGGTGACGTTCACGAAGGACATCGCGCCGATCCTGCAACGCAGCTGCGAGAACTGCCACCGGCCGGGCGGCGGCGCGCCGATGTCCTGCGCACCTACGAAGAGGTGCGGCCGTGGGCGCGGGCCATCAAGCAGCGCACCGGCATCGGTCCCCACGCCGGCGTGATGCCGCCGTGGTACATGGAGAAGAACATCGGCATCCAGAAGTACAAGGACGATCCCTCGCTGAGCGCCAAGGAGATCGCCGCGATTGCGAAATGGGCCGACAGCGGAGCGCCCGCGCGGCAACCCCGCCGACGCGCCGCCCGCCAGGGTGTGGGCAGACAACTCGGTCTGGCACATCGGCACGCCCGACCTCATCGTCAAGTCCAAGGACATCCTCGTGAAGGCGAACTCTCCCGACTGGTGGGGTGAGATCGAGTCGGTGCCGATCCCGCTCGACGAGGACCGCTACGTGGCGGCGGTCGAGATCAAGGAAGTCAACGACACCAGCGCTGCACGCGGCCGGCCGCGAAACGGTCGGCGGCCTCTTCGTCTGGCATCACCTCATTTACCGGACGCAGGTCGGCCTCGACACGCCGTCCGAGGCCGAGTTGCTGCTGGGCAGCGACAACGTCGTGAACTGGCCGGTCCACGAGGTGGGCCGCAACCCCGACTACTTCGACCCGAAGGCCGCCGTGCTCCTGAAGAAAGGGCTCGTACATCGTCTCGGACTCGCTGCACACGCACTCGAACGGCCAGGACACGACGCTCGCACCTCGAGTTCGGCTACAAGTTCATGCCGAAGGGATACAAGCCGGAACTACAAGCGGTCGCTCATCGGCCTGGGCAACGGCGTGGACATCGACATCAAGGGGATGGAGAACAACCAGCAGCTGCACGCCTACGCGGTGCTGAACGAGAACACGAAGATCATCTCGTTCGAGCCGCACCTGCACGCGCCGGGCACCCGGATGTGCCTCGAGGCGATCTGGGGCTACAACATCCAGACGCTCAGCTGCGTCGGCTACGACCACAACTGGGTCCGCGGCTACAGCTACGCCGACGATGTCGCGCCGCTCCTGCCGAAGGGCACGATCCTTCACATCATCGGCTACTTCGACAACACGCCGGCCAACAAGAACGTGCCCGATCCGAGGAACTGGTCGGGGTCCGGCAACCGGTCGATCACCAACATGTTCATCGACCTGGGCAACCGCGTGTCGTTGACCGACGAGCAGTTCCAGAAGGAGATGGCCGAGCGCGTGGCGGCCAACCCGGGCAAGCGACGTCCTGCTCGGCTGTCCGCTGTGCGGCGCCGTGGCGAAAGCAGGCGCCGAGGCCGCACGCAGAACCAGCAGCAGTAATCGAACGAGGCCGATCATGAAGAAATTGTTGTTCGTCCTGATTGCGGCGTGGCGTTCCTGGCGATGGCCGCCGGTGCGAACGCGCAGTCGCTCAGCTACAACAGCGGCCAGAACGTCGCGCCCAGCTACGAAGGCTGGGAGGAAGACGCCGACGGGACGAAGTACTTCGTCTTCGGATACATGAACCGGAACTGGGAAGAGGAGGTCGTCGTGCCCGTGGGGCCCGCCAACGGCTTCAGCCCCGGGAACGCCGACCTTGGCCAGCCGACGCACTTTCTTCCGCGGCGGAACCGGTTCATCTTCAGGACGAGAGTCCCAGCCACGTTCACCGACAAGGACGAACTCGTGTGGACCGTGACGGCCAATGGCAAGACCGAAAAGGCCTGGGCCTCGCTCCGCGTGGACTACAAGCTGGACGACGTCGTGAAGGCATCGGAAACCGGTGCGCTCGGCGCCGGCACGAGCAGCCCGGAGATCCGCGCGAACAAGCCGCCTGTCGTGCACGTGCTCGGCGAGAAGACGCTCCGCGCCAAGGTCGGCGAGCCGGTGACGCTCGCGTCCGTGGTCACCGACGACGGCATCCCGAAGGTCCGCCGGGGCGGGCAGGCGCCGTCGGCGCGCTGCCCGTGCCGCAGCAGCGGCAGAACGAAGCGCGGGCGAAGGCGCCGAGCCGGCAGCGCCCCGCCGCAACCCGATGATGCAGCCGCCGATTCGGATCACGGCCGGCAAGAACGTCGGCCTGCACCACTCCTACTACGTGTTTCGGGGCGCCGGCGAGGTGGTCTTCGTTCCGGCGCAGATCAAGGTGTGGGAGGACACGCGTGCTGGAGCCGATTCGCCGTGGGCGCCCATCTGGGTCGCGCCGCCGATGCCGGCGGACGGCAGGATGACCGCACAGGTCACCTTCTCCGAGCCCGGCACCTATGTCGTTCGCAGCCAGGCTGACGATGGCGGCTTGCTCGGCTGGGATGAGGTGACGGTGACCGTCACTCGTTGAGGCGCGCGGCGCGAGTTGACGACCCGACGGCAGGGTGGTCGTTCAGGCCACATTCGATGAGCCCGGCGCCTGCGTGCTCGGTTCCCGGGCAGAGGACGGCGCGCTGACCAGCGATGGGGAGGTCACGGTTACCGTGATCCGATAGACGAGATCGGCCTGACCGTCGTGCCTCGCGCGACGTCGCAGCGCGCACGTCAGCTTCTGCCTTCGAAGAGGCTCCGGACCGTCAGCCCCGCGACGTAAGATATCGCGCATGCTGCTTGCGCTGACCCTTACGTTGCCTCTCTACGCGTCCCAGGCGACCGAGTTGGCTCCTGGTGCGATCTACGACCCCAAGATTCCATCGCTCGAGCAAGTGCTCGGTCACGACTACGGCGAGAGGATCACGACGCCGGACGAAATCGCGGTCTACCTGCGCGCGCTGAATCAGGCTGCTCCGGAGCGCACACGCCTCGTCCAGTACGCGCGGTCCTTCGAGGATCGGCCGTTGTGGCTGTTCGTCATTGCGTCTCCGGCCCGGATGGCGGCGCTCGACCGGATCAAAGAAGACTTGCGCCGTCTGGCCGATCCGCGCCGCCTCTCACAGGCCGATGCCGAACGGCTGCTCCGAGAGCTCCCAGTTGTCACCTGGCTGATGCACGGGGTCCACGGTAACGAGATCTCCTCGTCGGACGCGGCGCTGGCCGAAGCGTTCCACATTTTGGCGGCGATCGGTGATGCTGACGCGCAGGCCATCCTGGACGAATCGATTGTCGTCATCGATCCGATGCAGAATCCCGACGGGCGTGCGCGTTTCGTGGCGCAGAATCTACTCGGCCGTGCGCTCGATCCCGATCCTCTTCCGGAAGCTGCCGAGCACGACGAGCCCTGGCCCGGCGGTCGGTCGAACCACTATCTCTTCGACATGAACCGCGACTGGTTTTCTCAGTCGCAGCCCGAGACACGCGGGCGCATCGAGGCCATGCTCGAGTGGTTTCCGCAGGTGGTCGTGGACCTGCACGAAATGGGCGGCGAATCCACCTATTATTTCCCGCCGCCGGCGAACCCGATCAACCCGCATGTCACCAAGGCGCAGATCGCTGCACTCGAGTTGTTCGGGCGTGCCAACGCCGCGAAGTTCGACGCGCGGGGCTTTGCGTACTTCATTCGTGAGAACTATGACGGGTTCTATCCCGGTACGGCGACTCATGGCCGGCGTTCCATGGGGCCGTTGGCATGACCTACGAGCAGGCTTCTGCGCGCGGCCTGGTCTGGAAGCGCACCGACGACCAGGTGCTGACTTACCGCGATGGCATCGTCCACCATTTCACCGCTGCCATCACCACAGCGGCAACCGCCGCACGCAACCGCGATCGGCTGCTGCGCGACTTCTTCGAATATCGGCGGACCGCCATCGACGAGGGCGAGCGCGGCGATGTCCGCGAATACATCATCGTGCCCGGTCATGATCCCTCGCGCGCGCTGCGTCTTGCGCGCCACCTCGTGACACAGGGGATCGATGTGCGACGCGCGGAGGAATCGCGCAGGCGGGGCTTTTTCGGTACCATCCCGCCCCGATGACCATCAGCGGCGTGACCCTCGGCATCGCGCTGCTCGTCCTCACCCTGGCGCTGCGCGGCGCCCTTCGAAGCCGCCACATCCGCGGCCGCCTGTTCACGTCGTCCATCGTCTTCGCTCTCTACGCGCTGGCGGCTGCGGTGCACGCGTACGGCGGCACTTCGACGGCATTTCGCGCGCAGATCGAAGGCGGGGCGCAACTGCTCCTGTGCTTCGGCGTGGTCAATGCCGTCGTCGCCCTGGCGCTGAACCCGTGGCGCCTCGACGGCCCGTCCGAGCGGTTTCCGGCGATCGTCCAGGACTCGGTCGCCATCGCCCTCGTCGCCTTGATCGCGGCGATCGTGCTGCAGGAGCGCGTATGGACGGCCACTGCGGCCGGTGCCGTCGTCATCGGGTTCGCCCTGCAGGACACGCTCGGCAACCTGTTTGCCGGCCTGGCCATCCAGATCGAGAAACCGTTTCGCGTCGGCCACTGGATCCACGTGGCGGGAACCGATGGTCTGGTGACGAGATCACCTGGCGGGCGACCAAGATGCGGACGCGCGCCGGCAACTTCGTCATCGTGCCCAACAGCTCGCTGGCGAAGGACACGATCACCAACTACTCCGAGCCCACCGTGCACACCCGCATCGTGATCGACGTGGGCGTGAGCTACGACGCGGCGCCGAACGACGTCAAGGCCGTCATTCTCGACGCGATTCGCGACGAGCCGCTTCTGTGCGGAGATCGCCAGCCAGAGGTCCTGATGGCCGACTTTGCGGCCTCCTCGATCCTCTATCGCGTGCACGTCTGGACGTTGGAGCCCGGCGCGGAGGAGCGGATCCACGATCGGGTGCGGTCGGCCGTGTACTACGCGTTCCGCCGGCATCGCATCGATTCCGTACCCGATTCAGATTGAGATGTCGCGCGAGGAAGCGGTGCCCGCCGTGGATCCGTCGGGCGCGGATCGCGCGCTGGCGAGAGTCCCCGTGTTTGCGGCCCTGCCTGCCGAACAGCGCGCGGCGCTCGCCAGAGGCGTGCGGTCCGCGGTGTACGCGGCCGGTGAGCGTGTCGTGCGGCAGGGGGAGCCAGGAGCATCGATGTTCGTGGTCACGCGCGGCGAGGCCGTCGTCGTGATTGAGCCAGGCGGACAGGAGGTCGCACGGCACGGCCCCGGAGGCTTCTTCGGCGAGATGTCGCTGCTCACGGGCGATCCTCGAAGCGCAACGGTCAAAGCCGTCACAGACCTCGAGCTGCTCGAGGTGACCGTGGACAGCTTCCGCCAGTTCGTGCTCGCCAACCCGTCGGCTCTCGAAGTGGTGGCGGCCGCCGTGTCGACTCGCGCCGCCGAGCTCGCGGCGAAGCGCACCAGCGGTCCCGCGGCCGTCGCCGAACCGCCGCAGACCTTTCTCACCCGCGTCAGGCGCTTCCTCGCACGGATGTAGAACGAAATTGAGAATTGGGAATTAGGAATTGATCACGAAGCCGATAGCCCGAAGCCCGAAGCCCGAAGCCTGAAGTCCGAAGCCTGAAGCCCGCTTGTCAGCGAAGCTGACCGCAGGAGCCGTGCGCGCCTCCTCGGCAGAGGGGCCGTCTTGATCGGTGTCGAGGAGCGGGATGGCGGCTCGATACTCTGCCTCCGCCTTCTGACGGTTGCCGGCTCGGGCGGCGATCTTCCCGAGCTCCAGGTGCGCCCGGCCCTTGATCCACTGACGGTCCCTCGAGGGTCAGGGCCTTCTGCAGATCGGATTCGGCCTCCGTGTCACGACGAAGCGCCGCGCGGGCCGAACCGCGGTTCAGGTGCCAGAGCGCCTCCTCGCCGTACATCTCTGGTCCGGGTGTCGGTCGCGAGGCGCGTGAGGCCCTCGGTGAGCAGGCGGTCGGCTTCCTCGGCGCGGCCGGCTCTGAGCGCCGTGGCGCCTCCCTCCAGCCAGAACAGCCGGCTCCTCGGGTATTGAGTCCGCAGGATGGCGAGCTGCGCCATGGCGTCCACGTACCGTTCCTCGCGGTTGTACAGCAGCACGAGCGCGAGCCTGGCATCGGTCTGGTTGTCGCCGCCATAGGCGGCCGCGGCTTCGACCAGCCGAAGCCCCTTCGCGCCGTCGCCGCCGAAGCCGGCCACGTAGGCCACCAGCCGCACCGGCATGGACAGCGATGCCACGAGGTACCGGTAGGTCCCGACCACGAGGCCCGCATCGTGACGCGACGGATCGAGCCGCATCGCGTGTTCGTGCTCGTCGAAGGCCTCCGCGTGCAGAGCCGAACGCCGCCCGCACGCTCCCGTCCACGGTCGCGGTATACGAGGCTCGGAGCGCCACGGCGGCGCCCAGCTGATAACGAGCCTGCGCACTCTTCGGCGCCGCAAGGACCTGGGCGCGCCCCAGCTCGATCGCCTTGTTGACCGCCTCGTGGAATTCCTTCGCGATCTCGGCAGGTGGCGGGACCGTCTTGACGTTCTGCTGGGAGACGCGGCCGAGGTAGTTGTCCACTGTCATCGCGCCCCGGCGCATGGTGATGCTCATCCACAGCGCCGACGCCAGCGCCCGATAAGCGTCCGGATCCTTCGGGTCGGCCGCAATCGCCGCGCGGAAGGTCTCGACGGCCTGATCGCGATCCAGGTTGAAGAGCTGCCTGGAGCCCTCGATCCGCAGCGCCACCGACCGCTCGTTGGCCGAGGCCGCGAGCGGCAGCCCGACCGCCATCGCCAGCACCCAAGCAGGCCGCCGCGGTCAGCCTGCGCCGAAAGCCCTCAATCATCAGATCCCGATCCCCGATCCCCGATCCCTGTTCCCTGTTCCCTGTTCCCCGATCTTACGCACCTTGCGCCGCTTGTGCCTTCTGCATACAATCGCCATCACATCCGAAGCGATTCGCACTACCCTGCGGGAAGGAGTCGGCGTTGGACAAGGTGGCGACCTTCGGGACACCGGCGCACGGGCACGGCCATGCGCATGGGCACGAGCACGCCCATGAAGAGCTCGGCTTCTGGCGGAAATACATCTTCTCGGTCGACCACAAGGTCATCGGCATTCAGTACGCCATCACCGGCCTGCTGTTCCTGCTCTTCGGCTTCTCCCTGATGATGATCATGCGCTGGCAGCTGGCCTATCCGGGCGCCCCGATCCCGCTCATCGGCGGCCTGCTCGGCGTCACGCGCGCGCCCGGCGGCATCATGCTGCCCGAGTTCTACAACCAGCTCGGCGCCATGCACGGCACCATCATGGTGTTCCTCGGCGTCGTGCCGCTCGCCGTCGGCGGCTTCGGCAACTATCGTCATGCCGCTGCAGATCGGCGCGCCCGACATGGCGTTCCCCAAGCTCAACATGATGAGCTACTGGGTGTACTTCTGCGGCGGCGTGCTCATGCTGGCCAGCTTCTTCGTGCCGGGCGGCGCCGCCCAGTCCGGCTGGACGTCCTATCCGCCGCTGGCGGTCATCGCGCCCGGCCAGACGATGTGGCTCATCGGCATGGTCTTCCTGATCACCTCGTCGCTCCTCGGCTCGGTCAACTTCATCGTCACCATCGTGCAGCTGCGCGCGAAGGGCCTGACCTGGATGCGCCTGCCGTTCTTCGTCTGGGCGCAGCTCGTGACGGCGTTCCTGCTGCTGCTCGCGTTCCCGCCGCTCGAAGCGGCGGGCGTGCTGCAGCTGATGGACCGGCTGGCCGGCACCAGCTTCTTCATGCCGAGCGGTCTCGTGGTCAGCGGCCAGCCGCTCGCAGATTGCCGGCGGCGGCAACCCGCTCCTCTGGCAGCACCTCTTCTGGTTCCTCGCGCACCCCGAGGTGTACGTGCTGATCCTGCCGGCGATGGGCATCGTCGCCGAGGTCATCGCGAACAACACCCGGAAGCCGCTCTGGGGCTACCGGGCGCTGGTCTACTCGGTGATCTTCCTCGGCTTCATGTCGTTCATCGTGTGGGCGCACCACATGTTCATGACCGGCATGGGCACGACGATGAGCGCGTTCTTCCAGACGACGACGATGATCATCTCGATCCCGTCGGTCATCATCCTGACGGCGCTGCTGCTGTCGCTCTGGGGCGCGTCGATCCGGTTCACGACGCCGATGCTCTTCGCGCTGGCGTTCCTGCCGATGTTCGGCATCGGCGGCCTGACCGGCCTGCCGCTCGGGCTGGCGCCGACCGACATCCACCTGCACGACACCTACTACGTCATCGGCCACTTCCACTACGTCGTCGCGCCCGGCACGATCTTCGCGCTCTTCGCGGGCATCTACTACTGGTTCCCGAAAGCGACCGGCCGGAAGATGAACGAGATGCTCGGCAAGATTCACTTCTGCGGGTCGTTCATCTGCATGAACCTCGTCTTCATGCCGATGTTCATCCAGGGCCTCGGCGGCATGAACCGCCGGCTGTACGACGGCGGCGCGCAGTACGCGCACAACGCCGGCCTGCTCAAGTGGAACATCGTCGATCGGCATGGCCGCCTGGACGATGTCGCTCTTCCAGATTCCGTTCATCATCAACTTCTTCTGGAGCATGTTCAAGTGGCCAGAAGGTCGAGCGACGAACCCGTGGGATGCGACGACGCTCGAGTGGTCGGCGCCCTCGCCGCCCGGACACGGCAACTTCCTGACCGAGCCCGTCGTCTATCGCGGTCCGTACGAGTACAGCGTGCCCGGCGCCGCGAAGGACTTCATCGCCGCAGTTCGAGCCGGAGCGCGCGTAGATCATGGATATTCCCTACATCGTCGACGAGCGGCCCGACACCGGGCTTGACCAACGGCAAGCTCGGGATCTGGCTGTTCCTGGCCTCCGAAGTCATGCTCTTCGGCGCGCTGTTCTCGACCTACATCATCCTGCGCACGGGCTCGCCCGTCGAGTGGCCGCACGGCGAGCTGAACGTGCCGCTCGGCGCGTTCAACACCGTCGTCCTGATCGCGCTCGTCGGTCACGATGGTGATGGCGTGGGCGTCGCTGAAGCTGAACGACTTCGGCAAGCACCGCCTCTATCTGATCGCGACGCGTCGTGCTCGCGCTCGTCTTCCTCGTGAACAAGTACTTCGAGTACCGGGAGCACCTCGCGCCACGGCGAAGCCGCCGTCGGCACAGCACGTTCTGACGCGATCTACTTCACGATGACGGGACTGCACGGCCTGCACATCCTCGGCGGCATCGTCGTCATGGTCTACTTCCTGGGCCCTGGCGCGGGGCTCTGGAAGAAGAACCCGGAGCAGTTCGTCAATCGCATCGAGTACACGGGCCTCTACTGGCACTTCGTGGACCTGGTGTGGATCTTCCTGTTCCCGGTGCTGTACCTCCTGTAGGGAGACGGCTGATGCACTCCGACGCCGCCGAAGTCCAGAAACAGCATTCAGCACCTATCTGATGATCGGCGCTACGCTGCTGGTGTTCACCGGCATCACCGTCGCGGCCTCGTTCGTGAACATCGGGCATCGCCGGCAACGTGACGCTGGCGCTCATCATCGCGACGATCAAGGGCTCGATGGTGGCGGCCGTCTTCATGCACCTGAATCACGAGAAGCCGTGGATCTACGGCTCGCTGCTGCTGACGGTCATCGGTTTCCTGCGTGCTGATGTCGGTCCCGATGTTCACGACGATGGACAACATCGGCACGCCCATCCACGCGCCGGCAGCCGTTGGCGGCCGCCGAAGCGGGGCACGAAGGGCACTGACATGTCGCTCCGGGCGTTCCATCTGGTGTTCATCGTGCTGTCCGTCGTGCTCGCGGCCTTCATGCGCGGCGTGGGCGGCCGGGCAATACCGGCTGGAGCCGGACGCGGGTTATCTCGCGACGGCCCTGGCTGTCGATCCTGGCCGGGGGCGGGCTTGACGATGTATCGCGCCCGTTTCCAGCGGAAGACCAGGAACCTGTAGGCCGGCATCATGCGCACCCTGCTGACCACCCTGGCGTTACTCGGCTGTGCCGCGCCTGGCGCTCGCCTGCCCGGTCTGCTTCGGACAGAGCGATTCGCCGCTGTCGCAGGCCATCAAGATGGGTGTGATTGCCATGCTCGGCGTGGTCGTCGGCATGCTCGGCAGTTTCGCCACGTTCATTCGTCTATCTCGCCCGGCGTGCCCGGCTGGGTCGACGCGGCTGAGGCCGCCGCCGCGACCGTTCCGCATCCGGGCTCCGACCCGCAGGAGGGGACCGTTCGATGCTGAACTACCTCGGGATGCCGATTCAGGCCTCGACGCACGCCGCCGATCTCGACCACATGATCGGTGCTCGTGCACTGGCTGATGCTCGTGCTGTTCGTCGGGTGGGGCGCATTCTTCCTGTTCGTGCTGTTCCGCTTCCGGAAGGGCGCGAATCCGACGGCGAGCTATGCCGGCGCCAAGGGCAAGATCGCGAAGGGCCTCGAGATCGCCATCGTCGTCATCGAGATGGTCCTGCTGCGTGTGCTACGCGATCCCGGCATGGGCGACTCGCGTCAGGGAGCTTCCCCTCCGAGAACGAGGCGGTGGTCGTTCGTGTCGTCGGGCGAGCAGTTCGCCTGGAACGTCACACTACCCGGGCGCCGACGGCCAGTTCGGTCGTACGGACATCAAGCTCATGGCACGCCGACAACCCGCTGGGCCTCGACCGGACCGACCCGGCCGGGAAGGACGACATCACGACCATCAACCAGCTGAACCTGCCGGTGGACCGGCCGATCCTGTCCGCTTGACGAGCAAGGACGTCATCCACAGCTTCGGGCTGTTCGAGATGCGCGTGAAGCAGGACGCGGTGCCCGGCCTCGACATTCCGGTCTGGTTCATCCCCAACCGCGATGGGCGACTACGAGAGTCGCCTGCTCGCAGCTCTGCGGCCTGGGTCACTACCGGATGCGCGGCTTCGTGAGCATCAAGAGCGCGGCGGATCTACCAGTCGTGGCTCGCCGAGGAGGCGAAGCCTCGCTGCGAGCCGCCAGTACGCACGGCAGAGGCGTCCTGCGCGCAGCGGCCACGTCCGTACGCGCTCAAGCCGAGCACCTCCGTCGCGCGTGTCCGTCGACCTTGACCTTGTCCCACCGCTTCGCAACCTTGCCGTGGCCGTCGATGAGGTACGTCGTGCGCACGATGCCCATGAACGACCGGCCGTACAGCGATTGCTTCTGCCAGACGCCGTACTTCTCCGCCACTTCGTGATCGGCGTCCGCGAGCAGCGGAAATGTCAGGTCGTACTTCTTCGCGAACTTTGCCTTGCTGGCCTCGTCGAGGATGCTCACGCCGAGCACCACGGCCTTGCCGCTCTTGAAACGCGGGATCTGGTCCCGGAACTCGCAGGCTTCCTTCGTGCAGCCTGACGTGTCGTCCTTCGGATAGAAGTACAGAATGACCGGCTGTCCGGCGTAGTCGGAGAGCCGATGGGTCTTTCCATCCTGATCCTTCAGGGTGAACGACGGGGCTTTCTTTCCTGGCTCGATCACGGACATGGGGTGCGGCTCCTCGACTAGCGTGAGAGAAACTCGCGGGTGAGGCGTTCGAGCAAGCGGGGAAGCGTCTCGCCTGCGAGCGCGAAGGCGCTCATCTCCGGCGCCCATGCCAGCTTGTAGCTGCGCGCCATCGCGGACACCCAGACCTGCCGGACCGGAGCATTGGGCGACACGACGAACTTGGTGTCGCGACGGCTCCTCGAACACCAGGTTGAGCACCCCGTTCTGCAGTTCCACCTCGAAGCCCTCCTCGTCGGCGAGGGGGAGCAGTGCGTGACGGGCGAGGTCGAGCGCCTCGTCGCTTCGGACGCGGAACTCCTGTTCTGAGAGGCTCATGCGGGTATTAAACCTTTGCCGGCGGGTTGCCGTCTAACTCTTCGTAGCAGGGAGGTCGACGAAAATGCACGATTGGACATTCTCGGGAACGGCGGACAAGGCAGTGGGTCTGATGCTGATCGCGGTGATCGTCGCGATGTTGTTCGTCTGAGCCCGCGCGCCACGAGGCCTGCAGGACGTTCAGTCCTGCAGCACACCTCTTCCTACTGTGTCTGGTACTTGTCGGGATCCGCGAGATAGCTGCGGCGTGCTCGCGCCGTCATACCCGTCTGCTTCACCCTCACCGCCAGCTTGTGCACTTTCCCGTCGAGCTGCAGCGGGGTGAAGCCCACGACGTACTGGCTGTGGAGCTCCTGCGCGACGCGGGTAAACGTGGGCGCGAGGTCGGCACTCTTATCGAGCTCGAAGTAGCCGCCGCCCGTCTCGTCCGCGATCTTCTTCATCGCCCCATCGGGCTTGCCGCGCACCATGCGCGCGCCGTTGAAGTATTCGCTCTCGAAGCCGATCGAGTAGACCATGACCTCGTCGTTCCTGGCCCGTTCGATCACCGATCCCTGGCCGGCCTTGCTCGACGTGTCTTCGCCGTCGCTGAAGAGCAGGATGACCCGCCGTCCGGAAACTCCGTCGAGCTGCTCGAGGCTCGCCGCGATCGCCGTCGTACAGCCGCGTCCCGTTGCCGTAGTCCAGTTCCTTCATGGCCGCGATGAGGTCGTCGCGATCGTTCGTGAACTCCGCGCTCCCGAACTCGACCTTGTCGTTGAAGGCGCCGACCATGCCCCGATCTTCGGGGTGCAGGCGCATGAGGAACTGCTCTGCGGCCAGGCGCAGGAACTTGATCGCCCCGGTCATGCTGCCGCTCGTGTCGAGCATGACGACGACGGTGATGGGCTGCGACTGGTTGTCGAAGAAGACGATCGGCTGCGGCTTGCCGTTGTCGAGTACTTCGAAATCGTCCTGGAGCAGATCGGGCACCAGGCGGCGCTGGAGATCGGTCACGGTGACGAAGAGCGAGACGATCTGCGTCCCCGAGCGGAAGGTCGGCTGCTGGGCGCCGATGTCGAGCGAAAATGCCGCCAGCAGGGCGAGCGCACCGGCGGCGAGACCGAGTCGTGTGCGGTAGGTCATTGCGGTCGAGGCTCCCAAAGGTTCAGAGCGCGCTGTGATCCGCGCCCAGCTTACCAAGTTCCGGCGAAAAATGCCCAAAATCCCGACTTGACCGGTCGTATTTAGGGCGGTAAACTGGCGAATCTTGAGACTGGATCTCGTTCTTATCTAGGCAGGACGCCCATGCTGCAGTCGTTTGTCATCACCCTCCGTGAAGGGCTGGAAGCGTTTCTCATCGTGGCCATCAGCCTCGCCTACCTGCGGAAGAGCGGGCGCGAAGAACTGATTCCTGCCGTCCACTGGGGGATTGGGTTATCGATTCTGCTCAGCATCGGCGCGGCCTATCTGTTCCAGCGCGCTGCAAATCAGGCGCTGTGGGAAGGCGTGCTGGCGCTTGTCGCAGCGGTCTCGGTCGCGTCGCTGACCGTGCACATGTGGCGGACGGCGCGGAAAATCAAGGGCGAGATAGAAGGGCATCTGCGCGACTCGGCGGCGAAGGGAGGGACGGCGGCCTTTCTCGGCGTCTTCGGATTCACGCTCCTGATGATCTCCCGCGAGGGCATGGAGACGGTGCTCCTGATGAGCACGGTGGTCCAGATGCAGGCCGGCGGCGTGCTCACCGGCGCCCTGCTCGGCACGCTCGTCGCGGCATTCGTCGCCTGGCTGTGGTCGCGATACGGCCACCGCGTCAACCTCGCTCTCTTCTTCCAGGTGACCGCGGTCTTCCTGCTCGTCTTCGTCGTCCAGTTGCTGATCTACGGCTTCCACGAGCTCACCGAAGCCAACATCTTCCCTTACAGCGAACCCCTGCACTGGGCGACGGAGCCATACGGCCCGGACGGCCGCTACGGCCGCTACCTGACCTACCTGCTCGTCATGCTGCCCATGGGTTGGCTCCTCATCAGCTCGCTTCTCCCGGCCCGACGGCCCGGCGGGGGCTCGCCCTCCGAGCTTCGAACTCAGAATTGAGAACGACGAACTACCGAGAACAGCGAACAGGGAACGGGGAACCGTAGCGCACCCGGCACCCAGGACCGAGCACCCAGGACCACCAGCCCCCGGTTAGAATCGCCCCGTGACGCGCCGGCTCCGCTACATCGACTGGGCCCGTGGCCTCGCCGTGCTTCTGATGATCCACGCCCACGTGCTGGACGCCTGGACCCGCGATTCGGATCGGTCGACGCATGCCTTCAGCTACCTGACGATCCTGGGCGGGTTCGCGGCGCCCGCGTTCCTGTGGCTGGCAGGGCTGTCGTCGATTCTCGCGGCAGATCGCAAGCACGTAAACGGCGCCAGCCGCCGCGACATCACCGAAGAGGTCGTCAAGCGCGGGCTCGAAGTGTTCATCCTTGCGTTCCTCTTTCGCCTGCAGGCGTTCGTCATCAGCCCGGGCGGGTCGCCGCTCAAGCTGTTTCGCGTCGACATCCTGAACATCATGGGGCTCGGGATCGTCATGGCGGGACTGGTCTGGGGTCTTGCGCGCACTCGGCGGCAGGCATTTGCCTTGTACGCGCTGATGGCGGCGGCAGCCGCGATGGGCACGCCGGTCGTCCGGGCGGCCGAGTGGGTGGCGTCGGTCCCGACATGGCCGAGTTGGTACATCCGGCCCATGGGCGAGCACACCACGTTCACGGGGTTCCCCTGGTGGGGTTTCGTCTTCGCCGGAGGCGCCGCCGGAATCGCCATCGGGTGGGCGCGCGAAGGCTCCGCGATGCCGCGCGTCATGCGTCTGGTTGGAGCCACGGGCGTCGCGCTCGTTGCGCTCGGCTTCTACACGGCGTCACGGCCGACCATCTATGAGGTCTCGTCGTTCTGGACCAGCTCGCCCACCTACTTCGCCATCCGCCTGGGCGTCCTCACGCTGGCACTGGCGGGCTGTTACGCCCTGTCGACGATTGCCGTGCACCGGCAGGCCGCAGGCGACGCCCTGGCGCGCCTTGGACAGAGCTCGCTGTTTGTCTATTGGATTCACGTTGAGCTCGTTTACGGCTACGCTGGCGGCGGGCCTGCGCCATCGATTGCCGCTCTGGCAGGTCGCGGCGGCCTACCTGGCATTCTCGGGGGCGATGTATGCTGCTGTCGTGCTCCGGGACCGCCTAGTGGCCTTCTGGCACACGTTTGCGCAGGTTGGGCGTATGCCCAAGAGTATTTGAAAAAAGGGTTTGAGAACCCTGCCGGGCGCTCGGTAGAATCCGACTCTTTGGGCCTCGACTTATGATCAATGTTGCCGCGATTCGCATGCAGCAGTTCGGCGTGCAGTTCTATCAGGCGTCGCTGACCGCCAGCGACATCGATAAGCTCGTCCGCTTCGAGGTCCTCAACTACGGCGACTCGGCGCAGCCGCCCGTTCGCGGCGGCAAAGCGAAACCCGGCGCCACGCCCTCCAAGGTGAACTGGGATCTGCTCGAGCGGCGCATCGCCTCGAGCGAGAAGGCGTATCAGCGTCATATCATCCGGCGCAAGATTGACGAGCTCGTGCAGTACTACGAGCAGTGCCGGCAGGCGCGCGATCTCCCTTCGATTCCTGGCGCGGTCATCATCAGCGCCGACGAGAAGCTCTCGTTCCAGGCCTCGCCCGACGACCCCCGCGTGGGCATCCTCAAGGTGCCCGAGCGCGAAGGCATCCTGCGGGCCATTGACGGCCAGCACCGGCTGCTCGCGCTGCACGCGGACATCGACCGGTTCCGCGGCGAAGATTTCAGCGTGCCGGCGATCATCTTCGATCGCCTGCCCGAGGACCACGTCGTCCAGATGTTCGTGACGATCAACGCGAAGCACACGCGCCTCAACGCGTCGCACCTCGTGAGCCTCTCGGGGCGGCAGCTGTATCGAGACGACGCCCTGGCGACGGCGCACGACGTCGTACGGGCGCTGAACGACCGCGAAGATTCGCCGCTCTACGACGAGATCAAGCTGCTCGGCGTCGGCCGCGGCCGCGTCGCGCAGGCGCCGCTGGCGCAGGAGCTGAAGAAGCTCTTTGCCGCCGACGGGTTCGGCGTGCGCAAGGGCGACATGCACGAGGAAGCCAGGAAGTTCTTCGTCAACTACTTCAAGCAGATTGCGCTCGTCTTCAATGGCGCGTGGAACGGCCGCAAGTACAGCATCAAGTCCGCGGCGGCGCTGCGGGCGTTCATTCGCGTCGCGCCGGATGTCGTCCGCCGGCTGGACCAGGAGCACGCGGACCGGTCGGACTTCCGGGCGATCGGGCGGGTCGTTGCGCCCTGGGGGCGTCGTATCGGCGACATGCGGTTCGAGACCGAGGGCGCGTGGAAGCGCACGGGCACGACGGTCGACTCGCTCGCCAAGGAGCTGCGCCTGGCGCTCCAGTATCCCGAAGGAGCCTCCGTCTGACGGATTCACTGCTCATTACGGGCGGTGCCGGGTTCATCGGTTCGAACCTCGTGCACCGCGCGCTCGCCCAGACGCCCCGATCGCCTCGTCGTCGTCGACGCCCTGACCTACGCGGGCAGCCTGTTGAACCTGAAGGGCGCGCTCGACGATCGGCGCGTGACCTTCGTGAAGGCCGACATCGCGGACGCCGGGGCCATGGCGCGCGTATTCGCCGAACACCGGCCGTCCGCGGTGATGAACCTCGCGGCCGAGACGCACGTCGATCGATCCATCGATTCGCCGCTGCCGTTCGTGCAGACCAACATCGTGGGCACGTTCGTGCTCCTGGAAACGGCACGCCAGTTCACCGCGGCCTCGAGCCAGGACGAGCGGGCGCGCTTCCGCTTCGTGCACATCTCGACCGACGAGGTGTACGGCACGCTCGGGCGCTGACGGACTGTTCAGCGAGGAGACCCCGTACGCCCCCGAACTCGCCCTACGCGGCGAGCAAGGCGTCGGCGGACCATCTGGTCCGGGCCTACTTCCACACCTACGGGTCTGCCCGTCATCATTACGAACTGCTCGAACAACTACGGGCCGTATCAGTTTCCGGAGAAGCTCATCCCGCTGATGATCCTGAACGCGGCCGAGGGGCGTTCGCTGCCGATCTACGGAGACGGCGGCAACGTCAGGGACTGGCTCCACGTCGAAGATCACTGCGACGGCCTGCTTCTGGTGCTGGAGAAGGGGCGACCCGGCGAGAAGTACAACGTCGGCGGGGGCAACGAGCGGACCAACCTCCAGGTGATCGATCGGTTGTGCGAGACGCTCGAACGGCTGCGGCCGGCCGCCGGCAACACGGCGCTCGCCGGGAAGAACGGCTACCGTGCGCTCCGGACGTTTGTCCCAGATCGGCCGGGGCATGACCGCCGCTATGCGATCGATGCCGGCAAGATCCGCCGCGAGCTCGGGTGGGCGCCGCGCCATACCTTCGAAGAAGGCCTCGCCGAGACAGTGGCCTGGTACCTGGCCAACCGCGAGTGGTGTGCCGGCGTCCAGGAAGGCCGCTACAACCGCCAGCGCCTGGGCCTCGGACGTGACGAGCCATGAAGGGCATCATCCTCGCGGGAGGCACCGGGTCGCGTCTCCATCCCTTGACCAAGGCCGTCAGCAAGCAGCTCGTCCCGGTCTACAACAAGCCGATGATCTACTACCCCCTGTCCACGCTGATGCTTGCGGGCATCCGCGACGTGCTCGTCATCACGACGCCGCACGAACAGGAGGGGTTTCGTCGCCTTCTCGGCGATGGGTCGGATCTCGGCATCCGGATCCAGTATGCCGCCCAGCCGAAACCTGAGGGTCTCGCGCAGGCTTTTCTGATCGGCAGGGAATTCGTCGGCGGCGACCGCGTGGCACTGGCGCTCGGCGACAACATCTTCTACGGCGCCCACTTCTCCGAGAGCCTGAAGAGCGCGGCGGGCCGGACCGAGGGCGCCACCGTATTCGGGTATCGAGTCCGCGATCCCGAGCGATACGGCGTGGTGGCCTTCGACGCTGCCGGGCGGCCGACGAGCATCGAGGAGAAGCCGGCCAGGCCCCAATCGTCCTGGGCGGTCACCGGGCTGTATTTCTACGACAACGCCGTGCTCGACATCGCCGCCGGCCTGAAGCCCTCGGCCCGCGGCGAGCTCGAGATCACCGATCTGAATCGTGTGTACCTGGCGGCCGGACAGCTGCACGTCGAGAAGCTCGCCCGCGGGATCGCGTGGCTCGATACCGGCACGCACGAAGCGCTCCTGCAAGCGTCCAACTACATCCAGGCGATTGAGGAGCGTCAGGGACTGATGGTCGCGTGTCTGGAAGAGATCGCGTACCGGATGCACTACATTACGGCGGCCGAGCTCGACCGGCTGGCCAGGACCATGGGGTCGAGCACCTACGGCCAGTATCTGCGGCACACCCTCGAACAGGAGCCCTGAGCGTGCGCTTTGTCGCGACGGATCTGCCAGGTGTGCTGGTCGTCGAACCGGACGTGCACCGTGATGCCCGCGGGTTCTTCCTCGAAACGTTCCGTCAGGACAAGTACAGCGAGGGCGGCATCCCGGGGCCGTTCGTCCAGGACAACCAGTCCTTGTCGACCGGCGGCACGGTGCGCGGTCTCCACTTGCAAGTCGGGCGGCGGCCGCAGGGCAAGCTCGTTCGCGTGATCGATGGCGTGGTCTATGACGTGGCGGTTGACGTGCGGCGCGGATCGCCGACGTTCGGCCGGTGGGTCGGCGCCTGGCTCTCGTCCGACGACTTCCGGCAGATCTACATCCCGCCGGGCTTCGCCCATGGGTTTGCGGTGACGAGCTCGACGGCGCAGATAGAGTACAAGTGCACGGACGTGTACGACCCGGAGGGCGAAGTCGGTATTGCCTGGAACGATCCGGCTATCGGAATCGAGTGGCCCGTGCATCTTTTTCCAGCCGCTCCGGTGCTGTCCGGTCGCGACACCAGCAATCCTCCACTCTCGGCCCTGAGGGACCGGCTGCCCCTCTATCGAGCCACAGATCTGTAAGGTCGTCGACAACCGCGTGCCTTTTCGCACGGGGCCGAGCGGGGAAACAGGCCGTTTATCGGGGTTTTTGCGCGGGCATCCCGCTTGCGTTCAGGTCTGGCACATCGCCGGTCTGTTTACGGCAGGGCGCCGTGAATTTGCTGGGGGAGCCAGACCGGCGGGCAGGGGGGCACCACAATAACGTGGTGCCCTTTTGTTTTGTACGCAGAAAGCGCTTCCCTGATGCGCGTGCTTGTGGTGTCGTGTCCGAGTGATCCGCGTTGACCTCAATGCTGACGTCGGCGAGTCGTTCGGCCCGTTCCTGATTGGTGAGGATGAACCGCTCCTTGCCTCGATCACGTCCGCGAGCGTGGCGGCCGGCCTTCACGGAGGCGACCCCACCGTGCTTCGCCAGACGATTCGACGCGCGAGCGCACGCGGCGTCGCCGTCGGCGCGCATCCGGGGCTGCCGGATCTCGCGGGCTTCGGGCGGCGGGAAATCCGCCTCGCGCCTGGCGAGGCCGAAGACCTCGTCCTCTACCAGATCGCGGCTGTGGCCGGCGTGGCTGCGGCGGAAGGCGTGCGGCTGCAGCACGTGAAGCCGCACGGCGCCCTCTACAACATGGCGGCGCGCGACGGCGACCTGGCAAGGGCCATCGTACGGGCCGTTGTGGCCGCGGACCGCACGCTCGTGCTGTTTGCCCCGGCGGGATCGGAGATGGCGAAGGCGGCCGAAACCGCGGGCGTGGCGGTGGCCTGCGAGGCGTTTGCCGATCGCGCCTACAACGCTGACGGGTCCCTCGTCAGACGGGACATTCCCGGCGCGGTCATCACGGATCCTGGCGCCGTCGTCGCGCGTGTCCGCCGGATGGTGGTCGATCGCCTAATCACGACGCTCGAGGGCCGCGACATCGCGATCCGAGCCGACACCGTCTGCGTCCACAGCGACACGCCGGGATCAGGCGGCCTCGCCGCCGCCCTCCGCACCGCTCTGGAGGCCGCCGGAGTGCGACTTCAGGCTCCGGGCTCCAGGCTTCGATCCTGAAGCCTTCGATCCTGAGGTAGGGCGGGTCCTTTTGGACCCGCCAGAGGGCCGCCTCGAGCCGGGTCCGAAAGGACCCGGCCTACTCGTCTTTCCGATTTCTCCACGTGCTCCCGCAATGCATCGAGGGTTCGCACGAGGGACTCGCGGGCAATGCGGTTGATGATCGGGCCGGCCACGGGCCTCAGCGCTGCGGGCACGCTGCGGCTGAGCGACACCGAGTCGAGCTCCACGACGACCCCTTCCGCCACCTGCCGGTACGTCCAGTACGAGTTGAGGCGCCACAGGAAACCCCGATCGCCGCCTCCGACCTCCGCGATTCTTGTCGCGACGCTGCGGCTGGTGGTCAGCGTGTCGGATTCGCGCCGGAACGTCATCGTGTGTTCGGTATCGTAGGTCACCGTGACGATGGCGCTGCGTACGAGCTTGATGTAGACGCGCAGGGTCGAGCCCGACCGGTCGAGCACCCGGGATTCGAGCACGTCCTCCTGCGGGGGCGCCGTGCCCGGGTGCATCAACGCGTGCACGAGCTCGTCGACGGTCACGCCTCGAACCAGGGTGGCCCCCCGCCAACGATGAATCGTGCCGCCGGGGACGCCGATCGTCTCACCAGCGGGCTCGCCTGCGGCGATTGGTCCATCCCTCCGCGCTTCGGCGGCGCGAACATAGGCCTGCCACGCCGAGAGCGTTTCCGGCTGCAGTTCCGCGGCGTGCGCCGCCGGCGCGCCGGCGACCAGCATCGCCGAGACGAGGGCGGCCGCCGGCCGCGCAAACACCCATCGGTCAGCAACCAGATAGTTCGCCACAGCCGTCAGGGCCACGGCGGCGGCATTCGCCAGAAGCACGGGCGCCCCGGCCCACTCGACCAGCAGCGCCGTGAACGCAAGGCTGCCGATGATGGATGTGAGGCCGGTGGAAAGGTGGAATCTGGCGAGGCGCAGCGGAGCGCCCGACGTGAGCGCCCGGTCGCGCCAGGTCCACCGCTCGTGCCAGAAGAAGTTGTTCAGCACGGCCGCTTCGACGGCGACGACAGCCGCTGGCACATACGGCCAGCCGGCCGCCGTGAGAAGGGCCATCGCCGACATCTGCAGAACGAACCCGATCGCGCCGACGGACAGGAACGCTGTCGCCCGTGACGTCACGCCGCCCTCCGCTGCGCCGGCACCGGCAGTGGTTCGGCCGCGTAGAGGTGGCGCGTGTTGCGCGCGGCCGATGCGACAAACGCTGCGACCATGCCCGCGATGGCCACGGCCCCGCCCAGGTCGAAGAGCCTGATGGTCCCCAGCCCCAGCACATCCACGAACGGCGTCTCCGCGATCTTGAGGGCGCCCGCGGCCAGCAGCAACCGCAGCTCGGTTGGGCCGAAGCCCGCAAACGACATCCGGAAGACCCCGACCGAATGCGTCGCCAGGTAGGTCTCGCCCGAGACCAGCAGGTAGGCCGCGAGGACACCAAGCGCGAGGAGCGGGTGCATGGCCGACGAGCAGGCAAGACCCACCAGGAGCGCGGTGGTGCCCGCCAGATCGATCACGTGGTCGACGTAGTAGCCGTATCTGGGCCGTTGCTGGCCCCGGACGCGCGCGACGGTGCCGTCCAGGCTGTCGCCGAACCAGTTCGCCGCCAGAAACGCCACGACCGCCAGCGCCGCCCACGGGGTAAACTGCACAGCCGCGAACGAAAGACCCGCGGCAAGCATCGAGGTCAGCCCCAGAAGCGACAGGTGGTCTGAGCCGATCCACCGGGGCAAGCGGCCCGCGATGGCGACCAGGACCCGCTTCTCTGCTGCTGCCAGGACGCTCAGGTTCTCACGCACATGAGACATCGACTTTTCGCCTCCAACCCGTAATGCGCAGAACCCTGGCGGATCGGCTCACGGTTCCAGTTCTAGCTCTGCTGTTCTTCTGTTCGGGCGCGTGCGGCCTGATCTACCAGGTCCTGTGGCTGCGGCTGCTGGGGCTGACCTTCGGGGTGACGGTCTACGCGGCCAGCACGGTCTGGGCGAGCTTCATGGCCGGCCTGGCCCTGGGCAGCCTGGCCGGCGGCTGGCTGGGCGACCGCGTCCGGCGCCCCCTGCTGTGGTTTGGCGCCGCCGAAATTCTGGTCGGGCTGTCCGCCCTCGTCTCACCGGACCTCCTCGCAAGGCCTCCAGCGGCTGTACGTTCGCGCCTCCCCCTCCCTCGAAGGCTCGCTGGCGACGACGACGGCGGTGCGGGCGGCGATCTCGTTTGCGGTGCTGCTGGTGCCCACGCTCCTGATGGGCGCCACGCTGCCGATCGTCGTCCGCTCGGTCCTGGCCAGGCGCGAGGATCTCGGCAGCCGCGTGGGCCTGCTCTACGGCACCAACACCGCCGGCGCAATCGCCGGCACTCTGGCGGCGGGGTTGTACCTCATCCCGGCGCTCGGCATCAGCCGCACGTTCCAGGTTGGCGCGGCCATGAACGTCCTCGTGGGCCTCGGCGCGATCGCCCTGTCGCGCGTCGCGGCGGCCCCGGCCGCTTCCGCTGCACCAGCCGGACCACTGCAGGATGGCGCGACCGGCGATGCCCGCGTCACCCCGGCGGTGCAGCGGCTCGTCCTGGCGGTGTTCACGCTGTCCGGCTTTGCGTCGCTTGCCCTCGAGGTGATCTGGTTCCGCGTGATCGTGCTCGTGGCACGGCCCACGGTGTACACGTTCGCGATGATTCTCTCGAGCGTGCTGTTCGGCATCGCATTCGGCAGCTACCTGGTGACGCCGCTGATGCGGAGAGCGTGGCACTGGGTGGCCATTCTCGCCGGCCTCGAAATCGCGATGAGCGCAACAATCCTGCTCTCGCTCGCGACGCTTGGCTCGGTCAACACCGTCAACGCGTGGATCGAGCCGGCCGTTGCGGCCGTCCTGCCCCCATATCTGTCTTATTCAATCGCGGCGGCCGTCCCTGCCGTGCTGCCCACGTGCATCCTGATGGGCATGGCGTTCCCCATCGGGCTGAAACTGTGGGCCGGCGACGGGAGGATGTCGCGCGTCGCGACGTTCTACTCCCTCAACCTTGCCGGTGCGATCGGCGGATCGATCGCCGCGGGATTCCTCTTCCTGCCCTGGTGGGGCAGCCTGACGAGCCTCATCGTGGTTGCCGGGATCGTGCTTGCCTCCGGGTTGTCGCTGCTCCTGGCGGCGCTGACGCGGCCTGCGCTCCGAGCGACAGCTGTCGTTGCGCTGCCGGCGATCTTTCTCGCGGCGGCCAGCCGGATTGCCGATCCGTACGACGCCTTCCTCTCGCTCCGGTGGCCGAGCCACGGGGTCTTGTGGCGGGAGGAGGCCGTCCAGGGGACCGTGAGCGTGCACGATCACGGCAACGGCCGGCGGGGACTGTACCTGGACGGCAACCACCAGGCGAGCGACAGCGGCACGATGGTCTACAACCACCGCCTGCTCGCGAACCTGCCGATGGCGCTGCATCCCGCCGCGCGCTCGGTGCTCGTCGTTGGCCTCGGCGGGGGCGCCACGCCAGGGGCGGTGAGCGCACACGACGGTGTGGAAGTCGACGTCGTGGAGCTCTCGGAATCCGTGGTTCGCGCGGCGTCCTTCTTCAGCCACGTGAATTTCGACGTGGTGAACCGCCCGAACGTGCACATACGGGTGGACGACGGCCGCAACTACCTGTTGCTGACGCCACGGACGTACGACGTGGTCACGGCCGACATCATCCTGCCGATCCACGCCGGCTCGAACAACATCTACTCGCGCGAGTACTTTACGCTCGTGAGGAACGCGCTCAAGCCGGACGGCCTGGCCATGCAGTGGGTGTTTGGCACCGACGCCGAACACAAGACCATCACCCGGACGTTTCTCTCCGTGTTTCCAAATGCCACGCTCTGGGGGGACGGCACGGTGCTGATCGGCTCGATACAGCCGCTCACTTTGCGCCGCGGCGACTTCGAGTGGAAGCGCCAGTTGCCCGGACGGCGCCAGGCGCTCGACGATCTCGGTGCAGGGACGTGGGAAAAGCTTCTGGCGATGTACGTTGCAGGGCCGGATGAGCTCCGCCGCTACGTCGGCGATGGTCCGATTCTCACCGACGACCTGCCGCTGGTGGAGTACTTCCTGTCGCTGCCCCGCGACAAGACGATGGATCTGCGCGGCGTGCGCAGCAACGTCGAAGACATCGTCGTGCCGTAGCGCTTGACAGCGCTGACCGGGACTCAACCCGGCGTCGAGTCCCTCAGGGCCCGCCGGAGCACCTTGCCGACCATGGTTTTTGGCAGGTCGGCGCGGAACTCGATCGACACCGGCACCTTGTAATGCGCCAGCCGCTCCCGGCAGTGCGCGCGCAAGTCCGCCTCTGTGGCGTGCGCTCCGGGCCGGAGGACGACCCAGGCTTTGACCACCTCGCCTTTGGTCGCGTCCTGGACGCCCGCGACGCCAACTTCCGCCACCGCAGGGTGCGCCGAGAGGGTCTCTTCGATCTCCCGCGGCCACACCTGATACCCGCTGGTCTTGATGAGGTCCTTCTTGCGGTCGACGATGAAGAGATAGCCGTCTTCATCGAGGTACCCCAGGTCGCCCGTGTGGAGCCATCGCCGCGTGCCGACGTCATCGACGTGGTCCCGAAGGACGGAGGAGGTTTCCTCGGGCCGGTTCCAGAAGCCCACCATCAACTGCGGACCGGAGAAACAGATCTCGCCGACCTCGCCGGTCGGCATCTCCAGGTCTCCGGCATCGCCGTCATAGATGCGCACGTGCACGTCCGGGAGCGGCATGCCGACGGACCCCAGCTTGTTCGGTCCTTCGACCGGGTTCACCGCGAGCGCCATCATGGCCTCGGTCAGCGAATAGCCCTCGACGATGCGGCCGCCGGTCAGTGTTTCGAACCGCTTCTTGGTGTCGGCCATGAGGGGTGCGGCACCCGAGAAGCAGAGCCTGATCGACTTGAAATCCACCTTGCCCTTCTGGACATCGGGGTGGTTGAGCAGCCCCACGTACAGCGTGGGCACACCGTTGAAGAAAGTGGGCTTGACCCGGTTGATGGTCTTCAGCAGATCCGGAAGGTCGCGCGGGTTGGGCACGAGCGCCAGCGGGTTTCTGGTGACGAACGCAAACCCCTGCACGCCCACGTTGCCGTAGACGTGGAACATCGGCAGCGGCAGCATGATGACGCTGTTACCGGGGGACATCGCCGAGCGCATCCAGGCGCCGATTTGCAGTCCGGCCTTGACGTAGGCGCCGTGGGTGCCGAGCACGCCCTTCGGCGTCCCCGTGGTGCCCCCGCTCATCAGCAGCACGGCCGGGTCGTCCGGCGTGATGGCCTCCCGTACGGGCGGTGCATTCGCGTGCGTCTTCAGCAGCGACGCGAAGAGATGATCGCCGGGCGCGAGCGACACGCGGTCGCCGTCCTTCTTCTCGCGGACCAGCGTGAAGAGGGCCCGAAGGATCGGGGGGAAGTACTCTTTGATGTTCGTCGCGATGATTTGCCGGATCGGCGCGCGCGTCTGCACGTGCTTCACACGCCCGTAGAAGCGCGTGAGCGTGACGATGGTCTCGATGCCGTTCTCGCGAATCGGCCCCTCGAGCTCGGATTCCGTGTAGATCGGATTGAGGGGAGCGACGATGGCGCCGATCTTCCACGCGGCGAGCTCGGCGATGAAGAACTGGGGGCAGTTGGGGAGCAGCAGCCCGATGCGGGTCCCGCGCGTCATGCCGATCGAGCGGAGCGCCGAGGCGAACGCGTCGCTCAGGCGCTCGAGCTCGGCGTACGTCATGGTGGCGCCCTTGAAGAGCAGGGCCCGGCCGCGCGGGTGCGTCCTGGCGGCGTCCGCGATGTAATCCGGCAGCGTTCGAGCCGGATAGGGCGCGAGCGTCCGGGGAACACCGGCGTCGTAGTGATCGAGCCAGGAAGGACGTGGCATTCGGCGACGGGATTATAGCTGGGGCGGGAGCAAGGACACGAAGAAGACGGGCCACGAAGGCACGAAACCACGAAGGAGAGACGTCCCGGTGTCCTCTCGAGCAGCTGCACCCTTCCGCAGTAAGGTCGGCCACGGCCGCCGAGTGTGCTCGGCAACAAGGGAAGTTCTGGGAGATGCACGACAGCCTGTTTGCGAACCAGAAGGCGCTTGGCGTGTCAGATATGCAGAACTATGCGAAGGGCCTTGAATTGGATCAGGCGAAGTTCCAGGCGTGCATGGGGGAGGAAGCTGCCACTGCAACCGTGCGCGCAGATCTCGCGGAAGCGCAGCGGTTGGGCCTTACCGCGACGCCCGCCTTCCTTATCGGTGAGGCTATCGGATCTGGTCGCGTGAAGGTGACTCGGCGCATCGATGGAGCACATCCAATCGCGGTCTTCGAATCGGCGATAGCAGCGTTACTGGCGACTGCCAGACCGGCCCCGCAGTAGACATTCCCAACAGTTCTTCTTCGGGCTTTCGTGTCTTCGTGGCTTGTCTTCGGAACTCTGCGTACGGCCGGCGGCGCGTTTTCAGTTCTGCTTCGGCAAGAGCTCGCCGAGCGCGTAGAGCGTCTTCTGCGGGAAGCGATCCAGCGGATAGAACCGCGTGATCACCGAAACCGCCTGCTCGTCGCTGCCGATCGCGAGATGCCTGAGGAGATAACGCACGTCGTCCTCGTCGTGGAATTCTGCGCCGATGCGTAGCGCCAGGCACTTCATGGCCAGCAGGTACTCGGGCTGAGCCACCATCACCCGCAGATGGTCGAGCTCGAGGAACAGACTGAACTCGCCGCGCTCGCTCAGGAATCCTTTCACGCCGTCGTTGAGCCAGTCGGCCGAAATATCCGCCTGCAACGCCACCCGCGCCGCGGCCTCGCGAACCTGACGGGCCGGGCGAAACAGTCCGTCCACGTCCTGGGTGGACGGGCGCGCGGCATAGGCGAGGCACATGACGGCCCCGCCCACCAGGAACAGCTCGCCCTCCGTGCCCGTCCGGCGCAGCTCGTCGTTCAGCAGTGAGAACAGCCGCCGAATGTCCTTGTCAGTGAGCGCGGCCATCTCACACCCGCGAACCGACGCTTGAGTCGATGAAGATATTCCGCCTCCGGAACGGCGCCGGCGAGTGGGTGAGCAGGTACAGCCGCAGGCTCATGAGCGCGGAGCCGAACACCGGCTCGGTGAGAGGCGGCGTCGACCACACCCACGACGGGGGAGCGGCGTCGTGTTTCGCGCACGCATACTCCACCATCGCGGCGACGTAGTTGGCGAGATACGGCGTCAGCCGGGGAGGCGGCGACGAGACCGCGTTCTGCAGCTCGCCGGCTCCAAGGCTCGCCAGCCAGGAGTTGAGCTCGGCCAGTGCGAAACGCCCGTCCATGGAATCCGCGCAGGCCCCGGTGAGATCCTGAAAGCGCCTGGCGGGCGCCGGCAGCACGCGCGCGAGCACATAGGAGGAGATCTCCAGTCCTGCCCCCCGGGCCGCGCGCCGGATGGCCGCCTTCTGCGCCGGCGAGACCCGGATCTGGAGCTGGCTGGACTTGGTTCCGGCCGCCATCCAACCACGGTACGCCGTTACCCGAGATGTTGTCAATACATACGTATTGACAAATGGATCATATGGCTGTTGAGCGCGGGGAGGTGACCAAGTGACCATGCAGATGACCAGATGGCCGATGGCCAGATTCAGGATTGGACCGCCCCGCCGAGAAGCATCAACAGCAGCGCCTTCTGGCAGTGCAGGCGGTTTTCGGCCTGGTCGAAGACGACCGAATTCGGCGACTCGATGACATCGGCCGTCACTTCCTCGCCGCGGTGGGCGGGCAGGCAGTGCATGAACAGGGCGTTCGGCTTGGCCAGCGACATCAGCGCGTCGTTGACCTGGTACGACGCGAACACTTCGCGACGCTTTGCCGCTTCCTCCTCCTGTCCCATCGACGTCCAGGTGTCCGTGTAGACCGCGTCCACGTCCATGACGGCGTCGGCCGGATCCGTGAAGAGCCGGAGGCGGGCGCCGAACCGTGCCACGCCGGTGGCGTGCTGGACGGCGATCTGCGGCAGCTGGTAGCCCTCGGGGCTGGCCATACGGACGTGCACGCCCATCATGAGCGCGACCTGCGCCAGCGACACGGCCACGTTGTTGCCGTCACCGACGTACGCGATGGTCCGGCCGCGCACGGTGCCCCAGTGCTCCTGCAGCGTCAGGCAGTCGGCGAGGGCCTGACACGGATGCTCCTCGTCGCTGAGCGCGTTCACGACGCTCAGCGCCGGCGCCGCCGCCGCAAACCGCTCGAGGATGCGCTGGGAGAACGTGCGGATGACGATCGCGTCAATCCACCGCTCGAGGCAGCGCGCGACGTCCTCGACGGGCTCGCGTGCGCCGAGCGCGGTCTCCGGCTGGAGGTTTCCCACGGTGCCGCCCAGCTCGGTCACCGCGATCTCGAATGTGCTCCGCGTCCTGAGCGAGGCCTTCTCGAAGAGGAGCGCCACATGTCTGCCCGCGAGGGCCTGCGCCGTCGGCGCCTCCCGGCCGAGCGAGCGGTCGGCCTTCACCTGGGACGCGAGGTGCAGACACCGCTCGAGATCCGCCGGCTCGAGATCCAGGATCGAGAGAAAGTCTTTGCGGGTTCGTGTGATCGTCACGTTCTGTACTCGCCGTTGATCTTCACGTACTCGGCGCTCAGGTCGCACGTCCACACCGTGGACGATGCGCTTCCCGCGCCCAGATGGACCGTTACCGACACATCGTCGTTCTTGAGATAGGCCGCGGCTTCCGGCGCGTTGTCGTCGTAAGGCCGCCCGTCCTTGAAGAGGACGATCGAGCCGATCTGCACCGCCGCGCCGGAGAGCTCGAAGGCGACGCCCGCCCGCCCGGCGACGGCAATCAGTCGTCCCCAGTTCGGATCCCCCCCGTGAATCGCCGTCTTGACGAGCGGCGAGTTCGCGATGGCCTTCGCGGCCTTGCGCGCTTCGGCCGACGACCGCGCTCCGGTCGTCTGCACGGTGATGAGCTTTGTGGCGCCCTCGCCGCCGCGCACGATGCCGATCGCCAGCCGCAGACACACGGTCTTGAGCCCGTGAACGAACGCCTCGTAGTGCTCGTCGGTGATCGTCACGCCGCTCGCGCCATTGGCGAGGATCATCACGCAGTCGTTGGTCGAGCACTCCCCGTCAACCGTGATCGCGTTGAACGTGTCGTCCACGACCTCCCGAAGCGCCCGGTCGAGCAGGGCCTTCGGCACCGCAGCGTCCGTGGTGACGAAGCCGAGCATCGTGGCCATCATGGGCTCGATCATCCCCGAGCCTTTGGCCATGCCGCCGATGACCACGGGCCGGCCGCCGATGGTCAGCCTGGCGGCCGCCTCCTTGGGGAACGGGTCCGTCGTCATGATCGCCTGCGCCGCGAGCGGGCCGCCTTCGGGCGACAGGGCCGCCTTCGCCTCGGGCAGCGCCCCGACGACCTTCTCGAGGCTCAGGTTGACGCCAATGACACCTGTCGAGGAGACGAGCACCTGCTCAGCGGGGCAGCCGAGCGCGGCCGCCACGGCCGCGGCCATGCCGCGCGCCACGTCCATGCCGGCCTCTCCCGTGCAGGCGTTGGCGCAGCCGCTGTTGACGATGATCGCGCGGGCCAGACCGCCGGACCGCGCCAGGTGCTCGCGCGACACCAGCACCGGCGCCGCCTGGGCGAGATTCGTCGTGAACACCGCGGCGGCCGTGGCCGGTGCGTCGGACACGATGAGGGCGACATCCAGGCCGCCACGAGCCTTTATGCCGGCGCTGACGCCGGATGCCCGGAAGCCCTGGGGGGTCGTGATGCCGCCCGCGATCGCTTCGAGAGACGCGAGTGTCATGCCGCGTGGTGTGGCGCGGCCGCGCCACTCTGGTCGCCCGCGTTTGCCGCGTACGCGGGTTCCTGCACGCGATCCCTGCCCTCGTCGAGCGGCACTTCCATGGCGTACTGCCCGCACTTCCTGAACTGCGGGCACTTGACGCAGTCGGTGAAGACCTTCTCCAGCAGCCACTCGTGGGGCACGATCGAGAAGCCGAGGTGGGCAAAGTATGCCGGCGCGTGCGTAAACGCGCAAAGCTTGTCGTAGCCGTCGCGCCTGGCGCGGCGCCGCAGTTCCTCGACGAGCAGGGTGCCGATTCTGAGGCCCCGGGCCGACCGATCCACGGCGAGCGATCGCACTTCGGCCACCTGAGTGCTGAGCGGCGCCAGCTCGGCGCAGCCGACGATGGCCCGGCCCTTCAGCGCGACGACGAAGCGATCCGCATGGACGGTCAGCTCCCCGATCTCGCGCGGAAGGAGCCGCCCCTCCTCGAGATTGGCCGCGATGAGCGCATGAACCTTCTTCGCCTGCGCCGGCGTGGCCGACTTCAGCGTGATCGATGCCCGTGTCTTCCTCAATTACTCGCCTCCACGGCGGCCAGGGCCGCCTCCAGCCGGGTGAGCGCTTCTTCCGCCTCCCGCTCCGTGATGACCAGAGGGGGGAGCAGGCGGACGACGGTCTCGGCTGTCCGATTCACGATGACGCCCCGCTCGAGCCCGGCGGGGACGACGGGCGCGGCGTCGCGCGTCAGCTCGATGCCCCAGATGAGGCCCTGTCCGCGGACCGCCTTGACGATCGGGCGGCGCGCCGCGATCGCGTTGAGCCGCTGCTCGAAATATCGGCCGATCTCGGCAACGTGCGAGAGCAGGCCGCCCCTCAACTCGTCGACGAAGCACATCCCCGCGCGGCACGCCAGCAAATTGCCGCCATACGTGCTCCCGTGGTCGCCGAACGCGATGCGGCTGGCGACCTCCTCGCTGATGAGGGCCGCACCGACCGGCACGCCGCCGCCAAGCGCCTTGCCCACAGACACGAGGTGGGGCTTGAGACCGATCGCCTGGAAGTAGAACGGGTGCCCCGTTCGGCCCAGGCCCGACTGGACTTCGTCGGCGATCACGACCGCGCCCGTGCGCGCGGACGCCTCGTTGATGGCCGCGGCGAACGCCGGGGTGAGCGGCCGCACGCCGCCCTCACCCTGGATCGGCTCGACGATGATCGCGGCGGTATTCTTCGACACCGCCGCCAGGAGCGCAGCCGGGTCGTTGGCCGGAACCCATCGGACCCCAGACAGCAGCGGTTCGAACGGCGCCCGGTAGTGTTCGTCCGACGTGACCGACAGGGCCCCGATCGTCCGCCCGTGGAACGATTCCTCGAGGGCGATGATCTCGCCCCGGGGCTCGCCGGCCGTGAACCAGTACCGGCGGGCGAACTTGAGGCACGCTTCGACGGCTTCCGTCCCGCTGTTGCAGAAGAACGCCCGCGGCAGGCCGGACAGCGCCGCCAGACGCTCGGCGAGCTGTCCCTGCAGCGGGTGGAAGAACAGGTTCGACGTGTGCAGGAGCGTCGTGGCCTGGTCGGCGATGGCGCGCGCCAGACCCGGGTGCGCGTGGCCGAGCGAGGCGACGCCGATGCCCGACAACAGGTCGAGATACTCGCGGCCTTCCGTGTCCCACAAGCGCACCCCCTGACCACGCACGAGCGTGATCGGCTGTCGCCGGTAGGTTTGCAGAACGTGCACCGCTTCGCGAGCCTGGACGTCGTCTTTGACCGAGTTCATCAACCTACTCCTGTCGTGACCCGACGAGCCCCGTGATCCGGGTCGCGTGGGCCGCCGAGATGCCGAGCGCCGCGGCTTCGAGCGCCGCCTGGTCCCGGCCGTCCACAATCACCACCTCGCCCACGCCGCCGGACAACGCGTCCTCGCAGGCCCGGAGTTTCGCCACCATGCCCGCGGTCGCCGTCCCGACGCCAATCAGCCGCTCGATGGCCGGGGGATCGAGGGTAGGGACGGTTGCCCCCGCGTCGTCCAGGACTCCGGCCGTCGTGCCGGCGATCACGAAGCGCCCGGCGCGCAGCCGGGCCGCCAGATGGCCGGCGAACGTGTCCGCGTTCACGTTGAACAGCCCGCCGTCCGGACCCCGGCCGATGCACGCGACGACAGGCACGAACCCGCCCCGAGTCAACGTCGTCAGCAGCCGCGTGTCCGAGGCCGCGCTCGGGATGCCAACGCGCCCCAGGTCTACGACGCGGCCATCCACGGCCCGGTGCGGCGGAGCGGCCTGTGCCAGGCCGCAGTTCCCATCCGCTCCCGTGAGCCCCACCGCCGGCACGCCGGCGCTGTTCAGCGCCGCGGCGAAGCGCGTATTCACGGCGCCCGCGAGCACCGACACCACCACGTCGAGCGTGGGCCCGTCGGTGATCCGAAGGCCGTCGACCTGCCGTTTCTCGATGCCCGCGACCTTCAGCGCCGCGTCGATCTCCTTGCCGCCCCCGTGGACGACGACCACCGGTACCGTCGGCGCCACGGTCACGACGTGCTTGAGCGCCGCAACGACCGACGAGAGCCGCGCGGGTTCCTCGAGCAGCTCGCCGCCGAACTTGAGGACGACGGGCGCTTGTCCGATGGACGTGGACGCCGGGCTGCCCGTCACAGCAGCCCGGTCGATTCGGGCACGCCCAGCATGACGTTCATGTTCTGAACGGCCTGGCCCGACGCTCCCTTCACGAGGTTGTCGATGGCAGACACCAGGATTGCGCGTCCGTCCGGGCTGACGCGCCATCCGATGTCGCAGAAGTTGCTGTGCGCGACGTGCTTGATCTCCGGAAGCGCCGCACCGGTGAGGCGCACGAACACCTCGCTCCCGTACGCCAGCCGGTAGATGTCACCCAGGGCCTCCTCGGTGGTGCCGGGCGCAACGCGCACGTAGATCGTGGCGAGGATGCCCCGATCGAGCGGGACGAGGTGCGGCGTGAACGTGACCGTGCGGCCCAGGCCCTGCTCGATCTCGGCGCCGTGGCGATGTCCGAAGACGCCGTAGGCCGACAGGCTCCCGTGCACTTCCGAGAAGTGCGTGTGCTCCTTGGGCGCCTTGCCGGCGCCGGAGACGCCGGACTTGGCGTCGATGATCACGTCGGCGGACTCGACCAGGATCCCGGCGTCGGCCAGGGGCGCGATGGCCAGGAGCGATGCCGTTGGATAGCACCCCGGGTTGGCCACGAGCCCCGCATCCCTCACGGAATCGCGTTCTCTCTCGGTGAGTCCGTAGGCGGTAGCCGCCGGTACCCGGCTTGTTTCCGGATACCACCGGGCCCGCAACGCCTGATCGCGCAGCCTGAACGACCCCGAAAGGTCGATGGTGCGGACGCCGCGCTCGACGAGCACCGGCGCGAGCTCCGCCGCAGCGCTGTCGGGCAGCGCGAGAAAGACCACGTCCGCCTCGCGCACGAGCGCATCCACGTCGAGGGGCGTGATGGCGCCGTCCCAGAGATGCGCGAGCGCGGGCAGGCGCCTGGCGGCCGACTGCGCCGTTGACGAGGTGGCGGTCGTGAGCCGCACGGCCGGGTGCCGTGCCAGGATGCGCAGGAGCTCCTGGCCCGTGTACCCGGTGGCGCCGGCCACCGCCACACGCACCACGGCCGGCGCCGGGCTGCCCGGTCCGGAGGGGGTCTCTCTGAGAGCTGGAGTGCTATGCATCGGAAAGAATACTTATACACTCAACATCAGGTTGGATCAATGAAAATCGATGAATAACGCGTGACGATTTTTGGTAAATCGTGTATTCTTGCCTTTCACCCCCATGAAAGCCCGCCGCCAAGGCCTGATCCTCGAGCTCATCGAGCGCGAACACCTGCACAGCCAGGAGGAGATCCTCCGCCGCCTGCAGCACCGCGGCGTCGAGGCGACACAGGCGACGATCTCGCGCGATATCAAGAACCTCGGCCTGGTCAAGCGGGCGGGCGATGGCGCGTACCAGCGAGCCGGCAGCGATGTCGCCAGCCCTGAGATCGTCCAGAGCGCGCTCGAGCGGGCCGTGGCGGACTTTCTCCGGCGTGTCGACCGCGTGCAGCAGATGGTCGTTCTTCGCACCGGTGCGGGCCAGGCGCAGCCGCTCGCCCTCGCCATCGATCGGGCACAGCTTCCGGAGGCGGTCGGCACCATCGCCGGCGACGACACCATCCTGGTCGTCGCGCGCGACGAGCGGCGGGCAGCCGCGCTCGTCAAGCGCTTCGAAACGTTCGCGGGCCTCTAGGTTCCGTCATGCCCTCGAAGCCACGCGTGCCACCGCGATCGGGCTTGCCGTCACCACGGGCCACGCCCTCGCGCATCGTGCTCGCCTATTCCGGCAGCTTGCGCACCTCGGTCGCCATTCCGTGGCTGAAGGAAACCTACGGCGCCGAGATCGTGACGGCCACGATGGACCTCGGGCTGGGCCGCGAGCTCGAAGCCGTGCGCGACCGCGCGCTGGCAAGTGGCGCCGTTCGGGCGCACGTCCTCGATCTTCGCGAGGAGTTCGCGCGCGCGTTCGTGGTGCCCGCGCTCAAGGCTGACGCCGCGTACGACGATGCTCGCGCCGTGGCGCCCCTCCTCGGCCGGCCGCTGGTCGCACAGAAGCTGGTCGAGATCGCGCGGATGGAGCACGCCCAAGCCGTTGCGCACGGCGGCGGTGCGGCGGAGCTCGACCTGGCCGTCCGCACGCTCGACCCGACGCTGACCGTGATTGCCACCTCCGTCGAGAACGCCATTTCCCACGCGGAAGAAGTGGCGTACCTCCGCGCACGCGGGCTCACGGTTCCGGCGGCCGCCGACCGGCCGTACAGGGCAGACGTCAATCTCTGGGGTCGAACGCTGGTGTGGGTCGGGCCTGACGACTCGTGGCAGGACCCGCCGGAGTCGATTTTCGCGCTCACCCGATCGCCCGCCGCCTGTCCCGACGAGCCGGCGTTCGTGGATCTCTCGTTCGATCGCGGCGTGCCGACGGCCGTCAACGGCGTCCTGATGCCCATCGTCGATCTCATCGCGAGCCTGGGCACGATTGTCGGGGCGCACGGGGTGGGACGGTCCGAGAGCGCCGGGACCCGCGCGGGCAGTCTCCGTGTCAGGACGGTGACCGAGGCCCCGGCGGCCGTCGCGCTGCATACGGCGCACCACGAGCTCCAGCGCGTGGCGGCGACGATGCACCTGGGGGACAGCGAACGTTTCCTGCGGCTCGCCGCCCAGGAATACGCCGACATCATTGCAGGCGGCCGGTGGTTCACGCCCCTGCGCGAGGCGCTCGACGCCTTTGTCGACAAGGTGCAGGAGCCCGTCACCGGCGTCGTGCGCCTCAAGCTTTTCAAAGGACGCTGCGAGATCGTCGGCGAAGCGTCTGCCACGCCGCCACGGCGGGTGCTCTCGGTGACGCCGGCATGAACGGGTTCTGAGTCCACATGTCGACACTCTGGTCTGGTCGTTTTGATGCCGCCCCCGACGCCGCCACGCTCGAGTGGGGATCGTCGTTCGGCTTCGATCGCCGCCTGTTCGAAGACGATGTGACGGGCAGCCTCGCCTGGGCGCGGGCGCTCGTCCGCGCCGGGGTGCTGAGCGAGGCGGAGGGCGCGGCCATCGCCGCCGCGCTCGCGCGCGTGCTCGAACGCGGCCGGGCCGAACCGGCGTTCGTCAGCGGACCGGACGAGGACGTTCACAGCTTCGTCGAGCGCCTGCTCGTGCAGGAGCTCGGCGATGCGGGGAAGCGCCTCCATACCGGGCGCTCGCGGAACGAGCAGGTCTCGGTCGACCTGCGCCTGTACCTGCGGCGGCGGATCCCGCTCCTGCAGGCGGCCGTGGCCAGGGTGGCTGGCGCGCTCGCGCGTCAGGCGCGTTCCGCGGGCGACGCGCTCATGCCGTCGTTTACGCACTTCCGGCCGGCACAGCCGGTCCTCGTCGCGCACTTCCTGCTGGCGCACGCGGCGCCGCTCCAGCGCGACCACCAGCGCCTGGCCTCCGCGCGCCACGAAGCGGATGTCCTGCCCCTCGGCTCCGGAGCGATCGCCGGTACCAGCTACGACGTGGATGTCGAGGCCATCGCGCGCGATCTCGGCTTCTCGCGCGTCGTGCCGAACAGCATCGATGCGTCCTCGGATCGCGATTTCGCCGCGACATTTCTGTACGCCTGCGCGATGACGATGGTGCATCTCAGCCGACTCGCCGAGGACTTCATCATCTTCTGCGGCGACGAGCACCGGTTCTTCGAGCTCTCCGACGCGCTCAGCACCGGCAGCAGCATGATGCCGCAGAAGAAGAACCCCGACCCGCTCGAACTCGTGCGCGGCAAGACCGGCCGGGCGATCGGCCACCTGGTGGCGCTTCTGACGGCGATCAAGGGGCTGCCGAGCGGCTACAACAAGGATTTGCAGGAAGACAAGCAGGCGGTGTTCGACGCCGAAGACACGCTGACCGGCTGCCTGACCGTGGTCGAATCGGTGGTGAACGGCTTGACGCTCAACCGCCCCCGGGCGGAAGCCGCCGCTTCGGGGCTGCTGCTCGCCACCGACGTCGCGGACTACCTCGTGGGGCGCGGCGTGCCCTTCAGGAGCGCGCACGAAATTGTCGGGGCCATCGTGCGAAAGCTGGTGGCGGAGCAGCGCGAGTTCGGGTCGCTCTCGATCCAGGAATGGCGCGCTGCCAGCGACCGCTTCGGCGAGGACATCGTGGGACGGGTCACCCCGCAGATGTCTGTAGGCGCAAAACGCACGCCCCAGTCGACGGCCCCGGCCGCTGTGGGGGCACAGTTGGCCGAGCTTGAACGATGGCTGGAACGCTGCTAAGATTTGCTCGCCTTTCGCGCTATTCCCCGCCAGCGAGGTCCATCGGGAGTTCTTGATGCAGCGCCAGCTTCGGCTTGGTGACACTTTGGACGACTACTGCCCGCGAGAGCGGCGGCTGACCAACCACGTCATCGTGGCCATGGTGGAGGCCGACGTCAAGCAGACGCGGTGCACCACCTGCGACGCCGAACACGAATACAAGCACGCCAGGATTCCGCGACAGCGCAAAAAGAGCGAGGCGCCGGCCGCGCTCTACGCGCAAGTGCTGGCGGGCGGACCAAAGCGTGTGGTCCACGACCCTGAGCCGGCATCCGAAGCACTCGTGACCGACGACGAGCTCCCGCAGGACGAGGGCCGGCCGGCCGAGGACGATCGCGCCGCCGCCGAGCGCGCGGTGGCTGCGGCCCTTGGCGTTGATCTCGACCGGGGCCAGCCAGTTGCCGCGGCTGCCAGTTCCGCGGCCGACGAGAGCGACGACCACCCGGCCGACGAAGCCGGCGGCCCCCAGCCTGGCGACGACGGGTTCGTGCATCGACGCCTGATTCGGGCTCAGCTCCCGCGCATCGAAGGACAGCCGCCTGCACCACGACAGGCGCCCGACTTCACCATCAGACAGCCTGCCGGCCGGCCGGGCCGATTCCGGCAAAGGGGCCCTCGGCCTGGGCAAGGGAGTGGACAGGGCGGCGGTCAGGGGTTCGGCGGCCGCAGCGGCAACAGCGGGGGCGGCGGGCCGATGCGCAGCGGTTCGCGGCCGCACGGTGGCCCTCATCCCATGAACGCCCGCTCGCAGAAGCACCAGGGCTCCGGGCGCAAACGCTCCGCTACGCTAAAGGACTTCGACTTCGATCCAGGCTTAGTCCTTCGTAGTTCTCACTTCTATTCGAAGCGCGACTCCATTCTTCGAGGCGTATCCGCTCCCTCGGCACTCCCAGTTCGTCCAGGAGACGCGGCACGTCAGTGACGAGCGCAGGCGGCCCACAGACGAAACAGAGCGTGGCCGGACCGTGGACGAGCGAGGCGAGCGCGTCGCGGCCGATTCGGCCTCTCTCCCCCGTCCACTCGCTCGGCGCCGTCGAGTCTCTCGTAATCGTCTGACGGAACTCGATCCGGCCATCGTCGGCCAGCCGGCGCCACTCGTCTTCGTAGGCGAAGTCGCTCGGCGTGCGCGCACTGTAGAAGAGGCCAATCCGGCGATGGGTCGTGTCGAGCGCGTGGCGCAGCATGGCGCGCAGCGGCGCGATCCCGGTGCCGCCCGCGATGAAGACGAAGCTGTCGGCGACAGGTTCTTCGGGGAACGTGAACCGGCCAACCGGGCCTTCGACATCGACCAATTGCCCGGGTGTGAGCGTCAGGTGCGGTCCGGCAAGACCGTCGGAGTCGACGCCGACGAGCAACTCCAGACAGCCGTCGCGCGCCGCATCCTCGGGGGCCCCGGCGATTGAGTAGGGCCTCCGCCTGGCGAACCCGTAGTCGGCGATGAGCAGCGCCTGTCCGGGCTGGTAGGGGAACGAATGGCCCTGCAGGTCCACCCGCACCACACGCGCGCGCGGCGTCGCAGGCAGGACCTCACGAATCGGGAGCGTCAGCGGCACGCGGCATTATGCTACGCAGGATGCTTCGAGAATGGCAATGATGCGACGCGTGCGCGGCGCCGTCCTTCGGCTCGTTCGCCACCGCGCGCGCGCAATGGCGTTCGGCCTGCTGCTTGCGCTGCCGTCAATCTGGGTACAGGCCAGCAGCCGGTGGGATGCGTGGTGGCTCGAGTCGGTCAGCCTGATCGTCGGCGCCACGGGCCTGGCGCTGTTCTGGACCGGATTGACGGGCGCCGCGCCCGACTGGATAGACCCTGACGGAAGTGAGAACTTAGAAGTGAGAACTCAGAAGGACTGAGAGGCGTGAGCTGAAAGGCGCCCGTTCTGCGCATCACCAGACGGGGGCGCGGAATGAATGTCAGATGTTTCGCCGCTGCAGCCTGCTGAGCGTGTCTGCCTGGGGATGCAGCCTCGTCGGACCGAGCTGCCTTGCGCAGCAGGATCGGGGGACGGCGCAGCAGATCGTTGGCGCAGATCGAAGCCGGGCAGACCGTCGTCCACCGGCTGTCGTATGAGACGCGTGGCAGTCAGAACGACGTGGAAATCAGCTGGTCAGGCCAGACTGATACCAACGGTGCTCGACTCAGGGTGTACGCGACCAAAGTTGGGTGCGAGACGGGGCCGCGCCCTGGTTCCAACGCCGCGGGAGACTGCCAGATCCTCTCGACCGCTGGCACCCTGGATAGCGGCAACATCGCCACCCGCTTGATCCTCACGCACGGCCGCGGGAACCCGGAGGTCCTCGGCACGCCGCCGGAGTTCAAGGTGTGGGTCGTCGGCGACGGCGCCCGAGCCACGGCCTACACCCTGACGCAGACGTGGTTCTTCGGGCCCGACTGCTAGGGGAAAGTCAGAAGTCAGAAGGGAGAACTACGAAGGACTGCGACACCGTCCAGCCTCATAGTCCTTCGTAGTTCTTCCTTCTAAGTTCTAACTTTTCGGAGCGACGTAGCTCTTTCCGCGCGCGGGGCTTCAGTCCCTTCTTCGCAATCCGCACGTCGATCTCGTGGACCTTGCCGTCGCGCTTCGGCGGAGCGAAGCCCAGGAGGTACTGTCCGTGCAGCTCGTCGGCGACCTGCGCAAACGCGGCGCCGAGATCCTGGCCGAAGCGGATCTCCGCGTAGCCGCCGCCGGTCTGCTCCGCCACGCGCGCGAGGCCGGGGTCGGGCAGGTCGGCCATCAGCGCTGCCTGAAGGCCGGCTGTACCGATGCCCGGCATGGTCGGCCTGGTGCTCCGGCTGCGCAGCCCGATGGCGTAGACCATCACGTCTTCGTTGCGCGCCCGCTCGATGACCTCGGCCTGGCTGACGTACTTCTGGCGGAAGTTGATGGGGCCGCTGTCCTTGCCGTCGCTGAAGACGAGGACGACCGGGCGATCCGTCGGTGTCGTCTCCAAAGGCCGCCAGCGCGTCGTCGGTGGCTCGCCAGAGCGGCGTGGGCGCATCGTCGGCAATCGACTCCGGCAGTGCCGCCCGGAGCTCGCCGGGGTCGCGTGTGAACGACGGGCTGATGTGGATTTCGTGCCCGAACGTCCCGACGCGCACACCGTCATCCTTGCGCAGCCGTGCGAACAACTGCTGCGGAGCGGCGCGCAGCAGCTGCAGGTTGCCCGACCATGCTGCCGGAGACATCCAGCATCACGATGAGGCGGATGGGCTGCGGCGTGTTGTCGAAGAGCGTGATGGGCTGCGGCTTTCCTTCGTCTCGGATCTCGAAGTCCTCGCGTGTGAGGTTCGTCACGAGCCGGCCGTCGCCGTCCATGACGGTCACGAACACGCGCACCGCATCGCTGGTCCCCCGGAATACCTGGTCCTGCTGGGTGGCCAGGCCAGGCATGCCGACGACCGACAGGCGCAAGAGCCGCACTGGCAAGAAACCGAGTCATATCCACCGCTCCATAATCCGCAGACAGGCAACCCTCATCTTACGAAAGTTTGAAGTGAGAAGTGAGAACTAAGAAGGACTGAGCTGGCTTGGGTGCCACGCTGCATGCCTGAGGCGAAGCCGCGCGACCTGTGCCAGAGGACGTTTCTCTTTGGGTGCGAGATTGTCAGGCTCTGTCGAGCGATTCTCGAACGAACCGGGCGTTCCGCGCCAGATGGCCTACCAACTGTTGCGCGCCGGTACGTCGGTCGGAGCAAATGCCGAGGAGGCCAAATCTGCGTACTCCCGGCGCGACTTTGCCTCGAAAACTGCACTGGTTCTGCGCGAGGCACGGGAAGCCAGCTATTGGCTTCGGCTGCTGGAGGCCACCCAATTGGCTCGGGCGGACGCGCTGCAGCCGTTGCTCTCAGAAGCCAACGAGCTCGTTGCGATTTACACGGTGGCGGCAAGGCGCGCGAAACAACCGCTTTCAGAAACTTCGAACTTCGAAGGCAGAAGTACGAAGGTACGAGACCCCAGCGACCTTCGCAGTTCTGCCTTCTCAGTTCGCACTTCTCGTAGCAGTGTCCTTCTGAGTTCTTCCTTCTAAGTTTCAAGTTTCCTAGAGGATTCCTGCCGCCGCTCTCTTGATGTCCGCCTCCGTGACCGTCGTGGTGCCGGAGACCAGATGAGTCAGGCCCTTGCGCCGCGCCTTGTCCCGGTACATCCGACCGTCGGCGGTCGCGAGCAGCGTCTCGTAGGAGTCGCCGTCGTGCGGGAACACCGAGGCGCCGATGCTGATTGCGAGGGGCAGCGGCATACCCGGCCGTGCCTCGAAGGGCAGGGTGTCGACGGCCGTCTGCAGCTCGCGGCGTTTCCGTTCGGCTTCCTCGCCACCACATCCCGACAGCACGACGATGAACTCGTCGCCGGCGTAGCGGACGCACATGTCGTACGGGCGGATGCCGTTTCGGAGCACGGAGGCCACTTCGCGGAGCGCGCGGTCCCCGACGTGGTGCCCGAACGTGTCGTTGATCTCCTTGAACCCGTCGAGATCCATGACGAGCAGCGAGACTTCCGTCTTGAGTCGGCCGGCCCTCGCGAGCTCGCGCGTCAGGTGCATGAACATGAATCGCGTATTCGGGAGCGCCGTCAACGGATCGGTCAGCGAGTCTTCCTGCGTCTGTTCGAACACGATCGAGTTGTTGATGACGGCGGCGGCCTGTTCCGAGATGCGATCGAGCAGCCGCCGGTGATCGTCGGTGTAGATCGATTCGTCGGTGTGGTACACCGCAATGGTGCCGATGAACCGTTCGCTGAAGACCAGCGGACACACGAGGGCCGACTTCAGCGTCGTGCGCGTCTGAATGCCCGCGGCCTCGAAGTCCGCGCTCGGCCTGGCGTTGACGAGCGGCCGCCGGTTTCGCGCGACCCATCCGGTCAGTCCCTGGCCGCTCCGGACCGTCAACTGCTGCACGACGTCGGCCTCGACGCCGGTGGCGAAACGGCAGCGCAGCGTTTCGGACTCTTCGTTGTAGAGAAAGAGGGCGCAGCACGAGAAGGGCACGATGTTGCTGAGCTTCGTGGAGATGAGGGCCATGGTGTCGGCCACGCCGAGACTGCTGCCCATGGCCTGCGCGATCTCGTAGAGCGCATAGATCTCGCGGTGGGCGAGCGCGATGTCCTCGAAGACGCTGGTCCTGGCCGGCGACTCGTGCACCAGCCCGACCGCGGGCTGCGCTGCGGGAGCCGGAGACGGGATCCGGGTCAGTTGCCGGGGCGCGTCCTGGCTGGCGTCGGCCTCCGCGCGCAGTTCCGGGTACAGCTCCTTGAACGTCTGGACCACGCGCGGGTCGAGCGCTTTGCCGCTCTCCTGCTGCAGGAGATTGAACGCCGCGTCGAGGCCCATGGCCTTGTGATACGGCCGCTCCGACATGAGCGCGTCGAAGTAGTCCACGACCGAGAGGATGCGCGCGCCGAGCGGGATCTCCTCGCCGCGGAGGCCCGCCGGGTACCCCTTTCCATCCCAGCGTTCGTGGTGGCTGAGGATGAGCGGCGCCACCGGATAGGGAAACGGCACCCCGCTGATAATCTCGGCTCCGACCTGCGGGTGAATGCGGATCTTCTGGAATTCCTCCTGCGTGAGCGGCCCGGGCTTCGACAGGATGTGCTCCGGGACGGCGAGCTTGCCGATGTCATGGAGGAGCGCGGCCGTCTGGACGCCCTGGATCTCGGTGGCGGGCATGCCGAGCGCCCGCGCCAGGCCCGCGGCGTACACCTGCACGCGCCTGATGTGGCTTTGCGCCGTCTGGTCCTTCGCGTCGATGGCCAGCGCGAGCGCTTCGATCGTGGCCAGGTGCAGGTCGGACACCTGCCGGACATGGCGCTGCTGATCCTGAATGCGCCCGAGGTAGATCTTGTAGGTGCGGTACGTCAGATAGAGCGGTGCTGCCGCGAGCAGCGCCATCGCGTAGCTTTGGCGGTCGATCACCCAGGCGGCGACGGCCGCGGCGCCGGCACCGACGAAATAGCTCGGCGCGCTCCACAGGAAGTTCTCGCGCCACACGCGCGGAACCGACTGGGACGTCGACAGGCTGATGGCGGTCGCGATGAAGATCGTGTTGCAGAGGAAGTACGCGGTCGCCGCGCCGAGAAGCGGCTGGGCGATCGTCCACTGCGACAACGCCGCGCCCGCGGGCGGTCCTCCCAGCCAGGTGTACGCCAGGCCCGCGATTTTGACCGTGAGCACCAGCGACGCCATGCTGAAGAGCGTCCGGTAGAGCCTCGAGCGCGATTCGGTCCTGAACGTGCACTGGCTCCACGCGCTGACGGCCCCGACGTACATGGTCTCGTCGGCGCCGATGAGCAGCAGGGCCGCGAAATCCACCGCGTACGACACCGACATCGTCGATCCGCTGGCGATGAGCGGCAGGCTGACTTTGAGCGCCGAGGCCACCGACGAGAAGACGAGGAGCGCGAGGAAGAGCCACGGATCCTGGACGTTGCGGGGGCCGAACTGGAACAGGACGGCGGCGCCGGTCACGAGCACCGCGCCCACGTACACGCGCGCGACGAGGGGGAGGTCCTTCATCGTCTGGCCGGCGGAGGAGCCGTCTCGCGGTCGATTGTCGGCCAGGACATCATGGGTGTAATGCGATCAGGAGCCGCCGATTCCCGGCGCGGTCGTCCTCAGGAAGCCGCGTCGACCTTTCGCCGCTGGACGCCGGGGCGCGACTCCGGTTCCAGTGTGTACTCGACGATCTTCCGGTAGAGCGTGCCCCGGCTGATGTCGAGCAGCCGCGCGGCCTCCTTCTTGTTCCACTGCGTGGCCTCGAGCACCCGCACGATGTGCGCCCGTTCAGCTTCGGCGAGCGACGGCATCCGATCGCCGGTCGGCGACGCCGACGGCACGGTGGCATGCAGGAACTCGATGTCGGTGGCACGGATGCTCCGGCCGGGCGCCGACAGCGCCGCGCGCGAGACCGTGCTCTCGAGCTCGCGGATGTTGCCCGGCCACTGATAGGCGAGCAGCAGGTCGAGCGCTTCCTTGCGAAAACGCTTTGCTGTCGAGCGGCATGCCCTGCGCGGCGCAGTAGCGCGCCAGGAAGCGCTGCGCCAGCACGGGGATGTCCACCTGCCGCTCGCGCAGCGAGGGCAGGCGGATGGCGAAGGCGTTGACGCGGTAGTAGAGATCCTCGCGGAACCGGCCGTCGCGGACGAACTGCTCGAGGGGCCGGTTGGTGGCCGAGATCAGCCGGAAATCCACCGAGATGGACTTGTTGCCGCCGAGGCGCTCGAAACGGCGCTCCTCGAGCACACGCAGGAGCTTGGCCTGCGCGATGAGCGACATGTCGCCGATCTCGTCGAGGAAGAGCGTGCCCTCGTTGGCCAGCTCGAGCCGTCCGGGTTTGCGGTCGTGCGCGCCGGTGAACGCGCCCTTTTCGTACCCGAAGATCTCCGATTCGAACAGCGTGTCCGGCAGCGCCGCGCAGTTGACCGCCTGAAACCGCGCATCGGTGCGCCGGCTGAGCTCGTGGATCATCCGGGCCACGACTTCCTTGCCCGATCCGGTCGGGCCGAGGATCAGCACCGAGATATCGGACTTGGCGGCCGTCCGGATCCACTCGAAGACAATCAGCATCTTCTCGTCGCGCCCGATCATCTCGCGGAAGCGCTGCACGGACGGCGACTGGTCCTCGGTCGACACCGCGGCGCGACGCTCGAGGAAGTGGTCCAGGAGATCGGCCAGCGCCGGGCCCGGGCGCTCGGCGACGTACTGAGGCGGCGTGCCCGACGTCATGCGCGCGACACCGAAATCGGCCAGCTCGCGCACGCAGTTCTCCACGTCGAGCTTGAGGCGGCCGAACGTCTGCATCAGCGCCTCGACGTCGAAGGCCTCGTCGGGCCTCGAGTAGAGGTACCGCAGGATGCCGGCCCGGAGCGGCGACTGCACCAGCGTGCGAAAGCGTGCATCCAGGTCGGTCGGCTCAGCAGTACGGGCCGGAGAAGCGGCGCTGGCGCGGCGAGCGCTGAAGATCAGATCGTCCATTTGTGACTTTCGCGTTATCGGCCGGTGAGCCGTAATGCGACAGTCCCTCACAGGGACGAACGGGGAACAGGGAACGGGGAACGGGGAACGGGGAATGGGCTAGGGGCTAGAGGCGGTCCGGACCACGGGAGGTGGGGGGCGGGGCGGGGGCGGGGGTTGGGCCTGGGGTGCCTGGGGACGACGCTGCGGTGCGGTAGTAAACCGTCTGGTGGCGCTCGATGAGCGTCTTCATCCGCACGGCATCCTGCTTCCGGTGCCCGTGGCAGACGATGGGGTGCTCGCCCCCGGTCGTTTCGATCAGCACATCCGAGAAGAGCAGGCCCGTCTTGATCTCGACCGATGCGATGTGCGCCATGTGAATCGACTTCTCTTCGTGCCCGATCCACCTCGCCGTGTGCTGCACGACGCTCGACGTCGAGATGAGCACCTGGGTCGGGAAGATCCGGTTCCCTCCGCTGAGGCGGCTGGCGCGGAAGACGTCGCCCGGTCCGAACGGCCGGCCTTTGCGCCAGACCAGAAGCACACCGCCGACGAGCACGATCGCCACACCCGCCAGCGACCACCAGAGCCAGGGAGGGATCTCGGCCACAGCGCTCGATGTTAAGCTATTTTCCGTTCGACTCCTCAGAATGGGCAGCCTGTCGACCGCGCTCGCGCCCCACGCCGAACGGCTGTCGCCGCGTCCGCGGATCTACGCCGATGCCAACGTGCCGGCGGGTCTCGTCGCCCACATGCGCGAACGGCTCGACTGGGATGTGCTCTTCGTCCTCGAAGAGGACGAGCTTCGGCGTGCTCCCGATCTGCGGCACTACCGTCTTGCTCACCAGCTCCGCCGGACCCTGATCACGCTCGATCGCGACTACCTCGACGACCGGCGGTTTCCGCCAGGGGAGGGCAGCGGCGTGGTGGTCATTCAGGCGCCGAACGAGCGCGAGCTCTCGAAACTGCTGACCCGCATCGATCGCGTGCTCTTCAAGGGAGCATCCGCTGCTCCGGAGGAAGCCGGTTCGCCCCCGGCCCTCCCGCTCGACGGCCAGAAGCTCCAGGTCAACACGGAGTGGGGACGGGACGGTACAGAGTGATCGTGCTGTCCGGTGCGGACCTCGTCCTGCCGGACCGAATCCTCGCACCAGGCACGCTCGTCGTGGACAACGGCCGCATCGCGGAGATCCGCCCGGGCGCCGCCGCCGCCGGCTTTGGCTTCGAGCACCACTACATCGTGCCGGGCTTCGTCGACGTGCATGTTCATGGGGTCGAGGGCATCGACACGCTCGACCCCGAGGAGTCTGTCGGGGGCCTCGAGGCTGTCCGCGCCATCGCCGCCCGTCTTCCGCGGTACGGGGTGGTGGCATTCTGCCCGACCACCGTGGCGTGCGCCCCGGCCGCCCTTCGATCGGTGCTCGGCCAGGTACGCCGGGCGCGCGAAGCGCCCGGCGTCCGATCGGCCCGCGTCCTCCCTGCCCACCTCGAAAGCAACTTCATCAACCCCGAGTATCGCGGCGCGCAGCCGCTCTCCTGCCTGCGGGTGCCCGCGGGTGGGTCGGGCAGGTCAGGTGTGTCGGGCAGGTCGGGTGGGTCAGGTGGGTCAAGCGGGTCCAAGGAGGATGACGCCGGGTTCTCGGCTGAGGACATCCTGCAGGTGATCGAGGACGCGACCCCGGATGTGGGGATCGTCACGCTGGCGCCTGAGATACAGGGTGGTGTGGAGCTCGTCCGCCGGCTCGCCGGGCGCGGTCATCGTGTGTCGCTTGGGCATTCGGGAGCGACCTTTGAGGAAGCCCTGGCGGCCATCGATGCGGGCGCCAGGCAGGCCACACACCTGTTCAACCGGATGCCGCCGCTCGACCGGCGCCGGCCGGGCCTGGCGGGCGCGGTGCTGCAGGCCGACGAGATTGCCGCGGAGATCATCTGCGACGGCATGCACGTCCATCCGGCCATGGTACGGGTGGCGGCGGCCGCCAAACGGCCAGCTCGACTCATGGCGATCACCGACGGCACGGCAGTGGCGGGATTGCCACCGGGTGCACGAGCCCGCCTCGGGGGACAACCGATCGTGGCCGGCCACGGGACGGCGGTCCTGGCGGACGGGACGCGTGCGGGCAGCCTGCTCACGATGGATGGTGCGTTCCGCATGCTCATCGGAGAGGCTGGGCTGTCCATGATCGATGCGGCCGCCATGTGCGCCACCACCGCGGCGCGCGAGCTCGGCCTCGTCGGCCACGGCCTCCTGGCGGTTGATGCCGTGGCGGATTTCGTCGTGCTCGACCGGGCGCTCGAGGTCGTCCAGACCTACGTGGCCGGCACCCTGGCCTACTCGCGCGATTCTTCGAACCCTTTGCGGCCGCCCCTCGTCTAACCGGGAACTTGGAGCCAGTCTCCTGGAGGGTGCCGTGCCACGATCCCTAGCCGCCGTCGGATTGTCCGTTCTTGGCGCCCTGTCCTCGGGTTGCGTAGACATCGTCGCCACCGGCACGCCCCGCTACGTCGAGCGCGTCGAGCGGTCGTTCGCCCTCACCGGTCGACCCGATGTCGCCGTCTCGACTTTCGACGGGTCGATAGAGGTGCACTCGTGGGACCGGCCGGACGTGCTGGTGGTCATCGAAAAGACGGCCGCCGACAAGGGCGCGGCCGAGCGGATGGAAGTGCGCGCCGAGCAGACAGGCAACCGGATTGTCCTCGATGTCCTTCGACCGACCGGTGAACAGTCGCCCATGTCCTGGCTCGGGTCACGAGGGGCGCGGCTCATCGTGACCATGCCCGAGGCGGGTGATCTCAGAGCCAAAAGCGGGGATGGCTCCATCACGGTAGACCGCCTGGTTGGCAGGATTCACCTCGAGTCCGGCGACGGCAGCGTGCGCGCTCGTGATCTCTCCGGCGATCTCACCGCCTATACGGGGGACGGGTCGGTCCACCTCGACAACGTGAGCGGAAAGATCGATGTGCGCACGGGTGACGGCAGCATTGTCATTGGCGGACGCTTGTCCGCTCTCAAGGCGCGATCGGGAGACGGCAGCGTGCGCATCCAGGCCGAGGAAGGCAGCGGCCGCGCCGGCGACTGGGACATCACGACCGGCGACGGGACGGTGACGCTGCAGGTCGCGGAGGACTTCGGCGCCGAGCTGGACGCGCGGACAGGCGATGGCCGCGTCCAGGTGCGGGGCATCGACGTCGACGACACGCGTTCGACCAGGGAGCGCCGGGAGCTCCACGCGCGGATCGGCGACGGCGGCCGTCAGGTGCGGGTGCGCAGCGGCGACGGCTCGATCATCGTCCGGCCGATCTGACAAACTGCTGGTCAGCGTAGCTCGTGGGATCGTCGAGGCCGGCCTCGACAAACGCGTCGTGTCGCTCGCGGCACTTGCTGCACACGCCGCAGTGCATTTCGCTTTCGGCCGGGCTCATGCAGGACAGGGTGAGCTCGAGCGGCACTGAAAGCGAGACACCGCGCCGGATCACCTCCGCTTTGCTCAGCGTCCCATAGGGCGCCTCGATCGTCAGCCGATGCGTCAGGCCGAGCGACAGCGCCGTGGCCATCGCGTCGCGGAACGCCGGCGTCGCGTCCGCGAACGGGTTGTGATCGAGCGTCCCGAGCACCAGCCGATCGATTCCCGCCGTGGCGCAGTACACCCCCGCTTTTCCGAGGAGCACGATGTTGCGGCCCGGCAGGTACACGTCTTCGTCCGGCGTGTGGTAGCCGGGCGGTCGGCCCTCGATGGCCCAGTGCGTTTGCGGATAGACGTCGCGCATGTCCACAGACAGCGAGGCCAGCGGCCGCACTCGAGACCCGAGCGCTCTGGAGGCGAGCAGGCGCTCGACGATGCGCCGCTCGGCCCGTTCCCACGCCAGCCCTACGCTCACGTAGACCGGCTGCACGTCCTGGTCGGCTCGCCGAGCTTCCTCGGCGACGAGCACGGCGCTGTCCAACCCGCCCGAAAGCAGCACGGCCGATGCCTGCATTTGATAACCTTACCGCATGTATTCCGTGACCAAGCGCATCGACTTCTGCTATGGGCACCGTCTGCTCGAGTACGACGGTGTCTGCAAGCATCCGCACGGGCACAATGCCGTGGCGGAAATCGAAGTCAAGACCGGGCAGCTCGACAACCGAAACATGGTGTGTGATTTCAGCGACATCAAGCGGATCGTCAAGGGCTGGATCGATCGCGAGATCGACCACAAGATGATCCTTCGCAAGGACGACCCGCTCGTGGCGCCGCTGGCCACGCTGGGCGAGCCGATGTTTCTCGTCGACAGCAATCCCACGGTCGAGCACATCGCCCGCATCATCTTCGACTACGCGAGCAGCCAGCACCTGCCGGTCGTGCGGGTGACGGTCTGGGAGACGCCCACCTCATTTGCCGAATACCGCGCGGCTGATTGAACCCGGCATGCTCGATCTCGTGGTCTTCGACCTCGACGGGACGCTCGTGGACTCGCGCGCGGACCTGGCGCAGTCCGCGAATGCCGTGCTGGAGCAGTGCGGGTGTCCGCCGCTGGCCGAGGAGGCCATCGGTCGGATGGTCGGAGACGGCGCCGCCACACTCGTTGCGCGTGCCTTCGCGGCCTCGGGGTGCCCGCAGCCCGCGGACGCGCTGGCGCGTTTCCTGTCGGTGTACAACGGCCGTCTGCTCGCGAATACGCGCCCGTACGACGGTGTCGAGGAACTGCTCGACAGGATCGACCGCAGCCTGGCGCTCGCCGTGCTCACCAACAAGCCGCTCGGCCCGACGCTCGAGATCCTCGACGGGCTCGGCCTTGCCCGTCATTTCTCGCGGGAACTGATCGTCGGCGGCGACGGCCCGTTTCCGCGCAAGCCCGATCCATCGGCGCTGCGGGATCTGGCGCGTCGCGCTGGCGCCGAGGTCAGCCGCACACTCATGGTCGGCGATTCGATCATCGACTGGCGCACGGCACGCGCGGCCGGCGCGCAGATCTGCATGGTTCGATATGGTTTTGGCTTTCACGACTTCCCAGTGGGCGAGCTCGGCGCCGCTGATTGGGTCGTCGATGCGCCGTCTCAGCTGGTCGCGCGGTTGTAGGGTTTCTGTACGTGTCGGTGGGGCGTTTGTCGGTCATCGCTGCAACGCCGCAAGCTTGTAGCCGGGGGGCGGTGGCATCGGGGTTGCTTCGAAGACGGCTGCCGTTACATGTCCGGACCCAAAGGGCTCTGCCCTCGCGTGCTGCTGGTCGACGACTACCCCGACGCCCGTGAAATGTACAGCGAGTACCTGCGGTTCGCGGGCTTTGACGTCGTCCAGGCGTCGAACGGCATCGAGGCTCTGCAGCAGGCTATCGACACTTCGCCGGACATCGTGCTGATGGACCTGTCGCTCCCCGTTATGGATGGGTGGGAAGCCACACGCCGGCTCAAGGCCGACGCGCGCACCGCTGCCATTCCCGTCGTTGCCGTGACCGGGCACTCGCTCGCCGGCGTAGCCGAGAATGCGCGCAAGCTTGGCTGCGCATCCTTTGTCACCAAGCCCTGCCTGCCCGAGGATCTCGTTCGAGAGATCCGCCGCGTCCTCAACGGCGCCGCCGCTGGCAACGGCTCGCAACCGAAATCCGCTTAGGCTCCGTCCTCCGTCTCCCGTTCCCCGTCCCCGTCCCCGTTCCCTGTTCCCTGTCCCCCTTGACACCCACCGCCGCTACCTCTACACTGAGCAGGTTTTCAGAACTCAAAACAAATGTTTGGAGCATTGGAATTACTGGCATGGGCCTGGCTGCAGCACGCGCAGCCATCAGCCCGTCCTTTCGACCCGCCGAGTGCGCCCATGGCCCTGCTGGAGGCACAGGGTGCCGCGCAGACTGCGCCGCCGGTCACACAAGAGGGTCCGCAGACAGGCCCGGTGTCCGGCTACATGGAGCTGCATTTCAACGGGCCCACCAACGGCGAGCCGCCGATCCTGGACTTTCACCGCTTCGTCCTCCTGTTCTCGCATCGCTTCTCCGATCGCGTGCGGTTTGTCGGCGAGCTCGAGCTCGAGCACGCGGTCGTGGAAGGGCTGGAAGAGGCCGGCGAGCTGGAGCTCGAGCAGGCGTACGTCGACTTCCTCGTGCACCCGGCCCTGAACTTCCGCGCCGGCATGATGCTCGTGCCCGTCGGCATCATCAACGAACGGCACGAGCCGCCGACATTTCAGGGCGTGGAGCGGCCGTTCGTCGACACCTTCATCGTGCCGACCACATGGTTCGACGTAGGCGCCGGCGTACATGGCGCTTTCGGCCGCGGCTTTCGCTACCGCCTCTATGCGATGGCGCCGCTCGACGCCACCGAGTTCACGGCGGACGAAGGTCTGCGAGGCGGTGCGCAGAAGGGCGTCGAGGCGCAGGTCCGGAGCATGGCGGCCACCGGCCGGCTCGAGTACGTGGGCCTGCGAGGTCTGCAGACCGGCGTGAGCTTCTGGACCGGCGACACCGGCTTCAACGTGCCGAGGATCGACACCTCGGTCGGCCTCTACGAGCTCGACGCGCGCTTCTCGCGGGGGCGTTTCGAGTCCCGCGGCCAGTTCGCGCACGTCTTCATCGGCGGCGCGGGCCCGCTGAACGACGCAGAGATGCGCCTGACCGGTGTCAGTCCCAACGTGGCCGAACGAGCTCCGCGGCTTCTACCTCGAAGGCACGTTCCACGTGCTGCCCTCGACCTGGCTTCACGACGCGGCGGTGTTCGCCAGGTACGAGAACTTCGACACGCAGTTCAAGATGCCTGAAGGCTTCGTCAAGTTACCCGAGTTCGACCGTGATGCCTGGGTCGTGGGCGCGACCTATTGGGTGGATCCGGACGTGGCCCTCAAGTTCGACTACTCGCACGTTCGAAACCAGAGCGATGTCATCCCCGCACCGCGGCGGATCAACATCGGCCTGGGCTGGTGGTTTTAGGAGAACTATGAAGGACAGTGTTCGACTTGCGATGATCGTCGGCCTCTTGTGCGCTTCGGGCGTCAGCTCGGCCAGCGGTCGGCAAGAGGAGGCGCCTGCGCGTGTCGTGGAGATCACCGCGGAGCGCTTCGAGTTCGTGCCTTCCGAGATCACGGCGCAGGAGGGCGAGACGCTCGAGTTCCGCCTGACGAGCCAGGATACGATCCACGGGTTCCGTCTCGTTGGCCCCGACGGTACGGGCAGGGACGTCGCGATTCCCAAACGCGGGCGCGGCGACGTACGCGTGCGGTTCAACGCCACCGCCGAGGGGCGCTACACCTTCGAGTGTTCGCGGCTGTGCGGCGCCGGCCACGGTTTCATGCGCGGCACGGTCAACGTGAAAGCCCGCCCGGCTCAGGGCGGCGGATCGTGACCATCTTCTGCCGCGGCCTTCTCAGCATCGTCTCCGTGGCGCTGGTGGGCGCTGGCGTGGCCGGCACCGGCAGAGTGACAGGGCAGGCGCAGACGCCGGGATTCGGCGATCCGCTCCCGAACATGCTCCCCGCGGAGTTCGAGCGCTTCCGCATCGGGCTCGACGATTTTCTCGAGATGGAGACGGCCGAAGAGGGACTTGGCCCGGCTTTCAACGGCGCCAGCTGCGCGATCTGCCACAGCGTGCCAGCGGTTGGCGGCGTCAGCCCGGTGTCCGAGGTGCGAGCCGCGTACCAGGATCCCCAAGGCGGGATCCGGCCGCTCGCGTTGTCCGACGGCTCGGCAGCCGACACGCTCTTCCACCTCTTCTCGATTCCCACGCACGGTTGCCAGCCCATGCTGCCGCCCGAGGCGAATATCATCGCTCGCCGCATTCCCATCCCGACGTTTGGCGCGGGCCTGGTCGAAGCGATCGACGACGAGACGATCCGGTCGCTCGAGGACCCCTCCGATCGCAACGCCGACGGCATCAGCGGTCGCGCCGCGATCGTCGTGGACCTGGGCACCGGCGCCTCGCGGGTCGGACGGTTCGGCTGGAAGGCACAGCACGCGACACTGCGCACGTTCAGCGCGGACGCCTACCGCAACGAGATGGGCATCACCAACGAGCTCTTCCCGACCGAGCTCGCCGTCGGCGTGTCGCCAGAGGCGATGCGCCGATGCGATCCCATTCCCGACCCTGAGGACGTGACCGACCCGAGAACCGGCCTGTCGGCGATCGACAACTTCGAGGCGTTCCTGCGCTTTCTCGCGCCTCCAGGCCGGGGCCCCATCGACGATCGGGTGCGGGCGGGGGAGTCCACGTTCCGCGCAATCGGGTGCGCGGCGTGCCACGTGCCCGTGCTCGAGACGGGCGAATCACGCCATCCGCTGTTTCATCGCCAGCGCGTCGCGCTCTTCTCGGACCTGCTGCTCCACGACGTGGCCACGGGCGACCTCATCCCGCAGGCGTCCGCGCTCCCGCAGGAAATCCGGACGCCGTCGTTGTGGGGTCTCCGTGTCCGCCGCCCGTTCCTGCACGACGGCAGCGCCAGCACCGTCGAGGCGGCGATCGAACGGCATGGCGGGGAAGCGGACGGCGTGACGCAGCGCTTCCGGACCCTCGATCCGGCGGCTCGGACCAGCCTGCTCGCATTTCTGAACTCGCTGTAGACATCCTCTACTGGCGCCGGGGCCCCACCCCCGGCGCGAACTGACGCCGACACCTCGCCTCGGATTCCCAGTCCTCGGCTCGGTGTGGCCGCAGGCGCACCCGGCTTCTTCACTTCGCGACGGGTTCGACCAGGACCTTTGGAGGCGGCGCGGGCGCCGAGGGTCACCTCGCTGCGGCCTTTTCTCCCAATCCTGACCGCGTCTCCAGCCGTATCGCGTCCCTGGACCTCGATGGCCTGACCGGGTTTGAGCGCGTTCTGCTCGACGAAGCGCAGGAACGCCGGATCCTGATCGGCGATGCGGGCCACGCGAAGCGGCTCTCCAACCGCGCACGTCATCAGGCTCTCGAAATGAGGGGCCGGCACGCGGCCTTCGGCATTGGGAATGGGATCGCCATGGGGATCGTGCGTCGGGCGGCCGAGCATTTCGTCGATACGCTCGATGAGACGCTCCGACACCACATGCTCGAGCTGCTCGGCCTCGTCGTGGACCTCGTCCCAGCGCATCCCCATCACCTGCACGAGGAACAGTTCCACCAGCCGGTGACGCCGCAACACCAGGCCCGCCAGGCGCTCGCCGGCGGCCGTGAGCCGCACGCCGCTATAAGGTTCGTACTCGGCCAACCCGGACTCCGCCAGCGCCTTCACCATCGTCGTCGCGGTGCCGGGCGTGACCGACAGCGCCGCGGCGACCTGACCCATCGGCACGAGGCGTGCGCCCTCGGGCAGGGCCGACTGGCCGAGATAGATGGCCTTCAGGTAGTTCTCGACGGTGCTCGATGGGAGCATGCAGGGATATTATCGCCCTGAATGTCGATCGACGACCGCATCGCCACGCCGGAAGGCAAGCGCCGGTACGTCCGCTCGTTGTTTGCCACGATCGCGGACCGGTACGACCTGATCACGGGGTTGCTGTCGTACGGCGGCGACCGGCGCTGGAAGCGGCGTCTGGTCGCCCTGGCGCGCCCCGCGAGCGGCATGCGCGCCCTCGACCTCGCGACCGGCACCGGTGACATCGCGTTCGCCCTCTCCGACGGACGGGCGTCGGTGGTCGGACTGGATCTCACCGAACGGATGATCGTGCTGGCCCGCCGCAAGGTCACGGTTCGCGGCGCCCCACGGTTTCTGGTCGGCGACATGACCGCGCTGCCGTTCGCGGGCAGTTCGTTCGACCTGGTCACGACCGGCTACGGTCTGCGCAACGTTCCGGATCTGACCTCGGCGGTCGACGAGATGCTGCGCGTCCTCAAGCCAGGCGGCCAGGCGCTGTCGCTCGACTTCAACCGCCCGTCGCATCCTATGGTGCGCGCGGCGTACCTGGCCTATCTCTCCGTTGTCGGCGGCATTCTCGGCTGGTTGCTGCACCGCGATCCCGACACCTATCGCTACATCCCGGCGTCGATTCGCGCCTATCCCGGCGCGGAGGCTGTCGCACGGCTCATGGAAACGCGAGGTTTCGCGCGCGTGACTTGCTATCCTGTCCTCGGTGGCCTGATGGCCATCCATCATGCCTTCAAGTGATCCGCAAATGATCGAGGTGGAATCGACCGGATGGTCAGGGGAAGGAACGTTCACGCAGGTGCTCGTCGACCACCTCCGCTCTGTCACGGAAGTTCGCCTGCTCCGCGTCGAGGACGCGCCGGCCACCCGTTCCGAAGCCGACTACAATTTCATCAGCAACGAAATCTTCGTCGACTTCTCGACTCTTACCGAGACAACCAGGGAGACACGGTTTGGCTTCATTCCGGTGAGCCGCACTGTTGAACGCAAAGCCATGACGATCGCGGATCTCGAACGCGTGCTGACCGAGGCCGCACACATCGGCCCGCCGGACTACAGCGACGACGGCATGCTGCAGTATCTCCGGGCCGAGCGCATCGTGCCGCCGTACCAGACGCGCGGCTACAAGCTCGTGGAGCTCGTGCGAATCTACGAGCTCGGTTTTCGTAGGCCTTCGTAGTTCGAACTTCGAAGTTCCAACTTCCTACAGCGAGAGCATCGTTGAGCCGACATGTTGATGCAGTGTGGTCCCCCGACAGGGCTCGAGATTCTGTGGGCGACCGTGTGCAACCACGTGAAAGTATCCTGATGAGCGTCGTCCCATCCCTCCTCCACGCCATCGTCCGCCTGGACGGGGAGGCGCTCGTGCTCCACGTGGGAGAAAAGCCCTACGTCGTCGCCCCTTCCGGGCAGGTCGACCTGGCCTCCCGCGGGCTGACGCTGGACGCCGTCACGGGGATCGTCGCGCAGCTGCTGCCGCTCGAATCCCAGCGCGCGCTCGACGAGTTCGGCGCCGCGCAGTACGAGCTGCCGCACATGCCCGAGTTCGCCGGCGAGCACTTCACGATCGTGGCGGCTCGGGGCGGCGACGATGTGTGGGCCGAAATCCGCCGCCGGCGCGTGCCCGACGACGACCGCGTGCCGCTCGAGATGTTCGATCCGCCGGCACCCACCGGGGCCGCTTCCGCTCCGGCGCCTGTCGAGCCGCCGCCTGCCGCTCCTCTGGACACGCCCGTGGTGACTCTCGGTGCGCGCGAACACTGGTCGGCGATCAAAGACCAGCCCGCGATCGCCGAAGTGCCTGTTCCCGAGGAGTTGCACCCCCCGGCCGGCACGGTGACGAAGCTCGAGCCGGAGCCCGAACCTGAGACGACGCCATCGGCGCCCCCGTTCGTCCCGTCGCCACCAATCACTCCACCTGTCGCGGTTCGGCCGCCGCTGGCCGGGGCACATGCTTCGCGCACCGTCGCCGCGCCGACCGCCGGCGCGGGAGAGCTCCGCTCCGTGCCGCCACGGCCGCAGGCGCTCACGCCACCGGTCGCGCTCCCCGACGAGATCGAGCCTGCGCCCGCCGAAGCGCCGGCGGCAGTCGAAGAGCCCTCGCCGCCTGCGGTCGTGCTGCCGCTTGCCCGGAACCCGATCCGGCCCGACTCGCCTCCGCCGCTCGTCGAGCAGGCCTCGTCCGGTCTCGACCGGATGCTCCGGCTGGCGGCCGCCCGCGGCGCGTCCACGCTCTACCTGTCGTCGAGCGCCCGCCCGTCGGTGAGGGTGGACGGCGACGTGCAGACACTCGACGGGGCGCCGGTCCTCAGCCCGAACGACGTCGAGTCGCTGCTCCTGACGCTCATGCCCGAGCGAAGCGCCGAAGCGCTGCGCACGGGCGTCGCGAGCGAGTGGATCGCCGATGTCAGCGACGTGGGTCGCGTACGGTGCATGAGCTTCCGGGACCACCGGGGCCCGGGCGGCGTGTTCCGCCTCATGTCGGGCCGCGGCGTCACGGCCGACCAGCTGGGCCTCTCGCGCATCATCCAGACGCTCGCCGTCGAGCCCGAAGGCCTGGTGCTCGTCGCCGGGCCCCGCTCGAGTGGCAAGCGCACGGTCATCGCCGGGATGGTGGATCTGATCAACCGGAGCCGGCGCGATCACATCATCACGATCGAGAACGAAATCAACGTCGTGCACGAGCCCGTCGGCTGCTTCATCAGCCAGCGCGAGGTGCGCGGCAGCAGCGAGGACACGCTGGCCGTGGCCAACGCCGCGCTGCGCGAGGATCCCGATGTGCTCGTGATCGGCGAGTTGCGCACGGCCGGACTGGTGAACGTCGCGCTCGAGGCCGCGTCGCGCGGCCAGCTCGTCATCGGCGGGTTTCCCGCGCACACGGCGAGCCGCGCCATCGATCGCATCATCGATCTCTACCCGCCGGAGCATCGCCAGCAGGTGCAGCTGTCACTTGCGCAGAACCTGCGTGGCATCGTGGCTCAGGTGCTGCTTCGGAAGCGCGGCGGCGGACGCGTGGCGGCCCGCGAAGTGCTGCTGAACACCCCGGCCGTCGCGAGCGTGCTGGCGGAAGGCACGACCTCGCAGCTCCCCATGGCGATCGAAGGCGGCCGGAAGCACGGCATGGTGCCGCTCAATGACGCGCTCGTCGGATTCGTGCAGGGCGGTGCGGTCGATGCCCGGGAGGCCTATCGACTGGCGCCGGATCGGCCGGGGTTCCTGGCGCTCCTCAAGCGGCAGGGCGTCGACACGTCATTCGCCGAACGCCTCGCCTGAATCAGCGTTCGACGAACGGCGCGAGCTCCTTGAGCAGAAACTCCAGGACATCGTTCTCGGAAAGGTCCGCGACCGCGCCGCCGATCGGCTGTTCGTGTTCGAGGACGCGCTGGCCGCGCCGACGGCTGGTGTGGCCCATCACGCGCGGCTCGGCGCCCGAAGTATCGAGCTCGATCTCGATGAAGTCATCGGCGCTCCTGTCCGACATCAACCGCACTGATCCAGCCGGCGTGAAGACCGTGTAGGCCATCCCCTCCGCCTTGAGGACGCTCGCCACCTGGCGGACCAATGGCACGGCGGTCCGATCGAGAAAGCCCGCGTAGACGCGCGTCGCCTCGTCGCTGCGCGCACGGCGGTCGGCTGCCGACCGCTTTGCGACGTCGATGGTCTGCAGCAGGCGCTGGCGGACGGTCGAGACTTCCATCAAATCACTCCTTTGGCGCGGAGATCGGCCACCCGATCGGACCCGAGACCGAGGTCGCCGCTGAGCACCGCATCGGTATGCTGGCCGAGGGTGGGCGGCGCGGTGCGAACCGACGCCGGCGTGTCCGACAGCCTGAGCGGCGTGCCCAGGACGCGGAGCGGGCCGACGAGCGAGTGTTCGACGCCTGCGATCATCTGACGCGCAGCCATCTGGGGATCGGCGAACAGCTCACCGAGGTCGCGCACCGAACCGCAGGGCACGCCCGCCGCTGTGAGCCGTCCGATCCAGTGCGCACGGGGCCGGGTCCTGAGGCGGGCATCGAGGATCGGGCGGAGCTCGCCGTACGCCGTCACCCGCTGGCGGTTGGTGGCGAACCGATCCTCCGGATCGAGCTCCGCCACCCCACAGAATCGCCGCCACTGGTCGTCGTTGCCGACCGCCAGCACGAACTCGCCGTCAGAGGCCGCGAACGTTTCGTAAGGCACGATCGTCGGATGCCGGTTGCCCATCCGTGCCGGCGGGATGCCTGTGGCGAAGTAGATGCCGGCCTGGTAGGTCAGGAGCGCCGCGACCGAGTCGAGCATCGCGATGTCGACGTTCTGGCCCCGTCCCGTCGTCGTTCGCGCGAAGAGCGCCGCCGTCACGCCCTGGGCGGCGAACATGCCCGACACGATGTCCGCAATGGCGACGCCCAGCCGGAACGGCGGGCCGCCGGCGGCCCCGGTGATGCTCATCAACCCGCCCTCGGCCTGCATCACGGCGTCGTACCCGGGCTCGGCCGCCCGCGGCCCGGTGTGGCCAAAGCCGGAAATGGAGCAGTAGACCAGCCGGGGATGCCGCACGGCGAGGGCCGCATAGTCCAGACCGAGCTTGGTGAGCGTACCGGGCCGGAAGTTCTCGATGAACACGTCGGCGCGGCCGATGAGCTGCTCGAGGATGTCGCGACCGCCTGGGGTCTTGAAATCGAGCGTGATGCTTTCCTTGTTGCGGTTGACGCTGAGAAAGTACGCGCTTTCGCCGTCCAGGAAAGGCGGACCCCAGGCGCGGGTGTCGTCCCCCTTGCCGGGCTGCTCGACCTTGATGACCCGAGCACCCATGTCGGCGAGCAGCATCGTGCAATAGGGGCCCGAAAGAACGCGCGTCAGGTCGAGCACGGTGATTCCGGAGAGTGGTGTCATGACGGTGCCGACACTTAATATACTCAGCCGAAGCCATGACCGTCGCAGGCGCTCCCAACCTGGCCCGCATTCCCGCAGGAGAATTCCTGATGGGCGCACCGGACCGCAACGAGGACGAACGTCCGCTCCATCCTGTCTTCCTGAGCGAGTTCTTCATCGGGCGCTATCCGGTGACCTGCGACGAGTACCTCACGCTTCGTACGCGCCACGGGATACCCGGCGCCCGCCGTCCGCCACCCTCCCGCCGTCGCGTCGTCCGGCGACGACGACCTCGACGCCTTCAGGACCCTGGCCGCTCAGTACGTCTGGGAAGACGAGGCGCCGCCGGCGGGACATGGCGCGAATCCTGTCGTGCTCGTCACCTCCGACGACGCCGCGGCCTACTGCGCCTGGTTGTCGGACACCCTCTCACGCACTGTCCGCCTGCCCACCGAGGCCGAGTGGGAGAAGGCCGCGCGTGGCGGGGTCGCCAACCAGCGGTACCCGTGGGGCAACGAGATTGAGCCGACCTCGTGCGTGTATCTGTCCGATCCGGAGGCCAAGCGCGAGCGAGGCACCCGTCCAACCGGGACATACGCGCCAAACGGATACGGGCTGTACGACATGGCCGGCAACGTCTGGGAGTGGGTCTCCGACTGGTACGATCCGGACTACTATTCCTTGAGCGATCTGAAAGATCCTCGCGGCCCGCAGTCAGGGGCACTGCGTATCGTCCGCGGCGGCTCGTGGGTCAATCACGACGTGGAGATGCTGAGGTGCGCATATCGCCACAAGGTACCGCCCGACACCTACGCCTACAGCATCGGATTCAGGATCGTATGTACAGACTGATCGGCGGCCTTGTGCTGGCTCTCGGCTGCGTCGTGCCGCGTGCGGCTGGCGCCCAGCCGCCGCAGGATGTGACGACCGCGGCGCCGACCATTGTCACGACGGGCGAAGCGATCGTCAGGCGAGTGCCTGATCAGGCCTGGGTGACGGCCGCGGTCGAATCGCGGGCCAAGACCCCCGGCGACGCGCAGCGCCAGAACGCGGCCGCCATGGCGGCGGTCCAGCAGCGGCTGCTCGGATCCGGAGTGCCGAAGGCCAACCTTCGAACGCTGGGCTACACGGTCCAGCAGGAGATTGACTATGTCAACGGCCGCCGTGTGCCGCGTGAATACGTCGCACGCAACGCGCTCGAGGTCCGGCTCGACGATGTGAGCGCCACCGGCGATGTCCTGGAGGCCGCGATCCAGGCCGGCGCCACGTCCATTGCCGGCGTCCGCTTCGACCTCAAGGACCGTGCGGCGGCGGAGCGGGAAGCGCTTCGCCTCGCCGTCGTCGATGCCCGGGCTCGCGCCGACGCGCTCGCCGCAGGCGCCGGCCAGACAATCGAACGCGTGCTCCGCATTCTCGACACCCGGCAGTCGTTTGTGCCGCCGCGGCCGATGGCGATGGCTCGCGCCGTGGCAGACTCTGCGGACTCGACGCCGGCCATCGAACCCGGGGTCGTCGAGATCCACGCGCAGGCGCAGCTCACCGTCGCCATCCGCTGACCATTCCGTCGCGCCCATGCAGCTCACCGACGCCGACTACCACAGAGCGACCAGGCTCATCGCCAGGCGCGATCCCGCGCTCGGTGCCGTGATTCGGACGATCGGGCCGTGCGGCCTCCCGGGCCGGCAGCGCGAAGACCACCTGACCGCGCTCATCAGCGCCATCGTCAGCCAGCAGTTGTCGACGAAGGCGGCCGCGACGATTTTTCGCAGGTTCGTGGCGCTCTTTCCCGAGGGCGCGATCAAAGATGCGGCGGCGATCGCCTCGTTCGACGATGCGGCGTTGCGCGGAGTCGGGTTGAGCGGCCAGAAGGTCCGATACGTGCGGGACCTCTGTGCCCGTCTGGCCGACGGTCGCCTGCGCCTTGACGAGCTCGACACCCTGCCGGATGAGGAAGTCGTACTGCGGCTCACCGAAGTGAAGGGTTTCGGCCGCTGGACGGCCGAGATGTTCCTGATGTTCCGCCTCCTTCGACCCGACGTGCTGCCGGTCGGGGACCTCGGTATCGTCAATGCGATCCAGCGTGTCTACCGGCTGAGGAAGCGTCCGGACGCCAAGCGCATGCTGGCGCTTGGCGAGGCGTGGCGCCCGTACCGGACCGTGGCGTGCTGGTACCTGTGGCAGAGCCTCAGGCTCGAGGCCACGCCGCGGAAGTCAGCGGCGAAGACCAGGGTGAAGAAGAAGACCACGAGGAAAAAGACGGAGGCTAGCGAAGGCGGGCCCCGAGGTCGGACCCTTTCAGGAACAGCAGGGCGTAGCCGGCGACGATCGCGATGAGCGTCCCGCGCTCGCTGAAGAGCGTGTCCCCGAGCGAGAATCGTGGGTTCGCCGGTGGTTCAGCCTCGCTCGTAGGGCGGGTCCTTTTGGACCCGCCAATTGGTAACCATCTCGGCACCCGCCGCATGTAGTCCCGATAGGCCTCTCCCAACCTCGCCTCGAGCAGTGTTTCCTCCCAGCGGACGATGGCGTGGTACTCGAGGCCCACGAGCAGCACGACGACCGGCACCAGCCAGAGGAGGTTGGCGCTGACGGCGAAGCCCGTCCAGATCAAGAGGTTGCCAACGTAGAGCGGGTTGCGCACTCGAGCGAATGGCCCGGTGGACACGAGCGGGCCCAGACGGTCGCTGCGCGTTCGTGAGATCACGCCGATGTGGCTGACGCCCCACAGCCGGATGAGCTCGCCGAGGACAACGAGCAGGGCCCCGGCGGCCATGAGCGCCACCGGCATGTTCATGACCGGGATGATCACGATCGCGAGGATGATCGGCTGGGGGAGCCAGGTGCGTCTCTTGAAGAGCCAGCCACCGACACGCACTAACTGACTTTGCCGTTCTGGGTTCCCGGGTTCTCGGTCCCCGGCGAGTGGTGGCGCGGTGATCACAACGCGCAGCATTCTTTCACACTGCCTTGGACACCGTTCCGCTCGCACCGGCACCCAACACCGGGGACGCACCGGGCACCCAGCACCCAGCACCGAGTACCGGGCGAGCACCGGGCACCGGGGCACCGAGAACCGAGCACCGCCAGTTCTCGGCCTGTCTTGAACGGTTCATCGTTGCCACCTATAATCCGGACTGCTGCGGTCGCATATCGAGATGTCCTCCTCCTCGGCATCCCTCACGGATCGGAAGGGCTCAACGGTTCTGGATCTCATCGGCCGGACGCCCCTCGTCCGCCTGGTGCGCTTCGAGCGCGAGACGCCGGGCGTAGAGCTGTATGCGAAGGCCGAATGGCAGAACCCCGGCGGATCGGTCAAGGATCGGGCAGCGGCGCGGATGATTGCCGACGGCGAAGCCTCTGGCGCCCTCAAGCCGGGTTTGACCATCGTTGACGCGACCTCGGGCAACACGGGGATCGCCTACGCGATGATCGGGGCTGCCAAGGGGTACCCGGTCAAGCTGTGCCTGCCGGAGAATGCCAGCCCCGAACGCAAGCTGATCCTGAAGGCGTTTGGCGCCGAGCTCGTTCTCACGAGCCCGCTCGAAGGGACCGACGGGGCGATTCGAGAGGTCCGCCGCATGGTGGCGGAACAGCCCGAGAAGTACTTCTATCCCGACCAGTACAGCAACGACTCGAACTGGCGCGCGCACTTCGACGGAACGGGCCCGGAAATCATCGAGCAGACGGCCGGAACGGTCACCCACTTCGTCGCCGGCCTCGGCACCAGCGGCACGTTCGTCGGCACGGGCCGGGCCCTCAGGCGTTTCAACCCGGCGATCCGGCTGATCTCGTTTCAGCCCGATTCGCCGTTCCATGGGCTCGAAGGGCTCAAGCACATGGCGACGGCGATGGTGCCGCGGATTTACGACACGTCGCTGGCGGACGAGGATCTCAGCGTGAGCACCGAAGAGGCGCACCATCTGGTTCGCCGGCTGGCCCGGGAAGAAGGCCTGCTGGTGGGGATCTCGTCCGGCGCGGCGCTGGCCGCCGCACTTCAGGTAGCCCGCGGGATCATGCGGACGGCTGAGCGCGGGGTGGTGTGCACCGTGTTCCCCGACGGCGCGGAGAAGTACCTGACCGAATCGTTCTGGACCGCCGATGAGTCTTAATCAACTGAAGCTCGAAGCCGGCGTCGCCGCCGCGATCCGGCGCCACGGCGAAGAAACGTACCCGCACGAGTGCTGCGGGGCGCTCGTGGGGGCCGGCGGTACCGCCACGGCCGCAGTGGCGCTGCCGAACACCACCGAAGAGGGGCCGAGGCGGCGATTCCTGGTCAGGCCGTCTGACTACCGGATGGCCGAAGCGCGGGCCGGCGAGCTCGGCGGCGAGCTCCTGGGGTTCTATCACTCGCACCCCGATCACCCTGCGAGACCGTCGCAGTTCGACCTCGATCACGCATGGCCGAACTTCGCGTATGTGATCGTCGCCGTCGCGTCGGGGAGGGCTCAGGCGATGACCGTCTGGTACCTGAAGGAAGACCGATCCAGTTTCGATGAGGGCGAGCTCAATGGCGACGAGAATTCTGATTCCCACTCCGCTGCGACCGTACACGGACAAGAAGGACGCGGTCGAGGCTGACGGCGCAACGATCGCCGAACTGCTCTCGGATTTGACGACGAAGCACAGCGGCCTCAAGGCGCATCTCTACAACGAGCAGGGCAAGCTCCGGAGCTTCGTCAACGTCTACCTGAACGACGAGGACATCCGGTATCTCGACAAGGAACAGACCCGCGTGTCGCCGGGCGACACGATCAGCATCATCCCGTCCGTGGCAGGCGGACTTCTGTGACCAACGAGCTTCCCCAGCTGACCAACGACGAGATCAAGCGCTACAGCCGGCATCTGATCATGCCGGAGGTGGGGGTGGACGGCCAGCGCCGGCTGAAGGGCGGCAGCGTCCTCTGCATCGGTGCGGGCGGCCTCGGATCGCCGGCGGCGATGTACCTGGCGGCGGCGGGCGTGGGGCGAATCGGCATCGTCGACTTCGACGTCGTCGACTTCAGCAACCTGCAGCGCCAGATCATCCACGGCACACCGGATGTCGGCAGATCGAAGCTCGCGTCGGCCAAGGATCGGCTGCTTGCGATCAACCCTCATGTTCAGGTCGACACCTACGAGGTGGCGCTGTCGTCGGAGAACGCGCTCGAGCTGTTCAAGCCTTACGACGTCATCCTGGACGGCACGGATAACTTTCCGACGCGCTACCTGACCAACGATGCCTGCGTGCTGCTCGGAAAGCCCAACGCTTATGGGAGCATTTTCCGGTTCGAAGGCCAGGCGTCGGTGTTTTCGACAAAGGATGGCCCGTGTTACCGCTGCCTGTACCCCGAACCGCCGCCGCCCGGGCTCGTGCCGAGCTGCGCCGAAGGCGGGGTGCTCGGGGTGCTGCCAGGCGTGATCGGCGTCATTCAGGCGACCGAGGCCATCAAGTTGATCACCGGGATTGGGGAGCCGCTCATCGGGCGGTTCCTGATCTACGACGCGCTCCGGATGAAGTTCCGCGAGCTGAAGCTCCGGAAGGATGCGGATTGCCCGGTGTGCGGCACCCATCCGACGGTCACCAAGCTCATTGACTACGAACAGTTCTGCGGTATCCACCCGGCGGCTCCGGAGCCGGTGGCCGCAGCGGCCAGCGCGACCAGCATTACCGCCGTGGCTCTCAAGGCCCGCCTCGACCGTGGCGACGCGCTTCAGATCATCGACGTCCGGGAACCGAACGAGTACCAGATCAACCGCATCAACGGTTCGGTGCTCATCCCGCTCGGCGAGATCCCCAGACGGTATGCCGAGCTCGACCCGGAGAGCGAGCTCGTGATGCAGTGCAAGGTGGGCGCCCGAAGCGCCAAAGCGGCGGACTTCCTCCGATCGGTCGGGTTCAAGAGAGTCCTGAACCTCCAGGGGGGCATTCTGGAGTGGATCGACAAGGTCGATCCGAGCCAGCCCAGGTATTGAGTCCCGAAAAGGTCCCGGATTCCCGGCACCTTGTGCTAATATCGGACTCAGTCGGTCGGATATGCTGAGACTCTCGAAAAAGGCGGATTACGCGCTGATGGCCATGAAGCACCTCGCGCTGCGGGGCGACCGTGGCTCGTCGAGCGCTCGCGAGATTGCCGGCCAGTACGACATTCCGATCGAGCTGCTGGCGAAGGTGCTCCAGCGTCTGGTGCGGCGGGGCCTGCTCGCCTCCCAGCAGGGGACGCGCGGCGGCTATCAGCTCGCGCGGGTGCCATCGCTCATCTCGGTGGCCGATGTCATCCAGGCGATTGACGGCCCGGTGACGGTGACCGCCTGTTCGACCGACGAGGGCACCTGCGACCAGTACGCGAAATGCAACGTGCGCGACCCGCTGTGGCGCGTGCGCGAACGAATTCTGAGCGCGCTCGGCGAGTGCACCATCGCCGAGCTGGCAGCGGACCCGCCGCTGCCGGCAGACCTGCCAAAGACGGCCGTTCTGCATTCGAGCTTCTGAGTGCGAGAGTCACCCGAGAGTACACCGATGCCCATCAAGCTTCCGATCTACATGGACTATCACGCGACGACCCCCGTCGACCCGCGGGTGGTCGAGGCCATGCTGCCCTACTTCACCGCGAAGTTCGGCAACGCGGCGAGCAGGAACCACCCCTTCGGCTGGGAGGCCGAGGAGGCGGTGGATATCGCCCGGAAACAGGTGGCCGATCTCATCGGCGCCAACGCGAAGGAAGTCGTCTTCACGAGCGGCGCGACCGAGTCGAACAACCTGGCCATCAAGGGCGTCGCCGAGATGTACCGCGAGAAGGGCAACCACATCATCACCTGTGTGACCGAGCACAAGGCGGTGATCGACACGTGCAAGCACCTCGAGAAGGACGGCTACCGCGTCACGTATCTGCCGGTGCAGAAGAACGGCCTCATCAACATCGACGAGCTCAAGGCCGCGATCACCGACAAGACGATCCTCATCACGATCATGTCCGCGAACAACGAGATCGGCGTCATCCAGCCGATCGCCGAGATCGGGGCCATCGCGAAGGAGAAGGGCATCCTCTTCCACACCGACGGCGTGCAGGCCGTGGGCAAGATTCCCTTCAACGTCAACGACCTCAAGGTGGACATGGTGTCGATGAGCGCCCACAAGCTGTACGGGCCGAAGGGTGTTGGCGCGTTGTTCGTGCGGCGGCGGAACCCGCGCGTGCTGCTCGCGGCCCAGATCGACGGCGGCGGGCACGAGCGCGGCATGCGCTCCGGCACCCTCAACGTTCCCGGCATTGTCGGCTTCGGGAAGGCTGCCGAGCTGTGCCGGCTCGACATGGCGGCTGACACGGCGCGTCTGCAGACGCTGCGCGACCGGCTGAACGACCGGCTGCACAAGGGGCTCGACGAGATTTACGTCAACGGATCGGTGGAGCACCGTCTGCCGCACAGCCTCAATGTGAGCTTCGCCTACGTCGAGGGCGAGTCGCTCCTCATGGGCATCAACGACGTCGCGGTGTCGTCGGGCTCGGCCTGCACCTCGGCGAGCCTCGAGCCGTCGTACGTGCTGAAGGCCCTCGGCGCCGGCGACGACCTGGCGCACTCCTCGATCCGCTTCGGCCTCGGCCGCTGGACGACGGAAGAGGAAGTGGACTACGTGGCCGACAAGCTGATTTCGGTGGTCACCCGGCTGCGCGAGATGTCGCCGCTCTACGAGCTCGCGAAGGAAGGCGTGGACCTGTCGACGATGCAGTGGGAAGTTCACTGAGCTGACGCTCAAGAATTTTGGCATCTGGTCACTTGGTCATTTGGTCATTAGCGGCTCAATGACCAAATCAAATGACTAGATAACCAGATGACCAGATAACCAGATTCAAGGAGACGGTAATGGCTTACTCAAACAAGGTAATTGACCACTACGAGAACCCGCGCAACGTCGGGTCCATGCCGAAGGAAGACCCGAACGTCGGGACGGGCCTCGTCGGCGCGCCGGAGTGCGGCGACGTGATGAAGCTGCAGGTCAAGGTCAACCCGGAGACGGGTGTGATTGACGACGCGAAGTTCAAGACGTTCGGGTGCGGCTCGGCGATCGCGAGCTCGAGTCTGGCCACCGAGTGGCTCAAGGGCAAGACGGTCGACGAAGCCCTCGCCATCAAGAACACCGACATCGTCACCGAGCTGAGCCTGCCGCCGGTCAAGATCCATTGCTCCGTGCTGGCGGAGGACGCGATCAAGGCGGCGATAAACGATTATAAGAAAAAGCAGCAGGGGAAGGGTGCCGCCGCGCACGAGCCGGCGCAGCCGACGGCGTAATGATCGCGATCACTGAGACCGCGTCGCGGAAGATCCGCAACCTGATGGCCAAGCAGGGCATCGAGGACGGCGGTCTGCGCGTCGGGGTCAAGGGCGGCGGGTGCTCGGGTCTGAGCTACACGTTCGCGTGGGAGCGGGAGGCGCGCTTCGGGGACGAAGTCTTCGAAGGCGCCGAGGGCGCCAAGATCTTCATCGACAAGAAGAGCCTCCTGTACCTGAACGGCACGGTGCTCGACTACGACACGAACCTGGTGAGCAAGGGCTTCGTGTTCAACAACCCGAACGCGAAGTCGTCGTGCGGGTGCGGCAGCTCGTTTGGTGCATGACGCCGGTGGTTCAAGGTTCAAGGTTCAACGTTCAAGGTGCGCGGAGGCGCGCTTGATCTAGCCGCGCAGCATTCTTTACAGGCCCATCAAAAAGGTTCCTGCGGCCTGCCGAAGCTGAGCCGGGTCGAATGAACCTTGAACCCAGCACCGAGAACCCTGGCACCAGCACCTTGAACCTAACTGAACCCTGAACCGAAAGGTTCTCAAAGAAAGATGTCTTCAACCGCCCCCAGCATCCAGGTGTGTCGAGAATGTGGCGGCGGTGCGCCCGTCGACGTGCACTTCTGCCCGCAGTGCACCAAGATCCTGACGCTCGGGCGGCACGGCGACTACTTCAGCTTTCTCGGGATGCCGCGGAAGCTCGATCTGGATCTGGCGGAACTGGATCGGCAGTTCAGGGCGCTCAGCCGGCAGTTTCATCCCGACTACTTCTACAATGCGCCGCTCGCGGAGCGGCGGGCCAGCCTCGAGCGTTCGTCGTACTTGAACGACGCGTATCGAACCCTGAAGGACCCTGTCTCGAGGCTCGAGTACCTCCTCGAGCGAGAGGGTCTTGCCGCAGGCGGCCCGCACGGCGGCGCCGCGGGAGCGTCGGTCGCTGGCGCGAAGGCCCCGTCTCAGGACGTGCCCGCCGATCTCCTCGAAGAAGTGTTTGCGCTCAACGAGGAGCTGGACGAGATCCGCATGATGCGCGAGCAGAACGACGAGGGCTGGCAGGGACGCCTGCAGCGCGCGCGACGGCCGATCGAGCAGAAGCGCGCCGAGCACGAGGCGGACCTGAAGACGCTGTCGGCTCAGTGGGACGCTCTGGCGGATGCCGGTGCGGCCCCCGACGCGCGGCGGGCCGCGCTCGAAGCGCTGCGCAAACGTGTGCTCGAGAAGAACTACATCAATAACCTGCTCGCGACGATCGAGCGCGAGCTCACCGGCTCCGGGCTCCAGACTCCAGGCTCCGGCACGAGCCCTGAGCCATGAGCCTGAAGCCAGCAGCCTTGAGCCTGAAGCCCCGGAAGCCCGGAGCCCGAGGCCCGCAGCCATGAGTAGAGTCGTCGGCATCGATCTCGGCACCACAAACAGCCTGGTGGCGTTCGTCAAGGACGGCGTCCCGGTCGTGATCCGCGACGGCTCCGGCGACGGCCTCGTGCCCTCGATCGTGTCAGCCGGCGCGGACGGATCGCTGCTGGTGGGCCGCGAGGCAGAGAAGCGCCTCGTGACCGAGGCCGGCCGGACCGTGTACTCGGTCAAGCGCTTCATGGGCCGAGGAATCGACGACATCAAGGAAGATATCGCCCATCTGCCGTTCCGCGTCTCCGGTGGAGACGTGCTGCGAATCGGGCTCGGCGACCGCGAGATGACCGCTCCCGAGATCTCCGCGGTCATCCTTCGGGAGCTGAAGCGGCGTGCCGAGGCGTTCTTTGCTGCCGAAGGCGACTTCGATCCCGAAGTCGACCGCGCCGTCATCACCGTGCCGGCGTACTTCAACGACGCCCAGCGCACGGCCACGCGGGACGCCGGGCGGATAGCGGGCCTCGAGGTGCTGCGCATCATCAACGAGCCGACGGCGGCCTCGCTCGCGTACGGGCTCGACAAGCGCAAGACCGGGCTCATCGCCGTGTATGACTTCGGCGGCGGCACCTTCGACGTGTCGATCCTGAGGGTCGAAGATGGTGTGTTCCAGGTGCTCGCCACCAACGGCGATACGCACCTGGGCGGCGACGACATCGACCGGCTGCTGGTCGACCGCGTGCTGGCCGACGTCGCGTCGTATGTGCTGCCGGCGCAGCAGGCCTCGGGCGCCCCCACGGCCGAGACACTGCAGGCCGTCCGGCAAGCCGCGATTCGCGCCAAGGTCGAGCTGTCGGATCGCGACGAGACGGTCCTCCTCGGCAAGACGCTGACGCGCGCCGATTTCGAGGCGATCATCCGCCCGGTGATCGATCGGACCCTCGTCCCGTGCCGCATGGCCCTGGCCGACGCCGGCCTCCAGCCCTCACAGATAGACGAGGTGGTGCTGGTCGGCGGGTCGACGCGCATTCCCCTCGTGCGGCGGCTGGTGGGCGAGCTCTTTGGCCGGACGCCGCACACCGACCTCAACCCGGACGAGGTCGTGGCGCTCGGCGCCGCCGTGCAGGCCGACATCCTCATCACGGGCAACCGCGAGATGCTGCTCCTCGATGTGACACCGCTGTCGCTCGGCATCGAGACCATGGGCGGCGTCACGTCGAAGATCATCCTGAGAAACTCGACGATCCCGGCGACCGGCAGCGAGATGTTCACGACGAGCGTCGACAACCAGACGGCCGTCGACATCCACGTGCTTCAGGGCGAGCGCGAGCTCGTGGCGGACAACCGCTCGCTGGCGCGCTTCAGGCTGCGGGGCATCCCCCCGATGCCTTCCGGCATGCCGCGGGTGCAGGTGCAGTTCCAGATCGACGCCAACGGCATCCTCAGCGTCACGGCCCGCGAGCTGCGCACGGAGATCGAGCAGACGATCGAGGTCAAGCCGTCGTACGGCCTCACCGACGAAGAGGTCGAGCGCATGCTCGTCGACTCGTTCGAGCACGCCGAGGCCGACTTCGCGGCGCGGCTGCTCATCGACGCGAAGAACGAGGCCGAGGCGGTGATTCGCGCCACCGAAAAGTCCCTGGCGGCGCCCGAGTTCCCGGCCATCGCGGCGAGCGAGCTCAAGCCCGGCGAGCAGAAGCGCATCGAACAGGCCATGGCCGCTCTCAAGCACGTGCTCACATCGTCGGATCGGGCGGCGATTCTCCAATGGACGAAGGTCCTCAACGACAACACCCAGCACCTCGCCGAGGTCATGATGAATCGTTCGGTGCAGGCGGCGCTGTCCGGCCGGAACGTGGACGAGCTCTGATGCCCAAAGTCACCTTCATCATCGACGGCGAACCGCAGACGGTCGAGTTCGAGCACGGCGCGCTGCCGTACACGCACCACGGCAAGCCCGAATCGCTGCTCGACATCGCCAAGAACTTCCACGTGTCGCTCGAGCACGCCTGCGGCGGCAGCTGCGCGTGCACGACCTGCCACGTCATCGTCAAGGAAGGCGCCGCGCATCTGAGCGAGATGCAGGACGATGAAGCCGACCGGCTCGACACGGCCTGGGGCCTGACACAGCACTCGCGCCTTGGTTGCCAGGCGGTCGTGTCCGGCGACGTCGTCTGCGAGCTGCCGATGTACACCCGCAACTACGTGCAGGAAGGCGGCGGCATCCAGCTCGGGAAGTCGGACCGGAAGGCCAAGGGCGACGAGGCGGTCTCGTGAAGTGGACCGACGCCGAGGACATCGGCATCGCGCTGGTCGAGAAGTACCCCGGGCTCGATCCGCTGACCGTGCGCTTCACCGACCTGCGCGAGAAGGTGATGGGCCTCGACGGGTTCGACGATGATCCCAAGGTGTCGAACGAGCCCAAGCTCGAGGCCATTCAGATGGCGTGGTACGAGGAGTTCAAGGACGCTGGTTAGAACTTTGAACTTCGAAGTGAGAACTAAGAAGGACCAAGAGGTACGTTGACACAAACGATCGGTAACTCCGGAGGGTGCTGCATGAAACGCGTTGTCCTGATCCTGTTCGGTCTCATGGTGGTGTCGAGCGGCGCCTTCGCGCAGGCCCCGGCCGATATCATCGCTCGTGCGGTGACGGCGGCGCCCGCGAACGCCCGCGAAGGCGCGATGGTCATCAAGTGGAAGCCCGACTACACCTACGACACCCTGCGGCCCGGCACCAACCGCCTGGTGTGCTTCGATCGGTCCGGCGAGCCGGGAGAGGCGGCCTTTGCCGTGCAGTGCACGAGCGTGGGCAACCTGGCGCGGGTCGCCCAGAACCGCAAGTTCGAGGCCGAGCAGGACAGCGCCAAGCGGCAGGCGGCGCTCGACGCGGCCGAGAAGGACGGTACCCGGGTGAAGCCGGAGTTCGGCTCGGTGTTCTACTCGTTGAACGGCCCCGACCAGGCGCGCGCGCGGCTGCACGTCACGATTGCCGTGCCCGGCGCCACCCCCGCATCGCTCGGCCTGCCCGACAACCCCAAGATGGGCGGCGCATGGATCATGAACGCGGGCACGACGACCGCCCACATCATGACGCCCGGCAGCTAACGCTGCCGGGAACTTGGAACTTAGAAGGAAGAACTACGAAGGACACTGCGCCACTTCGTGGCAAGCCCACGATCCAGAGTCCTTCGTAGTTCCTCCTTCTAAGTTTTAAGTTTGGACTGTAAGTCCGCCGGGATGTAGTGCACGTAGGCGTTCAGGAGCGTGATGGCTTCGGCCTTCTCGTCGCAATCAGCCGCCAGCAGATCGCGCAGCGAAAGAATCCCGGCGAGACGGCCCTGATTGAGCACGATCAGATGCCGCACCCCGCTCCGCTGCATCCGTGACAGACACTCCTCGCAGCTTTCGTTGAGTTCCGCCACCACGAGGTCCGTGGACATCACATCGGCCACGCGGGTATCGTCGGGCGGGCGTCCGGCGGCGACGACGCGGTTCAGCACGTCGCGTTCGGTGAAGATGCCGGCGAGGCGATCGCCGTCGACGACCGGGAGGCCGCCAATCTGGTGCGCGGCCATTAGCCGCGCGGCGTCGGTGACGGAGGACTGAGGGCCGACTGTCACGGTGGACCGGTCGCCGACGATCGCCTTGACGGATCTCATGGCGCGCGTCCTTCTTATTCTCGTGGGGCCCCACCCCCCCCCACTCGCCTACCGAACTTCGCGAGTCGCTCGGCCTCGAGCGTAGACTCTCGGCCTCGCGTGTCGGCGCGGGCCAGCGGAGTTCTCGCCGACTATCGCCCAGCGATGGCGATGCTTGGAGGCGCTGTCCCGCGCATTCTACGCCTCTCGAAACCCGTGTGCTACACTCGGCCAACATGAGCTGGCGCGCGATGTTCCGCCCGGGCATGCGCGCGTACTTCGTTCCGCTGGTCGCAGGTCTCGCGCTCGAAATCAGCATCTTTCTCCCGTGGGTGGTCGTCGGCAGCGAGTCCCTTTCCGGATTTCCTGATACGGCGGCGCTGTGGGTAGCCGGCCTCGGCGCCGTGTCCGTCGTGCTCGCCGTGTTGAGCCTGATCACACGGAAGAACTCCCGCCACCCGCTGCTGATCGTCGGCCTGGCGGCGCTCGGCATCATGTCGCTGTCGTGGCGCATCATGCCCGGGACGGTGTCGGGACGGGCGCTCATCCGCGAGCAGGCGGTGGCCATCGTGGAGGACCGCGCTCCCGGCGATCCGCCAGAGGCCGTCGCGGGGAGCGGCATCTACCTGGGTCTGGCGGCCTCGAGTGTGATCGTCGGCTTCGGCCTGACGATCGTCATCCGTCGGGCATCGACGCCCTACGCCGTCGTGGACCCCAACGACGATGTGTAATCACAGGGAACAGGGAACGGGCAGGGAAGAGGCTCGAGGCTCAGGAACTGCGGAACTAGCTGCCGCTAGGATCCAACGACACCAGGCGCCGTACTGCGCGCATGCCCTCCTCGCCGATATCCAGGCTGAGCTCGTTCACGTAGAGGCGGATGTGCGCATCGCACACTTCGTCTGACATCTCCTGGGCGTGAGCACGCACGAACGCGCGGCTCGCTTCCGGGTGGGCGAAGGCGTAAGCGACGGAGTCGCGAATCGCCCGTTCCGCTGCGTCGACAAGAACGGGGTCGAGATCCGCACGGGCGCAGATGCCCGCGAGCGGCACGGGCAGCCCGGTTTCGGCCTCCCACCAGTCGCCGAGGTCCGCGACCTTGGTCAGCCCGTGATCGGCGTACGTGAAGCGGCTCTCGTGGATGATGAGGCCTGCGTCCACTTCGCCACGCTCGACCGCCCCTAGAATCCGGTCGTAGCGCACTTCGACCACGCTGCCGAGATTGGGCGCGGCGAGCTGGAGCAGCCGGAACGCCGTGGTTTCGCGTCCGGGGATGGCCACGCGGCCGCGCACGGCGTCTTCGAGCGCACCCGGCTCTCGCGAGACGACGAGCGGCCCGACGCCGTGCCCCAGCGCCGCCCCGCTGCGCAGCAGACGATACTGCGCGCCCGTGGCGGCAAATGCGCCGACGCTCAACTTCGTCAGGTCGAACTCCGTCCCATGGGCCCGGCGGTTCAGCTCTTCGATGTCGAGCAGCACCGGCTGCACGCGGATCGTGGTGTCGACCAGGCCGTGGACGAGGGCATGGAACGCAAACGTATCGTTCGGACACGGGGTGAACGCGAACGTCAACTGAGACACGCAGCCACCTCCCTGACGATGGCTGGCGTGCTCGCCCGGACTGCGGCAAACGCCTCGTCGAAGCACCAGCGGCCGCGATCGAGCTCTTCGATCTCGTTCGAGATCGCCCGGACCTCAATCGCCGGCACTCCGGCGAGTGCCGCGGCACGGAGCACGGCGAAGCCCTCCATGCTTTCCACCGCGCAACCGGACGTATGGCCGACGCGTCCGCTGGTGCCGATCGCCTGGCGGCTCGCCGAGGGCACGGCCCGGCAAGCGGCGTCGACCAGATGCGCGGGCGGCGCCAGACGTCGCGGCGCCCACGCCTCAGGCACGTCGAGATCGCAGTAGATCGATTCGATCCCGACCACCATGGTCGCCGCGATCAGCCCGGACCGGCGTCTGGCTCCGGCGATGCCCACATGCACCACGGCGAGCGGTCGCTCGGATGCAATGGCGGCCGCGGTGGCCGCGGCGGCATCGACGGGCCCGACGCCACACGCCAGCGTGAGCCAGCCCTCGGCCGGTGCGATCTCGCGGGCGGTGGCCGCGACGACGAGGATCCGGCGAATCGCGGCGTCGAGGGTGTTGGAGGTCATCATCTGGTCATTTGGTCATTTGGTCATTTGGTCATTTGGTCATTTGGTCATTTGGAGATCTGCGAGATTGTGGGAGCTGGCTCAGCCTCTGGTTCGCGCGGGCTGTACCCAGGGACCGGCTGAAGATCGCGCGCAATTCGATCGCTTCCCGCTGGATCGCGACGGCGGTTCCGTCTGCAAGCATACGGCCCTCGACAGCGAGTTCGATCCAGTAACATGTCTCGTCAGCCTCTTCGACCACAACTCCGAGTTTCGCAATGAACTCCGCCCGAGACCGGGCGTTGCACGTACTGCGATAGTTCGCGCCCACTGACGTTGCACTTTTTGCCAACTGCCTGGCGACCACCTGGCCTCCAGCGGTAGGCGGAAGCCGATCGATCAACTTCAGCACTGCTGCCGCGAACGCCTTCGACCGTCGTTTCAACTCCTCGCTCGCGTCGCCCATGGCCTTGGGGTCGTGCATCCCCTATGCCACTGACCAAACGACTATGCCACTGACCAAACGACCAAACGACCAAATGACCAAACGACCAAATGACCAAATGACCAAATGACCAAATTCAGGAGCCAGACGAGAGAATGGCGTGGAGCTGGGCCACGCCGTCGGTGAGGGCTGCGGGGCCAGGCTGCAGGATGTAGGTCGACTTCACCTCGTAGATCCGATCGTGCCGGACGGCGGAGATGCGATCCCAGCCGGGTCGGCCACTAATGGTCGCCTTTCTCATCCGCTTGCCGCACCACGAGGCAATGATGACGTCCGGGTCGCGCCGGACGACTTCCGCGGAATCGACGATGCGATCCCTCGCGAGGCTCGCACCGGCCAGCTCCGGAAAGATGGGGTCGCCACCCGCAATCATCACGAGCTCCTCGACCCAGCGAATTCCCGAGATCAGGGGCTCGTCCCACTCTTCGAAGAACACCTTGGGCCGCACCGGAATGGCCGCCGCCGCCTCGCGGATGCGCGCGAGGCCCTCCTCCAGGTCGTGAGCCAGGCGCACCGCCGCGTCCTGGCAGCCCACCATTCCGCCAAGGATGCGGATCATCCGCAGAATCTCGGCGACGCTCCGCTGGTTGAACGTGACGACGTTCATGCCACGCCGCACGAGCTCGGCGCACAGGTCGGCCTGGAGGTCCGAAAACGCCAGCACCATGTCCGGTTTCAACGCCTCGATCGCGTCGAACTTCGCGCTCGTAAAGGCCGAGATCTTCGGTTTCTGCCTGGCCTCCGGCGGACGCACCGTGTATCCGGAAACGCCGACGACTCGATCGCCCTGCCCGAGCAGGTACAGCGTTTCGGTGGTCTCTTCGGTCAGGCACACGATGCGCTCGGGCCATTCGGAAGCCTTAGACATTGGGGAATTGGAGATCTGTGAAGAGGAAGCCGTCGCGTTCGATCGTGACGCCTGTCTCCACAGGAATCGGATGCCGGAACATCGGGCCGCGATACGCGAAAGTGTGGAACTTAGAATTGGGTAATCGCGTGATTGGGTAATTGGGTAATCGGCACATCGAGTAATTGGGTACTTGGATTGGACTGATTGCACGAATAGCGCGGTTCCTCAAGCGATGCTCAATCAAATCCGATTCCATTCCGAGATTCAATTCCCCCGATTCAATTCCCAAATTACCCGATGTGCCGATTACCCAATTACCCAATCACCCAATTACCAAATTCAGGGATGTATTGTCCGGGCGAGTCGCTGCGCAGCAGCGACGATGCGTGGACCTGGGACTACGAACTCGTCTCCCGTTAGCAGGTAGAGGCGCTTGCTCCGCACCGCCGGCACGGACGCGAGGGCGTTCCAGGGTTCGAGCTCTCTGGCGACGTCGAGGCCGGGCGCGGCCGAGCCGTACTTGAGCTCGATGATGACGTCTGGCCGCCTGGCCAGGATCATCTCGGTGCTCGCCTGCACGGACTGCTGCTTGATATCGCCGAACACGTTGTCGGCGCCGGCGATGTCGAGCAGGTCGGCCAGAAACCCGTAGCCCCCGCTCGCGTTGACGCTTCGCAACGAGCCCGGCTGGCGACCGAAGACCAGGAGGGCGCGCGGACGGGCGCGCCCGGCCACCGAGGCGCGCACGGCACCGAGGGCACGGTCCATCTCGGCCGCTACGGCCGACGCGCGGGCGCCGGCGCCCACACGCTCGCCGAGGGTCCTGATGGTGTCCATGACATCGGGCAACGCCCGATGCTCGTACGAGAAGTACGGCAGCCGCGCGCGGTCCAGCCGCTCCTTCAGCTCGGCCTGCGTGTTGTAGACGATCACCAGATCGGGGCGCAGCGACAGGATACGTTCGGTATCCGGATCGATGAGCCCTCCCACGCGCGGCAGCTTCTCGACCTCCGGCGGAAACCTGTCGTAGGTGCCGATGCCGACCAGGCGATCGCCAGCCCCCATCGCAAACAGCATCTCTGTGGTCGCCGGGATGAGCGACACGATGCGCGACGGCCGCGCCGCCGGCGTCTGCCAGACCGGCGGGTCCAAAAGGACCCGCCCTGCCAACGCCGGACCAATTGCGGACGCCGGACCAACGCCTTTTGCGTAGGCCGGGTCCTTTGGACCCGGCAGAAGACCGCACGTCGCGACGACGAGCAGGGCAACGAGCGACGCCCGGACGGCAGAATCTCATGTGCGGCGGATGAGCAGCCATAGGAAGAACGGGCCTCCGATGAGCGCGGTGACGATGCCGACTGGCACCTCGATCGGCGAGAAGAGCGTGCGCGCCGCGAGATCGCAGGCGATGAGAAACGTGGCGCCGAACAGCGCCGACGCCGGCAGCACGAGCCGGTGGTCCGATCCCACGACGAGCCTGACCATGTGCGGCACGATGATCCCGACAAAACCCACCGGGCCGCCGAGCGAAACAGCGGCGCCCGTGGCGAGAGACGCCGAGACCAGTGCCAGGCGCTCGACCCGCGGCACATCGACGCCGCGGGCCGACGCGGCGTCCGCGCCGAGGCTCAGGAGATCCAGCGGTCGCGGCAGCGTCGACAGCAGGCCGAACGCCACGAGCATCAGCGGGAGCACGGCGACGATCGGCGCGTAGCTGCCGACATCGAGCGTGCCCATCAGCCAGCGGACCATGCGGAACGTGTCGGTGAAGTCGGCCATGTACTGCATGAACATGATGACCGCCGAGAAGAAGGCCGTCATCGTCACGCCGGCGAGGAGCAGCACCGTCGTCGACATTCCCCGGCGCCTGGCCGTCGCGAGGGTGTAGACGATCGCGAGCGCGCCTGTCGATCCAGCCAGGCTGGCGAGCGGAATGGCGGTGAGGCCTCCGATCGACACGTCGAAGCCGAGCGAGATCGCCGCCATTGCCCCAAGTGCCGCGCCGCTCGAGACGCCGAGGGTGTCGGGCGAGGCCAGCGGGTTCCGGAAGAGCGCCTGGAAGACGACGCCCGCCGACGCGAGCGCCCCGCCGACGAGGGCGGCCACGAGCACCCGCGGCAGCCGGGCGACGAAGAAGATCTGGGCGTCCACGTTCTCGGCAAATGGAAGCGCCCCGTCAAAGACGCGCGCGATCGAGATCGAGGTCGAGCCCACGAGCGGTGCGGCCAGGAGCGTCGCCAGCAGCAGGCCGCCGGACGCCAGGAGCGTCGTCGCCAGCCGCGTTCTGATGGAGGTCATGCCGACCCGGTCAGGCCCGTCCGATGGGCGTGACGGTCAGGTGGCCGGCCTGGGGGTGGCGCTGCACGTCGGCGGTGACACCGTACAGCGCCCGAACCGCGTCGGACGTGAGCACGGACTCGGTGGGCCCCTGGGCCAGCACCCGCCCATCTCTGAGCAGGACGAGCGAACGGCAGAGGGCGGCCGCGAAATTCAGGTCGTGAGTGGACAGCACCATGGTCATGCGCCGATCGCGGTTCAGGCGGAGCAGCAGGTCGTGCACGTCGAGCTGGTGCCCGATGTCGAGCGAGGCCGTGGGCTCGTCGAGGAGCAGCAGCTCGGGGTCCTGCGCGAGGGCGCTGGCAATGACGACGCGCTGCTTCTCGCCGCCGCTGAGCGTCGAGAAGAGTCGTGCCTCGAACGACGCCGTGCCGGTGGCCTCGAGCGAGGCCCGCGCGATCGCCAGATCCGCCGGGCCCTCGAGCGCGAACGTGCCCAGGTGCGGATAGCGGCCCATCAACACGATGTCGAGCACGGTGAAGTCGAACGGCGCGTACGTTTCCTGCGGGACGTAGGCGAGACGGCGCGCGGTTTCCCGTCTGGACCACCGCGCCAGCGGCCGGCCGCCCAGAAGCACTTCTCCGGCGTTCGGCGTGAGCGTGCCCGCCGATCGTCTTCAGCAGCGTCGTCTTCCCGGAGCCATTGGGGCCGAGGATCCCGACGAGGTCGCCGCGCTCGACGCTGAGCGACACCTGATCGAGGACGAGCCGTTCGCGGTAGGCGAAGGAGAGCGAGGAGGCCGTCAGCATGGCAGCAGGTCCAACGCCCAGCAATCCGAGCGCTGCACCCTTCCGTTCTCGCGCACGCAAAGAGGCGACGAGAAGAGCGGCGTGTTGACGACCGCCGTGTGGTACTCGCCGCGTTCGCCGCAAGGGTCGATGCCAAGACGCTCGAATTCCGGCAGCATCTCGCGTTCGAGCCGCCGGCCCAGCCAGCTCTGGTCGAGCAGGGCGGCGCGTGTCGTGACGATGACAGCGTGGCTGCCCGACGACACCCACTCTTCGAAGAGCGCGTTGGTCGACGATCCCCAAAGCGGCTCGACCGCGGTCAATCCGGATCCGGCGCACATCCGCTCGGCCCACTGCCGGTGTTCTTCGAACAGGATGTCGCCGAAAACCACGTGCGTCGTGCCTTCTGCGGCGAGCGTGTCGAGCGCCTGCGAGAAGACGCGATCGTAGGTGTCCCAGGTGCATTGCCCGGTCACCCGCCGGAGGCCGAGGCGGTCGGCCTGCGCTGTCAGCACCTCGGGCCGCAGGCCGTGCGACCGGCTGCGCAGGCCGCTCTCGTCGAACATCGTCACCATCGCGACGACGTCGTAGCTCGCGCGGGCGCGAACGAGCGCCGCGCAGCTGTCCTTGCCGCCGCTCCAGGAAATGGCCGCGCGTGGTCTGGCAGGAGAAGAGTGGGAGATCGAACCGGCGTCTGACACGTGGGCTCCTGCCGGCGTCGCTCGCGCCGGACGTCCAGCAGGCAAAACGCCTGGCGGACGCAAAGGACGCCCCCCGGTAACCGGGTGTCCTGACTCGCGGGTGACCGCTGCTATCTCTGCCTTCCCGGGCCCCGTTGGCCCAGTGACCGCTTCCCGAGCCTGGCCACGACGGACCAGGCCTGGGAGGACGACGAGATTGCCGCTGCCCGCTTACAGTGGCGGGACCGTGTGGGGTTTGCACCCACTTCGCGTGGTCCCAGGGGGTAGATGTCGCGAACACCGCGACATGTTGTGGTTTGGACTATAGCAGATTGCAACGGGCGGACCTTTCTCATAGGATAATGTGTTGGTGCGCCCGAACGATGGGCCGGCCGTCACAGCCCGATAAAACCGAGGGGATCTAGATGAGCAAGAGTTCGACCGTCACCGTTCGCGAGAAGCCTGTCGAAGACGTGGCTTCGGCGACAAGCGGCGGCCTGACGATTCACGGCGAGACCTTTGTCGTGCAGACCGACCAGCGGGTGGAGCTCGTCGACCTCACCAACAAGGTGATGGAATACGTGCGACTTTTCAACATCCGCGAAGGCATTGTCAGCCTCTGGTCGATGCACACGACGTGCTCGCTGTTCATCAACGAGTTCCAGACGGCGCTCCTGTCCGACATCCGGCGGTTCCTCGAGCAGATGGTCGCCCGGGATGCGGAATGGCTCCACAACAACCCGGACCATTCCGACTGCGACCGCTCGAACGCCGACTCGCACCTGCGCGCGCTGCTCCTCGGCCACAGCCTGACGCTGCAAATCAGCGGCGGCGAAGTCGTGCTCGGGCAATGGCAGCGGATCCTGATGGCCGAGCTCGACGGCCCACGCGCACGTTCGCTCCGCATCCAGGTCTTCGGCGTCAGTTGACCGGTCTGACAGCCAATCTCGTCATTTGGTCATTTGGTCATTTGGTCATCGAGTCATTTGGGCGGGCGTCATCTCTCCAATGACCAAGTGACCAGATGACCAAATGACCAAATACGCGAATGCGTGAGCGTCTCTCCAGGGCGGGCCTCGACCAGGTCGCCGCGAAGCTCGATCGAGGCGAGCGGCTCGAGCTCGCCGACGGGGTCCGACTCTTCGAGAGCCCGGATCTCCTTGCGGTCGGGTGGCTGGCCAACCGCGAGCGCGAGCGGCGGCACGACGGCCGCACCTACTTCAACTACAACATCCGCATCGAGGCGACCAACGTCTGCGTCGCCAGCTGCCTCTTCTGCTCCTTCGCCCGGCTGAAGCCGGGCGATGCCGGCGCCTACACCATGTCCCTCGAAGAAGCGTGGGACAAGCTGCGGCAGCGACGTCACCAGCCGCTCACCGAAGTCCACGTCGTCAACGGCCTGCACCCGGATCTCTCGTTCGACTACTACACGGAGCTCCTGCGCGGCTTCAAGCGGATCCGTCCGGAGATTCACCTCAAGTGCTTCACTGCGGTCGAGATCGCGTTCTTCGCCGATCTCTACAAGATGACCGACGAGCAGGTGCTCCGCGAGCTGATGGCCGCCGGCCTCGACTCGCTCCCCGGCGGCGGTGCGGAGATCTTCGCCGAGCGCGTCCGCAAGAAGATCGCTCACGACAAGTGCGGCACCGAGCGGTACCTCGACATCCACCGCACGGCGCATCGTCTTGGCATGCGGTCGAACGTGACGATGCTCTACGGGCATATCGAGACGGCGGAGGAGCGCGTGGATCACATGCTCCGCGCGCGGGCGCTGCAGGACGAAACGGGCGGCTTCCAGGCGTTTATCCCCCTGGCGTTCCACCCGGACAACAACCAGATGCGGAAGTTGCCCGCCCCGAGCGCCGCCGACACGCTCCGCGTCCACGCCGTGGCCCGGCTCGTGTGCGACAGCATCCCGCACGTGAAGGCGTTCTGGATTGCCACCGGCGTCGAGGTCGCGCAAACGGCCTTATGGTTCGGGGTGGACGACCTGGACGGGACCGTGCAGGAAGAGAAGATCTACCACATGGCAGGCGCGCGAACGCCCGAGGCGATGACCCCGCGCGAGCTCGGCCGCCTCATCCGTGCCGCCGGCCGCGAGCCCATCGAAAGGGACACCCTCTACAACGTCGTGAATCTGGTCAGTTAGTCATTTGGTCATTTGGTCATTTGGTGGCTGGAACGGGAAAATGACCAAATAACCAAATGACCAGATGAGAAAATGGTTGTGATGCAGATTCCGCTCCTGACCGCCTACGAGAAGGCGAACATCGCCGAACGTCAGCCGCTGCCCGAGAAGTACGTCGGGCTGTCGGACGAGGAGATGGATGCGCGCATCGCTGCGGCCCGTGCGGCGCTCGGCCGACGGCTCGTCATCCTGGGCCACCACTATCAGCGCGACGAGGTGATCAAGTTCGCCGACTACACCGGCGACTCCTACAAGCTCGCCGGGCAGGTGAGCAAGCACCCCGACGCGGAGTTCATCGTGTTCTGCGGCGTGCACTTCATGGCCGAAAGCGCGGACGTGCTGAGCGCGCCGCATCAGCAGGTGATCCTGCCCGATCTCGCCGCCGGATGCTCCATGTCCGACATGGCGGAGCCCGATCAGCTTCTGATGTGCTGGTCGGATCTGCAGCAGATGGGCGTCATCGGTGAGTCCCCGGCGGGTCCAGCGGACCCTCCCGACGCAGCCGGGCCCAAGGCATCGGTCATTCCTGTCACGTACATCAATTCGTCCGCGGGCATCAAAGCCTTCTGCGGCGAGCACGGTGGCGTCGTCTGCACCTCGTCGAACGCGGCGGCGACGCTGCGCTGGGCCTGGGAGCGCGGGCGGCGTGTGCTCTTCCTCCCCGATCAGCATCTGGGCCGGAACACCGCCTACAAGATGGGCGTGCCGCTCGACGAGATGGTGCTGTGGGATCCCAACGAACCCTGGGGCGGCGTCGACGCCGAGGCGGCCAGGGGCGCGCGCATCATCCTCTGGAAGGGGCATTGCTCCGTCCACGCCCGATTCACGGTCCGTCAGATTCGAGCAGATCCGCGCCCAGCATCCGGGTGTGCGCGTGATCGTGCATCCCGAAGTCCCCTGGGATGTCGTGCAGGCGGCCGACGACTCCGGCTCGACCGAGTACATCATCAACCAGGTCCGTTCGGGCCCGCCCGGATCCATCTGGGCCGTCGGCACCGAGGTTCACCTCGTCAATCGACTCGCCAGCGAGCTGGCCCCGAGCCGCACGGTCCTCTCGCTCGACCAGTTCGGCTGCCTCTGCTCGACGATGTTCCGCGTGTCGCCCAACCACTTGCTCTGGATTCTCGAGGGGCTCGTCGAAGGCCAGGTGCACAACCGCATCGTCGTGCCGGACGCCCAGAAGCACTGGACCAAGGTCGCGCTGGATCGGATGCTCACCATCCACTGACTCTCGCGGTTGCTCCATTTCCCGTCCCGAAGTACGATCCTCAGGTTCTGCAGTTGACCAGCTCGACATAGGAGGAACACCGATGGCCCATGCGCTTCCGCCACTTCCATACGCCCACGACGCGCTCGAACCGCATATCGACAAGCAGACGATGGAGATCCATCACGGGAAGCATCACGCGGCCTATGTGAACAACCTGAACGCCGCGCTCGAGAAGCACCCGGAGCTGCAGTCGAAGAGCGTCGAGGACCTCGTCAAGGGCATCGCCAGCGTGCCCGAGGATATCCGGACGGCCGTGCGGAACAACGGCGGCGGCCACGTCAACCACGCGATGTTCTGGCAGATCATGGCGCCGAACGCAGGCGGTGCGCCGACGGGCGCAATCGCCAGCGCGATCGACGCGGCCTTCGGCAGCTTCGACGCCTTCAAGGAACAGTTCGGCAAGGCGGCGGCCGGCCGCTTTGGCAGCGGCTGGGTGTGGGTGGTCGACAACGGCGGCAAGATCGCCATCGAGAGCACGGCCAACCAGGACAACCCGCTGATGGAAGGCAAGAAGCCGGTGTTCGGCGTCGACGTGTGGGAGCACGCCTACTACCTGAAGTACCAGAACCGTCGGCCGGACTACGTCTCGGCCTGGTGGAACGTCGCCAACTGGGCGGAGATCAACAGGCGGCTGAAATAGGTCGGGTGGGTCGGGTAGGTCGGGAAGGTCGGGTGGGTCGGGAAGGTCAGGTAGGTCAGGTGTCGGGACGGCGGTGGCTGGGTCGGGAGGGACGAGTGGGTCGGGTGTGATTCTGTTCTTGTTCCTGTCGCACCTCGGGCTCGGCATCGTCTTCACGCTCGCGTTCGTCGCCAAGGACGCGGGCGTGAAGTTCTTCCGCTTCAACGCCGGCCTCGCGGCCATTCTGATTGCCGTCGCGTTCGCGTTCAGGCCAACGGCCGACCCGACGGCGGCCGCACGGGTGGGATTGGCGGCGCTGGCGGTGGCCGAAGCGGCCATCGTGCTCTATTGGGCGACCATTGGCCGTGCGCTCGCCTCCATCCGGCCGGCGATCCTGGCCACCGCGTCGGCGGCTGGTCTCGTGACGTTGTTCGCCCAAGCGGCCGCCGTCTCGGCCGGCTGGTCCCTGTCCACGCAGGTGTTGACCGTCGCCAGCTTCCTCAGCTCGGCTGCGTTCCTGGGCGGAGCGTGCACGGCGATGATCCTGGGCCACTGGTACCTGGTGATTCCCTCGATGCAGGTCTCCTATCTCCAGTCCATCGTCAAGCTGCATATCGTGTCGATGGTGATCAGAATCGCCGTGGTCGTGGCGGCCGTGGCGGTCGCCATCCTCACGTGGCAGCCGGGGCTGGGACCGAGCTTCAGCCGCTATATCACGTCGGTCGAGGGCATCTTCTTCTGGCAGCGGGTGCTGTTCGGGCTCTTCGGTCCGGCGCTTCTTTCCTACCTGACCTGGGAGACCGCGAAGATCCGGTCGACCCAGTCGGCCACCGGGATTCTCTACGTCGACTTCTTCACGGTGGTGGTGGGAGAAGTGCTCGCCAAATACCTGCTCCTCGCGACACGCGTGCCCGTGTAATAGAATTGAGGTTTGCGAATTGCACCGCGGTCCGGAACCTGTGCAATTTCAGCCTACGAACCGCGTCAGGGCCGGAAGGCAGCAGCGCTAAGTAGATACTGACATGTGCCGCAGGCCCTCCGGGCCGCGGTTCAGTTCGCAAACCGCGCCAGCGCAGGAAGCAATCGCAATCAGCATTTAGCAATCAGCATTCAGCATTTTTCGATGGCCTATCAGGTGATCGCGCGTAAGTGGCGGCCCCAGACGTTCGACGAAGTCGTCGGGCAGCAGGGGGTGACGCGCACACTGCGCAACGCGCTGGCGAGCGGCCGGCTTGCCCAGGCGTTCGTGTTCGCCGGACCGCGCGGCGTCGGCAAGACCACGACGGCCAGGATCCTGGCGCGCGCGCTCAACTGCGCGAACGGCCCGACGGCTGACCCCTGCGGTGTGTGCGACGCGTGCGTCGAGATTGCCCAGGGCCGCGACATCGACGTCCTCGAGATCGACGCCGCCACCCACACTGGCATCGACAACGTCCGCGAGGTGATCATCTCGGGCCTCGGCATCATGCCGGTACGGGACCGCTACAAGGTGTTCATCATCGACGAGGTGCACCAGCTCTCTATTCCGTCGTTCAACGCGCTGCTCAAGTCGATCGAGGAGCCGCCGCCGCACGTGATTTTCATGATGGCGACGACCGTGCTCGAGAAGATTCCGGAGACCGTGCTGTCGCGGTCGCAGGTCTACGAGTTCCGGACGATCGGGTCGAAGGCCATCGCCGACCAGCTCCGCCGCATCGTCGATGCCGAGGGCATTGCCGCGAGCGACGACTCGCTGATGCTCATCGCACGCGATGCGGACGGCAGCATGCGGGACGGGCAGAGCAAGCTGGATCAGGTGATTGCGTTCACCGGCACCACCATCGGGCCGGACGATGTGTCGACGGTGCTTGGCCTGGTGGGCCGGGATCTGCTCATCGAGGCGGTGGAGGCCGTCGTTGCCGAGGACGCGACGGCGGCGTTCCACACGGCGGCGCGGGCGGTCGAGATGGGGTACGACCTCCGTCTGGTCTGCCGGGAGCTGGCGCGTGTCGTACGCGACCTGCTGGTCTTGTCGGTTGATCCCGCGAGAGCGAGCGATCCAGAAATCGCGGGCGAAGGGGATCGTGAACGGTTGCTGGCACTGGCCGGCCGCCTCTCGCGCGAGGATCTGCTCCGGGCATTCGATCTGCTGACGCGGGCGGAAAGCGACATCCGCGGGGCGGCGCAGCCGCGCTACCACCTCGAGATGGCGCTGCTCCGGTGGATCTACCTGCGCAAGCTGGTGTCGATCGAGGACTTGATCGCCGGCGTGCCTTCTTCGGGTGGAGGCGCTCCGGCGCCGAGGCCTGCGGTTCCTTCGAGGACACCGGCGGCCGCGTCTCCGAAGCTCGCATCGGCAGTCCCCGTTCCCCGTTCCCTGATCCCCGCCGATCCCCGATCCCCGATCCCTGTTCCCCAGTCCGAGTCCCCAGGATTGTCGAGGGACTCGCTGTTGGCCGAGATCCGAAAGGCGAAGAGCGCCTTCTACAACACCGTGGTCGCACAAGCCCAAAGCGTCGACGTGACCTCGGAGCGCGTCGTCTTCACCTTCTCGGCGGCGCAGCGGGCCTTGAAGGACATGTTCGAGCTGCAGAGGACCTGGCTCGAGGGTCTGGCGCAGCAGGTGGGCGGCAGGAAAGTGACCGTCGCGAGCGTCCAGGCCGACGGCCCGCCTGCGGCCGGGCCGGCGGCCCAGAACGCGGCGACCGATCGCAAAGCCCTGCTCCGCGAGCAGGCGATGGCCGACGCCGGCGTGAAGGCCCTGCTCGAAGTCTTCCCGGCCGAAATCCGGGACGTCGAGGAAATGGAACCAGAGACCCAGAGCCGTAAGCCCTGAGCCCTAAGCCGTCAGCTGTGAGCCTTGAGGCCTAAGCCTGGAGCCGTGAGCCCTAAGCCTGGAGCCCCCGAAGCCCGAAGCCCGAAGCCCGGAGCCCTTGTATGGACTTTCAGAAAATGATGCAGCAGGCGCAGCAGATGCAGGCGCGCATGCAGAAACAGATGGCCGACTTGCGCATCGAAGCCACCGCCGGCGGCGGCATGGTCACCGTCGTCGTCAACGGCGCCAAGCAGCTGCAGTCGCTGAAGATCGATCCCGAGGTCGTGTCGAAGGAAGACGTCGGGATGCTCGAGGACCTGATCCTGGCGGCTGTCAACGACGCCCACCGCAAGGCCGACGAGCATCTGTCGCAGTCGATGAGCGGGATGATGGGCGGGCTCAAGATACCGGGGCTCTCGTAGAGAGCGCACAATTTACGATTCACAATTTACAATTTACAATTCGTGTCCTGTTCAGACCCTCGTAGCGAAGCAGCCGTGACCACGCATTGTAAATTTTGCATTGTAAATTGTGAATTGCGCTGATCGCTGCTGATGTCCTCCTCACTCCCCGAATCCCTTCAACGCCTCGTCGAGGAGCTGCAGCGCCTGCCCGGCATCGGGCAGAAGAGCGCGCAGCGGCTGGCGTTTCACATCCTGCGGGCGCCGCGCGAGCAGGCGGATCGGCTTGCGGATGCGGTGCGCGAGGTCAAGGAGCGGGTCACCTACTGCTCGATCTGCAGCAACATCACCGACGCGGACCCTTGCGCGTATTGCCGGAACGACGCCCGCGATCGCAGCATCATCTGCGTCGTCGAGGAGCCGCAGAACATCGCGTCCATCGAGAGGTCGCGCGACTTCAAGGGCATGTACCACGTGCTGATGGGCGTGCTCTCGCCCCTCCAGGGCGTGGGGCCGGATGATCTGCGCATCAAGAGCCTGCTCACGCGGCTGGCCGACGGCGCCGTGGCCGAAGTCATCCTGGCGACCAATCCTACGGTGGACGGCGAGGCGACGGCCATCTACCTGGCCCGGCTGCTGAAGCCGCTCGGCGTCAGGGTGACGCGCATCGCGATGGGCGTGCCGGTCGGCAGCGACCTCGAGTACGCCGACGAAGTGACGATGCACAAGGCGATGGAGGGCCGGCGGGAGGTATGACGGCGTGATGCTGCCGACGGCGTACGAGGTGCCGGCGGCCGTGGCGCTGGTGCTCGGCGGGGCGCTCGCCTGCTTTGCCGGCTACCGCTTGTTCCGGGTGGTCCTCGGCATCTACGGGTTCCTGCTGGGCGCGATGATTGCGAGCTCGGTTGCCGGAACGGCGAGCACGCCTGGCATGGTCGGGGCAGCGCTGGCTGGCGGCCTCGCCGGGGCGGTGATCCTGGTGCTGGCGTGGTTCGTGGGCGTGGCGCTCGTGGGCGCCGGGCTCGGCGCGCTCCTGGCGCACCTGGTGTGGAGCCAGCTGTATTCAGGCGATCCGCCGGCGGTGGCCGTCATCCTCGTGTCGGTCGCCGGCGCGCTCACGGCGATGGTGCTGCAGCGCTACGTGATCATCGTGGGCACGGCGTTCGGGGGCGCGTGGACGGTGGTGGTGGGCGCCGTGGCGCTCGCGGCGAGCCAGGCCGTGGAGGCCGCGGCGGTCGAGGGCGCGGCGTGGGTGTTGTATCCGCTCTCGCCTGCGCCAGGACAGCGCTGGGTCCCGGTGGCGTGGGTGGCGGTGGGGATTCTCGGGACCGCGGTGCAGATGCGCGTCACGGGGAAGAAGCGATGGTAAATCGTAAATTGCAGAATGCAAATTGCTGAATGCAAATTGAAACGCGAATGGAGGAGCGATGGCGACGTTTGAGCGGCATGTGAGCGTGGATTGGCAGGGGTCGGTGATGGAGGGCAAGGGGGAGGCGAAGGCCGGGACCGGGGCGTTTTCGCTGCCGGTGACGTTTCCCTCGCGCATCGGGGAACCGGCGGGGAAGACGAGCCCTGAGGAGCTGATGGCGGCGGCGCATGCGGCCTGCTACGCGATGGCGCTGAACGGCACGCTGGGCCGGAAGAGCGCGTCGGCTGATCGCACGCTCGTCACTGCCACCATCACCGCGGACAAAGGCGACGCCGGCATCAAGATTGTGTCCTCGGCGCTGACCGTGACGGCGTACGGGTTGAAAGGCGCGGACGCGGCACAGTTTGCCGAGATCGCGAAGGAAGCCGAAGGCCGCTGCCCGGTATCGAACGCCTACCGCGGCACGATGTCGATCACCGTGGAGGCCAAGGTCGCGTAGCGAATTGCAGGATGGCAGGATTGCAGAATTGCAGGAAGGGAAAGGTCGAAGCCCAAGGGCAGGGGTCCAAGGTCGGCGGCCTCCCGAGCGGTTCTGCAGTCTGCCACCCGCGTCCGCTGCGCAGCCCTGGCAACCGAACCGGAAGCGTTGACCGTCTCGGCGGCTTTCCGGTACCATTGGCGTTCGGCTGTCCCCTGACGGCGCAGCCGTAGGGGTCCGGCAGCGGGCCCCGACCCACCTCGTTCCTCAGTAGCTCAACGGCAGAGCATCCGGCTGTTAACCGGAGGGTTGCTGGTTCGAATCCAGCCTGAGGAGCCACCACCGTAAGGCGAGCACATTGTCGGTGACCTCCTCGATTTGGCCAGGCTCGAGAACGCCGCCGAGTCGTTGAACGCGGAGGATGTGTCGGTCGAGGGGCTATTCGGCCGAGTCGCTGCCCGCCACTCCGCAGACGCCATCGACAGGAGCGTCACACTGATTACTGAAGTCGAGCCGGGCGCAGAGATTGTGTATGGTGATCGCTTTCGACTCGAGCAAGCCCTCCAAAACGTGACCGCGAATGCGCTTCGCCACACGCCGTCCGGCGGCCGCATCGAGCTCCGAGCCGAGTCAATCGAGGGGCATACGCGCCTGTCCGTCAGTGATACCGGCATCGGTATCGCCAACGCCCATCTCCCGTTTGTATTCGATCGCTTCTACAAGGTCGATCCCTCCCGCAGTGCACCCGCGACGAGCAGCGGTCTCGGGTTGTCCATCGTGAAAGCGATCGTCGAACGCCACAGAGGAAGGGTCTTCGTGTCCAGCAGCGAGGGCCCTGGCACGGTGTTCACGATCGATCTGCCGTCAAACGTCCCGGTATTTCAGTGAGCCCATTCCGCTCTGCCCCGAGCGCTCAGCGGCCGTCCGCGCGTTGAAACTCGATCACGTGATCCGAGGTGCCACTGATGAACAACCGCGCGCGCTTGGCGGCGACTTTGTCGGTGCCCAGCCCCTGTTCGAGGCCGACGACCTGCGGGTACCACGTGCCGCCGGCGAGGATCCGCTGTGGTGTGGACCAGCCGCTCGGGTTCTCGAGAGACGGCGCGAACGAGATGTACGTTCCGTCTTGCTGCCAGTTGTCGTCACTCGCCCGATTGAGCAGCATGACGTACTGCTCGAGGTACGAGTTCCAATGCACCGAGGGTCCCCAAAACACGTCGTTCCGTGAGTCGGTGTCGTGCCAGGGATAGTGCACCGGCACGATGGAGGTGCCAGCCCGATAAGCCCAATCGCGATCGGCGCTGGGATCATCGGGATCGATCGGCTCCGAGGCGGCGGGCTGCCAGACGCCGTCCACCCACACGCTCACGGCACCTTGTGGCTCGTCGCGATCGGCCCAGAGCAGCCGGGCCATCGCGACGCCCTGCGCGTGGTGAGGCGCCGAGTACTGACTGAAGAACACATACAGATCCGTGGCGTCCGCGTCGAGTATCACGCTGAAGTCGCCCACCCCGCCGACGAAGTAAACGTTTCGCGTGCTGCAGCTGTGCCAACCGCGCGGCGCCTCGAGAATGATGCCGAGGTCTTCCCACGTCTGGCCGCGATCGCGTGAACGGGCGGCACCAATGCGCGGCAGCGTGCGATCAAGCTGGTCGCACATGAACGCCGGGATCTCATTGTGGTAGTAGCCATACCACGTCCCTACTTCGTCCGCGACGACACCTTCCATCCAGACGCCGTGTCCAGGATGGTTGATGAAGCCTACGGCGGTCGGGTTTCCCAGCCGCGCGAGCAGCCGGCCGGACGCGACGCTCGGTTGGCCCGCGGTAGACGTGAGGACATGAAGAAGGGGCCGGCCTTCGACCAACTCCCAAACCGCGGGGCTATTCGAGTCGACGTCGCCGGCAAAGCGAAGAGTGGGGGCGCCGGTCAAGGTCACGGTCGGCAGCTCACTCGAGCCGGACACCGCGACGCTGTCAAGAGGTGTAATGAGGAGCGCGGCAACGAGAAGGACATTTAGGGGGACGAGCGTCACCTTTCGTGATCGTGACGTGTCCGCGGCAGACAACGAATTGAACGGGTGAATCATGCGAAGTCCTCGCGTAGCAAACGGCGCACCCGCCACCAGACGGTTGGCGTTAAATGATCGTTAAGCCGAACGCCGGCGGGCGCATCGCTGTACTTGAATGGTGACATCGGAGATGTGTTCAGCAGTCATAACGCTCACTGGTGACACTGCTGATGCTTCCTATCGTCCTGACGTTTAGTCGATATCGTACTGTCCGATTCCGAGCCGCAGGCAGCCGCGAGAGTGCTCGACGCGCTGCGCCACGAGTGACCGCTATCGTTCCGCCTCGTCCCGGTCATACACGAACTGCAGCGGCGGTCTGCTTCCGCTGCCTCCATCGGGACCGCCTGCCGTCGTCGTGGTGACGACCAATTGGTTCGTGTCCGGTTTCACCGCGAACAGCCGGACTGCCTTGATGCCGCCCGGCAGCGATAGCTCCTGCCGGAGTTGCCCTTCCTCCCACCGCGTCTTCGTTTCCACGGTGGCGGACGTCCATTGATGCTTCTCTGGTTTGCCGTCCGGCACGTAGCGCGCGGACCGTCCCTCACGATCGGTGAAGATGATCGTCCCGCCCTCTGCGCTCACGACGATCCAATGAGTGGCGGGCGTCATCAATTCCTGCATCATCGCCATCCGTTGTTCCATTTCTTTGGGATCGGACGACGGCGGACCGCCCGGCCCGCGTCCGCCACCGCCTCCACCCGGACCACCGAAGCCTCCGCCGCCTCCAGGTCCGCCGCCGCGTCTGCCTCCCGGGTTGCCGCCACCGCGGCCGCCGCCACGCCCGCCCGGTCCATCGGCCTCGGGCGAGCCGGTGCTCAGCTCGCGGTTTAGCGTCCAGCCCCCGAAGTACGCCGAGTGATCGGCGGTGGCGGCAGAGTGCTGCGCCTGAAGGCCTACCGAAGCGACCACAATGCAGACCATCCCGAGATGGATCTCTTTCATCACGCGTGTCTCCATCAGTCTGTCTGAACGAACGTCAGAGCCCGCCGTCCTGGCGGGGTTAGCCGGCGGAGGACGGCGATTTCCTTCCGACGGGCGGAGAGCAGCGTGACGGGCATGTCCGACGACATCGTGAGGAGACATGGTCGTACCAGAAGTCGGACAGTGACCATTTCCTATCTAGTCGAGAACGCGATGCGAACGACGATCTCGCCTAGCACCGCTGCCTGAGGAATCCGTAGTATGGCTGCGAGGACGACAGCGCCTGCTGCGCCAATCACCCATGCACGGGTTCTGCTTACGGTGCCACATACTGCTGGCGCTCGGCGCCCGGATGACAGAGAAGGCAAAGTGATGTCCACGGCGCTCCTTCAATGAATTGATGCAGCCTGTGAAGCATCCGGCATGCCGCGCATCTCGCTGCCACACTCTTTTCATAGATCGAGTCTGGCGTCAGGGCGCGCCACGAGGAGGGGATCGACTATCCGATCGGCCGCATGTCCACAGTGTCCGTTCTGGGCAAGCATCGATCGCTTCACGCACGAGCCGATGTCCGCGCCCGTCGCGAAGATGTCCCCGGACCAGGTGTTGATCGAGCTCGCCAAGGATCGCAACCGCCTCCGCGCGCCCGCCAGGAAACCGCCTCGAGGCTCTCAAAGGCGAGCACGTAGCCTGAGTCGAGCACACGACCGGCGTATAATCCGCGCTATGTGGATCCTGGCCTGCTGGCTAGCCCTGATGGGCGCAGCCGGGCTGTGCTACCCCAGACGGCCGCGTGCGGCGGGCGTGTTCCTACTCGTGGCTGGCGGCTTCATCCTCGCCGTATGGGTTGCGGGCGCGATCGGCGATGATCCGCCGGTCATCGGGGCAGTGTCTACCGTTCTCGGATTTGGCCAGCTTTGGAAGTTTCGCGATCCCGTCGCTCGTGCCGCTCACGTTGGTGAATGGACCGGAAACGCCTAGGCGCGTCTGTCTACACTCAGCGGGCGCTGCTAGACGTTGCCCTTTTCTTGCCCTTTCGCAGCACCAAGGCGCGGCAAATGGCGGCAAGCGGCGGCACAAAGCGAAGAGCTGAAATCGACGGATCTGACGAGTGATGGATCTCCCTCCGGCAACTTCGAGCACACCGCCGCAAAGGACGGCTAACGTTTCTTTTTCCGCCTGTTAACCGGAGGGTTGCTGGTTCGAATCCAGCCTGAGGAGCCATTCCTTTCATGTGAATTCCGAGGACATAGGTAACAGGTCAAGCTCTCTTCCCGCGGCGCGAGCGCGCCCAGAGCGGAGAAGCGTTGACGAAAGCTGAGCAGGCCAGGCTCGTGAACTGGCGGTCAACGATCCTGCAACACGCGTCGGGCGAGCGGCGCACGGTGGCGCACACCTGCCGACACTTCGGCATCTCACGAAAGACCTACTACAAGTGGAAACAGCGCCAGGCGGTCGATGGCGACGCCGGCCTGTGTGACCGACCCCGGGCGCCCCAACGATCACCGCGCGCCACGCCGCCGGAGGTCGTCAGCAAGATGCTGTATCTGCGGCAGCAGTATCACTTCGGTGCCGGGCGAATCGTCGACTACCCGCCAGCGCAGGGCGAACAGCTCGCCACGCCGCAGGCCCGAGAACAGTGCCAGGCGGACCATCGTCCGTGCCAGCGGCGGCAAGGCTTCGAGCAATGCCGCCGCCTGCGCGATGGTGAGCGCCCACTTCGGCCGCACGTTGATCAGCCTGGATAGGTCGACATCACGTGCCGGATTGTCCTTGAGGTGCCCAACTTGACAGCCGTCCAGAGGACGGCGCTCAAGACGTCGTGGATGTGGTCCACGCTTCTGGGCGCGTATCCGTCGCCGACCAGCCGAGCCATGTATGCCTGCACTTCCTGCCGCGTGATGTCCGCGATCGCCATATCGCCGAACCGCAGCACCAGGTGTTTCTTCACGATGTGCCGATGATTCTTCTGCGTCGAGTGCTTGTACATCGGCACCACGTGCGCCTGCCACTCTGCCACCAGGGTCAGAAACGCGACGCGGGATCGCGCCGGTGTCTTCCCGCAGGAAGGCCTGCACCGCCTGCGGATGAAAGCGGCCGTACTTGCCAGGCTTGATGTGCGGCAGCCGATTTGTTCGCGATCGACCAGCCGATCGCGTGTGCTCGTAGACCCAGCTCTTACTGACCTTGAGGAGCGCCGCGACTTCGTCCACCGTCAACAGTGTCACCGAGCCCTCCATCTCGCTCGATGCCATGCTGGTCGCGATTGCTGACATGAGTGCTCCTGGTTGGCCGCTTCGAGGGCAGCGGCAGCCGAGACTTGCCGGGCCAACGCATAGCTGCCAGGTAGGCGAGCCGCACCATTGGCAGACGTGTTGGCCCTCCGCCCCGGACAAGTTGGAACGTCGCACGACGCTGTACCCGCTGCTGACGATTTGCGTGTTGCCGAGCAGGAGCTGACGGCAGTGCGCGAGGAGCTGGCGTCCGCACAACACCGCGTCAGGCTGGGCGAGCTCCTGGGTCGCGCGCTGATGCTCAGGGAGGCCGCTCAGCATCAGAACTACTGCCAGGCCCTCGAGCTGTCGTCCACCCGGCATACGTTTCCTGCTCCGCGATTCCCCCAGGGCGCATCCCGAATCGTGCCAGAATCCCGTGGTGCCTGAGATAATCTCCGCAGGAACGGCGTTAGGCCCCTATACGGTCATCGCGCCGCTCGGCGCCGGCGGCATGGGCCAGGTGTACAAGGCCCGTGACACCCGGCTCGATCGTGAGGTGGCGATCAAAGTGCTGCGGCCGCACCTCGCCGACAACCCGGACCATCGCGAGCGCTTCGAGCGCGAGGCGCGCGCCATCTCCCGCCTGAATCACCCGCACATCTGCACGCTGCACGACATCGGCCATGAGGGATCGACGACGTTTCTCGTGATGGAGCTGCTCGAGGGGGAAACGCTCGACGCGCGTCTCGCCCGAGGATCCCTGCCACTCGATCGCGCGCTCGCATTGGCGATCGAGATTGCCGAGGCGCTCGACCGCGCCCACACGCAGGGCATCGTGCATCGCGATCTCAAGCCGGCCAACGTCATGCTGACCCAGTCCGGCGCGAAGCTGCTCGACTTCGGGCTCGCCAAGCTGGCGGCGCCGCAGGCGGCGGTGGGCGGATTCTCGATGCAGCAGACCGCCGCCGTCGGGCCGCCGCTCACCGGCCAGGGCTCGATTCTCGGCACGCTGCAGTACATGGCGCCGGAGCAGCTCGAAGGGCTGGAGGCCGACGCGCGGACCGATCTCTTTGCGTTCGGCGCGCTGCTCTATGAAATGGTCACGGGGCGCAAAGCCTTCCAGGGCAAGAGCCAGCCGAGCCTGATCTCCGCGATCATGTCGGCCGATCCGCCGCTCATCTCTGCGGTCCAGGCGATGAGCCCCCCGGCGCTCGATCACCTCGTGAAGACCTGCCTCGCGAAAGATCCCGCCGACCGCTGGCGCACGGCGCACGACGTGAAGATGCAGCTCCAATGGATTGCCGAGGCGGGCAGCCGCGCCATTCCCGCTCCGATCGCGGCCCGTCGCCGGATGCGCGATCGATGGCTGACGAGCGCGCTCGCCGTTGCGGCGGCGGTGATCGCCGTGCTCGCCATTCCTGCCGCGCTCTACCTGCGCCCGGCGCCGGAGCCGGCCGGGATCCGGTTCACATTCGAGACGCCAGGCGACGCGCTAGGCGGTGGCCCGCTCCAGATCGCCGTCTCTCCGGACGGCGGATGGGTGGCATTCTCCGGAGCCGACGGGGGGAGTACCGATCGTAACGCACTGTACCTTGCGGCCTCTCGCCGACACCGACGCCAGGCAAGTCGAAGGCACCCTTGGTGCCGGGCAGCCATTCTGGTCTCCTGACAGCCGCTACGTCGGTTTCTTTGCCGACGGTCAGCTCAAGAAGGTGGCCGTGTCGGGCGGCGCGCCGCAACCCATTGCTTCAGTGACGTCAGTCGGGAGCGCATCCTGGAGCCGGCAAGGCACGATTCTCTTCAGTGCGGACGGCCTCTACGCCGTGCCGGACGGTGGCGGCGACGTCCGGAAGGTTGCCGTCGATGTCGAGCCGGCGGTTGCACCGTTCTTTCTCCCCGACGGCCGTCGCTTTCTGTTTCTGAGTGCCACACCGCTGAGCGGAACTGCCGGCATCTATGCGGCATCCCTCGACAGTCCCTCGTCAAAACTCATCGTCCCAACAGTTTCGAACATGGCGTACGTGTCGAGCCATCTTCTGTTTCATCGCGAGGGCGGCCTCTGGGCGCAGCCGTTCGAGGAGGATGCCCTCGAAGTCTCTGGACAGCCGACCCGGATTCTGGACAGCGTCGCGGTGAATCCCAACGGGCGGGCTGGGTTTTCCGTTTCCGACAACGGTGTGCTGATCTACCGCACCGGAGAGGTGGATATCGGCGTGAGTCAGTTCGTCTGGCGCGACCGCAAGGGAGCCGAATTGCAGGCGATCGGCACACCTGACAGTTATCTGAACAACTTCAGGCTCTCGCCCGACGGGACGCATATCGCTCTGTCGAAGGTCGATCCGCTGACACGGCGCCCCGACCTGCACGTCTTCGATTTGGCAGCCCCCGCGCCGCAGCGGTATTCATTCACAGGGCTGGGGAGTGTGGTCAACGGCCACGATGTCGCCTGGTCTCCCGATGGTACAACACTCGCCTACTCGAACAGCGCACCCGGAAGCGCCACCGGCGTTGACATCTTTTCGAAGGCCGTGAGCAACGTCGGCGCGGAAGAGCCGGTACTGCAACTTCCCGGCGTCGAATGGGTGGAGGACTGGTCGAGGGACGGTCACTACCTGGCGTTCATGAATGTGAGGTCGGATGTCAACAGGGCCGACGTCTGGGTGCTGTCGCTGCCTGATCGGAAGCCGTTCGCGATTGACGAACTGCCATTTCAGAAGGACGAGCCGCACTTTTCGCACGACGGCAAGTGGCTGGCGTACAGCTCGACGGAGTCCGGTCAACAGCAGATCTATGTCGCGCCAATCCCGCCGACGGCGCAAAAAAGGATCGTCTCGTCGAAGGGCGGGGTCCAGCCGCGTTGGAGAGACGACGGCCGCGAACTGTACTACCTCGCGCTCGATGGAACGCTGATGGCGGTTGCCCTCGAGGTCGTCAACGGCAACGTGACTCCCAAGAACGAGAGAACGCTGTTCGAAACAGGGCTGCGCGTGTTGTTCAACGTGGATCAGTATGACGTTTCGTCGGACGGCTCGCGCTTCCTGATCCTGAAATCCATCCGCGAAAACGAGGTCGCGCCGATTGGGGTCGTCGTCAATTGGATGAAGGCCCTTCAGCGCGTGGTGCCATGACCAATCGGCTGGCCCTGAGACGGCGTCTCCAGGAACGACGTTGCGACGCAGTCCGTCAAGTGTCAGGTGACGGCAAGGCCCACGGCGTCACCTCCCACCAGCAGATACTCAACGCGGTTCGCGTTGAGTAATCTCAAGAACGGCCGATCCGTTACCTCCCCCCGGCTAATCGCCCAAATCCTGCCTATCGTGTAAATTCAACCTACCGCGGCAACACGCCGGTCATCTTCATCGCCAGCTGGCGGTTGCGGACCTCGGGGCGGCCGCGCTCGTCGGCCTGGAGCGGCTTCGGTTCGTTCCCGCCGTTCGTCGCGTTGTTCTGGCGCGCCATAAATACGGCACAATGGCCCCATGCGGACGACTGTCGACATTCCCGACGGAGTGTACCGTCAACTGAAGTCGCGGGCGGTGCGCGAAGGCAGTTCGATGCGGGCCCTCATTCTGCGAGGTGTGAAGGAAGTCCTGAAGGCCGAGCGCCGGAAGGCCTGGCGCCCCCGTATCGCTGCCGATCGTTCGATCCAAGCGCCCCGGCACAGTGGCTCTCGACAATGCCGCCATCTACAACATCGTATTTCCCTGACATCAACGTCTGGCCACGGTCGGACGGTTGGCGGCGGTCACGTTCGACCAAACCGAATCCACGACATCGTGAATCCTGCGGATTTCGGTTGTTCACGCCGCTGCGCGGCTGATCCAGTTGCGGAAATCGTCCAGCGCGGCGAGCCACTTCAAGAAAAATCACGCAACCCGCCCGCAGGCAACCGCTTGAAGGTTCTAAGCGCGTGCTGTCGATGCCCGATCACGGGCCGACGTCGCCATGGTTCCTATTCATAGTCCCAACGTCCGGGCGAGCTAGAATGTCGCGGAAACACATGAGTTTCGCGCCAGGGCATCGGTTGGGGCCGTATGAGATTCAGGCGGCGGTCGGTCGCGGCGGCATGGGTGAGGTGTACCGCGCTCGCGACACGCGGTTGGGCCGAGACGTCGCCATCAAAATATCGCATCAGCAGTTCAACGAGCGTTTCGATCGTGAGGCGCGCACCATCTCCTCGCTGAACCATCCCAACATTTGCGCGCTCTACGATGTCGGTCCCGACTACCTGGTCATGGAATTCGTCGACGGCGAGGCGCCACACGGGCCGATGGGCTTGGATGACGCCCTGGCCATCGCGATGCAGATTGCGGAAGCACTCCGGGCCGCGCATGAAAAAGGGGTCGTCCATCGCGATCTGAAGCCGGCGAACATCAAGGTCACGGCCGACGGCACCGTGAAGGTGCTGGATTTCGGACTGGCCAAAGCGATGGATCCCGCCTCGGGCTCCGGGCTTCAGGCTTCGGCGGGACAGCTCACCAACTCACCAACCATCACGTCGCCGATGACGCACGCTGGGATGATTCTCGGAACGGCGGCCTACATGGCTCCCGAGCAGGCGCGCGGAAAGGCGGTGGACTCGCGCGCCGATATCTGGGCGTTCGGCGTCGTTCTCTACGAGTTGATTGCCGGCGAACGGCCGTTCAAAGGCGACGACCTCACCGAGACGCTCGCCGCGGTCGTCAAAGATCCGCCGGACCTGAATGCAGTACCGGCGCGCGTGCGGCCGTTGCTCGAAGCCTGTCTGCAGAAGGATCCGAGAAAGCGTCTGCAGTCGATTGGCGATGTCGGCTTGCTGCTGGGGATCCTGCCCGCGATCCCATCCGAGGCGCCGACCACACCTCGATTCGGCAGAGTCGTGACGTGGGCCGCCGGTGCGGTCGCTCTCGTCGCGAGTGTTGCACTCGCGGCGCTGGCGCTCGTTCACTTCCGTGAGAGGCCGCCGGCGCAGCGCGTACTCCGTCTGTCCATTCCGATCCCCGAGGGCAACGGAATCGGATTCGTCGAACTGTCACCCGACGGCACGCGGCTGGTCGCCATGATGGCGACAAGCAGCGACGCACAGCTCTACGTGCGCGCGCTCGACGGCGACAAACTACTGCCGCTGGCCGGCACCGCCAACGCGCGGACGCCGTTCTGGTCCGCTGACGGCCGGTTCATCGGCTTCTTCGCCGACGGAAAACTTAAGACGATTCCCGCTGGCGGCGGACCGGTGCGGGAGCTCTGTGCTCAAGCGGGCCTGGGCAGTGGCGGCAGCTGGAGTCGTGACGGCGTCATCCTCTGGTCCGGCGGCGCGAGATACATCCGTCGTGTCGCGGCGAACGGCGGCGAGTGCCAGCCGCTTGGCGCGCGCGATCCGAATCACTTCGCCGCTCTTCCGACCTTCCATCCCGACGGGAACCACTTCTTCTACGTCGGCGGCAGGAATCAGGATCCGGCCTCGAACGGCGTGTACCTCGCGACGCTCGACGAACCGATCGGGAGGCGCGTGCTCGAAGATCAGTCGAGTGTGATCTACACCCCGCCGGCCGTGACCGGTGGCCTGGCACACCTGCTGTTTCTCCGCCAGGGCACGCTGATGGCGCAGCCCTTCGACGACGCCCGTATGCAGGTGGTTGGGGACCCGTTTCCCGTCGCCTCTGGCGCGTCGGTCACGTTGAATTCCCTGCAAGTCGCGGCGTCGGCATCCGCCGATGGCACACTTCTGTATCTATCTGACAGGTCGCGCGAAACCCAGCTCACGTGGTTTGATCGGACCGGCAGAGCCCTGGGCTCGGTCGGACCGAAGGGAAACAACACCGGCGTCCTGCTGTCGCCGGACGCGACGATGGTCGCGACGACGCGCCAGGAACCCAACGATGCGCCGTCGCTCTGGGTGCACAACATCGCCCGAGGCTCTTCGAACCGCTTGACACCCGTCGGGACGTCCGCCGGCGCGGCGTTATGGTCTCCTGACAGCCGGCGGATCCTGTATGGCACGACGGCTGCGGGTCAGACAACACTGAACCTGCAGGACTTCATCACCGGCCAACAGGAAGAGGTGAGAAAGCTCGAACGCTCGAATCAAAAAGTGCCCACCGACTGGTCGCACGACGGCCGGCACATCGTCTACGCCCTTCCCGATCCCAAAACGCGTTTCGATATCTGGTACGCGCCTGCGGCGTCGGGAAGAATCGATGACTCAGCGGCGGTGAAGCTTGTGGCGACGGAGGCGATTGAGAGCCAGGGCCAGCTTTCGCCCGACGGGAAGTGGCTGGCGTATGCGGCCGCCGAGTCGGCCACTCCCGAAATCTACGTGCGGCCGTTTCCAGCAAGCGCAGCAGATCATGTCTGGAAGGTTTCGATTGACGGGGGCGCGGAACCGCGGTGGCGCGCCGACGGCAAGGAGCTCTATTTCGTGAAACTCGAGGGGCCGCGAATGTCGCTGTGGGCGGCAGCGGTTCAACTTTCCGCAGGCGGCGAGCTGCACACGGGCACCCCCGAGAAGCTGTTCGAGGTGCCGGTGAATCTCTACGTCATCCAGAGCAATATCTGGAGCTACAGTCCGTCGCCAGACGGAACACGATTTCTGGTGAACGCGCTGACCGACACGAGCGCCCAAATCCTCAACGTCGTCACGAACTGGCCATCTGCAATCCGAGTCCCGGCGACGCCAGATCGAATGCCGCTCGGGAGCAAGTAGGTCTGAAAGAGCGTGGCAACGGTGGGTTGAAGTGCCACCTGTTACCCATGTCTCCGGAATTCACAAGAGTCAATGACATCAATGACTTGCGCGCCTCGGCTTTCGTCGATCGCGTAAGCGACGAATTTTCAATAGTTTAGGGTCGTCGTGGCCGCACTGCGGCGCAACTGCGCTTGTTGGTTCGTCGTCCCCGGCACAAGAGCGGTCAAGGCCGCGCCGAACCAGTCATGCTTGTCGCTGGTTCTTCAGAATCACCTTGAGCGCACCCTCCTTCGCCGCATTCCCGAACGTGTCGTACGCCTTCATCACATCATCGAGGGCGAAGCGGTGCGTCACGAGCTTGCTTGGTTGCAACTTGCCCGAGCCAACCACCTTTAGCAGCATCGGCGTCGTCACGGTATCGACGAGTCTTGTGGTCAGCGTGATGTTGCGATCCCAGAGCTTCTCGACATGCAGCTCCACCGGTTTGCCGTGCACGCCGACATTGGCAAGGTGCCCGCCGGGCGCGAGGATGGACTGGCAGATGTCGAATGTCGCGGGCATGCCCACCGCTTCGACCGCCACGTCCACGCCCTCGCCGCCGGTCAACTCCAATACGCGCTCGACCGCCTTGCCGTCGGCGCTGTTGATCAGGGTCGTCGCGCCGAAGTCCTTCGCCACCCGGAGCCGATTGTCGTCGAGATCGATCATCATGACGGCAGCTGGCGAATAGAACTGCGCCGTCAGCAGGACGGCTAGACCGATCGGGCCGGCACCTACGATGGCGACGATGTCCCCAGGCTTCACCTGCCCGTTCAGCACGCCGCACTCGAAACCGGTCGGCAGGATGTCGCTCAGCATGACGAGCGCTTCTTCGTCGCCGCCGGCGGGAAAATGGTAGAGACTCATGTCGGCATGCGGGATGCGCACGAGCTCCGCTTGCGTGCCGTCGATGGTGTTGCCGAGGATCCAGCCCCCATCGCGGCAATGCGAGTACATGCCTTTCCGACAGTAATCGCACTTCCCGCAGGCCGTGACACAGGAGATGATCACCCGATCGCCTGGATGAACGGCCGTGACCGCCGCGCCCACCTCCGTCACGACGCCGATGCCCTCGTGCCCGAGAATCCGACCCGGCGTCACACTCGGCAGGTCGCCCTTCAGGATGTGCAGGTCGGTACCGCAGATGGTGGATGTGGTGATCCGGACGATGGCGTCGGTCGCGTTCTGGATCGTCGGGCGGGGCGTCTCCTCCCAGGCGCGCTTGCCGGGACCGTGATAGACCAACGCCTTCATGCGACCTGTGGCGGTGCTCTTGGTGTGCGGAGACGCGGGCTCGGTGGCTACAGTCATGAGAGCACTCCTTGAAGCCGGTCGCCTAACTCATCGGACGTCATTGGCACGCCTGCGCATACCACGACGGATCCACGTTAGCGGTTCGCCGGGGAACCGTCTGGTCAATACTGAACACCCTGGGGATCGGTTTCGAATGGAGTGCCGATGAGCCACGACGCTGACGCTGCCCCGACGAACTCGCCCGACCGTCGCTTCGCTCGCCGCACCCTGATCGTCGGTGGCGTGGCAGGGGGCGCGTCGTGTGCGGCGCGACTGCGGCGGTTGGACGAGTCCGTGGAGATCGCGATCTTCGATCGCGGGCCCTACGTGGCCTTCGCGAACTGTGGACTGCCGTACTACGTCGGCGACGTCATTGCCGACGAGCGAACGTTGTTGGTCGCGTCGCCCGAGATGTTCCGCGAACGGTTCAATATCGAGGTGCACACGAACACCGACGTCATTGGCATCGATCGGGCGGCGCGGACGATCGTCGTGCGCGATCTCCGCACCGGAAACAGCCGCACGGATCGGTACGACGCCCTGGTCCTGTCTCCGGGCGCGGCGCCGATCCGACCACAGCTGCCGGGAGTCGACCTGCCTGGCGTCTTCGCGGTGCGCAACATTCCGGACTCGCGCCGCATTCGTTCCTGGATTGCCGACCGTCGCGCCAGCACCGCCGTCGTCGTCGGCGGCGGATTCATCGGGTTGGAGATGGTCGAAAACCTGATCCATCGCGGACTCTCCGTGACCGTGGTGGAGAAGCTGCTGCAGGTCATGCCCCCGCTCGATCCGGAGGTCGCCGTCCCTCTCGCGGAACACCTGATCGCGGAGGGTGTGCAGCTCCATCTCGGTGATGGGCTGGCCCGCATCGACGAGGGAGCTGACGGTCGCTTGATCGTGGTCGCCGAAAGCGGCACCAGTTTTCCAGCCGATCTCGTCATCCTCGCCATCGGCGTGCGACCCGAGACCGGGCTCGCGACGGCGGCCGGACTCCAGGTCGGTTCGCGTGGTGGCATCGTCGTCGATGCCCAGATGCGGACGTCGGACCCGAACATCTGGGCGGTCGGCGACGTCGTCGAGGTGGCGGACGTCGTGACGGGCCAGGAGACAGTGCTGCCGCTTGCTGGCCCTGCGAATCGCCAGGGCCGTGTGGCGGCCGAGTCGATCGCCGGACGTGCGACGCAGTTTCGCGGGATACAGGCCACGGCGGTGGTGGGTGTCCTGGGCCTGACCGTGGCGTCCACGGGCGCGAGCGAAAAGGGATTGCGGCGCGCCGGCGTGACGAGCTTCGAGAAAGTGTACCTTCATCCGGGCCATCACGCCGGCTACTACCCCGGCGCCCGCCCGATTCATCTGAAGCTGCTGTTCTCGGTGCCTGACGGCCGGATCCTGGGTGCGCAGGCGATCGGCCTGGAAGGCGTGGAGAAGCGCATCGATGTCATCGCGACCGCGATTCAATTTCGCGGCACGGTGCACGATCTGGCCGAGGCCGAGCTGTGCTATGCCCCGCAGTTCGGCGCGGCGAAAGACCCCGTCAACCTCGCGGGGATGCTGGCCGAGAATGTGCTCAACGGCGACATGCCCGTGGCCGACTGGCTGGCGCTCGATCGCACCGATGCGGTACTGGTCGACGTCCGCGAGCCCGACGAGTTCGCCGGCGGGCACATTCCGAATGCGATCAATCTGCCCCTCTCGCAGATGCGCGACCGCTACGCCGAGCTGCCGACGCATCGGGAGATCTGGACCTGCTGCGGTGTGGGGCAGCGGGCGTACTTTGCCACCCGGTTCCTGATGCAGCATGGATATCGATCGCGGAATCTGTCTGGAGGGTACACGACGTATCAGGCATTCAATGCGGTCGGGCGGAACCCAAAAAAATGTGACGCGCGGCCAGCATCACGCAAGAACTGGTGATCTCGACAGGTCAGTTCTTCCTCGACTCGATCGGGTTATCTTCTGTCGGATTGGGCTTCGATCCCCGCGACACGCGCGGGTGAGGCACCGCTCACGTGGGCACGCCGAGCCGTGGCAGGACCCACACCTGCAAAACGATCCACCCGCCTAAGACGCCGAGTACCGTGAACATGCTGTCCCTCCTTCACTCCGGCTCTCTCCTCCGCCCGTTACGTCGAGGTCGCTGACTCAAGGGCGGCTAATGCTCGCCGCAGGCGTTCGTCCGCCTCCGGTGAAGCGCCACACACGCGTGGGAGCGCCCGGGAGCACCGACACTTCGTCGGGTGCTGCCGTCAGCACCATCTCGACGTCGGGCACGAACCCGGTGTCTGGTGCGGCCTGCGGCGAGACCGCCTCTGGACGCGAGCTGGCGGACCACCCGTCGCAGCCGGTGGCTCCGGCGACGACGGACAGGCTCACGAGACGAAGCAGGTCGCGGCGATTCATGCGTGCCTCAACCCCGGACGCCGGCCTTGCGAAGAATCGCCATCATCGGACACCACTGCGTGAATGCCGACTGGAACAGATTCAACCCTACGAACAACGTGAACCAGAGGAAGGCCCGATGGAAGTACATCCCCAGTAGCACGCCTCGCCGCCACGCCGCCGCCGCCAATTCACGATGTCACCTCTATCGGCGTCGCGACCGTAACGTGATCGGAACGTTCGTGACGCTTCGCCATGTACGGGCGCCCGTGATGAGGTGGTGGCTGGAGCCCTTCGTCGGCGCCGCGCAACTGATCGCGACCGGCACGAACACGAAACCCCCACTCAGGACTCGTCGCGATTACAGCAGTGCCCAGACCGGCGGGAAGGTTCCGAGTACACCCACGGCAATCAGCATCAGGGTCACCGCCCCAACTGGCTCTTGCCGGGACCAAGCACCATAGGCCGAAGTGCATTTCTTCGGAAGTCTGCAGCCCACTGCGTTGCGAGTTCTAAGTACATTGGCTCGTTCTCGCAATCCTGAACCTCATCCTGCCGCGCGAGGATAGGACCGGCGACATCAGCAAGAAAGCCGCGACGCCTCGGTTCGAATCCCCAGACAATCGAAGGAGACCATCTGCCGCCCCCTCTGTACTGGAAGACTCCTCGCGATTACAGCAGGGCCCAGACGGGTGGAAAGGTCCCAAGCACACCCAGCACGATGAGGATTACGGTCACCGCACCGACGCGGCCCGGCGCGATCTCGCGTGCCTTCCAGCGATTGTGCAGCACGGCCCACGCAATCAGCCAGACGATCGTCGCCAGCGTCGTTCGGCCGGACACGCCCCCGGCTGGGGCATACAACGTGGGTGCGGCAAAGATGCCGGCCTCATTGAGGAGTACCACCGCGCCCATCGCAAATGCGCCGATGCCTCCGCCCAGAAGCGCCGCCATTGCGCTGCCGTTGACCTCACGCGATGTCGAAACAGAAGTCGTTGCCATCGTCATCTCCAATCCCTAGTCCAGGGGGGCCACCTTGTTGACGAACACACCCATCAACGACACGAACGCCACCAGCGCGAACGAGATCGCCAGCAGCGCCATCGACAAATTTCGCAACGATGAGTTCTGGAGCACCGCTGACCGGTAACGGACGGCGACGAATGCGACCGCCGTGGTCAGCATCGATGCAATCCACGGCATATGCTCCTTGCTCTCCATCGCAAACGCGTGCAGCCACGCCGTGCTCGGGCTCGCCAGTAGTAGCGCGCGAGGGAACTCGCTCAGGTCGGTCACTCCGGCTGGAGGCGTGACACGGTACGGCGGGAAGACGACGTAGGTACCCACGACCACGGTGAGCCAGAGCAGTACGGCGCTCAGCACGGTTGCGCCCGCCAGCGCTCCCGAGCCGGGCGGGGCGGCCGCGCCGTCGGACGAGCGCGCGGCATAGAGGTAGAACAACGCGGCGGCCAGACCGACGAGAGCGCCTCCACCCAGTCCGATCCCGTGCACCATCGTCCAGATACTGCGTTCCGAGAACAACATCGAACCTCCTGTCGCGTGGGGTCAGTCGCCCTCATCCCGCAACACGCGGTAGAGCAATCGTGACCAGTAGGCCAGTGTTCGCCGCCGGCGTGTCGAGCCGGATCGTGCCTCGATGCAGGTCGAGAATCCGCTGCACGATCGACAGCCCAAGCCCGCTCCCCGGTGCCTGTGTGCCAGGCACCCGATAGAACCGACGACCGACGTTCGCGCGCTGCTCGGCGGGAATGCCGGGGCCCGTATCCCGGACCGTCACGCGCACATCGGAGGCCATCACCTCCATGCCCACGTCGACCTTCGCACCCGGAGCGCTGTAGCGGACGGCGTTGTCGATGACGTTCCTGAAGAGAATCGCGAGAAGCCCGGCGTCGCCGGAGACGAACGCGCCACGGCCGTCGTTGAGTGCGATGTCCATGTGCTTCGCGACGGCGATCGGTGCGATCTCGCCGATCGTCGCCTTGAGCACCGCCTCAAGCTCCACCGATGTCGGCTGAAACGACACGGCGTCCGGGGCCAGTCGTGCCAGCGTCAACATCTGCTCGACCGCGTGGGTCGCACGATCGCAGCCGGCCATCACGCCGTCGAGCGCCCGGGCGCGCTCGGCGTCATCTGTCGCTCCCCGAGCGACCTGCGCCTGCGCGCGAATGCCGGCCAGCGGCGTCCGGAGCTCGTGTGCCGCGTCGGCCGTGAAGTGGCGCTCCTGTTCGATCAGTCCCTGGACACGCCCGAACAGCTGATTGAGGTTCGTCACGAGCCCGCCAATCTCTGCCGGTGCGTCGGCGACATCAATCGACGTCAGGTTGTCCGCGGCCCTTGACGCCACCTGCTGGTTGACGTGCGTGAGCGACCGCATCGCCCGGCCCACCGAGACCCAGATGAGGACGCCCAGGACAGGCAGCGTGATCGCGAGTGGCACCACGAAGTTGCGCGCGACCGCCGTGGCCAGTTCGTCGCGCTCGTAGAACTGCTCGGCCACCTGGACCAGCACGCGGCCTCGCGGATCCCATGCGCTGAACACGCGCCAGCGGGATCCGCCGATCGTCGTATCGCTGAATCCGTCCTTCTCGCCTGACAGTGGTGTGTCCGGCGCATTCTGAGAATGCAACCGGAGCACGGTGCCGTCTTCCCAGACCTGGAACATCACACGGCGGCTGTAGCGGTGCAGCAGCGGCGCGTGCTCGGTATCGATCTCGTCATCGTCACGGTCCGATTGCACGCTGACGAGCGATGCGGTTTGCGCGAGATGCCCGTCGAGCACCTCCGACACTTCATGTCGCGCGTCCACGAAGCTGAGACCCGCGGCGATGATCCACGCCGCCGACACCACCGTGAGCAGCAGGACGAGGAGCTGGCGTCGGACGGACCGTTGACGCGTCTCAGGCATGGTCGCCTCGCGGCATCATGTATCCCACTCCGCGAATCGTCTTCACGACCTCGGTCCCCAGCTTGCGCCGCAAGTGGTGCACATGCACTTCGACCGCGTTGCTCTCCACCTCGTCGCCCCACCGGTACATACGTTCCTCGAGCTGTTCGCGCGACAGCACGCGGCCGGCATTGAGCATCAGCTCCTGGAGCAGCGTGAACTCTCTCGGCGGCAGATCCATCGCCTGACCGTCGCGCGTCACCATTCTCGCCGCCGGATCGAGCACCACCTGCCCGATCTGCAGGACAGGCGCCGGCTCGCCCTTGGACCTCCTCACGAGCGCCCGCAGCCTGGCGGCGAGCTCGTCGAGGTCCGTCGGTTTGACCACGTAGTCGTCCGCCCCGCTGTCCAGGCCCGCAATCCGATCCTGGACGGCGTCACGGGCGGTGAGGATCAGCACCGGGACCTTGTTGCCGCGAGCGCGCTCGCCTCGCAGGAGTTCGAGACCTCCCAGGCCAGGCAAGCCCAGGTCGAGGACGACCGCGGCGAACGGCTCGACGCGCATCGCGGCCTGCGCGTCGCGCCCATCCTGCACCCAGTCCGCCTCGAATCCGCGCTGCTTCAGTCCAGCAGCCAGGGCGTCACCGAGCAGGGGGTCATCCTCGACAATCAGCACGCGCATGTCACTCCTTCGTCAGGCGGCCACGCTCTCGATGGTCCACGGCCCATAAGCGTTGATGAAATGTGCGCCGCAGCTCCGGAGAATCTGCACGACTGTGTCACGCTTCTGGCGGCCGTGCACCGTGACATCAACGACGAGGTGCCCCCGGACGAGTTCCTCCTCGTAGTGTCGGAGGTGATCACCCTCGGTCGTGAAGCCTTGCAGCGCCCGTAGCGCCTGTTTTACACCACCGCCGTGGACACCGTCGGCGTCGATTTCGCGCACGTACCGTCGGTGCCGCTCAGGGCCGCCAGGTCGTGCCGAGCCTTGCAGCGCTCGAATGCCAGTGTAGGAGCCGGACCTTACCAGGCCCTTAACGAACGCCGATGCTGGGGATGCTTCCCGCTCATCGCTCACCATGTTCCCCGCCACTGCTCGATCCAGCGGCGCCGGGAAGGGACGCGCCGCTGCGGATCTCGGTGTGACGAATGAGTCCGCCGAGATTCGCCGTATACGCCAACGAGCCTGCCGTCGCGAGCGCGAGGACAAGACTGGCCATCATCATCGGACGAGACGGAGATACGGCGCGTCGCGTGCTCCAGAGCCCCGCGATCGCAAGGACGCCGAGCCCCACGCCGAGGATGAGCGAGACGAGCGCGGCTTCTTCGTGTGGTTCTACCCAGGGCTCGATCGCGCCTGCCACCCCTTCGATCGCGTCTTCCGCCGGCTCACCCGATAGATAGGTCGGGATGGTCGCCAGAGCCGAGAAGACGAAGACGATCAAGGCGAGCCTGGCGAACTCAGGACGCGGTCGAAACATCGCCCAGCCCAGCACCGCCAGGCCGAAGGGAACGGCAAGAACAGGAACGTGGTTCAGCATCAGATGTAGATGGGCCGGATTCATACGTCAACTCCTCTTCCAGGGCTTTCGTGAGCTTCAACATCGAAGGCCAGTGTAGGAGCCGGACCTTACCGTGCCCTTAACGAATGCTGATGCTGAGAAGGCGAGACCGGATGATGCGTAGCGGCCTCGATCAGCAGTCCCTGCAGCCTTGGCGTGGAGAGCACCCGGTAGAGGCAGAGGAAGATCACGGGGGCTATCGTCCCCATGTACAGGAGGCTGGCCCACAGGGTCGCGCTCTCGCTGCCCAGTGCCAGCCCGTGGATACATGCTAGGCAGAACGCGACGAAGCTGGCGTAGTGCAGTCGCCTCCACGCCTGCCCACCGAGAAGACGACGGAGGTGGAAGCTGCCGATGAGGAGCACCGACAGCCAGATGGCGATCTGCCCAAAGGCCACCAGCAGCGGTTCGTAGCTGCCAGTGAACGGCACGACAATCGCCAGGAGCGGAAAGCTCACGTACCGGTCGCCCATCAGCACCAGGCCGTGAAAGCTCGCGAAGCCCACGGCTGCCGTGCTGAGGAACTGGTGGGCGTCGAGCAGGAGCGGCGGCCGCATCCAGCGGCGGCCTGTGCCGGTGCTGAGGAGCAGACCCCACATGACGGATTCCCAGAGCAGCAGGTACGCCACGAACCCTGAGGCCCGGCTCAGATACCAGAACGATGTCGACCCCTCGGCGATGCCAGTGGCGCCGACACCAATGGCAAAGCCCCCGGTCGCGAGCGTGATGCCCACGACCGTGCTCAGGAGCACGCTGCCGGGCGCCACCTCTCCCGCTTCAATTGCTAGGGACCGATGCATGAGGTTCCCTCTCTTCCTGTCGAAAGTCGCCCACAGGTATCGCGCGTCCTTGAACAGTAGTCAGCAGTCCGGAAAGGCCCCGCGCGAGCAGATAGGCGGATCCGGAAGCGCTGCCCAGCACCAGCACGACCTTGGCGGCGACGTCTGCCATCGCGGCGCTCGGCGCACGCACCGTCACGGAATGGAGGTCGCTCGCCGCCGCCGTGCCGGTTCTCGGGTCGATGACGTGGTGCAGCAGGCGGCCTCCGCGGTGCCACTGGCGTCCGCCGATGCTGCTGGTCGCCAGTGCGCCCTCGCCCAGGCGCACGACGGCGCGGTCGCGTTCCGGGTCGAACGCATCCTGGACGGCAATCGGCCACGCCTCGCCACCGGCCGCCCCGATTACACGCAGATCGCCACCTGCGTCCACCAGCACTGGACCGAGTGGCGCCAGCGCGCGCGCCACGCGATCGACCGTCCACCCCTTCGCGATGCCGCCGAAGTCGAGTGCCAGATCAGAGGGCAGCGAGACCGACTGGGCCGCGCTATCCAGCCGCACGCGTCGCCATGAGCCGAGCGTCAATCGGCCAGCGATGACCGCCGCACCGTCGCGGTCGTGAATCGTTTCGAAGCTTCGGTCGTACCCGATCCGCTCGAGTGTGCGGAGCAGGGTCGGATCGTAAATGCCGCCGCTGTCCTCCGCCGCCTGCAGCGCCGACAGCAAGACCGTCCAGAGCAGCGGTGACACCGCCTGCGGCCCGCCACCCGCCGCCTGGTTGAGGCGACTGAGCGCGGAGTTGCTTCGGAACCGGCTGAGCTCGTCCTCGACGCGTGCGAAGACGCCTTCCGCCCATTCGAGGGACCGCCCGATGATCGGTGCGCGGACCGCAGCGGTGGACCACACCCAGACGCCGACGTCCGTGTTCATCGCGCGGAAGTGACGTTCGTGCAGCATGGTGGGTGGGCTCAGGAACGTCGAGTGCGTGTGATCGGAGCCTGAAACACCGGCTTCTCTGGCATTCCCGGCAATGTGCGCATACCGGTGGATACTCGCCGCTGTCGGTCGATTCGCTCGGCGCGGACGACGGGGGAGTTCTCAGCTGACATCGACATCTGTGACGAGAGCGTGCCATTGACTGGCGCCGGCTCATTGCGTGGAAGCGTCATCCAACCGAGCACGGTGACGCCGAGCCCAGTCAGCAGCACCCACGCCTTCCACCACTGACCGGCCGCAACGGGAGGTCCGGTCCGACGTGCCGGTGTCTTGGGGCCCGCATTGGCGTTCTGCTCGTTCATGATCCGTCCTCCGCATCAGTGGCGCCGTGTCCCGCGAATCGTTCAGTCGTCATCGGACTTCCGTTGTCGAGAACGCCGTTCATGACGGTCGTCGTCGTGTTCGGTGAACGCGCGATCCCCATCGCCGCGAGACGCGACCTGTGACTGCGCCGTCTGGAGTGAGCGAACCTGGGCGTAGGCGTCATCGAGTGCTCGATACGCGTCCTCGAGCTTCCCGCGATAGACCGCGACCTCGCTCTGATCGACGTCCGCGCCACGAGCCGCCGATGGGTCGGCCTCTCGAGGCGGAGGGACGGTTCGGCCGCGGTCCGCGTCGGTCGGCTGGACGCGGGCGGTCACGGTATCCGGGCCTGGTGCCGCCGAGGTGACGTGCACCCAGCCATTCCGGAACGCGACGGCCAGCGTCGCGCCGCCCAGAACAAGCAGCGTGAGCAGGCCGGAGATGATGACGACGGACCGATTCGAGGGACCTGGCATGGCGAATCTCCTTGTTTTTGGAACCACCGGGGCCAGTGTGGCCGCGAAACCTTATCTGCTCCTTAAGGCAGGGCCGTCGGCCCTTACAATCATCGGATGAACGAGGTGCGCTATGGCCCATCGTGAACGTCATCGGAGCGAGCGGATCGGATGGCTTCGCGCGGCAGTGCTCGGCGCCAACGATGGCATTGTGTCAACCGCGAGTCTTGTCGTCGGCGTGGCTGCGGCGCAGGCGGCCCGCCAAGACGTCCTGGTCGCCGGCGTAGCGGGTCTTGTGGCTGGCGCGCTGTCCATGGCGGCCGGCGAGTACGTCTCGGTCAGCTCCCAGGCGGATACCGAGCAGGCGGATCTCAAGCGAGAGAAACACGAACTTGCCGCCGAACCGCAAGCCGAGGAGGACGAGCTCACGAGCATCTACGTGCGGCGGGGTTTGGCACCGGAACTCGCGAGAACGGTTGCGCAGCAACTGACCGCCAAGGGGGCGTTGGCTGCGCATGCGCGCGACGAGCTCGGGCTGACAGAGGAACTCGCCGCGCGGCCGTTGCAGGCGGCTTTCGCCTCGGCGGCAACATTCGCCGTCGGCGCGGGAGTGCCCATAGCGACGATTCTTGTCGCACCATCGACAGCGCTCGTGCTGGCCGTCTTCGTGGTGTCGTTGTTGTGCCTGGTCGCACTCGGCGCCGCTGCGGCCAGAATCGGCGGGGCACCGTGGCTGGTCGGCGCGACGCGCGTCACGGTCTGGGGCGTATTGGCGATGGCTGCAACGGCTGCAGTCGGAAAGCTATTTGGCACGACCGTCGGATAGTCGGGTCACGACCGATGGGCCAGAGGACGTCATTGAGGGTCGGTCATACGGTCGATGGTCACTTGATCGACGCGTCTGACTCATCTGCACGCGCGGTCTCTCCGGGGAGCACCGGTACGGTGTTCCTCGACCCGCCGACAAACGATGCTGGCCCGCGACGTGTTGGCGCCTCCGCCGTTCGATCGATGTCAGAGTTCGATCGGAGACAGCCCCGCAGGTTTTTCTGGCAGTAGCCTGATCAAGTGTGGAGTCATGTCCCTCGAAGGCAACGACCCCCGCACGGAAAGTCGCTGAACGTGATGACCGCGAGGTGGCATCCATCGCATGGTTCGCAAGAGAGTACCTGGCACGTTGGACTCTGTAGGCACGTTACGCCGCAACTCGAGTGTGGCGACTGCCCAAGCGACGGTTGCTATTAGTGGGCGAGACTGAAGAGACGCGGTCGCCTCCCTGGCTGCGCCAGACCACGGTGATTGCGGCGCTTTCCGTCGCGGCCATACTTGCGCACCTGGTGCTGCGCTTCGGCTTCCGCGCCAGTCCAGCGTCAGCCCAGATTCCGTTGCTAGTCACGCTCGCGATCGGCGGCATGCCCCTCCTCTATGACCTGCTGCGGAAGCTCCTGAAGAGGGAGTTCAGCTCGGATCTGCTCGGCGGCATCTCTATCATCACGTCGGTCCTGCTGGGTGAGTACCTGGCGGGTTCCATCATCGTGTTGATGCTCGCGGGCGGTGAAGCGCTGGAGAGTTACGCGCTACGCAGCGCCTCCTCGGTGCTGGCGGCACTGGCCAAGCGAATGCCGTCGGTGGCCCACCGGAAACGGGACTCCGAGATCGTAGACGTGAGCGTGCAGGAGGTGGCCGTCGACGACACCCTCGTGATCTACCCGCACGATATCTGCCCGGTGGACGGCGTGGTGATCGACGGCCACGGCGTCATGGACGAATCCTACCTGACTGGCGAGCCGTTCCAGATCACTAAGACCCGTGGCTCGACGGTGATCTCGGGCGCCATCAACGGCGAGGCCGCTCTGACGATTCGCGCCACCCAGCGCGCCGCCGACTCGCGCTACGCGAAGATCATGAACGTCATGCGCGAGTCCGAGTCCAGTAGGCCGACGCTGCGCCGGCTCGGGGATCGCCTCGGCGCCATCTACACGCCGGTCGCGCTGACGGTTGCTGTGTTCGCCTGGGCCGCAACTGGAGACCCCATTCGCTTCCTTGCGGTCATGGTCATCGCCACGCCCTGCCCGCTCCTCATCGCTATCCCGATCGCGATCATTGGCTCCATTTCCCTGTGCGCCCGGCGGGCGATTATCGTCAAGACTCCTGTCGTCCTCGAGCAGATCGCCGAGTGTCGCACGGCGATCTTCGACAAGACCGGGACGCTCACCTACGGCGAGCCCACGCTGACCGAACAACTGGCGGCCCCGGGCTTCGCCCAGACGGACGTGTTGACACTCGTGGCGGGGCTGGAACGCTATTCGAAACATCCGCTCGCGCGCGCCATTCTGGCGTCTGCGACGGAGGCCGGGATTCAGATTCCGGAAGCCACCGAGGTGAGCGAAACGCCCGGTCAAGGGCTGCGTGGAACGGTTGCGGGCCATCAGGTGCAGGTCACCAGCCGGAACAAACTCATCGCCCAGCACATTCCCGGCGTCGATCAGCTCCCGCCGCTTGCCGGGGGACTCGAATGCGTGGTGACGATTGACCGGCGCTACGCGGCGGCCCTGCGCTTTCGCGATGCGCCTCGAGCGGAGAGTCGCTCCTTCGTGAAGCATCTGGGCCCCAAGCACCAGTTCCAAAAGGTCATGATCGTGTCGGGCGATCGCGAGTCGGAGGTGCGCTACCTCGCGGAGCAGGTGGGCATCACTGACATCCACGCGCAGAAGAGTCCGGAAGAGAAGCTCGCCATCGTTCGCGCGGAAACCGCCGCCGCCAAGACACTGTACGTGGGGGATGGCATCAATGACGCCCCGGCCATGATGACCGCCACGGTCGGCATGGCGATCGGACAGAACAGCGACGTGACCGCCGAGGCGGCGGGCGTGGTTGTCATGGACAACTCCCTCGAGAAGGTCGATGAGTTCATGCACATCAGCCGCCGGATGCGGTCCATTGCTCTTCAGAGCGCGGTGGGAGGCATGGCGCTGAGCCTCATCGGCATGGCCTTCGCCGCCACTGGTCATTTGAGCCCAGTGGGCGGCGCCATCAGCCAGGAGGTCATCGATGTTCTGGCGGTGCTGAATGCCCTGCGGGCCGCCTTTCCTCCCACTGTCATTCATGATCTCTAAGCGATCGACGTGGCGGCTGAGTGTTGAGGGCGCGGTCAAACAGCCGGGCACACCTTCTCGCGAGTTGGCGACTATGGCGTCTCAGTCGCAGGGTGTCCATGATTGAGTGTGCGGGCAATGGTCCGGTGTTTCTGGTGCCCAAGGAGGAGGGCGCTCAGTGGCAATCGGGCGCGCGGGCAATGCCGAGTTCACAGGTGTACCGTTGCTCAAATCCGGAACAATGCAGCCAGCCGAGGCGAAATAGTGACGAAAATCGCTAGGACCTGGCCAATTTAAGCGGCTTCGCGGATGAGCCAGTTGCGGAAATCGTCCAGTGCGGCGAGCCAGCTCCTAAAGCGTCCCCTATCAACAGTTTACGAAACAGGCCATTTGCCCGTATCGAACTTCCACAGGCTACGAAGGCGCCGACGATCCAGCGACACTCACTCGCCTCTGCATTTTGCTCTTGCATCCAATATGGATACTAATATAGTATCCATAAATGGCTTCCGTAAACACTCAATTTTCGATCGCCGTCCACGTACTGGCGGCAATCGCACATCACGAGGGAGTTTTCACGTCGGAAATTCTCGCAGGCAGCGTGAATGCGAACCCGGTTTTCGTTAAGAGAATCCTCGTTAAACTCTCGAAGGCGAAGCTGGCGAAGACGACTGTTGGCAGGTCGGGTGGTTATGGCCTGGCACGAAGCCCAAAGAGTATTTCCCTCTTAGACATCTACTCTGCGGTAAACCCTCCAGATGCTTTTGCCATCCATGCCTATCCCAAAACGAAGGAGTGTGTCGTGAGCTGTAACATCAAGGAAGTCATGAGCGACGTGCTGGTTGGCACTCAGGAGGCCGTCCGTAGGGATCTGAGGCAGACGACATTGGCGGACGTGGTGTCGAAAATCAGGGCCAGGTCCGGTTAGCTTTTTTTTCCTCTAAATAGATACTTTTATCGTAACTCATATTCACCGAAGGGAACACGAGATGACCAGACTGAATGGAAAGACACCTGTGATCACCGGCGGAGCCGCAGCAAAGCGGGGCATGGATGCGCCCACCGCCGTTCTCATCGGGGTGACCGGAGGACTTGGTCACGCCCTGGCGAGGCTCCTCGCGGCCGAGGGCTTCCGGATGGTGCTCGCGGCACGGCGCGAGTACGACGCCGCGGCGCTGACCGGCCGGAGCGACGGTTCGGCGATTTACCTGCGCGCGGACGTCACCGATCCGGCGAGCCTCGAGCAACTGGCGGCGGCGGCCTTCGAGCACCTCGGCCGGATCGATGCGGTGGTGAACCTCGCGGGCATCTCGCCGCGCAAGTCCATCGAGGACTACACGCCGGCCGACGTCGACGCGCTGCTCGCGGTCAACGTGAAGGGGCCCATCTTCGTGACCCAGGCATTCCTGCCGGGGCTGCGCAAGCAAGCCGGCGGCGGCGTGGTCGTCCACCTCGGCGGCGCCATGGACGGCCGGGTGGCGCTGCCGTTCATGAGCGCCTACGCGGCGACCCGCGGCGCGCTGGCGAGCTACGTGCAAGGCGCCAATCGCGAGCTTGCCGGGACCGACGTGGTGCTTTCTTTCTTCGGGCCTGTGCCCTCCAACACCGAGTCGGAGTCCCCATATTTCGACATGTGGCGCAAGATGGGCGTCGCCCTCTGCGAGCCCGACGTGGTCGCGCGCGAGATTCTCGCCACCATCCGCCACCGACGTCGCGCCCACATCATGGGCGGAGGGCTGCTCAAAATGCTCACGCTCGCGAACGCCGTGTCGCCGTCCGCTGCCGACGCGATCGGTCTGCGGCGGTTCGCGAAGCTCATCGAGCAGCATCGTCCACGGTGATCTCCGCGAGAGGACACCCGGCAGTGATGAGAGGCATCCAGGCGAAGAGATGAGCGATCATTTCGACAACGGGCGGTTCTTCAACCCGAACGGCGCAGACGCACAGCCGTTCTGGAAGGCGCCGCGCATGCTGTTCGAGCGCTACGCCCCATGGCCTGCGCAGGTGCCAGTCGTGCAACGGCCCTCGCCTCCGCCGACCAGCGGCGACGAGATCGTCGTCACCTTCATCGGTCACGCGACCTTTCTGATTCAGACGAGCGCCGGCAACATCATCACCGACCCGGTCTTCGCGCAACGCGCCGGACCGTTCGGCTGGACGGGGCCACGGCGCGTGCGTCAGCCGGGCGTTCGCTTCGACGATCTGCCTCCGATTGCTTACGTACTCCTGAGTCACAATCACTACGACCACTGCGATCTGGAAACACTGCGGGCGTTGCAGCACCGCGATCATCCACGCTTCGTGACGCTGCAGGGAAACGCGACGCTGCTGCGATCGGCTGGCGTGAATCGGATCGCCGAACTCGACTGGTGGCAGCGCATGCCAGCTGAAATGTCAGCCATGCGAGGTGCGCAGACGCTCGACCCGGCCGTCACCTCTGGACGCGAGTTAGAGATCACCGCGACCCAGGCGCAGCACTTTTCCGCCCGCACGTTCTTCGATCGCAACCGCGCGTTATGGGGCGGCTTCATGATCACGATCGACGAGCAGCAGATCTACTTCGCAGGCGACAGCGGGTACGGTCCCCATTTCCTGGAGGTCGGCCGGCGTTTTCCGCGGATCGATCTTGCGCTGATACCGATCGGCGCATATGAACCGCGCTGGTTCATGAAGGACATTCACATGAATCCTGAGGAGGCCGTGCAGGCGCATATGGACGTCGGAGCTCGCCGCAGCATCGGCATGCACTTCGGCACGTTTCGCCTGACGACCGAAGGACTGAATGAGCCGGTGGCCGCGCTCGGCCGTGCGTTGTCCGCTGCCGGAATCGACGACGCCGCCTTCACGACGATCGACGTCGGTGAATCCGCGCGCCTCTGAGCGGCTGACGGCGGCCGATCAAGGGCCAAAATCTGGGATCGGTTCGAAACGGCAGCTCGAATTCACGAACGATTCCTTCCGGATTCATCAATGACTCCATTTGAGAGCTAACGCTGAGGCGCCCACATGGCGGGTGGTGGCGTTGAGAGGATAGGGTGGCAGTCTTCCGCGGCACGATTGCGAAACTCTGGCGAATCCCTCGAAAACAAGGCCAGTTACGCTGCTTCTCGAATCAACCAGTTGCGGAAATCGTCCAGTGCGGCGAGCCAGCTCACTAAGATCAATAAAATCAATCACTTACGAGTCATACTGGCGATTGGTCTCATAAGCTCTGTTGCCGTCAGTCGTTTGCGCGAGGAAGGCCGGACTGGACGATGTCCGCAACGGCCTCTCGCTCAGCTGTTCTCGCTACGCCTTCGCCCGTGGAGCATCCCGCGCGTCATCGCGCTCCTTACTTGCCGAACTGTGGCGCCCCTGCCGACGCTCAGAACGTCACTCCCAGCTGGACCTGATAGGCACGCGGCGTCACGAAGTGAGTGCCGCTGAACGTCGACAAGAAATTGTATAGGGATTCTTTGTTGGTCAGGTTGATCACACTGAATCGCACGCGGAGTTTCGCTCGGTCGGTGTGAAGAAGGTTGTCGACTCCCAATCCGAGATCGAACAGGTGCCTTGGGGCGATTCGCGGAGGATTCGTCACATCGTCGGCCGTCCCTTCAGCGGGGATCCTCAATCGAGTGGCACCGAAGTTCGAGCTGGTGCAGTCGGCGCTCGTCAGTGCCTGATCTCGAGTTGCACTCTGGCTCCCACAGAAGAATCCGATCGCGGTCTGCTGGTTGGCAGTCAGCGCGAGCGCGTCTTCGAGACTGGCGACGGCGCCTGCCACCAGTCCGGAATCGTAACGCCATGACAACGCGGCCCATGCGCCAACGCGCCTCTCGAACACGTATTGCAGGTTGGTGGTGGAATTGAATTTCTGATCGTGATCGATCCGGAAGTCGCTCTCTGCCTCTTCCAGCAGAATGCCGCCGACGCCTGGCGGTGAGAAGATGGCGTTCGTGTGCGCCATCACGATGAAGGCACTGAAGCCGCCGTGTTCGATGACATTCAGTCGCCCGGTGAAGCCGTCGATCCGTGAGTGGTTCCACGCCACTGGGAACGCGATTGGTGTGTCGAACAACACGCCGAAGTCGTAGCCATTGTCCGTGTGCTTGTTGAAATACCCGAAATCGGCAACGAGCCAACGGCCAAGGCCCTGCTGGACCCCGATCTCCACCTGATGGCGCTGACCAGGCGGAACCGCCTGACCATCGCCGAAGAGACCGTTCAAACCGTAGCCCGCGGACAACAGCAAGTTTTCGTTGTAGGGCGTTTCCATCGTCCGGCCGTAGGATGCGCGGAGCACCGTGCCGCTCTTGTTCACGGAATAGGACACGCCGAGCCGTGGTTGCAATAGCGTTTTGCTGGTCAGCCCGTCGTAGTGATCGAGCCTGAGGCCAAGGTTCAACGTCACGTTGCCGGCCTTAATGTCGTCCTGCAGGTATGCCGCTTGCTGTTTGATCGTGAACGACTGGTCGTAGTTGAGCGGGGAGCCGCCATTGGTCAGGTCGAAGGGCGCCAGCGCCGGGTCGAGCGACCCGTCTTCGCCCGCAAACGCAGCATCGGTCGGATCGGTGATGCCGAACGAAAACTGCTCGTGCAGCCGGGTCGCACCGATCGAGCCACCGAATTTCACGTTGTGGTTCGCCCTGGTCATTGTGACGTCCGCCTTGGCTCCGAAATTTGTGAGCCTGCGATCCTGGCTCACGGTGGCGGGCATGTCGTTGAAGGGATCGGCACTGGGCAGGTAGGTCAGATGGTCTCGACGAACGAACCCATTCGCCGTGAACAGGGTGTTCGAGCCGATCACACGCGAGTAGCCCGGCGCGATGTTGAAGGTGTCGATCTTCTGGTGTTGCGTCTGCTGAATCTTGTCGTACGTGTTGGGCACGTCGAATCCCGAGTTCGCCGCCTGAATGTTGAGGTGCAGTGTGTCGTTCGTCCCCGGACGGAAGTCGAATCGGTCGAACAACGAGACGTTGTTTCCGCGATCGTGCAACGCTTCAAGTTCCGGCGGATCAAGGAAGCGGTCCGTTCGCAATCCCGACAGAGAGATGAAGTTGCCTAACCGATGCGAGCCGCCGCCGATGTTGACCTCGCCAGTCGGACTCGCGAACGAGCCGTAGCCGAACGACGCGCTGCCAGTCGGCTTCGCCTGGTCGAGCCCCGATTTGGTCACGATATGCACGACCAGGCTGCTCTTGTCGCCATATTCGGCGGGTGCCACCCCCGTGATGACCTCCATGGACTGCACAGCGTCCTGCGAGATCTGATTCGAGTACAAACGGCTCTGCTGATCCGTGATCGGCTGATTGTCGATCGAGAACTGCGTCTGTGCGTGGTCGCCGACGGGATGAAAGAATCCGTTCGAGTCCGCCACCACGCCAGGCGAGGCGAGCGTCACGACTTGATTGAGCCCGCCGGCGGACGACTCGATCGGCAGCTTCGCAATGAGCGTTTGATCGACGTCTGTGTGGGCTGTTGGACTGCGCTCCAGCAGGTCTTCATTGTGACCGACCACTTCGACCGATGATGAGGCTCCGGCGAGCGCCAGACTCAAGTCCACCGTAATCGGTACGCCCGTCCTCACGTCGACGTCGCGCTCGAGCGTCTGAAACCCCTGCGCTGCGACAGCGAGGTGGTAAGGGTTCGGCGGCAAGTTGTTGAACACGTACCGACCCGCCGCGTCCGTCGTGGCCGTTCGGGTGAAACCCGAGACCGGATTCGTGATCGTCACAGCGACCGCTTGCATCACGCCCCCGGTCGGATCTGTGACGGTTCCTTGAATCGTGCCCGCTCCACCCAATCCCTGAGCGCTTGCTGGTGGTGAGACCAACAATCCCAGGCACACCACGAGCATGCCTGCAGCACAACGCATGCGACCGCGCCACATTCCCATAACACCTCGTCTTCGAAAGGCCGTGACCATCAAGACGCCAACGCTAGCAACGGCTGGCGAGAGTGGCGACAAGAAGCCAACAGACGGTCCATCGGAGCCGGTGGACGTCGAAAAAGCGCTCACGAATGGAGGCTGGCGACGTTCGCCCCGAGGTGGGCGAACGCCTGTAAGTCCGAGCAAATTCACCGATAATGGGGGTGGGGATGCGCCGCGTGGTGTTCCCATTCATTGCGGCAAAGCGACCATTCGTCTGGCAGGACGAACCGGTCACTGTGTTCCGGTTACTCGCCCCTCAAGACAGGCATAGCGTGTCCACCACCTTGAACGTCGGCGAGTTGCTGAATCTCGTCGGGCTGAGCACCGGCGTCGTCCTCTACGCGATGCTGCTCGCCATGGTGGTCCGCGCGGCTCGGACACCCGGCCTGAAGGCCGGGTTCGATCCGCTCCTACTGCTGACGTCGCTCCTCGGCCTCGTCTGGAATCTGTGTGCGCTGCCGGCGTACGAATTGCCGAAGATGGGGATCGAAGGGCCGTTCCCGTCTCTGGCTGCCGTCGGATTCGCTGCGCTCGGCTTCCTCCCGGCGGTGGTCGTCCACTCTGTTCTCAGGGACGAGCATCAAACCGTGCGCGGCGCAGTCAGGAGCGCGCTCGCGATGATCGCCTACGCGGTGAGTGGTCTTGCCGCCCTGCTGCACATCTCCGCCGCATGGACGCAGGCTCCAGTCCCGGCCCCTTTGGGTATGCGACTGCTGACGTACTCGTTTGTCGCGCTCGCGATTCCGTTGGCGGCAGTCACCCGCAGGCGAGCGGGCGCGGGCCGCGCCCTGTGGGCCGCGGCGTTGGCCATCTTCGCCGTTTCCGCTCTTCACCTGAGCCAACTGCATCGCGGGGAGGCATCGTGGCCGGTGGAACTCGTCGGCCATCACGCGTCGCTGCCGCTGGCATTCGCCATCCTTTACCAGGACTATCGATTTGCGTTCGCCGATCTGTTCCTGAAACGAGCCATGGCTTTGCTCGCGATCGTTGCGGTCGCGTTCGCGGCGATCGCGACGTTCGGCGTCCGATCGGCCGCCTTCGCGCGATTCGTCCAGGACAATCCGAGACAGATGACGGTGTTGGTCACGTTGTGGGTCGCCACCGCCCTGCTGTACCCCCTCTTGCGTCGCGCCACCACATGGTTCGTCGACACGATTGTTCTGCATCGGCCCGATTACCCATCGTTACGAGCGGTCATTGCCCGCGCGTCGCAGAACTGCGACACCGTCCCGACCCTGTTGTCCATGCTCTCCGAACAGCTCGGGCCTGCGCTGAATGCCACGTTTGTGACCTGGCGGGAATGGACATCATCGCCCCAGGATGGCGCGTTGGGCGCCGTTGTGATCGGCGGGAATGAATCTGCGGCGTTCGTGGACGGTGCTGCCGGCGATCCGCTCCCGGAGCCAGCTGCCACGTGGGTCACGATACCGACGGCCGATCAGCCACGTTTCGCCATCGCCATCGGCCAGTTGAGCGGAGGCCGCCGGCTCTTGTCGGACGATCGCGCCACGTTGGAAGCGATCGCCGTGGTCGTGGCCCGTCGCATCGACGCCATTCGGATTACGACCGAGCGCTACGATCGGGGACTTCGCGAACAGGAGATCAGCAGGCTGGCAACAGAAGCCGAGCTGCGCGCGCTCCGAGCGCAACTCAATCCGCACTTTCTGTTCAATGCACTGACAACGATTGGATATCTGATCCAGACGGCGCCTCCGCGCGCGTTGGAGACGCTGATGCGGCTGACGGCATTGTTGCGGGGCGTGCTCCGATCGGAAGGCGAATTCACGACGCTCGGGCGAGAACTGGAGATCGTCGAGTCGTACCTCGATATCGAGAAGGCCCGCTTCGAACATCGCCTGCGCGTCACCATCGACGTCCCGGCGAGCCTGCGGAATATCAGGCTCCCACCCCTCCTGCTCCAGCCGTTGGTGGAAAACGCCGTCAAGCATGGGATCGCGCACAAGCAGAGCGGTGGCGATGTCGCCATTCGCGCGCGAATTGAACGCGGCAACGATCAGTCGCGCCAGTTGGCAATCACGGTTGAAGACACAGGTGCGGGTGCCTCGAGCCAGAGCCTTGAGCGCGGACGCAGTACCGGCCTTGGGCTCCGGAATGTGGAACGACGGTTGGAATGCCAATACGGCGCGTCTGCGTCACTGTCAATCCGAACGACTTCGGGTGAAGGGACGATTGTGGAAATCCGCCTGCCTGCCGCGGTGAAGGCCGCGGATGATGAAGGGGTTCGCCAGGTGGCCTCGTGAGCGCGCGCCTCCGAGTCGTGGTCGCTGACGACGAACGGCCGGCGCGCTCGTTCCTGGTTTCGCTCCTGCGAGCGTTTGATGATGTTGTCGTCGTCGGAGAGGCCGCCTCAGGAAAGGACGCGGTAGCGACGATTGAAAAGGAACGACCTGACCTGGCGCTTCTCGATTGGCAAATGCCGGAACTCGACGGGATCGGCGTCGTGCGCATGCTGAAAAAGCAAGCGATGCCGCTGGTCGCGTTCGTCACGGCCTACGACGAGTATGCCGTGCGCGCCTTCGAGGTGAATGCCGTCGACTACCTGCTGAAGCCTGTTGAAAAAGCGCGCCTCCGAGACACCCTCAATCGCGCGCAGGAACGGATCGAGCACGCGGAAATCGTGGCCGAGCAAGCGTCCAATCTTGGTGCCGCCATCGACACCTATGAAGCGCTAGCCAAGCCGCCGTATCTGGAGCGCATTCCGGTGCGACGCCGGGAAGAGGTCCTGATCGTACCGGTCCATCAGATTGCGTCGATCGTCGCCGAAGGCGAGCTCCTGCACATCACTACTGTGCACAAGGAGCGACATACCATCACGTACCGGCTGAAGGACCTCGAGCGTCGGCTCGATCCGTCACGTTTCATCAGACTCGGTCGAGGAACGCTCGCGAATGTCGACTTGATCACAAAGGTCAGCACGATGCCGGGCGGGACGCACGTGGCCATGCTGAGCAGCGGTCAGAAGCTGCAGGTGAGTCGTCTCCAGTCTCGCATCCTTCGCGAGCGATTCCTCAAGCTCTGATCGCAGTCCGCTCGCTGGTTCGACTCGTCCATCTGTCCCGGACAGACAACCATCTGTTGAAAACGCAAGGACACCGTTGACGCGCGCCGCTAGAGTTCCGCCCTGCAATGGGTTCGGCACGTCGATTGACCGTGGGCCATGGTCCGCATCTCAGCAGGGCTGGTGCGGGGAGAATCTATCGAGGTTCGCGCAGGCGTCTCCGGCGTATCAAATGGCACGAACACACGCCAACGGAGTTCTGGATCTTCGTTGGGCTAGTGATCGTGATGTTGATCGTCTTAATTCTGTGGCTGACCAAGCATCCTCCAGCAGAGGCTCACCACGGGTGGATGTGATAGCTCCGGGCAGCGATCTGTCGCGCCCGCCAAGACGATCGGATGACGATTCGGGAACTTGTCGAGTCTGACGAGGCCCACGGAACAGCTGATCGAGCGCCTCAACCGTCGTGGGCGCGCGGCGGGGTCGGCGTCAGCGGCGGCAGGCTGCTTGAAAAGGCCGCTCTTCGAGACTCACCTCGCGAAACCTTGGCGAACCTGTCAAAAACAGGCCATTTACGCTGCTTCCCGGATCAACCAGTTGCGGACATCGTCCAGTGCGGCGAGGCATCCAGTTAAGATCAATAGAATCAACGATTTGCGAGGGCCGCCGATCATTCGCTCTTCTAAGTCAAAGTCCCTCAGACGTTTGTGACGCACAGGGCCGCACTGGACGATGTCCGCAACTGGATGACTGGTTCTCCTGACCTCACGCCGGCGCCCAGCAGTTCAGTCGAAAGCGAGTGACGTCGAGAGTTGTCGCCAACGGCTTCGTGCGTCGCTCGCGCCGCGCCTTGTTACACTTGGCCGCTCAAGGAGTCTTGGGATGCGAACGATGCTCCGCGTAATCGTAACCAGCTTCATCTTTACCGCGCCTATCCTGACGCAACAACGCTCGGCCCCGGCCTCCGCCGACGTTGCGAACCTTCAGGTGATTCTGCTCGGCACCGGCGGAGGACCCACCGTCATCGCGCAGCGACTGGGGATCGGCACTCTTGTTATGGCCGGCCCGGAGCTGCTGCTTTTCGATTGCGGTCGTGGCGTGCCGACCGGGATCGTGCGCGCGTCCATCGCCTTGCCGGACGTGACGAAGGTGTTTCTGACGCACCTGCATTCAGACCACGTGATCGCGCTGCCCGAGCTGTATCTGTTCCCGTGGGCGGCCTACGGGCGTGCAGTCCCATTGCAAGTGTGGGGACCGAAGGGCACCAAAGCAATGATGGAGAACCTCCAAAAAGCCTTCGCCTTCGACATCCACACACGACGCGATGTGGATGAGAAGTTCCCGCCGGACGGCATCAAAGCCGTCGCCACCGACATTCACGAGGGAATTGTGTATCGCGCGAACGAAGCGACAGTAACGGCCTTCCTCGTCGACCACGCTCCGGTTCAACCTGCATTCGGCTATCGAGTCGATTATCGCGGTCACTCCGTCGTGCTGTCGGGTGATACTCGTTCATCGCCGACGGTCGTGCGTATGGCCAAGGGCGCTGATCTTCTCATCCACGAAGTCGGTCGCTGGAAAGGTGATCCTGCGTTACAAGGACCGCCGGACGAGCGACTGCCTTCGGGAGCGACGCGCGGTCAAGCGCGGATCATCGCTGAGCATCACACCGATCCCGTAGAAGCAGGCCGTGTGTTCGAGTCCGCCAAGCCCCGGCTCGCTGTGTTCTCGCACTACAACCCGGCGTTGGCGTCGACAATCATGCCACTCGTCAGGCGCGAATATCAGGGACGGGTGGAGCTGGGCGAAGACGGCATGGTGATCGACATTGGCGAAACGATCAACATTCGACGACCCGAGTCGCGATAGCACTCCGAGTTGGAAACAGCGCATTTGACCTAAGGTCGCACGACCGCCAGTCCCGGACAGATCATTGGCCGCTCACTTCGCGACCGGCTCGGCCGCAGGGCGCCGAACCCTACGCGGCCGACTCATCGTCGGCCGCTCGTCGGACACCTCGCGAAACCCTGGCGAACCTGTCAATAACGGGCCATTTACGCTGCTTCTCGGATCAACCAGTTGCGGAAATCGTCAAGTGCGGCGAGCCAGCCCAATAAATCAAATAAAATCAGCTACTTGCAAGGATGAGCCCTGTCTTGTCCGCCTAAGTCATTGATTCGTCAGGGGACGCCCTGCTCCGCACCATCGCGGCCGCTCAAATCGCTGGCATTCGCGCGGTGCTGCTTCATGCGATGTCAGATGACGCGAAGCGCTTCTATGCACGTGCCGGATTTCACGAGTGTCCGGTCGATCCAATGATGATGATTACGCTCGCAGAGGTTGAGAAGAACGTCAGCCCGCCCAGCGCGAGCTGACGATTGCAACAACAGGACCGGTGGCCCCGATCCTGACGAGCGCACAAAAATCGTGGCCTGACTCGTCTGAACATCGACAGTGGTGAAGTCATCCATCAGTCGTCAGGCCGCTCAGTTCAGTGCTCGATACGCGTCGCTTGAAACTCCTGATGGATCGGGTCACCGCCGTGCGACGGTCGATTTCTTGTCGGCCATCTTGCCGGTGCATCGTCTGCCTCCTTGTGAGCGGAAACGGCGGGATCGACGACTTCATGACCGTCCCACGTTCGCGCCCAGGGTGAGGAGAAGCTCGTCCAGTTGCGCGAACGTCTCGACCATCGCATCCGCCGCCCCGGTGCCGGCAGCGTCGAGAGCTTCCTTCGAGGAATGGAGCTCGTGCATGACCAGCAGCGTCTTGCCACCCTTTTCCTCGAAGGTCACCGTGGTGACAGGCCCACCCTCACCACCTTCCTCGTTGGTCCACACGAGGCGCGAGTGCGGTGTCACTTCGAGGTACGTGCCGAAGAACGCCATACCATCGGGTTCGAACTCGAGACGGTACTTGCCCCCGACACGAACATCCATCTCACAGGAACGCAGGGACATGCCCATCGACTTCGGCAGCCACCACCGCCTGAACAGCTCGGGCTTGGTCCACGCCTCGAACACGATGCGGGCCGGGCCGTTGAAGGTTCGGGTAACGACTAGCTCACGCTCGGACTTCCGCTCCACTGTCGTGCGGTTCTTCATGGGCGTGGGCTCACTCTCTCTTCTTGCGTCCATCAACCTTCTCCTTCCGTTTCAGTTCCTCGACAACCTTGTCCAGCTCGTCGAACCGTGCATCCCAGAGCTGGCGGAACCTCTCGATCCATGCCGCCTCTTCATCCAGTCTGCGCAGGCCGAGCCTGCAGGTCCGCACGCGCCCGACCTTCGCCGTGGTGACGAGCCCCGCCTGCTCCAAGACGCCGACGTGCTTCTTCATGCCCGTGAGGGTCATGTGGAACTTGTCGGCAAGGTCCGTGATCGAAGCGTCTGCCCGCCCGAGCTGCTCCAGAACACCGCGTCGGGTGGCGTCCGAGAGCGCGGCAAACGAGGCATCGAAGCGGGTCCGCGCATACTGAACCACGTGGTTCAGTATATACCATCCGGAGTGGCGGGATGCAAGGCGAGGCATCCACCCGCCTCGGCTTCACCGAACTACTTCCGCGTGGAGCTCGCGTGGGCCAAGCTCCTCGGGGCGGTGCTGTTGCTCGCGCCGGTGCCGGCGCGTCTGAAGGAGCGGGCATACGCCGCCTTCGCCATCACCCTCGGCTCTGCGCTCATCGCCCCCCTCTCGATCGGAGAAGGCCCGCAGAGGCGTGGGGCTGGGCGGCGGGCACCGGGCGTGCTCTGGGGGCTCTCGTACTTTTGTGGCGTCGCCTCGAGGGCGCGGGCGAGCGCCGGACCGCTCGAAGATGAACAACGCGTGGCGAATCAAGACCCGAAGAATCCAGCGCAGATGAAGGCGTCAACTGCAGGCGCACCTTCGTCGGGCTGTTTTGGGGGCAGATTCTGGCTGTGTCAGCGGAGATTCCACCTTACCGATCGCCGTCACCGCGAAACTCGTCATGACGCGTCTCTCGGCTGCTCACGTTACCGACTTCACCAAGCACCTGCTTCGACCTTCTTAGTCGTGCAGCGATTTCGACTGTTCGCACAAAGCCAGGTCGCCTTGGCGTTCGATCAACGCGGCGCGCGCCTTGCCTCGCGATGAACACCGATGCCGGCGCTGTTTACGCCGCTCGGAAACTAGACCAGTCGGCCGCTCGGAAAGTGGGCCACTTGAAGGGCGGTTCATTCTACGCTCTTCTGATCTGAAACACCGATGACCGGCTGTGGGAATGTGGGAATCTCGCGTTCTGGGCGAGATTTCCAAGCGGCTGTGGAAATCGTTCTGTGATTTCCATAGGCGCGTCATTTCTATAGCTGCGTCGCTTTTCGTTTCGCATCATGTCCTCGCTCGCCCATGGCCAGGGTGCCAGACCTTGGTCGCCCTCGCGTTCATCGTTCCTACGGCCTCCTACGCGGTCGTTTTGGCACGCGATCGGCCCGAGATGGCGATTCGGGCTTCACGAGGCCGCTGCGCGCCGCTTGCGCATGCGATAGCTTTTGCCCTTCGTCGTGATCACGGTCGCGTGATGCGCCAAGCGATCAAGCAGCGCCGTCGTGAGCTTTTCATCGCCCGCAAACACGGTGACCCATTCAACAAAGGCGAGATTGCTGGTGACGACCGTCGCCCGCCGCTCGTACCGATCGGTGATCAGATTAAAGAGGAGCTCGCCGCCGACACGGTCGAACGGGACAAACCCGAGCTCGTCAATGATGAGGACGTCGACGCGCAGGAGCCGCTGCTGCAGCCGCGTGAGCTCGCGGGCATCGCGCGCTTCGAGCAGCTGGCGGACGAGATCCGCAGCGCGTGTGAAGAGCACTCGCCGTTTGTGCTTCGTCGCTTCAACCCCGAGCGCGATCGCGAGATGCGTCTTGCCGGTGCCGATGGGGCCGGCGAAGATGAGATTCTCGGGTGCGGTGACCCACTCGCCCCGCGCCAGCGTGTGGAGTTGCGTCGCGCTGATCCCCTCGACCGCGGTGAAATCAAACGTGTCGAGCGTTTTGACTTCGGGGAAGCGCGCCTCGCGGAGCCGCTGGCGGATCACCGACTCATGACGCGAGGCCTGCTCCGCGGTGAGCACCTCGTGGAGGTAATCCTCGTGGGGCCAATGCGCATCGCGCGCTTGACGGGCCAGGGCTTCGAAAGTGCGCGCCACGCCCGGCAATTTCAACGCCCGCGTTTGCGCCACGACCAGATCGCGGGCGAGACTGCCGGCGCTCATGCGGCACCACCCAGGAGCCAGCCGTCGTAATCGGCGGCACAGCCGCTCGCCACCTCGACGTCGCGCAGCGGAGCCGGCACCGTGTCGGGCGCCATGCGCGTCACCGCCGATCGGGCCGGCGTGAGGGCGAGCAGGAGCGGCGTCCCGGTCGCGAGTGCGACGGTCAGCGCCGGGACGACGACCGCGGCGCCGTAGGTGTCCAGGTGGCCGAGGACCTTGGCGAAGAGCCGCGCGGCCTCACGGGGGCCGTGCGCGCCCTGCAACTGATCCCAGATCGCGGGAAACGGCTCGCCCAGATCCCGCAAGAGATCCGGCAGCACCTGGCGCACCGCCTGCGGCTTGCGCGCCAGCTCCGACAAGTAATGCCGGTAATCAATCGAGCGCTGTCCAAACCGCTGGCGCGGATGCAGAATGCGCGTCCCGTCGCGCCCGACGATGGTCACCGTCGTGGCGCCGATGCGGACGACGAGATCCAGCCCGGCCCAGCGACACGGCACCGAGTAGACGGCCCCCTCGAGCCGTACCAGGGCGCGCGGCGACACCGTGGCGAAGGTCGTGGCCTCCGGTGCGAAGGGCGTCGGGGCGAGTCTGAACTGGCGCTGCTCCTCGATGAAGCGCGCCCCGATGGTCTGGCCGGCCGCATCCCGCTTCGCCTCGAGCCGCGCGTCCATCTGTGCCAGCAAGGTCTCGTTGATGGCCACGAGCGTCGGGCCGACCGGAATCGGGACGAGCACCTGCTGCCGCACGGCTTTGCCGCGCGACTCGACACCGCCTTTATCGTGCCCCTCGCCGGGCCGACAGAAACACGCCTCCAGCAAGTAATGCGAGGCGAGCGCCGCGAACCGCGGGGTCAGCGTGCGGGCGCCGCCCACGAGGATCCGGACGACGGCCGCCCGCAGATTGTCATACGCGACGCGGGCCGGCACCCCGTCGAAGTGCGCAAATGCGCGGACGTGCCCGTCGAGAAAGCTGATTTGATCTTGGCGCTCGTAGATCCACGCGAAGTCGCGGCCCGAGTACATCAGCCGCATCAGGAAGAGCCACGCCTTGCGGCGGGTCCCGTCCACGTCGACCAGCACCTCGAAGAAGTCGACTTCGGCGAGATCGCCCGGCCGATACGTCAGGGGCACGAAGACCTCGCGGCGCTGCCGCTTCCACTCCGCGACCGCGTCTTTCACGATCGTCACGCCCACGCGGTGCCCTTCGGTCAGCAGCAGCTCGTGCAGGCGCGTGGCCGTCAGCCGCTGCTTGCCGCCCGTCCACCGCACCGATTCGGCCAACAGCGCCTGCACCCGCGCGGCGACCGCGTCCCAGACGGGTCGGGGGCGAGGCACGGCCTCCGATTTCCTCGCAGGAGCCGCCTGATCCAGGTATTTCCGGACCGTGACGCGCGCCAACCCCAACTCGCGGGCGACCGCCCGCTGAGTCCGCCCCTCTACAAGTACTTTGTGTCGAACGACATGCACGAGATCCATCCTGAGCATCCTCCAGCGAACCCCGGATCCCCCGATCCGGCAAGCCCGCAATCAGGCCCTCAGGTGGTCTACTTTCCGAGCGGCGTTTGGTCTACTTTCTGAGCGGCGCGCCCAGGCGCGGAACGGCAGCGGGCACGCACTTCGTGAAGTTGAATGAACTGAGGCGAGCAGCTCGAAGGAGTGAGTTCGGAAGTAAATGCGCAGCGGCGGCCCGATGCTCAGCGTGACTTCATTCCGTCCGTTACGCGCTTTAGCAAATCCGTCTGCGGCCCGATAGCATTCGCTGGGCACGCGGCGGGAGCGTCGGTGTCAGCGGCCGCAGACTGCTTTGAGCCGGCAAAGGCTGCGTCGTTCTTCGAGGCTCACCTCGCGAAACCTTGGCGAACCGATCAATAACAGGCCATTTACGCTGCTTCTCGGATCAACCAGTTGCGGAAATCGTCGTAATTTCGAACAGCTTTGGATTTACCATTTCCCAATTGCCATCAGGCTGAGTCTTTCAGCAGCCTGCCTGATTCATCGCTTCCGCCGGATCAACTTCGGACAAGGTCGCTGGCACCGCTCGCGTTCGGTCCGCCCGCTCGATCGAATCCGGCTCGCACGTCGCGATCATTCCGGAGGACCACCTTGAGAACAGTCCGTCTCGCTCTGCTGGTCACCTGCATCGTCGCAACGGCGGCCGCGCAACCGGCGCCGACACTCGACGAGGTTATCGCCGGGTACGTGACGACGGCGGGCGGACTCGACCGCATCCGCGCGGTGCAGACGCTGCGCCGCACCGGCAGGTTTATCGGCGATGGCGGATTCGAGGCCGCGTACCGCCAGGTGAACAAGCGGCCCAACAAGGTCAGGGAGGAGCTGACTTTTCTGGGGCTCACAGGCGTGACGGCCTACGCCGGAGCGTCGGGCTGGAAGATCGAGCCGTGGCAGGGCAAGAAAGACCCCGAGCCGCTCGGAGAGGACGAGCTGAAGTCGATTGTCGAAGATGCCGAGTTCGAGGATCCGTTGTTCGACTACAGGGCGAAGAGTAACACGGTAGAGCTCGTGGGAGCCGACGACCTGGAAGGTACTAGGGTCTACAAGGTACGGGCGACGTTGAAGTCGAACGGTGACGTCCGCACGTACTACCTCGACGCCGACTCGTACCTGCCGATCAGGATCGACGTGAAGCGCACGGTCCGCGGCGACGAGCGCGAATTCGAAGTCTCCCTGGGCGACTACAAGCCCGTGAACGGCTGGTACCTGCCGTTCGCAATCGAGATCGCACAGAAGGGCAGCCAGCAGAAGTCGCAGATCGCGTTCGCGACGATTGAAGCCAACATTGCCGTCGACGACAAGGTGTTCGAACGGGGCGCATCGACCGCCTCTGCAACTGGACCCACCTCCACGATCGCGGCCCGTCCGGCGTCCTCGTCAGGTCCTGCGGCGGCGCCGTCATCCGCTCCTGCCGCACCAGTCGGTCGCGGGCCCGCCGCCCTGGCGATGGTGGACGCCGAGACGATCTCCGGGCTCGGCGCGCGCAACATCGGTTCGGCGGCCATGAGCGGGCGCATCGCCGCGTTGGACGCCGTTCACGAAGGAAACAGGTTGACGATTTACGTCGGCTCCGCGAGCGGCGGGGTCTGGAAGTCGACGAATGGGGGCACGACCTACAAGCCGGTATTCGTCAAGGAATCGGTCCAGTCGATCGGGGCGGTGACGATCGATCCTGGCAATTCCAAAACCGTGTGGGTCGGCACCGGCGAGTCCTGGACGCGCAACAGCGTGTCCATCGGCGACGGCATCTACAAATCGACCGACGGCGGCGAGTCGTGGACAAACCTCGGCCTCAAGGAGTCGGAGCGGATCGTCGAGATCCTGGTGGACCCGACGGATTCGAACACAGTCTACGTGTGCACGCCGGGCCGGCTGTGGAGCGACAGCGACGAACGCGGCGTCTTCAAGACGATCGACGGTGGAAAGAGTTGGACGAAGGTGCTCGCGGGCCCGAATCTGTCGACCGGCTGCTCGATGATCTCGATGGATCCGAAGAACCCGAAGGTGCTCTTCGCGGGGATGTGGGATTTCCGCCGGACCGGATGGACGTTCCGGTCCGGGGGCCCCGACCCCGAGGCGCCGAGCGGGAGCGGTCTCTTCAGGACGACCGACGGCGGCGCCACGTGGACCGACCTGAGTGCGAGTGCCGCGAAGGGGCTGCCGCCCAAGCCGTGGGGACGCGTTGCCGTCACGATTGCGCCGTCCAACCCCAAAGTCGTCTACGCGTTCATCGAAGCGGTGCCACCGCGCAATGCGCTGTATCGATCCGAAGATGGAGGGGTCACCTGGGAGATGCGCGACCGCAGCCAGAACATGATCTGGCGCCCGTTCTACTTTGCCAACTTGATTGTCGACCCGAAGAACGAGAACCGCGTCTACAAGCCGGATCTGGGGCTGATCGTGAGCAACGACGGCGGCGCGAGTTTCAGTAGCATCAGCGGTGGAGCCCACGGCGATTTCCACGACGTGTGGGTCGATCCCGCGAACACGGATCGGCTGATCACCGGCGACGACGGCGGCATGTGGTATTCGCACGACGCCGGCAACAAGTGGTGGAAGGGAGACAACCTGCCGATCTCGCAGTTCTATCACGTGAGCGTCGACATGGACCGTCCGTACAAGGTGTACGGCGGGCTTCAGGACAACAGCTCCTGGGTCGGCGAATCGCAGTATCCAGGCGGCATCGCCAACAGCCAGTGGGAGAACATGTACGGCGGCGACGGGTTCTGGATGTTCGTCGATCCGACGGATCCGGATTTCATCTATGCCGAGTCGCAGGGCGGATACATCGGCCGCGTGAACCGGAAGACACACGAGACGCGCGACATCAAGCCGCTCGCTGGATACAAGGAAGGGAAGCTTCGGTTCAACTGGAACACGCCGATCCACATCAGCCTGACGAAGATCGGGACGGTGTACATCGGCGCGCAGTACCTGTTTCGTTCCCGCGATTTCGGGCACAGCTGGGATCGGATCTCTCCCGACCTCACGACGAACGATCCGAACAAGCAGAAGCAGGAGCAGTCCGGCGGCGTCACCGTGGACAACTCGTCTGCCGAAATGCACACCACGATCTACGCGATCGCCGAGTCGCCGAAGGACCCGAACGTGATCTGGGTCGGCACCGACGACGGCAATCTGCAGCTCACGCGCGACGCCGGCAAGACGTGGTCGAACGTCGTCGGCAACATCGCGGGGCTTGCAAAGAATGCGTGGGTCTCGTCGGTCGAAGCAGGTCACTTCGACCCTGCCACGGTGTACGCCACGTTCGACCTCCACACATTCGGCGACATGCGGCCGTACTCGTTCAGGTCGGCCGACTACGGGGAGACATGGGAGCGCCTGGTGCCCGCGGACGCACCCGTGCGTGGTTACGCGCACGTGATCAAGGAGGATTTGGTCAACCCGCGGCTGTTGTTTCTCGGCACTGAACTTGGCCTGTGGATCACGCTGGATGGCGGAAAGAGCTGGGCGCAGTACAAAGGAGGTACGTTCCCCGCGGTTGCCGTTCGCGATCTGGCGATTCATCCACGCGATCACGACCTGGTGATCGCGACCCATGGCCGGGGCATTTGGATCATCGACGACATCACGCCGCTGCGCGCGTTGACGTCCGCCTTGTTGTCGACGAAGGCCGCGTTTGTGGAAGGCCGCCCCGTCGTGCAGCGGATTCCGGCGTTCGGCGGCTGGGTCAACGGCGACGCGGCGTTCGTCGGCCCGAACCCGCCTGGTGACGCGGTGATCACGTACTACCAGCAGAAGCGGCACATCTTCGGCGACATGAAGCTGGAAATCTTCGACGCCGGGGGCAAGCTGCTCGACACGCTGCCGACGGCGAAGCGCCGCGGTCTGAGCCGGGCGACCTGGTCGATGCGGCTGCCGCCGCCGCGTGTCCCGACCGCGGCGTCAGCGGCCGGCGGCGCGTTCCTCGGTCCGCGCCGGCTACCCGGAACCTACACCGTAAAGCTGACGAAGGAGCAGGAGGTATACACCACGACGATCAACATCGTTCCTGATCCTCGTGCGACACACCCCGCCGAAGACAGGAAGATGCAGTTCGACCTGGCGATGCGCTTGTATGGCCTGCTCGGCGACATGACCGACCTCGTCGATCGCTTGAACGCCGTCCGCGCCGGCCTCGACGCGCGAGCCGCACAACTCGGCGCGAACGACGCGCTGAGCGCCAGGCTGCGCAGCGAATCCGCCGCGGTCGACGAGCTGCGGAAGAGGATCGTGGCAACGAAGGAAGGCGGGATGATTACGGGCGAAGAGCGCCTGCGCGAGTTCCTCGCCGAGCTATACGGCAGCGTCGTCGGCTACGAAGGGCGTCCGACCGACACGCAGGTCAAGCGCGCCGACGTGCTCGCCCGCGAGCTCGCCGACATGACGCACGAGTTCGATGCCTGGGCCACTCGGGAACTGAGCGCGCTCGACAGGCAGCTGGTTTCTCGCAAGATGCCGCCGGTCGGGGCAGAACTGCAGAAGCCGCGGGCGGGAAAGCCGTTCTGATCAGTGACGGCCCCGATTCTTCGGTGGCACCGGCAGCTGATCGCCGGAAATGGACATGTTCGGGGCGTCGCCCGGGGACGGCCCAGTGCGCTCCCGGAAATACGCCGCCTCGTCGTGCGGACGGCGACTGAGAATCCGGGCTGGGGCTCTTCAAGAGGCCGGGGACAGCGAGTCGGACGTTGGGAATGGCCACGAATGCTTTAGACGTGTGCTTAACACCGTCGTCCCAAGACCAGACTCAGCGGCGATTTCCATCCGGCGAGTCGCGAGATTAAGCAGGAACGTAGGCCAACCTGATCACATCCTCGCCGATCCGATCATGAGCCATAAGGCGGAGCGGCGGCCGGGGCCCGGCGAAATATGGCTTGCCGTGACCAAGCACGACGGGGTGCAGGTAGATTCGATACTCATCGATCAGGCCCAGTTCGGTCAGGCTTCGCGCCAAGTCCGGGCCAGCAACCTCGATCTCCCCGTCGCGCTCGGCCTTCAGCTCGCGCATCGCGCCCTCCAGATCATCAGCAACGAGCCTGGCGTTGGGGCCGACCGACGTCAACGAGCGCGAGACGACCCATTTCGGCTGCTTCCGCCACGCCGCCGCGAAGGCGTGTTCCGCTGCATCCCATTCAGGATGATCGTCGTCCCAGTAACGCATGACCTCATACATGTGGCGACCGTAGACACTGCCCGCCTGCCCCTGAGCCTCCTCGATGAAGTGGCGGAAGAGCGTGGGGCTTGGCGCAAACGCCATATGGTCGACGTAGCCGTCCAGGGACTGGTTCATGCCGAACACGAGCCTGGCCATCCCACTTCCTTTCCTCACGCGGCACATCCGCGCGGTTCTGACTGCGTTATGCCATCGGTTGTAAGCTAGACGACTGAGCTGCCCGATCAACCTGACTCTCGAGGCGCTGGGGGGATCGCTGGAGCCTGATCGTCATCCGCGACCTGATGTTCGGCAACCGCGTTTTGCCTTTACCTCGGGATCAAGCAGCTCATCGTCTGCGACGGCGGCGACGTGGTCGCCATCATCGTCGACGCCAACCGGATGACCGTGGACGGTGTGATCGCGGTCTGGCCACGGTCGGCTTAGGACACTAGCCCAGCGCGAGCCAAGCGATCATCGCGCGCCGGGCCGGCAATGAAGCGCATGGTGGCATACGACAGGAGGAGAGCACACACCCACGTCAGGGAGGCCGTAATCCACGGCCCGGCGCCTGGCGCTACTATCAACACGTGTGCGGCCGTGAGGTACAGTCGCTCTCGAATGGGCCCCACGATGCTCACGACGACCACGAAGCCCGCGAGGCCGCGCCGTCCGAATCGCCGCTCGAGGCGCCACCCGGTCAGGGCAAGGATCGCCCCGATAAGAACACCGATGGTGCAGCAGAGCAACAACGCCTCAGTCGAGTGTTCGACGACGACGAACCGTCGCCAGCGCATCGCGATCGGCAACGCGACCACCAGTAGTGAGAACACCGCGCCGCCGAGCAGCGCGCTCCCGATTCGCATCAGGTGAGCGCGGCTGAGATACACGGCGGCCACCATCAGCGCCATGCTGAGGTAGGTCATCAACAGGAGCTCTGGCCTCAGTTCAATGACTGCAGCAGTTGCCGGACTGGGCACTTTGACCCGAATCTCCCAAGTCGTCGTCAATCCGACCATTTGAAGCGCGGTCATCGCAAGAAACGTGGACACGACCCCGACGCGATGGCGGCGAGTGAATTTTGCCGCTCGATATCGGAAGGTGGCTTCCTGGGCCGTGACCGGCAGACCCTCCAAATGCCGCCGCACGTCTTCGCTGAATTGCTCCACCGAGCGGTAGCGGCGGGCCGGGTCCTTGTCGAGGGCTTTGAGAAGAATCTTGTCCAGATCGCCTTCCAGGCGCCGGCGCAGCCGCGCTAGTGTTGCCTCGCAGACCTCGTTGACTGTTTGTGGTGTTAGCAGATGCGTCGTGCCGATCTCGTCCAGGCGCTGCGGTACCTCGGCGACCGCGGTGCTCGGCACGACCGGATCTTCCTCGCAGATCGCACGCGTGATCTCGTGGAGGAGATGGCTATGCGTCCGGTACGGCCAGTGTCCAGTCAGCAGCTCGTACAGGACGACGCCGAGTGCGTAGACGTCACTGGTCACTGAAAGACGCTCGCCCCGCACCTGTTCGGGGCTGGCGTATCTCGGCGTCATCGCGCGTGTAGCCGTCGCGGTCGTGGCAGGCGGGGTTCCAGGAACCGCGTCGCTCGCCATCAACTTGGCGATGCCGAAGTCGAGCAGTTTCACGCCTCCTTCCGCCGTGACGAAGATGTTGGTCGGCTTCAAGTCTCGATGCAGGACCCCGCGGTCATGGGCGTGTTGCACCCCTGAACACACGGCGCGAAATAGCTCCAGCCGCCGCGTCACATCGGCTTTGTGCTGGTCGCACCAGGTATCGATCGGCTGCCCATCAACGTAGTCCATTACCAAATAGGGCGCGCCGTCGTCGGTGTTGCCCCCGTCGACGACACGGGCAATGGTGGGGTGATCCAGCGCGGCGAGAATCTCCCGCTCCTGGCGAAATCGTTCGATGATCGTCCCGGCGGCGGGGCCGGGTTGAATGATTTTGACGGCGACTCGCTTGTGGAACACCTCGTCGACTCGGTCGGCCAGGTACACAGAACCCATCCCGCCTCGTCCGAGTTCGCGCAGGATCCGGTACGCACCGAAGCGCCGGCCTTCCATGCGGGTCGTCGAGGCCATCTCTGAACCTGAGAGCATCTGCCCTGCGATTTCGAGGGCGGGCACGTCCATAAAGTGTTCGGCGGAGCCCTGATGCGCCAGGAGAGATTCGAGAGTCTCCCGAAGGTCCGAGTCGCCACCGCAGGCGTCGGCGAGGAATTCTGTACGTCCCGTCCTGTCACGCGCGCACAGGGCATGGTAGAGCTGAGAGATCTGTTGCCAACGTTCTGCGGCCATCATCACTTCTCAGACCATAGGCAGGTAAATGGCTGCTGCCCAATGCGCAGAATCTTTGGCCACCAAGGCGTTCTGCAGCCGCCCAGCCGCCCGACGCTTTCCGGGAGGTGAGCCCGCGAAAGCGATTGACGTCACATCATGTCAGCCGTTGAAGGATTTGAAACACATCAGATTACAGATTCTACAGAGGCTGACACGGTTCGAAGCCCTCGCTCACCTGGGCGCCAGACCGACCCCGCGTCACGCCGCACAGATGAGCCAGAGATGAGTCCTACTTCATTACTGACATTGTTGATCAGCTCGCCCGAATAGATCGCGCGTGGGAACACGTTGTCAGCGATGCGTTCATTGGCCAAGCGGCACGAAGAACCCGCGAGTCCAACCACCTGCGTTACGCTGTTAACCGGAGGGTTGTAGGTTCGAATCCTACCTGAGGAGCCCATCCGCCTCCGCCCGCGATGAATCTCTGGCGGGCTACCGCGAGATGTCTCGCCGAAGCTCCGTAGGAGCGAAGGCGGACTTCACGCCGCACGGGCCAACCAGTTGCGGAAATCGTCCAGTCCGGCGAGCCCATCTCCACACGACGGAATCCGCTTCCTGATCAGATAGACTCAGCGGACTCGGTTCCTGATGGCGCTTTCCTCGGGCGACAAACTTGGCCCCTACGAGATCCTCGCGAAACTGGGCGAGGGCGGTATGGGCGAAGTGTGGAAGGCGCGGGACAGTCGTCTCAATCGCCCGGTCGCAGTGAAGCAGCTCAAGGGCCAGCACAGCGCGCGCTTTGAGCAGGAAGCGCGCGCGATTGCCGCGCTCAATCATCCGCACATCTGTCAGATCTTCGACATCGGGCCTGATTACCTGGTGCTCGAATACATTGAAGGGCAGCCGCTCAAGGGCGGCGTGAACGTCGACGACGCCGTGCGGCTGGCGATGCAGATAGCGGAAGCGCTGGATGCCGCGCATCGCAAAGGCGTCGTACATCGGGATCTGAAGCCCGCCAACATCATGGTGACCTCGGAGGGATCGGTCAAGCTGCTCGATTTCGGGCTGGCCAAGCAGACGGCCGGCTCCGACGATACCTCGACGGTCGACGGCACGGCGGTGGGCACGGTGATGGGCACGGCGGCGTACATGGCTCCGGAGCAGACCGAGGGCAAGCCGCTCGATGCCCGGTCGGACATCTTCAGTTTTGGATCGGTGATGTACGAGTTGCTCAGCGGGCGGCGGGCGTTCCATGGAGAGAACTCCGTCTCCACCATGACGGCGATTCTGCGCGACGAGCCCGCGCCGCTGGATGCGTCTGCCGCGCTGCAAGCCATCGTGAAGCGCTGCCTCGCGAAGCCGCCAGGGCAGCGCTATCAGACCGTGGCCGAGCTGCGCGACGACCTGGGAAAGGCGCACACGGGAACGCCGCCCCACTCGCCACCCTCCATCGCCGTGCTGCCGTTCGTGAACATGGGCACGGACAAGGACAACGAATACTTCAGCGACGGCCTGGCCGAGGAGATCATCAATTTCCTCGCGCAAATCCCGGGGCTCAAGGTGACCGCGCGCACATCGGCGTTCGCATTCAGGGGCAAGACCGAGGACATTCGCAAAATCGCCGGCACGCTGGGCGTCAGCACGATTCTCGAAGGCAGCGTGCGGCGATCCGGGTCGCGCCTCCGCGTCAACGCGCAGCTCATCAACGCGAGCGACGGCTATCATCTCTGGTCGCAGCGCTATGACCGCGAAATGGCCGACCTGTTCGATTTGCAGGACGAAATTGCGCAGGCCATCGCGTCCGCGCTGCATGTGACGCTTGCCGGAACGCCCGCGCCATTCATGCCGTACAAGCCGAGCTTGCCGGCCTATGAGGCGCTGTTGAAGGCGCGGCACTATCGAGGGCTCCTTCGGCCGGAGTTGTTTCCGCGCGCCAAGGAGTGCTTCGAGCAAGCGATCGCGCTGGACCCGAAATTCGTTCTGGCCCATTGCGAGTACGGAATCTATTTCATGATGATGGTTGTCCTCGGACTGGTGTCGCCCAGCGAAGGCTGGTCGATGGTGCGCTCCCAGGCGCAGAGGGCCCTGGACCTGGATCCTTCCCTCCCCGAAGGGCACGCGATGCTGGGCGCCGTGGCCGGCAGCCTCGAATACGACTGGAAGGAAGCCGAGAGGCAGTTCCGCCTGGCGATGGCTCACGATCCCGTTCCGGTCAATGTACGTCTTTACTACTCCCTTCACCTGATGAAAATTGGCCGGTCGGGCGAAGCCGTTCAGCAGGCGGAGTTGGGACTGCAGGAAGATCCGCTCAACATTCTTCTGCGAATCAATCGCGCGTCATATCTCGCCGCGGCTGGCCGCCCCGAGGACGCTGCCACAGGATGGCGCGAGATTCTGGAACTCAATCCGTCCGTGGTGCTGGCGCTCTTCAACCTGGCCGGCCGACATGCGTCGCTCGGCGAGTGGGATCGCGCGCTGCCCCTCTGCGAAGAGGCGTACGTGCTTGCGCCCCTCTCCCGAGTGGTTGGATTGCTCGCCGGGCTGCTGAAGCGCACTGGAGATACGCGCCGGGCCGACCAACTGCTCCACACGCTCCAGCCCGCCGACGCGTTTGGCGTTCCCTTGGGCCTGGCCCTTTACCACTGGGTCCTCCACGAATTCGACGCGGAGGCGGATTGGTTCGAGAAGGCCATCGACCAGCGCGATCCGATCAGTTCCATGTTGCTGCGGTTTTGGTATGGAGCCGAACTGCGTACCACTCCGCGCTGGGCAGGGCTGATGCGGAAGCTCAATCTGCCGGAATCGTGATTACCACTCATCCGTTGCGAAAGCGTGATCGTCACACCCCGCGTGCGTGGCTGATCACCGAGTGATGAGCTGAGATGCTTGAAACGAACCCTGGCACGCCGTCGCGATCAAAGCAGCCCGTCGGATACGTGCAGATGGTGAGGATGGGGAGTGAACGAGTCAGTTCATCCCACAGTCGCTCGAGTTCCAATGCTGCTTCAGGTGTTCCGCGGCGGCAAAGAACGGCGGACATTTCGCCGACGATCGTGAGGTGCGAGCGTGGCCCGGCGGTCGAAGCTCTTCGGGCATTTTCTAGCGCGGCGACCATCTCGGCGATCGTGTCACGGTGGGGGCGACCGGCTCGCATGATTCGTGTCGCTGCTTCCTCGGCATCGAAGACCAGGTAGCGGCCTTGCCGTCCTACATCGGCGAGATTCCATCCTCGCTCTTTCATCCGGTCGGCGAGGGCGTCACGATTCGATTCGATCAAGGCGGCGGCGACGGTGTCGCCTCGATGGAGCGCCCTGCTCAGCACGGCCGCGACTCCGTCGAGGCCGGCACTGTCATCCCCACAAAACTGGACGGCGTGTGTATCCGCGCCGGTCATCACCAGAGGCGTCAGCGACGGCAGATACCGCCGTCCGGCGAGCGCGTGATGCAGTGCCGGGGTCAGATCCGACGAGGCGAGCGTCTTGAGCACGTAGCCCATCGCTCCACATCGAATGGCCTGACTGACGAAGCCGTCGTCCTGATGCATCGTCAGGAACACAATCTTCGCCCGCGATCCACATCGCTTGAGTTCCTCGGCTGTTTGAAATCCGTTGAGGCCCGGCATCGAGATGTCGAGAACGACGACATCGGGGTCGAGACGGGGCACAGCGTCCAGAGCTTTGCGCCCGTCCGTCACCGTGGCTACAACGTCGAATTCTGGCGCCAGCGTTCTCGAGATGGCCTTGAGGATCCCAGCGTCGTCGTCCGCCAGGAGAACTCGCGGTCGGACAACGTCAGCCCGTATCATGCCGTGGGGACCGTCCGACCGTCGCTGACGTACTCCGTCCCGGTGATCGCCCCGGCCCTCGCCGAGACCACGAACACGATGAGCTCCGCCACCTCCCGCGGTGTCGCGGGACGCCCGACCGGAATGCCGCCGAGGAACTTCATCACGATCTGCTTGCCTCCCTCGTAGTCGGCCCCGCCTCGGCGGCGAGACGCTCGGCGAGCGCCACGGCCGAGTCGGTCTCTACCCAACCCGGCGAGACACGCACCACGCGGATCCCAGTCCGAGGTCGAAGCTCATGCCGAGACTTCCAGCCTCGCGATGGTAGCACCCTCGAGCGTGAAGCGGTAGCGGAAGACCGAGCGGCGTCACTTCCGGTGCTCCAGGATGTACACAATCCAGATCGGCGCGAAGGGTGACGTGCACCCCTTCGGCACGGGGTAGTCCTTGAGAACCTCCAGCTTGTTGCCGATTGCAATCGCGCGCTTGCGCAACTGTGGGTAATCGACAGCGATCTTGACCAGGCAATAGTTCATTGGTTCCTGCATTCGGAACGGTGCGGCCTTCATCCGCTTCTCGATAGTGTCGAGCAACTTCTCCGGGTCGTGTTCCTCGAGCTGCCCGGCCATCAGCGTCCAACCGGCCCGGCCCACGTACTCGTCCTTCGAGGCTGCCCACTTCCGACAAAGCTCGCCCTTGAATGGCAGCGCCTTGATCACGTTCTTCACGAGCCAGTCGGTCGTCGTGTAGTAGCTCAAATCCTTCGCCAGCTTCTCGACTTCCGGCTGCGTAAGCTGCTTCGGATCCATGATCAGGGTAGCCAGATTCATCGCGTCGATGTTTCCGGATTGCCACAGTTCGAGCGCCAGTGTGTGGTCGCGCTTGATTTTTCCGGCAAGGCCGCGAAGCTTGCCGAGATTCACGCCGAACTGATTGTCGCCCGCGCCATGCTTCGCGTTCACGGCGCGCATCTTCGGATGCTCCCACGCCTCGAGTTGTTTCATCACCCTTTGCAGATCCACGCGTACCCGCTGCGGTTCGTGGGCACGTTAGCACGGGTTATGCGCGAAGCCAATCTTCGAGGCTGCATGGGCTTCGACACCGAGCTCGAACGCACCGCTCAAGGTCGAAAAGTCAGAAAAGCCTAGGGAAATTGGCCGATTTGTGGTATAATCATTAACGGCGATTCATTCGTCTTCCAACAAATTCGTCACAGTGAGGACTCCATGAGACTGGAGACCGAACAGATCGTCTACCGCGATGGCGACGCACAACTCGACGGGTTTCTTGCGTTCGATGCGGACTGTGCCAGCACACGGCCGGGCGTTCTCGTCGTGCACGGCGGCGCCGGCGTCGACGATCACGCGCGCGGACGCGCGCGGCGGTTCGCCGAGTCGGGCTTTGTGGCGTTTGCATGCGATATGTACGGCGAAGGCGTGACGGGGAACCGCGAACGGATCATGCGCCAGATCGGTGACCTTCGGAACAACCGCACGGCGCTGGTTCGCCGCGTGCAATCGGCGATCGAGGTCCTGTCATCGCGAGCTGAAGTCGATGGGCGCATCGCCGCCGTCGGCTATTGTCTCGGTGGAATGGTCGCCCTCGAGTACGCACGCAGCGGCTCGACGATCAGCGGCGTGGTGAGTGTCCACGGCGGCCTCGACACAACCAGTCCTGCCGAGCCGTCATCGATTCGCGCCCGCGTGCTGGTCTGCCATGGAGCACTCGACCCGCACGTGCCGATGTCGCAGGTCACGGCGTTTGCAGAGGAGATGAAGCACGCGGGCGCGGACTATCAGTTGATTGTCTACGGGAACGCGATGCATGGTTTCACGCACGAGACCGCTGCGGGTCAGCAGCCAGGCGTGCAGTATCACGCGCAGACCGACGCGCGGTCATCGGTCGCGATTCAGACGCTCTTGAAGGAGCTATTTGACGTGTAGGCCCAACCGTCGGGCAACTACCTGCGCGGCTGGCATCCGACCACGGGCGCGGCTCAGTGAAGTTGTGGTTGGGACTAAACTGGTCAGCTGATGAATCGCATCAACATGCTGCTCAACGCGTGGGGAGCAGCACTCGGCCCGCCGGCAGAGCGCCACGACCGTTTCTCGAATGGGCCACGGATTACGCAGCGGAGTTCCGCGCGTAGCAAAACGCGCACGAGAGTGACGCGAACATGCAAGTCGGCCCATTAGATTCGAGCGGCCGGCCGGACGGGCGGAGGAGGAACGGCATGATTCAAAAGACAGACCTCGCGGGCAACTTCACGCTGCCCGGTACATCGCTGACCGTGAACCGAATGGGCTATGGAGCCATGCAACTGGCGGGTCCGCAGGTCTGGGGACCACCGCGCGACGGCAACGCGGCCATTGAGGTTCTACGGGAGGCCGTTGACGCCGGCGTGAACCACATCGATACGAGCGACTACTACGGTCCGCACGTGACCAATCAGCTGATCAAACAGGCGCTCCATCCGTACCCGGAGGGCCTCGTGATCGTCACGAAGCTGGGCGCTCGCCGAGGCGCCGACAAGTCCTGGCTCCATGCGCTCTCTCGTCAAGAGCTGATCGACGGCGTCCACGACAACCTACGAAATCTTGGCCGCGACACGCTTGATGTCGTCAATCTTCGAGTAGGCGGGGTCATAGGGCCGTCGGACGGTTCGATTGAGGAGCCGCTGACGGTGCTTGCGGAGCTGCAGCGTCAGGGTCTCATCCGTCACATCGGTCTGAGCAACGTCACGCCGACCCAATTTGCTCAAGGCCGTGCCATCGCCGAGATCGTGTGCGTGCAGAATGCCTACAACGTGGCCCACAGGAACGATGACGGCTTTGTCGATGACCTCGCCGCGCAAGGCGTCGCCTATGTTCCGTTCTTTCCGCTGGGCGGCTTCACTCCCTTGCAGTCGTCGATTCTCGACAACTCCGCAGCCTTGCTGCAGGCCACACCGATGCAGCTGGCGCTTGCGTGGCTTCTCCAGCGCTCGCCCAACATGCTCCTGATTCCCGGCACATCGTCGGTCGCGCATCTCCGCGAGAATCTGAAGGCTGCAAGGCTCGAGATTCCTCGTGAAGTCATTGCCGATCTCGATTCGCTGGGACGATGAACAGCCTCTTTCCTATGTCACGTTGCTCGAGGCCCTCTCCGCCACATGGCCCCGTGGGGCTCGTCCAAGCGTGATGGCGATCGCCAGTTGAGCGCCGAGAGCGACGGCGACGATGCCCACACCGAGGTGAGCAACTTTGACGATCCAATGAAAGGGTCCCGGCATCAGCTGGATCTGCGTCATGCCAAAGACCAGAGTCGCGAGTCCCCACGCCGTAGCAAACAGGGCAAGGCTATGACGGGTGGTTTTCCACCAGGCGATGGCTGCCAGCGCCCACAGAGAGAACACGACGCCGATACCGAATCTGATGTGCAGCAGCGTTAATGACCGGAAATAGCCCAGCCAGAAAGCCAGGCCGAGCGCCAGCGCCGCGCCCCCGAAGACTCGGACCATGATGTTGAGCACGCGAGTAGAGGTTTCCATGTGACACCATCTCCTTCGGCAGAGCCGCCGAGAGGATCAGCCGCATCGCGTCCCGGCGTCTTACATACATGACGCGCGAGACCAGCGCGATGTGACATGGGGTGCCCTAGGACACGCCGACCAATCGCCGCACGCTCGGCAACCATCGGGCGTCCTTGGTCAGGAGATCGAAGAGGCCCGCTTTGCAGACAAGTTCCCGAACGCGCGCGGGAGTGCTGACGATCCGCAGCACACAGTGCGCGCCGGCGGCCAGGTTGTACGCCTGAACCAACGCGCCCACGCCGCCGGCGTCCAATTCCGACACGGCCGCCAGATTCAGCTCGATTCGTCGAGCGCCTCGGCGCAGCACGGCGTGCACCGCCCGCTCCACATCACGGCTGACTGGGACGCGGAGGGGTCCACGGATGTGCAGAATCGAGACACCGGGTGAACGTTCCTCTCGAACGCGAGTCATTTTCGGTCCGTCCCCTTGAAAGGGCTCGATGCGCGCACGAGCAAACCTGATTCCAACGGGAACACCTTGCACAGCGCAAGTATTCCCTCGAGGCTTTGTCACCTGTTGATGCCGCATTGACCGGATTTCAACACACCCAGACGAGCTTGATCAGGCGCCGCTGCGCCTGACCAGCACCATCGTGATGTCGTCGGCATTCAGCCGCCGATCGACCAGCGTGGCCAGAGACGCAATCGTCGGCGCCGCGCCGGTTGCCGAGATGGCGTCGCGCGAGGTGTAGAGATGCGCCTTCGGCCGCTCCAGCCGTGCGCCGCGCCACCGCAGCAGCCGTTTGCCGCGCGCCCAGCGAATCCGTCGGACGGTGAGATCTGTCTTGCTCAATGGCCCATGCTTCGGAATAGTCACTCGTTGGTGATTTATGAAAAACAGCGTCCTTGACATCGCTCCGCCGTGGCCTCAGTCCTCTCGCCAGGCGCCACGCGGCTGTTCTGCACCGGCCAAACGCCAATCCCCGAGTTCGCGAGTCAGCAACCGCTTGACACGATCGAGGAGCCCGACTTGGCGACGACTCACGCCGGGATAGTATCCTTAGCACGTGCGTTTCCTTTTCGGCTGTTGTGCAGTGCTCGTTGCCGCGATCGCAATCTACGCCCGCACTACAGTGTATGGGTTCTTCTCGGACGACTTCGGCTGGCTGCTTGGCGCCGAGGGGTTCACTGTCTCTCACCTCTTTGAGCTCAACAACCGCGACCACTTCTACCGTCCTGTTGTGGAGGTCTACTTTCGTGCCGTGATGCCGCTCTGCGGCCGCTCATCGTCCTGTTACCACTGGCTCAGCATTCTCGTGCACGCCGCGGCGGGGGTCGCCGCCGCAATCATGGCGAGAGGATTATCAGGGTCGTGGTCGCTGGGCGTCCTCACTGGCGTCCTCTTCGTTCTCCAACCTGCTCCAGTCGAGGCGGTAGTCTGGATCTCGGCAATAGGCGAGGTCCTGTCCGCAGCGTTCTTCGTACTCACGGTGTGGCTGTTCTATCGAGCAAATGAGCGATGCCAGGTATGGCCATATGTGGCCGCGTGCCTGACGTGTGCCGCCTCGCTGCTCGCGCACGAATCCGGCGTTACGCTAATTGCCGTGCTCTGCTTGTCAGTAGTGCTGTTTCCTGATCTCGAAACAGGAGAGGCGCGTACTGGATTGTCAAGAATAGCGACAGCAATCAGGAGACTCTGGCCATTCCTCGTTATTACGGCAGCCTATGGAACAGTCGCCTACATTGTTAACTCGCGCAACTATGTCGTCACGGAAGGCCAGTACAGGATCGGTACGCACATCGTACGAAACGTGCTCGGCGCAATTGTCACGTTGTCCGTCGGTCCCCGCGGTACCGTGGCCCTAGTCATCGTGTCGCTGCTCTGCTTGTGGTCAGCGGTTGCTGCGGCGCCGCGAGTGCAGTTCTATACTGCTTGGACAGTGATAACGCTCTTGCCCTCCGCAGGGTTCGTTGGTGGCTTAAGCTCCCGCTACCTGTACCTCCCGGCAATTGGCTTCGCAGGGTTGACGGCGGAACTCGTGTGGTGGGCGCGGCGGCCACTGAGGCGGTGGGCGTCGGCAGGCGTCGCCGTGTGGTGGGCGATTCTAGTGGGTCTGTTGATACGCAACGCCGCCTTTGCCGGGAAGAACGTCCGCACTTGGGAGCTTGCCAGCGCGCCATATCTAACATACGTGTCTATGGTCCGTGAACTCTATCCGGTGGCCGCTCGGGGCGCTACTATAGACGTTCCTTCGCCGCCTAGTCCAATCTCGCCGCACTACATTCCATTACTCTTGCGTTGGGAGTTTGACGACACGTCACTAGAAGTCCTCATCCGCCAGCGTTAGCCTGAGCGCCATCGGCCTGGTTACCACGGGACCCGTGAAGTGCTCACTGAGCCGTTCTCCTAGAGAGCCCAGCTCGACCCTCACCGCTCCGACGCGCGCGCCTGTGGCCAGCGACACCCATGCCTGCACTTCGGCCTCGCCGCGTCGAGCGAACTCACCGTCGAATGGCCAAATGGGACGCAAGAACGCTGGACCAGCGTCGCACCGATAGAGTGCTTGCGCTGCGGCGGAGGACCGCGAAGCAGTCGAGGGTGAGCGTCTTTCCCCCCCGCGGGAGACGGTGAGCCGGTTCTCGCCGGGCGCGGCAGCGGCAGTCGCTACGACCTCGATCCGGTTAGTTCCGCCTTCGCCCGCAGGTCTGTGGTATACGCGAGACGTCCGCCGTATACGACGCAGATCTGATCAGCGAATCGGTGCCTGAGTCCATGCCCATCAAGGAGTCTTTCTGGCGTGAGGCGTCCAGGCATGCCCCGGCGCGGACCGTGTTCACCACCAACACGTCCACCCTGCTACCGAGTGCATTGGCGGGCTTCGTCGACCGGCCGCGGAAGTTCCTGGCCTTGCACTTTGCCATCGGCGTGTGGGATGCCAACATCGGCGAGGCCATGGGGCATCCCGCCACCGACCCCGCCGTGTTCGAGAGAGTGCTGGCGTTCGCCGGGGAGATCGGCCTGGTGCCCATCCCGATTCGCCAGGAACAGAACGGGGACATCATCAACAGCCTGATCGTGCCCTGGTGCACCGCCGCGCTGGACTTGCTGGTGCGCGGCGTGAGCGACGTCCAGAGCATCGATCGAACATGGATGATCACCCTGCAGAGCGGCATCGGCCCCTGCGGCATGATGGATCGCATGGGCCTTGGCGTCGTGTACCACGTCGCAAGGCTGCTCGCCGAAACCCCCAACACCCAGGCGCTCGAATACGCCCGCTACCTCGACGAGCACTTCATCCAGAAGGGTCGGCTTGGCGTGGCGACCGGCCAGGGCTTCTACAGCTACCCGAATCCGGCCTTCGCGCAGCCCGGGGTTCGTGTGATCCAGCGGCTCTGTCCTGTCGCAGCGCGACTAGCGAGCCCATCGTCGCGGCGCGATAAGGGGGCAGGACGACGGCAATCGACGTCGTCGGCTATGATGCGCCCCATGGCTCTCACCAGACGCGAACTCGTTCAGACTCTCAGTGCGACGGCTGGCTTCACATGGTTCGACTCCTCGAACACTCTTGGAGCGGCGCCACAACCCGGGTCAGCGCCGACCGATCGCACGGTGCACCTGAGCGGCGATGGTGTCGGCCTGACGCCGCGCGCCTATTCAGCACTGCTCGACGAGCTGTCCCAGCGCTCTGATGCCGCTGAGGACAACTACCTGCTGGGTGGTGAGGTGGAGCGCTTCGAGCAGCACTGGGCAAGGCTCCTCGGCAAGGAGACGGCGGTGTTCATGCCCTCGGGCACGCTGGCGAACCACCTCGCGCTGCGCGCGCTGGCCGGCTCGAAGCGCCGCGTCATTGTCCCGGAGATGAGCCATGTCTACAACGACACTGGCGACGCCTGCCAGACGCTGTCGGGGCTCACGTTGATGCCGCTCGCGCCGGGCGCGGCGACCTTTACACGCACGGCGGTAGAGGCCGTACTCGCGCGCACGGCGAGTGGACGAGTGGCCACCGAGGTGGGCGCGATCCTGATCGAGAGCCCCATCCGGCGGCTGTCGGGCCAGATGTTCGACTGGGAAGAGGCGAAGCGCGTCGCGTCCTTCGCCCGAACGCGCGGGATCGGCACCCACCTCGATGGCGCGCGGCTGTTCATCGCCTCCGCCTACACCGGCATTCCCCCTGCCGAGTACGCAGCGCCCTTCGACACGGTGTACGTCTCGCTCTGGAAGTACTTCAACAGCGGCATCGGGGCGATTCTCGCGGGACCGACACGCGTGCTCGACGGGATGTTCCACGTCCGCCGGATGTTCGGCGGCAATCTGGCCGTCGGCTGGCCGGCGGCGCTCGTGGCGCGCCACTATATGGACGGCTTCGTGGACCGCCTGAAGAGCGCGGTGCGCGTGTCGGAGGACTTCTACGCGGCGATCGCGAAACACCCGAAGCTGGCAGTCGAGCGGATCCCGAACGGGACGAACGTGACTCGCTTGACGATAAAGGACGCGGACGTGGCTCTCGTCGCCAGGCATCTCGCAGAGAGTGGCGTTCGATTGCCCGGTGCGGGGGCGGGCGGGGTGGTCATGCTTGGGGTCAACGAGACCTGGAACCGCACCACGGCCGCCGAGCTGACGCGCGCGTTCGAGCAGGCCCTCGGGTGAGCGCCGCGGCGAGGTGCAATCACTGCTTCACGCCGGCGTCCCAATTTCCCGTAACCGCGCACCAGCCTCGGGTCCGGAATCCAGGACCAGCAGCGCCGGCCATCGGGGCTGATGTCGTATGGCGACATCAGGGGTGGGAGCGGTGAGGACAAGGTGACCATGGATACGGGCTTCGATGTCTCGACCCCGGCAGCAGTGATTCGGACGCTGGCGCTCATGATGGTGTTGCGAAACGAGTTGAGGAAGAAGAGCTCCTTGCCGTCGGAGCGCCATTTCGGTCGGTTCCCTCCCTCGCTCGTCACCGGCCACGCGCTGCCGCTCGGGAATGGCTGGATGTAGACTTCTTCGCGAGCCGACTGGTCAGACCCGGTCGCCAGCCAATTCCGTCAGGCGATACGACGCCGTGCTGCTCGAGCCGGCGGGCGCGCGCGCGGCACCGGCCTTCGATCGCCTCTCAACGGCAGCGCCCACAGGTCGTTCTTCGTCTTCGCGGTGATCTCGTAGTACCGAGAAGCGCCCGTCGTCCGGTCGCTCCGGTCTTCGGATACGGCCGCTCGGTCAGTTCCTCGTGCCGTCGCCCCTGGCATCCCTTCGGTAGAGTTGAAAGGTGCCCGTTCGATTCGACATGTAAGCCAGCTGCCGGCCGTCTGGGGACCAGGCGGGCACAACGTCACGCCGCGGATCCGAGGTCACCTTTGTCCTGCGCCCTGCCGGCGTCCGCCGCCAGTAGTCGCCGCCGCTCCATCAAGCCTATTGGGCAAGGCCTATGGGAATGGTGACCCGTCGCCGTGGCCTACGCGGGCGCCCCGAGCGTCCATACGCGGTGAATTTTCCGCAGGCGCCGTTGAAATACTTCGTGTCTCCGAGTCGCCCTGCACCTCGCCTTGGGTGAAATCAGTCAAGAAGGGCGCGGACTTTTGGCATCGCGAGGTGGACTCTCTCTTGCTCCGGTCGATTCAATACAGGAAGTGGTGGCGGCCGTGCCGCCGCCCGAGAACTCGAGAGGTGATTCCCTTGGCTCAGCTCGCCATCAGCGCATCCCCGCTGCAGTGTCGATGACCGATATACACCCGGTACGGAAACGCGGATGGAACGGTGGACATACGCGATCTGCCTGCGTTGCCGTGACCGCCCGCGGGTCGTGAGCGAAGATGCGTGCGAGGTCTGCGCCTGCTGGGAATCGCCGAACGAGAGCGCGCCGCCACCGGCGCCACGCCCACGCTGGTCCTGAGCATGAAAGGGCAACGAAGCGATGGCGACCGTAACCGTTTCCAACGAGATTGCCGCACCGCTCGACCGCGTTTTTCAGACCTTTACCGATATCGAGCACGGGCCGACCCGCGTGTCGGGGATCACGAAGCTTGAGATGATGACCCCTGGCCCGGTCCACAACGGGACCCGGTGGCTCGAAACGCGAGAGGTCATGGGGCGCACTCGATACCGCCGAGATGGAAATCACGTCGTTCGAACGGAATCGCATGGACACCATCGCCCACTACAAGGCCGCGTGCGAATCGACACGACGTTTCGGTTCGAGCCGACTGACGGCGGCACCAAGGTCACGGTGGAGTTCGACGCTCGGCTCGGGAGGCCTTCACCAGGTCTGCTCGCGCCGCTTGGCTGGGCGCTCGCCGGCAAGGTCGAGAAGGCACTCAGCACGATTCGCCGATCTCGAGCGGTCATCGAGGCATGACGCGATTCGGAAAGAGGCGTTTCGCATGCGACCATGTCCCCCTGATCCTAGGAGCTTCGCATCAGACACCATTTCCGTGCGTGGTGCAGGTCCATGATAGTGTGCTGGCGGCGCCGCGCCCTCACGGTCGAGCACGAGGTTCGGTCATCTCCCGGTGAAGGACGGCAGCACGCTCGTCCGCCCGTTGCTGACCGATCCTTTCGCGACCTCAAGCGAGGCAGACGCGCTCGATCGGCCAGCCTCGGACCCCGCCTCCGAAAGAGGAGCTGTTCGTCCGCGATGTCTTCGTTCCGGATGCCTACATCGTCGACCGTGCTCTGCGAGGCCGGCTCGATTGCGTGCGTCGTCCCTATCTGATCGTCGCGGGCACATCGGCAGACGCGCTTGTCACCAAGAGCGGCCGCCTGGTGGGTATGGGGATCTGTTTCACGTTGACCGACGCCCGTCGAGCTCGGCGCTCTTTAGTCGGCACCTCCGCTCGCTCTTCCCGTGCCACTCGGGCGACGAGGTTGCCTGACTGCCACGAACACAGTGGCGGGTCCGCACTTGCTGCCCGCCGAAACGATGCGTTGTCAAGTACTCGGAAGGGGGAGCTATGCGGCCTCAAGACTTCAAGGAGGCGGTCGGTCGGCACGATAGGCCTGTCCCATCGTGAGCCGATCGACGCCGCGTGATTTGTGGCTGGCCCAGCCGAGCGGCCGAGGCCGGAAGCGTTGCTGGCTTCGTGCCTTTCAATTGAACGGAAGCACCGCTACACGTGACCGCTCGAAACCCGGCCTCCATCTTCCTCCTCGGACGCCCAGCAAAGTTTTCCGGCCCCTCCGCAAAGCAGTCTGGCCTCGCCGGAGTAGCGGTCAAGAACTTCAACCGCGCGGGCATAGCCAGCCAATCAAAGGTCCCGCAGAATCGCTCCTGTCATGAGCGCAAGAGATCACCATCGCGGCCCTCGAGCGCGAGGCTCACCTCGTCGTTCCATTCCCTCGTCGTTCCACTCCTCGTCGTCACCCTGTTTCTGGCCCTGCCGGCGTCCGCGCAGTCGCCGCTGTCGCTTTCGCAGGCGATTGCGCGCGCCAAGGCCCACAACCCCGACGCCGGATCGGCGGCGGCAGCCGAGCGCGAAGCGGCCGAACGCGTCACACAGGCTCGCGGCGGCTACTTCCCGAAGGTGGACGTCGCGGAGTCCTGGCAGCGCGGCAACAACCCGGTGTTCGTGTTCAGTTCGCTTCTTGCGCAGCGGCAGTTCACCGCGGCCGACTTCGCCCTTGATTCGCTCAATCATCCGGCTGCCACGGACAACTTCCGCACGGCGTTCTCCGTCGAACAGTCGCTGTTCGATCGCACCATCTCGGCGAATGTCCGAGCTGCGTCGATCGCGCGGGACATGGCGGCCACCGGCAGGCAGCTCGTCGACCAGGAGCTGACGTCGGCGGTCACTGACGCGTTCGGCCGCGTGCTCATTGCTGCCGCGACGGTTCGTTCGGCAGCCGCCATGGTCGAGACCGCCCGGGCGGACCGCGAGCTGGCCGGCAACCGCCGCGACGCCGGCCGCGTGACCGACGCGGATGTCCTGCAGCTGGACGTCTACCTGGCACGCACGCTCGAACAGCACGTGCAGGCGACGTCAGACGAACGCGTCGCGCGCGCCCAGTTGAATCAGTTGATGGGCGAACCCTTGAGCGCGATGTTCTCGCTCGATCTCACGCCACCGGCGATCGCCGTCGACATCACCAATTCCGCAGGCCTTGAAGAGGAAGCATTGAAGAACCGGCCCGAAGTCGCACTCGCCAGGCAGCAGGAACAGCTGGCAGCCGCCACGGTGGACGCGGCGAAGGCGGCGTTTCTGCCGCAAGTGTCCGCCCAGGGCGGGTGGGAACTGAACGGCGGCGCCTGGAATTCGCGGTCGTCGAGCTGGGTGGCTGGCGCGGTCGCCCGGGTCAACCTGTTCCATGGTTTTGCCGACAAGGCGCGGCTCGCTGAGGCGCGCGAGCAGGCGACGCGTCGAGCGCTCGAAAAGGACAAAGCCGAAACCATGGCGCGGCTCGATGTGCAGATCGCGATCGCCCAGGCTCGAGGCCGCGCGGGCCAGCGAAGCGGTTGGACGGGCGGCCGCCGATCAGGCACGAGAGAGCCGCCGCATTATCCGCGACCGTTATGAGAGCGGCCTCACGGATGCGGCCATGCTGCTGCGCTCGGCCGACGCCGTGCAGCAGGCCGATGCCCAACAAATCGCGGCGCGTGTAAGTGTGCTCACGGCAACAACCACCCTGCAACGAACGCTAGGAAGGCCATGAAACAAATCACCGCGACTCATTACCTCATCGTTGCGGGCGCTACGGCACTCTTGATGAGCGCGGCGGTGGCCGGACGACCGGCCCACCGGCCCGCCGCCGCTCCAGCCGAGGCGCCAGAGCCCATCGCCGTCACCGTCGCCCAGGTGGCGATGACCGACGTGACCAGTGCGATCGACGCGGGCGGCGTGGTGCAGGCTCGCACCACGGCCACGATCACGGCGCGCATCCTGGCGCCGGTGCGCGAGGTCCGCGTGTCGCCAGGCGATCGGGTCCGCAAAGGCCAGACGCTCATCGTGCTCGACGGCGACGATCTCGCTGCCGGAGCCCGTGCCGCGCGCTCAGCGGCCATCGCCGCCGAACAGGGGTCGAAGGCGGCCGCGGCCGAGCTCCAGGCCGCGGAAGCTGGCCTGGCCCTCGCACGCGCGTCGCACGATCGCATCGCCGGCCTGCAGGCCAAGCGGTCCGCCACCGCGCAGGAACTCGATGACGCCACGGCGACGCTCCGGAGCGCCGAGGCGCGCGTCGCCGGTGCGTCCGCGCGGGCATTGCAAGCCGCGTCGGCAGTCGAGAGCGCCGCGGCCACCAGCGACCAGGCGCGCACTACCGAATCCTTCACGACGATTGCCGCGCCCTTCGACGGCATGATCACCGGGAAGATGGTCGAGCCCGGAAACATGGCGTCACCGGGCATGCCCCTTCTCCGCCTGGAAGACACTCGCGGATTCCGCCTCGAGGTCCGCGTCGACGAATCACGCGTCGGCCAGATTCGCAACGGCGATAGCGTCCCGGTCTTCCTCGGGACCGGGACCACCTCGATCCCGGGCACGGTGGTTGAGGTCAGCCGGGCGGTGGATGCAGATGCGCGCGCGTTTCTCGTCAAGATCGCGTTGCCCGATGCACTTGGCCTTCGATCCGGCGAATTCGGCAAAGCGCGGTTTGGCGGGACGCCGCGACGCGCGCTGACCATACCGTCGTCGGCGATCGTGCGCCGCGGACAGCTCACCTCGGTATTCGTGGTCGACAAGGGCGTGGCGAGCGTGCGTCTCGTCAACCTCCGCGAGTCCGAAGTACTGGCAGGCCTGACGGAATCGGACGTGGTGATTCTTTCGCCGCCGCCCGGCGTGACCGACGGACGCCGCGTCAGCGTGGGAGGCCGGTGATGGCTAGGACTTACGGCGTCGCCGGCCGGATGGCCGCGGCGTTCATCCACTCCAAGCTGACGTTGCTCTTCATCCTCGCCTCGATGGCGCTTGGCGCCCTGGCGGTGGTGGCGCTGCCGCGCGAAGAGGAACCGCAGATCGTCGTGCCGATGGTCGACGTGTTCGTCGAGATGCCGGGGGCGACACCGGCGGATGTCGAACAGCGGGTCACGCGTCCGATGGAGCAGCTGCTCTGGGAAGTGCCCGGTGTCGAATACATCTACTCGACCTCGAGTCCCGGACAGTCGATGGTCGTCGTCCGCTTCAAGGTGGACGAGCCGCTGGAAGCAGCGCTCGTTCGCCTCAATCAGAAACTGGCCGCGAATGCCGATCGCATCCCACCCGGCGTCATCGGGCCCATCGTCAAGCCGCGCTCGATCGACGATGTGCCGATCCTGGCCGTCACGGTGTGGTCGGCGCGTTACGCGGACGACGAGCTGCGATCGCTCGCCGTCCAACTGCGCGATGCCATCGCCGAAGTCAACGACGTGTCGGAGGTGACCATCATCGGCGGGCGTCCACGGCAGGTTCGCGTGGACATCGACCCCGCGAGGCTGTCGGCCTACGATCTCGATCCGCTCTCGGTCCGGCAGGCGATCGCCCGCACCAACGTGCGTGGCACCGCGTCAGGTCCCGTCGCGGGCGGTGTGACGACCGGCCTCGAGGCGGGGAGCCGCCTGCGCACAGCCGAGGAACTGCGCAACACCGTCGTGACCTCAGCAAGCGGGCGTCCCGTGTTGGTGCGCGACGTGGCGGACGTGGTCGATGGCGACGCCGAGCCCGCGTCGTATGTCACCTTCCAGTCGAAGACGTCCGGCGCGCAACCGGCCGTCACCATCGCCGTCGCCAAGCGGAAGGGCACCAACGCCACCGACGTCACCCGCCGCGTCGCCGGGAAGCTCGACACGCTCAAGGGATCGCTCGTGCCGTCGGACGTGCATCTCACCGTCACCCGTGACTACGGTGAGACCGCCGCCGACAAGAGCAACGAACTCCTGTGGCACATGCTGCTCTCCGTCCTCTCGGTTTCTGCGCTCGATCTGGCTGGTCCTCGGCCGGCGCGAGGCGGCCGTCGTGCTGATCGCGATTCCGGTCACGCTCGCGCTCACGCTCTTCATGTTCTATCTCTATGGCTACACCCTGAACCGCATCACGCTCTTCGCGCTGATCTTCTCCGTCGGCATCCTGGTGGACGATGCGATCGTCGTGGTGGAGAACATCGTCCGCCAGGCACGGATGAGCCGTGACGAGCGGGGCGGCCTGACCGCGATCGCGATTCGCGCCGTTGACGAAGTGGGCAACCCCACGATCCTCGCGACGCTTGCGGTGGTGGCGGCGATCCTGCCGATGGCGTTCGTCCGCGGATTGTCGGGGCCTTACCTGCGGCCGATTCCGGTGGGCGCGTCGGCGGCGATGGTCTTCTCGCTGGTCGTCGCCTTCGTCGTGACGCCGTGGGCCGCGGTCCGGCTGCTCAAGCCCTCCGCGCATCACGATCACGGCAAAGAAGATCTCCTCACCCGGCTCTATCGCCGCGTGATGGGGCCGCTCATTACCAGCGGCGGGACCAGCGGCAGGAGGCGCGCGATCTTCCTGGGCGGCGTGGCGGCCTTGCTGCTGGCGACCGTCGCGCTGGTCCCGCTGGGACTGGTGTCGATGAAGATGATGCCGTTCGACAACAAGAGCGATTTCCAGGTCATGATCGACATGCCCGAGGGCACGGCGCTCGAGACGACGGCGCGGGTCGCGTCGGCACTGGCGTCGGCCACCCTGGACGATGAGACAGTCGTCAACGTCCAGCAGTACGTGGGCGTGTCGGCGCCCTACAACTTCAACGGCCTCGTGCGGCACTACTTTCTGAGGCGTGCGCCGCACCTCGCCGACCTGCAGGTCAACCTCGTGCCGAAGGGCGAACGCTCGATCCAGAGTCACGAGGTGGCCGGACGCGTGCGCGAGCGGCTCATGCCGATTGCGAAAGAATTCAACGCGACCATCCAGGTGGCGGAAGTGCCGCCGGGCCCGCCCGTGCTGCAAACCGTCGTCGCGGAAGTCTATGGGCCGGATCCGGCGCGGCGGATGGCGGTGGCCGCGCAAATCAAGTCGATCTTCGAGCAGACCCCCGGCGTCGTCGATACCGACTGGTACGTCGAAGCCCCCCATGCGAAGATCACGCTCGCCGTCGATGGCGAAAAAGCCGCGGCAGCGGGCCTCTCGCCGGCGGCGGTGGCGGCGGTCGTACGGATGGCCGGCTCGGGAGAATCCGCGGGCCTGCTGCACGACGAACGGGCGCGCGAGGACGTGCCGATCGTAATCCGCCTCCCCCGCGACGGTCGCAATCTCGAGGCCGTCCAGTCGATCCGGCTGCGCGGCACGAGGCCGGTGGCCGTGGGTGAGATCACGAGCGCCGTGAGCACGGAGGAAGGGGTTAGCCTCTATCACAAGAACCTGCAGGCAGTGACCTACGTCACCGGCGATCTGGCAGGAAAGAACGGGAGCCCGGTCTACGCCATCCTCCAGATGAACGAGCCGATCGGGCGGCTGTCGCTGCCCGAGGGTTATGGGCTCGAGGTCTTCAACGCGGTCCAGCCGTTCGACACCTCGCGCTACGCGATGAAATGGGACGGCGAGTGGCACCTCACGATCGAGGTCTTCCGCGACCTCGGCCTCGCGTTCGCGGCCGTGCTCGTGCTCATCTACGTACTGGTGGTCGGCTGGTTCCAGTCGTTCAAGACGCCCCTGTTGATCATGGCTCCCATCCCGTTCTCGCTCGTTGGCATCCTGCCGGCGCACGCGGCGATGGGCGCGTTCTTCACGGCCACGTCGATGATCGGCTTCATCGCGGGTGCAGGCATCGTGGTGCGCAATTCGATCATCCTGGTGGACTTCATCGAGCTGCGGTTGCGCGAGGGTCTTCCGCTCGAGCAGGCCGTCGTCGACGCCGGCGCGGTGCGGTTCCGGCCGATGGCCCTGACCGCCGCGGCGATGATCGTCGGCGCCGCGGTCATCCTGTTCGACCCGATTTTCCAGGGCCTGGCGATCTCGCTGATGGCCGGCGAGGTGGCGTCACTCCTGCTCTCGCGGATGGCGGTGCCCGTCCTCTACTACATGGCGAAGCGCCACGAGCGTAGCGAACCGGTGAGTGCTGAAGCCCGGATGGATGCCGCGGCCTGAACGCGCTGCGATGAAACGGGAAGGGGAGAACGTCCGCTCGATCGCGGCGGACCTGCGCGCGGTTCTGCTCTCGCCGTGGGAGGATCTCGCGTGTGACCACAGTAGAGGGGCTTTTTCCGCGCGTTGTGTCAGGGGTTGCCATGTGCGCAGGCTATTTGAAAAGCGCACGCCAGCCGAGCACGACGCCGATCTCGTGAGGAGACGTTTCGTCGCCGGGATGGGGAAAGTAGACGCGGCGACCATCAGGCGAGACGTCGTACACTGTGCCCCAGTGCCGTTCACCAAATGGGGGAACGGCCAGTCGCCGAGGCACGCCGAACTCCAGACGCCCACCGCCGGCCGGCCGAACAGAAACGCCGTGAAGGACGCCCTGCGGATTGGCGTAGAACAGCTCGGCCCCGTCCCGGCGCCAGACAGGCTGATCGCCACCTGCGGTCGATACGACGAACCTTCGTTCCGGACCGGAGAGAGAGCGCACGGACACTTCAGGGCGGCCGGATTCATCTGAGACGTAGGCGATCCACAAACCGTTCGGTGAGATCCGCGCGTCGCGTTCCATAAACGATTCGTGAAGAAGCGGGCGAGGATCGGCCCCCGCCTGGATCGGCACGGTCCACACGTCACCTCCCGACACATTGACGATGAGCGCGCCATCTGGCGACCAATCCGTCGGCTCGCAATAGGGTTTCGGGCAGCGGATCGTCTTGACGACTCCCGTGCCATTGGCGCCAGCCACCATCAGACTTGGGGCCGCGACAGGACCCGATCGATAGGCAATCTGATCTCCATCGGGCGACCAGACCGGCAGCGCGTCAATATCCCGCGACGTCGTGACGCGCATCTGGCCGCCTCGCTTCAGATCGTCCACCCAGATATCCGTGTCGCCGCGGATCGGATCGTGTCGGGCACGCGCGAGTCGTCCTCCGTCTGGAGAGAGACGAAGGAAGCCCCCCAGCTCCCGTACCGGCCAGAGCTCGAAATTGTCACCATTGCTCATCACCGTGGCGACGTGCGCCCCGTATGGGATCGGCGACGACGCAAACGCGAGGAGTTCGCTGGATGCTCCCAGGAGCGCGGCGTGATGAGGGGTTGCGGCAGCAGCAGACACGTCGATCCTTCGGGCATCTCCCATGACCGCCAGCCGCGCGGTGTCGAACATTCGTGCTTCGATCCATCGACCCTCTGCCGAGAGCACCATGCCTGACGAGCGATCCGGCAAGGGCACATAAACGGGTCCTGACGAGGTCCGAAACAAACGTGTGGGCTGTTCGGGCGCCTCTGAAGTAGTGCTGCCGAGGTACACCCCTCGACGCTCATCGTCAGTCGAGACGACAAGATACAGAAAATGCACACCATCAGGCAGAAACACGGGCCAACGATGGGAAACGTCGGAGCCCGTGACGTCCAGGATCGTAGCAGGTTCGACGCGACCCCCGCTTGCCGGCACTCGCGACAGACCGCTGTCACGGTAGATCGCCTGGAACATGATCGTTCCGGACGGGCTCCACGATCCTCCCCTGGCATCAGGAGCGTCGCAGATCACAATGGGTGCGCCGCCTTCGAGCGCCATTTTGATCAACTTGCCGCTCGCAAAAAAGCCAATCGATCGACCGTCAGGCGACCAGAACGGCTGCTTCGCGCCTTCCGTGCCCGCGATCGCGCGGGGTTCGAGCTCACCGAGGTCGCGGACAAAAACCCGACTGATCCCTGTCTTATCGCGCCCGATAAAAGCCAGGCGGCGGCTGTCGGGAGACACGGCAGGCGCTGAATCGAGCGAGATTCCCGCAGGCAGAGACGAGGTAAACTTCGTTGCATCGTGAACGGGTCGATCGGACACTCCGGGCAGTGCCGAGCGGGAAAGCGCCCACGCCGCCAACGCGAGCAGCGTGACGACCGCGGCCGTCCATGGGATCCATCGCGCATTGAACAATGTCGAGGCGGCGGTGACGCGGTGCCGCACATCCGTTGACGCCGGCGGGAGTCTTTCCAACGCCCAGGCCAGATCGGCCGCCGATTGGAAGCGCGATTCCGGATTCTTTTCGAGAAGCCGGTGAACGATGGTGGCGAGCGCGTCCGTCACGTTCGGATTGAGCGTGGTGAGCGCCGGCGGATCGGTGGCGAGAACCGCCTGAAGCGTTTCGAGCGCGCTCGACCCGCAGAAGGGCGGACGGCCCCCGAGCATCTCGTACATCATCACGCCCAGGGCAAAAAGATCGGCGCGCGCGTCAAGGCGCGCGCCTGTGGCCTGTTCCGGCGCCATGTACCCGGCCGTTCCGACGATGACGCCGACGGTCTGTGACGCGTCGGCCTGCGGTGCATCCGCGGACGGCAGCAGCTTGGCGACGCCGAAGTCGAGGATCGTGACGCCACCATCGGATCTGAGAAACACGTTCTCGGGTTTGAGGTCTCGATGGACGATCCCGCGAGCGTGAGCGGCCGCGAGACCACGGGCGACGGGCAACGCGATGGCGACTACCTTATCGACCTGGAGAGGTCCCTTGGCGAGACGTGTGCGCAGGACTTCGCCCTCGAGGCGCTCCGAGACCAGGAACGGCGCACCGCCGTGCTCGCCCACGTCGTACACCGCGAGGATGTTCGAGTGATTGAGGGCACCCGCCAGCCGTGCCTCGTCTGCAAAACGGCGGACGCGGTCGGGATCGCTGGCGAAGAACGGGAGGAGCATCTTGATGGCGACCTCGCGACCCAGACGCTCGTCGCGCGCGCACCAGACCTGACCGCTCCCGCCGGAACCGAGCAGCCGAAGGATCGTGTAGGTGCCAACACGCTCGCCCGGGCGGAGCGTCCAGCCATCGCGGGCGACATCCTCAGCCAACCGGTCGAGCGCGGGGACCGCCATGAACTCCCCGGACCCCTCGGCGGCGGCCAGCAGCGATAACACTTCGTCGCGCAGCGCGGCGTCGGTGCCACACGCGTGCGACACGAACTCACGACGCACCGCATCAGGTTTCTGCAGCGCCTCGGTAAAAAGCTCGTCGAGCCGTCCTTCGTCCTTCATACCGTGGGGCTTCCTGTAAGCGCGCGATAGAGCCAGGCGCGCGCGATGGTCCAGTCGTTGTGCGCGGTCCGGACTGAGATATCCAACGCCTGCGCTGTTTCGTCCACAGATAACCCACCGAAGAAACGAAGCTCAACGACCATCGCCTTACGCGGATGCTCGACCGCGAGTCGCTCGAGGGCATCATCGACCGCAACGAGGTCGGCGTCTGGCGCCCTTTGCGGGACCTCGGCCTCCAGCTCATCCAGGGACACCCGAACCGCGTTTGGCCCGCCCCGCCGCTCGGCTTTACGCTGTCGCGCGATGTCCACGAGCACCCGGCGCATTAGTTGCGCTGACACGCCGAAAAAATGCCTCCGATTCTGCCAGCGCGCCTGGTCCCAACCGAGCAGCCGGAGACAGACTTCGTTGACGAGCGCCGTCGGTTGCAATGTGACGTGCGCACGTTCGCGGACAAGGTAACGGAGCGCCATCCGGTGCAGCTCGTGGTACACGAGCGGTACGAGTTGCGCAAAGGCGTCGTCGTCACCCGCGCTCCACGCGCGGAGCAAGCTGGTGACATCCCGAGCGGTCGATCGGGCGAGCGGCTCCATTCGGAAGGGGTTGAGGCCCTTCAGTCTAGCAAGACCGCGAGGACTTCGGGGTTTGTAACTCAGCCCCGCGCGGCTGCCGCCTCTCAAGAATGCGTAAAGGCCAGGCCGAATCTGCAATCGGCAGTTTCAGAGGCCGATTAGTGCCGGATTGCCGCTTTCCGGGGCGGATACCGCCTTAAGAGCCAGAACGTTGAGTCGCGGGGCGGTAACCACGAATTCGCCCGTTCGGGGAAAAGGGCGCAGGAGAACAGTCTATGAAGAAACTCACGATGTTAACTCTGGTATTCGGCGCGCTGGCCGCAGGCATGTGGGGCGTCGCGTCGGCCCAGGACGGCGATTCGCGCGAAGCCCGGAGCTGCAGGTCGAAGACGCTGCGTGGCTCGTACATCTTCGCGGCAAGTGGATTCAACATCGTTAGTGGAGTCCCCCAACCGAAGGCGATCCACGAACTGATCGATTTCAATGGCGATGGGACGCTAACAGTACCTGCAGTGACCCTCAGCGTTAATGGCGTGATCCTGCACCCGCCCGCCGGCGTGGGGGACTACACGCTCGAGGCGACGTGCACGGGGACGCTCGTATTCAGTTCCGGAACGAGTTTCGACATCGTTGCCGCACTCGATGGCAAGACCGTCTGGATGATTCAGACGAACCCCAACACGGTGTTCCAGGGGACGGCGACACGGTTCGAGCGGTGAGAACGTCGCGACGGGAAGCGTGAACCGGCCCGGCTTCCCGTCGCGTCTATCACTTGCGCGGCGGGGCCGGCGCCAGGCCGCGGTGCCGACCGGCCCTAGCGGGCCCGTCCGTCGACTTGCCCGTCAGCTAAACGTACGTGGCCCAGCTCGCTCGGTCATCCGGGCGGTACAAAGGTAACGAGGGCGACGCCGAGCGCGAACCAGAGCAGGGCGAAGATCACGCCGTAGCCGAAGAACGTGCGGAAGTCCACCCGCGCAATCCCGGCGAGCAGCACCGGCCAGAAGGGCGACACCAGGTTGCCGACATGGTCCCCGACGCTCAACGCCAGCAGGCCTTGCTGCGCCGTCATGCCTACCTCCGCCGCGGCTCGGGACGTGACGAAGCCCTGGACTACCCACTGCCCGCCGCTCGACGGGATGAAGATCGACACGATCGCGCTCGCCGAAGCCGTCAGCAACGGAAACGTGAGCGGCGTGGCCCAAACGGCGAAGGCGCCGGCGAAGCGTTCGCCCACGCTCGTGTACTGCATCAGCCCGGCGACGCCGGCGTACAGGTGATAGAGGACGAGCACAGGCCAGCAGACGCTCACTGCAGCCTGGATGGCTTTCGTGAACGAGGCGACGTTCCGGTAGAGCACGACCGCGAGGACGAGCAGCATCGTGTTCATGGCGTTCAGGTCGAGGGTCGCTCTCCTGGTCACGAAGTGGTGATAGAGCCACAAGAAGAGCGCCGCCGCGAGTACGCCGGCGACGAGCGGGCTGCGCTCGATCCAGGCCGCGAAGCCACCGGTCTCCGGTTCGGCGTCGGCGGCCGCCGGCGGCTCGGCAGGCGCAGACACGAGCGCACTCGCCTCAGGGAAGCGCGAAAGCGGCGTCACCTGCCTCGGCATCAGCAGACGCGCGACCAGGATCACTCCGGCGGGGAAGATGACTACCATCAGCAGGGCGGGCGCGGACCAGATGGTGGTCCGCAGGTCCATCACGCCGACCGTGTCCTGCAGGAAGTGGCCCGGAGTCGCCATCAGGAGCGGTGCGCTCGCCGAGAGGCCGAATTGCCAGACCGACTGGGCGGCGGCGACCGTGGCGAGCAGGAACGGAAAGTCTACGGGAATGCCCTTCTTTTCCGCCGCCGCGCTGAAGTGGATCGCGATGAGCGGCGCGAGCGCGAGGCCGAGGCCCCAGTACAAGTATGAGAGCGCGGCTTCGAGCACCACGCCGAGCGCAATCACCTGCGTCAGGGTGCGCGGCCAGCCCGCCAGCGCCACGACCAGGCGGCGGAAGAGCGGTGTGCCGCTGACGACCGTGCTCAGCACCAGGATCAGCGTCATCTGCATCGTGAACGGCAGCAGCATCCAGAGGCCGCGGTAGTACGCGTCAGTAATCGCGGTGAACGTGTTGCCGAAGGCCAGAGCGACGGCAGCGACGATAAGCAGCAGGATGACGGACGCCGACATCGCGTCGGGGACCAGTGTGCCGAGGCCCTGTGCGAACCGCGAGATGCGATCGGAAGAGAGTCGTTGCAAAGAGCCTCCAGGAGCTTCTGAGATGGTTGTCTGGCTTCGTTCGTGCTGCCTAGACGCTATCTCAAACACAATGCGAGCGAGCGCAGCGAGCGAGCCTGGCGAGCGGAGCGGGGCGTCCGGGGCCCCGCGAGCGAGCCAGTAGGGGAGTCCGAGGGGCGAAGCCCCTCGGTCAAAACTAAAGCAACGACGCGGCCCGCCGCGCCAGATATGTGACCCGATCGCCGAGGCGCGCAAAGCGTGAGTCGTCCGTCTGACCGTTCACGAACCGGTAGTAAATCTGCTGAACCACAACGGCGATCTTGAAGAGTGCGAACAGCTCGAAGAACTTCAGCCCCGTGAGATCGCGGCCGGTACGCGCGGCGTAGCGCTCGACGAGCTCACCAGGCGTGAGCCAACCTGGCAAGGTCGTCACCGTCGCGAGTGCGTCGCGCTGTTCCGGCGGCGCGGTCGCGGCCCAATACGCCAGCAGGATCCCGAGGTCGACGAGCGGATCGCCGAGCGCCGCCATTTCCCAGTCGAACACCGCAACCAGCCGGCAGGGATTCGCCGGGTCGAGCATCAGGTTATCCAGCTTGAAATCGCCGTGGACGACCGCCGGCCGGGCGGGACTCGGCGGCAGCGACTCGACGAGCCAGCGCGCCAACGCCTCCATCTCCGGCACATCGGAGGTCCTGGATCGGTTCCACCGCTCCGTCCATCCCCGTACCTGCCGCTCGACGAACCCGTGCGGTTTGCCGAGATGTGCGAGACCGGCCGCCGCAATGTCGATCGCGTGCAAATCGGCCAGCGCGTCGACAACCGCGATGCTGACTCCACGCCGCACCTGTGGCAGGTCCTTGATGGCTGGGGGCTCCTGGTCTCTGACGACGAGGCCATGCCGCCGTTCCATCACGTAGAACACCGAACCAATGACCGACGGATCCTCGCAGAGGGCGTAGACGCGCGGCGCCAGCGGAAAGACGGGATGGATGGCTGACAGCCAACGATACTCGCGAGCCATGTCGTGCGCGGTCGGAGGGACCGGCCCGAACGGCGGTCTCCGGATGACGAGCTCCGTGGCGCCGAAGCGCAACTGATACGTCAGGTTCGAGTGCCCTCCAGGGAACTGTGCGACGTGCATGGGCTCGCGATCGTCGAGCTTCGGCAGATCCCGCTGGTCGCGGAGCCACGCCTCCAGGCGGGTCCACTCGAGATCTTCGCCGGCGCGAACCGGGCCGGTGTCGGGGGAAGTCACTTCGACGCGCCTGGATAGTAACGAACGATCCATTCGGCCACGATGACTGGCCTGTCGCCGCCTTCGCGTTCGACGGTGACGCTCCAGGTCGCCTGGATGCTGTCCTCCATGTCGGCAATCGTCGCAAGCGCGAGCCGCGCGCGGATTCGCGACCCGGACGGCACCGGCGACACGAACCGCACGCGGTTCAGTCCGTAGTTGAGGGTCATGCGGGGGCCGTTGACCGTGACCGCGTCGCGCACCAACGCGCTGAGCAGCGACAGCGTCAGGAATCCGTGCGCAATCGTCGCGCCGAAGGGAGTCTCGGCCCGCGCCCGCCCGGCGTCGACATGGATCCACTGATGGTCGCTCGTCGCATCCGCAAAGGCGTCGATGCGGTCCTGCGTGACCGCGAGCCAGTCGCTGGTCGCGACCTCCTGCCCGACCAGCCCGCCGAGTTCCGCCAGATCGACGACGGTCACGGCGCGTCACCGTAGAAGCCACGGCTGTCGATCGCCAGTTTCTCGAGCAAGGGCGACGGCCGCCAGTAATCGCCGAACTGCCCGCGATACCTGTTGACCCGCTCCAGAACGGTCGCCAGTCCGACGGTGTCAGCGTAGAACATCGGGCCGCCGCGGTGGCGGGGAAAGCCGAACCCGTTTACGTACACGACGTCGATGTCACTCGCACGTGTGGCGTATCCCTCTTCCAGGACTCGAGCGCCTTCGTTGGCGAGCGCCGTCATGATCCGCGCGATGATTTCCTCGTCCTGGACGACACGCCGAGTGACGCCTCGCTCTGCCGCGGCTTCCGCGGCCAGTTCGTCGACGAGTGGATCGGGAATGCGTGTTCGGCTGCCACTCTCGTATCGGTACCATCCCGCGCCCGTCTTCTGGCCGTAGCGGCCCAGTGCATAGAGGCGATCGGGAACGGCGGACTGCGGTCCCTCGGCCCGCGTTTTCCCGACCGACTTCAGGTGCTGGCGGATACGCCAACCGACGTCGATGCCGGCGATGTCCTGCATCCCGAAGGGTCCAACCGGATACCCGAAGTCAGTGAGCGCGTTGTCGATCTGCGAGACGCTGGCGCCTTCCTCGAGCAGGAGGTACGCCTCGCGCATGTAGTACGCGAGCATGCGGTTGGCCACGAAGCCGAAACAGTTACCGACGACCACGCCAACCTTGTTCAGTTGCTTCGCCAGCTTTAGCGACGTCGCGATCACCTCGGTGCTGGTGGCGCGGCCGCGGACGATCTCGAGCAGCTTCATCACGTTGGCGGGGCTGAAGAAGTGGTGCCCGACGACGTGTGTTCCCCGGCCGCTCGCCGCGGCGAGCTCGTCGATGTCGAGTGTCGACGTGTTCGACGCGAGGATGGCGTCAGGGCGTGTCACCGCGGTGAGCTCGGCGAACGTGGACTTCTTCAGGTCCATGTTCTCGAACACCGCCTCCACGACGATGTCGACGTCGTGGAAGCCGTCGTAGCTAGTCGCAGGAGTAATGAGCGCGAGTGTGCGCTCCATCGCCTCCGATGTCATCCGGCCCTTCGCCATCGTCGACGCGTAGTTCTTGCGGATCACGGACATGCCACGGTCGAGCGCGGCCTGGTCCACGTCCTTGAGCAGAACCGGGATGCCGGCATTCGCGTAGGCCATGGCGATGCCGCCGCCCATGGTGCCGGCGCCAACGACCGCAGCACGTGCGATGGCATGGGTGGGCGTATCTTTTGGGACGTCCGGAATCCTGGCGGCCTCGCGTTCGGCGAAGAACAGGTGCCGCATCGCCTTCGACTCGACCGACAGGACGCAGTCGGCGAACAGCTCGATTTCGCGTTGCGAGCCGCTGTCGAAGTCCATGGTGAGGCAGGCCTCGATGGCGTCGACTGCAGCGAACGGTGCCCGCGCACCGCGCGCCGTCTTGGCGAGCATTGTGCGCATAGCCTGGCAGGCGGCGATGCCCGTGGCGCGATCGCCGATCTTGTCCTCCAGATCCCGGGTGCGACGGCGTTCCTTCGCCGCGGCACGCGCCCTCGCGAAGGCGATGGCGCCTTCCAGCAAATCGCCATCGATCACGGCGTCGACGATGCCGACGTCGAAAGCCCGGGTGGCAGCGACGGGCTGGCCCCCGGTGCACATTTCGAGCGCTGCCGCCGGCCCGCACAAACGCGCCAGCCGCTGAGTGCCGCCTGCCCCCGGAATGATCCCGAGGTGCACCTCGGGCTGACCCACCTTGGCGGTGCGAACAGCCACGCGGTAATGACAGGCCATGGCGAACTCGAGGCCGCCTCCGAGCGCGTGACCGTGAATGGCGGCAACGAGCGGCTTGTCGGCGTCTTCGAGCTTTGTCAGCCGCGCGTGCACCGCCTGCGATCGTTCGATGGATTGCTCGCGCGTCGCAAGCAGCTTGAAGATGTTGATGTCCGCGCCGGCGATGAACGTCGTGCCGGCGCCGACGAGGACGATGGCGTCCGCGGTCGAATCGTGGCAGGCGCGCTCGACGGCGTCGCCGATCGCTTCGGGAACGCCGGCACCCAGCGCATTCACCGGTGGATTGTCGACGGTGACGACGGCAACACGGTCCCGGACCTCGTACCGAACCAGCGGTGACATGGCGCGCAAAGGTATCATGGCCCACCGAAGAGAGGATCTAGTGGACTTCGAATATTCAGCGAAAACGAAGGGCCTCCAGGCGCGACTGAGCGCCTTCATGACGTCGCACGTCTATCCGAACGAGCAGCGTTTCGGAGAAGAGGTCGACCACGGGGATCGGTGGCAGCCGATCCCGCTCATCGAGGAGCTCAAGGCGAGGGCCCGGGCCGAGGGGCTCTGGAACCTGTTTTTGCCGGCGATCGAAGGCGTTTCGGGGCTGACGAACACAGAGTACGCGCCACTCTGCGAGATCATGGGTCGCGCGTTGCCGTTCGCACCTGAGATCTTCAATTGCTCGGCGCCCGACACCGGGAACATGGAAGTGCTGATCCGCTACGGCACCGCCGAGCAGAAGCGGCAGTGGCTGGAGCCGCTGCTCGCCGGGCAAATCCGCTCGTGTTTCGCGATGACGGAGCCGGACGTGGCGTCTTCGGATGCGACCAACATCCAGTCGTCGATCAGCCGCGAAGGCGGCGAGTACGTCCTCAACGGACGCAAGTGGTGGATCTCCGGGGCCGGCGATCCACGGTGCCGGGTCGCGATCTTCATGGGCCGCAGCAACCCCGGCGCGCCAAAGCACCAGCAGCAGTCGATGATCCTGGTGCCGATAGACGCACCCGGTGTCCGCATCATGCGGATGCTATCGGTGTTCGGGTTCGACGATGCCCCGCACGGCCACGCCGAAATCGTGTTCGACAACGTGCGGGTTCCCGCCTCGAACATGCTGCTCGGCGAGGGCCGCGGCTTCGAGATCGCGCAAGGGCGACTCGGGCCTGGGCGAATTCACCACTGCATGCGCCTCATCGGCGTCGCCGAACGCGCATTGGAGCTGATGTGCGCGCGCGTGAAGACTCGAGTCGCGTTCGGTAGGCCGCTGGCGGATCAGGGCACTATCCGGGCCCAGATCGCGGAATCCCGCATCGCGATCGACCAGGCACGGCTGCTCACCCTGCGCGCCGCATCCTTGATGGACACGGTGGGCAGCAAGGCGGCGCGATCGGAAATCGCCCAGATCAAGGTCGTCGCGCCTCGGATGGCCTTGCGTGTGCTCGACCGCGCGATTCAGGCCCACGGCGGCGCCGGTATGTGCGACGACTTTCCGCTGGCGCGGGCGTGGGCACACGCGAGAACGCTCCGGCTCGCCGACGGTCCCGATGAAGTGCACCTGGAGGCGATTTCCAAGTCGGAGTTGGCGAATGAGCGCTGAGGCCCCGTGACTCGGGACTCGGGGCTCGGGCATCGCACACTGGTCACGATCCGCCAATCGTGCGCCCGCCATCGACGACGATGGTCTGGCCGGTGATGTAGCTGGAAGCACCGGACGCAAGGAAAACGCAGACGCCCTTCAGCTCACCTTCCGCACCGATGCGGGGGATCGGACACGTAGCCTTGATGGCCGGCTCCACCAGGGGGAGCACCGGATCGGCGAGCCGGGAATGAAAGAACCCCGGGGCGATCGCGTTGACGCGGATACCGTGCCGGCCCCACGACGCGGCCAGCTCGCGCGTCAGTCCCATCAGCCCGGCTTTGGAGGCGGCGTACGGTGCGTAGTGCGGCCCGTCAACGGCGGCGTGGAGGCCGGCGATCGAGGCAATGTTGATGATGCGCCCAGATCCCCGCTCGAGCATTTCGCGACCCGCCGCCTGCGCGAACAGGAACGCCCCCGTGAGGTTGACGTCGATCACCTTCTGCCACTTGTCGAGCGCCATGTCCTCCGGTCGCGCGCCCCAGGTGATGCCGGCATTGTTCACGAGGATGTCGAGGCGACCGTAGATCGCGATCGTCCTGTCGACGACAGCCTGCACGTCGACTGGGTTGGACACGTCGGCGACGAGGCCTTCGACGCGAAAGCCGCGTGCCGCGAAACGTTCGATCGTGGGGGTCAGCCACTGCTCGCGCCGCGCGCAAATCATGAGCGCCGCGCCCGCTTCCGCCAGTCCTTCGGCCATCTCCTCGCCGAGGCCGCGCGAGGCGCCGGTCACGATGGCCACCTGGCCGTCGAGCGCGAACAATTCCTGAATGGAAGGCATGCGTGCGCTTATACTGGCGCTCCAATCAGCCTGTCAACCGGAGGTACTGTGGCACCGGTACTGGAAGTGTCGGGCGGCGGAGCGTTCCTGATCCGTTCGCTGAACCCGGACGACCTGTTTACGCCCGAGGACCTGAGCGACGAGCAGCGGCTGTTCGGCCGGACCGCCGCGGAGTTCATGCGCAACGAGGTACTGCCCCACGAGGCCAGCCTCTACGCGCACGACTGGGCGAAAACGCGCGAACTGCTGAAGAAGGCCGCCGATCTCGACCTGCTCCGCCTCGAGATTCCGGAAGCGTACGGCGGCCTGGGTCTCGACAAGGTCAGCGCCGCCTACGTCGGCGAGCAGGTCGCTATCAATCCGTCGTTCGCCGGTTCACTGGGGACACACACGTCGATCGGAACCTTGCCGATTGTCTATTTCGGAACGCCCGCGCAGAAAGCCAGGTATCTGCCCCGCCTCGCCAGCGGTGAACTCATCGGGGCCTACGCCCTCACCGAGCCGCACTCGGGCTCCGATGCGCTGTCGGCGAAGACCACGGCGCGGCTCACGCCGGAGGGCACCCATTACGTCCTCAACGGGCAGAAGGCGTGGATCACCAACGGCGGCTTCGCCGACCTCTTCACCGTTTTCGCCAAGGTCGACGGCGAGAAGTTCACCGCCTTCATCGTCGAACGCGGGATGGGCGTGCAGAGCGGTCCCGACGAAAAGAAGCTGGGCCTCGACGGGTCCTCTACGACCGTCCTGATGCTGGACAACGTGGCAGTGCCGGTCGAGAACGTGCTCGGCACGATCGGCGAAGGGCACAAGGTCGCGTTCAACATCCTGAATCTCGGTCGAGTCAAGCTCGGGACGCGAAACAGCGCCGGCATCAGGCTGGCGCTCAACCAGTCGATCGCCTACGCGCGTCAACGGCGGCAGTTCGGCAAGGCCATCTGTGAGTTCGGGCTCGTCAAGCAGAAGCTCGCCGAGATGACGGTGCGGTGCTTCGCGAGCGAGGCGATGGTGAACCGCACGCTGGGCGACGTCGACAAGGCGCTCGAGGTCGTGGATCCGGCGGACGCGGCGGTGTTCTGCAGACGCATCGAAGTTCCGGCTGCAAGGCGAACCGGAGGCATAACGGACGCTGCCGTGGTGCTGCCGCCGGAATTGCCGCACGCCGGATAAATCGTATCGCCAATCATCGGCGTGATCGCCGAAATCGGCAGTCCCAGCGTTTCTGCCGTGACCATGGCCACGATCGTTCGCGTGCCTGTACCGATGTCCTGCGTACCGGCCTTCAACGCAACCGCGCCGTCGGGCGTGATTTCACATCGAGCTGCGGAGGCGCGTCCGCCGCCGCCCCACTGGTTGACCGCACAACCGAAACCGGTCTTGATCGGGCCCGGCGTCTGATCCACAGTCGGATGCCGCTTGTCCCAGCCGAACAACTGGCCGCCTTCCGCCAGATACGATCTCCACATGGCGTTCGCTGCGAGCGGCGGGCAATTTTTGATACGAAACTCGAGCGGATCGATTTTGACCAGATCGGCGAGTTCGTCCATCAGGACTTCCGTGAGGTAACTTCCCTGAGGATGGCCCGGGGCGCGCATGGGCCGCTGCTGTCCAGTATTGGTAAAAACGTCTCTGTGGCTTCGGCGTCGATTCGGGAAATCGTAAATGTAGGGCAGTGGGAAATTCGAGCCGGCGCCGGCTCCCCCCGTTCCCCACGTCTGACCATCCCACGCCGTCAGCGCGCCATCTGCGGAGACCCCGGCTTTGATGCTGGCCGTCGCTGACGGCCGGTTTCCGCTGTCGAGATGCTCTTCCTTGCGGTCCATAAACATTTTCACGGGAACGCCGGCAGCTTTCGCCAGTCTTGCGCACATGAGTGCTTCGGCACCGGCTTGCGCCTTACTCCCAAAACCGCCGCCCATGTGCTGCGTGATGACTCGCACATTGGTCTGGGGAATGCCCAGCGCCATGGCAAGTTGGTTCGCCGCTCCGTGGACTCCCTGCGTTGAGAGCCATACGGTCAACTTGTCGCCGTCCCATTCGCTCACGGAACCGTGCGTTTCCATGCAGACATGAGTGATTACGTGAGTCGAATAGGTCTGTTCAACGGTATAAGCCGCCCGGCTGAAACCGGCCGCCAGATCGCCGTTTTCCTGCGTCTGGCCTGCGCGCGTATTGCCGTCTTTGAACACGACCGGCGCGTTCTGGGCCATGGAGAGTTCGACAAGCGCCACATGCGGCAATACTTCGTATTGCACCTTGACGAGACGCGCTGCGTCGTTCACGCGCTCTTCGGTATCGGCGGCAATCGCAGCAACCGGGTCCCCCTGGTACATGACCTCGGCGCCCGCCTGTTTGAGATTGAGTGCGGCTTTGACGCCGGGCGCTTTCTGCGCTTCGGTGAGGTCGATGGAGACGATGCGTGCGTGCGGATGCGGCGACCGGATCATCTTGCCGTAGATCATTCCGGGACGGTTGATGTCGAAGGTGTATTTCGCGCGGCCAGTGACTTTGTCCGGACCGTCAAGACGTTTTACCGATGAGCCGACGACGGTCATCTTCTCAGGCCAGTTCCATTTTTTGACGAGGTCGCTGATTTTGTCGGGTTGTGGAGCCGGAGGATTTTGCGGTTTAGCCACGGGACACCCCCCTTACTTTCATGGCTGCTTCCAAGATGCGTGGGAACGTCCCACACCGGCAGATGTTGCCGTCCAGCCCTTTGTACAGTTGTGAATCGGTTGCTTTGGGATATTTCTCGAGGACGCCAACGGTTGCCATCACGAATCCCGGAGTGCAGAATCCGCACATCATTGCGTCGGCATCGCAAAACGCCTGCTGCACGGGATGCAACTTGTTGCCGTCCGCCAACCCGTCGATGGTACGGATGCGCTTTCCCTGAACCTCAATGGCCAGCGTTGAGCACGAGTAGACAGTCCGCCCGTCCACGATCATCGTGCATGCGCCACACGCGCCCCGGTCGCATCCGCGCTTGTTGCCGGTGAGGTCGGCTCGCATGCGGAGGGCATCCAGCAAGGTTACTCGCGGCTCGATCTCGAGATCGATGCGCTTTCCATTCACGTTCAGCTGAACCGGAATCTCTCCTGGCCCGATCACCTGCGCGCCAGGCGCCTGAGCTTCGACTTCAGCAACGCCCGCTACGGCGGTGACAAGGCCACCGACGCTCGCCGACTTTAAAAAGTCGCGGCGAGAGACGTTGAACAAGTCGGCTTTCTTCGATTCGTCATCTTTTGGATTCATGAAGTAGCCCTCTCAACGAATAGTGTTGATGTTCAGATCGCGGGATTATACCTCTCACTAAATTGGAATTACTACCTTTTGAGATTCTCTGAGTTATGTCTTTTGAACTGCAACGGCATGCTTTGAACGGCGTGTAGAAATTGTGCAATAGCGGCGCTCATTAGGCGCCGCTACAGAGTTTGGGAAAAATTCGGGGTCTGACCCCGAATTTTTCCTACTCCTACTGAAAGTTTTCAGCGCTGTCCGGTGCGCTGTGGTTCCGGCCGTCATGGCATGGTTGTCTGTGATGCAAGGGGGAAAGCTGGCCCCCAATTGTTCTGCGGCTCCTCCTGGAAATAAGGAGCGAAGAAGTCGACCAAACCGGGTGAGAAATTTTTCGTCTTCGTATTCGACAACTGTAGATTGACCTCAATCGGTGAGCGGTAGCTCGCGCTTTTGCCGGAACTAAAGCCCCAGCCGACTAGTTTCCCCGTGCACGGGTCGATGAACAAAGACCCGCCAACGGGGCCTACGGATGTGGACACATTGCTCCCCTTGCCGCTCAAGTGTGAATCGTAGGTGCCCCGGTATGCTCCGGTGTTCGCTGTCAGCGACGCGGAAGTCCCCGCACCCGCACCGCCTGCGCCGCTATAGTAGTAGCCGAAATTTCCCTCAGAGTCTATAAAGATACCGGCTGATCCAGTAAGGCTAAATCCTCCTGCGGTTACTCCACCACTTCCCCCCAGAAAGAACGTTCCAGACACGCTATCCGGCACACTTGAGGGGGGAGGTGCAAATCCACTCGGGTCTGTAAGGTTTATCGAGTCGGCGCCCACATAGCTGTACAAGTTCTCCAGAACCCCCTTGGAAGCGGATAGGGTCTTTTGCGGCCCACCGACCCGTTTCGGAGTCGTAGTCGCGCGTGCCAAAGCGCACCAGGCCAGTGTCCGGATCATAGAGTCCACCGGCGAAACCGAACGGCGTGAAACCAGGGTTAGAATCCTGCAACACTCGTCCAAACGCGTCGTGATTCATCTGCTGTACAACTGTACCGTTAGCGGTATTGATCACCAGCCGTGGGCTACCGAGATAATCGGTCACGATGCGGAATGTGTTCGCACCCTGGATCATGTACTCGGGTACGTTGACACGAGTGCCGTAGACAAAGCGGCTGACCAAGGTTCCGGCTCCGTTGAATTCCGCAACGATGCGAAATTGCCCATCGTAGAGCCAACGTTTGGTCAGCGCGTTATTGACCTTCTTCCCAATGCGACGATTCATTCCGTCGATGACGTAATCGATCGTGGTGGTGCCGCCTGGCAGGACTACATGAGTCAAATTGCCAAATTCGTCGTAGGTGTACGACGTTGTGTTTCCTGTATTCGTCTTGGAAACCAGATCGCCATTATTGTTGAAGGTGTAGCTGTTCGTACCGTATTGGGTTAGTCGATCTTGAGCGTCGTACGTGGGCGGGCCGGTGAGGCCAGGGCCGCTCAGGCGGTTGCCATTGTCATCATAAGTATAGGTCTCGATGATGACGTTGTTTTGCTTCACCTGAGAAAGATGGCCGCGAAGGTCGTAGGCATAGTCGAACGTTGCCGACGTTCCCTGGATCGTCTCGATCTTCTGCGTAATCCGGCCGACGGCATCGCGCGTGAACTGCGTGCGGTACACGTCGCCCCCACTGACCTGGAATTGGTAATTCAACAGCTCAGCGTGGCTGTTGTACGCCGTGGAGCTGGTAACGACGCCGAGCGTGGTACCAGTGATGAGCCCGTTTTGCGGATTGTGGTTTAGCGTTAAGCTTCCCACTTGAGTGAGCAGGTTATCAGTGTCATACGAAAAATTTACGGTGTTCGCCCCATTTACGCTCTGGCTGGCGATACGGAAGTCGTTGTCGTACGTCCAGGCCACAGTGCCTGGGATCGGACCGGAGAGCGTGTGCTGGGTTAAAAGCGTTCCGTCGTAGGTGAGCGCATGACCGACGGCGTCGGGTGCGGTCACGTTGGTAAGCAGACCCGTCGTCGCACTATAGGTCATTCCGATCGCGCCGCGGGAAAAAGCCAATGACGAAACTCGCCCGGCGCCATCGTACGTCGGCGTAAACGTTTTACCGTCAGGACGCGCGACGTTCGTCGGCTGGCGGTCGACGTTGTAGGCCATGTCCGTATCATCGGGCGACACTCCCGCTACATCAGGCGGGTTGTACTCGGTTTCCAAATCCACCGCATTGTGGGTGAACGCATGAGCGGGCTTACCGGGCGGCGCGACAGTTTGTACATTACCGTTTGCGTCATAGGTGTAGGTGACAACTTTGAGATCCGGAAAAGTCTTAGTGAGCACGCGGCCGGCGGCGTCATAGCTAAATCGGGTAACGCGGCTGATGGGGTCCGTAGCGGTCTCAAGATAGCCCTGTGTGTTATAGGTTAACGTCCACGTCCTTGCCTCGGCTCCGTTGCCCACCGTTACGGTCGCCAAGCGGCCCCGCGTGTCGTACGTCATCGCGGAGGGCGCTAGCCCGCCAAATTGATCTGCGACGGCGCGGCCCAATGTGTCGATTGTTGTCGTTCTAATGCGGTTCGCGGAGGTCGTGCTGGTGAATTGTTTTGTCGCCGCATTGTATGCGCTCGTGAACGTGCGGGTGTTGAGTGTGGCTGTATTGGTAAGCTGGGTGAGCGAAAACAGATTTGCCGGGTCCGTCAGCGTTGCGGTGATTGATTCAGTGGTCGTGAGAGTCTTCCCGCTGGGCATCTTTAGCTCACGGCTGGCACCAATCGGCGCGAGCATACCCCAGCGCGGATCGGCACTCTCGGTGCGCTCTTGGACGTAGCGCCTGTTGGGAAGGACATGTCCGTGCTGCCGTCAGGCCGAAGTGTCATCAAAGATTGAGTACCATCCGTGGCCGTGCTCGTCTCCCGGCGCTCGCCGTTCTTCTGATTCTCCGTCTGGTAGCTTTTCGTGCGGCCGAGCGCGGTTGTGTCGGTGATCTTGAAGCCATCGCGCAACGTCGCCGACGGCGTCAGGATGGTGCGCGCCAGCGTCTGACTGCCGCCGGCTGGGTCGGCGTCCGTGAGGAGAAAGCCGGTGGCAGGGTCATAGCTGTAGTTGTAGATCTCGTTTTTTGGCGTCCTCATCGATGTCAGCAAGCCATCGCTCTGGTGAATCAACTGTACCGTTTCGCTTGCCGGATTCGTGATGCTGGTGAGGAATCCATTGCCATCGACGCCCAGCTGGGTCGCCTGGCCGAAGGGGCCGACGATAGCAGTCGGAATCGCACCGTTGCGTTGAATACTGGTGACGTTCCCATTGCCGTCGGTAACGCCGGTCAAGCGTCCCTCGACTGTCATAGCTGAACGAATAGAGCACGGCGCCAGTCAGCGCGTGGATGGTGCTCAGGTGTTTCCCGCTGGAGTCGAAGCGATAGACCTCACTGCCGTCTTCAGACGCAATGAGAAGATCGCTCGCTTCCGCGGATCCGGGAAAGAGAAAGCCCATTCGGCGCAGGCGGTTGTTGGTGAAGTCCGAAACGATCAACTCGCCATTCGGCAAGAAACCGAGCCCGCTCCAGCCGCTAAAGTTAGCCTTACGCGCCGGACCGCCGTCGCCGCCAAAGCCGGTGGCGGCGCCGGCAATCGTGCGTACGATCCCGTCATTACCGATCTGGCGCACGCGTGTTTGGGCGAAGAAATCGTTCGCATCGGTGTACCAAACCGTGCCGTCGCGGTGTACCGCGAGTCCGCCGGCGCTCACGAGCCGAGCGAGATTGGCGGTAAGCGCATCGACGTTGTCAGCGAAGGTTTGGGGCGAACCGCCGCCTGGCATGTCGCGACGTCCTGCAATGACCCGAAGAATGCCGTCGCTGCCGATCTGGTACAGCTCTATACGGCCGAATCCTGCCGCTCGCACTCCGTACAAGCTGCCATCGGGGCCAACTGTAAGGTGATTGCGAACCCCCTGCATGCCGACGACCTGCGAAACCGCTGGAGCGCCGCTCGCGCATATCGGATCGGGAAGCACGTTACTGCAATTGGCATCGCCGTTGCCAGCGATGGTGACGATGGTTTTGTCCGTGCCAACGCGCCGGATCCTGTGGTTGTTCGCGTCGAAGATATAAACGCTGCCGTCCGGGCCCGCAGCCACGTCACGCGGAAATGAAAGTGTGGCGTTGAGAGCCGAGCCTCCGTCACCGCTAAAACCGGAGACGTTGAAGGTTCCGGCGATGCGTTCAACGATTTGATCGCTTGGTCGAATTCTGAGAACGGTGTGATTGTCCCTCGAACTGTAATAAATACTCCCGTCCGGCCCGAGCGCGAGACCCTCGACTTCAAAGCCGAGGAACGCATTCAGAGCGGTCACGCCGGTACGCGGGCGCGGAGCTGTCGATCACGCCGGCCACGCGCTGCAACGTGCCATTCGGCAGCAGGCGCCAGATCTGTCGCGTATTAACCGTCGGCGTCCCGTTAACAAAATACACGCTGCCGTCGGGAGCGCCGATCACGGGGATACTTTGCAAGGGCCGCAGCGGTTGATTCTTTGCGAGGCCGCCTTCAGCGGGGATACCCAGGGTGCCGTTACCCGCCGCCGTGCTGACCACCGGACCCAATGCGTCGATATCGCGACGACGCTCACCGGTGCCCAGATAGAGCACCCTGCCGACAGGATCGTAGGCGTGATGGCTGGAGAGCGTCCATCCTCCGACGCCCTGGCCGCGCGCATCCCAGGCGCCCATGGCCACGTAATAGTCGCGAAAGAGAAGGATGTCGCTGCGGGGAACAACACCGGGGGCATAGGCGATACCGCTCGCCGTATTCCAGGAAACGGGGAAGGTGCTCACGCTACGCTGATACGGACCGGGATAGGCAAACCCAATGCGCACCCGAGCATTTTGCACTCCTTGCACGGTGCGACCGTAAGCGTCCTTGCCGTCCCATTCAAACGACGTCGCCTGATTCGGCGCGCCCGAAAAGATCCGGTTAAATTGCTGGCCTGCCACCGTGACCCCCAGGACGACCGCCTTGAGACCGGCAGGTACGGCTGGTCCGGTGATGGGAATATCGATCTTGTAGGCCGAGCGCCGGCCAGACGCACGGTCGCTTCGGTAATGCAGCGCGAATTCCGTGCCAACGACAGGAATATCTTCGCCCAAGGTCTGGTTACCGATTTCTAGTACTGAGCCTTGCCCTGCGCAGGGAGGACAACCGCATGGACACTTCTTGTTTTGATCATTGACAGGCTCCGGTGCGTTGGGCGGTCCAGCCCCCGCCGGCAGGGGACCCTTAGGCCAGTTCCAATCAATGGCAGAGAAGTGGGTCGTACGCGCTCGCCACACGGATTTATCAACAGAGTAAAGCGTCGCGAGGGTTTGCCGTTCGGCCAGGGTAATACCCAGGTCCGCGCCACCGAAACCCGTGCCGACTCCATTGTCCACGGATCCGTTGCCGTCGGTGTCGAGATCGGCGGCCGCGCTGGTGATGCTGACAATCTTAACGACGCGCCCATCGGGTTCGCCCTTCCAGACTCCGGTCTGTGGATCATAGGAACCGAGCGGTACATTCTCGCCCACCGGAAAGTTGAGAAAGTTTTCGACGTACATCGGAATAGACTGGTTGAACGTCACACCGATGGCGCCGGCCGCGATCGCCTGATCGACGGAGAGTTCTACCGCATATGTATATCCAGAGTTTGGCGGGAGCTCGGCCGGCAGCGCCAACGGGCCGCTGGCGCCGATGGTGTACTCCGTCGCTCTGACGTTGAGAGTGGTCAGCGGCTGAACGCCGCCACCGGGCAAAACCATCTGAGCTGTCGTCCCGGCGGGGAACAGGACCATAGCGCTGCGGCTTCCCTCCGTATCCGTGCTCACGCTGCCTCGGTGCACCTGCATCGCCCCAGCGTTGGCAGCGATCGGAGTCACCAGCGCATCAAGCGCGATGAGAACGACGTCGGGGGCAAAAACATAGTCCTGCCACGGCACCTGGATTTGTCTTTGCGCGGGGAGAAAACCGGCAGCCGAATAGTTGATGGTCAATGGCCCGCCGCCGTTGACCGCAAGATCGAACATGCCGTCGGAACGCGTCAGCGTCTGCCCGAACTCCGGGTGATTCAGGATCGAGATACTCCCTCCCGTCACCGCTGCGCCCGCACGGTTGAGCACCTTGCCGCGCAAGACTGCCGCGCGTTTTGCATCAATGGTACCGGCGGCAACGCCGGTTTGAATCGGGTTGGCACCCTGATAGAGAAACTTGGTGGCATCGCGGAGCGTCGTTGTCGACGTAAGGGTTAGCGGCGGCGCTACTGTGCTGGGATCTGGAGGTAGCTGACCTCCAGTAGGGTTGTTGACGGTCAGCGTAAAGTTCTGGACCGCGTTTGGGGAGACGCCGTTACTGGCGGTGAACGTGACGGCATAACTGCCGCCCGTGCCGGCGCCGGGCGTGCCGCTGAGCGTGCCGGTCCCATTGCCGTTGTTTACGAAGGTCACACCGGACGGCAACGCGACGCCGCCATTTGTAATCGTCGTCACTGCCGGGAACCCGATCGTTGTGACGGTGAAGGTTCCGGCCTGACCGACCGTAAACGTCGTCGCATTGGCGCTGGTGATCGCCGGCGCTTGATTTGCTTGATTCACCGTCAGCGTCACATCGTCTGTGCCGGTAAGTGGACCATCGCTCACACTCAATCGTAAGACATAGCTGCCGGGCTGACTGAACGTCGCGGTGGTGCCGGCGGAACCGGGTGAAGCGAACACCACCGTTCCCGGTCCGCTTACCTTGGTCCATGCGGGACTGAGCATTGCTCCGATCGGGAAGCCGTCATCGGTGACTGTCCCTGTGAGGGTCGCTGCGTTCGGCAACGTTATGGTTTGGTCAGCGCCGGCATTGACAACCGGAGCCTTATTGGCCGGTGGAATGACCGATTGGGCGATGGAGAAGCTCGAGGTAGCCCCTGCCGCATTCTGAAGCGCGCCGTTTTCGGTCACGGAGAAACGGCTGACCGTGAACGGGAACGTGACAAAGATCTGCACTGTGGCCGAAGAACCCGCCGCCAAGTCACCTACAAGCTTGGGCAACGGCGAAAGCGCAGTAACCAATGTAACGGTTCCCGTTCCAGTGAGCGTCCGTAACGTGATCGTCTCCAGGCGGACGTTTCTCGCGAGTCCGGTTCCTGAATTGGTGAGCCGCAGCTCAAGGAGATACGCCCCCGACTGCGGCTTCTGGCTGCTGATCGTTCCAGAGAGGGAAGGGGTTCCCTGTGCGTACGCGTCCGGGGAGACTGCATGATTTGACAGGACGCAAAGCAGAGCTAACGCTCCCGGCAAAACCTTTGTCCAAACCCAACGGAACCGACCTTGAAATGCTTCAGCTTTCATCCCACCCTCACTGATCGAGACGGCCACGTTTGTGGCCTGGTTGTAAACAAGTCAGCGCTTCCTTGCGCGTTAATGCGAATTTGACAACACGTCGAGGCGCCGACCGAGCGGACCGTAGTCTCCACTAGCGTATCCGTCTTTGCAGCAGCAACAGGGTGGATTCGAGGTGTGGCGCGGTGATGCAGCTCTTGTAAAGAAGAAACGCTCGATGTTTCCAAACGCAAGTTTTGAGATCTTTGCCTCAAGACAAAACGACCGTCCTAGTCCATTCATGTGCGAGATGGGGCCGAATTCTTTCAGTCGAGAAGGTTTTTGTCAAAGATTACATTTGTGTGACGAGGTTGGCCGGCGAAGCGCATCGGTTGCTATGGTGAGAAGCGATTCAAATCTTTGGCAAGAGATACGTGCTGTAAAAAGTCCTGCAAGACCCGCGGCGCGTCACCGCCGAATTCCGGATCATCAGTCGCGACTTCGATGCCGGCGGCGGCATGCGAGCCCTTGAACAGTTGCGCCTTCGCTTGAAGCAGCTTGGCAAAGTAGGGGTTCGACGTGAATTCCCCAGCCACCCAGTACCAGCTCCACACCAACTGACGGTCGTGAGCACCTGAGGCGCGCATGATGGTCTGGCGTACATCCACATCGTGACCATCGATGAGGGCGCGCGTTTGTTTTTCTTCCACGCGTGCCCATTGCTTTCCATCGGCAAGAACGTTGTCTTCGCTGATCAACTCGGCGCCTTGTTTCTGGCTTGCATAGTAAGCGATGTACAAATGCACCTGACGGTCGCCTGCGATGTAGTTCTCCGCCACTTCGGCATCCGCGCCTGCAAAGTGCGGATGCCATCCGCCCGTGTACGCCCGCAGGGCCAGCCATGGTTTCTAAACTGACGGAATCGCCGCTTCGGACAGGCCGAAGATGCCGGCCTGGTCGCAAACCGATCCGCCGCCGTGGATGCCTCTGGTAGGCGCGGTAAATGGCCGTGTCATGCGCAAATCCGGAGCGCTTCACGAAGCCGCTGTAGATTTCCTGATTTTCAGGCGCTCAATCTCGGCGCTGCTTTGGCCGTGCTGTCAGAGTGGAACGACCCTCGCCATCCGGAAATTTCAGAGCAAGATTTACACAGCTGAGGAAACTCGCTTCAATACACCAAGAACCGAGGACCGGCTCCGGTTACGCGTCCGCAAGCGAAGAATGCCTGGATGTGAGCCCGGCGAGTATTGGCGAACATCGGCAAAATCCAAATCAATCGTGATGAAGAATCGTTGCTCGGCACAGACTCGCTCCCAAAACTGTCGAGTCCTTTTCGCCAGACAGACCTTGATCATGCACCCGGTCGGCTACATATCCTGATTCTCGCAACAACGCGACGTGAGAGCGCCCGAGATTCTCATCGAGCTTCACAATCATGGATTCAACGAAGTGGAAGGATTTCTTCTTCGCGAGTCAGGGCGGCGGCGTAAGAGATGGCCGCGCGACCATCATCGATCGTCAACGACGCGCAACTCGCATTCCTGATCATACGGCTTCTCTTTTATTGGAGAAGAATCAGCGGCGCGTTTGAACCAGTGGCAGTTGATTACGGGTAAAAACTGTTGCGATTCTGCATCGTGGTCGTCAAGTGGTCACACAAGCAGAAGACAGACCGCTTGAAAGAACTCACAACGCCAACACAAAGCGCAATTATGAATTCGGCATGTACACGCCGCAAAGCGGGTGCATGCAGGTGGGGGAAATGTCATTCGGTATCGACAAGGCAACTTCCTACCCAGCGCAACTATTTTTGGAGTGGCGGCTGCTTCCAATTTGCGTCCACGTAACAATGAGACAAACCGGCAGGAAATGTGACTGGGACGCTGGCTAGTGAATGCTCGAGAGTTCCTTCGAGAGGCGTCGTGCGGACTATCGGTTCAGCGCCATCCTCGGGAAAACACTGAATAAACACTACGGTCCCGGTCGGGACATTCTGAGCTTCAATTGAAACGGATAGAGAATCTGGAGCGCTCAGGTTGATCTCCGGCTTGCTGACCAATGCTCCGCCTATGCTAATGACGCGCACTGAAGGCGATGGTGTCGGTGGAAGGAAAAGGCCGAACGGTTTTCCCTCGGAGAATGGCGTATCGTTGAAACCTCCCGCGAAGACGTTTTGGAAAGCCTCAAAGCGGATGCGTCCGTCGTCGCTTTTCTTCTGGCCTCTTTCTGTCCGGCCGGCTCTGGCGCTGAGGAGACCGGAACCATCAATCACAGGGGCGACCATCCGGATAGAACCTCCGTTGCCGCCAAGACCGTCTGTGGATGCACCTCCGTTGGCATTAATCGTACCGTTGATTGTAATTCCGGTTGAGCTGGCGATGAGAAGAGCACCGCCGCCCGCGCCGCCGCCCTGGGTTCGACCCCCGTTTCCGCCCGACCCGCCGACAAGCGGGACCAGGAACGAGTTCGACTTGAACGTAGCGCGCGGCCCATAACCGGCGTTACGCGCGGCTCCACCGGGATAGCCTCCGGCCCCAGCAACCGATGGAGTTCTGCCGCCCTCTTCTCCTTCGAGGTCAATCGTCCCATCGACCTGCACGGGACCCTGGGTCAGCCAGAACACAGGTCCGTTTAGAACTTTGGCAGACAATTTCAAGGTCACACCGCTGCCGATATAGATAAAGGTGAAGTGGTACACATTATCCTTGTCGGTATCAAGCACCGGATTTAACGCGCGCGGGTCTAAGATGACCGTCCCCGGCGTCGTCAAGACCAACGCACCGTCGGTTCCTGTCGAGCCGCTGTTGAAGGACTGCGCGTGCGCAGTGCCGGTGATGAGCAATACGATGAGCGCAAACTTTGTTGTCATGTCTCTCATTGCCAGGTTGCTTTCACGAATCCGCGTGACCCGCCAGTCGGAAATGTGATCTGAGCGGCGCAGGTCGATAACGCCAGCGTGCCGGCGAGTGCGGAGCAGTTGACGGTCTGGTCTGGGCCGGTTTCCGACATCACGATAATCTTTGGGACCGTTCCGACGGGGATGTACTTCGCCTGAACATTCACCGTAACAGGGACGGTAGAATTAATCGTTGTGTCAGGAAAGTTAAACGGATTCGCATTGATTGAAACGCCGTTAATGCTCGTCACCTTGATTGAAGAGGGCGGAACCGTGGGCGGCGGTACCACCGTAAACGGCGGGGACGTGCTCAAACGCCCCTGCACATCCCCCGACGGGAAGTCCCGGGAATAGGTGAACGCCTCCAATCGGACAATTCCGTTCTCGCCCAAACTGGAGCCCCCTCGAGCGTCGATGGCTATAGCGGATGGCAAGGCGATCGTCGGTGCCATCAGTCGAACAGCGCCTCCACTGCCGCCGGGTACCTGCGGAGAACAGGCTAGTCCTACACTTCCGAGATAAGACCCACCAAACCCGCTGTTGCCTCCAACTGCTGTAATCTTCCCGGTATCGGCTAGCGTGATCGAGACAGAACTCGCGATAAGAATGGCGCCACCACCAGCGCCACCACCCGGCCCAAAGGCTTTGCATTCAGAAACATCCCGGAAGAATCCGCCGCCTCCCCCAGACCCGCCGCTCAACGGAATCAGGTACTGGCTGCCCGCGAATGCGCCGCCAAATTGAGGAACCCCGGCCGCACTATTCGTTGTTGTGGCGGCACTCCCACCCGGTCCATTTCCGGGTGTTGGTGAAATTGACGCGCTTCCGCCCAAACCACCCGAGTACCCTCCGGCGCCTCCGGCCGCAGGAAGGCGGTCACTGGCGAGGTCAGACGCCGGGTGGCCATTTTCGCCGTTTAAATCAATCACTCCGGCAATCGTAACGTTCCCTTGCGCCAACCAGTAGACGGGACCCGTGAGCACCTTGCTCGTTAGCTTCACCGTGACGCCTGTGCCAATGTTGATCGTCGTGAAGTTGAAAACGTTTTCAACGGCGGGGTGCAGCCCCAGGGCGTTTGGATCGAAAATGATCGTGCCGGGCGTCGTCAGATTCAACGCACCATCCGCCCCGGTTGAGCCACTACTGAATCCCTGGCCGTACCCCCAACTAACGAAACCGATGAAGAAAACGACCAAAGACCACCCAACGGCCCTTGCTTGTCGCGAGTGCTTTCCCAACATGCTCGACTCCTTTGGCTAGCTGAACCACCTTGTCAGCCGGTCTATTCAGATTGAAAACCGCGAAATTCCTAATTTCCATGAGTGGCCCCGTAAGAACACCCGGTGGCCGTGTGTCTGGCAGGCTGTTCGCGTCTAACGGATTCGATCCCAAGGCCGCTTCCAACCCATCCGGGAAACCATCCCGATCACTGTCTGTATCGGAGGGATCTGTTCCAATTCGCCGTTCCTCTTCTTCAGGTAGACCGTCCCCGTCAGCGTCGTTGTGGTTGACGCCTTCCGACGCGTTGACAGAGACGCTGCCCTTGGTCGTATCGGGCGGGTTGTCGAGCGAACTTAACGGGGTAACCCCAGTTGCCGTGTTCAGGACGGAGAACGTCACACTGTCCGCTTCCAGCGACGTTACGAAATTGTTCAGGACGGAGAACGTCACGCTGTCCGCTTCCAGCGATGTTACGAAATTGTTCAAGACCGAGAATGCGACGCTGTCCGCTTCGCCGCTTTGCCTGCAGTTGAGAGGCGTGCAGTTCGAGTTAAGCGGGTCGGAGCCAGATGCGACCTCAACGCCATCAGAGAATCCGTCGCCATCCGTGTCGGGATTCAACTCGTCAGTGCCAAGCGAAATTTCCTGGGCATCGCTTAGTCCATCCCCATCGGAATCCACAAGCAGGGGCGAAGAACTGGAGACAGAAAAAGTGTTATTGAGCGTCACCACTTCCGTCCCAGTCGTGACCGTCACGTTCCGGGCGCCCAGAGCCGCCGTCGACGCGATGGTCAACTGAGCGGTGAGGCTGGTCGCATTCGCGACAGTCACCGTGCCCACTGTAATGCCGGCTCCGAAGTCGACTTGCGTCGTCGATTGGTTGAAGTTGGTGAATTGTCCGGTAATCGCAACACTGACGACATCACCCTGCTTTCCCGTATTCGGGTTGATCGTCGTCAAAACAGGTATTCCGGCTGTAACCGTGAAGCCGTTGTTCAAGGTCACCACTTCGGCATTGGTTGTCATCGTGACGTTGCGAGCACCTATGGCGGCGGACGCATCAATGTTGAGGACTGCCGTGGCGCTGGTTGCGGAGTTCACTGTCAACGGAGAAGCGAGCGGGATCCCCGCGCCGAAGCTGGCTGTCGTGGTCCCTTGCACGAAATGCGTAAACTGGCCCGTGATCGCCACCGAAAGATTCTGCTGGCCCTGTTGGCCCGTGTTGGGATTGATCAGCGTCAGGACCGGCATGCCTGCGGTGACCGAGAAGCCGTTGTTCAGCGTCACCACTTCGGCATTGGTTGTCATCGTGACGTTGCGAGCACCTATGGCGGCGGACGCATCAATGTTGAGGACTGCCGTGGCGCTGGTTGCGGAGTTCACTGTCAACGGAGAAGCGAGCGGGATCCCCGCGCCGAAGCTGGCTGTCGAGCTCCCTTGCACGAAATGCGTAAACTGGCCCGTGATCGTGACCGACAGATTCTGCTGACCCTGTTGACCCGTGTTGGGATTGGCCAGCGTCAGGACCGGCGTGCCTGCAGTGACCGTGAAGCCATTGTTTAACGTCACGACTTCGGCATTGGTTGTCAGGGTGACGGTGCGAGCACCGGTGGCTGCGGTGGGATCAATGTTTAACAGGGCCGTGGCGGTGGTTGAACGAGTTCACGGTCAGCGACGCAACATTGATCCCGAGGCCGAAGTTGGCTGTCGTCGTCCCTTGGACGAAATGGGTGAACTGTCCGGTAATCGCTGACCGACAGATTTTGTTGACCCTGCTGGCCCGTGTTGGGATTGACTCAGCGTCAGAACTGGCGCTGCGGCGGTGACCGTGAAACCATTGTTCAACGTCACTACTTCGGCATTGGTTGTCAGCGTGACGGTGCGAGCACCGGTAGCTGCGGCCGGATCAATGTTCAATAGAGCCGTGGCGCTGGTCGCCGAGTTCACGGTCAGTGACGCCACCGTGATTCCGGCGCCGAAGCTCGCCGTCGTCGTTCCTTGAACGAAGTGAGTGATCTGTCCGGTGATAGCTGACCGACAGATTCTGCTGGCCCTGCTGGCCGGTGTTTGGGTTAACCGACGTCAGAACCGGCGTAGCCGCGGTAACCGTGAAGCCGTTGTTCAACGTCACCACTTCCGCATTCGTCGTCATCGTGACGTTGCGAGCACCTGTGGTGGCGGACGGATCAATGTTGAGCACGGCGGTGGCGCGGTTGCGGAGTTCACGGTCAACGGTGACGCGAACGTGATTCCCGCGCCGAAGCTCGCCGTCGTCGTCCCTTGAACGAAGTGAGTGTTCTGTCCGGTGATGCTAACCGACAGATTCTGCTGGCCCTGCTGACCGGTGTTGGGATTGACCAGCGTCAGGACCGGCGCGGCGGCGGTGACCGAGAAACCGTTGTTCAACGTCACCACTTCGGCATTGGTTGTCATCGTGACGTTGCGAGCACCTGTGGCTGCGGCCGGATCAATGTTTAGCACGGCGGTGGCGGTCGTCGCGGAATTGACTGTCAGGCGACGCCACGTGATTCCCGCCCCGAAGCTGGCTGTCGTCATTCCTTGAACGAAGTGAGTGATCTGACCAGTGATCGCCACCGACAAACTCAGCTGGCCCTGTTGGCCCGTGTTGGGATTGACCAGCGTCAGAGCCGGCGTGCCCGCAGTGACCGAGAAGCCGTTGTTCAACGTCACGACTTCGGCATTGGTCGTCAGGGTGATGTTGCGAGCACCGGTGGCTGCGGTCGGATCAATATTTAGCACGGCCGTGGCAGTGGTCGCTGAATTCACTGTCAACGGCGACGCCACCGTGATCCCCGCGCCCGAAGCTCGCTGTCGTCGTGCCCTTGCACGAAGTGCGTGAATTGGCCGGTAATCGCTACCGACACATTCTGCTGCCCCTGCTGGGCCGTGTTCGGATTGACCTGCGTCAACACCGGCGTCCCCGCTGACTCGTGAACCCGTTAGCTAGCGTGACTGCCTCGGCGCTGGTCGTCATCGTGACGTTCGTGCACCGAAGTGGCCACCGGATCGATGTTGATCACCGCCGCTGCGGCCGTCGGGCTGCTGACCGTCAGCGAAGTCACCGCGATGCCGACTCCGAAGCTCGCCGTTGTCGTCCCTTGCACGAAATTCGTGTTCTGGCCTGTGATGTTCACGGTCAGCGTTTGACCTTGACGACCATTGTTGGGACTGACCGACGCTATCGCTGGGGCGGCGCCGTTGACAGTCACTTGAACATCGTCTGTTCCGGGAAGCAGGGAATCGTTCGCCGTCAACCGCAGAACGTAGGTCCCTAGCGCACTGAAAGAAGCCGTGGTTGAAGTTGAATTCGGATTGGAGAACGTGACGGTGCCCGGTCCGCTCACTTTGCTCCAGGTGATCGTGAGCTGCGCTCCAACGGGCAGACCATCGTCGGTGACTGTCCCTGTGAGGGTCACTGGGTTCGGCAACGTTATGGTTTGGTCGGTGCCGGCGTTCGCAACCGGGGCTTTATTGGCCGGTAGAATGATCGATTGGGAAATGGAGGAGCTTGAGGTGGTACCTGCCGCATTCTGAAGGGTGCTGTTTTCGGTCATGGAGAAACGGCTGACCGTGGCCGGGAACGTGACAAAGATCTGCACTGTGGCCGAAGAACCCGCCGACAAGTCACCTACAAGCAGGGGCAAATGCGTAAGCGCAGTCACCAGTGTAACGGTTCCTGTTCCAGTGAGCGTTCGCAACGTGATCGTCTCCACGCGGACGTTTCGCGCGAGTCCGGTTCCCGAATTGGTCAGCCGCAGCTCCAGGAGATACGCCCCCGACTGCGGCTTCTGGCTGCTGATCGTTCCGGAGAGGGAGGGGTTTCCCTGTGCGTACGCGGCCGGGGACATCGCAAGAGTGGACAGGACGAAAAGCAGAGCGAGTGTTGTCGAAACTTCGTCTACAAAATCGAGCAACGTTGTCGAGGATATCGTCGGCGGTCTTCGACCGCACCAAGGGTTTCGGCTGGGCAATGTGCTTCTCGAGCACGCCACATTTTTCAAAACGCAAATTTTGAGATCGTAGCCTCAAGATAAAACGACCGTCCTAGTCCATTCGTGTGAGAGATGGCGGTGCGGATTGTTTCAGCTGGAGGGGTTTCTGTCAAACATTAACGGGCGACAACATTCTCGCGCGAGGTTGGTCAGGTGAAGCGCGGCGTTTGTTATTGTGAGAAGCGATTCAAATTTGTGGCAAGAGAAACGTGTCGTAAAAAGTCCTGCAAGGTCTGCGTCGCGTCACCGTCGAATTCCTGATCATCGGTCACGAGTTCGATGCCGGCGGCGGCAGGCGAGCCCTTGAACAGTTGCGCCTTCGCTTGAAGCAGCTTGGCATAGTACGGGTTTGACGTGAATTCCCCGGCCACCCAGTACCAACTCCACACCAAACGTCTGGGGCGAGCATCCAAGGCGCGCCTGATTGTCTGGCGTACATCCACATACTGACCATCGATGAGGGCGCGCGTTCGTCTTTCTTCCACGAGTGCCCATAGCTTTCCATCGGCAAGAACGTTGTCTTCGCTGACTAACTCGGCGCCTTGTTTCTGGCTTGCATAGTAGGCGATGTGCAGATGGCACCCGACGATCGCCTCAACTAGCTCTCCGCCACTTCGGCATCCGCGCCTGCGAAGTGCGGATGCGGATCCACCGGTGTAAGCCGGGAGTCGCGAACCATGGTTTCTCAACTAACGGAATCGACGGTTTGGATAGGCCGGTAGATGACGGCCTGTTCGCAAACAGGTCCGCAGCCGTTGGCGCCAACGCAAGCAACGCGACGGCGCTTGCAGTCACCAGCAGCGCCCGTAGCGTATTCGAGTCACGCATATCGACGGTTGTTGAGGTTTGTGATGGCTCATTGTGCTCTCGCCATCTTGAACCCAACCAAAACAGAACAGACATCATCACGCCAAAGAGGATCCAGCCGTAGATCAAGTGTCCCCATACCCGGTGAATTGTGCTGGCCATAATGCCCGTCAAAGCGCTCCGGTCTTTCCAATGGGTCAGCAGAATAGTCAGGTATACGCGCAGGCCATTGGCGAGGATCATCATAAGCACACTCAACAGGACCAACCCCAACCGGCGAGTCCATCGCCGGTAGTAGAGATAGCCGTACAAACACGCCAGTACTACCGCGGGTATCACATACCGGATGGCGCTACAGGCTTCGGCAACTTCCCACACCTGATTTGGCGTGGTGATGAATCGGCCTTCCTGGAATACGGGAATCTGAGACAATTGCAGGGCTCCCACTGCCAAGAAAGCGGTGACATCCTGCAGCGGCGCCACCATGCTTTCACCGAGAGGAACTGCGAAAAACAAAAAGGCCAATGGGAACAGAACGCCCTGTGTCATCTGTGATCCTAACGCGATCCAAATCAGAACCTGCAGGATGCCTACCAGGGCGACGTGCTCAATCAGGAGAACGTCTGTGATCTTTCCAATCAACCATCCACATTCGAGGATTACCAGGACAGCCAGGCCCCACGGATTCGGGGATGGTATTACGGACTGAATCCGATCGCGGCGATGCCAGACTAACCAGATGCTGACCGGCAGGATCAGGAAGCCATGCGCAAATGTGGCGGAGTATGTCCACGTCTTCACCATCGAGGCGAGGGTCTCGCGGAAAATGACGAGGGCCAGAATCGAGGAGAGTGTGACGATGATCGCCGCGTCGCGCGGCCGATAAACGGTGACCGCGTTCACCGCGATTCCAACTTGGCGAGTGTGCTCCTTGCGCCATCGATCCCGAAAATGTGGGGTTCAGCCCGATAGCTTGTTTCAATGACGCGCTCGCTTCTTCTCGATCACCGAGCATGAAATAACTCATACCCAGATGGTACTGGTACACAGGGTTCCTGGGGCTGGAAGCGATCGATCGTTTTAGAAACTCGACGGCCGAGCTGTATGCACCTCTCTTGTAGTAAATCCATCCGATGGTATCGAGAACGTTGGGTGCCTTGGGTAACTTCTCCATTGCTGTTCTCGCGAGATCCAAAGCTTCATCCAGACTTCCTCCGGACTCCGCCAACAGCCACGCGAGGTTGTTCGATGCGACTGCAGAATGAGGATCCAGCTTCAGGGCTTGCCGATAGTGGAACTGCGCCTTATCGCGATTGTTCCGGATCTCATGAATCGAGCCGAGAATGATGTGCGCGCTGATGGACTTGGAATCTATCCTGAGGACGTTCTCGAATTCGTTGATGGCTTTGTCCCCGGCATTCTGGACCATGAAAAGCTGTCCGAGCAGGCTGAACGCTTCCAGATCGTTTCTATCGAGTGCGATGGCTTTTCGGTACGACTCCTCGGCTTTGGGATAGTTTTTCTGCTTCAGGAAGACTTGCCCGAGAAGCCGATAGAGCACTGCGTCCTCTGGGTGGTTTCCGATCTGTTGATTGAGCCGCTGTATCGCCATCTCTGATTTGCCCTGCTGGAGATAAAGGTTTGCCAGCGCCGTGAGCGATTCAATCCTGTTCGGCGTCACTCGCAAAGCCTCTTTGAACCGGGCTTCGGCCTGAGAGAAATGAGTCAGCCCGGCATATGCCGAGCCCAGACCGTCCAGAACGGCCGGATCGCCGGGTTTCTGCTGAACCAGACTTTCAAATTCGCGCGCGGCATTCGTGAAATCTCTCTTCATCAAGTAGGCATTGCCTAGGATCGACAACGCCTCGGGTAGTTCCGGAGTTATCTTCAGAGCTTCATTAGCGTATCGAATCGCGCTATTGGGATCGCCCGCGGTCAACTTCAATTGGGCCAGACCTAAATGGGCCTGTACGTTCTGCCTATCGATTGCCAGAGTTTCATTCCATGCAGCTTCTGCCTGGTCCGGCTTGTTGTCCTGCCAGTAACCCATACCCAGAAAGAACCGGGCCATACCCGATTCGCGGTTCGCATTGACTGCCGACTGCAATTCCCCAACGCCGTCAGCATTCTTTCGCAGAGCCAGAAGTGAGCGGCCCTTAAGGACGTGAGCATCGACGTTCTTGTTATCGGCCTTCAGTAGCTGATCCGCGACCTGTAGCGCTCGATCAAACGCCTTCTGGTTGAAGTAGAGATTTGCGAGGCGCTGCGCGATAGCGTTGTTCGCGGGATTACTGCGCCAAAGGTCTTCATAGATTGGTGTGCTCCGTTCCGATTGCCTCGTCCGCTCATAGAATTCTGCAAGAGCGATGCGTCCTTTTATGCCGGAGGGGTTGAAAGAAAGTGCCTCCTGAAATGCGGCTTCAGCTTTCAGGGGTTCATTGAAAGCCAAGTATGTCTGGGCTAATGCCCAGCGGTATGCGACATCAGCAGGGTGTCTCGATATCGCCTGGTTAATGATTCGAAGCGCGTCTTCGCGACGGTTTTGCTTCACATATATGCCAGACAGAGCTGCCAGATCATCAATTTGTTCCGGCTCGGCATCAAAAGCCGCTTTGAGATAGGTTGCTGCTTTCGACAGGTTTCCCCGGGCTTCCTGCACCAAACCAAGGCAGTACATTCCAACCGGCTTGCTGGATTCCTCTTTAATATAGATCTCGCCCTCACTGGAGGCGCCGCTGAAATCCCTCACTCTGACGTAGGCACGACACAGCAGCCTCCGGGCCGGAGCAAACCTGAAATTGAAACTCAGAGCTTGGCGCGCATATTGAATGCCTGCCTTCATATCTCCGGCAGCGAGTTTCATCTCGGCCAGCGAAACGTACGCTTCAACGAAGGATGCGTCATTCTGGATAGCCGCAAGTAATTCCGCTTCCGCTTTTCGGTTATCGCCACTTTGTGAATAGGCTTGCGCAAGAAAGTATCTGGAGGGTGCCAAGCGCGAGGGCCCCTTGGCCGCAATTTCCAGATCGGCAATCGCGTCGGCCGTCCTTTCCCTAGCTAACAAAACTCGGCCTCTAATGAGCCGCGCTCCCTGATCGTCCGGCGCCTGTTTGAGTACGTCATCGACGAGTTGGGTCGCTCTTTCAAGGTCCTTCTGCTGTAGAAACAAGTTGCCGAGGTGCATCTTTGCGATGCGGTACTGGGGTTCCGTTCCGATGAGCTCTTGGAGAACTTGGACGGCTTTACTGAACCTCCCTGTTTCTGAATAGAAGTCCGCGAGAATGATGCGCTGGGCAGGGTCCTGCAGTCGCTGCCTGGCAAGATCGACGTAAATCTCTTCGGCCCGGCCGAGTTCCTGGGTCCGCGTGTAAAAGAAGGCCAATGCCTGTTGGACATCCCGTGATCCAGGCTCGATAGCCAAGGCAGACTTCAATTGTTGTTCGGCTTCTTTTGGCCGTTTGGTGTGTAGATAGAAGTTCGCCAATGCCAGTGGAGCTTCAGGCGCGGCCGGAGCAACGGAGACGGCTTTTTTGTAGGCTGTCACCGCTAATTCCGGTTGTGGTTGAAAGTTCGAAGAGGCCCCTAAATCAAGATAGGGGGGCGACAACCTTGGCACGGTTTCAAATCCCCTCCTGAGTTCCTGGGGCGAATTGGTTATGTCGAACAACCCCGCGTAAGAACTTCCCAGGAGGATTAACGCTGGAACATGTGTAGGATTCGATTTCAGGATGAATTCCGCTTTTCCGCGGGCTTCATTGAATTTTCGTTCGAGCAGCAACAGATATCCGGATCTGAGTTGTGCGTCGAGATGATTCGGCGCGACAAGCAGAGTAGTCGAGAATTCTCGGCTGGCGTCTTTAAATTGTCCAAGGCTGGCAAAAGCCAATCCCAATTGATAGCGGGCTTCGACTAAATACGGATCCTTTTTGACGGCATTCCTCAGCTCAATGGTGGCTTCGCTATACTTCTGCTCCGACAAATACTTCTTCCCGCTTTCCAGCAGTTCGTTTGAATTTCGCGAGCAGGCTGTGGAAAGGAGCAAGCAGAGCGCAATCAGTTTCAGGATAAATGCTGGTTTGACCCAATAGGCTCGGGAAAGAAACACAGGCACTCAATTTCCTCCAGTGCCAGGTCCAGTGCGGTGGGCAGCACGAACTACGGAATGGAGCTCCCTGAAGTTTGCCGTCATACTTCGAAGGTCAGTCTTTGCTGCACAAGCTTTCGGAGAAACTGTTGCCTGACCTGCGGCTAGACTTGCTTCTGCCTCCGCCCCACACATATCACGCCCAAACCAACTGCCAATAACATTAGCGTGGACGGCACGGGCAATGCGGTTGCGGGTGAACTAACAGTTGCGGAATAGGGCGCATTCTGGCTCTCGGCCGGTCCTAGGAGATTGCCTCCCGCCGTGGGATCTCCGTCATAGAAGTCCGCGGTCAAATTGAAAACGCCGTCGTTGACGAAGCCGGCGGGGGCTGTCGGATCCCAGGTCAATTGATAAAGCCCGAGAGCATTCAGCTGATCAAACGAGACGGTGGCTGTCTGACCAGGCGCTAAAATTGGAAAGTCAAAGATCGACTGCGGGGTACCGTTCTGGAAGACACCGGGGTTAATCTCGTTTAGGACCAGCCAGTTCGTCGAGCTCGTGTTCGTAATCGAGTAGCCCCAACCGACGGTTGATCCAGCGGGACCCGTGACGTCTCCCGTGCCGGGGATCGTACTGAAGGTGAATGAATCGGCATACGCGAGAGAACTACTAGCAATAAGGAACAGTCCGACCAATTGAATTACGAGAAGACTCCTCCTGGTCATATTCGCACTCCTTGTTCACATTCTAGTGACTGCCTGTTAATCTCGGCCCTCTGCCCACGCAGCTTAACGGCGATGGCTGCCGTTCCTAAGGGACGCCAACCTACGTTTCGCATGGCGTTCTGTCAACCAAAAAAAACCCCAATAGCTAATTCCTGGGCGAAGGAAAACCCTGCTGGCGCGCAGATGGCAGGAGTGTGAAGCGCGGGCTTGGCGCCAACAGCCGCCGTGATTTCGCTGCTGCAGCCCGACAACTATGATCCAATTCGAATCGACCAGTGTCGCCGTTCCTATCCTTGGCCGTCTGGTGTGCTGGAGGAATCGGCTTGGGGTCTTCGCCGAACCTCCTCCTGAGCGAGAGCATTCTCAGCGCTTTCCAAAAGCGTTTTTGCAGCACCGTGGGCGCGCCGCGCGTCGGACTCGACCGGTTCTCCCTGCGGCAGCAAGCCTTCTTCGGTGGGATATCGGCCACGATAAACGCTGCTTGAGGAAAACCGCTTCGTCGATCGCCAAGTCAATATTCCAACCGAGCGCGAGAACACGTGTCCGCAATCGACAATATCGTGGCTCCGGGGCACGTCGACGCCTTCCAACAGCAGCGCTTTCAAGATCTTTTCGACGCATTGTTGGCTGTGGTAGCAGACTGCTTGATATTTCTCGTTGGAAAGAAGGATGTCGGCTGTATCGAATTCGTCACGGGCCTGTTCTATCCAGGCCTGTGTCGCTTTTCTCATGAAGACTTTACCTTTCCGGTTCGAAACACTTCTTCGATAAAGGGGCTGCCCGAGGCAAAGAGAGCTCGCAATTCGGCGGGTGTGTACACGAGCAGATCGAGCGGAACACCGCGATCGGCAACCAGCCGTTCGACTTCAATCCGGCGGTCGATCGGCCTAAGTTCGGTCTCCTTGACGACAAGGAGATCGTAGTCGCTGTCTGCCGACGCATGTCCTGTGGCCTGCGAACCAAACAGGATGATGCGGTCCGGGTTGTATCCTTCTACCAGTCTTTCAACAACGGACTCCAGCGATGTCAGCATCTGCGTTCCTCGCCGCGCATTGTCCCACAGATTGCAGGGGGTGTATCCTCTAGTCCAACGGCTCCAACTTCACAATCGAGGCGCCGTGGTTATTGCCGACCCAGAACGTAACCGGATTGGTAGCGTTTTCGACGAAAACCCGGCGGACGTTCGTAAATCTTGAAGCAGGTACTCGGTAATTTCGCCAGTCTTCGGATTGAGCCGTTGAATCCGATCGCTGAACTCGCCGCCCGACCACACTTCGCCATTCTTGTCGGCCGTGGCGTCGTATGGCCACTGCTCTTTTGTCGGCGAGAGCCATTCCTCAATGCGTTCGGTTTTTGGATCAAACATACCGATCCGGTCCGCGCGATTCTCACCGAACCACAGGAGTCCCATTGAGTCAATCATGCCGCGCCGCGGAGCCGAGCCTTTGCTGGGCGTCGGGTAGATCGAGATCTTGCCTGTTTTCGCATCGATTTTTCCGATCTGCTCGCGACCGAAGACGGTGAAGTAACCATTATTCTGCGCGTCGGAAATCACATCGTAGATGTTGGGCCGTGGAATCTTAAACGGTTCGAAAACCTCGAACTTTCCGGAGTTGGTATCGAGGCGAAGTACGGTATAAGTGCCCGCATCCTGCAGCCAGACCTTCCCGTCGACCTTGTGATGATCTGCGCTCACCTGGTTTATCTGAACGTGATCGCCGTTCAGTTCGGGCGGAAGGCTCCATGTTTGAAACTTTTCTGTTCGCCTGTCGAACTTCGCAACGCCGCCCTGAAACTGCATTCCCATCCAGAGGTTTTCATCCTCATCGAAGCGGAGGGCCAGAATACCCGTCGGCATCTTCGGCTTTAGCAGTGGAATCTGGTATTCGGTACTCTTGCCGGTTTTGGGATCCACCTTTCCGAGAATCTGCTCACCGAAGCTCGCATACCATGCCATCCCATCCGAACCCACGATGACATCGTGAGGCTGCCTGGTGCGCTGCGGCAGATCGTATTCGGTATAAATGACATGCGTCGCCCGGCCCTTCGGCCGTGGCAGTGTCTTGAAGGAATAGCCCCAGTGAGGTCCGTTACTGAGATTGAGTTTGGTCAAATACGTGGCCTGCCGCCTCCAGCCTTCCACACGCTGCTCGAGGGGTTCTTCGCCGCCGCCAACTCGCGCTGCCACGAGTTTTTGAATCATGAACGGGAATGAAAGCTGCGGATATGTGGACATCCTTTCGATCACAGACGTCAGTTTCTCAACGTCGTAGTTCGAGCGCGTAATTCGCTCCAGCGTGTGACAGTGTGTGCATGCGCGGATCGAAGCCTTTTCCTGCTCGGTTCCGGGAAAACTCTGAAGCCATTCTGTGTTCGAAAGCTGCGATGCAAGATCGCGCGCCTTGATGAGCTTGAGATCCGCTGCCGCCGTACGGTCCGCGGCGACATCAACAGCGGTCTGGCTTTCGAGGGCGTACCCCACGGCCCGGATTCGCAACGAATAATGGCCCGGCTGCAGTTTCGCGGCAGGAAAACGGTAGCGGCCCTGCTCATCGGTTACAACGGTGGTGGTGATCGTCGACCCGTCTTTCTTCGCGCTGACGAGCACACCTTCCATCGGACCCTCTTCAACTGAGGTGACCTGACCACTCAACCCGGCTGGAGGTGCCGTTTGGGCATGCAACAACAGAACAGCGAAGGCACCTACCAGAAGGAGCGTCAAAACGCGTATTCGCATGAATACCTCCTACCTTTCGAATGTCCGGAACACTTCCGCAGTGATTTCCCCGCCCGTCTTATTTTGCATTCTTTTTGCGGGTCATAGCATATAGCAACTCGCTCTTGAGGGCATCCGAACCCGTGAAGAGGCCATCGGGGAACCTGCGGTAGACGGCAATCTCATTGTAAGCAGCGAGGTCATTCACGATGTTCAACTCGGTTCCGGCAAGATATTGCAACCGCAGATTTCGGTCGCGATTGATCTCAGCGCCGGCCACCCAGGTCCGGAGCTCGGGCGCACGGCCAAGATAGGTTGCGAACAGCTCGATGGTGGATCGAAAGCCAACTTCCTGCAATGAACGCGCAACAGGGAGATATTCGGGCCGATACAGCCGCAGATTCAGGTCATCAAGGTTCACCTGAGGTGCACTCTCTGAACCCATCACGACGAGGTCCGGCGCCGTCTCGGATATGTTGGTGCTCCACAGCGTCGCATTCGGAAACACATCGAAGAAGGTCGCAATCTCGCTCTGAACCGTGCGCCGGCCGCTCTCGTAGAGAGGAACCCATTGCGTGACAATCCCTCCCGCATTCAAATGACGTCGCACCAGGTCGAAGTATTCGCGCGTATACAGTGCCGCCGAGCCTTTAACCCATGGATGAATCGGATCGGAGGTAATGATGTCGAACTTTTCATTGGTCGTCAGGATGTAGTGCCGCGCGTCGTCGACCACAACCTGAACGCGGGGATCCTTCAACACATTGTTGTTCTCATTGCTGAAGTATTGCGACACGACCTGCGGGATGAGCGGTTCGATTTCACAAATTACAATACGTTCGATTCCCGGATGCAAAACGAACGTTCCCGCGGTCACTCCGGCGCCGAACCCTACGATGAGCACGGATTTCGGATTTGGATGCGCGAGCGCGGGAATGTTTCCCATCATCCGCTGCAGCTGCATGTCCTTGGGCGCACTCGAAGCTTCGATCTTTCCGCTGACGTGAAAGTTTCGAACATTGTTGTCGGTGCGCGAAATCGCGATCGATGCGTTCATTCCTTCGCCGACATAGAGGATCTCCGGTGCAACCGGTGCCTTCGTCTGTGAATCCACGAGCCCAAGGCGAAGGGCCATCAGCCTGCCGTAGGCGACCAGCGGCGGAGGTACGGGACCAACCGTCATCGCCAGCCCGACGCCGAGCAGTGCAGCCACACCGGCGGATGCCGCGCTCCTCAGGATCAGAGCACCGGCCAGCACTGAGAGAATGATGATCACTTGCTGGGCGTGTTGCGTTCCGATGGATCTAATGAAAACCAGACTGAATAAAAGAGCGCCCAGAATCGCTCCGGCCGTATTGGCCGCGTAAACTCGCGCGACGAGTTTTTCTGCGTGGCGCTCTTGTGGTGCAGCACTCGCCAGAGCCAGAGAAAAATTCGCGCCCCAAAAGAATGCCGGCGGGAGTACAGCCCATAAGCAGCGCACCAGATCGAGTTGGAAGCTGAACCACATACTCCGGGACAACGGTGGGTAGATCGGCCAATACGGAATCGACTGCGTCAGCATGTACGCCGACCATGCGATCGCAAGCGCCAGCAACAGCTGGAAGATTCCGAAAACACGCCTCGGAGTATTTGACCACCGCGCAATAGCGGAACCCGCTACGCTGCCGAGTCCCAGACCCAGTAGAAAGACGGCAACGATGATAGAAAAGGCATAGACCGTTCCGCCAAGCATCAGCGATAGAAGCCTGGTCCAGATGACTTCAGCACCGAGCGCGCACAAGCCTGATATCGCAATCGCTACATACACCGTCACGTCGCCTTTGACGGGCATTGGGTCGTTCTTTGCCTCGATGCGGGCACTCTTCGGAATCAGGAACGCGATCGCGGCGACAATCAGGTTGATAGCAACCGCAACGTACGTCGCAGTCGCCATGTCGTACAGTCGAAGCAGATAGAATCCTGCAAATAATGAACCGAAGACCCCGCCGACAATGTTGCCGCCGTAGAAGAGGCCGAGCAGTGATATCCCCCGAGGCGTCGCTTCGATCCAGCGGCCAACTACGGGAAGAGTTGCACCCATGAGAAATGTCGGGGGCATTAAACACAAGCCACAAATCACGGCACGAAACATCAGGCTGCCCGCGAATGGGGCCGCGTACAGGAGGAGTATTCCGCTTAGTGCGATTCCAATCTCGAGAAACGCGTAGATGCGGAGCGGATGATGGCTGTGGGAAATTCGCGGAGCATACAGGCTGCCCAGGCACATTCCGCCCATGAACGTCGCGAGCAACACTGCCATGGATACTGCCGACGCGCCGATGACAAGCTCCAGCAACTGAAACCAGACGATCTCGTAGATAAGGGCGGAACAACCGCTACCAACGAAGAGCAGAATCAGCCAGGCCATATTGGTGTCAGGCACCTGTGTCCTCGAAATTGAAACACAAATTTCGGGGACACAGGTGCCTGACACCGAATTTTTATTCATTGACTCCCCCGATTGCGGGCTGAATAATCCGCCGGACTCCGGCAAAGTCACTTCAGGAGGAAAGCAAATGATGCGTCGAACCTGGTTTGTTGTCGCCTTATTCGTATGTGCTTCCGGCGCTCTGATCCTTCAGGCGCAGGCTCCCGTTTCCCCAAAACCCCCTTTCACAGCAAAGGACGTTGAAATCGGGAAACAACTCGCGGCGAAGTCTCTCGAGATTCGCGCGCAAATCAAGGAACCCGGCGGACCGGCCGAGCCCTTCAAGATGATCGGAAATCTTTACTGGGTTGGTGAACAGAACGGCGAGGTGTACTTGCTGACTTCCCCGCAAGGCCACATCATGCTCGGCGCCGGATACCTGCAGGGCGCGCAAGGTGTGGAACAGAACATCACGAAGATGGGTTTCAAGCTTAGCGACATCAAAGTCATCCTCATCAACCACAACCACCCGGATCAAACGGGTGCATCTTCGTATTTCAAGGAAAAAACCGGTGCTCAATTAATGGCGGGATTCGGTGAAGTCCCGTACATCCAAAACGGCGGACAACTGCTCCCCGCAGGAAATCGGGGCCAGGCTCCTCCTACGCCGCCTGCACCTGCTTATCCTCCGGTGAAGGTGGATCGTGCGCTTTACGATGGCGACGTGATCAAGGTCGGGAATCTGAGCGTGACGGCATACTTGATACCCGGACATAGCGTGTCGTCGACGACCTACGTCTATACGGTGCGCGATGGTAACAAGGACTACCGCACAATCCAGTTCTGCTGCTGGGAATATCCCGAGGATATCAGCCGGTCTCAATTCATCAATGAGGCGTCTGTAAGGCATACGTTCGAAACGTTGCGCAAGATCATGCCGATCGATATCTATCTGGAACTCGGCCGGTACGCCTGGGGCGGCATCGTAACGCAGCCGGGCGACCTCACGATTGAGCAACGCACGGAGAACGTTAAAAAGAATCCAATGCTTTTCGTGAATCGGGATACGTTCCGGCAGTGGACGGCGGCGAGAGAGGTCGAATTCGAAGAGAAGTTGGCAAAGTGAAGGGTGTAATTCCGATTTACAAGTAAGAAATTCGGGGACGGAGGCAAAACGGGGTCAGACCCTAATTTCCTTTCACGAAATCAGCATCAGACCCTAATTTCGCGAAGGAAATTAGGGTCTGACCCCGTTTTTGCCTCCGTCCCCGAATTTCTTAATGGACCACTCCGCCCGCAGGGTCCCGGATCCGCTTATTGAATTGATCGACCTCATCTGCCGGCGCGCAAAGATCTTCGAACAAGCCTTGCCAGCCTTCCGCCGAGGCGAGCTTGTTTTTCGGAATCATGTGGAAGCGCTTCAGCTGGCTAACCCAC
>CAVRVW010000010.1:0-214451 GCA_963724695.1 uncultured Acidobacteriota bacterium | reverse complement strand
AAATACGCTGGTCGTGAACCCGCACCCGGCGGGCAAGCGCGTGGCGGCCGAAGGCGTGCGGCGCTTCAACGAGGCCATCCATCGCGACCTGGGCATCGACAACCTGATCTGCGTCATCGCCGAGCCGACGCTCGAATCGGCCGAGGCGATCTTCAAGCATCGCGGCGTCAAGCTGATCTGCGTCACCGGCGGGCCGGCCGTGGCCCGCGCGGCGCTGAACAGCGAGCAAGCGGGCCATCGTGGCCGGGCCGGGCAATCCGCCGGTCGTCGTCGACGAGACGGCCGACCTCGACCGCGCCGCCCGCGTCGATCATCCAAGGCGGCGCGTACGACAACAACCTGCTGTGCATCGGCGAGAAGGAAGTGTTCGTCGTCGGCCGAGGTCTTCGACGAGCATGCTGGCCGCGATGGAGCGGGCCGGCGCCGTGCGGCTGAACGCGCCGCGAGATCGACGCGCTGACGCAAGGTGGCGTTCGCCACCGTCGGCGAAGGCGAGCACAAGCACGACGTGCCGCACAAGGACTTCATCGGCCAGGACGCGGCCGTGCTGGCCCGCGGCATCGGCAAGCGCGTGCCGGCCGAGACCGAGCTGCTCTTCGGCGAAACCGACGAGTCGAACCCGTTCGTGCCCGTCGAGCAGATGATGCCGTTCGTGCCCGTTCGTGCGCTGCCGCGACGTGGACGAGGCGATCGCCAAGGCCAAGCACTACGAGCACGGCTTCCGGCACACGGCATCATCCACTCGCAACAACGTGCGGAACATGACCAAGATGGGCCGGGCGATGGACACCACGCTGTTCGTCAAGAACGGCCCGTGCATGGCGGCGCTGGGCCTGGGCGGCGAAGGCTACCTGTCGTTCTCGATCGCCACGCCGACCGGCGAAGGCGTGACCACGCCGCTGACGTTCACCCGCGAGCGGCGCTGCTCGCTGATCGACGATCTGCGGATTCTTGGGAAAGTAGGACACCGTGGAGCGAGTCGAGACGAACAATGCAACTCGGCCTGCGTCGATCGGCACCGCGACCGCGACGGTCAAGCACTCCATCGCTGGCAGGGCTGGAAGCTGCTGGTCGTGCAGCCGCTATGGCGCCGACGGCCGCACGCCCGACGGCGAGCCGGTGCTGGCGGTCGACGCGCTGGGAGCCGGCACGCGGCGAGACGGTGATCATCACCAGCGACGGCAAGGGCACGCGGGCACTGCTGGGCAGCGAGACCACGCCGGTCCGCTGGAGCGTGATGGGAATTGCAGATCCGAGACATCCCTGCGATAGGCACTAAGCACGCGACATGCAACCATGCGAATTGCGCGAAGTCATCGGCACCGTGACGCTCAACCGCTGGCACCCGAGCTCTGGTCGGCGGCGGTCGTTGCCGGCTGGCCGTGCCGCTGACGCTGGCGAACTGCGCGGGCAAGCCGACGCCCGCGGCCGAGGCGCTGGTCGTGTACGACGAGCTGGGGGCCGGCGTCGGCAGCCGGATCGCCGTCAGCGAAGGGGGCGAAGCGGCCCAGCCGTTTCAGCCCGACATGAAACCGATCGACGCCTACAACGCGGCGATTCTGGACACATCGACATCGACACGCTGAACCGAGCCGAACAAGCAAATCAGGAACGCATGCATGAACAACGTGCATCAAGCTCAAACACGAAATCTGCGAGATCGGCCGGCGGATCTACAACAAGGGCTTCGCCGCCGCCAACGACGGCAACATCAGCTATCGCCTCGGCGAGAACGAAGTGCTCTGCACGCCGACGATGATCTCCAAGGGCTTCATGAAGCCCGACGACATCTGCACCGTCGACATGGAAGGCAAGCAGCTCGCCGGCCAGCGCAAGCGGACCAGCGAAGTCCTGCTGCACCTGGCGATCATGAAGGAGCGGCCGGACGTGAAGAGCGTCGTGCACTGCCATCCGCCGCACGCCACCGCGTTCGCCGTCGCCCGCGAGCCGATTCCGCAGTGCGTGCTGCCGGAGGTCGAAGTCTTCCTGGGCGACGTGCCGATCGCGCAGTACGAAACGCCCGGCGGCCAGAAGTTCGCCGACACGGTCCTGCCGTTCGTGCAAGAAGAGCGAACGTGATCATCCTGGCCAACCACGGCACGGTCAGCTTCGGCGAGACGCGTCGAGCGGGCCTACTGGTGGACCGAGATCCTCGACGCCTACTGCCGCATCCTGATGCTGGCCCGCGACCTGGGCCGGGTGAACTACTTCACCGAGGACGAAGACGCGCGAGCTGCTGGACCTGAAGACCAAGTGGGGCTTCAGCGACGCGCGGCTGGCGCCGGGCATGGAGAACTGCGACATCTGCGCGAACGACGTGTTCCGCGACAGTTGGAAGCGACAGCGGCGTCGAGCGACGCGCGTTCGAGCCGCCGCCGGCGATGCGGCCGAGCATCGCGCAAGCCAGCATCGCCGACGGCGCCGGCCAGCGCAGCCAACGTCGACCAGGAAGCGCTCGATCAAGACGATCACCGAGCGCGTGATGGCGGCGCTGGCGGCAAGTGACAGCAGATCAACGCGCGATCAACGCACGCGACCATCGATGAAACACTCAGACATCGCCATGAAAGTCAGCATCATCGGCGGCGGCGGACTGGTCGGCTCGTGCGCGGCGTTCGCCTTGCAGACCGGCGGCGTCGTCCGCGAGATCGCCCTGCTCGGATGTCAACGCGGAGCTGGCCGAGGGCCAGGCGCTCGACCTGCTGCATGGCGCCAGCCTGATGGCCGACCAGGTCATCACCGCCGGCGGCTACGAGCACGTTCCCACGAGCGACGTCATCTGCATCACCGCCGGCCTGCGGCGCAAGCCCGACGAAAGCCGGCTCGACCTGATCAATCGCAACGTCGATCTGTTCCTCGGCATCCTGGGCGAGATCAAGCAGCGGCGGGCTGCAAGCAGCGACGCCATCGTGCTCGTCGTCTCGAACCCGGTCGACGTGCTGACCTACCTGGCGGCCGAGCGGCTCGAGCTGCCGCCGGCGCAGGTGATCGGCCTGGGCACGCAGCTCGACACGATCCGCTTCCGCAGCCTGATCGCCGCAGCAGCTCGAGCGCCCCGCCGACGCAGGTCCAGGCGCTGATCCTCGGCGAGCACGGCGACAGCATGGTGCCGATCTGGTCGAGCGCCACGGTCGGCGGCCTGCCGCTGGAGAAGTTTCCCGGCTGGAACGCCGCACCTGGCCAGCGAGCTGTTCACGCGCACCAAGGGCTCGGGCGCCGAAGTCATCAAGAAGAAGGGCGGCGCCGGCTTCGCCGTCGGCCTGGCGATTCGCGAAGTGATCGAGGCGATCGCGCTCGATCGCCGCGCGATTCTGCCGGTCTCGCAGCGTGCAGCAGCGGCTGCTACGGCATTCGCGACGTGGCGCTGTCGGTGCCGACCGTCGTCGGGCCGCGCGGCGTGCGTGGCCACGCACGAAATCGAGCTGTGGCCGAAGGAAGTGCAGGCCCTGCGCAAGAGCGGCCAGGTGCTGCGGCAAACGATCGACGCCGTGCTGACGACTGACGGAAGTATCGCATGCAGCGTCTGACGACCGGAACGCAGTACAGCTCGGCTCAAGCTGACTGACCATGCAAAAATCGCTCGACCGAAAACTGGCCGCCATTCACGCCGATCCCTCGGGCTGCGAAGGAGTTCATCCTGGCCGACGCCAAGGACGCCGACATGGCCTTCGGCATCGGCGCGCCGGGCCAGTCGCCCGAGATGCACGCCGGCGAAGTGCCGCATGCGCACGCTGGCCGAGTACCGCGAGCAGATCCGCCAGATCGCGCGGCAGGGGCTGGTCGACATCATGCTCATGTCGGCCAGCACCAGCGACGTGCTGACGATCGGCGAGCGGCTGTTCGAGAACAGCCACGTCACGCCGGCCGCGCGGGCCAACGACACCAGCGACATCTTCGTCGTCCGCGGCGGCCGCTACGTCGAGCGAGCCGTCGCGGCCGTTCCGCACGGCCACGCTCGATCACATCCAGTGCGGCCACGTCGACTGCGAGCCGGCCGAGCGGACGCGCGGCGCGAACCTGGGCCTGTACAGCGTCACGTTCAACAACCGGCTGGACGACGACCTGGACGCGCTCGAAGCAGTACCGCCAGTTCCGCGATCGAAGCCGAGCGCAAGGGCTTCCGCCACTTCCTGGAAGTCTTCGATCCGAACGCCCCGCAGGGCCTGTCGGCCGACGAGCATGCCGCAGTTCATCAACGACTGCGATCGCCCGCACGCTGGCCGGCGTGGCCGCGGCGGGCCGGCCGCTGTTCCTGAAGATCGTCTATCACGGCCCGAGGGCGATGGAAGAGCTGGTCGCCTACGATCCGCACCTGGTCGTCGGCATCCTCGGCGGCGGCGCCGGCACGACCTACGACGCCTTCAAGCTGCTCGCCGAGGCGCAGAAGTACGGCGCCCGGGCGGCGCTGTTCGGCCGCAAGATCAACAACGCCGAGAGCCAGCTCGCCTTCGTCGAGTTCCTGCGGCGGATCGCCGATGGCGAGATCACGCCCGAGGAAGCCGTGCGGGCGTATCACGGCGTGCTCGAGAAGCTCGAAGATCAAGCCGCAGCGCTCGCTGGACGACGACATGCAGCTGCAAACCGGCGTGATGAGCTACGGCGGCGGATCGACCAGCGTCGCGGTGCCAGGCGTGCTACCTGCAACCTCTCCCCCCCGGTCCACGGCCGCGGCCACGGTCCACGCACTTGGGCACGAGTGCGCATGGCGGACGCCGGCCCGAAGAATGTGATTGCCAACCGAGCACGACGCCGGCTCGCACAGAGAAGATCGGCACCCGACAGCCACACCGGACTTCGCCGCATGACCCAGGCCGAGAAGCTGGCCTACAACCAGGAGCGTCGCAATCGAATTCTTCGGTCCGTGAGAATCCGCTCCGAAGACTTCGATCTTGCCCTGTCCCGAGCGACAATTACAGGACAGAGAGATCCCGATAGAGCTTGCTCGGTGGACTTCGGCTTCTGCATTACCTTGTGCGGCGCCTGAAGCTGCGGAGGCCATAAATCTCGCGACGGCCCATTTTGCAAAGTATTTCAAGGCCCGGCGCATTCGACCCCGCCCATCCCGACTCGTCGGACGAAAATGCTTGACAGGCAATAAAACAAGCGATAAACTCCGGCAATTCCATGTCGAATGGCCGTTGATTGCATTCTGCCCGTCTGCCAATATCTTGATTGAGGGCGGTATGGTGGTAGGATTTCGGCAATTCCTCAACGCCTGCGCAATACGGCCACTCCCATCGGCGGTATCGTCAAATTCAGTTTGCGTCGTCACGGGCGCACTGCTCGTGATTGCGGCGGGACTGAAGGCCATCGGCCCTATCGGACAGAGCATCAGCGAGAATGGTTTGCTGGGTGCTGCTTGGTGGCAAGTCTTGCTCGTTGAGTACGAGTTTTTACTTGGGTCGTTCCTGCTCTTCGACGTCGCGCCCCACACTTGTTTGGCCAATTGCCTTTGCAACATTTACGGGCTTCGCCGCCGTGTCGGTGGCGGGCGTTGTTCGCGGGTCCGATTCCTGCGGATGCCTTGGACCGATCACCGTACGTCCTTGGGTGATGCTTGCAACCGATGTTGCGGTCATGGGGTTGATGGCGTACGCGCGGTGTCAATCAAATCATGGCGATCGAATCCCACGGCGACGGATAAGCTCGGTGTGGGTAGTTGCCGTGGTTGCCTTGATTTTTGGCGGTGCGCTCTTGGGGGTCGGTCATTCGACTATAAGGGCGAATGGGTTGGCGCAATTGGGAGGCAATAGGGTATTCGTCGAACCCCACGATTGGTTAAAGCGTCCATGGCCGCTCATTCCTTATATCCAAGGCGCCGGCCCACTGTTGATCGGTGATTGGACTGTAATTCTTTATCGGCACGGGTGTACGCCTTGCAGAGAGGCTCTCGACAGGATCGCGTTGTCAACGCAGGCGCACACTGGGTTGCATCCAGGAGTATCAATGCGCGAGCTGGACGATGGCGGGGACACCAGCGGCGGCCGACGATTGCGTAATCGCTTGGCATTCGTCGCCTTGAACAAGCCCGATCCCGATGACATGTTGTGGCCAGCTCCGCCTGGTCTCAATCTCGAAGTAACGGAAGGCGATCGCTGGCTCATTGAGGTCCCTGTTGAGATTCATCTACGCACCGGTATTGTGACCAAGATATCAAAACTGAAATAACCAAAACGATTTCCCGCAATTGATTGAGTCGTTATGTCCGAAGGAGTTTCGCAGAAGTTCGGTGGGTGGTTTAATGCGCTGCCCATTGCGGCCGCAATGCTGGCCGCCGGATCTGGCATGGCTGGGTTCGTAGCATCCCGCCCAGTGGCAGTGGATCGCCTCGTCGCGGAACCTCAAGTTCTGGAGTTAGGCGTCCTGCGGCAAGGAGCTACCAAAAGATGCGATTTCACGTTACGTAATGAATCTAAGGACTTAATCTCTATTAGGCACGTTCTCAGAAGTTGCGCGTGCACCTCGGCGACTGTTGATCGGAAAGTGCTTAAGCCCGGCGAAAGTACTTCGCTTAGGTTCTTCTGAGGAATTCGTGGGTAAAAACTGTCAGCGAATGTAAGCGCCCTCCACGCCCATAGACCTTAACAGAGCGGCGGTCGCGCTGCGACCGGTAGAGGAGCATGGAGGCCGGGGGCGGAGCGGGCCGGAGGATCGCGGCCTACGACTTCGAGTGGCTCTTGGCCAACTCGAGGATCCTGGCCCGCGCACGGCGAATGCGTTTGGCCTCGCCGACGAGTTCCTTCTCACGCTGCCGGAAGGTCCGAATGGACTCCGGATGCGCGAGCGCCCAGTTTTGCGGCAGAAGGCTCTCTAAGAGTGCCGAGCCGGGCGACCAGCTCGAGGCGCCACTTGTTGGGCACGCGACAACTGCCGGAGGCAGTCCACGAGGTATCCGTACACGTCCAGGTTGTGGCGATGGGCGCTGCTGATCACGCTCAGGATCGTCGCCATCCGCTGGCCACCCTGCTCGCTCCCCAGGAACATCCAGTTTTTGCGTCCAGTCGTCAGCCCTCGCAAGGTCTGCTCGACATCGTTGTTGTCGATCGGAATGCGGCCATCGCCGAGATACCGCCGCAGGGCGGCCTCATGGTTTCGCAAGTAGCCGATCGCTTCGCTCATCTTGTTCTTCGGCAGAAGCAGCTCCACCGCCGCGCTGCGCGTCCACGCCGAGAACGCATCCCAGATCGGGAGCGCCTCGCGCTGCCGCAGCTCGAATCGGGCCTCGGGAGTCAGGCACTTGCCTCGTTCTTCCACATCGTACAGCCGCCGGTAAAATGCCTGGGCCTGGGCCGCCAAGAAGGGACTGGCGTTCTCCGCCTCCACGAACTTCCGCCGCGCATGCGCATTGCAGGCCGCATGCGCAATCCGGGCCAGGCTCCGCCGCGAGATATTCTCGTAGGCCGTGTAGCAGTCGGCGATGATCACGCCGGAAAACGACTCCAGCAAGGCATCGACATGCTTCTGTTCGCGGCTCGGAAAGTAGTGGAAGACATTCAGCGGGGCCTCTTCCAGGCCCCGCACAAGCCAGGCCCGGGTCTCTTTCGAGCCTCCTTTCGCCAGTTGGCATAGCTCGGTGACGTGGGTTTCATCCAGACCCAATAGATCCGTGAGCAGCAACCGCCGCTGAAACTCGTCCACCAGGGGAATCAGGACATCCGCTCCCAGGGTCACCAGGTGGCCGAGAGTCGAGCGGCTTGGGTTCCAGCCCAGCCGGGCCAGATCGTCTTGCTGCCGATAGAGGGGGCAATGCAGCCAGTACTTGGCCTGCAGCACCTGGGCAATGACGCTGAAATCATAGCGACAGCCCGGAATGATCGAGAGCGGCGGCGAGACCTGCATCACGCCGGCCTGGGACTCTTTGGCTCGCACGTACTTCGGGCGGGTGATCCGTTCGATCACGATCCGCGGTGGCTCGAAGATCAGCCGCTCGCTGACATCGTCGCCAATGTGCGTCAGGCCGACTTTCTCCTCGGGCGATAGATCGAGCAGGGTTTCTCGACGCGGAAGATGGGCCGGAAACCCTTCGCTCTTGGGAGTCGCTTCCTGCCGTTGACGCCGTCGTTCCAGCAACCGCTTCAACAAGGCTTCGTCAACAAGATTCGACTCCGCCTCGGCCTGGATAATCGGCTCAGACTGGACGGATGATTCGAGAGCGGTGTCCTGTTCGTCTTGGAAATCGAGCCGCTGTTGATCGGGCGAGTCGATGCGCCGTTCGCTGCGGCGGCCGTATAAGAGGTGTAACAGGCGCTCGTTCTGAAGTTTTAGTTCCTGGACCGTCTCTCGCAGATTGTTACGATCCGCTTCGATCGTTTCCACAATCGGGAGCAGCGTGGCGAGCAGCGCCTGGCAGGCTTCCAAGTCCGTCGGAATGTCGCGTGCATCCTGCATGCGGCAATCATACGCCGTTTTATAAATCGTCAAGAGCGCGGCACGAGAAAATCTGGAAAAAGTTTTTCGCGATAGTGCGACCGTCTCGAGTCGGTGCGCTCAGGCTGCTCGTCGATAGCGTTTGCGACGGCGCGCCGAACGTAAATCGACTCCGCCCAGAATCAACGCCAGTTGCGTGATGTCGAGTTCGACGCACGTCGTCTCGGGAGTGACGGATGGCAATTGAAAACTTCCTTGCTCCAATCGCTTCGCCCAGATCGCCAGTCCATCGTGGTCCCACCACAGTGCTTTGACTCGATCACGGCGGCGGTTGACGAACAAGAACAAGTGTCCGTCGAGCACGTCCCGACCGAACTGGCTTTCGACCAGGGCTTGCAGACCGTCGAATTGTTTTCGCATGTCGGTCGGTTGGGTGCTGAGATAGATCGGCACATTGGTAGGCCAGCTCAACATGGCAGGACCTCCCCGCGCTTCGGCAGACTGCCGGCGGCCTTGATGGCAGCCCGCAGGGTGCGTCGATCGGCGTCGAGCAACCGCACGACGGCTCCGCCGGGTAAGGCGATCTCGACGATCGCTCGAGGCGCGGCGCCGCGCAGGACGACCGGAAAGAATGCCGGGGCCGCCGCCGCGGCCTGGCCGGCGTGCTTGCTCCGCCCATTAACGGACACTGCGCGTGAAGATGCGGGGCGTCCCGGCCGGGTGGGAGGATCCGAAGCGTTCCCGTGTTGCGACACGGCTGCTAGCCGACGCCGCCACTGATAAAATGAGGGCTCTGACACGCCTTCACGGCGACAGAACTCACAAATTGTGAGCCCGCTACGCCGAAACGCCGCCAACCGCGCCAGCCACCGCCGCCGAACCTCGGGTCGAAAACCACGTGCCATCGCGCCGTCTCCTGTAAGGGCTGAATCCAGTACCCCCCAGGTTAACCGCCGCGCGAAGAATGCGAAGAATGGTTGTGGTGGTGCACTTACCAGCGAATGACGGCGCTACGGTGGATTTTCTGAGGGATGGCAGGGCAAATGAATGCAGGTGGATTGGAAGAACGGCCCTGACGGCTTGCACCGCCAGGGCCCGGCAGGCAAGATTCACCCGCCCTGGCCTGGATATCCCTTGTCGGGTTGCGTCCCCGCAGAGCCCGACTCCGTTTCGCCAGGCAAGGCTTAGGATAGCTGTTCGGAGAAGGGGAAAAAAAGTGCATCCTGAAGGATTTTCCGGCAAGATGGGTTTGGTTATCGAGAACCCGTCCGTCGGAGGAACTTCAGGATGCAACTTAAGACTATCCTCAATCGCGTTGAGCGGTACAAGTCCTTCGTGTTCTGGAAAGAGAACTTGATCGAGGACGCCGAGGGTCCGACGATTGAAGTCCATGTCCGAGCGCGGGCCAACGGCCGTCCGATTTGTTCGGGCTGCGGCCAGGTTCGGCCCGGGTACGACCGGCTGCCGCCGCGGCGGTTCGAGTTCGTTCCTCTGTGGCAAATGCCGGTGTTTTTTGTGTACGGTCTGCGGCGCGTAGGCTGCCCGCAGTGTGGAGTGGTTGCGGAGCGGGTGCCTTGGTCGGATGGCAAGAGTTCCCTCACGAAAAGCTATCGTTGGTTTTTGGCCGGTTGGGCCAAGCGATTGAGCTGGACAGAGGTGGCGTCGGCCTTCAATGCCACCTGGGATCACGTCCGGGACGCCGTGGATTATGCGGTCCGCTGGGGCATGGTGCATCGAGACGAAAGTGGCGTGAAGGCATTGGGGGTGGACGAGATTCAATGGCAGCGCGGGCACAAGTATCTGACCCTCGTCTATGAGATCGATCCCGAGCGCAAGCGTCTGCTTTGGATCTCGCAGGAGCGGCGGGAGAGCAGCCTGCGTCGCTTCTTCGACCTCTTCGGCCACAAAATTCTGCCTACTTTGCGTTACGTGTGCAGCGACATGTGGGGGCCGTACTTGGACGTGATCGCCGAGCAGGCGGGAGGAGCGATCCACATCCTGGACCGCTTTCACATCGTGGCCAAGATGAACAAGGCAATTGACGAGATCCGGGCGGACGAGGCCAAGCGCCTGGAGGCCGATGGTTATGAGCCGCTGCTCAAGCATTCCCGCTGGTGCCTGTTGAAGCTGCCGGCGAACCGAACCGAGAAGCAGACCGTGAAGCTGCGGGAGTTGTTGAAATACGGTTCTTCTGAGGAATTCGTGGGTAAAAACTGTCAGCGAATGACGGCGCTACGGTGGATTTTCTGAGGGATGGCAGGGCAAATGAATGCAGGTGGATTGGAAGAACGGCCCTGACGGCTTGCACCGCCAGGGCCCGGCAGGCAAGATTCACCCGCCCTGGCCTGGATATCCCTTGTCGGGTTGCGTCCCCGCAGAGCCCGACTCCGTTTCGCCAGGCAAGGCTTAGGATAGCTGTTCGGAGAAGGGGAAAAAAAGTGCATCCTGAAGGATTTTCCGGTAAGATGGGTTTGGTTATCGAGAACCCGTCCGTCGGAGGAACTTCAGGATGCAACTTAAGACTATCCTCAATCGCGTCGAGCGGTACAAGTCCTTCGTGTTCTGGAAAGAGAACTTGATCGAGGACGCCGAGGGTCCGACGATTGAAGTCCATGTCCGAGCGCGGGCCAACGGCCGTCCGATTTGTTCGGGCTGCGGCCAGGTTCGGCCCGGGTACGACCGGCTGCCGCCGCGGCGGTTCGAGTTCGTTCCTCTGTGGGAGATGCCGGTGTTTTTCGTGTACGCGTCTGCGGCGCGTGGACTGCCCGCAGTGCGGAGTGGTTGTGGAGCGGGTGCCTTGGTCGGACGGCAAGAGTTCCCTCACGAACAGCTATCGTTGGTTTCTGGCCGGTTGGGCCAAGCGATTGAGCTGGACAGGAGGTGGCGTCGGCCTTCAATGCCACCTGGGATCACGTCCGGGACGCCGTGGATTATGCGGTCTGCTGGGGCATGGTGCATCGAGACGAAAGTGGCGTGAAGGCATTGGGGGTGGACGAGATTCAATGGCAGCGCGGGCACAAGTACCTGACGCTGGTGTACGAGATCGATCCCGAGGCTGCAAGCGTCTGCTTGTGGATCGCGCAGGAGCGGACGGAGAGCAGCCTGCGGCGCTTCTTCGACCTGTTCGGCCAGCGAAATTCGGCCTACTTTGCGTTCGTGTGCAGCGACATGTGGAGGCCGTACCTGAACGTGATCGCCGAGAAGGCGGGAGGAGCGATCCACGTCCTGGACCGCTTCCACATCATGGCCAAGATGAACAAGGCGATCGACGAGGTCCGGGCGGACGAGGCCAGGCGCCTGAAGCGCGACGGTTACGAGCCGGTGCTGAAGCATTCCCGCTGGTGCCTGCTGAAGCGGCCGGAGAACCTGACCGAGAAGCAGACGGTGAAGCTGTCGGAGTTGCTGAAGTACAACCTGCAGGCGGTGCGGGCATATCTGCTGAGGGAAGACTTTCAGCGGTTCTGGGAGTACACCAGTGCCGCCTGGGCCGCCAAGTTTCTTGACGAGTGGTGTACGCGGGTGATGCGATCCGAAGATCGAGCCGATGAAGAAAGTGGCCCGTACGCTGCGCAATCATCGAGCACTGATCCTGAACTGGTTCCGAGGCCCAGGGGACGATCTCAGCGGGCGCGGTCGAGGGGCTGAACAACAAAGTGAAACTGACCATCAGAAAAGCGTACGGCTTTCGCACCTTTGAAGCGGTGCAACTCGCGTTGTATCACAACCTCGGAGCACTACCCGAACCAGAATTCACCCACAGATTCTGCTGAGGAGGCGGTAAGCAAATACGTGAACTTCGGCGGACGGCTACAACACCACGCTGCATCTTCGATGTCGCCAGATAGGCGATATATTGACGTTGGCACAAACCCAATTGCATCGTAATGAATCGTTGGCTTTTTGGTTGCCTTGAATGCAACGAGGTCAAGAAGCCGTCGCTCTGCTTTTCGACGGCATCCTGTCGAGTGGATTGAAGATTCCGCACAATCACCGGCTTTCGGTAGCTGTCCACATTGGCAAGATCAAAGAAGTCGCCCCCTTGCTCAATCAAGTCGAGAAATGGCGCGACACCCTTTCCCCGCCTGGAGACCCGTCGACGGTGCGACCCGGTTCAGCTCGCCCTCGTGGAACGTTGCCGTCAAGAAAAAGAAAAAGAACCCGAAAGCGGCCTTCGAGCGATAAAGGCGAAGAACCGCCGAATCACCGAATGCCTCCTCAATTCGATTGGTGAGGTTTCGATACGCGTTTTGCATACTCTAACCGAGATCAGAATTCGGGGATCCCCTTTAATGGCCAGCAGACGTCGAAGCCCTTGCTGCTGTGGTCTTTGAACTTAATTCGACTTGGACCGACTTCCAGTAGCGGAACACCGAGCGACTCGGCTACTCGGTGCCTTCCAGAACTCCTCAAAAATGGCGATGCGCCGGGCGTCTGTTGTTCCGAGGTTGCGATCCCTCATGGGCTCGGTACCCGTTTCCGTCCAAGTCGCTTATGGAGTCGCCACATCGCCTGATAGTAGGCCGACCAGAACTCGCACGCCGCGGCTTGAAGGCTGGCTTCCGAGATTTCAGTCGAATCGCTCATGCATTCATGCGCTCATGCCGCCTCTACGTCCACATTTGCCGGTCGAGCATCCGGTAGTTAATCGCCTCGCTCACGTGCGTGCGCTGCGATCGCGGTCGCCTCGTCGAGGTCGGCGATGGTGCGGGCACGCGCAGCATTTTGTCGTGGGCGCGGGCGGAGAGGCCCAGTTCCGTGCACGCTGGCCTTCATCAGGTTCATGCTGGCGTCGTCCAGCTTGCAATGCTGTCGCGAACTGGCGGTTCGACATCTGCGGATTTAACGCGCTTTGGTTCCGGCAAACCGCTCACGCTGGGCCTCACGCGCCGCGATCACTTGCTCGCGCATCTGAGAGCTGCGTCGTGCCGGCGGTCGTGGCCGACAACTTCCGATACGGCACGGCGGGCACCTCCAGGTGCAAGTCGATCCGATCCAGAAGCGGTCCGGATGATCTTGGCCATGTACCTTTCGATTTGCGGCACCGTGCAATGGCACTCCTCCGCGGGTCGTTTCGATAGCCGCACGGGCAGGGTTTAAAGGCCGCTATCAAGATCATGTTGGCCGGGAAGGTGGTGCTGGCCAACGCGCGGTGATCGTGACGGTGCCGTCTTCGAGCGGTTGCCGCAGGACTTCCAGCGTACGGCGATTGAATTCGGGCAGCTCGTCGAGAAACAAAACACCGTTGTGTGCAAGGCTGATTTAGAACATGTGGTACCTGTGATCTTCGGCGACAACATCGAAGACCGCATGGGGCACGCGCGCTTCCTCGTCTTCTACCTGCTCTGCGGCGTGGTCGCTGCGCTCGGGCACGTCGTGATGAGCCCGCAGTCCCTGGTGCCGGCCATCGGGGCAAGCGGCGCCATCACGGGCGTGATGGGCGCGTACTTTGCCCTCTTCCCTCGGTCGCGCGTGCTCGACGCTGGTGCCGCTCATTGTCTTCGTCGACATCGTCGAGATCCCCGCCCTGGCGCTGCTCGGCTTGTGGTTGGTGATCCAAATCTTCAGCGCGGGAATCGGCGCAATCGCCACGGCGGGCGACAGCGGCGGCATCGCGTTCGTCGCGCACGTCGCCGGCTTCGCGGCCGGCGCGGCGGGGGTGTTTGTGTTCAGGAAAAGACGGGAGGAGTGGGAACGGAAAATCTAGAAATTAGGAATTCGGAATTCTCCAGGAAGCCCAGACGTTTCCGAGTTGCGATTTACGATTGCCGATCTGCGAACGTACGCGCTCTGATCTGCTGATCGATCTTCGCAAGCTCGACGAGCGCTTCGTCGAGTTGGGCGTCGTAGTCGTCCTGTGGCATCGTGCCCTTCGCCGCTCGCAACAGATCGAGCCTGGACTGCAGCTCCGCGCGGCGGGTCAGGAGCTTCCGCAGCTCGCCGTCGGCGGTGGCCGGGATGGGCGGATCGGACTGCAGATAGGTGGCCTCGGCCAGTCTCCCGTCAGCGCCAGAGGGCGTCGTCCGGGGCGGCGGCCCGCCGGCAGGCTGGATCTCGGCCTCGCGGCCGATCCCATCTCCGTTGTCGTCGAGCAGGGGACGCTCGGTCGCCAGCTGGCCGCGTTCTTCGAACCAGGTCTTCACGCGCGCCGAGCCGAAACGAAACGCCTCCCAGACCGACACGCGACCGTTCTTGTCTCCATCGGCCTCGGCATCGCTCAGGGCCTGGATGAAGTACTCCGGGAACACCGTCTCGTACTGCTGAACCGCGGTGTCCGTGGCCGTCAGCACGATACGACCCTTGCCGGCGACCTTCTCCAGAAAGGGAAAGCTGCCAGACGCGGCGTTGACGAAGACGAGACGACCGGATACGCGACCCAGCAGCGTCGCCCATTCGGCGGCCGTCAGATCCGGGCCCACGAGGTTGAACTTCCCGTCGCCTCCCTCCGGACCCTCGACCGCGGTGCCGTGGCCGATGAGCAACACCAGCACCACATCGTCCTGCCTGGCTTCGGTGCGCAGGTGGGCCAATGCCGCGCGGACGTTCTCGCCAGTGGACTTGCGCGCTCCCTCCTCGTTCTCGGCAAGCACGACGATCCGGCCGTGCGGGTAGCCGAGGCGTTCGAGGGTGGCCGAGAGCGCCCCGCGCCAACGGTCGTACTTCGCCTGGTACTCAGCTCCCCCGGCGGCGCCGAACACGATGAGCGCATGGCGATCGGCGGCGAACGCATCGGTGGCGGCGGCAGCCGTCAGGATGGCGGTGAGGACGCATCGGACACACACCGCGACACATGCGCTGGTGCGGCTCATCTCAGGCCCCAGCGGCGGCGTAGTATCCACTCAGCGGCAAGCAGCAACAGAATCAGGGTCATCGCCCACGGCCGGTGCCACAGGTCGCGTGGTTCGAGGGCCGCGTCGGATGGCGCAGACGCGCGGATCGCCTCGGCCAGCTCTCCCGCCTCGTCGATCGTCAGGTACCGTCCCCCGGAGCTCGCGGCGAGCCGGCGCAACACGCCTTCGTTCAGCCGCGGATCCGCGAGCTCGCGATCGCCGCCGCCGACGTAGAACCAGCGGTCGGCCACGCCGAGCGATCGCGCTCCCTGTCGCGCCTCGGCGCGCACGCGGTACAGTCCGACGCGCTCGGGACGAACGGCGCCCACGTGGCGGGCGGCCTCCCCGGCCTCGCGTCGCGTGGCGAGCGCCACAGGCTCGGCCCCTGGCGCCGCCAGCGTCGCCTCGACCGACGCGTTGGGCGCGGGTGCGAAGGCCGGGTCGCGCACGTCGACCACCAATTCGATGCGATCGCCTGGCTCCGAGGAGAGTGGCACCTCAATCGACACGGGGTCGGGTGAGGGCGACGCGAGCCATCGGGCGGCCTGCCTCCAGAAGAACTCGTAGGTCCGATCGGCGGCCGGCATCAGCATCCGCCAGCGCCACGACGCCTCGCCGGCAAAGACCATCGAGCGCCCGCTCCCGTAACGCTGGACCGCCACGAGCGGATAGATCGCGCCGCTCGGCGTCGATGTCACTGCGAGCACCGAGGCGCCCGGCCTGGGCCCGCCAAGCGGGGCGCTGGCGGCAAGCGCGGGGAGCGCCGCCCACGCGGCCTGGCGATCGGAGGCCGATTCGATTCGCATGATCGCGTGCGTCAGTCCCTCGGGCGTGAGCAGCACGGTGTGGTGCGCCGAGATCCGCCCGGTGGGCAGCTCGGCGGCGACAAGGCCTCCGCGGCGGTCGTTGAGCTCGAGCGGCAGCACGGCTTCGAGCGGTGTGCCGAGCAGCCCCTTGTCCGAAAAGGCACGCCCGCCCAGCACCAGCAGCCCTCCGCCACGAACGGCCACGAAGTCCGCCATCAGGGCAAGCTGCGCGCGCGTAAAGAAGTCGCCCTCGACATTGGCGACCAGCAGCGCGTCGTACGCGTAGAGTGCTTCGCGTGTCGCCGGAAAACCAGAGACCAGGGACTCGGCCCGGCCGCCGCCGGCCTGCACCAGAAACGTATTCTGACCGGCGTCGTTCTTTCCTTTCCGCACGACGGAGTCGATCTCGAGGCCAGGGTCGGCGGCAAGGGCGCGCGCCAGGAAGCTGTGCTCGTACCCTGGCGCGCCCTGGAGCGCAAGGATACGGCGGGGGCGACCGGCCGGGCTGACCAGCACGCTGCGCGCATTGTTCTCTGTCACGCCCTCGCCAGGCGCAGCGGCGATCTCTGCGGTGTACACCGTCGCATTCAGCGGATCCGGCGACACCGTGAACGTGGCGTCCACCGGAGCCCCGTCCGCAGCCGGCGTCAGCGTGCGGCTCTCGATCAGGCGGCCGTTGGCCATCGCGCGGAGATCGAATCCAGCGCGGCCGAACCCGCGCGAGACGGCAGAGACCCGCAGGTCGACCGAGGTCTGATCGATCCGGGGATCTCCCGCGGAAATGCCGGTGACCTCCAGATCCTGTCCGCCGTGCGCCGATCCGACGCCCACGGCAAACACGGGCGGTCCCTGATCGTCGGCCCCAACCACGTGACCGCCACCGGTGTCTCCGCCGTCGGAAATCACCACGATGGCAGCGAGCGGCTGTCCGCGGTAGCGGTCGCGCACCGCGGCAAGCGCGCCACCCAGATCGGTTTGTCGCGCGGTGGCCCCCACCTCGGACGGCGACGCGGCCGGCACGACCGCTTCGCCGAACACGAGCAGCTCCGGCTTGAAGCCGTTGCCGAGCGCAGGAAGCAGTTCGCGCTCGAGCACGCTCACGGCGCGCTCGATGCGGGGCCGGCCGTCGACGTCGGCCACGCGCATGCTCCGCGACCCATCGATCAGGATGGGGACGACCACGCCTCCGCGGCCTTCGGGCGGGCGCATGATGATCGGCCGGCAGAGGAAGAACACGAGAAGCGCCATCGACAGAACCCTCAGGGCGGTCAGCGCCGAGCGGCGCGCGATCGAGAGAGGGACCGGGGGACGGCGATACGCCAGGTAGGCGAGGCCTGCGATTGCCGCGGCCGCGGCGAGCGTCAGCCACCAGGGAATCGGCGACGCGAAGTGCATCTATCTCCCGGTGGCCAGGGCTTTGAAATAGTTGTCGACCTGCTGCTTGTAGCCCGCGGGAGCCCGGTCGTCGACACCCGAGGCGAGCCGGTCGCGCGACTGGCGTGCCTCGAGGGCCTGTGAGAGCGACGACGAGGCGCGGTCGAGTGCCTGCGTCGCCTGTCGGGCGAGCTCGGACCAGCGCGAGAAGTCCTGCTTGAACGCTTCGGTCCCCGGCGCCGACAGCACCATCCCCTGCCCCTCGAAAGTGAAGCCGGGCCCGCCTTGTCCGACGCGCGGATCCTCTCGCTGCAGCTGCTCGAGCAGCTGGCGCGTTTGCTCGAGTTGCCTTGTGTACTCCTGCCGAAGCTCGGCAAACTCGGCCCCACCCGCACCCTGGCCCGCCTGCCCTGTTTGCCCCGCCTGCCCGCCTGCCCCGCCTGCCGCCCTGCCTGCCCGCTGTCCTGCCCGGCCTGCCCTTCCCGACCCACCTGACCTGTCTGTCCTGCCCGCCCTGCCCGACCCGCCTGCCCTTCCCGACCCACCTGACCTTCCCGACCCGCCCGACCTGTCTGCCCCGCCTGGCCTTCCTGTCCATCCCTGCCCGACCCACCAGACCTACCGGACCCACCCGGCCTCGCTGTCGCCTCTCGATCAAGCCTCTCCATTTCGCGGGTGAGGGTCTCGATCCGCTCCCGCAGCTCTTGCGCGCGCGCGAGCTGGTCGGTCATCCGGCGCGAGTCGTCGTCTCCGCCGGCGGTCGTAGAGGCCAGGCGCTCGGCCACGCGATCGAGCGCGCGGGCGATGTCGTCGCGATCCGTTCGCGCCGCCGCGGCGTTGTTGGACCCGCCTTCGCGCAGGCCGGCGGCTGCCTGCTCCATCCGGGTGGCCAGACGCTGGCGTTCGATCTCCCGCGCCGCTTCGCCCGCTGCTCGAGCCGCACCCTCGGTCCCGGCACGTGATGCCGAATCACGCGATGGGCCAGGAGCGCCGGACTCACCGGCCTGGCGCTCGAGCCCATCCTCCAGGCGTCGAACCCGGTCTGCCAGTCGATCCTGCTCGCCCGCCAGGCGCCGCTCTGCATCACCATCGCCGCGGCCGCCCTCGAGCTCGCGGCCAATCTGGCGCTCGGCGTCCGCCAGTTGACGCGCCTCCATCTGCAGATCCCCAAGCGCACGCCGCTGCTCGTCCGGAGCGCCCTGCTGCAGGCTCCTTTCGAGATCGCGAAGCCGGGCGGCGGCACGGGCGCCTCGCGAGGCTGCCTCCGCCGCGTCCTGCCGCTGCAGGCCGCTGGCCGCGTTCCGCATTTCCTCGGACGCGGCCCGCAACTGCGCTTGTTGCTGCCCCTGCTTGGCATCGCCCTGCCCGCCGGCGCGTCCCGGTGCATTCCCCGGACGGGGCTGACCTTGTCCAGGCTGTCCGCCCCGGCCTGCCTGCCCCGCCTGACCGGTCTGACCCGTCTGGCCCGATCGACCGGCCTGCGTCTGCTGGCCCGCCTGACTCTCCTGACCCGCCCGACTCATTTCGCGAGCCAGTTCCTCGGCACGCTGTCGCAGCTCTGACTGCTCGCGCGTGAGCCGCTCGAGCTCGCGCTTGATTTCCTCGGCCGACGCGCCGCGTCAGCGCCTGCTGCCTGGCGTTCAGCTCGTCCTGCCGCCGCGCCAGCTCCTTGATCTTGTCGAGCGTGCTCGACGTCTCGTTGTCCCCGCGCCGCTCGGTCGTCGTCGGGGTCTCGTAGTTCGTCTGCTGCTGGCGCTGAAGCTCGCGGTCGAACAAGCTCGACATGTCCTGCGTGGCGCGATTCGCACCTCCGCCGCTCCCGGCCTGCTGGCGCGTGACCTGCCGCTCCTTCACGTCAGCTTGCGCCTTGAGCAAGTGGTTGAGCGCCTCCATCTCGGGCGGGAGCGCTTCTCCGGTCTTGAGCTTCTCGAGCGATGCGACGGCCACGCCCATGGCCTGCGAGGCAGCCGTCATCGCGTCCTCCTCGGGCCGCGCCTGTCCGGCGCGAGGGGGTGGCGGCGGAGGCGGCTGTCCTCCACGCCCCTGAGGCGTCGGGCGCCGCCTCGGATCGCGCATCGTCGACGCGCGGAACGAGCTGGAGGTCGCCTCGACGCGCGTCTTCAGCTCGGCCTCGGCCTTTGCAACGTCCCGGATGTCGTCGGACGAACCGCGCGCCGCCGGCCGCCTGCGTCCGTCGATCGAGCTTCCACGTGGCGACGATGATCTCTTTCTGCGCGGTCACCAGGTCGTCGAGGTTCTGGTTGTCCCCGCCGCCGCCCATGTTCTGGCTCTGCGCGAGCGAGAACTCCTGCTCGAAGGGCTTGACCTCGAGGAAGAAGATGTCGCTGCGCGTCTCGCTGGCGCGCTTGCCGCGCGGCACATCGCGCGCGCGCACGTAGTACGACGACGAAGTCGCCCGGCTGGACGTCCAGGTCCTCGAGATACAAGGTCTGGCTGCCCGACACCGACGTGCGCCCGGGACGGCACGCTCATCGGCACGACCTTCTCGGCGCCGCCGCGCACGGCGTACACGAGCTCGAGTCGTCCGATGCCGAAGTCGTCTTCGGCGTCGGCCTCGATGTCCACTTCTTCGAGAGAGGTCACCGACCGATCGCGCGCCGGCCGCGTCACCCGCACTTCGGGTGGGCGATCCTCCATGGCGCGAATGAAATACTCAGTGTCGCCGCGGTTCGCGAGCCCCTCGGCGCTCGCCAGCGCGACCCGGTACGAGCTGTCGCCCGACACGGTCAGGACGCCTTCGAGCACGGGGCCGGGCGTTCCTCCTGCGGCGGCCAGTTGGACGGGCGCTCCATCGGCCAGCACCAGTTGGCCCGAGGCGGAGGATTGGTCGACGTGCACGCGGAGGCGGGCCTCGGTGCCCGCGGGGGCAAAAATGTCGCCGCCGTCCTCCTCGATATGCGGGGCCAGTCCGAGTGAACCCGGATAGCGGTACTCGACGTCGATCCGGGTCACGCGCGGGGCGTGCAGCACGCCGACCTGGTAGATTTCCGAACCGACCGCTCCGGCCACCACGCGGTAGCGGAATGGCGTTGTCACTTCGTCGAGGCTTAGCACGAAGCCACCGGACGCATCGGTTCCCATGGCCAGCGGACGCCAGTCCTCGCTGTCCGGCGTGACTTCGCGAAGCACTTCGGCCGCAATGGGCGTCGTGTTGCCGACAAGCCGCGCCGTGATGACGAGCGGCGTACCCGCCGGCACGCGAGTGCTCCCGGGCGTGACCTCGAGCGTGACGCGTGACGGGAAGAGCGCGAGCGCGGCGGCGTCGAACGACTGGCGCGCGACGCCTCGACCTGCAAACGCGACGGCAAACGCCAGAATGGCGGCCGCCGCGGCCTGCAGGCCCGCACGGAGGAGCGTTTCGCCGCGGACGATCGTCGAGGGATCGACGCGCGCCGCCCGGCGATCGGCGTCCGCCACCATCGGCACGGCGAGCGCAGGCATCTGGCCGCCTGGCGCGCCGTTGAGCACTTCGACCGCGCTGGCAAGGCGATCGTCCAGATCCGGCTCGCGCTCCTCGATGTAGCGCGCCACCCGTCGGTCGGACGGCACAGCGCGCGCGGGCCACAGCGCCCAGACGGCGGCGCCGACCGTCAAGACGATCGTGGCCAGGCCGAGCACCGCCAGCGCCGCGGGCAGGAATGCCGATGCACCTGATCTCCCGGCCAGAGCCAGCAGCAGCGACAGCAGCAGCGCCGCGGCCAGAATGGCCGCCACGGCCAGGCCCGCGCGGACGATCGCCCGGAAGAGCGTGGTTCGCCGCCACCGGCCGCGCACGCGGTCGAGAAGTTCGCGAATGGCCTGTGCCTGCCCGTCCATCCTCAGGTCGCCCTTATCCCCACCAGACTCTCAACCGCCATTATCGCCAGCATCACCGCCAGAAGGTATTGCCAGATGTGCTGCCGCTCTTCACGCTGGCGGTCGCCGGTCTGGCCCTCGCGCCGCCCCGCCTCCTGCAACCGTGTAATAGCCGCCCCGAATTCGGCCTCGGACATCCTGGTGGGGTCGAGTTCCCCTGGATCGACATTGATGGCCACCCACCGGCGTCCGTTCCCGGCCAGGTTCGCCACCTGTGCGAAGCCAGGTTGGGCCGGAACCCCCTCCGGCACCTCGCCGACGGCATACTCCACCGCTCGGGGACGAGGACCCGCCAGGTAGTTCACGGCTTCCCGGATAAAGGGCAGGAATGTCGCATGACGCGGGAAATCGTTCCAGCGGGCGTCGAGGTCGGACGCGAAGACCAGCACGCGTCCGGCGCCAGCGGCGCACTCGACGAGCGCGGTTTCGCCGCTCGTGAACCTGGCGAGCGGCGGACACGACCCGCCGAGGCTCGCGATCCTGTTGAAGCGCGGCAATCCCAGCGCAGCCGCGTTGCCTTCGAACGCCAGAAACAACGGATGGCGGAGATCTTCCGGCGCCAGCCTGCGGGGTGTGCCGCCCGGCCTGCCGGCATCGCCGGCCGGCAAGGCGTCGGCCGCGAGGGTCGCCGATCCACTACCCAGGATCTCGCCGAGCACGCCGCCATCCACGTCGGGCCCGGCCGCGACGAAGAGCCCCCCGCCACCTCGCAGATACGCCGCCAGGCGCTCGCGTCCCGGCCGGTCGAGCGCCCGCGTCGAGGTCAGGATCACGGCCACGACAGGCTGGAGCCGCGCGGTCGTGGAGAATGCGCCGGCCGTCGTTCCTGCGGCCTCCACGACGTAGCTTGCAGGTCCGCCACCAACCGACAAGGCCTGCTGCAGGTAAAAAGCCTCGCGCGCGAGATCACCGGTGGCGGTGACCACGAGCACCGCGGGCCGGCTCGCGTCATCGAGCACCAGGAACCGGGAATTGTCCGCCTGCGCGCCGGTCGTGTCGTCGACCGACACCGACGCCAGCGCCCCGGGCTCCCGCGCAAGCGTGAGGCGCACCGTGTCGCCGGGGCCGACTGACGCCGCGCTGGTGCTCGCGGCCTTCGCGGACGCTGGCGCGTCGCGGTGTCGTGCATCGAGAGCGTCAGCGTCGTGTCGCGCGCCGCATCTCCGAGGTTGCGCACCGCCGCCACGAGCCGATTGCCCTCGGCGTGAAACGCGGTCACTGCCAGATTGGATGGCGGCGCGCCGACGTCGGCCACCTCGAGGTTCACGGACGCGGGCAGGGCCACCCGATCGCCTTCGTCCCACCCCGATGCCTGGAGGTCCGTGACAACGACGATCGTGCCTGGTGCGCCGGCGAGCAGTTCCACGGCGGCGGACAGGGCGCCCCGGTAACGCGTCGCGCCCGCGCCCGGGACCGCGCGATCGATCGCGGTCCGCACCATGGCGCGATCGGTCGTGGGCCTCACCAGCACTTCCGCTGCATCGTCGAACGCAATCACCGCCACCAGGTCCCCGCCGGCCGTCCGATCGACCACTGCGCGCGCGAGCTCGCGTGCGCGGTCGAACTGCCCCGGCGCAGACACGCTCAGGGACGTGTCGAGGGCCACCACCGTGGCGCGGGCCGCTCCGGCCTGCGCCCCGGCGCTGAAGAATGGCCGCGCAAACGCCAGCGCCAGCAACAGCACCGCCGCCACGCGCAGCGCGAGCAGCAGCAGTTCGCGCAGGTGCCGGCGGTCCGCATGCTCCACCGGCGCGCGGCGCAGAAGCCTGACCGCGGCAAACCGCACGCGCGTCTCCGGTTCCCGCTTGAGCAGATGCAGAACGATCGGGATGGCCGCCGCCAGGGCTCCGACGAGGAAGAGCGGCGCCAGCAGCCCCATCAGAGGGCCCTCGCACGCGTCGAGAGGTACGCGAGGAGCGCCATCTCGAGCGGCTCGGCGGTCGTCACCAGCTGGTAGTCGATGCCCGCCGCCCCCAACTCGCGGCGGTACCGCTCGATCATCTCGGTCATCGCCTTCAGGTAGTGCTCGCGCACTGTCGCCGGCACGGCCGTGATTTCGGCGCCGGTCTCGAGGTCCTCGAAACGCGTGGGCCGTTCGAACGGAAACTCGACTTCATCCGGATCGAGCACATGGAAGACGATCACGTCGTTGCCGCGGTACTGGAAATGCTTCAGGCCGCGGATGACCCGATCCGGGTCGTCGAGCAGGTCGGAGATGAGCACGACCATTCCGCGCTTGGCGATGAGATCGGCGACGTGATGCAGGGGCCGTTCGACGTTGGTCTCGCGGCCGAGCGTCAACCGATCCAGCGTGAGGAGGACGGCTCGCAGCTGCCCGGGGCGCGCGCTCGCGGGCAGCATCGCGACGATACGATCGTCGAAGGCGACCAGGCTCACGGCGTCGCGCTGCCGGTTCATCAGGTACGCGAGCGACGCGGCCAGGCACTGGCCGTACTCGAGCTTCGACATGCCCGCCGAGCAATACCCCATCGACGCGCTGACATCGAGGATGAGGTGACATCCGAGGTTGGTCTCTTCCTCGAACTTCTTGATGTAGTGGCGATCGGTCCGGGCGTAGACCTTCCAGTCGATCGTCGCCAGATCGTCGCCAGGGATGTACTGCCGATACTCCGCGAACTCGACGCTGAATCCCTTGAACGGGCTGCGGTGCAGCCCCGACAGCACGCCTTCGACGATGGTGCGCGCCTTGAGCTCGAGCGTGCCCAGACGCGCCACGACGGCGGGGTCCAGGAACTGCCACTCACCGGCGCTCCACGGCATGGCTACATTCCGCTCCGGGGCGGCGGCACCGTTTCGATCAGCCGATCCACGATCACGTCCGACGTGATGCGCTCGGAGTCCGCGTAGAAGTTGGTCATGATGCGGTGCCGGAGAATCGGCTTCGCCAGCGCCTGAATGTCCTTGATCGACACGTGATAGCGGCCGTGGATGAGCGCGCGGGCCTTGGCGCCGCGCACAAGGGCCTGCGACCCGCGCAACCCGGCTCCCCACTTGACCCACTTGTCGACGAAGTCCGGCACGCCCGGCTGGCCGGGGCGGGACGCCGCCACGAGCCGCACGGTGTAGCGTGCGATCTCGTCGGCGATCACGATCTGCCGCGCCAGCTCCTGGAATGCGAGAATGTCGGGCCCGCTCAGCACTCGCGTCGGTTGGGGGCGGTTGGTCCCGGTCGTCTGCGTGACGACGCGCACCTCGTTGTCCTCGGACAGGTAGCTGATGACGATGTTGAACATGAAGCGATCGAGCTGCGCTTCCGGCAGGGGATACGTGCCCTCGAGCTCGATGGGATTCTGCGTCGCGAGCACGAAAAAGGGCTGGTCGAGCGGGTAGGTGCGGCCCGCCGCTGTCACGTGGTACTCCTGCATCGCTTCGAGCAAGGCCGCCTGTGTCTTGGGAGGCGTCCGGTTGATCTCGTCGGCAAGGATGATCTGCGCGAAGATCGGCCCTTTGACGAACTTGAGGCGGCGGCTCCCCTGGTCTTCGTCGAGAATCTCCGTCCCGGTGATGTCGGACGGCATCAGATCCGGCGTGAACTGGATGCGCTTGAAGTCCAGGTCGAGGATGTCGGCGAGCGTCTTGATCAGGAGCGTCTTCGCCAGGCCGGGCACGCCGGTGATGAGGCAGTGTCCGCCGGTGAAAAGCGCGATCAAGACCTGCTCCACCACTTCGTCCTGTCCGACGATGACCTTGCCGAGCTCGGACAGAATGCGCGTGCGGCCTTCCGCCACTCGCTCGGCGCCAGCCGCCGCCAGGTCGGAACTGTTCACGTGATCTCCAGTGACTGTCGAATGGGTCAGTCGGGTGTATCCGTCAATGTGTCAGGGCGTACACGATCTCGTTGATGCCCATCCGATACGCCATCGAGGTGTACCGGAGGTACCCGGGATAGTCTTCGGCGTTCGACCACTCCCAGCCGTCGCCCATGTCGGTGTTCCAGTTGATGAACAGCATCGGCCGGCCGTGATCGTCGAGGATGGTGCGGAGCCGTCCGACATAGCCCCCCTTCTCCCAGCTTCGTCCGGCGATGAACGACCCCAGGCCGGCCACCTGCGGGTAGCCGTCGAGGCGGTAGAAGCAGGTAAACACCGGATGATCGCGCGGGAGGTCGACGATCTCCCGATCCGGGAAGACGCGCCGCATCTCCGCCGCGAAAATCCCCCATTCGATGGGCCCGTGGAAGTCATCGAGGGTCAGCGTGCCGCCGCGCAGGAGGAACTCGCGCAAGGCCGCGACTTCCTTCTCGCCGAGCTTCAGGTTGCCGGGCTCGACGATGTAGATCCACGGGTAGTTGAAGAGCCTTGGATCGTCGAGGGTGAGGACGATGGGGTCCTCGACCTGGATGGAGGTGGCCGTCTTGATTCGGCGCGACAGGTTCTGCTCGGCCGCCGGAGCGTCGATGTACCACGGCTCGCCGTAGAAATCGAGGGCGATCGAGGTGCCTTCCGTGATGTAGGGGTACTTGATCCGGACGAACCGCCACTCGAGCCCGGCCAGACGGTCGTCGGCCACGATTGGCAGCTGTGCGCCGAGCCGGACCGACGGTGCCAGGAGCGCGAGCACGGCCGCCACGACGACGGCAGAGCGCGCGAACGCTCCGGCGGCAGGCGCGGGGCGGGCGCCCGGGTGCATTACCGCGTCTCCGACAACGACAGCAGCAGATCCTGCGCCCGCTCGTAGCTCGGGGCGATCTCGAGGGCGGCCAGTGTCTGCTTGCGGGCCTCTGCGCGCCGCCCGGCTTTGAGGTAGCTCTCGGCGAGGTCGGTATGCGCCGCGGCGCCGTCCACGGGCCCGAGCGCGATCACCGCGCGGAACTCGCGGATGGCTGTGTCCGCGTCGCCCCGGGTCAACGCCATGCGGCCGAGCGCCTCGTGGGCCTGCGCATCGAAGGGGTCGATCGCGGTGATGCGCTCGTAGACGGGCCGGAGGCGCGCAGGATCGGTGACCTTCGCCTCGCGCAGCAGCGTCGCCAGACGTCGCGCCGCCTCGACGTTGTCGAAGTCCGCCGCCACCACGGCTTGCAGCGCCGCCGTCTCCCTGGCCGCGTCCTTCCGCTCGCGCGCAATCGCGGCGAGCTGCAGCTGCGGCGCCTCGGGCCCGCGCGCCGCCGGCACGAGGGCAGCGGCGGCCTCGAATGCCCGGACGGCCTCGTCGAGCGCGCCATCGACTCCCGCCGCGGCCTCCTTCTGCAGGGCCCTGGCGAGCAGCATCTGCACGGGGAAGCTCCCGGGGTTCTCCTTCGCAATCTCGCGGAGCGCGGGCAGGGGCGCCGCCGCGAGCTTCTCGGTGTCCGGAGCCTTCATGGCGGCGCGCAAGGTGGCGAACCGATCGGCGAGGCGTCGATCGAACCCTGGCTGCAGAGCATCGAGGCTCGTATCGAGCGCCGACTTGAGCGCGGCGTCGGTGTCGAGCCCCTGGCCGTACGCGCGCAGCAGCTTGTGCACACCGGCGTCGCCAAACGTCGCCACGAGGTGTTCCACCAGCAGCGACGCCTGGTAGTACGCGAGCGAGATCGTGCGCGGGTCCGTGAACCCTTCGTTGAGGTTCTTGAGCGACAGCTCCTCGCCTTTGTTGAGAATCTGCGCGAACTCCACGTCCATCGCGCGCCCCCACTCGGCCCGGGCCAGCGTCTCCTCGTACACCGAAAGGCCTTCGGTCAGCCAGCGCGGGACGCGCTGGTTCGACATCTGCAGCGTCACCACGTGCGCCATCTCGTGCCAGAGCGTCGCTTCCCACTGGAACTCCCCGGGCGGCCTGGCCTTCGGGGAGTCCATCGTGATCACGCGGCCGAAGCAGACGCCGAGCGCGTAGGTCATGCCCGGCAGTCCCAGCGTGCGAACCGCGAAATCGTCGTGCTTGGGGAAGATCTCGATGAGGACGGGACCCTGCACCTTGAAGGCGTAGCGCGCCGACAGCGCGTCGAGCGACTGGCGCGCGATCCGCATCGCGTAGTCGCCGAGCACCGGCGCCTCGTCCTTGTGCATCTTCAGGATGATGTCGCCGGCCTCGACCGTGACGAACTGGTCGAGCGTGTCCATCATCTGCAGCAGGTTGAACGTCAACACGTTGAACGGGTCGAGGCTGAACGAAGACTCGAGCGCCATCCGCGCCGGCGGCTCGTCTCCCGTCCTCAGCAGATGCAGCCCGAGGTCCGCGAGCGCCCGCGGGCTCCGAGGCTCCAGCTGAAGGGAGCGGCGCGCCATCGTCACCGCTTCTTCGAACCGGTAGTTGCGCGCCAGCAGATCTCCGGCCACGCGGAAGACATCGCCGTAGCGCGGTGCGATGGCGAGCACCTTGTCCGATTCGGCCTTGAACTCCTCGGGCTTGTCTTCGACGTAGGCCAGCCCCGCAAGGAGCGATCGGGCCTCGAGGCTCGACGGATTGACGGAGAGCGCCTTCTGCAGCAGCTCGCGGGCCTCGGGACGCTTGCCGGCATCGATGGCCAGGTCGGCCAGGAACACGTGCGCGGCGACGTCGGACGGATTGATCTTCAACACCTGCTGCGCGAGCGCGATCGCCTGGGGCGGGTTCTCGTCGGACAGGGCGCGGGCCGACCCGAGCAGGGCCGGGGTCCAGCTGGCCTCCGCCTCGAGCGCCGCCTTGAACGACTGCAGCGCTTCGCGGGTGTTGTAGGTCTGCAGGAAGAGCTCGCCCCACCCGGTGTTGACCGCGGGGTCGCGCGGCAGCGCCGCCACGGCCTCGCGATAGGCGGCGTTGGCGTCCTCGAACTGATTGAGCGCGCGCAGCGCGCGCGCTTCTCTCGCAAGCTGCGCGCCCGCGTCGCTTCCGGCCGAGGCAGGCGCCGCCACGACGCGATTGAGCACGGCGTTGGCCTCCGGCCGGCCGAGCATCTGCAGGAGCAGCCCCAGCTCGAGCGCGGCATCGCTGCCCGGCGCGCGCTCGGCCGCCGGCCGCAGCGCCGACTCGGCCTCCTGGTAGCGTCCGCGCGCGATCAGCGCACGCGCCGACAACGCCACCACGGCGGGGTCCTGCCCGTCGAGCGCCGCCGTCAGCGTCGCCACGTCGTCGTAGCGGCCTTCGAGGAGGGCGCGCGTGGCGTTCTGAAGGTTGGGCTGGGCGCGGCGCGCGGACTGCGCCATCCCTGCTGGGATGATGGCAAGCAGCACGAGGCCCACGGCGAGGGCAAGGGCCGCGAAGCTACGCGGCCAGCGGGTGGGCCATCCGATCGCCGTGACACGCTGCAGCAGGCGCGGCATAAGGCGCATTATATCTGACGGTTTGCGGCGGATCCTGGCCTGCGGACCGAGGTCGGGACGCTCAGAACAGCTGGCGCCACGTGTAGAACATGGCCGCGTTCAACCCCTGAACCGCGGCGAACGACGCGATCCATCCCGCGCGACGCTCCGACGGCACGACCTGCGCCAACCACAGAAACGCCGGAAAGAGCACCGCCGAGAACCTGCCCGCCGACAACAGTTCCCCACTCGCTAGCGGCGGCAGGATGTTGATGAGGATGAACACGCTGTACGCCAGCCCGAAGCGCCGCGCCACAGGCCACGCCGAGGCGAGCACGAAGATGACGCCCAGCCCGTTCAGCAGATCGTGGTGGAGGTTGGACATGTACAGGTGCCAACCCTGCTCGGTGATGAACGCGTACCGCGCGCCGACGACGAACCACAGGCCGGTGTAGCGACGGCCCCACGCTGCGTGCAGCTTCAGCCAGGTCAGCGGATCGCCGGTCATCGACCACACGTACGCCGAGTAGAGCAGCACTCCGATGCCGGCTGCGCTGGCGACGAGGAGTCCAGGGGCAATGGCCCGCCACCCGCCATCGTTGCCATCATGATCGGGTAAGGTTTGCGCGGCCTTCTCGAGAGTGCCCCCCGCAAGCCAGGCTGGCAGCCAGGGCGTGACCGCCATCGTCCCGAGCACGGCGCCGAGCAGGAAGCCGTTGGGGCGGGTCAGGCCCGCCAGGCACGCCCACGCCGCCGCGCGCCACCATTCCCGTCGTCGAAAGTGGTAGATGCTGCCGACGGCCGCCAGCAGAAAGAGCGACTCGGTGTAGATCGCGCCGTAAAAGATCGCGAACGGATACGCCGCCAGCATCCACAAGGCGGTCCGGGCTTGCGCGTCGTCGAGGTAGTCACGCGCCAGCGCGTACAGGTACGCGAGCGCAGCCACGAACGCCGCGAGCGAGATGATCGTGCCCGACACGATGTGCGCCAGCCATGTGTTGCCGCCGACGAGCGCCATCCATCGCATCAGCAACGGAAACGCGGGAAAGAACACGAGGTTCTGCTGTGTCTCCGTCGTCAGCTGCCCGAGGTACTGGTAGCCGTAGATCGCGATCTGCAGGTACCACCCGGCGTCGTGCCGGACGGGCATGTTCAACAGCTCGTTGTCGAAGAAGCGGACCGGCGGGCGCACGCCCGTGGCGTAGCCGAACGCAAAGATCGACACGTAGCCCACGAAGAAGATCGCCGGCCTCGTTCCGAGCGCGACGGTCGCGGCGGCCCGCATGGGCAACGTATTCAGCGCCACGAAGAGCGACCCGAGAAAACGGAACGCCGACGGCTGTCGGACGAGCGCGTGGCGGACCAGGCTCAGGAGCGCCGCCCACACGATCAGGCGGAGAGGGGAGGTCAGCGCCAGCCGCATGTCACCGGCGCGCAGGCGGAACCCGCCGGAGAACGCGACGATCGCGGCGACAACGATCAGGAGGAAGCAGAGAAGGTCGGCAATCCGTGCCCAGCGCGGGAGCGTGGAGGAAGGCGCGGGGGCGGTCATGCGCGATGGCGAGGCTGAGAGGATGGAGCGGGCGCGAGTATATCACCGAGGGCGCGGTTCTCGACCGCGAGCCGCTTCAGCATCAGAAGGGTGAACAGCGCCGTCGCGACCGGACCGGCCACGCGCGCTCCGGTCACGAGCGCGACGCCGGCCAGCTCTCCGAAAACCGCCAGGTAGTTTGGATGGCGCATCCAGCGGTACGGGCCTGACCGGACGAGCGACGCACCACGGACGACGATCACGCGGAAGGTCCAGAACGGGCCGAGGGAGAGGATGGCCCACCACTTGAGCGCCTTGGCGATCGCGAACAGCGCGGCCCCCGGCACGATGAAGGGCGCGTCCGCGCGCCACGCGCCCTCGGCGATCATCGCGAGGAACGCGGCGGGATACGCCCACCGCATCGTCCGGTAGACGTCGCCGTCCGGCTCGATGCCTCCCCGTGCCAGCTGAGTGCGCTCGTTTGCGGCCGCACGGCTCGCCTCGATGCCCATCGGCACGAAGACCAGCGCGATCGTGGCCAGCGTCAGCATGGTCGCGAGACGGCCAGATCGCAGTCGCCGGCCCGGGCGACCAGCGCGCGGACCACCCCGGGGGCGATGCGCGCCGTCGCTGCCGCACCGGCCACCGCGAAGGGTGACGCCACGAGCGCCCGCAGCGCACGGTTGAAGCGCCACTTGCCCGCGAACTCCTGGCGACGCTGGCGCTCGAGCTGTTCGCGCGCGCCGGGCCAGCCGTTCGCGAGCGCCTTGAGCGCGGTCAGGGCGGCGAGCTCGCCGCCGCGGACGGCAAAGCGGAGGCCGTCACCGGTCATCGGATCGATGAAACCGGCGGCGTCACCCGCCACGAGCAGGCCGTCGTATCCGCGGTCGAGCGCGTCGACCGCCAGCGGGCCGAGGACCGCCGGCGGCGACACCAGCCGTGCGGCGGCAAACCGATCGCGAAGCGCGGAATCGGAGGCCACGGCCGTCAGAAGATGAGCGGACGGATCCCGCATCCAGGCGGTACCTCTCGCCCACGGCGTCACAAGGCACACGTTCGTCGTTCCACCTGGGACCGGCGCGACGCCGACGTAGCCGCCGCGGCGGACATGCATCTCGCCGAGGGCCGTCATTCCGGCGACGCCTTCGAAGTAACCGCCGATCGCCCAGCGCCTGGGGGCCTCCGGGTGCCGGACGAGACCCAGCCCAATAGCGACCGCCGATCGTCGCCCGTCGGCAGCGACTGTGACGCGCGCGCGCATTTCCGTGTCTCGTCCGGCGACGCGCGCCACGACGCCCTCGACGCGGGCGTCGGCGGAGACGATCGCACGGAGCGCCCGCACACCCGGCTCGAACGCGGCACCCGCCTGGATTGCCTGGTCGAGCAAGGCGGAATCCAGATCGGCACGAACGATCGCCCTGCCTTGCAGACCCGCCGGGTAGCGGCCGACGACCTCCACGCCCCCTTCGCCCGTCACGCGCATGCCGTCGACCGGCAGACCACGCTCGAGGACGATGCCGGCGAGACCAAGACGGGACAGCATGGCCAGGGTGCCGGGGTTGAGCGTGTCGCCGCACAGCTTGTGGCGTGGAAAGGTGTCGCGGTCGATCACGCGCACACGCGCGCCGGCACGGGCGAGGACCGTTGCAGCGACGGCCCCGGCTGGGCCGGCGCCAACGACCAGGACGTCGGTCACTTCGTCGTGACCCCGGCGCCGGGAGCCCGCACCCGCCGGCTGGGTCACGCGTCGGGTCTCCCGATCACCAGAGCGCTGTTCTTGGACCCGAATCCCAGGCAGTTGCAGAGGGCGGCCTCCACCGAGGCCGATCGGGCCCGGTTCGGCACGTAGTCGAGATCGCAGGCCGGATCGGGATCGGTGAGGTTGATCGTCGGCGGCAGAACGCCGGCGGTCAACGCGAGCGCTGCGGTGACCACTCCGGCGGCGCCGCTCGCGCCCTGAGGGTGTCCGATCATCGACTTGACCGACGAGCCTGCGAGGCGGCCAGCCCGATCGCCGAAGACCCGAGCGACCGATCGCGACTCGACCGCGTCGTTCAGCTGCGTGGACGTACCGTGATAGCTGACGTAGCCGATCTGCTCGAGCGGCCGGCCCGAACGCTCGACGGCCAGCGCCATGGCGCGGACGATCTCCTCGCCGTCGGGCGCCATCTGCACGCGGTGGTAGGCGTCGCAGGTCGACGCATAGCCATCGATGGTGGCGTAGATGCGCGCGCCGCGCGCGCGTGCGCGGTCCTCGCGCTCGACGGTGACCATCCATGCGCCCTCACCCAGGACAAAGCCGTCGCGGCCGCGGTCGAACGGCCGCGACGCGATAGAGGGCCGATCGTTGTACGCGGTCGACACGGCGCGCATCCGCGCAAAACCGAACAACATGCCGGGCGTCACGCACGCGTCGGCGCCCCCGGACAGCACGACCTCCGCCTCGCCGGACCGGATGAGCGCCGCCGCGTAGCCGATGGCGTCGGTCGAGCTCGTGCACCCGCACGACAGCACGTGGCTCACGCCTCTCAAACGCAGCGAGATCGAGACCTCGCTCGACATCATCCCGACAATCGAGATCGGAATGGCGTACGGCGTGACCTTGCGGCCGCGGTCGACGAAGAAGTCGTAGTACTGCCGTTCGCCGACATCGATGCCCCCGCCTCCGCTGCCGATGACCACGCCGGCGTTGGGCTCGCCGATGCGAAGTCCGGCGTCGGCCCACGCCTCGCGTGCCGCGATCACCGCGATGAGCGCCGCTCTCGAGTACCGCTTCGGATCGGCGCGGTTCCTGGGATCGCGGCCGGCGTCACCCTCGAGGACGGGGAGATCGGCGGCAGTCAGTTCGGGAACGGGCGCAGCGACGCGGCACGGCAGATCGAGAAAGTCCATCCCGGGCTCGGGGACGAACGCGCGCGTGGCGCTGCAGCCGGCGCGCACGTGGTCCCAGAACCGCTGACGGCCGGCGCCGAACGGCGACACGACGCCGATCCCACTGATCGCGATGCGCATCCTGCTGTCGATTATGGCGATAATCGACCCGCAATGCTCCCCGGGACGATCGTCTGGCTCGGCGGTGCGGCATTCGTCGCGTCGCTGAGCTTCTGCGGGTGGACGTACCTGGTCGGGTGGTCGTCGCCTGCCAATGTTGAGATGAGCTGGCGCGCCATCGTGCTCGACGCGATACTCGTCACCCTCTTCGCGGCGCACCACAGCCTGTTCGCGCGCGATCGGGTCAAAGCGTGGGTTGCGCGCGCGGTGCCCGAGGCGCTCGTTCGGTCACTGTACGTCTGGGTGGCCAGCGGGCTGCTGGTCGCGATGCTCTGGCTCTGGCAGCCCGTCGGCGGCGAGCTCTACCGGCTGCACGGGTGGTTCGGCTGGGCCGCCGTCGCCCTTCAACTGACCGGTCTGTGGCTGATCGTCCAGGCCGTGCGCGCCATTGATGCCCTCGAGCTCGCCGGTATCCGCCAAGTGACGCTACCCGCCCCGCCTGCCTCGCCCGCCCTGCCTGCCCTGCCTGCCCTCGTGACAACAGGCCCCTACCGTCTCGTCCGCCACCCGCTCTACCTCGGTTGGATCCTTGTAACCTTCGGCGCTCCACACCTTACAGGGGATCGCCTGACCTTCGCGGTGCTGACGACGGCGTACGTACTTGTGGCGGTGCCCTGGGAGGAACGTTCTCTGGCCCGGACGTTCGGGACCGCCTACGCAAGATATTCGGCCGAAGTGCGCTGGCGGGTCGTCCCCTACCTCTACTGAGCGGCGCAGCCACACCCGACACTTGTAATGTGAGTCATACCCCTGGACGGCCCGGGTGGCCCGACGGCGCTCGTCCGGCCGCCAGGCAAAGCCTGCCCGCCCGCGGCGCCCTCCTCACCCTCGCAGCGCTGGTGCTCACGACGCCGCTGGCGCTTGGGCAGAGCGCTGCCGGCGGCTCGGTCACGGGCAACGTCAGGCTCACGACCCGCGTGCGCGGAACGCCGCTGCCCGCCAACGCGTATCAGCCCCGCGGCGTGGGCCGGCTGGCGCCCGCCGGGGGACCAGAGATTCGCAACGTCATCGTGTATCTGCGGGGCGTGACCGCGCGAGGCCCGCTGCAGGTGGCCACGCAGGAAATCCGGCAGGAGAGCGAGGCCTTTCATCCGCGGGTGCTGGCCATCACGCGCGGATCGTCGGTGAGTTTCCCGAACGCCGACCCGTTCTTCCACAACGTCTTCTCGCTCTCGAGCGCCGCCACCTTCAACCTGGGACGGTTCCCGCAGCATCAGACACGCGTGCGCGAGTTCACCAAGCCCGGGCTGATCAAGGTGTACTGCCAGATCCACTCGCACATGAGCGCGACGATTCTGGTGCTCGACCATCCGTACTTCGCCGTGCCGGAGCTCGACGGGACGTTCACCCTCGACGGAGTTCCCGCCGGCCGCTACACGCTGGTCGGCTGGCACGAACGCGTGGGCGAGCGGACCAGCCCGGTGGAGATCGGCCCCGGCGCTCGCGTGTCGGTCGATCTCGCGCTGCCCGTCGAGGACTGACGTGGCCGGACGTCAACCCCCGCGACTCCTCGGCAAGACGCTGACCGTCACCTTCGTCACCGTCGCGCTGCTCCTCGTCGCGGTGTTCGTCGTCGTCATGGTCAGCGTGCGTCAGCAGGTGCGCCAGACCGTGGTCGACAACCTCGAGTCGAGCCAGCGGCTGTTTGCCGCGCTCGAGACCCGCCGTCAGGGCGAGCTGAGAGCCCAGGCGGCCAACCTGGCCGAGAGCCCGACGCTCAAGGCCGCCCTGGACACGTACATCGCCGAGGCGAAGACGATCGACCAGGCCGGGCGCCAGCAGTTGCTCAGCACGATCTCGATCGAGCTCGACAAGGTCGCGGCGCGAGTGGAAGACGTCGATGCGTTCGTGCTGGTGGACGCGACCGCCACGGTCCTCGCCTCCGCCGGACCGTCGGCCGACCTGTGGCCCGCGGGCCGGCCGATCCGGCTTGCCGGCAGCTCGCAGGACCACTACGACGGCGTCGCGCAGATGTCCGGGCCGCGCCTTCCGGGTCGTCGCGGTTCCGCTCTCCATCAACGACGCGCCCATCGGCGCACTGCACCTGACGACGCGCCTGGATCAGGAGTATGCCGAATCGCTTGCGGAGCTGTCGCGAACGAGCATCGCCATTCTGAGCGATGGCCTGCTCCTGGCGAGCACCCTTGCGGCGGGACCGGCGCGCGCGTTCGAGGCCGCCATCGCCAGGTCTGGCGCCGTGGACGGCTCGATCGATCTCGACGGCGAGGCCTACGCGTATCGACGACTCGTGCAGGTGGGCGGTGCGAGCTTCTACGCCCTGGGGTCGGTCGATCAATCGGCGGGTCAGGCCACACGGGAGGCGATGTGGAACCTGGCGCTCATCGCCATCGGCGCCACCGCCCTGGCGTTGCTGGGCAGCGTGTGGCTCGCCCACCAGTTGACCGAGCCCATCGGGCGGCTGTCAGCATCGCTGCAAGCGATGGCCGTCGCACGTGACGTCGAGGGGCGGCTGCCGAGGACCGGGTCGAGCCGCGAGCTCGATGTGCTGACCGACACGTTCAACGCGATGATGCAGTCGGTGGCCGACGCCGAAGCGCAGACCGAAGCGGCGTACACGGGCGCCATTCGCGCGCTGGCGGCCGCACTGGATGCGCGCGATCCTTACACGGCCGGCCACTCCGAACGCGTGAGCGTGATCTCGGTGGCGATTGGCCGTGTGCTCAAGCTGTCGGACGAGGACCTGGAAGTGCTGCGGCTCGGCGCGCTGCTGCACGACATCGGCAAGATCGGTCTTCCAGACGACGTCCTGCGCAAGCCCGGCGCCTTGACGGCCGAGGAATACGACATCATCAAGCAGCATCCCGTCCTCGGCGCGCGGATTCTCCGGCCCGTCCCGTTTCTCGCGCCGCACATCCCGATCGTGGAGCTGCACCACGAGCGGCCTGACGGCCGGGGCTACCCACAGGGGCTGCGCGGCGACGACATCCCGCTCGCGGCGCGCGTGGTGCACGTGGCCGATGCGTACGATGCGATGACGAGCGCCCGTGCCTACCGGCGAGCGATGCCTGGGGCCGACGCCCTGCGTGAGCTGTGGCGATGCGCCGGAACGGAGTATCACGCGGAGATCGTCGGCGCGCTGGCCACCGCGCTTCCCCACGCCACGTTCGACACAGGCGGGGCACCGCTGCAGGCCGTCCGTGGGTAGGAGGCCATGGGCGACGGTCCTCGCGGCCTGTCTCTTCGTCGCGCTCGGTTCGGCCCCTGCACAGGCGCAGACGCTGGCTCGCTTCAGCCTCGACAGCGCCGTGGCCGTCGATGTGTTCCAAGGGCAGAACGCCTCGGACCGGCCCAATATCGTCATCGATGTCACGGCGGTCGTGCGGCTCGCGGACGGCTGGCTGTTCTACATCAGGCCCTGGTTCCGGCAGCCGCGGGCGCCGGAGTGGGACAACGAGATTTATCAGGCAGCCCTGCAGTACACGCGCAACGGGCGAATCTCGACCCGCGTGGATGCAGGCTATCTCGTGTCGCCCATCGGCCTGGGCATGGTCGACAGCAGGCCCGGCGTCAACCCCGTCATCGGTCCGCACTTCAGCTACGTCCAGAGCATGCCGACGTTCGATCCTGGCTCGCCCCGCGTCACACCGCTTGCGTCGAGCTACCCTCTCGGCAGCCAGGTGACAATCTCGACCGACGGGTGGGACGTCCGGGCCGCCGTGGTCAACTCGGCGCCCACCCGGCAGTACGTGATCAACAACAGCGGCACGAACCCCAAGGCCACGCCCGTGCTGGTCGCCGGCGGCGGGATCACCCCGCGTGTCGGCCTGCGCTTCGGGCTCGCGTTTGCGCAGGGACTGTACGCGACGTCGGAAGAGACCACGCGGAAGCCACCGGAGGACCGATTGGTCAGCCTCTGGAACGTCGAAGGTGAATGGGCGTTTGGCTACACGAAGGTGAGCGGCGAGGTCACGCGTGACCGCCTCCAGACCATCGCCGGCAGGGAGACCGCCTACGGCTGGTTCGTCCAGGGACAGCAGACGCTGACGCCGCGCTTCTTCGTCGCCGCCAGGCAGGAGGGCGGGTCCGCCCCGCCGCTTCGCACCGCCGCTGCCGTGGGACCTCGAACGCTGATGCATGTGACCGAAGCGACCCTCGGGTACCGGCTCAACACCGACATCACCTTCCGGGGCAGCTTCCAGAGCCGCAAGCCCTACACGCGGCAGGCCTGGGATCAGCAGGCAGGCGTCTCCGTCGTGTGGGCGCACCGCTGGTGGTAGCCGCGTTCTTCATCTCGGGCCACGGGTTCGGACACGCCACGCGCGACATCGAGGTCATCCGCGCGCTCGCGAGGCAGCAGCCTGCCCTTCGGGTCGTCGTGAAGACGTCGGCGCCGGCCTGGTTGTTCGACGGCCTCGAGAACGTCACGGTGAAGCCCACCGTGACCGACACCGGCGTCGCCCAATTCGACAGCCTCCGGATCGACGTGGCCCGTACCGCGAGCGACGCGGCCCGGTTCTACGCGGAGTTCGACCGTCGCGTGGCCGAAGAGGCCGCCGGCCTCGTGTCCGACCAGACCCGCGTGGTCGTGGGCGACATTCCTCCGCTCGCATTTGCGGCAGCCGCCAGCGCCGGCGTGCCTTCGGTGAGTGTGTCGAACTTCACGTGGGACTGGATCTACGAGCACACGGCCGGATTCGATCGGCTGGCGCCAGCCGTGCTGCCGGCGATCAGGCGGGCCTATCAACAGACCACGCTGGCCCTGCGGCTGCCCATGCACGGCGGATTTGCCCCGATGGCGCACGTCACCAAAGACATTGCGCTCATCGCGAGACGCTCGGCGCTGACGCGCGGCGATGCGCGGCGCCGGCTGCGCCTGTCAGACGACGACACGATCGTGCTCGCGTCGTTCGGGGGACACGGCCTCGACCTGGATTACCGGCACGTGGCGGAGACGAACGGCTTCACGCTGGTCATCACCGACTACGAAGCCGCGGCGGTCGGCGACACGCCCCGGCTCCGGTGTTTCCCTCGCCACGAGCTCGCGGCGCTCGGCGCCTTGTACGAAGACCTGGTCGCGGCGGCTGACGTCGTGGTGACCAAGCCCGGCTACGGCATCGTGTCCGAGTGCATCGCCAACGGCACCGCCCTCGTCTATGCCTCGCGCGGATCCTTTGCCGAACAGGACGTGATGGTGGCCGAGATGCCCCGCCTGCTGCGGTGCCAGTTCATCGAACACGAGGATCTCGTGACCGGGCGATGGCGCGCGTCCGTCGACGCCGTTCTTGCGCAGCCGGCGCCCTCTCGGGCGGTCGACGTGGATGGAGCCGCCCAGGCCGCCGCCGCGATTCTGGCGTTCGTCTAGCCCCTACCCGCCTGACCTGCCAGACCCTCCCGACCCACCCGACCCTCCCGACCGACGGTAGTGCCCTCTGATCCTGAGCAGGTCCAAGGGAATCTTCAGCATCTGCGCGGAGCCGAGTTTGGAGCCGCTCACCTCGCGCCACCGTCCGAGTGGCACTTCGACCGCCGCGGTCCGGAACGCCTCTGTTCCCAAGTGGTTCCGCAACCGGACGAGAATCTCGAGATCGAAGCACCACCGTGTGACGAACGGCTCGGCGAACACGTGTTCCACCGCTTCGATGCGGAACAGCTTTGCGCCGCACTGGGAATCGTAAACCGGGATCTCGAGGATGGCATTCGCGCAGGTCGAGAACGCGCGGCCCAGCACGTGACGGACCGTACGTCGATCGATCTGCGAGCCGAGCCGCTTGACGCGGGAGCCGAGCGCCATGAGACAGCCCGGGTGCGCGATCATCGCGTCGAGCAGCCGCTCAAGCTCCTCGAGCGGGGTCGAAAAGTCCGCGTCCCAGTAGCCGACGAAATCGGGGCCGCGGGCCGCGGCGACGTGTCGGACTCCCTGGCGGACCGCTTCCGCCTTGCCGCGATTCGACGGCAGCCGGTGCACCAGAATTCGCGTCGGCCGCTCGGTCCGCAGCGCCTCCAACACCTCGACGGTGCCGTCCGAGCTGCCGTCGTCCACGAGACACACACTCGCCGAGGGGTCGCGCGCGAGGAGCGCCAGGATCGCCCGCCCGTCGAGCCGCGACGCCTCGTTGAAGCACGGGATGACTAGGCAGACTTCCGGCATACGGCGAAGTTGGACAGGCCGGGCACGATGATGCCGATGCGCTTCAGCCAGAGAGCCACCGAAGCGTCACACACGAGCACGCGGCGCAGCATCTCCGCGGATGCCCGCCCACCCCCCCACGTGACGAGCCCGGTGGTGGCCGCCGGCGGACCGCCCGCCGCGAGCCGCTCCTTGAGCACTTGCGCGAGGCGCAGCGGCAACAGGCTGAAAAAGAAGTAGCCGACCTCGTCCACGTCGAGCCCGGACGCCGCCGCGTGCTGGCGGAGCAGGGCGCTCGAATAGCGCCGATAGTGGCCGAGGAACGTGTCGTGTGCAGAAAAGAGCGACTGAAACGCCGGCACGGTGATGAGGAAGCGGGTGTGGCGGTCGATGTAGGGCCGTGCGAGAAGGCCGCGAAGGAAGCCGCACGGGTCGGCGATGTGCTCGATGACATCCATCAACAGCACGAGGGCCACCGGCTGCGGCGGCGCGGGCATCTCGTCGAGCGAGGCATAAAGCTCAACGCGTGTGCCGGCGAGACGGAGGCGATAGGCCGCGACGAGATCATCGGTGAACGCCGTGTCAACGGCGCAGAACGTCGCGCCCGGGTACCGCGCCGAGAGCTGCTCGGCCACGAACGTGTCGCCGCAGCCGACATCCAGCACGGTCGAGTCCGGGGCCAGCCTGACGTGGGCCGCAATCAGGCGGTCGACGACGTCCAGTCGAGCGGTCTCCCACGGGTGGCGGCTCTCCGCCGCCCGTCCCCCGCTCGTACGTGCGCGAGCCTCGGCGAGATCCATGGGTCGCTCCTCACCGCGCCGCGATGGCGGGCCGCTCGGCCGCTATCTCGACTTCGCACACCGCGTACGGCCCGGGAAGGAGCAGCACCATGTTGTCCTTTCCGAGATCCCGGTAGACCGCCATCCCCGGCGAGCGGACGTGCTCCTGCCTCGGCTTGTAGCGAATCGCCTGATAACTCTCCTCGCTCGCGAGGATCGGCCATCGACCGTCCGGATCGCTTAAGGACTCGGCCAGATGTTCGGGGCCCGGCGACTCGGCGAACACCATCGGCCGGATGTGACGAAACGAGTAGTAAATAGGGTACGGCAGGTCCCCCCGGCCCGCGGCCACATAGATCCCCGGCCCGGCCGTGGCGGCCTGCACGCGCTGGACGCAATCTCGCGCCGCACGAATGGGAGACCTCTCCGACCCCAGACCAACGAGGACCTGCCGATAGGTCGGCAGCGGCAGGAGGCTCACGACCAGAACCGAAACGACAACCGGCACGGCGCCGCGCGCGGCGCCCGTCAGCAGGCTGGCGACGACGGCCAGGACGAGCGGACGGAACACTCCCGAGCTCTTGAACACTTCCCGGCCGTCGATTGAGATCCGCAACGGGCCGAACACCAGGCTGTAGACGGCAATTCCAACTGAGACCGCTGCCACCAGCAGGAGCCCTGTCCGCAACGGTCCAGTTCGCATCGATCGGCTGCGGAATGGGCCGACGAGCTCGAGTTTTCGGACAAAGCGTCCGAAGACGACCGGGCCCAGCGCGAGCAGGAGCCCGCAGAGGTAACCAATCGCGAGCCCCACCGGCGGCAGGAACGGATATGCGTAGTGGTACAGCTTCGAGGTGCCGAGCGAAATGAGCCCGAGCGGCAGGAAGAGCCACAGCAGGACGATCGCCCCGTCGACCGACCGTCTGAGGGCCGTTTGCACCGCCAGCGTCACCACGCCGGCGAGGGCGAGCCACGTGATGTGCGCGTCGTGCAGGCGCGCCCACAAGGATGTCCAGTAGAAGTGCCATGGCTGCACGTGGGTCGGGTCAAGGAACTCGGTGAACCGCGTCACCACCGCCGCCCCGAAAATGGCGCTCCAGAAGAAGTCCCCGTATTTCAGATGTGCCCAGAGGAACCATGGGAGGACCAGCGCGGTCACCAGGGCGGTGACGCCCAGCCAGATGGTCCAGTCGGAGGCGAGGCGCCGCCGGATCGTCGGCGCCACGAGACTCGTCAGGCCAAGCACGAGCGGCAGGAACAGAACCGCCACGAACTTCGTCATGAAGCCGAGCGTGAAGTACGCCCCCGCCGCGAGCGCGTGCCGCCAGCGGCTGGCCGGCGAACGATCGTCGGTCCAGGCCATGAAGTGGAACATGCCGCCACAGTAGGCAAGGAAAAGCGGGCCTTCCATGTTGTTGCTGCGCAGCCCGTGCGCGATGAGCAGCGGCTGGTGGACGAACAGCACGAGCACGGCAATGGCGCCACAGGCCGGCCCGATGAGCCGGCAGCCGATCAGGAAGACGTAGACGAAGGCGACGGCCCCGAAGAGGGCGTCCCAGAATCGGCGGCCGAACTCGTTGTCGGGCAGCACGCCCAGGCGAATGGGCGCTGCGACGATCCAGAACTTGAGAGGCGGTTTCTCGAGGAAGACCCAGTCGTCGTTCGGAATGCTCTTCGGCTCGAGCCAGTCGCCGGTCTCGAGGAGACGATCGACCGCGAACGAGTAGATCGCCTCATCGTCTCGGGTGTCGGCCCGGCCGAGGTCGTGGAAGAGTGGGACGCAGAAGACCGCGACAACCAGGGCCAGCCAGAGTCGGCTGACACTCAGGCCTTGTGGCAAGTGATGAGCGACCAGATCCGCGGGATGTTGATCTTCTCGATCGATGTGGGCTGGAGCTCCGCCTGCGCAAGGAACGCCGGCATGTCCACGTCGGACTTGAATCCGATGTGGACCGTGAAGGGCGAGATGGCGCGCTCGACGGCCGCCACAATCGGATTCGCGCTCCGGAAATGATTGAGGATGATCACGCGGCCGCCGGGGCGACAGACCCGCCACATCTCACGCGCCACCGCGACCGGGTCCGGCACGACGCTGATGACGTACGGGGCATACACGATGTCGAAGAGGTTGTCGGCGAAGGTGAGCCGCTCGGCGTCCATCTGCATCAGGCGAACGTTCCGGACGCCCTTCCGCTCCAGCCGCGCGGCCGCCTTGACCAGCATCTTGGCAGAAAGATCGATGCCGGTGACCACGCAGTTCGGCGGGTAGAGCGCCGCGTTGATGCCGGTGCCGACCCCGACTTCGAGAATGTCGTCGGCCGGGCGAATCCCCATGCGTTGAATGGCCTGGATGCGCCCGGCGTGCAGCGTGGGGCCGAAGGTGTAGTCGTAGACGGATGAGATCTTCTGGTAGACGTCCTCGACAAACGGGGTTTCGACGTCCATCACCGACAGCGCTCGTGTCGCCGCGTCCGATCCGATGATCGGGTCCTCGTCGGCCGGCCGGGGCGATTCGAACAATGCCATTAGGCAATCCCTCGCAAAGTATTGATTTCGTGGCCCATGCGACTATACATCCTCACCTTCCGCCAAGTCCATCGACGAGTGCGAGGGCCGTGTCCACACGCCCCCCTGGCGTCGACACCTGCAGGCCCTGGACGAGGCCCTTGAGCGCGCGTGCGATCTCGAGCGCGATGGCGACCCCTTCGGCCACGCCGCCTTCCGCCGCCTCGACGCGCTTCATCCGCACGAGCAGCGCATCGGGCACACGAACCCCCGGCACTTCGTTGGCCATGAACTCGGCGTTTCGCGCGCTGTCGAACGGAAACACCCCGGCGACGATCGGCAGGCGCGCGGACTCGATGCGGCGCAGGAACACCTCGAACTGCGCGACATCGAAGATCGGGCGCGTCAGCACGAATTCGGCGCCCGCCTCGACCTTGTACTCGAACCGCCGCAGTTCCTCGTCCAGGTTCACGGCTGCCGGGTTCACCGACACGCCGATGTGAAAGGCCGTTGGAGGGCCGATGCTCTGCCCGCCAACGTCGGCACCGTGGTTCAGCCGGGACACGACGTTGGTGAGCCCGATGGAGTCCACATCGAAGACCGCCGTGGCGTCGGGATATTCGCCCACGCGCGCGGGATCCCCGGTAATGAGCAGCACGTTGCGCAACCCCATGGCGTGCGCACCGAGCAGATCCGACTGGATGCCCAGCAGATTGCGATCGCGGCAGGCATAGTGCAGCAGCGTCTCGATGCCGGCCTGCTGCTCCACGAGCACCGCCAGGGACAGCGCGCTCAACCGGGCTCCCGCCCGCCCGCCGTCCGGCACGTTCACCACGTCGACGCCGCGTGCCTTCAGCGTGCGCGCCGCTTCGACCACCGCGCTCGCGTCGAATCCCCGCGGCGGCACCAGCTCCGCGGCGATCACGAACGCCCCCCCTGCGAGCCTCGCGGCCAGCGCGGATTTCTTCTCGCGCGCGACGGGACGGCTTTCGCCGCCGGCGCTCGATGCGGCCGGCGGAAACGAAATCCGCGGCGAGGTCTTTGCCTGCCCCACACCGCCGACTGCCGCCTTGATCTGCCTGATGTGCTCGGGCGTCGTGCCGCAACAGCCGCCGATAATCCGCACGCTGTGCTGCGCAAAGCGCCTGGCGTAGGACGCCATGTACTCCGGCGAGCACAAGTAGATGTTGCGTCCTTCGACGTCGCGCGGCTTGCCTGCGTTGGGCTGTGCGGACAACGGCAGGCGCGTCACCGCCTCCATGCGCTCGATCGTCTCGAGCATCGGCGCCGGCCCGACAGCGCAGTTGACGCCGATCACGGTCGCGCCTCGGGCCTCGAGCTCCGGCGCGAAGCGCTCCGGCGGCGTTCCGTCGAGGCTGTTCCCGTCCTCTTCGGTGGTCATCTGCGCGACGATCGGCAGGTCCGAGATCATCCGGACGGCATCGATGGCGGCGCCGATCTCGTTCAGGTCGCGGAAGGTCTCGAGCACGAACAGATCCACGCCGCCCTCGAGCAGCGCCAGCGCCTGCTCCCGGAAGTACTCGCGCGCTTCGTCGACACCGGTCTTGCCCCAGGGCTCGATCCGGATCCCCAGCGGACCGATCGACCCGGCCACAAACGCCCGGCCGCCCCCGGCCCGACGCGCGATGCGCGCGCCCTCCATGTTGATCTCGCGGAGGGCGTCGGCCATGCCGAACGCGGCGAGCTTGATCCGGTTCGCGCCGAACGTGTTCGTCTCGACGATGTCGGCGCCCGCGCGGACGTACTCGTGGTGGACCTGCTCCACCAGCTCCGGTCGCGACAGGTTCAGCGCGTCGAAGCTCTTGTTGATGAACACGCCCTTGGCGTAGAGCATCGTCCCCATCGCGCCGTCGCACACGAGGATGCGCTCGGCGAGCGCGTCGGAGAACGTCAGCATGAACTCATTATGTGTCGAGGCGCTCGCACTTGAGCGTGTCGGCATCGACCACGAGGTACGACTTGCTGACCAGATCGAGCCCGATCGACCGGACACCCTGCCGCACCGAATCGGTGAACTCGTGGTGGTGCCCGAAGAGGTGCAGGCGGGGCCGCAGCGCCGCGAGCACCTCGTTGATCGCCGTCTTGCCCGCGTCGATGCGACGTCCCTCCGGGTGAAACGGCCGCGGCGCCTCGTGGGTGAGGACGACGTCGATGCCCGCGAGACTCTTGCAGGCCAGCACTTCGTCGCGCACGAAGTGGCGGCGCTTGTCGTCGCGGCTCTTCCCGAGCTTCACCGATGTGCCTGGGGGCCGGCGGCCCCGTGACGGCGGCAGCGCGTCGGCCCGCGTGTGGTACCAACTCGGCGCAAACGTTCCGCCGAGCGCCGCGATTCGCCAGGGCCCGACGACATGCAGGGCGCCATTCGGCAGGTAGTGCAGGTTCGGCGCGGGCGGCCGCCCCGCCGCTGCAGCGGCCAGCACGTCGAAGTCCTCGTTGTTGCCCTTGATGAAGTAGAGGGGGCGAACCGGTGTGAAGTACTCGCCGTCGTTGGTGGCGACATCACCGACCTGGACCCAGAAGGGGACCTCGGGGTGGCGCGCCATGATGTCCTGCGCAACGTCGAACGCGCCGTGAATATCGCCGAGAGCTCCGATTCTCATTCGGGGAGGTCAGGCGGGTCAGGCAGGTCGGGCACGTTCCCCTCCTGTCCCAACGGCCCTACCGCGAAGCGGCCGTTGGTGTCACCGATGCGGGCACCAGCATGTCCTTCTTGTCCCAGACAAAGTCGTCCTTGCTGTAGACCGCGAGCTCGTAGTCCTTGCCCATGAAGATCGCGCCGACCGGGCAGGCTTCCTCGCAATAGCCGCAGAAAATGCACCTCGTCTTGTGGATCTGATAGACCGAGGCGTAACGGGGGCCCGCCTGCACGCTCCCGTCGTTTTCGGCGGCTTCGAGGTAGATCGCGTCCGCCGGGCACGCCACCGAGCACAGGCCGCAGGCCACGCATTTCTCCAGGCCGTTCTCGTCGCGCATCAGCACCTGTTTGCCCCGGTACCTGGGGAACATGGGCACTTTCTGCTCAGGGTAGTTGACCGTGACGGGTTTTCGGAAGAGATGCCTGAATGTTGTCGCAAATCCCACGAGGAGCGGTCGGAGAAGGGCCATTGCCCTCAGTTTACCCGGCCGATAAGATCAAGTAAATCAATGCGCGGACCGCAATTCCTCACGGCCAACCAGGTGCTGCTCACCACGCTCGTGGTCAAGCTGGCCGCGATGGCCGCCCTGGCCACCATGCTGGTCCGTTACCGGCGGTTCCGGCACATTCTGATCTTCGAGCGCCGCGCCTGGCCGGACCGCCTGGTGTTCGCCCTCGCCCTGGGCATCCCCCTCTCGGCGGGCGTGATGGCCCGGCTGCTGCTCGACTACTACGCGGCCGACCTCAGCCTCGAAGGCTCCTTTCTCGCGGGCTTGATCGCCGGCCCGTACGCCGGAGCGCTGGTCGGCACGCTCGTCGGCGTGCCCCCGGTCTTCGGGGGCGAGTGGATCGCCCTGCCGTTTGCCGTCGGCTGCGGGTTCGCCGGAGGTGGCCTGCGCGAGCTCTGCCCGAAGGAGTCGATCTGGCACTTCTCGCCGTTCGTGTTCACCCACCTGCATCGGCGCGCCTGGCAGATGGTGCGGCGGGTCCAGATCGACTGGCAGGTGATGCTGCTGCTCGCGCCGATCGGCCTCGAGCTCCTGCGCCACGCGCTCGGCCTGCGCTGGGGCGCGCACCAGCGGCTGTTCATCTACCTCCAGCCTGACACCATGTGGACGTGGACGCTGGCCGTGGTCCTGCTCGCCACGGTCCTCGGCGTCGCCACCCCGATCAAGATCTGGAACAACGCGCGCATCGAGCACCGCCTGCAGGAGCAGGAGAAGCTGCTGCTCGCGGCCAAGATCGACGCGCTCGCCAGCCAGATCAACCCGCACTTCCTCTTCAACACGCTCGCGTCGATCTCGTCGCTGGTGCGCACGCAGCCCGACACCGCGCGCATGCTCATCATGAAGCTCTCGGGACTGCTCCGCCGGCTGATGCGCAGCACCGACCACTTCGTCACGCTGCGCGAAGAGCTCGACTCGGTCGGCGAGTACCTGGACATCGAAATGATCCGCTTCGGGCCCCAGCTCCAGGTCCAGAAGGAGATCAGCCCCGACACGCTCGACATCATCGTGCCCAGCATGATTCTGCAGCCCCTCGTCGAGAACTCGATCAAGCACGGGCTGTCGCGCAAGGTCGGCGGCGGTCGGATCACCATCAAGACCAGCCTGCACGGCGGCCACGCCATCATCGAGCTCCGCGACGATGGGCTCGGGATGACGCAGGAACGCCTCGAGCAGGCGTTCGGGGGCGGGATCGGCCTGAGCAACGTGAACGAGCGGCTCGCGTACGATTTACGGCGCGCAGTGCCAGATTCGGCTGACCAGCGTCTCGGGGCAGGGCACCTGCGCACGCCTCGAGATTCCGGAGCTGTCCGTGCCCGAGCGCGTGATCGCATGATGCCCGACGTCGATCTCCGTACCGATCGTCGTCGATGATGAGCAGCTCGCGCGTGACGAGCTCGGGTACCTCCTGGGCCGGCTGGGCGGCGTCGAGGTGATCGGCCAGGCCGGCAACGGCGTCGAGGCGCTCGAGACCATCGACCGGCTGCAGCCCGGACGTCGTCTTTCTCGACGTCCAGATGCCCGGCCTGACCGGTTTCGAGGTGGCGCGGCGGATGCTCGACGAGGGCCCGGCGGCGCACATCATCTTCGTCACGGCCTATGATCAGCATGCCATCGAGGCCTTCGAGGTGAACGCCGTCGACTACCTGCTCAAGCCCGTGGATCCCGCGCGCCTCGAAACGGCGCTGCAGCGCGCGAGGCGGCGCATTTCCGAGGACCGGCGCGCCGGCGACGACGAGCGCCGGCAGTCGGACGCGGCGGCGACAGGGGCCGCGGCCATGAGCAACGCCCAGCTCGAGCGGATCGTCCAGCTCGTCTCGGATCGTCAGAATCGCCGCGATCGGCTGGCCATCAAGGTCGGCGAGCGGTTTCTGCTCGTGCACGCCGAAGAGATCATGTACGCGTCGCTCGCCGACGAGAGCATCACCGTCGTCACCGACCAGCACGCAGGGACGTCGAACTATCGGACGCTGGATGACCTGGCAGACGCGGCTCGACCCGACGTCTTCTGGCGCGTCCATCGGTCGCATCTTGTCAATATCAACAAGATCAAGGAGATCGTACCTTGGTTCAGCCGGAACTACATTCTGAGGATGAAAGACCCGAAGGCGACGGAGATTCCCGTCAGCCGGACGCAGACGCGCCGGCTTCGAGAGTATCTGAAGCTGTAGCGAGTTCGCGGCGGCCGCCGAGCCGGTCTCGCACGCCGATGCCGGCCCCGACGCCGAGACCGTGACACCGGCGGCGTATGCGCTCGATGCCGCCGAGGCGGACAAGCTGCGCCTGACGAGCCCCGGCATCCGGATGGCACAGGTGCAGGAAGAGTTCGTCGCCTGGCTGAAGACGCTCATGTCGGCCGCGGTCTACGCCATCCTCATCGTGACGTTCGGCTTCCAGGTGGCGCGCGTCGAAGGCCAGAGCATGGCGCCGACGCTCGCGGATCAGGATCGCCTGATCGTCAACAAGCTGGCCTACCGTATCGGCGAACCGCGGCGCGGCGACATCGTGATGCTCTACTACCCGCTCGACCCGGACAAGTCGTTCGTCAAGCGCGTCATCGCGGAAGAAGGCGACACGGTCCGCATCGTCGAGGGACAGGTCTACGTGAACGACGTCCCGCTGCACGACGACTACGTGCCGAGCGAGTACCGAAGCCACGACGACTGGGGACCGCAGGTCATCCAGGACGGCTACTATTTCGTGATGGGCGACCATCGGAACAACAGCTCCGACAGCCGCCACTGGGGCATGGTGCCGAAGAAGTACATCATCGGCAAGGTGCAGCTCCGCTGGTGGCCGGTGCCCGAGGCGCGGGTGTTCTGACTCGGCCTTCCCGCGCCCAGAGCCCGCCGGGCGGCGAGCTCCCGGCCCCGGGAGCGATCGTCGGCCGTCACGCCGCGGTCTCGCGTGTCCTGGCCCGCGTCCTGCTGCTCAACCTGGTCGTCGCCGTCGCCAAGATCGCCTTCGGCTACACGAGCGGCGCCATCAGCATTCTCTCCGACGGCTTCCACTCCCTCACCGACGCCGGCATCGAACGTCGTCGGCCTCGTCGGCGTGCGCGCGGCCGGCCGGCCGCCCGACGACGACCACCCGTACGGCCACCGCAAGTACGAAACGGTGGCCGCCGCCGCGGTCGCGTGTTCCTGGTGGTGGTCGTCGTCGAGGTGCTCCGCAACGCGTTCAACACCCTCGACCGGCCGCTCGACTCCGCCGGACATCTCGATAGCGGGATTCGTCGTCATGACGGTCACCCTCATCGATCAACCTCTGGGTGATTCGCTACGAGATCAGCGCGAAGGCGAGCGGCTCGGCAGCGAGGTGCTCCTCGCCGATGCGATGCAGACGCGGGGTGACGTCTGGACGTCGGTCGCCGTCATCGTCGCGCTCGCGGGCGCCCGGCTGGGGCTGCCGATCCTCGATCCCGCTCGCGGCGCTGGTCGTCGCCGGCTTCATCGGCTACGCGGGCTATCAGATCGCGATGACGCACGACGCGAATCCTGAGCGACCGGATCGTCATGTCGGAAGGCGATCTCGAAGCGGTCGTCATGAGCGTGCCCGGCGTCGTCGGCTGTCATCGGATTCGCACGCGCGGCACGATGGACCACGTGTTCCTGGACCTGCACGTCTGGATGCCGGCAGACATGCCGCTGACCGAGGCGCACCGACTCTCGCACGTCGTGAAGGACCGCCTGATGGCGCGCTATCCGCAGATCGTCGACGCGGTGATCCACATCGAGCCGCCGCTCCAGGACAGGTAGGTCGGGAGGCTGAAGGTCGGGCAGGTCGGAGGTCGCAGGATCGGCAGGCCGAGCGCTCGGCATCGAGCTGGGACAGCCGATCGAAGCGAGATCACGTCAGTTCGCGGCGAGTGCCGGGCCCTGCGAGCTGCAGATTGACGCCCTGCCTGCCTACTTCGCCGGCGTCAGCCGGATCTCGAACAGCGCGGCCAGAGCTTGCCGGTGACGAACAGCCGGTCGCCGGCGGCGTCGTAGGCGATGCCGTTCAGGACGTCGCGCCTGCGCGCGTTCGCGCGGCGACAAGCAGGCCGCGTCAGATCGATCCAGCCGGTGACGCGCCCGTCTTCGGATCGATGCGGGCGACGAGGTCAGTCTCGGTCGTCCAGACGTTGGCGAAGATCTCGCCCTTGACCCACTCGAGCTCGTTCAGGTTCTTGACCGGCGATCCGCCGCCCGTGACGCGCAGGCGCCGGCGCTCGGCAAGCGTCACCGGATCGAGGAAGCGCAGCTCGTCGGTGCCGTCGCTCATGATCAGGCTCGTGCCGTCGTGGGTCAGCCCCCAGCCTTCGCCCTTGTAGCTGAAGCGCCGTTTCGGCGCGAACGTCTGCCGGTCGTAGACGAACGCCACGTCCGACTGCCACGTGAGCTGAACGAGCTCGTCCTTCCAGACCGTGATGCCCTCGCCGAAGTACTCGCTGGGCGATGTCGCGCTGCTGAAGCACTTCCCCGGTCTCGATGCGCAACCTTGCGGATCGACGACCGGCCGTTCAGCCCGGTGCCCTCGTAGAACACGCCGTCCACGAACTGGAGGCCCTGCGTGAACGCGTCGCGGTCGTGGGGATACGTCTTCACGACGGTGTAGGAATACTGGGGCGGCTGCGCGGCAGCCGGCCGCTGCCACGCGGCAAAGCCCGCCGAGCGGCTCGCCCCGACGATAGTGGTCACGGCAAGAGCCGCGAAAAGGGCACGCATCACTGCGTCCAGTATCAGGTCGGCCACGAAAGCACCGGTCTTGCTTTCGTGTTTTCGTGTCTTCGTGGCCTCAGTACCCCGCGCGCTTGTCGACGACGTTCAGCAGCGGCTGGCCGGCCTCGAACCGGCGCAGATTCTCGGCAAACAGCGCCGACGAGCGGCGTCCAGTAGTCCTCCATCGCGCCCGACATGTGCGGGGTGACGATGACGTTCGGCAGATCCCAGTACGGGCTGTCCGCGTCGAGCGGCTCGCGCGTGAAGACGTCGAGCGCGGCGCCGCCGAGCCGTCCATCCTTCAGCGCGTCGACGACCGCCGCGTCGTCGACGAGCCTGCCGCGCCCGATGTTGATCGAGCAGCGCGCCGCGCTTGATGGCGTCCAGCGCCTCGACGGCCGATGAGCGGCCTGGTCTCCGGCGTCGAGCGCCGCCGACAGCACGACGACATCGCTCCGCGCGCAGGAGCTCGAGCAGCCGGTCGGCGGCCACGACTTCGTCGACGCGACATCGTCCGGCACGCGGCGCACTCGATGTGCTTGCGCACGGCCGAGACCCGCAGGCCGAACGGCGGCCGCCAGCCGCGCGACTTCGACGCCGATCGATCCGAGACCGACGATCGTCCAGCCGACGGCCCGGAAGGGTGCGGATCGTGCCTGCGGACTCGATCTCGTCGAGCGCCCACCGGTGCTCGGCCTGGCGCCGCAGCACGAGCGGCAGCTGGCGCGACAGCGCGAGGGTCATCGCCATGACGTGCTCGGCGATGGCGCGGGCGCGGACGCCGCGCGCGCTGGTCAGGACGATCGGGCTGGCGACGAGCTCGGTCGAGAGGAGGTGGCCGACGCCGGCCGCCGGCGCCTGCACCCAGCGGAGGCGGTCAGCGAGGGAACCAGATCGCGATCGAGGAACGCGGCGAAGGCCACGTCGGCGCGGGCAGCACCCGCCGCAACGCCTCGCGGTCCCAGGCGTCGATGAAGGTGTGCTGCGGGAAACGCCTGCCGGAGCTCATCGACGAAGCGGCGCGGCAGCACCCAGGCGGCGGTCGGACTGATGATGCCGATCACGACGTTCATGGAATGGCAGGATTGCAGAATTGCAGGATTGCAGAAGGATCGCACGCTCGATCATTTTGCGATCGGCGATTTGCGTTCTGCGATTGCGCTTTGCGATCCGCGATCTGCGTTTGCGATGTAGTGCCGCTCTTGCCGCCGGCCTTGTACTCGAGCGCGGATGTCGCCGATGACCATCGCCTTGTCGACGGCCTTGACCATGTCGTAGATCGTCAGCGCGGCGACGGCGACGGCGGTGAGCGCCTCCATCTCGACGCCGGTCTGCGCGGTGGTGCGGACGCGGGCCTCGATGTCGTAGCCGCGCGAGGTCGGCGTGAGCTCGACCTGGACGCCGGAAAGCGGCAGCGGATGACAGAGCGGGATGAGCGCCGACGTCTGCTTGGCCGCCATGATGCCGGCCAGCCGCGCGGCCTGCAGCGGATCGCCCTTCTTGACGGCGCCGCGCTCGCGATCTGCGCGAGCGCCTCGCGCCGACATCCGGATCGATCCGCGCGCGATCGCCTCGCGAGCGGTCACCGGCTTTGTCGCCGACGTCGACCATCGTGCACGCGGCCCGTCGGCGCGTCGACGTGCGAGAGGCGCCATCCCGCGCGCTGACGCTGTCCTGCCTGAGTCCGCTACGCTGCCTCGCCTCCGACTGCTCTCGCCCCGTGCGAGATAGAACGACAGGCTCTCGAGCGACACGGTCAGATCGACGCTCTTCAGCTTCACGTCGGCCGGCACCTGCAGCGTGCCGGGCGAGAAGTTGAGCACGGCCTTGATGCCGGAGGCGACCACCAGATCGACGACGCGCTGGGCCGACGCGGCCGGCACCGCGATGCACGGCGATGCTGATGCCGTCGCGTCGCGCGAGCTTCTTCAGGTCGTGGATGTCGTGGATCGGCACGCCGCCGCGCGACTGCTGGCCGACCTTGGCGCCCTGGTTGTCGAAGAGCGCCGCAATCTCGAAGCCTTCCTGGCGGAAGCCCGGATAGTCGGCGAGCGCGAGGCCCAGGTTGCCGGCGCCGATGATGGCGACGCGCAGCTTGCGATCGAGGCCGAGGATCTGCCGCAGATGGCGCTTCAGATCGCGTGACGTAGTAGCCGACGCCACGCACGCCGAACTCGCCGAAGTACGCCAGATCCTTGCGGATCTGGGCCGCGTTCAGATGGAACTGCTCGGCCAGCGCCTGCGACGAGATGGTCCGGACGCCGGCATCCTCGAGCTGGTTGAGGCAGCGCAGGTACACCGAGAGTCGGTTGGTGGTGAGCTCGGAGACCTGTTCGAGGCTCTGCCGGGGCGTGAACGCTTTGTTCGGCAATTTCACAAGCAGCGGCGATTGTAGCAAAAACCGGTGCTAATATCCGCGCATGACAGGCTCCGCACCTCGCTCTGAGCCAGCGTCACAGGCAGCGGATCGAGCCGCCTTCCAGCCCTACGTGCCAGCGTCACAGTCGCCCGCCGAGTTCACGGCGCGCGCCGTCGTCATCGGCGCCCTCTTCGGCCTTCTGTTCGGCGCCTCGACGGTCTACCTCGGTCTGCGCGCCGGCCTCACCGTCAGCGCCTCCATCCCGATTGCGGTGCTCGCCATCTCCGTGCTGAAGCGCCTCGGCGGCTCGACCATCCTCGAGAACAACATCGTCCAGACGATCGGATCGGCCGGCGAGTCGGTCGCCGGCGGCGTCGTGTTCACGATTCCCGCCCTGATCTTCCTGACGCCCTACGGGCCCGACTACTTCACCTACTTCCAGATCACGATGCTCACGCTCGCTGGGGGCATCCTCGGCGTCCTGATGATGGTGCCGCTGCGTCGCGCGCTCATCGTCAAGGAGCACGGCGATCCTGCCCTACCCGGAAGGCACGGCCTGCGCGGAGGTCCTGGTCGCGGGCGAACGAGGGGGAAAGCTCGCCTCGCTCGTCTTCAGCGGGCTGGCGGTCGGCGCGTTGTGGAAAGCGCTTCTCCTGGATCTTCAATCTCTTCCGCACCGAGGTCGGCTACACCGCGCCCGCGCACCAGTCAGTTCCCGAACGCCACGCTGGGCGTCGACATTTCGCCCGAGTACCTCGGCGTCGGCTACGTGATCGGGCCCGCGCATCGCGGGCACGATGGTGGCCGGCGGCGTCCTGTCGTGGCTCGTGCTGCTGCCCCTCCTGTCGATTCTCGGGCAGTACATCACCGTGCCCTTTCCGCCAATCCATCCGAATTTCGCGGTCAACCCGGCCACCGGCCAGCCGTTCCTGATCTCGGAGATGGCCCCGGGCCAGATCTGGAGCGCCTACATCCGCTACATCGGCGCCGGCGCAGTGCTGGCCGCCGGGTTGATCACGCTGGCGCGCACCATGCCGACCATCGTCAGCTCCGCCGCCGAGGGCCTGAAGGGCTTTGGCAGCCGCGCAGGATCGGCCGCTGCCCTGCGGACCGAGCGCGAGATCCCGATGAATGTGGTGCTCATCGGCACGCTCGCTCGTCGCGCTGTTCCTGGCCTACGCGCCCGCGCATGCCGCTGCAGGGCAACCTGCTGGCCGCCGGGCTGATCGTGGTGTTCGGCTTCTTCTTCTCGACCGTTTCGTCCCGGATCACCGGCCTGATCGGGTCGTCGTCGAACCCGATCTCAGGGATGACGATCGCGACGCTGATCCTCACCTGCCTGCTGTTTGTCGCGCTCGGATGGACCGGCGACGCCTACGGTCCGGTCGCGCTCTGCGTCGGCGCGGTCGTCTGCATCGCCGCGGCCAACGCCGGCAACACGTCGCAGGATCTCAAGACCGGCTATATCGTGGGCGCCACTCCGTTCTACCAGCAGGTGGGTCTGCTCGTCGGCGTCGTCGTTTCGGCGCTGGTGATCGGCGTGACGACGCTCTACCTGCATGGCGTGTTCGGGATCGGGTCGGAGGACATCGCGGCGCCTCAGGCCACGTTGATGGCCACGATCATCAAGGGCCTCCTCAGCCAGAACCTGCCGTGGGGGCTGGTGCTCGTCGGGGTGTTCGTCGCTGTGACGCTGGAGCTTTGTGGCATTCATTCCTTGTCGTTCGCGGTCGGCGCCTACCTGCCGATCGCCACGACCGCGCCGATCTTCGCGGGCGGGCTCGTGCGCTGGTGGGTGGAGCGGTCGCAGCGGCGTCAAGGAAGAGTCGGATCTCGGCGCCGGCACGCTGTTCAGCTCAGGGCTGATCGCGGGCGGTTCGATTTGCGGCATCCTCTTCGCGGTGCTTGTCGGCACGGAGACCATCGGTCCGTTCCAGGCCGTCGGTAATGCGCTGCCGTGGCTGCACGACGAAAGCGGGCTCGCGCACGTCGCCGGCGGCCTGCTTTTCCTGGGCCTCGCAGTCGTCACCGCCCGCGCCGCCCGCCGGACGATCTAGCACTACAATCATGGTGTGAGGCTGTGGGGCCCACGCCCCGCCCCCGGCCGCGTGAACGCGGCCACGTGAACCATGAAAAGAGCGCTTGCGATTCTGGTCGTCAGCCTCGCCGTCGGCGTCACGGCGCAGCCTACCGCGGTCCGGCGGGCCACGAATCTTGCGGCGCTTCTGGCGCACCCGACGTTCTACCATCAGCGTCCGATTCTCGTCGCGGGCACGCTGACGCTGACGCCAGGCGGCGAGCTCAGGATGCAGGACGACACGGCGTCCATGCGCGTGCTCTTCAAGGACGGCTCGCCCGAAGGCATGAGCGAGATCCGCGGAGAGTTCTGGGACCTGGGCAGGATGAACCACGACGATCCCAGGCTCAGCGGTTACGACCTCCGCACGGCCTTCCAGATCGACCCCGACGGCCCGTGGCCGCGACCCGGCCAAGTGGTCACGCTCGTCGCCAGCGCGGTGGCGCCCATCACCCCTCCGGCCACGCCGAGCGTCCGGGGCCTCGTGCTCTTCGCCTCGCGATACCTCGACCAAAAGGTCACGCTCGTGGGGCAGTTCAGCGGCCGCAACCTGCTCGGCGATCTGCCGGATGCGCTTGGCAACAGCCGGTACGACTTCGTCGTCAGGTCGGCGGACGCCGCCATCTGGGTGAGCAACCTGCGTCCAAGGGGACGCGACTTCGAGCTGGCGCTGGACGCCCGGCTCGATACGGGGCGGTGGGTGCAGGTCAGCGGCGTCGTCAAACAGAGCCGCGGTCTCGTCTGGCTGGATGCAACCGGCGCGACGATCTCGATCGCCAAGCCGCCGGCCGAGACCACGACGGATGTGTCGCCGATCAGGGTGCCGGCCGCCCCGCCGCCAGAAGTGGTCTTCAGCGCTCCGACGGCCGACGAGATTGACGTCGCCGTGTCGACCAACGTCAGGATCCAGTTCTCTCGTGATCTCAACCCGACGACGATCAGGAACCGTGTCCGCGTCCGCTATACGGGAACCGCGGCGATGGACCTGCCCGCCACCGGCTTCACGACGCAGTACATCCCAGCCAACCGCGTGCTGGAGATCCGCTTCGCGCAACCCCTGGAGCCATTGAGGAAGGTCGAGATCGAGCTTGGCGAGGGCATCCTTGGCCGGGATGAACAGCCCCTCAAGCCCTGGACGCTGACGTTCGAAACAGGCTCATAGACATCGCAGATCGCTAATCGCTCGAGTGCTAGATCTGAGATCTCGACGCGCAAATCGCAGACGACAATCGGCAATCTAGCATTTCGCAATCGAGCACGTTCTGAGATCGAGATCAGCCCCTCTATCGCCGCTCGGACGCGGTTGATGAGCTCGTCACGATCGTCGAGCGCCACGGCTGCGGTCTCGATCGGCGTTCCCACGCGGATGACAATCGTGACCGGCCAAATCAGCCAGCTGCCCTTCCGCATGGCGTCTCGACCGCCTTGAATGGCCACCGGGACGATGGGCGCCTGCGCCTTGATCGCCATGATAAAGCCGCCCTTCTTGAACGGCAGCAGGTCGTTCGATCGGCTCCGCGTACCCTCTGGGAAGATGAGGAAGGAATTCCCGCTTCGAATCGACTGTGCGCCCTTCTCGATGGCCCGCATGGCCGCTTCCTTGTTCCGCCGGTCGACCGGGATGAAGCCACCCAGCCGGAATGCGCGGGCCAGCAGCGGAATGGCGTCGATCTCGTGTTTGTACAGGATGTGCATCCGCGGGTGCAGGGCATCGAAGAGCACCGGTGGATCCACGTTGCTCTGGTGATTGGAACAGTAGACCGCTGCCCGGTCGAGCGGCAGGTGCTCGCGCCCTTCGACACGGTATCGGATCCCGCTCGAGGCCAGCGCCAGCTTCACCCCGCCATGTCCCAGCAGGTACAGAAGGTTCTTCCACCTGAAAATGAGCGCGAGCGCCATGCCGATCGGCGCCGTCACGAGCACGTAAAGAGAGATGGCGAGGAAGGTCGCGAGGGACCGGACGGCAGCGATAATCAACGGTCCAGATCCTAAACGAAAAAGCCCGCCAGTGCGTCTCTGCACTGGCGGGCTCTTCGTGAACTTCGTATTGCTAACTGCTGATTGCTAAATGCTGACTTCTGAGTTCTGAGTTCTAAGTCTGTTCTCACTTCCCTAAGAGGCGCGCGCCGTCCGGCCACGAGGAGCCGTCGCCGCCGCCTGGGCCCGCGGCGCGACCTTGACCACCTTCGCGGTCGCTCGAGCGGTCGTGCGTGCCTTCGCCGTGAAACAGCGCTCGAGGGCACGGTCCACACGCGCTTCGATCGCAGGCGCCGTTTCACGCATGACCTCCGAAACTTCGGAGATGATGAGGAACTTGGCCCGATCGAGCATGCGCTTCTCGCGGAAGGACAAGCTCTTGGACTTGGCAAGGAACGTCAGGCTCTTCAGCACGTCGGCCACTTCGTAGATCGAGCCGCTGCGCATCTTGTCGGAGTTGTCCTTGAAGCGTCCCTTCCAGTTCTGGTGGTTGTCGATCCTGCCGTCGCCCAGAAGCCCGAACAGCCGTTCGACTTCTTCGTCGCCGATCGCCCGGCGAAGGCCGACGCCGTCGACATTCGCCACCGGAACGAGGACCATCGTTTCGTTGGCGACGATACGCAGGTGGTAAAAACCGCAGGTAGTGCCGAGAATCGTCTTCTCTTCGATCCGCTGAACGATCCCGAGACCGTGGTTCGGGTAGATGACCTTGTCGCCGACTTCAAATGTCACGGTTCCCCCTGTTGGACGCGCTGTATGGAAGGCTGAAATTGTGCCGGCAGTCTTCAGAGTATAGCCGATCCCGGAGGGCAGATACAACGGAAAAGGGCCTAAAACAGGGGGTTTTCGGGCAGTTTCGCGGGGTGATTGGCGCCGGAGGTCAGCCTATAGTCAACCGTGATGCTGCCTTCTGAGCTGCTTAACTCTCTCGTACAAATGAACTTCGCGAACGCATCAGTTCCGGTCTTCCTCGAGCACCACTGCCGGGCTTCAGGGCTCGAGGGGCCTAGGGCTCAAGGCTTACGGCTCAGGCCGGCATGCCTTAAGCCGCGAGGCCAGTAGCCTCTGGGACCTGAGCCATAAGCCGTGAGCCGTGAGCCGTGAGCCATGAGCCATCAGCCATGAGCCGCAAGTCACTCCTGCCTGAGCGCTTCCATCGGCTCGAGCCTGGCCGCGCGGAGCGCCGGAATTCCGCATGATGCGAGCGCGACGGTCGCCAGGAGCGCAAGCACGGCTGTGAAGGTGAGGGGATCGTTGGGCCTCACGCCGTAGAGCAACGTGCTGATGGCGCCAGTGGTCAGCCACGCGAGCACCGTGCCGATGAGCAGGCCTGCCGCGGTCAGCGCGGCTCCCCGGCCAACCACAAGCTTCACCACGGACCCCCTGCTCGCGCCGAGGGCCATGCGTAAGCCAATCTCTCGCTTCCGGCTGGTCACGGCGTAAGAGAGCACGCCAAACAACCCGATCGCGGTGAGCAGCAGCGCCAGGCTCGCGAAGGTCCCGAGGAGAACGGTCTGCTGCCTGCGGTCGACCACATTGAGATCGAGGATCTCGTCCATGGTCCTGACGAGCGCCACGGGCTGCTCGGGATCGACGCCGGCTACGATCTGCCGAATGGGCGCCACGAGCCCCGACAGATCCGACCGTCCGCGGACGACGAGGAATTCCGGGGTCCAGGCGTTGCCCACCTGACCGAAGACCGAGTACACGCCGGGCTTCATCTCGAGCTCATAGCCTCGCTCGCGCACGTCGCGCACGACGCCAACGATGGAGCGCCATGGTGCGTCCGCGCCGCCAAATCGAAGCCGGTGCCCGATGGCGCTCTGGCCGGGCCAGTAGCGGCTCGCGAACGTTTCGTTGATGACGACCGTCGGCGGGTCCTGCTGGTCGCGTTCGTCGAGCAGGCGCCCTTCCACCAGCCGGGCGCCGATCGTTTTGAGGTACTCGGCCGTGCCGGAACGGAAGAGCGCATCCCCCGCGTCACCCGGTGGGAGCGTCTGCCCTTCGATGACGTACCCGTTGGTGTTCCCGATGCTCATGAACGGCAGAGTTGAGCCGAATGCGGCGGCTTCGACACCGGGCAGCGCGGTGACGCCATCGATGACACGGTGGTAAAACCCCCGCCGCGCCGAAACGTCCTGGTACTTCGCCGAGGGCAGCGACGTCTGCATCGTCAGCAGGCGCTCTGAATCGAAGCCAAGGTCAGTCGCCCTGAGGTTGGCCAGCGTCCGGAGCATGAGGCCCGCGGCGGCGAGGAGCACCAGGGCCGCGGCGACCTGCGCCACGACGAGCACGTCCCTGGTGAACGTCCTGGCAGCGCCGACGCCGGCGCGTCCTGCCTGCTGAAGAGTATCGGCCTGCGAGGTTCGCGCGGCCTGAAGCGCCGGGAGGAGGCTGAAGAGCACGCCAGTCACCAGGGAAGCGACCGCGGCGAACGCCAGCACCCGGCTGTCGAGCCGCGACACCTCGAGCGAAGGGAGCCCCGTTGGCACCAGCCCCTCGAGCACCGCCACGCCGGCCGGTGCGAGCGCAAGGCCCAGCGCGCCGCCAAGCGTCGAGAGCACCATCCCCTCGACCAGCAGCTGGCGTACCAGCCGGGCTCCGCTGGCGCCGAGCGCCACGCGCACCGCCATCTCGCTTCGACGGGACACGGCGCGCGACAGGAGCAGGCCCGCCAGATTGGCGCAGGCGATGAGGAGGACGCACCCCGCCGCCGCCATCAACGCGAGGAGCTCCAGCCTGGTGTCGCCCAGCGCGTCGTCGGTGACGGAAACGACGGCAGAGCCGAGGCGGGTGTTCGTGGCCGGGTATTCCTTCTCCAGGCGCGCGGCGATCGCCGCCATTTCGCCTTTGGCCTGGTCCAGGCTGACATCCGGCTTCAGACGGGCAACGACGTTCAAGAAGTGCGATTGCCGTGTTGCCCGCTCCGCTGGCGTGAAGGCGATGGGCGTCCAGAAGTCCACTTCGCGGTTGCGGAAGACGAATCCGGCCGGCATCACGCCGACGATGGTGCGCGTGACCCCGCTCATCGCGACCGTGGTGCCGAGCGCGCGCGGGTCGGTGTTGTAGCGCCTGCGCCAGAGCCCGTGGCTGATGACAACCACCGGCGCCGCCAACTCGTCTTCGCCGGCGGTGAACGCACGCCCGAGAGCCGGCTGCACGCCGAGCACCGTGAAGAAATTGGCGGTGACACGGCGCCCGAGCACCTGTTCGGGCGGGCCATCGGTCGTCAGGTTGGCTATGGCGCCTCGGGTCGCGGCGATATCAGTGAAGACGCGGTTCTGCTCGCGCCAGTCGAAGTAGTTGGCGGGTGCCGGAGTGTTCCTCGCGAACCCGATGTGGCTGGCGTCCTCCCAGACCATGACCAGGCGATCGGGATCCGCGAGGGGCAGGCCGCGGAGCAGCACCGAGTCCACCACGGAGTAGATCGCCGTATTGGCCCCGATACCAAGCGCCAGCGTCCCAATCGTGATTAGGGTGAATGCCGGCGAGCGGCGCATCAGCCGCAGCCCGTAGCGCAAGTCGGCGAGCAGGCTCTCCATGTGTCACTTAGACGGTGGCCGGAAGGCGGAGGTTGTCAATCTTCGCCCTCCCCGCCTGGGCTGAGCGAAGCCGACCCGCCCGACCCACCCGACCCCACCAGGCTTGCCGGCCTTGCCTGCCTTGCCCGCCCTTTCCGCCCTGCCCGCCCCTTCGAGCGCCCGCCTGAGCACGAACTCGATCTGGCCGTTCAGACTCCGCAGGTCATCGTTCGCCCAGCGCTGGAGGCTGTCCAGCACGTCGCGGTCGATGCGCAGAAGAAACGGTTTCCGATCGGCCACGGGGCACCCGCCCTATTGATAGATCGTTCCTGCGTTGATGACTGGCTGCGTGGAACGCTCCCCGCACAACACGACGAGCAGGTTGCTGACCATCGCCGCCTTCCTCTCGTCGTCGAGATGCACGATCTCACGCTTTGACAGCATCTCAAGCGCCATCTCGACCATGCCGACGGCACCTTCGACAATGCGCTGCCGCGCCGCGATGATGGCGCCGGCCTGTTGGCGCTGCAACATGGCCGCGGCAATCTCGGGCGCGTACGCCAGATGGCTGATCCGCGCCTCGATCACTTCCACACCTGCTCGGATCAGCCGGTCCTGAATCTCGCGCTTCAGGTGGTCCGCCACCGCTGCCGTGTGACCGCGCAGCGACATCGTGGCATCGTCGTGTGTGTCGTAGGTATAGCTCGTCGCCAGGTTCCGAAGGGCGGACTCGCTCTGGACGTGCACGTAGTTTTCGTAGTTGTCCACCTCGAAAGATGCTTCAGCCGTGTCCACGACGCGCCAGACGACCACGGCCGCGATCTCGATCGGGTTGCCCTCGTTGTCGTTGACCTTGAGCTTCTGGCTTTCGAAGTTCCTCACCCGCAGGGACAGCCTGGTCCGGCGCAGCAGCGGATTGTCCCACCGAAGGCCCGGAGACCGCGCGGTGCCGAGGTAGCTTCCGAAGAGCTGCAGGACCTTGCCTTCGCCTGGGTTGACGACAAACAGACCGCGCAAGAGGAAGAGGGAGAGCGCGATGCCAAGCGCCCAGAACGGGAACGCCATGTCAAAGCGTCCCGTGTCGTCCATCCGATCGATGGTCATCACAAGACCGTAGAACGAGCCTGCTGCTGTCACAACCAGCACCGGCACCATCGCCCAGCCCGAGAGCCCCGACCGTTCGCGTTCGCGGATCATCGCTCGCCTCCTTGAGATTGCATAGTGATATCACTATGCAATCTCAACAGTCAACAACAGTCGAGTTGACATCAGATGCGTGATGTTTGATGATCCGTTGGTGCGGACGACCCTCGACATCGACGAAGACGTCCTTCAGGCCGCGAAGGAGATTGCCGCGGGCCGGCGGCGAACCGCCGGACAGGTGTTGTCGGAGCTCGCGCGGAAGGGGCTTGCGGGTGCCGAGGGATCGGCACGAATCCGAAACGGCGTCCCCCTGCTGCCGCGGCGCCCAAGCGGTGAGCCTCGGCCTACCATGAAGCTGGTCAACGAGCTGAGAGACGCTCCGTGAGCGGGCGCCCGGCGCTCCTGGATGTCAACGTTCTGATCGCGCTGTTCGATCCCGACCACATCCACCACGAACCGGCCCACGACTGGTTCGCCGACCACGAATCGGACGGGTGGGCGACCTGCCCGATCACGGAGAACGGTCTCATTCGCGTGCTCGGCCACCCGGCCTACGGCGCTGTTCCGCTCCGGACCGCCGATCTCATCAAGCGCCTGCGGAAGTTCTGCTCGGGAAGGCACCATCGCTTCTGGACAGACTCGTTCTCGGTGCTCGACGAGTCGCTCTTTGCGGCGCACCTGCTCGCCGGGCATCGGCAGTTGACGGATGTCTACCTCGTTGCCCTCGCGAAGAAGAACAACGGCCTGCTCGCCACGTTCGACCGCACGATCCCGATGGGAGCGGTCGTCGGCGCAACGCGCGCGACGCTCTCGGTGATCGGCGCGGCCGGCGAGGACAAGTAGCGCGGAGGCTACTTGCCCCGCACGTCGTAGCTCGAGAGGATGCCCTGATTCCGGATGTACATCCTTCCATCGGCGATGGCCGGATGCGCCCAGCTTGGCAGCCCCTGATCGTCAATCTTGAAGCGGCCGTGCTCGCGGTAGCCCGTTGGCGAGGCTTCGGCCAGCCCCACGACGAGGTCCTCGCCGACGATGAACAGCTTGCCGTCGGCGGCGACGAGCGAGCCCTTCCCCACGCTGCGATGCCGCCACATCATCTTCCCCGTGGCGAACTCGAGACACGTCAGGATCGAGTTGTTGAAGCCGTACAAGTAGCCGTCCACGAGCACGACGCCCCCATGGTGGTTCTGCAGATCGCGGGTGAAGTACACCTCGTCGGCTTTCACGGTATCGCCTTGCGGTGTGAGGCTGAGGAGCGCGCCTCCCGTGTCGTACGCCGATGTGTAGAACACCTTGTTGTCGAAGTAGACCGGCGTGGTCGTGTTGGCGGTCATGTTGGCGGCGCGGCGGTAGCGCCACATCAGCTTCCCGTCGGATGCGCGAACACCGACACCTGCGCCCGAGGTGAGCGTCATGATCGTGCGCACCCCGTGCACCGTGGCGGCAATCGGCGACGCGTACCCGGCTTCGTCGCTCAACTCCTTGGCGGCCCACACGGTCTTGCCCGAGATCTTGTCGAGCGCCACCATGCCGGCGCCGCGCCCGCCAGGCGTCACGTAGACGAAGTTGCCATCGACAAGAGGGGACTCGCTGACCAGCCAGCCGATGTTGCGCGCGTTGAACTCCTTGAGGATGTTGCGGAGCCAGATGGTCGCGCCGTCCTTCGTTGAGAGGCACGCCAGATCGCCGTTCTCGGTGAGAACGTAGAGCCGGTCGCCGTCGACCGACGGTGTGCCGCGCGGACCCGAGCCGCGATCGTTGGTGTTCGAGCGGCCGATGGTTTGCGTCCAGACGACCTTGCCGTCGACGCGGTTCAGGCTCCACACGACGCTGTTGCTGCGCGTGGCGCCCTGGACGAACACGCGATCGCCAGCCACGGCGACAGATCCATAGCCCGCGCCGAGACCGGTGGCTTGCCAGACGCGACGCGGTCCGGCGGCCGGCCAGTCGTTGAGCAGGCCGCGTTCGCGTGAAACACCCGACCGGTCCGGGCCGCGCCACTGCGGCCAATCGGTGCCTGGCGCCGGCGCCTGGGCGCCCGGCCCGGCGGCACCCATCGCCAGCAAAACCAGAAAGACGGCGGCCTGCCGATAGAGAGACATATGGGACATCTTCGGCAGGTTACACCGTTCGGGCGCAATCCGGTCCCTGTGACTTTCCGCCGGACTTTCGTTACTTGGTCCCTGGAGGGAAAATCGATGAAACGAAGTTTCGGCGTGTTCCTGGCAGCCGCGGCGCTTCTGCTGGTTGCCGCGCCCGCCCGGGCGCAGGGCGGGTTCATCCACGGTCTCGGCGGCGTGACTTTTGGCACTGAAGTCGGGCCAGTGTTCGGCGGCGGTGGCGGGATCGCCGTTGGGGAGCGGCTGCAGATCTTCGGAGAGTTCGGCCGCATGGGCAACGTCTTCCCGGCGGACCTTCAGACGATGAGACCAAGGCCCTGCTGGTGCTCGGGGGCGGCATCAATGTCCCGGTGAACGCGACGTTCAGCGTGGACATCGGCTACCGGTGGAACGGCATCTTCACCGAAGATCCCATGATCAAGGCGAGCGAGATCTACGGCGGCGCACGTATCACCTTCTGATAGGTCAGGGCGTTATGCCAGGCGGCGGGCTCCGTCGGCCCGTCGGTTTTCGGCCGAGAGAGAACTGCTCTAGAATGGAGCGTCAGCCCTCCCGAATGCCGGAGTGGTGAAACTGGCAGACGCGCGGGACTCAAAATCCCGTATCCGCAAGGGTGTGTGGGTTCGACTCCCACCTCCGGCACCAGCAAGAGAATCAACGGGCATGGCACAGCCAGGCTTAGTACACGATCAGGGCGGGCTCACCTTCCAGGGTCACCCTCCACGTGCAGGACACTTTGCCGACAGTTCCCTTCAGCTCCACTCCGAGCACCTGCTTCCCCGACTGAGACCAGCCTTCACCCTCGGCATTTCGAAGATCCCTATCGAGCTGGAATACCGCGAGACCTCTGGCAGCGATCGCCGCCTTCCTCGCGTTATAGCGACCCGATAGCCCGTTCCCGCCACCCGCGAGTGCCCGAACCCGAAGATCGTCACTTCCACATCTTTCCAGTCCGACCTGTCCCGGTTCCGAATGGTCAAAGCATTCCAGTCTATGAAGGCCGCCTCCGCATGAAGCCCGCACCTCTCCTCGAATACTGGACCGAGAAGGAAGTGGCCGAGGAGATACAGGCCCGATAAACCGGCGACTCCAAACAGCCACCACGTTCGCCCCTCCTTCGAAAGGCCCGCTCCCGCCTTCGCCGCAGGCTGATCCCGATGGCAATGCTCGCAGACGATTGCGGCATCCTGAATCGCTCGGAACAGCACGGGCACTTCTTCACAGGCACCCGCTAACGTAGCGTCGTTCCCGCGAGATCCGCGATCGCTCCGAGCGTGGTCTGCGCCGCGTTCAGCCCCAGCCGGAAATCCTTGTCCGAAAAGGTCGAGAAGAGATCCGTCGGCTGGTGCCAGTGCGGATCCCACCCGCTTCCGACCTGAACACCGCGCTCGTTCTCGCGCACGCTGATCGACGCCACCGCGTCCATGAACGGCGTCGAGTCGGTGTTGGTCATGTGCGGGCCGACCTGCGCCGGATAGTCCGTCGCGTACTTCGCGTTGGCCGCGTGGAAGTACCAGGCGAGCTTCTGCGATTCGAGCGACTGCTTCGACCTCATCTGGAACTCGATGTTGACGTCGGCCTCGGGCCGCTGCTCCGGGCTGATGGTCCCGTCGGCGCGCGGCATGCCGTGGTCGAACAGCATCATGTCGTGCTGAACCATGCCGAGCCACGTCGGCTCCGGATACCGACCTGACCCCGGCGGGTCCTCCTTCCCCTGCAGCGCCTGGCGCTGCTCGACGTACGCCGCAGCCCCCACGAGCCCGCCTTCTTCGCTATTCCAGAGCGCAAAGCGGATGGTCCGCTCCGTCACGACGTCCGGCATGCTGAAGATCCGCGCCAGCTCCATCACCAGCGCCGTCCCCGATCCATCGTCGTTGGCCGCCTCGCCAAAGCCGCGGCCATCCATGTGCGCGCCGACGATGTACATCTCGTTGGGAAACCTGGCGCCCACCTTGGTGCAGTACACGAGCTCGCGCGGTCCGGGAACCGAGGGTTCGGCGTTGAGCGCTCGAAGTCTTTCGTCGGCCTGCCTGGCGGAATCGGTGTTCGGCGTCGTGGATGTCCGAACGCCGCGAGGTCGTCCGCCACCCACTGCGGTTGGAGGGCCCTCAGTCCTGGCAGCCGCGGACGGAGTGGCTGCGGAAGCGGCCTGACTGGGGGCGGGCGGCGCCTTCACATACTTCAGCCGCTCAGTCGGGCATCCGTAACTCTTCAGTTGAGCCTCGATCCAATCGACGGCCCGCCGGTTACGTTCGGTGCCCTCGAGGCGATCGCCGAAGGCTGTCAGCCCTTTGATCGTGGCCTTGTAGCGTTCGAGATCGAGCCGGCCGACGAGCGAGGTAGTCACCGCATTCGGCGTGATGGACGCGGGCTGCGCGGAAGCGGCCGCGGCGAGCATCGCCGCAAAAGCCACGGTTGCACCGGTGATGACGCGAAGGGGCATGTTGACGCTCCACAGTCCGGTCCGGAAGGATCCGGGCGAGTGCAAGTGTAGCGAAGACGGGCCGCCGGGGGCAGGGCTAGAGGTCAGAGGCCAGAGGCCATTGGCCAAGGGATCGACGCGATGCTAGCGGAGCGCGATGGCGATGCGCTTCAAGTACCGAACGGGCGTGCCTTGCAGCCTGGCCGGCTGATACTGCCACGCCTTGGCAGCCGTCAGCACCATCCCATCGAACACGGGGTCGACCGATTCGCGAATGAGCGCCGTTTCGACACGGCCGCGTTCGTCGATCGTGACCTCGATGATGCCGGTGCGCTTGCTCGCCCTGATCGACGGCGCAAGGTGGGCCGGGACCTTCGGGATCTCCTGACGCAGGGCGACCGGTCCGGTCACCTGGCTGTCGACCGCGCTGTATATCACCGCACGCGCCACAGCCCCGCCGGCGCTCGCCGCGGCCGGCGGCTCGGCAGGTGCCACGCTGGCAGGCGTCGGGGTCGGCACGGCTGTCGGCTGCGGCGCGACCAGGGAGGCGGCCGGCGGCGCGTTGGACGGAGCGGCCGCTGTCGATGCGGGAGCTGCCGCAGGTGCTGGCTCCGCGGGACTGGGCGGAGGGGGCGTCGCCGCGGCACGGCGCTCGGCCGCGCGATTCAACTCGAGGAATCCATCGACGAGCACGTTGATGTCCGCGAGGGCATCGTCCCACGCGCCCAGGCTCCTCGCCTTGGCCAGCATGCGTTGCACGAGGACCAGATCGGCCTGCGTCGCCGCGGTGTCGCCCTCGTCCATGGACGACCGAGCCGTGCGGTAGCGCTCACGAATGAGCGCCGGCAGCAACCGCTTCTGAATGTCGGCGAAGAGCGCCACGATTCGGGGCGACGTGTCCGCGGCCTGAAGCTCCACGAGCGGATTGGCGCGCACGACGCTCTCGGCGACCGCCTCGGCCTCTCTGGTGCGGCCCAGGGCAAACAGGCAGAACGCCCGATACTGATCGATTTCGAGCGCGACGGCGGGCGTCGCCCCGGCGCTGAGCCGTTCCAGTGCGGACAACGCCTCGTCATAGGCCGCGGAGGCGTACAGCTCCTTGGCCGCGCTGAGCGGGTCCTGTGCGCGCACGGGCCCCGAAAGCAGGGTCACGACGAGCGCCGCTGCGCCGAGACGCCAGAGATTTGCAGTGCCGTTCATCGTGTCAGATCCATCGAGATCCGGTTCGGACCGCGCGCCGTGACGACGACGGTCTGACGGCGCTCTCCAAGATCGGGGTGCCTGAACACCACCAGATGTGAGCCGAGCGGCAGCGAGTGGTTGGCAATCGGTGTCTGTCCCAGCGCCACACCGTCAACCGCGACCTCGGCCCAGGGTCGCGCGTTGATGTTGAGCGCCGCGACAGCATCGAGTCGAACCGTCGTAGTCGCGCCGGGGCGTATCTCCACCTGGCGCCGGTCTTCGAATCCGAGTTCAGGGTTGCTGAACGTCATGTCATGTCGGCCGGCGGCCATCATCATGCGCGACGCGGCGCTCGACCCGACGATGTCGCCGCCCTCGGCGATCTGGACGGTGAACGCCGACTGCACGGAGAGATAGCCGGCCGTCACACCGGGGCGGCCGAGCGCGAAGACCACCGAGGTCGTACCACCTGGTTCGACGTCGACGGTCCGCTCGCTCGAGCCTGTCGCGCCGACCACGGTGACCTTGTGAGGCGTCGCCTCGAGGTCGCGGACCGTGACCGGGGTCACGCCGCGCGCCTCGCCGTTGATAGACACTCGCGCGCCAGGCGGCTCGCTGACGATCGTGAGGTGACCCACCGGGGCTGCCGGCGCGTTCGGGGGCCCCAGCTCGAGATACTGCGACATCTGAGCGCCGGCGGTAATGTTCACCGACAGCGTCCGCTCCTCGGCTTCGTGGCGGAACTTCACCGTGTGCGTACCGACCGTCAGGTCCACGGCGAGCGGCGTCGCCCCTCGGGGTTGCCCGTCGATCTCGACCTGGACGCCCGCCGGTCGCGTTTCGAGCGCGAGACGTCCGGTTCGCGGCGCGGAAGTGGTCGAGATCGAGCCGCGCTGCAGCTGGACCGCCACGATGCCGCCGGCAATGAGTGAGAGCAGGCCGCCGATGAGCAGGAATGCAGTGCGGAGGCCGACGCCCTGCGGACGACCTGAGTCCAGCGGACGCGGAGACGGGTCGGGTGCGGCGTCGCCCTGATGTTCGAAGTCGAGAGGGGCCACTCTGGCAGGGCCATGAGCCCCCTCGGGAACGAGCGCGTCGACCCCCTCGGGACCGAACGCGTCGAGCGGATTGGCCTCGTCAGGTGTCCCTGGCGTACGGCCTTGATGTGATAACGGAACAGCTCGCAAAGTCATCGACTTCCAGTGCTCAGTCGGGGCTGCACTCCTCCCGCATTCGCCAGAAGTGTGCCAGCCGCGAAGAATGGCCAACTCCCGAATCGTGGCGGATTATTACGGTTTTGCAGTTGAGGTAGGCGAACAGGCCCAGACTAAAATCTCCCTAGCGGCGGACTATGGTCGCGCCGTTGGGCCCTGGGGGCGACGCTAGGGGGCTGGCTCCAGGAGGGTAGGCTCGACGTGGGTGTGGAGCGCGCAAAGGGCATCGAGGCCCTTTCCCTGATAGAAATTTCCCGCGGATACCCGCATAAGAGAGAGAAGGACTCCACGGCGGCCAGTTGGCTCCAGAGCACTTCGAGCCGCATCGCCGCCGCCGTTCGACCCGATTGCCAGAGCAGGTCCACCATCTCTCCGTAAACGTACACCGTGGCGCCCGAGCGCCCGCGTCGGGCGCTCTGGAAGAGCTCTCGGGCGCCAGCCCTGAACAAGGCGGTGTCGGGTTGGTCGCCGATCATGAACGTCTCGAGCAACGCGGGCGCCTCCAGGCACTGGAGATCGCCGGTCGCCTGCAACGCGGCGGCGTCCCGCCCGAGCGCGTCGAGTTCACGCGCTATCCCCGCGAGGTGCGGCGGCGTCGCCACGACGATCCCCGGCTGCGCGGCCGAGAGGCCCGCGTGGATGAAGCGCGCCACACGACGGCAGAGCCCGAGGTCGTCCTTGTAGAGGCGCATCGCATGATGGAATGTCGAGAACGCCGAGTGACCCGCCGAGCCCTGTAGCCCTATACGCATGATGAAAGACAGGTTAGCAGGAAACGGCCCCTGCGTTAAGCTGTTCGTCGCCGCATGCGCCTCCCGCTCCGTCGTCTCGCCGTGCCCGCCGTGGCGCTGGCGCTCCTCCCAGCGATGATTCTGCTGTCGCGCGACTTCGGGGCAACCTGGGACGAACGCGCCCTGCAGAAGTACGGGGAGGAGATCTGGAACGTCTACACGGGTCAGGCCCCGCGGTCGTCGATCGACATCAGCTTCGGCTACCTGCGTTTCTACGGAGCGCTGGTCGAAGTCCTTTCCGTCGCCGTGCAGCGTCTCGTGCCGGCGGACCTGTGGGTGGTGCGTCACGCCGTCAACAGCGTGTTCGGCTGGGTGGGACTCGTGTTCGCCTTCAAGCTCGGGCGCCGGCTGTTCGGCGAGCGGGCAGCGTGGCTCGCGGCCATGCTGCTGCTGGCCATGCCTCGCTACGTCGGCGAGTCCATGAACAACTCCAAGGACCTGCCGTTTGCCGCGCTGATGCTCGTCGCCCTCTACTACATCGTGACCGTACGTCCGGAGTACCCGTACATGTCGTGGGCGCATGCCGCCAAGCTCTCGGCTGCGATCGCGCTGGCGATCAATGTACGGTCGATGGGACTGGTCCTCCTCGCGTACGCCGCCCTGGCGATTGCCGTCGCCGTTTACGCATCCGGCGATCGGTCGCCGGAACATCTGGCGCGGACCGCCGCGCGTTTCGCGCTGGTCACCGTCGCCGCGCTCGTCGCCGGAACGGCATTCTGGCCGTGGGCGCAGGAGCAGCCGCTCGTCCGCCCGTTCGAAGCGTTCCTCACGGCGTCAGCGTTCAGCTGGGGGAACCCCTCGCTGTTCGACGGTCAGGACCTCGCGGCAGCCGACCTCCCATGGCACTACCTGCCAACGTGGCTGCTCATCAGCGTGCCGCCCGTGGTGCTGCTGGGCGTCGCGCTCTCCGCCGCGCGACTGCTGAAGATGCAGCCCTCGCGCGTCCAACTGGCCGCACTCTGGGCGTTCGTCCTGATCCCCGCCTCGGTCGTGATCGTGCGCCATCTGACGTTGTACGACGGCATCCGCCACGTGTTCTTCATCGTGCCGCCGCTGGCAGTGCTCGCAGCGGCGGGCTGGGATTTCGCTCTCCGGGCGGCGTCGCGGCGAACGACGGCCGCGCTCGTGTCCGCTGCCCTTGCGGTCGGGATCGCGGAGCCGGCCCTCTTCCAGCTCCGGAACCACCCCAACCAGTACGTGTACTTCAGCCCCGTCATCGGCGGGCCTCGGGCCGCCTTCGGCCGCTACGAGATGGATTATTGGGGCAACTGCGTTCTGCAGGCGGTGGCCTGGTCAGCGGCGAGCGCCGGGCGGGCGCAGATGCCCATCGGGGTGACGGCCAACGCCTGGGAAGTGGCCGTCATCGACGCGGCGCGGTTCCCTTCAATCTGGTTTCGCATGAGGCAGCAGGGCGGGTACCATCTGGACATCCGATTGCTCAAGGGTTCCCGACAGGACGTGCTCGACGCTGTGGCCCACCCCGACGTGGTCCATCGCGTGACCATGAGCGATGGCACGCCGCTTTGCCTCGTGCTCCGGGTCCGGAGTACGCCCATCTGGAGGCGCGGCTGAGCAGACCGGCGATCGCCCGATGACCGACCAGCTGCAATCGCGCACCATCGCCGATTTCGGAGAGCAATGGACGCGCTATCCGGACAACGAAGGGTTTTTTGGATCGGCTGAGCTCTTCAACGACATCTTCCACCCGCTGGTCTCGGATCGGGACGTCAGGGGACGCCGCGTGGCGGAGATCGGCGCGGGCACGGGCCGGTTCGTCCGAATCCTGGCGATGGCAGGCGCCTCCACCGTCGTGGCCGTGGAGCCGTCGGATGCGTTCGAGGTCCTCCAGGCGAACACCCGGGCGGAGCGCGACCGGATCATCTACCTCGAAGAGACCGGCGATCGCCTGCCGCCGACGGGCGATCTGGACTACGTGTTTTCGATCGGCGTCATGCACCACATTCCGGACCCGGCGCCTGTGGCTGCGGCGGCGTATCGCGCCCTCCGCCCTGGCGGCACCTTTGCGATCTGGCTGTACGGTCGGGAAGGCAACGCAAGCTACCTGGCCCTCGCCGGGCTGCTCTGGGGGTTCACGCGGCGGCTGCCGCACCGCGGGCTCGATCTGTTCGTCAAGGCGCTCTACCCTGCGTTCTGGGTCTACATGCACGCATGCCGCTGGCTCCCGCTTCCCCTTGCGGAGTACATGCAGCGTGTCATGCGGCCGCTGACCCCCGCCAAGCGGCGGGTCGTCATCTACGATCAGCTCAACCCGGCCTACGCCAAGTACTACACCCGGGCCGAAGCCGAGGCGCTCATGACGCACGCGGGGTTCGTGGGCGTGCGGCTGCACCATCGCCACGGCTACAGCTGGACGGTCACCGGCCTCAGGCCCGCCTCATGACGCCACTCGTCTCGATCGTCGCTCCGGTCTACAACGAAGCGGCCACGCTCGCCGAGTTCGTGGGGCGCCTCACGCGCGCGACGGCGCTCCTCGAGGCGCGTTACGTCTTTGAGTTCGTGCTGGTGGACGATGGCAGCACCGATGGCAGCCTGGCACTGGCGCGATCCCTCATCCAATCCGAGCCCCGGCTGCGCGTCGTGGAGCTCAGGCGGAACTTCGGCCAGACGCCCGCGCTCCAGGCCGGCCTCGGGGCTGCACGCGGCGACATCGTCGTCTCAATGGACTCCGACCTCCAGCATTTTCCCGAGGACCTGTCGCTCTTCCTCGATCAGATCGAGGAAGGCGTCGATCTCGTGTGCGGCTGGCGCCACGATCGACAGGAAGGCATTCTGCGGCGCTGGCCGTCCCGCGCCGCGAACTGGATGATCCGCCGGGTCTCGGGCCTGTCGATCCACGATGTGGGGACGACGTTTCGCGCCTATCGCGCCGACCTGGTGCACCGCCTGCGCCTGCTCGGCGAACAGCATCGGTTCGTGCCGGTGCTGGCGAGCATGGCCGGCGCAAAGGTGACGGAGGTGCGGATTCGCAACATCGAACGGCCGGTCGGACAATCGAACTACGGCCTGGGCCGCACGATCAACGTCTTCCTCGACATCCTCTATCTGTACTTCGCGCGGTACTACTTCACGCGGCCGCTCAAGGCCTTCGGCAAGATCGGGTTGTTGCTCATCGGCGTGGGCGTGGCCATCGCCGGATCGCTCGTCGCCTACTCGTGGATCACGGGCACGCCAACCATCCGCGAACGGGGCGGCTGGTTCCTGCTGGCCTCGCTGCTGATGCTGGGCGGGCTCCAGACACTGCTCACCGGCATTCTCGCGGAGATCCTCATCCGCATCTACTATCAGAGCGAACGGTCGCAGCAGGAACACGTGCGGCGCGAGTGGAACCGCGAGTCCGAAGCAGGCTAGGGCCGCGGACGTGTGCGGCATCCTCGGACACTTTTCCTTCGGCGCGCGCGCGCCGTTCTCGACTCCGGGACCGGAGGTGGACCTCTGGCGGCGTCTCGTCGACATTCTCGCGCACCGCGGGCCTGACGACAGCACGTGCTGGCACGAGGGCGCATTCTTCCTGGGCCATCGGCGCCTGGCGATCATCGATCTCCGCGAAGGCCACCAGCCGATGGCCACGAGCGACGGCCAGCTGGTGGTCACCTTCAACGGCGAGATCTACAACTACATCGAGCTGCGCGACGAGCTGACCGCCCGTGGCCACCGGTTCCGGACCGGATCCGACACCGAAGTGCTGCTGCACGGGTACCGCGAGTGGGGCACGGGCCTGCCCGCGAAGCTGCCGTGGCATGTTCGCCTTCGCGCTCGTCGACCGTGCGCGACGAGAACTGTTTGCCGCGCGCGATCGCTTCGGCGAAAAGCCGTTCTTCTTCACCGAAAGCGGCGGCGGCGTGTCGTTCGCCTCCGAGCTGAAGGTCCTGTCCGCGCTGCCCGACCGATCGCGCGAGATCGACGATGCCGCCCTGGCGGCGTTCCTCTGCCTCAACTACGTGCCTGGTGAGCGGACCCTGCTCGCCGGCGTGGCGCGGCTCGCGCCCGGCACCTGGAGGCTGTGGAATGCCGACGGCGAAGCCAGGGCCGGAGTGTACTGGCGGCCGCCGGCTCCACTGGCAGCCCCTCTCGACCTCGACATGCGCGGGGCCATCGACCGCCTTGACGCGTTGCTCGAGGCGTCGACCAGGTTCGCGCTCAGGAGCGACGTGCCCGTCGGCCTGTTTCTGTCGGGAGGAATCGATTCGTCGCTCGTCGGCCGGAGCGCAGCGAGATCCGGGCGTCTGCATTCCGCGTTCTGCCTCACGTTCGCCGAGGCGAGCTACAGCGAGTGGCCGAATGCGGAACGCACGGCGCGGCAGATTGGCGTGCCGCTCCAGGAGGTGCGCCTCACCGCGGACAGCCTCGCCGACTTCCTGCCGATCGTCGCGCACGCCGACGATCCGCTCGCCGATTCGTCCGCGCTCGCCGTGTGGACCCTGTCGCGCGAGGCCGCGCGGCATGTCAAAGTGGTGCTCGGCGGCGATGGCGGCGACGAGCTCTTCGCGGGATACCTGACCTATCCCGCCACACTCTGGCACGACGCGGTGACGGCGCGGATGCCGTCCGCCGTACGGCACCTGCTCGCGCGCGCAGGTCAGCGTCTGCCCACGAGCGAGCGCAAGGTCTCGGCGTCGTACAAGCTTCGCCGCTTTCTGCGCGCCGCCGATCTGCCTCCGGCGGTGGCCCACTTCACCTGGAATGGGACCTGGCTGCCCGACGAGGCGTCGCGGCTGGTCTCCGGGGCCGCACGCAGGCTCGACGTGCAAGGCTCGTTGTCGTCCATGGCGGCCCGGCATGCGCTCTCGCCCCACCCCTCGCTCGCCCAGCTTCAGACCGCCGATGTGATGGACTACCTGCCGAACGACATTCTCGCCAAGGCCGATCGCATGAGCATGGCGCACGGGCTCGAAGTGCGATCGCCGTTCCTGGATCCCGATCTGGCCGAGTTCGCGCTGAGCCTGCCGGCCGCGCTCAAAGCCGGCCGCACGGGTGCGACCAAGCGTGTGCTCCGCGAGCTGGCGCGCCGCGAATGCGGGACCGCGGTGTCCCGCGCACCGAAGCAGGGATTCAGCATTCCCGTTCACACCTGGTTGCGCGGGCCGGCCCGGCCGCTTGTGGAGGACTTGCTCTCGCACGAGGCGCTGGCGCCGCTGCAGGCGCTCGACCGCGCGCAGATCTCCAGGGTGGTCGCCGACCACATGTCGGGTCGCCGCTCGTATGGTTTCGAGCTGTGGGGCCTTGCGGTGTTGTCGCTTTGGCACCGTCAGCACGTCCAGACCCGCACGCCGCTGCCCGCGACCTCGTCCGCCCGTGACGTCCAGCTGGAACCGGCGCCTCCAGGGTCCTGTTGACGATGCCGATCACGCCGCCCGATCGATCTCGCGAGAAGGAGCTGAGCCACGACCGTCTCACAGCGCGGTTCGACGAGCTGATGGACGACTACGACCTCGGTCAGCGCGTAGACACGCTGCTGACGCAGTTCCTCGGACCCGACGGGCTGAGAGGGCGTCGTGCGCTCGATGGCGGCTGCGGCGTCGGCGGCATCACGCGCGCGCTGGTCGCCGCGGGGGCCGATGTCGTTGCCCTGGATATCGGGCCCAATCTGGCGGCCGCAACCCGACTCCGGTGCGGATGCCGGGCCGTCGTTGGCACGTTGACCTCGCTCGGCATCGCTCCGGGCAGCTTCGATGTGGTGGTGTCGAGCGAAGCCATCGAGCACACACCCGATCCGTCCGCCGCGGTGGTCGAGCTGTACCGCGCGGTCAGGCCCGGCGGACACCTGGTGCTCTCGACACCGAACCGGTTGTGGCAGGGTCCCGTGCGGGCGGCCTCGGCGATAGGGCTGCGGCCGTACGACGGCTACGAGAACTTCCTCTGGCCCTCGGAGCTGCGGCGCGTGCTCGAGAGCGCCGGCGCGCGCGTGCTCGACCATCGCGGTCTGCATCTCTGGCCGTTCCAGATCACGCCGCTGAGAGGCCTGTCGCGCTGGGTCGACGGGTTTGGCGATCGTCTGCTGCCGCTGATGATCAACCAGTGCATTCACGCCGTGAAGCCGGCCAGTTCCGAAGCCTGAGCAGCTCCTGAAGCCCGAAGCCAGGAGCCCCGGCTTATTCGACGATGCGCCCGCCAGTGAGGAACCGCTGGTAGTTGGAGAAGGTTTGCGTCGTGCGGATGTAGGTGCCGGCCGGGCGCCACGAGGTGAGCGTCTCCACGGAAGTCGGCAGGAGGAGGGTTTCGTCCGGGTCAGAGAAGCGGACGGCGCGATAGCGGATGGACGAGTCGGAGCGCTCGAGCGCCAGCGAAGACGTGTTCCAGGCGCGCTGGTGCTCGAAGGGCACGGGGAACTCGTGCATTCCGGCCACCCACTCGTCGAGCCGCAGCACCTCGCCGGTTTCCGGGTCCGCCCACACGCGTCCGCGCGAGCGGGCGCCGACATCCACCGAGACGCACTCCCCTTTCTTCAACCAGGAGACCTTCGGAGGAGGACCACTGCGGGGGGCGAAGTCGAGCATCACGCCCGCGCGCCCGTCGATGCGCGCATCGCCTGTCCAGGAAAAGATCTGCTCGTGCTGGCGACCACGCAGGAAGACCGCGAGGGGCTCGGTCGCAATGGCCTTGGGATCCAGGCATCCCGGCTCGTCACTCGGCCGCGCCGCGCGGCCGTTGACCTTCAGCAACCGGCGCCTCATCGTCGCGTCCGGCGCCGACCGCTCGTCGGTCGGCGGCACCCATTCGACGCTGAGCTCGAACTCGAGCCGGCGCGGGCGCGCGATTTCCGAGAAGCCCCGGTCGAGCGTCTGGATGTGGACCTTCTCGAGGCTGACGAGGCTCTGCGCCCGGCCGTAGTAGACCTCCACCCGATCCGCCAGGCGCGCCAGCACATCGGAGGGGGACCGCGCCGGGCGCGGCTGCGCTCCGAGGCCCCACACGGCCGACGCGAGCAGCACGGCACAGACAGCGGGGCGGGACATCAATTCACCGTCTTGGTGATCTAGTCATCTGGTCGTTTCGTCATTTGACCAAATGACCAAATGACTAGATATCGAGGGTCAGCGAACCTCCGCGTAGGCGATCCCCGTCAGGCTGCCGAGACCGGTCCGAAGCACCTTTCGATTGGCCCCTTCGAGCGTTGCGCTGTACAGGTTGCCGCGAAGATCGGTGACGAACATGCGGTTGCCCTTGAGGTCGAGCGCGACACCAATCCCCTCGCTCAGATCTCTGAGGAGCACCTGCTGGTCCGTCCGGGTCTTCGCGGTCGCGCCCTTCGGCATCTGCATCGGGGCGCGGCTCACGTTGTTGCCCTGCGGCGCGTCACCACGATCGGTCCAGTAGATCATCTTCCGGTCGAGATCCAGGTCGAGGTCGATCGGCTCCGGCAGGCCCTCGAACAGGATCTCGATGTCCTTGCGGTTCGCGGCCGTCTGCCCCTTCGGAATCTCGAGACTCGCGCGGCGGATGCTGCCGGTGTACCCATTGCCCGGCCCCTTCTGCGTCCAGTAGACCTTTCCGCCTTCGACGTCGACGGCGAGGCCGACACACCAGTTGGTGGCGTCAGCGCGCGCGGCGTCCCCTCGGGCGACTTCCACGAGCGTCTCGATCTTCGACCCGTCGACGTTCGAGCGCATGACGCGCATGCCCTCGCGGTCGGACCAATAGAGCTTGCCGTTCTTCTTGTCGAGCTTGAGTTGCTTGGCAGTGTGCGTGCCGCCCGGGGGCACGACGATCTTGTACCCGTTGCCGTTCAGGTCCGCCCGCTCGATCGACCCGTCATCGTCGGAGGCACGGCCCATGTTCGACCAGTAGATCAGGCCGGCCTCTTCGTCGACCGCGATTCCGTCGGGCGAGCCCTTGAGGAACTCGAGGAGAACCTTGAGATCCGAGCCGTCCGGATTGGCCGAGTAGACGCGCCCGCGGATATCGAGGAAGAAGAGCCGTCCAAGAGCGCCCGGAGTGGAGTTCGACCCGCCTTCCTGCGCAAAGGCCGGCAACCCGAACGCGAGGAGCGCAACCGCCACCAGCCACGTCTTCGTCGAGGCCACAAAATATCGTCGCATGAGATCAGTCCCGAAATCCTAAGTCCCTGAATCCTAAGTCCTTGAATCCTAAGTCCCTGATTGGCTGGGCATTGTAGCAGACCCCTTCCCAAGCGCCGAGATCTCGGCGGAAGAAAATCCCGCCTCGCGCAGTACCTCCTCGGTGTGCTGGCCGAGCAGGGGCGCCGGCCGGTCGACGACGGCCGGGGTTTCGGAGAGCTTGACCGGGGAGCCGAGCGTTCGCAGACGACCGAGGGTCGGATGGCTGACCTCGGCGACCATGCCGCGCGCGGTGATGTGCGGATCCGCGAAGACCTGCGCGTAGTCGTTGATGGGACCGCACGGCACCCCGCAGGCATCGAGACGCGCCAGCCACTCGGCCCGCGGCCTTCGAACGGTCACCTCCTCGATGCGCGCGGCGAGCGCGGCACGGTTGGCCACGCGCGACGCATCGGCCGCGAACTCCGGGAGCTCCGTCCACTCGGCATGGCCCAGTGCGTCGGCGAGCCGCCCGAACAGCCGGTCGTTGGCGGCGGCCATCGTGATGAAGCCATCGGCGCAGCGGATCGCCTGATACGGCGCGCTCATCCGGTGGGCCGATCCCATCGGCCTCGGCGGCACGCCGTCGCTCGAGAAGAACTCGGTCGCCTCCCAGACCGACAACGCCACGCCGGCATCGACAAGCGACGTATCGATGTATTGGCCGAGGCCCGTGCGCGTCCGGTAGTGCAGCGCCGCGAGAATCGCCGAGAGGGCGAACAGTGCGGCGCCCAGGTCGGTCAACGGCACACCGACCTTGACCGGCGGGCCATCGGGCTCGCCGGTAATCGACATCAGGCCCGACACGCCCTGGGCCACCAGGTCGAAGCCGCCCTTCGACGCGTAGGGCCCCGTCTGCCCGTAGCCCGAGATCGACGCGTAAATGAGCCCGGGATGAGCGGCGGACAGGCGCTCGTAGTCGAGGCCGAAGCCACGCATGACCCCCGGCCGGTAGTTCTCGATGAGGATGTCAGACTGCAGGGCCAGGCGGCGGCAGGCTTCCTGTGCCGCCGGGTTCTTGAGGTCGAGCACGATGCCGCGCTTCCCGCGGTTGACCGCGTTGTAGCTCGGGCTCTCGGCGCCGGCCGCACCCGCCATGCGGCGGGTGGAGTCGCCCTGCGGCGGCTCGACCTTGATCACGTCCGCGCCCATATCGCATAGTTGCATCGCGCAGAAAGGTCCGGCCATCACCTGCGTGACGTCCAGCACGCGAATCCCATCGAGCGCCCGACGACGCTCTCCACCCTGAGGAGCCATCACGTGTCCACCCCGCGCATCCTGTTTGACGTCGACGGTCCCGAAACCGGCCTCGCGTTCCTGACGGTCAATCGTCCCGAGGCGAGGAACGCCATGACTTCGGACATGTACCAATCGCTCGTCGACGCCTGCGATCGCGTCGACGCACGACCCTGGCATCCGCGTGTTCGTGATCCGCGGCGCCGGCGGTCAGGCCTTCATGTCCGGGACCGACATCGCGCAGTTTACGCGGTTCCGCACGCGCGAGGACGCGCTGGCCTACGAACGAGAGCTCGACGCCGTGGTCGACCGGCTCGAGCGCGTGACCAAGCCGACGATCGCGCAGGTGCAGGGCGTGGCCACCGGCGGCGGCTGCGCCATCGCACTCGCCTGCGACCTGCGGGTCTGCTCGCCGGATGCCCGGTTCGGCGTACCGGTGGCCCGGACGCTCGGCAACTGCCTGTCGGCGGCCAACTACGCGCGGCTGCTCGACCTTCTGGGCCCCGCCCGCGCCAGGGAGCTCATGTTCACCGGCCGGCTGATCGAGGCCAGCGAGGCCCTGGCGCTCGGGCTCGTCAACCGCGTGGTCGACGCCAGCGCTGTAGACGCGGCCGTCCTCGAGCTGGCCGCCACGATCGCACGGAACGCGCCGCTCACCCTCAGAGCCACCAAGGAGATGCTCCGGCGGCTGCAGGCCGCGCGCCGAATTCCTCAGGTGGACGCCGACGATCTGATCGCGATGTGTTATTTGAGCGACGACTTCAAAGAGGGCGTGGCGGCATTTCTCGCCAAGCGGCCGCCCGTCTTCAAAGGACGGTAGCGTCTCCTCGCGCGTCCTCAGGTCTCGCGCAGCAACACGTCCAGGGCGGCGTGCACTCCGCCGCGCGCGAAAGGCACGCCGGCGGTCGACAGCGTCATCTCGACGCCGCAGAGCGTGCCGGCGAGCATGAGATCGTTTAAGTCGCCGAGGTGACCGATGCGGAAGGCCTTGCCTTTCAACCGGCCGAGGCCCGCGCCGAGCGAGAGGTTGAAGCGCTCGCGCGAGATCGTCCGCAGCGCCTCGGAATCGTAGCCCGCAGGCACGAGGATCGTCGTGACGACGCTGCTGTACTCGGCCTCCCTGGTGCAGACCATCGGCAGCCCCCAGGCCGTGACCGCCGCACGGGTCGCGGCCGCAAGCCGACGATGCCTGGCAAAGACCCGAGGCAGCCCTTCCTCGCGCAGCATCGCCAGGGCTTCGCGCAGGCCGTAGAGCAGCGTGATCGCCGGCGTGTAGGTGAAGAACCCCCCGGCGTTCAATTCGAGCATCGAGTCCCATTCCCAGTACGACCGCGGCAGCCGCGCGGTCTTCGAGGCCGCCAGCGCCTTCTGGCTGATGGCGTTGAAGCTCAAGCCAGGCGGCAGCATGAGCCCTTTCTGGGACCCGGCCAGCGTCACGTCGATCCCCCACGCGTCGTGCTGCAGCTCCATGGAGCCGGCCGACGACACGGCGTCCACGAGCAGGAGCGCCGGGTGCTTCGCGCGGTCGATGGCGGTCCGGATATCCGGCAGCCGCGTCGTTGCACCAGTAGACGTCTCGTTGTGCACGACGAGCACGGCCCGGATCTTGTGCTCGCGATCGTCGTCGAGGACTGCCTGGACAGCGGCCGGATCCACGCCGCGCGTCCAGTCGACGGCGGCAACCTGCACGTCGAGCCCGAGCCGCTTCGCCATCTCGCTCCAGAGTCTTGCGAACTCCCCGGTCTCGAACACGGCGACGCGGTCACCGGGAGACAAGGTATTGACGAGTGCCGCCTCCCAGCCGCCGCTGCCAGACGAGGGGAAAATCACGACGGGCCCGGTCGTCCCGAAGACGGCTTTGAGGCCATCGAGCACTTCGAGGCCGAGCTCCCCGAAGGCCGGGCTCCGATGGTCCATCGTGGGCTGGGCCATCGCGCGCACGACGCGATCGGGCACGTTGCTCGGGCCAGGCAACTGCAGAAAGTGGCGTCCGCTCTGGTACATGTGGGGCACTCCGGTCTTCTCACTATAATGCCCGGACTCCCCAAGGTGTCTCGAGCCCACGCCGCCAACGTCGACATCAACGGATTCCGTGCGGCTCTCGAGGCGGGCATCGAGGGTGAGGTGCGGTTCGACGTGGTCTCGCGCGCCCTCTACGCCACCGATGCGAGCGTCTACAAGATCCGTCCGCTCGCGGTGGTCGTGCCCCGATCGCGCGAGGATCTCGTCCGGACAGTGCAGATCTGCCGGCAGTTCGGCTGTCCGATCACGCCGAGGGGCGGCGGGACGTCGCAGGCGGGCCAGGCCATCGGCGACGGGGTAATCATCGACACCTCGAAATACCTCACGCGCATCCTGGACCTCGACGTCCCCCGGCGACGGGTGCGCGTCGAGCCCGGCATCGTGCTCGATGCCCTGAATGCAGCGCTCGCCCCGCACCGGCTTCGCTTCGCGCCGGATATCTCCACGGCCAGCCGCGCGACGGTGGGCGGCATGATGGCCAACAACTCGAGCGGCGCCCGCTCCGTGCTGTACGGCAAGACCATCGATCACGTGGTCGAGCAGCACGTGGTGCTCTCTGACGGGTCGGTCGCCCACTTCCGTCCGCTCACGCCGGGCGAGCTCGAGGCCGCGTGCCTGGGCGACGGACTCGAGGCGCACTGCTATCGCGAGGTCAGGCGCATCGCCGCCGGCGCGGCGGACGAAGTGGCCCGCCGGTTCCCCAGAATTCTCAGACGGGTTGGCGGATACAACCTCGATGCCTTTACGTCATCGGCTTCTCGAGCGGGCGGGACGCCTGCGTCGCAGGTATTTGACCTGACGCGGTTGATGGTCGGCTCTGAAGGCACGCTCGGCGTGGTGCTCGACGCGACGCTGTCGCTCGTGCCTCTGCCGGCCGCGAAAGCCGTGATGGCGATCCAGTTCGCCGATCTTCTCGGTGCGCTCGAAGCGACGCCGGCCATTCTGGCCCACGGGCCATCCGCCGTTGAGGTGATGGACCGCTTCATCCTTGACAACACCCGCCAGAACGCGGCGTTGCACCGGCTCCGCGAGACCTTCGTTGATGGTGAGCCCGGTGCGCTCTTGTGCGTCGAGTTCTACGCGGATGCCGCCGACGACCTGCCGCCGCGCCTCAACGCACTCGAAGCGGACCTGCGCGGCCGGGGCTTCGGCTATCGGTATTACCACGCGCTCGAACCGGCGGCGCAGGCGCGGATCTGGAGCGTGCGCGAGGCCGCACTCGGCCTCTCGATGGCCACGAAGGACGATGCGAAGGCGCTGTCGTTCGTGGAGGACACGGCGGTGGCTCCGGAACGGTTGCGCGATTACATCGCGCGGTTCCTGGACATCGTCCGGCGGCACGAGACGACGGCGGGCGTGTACGCCCATGCGTCCGTGGGATGCCTGCACGTGCGCCCCGTGGTGAACCTCAAGACCGAGGCCGGCGTCCGGACGTTCGAGGCGATTGCCGGCGAGGTCGCCGACCTCGTGCTGGAGTTCGGTGGTGCGCTCTCGGGGGAGCACGGCGACGGGCTGGTGCGCAGCCCGTTCATGGAGAGGATGTTCGGACCGGCGCTCTACCGGGCATTCCGCGAGGTCAAAGAGGCGTTCGATCCTGACGGCCTGTTCAACCCCGGGAAGATCGTGGACGCGCCGCCGCTGACCGCGAACCTGCGCTACGGCGCTGGGTACGTGACACCCCGGCCCGTGACCTTCTTCGACTACTCGGCGCACGGCGGACTGGCCGGCGCCGTCGAGATGTGCAGCGGCCTTGGTGTCTGCCGCAAGACGCTCGACGGCACGATGTGCCCTTCCTACATGGCCACGCGCGAGGAGGCGCACTCGACGCGGGGTCGTGCCAATGTCCTCCGCCTCGCGATGGCGGGCGGGATGGGGACGGCAGGTCTCGGCGACCGCGAAGTGCGCGAGGTCCTCGATCTGTGCCTCGAGTGCCGCGCCTGCAAGGCCGAATGCCCCGTGAACGTCGACGTGGCTCGATTCAAGAGCGAGTTCCTGGCCGGGTACTGGGAACGCCACGGTACGCCGCTCCGCGCCCGTGCCCTCGGCCACGTGCACGAGCTGTCGCGCTGGGGCAGCAGGTTCGCGCCGGTGTCGAACTGGGTGGCGCGAAGCGTCCCCGGGCGCCTCCTCAATGAATGGGTGCTGGGCCTCGATCGCCGGCGCAAGCCTCCACGCTGGTCGCGGACGACCTTCGCGCGGCGGTTCACGGGCCGGGCGCCGAACCGGCACGGAACGGCCGCGCGGATCTTCAACGACACGTTCACGAACTACTACCACCCCGAAGTGGGCCTGGCGGCCGCGACTCTGCTCGAGCGATCGGGCGTGAGCGCGACGCTCGCGCCCAACGGCTGCTGCGGGCGTCCGCTCATCTCTCAGGGCCTGCTCGCCGAGGCGCGGATGCGTGCAGCGGCCAACGCCGAGCTGTTGTACCCTCTTGCGTCGCGCGGCGAGCCGATCCTGTTTCTCGAGCCCAGCTGCCTGTCGGCCGTGAAGGAAGATGCACCCGATCTACTCAGCGGCGAATCCCGCGCGAAAGCGCAGACGGTGGCCCAGGCCTGCGCGCTGTTCGAGGACTGGGTGGAGCGCGCGTACCAGTCAGGACAGGCGGCGGTGACGCTGCGCCAGGGGCAGGCGACGACGATTCTCCTCCATGGACACTGTCACCAGAAGGCGATGGGGCTCGTCGGGTCGGCAAAGGCCCTCCTGTCGAGAGTGCCCGGCGCAACGGTCGTGGACCTCGATGCCGGGTGCTGCGGCATGGCGGGATCGTTCGGCTACGGGCGCGACCACTACGACGTGTCGCGCACGATCGGAGAGCGGCGCCTGCTGCCCGCAGCGCGCGGGCTGGATTCGGCGTCGGTTCTGGTGGCGTCTGGCGTCTCCTGCCGCCACCAGGTCGAGGATTTCACGGGCACGCGTCCGCTTCATCCGGCGGAGCTTCTGAGCGCGCTCGCGGAGCATCAATGAGCCTGGCTGCCCTCTCTGTTTCCGCGCTCGCGCTGGCTGTCGCGGTCAGCTGCTTCACCCGGCTGAACGTCGGCTTGCTGGCGGTGGCGCTGGCGTGGGTCGTGGGCGTCTACATCGGCGGCATGCCCGTCAACAGCGTCATGGGGGGCTTCCCCAGCCAGCTGTTTCTCACGCTGACCGGCGTCACCTTGCTCTTCACGATGGCGCAAGTCAACGGATCGCTCGATCGGCTCGCCCACCACGCGGTCAAGAGCTGCCGGGGCAACCGGGGCGTCGTGCCGATCATGTTCTTCGTCCTGGCGGCCGCGCTGGCGTCGATGGGTCCCGGCAACATCGCCACGGCCGCCCTGGTCGCGCCCATGGCGATGACGACGGCGGCGGCCGCGGGAATTCCGCTGTTTCTGATGGCCATCATGGTGGGCAACGGCGCCAACGCCGGGTCGCTTTCACCGTTTGCGCCCACCGGGATCATCGTCAACGGCCTGATGGCGCGCAACGATCTGGGTGGGCTCGAAGCCGAAACGTACTTCTATAACCTTGGGGCCCATGCGTTCGTGGCATTTGGCGGGTACTTCCTGTTCGGCGGGTTGAAGCTCTTCGGGGCCGGGCGCGCAGGGGCCGAGGTCGGTTCGGCGCCGGCGGCGGGCGATGGCGTGTTCCAGCGTCAGCACATCGCGACGCTCGGGCTGATCGGCCTGCTCATCCTCAGCGTCATCTTTTTCGAGGTGAACGTCGGCATGGGCGCGTTCGCGGTCGCCGTGGTGCTCGTGCTCACGGGATGTGCGGATGACCGCGAGGCCATCAAGCGGATGCCCTGGAACGTGATCATCATGGTGTGCGGCGTGACCGTGCTCATCGCCGTGCTCGAGAAGGCGCAGGGGATCGACCTGCTGGTCTCGCTCGTGGCCCGGTTCGCCACGAAGGAGACCGTCGCTCCCCTCGTCGCGTTCCTGACCGGGATCATCTCCGTGTACAGCAGCACGTCCGGCGTCGTGCTTCCGGCCTTCCTGCCGATGGTGCCGGGGCTCGCTGCGGAGCTCGGCGGCGCCGACCCCTTCGGCATCGCGGCCTCCATGAATGTCGGCGGACACCTGGTGGACGTGTCGCCGCTCTCGACGATCGGCGCGCTCTGCATCGCGTCGGCGCCCACTGACGACAGCCGCAACCTGTTCAACAAGCTGCTCGCCTGGGGCTTGTCGATGGCGGTGGTCGGGGCTGGGGTCTGTTACTTGCTGTTCGGTTAAGGCGACGCCAGCTTACGGTTCAGGGTTCACGGTTCAGGGTGCCGGGTTCGCGAACGGTTCACGGTTCGAGGTTCAAAGTGCTGGGCCATGTCAAAGCATTCTTGACGTCGGCGTTGCCGGTGGCCGCGGTCGGTCTGCTCTGGACGACGACTGCGGTGACTGGGACCGGGCAGGATGATGGCGGCGGAGCTCGAGCGCTCGTGGGAGCCATCGACATCCATGTGCACAGCCTGCCTGATGACCGACCGCGATCGATCGATGCGATCGACGTCGCGAAGCTGGCGAGCTCGAGAAAGATGCGCGCGATCGTTCTGAAGAACCACTACGAATCGACCGCCGGACTGGTCTACCTGGTTCGCAAGCTTGTGCCTGGCATCGAGGTCTTCGGCGGCATCGACCTGAACCTCACGGTCGGCGGTATCAACCCGTCAGCCGTGGAGCACATGACCCGCGTCACGGGCGGATGGGGGCGCATTGTCTGGATGCCTACGTTCGACGCCGAGAACCAGGTGCGCTACTCGAAGGAGAATCGGCCGTTTGTCAGCGTGTCCGGCAACGGCGACTTGTTGCCCGCGGTGAAGCAGGTCATCGGACTCATCGCGAAGCACCGGTTGGTGCTCGCGACTGGTCATTCGGCGTCCACAGAAGGGCTGATGCTGCTTCGCGAGGGCCGTCGGCAGGGTGTGCAGCACATGGTCGTGACGCACGCGATCAACGCACCGGTGCTGATGGATGTGCCCCAGATGCAAGAGGCGGCCAAGCTCGGCGCCTTCATCGAGTTCGTGGGGAGTTCGATGACCACAGCCGACGCACAGACACGCGTCGATCGGATGGCGGAGGCGATCCGCAAAGTCGGACCGGAGTTCTGCATCCTGTCGTCGGACCTGGGCCAGCAGGGCAATCCGTTACCGCCGGACGGCTTCGGCGCCTTCCTCGTCGCGATGCGTGCGAGAGGGTTCAGCGAACAGGAAGTCGCCCGGATGTCGAAGCAGAATCCTGCACAGCTGCTTGGACTTTGAACCTTGAACCTCGCTACGGCGGAGAAATATCGAATGCGGCCATCTCGCGGATGTTGCGGACGAGCAGCCGCCCGTCGACGATGATCGGGTGGTTCCAGGTCTTGCCCTCGATCGCCGGGAAGCTCGCGACCTCTTCGTGGCGCGCCGGCGTCGCGCGGACCTGCACGACATCGCCCTCTTCAGTCAGCACGATGAGACGGTCGCCTGCGAGCATCACCTGACCGTAGCCGTAGCGTCCGCCCTTCCATTTCAGCTCTCCGGTTGCGGCGTCCACGCAGGCGAGAATCGCTTCGTCGAGGCCGTAGACGTGGCCGTCGTGCAGCAGTGGGCTCGTGAACTTGTTCTTCATCCGCGTGTTCTGCCAGATGGTCCTCGTCGCGAACCGATCCCCGTCGCGGGTGACCTCGAACACGGCGGCGCCCTGGCCGTAGCCGGACGACACGAACACACGGTCGTTGCCGAGCATCAGGGGTTGCGCGGCATTTATTCCCTGGCTGGTCGGCCACGAAAACTCCCAGAGCAGCCGGCCGCCGTTGGCCGCGATGCCAACGACGCGGGTGGCCGTGATCAAGGCGATCTGCCGCTCCCCGGCGAGCGTGACGAGCATCGGGGAGGTGTAGGCCTGACGGTCGTCCAGCGAGTGCCAGGCCTCGTCGCCCGTGCGCTTGTCGTAGGCGACCACCGATCGGCCGCCGCTGCCGCCTGGTAACACGATCACGGTCCCATCCACGATGAGGGGCGCGCCCGATGCGCCCCAATCGAGGTTGGCTGCGCGGTTGTCCGCGAGAATGTTGCGACGCCACCGCACCGCGCCCGTCGTCGCATCGAGCGCTCGCAGCTCGCCCGTCGCTCCAAGGGCATAGACCAGGCCGTCGTGGTAGGTCGGTGTGGCGCGCGGACCGGGTCCGCCGAGGGCCTCGACAAACTCCGCATCCCACGCGTTGGTCCAGACCTCGCGCCCCGTGGCCAAGTCGTAAGCTGCCACGACTTCCTGCCGCCGTCGCTGCTCGATCGTGAACGCGAGGCCGTTCGCGGAGACGAACGAGGCGTATCCGGGGCCGATCGGATGCTTCCAGATGAGCGGCAGCCCGGTGCGAGGCCACTCGGTCCGAATGGGCGCCCCGATGTACTTACCGTCCCGGTTGGGACCACGATAGTCGGTCCAGGCATCGCGCTGGGCGTGAACGACCGCTCGCGCCGGCACCCCCTCGGCCGACTGCCCTGCCGACAGCGCCGGGGACGGTGGCGACGGCGCTGCGCCAGGTGCAGAGACAGTTGCCGTGGGCTCTGTGACGGCCGCGCCTCGCGCTTCGGGGGAAGCCGCCGAGCGCTGGCGCGCGCGGTCTGCCTCGAGCGCGTCATAGTCGGGCCCAGTCGAAGCAAAGCGTGGGAGCCAGCCTGTGCCGTCGAAGCCCGGCCGGACGCCGAACAGGTAGAGCGCGGCCAGCACAATCATCGCGAGGACGATCGTCGTTCCCAGCGCGCGCGCGATCTTCTTCAACACAACTGGCAGTATAGCAACGTGTTATGTTCTGCCAGAGTGGACACTCTGGCCGTTCGCGCGGCTGCACTGGACGCGACCTCGGAACGCGGGAGTATTGGATGACGCGTGCTCTTGGAGCCGGACTGCTGATGACCGCGTTGGCCACCGCCGGTGTGGCCGCCGCCGACCAATGGCCGCGGTTCCGCGGCGACGCTGCAGGCGTCGCCGCCGACGACCCCGCGTTGCCGGACCAGTGGAGCCAGACCGAGAACGTGCGCTGGAAGGTCGCCCTGCCCGGCCTCGCCTGGAGCTCGCCAATTGTCTGGGACGATCACATCTTCGTGACCTCGGTCGTCAACTCCGCGGAGACCGAAGCCCCGAAGCCTGGTCTGTATTTCGGCGGCGAGCGGCCGACGCCGACTGCCGAGCACCGCTGGGTCGTCTACGACATCGACTTCGTCAGCGGCAAGATCCGCTGGCAGCAGGAGGTCCGGCGCGGCGCGCCCTCGGGACCGCGTCACCTGAAGAACAGTTACGGGTCCGAAACCCCCGTGACTGACGGCGAGCGCGTCTACGCGCTCTTTGGCGGCGTGGGCCTCTTCGCCTTCGACATGAAGGGCCAGACGGCATGGGTTCGCGAGCTGGAGCCCGCGGCCACGCGGTTCGGCTGGGGGACGGCGCAGTCCCCGGTCCTGCACGGCGACCGCCTGTACCTTCTGAACGACAACGACACGCGGTCGTATCTTGCGGCGCTCGACAAGCGCACCGGCAAGGAGATCTGGCGCGTCGAGCGGCCGGCCGAGACCAACTGGGCGACGCCGTTTGTGTGGGAACACGACAAAGGCGTCGAAATCGTGACCTCCGCGACCGATGCCGTGCGATCCTACGACACCGGCGGCAAGCTCAAATGGGAGCTGAAGGGGATGTCGACGATCGCCATCCCGACGCCCTTCGCCAAGCATGGCCTGCTCTACATTTCGTCAGGCTACGTCGGCGACGCGGTCCGCCCCGTGTACGCGATTCGTCCCGGGGCCTCCGGCGATATCTCGCTCAAGAAGGGCGAGACAGCCAACGAGTTCGTCGCGTGGTCGAATCCGCAGCTCGGGACCTACAACACGTCGGCCGTCGTGTACGGAGACATCTTCTACACGCTCCTCGACCGCGGCTTTCTGCTGGCGCACGACGCGAGGACGGGACGCGAAATCTACACGCGGCAGCGCGTCGCCCCGGACGCCAGCGGCTTCACGGCCTCTCCGTGGGCCTACAACAACAGGGTGTTTGCGTTGAGCGAGGACGGCGATACGTACGTGATTCAAGCGGGTCCCCAGTTCAGCGTCCTCGCGAAGAACTCGCTCGGCGAGATGTCCATGGCCTCTCCGGCCATCGCGCGAGGCAGCCTGATCCTCCGGACCTCCGCCTCGCTCTACAGGATTGCCAGGCCGGGAACGAAGTAAGCGTCGTGATCGAGGTCCGCTCGCTCGGGCGCGCAGGCGTCGGCGGGCGCCGGAGCGCGGTCGAACGCGTCAGGAGCCGATCGCGATCAGCTGATCGTCGGTCCTGACGAAGATGCGGCCTTGGGAGATCGCCGGCGTGCCGAGGATGCGGCCGTTCGTCGTGTTTCGCGCCAGCACCTCGGCGGTTCGCCCGGCGCGCAGGACGATGGTCTCGCCGGTCTCGCTGAAGAGGTACACCTTCCCGTCGCCGGCCAGCGGTGACGCCGTGTAGACGCCGCCCAGTCTTTCCCGCCACACGCGCTCGCCCGTCCTTGCGTCGACGCACGTAATGACACCCACGTCGCCCGCCATGTAGATCAGGCCGTTGTAATGCACGATCGACGCGACGTAGGGTGCTCCCGTCGGCACGTGCCAGACGACGTGTGTCTTGGCGATATCGCCGCGTCCTCCCGGCCGAATCGCCGCGTAGGGCCCGCTCCGGTACCCGCGCGACAGATAGATGACGCCGTCGCTGAACATCGCAACCGGGATCGGAAACTGGTTCGGCTCGTTGAAATGCCAGAGAGCGCGGCCAGTGGCCGGATCGAAGGCTTCGACGCCGGCGCTGGAGTTCACGACGAGCTCGTCGCCTTGCGGTCCGGGCACGACGATCGGGGTGCTGTACGAGGTCACGCCTCGAGGCCGGTCGGTCTTCCACAGCTGTTTGCCAGTGCGCACGTCGAGCGACAACAGGTACGACGCCTGGCCGTGGTAGGCGATCACGATGAGCGCACCGCGGTGCACCGCCGGCGAGCTGCCGTTGCCCCAGTTGATCTCCCACGGTCCGAAGTCCGCGGCCAGGTTCCGGGTCCAGATGAGGGTGCCCGTCGTGCCGTCGACGGCAACGACCTGACCAGTGCCGAAGACGGCATACACGCGCTCGCCGTCGGTCACCGGACTGCCGCTCGCCAGATTGTGTTTGTCGTGAACGGGTGGCAGCTCCCCCTGCGAGGGAAGCTCATGGATCCATCGCCTGCGGCCGTCGACGCGCCCGAACGCCTCGATCACGAAGCGTACGTTGCGATCGTCAGCGTTCCGGGTGAGGCCGCGTTCGCCGGCGCTTTGTTCGGCGCCCTGCCCAAGGCGAGGGCCCTGGCGGAACGCTCCGGTTCCGGACTGCGCGGTGACATACACGTGGTCGCCCCACACGATCGGCGACGACACGCCGGCGCCAGCCAGGCGCGCGCGCCACGCGATGTTCTGGCCGTCGGTCCAACGCTCCGGCAACCGCGTTTCGCTCGACACGCCAGTGGCGCTCGGGCCACGCCAGCTCGGCCAGTTCTCGGCCGAAACGCCGAGGCCCAGAGTCCACACGACCGCGAGGGTCGTCCCCGCCGTCACTCGCCGCATGGTTTTACCAGTGGAACATCCATCCGTCGCGCTCGAGTTCGGCGCGCTTGCTGGCTGCCTCAGCCAGCGCTTCGGCAAGCGTCGGCACTTGACGCGCGTACGCCAGCGCACCGTTGTAGAAGAACAGCACTTCGACGCCCGTGTCGTCGTGCTCCCGCAACTCGGCGTCCACGAACTGATGGAGCTTTCGCAAGCGCCACAGGCGATGGCCTGCCGATTCGGTCATCCCTACTTGACGGTGACCTTGACGTGGGCGTTGGTCCAGCAGCACTGGAAGCCGCCGCCGCCATCTCCCGACGAGTCGTTCGCTTGCACGCGGACGATGTACTCGCCGGGCGCGCCGAACTTCGCCGTCGTGTTGACGCGGCCGCCGTCCTTCATGTCGATCGTGGGGCGCACCGCCCCGAACGTGACGGACCCCGGCCCGCGGTGCTTGGCCAGCAAGACGCTGACGGGAGGGCCACCGCGGCCTCGGCCCGGCTCAACGTGCCCGTCGTCGGCGGCCCAGAACGTGAGCGTTGCCGGCTCGGCCACCGTCGTGTTAAGCGTCTGCGCGATGCCACGCGGCGGTCCTGTCAGCACGGGGCCGTTCGGCGAGAACTTCAGGGTGGGTGGCGTGTTGCCCATGCCCGCCTCTTTGTAGGGCTCGACCTCGTACCGAGGGATTGAGGCTGAGCGGGATCGACGTGGTCTCGCCGTTTGCGACGATGGTCCAGGTCAGCCTCTTGGTGCCAAAGTCCTTCGGCACATCGATCGAAAACACGCCCCATTGCCGGCGCGGCAGAAAATAGGTCGGCTGTCCCATGTCGGGGCCGCCGGGCTCGATCCGGTTGTTCGGGCCGATCGGGATGTCGAGCGGTTCCGCGCGATTGCGATTGAAGTAGCCCACGAGGATTGAGAACCCGCCATCGGGCGTCTTGTACCAGCCTTCGAGCGCGCCGGTCACGCTGGCGCCGCGCTCCTTGACCGGTTCGAGTGGAAGCTGGCTCGGACCTTGGCCGGCCCCGACCAACACCCACCCGGCAACCACGGCCACACTGAGGAGGGCCGCGATTCTGGACGTCTTGTCTTGCATCCGACTACTCCCTTGTTGTTGAACCTGAAGACGGCAGGGCGACCAACGCGCCCGAGTGAGACCAACGAGAACCTGAAGCAAGGCGTCAGAAAGCGTAGCTTACCGGGACCCTGCCAGACAAGACGGTCGCGCGGCCACCGGTGAGTGTCAGATCTGCCACAAGCGGGTGATCTTGACCACGAACGCACGGTTCTTCAGCGCCGGATAGCCCGGCGCCAGGGTGTCGCGGTCGTCTGTATAGACGACGAAGAGCTCGCTGCCGGGATGGTACTCCCACCGGAAGCGCAGGTTGCTGCTGACGCTGTTCTCGGTGGAGTTGTACTGAAACAGCCCGCTCGCGAACATCCTGGGCGAGAACGCGAAGTCAGTCCGGGCCCGAAGCAGGGTGTTTGTGAAATCACCGTACGGAAGATCGATGTCGTTGATTGACAGGCTGGGCTCGATGGACAGCTGCGGCGTCACCGAGATCCGGGCCGAGCTGACGGTCACGGCCGTGATGTCGCCGTCGTAGAAGCCGCCGCGCTGCACCGCGACGGTGCCGGAGATCCGGCGCTGCTGGCCGAACAGGTAGCTGACGGTCGCGTCGGCGAAGTCGTATCCGCCCGGCGGGATGATGACGTCCGGAGCGATCGGAAATGGCGCCACGAGCAGTTCGTAGTTGTTGGACACGTCCAGCGTGAACTGATCGCTCGACTCGAACTCGGTGTTGAAGCGTCCGGCCTGCGCGCGTGTCTCGAGCTGGCCGAGGCCGTTCTCGAGGTATTCGAGCGACGCTTCCCAGGTGAACTTGCGCACCGCCTCGATGGACTCCGGCCGGGGGCTGAACCGGAGCAGGCCGAATGTTCTGTTGAAGTCGTCTCGACGGATGAAGCCGACCTCGGGGTTGAAGTCGTCGCCGACCTTGGTGTGCTCGACGCGGACGCCGTACCGATCCGGCGCCCAATCGAACCGCCCCTGGTAGCTCTCCTCGTCGCCCGTCAGCGCTTCGGTCTCGGTCGCGGCATAGTAGCCGCTGAGATTCAGGTTCTCGAAGAACGAGAACGCGCCGTCCACGCCGTACCCCTGGTTCGACCCTTCGCCCACCGTCGCTGCGGAACGGTTGGTGAACATGGCGCCCACGCTGCTGCGGCGCAGGACATCGCGCTTCACACGCATCACCGTGAAATTTGTCGAGGGCGACAGCGCCAGCGGCTCCTCAGCCGTCTGGATGTTCAGGAGCCCGACGCTGAACTTGTCGACCTTGCCCGTCAGCCGCCCGCCGACGTGAATGGGAACGACACGGTTGCGGTTGAGCCCGATGCGACGTGTGTAGAAGAGCTGGGGCGTCACGCCGCTGTTGTTGCCGGCGCCCTGCCCGGAGCCCCGCCCGAAGTCGAAGATCCCGCGGCCTTCGAGGAAGAACTCCCGCTTCTCGGGAAACTGGAGGTTGAAGCGGGTGAGGTTGACCTGCTGCTCGTCGACTTCGACCTGCGCGAAGTCGGTGTTGATGGTCAGATCGGCCGTCAGGTTGGCCGTGACGCCGTACTTCACGTCTCCGCCGGCGCCGGGATCGAAGTGGTTCGTAATGGCGGGCGCGCGCACAACGTCGGTCTCGAGCTTCGCGATGGCGTACGGCTTGAGCTCGAGGTTCTTGGCGGCCGCCGGCAGGTCCAGGCCGACGAGCGTCCCCCCAGCCGAGACTCGGAAGATTCCCTGGGAGCCGCCCGTCGACGCGGGGACGGTCGTCAAGTGGGCGAACTCGTTCTTGCGGCGGATGCCGCGGCGCAGCTGAATCCCCCAGGTCTGGTCGGTGCCGGATTGATAGCGCAACGACTTGAAGGGAATCGCGAGCTCGGCGGTCCATCCCCCGTCGAAGCGGCCCGTCCGGACCTGCCAGACCGGGTTCCAATCCACGTTCGGGTTGCCCTCGTCAGTGATCGCCTGATCCGCGAAGGCGCCGAGAGGGTTCGTATAGAAGTTGAAGCCGTTCCGGCGATCGTGAAAGGTGTCGAACAACACGCCGAACATGTCGTTCTGGCGCAGCTGGCTGGTGTCGCGCCGCATCTCGTTGGCCGTCCACTGGTCGGGCGGCGCCGAGTCCCAGCACCGGCACGAGACGTACATGAAATTGTCGTCGAACATCACCCACGCGTCGCGTCCGCTCCGACGCGGGAGCCCCTTCCTTCGGGACCGACTGGATGAAATCGCTGATGGCGGGGACGGCGCCGTACACCGCCTCGTCTAGGCGGCCGTCAATCCGCAGCGGCTCGGTAATCCGCACCGCGCGCACGACGGTTTGCCCTCCCTCGCGCAGCACGACCTCCGGAGCGACCGGCCGCCGAATCTCGCCGGGCGCCTGACTCTGGGCGGCCGCGTTCACGAGACCGGGGAAGGCATGCGGGAGAGCAAGAACCGAGAGGAAGAAAGCGCACAGGGATACTCGGCGCGACATCAGGCCCTTTGAAAGAGGGAACCAACAAGACGCGCAAATTATAGCGCCGTTGACGCCGTGCCACTCTGTGGGGCACGCTTCTAGGCCATGAGCCCTCGCCCGTCTGCTTCCGCCAAGCGTCGCCACGACCCGCGCACGCTTGCGCTGACCTATCCGGAAGTCCCGCGCCTCAATGCCAGGCGCATCGACATCTGCCTCACCGCAGCGCGCATCTTCATCGAGCGGGGCTACGACGCGACCTCGGTCAACGATGTCGCCAGCGCCCTGGGTATGACCAAGGCCGGCCTCTACCACTACATCAGCAGCAAGGAGTCGCTGCTGTACGAGATCGTCAACTACAGCATGGATGCCCTCGAGGCCGAGGTTATCGCGCCCGTGCGCGGGCTCCGGGATCCGGAAGAACGCCTCGGGCAGATCCTCCTGCGCCACGCGTTGCTCGCCACGTGCCACGACGGCCACGTCACGCAGCTCACCGACGAACTTCAGGCGTTGCCGCCGGCCCTCAGGAAGAAGATCGAACGCCGCAAGCGCGAGTACCTTCGATCTGGTGCGAAACACCTTGCTCGAACTGAAGAGCGCGGGGCGTCTGCGCGACGTCGACCCGACCGTCGCCACATTCAGCACGCTCGGGATGATCATCTGGCTGCCGCAGTGGTTCAAGCCGCGCGCGCGGCTGAGCAGCGAAGAGGTCGCCGGCGAGGTGACCAGGCTGGCGCTCGGCGGCCTGCTGAAGCCCAAGACCCGCGGGAAGCGCCGCGGTCTGCGGCTGCTGGCGCAGGCTTAAGGCTCAGGGCTTACGGCTCAGGGCTCGAGGCCAGGACTTGGGCGCGCGTGCCCTTGCGCTCATCGAGGGTCTGCAATGAGAACCATGAAGAGACACTCCCGGTCTGGCGTGTCGACCCAGTCGCTCGTCGTCCTCGCTGTCGTCGTGAGCGGCCTGACGCCGAGCGCCCAACCTCCCTCGTCGCCGAACATCGTGATCATCCTGGCCGACGATCTGGGATACGGAGACCTCGGATCGTTTGGCAGCCCCAGCATCAGGACCCCGCGCCTCGATGCCATGGCCGCCCAGGGGCAGAAGTGGACGCACTTCTACGTGCAGCCGGTCTGTTCCCCGAGCCGTGCGGCGCTGCTCACGGGACGTCTGCCAGTCCGCAGCGGCATGTACGGCGCTCGCGACGGGCGCCGCCCCCAAGGTGCTGCGCGACAACGCGGCGCAGGGACTGCCCTCCGGCGAGCTCACAATCGCCGAGGTCCTGAAGGCCCGTGGCTACGCGACGGGAATGGTCGGCAAGTGGCACCTCGGGCAGCTTCCACCGTTTCTGCCGATGACGCAGGGGTTCGACTCCTGGTTCGGCCTGCCGTACTCGCACGACATGCGGATGACCGTCCCCCGCGACAATGGATACAAAAGCGCCGCGTACTACGACCCGAGGCCTGAGTACTGGGACGTGCCGCTGATGCGGAACGGAGACATCATCGAGCGCCCGGTCGACCATCGCACGCTGACCCGGCGCTACACCGAAGAGGCCGTCCGATTCATCAACGACAACCGGGCGCCGGCCGTTCTTCCTGTATGTGGCCCATTCGCTTCCCCACATCCCGCTGGCCCGTTCAGCGGCATTCGTGAATCACAGCGCCGGCGGCATGTACGGCGACGTCGTCGAAGAAATCGACTGGAGCACCGGCCGCATCCTCGACGCCCTGGCGGACGCCGGTCTGGATCGGCGTACGCTGGTCGTGTTCACGAGCGACAACGGACCGTGGCTGCCGTTCGGCGATCATGGTGGTTCCGCGGGTCCGCTCCGTCAGGGAAAGGGCACAACATGGGAGGGCGGCGTCCGCACGCCCGCCATCTTCTGGTGGCCTGGAACGGTACGACCATCGGTCGTGACCGACATTGGCTCGGCGATGGACCTCTTTGCGACCGCCGCGAGCCTCGCAGGCGCTCCGGTCCCGACCGACCGCGTGATCGACGGCGTCGACCTTCGGGCGTCGCTCACCGGCACGGGACCGAGCCCGCGGCAGACCCTGTTCTACTACTGGGACGACGAACTGAGGGCCGTGCGCAAGGGCACCTTCAAGGCGCACTTCATCACCAGCGGCGCCTACGGCGAGGGAGGGCCGCGCCTGGTCCATAACCCTCCGCTGCTCTTCGACCTGTCGGAAGACCCGGGCGAACTGCGCGACATTGCCGCCAGCCGTCCTGATATCGTCGCGGATTTGCTCGGCGACGTGGACCGCCATCGCCAGAACCTGGTGGCAGGGCCACCGCTGTTCGACCAGTTGCTCGCCCCGACTGGGGCAGCCCCCCGCTGAGCGGGCGGAAAGGGCCCTCACCTCGACCAGTCACGCAGACGCGGGAGCTAGGCCTCAGCTGTGCGCGGGACCCTGAACGTCAACGCGAACAGGACAAACACCGCGGCGGCTCCGATAGCCGGCACGATCCAGATCGCCCGCCAGTCGTGGCCGCCCTGGGCCAGCACGTGCGCATCGACCACACGTCCGGATGCAAACGCACCAACGAAGTAGCCGAAGCCATTGGTGACCAGGTTCAGGAAGCCCTGGGCTGCGGCGCGTGTCTTGGGACCTGCCTTCTGATCGGTATAGATCTGGCCGCCTACGAAGAAGAAGTCATAGCACACGCCGTGGAGGAGGATGCCAACGTAGAGGAGCCACATTCCGGATCCGGCGTCGCCCCAGCCGAACGCCAGATACCTGAGCGTCCAGGCCAGCATGCCGATCAGCATGATCGCCTTGATGCCGAGCCGCCTCAGCATCAGCGGCAGCAGCAGCATGAAGCCGATTTCGCTGACCTGGCCGAACGTCTGGATGAACGCCGGTTCGGGGACGCGGATCTCGTTCAGGAAAGCGTTCGTGAACGCGTAGTAGAACTGCAGCGGCACGCACAGAAGGAACGATCCGAGCACGAACACGGCGAAGCCGCGATCCTCGAGCAGATGGAGGGCGTCGAGACCAAGGGCGTCGCGGAACGAAAACGGCGCGCCTGCCGCCCTCGGCGGTGTGTGCGGGAGGAACAGCGAGTACACACCCATCACCAGCGATCCGGCGGCGGCGATCTGCATCGGCGTGGCCAACGCGTCGGCGTGAAGGACCTTGCCAACGAGCACCCCCGCCGCAATCCAGCCGATGGAGCCGAGCACGCGAATGACCGGGAACTCGCGCGATGGATCGACGACATGATGGAATGCCACCGAGTTGGTGAGCGACAAGGTCGGCATGTAGCAGAGCGCGTACGCGAGGAGCAATGGGTAGAAGGTGCTCCAGTTGGTTTGTGTCGACACCAGCCACATGAGCCCGGCGCCGGTCAGGTGCAGAAGGACCAGGAGCTTTTCGGACGCCAAAAAGCGATCCGCCACCATCCCGAGGAAGAACGGCGACATCAGCGCGGCGACGGCTGTGGCCCCGTACGCCAGCCCCACCTGGGCACCGGAGAACTTCAGCGTCTCACCCAGGTACGTACCCATCGTCACGAACCAGGCGCCCCAGATGAAGTACTGGAGAAACATCATGGCGCCGAGTCGTGCGCGGACGGACATTGGACTACGCGAGCGCGCGCCGGCAGAACGCCAGGCACCTGGGCACTTCGATCAGCGGATCGCCCGGGTACTCGAATTCGATGTTCGCCGGGATGTCCCACTTTTCGCGGCTCAGCAACTGCAGCACCTGTGCAATGGGCGTGTCGCCTTCACCCCACGGCACGTTGGCGGCACCGCGTGCGGGTGTCTGACGATCCTTCAGATGGAGGTGCGTAATCCGGCCATGCTGTTCGCGGAGAAACGAGACGGGGTCGAAGCCCGCGGCCGTGAAGTGGCCGATGTCCAGGTTGATGGCGTGATACTTCGAATAAGAGAGGCAGGCCGCAAAACTCCTCGGCGTCGAAACCTCGTCTGGATCCTGCACGTTGGCGTGACCATGAAAGGCGACGGTGATCTGGTGCGCTTCGGCGAACGGAGCCACGCGCCTGGCCATGCTGACCTGTGTCGACGTGGACATGACCCGGACACCGAGGCGATTCGCCATCGATAGGCCGTACTCGATGTCGGCGTCCGAGGTGGTCTTCACGTTCATGTTGTAGCAGAGCGAGCGCAGGTCGATGCCCGCCGTCTCGAAGGTCCGGCGCACCGGCGACCCACGTTTCCGGGGTGGTCCGAAGGCGCCACGCCCGCAGTGCGTCCGCTGTCCCGGGGCCGACCGGCGCGCCCGCCAGCGCCTCTGCGTGGTTCGACATCAGCTCGACTTCGCCAAGGCCGATGGAGACCATGGCGTTGACGATGGCGTGCGCGTCGCTCAAGGCGCGGAAGCTATAGGTGATGGCCCCGATCTGCACGCCGCGGATCCGGGAATCAATCGGCGCCGCGTCCAAGCCGCCAGGAAGGGCGGCCATGCCAAGCCCGCCGAGCGCGATCCTGCCGAACTCCCGTCGTGTGTAGCCTCGCGACATCGGTCCGTTGCTCATGGTGTGCTCCTGCGCGGTGCGGTATTATCACGCACCTGCCTCGCCGAGCGCGAGCGTAGTCCAAGTCAGGGGAACATGCACATCGCCCGTCGGCCGGTGACCGCACGCTTCGTCGGACTGATCGTCGCGGCGGTCCTCTGTCTTGTCGTCTCGGGGGCCGCGCAGGCACCGCCACAATCGCCGCCGGCGCCGAGGTTCCCGGCGCAGCTCCGCACGCCCGACGACCCGCAGGTCGTCGCGCGGGGGAAACTCGTCTACGACACGTCCTGCCGCGCGTGCCACGGCGCCGACCTGCGGGGCGGCGATATGGGCGGACCGAACCTGCTTCGATCGGACGTGATGTTGAACGACAGCAAGGGCGAGCGCCTGCTCCCGATCCTCCAGGGTGGCCGTCCTCGGATGCCAGCAGTCGACCTCGCACCTGACGATGCGGTGGCGGTCGCGGTGTACGTGCACAGCGTGCTGGCGCAAGGGCGGGCGCAGGGAGCGCCTCCCGCCGCGCCTCCGGCACCCCTCGACATTCTGATCGGTGATGCGGCCCGGGGCCAGGCGTACTTTGCCGAGAAATGCAGCGCCTGCCACTCCGTTGCCGGCGACCTGCAGGGCATCGGCACCCGGGTAGCCGATCCCGTAGCCCTCCAGAATCTGTGGGTGGGTGGGGGGCAGGCGGTCGCGGACCCCACGAGTGCGCCTTCCCGACGCGATGTGACGATCGTCGTATGGCCGCCGGCGGGACCCCGCATCGAAGGCCGGCTCGATCGCATCGACGACTTCACGGTGTCGCTGATCCTTCCCGACGGGTCGAGACGCACTCTTCGGCGGGTCGGCGACGTCCCGAAGATCGAGGTTCACGATCCTCTAGCCATGCACAAACAGCTGCTTCAGGCCTACACCGATCGCGACATCCACAACGTCACGGCCTACCTGGTGACGGTCAAGTGAGATCCCTCCTGTTGAGGTCGTCAGCCGCAGCCCTACTGACCGGCGCCGTCGTCGCAGGACAGTCGCCGGCGGTCTCGACCGATCCGGTCGGCGTCACGCCTGCATCGCTCCGTGGGCCTCTGGCCGACTCGTGGCCCACCTACTCGGGCGACTACACAGGCCGGCGCTACAGCGCCCTGGCCCAGGTCAGCCGCTCGACCGTCAAGCACCTTTCGCTTGCGTGGGTGAGCGAGCTGGCGACTGGCCGCACGAGGCGCCCTGGCAGCGCACCGATCAACGTCGGCGGCCATGGTCCGGAAGACGGGGGCGTCGCCACGCCAGCCAACGTGAAAGGATCCATCCTGCAGGTGAACGGCGTGCTCTACGTGACGGCGCCCGATTACGTCTGGGCGATCGATGCCCACGATGGGCGCGAACTGTGGCGCTACGTGTGGAAGACGCGCGGCGGGACACACATCGCCAACCGCGGCGCCGCAATCTGGAATGGTTACCTGTACTTCGAGACGCCCGACAACTACCTCGTCTCGCTCGACGCGCGCACGGGCAAGGAACGATGGAACGTCGAGATCGCCGATTTCGACGAACAGTACTTCTCCACACCGGCTCCGATCGTCGTCGACAATCACGTCCTGGTCGGCACCGGCAACGATCTGGACATGCCGGGATTTCTCCAGTCGTTCGACCCGGAGACTGGTGCGTTGCAGTGGAAGCTCTACACGGTGCCGATGAAGGAGGGCGACCCCGGGCTCGAAACCTGGCCGAGTCTCGAGGCCGCGCGCCATGGTGGAGGACAGGTGTGGCTGCCTGGAGCGTACGACCCCGAGACCCGGCTCTACATCGTCGGGACTGGCAATCCCACGCCGGCATACACCGGAGCTGCGCGGGCGGGCGACAACCTCTTTACCTGTTCGCTGATCGCGGTGAACGTCGACACGGGAAAGATGGTGTGGTACTTCCAGACGTCGGTGCATGACACACACGACTGGGACTCGGCACAGACACCGATCCTCATCGACGGCACCATCAACGGCCGACCACGGAAACTGGTGTCCACCGCGTCTCGCAACGGCTACTTCTACACACTGGACCGTGTCACCGGCGAGCACATCGTGACGAACAAATACGGGACGACGACGAACTGGGCACAGGGACTGCGGCCGAACGGCGGCGTGGAACCCGACCCAGGAAAGGCGGCGACGATCGCGGGTTCATTGGTGTCGCCTGTCGAAGGCGGGGTGACGAACTGGCCGCCGGCAGCGTTCTCCCCAAAGACTGGCCTCTTCTATGTGCACGAACGCAACGGTTTCAACCTCCTGTATCTGACCGACCCCGATCCGCGAGGGTCGATGGGCCTCGGCGGGAAGACGGTCGCGCCGGTCGGCGCGGCGCCGAGTTTCTTGACGGCTATCGACTACCGGACCGGTAAAGCCAGCTGGCGGCACCAGCTTCCGGGCGTCACCGGTGCCGGACAAGCGGGTGGCGTGCTGGCCACTGCCGGCGATCTCGTCTTCACGGGTGATGCCGGCGGGAACTTCGTTGCCTTCGATGCGACCAACGGTGCGCCTCTCTGGCACTCGAGGATTGGCAACATCTCCAATGCGCCCCAGACGTATTCGATCGATGGGCGTCAGCACGTCCTGGCAGCCGTCGGCGATACAGTCTACGCGTTCGCGATCTACTAGTGGCCGCCACGCGTATCGGAATGGGCCTTGTCGGCGCTGGCTTCGCCGGCCAGCATCACATCGACGCAGTGCGCCGGCTTGGATTTGTGGACGTCGTGGCGCTCGCCGGATCGAACGAAGGAACAGCTCGTGAGGCCGCCCGTCGACTCGGCGTCGCGAAGAGCTACGGCCACTACGAGGCGCTGCTGGACGATCCTGCCGTCCACGTGGTGCACAACGCCACCCCGAACTACCTCCACTACCCGATTGCCGCGGCGGCCCTGGCAAAAGGAAAGCACGTGGTGTCGGAGAAGCCGCTGGCGATGACGGCCGTCGAGGCACAGGCGTTGCTCGATGCAGCCACTCGGGCGGGTGTCGTCCATGCCGTCATGTTCAACTACCGCGGCAATCCGCTCGTTCAGCAGGCCCGGCAGGCGGTCGCCCGCGGCGACATCGGCGTCCCGCACTTCCTGCACGGGCGCTACCTGCAGGACTGGCTCCTCGAGGCCGACGACTACTCCTGGCGCCTCGAGCGCGACAAGGGGGGCGACTCGTCGGCGCTCGCCGACATCGGATCGCACTGGTGCGACCTCGCGGAGCACGTGAGCGGGCTCCGGATTGTCCAGGTGCTCGGCGAGGCCACGACGGTGGTTCGTCGGCGCAAGAAGCCGGCCACGAATCGCGAGGCCTTCGAAGCTGGCCACTCAGACGATCGCTTCGAGTGGGTCACGATCGACCTCGAAGATGTCGCATCGGTGTTGCTGCGTTTCGACAACGGAGCGACGGGGAGCCTGTCGGTCGGACAGGTCTGTGCAGGGCACAAGAACGACCTGACCCTCGAAATCTGCGGCGGGTCCGGCTCGATCGCCTGGCGTCAGGAACTGCAGAACGAACTCTGGATCGGCCGCCGCGATGGACCGAACCAGGTCTTGCACAAGGACCCCTCGCTGATGGACGCCGATATCCGCCATTACGCACGACTACCAGCCGGACACCAGGAGGGCTGGGCGGACGCCTTCTCCAACGTCATGCGGGACATCTACGAGTTCATCGCCGCGGGCAGGGGGCCCGCGGATCCTCATCCGCCGGCCTTTTCGACCTTCGAGGACGGCTGCCGCGCCGCCCGCATCGTCGAAGCGATTCTCGGCAGCGCGAGGGCCGGCGGCGTCTGGACGACCGTATGACGATTCGTCCGTTTGCACCGACGTTCATGCCCGTGGGCATCCTGACGGCGGCATTCCAGGAGCTCACACCTCGGCCCGTGCGCGATGCGGACCCCGACCGCGCGATCGAGGACTGGCTGGCCTTCGCACGGGATCTTGGCGCGGACAGCATCCAGCTTTCGGCGGCATTGCATCCAACCGAGGCCGACATCCCGCCAGAGGCGATGCTCGATCCGGTGGCCAACACGCTCGACCTTCGGAAGCCTTTCGACACGCAGCGCGCACACCGCGTGGAGGCCGCCTGCCGCGCCACAAGGGTTCGGCTATCGGACCTCGCGTATTTCGACAATCTGCTGCACCAGGATCCGGCGCTGCGAAAGAAGAAGCAGCAGTTCATGCGTCGGGTGTTCGATGCCGCGGTCCTGCTCGGTGTCGGTGCGGTCTGCGGATTCGTCGGGCGGAATGAGCGTGGCAGCATGGACGAAAACCTGCTCGATTTCGAGACCGGTTTCGTACCAATCCTCAAGGACGCGAAGGAACGCGGCCTGATTTATCGCGTGGAGCCGTGCCCGATGCCGGGCTGGACGACGGGCGACAGCGTGCACAACAACATCGCGTACACGCCAGGGACCTGGATTGCCCTGCATCGGATCTGCGAACGCCACGGCGTCGGCGACCAGTTCCGGATCCACTACGACCCCTCACATGCGGTCCTCATGGGCCAGGACTCCCGATTCAATCTTCCAGTACCTGCGCGACGAGCACTACGAGTTCCTCATCGGCGGCTTTCACGTCAAGGGGCAGGTCATCGACGCGCGTGGCCTCTCCTCGTGGGGCTTCGGTGGCCAGACGATCGAGCGTGGTGACTGGGTGGCGGGGGTCCCGTCCGCGGATCCGGCGGCTCAGCTGCACGCCTGGAAGAAGCAGTCCGCGCTCGCCGAGCACGAACTGCCGGGCACTGCGCGGCATGACCCCCTGGCATACCTGCAGAACCGCACGGTGGATTGGCTCGATCATCAACTGGCCGCACGGCAACTGCTCGCGCTCGACGTCGCAAACACGCCGCTCATCGTCGAGCACGAATATCCCAAGGCGCGGCTCCAGGACCGCGAACGCTTGCAGCCGATTCTTCAGGGATCGATCGCGTTTGTCAGGAAGATCGACGAAGCCGCCGCCTGCATGTTTGCACTGCAGCACGAAGTCCTGCCGGCGCAGGGTATTCCGGTGCAGGGGATCGGTCGTCAGGCCTATCGGTCTTGAGCGTGCCAGACAGGCTCAAGACTCAGGGCTCATGGCGGCCTAAGCCGTGAGTCCTAAGCCATAAGTCACGGGAGGCTGAGCGCGACGAACTCCGCCGGGTGGTTCTGTCCGCCGATGGCGACGACGATGTACTGCTTGCCCTTGTGCAGGTAGGTCATCGGTGCGCCGGTCGCGCCGGCGTCGAGCGTCATTTCCCAGACCGTGGCGCCGGTGCCCTTGTCGTGCGCGCGGATCTTGCGCCCCCCGCCGCCCGGAGGCGTCCGGACGCTGATCTGGTCGCCCTCGGTCACAAACAACAGCGTCTTCGTGGCGACCACACCCGTGCGCACGGCGTGGCCGAGCGGGCCGAGGTTCAAGTGCCGGATCGCAGGATGCTGCCTCGGGCCGTCGCCGTTGGGGACCATCCAGGATTGCTCTCCCCGGTTCAGGTCGAGCGCCGTGATGCGGCCGTACGGCGGCTTGACGAGCGGCAGGCCCTGCGGTCCGCTCAGTAGCGCGCGAGATCCCGCCCGGTACCGCAGGTTCGTGGCTTTTGGATCGCCCGGCAGCAGGTTGGCGACGAACGGGTTCGTCATCGACGGGACAAACAGCGCTCCGCTTTCGGGATCGAAGGCAGCCCCGGTCCAATCGGCACCACCGACCGACCCGGGCATCTGGATCGTGCCCTTCTTGTCGTTCGCGCCCTCGCCCTGGATGGAGGGCGGGGTGAAGACCGGTCCCATCACGTAGTTCCGGGCGATCTCCATCGCCTCGGCCCGCAGCTCCGGCGTGAAGTCGATGAGATCGTCAGCGCTGATGCCCTGGCGATCGAATGCCGGCGGCCTGGTCGGCACCGGCTGGGTGGCCGACGCGCGCTCGCCGGGCACGGTTGACGCCGGGGCCGGCCGTTCGTCGATGGGCCAGACAGGCGCACCGGTGACGCGATCGAGGACGTACGCCCACGACTGCTTGGTCACCTGAACGATCGCCCTGATCCGGCGTCCGTTCACGGTGATGTCGGCGAGAATCGGCGCCGCCGGGTTGTCGTAGTCGAAGAGGTCGTGATGGACCGTCTGAAAATGCCAGACCCGTTTCCCCGTGGCGACGTCCACGCAGACGATCGACGAGCTGAACAGATTGGCGCCCAGCCGGTGGCCGCCGAACATGTCGTTGGTGGCACTCGACGTCGGCAGGTAGACGTAGCCGAGCTCTTCGTCGGCGCTCATCAGCGACCAGACGTTCGCCGCGCCGGTGTAGCTCCACGAATCGTTCTCCCACGTCTCGTTGCCCACCTCGCCTGGACGTGGTATCACGCGGAACGTCCACCGGAGCTTGCCCGTGCGGACGTCGTACGCGCGCACGTCGCCCGGCTCGCCTTCCATCTTCCCGGCCGAGTCCTGCGAGACCATTTCGGAGCCCATCACCACGACGTCACGGACAACGAGCGGTGCGCCGTTCCAGCGGTAGGTGCCGCCGAGCGGCCCGAGGTCGCGATCGAGATCGATGCGTCCCCTGTCACCGAAGCTCGGAATGGGTTCGCCGGTCTTCGGGTCGAGCGCAAAGAGAAATCGGCCCCGATACGTCAGCACCCTGGCGTCGGCGCCCCGCCCCCAAAAGGCGACGCCGCGAAGCGCCTGACCGGCCAGGAGGGGCTCGTCCGCCTTCTGGGTCCAGAGCGTCCTGCCGCTTTCGGGATCGATCGCCGTGGCCAGGCCGACGCCGTTGGACGCGTAGAGCACGCCGTCGACCATGATCGGTGTCGCACGGAAGTTGTTGCTCACCCGCAGCTGCGGGTTCGCCGCACGCAGCTCCTCGCTCACCTGCCCGTGGCGCCAGGCCACCCGCAATCGCGCGACATTCTCCTTGCTGATCTGATCGAGCGGCGAGTACTTGGTCGCGCCGAGGTCGCCGGAATAGTGCCGCCACTCGCCGTTCTCGGTGCCGGCGCCACCGAGAGACGCAAGGGACAACGCCGTCAGCACTACCGCGAGGTTGAGTCTACTGGTCATCATTTTCCACTTGCGCCGGGGCCCCACCCCCGGCGCGAACTGACGCTGATCCCTCGCCTCGGATCTGCTCATCCTCGGCGCGGGATGGCCGCAGGCGCAAACCTCTATCACCGGCGCCGGGGCCCCACCCCCGGCGCGAACTGACGCTGATCCCTCGCCTCGGATCTGCTCATCCTCGGCGCGGGATGGCCGCAGGCGCAAACCTCTTCACAGGTGCCTGCCCTGCCCGCCCTGCCTGCCCTCTACGGCAACGCGAGCGCGACGAGCTCACCCGGCCGATCGGCCCGGCTCGCCGTGTCGAGCACGAGCCCTGCGAGCACCCTCGTCATCACGCCTGTCAGCACTAGAGGTGCTTGGCGAACCACGACGCCGCGGCGGTCGCCGCCGCGTCTGCGGCCGGGCCGCTCATGGCATGTGCCGCGCCGGGAATCGTCGTGACGCCCGTGGGCCCCTTGACGACCTTCGATGCGGCCACGGCGTGGGTTTCGTTGCTCACCACGGTGTCCTTCTCGGCCACGACGAACAGCACGGCGGTGGCCGGCGGAATCGCGTCGAGCGCCTTGAACGGGCGATACTCGGCGAGCGCGAGGCGCGCCTCCGGGTCGTTGGTCGTGCCTGCCGTGGCCGAGGTCACCGACGGAGGACCGTTGCGCGCCAGCCTGACGAGCTCGGCCTGCTCGGCGGCGGTCGGCTTCCACGCGGCCCGCGCTTGATCCTTCCCGGCAATCACCGGCACGTGCGCGACGGCGGCCTTGACCCTGGCGTCCATGGCGGCCACCGACACGACGTGTCCGCCTGCCAGATCGGCGCCCCACACGCCGATGCGGGCGCGATCGACTCCTGGTTCGCCCTGCAGATACGTAATCGCATTGCGGATGTCGGCGATCTGGGCGTCGGGCGCCAGACGCTTTCGGCGGAGCCGGACCTTCGCGGTGTGCTGCGAGAAGCGCAGCCGGTCGTCCCATCGGATCGGCTCGGCCATGTAAATGAAGGCGCCGCTCCGGCCCCACCCGCGGTAGTCGATCGCCAGGGCGACGATGCCCTGCGACGCCAGACGCGCGGCATAGGCCTCAATCGAGGACGCGGTGTCGCCGGCGCCCGGCGCGAGCACCACGGCGGCCGCTTTGGCGGCCGGCGAGAACCCGGCCGGCACGAACATCCGCCCGTGGCAGACCACGCCTTCGCTGAAGAACTCGATGTCCTTGCCGACCTGCGCGGCGGCCGGGGCGGCCGTCACGAACAGCATCGGGAGGAGAACAGAGAGATGTCGGAGCATGTGCTACTCCTGCTCCGCGGACGAACGCGTGGGTTGGCCGCTGCCCAGATACTTGAGGAACCAGTCTGCGGCCAGGGTCGACCCGACCTCGAAGCCGGCGTAGGAATACGCCTGGAAGTGTGTCAGCCCCGGAAGCACAATCGCCTGGGCCGTGACGCCGCGGCCCATGAGGAACTTCGCCGCCTCGATGGCGCCGTCGGCGCCGCGCGTCAGCTCGTCCTTCTCAGCCGGCAGGAACAGCACGGCCGTCGTGGTGGCGACCTGATCGAGCCACGCGCCGGCCTGCACGTCCTGATTGCGCGTGTTGCTCCACTGATCGATCTTGCTCCTGAACGAGAAGCCGCCGTCGACCTCCGCGCCCTGGCCTTGACGGACGCGGACGATCGCGTCCTCGAGGTTGGCTGGCGCGATGTTGACGGCGCGCCGCGCGCCGGGGCGAGGCGTAGACACCTGCGCGACGACGGCCTTGACCCTCGCGTCGACGCCCGCCACCGCGGTGACCACGCCGCCGCCGTTGCTCGATCCCCAGATGCCGACGCGCTCGGGATCGACGCCGGGCTCGCCCTGCAGGAACGAGATGGCCGCGCGGAAGTCCGACGACCTCGTGCACGTTGTTCAGGTTCGTGCGCTTCAGCAGCAGCGCGTACGGTCTTCTCGGTGACCGGGCGGTCGTCGGTCGTGGCGTCGGGCTCGAGCAGCCGGAGGTCGTCCGAGCCGCTGCCGCTGAAGCCGTAGCTCTGATAATCGATCGCCATCGCCACCAGGCCGCGGTCGGCAAAACGCGCCGCGTACTTCTCGATCCCGATCGAGAGCGCATTGATGCCGTGGCCCACCACGACGGCCGGCCACCGGCCGCGCGTCGAAAAATTGCGCGGGAAGAACATCTTCCCGTAGAGCGCCGTGCCGCCATCCACGTAGAAGGTGACCTGCCGCGTCGTGATGCCGGCGGGCAGGTCGTAATTCCAGTCGCGCGGCTGCGTCCCGCCGTCCCGTTTCTGATCGGGATCCGTCGTCTGCTTCTCGAGATCGGTCTTGTACTTCTGCAGAATGTCGGCGCTCACCTGCGCGGACAGCGGCGTCACCGAGACGCCGAGCGCCCCCACGCATCCGAGCACCGCGACGATCAGCGCCGCCCGCGGCGCCGTCGAATGTCGGCGAGACACCATGTCGTGATCTCCTCAGGTCCGCGACGGCTCACGTCCGCGTCGATCGCGGCTACTGTATATCACAACATCCCGCACGAAACCTACCGATCGGTAGGTCGCCGCGGCTTGTGGCTATAATGGCCGACCTTATGGCCGACTCGCACACATCTGGTGCTGCCAACGCGGGCTCGGATCCCGACACGGGCCTCATCGCGCGATCCGCGCTCGCACTCACGGCCTGGACAGAACGCTACGTGCCGGACGCGTTCATCTTTGCCTTGATCGGGACGCTCATCGTGATCGTGGCCGGGGTCACGGCCACGCCCTCCAGTCTGGTGCAGGTCATCGACGCCTGGGGCTCCGGCTTCTGGGAGCTGATCCCGTTCACGCTCCAGATGTCGCTCGTGATCATTACGGGACACGTGCTGGCGACCTCCGCGCCGATGGGGCGTCTCATCCGCCTGGCCGCGACCTGGCCCGAGACACCCAAGGCCGCCGTGGCGATGGTGACGGCCTTTGCGCTGGTGAGCTCGTGGTTCAACTGGGGATTCAGCCTCGTGTTCAGCGCCGTGCTCGCTCGCGAGGTCGCCCGCCGAGTCTCGGGCGTCGACTACCGCGCGCTCGCGGCCGCGAGTTTTCTCGGGATCGGAAGCGTCTGGGCGCAGGGACTGAGCGGATCGGCGGCGCTGCAGATGGCCACGACCGGCGCCCTGCAGCCGCAGATTCGCGAGATCGTGGCCGGGGGCGGCGTCGTGCCTGGCGGGATGATCAGCTTCACGCACACGATCTTCCTCTGGCAGAGCATCGTCTCCGTCCTGGTCGAAATCGTGGTCGTCACACTCGTGATGTGGCTGGCCACGCCTCCGGCGGGCCGCGGGCGCACGGCCCAGGACATGGGCATCGATCTCGGGACGAGCGAAATTCAGCCGCCGCCGATCGTGGCCCACCCGACGCCTGGCGCGTGGCTCGAGCATTCGCCGATCCTCACCTGGGTGGTCGTCGGCATCGGCGCCACCTACATCGTGCGGTACTTCGCGCAGTCTGCCGAGCCGCTGAACGCCATCAACCTGAACATCGTCAACCTCTCCTTTCTTCTGCTCGGCTTCCTGCTGCACAGCACGCCGGCGCGGCTGATGCACGCGGTGCAGGCCGCGACGCCCGCGGTCTGGGGCGTCATCCTGCAGTTCCCGTTCTACGCCGGGATCGCCGGCATCATCACGGCCACGCACCTGAACGATCGGCTGGCCGACCTCTTCGTCAGCTTCTCCACGCCGTTCACGTTCCCGGCCGTGGTCGCGGTCTACTCCGCCGTGCTCGGGGTGTTCGTGCCGTCGGGCGGCTCGAAGTGGGTGATCGAGGCCCCTTACGTGATGCAGGCGGCCCACGAGCTGAAGGTACACCTCGGGTGGGTCGTCGCCGCCTACGACCTCGGCGAGGCGCTCGCGAACCTGCTGCAGCCCTTCTGGATGCTGCCGATTCTGGGGATGTTCAAGCTCGCGGCGCGGGATGTCATGGGCTACACGCTCGTCGTGTTCCTCGCGCTCGTCCCGGTCGTGCTGCTGCTGGTCACGCTGCTCGGGGCGACGCTCTCGTACCCACTGTAGGGTGACTTGACAATATTTTAGTTGTAACTAAACTATTGCGCATGGACAGCGCCGTGCTCACGGCTGTGGCGTCGCCCCGCCGGCGGGAAATCCTGCGGTGCGTGTGGCACGACGAGCGGCCTGCCGGCGAGATTCACGCCGCCATGCCGGACGTCACGTTCGGCGCCGTGTCCCAGCACCTGCGGTCCCTCTCGGACGCCGGTCTCGTCGTCGTCCGCGCCGAAGGCCGTTGCCGGTACTACCGCGCACGCCGCGAAGCATTCGGCTCGGTCGCCCGGCTGCTGGAAGGCATGTGGACCGATGCGCTGCTGACGCTCAAAGCGCGAGCCGAGATAGAGGACGCCCGCCGCGGCCCTCGCGCCGGAACGCGCCGCACGCGAACGAAGAGGAAGAGATCAACGAGGAGATCAAGATGACCGCGCCGCTTCCCTATCGCCTCGACCGCACCATCGTCATCCGCGCCAGCCGGGAAACCGTCTTCGGCTTCTTCACCGACAGCGACCGCTGGGCATCCTGGTGGGGCGCGGGATCGCGGATCGAGAGCCGCCCGGGCGGCCGGATGCTCATCCGCCACCCGAATGCCGTCGAAGCGTCGGGAGAGGTGATGGAGGTCGTGCCGCCCGAACGGATTGTCTTCACGTACGGGTACGAGTCGGGGCCAGCCTCACCGCCAGGCAGCTCCCGCGTGACGATCACCCTCGATCAATGTGCTCAGGGCACGCGGCTCCGCTTGACCCACGAGTTCCCGGGCGCCGCGGGACGCGACGAGCACGAACAGGGATGGCGCTACCAGCTCGCCGTCTTCGGCAACGTAGTCGCCGATGCGGCGCACGCGGACGTCGCCGGGACTGTCGACCGCTGGTTGGCCGCCTGGTCCGAGCCGGACAAGGCCAGGCGCGACGGCGCCATGACGGCGCTGACGGACGATGACGTGTCGGTGCAAGATCGCTTCAGCCTGCTCGACGGACGAGCCGATCTATTGACACACCTCGACGCGGTCCAACGGTTCATGCCCGGCCTCACACTGCGGCGCGAGGGAGGGATCCGGCACTGTCAGGGCACCGTGCTCGCCGACTGGATTGCCACGAACGCGGCCGGCCAGGAGAAATCCCGCGGCACGAACGTGTTCGAGCTCGATGGATCCGGGCGGATCGCGTCGGTCGTCGGGTTCTGGAACAGGTAGCGTTACTTCTTCGCCTGCGGCCCCAGCGTCCGAACGAAATTCACGATGTTCCAGATCTCGTTGTCAGGGATGCGGCCCTTGTAGCCCTTCATGTCGAACTTCGGGCCGGCGCCGTCGCGAATCACCACGAAGATCTCGCCATCGGTGGCGCCGCGGTCCCATTTCCCGTCCGTCAAATCGGACGGCATCGAGTCCTTGGGCTTCGACGGTCCGTCGCCCTTCCCCTCGGCGCCATGACAGAAACGGCAGTTCCGGCCATAGGCCGTCTTCCCCGCGGCAATGGATGCGGCGTTGGAGGCCACCGGATTCTTGAGCTTCCGCCCCTCGGCGCTGCCGCCTGGAGTCTGGCCGCTGACCCCGGCGAGGGCCACCGAAACCAACCCGACGCCGATGGAAAATGCGAGCGTACGACGGCGCATAGATTCGGAATCTCCTTGTTTGATCGGTCGAAAAAAGAGCGCCGGGATTCTGGCATAGCCGCGCGCCGCGCGCAACCGGGTGGGCTTATACTGGCCGCACATGCCGCTCCGGGCCCTCGTTCTCTTCCACACCATTCTCGCCCGATTCGCCTGCGCCACGCTCCTCTTTGTGGGCACGGTGCCGGCGTCGGCTCAACCGGGCGCCGGCGCAGCACCCGGTGGTGCGGCCGAGCCGGCGTCACTCGATGCGGACACGCGCCTGCTCCGCGCGGCCATGCAGGGCCAGCTGGCGGAGGTCACGCAGGCGCTGGCGGGCGGCGCCAGCGTCGAGGCCACGACTGACTCGGGCGTCACGCCGCTATCGGTTGCGGCGCTCCACGGCCATGTCGACGTGGTCACGGCCCTCGCCAACGCGGGCGCCAAGGTGTCCGCGACGGACAACACTGGGGCGACGCCGGTGATGTTCGCGGCCGCCCAGGGCCATGCGCGGGTCATCGAGGTGCTGGCGTCGCGCGGCGCCGACATCAACGCCAAAGACAAGGCGGGCGTGACGGCGCTCATGGCCGCGGCTTCGTCAGGACGCGTCGACGCCCTCCGCGTTCTGCTCGACAACGGCGCGGACGTCAACGCCGCGGATCTCCAGGGCACATCCGCCCTGATGGCTGCGGCGTTTGGCGGCCACGCCGCAGCGGGCCAGCTGCTCCTCAGCCGCGGCGCGAACGCCAACCTGCGCGACCAGAGCGGCCGCACCGCGCTGATGGCCACGGCGCTCGGTGGCGACACTGTGATGGCGAGCGCCCTCCTGGCGGCCAAGGCCGACCTGGCCGCCGAAGACCTCGCCGGGTCCACGGCACTCACCTACGCCGCTTCGAGCGGCCACGCCCCCATCGTCGACCTGTTGATGACCGCCGGCCTCACGACCGGCCGGGACCTCGCCGTCTCGTTTGCCGTGCGGGGCTGCCACACCGACATCGTGCGCACCCTCCGGACGCACGGCGCCGGACTCGACCGCAAGGTCAACGGCACGCCACCGCTGGTGCTGGCGGCGGGCTCCAACTGTGACGAGACGGTGCGCTACCTTCTGGACGGAGGCGTGGATGTCAACGCCGGGGCCGACGAAGACGGGATGACCGCGCTGATGGCTGCCGCGCAGCGGGGCCTGGCGCCAATCGGCGAGCTGCTGATTTCGAGAGGGGCTGACCCCGAGGCGAGAAACAAGCAGGACCAGACGGCCTGGTACTACGCGGCCATGAACCAGCACCAGGAGTTCGTGGAGCTCCTCAGAAAGATCCGCGACAGCAAGCCGCGGTAGACGTCTACCGCCTCGGCGCCACCGAAACCTGAACGAGCTTCCGGTACTTCACCGGCACACCCTTCAGCATCGCGGGTTGATACTGCCAGGAGCGCGCGGCCGTGATGGCGGCACGGTCGTACACGGGGTGTACTGGCGTTCGCATCGCCACGTACTCGACCCTCCCGAGTTCGTCGATCACCACCTCGATGGTGCCAGTGCCCGCGATCGCGTCCCGCATCCCGTCCCGCACCGTGAACGGCGGCAGCACCTGGCGGATTGCGGTCGGTGGGACGATATCCGGGTCCGCCGAGGTGTAGATGCGCGGCGGTGCCGGCACGGCCGGCTCTGGCGCCGCCACAGGGACGGGCGCCGGTGGCGGAGGGGGTGGCGGCGCGGCCGCAGCCGCGCTCAACTCGTGAAATCCTCCCGCGAGCACCCGGATGTCCGAGAGCGGCGGCTGCGCAGCGGCCGCCGCGAGATCGGGCTCGGCCAGCACCGCCAGGACCTGCTTGAAGCCGCCGGCTGCCTCCGCGTAGTCCTTCCGGTCGTACGCGGCCTTGGCCACGGCATAGGTCTGTTGCACGATGCCCGGCAGCATGCGTCTCCGCACGTCGGTGAACGCCGCCCGGACGCGCGGGGACACATCCTCGTCCGATGGCTGATACAGCGGCTGCGCCGCCACCACGGCCTCGATGGCCTGCTGGGCATCGCCGGCGCGCCCGAGGGCCAACAGGCAGAAGGCTCGATACTGATCGACGATGCGGACCTGGTCGCCGCCTTCGGCGCGGGCCCGTTCCAGCGCCGTCAGCGCGTCTTCGTAAGCCGCAGCGGCATAGAGGTCTCGCGCCGCGGCCAGGGCGTCCTGACCCGCCACCCTGGCAGCCCCCACGACGACCATCCCCGCGGCGATTGCAAGCCTCAGGCGGATCCTCATCGCTTCCTCATATCGACGCTGAGTCGGGTGACACCAACGGCTTTCACGACCACGTTGTGCTGCTGCTCACCGAGTTCGGGATGGCGGAACAGGACGCTGTGCGAGCCGATTCGTAGCGACAGGTTGCCGATCGGGGTCTCGCCGGACTTCTCTCCGTCGATCCACACTTCGGCCCAGGGCTGCGCGTTGACCGCAATGGTGCCCTGCGGCATCTCGAGCGCCACAGCCGCGACCTTTCCGGCGCCCACCTGCACGGTGCGCGTGCCGCGGAACCCCAGGGCCTCGTTGACGAAGGCGATCTCGTGCTTCCCGGCGGACACCATGATGCGATCGCTCAAGCTCGTCCCGATCATCCGGTCGCCTTCGAACAGCTGCACCTCGATGGGCGAGGTCACTGACACCCACCCCGAGACCGGCGCGCCTTCGGCCGCGGCGAGCGGCACGACCAGCGACGCGGTGGTGCCGGCTTCCACGGTCACCACTTGCCTGACGGCGCCAAGATCGCTCTCCAGGAGCACGGAATGCTCCCCTGGCGCGAGGTCGCTGACCAGCGTCGGTGAAACGCCCCGCGGCAGACCGTCCACTGTCACTCGGGCGCCGGGCGGATCCGTCCGCACGCGCAATTCGCCCACGGCGGCTTCAACGGGTGTGGTCGGCAGCTCGATGTACTGCGCGGTCTCGGCGCCGGCCGCGATCGTCACGGGAATCGTCCGGGGGGCGCCAGCGCCCATCAGTTCCACGGTGTGCGCACCTGGCGAGAGCGACAAGGTCAGCGGCGTCACGCCGCGCGCTTCGCCGTCCACGATCGCGCGGGCGCCGGCCGGATTGGTCGTCAGCACGAGCGTGCCGGTAGCCGGGGCCACAGGCGCCGCGACGCTTCCGCGGCTGAAGTACCAGCCACCCGCGGCCAAGAGGGCCAGGACGGCGGCAATGGCCAGCACCTTGGGACTCTTCCACGCGGGTGTCTCGTCGTCCGCGTGCGTTTCGGGGTCAGGGCCACCGAATGATGGCATCTCGAACGGCGGAGGTGCTGGGCGCGGCGCAGGCATCGGCGCGGGTACCGCAGCAAGCGGCGGCATAGGCGCTGTCGGCTTGTGCGGTTTGACCGACTCCGCCAGCGGCTGGAACTCGAACGCCAGAGGCGCCGATGGCCTGGGGGGCTCAGGCGCCGGTTTCGGCAGCACCACGGCAGGCGACGGATGGGGCGCTGCGGCCGCGACGGGAGCCGGTGTCGGCTCCCAGTTGAACTCGCGGAGGGCATCCTTGCTATCGCGGGTCTCGCGGACATCTTCCCGGATCTCGCGCGGCGCATCCTTGGTGGTGTCTCGTGCCTCTCGGGTGGTGTCTCGTGCCTCTCGCAACGGCTCGGTCGCGCGCACATCTGCTGGCCCGCTCGCACCGTCGGCGTCGTGATACCGGCCGAGGAACGCCTCGAGGCTGCCAGGCAGCGCCAGGTAATCGGTGTCTCCGAGCACCTTGTCGAGCTCCGTGCGCGCTTCGAGGGCGGAGGCGAAGGCATTGCGCGCATCGAGCTGCAGCGCACGGCCGAGCCACCCGCGCAGCCCGGCCGGCAACGGCTCGAATCCTCCACGAGACGACAGCGCCCATGTAGACGCAACGACATCGGCAATCCGTGCAGGGTACTCATCGTCCTTGAGCGGACGCCCGAGGATGAGCGACAGCGCCACCATGCCGATCTGCGTGACATCGGCGCGCTGGTCGAATCGGGGGAGGCCGACCGTCCGCGGCAGCGCGATGCGCAGTTCGTTCCAGTAGCGCTCCTGCGAGAATCGCAGCTGTTCGAGCGCCGCGCCAAGGGCGTACTCAACGACAACGAGACGGGCATTCGGGGTGACGACGAGCCGTTCCGGCCCAATCGCACCGTGCGCCACGTCGCGAGCCGTCTCGTGGAGGATGGCGACCGCCGGCACCAGCTGCCGAATCAGGCAGAGGGCCGTGTTGATGTCGAGACCGAGCTTCCGTTCGTCCGTACGGGCGAGCAGGTCTGACAGGCGGACGCCGGGGGTCATGTCGGACACGACCGCGAGCGTCTTCTCCCGGTCCGTAAGGCGCTCGATGGCGCGTACCCGCCCGTAGTACGCGTGTCGGAAGCTCGAGAGCCGGCTGACCCTCTCGCGCAGGGCGAACTCGAACGACGGGACTTCAGCCAGCTCCTGGCGCAGGCAGAGCAATTCCCACTTCTCGTTGCCCGTGGGGTCAACGAGATGTCGACGCTCTCCGAGTCCGTCGGTAAACGCCACCGACGGCGGTGCAGATGCGGGAACCGTGGCTCGCTCCATGAGTCGCCCCTAAGTCGTCCCAGAAACCAGAATCGGACAGAAGGCGGAATGCGCGAACTGTGCCGTTCGCGCTGGAAGGAACTTAAGTGCTTGATCTAACTTGGGTTGGCAGGCTCTGAGAGGCCTGTTTCTGCGGGCGACTTACGAGGTTGGCAGTTACAAGAGCGAGAGGCGGGCGGCGAATTCTGTAACTCAGAAGGCTCCGACCCGCCTGTTCTGTATGTCGAAGAGGGAGGCGTCGAACGGTCGTGCTGCTTTTTAGGACTCCGGCTGGACCGACGTCCGGCCGCAATCGTCGCAGCGGAGATACACCACGGGCAAGGACTCGGACCGACCGATCACCTTGGCGCTCGGCACCCCGCACCGAGGGCAAATCACACCTGTTGTTGAGCGTTTGGCCATCGAAGTACTCCTCAATTGCGTCTTCATAATCATTGCGTCTCTATTATCGCCTATCGCCGCCGTCCGCCGGGTCGTTCCACGTTCCCCTTTAGACCGGTTGCGGGGCCCGGAGGGTTCGACGAACTGGCCGGATTCCGAAGCGCCTCGACGAGGGCGGCCATGTCGGCGGGCAGGGGCGCCTCGAAACTCAGCTGACGTGCGGTCGACGGGTGGACGAATCCCAGGCGGTGCGCATGTAGCGCCTGCCTGGGAAACTGAATGGACCTAAGTGTATCAGGGCCATAGACATAGCGCCTTTCGCCCACCAGCGTGTGTCCGCGGGCCCGCGCTTGAAGCCTGATCTGATTACGACGGCCGGTGACGAGTGTTACCTCGACGAGCGAAGTCTCACGAAATAGTTCCCGCACGACGTAATGGCTGACTGCCGCCTTGCCCCGGGGATCGCGCGGGTGCGTCTCCTTCTGGATCATCGCCCGGTCATCCCACGCCAGGGTGTCTTCCCAGGTCCCGGCGTCCGGCGACGGATGACCGTACACGACTGCCAGATAGACCCGTAGCGCGAGATGACGTCGAAATTGATCCTTCAGATGGCCGTGCGCCTCGGGACGAAAAGCGAAGACGACCAGGCCTGACGTGTCGCGGTCGATTCGGTGCACCACGAGCGGCCGCCGCTTGCCCCTGGAGCGAAGACGCGCAACCAGCAGGTCCTCGACAGACAGGTGGTCCTCTTTGCTCGGTAGCGGCACCGCCAGCAGTCCGGCCGGCTTGTTGACTACGACCAGCGCATCGTCCTCGAACACAATCGACAGTTCGCCCTCGCCCGCGGTCCTGCCCGTGCGGCGCCGCGCGCTCCCAGGTCGATCCAGCCAGACCCGCACGCGGTCACCTGGTTCCAAGCGATGGCTCGCAGAGTCAGGCCCAACCTCGACATCGTTGAGGAACACCTTGCCGCGTTCCAGTGCGCGCGCGGCCTGGCCTCGCGAGCCCAGCCGACCTCCGTCCGCCAGATACTTATCCAGTCGAACGCCAGCCACCTCTGAGGTCGTCGTCCACTGCCGATCGGTCATCCTGCGTATGGTATCTGTCTTCCTCCGCCGGTCCATGCACTTCGAACGTGGGGACTACCCGACCGGGTGATGCGTGTGGCGCACGCACCTGACACGATCGCCGTGGGAGGACTGACGCCATGGGTACGGGGTTGATGGGGTTGTCGAACGAAATGGCGGATGCGGTCGCGAGCGCGGCGCCAGCCGTGGTGCAAGTGCAGGGCGGCCGGCGTCCCGCGAGCGGCGTGGTGCACTCCAACGGTGTCGTTCTCACGACGGCGCGGGCGCTCGGCCGTGGCGATGGCTTGCACGTTCGTCGAGGCGACGGGGCACTGCTCGAAGCTGAGCTCGCGGGCTGGGACCCAACGACGAGCCTGGCGGTGCTCAAGGTCGAGGGCCTTGGAGTGGCTCCGATGGCCGTGGCCGCCGCTCCAGCACGGGTGGGCCATCTGGCGTTGGCGGTGGCACGGTCGTGGAGCAACGCAGTGACGGCGAGCGCGGGCATTGTTGCGGTCATCGGCGGGCCGCTGCCAACCGGGCGCAGACGGTCCATCGACCAGGTGATCAGGACGACTGCGCCGATGCACGACGGGTTTGCCGGCGGCGCCTTTGTGGACACCGGCGGGGCGCTCCTTGGCATTGCGACGGCGACGGCCATTCGGGGGCTCGGCGTGGTCATCCCGGCCGACATCGCGATCCGGACGGCCGCCACGCTCGTCGAGCACGGCGGGCTGAAGCGCGGTTACCTGGGCCTGGCAGGGCAGCCTGCGACCTTGCCCGAGTCGCAGCGTGGCGAGGGCGGCCGCGCGGACGCGCTCCTCATCGTCGGCGTCACGCCTGGAGGACCAGCCGCGGCGTCGGGCCTCCTGGTCGGCGACCTCCTTCTCGACTTCGACGGCCACGCGCTGTCGTCGCCGGAGGACCTGCTGGATCTCCTGACAGGCGACCGCGTGGGCCGACCCGTCTCGCTGCGGGTGCTGCGGGGCGGAAAGATCGCGGATGTCACCGTTACCGTGGGCGAGCGTCCAACCCCTTGATCCATGCGCGTGCTGCTCGTCGGATCGGCGGCTGACCGCTCCCGTCTTCGGGACCAGTTCGAGGGGGCCCTCGAGATCGCCGGCGAATTTCCGACTGTCTCGTCGGCCAGGAGTTCAGGCGTCGCCGCCGACGCCGTCCTGCTGGCGTCGTCGCGGGCCGGCGATGACGAAAGCGCGGAACCGCTGACGGGACGCGAGATCCAGGTCCTGGAGCTGCTGGCTGAAGGCTTGTCGAACAAGGCCATCGCCGCCCGATTGAGCATCAGCGATCAGACGGTGAAGTTCCACGTGGCCGCCATCAGCGGAAAGCTTGGCGCGTCCAATCGCACCGATGCGGTGCGCCGGGCGTTCCGCCGCGGTCTGGTGACCGTCTAGCGTGTTGTCGTGCGCTCGCGCGGAACCAGGGTGATCTGGTGGCGGGCCTGGCCTCGTACGACCGTCACGGCCGCGGGCGCCCCGATCCGGTCGGCCGTCAGGTACCGATGCAAATCATCGACACCCCCGACCCGCGCGCTCCCGATTGACACGATCACATCACCGGCCCTCAGCCCGCCGGCCTCGGCAGGGCTGCCGGACTCGACCGCGGTGGCCAGGACGCCGGACGACACCGCGAGCGACAGCGCGTGCGCCACCCGCCGCGGGATCGGCACCGTCTGTCCGGTGACGCCGATGACGCTGCGTCGCACGCGTCCTTCCTTCAAGAGCGCGGACACGACGAAGCGGGCCGTATTGCTCGCCACCGCAAAGGACAGGCCCTGCGCCGGCACGATGATCGCCGTGTTGACGCCCACGACGACGCCGGCCGCGCTCACCAGCGGTCCGCCCGAGTTGCCCGGATTGAGTGCGGCATCGGTCTGAATCACGTCTTCGATGAGCCGGCCGGTGCGACCCCGCAGCGATCGCCCGAGAGCGCTCACCACGCCGCTCGTCACGGAGTGCTGAAAGCCGTAGGGGTTGCCGATCGCCACGACCAGCTGCCCCGGTTTGAGCCTCGCGGAGTCGCCGAGCTGGAGGCAGGGCGCAGGACCGCTGCCCTCGAGTCCGATCCGCAGGACGGCAAGATCGGTCTCCGGATCGTCGCCGACGAGATCGGCCGTCGCTGCGCGTCCGTCGAGAAGCGTGACCCGGGGATGCGGCACCCCCTGCACGACGTGGCTGTTCGTGAGCAGCAGGCCATCGGGCGTGAAGAGAAAGCCGGATCCGCCTCCGCGGGGAGACGCATCAATCTGGACCACGGCCGGCGCGGCCCGTTCGACGGCGCGCACGACCGCCCTCGAGTAGGCATCGAGCTCAGCATCATCAACGCCGGCGTGGTCAACGCCGGCGTGGGCCGTGCCGGCGTGCGCAGCCTCTGAGGGCATGACCGGATCGTAGCGAACGAGGCCCTCGAGCACACCACCCGAACGGGGAGTAGCCGCACGCTATACTGGCCACGCATTGCTCCGGGACCTGCCGCCTCGCGCACGCGGGTACATCGTCGCTGTCATTGCCGTGGGGGGTCTCGCCTTCGCGCTGCTCCTCTCTCGAGCGACGCTCTCCCCGGTCCTGCCGCTCGTCGTCTTCGTTCTCCTGTCGTCGCTCTTCGCCGCCTTCAAGGTGCAGTTTCCGATCGCCAGCGGCTCGAACATGTCGCTGTCGTACGTCGTGGACATCGCGTGCCTGATCCTCCGTGGTCCGCACACCGCGATGATTGTCGGGGCGGCGGCCGGCTGGAGCCAGTCCACGTTCAACACGCGCGATCGCAACCCGGGCTACCGAACACTCTTCAACATGGCATGCCTGGTGTTGACCACCCAGGCGGCCGGGCAGGTTTACGTGCGGCTGGGCGGCACGTCCGATCCGGATCCATCGACGGTCCTCGTGCCGCTCGCGGGAATGGCGCTCACGTATTTTGTGGCCAACACGCTGCCGATCGCGATCGCCATCGCGCTGACGACGCGGCAGGATCCGTGGCGCGTCTGGCGCACGGAGTTCGTGCCGAACGCGCCGAGCTACGTCCTCGGCGCCGGCGCCGCAGCGGTCGTCATCGAAGTGACGAACCGGTCCGGCTACTGGCTGACACTCCTCTTGATCCTGGTGCCGCTCTACCTCACCTTCAAGGTGTACAGGGCCGGCATCGAGAGCGAAGCGCGGCAAGGGGCCATTCTCGAGGCCGCGCACGACGCGATCATCACGATGGATCAGGGGCTGAACATCCGCGAGTTCAACCCGGCCGCCGAACAGATGTTCGGCTACCCGCGCTCTCACGTGCTGGGCCGGCGCGTCGACCTGCTCGTGCCGCCCGAAGACCGACAGGCCCAGTTCGCGGCGCTCCTGCGGTACAAGGCGACCGGCGACGGGCCGTTGGCCGGCCGCCAGCAGATCGAGCTCACCGGGCTCAGGGCTGACGGGACCCCGTTTCCAATCGAGCTGACCGTCGCTCGGCTCGGCAGCGACCAGCGGGCAGTCGTCACCGGCTTCGTGCGTGACATCACCGGCCGGCGGGCGCTCGAGGAACAGCTCCGGCAATCGCAGAAGCTCGAGGCGATCGGCCGGCTCGCCGCCGGTGTCGCGCACGACTTCAACAACATCCTCGCGAGCATCATGGGCTCGGCGGACCTGATGCTGATGCAGATGGATCCTGCGGACCAGGCGCGCGGCGAAGCCAACGAGATCAAGCTCTCGGTCCAGCGTGGCGCCGGCCTCACCCGGCAGCTGCTGGCGTTCAGCCGGCGCCAGGCGAGCAGCCCCAGACGCATCGCCCTCGACGAGACGGTGTGCGGAATGGAGACCCTGCTGCGCCGTCTGATCGGGCCCGAAATCGAGTTCGATGTGCGCCGGCCGCCGGACCCGGTCAGTGTGATCGCCGATCCCGGGCAGATCGAGCAGGTGGTCCTGAATCTGGTCGTCAACGCGCGGGACGCGATGGAAGGTGGCGGGCGGCTGACCGTCAGGGTCGACGCCGTCGATCTTGACGAAGCCGCCGCCGTCGGCCACGTCGAGGGCCGCGCCGGACGCTACGCGCGGTTGATCGTGAGCGACACGGGCACCGGCATCGACGAGGCCACGCGGGCGCGGCTCTTCGAGCCGTTCTTTACGACCAAGGAACAGGGCAAGGGCTCAGGGCTCGGCCTCCCCATCGTCTATGGCATCGCCCGCCAGAGCGGCGGATACGTCCACGTCGCGAGCGAGCCTGGCCACGGCGCCACGTTCACCATCTACCTGCCGCTGGCCACTCTTAGCAAAGCTGCGCGTCCTTGGCAGATCCCGCGTCTGGCAGACGGAACGAGGGAAGCGCCTTCAGTCGCTCGTCGTGACCCTCAGGCTGAGAACGAGCGTCATCACCAGAAAGCATGCCGCAGTGATGTAAGGCGTGCCGTCGCCAAAGCGTTGCAGCGAGAGGCTGCCCCAGACGGGCCCGATCGTGCGCCCGAGGCTCTCGATCGCGCTGGCCGCTCCCTGCACGCGGCCCTGCTCAGCGCCCGTCGCTGCCCGGCTCACCAGGCTCGACATCGTCGGATGACCGAAGCCGATGCCAAGCGCGAGCGGCACCAGCGCCAGCGCGAAGAGGGGCACCGAGTGGGTGAGCGTGGCGGCCACCAGGCCGATCGCCGAACAGGCGAGGCCGAGCCTGAAAGGTCCGCTTGTCGCCGAGCCAGCCGACCGTCGGCCGGATGAGCGTCACCTGCACGACGGCGCCGAGCACCCCGAACGCGGCGAAGAAGTAGCCGGTCTGCGGCGCGTCGAACCCGAAGCGCCGCGCGACGAACAGCCCGAACGTCGTCTGGAACACCGCGAACGCGAACCAGTACACGAAGTCGATCACCAGGACGCGCCGCAGGCCCGGCCGCCGCAGCATCGCCGCGACGTTCGCGGAACGGCATGCCCGTGCCGCGATCCGCGCGCGGTGCACGGTCTCGGGCAGCCAGAACCAGGCCATCGACCATCGCCACGAGCGTGATGCCCGCCGCCGCCCAGATCGGCGCCGTGTAGCTGATTGGCGCGAGCACGCGCGCTGATGCGCCGGTCCCGAGGATGAAGCCGAGCCCGAAGGCGGCGCCGATGATGCCGTAGGCCCGCGCGCGATCCTTCGGCGCGGTGATGTCGGCGACATAGGCGCGCGCGGTCGAGATGTTGCCGCCCGACAGCCCGTCGACGATGCGCGCGAGAAACAGCATCGTCAGGCTGCTGCGCGAGCGCCAGCATGACGAAGCTGACGACGGTGCCGGCGAGGCTGAAGATGAGAACCGGACGCCGGCCGTAGCGATCCGACAGGTCGCCGAGAATCGGCGCGGCGACGAGCTGGCCCGAGCGAGAACACCGCGAACAGCAGGCCGATCGTGAACGGCGACGCGCCGAACGTCTCCGCGTAGAACGGCAGCAGCGGAACGATGATGCCGAAGCCGACGAGGTTGACGAAGATGGTGAGGAAGATGACGAGGAGCGGACGCGTCACCTAGGGCGTGCCCTTTCCGGCCCGCGGCCCCTGGTTGTCCCGGCAGCGGCGCGTGATCGAGATTGGCCAGCGCGCAGCCCGTCTCGTAGACGAGCTGCGTCGACGCGCGTCAGCTTCTCGAACTCGATCTTCGAGACGTCGTCCGTGTTGGCGTGGTAGTCCGGGTGCAGCCCGGTCGTGAAGAAGATGACCGGAATGCCCTTCGCCGCGTAGCTGTAGTGATCGCTGCGGTAGTAGACCTGCTCGAGATCGGACGGATCGTTCATCTCGTAGTCGAGCGTCAGCGGCTGCGGGAAGCGCCTGGTTCGCCTCACGGCTGATCTCGTGCAGCTCGCTGCTGATGCGATCGGAGCCGACGAGATACACCGTGTTCGCCTCGCTCGCCTTGTCGTCGCGGTTCCGGCCGATCATGTCGACGTTGAGCTGCGCGACGATCCGATCGATCGGCACGGTCGGATAGTCCGCGAAGTAGCGCGAGCCCGAGCAGGCCGCGCTCCTCGCCGGCGTGCCAGACGAACAGCAGCGAGCGCTTCGGCCGCGGGCCTTCGCGAACGCGCTCGCGCCAGCGCCATCAGCGCCACCGTGCCCGAGCCGTCGTCGTCCGCGCCGTTCCAGATGCGATCGTCGCCGGCGCCGGGCGTGACGCGGCCGGCGCACCGGGCCGCCGGCTGCCGTCGGCGCCAATCTCGGCTTCGGCGTAGCCCACGTGATCGTAGTGCGCGCCAAAGGCGACGTACGTGTCCTTGAGCACGCGGATCGCTGCCCTCGACGATCGCCACGACGTTCTGCGTCAGCTGCGTGCGGACGACCGTCGTAGTCGACGTCGATGTTGAACGTGAGCGTCACGTCGGTCGAGCCGAACGAGGGCAGCGGCTCGCGGGCCTCGGCCTTGCGCTTGCAGCTCCTCGTACCGGGCCGGCGCGCGGCTGAAGAGGAACTCGAAGAACTCGTCGCGAAGCCGTGACGGCCGGCGGCACCGGCAGGTCGAGACGCTGCGCCGTCGTGAAGTCCGGCGCCGTGCCGCCCGGCGCCGGCGTGTCGCGGCGGCGCGCCGGCGAGCGCCGGCTGGAGCCCTGGGGCCGATCGTCGATGCGGCCCGCAGCTGGTCGGTCGCGTAGCGGCCGCGGCCCGCGAGCAGACGCCGGTACGGCCTGCGGGTCGATGGCCTTGGGTCCGTCGGCCCGAGGAAGACGACGGCCGCGCCTTCGACGCTCCTGCCCCGGAAATCGCTGTGGCCGGCGCCGGCGCATCGAGCCCGTAGCCGGCGAACTCCACGCGATCGATGCGTGAACGGTCCGCTTGCCGCCGGCGTTGCGCGGGAACGTGACGCCTTCGCCGTCCTTGAACGTGCGCGTCTCGTGGCCGACCCGAACGGTGACGCGTCGACCGGCTGGTCGCCGTGACGCCTCGGACCCGCACCGTCTGCAGATAGGTACCGCCGTCGCCCGCCGGCTGCACGCCCCACTGCCTGCAGATGCGCCTGGATGTAGCCGGCGGCCAGCCCGAGCCCGGCTGAAAACGTCGCGCGCCCCTCCAGCTCGTCCGAGGCGATGTAGGTCAGCCACGTCCGAAGGTCGCCGACGTTGATCGGCCTTCGATCCCTGGGAGCTCGCCCGGGCCGGGAGCACGCCCGCCACGGTGAGCGAGCGCCAGCAAGGCAAGCAGCGACAGACGGCGGCGGAGACATTGCCCTTACTATAGCGGTTGTGGCCCGATCCCCGCTTGCCAGGATGCGACGACTTCGGGTAAGGTTTTTGCCGACTGGATTCGGCTGCCCGCGTGTGTGTTACGCCCCCTTCCTCTCGCGATCGTTCCGCGACCTTCTTCCAATCTAGGAGAGAGTTGATTGGCTGTCCGTCTGTTCGTTGGCAATCTGTCGTACAGCACGACCGAGGCCGATCTGCGTGCCCACTTCGGCACGGTCGCGCCGCCCTCGCAGGTCGTGCTGCCCGTCGATCGCGAGACCGGCCGGCCGCGTGGGTTCGCGTTCGTCGAGTACATCGAACGGCCGCACGCCGAAGAGGCGATTCAGCGCTTCAACGGGCAGATGTTCAACGGACGGCCGCTCGCGGTCAGCGAAGCGCGCGCGCGCGAGGACCGCGGGCCGGGCGGGCCGCCTCGGCCCGGCGGATTCTCGGGTCCGCCGCGGCCCGGCGGGTTTCGCCCCGCGGCCCCCTGGCTCCTTCGGCGGGCCGCCCCGGCCGTTCGATGCCTCGGCGTCCGGCGCCGGCCGCGCAGCCGCAACTTCGGGCCTGACGCCAAGCCGCAGCGCGGCGGCAACGCCAAGGCAAAGAAGAAGGAGAACGAACGTCCGCGGGGCCCGATCCCGCTGAAGGCCACCGGCCGCTCGTTCACGCTCGACGACGACTCGCCGGACGAGGTGATCCCGGACATCGACGACTTCGCGACGAGCAAGCCCAAAGAGGACGAGCCCGGCGACGAGTGAATCCCTGGGAGCAGATTCTGAGCGCGCTGCGCGAGGTCATCGACGAAGAGAGCTACCGTCGCTGGTTCTCGTCGACGTCGTACGCCAGCGATTCCGGGGATCAGATCAGCGTCTGGGTCCTTTCCGAGCCCGCGCGCCGCCACATCGTCGCCAACTATCAGGACCTCATCGACGACATCCTCGCCACCCTCGACCGGACCGACACCAACGTGCGCTTCGTCGTCAGCGGCATGGACGAAGACGACGAAGGCAACCCCGACTAGCGGCCCAGACGTGAAAAGTCTGTGACAGGGAACCGCTGCCGCGACGTTCGGCGGTAGGGTGATCCGTGCTGAAGTGGTACCGCAGCCTCTACTGGCGCATCGCCATCGGCTTCGTCGTGTGCCTGGCCGCGATCCTCGTCGTGCAGGCCATGCTGTTCGTCTGGGTCGCGTCGCGGAGTCGGTCCGCGGGTCCCCGGGCAACCGCCCGAGCGGTTCGCTCAAACCGTCGCGCTCCAGATCGCCGATGCCGTGGAGGCAGACCCCTCGCTCGACATCGGCCGCTACGTGCGTGACGAGTACGGACGCGACACGCATCCGGTGGCCGTGGTGATGGCCGATGACCGCGTGATGACCAACGGCGGCAGCCTGCCGCAACCGGTCGTGCGGCCCCTGCGGGAAATCCTGGCGCTCTGGACGCGCGAGGGCTTCCGGCCCGGACGCGGGCGGTTCCGGGGAGGACCGCCGTTCCCGCCCGGCGGTCCTGGCGGCAGGCCCGACTGGCCGGGCCCGGGTCCCAGACCGGAGCCACCGGGCGGCACCGGCGGGCCAGAGGCTCCTGGACCGGGCGGGCCAGGGCGATTCGGCGGTCCCGATCGGCCTCGTGGGCCCGGCGGGCCGGGGGGCCCCGGCTTCGTCGACCCGAACCTGCGCGGGATCCGGCCCTGGCCGATCGTCATCAACGGGACCATCGCCGGGCTGGTCGTCGTCCCGCCGCAGCCCCCGTTCGCGTTTCCTGCTGCGACGCTACGCGCCGACGCTCGCGCTGGTGGCCGCGGGCGCGCTGGTCGTCGGCGCGCTGCTCGCGACGGTGATCGTCTTCGGTCCGGCACGGCGGCGGCTGCGCGCCGTCGAGGACGCGGCGCGTCGGCTTCGGCGCCGGCGACCTGACCGCGCGCGCCCCCGATCAGGGCGGCGACGAAGTGGCGGCGGTCGCGACCGCCTTCAACGCGATGGCCGACGACCTCGAGCGCCCGCGCGGACGCGCTGGCCGCGTCGGATCGCGTGCGCCGGCAGCTGCTCGCCGACGTCTCGCACGAGCTGACGACGCCGGTCACCGCGATGCGCGGCTATCTCGAAACGCTGACGATGCCGGACCTGTCGACTCGACGAGCGCGACGCGCGCGCGCTACCTGGGGATCATCGGCGACGAAACCGTCCGGCTCGAGCGCATCATCGGCGACCTGCTCGATCTGGCGCGGCTCGAAGGCGGCGGCGGTTCGCTCGTCGTGGGCGACGTGCCGGTGGCCGCAGCTCTTCGAGCGCGTGCGCTGCGCGGCACGAGCGCGCGTGCGCCGACGCCGGCGTCGACATGACCGACGTCGATCGCACCGGGCGCCGAAGCGGTGCGCGGCGACCGGATCGTCTCGAGCAGGCGCTGCAGAACCTGGCGGCCAACGCGCTGCGGTACGCGCCGCGCGGCATCGACCATCGAGCTCGGCGCGCGGCCGGCCGCCGACGGCGTGACCCTCGCCGTCAGCGACGAGGGCCCCGGCATCGACGCCGGAGCATCTGCCCCACGTCTTCGATCGCTTCTACAAGGCCGAGGCCTCGCAGGGCGCGTCGAGACGCCGTGCCGGCGGCAGCGGACTTGGCCTGTCGATCGTCAAGGCGATCGTCGAACGCCACGGCGGGCACAGTCTCGGTCGCGAGCCAGCCGGGCCGGACGGTGTTCAGCTCTTACGGTTCCGAGCGCCTACAGGTCGCTTCGGCGCGAGCCTGCAGCCGCTCCCTTGATCGCGTCGAACGCCGCCGAGCAGCTCGTGATCATCCGCGGCACGCGGTTGGCCCGCGCGTAGACCCAGCCGGTTTCGCGCACCAGCTCGTGCCCTTCGATCCGCGCGCAGAAGAACTGTCCCGCCCGCACCTCGCGCGCGATCGCCTGATACGGCACGATGCCGATGCCGAGGCCGGTCTTGACCATCGCCTTGATGATCTCGACGTTCTCGGTGTCCATCACGATGGTCGGCTCGATCTTCTCGGTCACGAAGAACGAATCGATCACGCGGCGCGTCGCCGAGCCGGTCTCGAAGAGCACGAACGGCTGCCCGGCCAGATCGGCCGGCATGATGCGCCGGCGCTTCGGGCGAGCGGATGCGTCGGCATCGTCACGAGCAGCAGCTCCTCGCGCAGCACCGGCACGGTCACGAGGTCCGACTCCTCGACGGGCAGCGTCAGGAGGCCGGCGTCGACGCGTCCGGCGCGAATCTCCTCGACCGATCGCCCGGCCGTCGCGACCGTCAGCCGGACATCGAGCTGCGGATGCACGCGCTTGCAGGTGCTTCAGGAGCGGCGGGAACACGTAGAGGCAGACGGTCATGCCGCCGGCGAGCCGGAGCGTGCCGCGCGAGCGAACGCGGTGCGATCGGTGATCGCCCCGACCGTGTCGCGCACGTCCTGGAACACGCGCTGCCCGAGCTGCACCAGGCTTTCGGCCGCGGGCGTCATCCGCACCTGGCGCCCGACGCGGAGAAACAGCGGCTCGCCCAGCTCCTCCTCGAGCAGAGCAATCTGGCGGCTGATGGCCGACTGCGACACGTGCAGCTTGCGGCCGCACGCCGTGAACGAGCCGGTCTCGGCGATCGCCTGCAGGATTTCGAGCTGGCGCAGGTCCATCGGCTCAGGGCATCAGGACTGGCTTCGCGTCGGTCTTCCAGCCGTCCTCCCAGGTGGGATGCGCCGAGCGCCGGGCGCCCGTGCGCAACCGCTCCAGCGAGGTCGTCGACGCCGGAAACGTTTCGAACAGGTCGAAGAGCAGTTCGGCGAGCTGTCGGGCGTTGGTGAAGAGCAGGCCGTTGACGCTGTGGCGCACGCGCTCCGCCAGGCACGCCCCGTAGTCGAGGGCGAGAACAGGCACGCCCGCGCCGAACAGGTCCGCCACCTTCATCGGGATATCCATCCCCGATGATGAGCGATGCAGGCACAGCCCCAGATCGGCGCTGCCCACAATCCGTGGATAGTCTTCCGGATCGAGCCAGCGAGTACGCAACCGGATGCGCCGCGCCGGAAGCCCGGCGAACCGGCGCTCGAACTCCGCGCGGCGATTGCCGTCGCCCGTCACGAGAATCACGAGATCCGTGAACCGCCGGCTGGGATGACCGGCCTCCCAGCCGCGGATACGATCCTCGAGGTACTCGACGGCTTCGATCACCACGTCGAAGTCCTCGTCCGCGGTCCAGCTCGTCGGGCACACGATGAACCCGACGGCGCCGGCTCCACGGATCTCCAGCCGCGAGAACAGGGCTTGCCGGATCTGCTCGCGCTCGGTCCGCTCGACGGGAACGAACGCGGACGCGGGGCGGTCGTACAACACATGGACATCCCGAATCTTGAAACGGTCCGCGAGAAAACGCGCGAACCCGCGGGACACGCACAGGTGCGCGTGCGCGCGCCGCCCGGTGTGTTGCTCGAGCCATCGAGCCATCCTGACGACGGGGTGTCGTCGTCCGAGCCTGAGCGCCAGGATCGAGTAGCCGAGATTGTGCCAATCGAGGACGAGGCGCGCCCCGCGAAGGCGCGACACCAGCCAGGCGACCTGCAAGGTGGGTAGTGACGGAGGCGTCTGCACCAGCAGCAGATCGGGCCTGGGCATGCGCATCAGCGCGCCGAGCAGCCGTCCGCTCGCGCGCAGCGCATCGACCACGGCCAGCACACCGTACACGATTTTCGAACGCCGGCTGGCCGAATACCGCCACCGTGCCTCGTCCAGGCGATGCACGGCGACGCGGGGATGCTCTGCGACGAACTTCGGGAGGGGCGCGCCTTTATAGCCGACGAGATTGACGTCCACGCCGCTTTCCGCGAGCGCGTGCGCGTGATACTGCATGCGGGGACTGCGCCCGAGATCTCCCACGACCACGACGGCGGCACGCATGTTCGGCTGGAACCGACGCCATCTTACCCCGTCTTCGCTGCCGTCAGCGTTCCGGCAGCCGACCTCCCGTGATGAGCCGCACCCGGCGCTGGAACGTCAGGTACGCGAACGCCCACTCGGACAGCACCGCCACGCGGTTGCGGAATCCGATGAGCGAGACGATGTGGATGAACAGCCACAGCAGCCAGGCCAGAAGGCCGGACGCCTCGAACCGCCAGATGTCGGCGACCGCGGAGCCGCGCCCGATCGTCGCCATGTTCCCGTAGTCACGATATCGGAACGGCTCGAGCGGCCGTCCCTCGATCGCGCGCAGGACGTTCCTTGCGGCGTGTGCGCCGCCCTGCATGGCCACCTGCGCCACGCCCGGGAGGGTCCGCCCGTCCTGTTCGAGCGCACAGATGTCGCCGGCGACAAAGACATCAGAACGGCCCGGGACGGCCAGCGTCGAGTCTGCCAGCACACGTCCTGCGCGGTCGAGTGGCACGCCCAGGGATTTGGCCAGGGGCGACGCCGCTACGCCGGCGGCCCACAGCACGGTCTTGGCGGCCACCCGCTCTTCACCACCTCCGGCGCCACCTTCGCCACCATCCGCAGACCGCCAGGTGACACCTTCGGCATCCACGGCGGTGACCAGGCAGCGCGTTCGGACCTCGACGCCGAGACTGGTCAACGATCGCCGTGCGGCATCGCTGAGCGGCAAGGGAAACGTGCCCAGCACATGGTGGCTGGCTTCGACGAGCACGATGCGCGCCGACTCTGGACGGATGTTCCTGAAGTCCTGCCGCAGCGTCCGGCGCGCGATCTCGGCGAGCGCACCGGCGAGCTCGACGCCGGTCGGTCCGCCGCCGACAATCACGAACGTGAGCAGGCGCCGCTGCACGACAGGGTCCGTCGCCCGTTCCGCCGCTTCGAACGCCAGCAGCACCTGTCTCCTGATCTCCAGGGCATCGTCGAGCGTCTTCAGGCCTGGTGCGCGCGAAGCCCACTCGGGGTGGCCGAAGTACGCATGGGTCGCGCCGGTCGTGACAATGAGGTAGTCGTACGGCACCTCGTCGCCGCCAGGCCCTCCCTCCAGGATCACGCGGCGGGCGGAGACGTCGATGGCCTGCACGTTTGCCAGCAGGACACGCACGTTCTGCTGATGGCGAAGCACCCAGCGGATGGGTGACGCGATGTCGGCTGGCGACAGCGAGGCCGTGGCCACTTGATACAGCAGCGGCTGGAAGAGGTGGTAATTGTGGCGGTCGATGAGCGTGACGCGGACCGCCGCACCAGCGAGCGCGCGTGCGGCGTGCAGGCCGCCGAAACCTCCGCCGAGGATGACCACCTGCTGCATCGGAAAATGTTATCGTACGAGCCATGCCCTCTCATGCCAGCTCGCGGGAGCGCTCCGTCCCGCTCGGCGGCCCGGAATCGGTCGTCGAATCGGCGTGCCCGCTCGACTGCCCCGACGCGTGCAGCCTCTCGGTCACGGTCAAGCACGGGAAGATCGTCGAGATCGACGGCTCGCACAGCAACCCTGTCACCGACGGCTTCATCTGCGCGAAGGTCCGAAAGTTCGGCGATCGTGTGTACGGACCGGATCGGCTCCTCTACCCCGCCGTCCGCAAGGGCCGCAAGGGTGAAGGACGCTTCGAGCGCGCGACGTGGGACGAGGCGCTGCAACTGGTCGCCGAGCGCATGCGTGCCGCGAAGGCCGCGTCGGGTGGCGCCTCCATCCTGCCGTACTCGTACGGCGGATCGAACGGCCTCCTGACGCAAGACAATCTGGACGCGACGTTGTGGCGCCGGCTTGGCACGTCGCGCCTGGCCCGCACACTCTGCGCAGCGCCAACGGGCGCCGCCAACATGGCGCTCTACGGCAAGATGCCGTCGGTCACCTACCAGGACTATCCAGAGGCCAGGCTGATCATCCTCTGGGGAGTCAATCCTTCGGCCTCCGGGATTCATCTGGTGCCGTACGTCCGCGAGGCTCAGAAGCGGGGCGCCACGCTCATCGTCGTCGACCCCCGCTCGACGGCGCTGGCCCGGTCGGCTGACGTGCACCTGGCGGTTCGGCCCGGGACCGATGTCGCGGTCGCTCTGGCCATCCACCGGTATCTCTTCGAACACGGGTTTGCCGACACCGCGTTCCTCGCCGAGCACACGCGCGGCGCGGACCGGCTGCGTGAACGGGCGGAACCCTGGACCTTCGACAAGGCCGCGACGGTCGCCGGCCTGGACGCGGCGCTCTTGGCGCGCGCGGCGGAGCTGTACGCGAAGAGCACGCCCGCGCTGATTCGCTGCGGCTGGGGGCTCGAGCGAAACCGGAACGGCGGCAACGCCGCGATGGCGGTGCTCGCCCTGCCGGCAGTCGGGGGCAAGTTCGGCGTGCGTGGCGGCGGCTATTCGATGAGCAACTCCGCGTCGTGGGGCATCGAGCGGCCGTGGATCAACGCCGCGGAACCGAATACCCGCGTCGTCAACATGAACCATCTTGGCCGGGCGCTTACCGACTATCGCGATCCGGCCATCGATGTCCTGTTCGTGTACAACTGCAACCCCGTCGCGACGGCGCCAAACCAGCGCCACGTCGTGCGCGGCCTCGAACGGGAAGATCTCTTCACGGTCGTGTTCGAGCAGGTGATGACCGACACGGCGCTCTACGCCGACGTCGTCCTGCCGGCCACGACCTTTCTGGAAGGATACGACTTCGCAAAGGCCTACGGGCCGATCAGCCTCGACCTGGCGAGGCCGGTCGTGGACGTGGTCGGCGAGGCTCGCTCGAACGCGGACGTGTTTGGCGAGCTGGCCGCGCGCATGGGCGTCTCGGACGAGGCTGATCCCACGGGCGAGCTGGACCTGCTGGTCCGTGTGCTCGACGACCTGCCCGGCACGATTGGCGCTGACCTGCGCGCGGGCAAACGCCCGCTGCCGCCTTTCGGCGACAAGCCGATTCAGTTCGTCGACGTATTTCCGAACACGGTCGATCGAAAGGTCGACCTCTTTGCGGAAGCGCTCGACCAGACTGCGCCGGACGGGCTGTACCGCTTCCAGCCCGACCCGGGGACCGATCGCTTCCCCCTCGCCCTCATTTCTCCGTCGAGCGATCGCACCATCAGCTCGACGCTGGGCGAGCTCTCACGCCCGGAGGTCAGGCTGACGATGAGCCCGGCCGATGCCGCAGCGCGCGGGCTGAGCGACGGCGATGGCGTGCGCATCTTCAACGAGCTGGGCGAAGTGCACAGCACGCTCGAAGTCCTCCCGACCGTGCGCCCGGGGACCGTCAGCCTGCCGAAAGGCGTCTGGAGGCGAAGCTCGCGCAACGGTGTCACGGGGAACGCGCTCGTCCCGGACACGCTCACCGACCTCGGCGGGGGCGCCTGCTTCAACGACGCGAGGGTGCAGGTAGCGTCGTTGGCCACGGCGTGAGCGCTGCTCGAGGCGGGCTCATGACTCAAGGCTCACGGCATGAGCCATAAGCCTGAGCCCTGAGCCATAAAGCCGTTCAGAACGCCTGCCCAATCGAAAAGTGCAGGCGCCACCGGCGTTCCTGCGGCGCGCCTTCGACGAGCAGGCCGTCGATCGGGTTGAGCTGGTACCCCCAATCGACGCGCACAGGGCCGACGGGCGTCACGTACCGCAGACCCGCGCCGACGGCATAGCGCAAGTCGTCGACCGCGACGCTCCAATCGTCCTCCCAGACGTTGCCGCCGTCGAGGAACACGACACCGCCCAGGCTGCCCAGGAGGATCGCGCGCAACTCCGAGGTGAAGGACAGCATCGAGTTGCCGCCGATCGGCGTGCCTTCGCCGCCGAGCGGGCTCACCTCGTAGCGGCCCCAGCCGCGGATGCTCGTCGAGCCGCCGAGGAGAAACTTCTTCGAGAACGGCACATTGCCGGGATCGTCGGCCTTCGGGTTGATGTTGCCGACCTGCAGGCGATTGGCCACAACCAGGCGTTCCCCCAGCGGCAGGAAGTGCCTCGCATCGAAGGTCAGCGCCGTGAAATTGAACGTGCCCGGCAGCAGCGACCCCGCGCCTTCGCCGTGGAGGCCCAGTTGGTATCCGCGGCGGGCGTCCAGGAGGTTGTTGGTCGTCGAGTGGTTGAAGTCGAACGCGATTGACGTGAGCGTCCCATCCTGGCGGCCGGTCGTCGGGTCCAACCCAAGCGCGATCAGGTCGTCGACGAGCGTCGGATCGTTGAGCGCCTCGTCTGAAATGGTGCTGCTGTTGTACTCGGAGCCGAACGACACGGCCCACGCGGCACGGGGATTGGACCGGTGGGTCAGCGTCGCGCGTCCTCCCGACACCAGCGATTCGTAGGCCGGCGTCACCGTCCGCCATTCCTGACCGTCGAGGCCCGCCGAGAAATGAGGCGCGAACACGTAGGGCTGGTTGAAGCTGGCGCGCACACCGCGATCGAGCGACGACCATCGGGCCTGCACGCCGGCCGTCCGCGCACCGCCGAAGAAGTTCACGTGCCGGTAATCGCCGTGCACCCGACCCTTGTCCTCGGTGCCGTACCCGACGCCGAAGTTCACCCGCTGGTGGCGGCCTTCGACCACGGTGACGCGCGTGCGGACCTCCGGCTCCTGCTTTTCGGGATCGAGCGCTTCGATGTTGACGAACTGGAACAGCTCCAGACCGTAGAGCGTCCGCTGCGAGTCCTGCACGAGGCTGCGGCGGTACTGGTCTCCAACCCGGTACCCGAGTTTGCGCCTGATGACCTCTTCGCCGACGCTCTGGTGCCCCACGATCTCGACGGCCCCGAAGCGGGCCAGCGTGCCGGGGTCGGCCGTGAACACCACGGCCGCCTCGCGTCCGCTGGCGCCGTCGGTCTCCGAGGTCGCCACCGTGGCGTACGGGTACCCGTGCTCGCGAAGCTCGGCGACGGCCAGCTCCAACGTCGAGACGACTTGCTGTCGATCTCGCGGCGTGCCGACGGTGAGCGGCGCCCGTTCCCTGAGGTCCGCCAGGCGATCCGGGGGAAGGACGCCGAAACCGACGAAGTCGACGGAGCCCACGAGGACGGGGGCGCCTTCCTCGATCGTCAGCGTGACGTCCACCGCGTCCTGCTCGTCGTTGAGCTTCACGTCAAATGCGGTGACGCGTGCGTCCGGGTACCCGCGGTCAGCGTAGTACGCCGAGATGCGCTTGAGATCTTCGTCGAAGCGGGCGTTGTCGAACTGCTGCTGGCGCCCCCATGGCAGCCGCGAGCTCTGGCGCGTGGCAAGCGCCGTCCGAAGACGTGTCTCGTCGACGGCGGTGACGCCGACAAAGGACAGCCGCCGCACGGTGATGGTCCCGTCTTCCCGACAGGCCGCCGCGGTCGTGATGATGAAGATGATGAATAGGAACCGGAGAGACCGCAGGCGGGGCCGCCTGACGCGCATGGCCATCCCGAGAAACATATCCCATGCGCGACCCGATGGGACGCGGAGAAGTCGGTTCCTGCTCCTGAATGCGCCTCCGGGAGGCTAGGTGCGGAGAGGCCTTCGTCGGTCTGCGCAGGCCACGACTGAGTATCGCCGTTCCAAGTCGCCCCCGGCCGTGGCTCCGAGGCCGACGATCAACATGGGATCCGGCACGACGCCGTGGCGGTCGGCGAAGAACCGCTCGGCGCCCGCGCGTCCGCGCCTGGTCTCGGCCAGACCGGGGCCACTCCGCTCGCCGGAGTGCGCCCCGCCTCTCGCGGATGCGCCATGCCCCTGATGCATTTCGGGCGATGGCGTCCCCGCACGATTCGCGTGTCGAGTCACAGGCATTAAGAAGATCCCGCTCAAATCGGTACTGGCCGTCGACGTCAGGCGCCGCAGGCAGCGGCATCACATCAGGAGCGACCGGCGCGCCCGGCACGGGCTCGACCAGACGTCCGCGTCCGCCACGGCTCACCTGCCCACCCTTGCGGCCTGCGTTGCGTGCTTCGTCCGCGGTCCACTCGTGGGCGGTCCCTTTCTCGTGGGCCGCTCGTCCACCCTTGCTGGCGATCTCGCGCTGCTTCTCGGGCGACATCGACGCGAAACCGCGCCGCTCTCTGCGTTCATTCGTCATGAGTGCTCTCCTTTACCTTCCTGTCCTACCGCTGGGTGGTCGTCATACACGGCGATCAACGCTGTCCCAACGTCAGCACAACATAGGGTCTGGGGTCCGGTTCGGGCGGAGGATCCTGTACGGGCAAAGGCGACGGCTCGTCGAGCGGTGTTTCCGGCGCCTCGTCCTCGTCGTCGTCAGGCTCCCACGCGTGAGGCATGATGAGCTGAAATTACAAAGTCCGTGCCACTGCCTGAGCCGGCGGCAGCGTTGTTTGCTAGGAATTCAGGCGTGCGGAGGGGCCACATTGGGCAGCCACCTGCCCATGTTGCAGCAGTTTGCTACAGAAGGGCTGGCGGCGAGTAGCGATTGACTTCGCTGCCGTGCTACCGGCTGAGATCGGATAACGCGTGGCGGTTGGCCGGCCGGAAGTAATCGCACGCCAGGCAGTTCCGGATGTCGAACTGATACCCCACGACCGGGAACCACATCGGGTGCGCCGCAGAACAGCAGTTGACCGTCTTCGATGGTGTGAAGCCCGAGGTCGGGTGGGATCTCAGGAGTGCGCCGGCTGTACCAGCACGCCCTATGGAGTGCTTCCGGTTCAGGCATTGGTGTCCGCTTGCTGCCTACTTGGCCTGCTGCGGCACGAAGCCGGGCGGCAGCGCCGCGCTCTCGCCGAAGAAGAAATCTTCCATGTGCTTGGCGACGAGCTCCTGCGCCTCCTTCTGCCACGGCATCAGGCGGTACTCGTTGAGGATCATCTTCATGCGCTCTTCCCAGAGCTTCCACGCATCCATCGAGACGTTCTCGAAGATCCGCTGCCCGAGCTCGCCCGGCCACGGCGCCGAATCGAGCCCCGGCAGCTCCTTCTGGAACTTGACGCAGAAGACCTTCCGGCCGCTCCTGTTGCCCGAGGGTTGGGCCGAAGGCGGCGCCGCCACAATGTCAGCCATGCGGTGATTGTAGCACCCGCACTTCAGGGTCGATCGTGAACCGCAGCCGGCCGTGGGCGTCCCGGAGCGCGCGCTCGACCTCCGACGGACTGTCGCCGCGCGCGAAGATGAATCCGAGATAGCTCGCGCCCTCGGGCAGCGGGACGAGCACCTGATCGGGCTTGGCGGTGATGCGGATGTCCTCGACGAGCCGGCGACCGCCGGGCCTCGTCGAGGCCCGACACGCCGCGAAGCACGCCGCGCGCGCGGAATCGGAATCATCATCACGCCCGAGGCCACCGTCCTCGCGGCGCCAGTCCTCGGTCGATTCGCCAAGCGCGTGGCGCAGCAGCAGCTCCTCGAGCGACACCGGTTCTGGCGAACTGGCACGCGGCCCGCCTTCTGCCAGAAGCGCAGGGCACGCGCGCACAAGGCCGCCGATCGGCCGCGCGGCGACCTCGAGGACGATACACCCCCGCGTTCGCCGCCCGGCACTCGGCGTGAATCGGACCGTGGGACAGTCCGATCGCGCGGGCGGCCAGACCCACGGCGACGACAATCGCCTGTTGCAGCTCGCGGCGAGGCTCTGCGACGGCGTGACGTAGATCGTTTCCTCGAAGAACGGACCGTCGAGCGGATCGGGCTTGTCGAAGATCGCCAGCACGTGGAGCGACGCCGTGGTTCATCAGGCCTTCGACGGCGAACTCGCGGCCTTGGATGAAGCCCTCGATGAGCACGTAGTCGTGCGCGTCGATGCGTTCGCTCCGAACGTCGGGCGCCTGCAGGATGCGCGCGCAGCCGATCCGAGCGCGGCCAACGAGCTCCGGCGGCGTCGTTGGCGCGCATCACGCCGCGGCTGCCGGAGAGCGCGAGCGGCTTCACGACGCACGGGAAGGTGACGACGCTCGCGCCAGCGTCCGGGGGTCGGTCGGCGAGCGGCCTCGTCACGAACCGCGGCACCGGCAGTCCGGCGGCTCGCAGCCGTTCGCGCGTCGCGCTGCTTGTTGCGCGCGGCGGCCGCCGCTTCGGGGCGGATGCCCGGGCAGGCCGAGCGCCTCGACGACGCGGGCGGCGATGACGGTCGGTCGATCGCCGACGGCGAGCACGCCGTCGATGGGCTCGGGACGCGGTCGCCTCGAGAATCGCCGCGACCGATGCCGTCCTCGTCGTGAAACCGGATCGGGATCGCCCGGTCCTGCCACGGATCCTCGAGCACGTCGCAGCGATCGGTCGCGAAGACCAGATCGACGCCGAGACGTTCCGCCGCATCGCCGAACGCCCGCGTCTGGTAGCCGGTCGTCGTCGCCAGAAGCAGGACACGGGGCATCAGAGCAGGTGAAGCTGCTCCGGATTCGGTTCCGCGCAGCAGTACCAGGGCTCGCTCGAGGTACGGCACGGAAGCCCTGCGTCCGTCCGCCGCGCGCGCCGCCAGCGCCGGGCGGCAGAGCCCGGCGCGGGCGTGCGCCAGCCGGCTGATCTGCTCGAAGACCTCGCGTCGATCCGAGGCGAGCTCGACGCCGACAAGGTCGACACCTCGTCGTGGAGCGCGTCGACCCGCGGATCGGGATGCGCCCAGCGGTAGCGCGAGCGTCGCGGCGTCGAACGACAGGGGCAGGCGTCGCATCTCCTCGATCTCGAGCAGCCGCGAGCCCTGCGGGATCAGCAGCCGGATCGCCAGCTGGATGGGCGCCACGTGATCGACGAGGTCGAGCGCCGTCGATGACTGTCGAGCAGGTCGCAGTAGCCCTCGAGCGTCAGCCACGGATGGAAGGCCACGAAGGTCGGCACCAGCGTCAGGCCCGCCGCGCGGCACAGCGCCACGGCCTCGAGAAAGTCGCGCCGCGTGTGTCCCTTCTCGAGAAGCGCCAGGACGCGATCGTCGAGCGATTCGACCGCGCTCGTCACGAACAGGCAGCCGGTGTCGCGCAGACGGCGGCAGCAGATCGCGATGCTGCAGCAGATGCTCGATCTTGATCGTGACGTCGTAGGTCACCGTCGGATGCGCGGCGTGCAGCGCTTCGACGATGCGCATCGCGTGCGTCGGGCCGTTGAAGAAATCCGGATCGCCGAACGTGATGTGCTCGGCGCCGGCGGCCACCTGCGCGGCGATGTCCGCCAGCACGACGTCCGGCTGCACGATGCGGAACTGCCCGTTGTAGACCGGCACGACCGGGCAGTGGCGGCACAGATGCCGGCAGCCGCGGCTGGCTTCGGTGTAGCCGGCCGACAGCGCCGCGTCCGTCGCCCAGCTGCAGCGTGGCGTAGCGTCGAGAGCGGCGGCAGGCCCGAGCGATCGGGCACCAGGAACTGCAGGCGCGGAAGCGGAGGGCGCGTCTCGCGCCCGCTGGACGAGCCGTTCGTACGCGCCGCGGTCCGGCGCGTCGTACGGCGTGCCGCAGCGACCTCTCGCGCGATCGCGGCCAGGTCTCCTTCGAACTCGCCGCCGAGCACATCGTCGACGCCGAGCGAGCGCAGCCAGTCGGCGTTGAGCGGCGCGTAGAGGCCGTACGCGCAGAGACGCGCCGTCGGGTTGATGCGCGCGCACCTTCCCGATGACCGGCGCGGCGAGGCGCGTCGCCGTGTGCATCGGCAGATGGAACGCGATGAGATCGGCCTGACGCGATCGCGTCGTCGGCGAGCTTTTCCTTGGCCAGGTCGACGCAGTGCACGTCGACCCCGTCGCGCCGCAGCCATGCCGCCGGCGACGCCAGGCCGAAGGGCTGGCGTCCGAGTTCGTAGGTCGAGACGAGAAGCGCGCGCATCGTCAGCATTGTGACACAACTGTCTGCTAGACTCCCGCGCATGGCGACCGCGACCACGGCTCCTGACACTTCGCGATCGCGCGTTCTTCGGGCACCCGCGCGGGCTGTCGACGCTCTTCTTCACCGAGATGTGGGAGCGCTTCAGCTACTACGGGATGCGCGCGTTCCTCATCCTGTTCATGACGGCCGCGCCGGCGACCGGCGGCCTCGGCTTCGACACGGCGACGGCCGGCGCCGATCTACGGCCTGTACACCGCGATGGTGTACCTGATCAGCGCTGCCGGGCGGCTGGATCGCGGATCGCCTGCTCGGACAGCGGCAGCGCCGTGCTCTACGGCGGCATCCTGATCGCGAGCGGACACTTCAGCTGGCGGTCCCGACGCTCGCCACGTTCTACCTGGGGCTCGTGCTCATCGTCCTCGGCACCGGCCTGCTCAAGCCGCAACATCAGCGTGCATCGTCGGCCAGCTCTACGCGCCGGACGATAGCCGGCGCGATGCCGGCTTCTCGATCTTCTACATGGGCATCAACCTCGGCGCGTTCCTCGCGCCGCTGGTCTGCGGGTACCTCGGGCCAGCGGGTCGAGCTGGCACCTGGGGTTCGGCGCGGCCGGCGTCGGCATGATGCTCGGCGCTGGTCCAGTACGTCGCTGGGCGGCGAACATCTCGGCGACGGCGGGCTCGCACCGCCGTGCCTGCCGAGTCTCGCTGCGGCGGCTGCGGCCTTGCGTCAGCGCGCGATGCGATGGGGCGCCGTCGCGCTGGGCGTGATCGTGCTCGCCGGGGCCGCGATCGGCCTGGGCGTTCGTCAACGTCACGTGCGGCGCAGGTGGCTGAGGCCGTCGGCTACCTGCTGCTCATCGTCACGGTCGGCTTCTTCGCCTGGCTGTTCCTGCGATCGACGTGGACGCCGGAGGAACGCGGGCGCCTCTACGTGATCGGCGTGTTCTTCCTTGCCGCGGCGCTCTTCTGGTCGGTCTTCGAGCAGGCGGGATCGACGCTGAACCTGTTTGCCGATCGCAGCACGCGAAACGAGATTGCGGGCGTCGCGTTCCCGAGCAGCTGGTTCCAGTCGGTCAACGCGCTCTTCATCATCGCGCTGGCGCCGGTGTTTGCCTGGCTGTGGCTGACGCTCGGATCGCGCGAGCCGGCCAGCCCGACCAAGTTCGCGGTCGGCCTCATCGGTGTCGGGGCTCGGCTTCGTCATTCTCGTGCCGGCGGCCATGGCCTCGAGCGACGGCGCGCAGGTCAGCCCGATGTGGCTGATCGGCACGTACCTGATTCACACGATCGGCGGAGCTCTGCCTGAGCCCGGTCGGGTTGAGCGCGATGACCAAGCTCGCGCCGGCGCGCATCGCCAGCCTGATGATGGGCGTCTGGTTCCTCGGCGCCTCGGTCGGCAACTTACATCGGCGGGGCAGCTGGCCGGCTTCTACGAGGCGATGCCGCTCAGCGAGCTGTTCGGCGCCGTCAGCATCCTCGCCGATTCGTCGCGGGCGTGCTGCTGCTGGTGCTGTCGTCCCGCTTCACACGGATGATGCACGGCGCGAAGTAGATGGCCCTCGAGGAATACAAGACGCAAGCGCAACTTCGCGAAGACCCCCGAGCCGGCCGGCACACGTCAAGAAGACCAAGACGGCGACCCGGTTCTTCTGCGTCCAGAAGCATCTCGCCAGCCACCTGCACTACGACTTGCGGCTCGAACACAACGGCGTGCTGCTGTCGTGGGCCGTGCCGAAAGGGCCGTCGCTCGATCCGAAGACCAAGCGGCTGGCCATGCACGTCGAGGATCATCCGGTCGAGTACGGCGAGTTCGAAGGGCGTGATCCCCGAAGGCTACGGCGCCGGCATCGTCATGCTGTGGGATCGCGGCACGTGGACGCCCGAGGGCCCGGACGTGGACGCCGCGCTCAAGAAGGGCGACCTGAAGTTCACGCTGGACGGCTACAAGCTGAAGGGATCGTGGGTGCTGGTCCGGACCAGCGGCCGCTATGCGGGTGCCCGCAGTGGGAGCGAGGGCAGGAGCTGGCTGCTCATCAAGCACCGCGACGAATGGTCCGGCGACCTCGACATCACCGAGTTCGCGCCGAACAGCGTCAAGAGCGACGGCAACTTCGAGGACATCCTCGGCGAAGAGGCGCCTGCGACGTGGCAGTCGAACAAGCCCGCGCGCAAGCGAGCGCAAGCGCTAGGCCTGGCTCCGACCGTCACGACCTGCAGCGCCAGCGGCCTCATGCGCCTCCTCGAGCGATTAGTCGTCGTTCGAGCAGCCGGCGAGAGAGCACGCTCCAGACCGCGTAGGCCAGCCGCAGGCGGTCGTGGCGGGCAATCTCGCCGGTCCAGAACTCGCCGCCGACGAGCTCGCAGTGTTCCGGCAGCGCGCCCGGCGCGAGCGGCTCCTTGTGCTCGACCGCGTAGCGCGAGAGCACGTCCGGGGACGGCCACTGCGTGTTGGTTATCACGACGTCTATCCGCCGATCGATGGCGTCCTCGAGCTGGCGAACCGCGTCCGCCGCGGTGAAGCCAAGCATCCCGCGTCCCTCTGTCAGCAGGTTCGCGACCAGGACGACCGGGCCCTGCACTTCCTTCAGCGCCTCGGCGACGCCGCGCACGAGGAAGATGGGCATCAGGCTGGTATAGAAGCTCCCTGGACCGATAATCACGGCGTCGAACTTCGTGATGGCCGCCGACGACCGCCGGGTGGATCTCCACGGCGGGCTCGAGCCAGATGCGTCGGACGAACCGGCCCGAAGACTGCCCGGCGTCGACTTCCACTTCCCCTCTCGTGACCGACCCGTCGCCATACTCCGCGCAGACCGACGCGTGTTGCACGCTGACCGGCCAGACCCGCCCCCGGCAGCCGAGCAGCGCCCGCAACCCGTCGATGGCATCGAGAAAGTCGCCGCTGTAGCGCTGCATCATCGACAGCAGGAGATTGCCGCCCGTGTGGCCGCCCAGGCGGGAGTCCTCGAGAGTCGGGAGGCGCGCGAGCAGCACGCGGCGCGCCTCGCGCGCATTCCGCGAGAGCGCCAGCGCGCACTTCAGGATGTCGCCCGGCGGCAGCACGCCGAGCTCGTCCCGGAGCACGCCGGAGCTCCCGCCGCTGTCGAACATCGTGACCACGGCGTCCGCACGCAGCCAGGGGTTGTTCTTGAGGCCCCCGAGCAGGCTCGGCAGCCCGGTGCCGCCGCCGAAGCAGCCGACGTTCAACTCGCGCAAGCGCATCTCTACATTCTAGTCCTTGGTTCTTTGGGCCTTGGTCCTTGGGCGGGCCTTGGGCCTTGGTCCCTGGGCGGGCCTTACAATTGCCTACATGAGCATTCCCGATGCCCTCCGAACGCTCGAGCACGAGCTCCGCGAAGTGTTCGGCCGTCGCCTGCAGTCGCTGGTGGTCTACGGCCACGCCGCCGGTGTGGGGCCCGCCCCGATCTCGACGCTCGCGCTCGTCGAGACCTTGACGCCAGACGATCTGCGCAGCTGCGCGGCGAGGACGGCCGGCTGGCAGGCAGGCGGGCTCGCGACGCCCCTCCTCATCACGGCCGGCGAGTTTGGCCGATCGCTCGATGCGTTCCCTCTGGAGTTTGGCGCGATCATCGCCGATCACACGGTCGTCGCCGGCGCCGACCCCTTTGCGGGCCTTCGTGTCGTTGCAGACGACCTCCGCCATGCCTGCGAGATCAAAGCCCGAGGCCACCTGCTCCACCTGCGCGAGGGGTACCTCGAGGCGCATGGCCGCAGCGATGCGGTCGCTGAGCTCATCGGCGACTCGGCCCCCGCGCTGGCCGCGCTGCTTCGCACCGTCGCGAGACTGTTGGGGTGCGATGCGACGGATGCCGCCACGGCGGCTGGCCTGGTCGAAAAGGAGCTTCACGTAGAAGATGGAACCTTCACGGAAGTCGTCCGCCTCGCCAGCGCGGCAACTCCGAGCTCCGAGCAGGCACGCCAGCTGTTTCCGCGCTATCTCCAGGCGGTCGAGCGCCTGACGGCGCACGTCGATCGCTGGAACGCCGCCCATGCTCGATAGCCGTCGAAAGACGCTCGAGCGGTCCACCCGTGGATGGACCGGCCCGCTTGCGATCTGGTGCGTGTGGGTGTTGCTCGCGAGTGCGTCGCCGCTTCGCGCGCAGGATGCACCTTTACCTGAGCTCACGGCACCCGTCCTCGACCTGGCCAACGTGATCGACCCGGAGACGGAACGGGCCATAGACGATCTCAGCCGGCGGTTGCAGGCCGCAACCAGCGACGTCCTGGTCGTGGTCACGGTTCCGACCTACGCACCCTACGGCGACATCCGCGAGTACGCCGTCAAGCTCTTCGAGAACCACGGACGGGGCATTGGCGAGCGCGGCAAGGACAACGGCGTGCTGATCCTCTTGACTCTCGAGGAGCGGCGCGTGTGGGTCGAGGTGGGCTACGGCTTGGAGGAGTGGATCACCGACGGCTACGCCGGCGAGGTGAGCCGGGAACGCATGGTCCCCGCTTTCCGCACGGGCGACTACGGCGCCGGACTCCTGGCGGGAGCCCGGCAGATCGCCGGAAGGATTGCTCAGGGACGCAACGTGACCCTCGAAGGCGTTCCGGTCCCGCGGACCCGGCGTCGGCCAAACCAGATTCCGCTCTCGGCCATGATCACCATCTTCATCGTGATCATGCTGCTCAGCCGGACCCTCGGCGGTCCAGGCCGAAGAGGCCGCCGGTTTCGGCGGGGCGTCTGGTCGAGCGGCGTGGGCCCGTTTGGCGGCGGATGGGGTGGCGGCGGTTTCGGTAGAGGAGGCTTTGGCGGCGGGGGCTTTGGCGGCGGGTTCGGCGGGTTCGGCGGAGGACGCTCGGGTGGAGGTGGCGGCGGCGCCAGCTGGTGATCGTACAATTCGTGATTGTCGGTAGTCGCCTAGTCGTTGTCGGTAGTCGCGTAGGCCGGGTCCTTTCGGACCCGGCACGGAGGATTGAGTGATGACACCCACACGCAGAACGGCTCTCAGTGTCGTGGTGCTTGCGCTGGCTGCGCTGCCGCTGACCGGCTGCTCGTATAACACGTTCGTCAGCCAGGACGAGGCCATCAAAGCGCAGTGGGCGCAGGTGCAGAACCAGCTGCAGCGACGGAGCGACCTCATTCCCAACCTGGTGGAGACGGTCAAGGGCTACGCCGCTCATGAGGAGGGGGTGTTCAAAGCTGTCGCAGACGCTCGCGCGCAACTGCTCGCGGCCAAGACACCGCAGGAGCAGATTGAGGCGGCCAACGCCCAGACGTCTGCCCTCGGCCGGCTGCTGGCCATCGTCGAGAACTACCCGCAGCTCAAGGCCAACGAGCAGTTCAACCGGCTGATGGACGAACTGGCCGGCACTGAGAACCGCATCGCCGTCGAGCGCATGCGCTACAACGAGCGCGTGCAGGAGTACAACACGTCGACGCGACGGTTCCCCGCCAACGTCACCGCGGCGGTCTTCGGCTTCAATGAGTACCCGTTCTTCGAGGCGCCTGCCGAGGCCAAGCAGGTCCCGAAGGTGAACTTCGGAACGCCCTGAGGGTTGCCGGTGGTCCTGCTGCCGTGGGAGCGGCTCCTGTGGACAGGTCGCCCGGTCTGGGCGACCCGTGTCCGATACACGCTGACGGACTTCCGGCTGGCGGTCACGGTTGGGAACGATTCGGGCGAGGCCGGCGGCTGCGCTGACGACATTTTGCTCGAGGACATCGCCGACGTCGAGGTGTCCAGGTCGCGCGTCGATCGTCTGCTTCGCACGACCACGCTCACGGTCCGCGCGCGCGACGCCCGGCGGCGTCCGCTCATCGTCCGCAGAGTCCGCCGTGGCCCTCAGGTGGCGGCTGTTCTGGCGCTGCTCACCGGACCGTCAGGGCCAAGTGCGCTCGACGTCGATGCCGTACGGGCCACCCTGGCCTGGGATCCTGCGCCGTTCTCACGCTTCGTCAAGCCACTCGCTGTCGGTGGCCTCGCCCTGACGGCGATCCTCGCCGGCATCGTCATCGGGCTGCAGGGAGAAGGGCCGGCCGTCGTGTTCGCGTCTGACGATGCGATCTACCCGGCGGGGGTCAAGCGCGACCAGGAGGGCATCGTCCGGTTCATGGAGAACGAGGTGATGCCGTGGGCAAGGGTCGCCCTGGCGCCGATTGTCGGAGGCGCCGATCGAGTGGGCTGCGACACGTGCCACGGCGCTGATTCCACCGCTCGGGCGTGGGCGATGCCGGCCGTGAGGGCCCTGCCGGAACCGCTCGTGCGCGAACGCGGATGGGAGGTATTCAGCAGGGGCATGGACCCGCAGCTGAGAAACGCGATCTACGGCTATGCGGCGGAGCTCGACAACCAGACGAAAGCCGTTTACATGCGTCAGGTGGTGCTACCCGGGATGGCGCGGCTTCTCCACCGCCCCGCGTACGATTTCACCAGGAGCTACGCGTACAATCGATCGCAGTCTGCGTTCGGGTGCTATCACTGTCATCAAGTGCGGGAGTGAAGGGCAGCTTGTTCATCCCCCGCCGCGGCATCACGGGCGGCCACGCACAGACGATCTTCAGCTGGGCGCGGCCCCGACACTTCCCATCGCTTCCCGGGCCGACCGTCAGGTACTTCGACGTCGCGCCGGAGACCCGCGTGCTCGCGCACGTGCACTGGCAGGAGGATCGCGCAAACCATCCGGTCCTGCTGCTCCTTCACGGCCTCAACGCCTCGAGCGACGCCCACTACATGCGGGGCATGGCCGCCAAGGCGTTCGCTCGGGGGATGAGCGTCGTCCGCCTCAACCAGCGGAACTGCGGGAGCACGGAGCACCTCGCGCCGGGCCTCTTCCACTCGGGGCTGACAACGGATGCCAGGCACGTGATCGCTGAACTGGAGCAGACCGACGGCGTCCGCTCCGTCGCCGTGGCCGGGTATTCGCTTGGAGGCAACCTGGCGCTGAAGCTGGCAGGAGAGTTTGGGGACACCCCGCCTCCGTCGCTCAGGGCCGTCGCCGCGGTGTCGCCTATTCTGGAGATCTCACTGTGCGTCCACGCGCTCGAGCGCAGGTCGAATTTTCTGTACCAGTGGAACTTCACGAAGGAGCTGAAGGCTCGCATGCGGCGGAAGGATCGGCACTGGCCGGGCCGGTTCGATCTCTCGAGGCTCGACGATGTGCACAGCGTCCGCGACTTCGATGAGGTCTACACGGCGCCGCATTTCGGGTTTGCGAGCGCGGAGGACTACTACCATCGAGCCGCGGCCATGCGCCTGATCGACCGGGTCCGAGTGCCGACGTTGATCCTGACCGCGGCAGACGACCCGTTCGTGCCGCCGGCGCCCTTCCGCGATCCGAAGGTCACCAGCAATCCTGCCATCACGGTGGCCGTCACCGAGCATGGCGGGCATTGCGGCTTCGTCGCCGCGTCGTCGGCTGAGAGTGACGGCTATTGGGCCGAGGAGCAGGTGGTCAGCTTCGCGTCCCTGAGAGTCGGCTAGCCCGCCGTTCAGTACCAGGCGCCGGTGCGGATCTCGAACGGCTCCCCGGAGAGGGCCTTGCGAAGGGCGTCAAACCCCAGCGTCGAGCCTCCCGACGGCTTCTCGCCGCGTCCGATTCGCGAGGCCAGATCCTGATCGTAGTGATACGGGTAGACGATCTTCGGTCCGAAGGCCTTCACGCAGTCGGCCGTCGCCTGCGGCGTCATGCGTTCGAGCGGAAGGTTCATCGGCACGAACGCCACGTCGATGTTCCGGAGCGCCTTGACCTCCGGCACACACTCAGTGACACCCCCGAAGTAGATGCGCTTTCCACCGAGCGTGACCACGTAGCCGTTCGCCTCGCCTTTCGGGTGCGACGGTTCGCCCGGTTTGATGTCGTAGGCGGCGATGGACTCCACGCGGACTCCGGCAAGCGTCGCGGCGTCGCCGTTTGGCAGCACGGTGCCGTCGGGAATCTTCGCTTTGGCGGCCGCGGGAATGACGATCGGAGCGCCGGGCTTCCGCAAGCGCTGGATCGCTTTCAAGTCCAGGTGGTGGCCCACGTCATCGGTGATGAGGACGAGGTCCGCGGCCTTCGCGCTCGACAGGTCGCCGGCGCTCCAGGGGTCCAGCTGGACGACGACTCCGGCGTGTTCGAGCTGCACGCTCGAATGGATGAGCGGCGTGATGATGATGTCTCCCCCATTCGCCGGAACACGATCCGCAGCCAGCAGGTGAGCACCGAACCACACGAGCGACAGCATCACGGCTGCGAGGGCACGCACGTCTACCGTCCTTTCAGCTACCCGATTGGCCATCACTTTTCGGAGGGCAACGCGTACGCCACCAGTTCGCCCGGCATCACCGCGCCGCTCATGCCCACGACGATGTACTGGCGTCCGTTCAGCATGTAGGTCATCGGCGAGCCGGTCTGCGCGCCGGCCATGTAGACGGCGCCCACTTCCTTGCCGCTGGCCTTGTCGTAGGCCCTGAGCATCGCGCCTCGCTGCCCATTCGGCGTCGTAAACGCACCGCCCTCGCCGGCGATCACGAGCGTCTTCGTCGTCAGAATCCCGATGCCGCCGGAGCTGCCGCCGGCGCCGCCGGGCCGGCCCGTTCGGGGGATGTTCAATCCCTTGAGCGCCGGGTGATTCTTGACCGTATCGGGCGTCTCACCGTGGGCAATCTGCCAGGCGATGTCTCCCCGATTCAGGTCGATGGCGGTGATCCGCCCCCACGGCGGCCTGATGATCGGCAGTCCCTGCACCGTCAGGCCCGGCGTGTCGTCGCCACCGCCCGTGCTGATGTAGTTCATGTCCGACCGTTTGGCGTCGTTGACCATCGAGAGCACGCGGATAAGCGAGTGGGAGTACACGTACACCATCCCGGTGTCGGGATCCAGCGAGCCCCCGGGCCAATTCGCGCCGTTGGGGATGAAGAGCGTTCCAACCTTTCCCCCCTCTCCTCGCACGATGGGCGGTGTGAACAGGGGGCCGAGCTTGTACTGGGACAGAATCTTCAGCCCTTCGGCCTTCAGCTCGGGCGTGAAGTCGATGACGTAGTCCTCGATGAAACCCTGGCGCTCGAACGGCGGCGGCTTGGTCGGGAACGGCTGTGTGGGCGAGTACGATTCCGTGGGCACGTTGCCGCGCTCGACTGGGCGTTCCTCGATCGGCCAGACGGGCTGACCGGTCACGCGATCGAACACGTAGAGAAAGCCCTGCTTCGTCGGTTGCGCGATGGCTTTGATCTGCCGGCCGCCTACGGTGATGTCGGCCAGGATGGGCGCGCACGGCACGTCGTAGTCCCAGATGGGGTGATGCACGAACTGGAAATGCCAGAGGCGCTTGCCGGTCTCGAGCTCGAGGGCCACGAGGCTCTCGGCGAACAGATTGTTGCCGGGACGATGGCCGCCGAAGTAGTCGCCGGTCGGGATCTCGACGGGCAGATACGCGATGCCGAGCTCCTCGTCAATCGTCATCTGGGTCCACACGCCCGTGTGCCCCGTGTAGGCCCACGAGTCGTCCTTCCAGGTGTCGTTGCCGAACTCACCCGGGCGCGGAATCGTGTGGAAGATCCAGAGGCGCTTTCCGGTCTTCGCGTCGTAGCCGCGGATGTACCCCTTCGCGTTTTCCTTGCTGCGCGGCGCTGAGCCGGCCCGGTGCGCCGCACCCACGATGACGACATTCCGGCCGACCACCGGCGCGCCGTTCCACGAGATGTCGGCCGTCTCCAGGTCCAGCTGCTGGTCGGCGTCCTGCCTGAGATCGATCACGCCGTTGGTGCCGAAGTCCTTCAGCTGGTGCCCGGTCTTGGCGTCGAGGCCGACCAGGCGGTAGCCGTTCGTGACGTAGAAGACGCGCTCGTCGCCCTTGCCGTCGGTCCAGTACCCGACGCCGCGCCCGGACATGCGGCGCGAAGAGACCTCGGCGCGCCGGCCCTCCTCGAGCCGGTGCATCCACAGCATCTCGCCGGTCGCAGCATTCACGGCGACCGCGTTCCGGTGAGAGCCGGCGGTGAAATACAGCACGCCGTTGACCATGAGCGGCGTCGTCTGCAGGTTGAAGTCAGGCCGTGGGCCGAGATTGTCGGTCTTGAAGCGCCACGCAACCTCGAGCTTGCTGAAGTTACCGGCGTTGATCTGATCGAGGGGCGCGTAGCGCGTGGCGCCGGTATCGCCTGCCCACGCCCGCCACTCACCGTTCCTTGCACCCTGTTGTGCTGAGGGAGCAGCCGACAGCACCGTGAGCACGAGAACGGCTGTCCGGAGAACAGAAACGATACGCCTTGTCGACATGCCTCACACCCTCTAAACGCAGAAAGGGGAGAGCCCCGGTTACCGAGTGCTCTCCCCCTTCGTCTAGAACGAGGCGCGCATACGCGCTACTGCTGCTGGTTCGTGGACGTCCTCTGCACGCGGCGCTTCGCCAGCTCATCCTGGTACTGCTCTGGCGTCAGAAACGCGATGTCGGTCCAACCGTGGCCCATCTCGTCCATGGTCCGGCTGCCCCAGCCCCGCCACGAGGTCGGATCAGGATTGTGTCGGTTGTTGGCCGTGTTGTCGTGCCACGACGTCGTGTGGAGGATGGTCCCTGCAGGGAACAGGTGCGGCACCTTGTACTTGTACGTGATCTGCCAGTTCTGCTCGTAGTGCGTCGCGTCGGTCAGGATCTCGCGACGACCGTCCGGATGGATCGCTTCGAGCGTCATCCGCGTGCCGAGGAAGTGCATGTGCGGCTGGAAGCTGATGATGAGCGCCGGCTGCGGCAGCGGCCAGAACCGTTCGTGCTTCGCCACCGTGTTGGGCGGGATGCTCAGATACGCGGCGTTGTGCAGCGGGTTCTCCTGCACGATCGCGCCGGTTGGCATGTTGGGCTCGTCGATGTCGAGCTTGGCGCCTGCGCGCAGCATCAGATCCTCGATCGCCTCGCGGTTCATCACCCAGTCGTTGCCGACACCGGTACGGATGCGGTGCGAGGTCACCACGTACTTCGGCACGACGCCCTTGGGATAGAACTTGATGCCGACGCGCTGACGGTCGAAGGTCTCTTCGCCGTACGGGTGGTAGTGCGACGAGAAGCGGAACTTGGAGCCGGCCTTGATCATCTTCGTCGTGCCATCCGGGAAGATGTCCGCATCGTTGCCGGTGCCGTACTCGATGAGGTCGACTTCGTTGCCGGTGTTCGAGCCCATTCCGAGGCCGAGGGCGGAGGTGTCGGCGTCCTCGGGCGCATCGACATACACGTGGGAGTGGTGGACGGCGCGCTTGGCGTCGGGGATGATCTGGACCCACTTCACGTAGCGATCTTCGGTGATGCCGGGGTCCACGACCTCGTCCGGCGTGAAGTCCGGACCGCTCGCAGGGATCTTGAATCCCTTCTCCATGCGCACGATCACATCAGGCTCGCCGTAGGTCCACTCGTCGACGGCCGCGAACTGCTTCGGCGGAGGCGCATCTTCAGCCCGTCCCTGCGGCGCGCCGCTGTCGACCCACTTGACGACGGTGGCGATCTCTTCGTCGCTGAGCGACGGATCCTCGAGGTACTCGCCGATGCTGCGATCGATATGCCAGGGTGGCATCTCGCGCTTCGAAACCTTCGTGCGAATCGAGCGGATCCACGGACGCACTTCCTGATAGCTCAGAAGGGACATCGGCGCCATGGCCCCGGGGCGATGGCACTGCTGACAGGAACGCTGGAGAATCGGCAATACGTCCTTCGTGAAGGTCGGCTCTGCTTTGGGGGCCTGCGCCTGGGGGGTCGAGACGGGCGCGAGCAGGCTGCCAACAACGACGAGACCGGCGAAGACTCCACGTTCGGCGGATGCACGCATAGCTCACATCTCCTCGAGCAAAACCGGAGCGATTACCCGCGTACTCTAGCACACGCAGAATGCCGAACGGCGTATCTGACTATTGTTGGGCAGGCGGGTTCCGGCCTGACACCGAGGGATTCCTTTGTGCGAAAATGCCGGCAAAACCGGGAGGCGAGATGGACCGACGGCACCTAATGGCGGCGATTCTGGCGGCGGCAGCGACGTGGGCTGGACCGCTGGTCAGCCAGGCTGCAGCCCAGCGCAACCAGCCTGTCTACCCAGCCTACGACGGCTACATCAAGAACGCCGACGGCAGCTATACCCTCGCCTTCGCCTACTTCAACCACAACGCCGAGCCTGTCACCATCCAGCCGGGACCGGACAATTCCTTCGGGCCGGGCCCCGCCGACCGGCAGCAGCCCGTGACCTTCCGCACCGGCCACCAGCGCTTCCAGTGCATCATGGTGCTCGGCGCGGAATTCGACGGCAAGCTGCGCTGGACCCTCGCCTACGCGGGCACGACGACGGGCACGAGCGAGAACATGCTCCAGTCCAACTGGTATCTTGTGGAAGGGGCCGCCGAGCTCGCCAAGATCGACTTCGCCAAGGTGCCCAGGGGAGTCTGCCTGAACCGGGCGCCGACGGTCCGGGTGCTGGGGCTCGGCAGGGGCCGCGGTGTTCCGACGATGACCGCCTCGCTGAAGGAGCCGCTGAACCTCTTCGGCAGCGTAGCGGATGAAGGGCTTCCGCGCTCCGGGAAGCTGACTTCGGGGTGGAAGCAGCTGAGCGGACCGGGCACGGTGACTTTCGCGCCACTGTCCGCTCGCACCCGCGCCACCTTCAGCGCGCCTGGCACCTACCAGCTCGAGCTGACGGCGAGCGATTCCGAGTTCACCAGCCGGACGACGGTCAACGTCGACGTGAAATAGCGCTCGCTGCTGGCGCGTTGAGACACGGCGTCATCCGACCTGTCGTCGGGCGGCGTGCCGCTCCTCAGGGCTGTCCGGCAGGCTTCCCCGTCACCGTCACGGTGACCTCGGTGCGCGTGGACAGACGGCCCGGATCGGTGGCCGTCGCCACCAGCGTGTAGGTTCCCGGGACTTCGAACCGCGCGGTGGTCGTCGCCTGTCCGTTGGCCACCGGAATCGTGCCCGCGTGTGAGAACGTGACCTTGCCAGGCGCGCGATACGGCAGCCAGCCGACGGCCAGCACTCTGGCGGGCCCGCCCGAGGATGAATTGATCTGCCCTCCGAAAGGACCCGCCTGCGCGGTCGGCGCAGGCGCCGCAACCCTCGGTTTCGGCAACCCGTCGTCGGTCACAGAAGCGGTGAGCGTCACGGTGGCGCCTGCTGTCGCGGCCGGTACGGCCGCGATGGTGATGGACGGGGGCCTGTTCGGATCGTCGTGCCCGGGATCGAAATTGCCGTTGGTCATCACCACCCGCTCGGTGATCTCCTGAGCCGGTAGCAGGCTGCCGTAGCCCTTTTCGGTGCGGCCGTTGGCCGTGATCGTCCAGACGACCTCCTGCTTTCCGAAGTCCTTGGGAACGCGAACGCGGAATGCGTAGCGCTGCCGGCGCGCGAGGAAGTACGTCGGTTGGCCCGCGTCTGCCGGACCGGGCTCCACCTTGTTGTTCGCGCCGGCGGGAATGGCGAACTCTTCCTTGAAGTTCCGATTGAAGTATCCGAAGACCATGTCGAACGAGCCATCCGGCTTCGGGATCCAGCCCTCGAAATACGGCACGACGCTCTGGCCGGAGTTGAACCGAATCGCGGCCACTTCGGTCGGCAGCTGCTGCACCTGGCTCTGCGTGGAGGACGTCTCCGTGCTGACGAGCAGCAGCACACTCGCCAGGAGAAGTGCGGCTCCTGGTGCTTCTTTGCGCATGGCGTTCTCCTGACCCGATCAGGGCTGCTGGTTGGTGGCCTGGGCCCGACGCCTGGCCGCCACACGTTCCTGGAAGTCGTCCTCTTCGAGATAGGTGATCGTCACCCAGGCAAAACTCATCTCGTCGATCGACCGGGAGCCGCCGCCCACCCAGTTCTTCGGATTGGGATTCCACTTGTTGGCGCCGGTGTTGTCGTGCCACGAGATGACGTGAATGATCGACCCCGCCGGCAGCAAGGGCGCCACATCGTCCGCATAGGGGTATGTAATGTGCCAGCCGAACTGATAGTTCGAGACACAGCTGATCGTTTCGGTGCGCGCCGGGCCCGGCCTGGCGGAGTTGGGGTTGAGGTCCGGGTAGATGACCTCGATGCACTGGGCCTTGCCGCGGTTGTGCATGTGCGGCTGGAACGACGCGAGCAGGGTCGGCTTGGAAAGCCTGAAGTACCCGTCGTGTCGCGAAATCGCGCCGGCTGGAATATCGAGCTCCGGCGCATCACCCATATGCTGCGAGAAGGCGACGTACTTGGGCACGCTGCCCTTCGGATAGGTCTTGAACGCGACCGCGACCTTGACCGGCGTCTCCTCGCCTCGCGGGTTCAGGTGCAGGTTGAAGTTGATCTTGGTGCCGGCCTTGACCAGGCGCCCGGAATTCGGCGGGAAGATGTCGCCGTTCTTGCCGAGCGCATACTCGTTGAGGAACAGTCCGGTTGGATCCTCTTCAGGGTCCTCGACGAGATTGGTCGTGAAGTGATGGACGACGTTGAAGCTCTTCGCGTCCATCGGCTTGCTCTCGATCGCCATCAGGTACATGTCTTCCTTGAACCCGGGATCGATGAGCACGTCCACGATGTTGTCGGGGCCGGCCGCGGGGAGCACATACGGCTTTTCCATGGCCACGATGACGTCCGGCTTGCCGATGTACCACTTGTCGATTTCGGAAAACTGCCGGGCAGGCGGCATATCGGCGGGGTTCCCCTGCTGTGCGCCTCCATCGACCCAGCGGGCGATGGTCGCGATCTCCGCGTCGGTCAGCGAGGGATCGTCCTTGAATTTCGTGATGCCCACGTTGCGATCGATGTGCCACGGCGGCATCTCGCGCGCGGTGACCTTGGTCTTGATGGAGCGGGCCCACGGCCGGGCGTCCTCGTAGGTCAGAAGCGACATCGGCGCCACCGATCCGGGCCGATGACAGTTCTGGCAGGCACGTTGAAAGATCGGCGCCACATCCCTGGAGAACGTCGCCGCTCCCTGCGGCGAGGCCTGCACGCTTTGAGCGTGCGCTACTGCCGGCGGAATCGAGCAGACGGCCGCGGCCATCACCGCGATAGCGAGGACGCGAGGCGTCGGATAGGACTGCATGCTGACCTCCTCGAGGACACCGTGAACACCCAGGCGCGAGGGGTACGATACCGAACGCTCTCGCATACTGAAACCGGCCCGCGCGCTTGTCAATTGTTTATCCGGGTCGTGATTCGCTGAGCTGTCGCCTGAGCAGCGCCGCGAACTCGGGGCCTTTCCCTTCGTCCTCGTGCTTGAAATACACGAAGACCTCCCGGCAGGATGCGGTCTCGCGCCGGATGGTGTCAGCCCACCGCGCGATGTCGTCCGGCGCGTAGCCTTCGTCGCGCAGGCGGAAGTAGGCGTAGTCGGCCGTGATCTTGACCGGTGTCGACAGCTTTTCGCTGTCGGCCACGCACAGCGCGAGATTCCGCGCCTTCAGCCGCTCGTACACCTCGTCGTCCAGCCACGAGACGTTGCGGAACTCGAAGGCGGCCGGTGCGCGCGGCGGCAGGTCGGCCAGGAAGGCGTCGAAAATCGCGAGGTCTTTCTTGAGATTCGGCGGCAGCTGAAAGAGCAGCGCGCCGAGCTTGTCGCCCAGTGTGGCCGCGACGCGACAGAACCCGCTCACCAGGTCGCCGCAGTTCTTGAGCCGGCTGTCGTGTGTTATGCGCCGGGGCGCCTTGAGCGTGATCTTCCAGGGCGAAGGGGTCTGCGCGGCCCAACCGGCCACAAGCTTCTCGCTGGGCATCCGGTAGAACGTGTAGTTGATCTCGACGGTGTTGAACCGCTCCGCGTAGTACGGAAGCATCTTGGCAGCCGCCAGGTCCTTCGGATAGAAGCTGCCCTTCCACTCCGGGTAGTTGTAGCCGGAGGTCCCGATCCACACCATCGCGTCCGACTGTAAACTATGTGGATGCGTCCATCCATCCCAATCTTTCTGATCGCGGTCCTGGCGGCTGCCTGTGGCGGCGGATCGAGCGATCGTGAATACACACTGCAAGGGCAGATCCTGTCGATCGCACCCGACCACATGGAAGCCAACATCAAGCACGAAGAGATCAAGGGCTTCATGGCAGGGATGACCATGCCCTACCAGGTTCGGAACCCCAGAGAGTACGAGTCACTCAAGCCGGGCGACCTCATCACATCCCGGCTCATCATCGAGAGCAACGGCGCCTATCTGGTCGACGTGAAAAAGGTTGGCGAAGCGCCGCTCGAGACGCCTCCGGCCTCGGCGGCCGCATCCTCCGGGTTCGAGCTGCTCAAGGAGGGCGAGCCCGTTCCGGCCACGAAGTTCGTGAATCAGGATGGCCAGGCCGTGGACATGGCGTCGTTCAAGGGCTCGGTGCTGGCGATCACGTTCATCTACACGCGGTGCCCGATGCCGACGTTCTGCCCGTTGATGGATCGGCACTTCGTGGCGGTCCAGGCGGCCGTGAAGAAGAATCCCGCGCTGTCCGGCGTCAGGCTTCTCAGCGTCAGCTTCGATCCGCTCACCGACACCCCGCCCGTGCTCAAGAAGCACGCCGAATCGCTCAAGGCGGATCCGAAGGTCTGGTCGTTCCTGACCGGCGACCGCGACGAGGTGGACCAGTTCGCCACCAGGTTCGGCCTCGCAGTCACGCGGGAGATGAACGATCAGCGCGACATCACCCACAGTCTGCGGACGGCCATCGTCGATGCGAACGGCAACTTCGTCAAGGCGTTTACCGGCAACGAGTGGTCGCCCGACCAGCTGATTGCGGACCTCGAGCGCGTTGCGGCGGCGAAGTAGCGCGACCGCGACTGGCGGCGCCGGCCAGGGCGTGCCGCCCCGGAGCGCCTTCACGCCCCGCGAACGCCGGCTCGTCGAGCGGCTGCGAACGCCGCTCGCTGTGCAGCGCTTCCTGAACCGCCTGCCCTACAACACCGAGCCGGCTCCAGAGGGCGCCACCCTCAGAAGCTTTCGCGGCGTCGTGAGCCACGGGTGCGCCCACTGCCTCGAGGCGGCGCTGTTTGCCGCGGTGACTCTCGAACAGCACGGGTATCCACCGCTCGTCCTCAGCTTCGAATCGATCGATCACCTCGACCACGTGATCTTCGTGTACAGAGCGCGCGGCCGGTGGGGATTTGTCGCCCGCTCGAGAGACCCGGGGCTGCACGGCCGCCGGCCGGTCTTCGATTCACCGCGGGCGCTCGCTCGCAGCTACATCGACCCGTACGTCGACTATACCGGGCGGGTGACCGCGTTTGCCGTCGTGGATCTCCGCATCATGGGCGCATACGACTGGCGGCTGGCGGCAACCAACGTCTGGAAGGTCGAGCGCATGCTGCTCGATTTCCCCCACAAGGCGCTCGAGTCGTCGAACGCGAGGTTCAGGCGGTTGCGCGACCGCTATCGCGCGTACCGCGCGACACACGATGGCCGGAAGCCGGTGTACTACAAGGGACGGGACCGATGGACGGAGATTCCGGGGGAGTTCACCATCTAGTCATTTGGTCATTTGGTCATTTGGTCATTTGGTTTATTTGGTCGTTGATCACGCCAACATCGCCAAATGACCAAATGACCAGATGACCAGATGACCAAATTCAGTCCAAATCGAAGTCTCTCGTCGGTTTGGTAATCGGTTCCTGGTTGGCCTGCTTCAACGCTTCCTCGAAGCGTCTGGCAAGCGCGTCGCCACGGCCGCGCTCAGCGGTGACCGATTGCTGAAAGATCGACTCGCGACGGGCGGCTTCGTCGGCCAGAATCCGCTGGGCGTCGCTCAACTCGGGCTTGTTGCCGCGCTCCGGTTCGTGGTGCGAGACGACCCGCCCCAGGTTGAGGTCGATCACCAGCGTTGTCTGACAGCAGGGGCAAACGACTTCGAGTTCGGACTTGAGCTTGGCCATCACGGGGATCCTTTGCGGGCTCCATCGAGCCGGTTGCCTTCGAACTCGTAGCGAATCTCCACGGGCGTGCCATCGGGCTGGCGCGCCGCCAGGCGCAGGTCGGTCAGCTTCTGGCGCTTGACGTCGAACCGCTGGCCGAAACCGGCCACGAAGGCGTCCAGCCCCACCGTAAACCTGGTCCCGGCGGCGATGGCCGGCACCGTGATCCGGTAGTGCTGGTTGATCCAGATCTCGACGCTCGACCAGTCGCTGGATGTGCGGTTGTTCACCGCGAGAATATTGCCGTCGAGCTCCAGCGGCTTCGCCTGAGGTGGGCGTGCACATCCGCTCGCAACTGCCGCCGCCAGCGCGACCGCGCACAGCCCGCGAGACATCACGGGCTATCATAGCCCGAGTGAGCCACGACGCCCCCCAGACGCTCCGCGTCGTGACGTACAACATCCATCGCAGCCGCGGCATGGACCGGCGGACCAAGCCCGATCGCATCGCCGCCGTTCTGCGGCATGTCGGCGCGGACGTCATCGCCCTTCAGGAGGTCGTCGGCGCGGGGCCGCGCGGGGGGAGTCACATCGAGGAGATCGGCGCAGCGCTCGGCATGGGCTGGGTCATGGCGACGGTGCGGTTGCTCCGCGGCCACCAGTTCGGCAACGTCGTCTTGAGCCGCTTCCCGATCACCAGCCACACCCAGCACGATCTGTCGTGGCGAACCTGCGAAGAGCGGGCGGTCCAGCGCGCGGACATCGAGATCGGCGGCCACACGCTGCATCTCTACAACGTCCACCTCGGGACCGCGATCCTCGAACGGCGTTTCCAGGCCGAACAGCTGGCGGAGTTCGTCTGCGACCGGCACGTCGGCGGGCCCAAGCTCTTGCTCGGCGACTTCAACGAGTGGATGAAGGGGCTGACGACGAGGCTTCTGAGCGATCGGCTGAAGAGCGTGGACCTGCGGAATTTCCTGAAGAGGCGCCGGACCTACCCCGGGCTCTTTCCGATCCTGCACCTGGACCACATCTACTACGCAGGGCGGCTCGAAGTCGTCGACGTCGGAGCTTCCGCGCACGCGGCTCTCGGTGGTCGCTTCAGACCATCTGCCGCTCGTCGCGAACCTCCGAATTGGGTAATCGGGTGATTCGGTAATTGGGTAATCGGTGAATCGGGTAATTGGGTAAATTGCCCCATCGGGTAATTGTCGACAATTGGGATAATTGTCGACAATCGGGAAATTGCCGAATTTGGAACGTTGAGTCGGCAATCGCGCGAACAAAAATGGGGTCATTGAATTGCTTCAATGACCCCACCAATTCCCCAATCAATTACTCAATTACCCGACCAACTACTCAATTACCCGATTCACCAATTACCCAATTACCCAATCACCCGATTACCCAATTCAGACGTTCGCTGTTAGAGCTTCGTGCATCGGGCGTCCGTGCTCGAGCGCCATCAGGATCATGTCCGCGGTGATCGGCGCGCGGCGGAACGCCTCGTCGCCCACAGCAGCCGCGATCGCGTTGGCCACGGCGCCGAATCCCGCTCCCACCGGCGCTTCGCCGACGCCCCGCGCTCCCACCGGTGTCTGCGGATCGGGGATTTCGACCGCCGCCCATGTCATCTTCCCAGGAGCATCGAGAATCGTGGGCGGCTTGGTGGTGTAGAACCGGTTGGCGACCGGCACCCCGAAGTGCTGGTCGTACACCCACTTCTGGCCGAGCGCGTGGCCGATACCGAGCATGATGCCGCCGTTGATCTGGCCGCCCAGGTTGCGAGGATGGATCACCGTGCCGACATCCGCCACGGCGACGTACTCGAGGACCTGGTAGTACCCGGTCTCGACGTCGACCTCCACTTCCGCGAAGCCCGCCACGTACGACTTGGACGTGCCTTCGCGGCCGTAACTGTCGCGGGCCACGCCCATCAGGCCCTGTCCGGCCAGCGCGGTCGCCGACGTCTTGGTGAAGTTGTTGATATCGGCCGGCAGCTCGTGGCCGTCGAACTTCCCGCCGAGCTCGATGGCCTTCTGCGCCGCCTGCGCGAACGTCAGGCTTCGGCCGCCGCCCGACACACGCTCGTTCGCGACCTGATACGACTCCGGCCGGCCCCCGAACACGCTCGCCGCGATCTCCTGAAGCTTCTTCCTGGCATCGGATGCCCCCGCATGCGCCGCGCGCGTCATGGCATGTGTCGTCTGGCTCCCGCCCTGACCGCACGTCGACGGCATGTACTTCGAGGTATTGCCCCAGACCACGTCGACCTTCTCCCACGGAATGCCGAGCAGTTCGGCGGCCACGCGGTGGACGTCGAACACGGACTCGGTCCCGAGGTTGCCGATGCCCGACTGGACGGTCAGACGGCCATCGGGCTTGATGATCATCAGGCCGTCGAAGCCGAGGGAACCCGCCGAGTACGCGCTCACGGCGACGCCCGCTCCGCGCACCTTGGTGCCGACGCGTTTGCCGCTGCGCGCCTTCTTCTCTTCCCAGTTGAACAGCGCCGCGCCCTTGTCGAGCGCGTCCTTGAGGAAGGCGCTGGTGGCGAAGTTCTGCGCGCCCCTGGCGTTCGGCGCCCCGAACTTCGGCTGCCCTTCCGGCGCGTTGATCCGGTGGATCGCGACCTCGTCGATGCCGAGCTTCCTTGCCGCCTTCGCAATCACCGGCGCCATGAGGGAGTTCCCCTGCATGCCGCCTGGCGCCCGCTGCGCCCCACGGGACGGCGTGTTCGTCAGCACCGTCAGTGTCCGCCACCGCATGGCGAGCGGTTGATACGAGAGCGAGATGTGGTCGCCGGCCGAACGCGAATCGCTGACGACGTCATAGGGACCGTTGTCGACCACGGCCAGGCCGTCGATGGCGGTGATCCGCCCATCCTTCCGGAAGCCCACCTTGACGCGGGAGTGCAGCGCCGGCCGCGCCCGGCCGATGTTCTGCTCCTCGTCGCGCGAGATCCGCATCATCACGGGGGCGTTGGCCTTCTTCGACAAGAGCGCCGCGACCGCGACGAACACCGACCCCGAGCCCTTGCTGCCGAACCCGCCTCCGGTGAACTCGGAGATGATGACGACGTCCTCGGGCTTGATGCCGACCCAGCGCGCGACCGACCCGACGGTTCGCATGACGCTCTGCGTGGAGCAGTGCATGTACAGCTTGCCGTTTTGCCAGTACGCCATCGCCGTGCGTGTTTCCATCGGCTGATGGCTCGTGTTGTTCCCGACCCAGGTCTCGTCGAGCACGAGGTCGGCTTCCTTGAAACCGGCCTCGATGTCGCCGACCACCCACTCGTCAGTGTGCTTCCCGAGCGGCAGCTGTCCTTCGCCCGCGGCGGCGAAGTCCTCGGCGGTCCACTTCAGCTCCTGCACCTTCGGCCCGGCGGGCGGAGTGGGGGCGGCACCGGGTTGAGGCGGAGCCGGCGGCGCTGGCCGGAACCACACATTGCCCTGGCTCCTGGCATTCGGGCTGCCCGGCCGGAGCGACTCGATCGGATCGACGACGAAGGGCAGGGGCTGGTACTCGATGTGAATCTTCTCGATGGCCTCCGCCGCCGTGAGCTCGTCGACGGCGGCCACGGCCAGGATCGGTTCGCCCTGGTAAAGCGGTTCGTCGGTCAAGCCGCGCTCGGAGAGCGTGCTCGCGATGATTCCTTCACCGAGGTTGGCGCCCTCGACGACCTGCGGCAGGTCCTCAATCGTCAGCACGGCCTTGACACCGGGCATCGCCAGGGCTTCGCTCGTGTCGACGCTGAGCACCTTCGCATGAGGCATCGGGCTCAAGAGCAGCTTGGCGAACAGCATGCCTTCGGCGCGGAAGTCCTCGGCATACTTCGCACGACCCGTGACCTTTGCCACCAGGTCCGGCGTCGAATAGTTCTGTCCAACCAGCTTGTTCGAGGTGTTATCTGCCAAGGTCAGGCCTCCGTAAGGAATCAGCGTCTGCCTGTATCTGGTGCGGTTGCCGCCACGCCTTCATCGACCGTCAACGACCAGTCGAGATGCTTCGCGTCCACGACGAAGAAGAACTCCCGGGGATCCTCGCTCACGTACGCCGTATCGCGTCCGGTGCCGCGGTGCTCGACGACGGGAAGCAGCGAGCGGCCGCTCACGCCGCTGTGCAGCACCACCGAGAAGACGCCCTGCCCCGGCACGCGCTCGTTCCGCGTCTCCCACTGCACGCGCAGCGTGCCGGTCGTGCTGATGAACGCTTCGGTCTGCATCACGCCGAGGCCCGACCAGGCGCCCATCGGCTTCCAGACCGTCACCTCGCGGCTCGCCGGCGCTGACGCTGGCTGCCCGCACGCGACGGCCGCCAGCATGGCGCTGGCGAAACTTAGAACTAAGAAAGAAGAACTACGAAGGACTGTGCCCACTGACCGCGTGCAGTGTCCTTCGTAGTTCCCAGTTCTAACTTCGAATTGTTCGTCCACCCGGCTACGTCGTCGCGGCGGGCACGCCCCGAATGGCGCGCTTGACCAGGTTGCGCATCAGCGGCACTTTGTAGCCGTTGTACCGCAGCGTGACCGCGCCCTCGACCGCCAGCGCGCCGGCCCGCGTCGCCGTCTCTTCGTTGCGCGGCTGCCCCGCCACCGCCGCTTCCACCGCCGCCAGCCGCAGCGGCCGCGCCGCCACCGCCCCCACCGCCAGCCGCAGCCCCTCGATCGTCCCGCCCGTCACCTTCATCGCCGACGCCACGTTCACCAGCGGGAAGTCCCACACCTGCCGGTCCCGCACCTTCTCGAAGTAGAACTGCGCCCCCGCCCACGTCCCCGGCAGCCGCACCGCCGTCAACAACTCGCCCGGCCGCAGCACCGTCATCCGCGTGATGTCCAGGTCCGGGCCCACGAAGTAGTCTTCCGCGTCCACCACCCGCTCCCCGCCCCCGGCCCGCCGCAGCACCATCTTCGCGTCCAGCGCAATCAGCGCCGGCGCCGTGTCCGACGGGCTCACCGCCACGCACCGGTCCGCCTGCAGAATCGCGTGCTCCCGGTTGATCGCCGTCGGCGTGTCCGCGTAGCAGATGTTCCCGCCCGCCCGGTAGCACGTCCACCCGCTCCGGTAATACCAGCACCGCGTGTCCTGCGACACGTTCCCCCCGAGCGTCCCCTGGTTGCGAATCTGCGGCGACGCCACCAGATCCGCCGCTTCCATCAGCAGCCCGTAGCGCTCCCGCACCCCCGCGTGCCGCGCCACCTCGGTCAGCGTCGTCATGGCCCCGATTTCCAGGCCCCCGTCCGCCTCCTTGATGCCCCGCAGTTCCTGGATCTGGCTCAGGTCCACCACCACGTTGGTCCGCTTCGCCCGGTCCTTCAACCAGTCGAAACTGTCCAACCCGCCCGCCAGCACCCACGCTTCGGACCCATACCGGTCCAGCAACGCCAGCGCATCGTCAATGCTGGCCGGCTGGAACAGCTCGAACGCCGGCATCACGTCTCGAATTACAGCCATAAATACTCCTTGAATCTGGTCATCTCGTCAGCTGGTCACGTGGCCATCTAGTCCGAGGCCACCGGGGACCGCCCAGATGGCCAAATGACCAAATGACCAGATAACCAAATTCAGATATTCGCCGTCAGGGCCTCATGCATCGGCCGACCGTTCTCGAACGCTTCGAGCACCATATCTGCGGTGACCGGCATCCGCCGGAATTTGTCGTCGCCGATCGCGCTGGCGATCGCGTTCAGCACCGCACCGCAGCCCGCGCCGACCGGCGGCTCGCCGATGCCGCGCGCGCCGACCGGCGTTTCCGGATCGGGGATTCCGACCGCCCCGAAGCTGAAGGCCTGAGGCGCGTCGAGGATGGTCGGCGGCTTGCTGTTGTAGAAGCGCTTCGCGAGCGGCACACCGTAGTGCTGGTCGTAGACCCACTTCTGCGAGATGGCGTGGCCCACACCCAGCATTACGCCGCCGAAGGTCTGCCCCTGCAGGCTCCGCGGATTGATCACCGTGCCCACGTCGGCCACGGCGGTCAGGTCGAGGATGCTGTAGTGGCCAGTCTCGGCGTCCACCTCGACATGCGCGAAGGCGACGACGTAGGAGCGCGACTGCCCGTCCCGCGGGTACGTGTCGCGCGCGGCGGCGATGAGCCCCTGCCCGGCCAGCCCGGCCATCGCCCGCTTGGTCCACGCGTTGACGTTCTCCGGCGGCTCGTGGCCGTCGTACTTCCCGCCGAGAGCGATGGCCTTCTGCGCCGCTTGCGCGAAGGTCATGTTGCCCACGCGGCCGTTGGCGACCTTGTAGCTCGCGGGCGATCCCCCATTGGTCTTGGCCGCGACTTCCTGCAGCAGCGCGACGGCGGCGTGACCGACGGCGTGCGCCGCGCGCGTCATCGCGTGGGTCGTCTGGCTGCCACCTGACGAAGCCGACCAGGGCAGGTGCTTGCTCGTGTCACCGAACACCACCTCGCACTGATCCCAGGACACCCCGAGAATTTCGGCGGCTACACGATGCACGTCGAACATGCAGTGCGTGCCCAGGTTGCCGATGCCCGACTGGATCTGCACCTTGCCGTCCGGCCGGATGATCAGCAGCCCGTCGAAGCCGATCGAGCCGGCGGAGTACGTGCTCACGGCGACGCCCACGCCGCGGACCTTCGAGCCGACCCGCTTCCCGGCCTCAGCTTTCTTGCGGTCCCACTCGAAGAGCGTCTTGCCCTGGTCGAGCGCCTCCTTGACGAAGGCACTCGTCACGTAGTTGCGACGCCCACGGGCGGCCGGCGCGCCGAACTCGGCCTTGCCGGCCGGCGCGTTGACGCGGTGAATCTCGACCTCGTCGAGCCCGAGCTTTCGCGCCGCCTTGGCGAGCACGGGCTCCATCAAGGCCATCCCCTGCATCCCGCCCGGCGCGCGCTGCGCACCGCGGGGCGGCGTGTTGGTCAACACACCCAGCGTTCGCCACCGCATGGCCTGGGGCTGATACGCGAGCGAGATGGCGTCACCGGCAGACCGGGCGTCACCGACCGCGTCGAACGGTCCGTTCTCCACGACCGCCAGGCCGTCCACGGCGAGCAATCGACCCGTCTTGTCGAACGCCACCTTGACGCGCGAGTGGAGCGCCGGACGCGCGCGCCCGATGTAGTGGTCGTTCTCGCGCGTGATGCGCATCTGCACCGGCGCGTTGGCCTTCTTCGACAGGAGCGCCGGAATCGCCATCGTGACGTATCCCGGAATGCGGCTGCCGAACCCGCCGCCGGTGAACTCGCTGATGAGCACGATGTCCTCAACAGGCGTTCCCGTCCAGCGGGCGATCGACGGCACGGTCTGCACCGTGCTCTGCGTGCCCGCGTGCAGATACAGCTTGCCGTTCTGCCAGTAGGCCATCGCGGTCCGCGGCTCGAGCACTTGATGGCTCGTATTCTGCCCGACGAAGGTCTCGTCCAGCACGAGCGCCGCATCCTTGAAGGCCGCATCGACGTCGCCGTGGACCCACTCGTCGGTGTGTTTACCGAGCGGCAGCTGCCCTTCGCCGGCGGCGGCGAAGTCTTCCTCTGTCCACTTCAGCTCGAGGACTTCCGGTCTCGGCGGACCGGCCGGAGCACCGGCAGCCGCACCTGCGCCACGCCCTGCGCCGCGGCCCTCGGCTGCCTGCCCGGCGGCCGCGCCCGCTGCCGCACCTGCCGCGGCTGGTGCCGCGGGAGCGCCGGCGGGCGCTGCTGTTTGAGGAGCGGCTGCTGGCGCCGCGCCGGCGGCCGGAGCCGTCGCACCTGCCGCAGGCGCGCCGCGACCGGCGGCACCTGCCGCGGGCGCCGGCGGACGCATCCACACGTTGCCCGTATCGCGCGCGTTCGCGCTGCCGGGACGCAGGCTCGCAATCGGATCGACCGCGAACGGCAGCGGCTCGAACTCGATCACGATCTTCTCGATCGCTTCGGTGGCGGTCAATTCGTCGACCGCGGCAAGGGCGAGAATCGGCTCGCCTTCGTACATCGGCTCCATCGTGAGCCCGCGTTCGCTGATCGCGCTCGCGACAACGTTCTCCCCGAGGCTGGCGCCGGCGGCTGCGCCCGGCAAGTCGTCGACGGTGAGGATCGCCTTCACGCCGGGCATCGCCAGCGCGGCGCTCGTGTCGAGCCGCGTCACCCGCGCATGCGGCATCGGGCTCAGCAGCAGCTTGCAGAACAGCATGCCCTCCGCCCGGAAGTCCTCCGCATACTTCGCCTTCCCCGTCACCTTCGCGACGAGATCCGGCGTCGTGTAGTTCTGACCGATCAGTTTGTCAGCCATGCCTACGCCCCTCGAAGGTGTTCGGCGCCCTTCATCAGCGCCGTGAGAATCTTGTCGTAGTCCTGGCAGCGGCAGAGATTGCCCGATACCCCGTGCGCGAGTTCCTGCCGCGTCGGGTTGTTGTTCGTCTTCAGGTAGCCCGTGGCCGCCATCACGAACCCCGGCATGCAGAACGCGCACTGGAAGCCCTGCTCGTCCACCACGCCCTGCTGCACCGGCGACAGCGTCCCGTCGGCGCTCGCCAGCCCTTCAATCGTCGTGATGTTCCGCCCCCGCACCGAGTGCGTCAGCACCGAGCAGCTGTACCGCGGCACGTCGTCCACCAGCACCGTGCACGCCCCGCACTCCGCGCGGTCGCACCCGATCTTGGTCCCCGTCAGCCCCAGCTTGTAGCGCAGCGTCGTCGCCAGCGTCTCCTGCTTCATCACGTCCACGCGGCGTTGCTGCCCGTTGACCGTCAGCGTGACCAGCCGCTCCACGCTCCCCGGCGTCGAGGGCTGCCCCATGACCGTCGATCTAAAGAGATAGGTCGCCGAGGACACCGCAGCGCCCGTGGCAATAACGCCCTTGATGAAATTCCGTCGGGTAACGTCGTTCGGAGAAACTTCCGGCATCGCGATTCCTCCCAGAAATGGGTCGGGCGGCTCGAAGCCCTTTAATCCAAAGGGAATACTGAAACCCCCCGGACTGTTTGTCAACCGGTTTCCGGAATCCCGGCATCGGACGGACTGGAAGGGTTCCGCCCCGATTGGGGCGGCAAAAGGCCTACTAGACGAGCTCAGCGTCCTCGTCGAGGTCCAGGGCCCTCGGGGGCTCGCTCGGCGCAATCACCGATGGAGCCGTCCGGCGAGCCTTGATCGCGCTGGCCTCCTCGTAGATCCGTTCGGGCACCGGCTGCAGGTCCCACGCGAGCCCCAGTGCCCCCATGAGCCGAATCGTGTACCACGTGGGATCGAACTCCCACCAATAGAAGCCGTTCCTCGCCGACCGCTGGTAGCGGTGGTGGTTGTTGTGCCAGCCCTCGCCGACGGCGAAAAACGCCGTGACCACGTTGTTGCGCGACTCGTCGATGGTGTCGAAGCGGCGCGACCCGAACATGTGGTTGACCGTGTTGATCGCGAAGGTGGCGTGCGCTAGCGTGGTCGTCGGCAGGCAGAAGCCCCACACCAGCCATGGCATCCCGCCGGCGAGATACAGCGCAATCGCCAACACGAGCGGCGGCACGAAGAAGTACTTGTCGAGCCAGACGATCTCCGGCGCCTTCGAGAAGTCCCGCATCACGGGGTTGGTCGCCTCGAGCCGATCGTGGCGCGCGTCGTTCAGGAACCACCCGACGTGGGCGTAGTACACGCCGCTGACGGCCGGGCTGTGCGGATCGCCCTCCCGGTCCGCAAACCGGTGATGGTTCACGTGGTGGCCCGCCCACCAGAGCGGCCCCTTCTGCATCGCCGACGTCGCGATGAGCGTCCACACGAAGCGCGCGGCGCGGTTCATCTGGAACGCGCGGTGCGCGTAGTACCGGTGAAAGGCCAGCGTGAGCCCGATCGCCCTCAGGAAGTGCGATACGGCCCACATCGCCACGAGACCCCACGTGAACGGCACGAAGAAGACCAGAAACGCCGACGCCTGAACGGTCCAGAAGATGAGGAATGCAAGGGTCTTGAGCATGAATGGTCAGAGTTCTCCGTATGTCATTTCGGTCGTCAGGGGCGCGGGCTACAGTTCCCGCAGGGCGGTCGGAATCGGGAGCCTCGCGGCTCGGATGGCTGGAAACAGCCCGCCAACGAGTCCCATCGCCAGGGCATAGATGAGGCCGGTCACGAGCAGCCCGGGCGTGACGCGGAAGGCGAACGCCACCTGGCTGAAGGTCTGAAAGTTCATGGTCGAGGTCTGGTACCCGTTGAACGCCAGATACGCCACCACACCGCCGATGGTGCCGCCGAGCGCGCCGAGCGCCATCGATTCGCCGAGCACTGACACCAGCACTGACATGGTGTTGAAACCAAGGGCGCGCAGCGTCGCGATCTCCCGCGCCCTGGTCGCCACGGCCGTATACATCGTCAGGATCGCGCCGAAGACGGCCCCGATGCCCATCAACCCCGCAATCCCATAACCGACACCTCGGATGAGCGTGGTCAGCGCCTGCGATTGCCCGGCGTAGTACTCCTTCTCGCGCCGGATCTGGACGTTCAGCTGCGGGTTCGCGGTCAACCAGTCGCGGAACGTCGTGAAGGCGTCCTCCGAGTCGAGCTGCGCGAGCACTGACTGAAACGTGTTGCCGCGCCGATAGGCGCCCTGCAGGCCGCGTGCATCGGTCCAGACCTCGGTCTCCGCGACCGAGCCGTCCGCCTCGAACACGCCCACCACGTTCCAGCGGTTCTGGCCGGACGCGATCGTGCCGCCTACACCGAGGCCGACAAACTGCCCGAGGGCGCCGCGTCCGACAATCACCTCGTTGGTGCCGAACTCGAACATCCGGCCCTGCACGATCGACAGCTCCCCGCGCACCGCCATGCCCGCGGGCTCGATGCCCCGCATCGGCACGTTCGCGGGCTTGTCTGGCGTGGCCTTCTTGGGGAGATCGATGATCACGTAGAGCTCGGCCGAGGCCACCGGCGCCTGGCCGTCTCGGCGGATGCCGGGCGCCTGCTTGATGATGTCGACCGCGTTACCGTCCAGGCCGCTCGTCATCTCGCTGTCTGCGCCGCTCCGCATCACGAGCGCGCGGCTCAGCGACCCGGATCCTTCCATCGCCGCGGAGAAGCCCGCCGCGATGGAAAGCACCGACACGAACACGACCACGACGCCGGCGATGCCGACGACGGCCACGGCCGAAGAGCTCAGGCGCCCTGGAATGGTCCGCAGGTTGAGCGCCAGCACGGCGAGAGTTTCAGCGAGCCATCGCACGGGATCGCAACCTTTCTAATTGCGCCGCAGCGCGTCCGTGATGCGGAGGCGCATGGCCCCGACCGCCGGCATCACGCCCGCGAGCACGCCCATCGTAATCATCAATGCCACGCCGAGCAGGACGTCGCGCGTCGGGAGCACGAAAATTGGCAGCATGCCGTTTGTCGGATCGCCGCCCTGCACGAACAGCCACGCGATCGCCAGGCCCAGGCCGCCGCCGACGACCGCGATGAACAGCGACTCGGCGAAGACCAGCGCGAGGATCGCGCCGCCCGAGAAGCCCAGGGTCTTGAGCACGGCAAGCTCGCTCGTGCGCTCACGGACCGACTGCGCCATGGTGCTCGCGGCCACGAGCCCGAACATAAAGAGCACCGTCGACGAGATCGCGATCATGATCGCGCCGATGTCGCCGATCTGGCTGGCGAAGCCCTCGACGAAGCCCTTCTCCGTCGTCGTCTTCGTTTCGGCGGAGGAATTGGCGAACATGCTGTCGAACGTGCGGCTGAGCTCCACCGAGCGGGATGGATCCGCGATCTTGACCACGTACCAGCCGACCTGTCCGTCGCCGAACTGGCTGTTCTCGGACAGGTAGTCGTAGCGGAAGAAGAACTGCGTCTTGTCCACGCCATCGCCGCCGTCGTAGATGCCGGAGACGTTGAACTCCCAGGACTGCCCCTGCTTCGGTTGATAGATCGTGCCCGTCAGCGGCACGCGATCGCCGACCTTCCACCCGAATCGCTCGGCGAGATCCTTCCCGACAATGGCGCCCTGGCGATCCGCCAACCAGGCCTTGACCTGATCTGGCGGCACGACGAACTCCGGATAGATCTGGAGGAACGGCTCCGGCTCCACGGCGATGTTCGCGAAGAAGTTCTGCGGATCCTGGTAGATCCCGCCGAACCACGACTGGTGCGTGACAAGGTTGACGCCGGGGACCTGCTGCAGCTGGGCCTGGTAGGCGCGCGGCAGCGGCATGATCAGGCTGACCTTGTGGATCAGGATGAGCCGGTCAAGCCCCGCGATCTCCACGCCGAAACTGAACGCGGTGCGAATCGTCATCAATATTCCGAACAACAGGAAGGCGATGAAGATCGACGCCAGCGTGAACGCCGTGCGGAATTTCCGGCGCCACACGTTCTTCCAGATGAGGGGTAGGAACTTCATGCGGCCACCATCCCTGCGAGCACGCCCTTGTCCAGGTGGATCGTGCGCTTGGCGCGTTCCGCCGCGTGCGGGTCGTGCGTGACCATGACGATCGTCTTGCCGTGATCGCGGTTGAGCGCCTGCAGCAGGTCGAGGATCTCGTCGCCGGCCTTCCGATCCAGGTCGCCCGTCGGCTCGTCGCACAGCAGGAGTGTCGGGTCAGTGACGATCGCGCGAGCGATGCCCACCCGCTGTTCCTGGCCGCCCGATAGCTGGCGCGGGTAGTGGCTGGCGCGGTCAGCCAGGCCGACAACCTTGAGCGCGATGGCCGCGCGCTTCCGGCGTTCGGACTTGGACAGCTTCGTCAGCAGCAGCGGCAGCTCCACGTTGCGTTCCGCCGTCAGCACGGGCAGCAGGTTGTACAGCTGGAACACGAAGCCGATATGCTGCGCGCGCCATCGCGACAGCTGGCTGCCGCTGAGCGACCCCACCTGGACACCGGCCACATCGACTTCGCCGCCGCTCGGCGCGTCGAGGCCGCCAATCAGGTTCAGCAGCGTCGTCTTTCCCGAGCCCGACGGCCCCATGAGCGCGAGAAAATCGCCCTTCGGGATCTCCAGGTTGACGCCCTTCAGCACTTCGATGCGCTCGTTCCCTCGTGTGTAGTGCTTCTGAACGTTGCGGACGCGCACAAGAGGATCGGTCATAGGGAGCCTTGTTGAACGCTATTGTTTTTCCGTGACCATCGCACCGGCAACGAGCGTGGGCGGCGGTGAAACGACGACGCGATCGCCCGCGCGGAGCCCGGCCACGACTTCGACGCGATCGCCGTCGGCGCCGCCGGTCTTCACCGCGCGGCGGTCGACGATGCCGCCGGACACGACGAAGGCATAGGTCTGATCGCCTTCCACCCTGATGGCGGCCTTTGGCACCAGCGTGACAGGTTGTGCGGCAGGCATGGGCGCGCCGTCGCGCCTGGCCGAGCCGTTGCCGCCCTCTTCGGTGTCGCGCAAGAAGGTGACCTTCACGCCCATGTCCGGCAGAATCCGTGGATCCAGCGCCTTGAAACCGATGCGCACCAGCACGGTGGCCTTCTGCCGGTCAGCGGCTGGCACCGTGGTGATCACGCGCGCGGGGATCTCCCATTCCGGGTACGCATTCAGGATCGCTGTCACGCTCTGGTCAGGTTGGACGCGGTTGATGTAGCTTTCGTTCACGTCGACCTCGATCTCGAGCGATCGCATGTCGACGATGGTGCAGATGCCCGTCCTGGTAAAGCCGCCGCCCGCTGACACCGGCGAGACCATCTCGCCCGGCTGTGCATCCTTTGAAATGGCCACGCCGCTGAAGGGGGCGCGGATCACGGTGTTATCGAGGTTCGTTTGTTCCAGCGCGATCTGGCTCTCGACGACGCGCACCTGCTCGCGCGACGCGGCGATCCGCGCTTCGAGGGAATCGACTTCGGCCTGGGACTTATCGACTTCGGACGCGGTGATCAGTTGATCCTTGACGAGCTGCATGACGCGGCCGAGCGCGAGCTTCGCCTCGGCCAATCGCACCTCGCTCTCGCGCACGTTGCGGCGGGCCGCCTCGGCCTGGGCTTCCGCGAGTGACAACGACGCACGGAACGTGGCGTCGTCCAGCCGGGCGAGCACCTGCCCTTCCTTGACCGCCATGCCTTCTTCGACGTTGACCTCGACGACTTTGCCGGTGATCTTGGACGAGACCGTCGCGCGACGACGCGCCGTGACGTAGCCGGACGCGTTCAGCACGACGGCTTGCGTGCCGGCCGCCCGCTCGGACACGGCGGCGACTTCGACCTCGATCGGCCGTTCGCGCATGACCCACCGCGCGGCGGCGGCGCCGGCCGCCCCGAGCACGACGAGCAGGCCGACCCAGATGATCCAGCGTCCGCGGCGGTGGCGTTCAGGCTCGCGTTCGATCCGCAGGGCGGAAAGATCGTCCTTCAGCTCAGGCATGGATTGTCTGAAGCCGTTCGTTCATGGAGTGGTGATCTTAGAACCGGCCCGGAGGAACCGGCCGGCGCAATCGGCCAGTGGCGGCGGCAACCGGGCGGACAGCAGGGCGACCCCGGCGAAGGCTAACCCTCTTCTTCGAACTCTTCTTCTTCCGCCGGACCGAGCCGTGTGGACGGGCGGAGCGCCTCGCGATAGTCGTAGACGGGCAGATCGCGAACGTGCAGCGGCATCGTGCAGGCCGGGGACTTCGAATCGACCACCACCGTAACGGGACTGCCCTCGACGCCCTCGCGGAACGTGATGCGGCAGCCACAGGCGAGGCGGGCGTGTGTGAATCCCTTCAGCATGACGCGATCATATCCCACTCGCGCTCACAAGAGTCCCTTGATCTCGTTCTCGAGGGCATCTTTCGCCGCCAACCCCGTATGTTTCGAACAGATCCGGCCGTCACGACCGATTACCACCGAAACGGGAATGCCCAGCATGGGCCCATAAGCGTCGAGAATCTTCTCGTCGCTCAGCGCCTGGAGCACTGGGTAGTTCATCTTCATGTCGGCCACGTACGGCTTCAGCTTGTCGGGAGTGTCGTCGACCGACACGCCGAGCACCTGAAAGCCCCGCGCCCCGTACTTCTGCTGGAACTCGATGAACCAGGGGATCTCGACCTTGCACGGTCCGCACCACGTCGCCCAGAAGTCGAGCAGGATGACCTTGCCCTTGTAGTCCGCGAGTTTGACCGGTCGATCGTTGGCGTCCTTCAGCGTAAAGCTGAAGTCGGCGGGCTTCGCGTCAGCAGCGCACGCAGCGCCGGCCGGCGGCTGGAACCCGGCCTCTTCACCCGCACCGACCCACGGCAATTCCATCGTCACCACGGTCCAGGCGAGCGCCAGAGCGCCGACACCGGCCACGACCCATCGAATACGCTGGCTCACAGTCCCCCCGATCCCTGTTCCCTGTTCCCTGTTCCCGTAACGATAGCTCAGTGCATCGACCCGGTCACGAAGGCCGCGAGGCGCTGGACATCTTCGCGCGGTTCACGGGCCACCAGCACGAAGGTTCTCTTCCCATCGGACCAGACCGACGCCTCGTGGCCGAGTGCGGCAACGAGGGCATCCGTGCGTGTCTGGCCGGGAATCATGAAGACCGAGACCATCTCGCCCTGATGGCGGATGTCGCGATACATGATGTGCGCGACGGTGCCTTGGCCGAACAGGCATTGTCTCGATCCGACGAGCTCGAGGCCGGCCTGCGCCGGCGCCTCGGGAAGCCGGGCCTCCCAGGCGAAGGTGGAGACCAGCCAGCGCTCGACCTCCTCGGCATTCGACCCGACGGGGACGCCGTCCTCCTGATGGCCGGTCCCGAGCACACGGTTCATCAGCGCGCACTTGACGTGATCGGCGGTCAGTTCGGCGGCGAGCAGGCGCACGGACGAGCCCGTCGCGGAATAGATGACTGCGGCGCCCGCGGCAATGACGACCGTCGCGGCCAGCGCGAGCGGCGCAAGACGCCTGCGGCGGAACGCCGCGAACACGCCGCCGGCCGCGCGCTCGGGCGGTGCGGGCGCCGCAGACGCGGGGCGCAAGCCTTCGCGGCATCGCGCGACGAGCGCGAGCGGCGCGTGCTCGCGGCAGAGCGCGGCGTGCTCGTGGCGCAGGACCTCTCGCACCGACCGCTCGGCGTCCAGCCGCTCGCGGCACGGGGCGCAACGCTGCACGTGCGCGTCGAGCCGCAGCCGATCGGCATCGGGCAGCTCGCCGTCGACATAGGGGGTGACCAGCGGGTCGATGGACTGACAATCCGGGGTGGCGCAATCAGACATTGGCTGGCTTCAGGTGTTGAAGTCGCTCGAACAACAGGCGACGGCCGCGCGAAATGCGCGACATCACGGTTCCGACGGGCACGGCGAGGATACGGGCGATCTCGGCGTACGAGAACTCTTCGACGTCCCTGAGCCACACGGCTTCCCGAAACGCGTCCGGCAGGCCGTCGACGGCCGCCTGCACCTCGGGCGTCAGCGACGCCCTCATCAAGCGGGTTTCCGGGGTCTCGACGTCGCGGGTGTCGATTCCGTCAGCCGCACGCTCGACTGCCTCGCTGTCGATCATCACGGTGTCGCGCGCGCGGTCGCGCAGGCGGTTCTTCGCCGCGTTGTGGAGGATGGTGAACAGCCAGGCCCGCAGGTTGGTGCCCGGCTCGAAGCGTTCAGCGGCGCGAAACGCGCGTAAGTACGTGTCCTGCACGAGGTCCTCGGCGTCGGCCGGCCGGCGGGTGAGCCGCAGCGCAGTGCGGTACAGGGCGTCAATCGACGCGAGAGCCTCGGCCTCGAAGCTCGGCCCCTCTGCGGTGTCTACAGACTCCCTGGCTCCTGGCATGCGCGTCAGTGGCGCCGTGGAGCGTAAACCCCAAGGCGCCCGGCCTTATTCCTCAAGAAGGGCCACGACCCCCTGTCGACAGTGTAGTCCCGTCGCCCGGGTGGGTCAGCGCTGACCTGGGCCGAGGACACGGCCAGGAGCGGCGCGCGGGACGCCCCCGCGATTTGGGCCCGGAACTCGAGAGATCGCATATAAGTAATGAAGGTCCGCCGTTTGCAGGGCCGCCAGCGTCACAGTAAGATCGCCACGATTCCTGAGGTGCCTGCCATGCGTTTGCACGTCCTCCTGCGAGGCCTTTCCTGCCGTGGCCCGGCGGCCGCGGTGCTGGCCCTCGTGCTCGTCACCACGACCCTGGCGGGCAGTGCCGCGGCGCAGGGCACGCCGTTCTACCCGTACTTCAACAAGAACAACATCCACTACGACGACTTCGAGTGGTCCATCTACGAGACCGACCACTTCGAGATCTACTACTACACGGAGATCGAGCAGCACCTCGAGCGCATCGCGGGCTATGCCGAAGGGGCCTACCAGCAGGTCAGCTCAAATCTCAAGCACGACCTGCCGAACAAGGTGTCGCTCATCCTGTTCAAGACACACAGCGAGTTCGAGCAGCAGAACGTGATTCCGGGCGCCGCGCAGGAAGGCGTGGGGGCGTTCGCCGAGCCGTTCCGCGACCGCATGCTGCTCCCGATCGACGATCCGCCGGACCGGCTGTACGGCCTCATCGTGCACGAGCTCACGCACCAGTTCCAGTTCGACATCATTCCCACGGGGCTCATCCGCCAGAGCGTGCCGCTCTGGGTCAACGAGGGCCAGGCCGACTACGAGCGCGGGCCGTGGACGCCGATCGACCTGATGACCGTCCGCGACGCCGCGGTCGCCGACGTCGTGCCGAAAATGAGCCGGCTCGAAGGGTACGGCGACTCCGGCAACCCGCGCCTCATCTACAACCTTGGCCACGCCGTCTTCGAGTTCATCGAGGCGCGGTGGGGCAAGGAAGGCATCCGCAACTTCATGTTCGCCCTTCGAAAGAGCATCATCGGCGGCGGCGAAGACGCCTACGAGGAGGCCTTCCAGCTGTCGCCCGACGCCTTCGATCAGGAGTTCGACCGCTACCTGAAAGAGCGCTTCAAGCCCTTCCGCGACAAGGAACGGCCGGCCGACTACGGCGCCGATCTCTCGCCGAATGCCGAACGCACCCGGTACACACAGGCGCTGTCGATCGCGCCCTCGCCGTCCGGGGATCTCCTCGCGATTGTCACCCTCAACCGGAAGGACCGGGAGATCGACATCGTCCTCGCCTCGTCCAAGGACGGCTCCATCGTCCGGAATCTGACCGAGGGCTTCAACAAGGACATGGGCTTCAACAACATCGTGCAGCTCGGTGAGCGCTTCAACACGATGCACTGGATGTCGTGGGCGTCGAAGGGCGACCGCCTGGCCTACTTCGTGCGCACCGAGAAGGAGCGCACGCTCATCGTGCAGAACGTGACGACCGGCGCCGTCGAGACCCGTGTGGCCATGGACTCGGTCGACGAGCCCGAGTCGCCGAGCTTCTCGCCGGACGGCCGGATGGTGGCGTTCTCAGCGCTCCGCGGGGGCGTCGGGGACATCTTCACGGTCGACCTCGAAACCAAGGAGGTCGTCAATCTCACCGTCGACGCGTTCAACGACTACGGGCCGACGTATGCGCCTGACGGCCGGAGCATCATCTACGTCGCGCGCATCAGCGGCAACATGAAGCTCTTCCGATTCGACGTCGCCACGAAGCAGAAGACGCAAATCACCTTCGGGACGCACGACGACGGCTCGGCCCAGTTCGTCGACGCGCAGACGATCGTGTTCTCGTCGACGGCGACCGATCCGGCGCTCCCGGTCGAGCCCGAGGTGGCGCGCAACGGCAACGTCTACAACCTGTGGACGCTCGACCTGGCCAACGGCGAGCTCAAGCAGTTCACCGACGCGCTCGGCGGCAACCTCTCTGCGGTCGTGCTCCGCGCGGGTTCGACGTACCGCATCGCCTTCGTCACCTACTACAAGGGGGACTACGCGATCCACACGATCGAGCCCCATGAGCCGCTCCACACGGCGGCCTCCTCGGACTTCGGCGCCCCGGGGCCCATCATCGATTTCCAGGCGCCCTTGTCGCACACGCTGGTGACGTCCAACAACCGCAAGAAGGGCGCCTGGGAGAAGATGTTCCTCGAGGGGCGGCCGCCTGTGGCGCTCGGCGTCTCGAGCAGCGGCGACGTCTTCGGCGGAACCCGAGATCTCGTTCGGCGACGTGCTGGGCGACCGCCAGGTCAACTTCTTCGCCTCGTCCATCGCGCAGTACCGGACCTTCTCGCTGTCGATGATCAACGTCGCGCGGCGGTTCCAATTCGCGCTGCAGGGCTTCTCGCAAACCGAGTTCTTCTACGGAAGCCTGGAAGGCGTGTTCTACGATCCGTCCCTCGCGCCGCTCATCGGGCGCGACCAGGCGATTGCGAAGCGGTCGACACAGGGAGGATCGGCGTTTGCCATCTATCCGTTCAACCGCTTCCGCCGCGTCGAGTTCTCGGGCGCCGCCATGTGGCTGAGCGAGAGCTTCGACTCCGAGTACGGCGACTACCTGGCATCGGTGCAGCCGCAGCAGGTGTTCCGGAACGGCTTCATCATGCCGTTGAGCGTCGCGTTCGTGCAGGAGACCACGGTCTTCCGGGAGTTCGGCCCCCTGGCCGGCAGCACGATGCGTCTGGCGTACGAGAACGCTCCACCGATCGGCGACTCGTTGTCGAACCAGACGCTCGACGGCGACGTGCGCTATTACCAGCGCCTCGCCGGGAGCGGCGTGCTGGCGATGCGCGCGCGCGGCTACAAGAGCATGGGCGCGTCGCCGAACTACATGTACTTCGGCGGCAACTCCGAAATGCGCGGATACGAGTACCTGCAGTTTGTCGGCCAGAATGCCTGGTTCGCCAATGCGGAACTGCGCTTTCCCATCATCGAGGCCGCGCTCACGCCGATCGGCGTCATCGGCGGCATCCGCGGCGTGTTCTACGCCAACATCGGCGCGGGATGGTTCGACAACAGCGGCTTCAAGTTCGGGACGAGCGACTCGCAGCTCTACCGGTCGATCGTCGACTACGAACGCAACATCCTCGGGGATGTCATCCTGGATCCGATCACCGGCCTTCCAACCCCGGTCTACGGCGAGCCGCAGCTGATCCAGGGGTTCCGCCTCGTGGACGGGCGCGCGTCGTACGGGCTGGGCCTCGAGACGTTCGCGCTCGGCTTCCCGATTCACCTCGACTGGTCGTGGCGCACGCTGATGAACCGTGAGTGGGAGGACGCGCTCTTTTCACAGGCAGGCGGCAGCCGCGAGTTCCGCCGCGCGCAGTTTGCGATTTGGATTGGGTACGACTTCTAGTCCCTGAACCTTTCCCGCACAGCATGAGCGCAGCTGCGAAGCGGGCAAGCGAATCCGCGACAGAGATGGTCCAGGTCGTGTTGCCGAACGACGCGAATCCACTCGGGTTCATCCTCGGTGGCACGGTCATGCACCTCATCGACATCGCCGGCGCCATCGCGTGCCACAGGCACACGCGCACCCTCCTGGTCACGGCGGCCGTGGACGGCCTGCAGTTCCTGCACTCGATCAAGGTCGGCGACCTGATCATTCTCAAGGCGCACGTGACGTGCACGTTCACCACGTCGCTCGAGGTCCAGGTGGACGTGTTCTCTGAGGAGACGCTGACGGGCACCCGGCTGCTGACCAGCCAGGCGTTCCTGACCTTCGTCGCGGTCGACCGGGAGAATCAGCGCATTCCGGTGACGCCGCTCCTGGTCGAGACCGATGAGGAGCGCAGGGTCTGCGAGCAGGCGCGGCAGCGCCGCGCCGAGCGGCTCAAACGAAAAGCTCAAGCCCGCGAGGCTTAGGGCTCACGGCTCATGGCGGCGCCCTGAGCCGTCAGCCTTGAGCCTGTCAGATCTCCTTCAACCTCAAGATGCTCCGCTCGAGATCGATGCCGACGCGGTACTTGCTCAGGAATCGGTGACCCACGATCCCCCCGAGCTGGAATCCGAGGAGCGCGCTCGGCGTATTGAGGTTCAGGACCACGACCGGGAAATTGGTGTACTTGATGGCGGCAAACGACAAGTCCACTCCGGGCATGAGGAACGCGTCCTTGTCCCATCCCGACGACCCGAACACCTTGAGGGCGATTTTCCGGTCCGGGGCGGGCCGATCGAGCGCGGCGGCCGTCGCCTGGCTGATCGAAATGACCTCCCCGCCGGTGTCCACGACGAAGTTCGCCAGGTGCGTGCCGTCCACGGTGCCGCGCACCGTGGCGAGCCGATGCAGCCGCAACGGGAGCTCGAAGTCCGCGGGCTCGAGCGGCAGCTGCTTGCCGAACGTGATGCGCTTCGACTTGTAGTCGATGATCATCGAGAAGCCCAGCGCCAGGGGCGACAGGCTCTCCGACTCCTTGACGGGCAGGTTCCTGAGCGGCGGATCCTTGATCATGCACGGCACGTTTCGGAGCTTGAGCGTGCCGATCTCCAGCGTGTTGATGCGCGCGAGCTGCAGCCCCCGCAGCCCCACGTCGCCCACGCCGGCGCTCAGGGTATACGTGATGGGCGTCACGCCCAGGCGCCTGGCCGTCGGACCGGACAACACCGTGTTCTCGGCGCCGGTGTCGACGACGAAATCCTGGAACGAACCGTCGTTCACCTTCGCGCGGATCACGACCTTGTCGTTCACCAGCTTGAAGTCGACGGTGTAGATCTGCTGGTCGGCGCCCGGATCCATGTCGAACGGCAGGCGCTGGCCGAAGGAGCGCAGGAACTTGATCTCGGACCGGGACCAGTCGGCCTTCTCGCTCCGGTCCTTGTTCGGCAGCAGGTTGACGTAGTTGCTGAACGCGGCGGCGGCTTCCTCGTACTTGCGCATCCGCTCGTAGATGGCGCCGATGGTGTGGTGGATCTCGAGGTCGCGCGGCGCGAGCGTCATCGCCGCGTTGGCTTCGGTGAGCGCGCGATCGAGCTGGCTCCGGGCGGCGAACGACCGCGCCATCCCGTGGCGGCCGCGTGCGAGGTTGGGCTGCAGGGCCAGCGCCGCCTCGTACCGCTGCTCGGCTTCCTCGAAGAGCCCCGAGGCCCACAGCGCGTCACCGTAGAGCGCCGTCGCCTCGGCGTCGCGCGGGGCCGACTTGGTCAGCGCCTCGGCGGCTTCTCGCGCGACGGTGAACTCGGCCACCCGCAGGGCGGACTTGATGATGCCCGCGCGGGCCGCGCGGCTCTCGATGCCCTCGGCCGCCACACGGAGGCCCTGCTGATAGGCGCCGAGCGCGTCGCCGTACCGCCCTTCGGACAAGAACTGCGCGCCGAGCTGGAGCTGGATCTCGGCGGTCTGCGACTGCGACCCCAGGTCGGCCAGTGAGATCGCCAGCGCGCCGATGATGACCGCCAGAGCCGCAACCCCTCGGATGCCGCCGTGCATGAAACCTCCTGCGAACCGTGACCGTCGCCCCTGAACACCGGGGACGTCGTGCTGTCGCTGTACTCTTAGTGCGTGTACTGCTCGATGGCGACGCCGTCGTACATCTGGTCGACGCGCAGAATCTGTGTGTCCCGGCTGTAGCTGCCGAGCTCGTAGTCCTCGCTCATGATGAGCGCCTTGATCGGCTTGGTCGGACAGACCTCGGCACACAAGCCGCAGAAGCTGCACCGTGACAGGTTGAAGTCGAAGTAATCGAGCACCTTGATCTTCTGCCCCGGCTCGCGGTGTCCGCCGAGCGCAATCAGGTCGTCAGGGCAGGCCTTGGCGCACTGGTCGCAGACAATGCAGGTCTGCGCCCCGGTGCCCGGCTCGGTCTGCAGGCGCAGGACGCCGCGAAAGCGTGGCGCCGTCGGCCGCCGCTCCGCCGGATACTGGAAGGTAAACGCCGGCTGCGGCGTGTACTTCAGCGTGAGCCACATCCCCTTCATGAGGTCGATGAGGAACATCGACTTGATGAACTTGAAGATGGTCTGCATGCGACTACGCCCGCTCGCCGATGAGCGTCGGTTCAGTCGTCGCCCGACATGATGACGCGCTCCTTGCGCAGAACCGTGCCCTCCTTGCGAATCTTGTCCTGCAGGCGCATCAGACCGTAGAGCAGCGCCTCGGGCCGCGGAGGACAACCCGAGACGTAGACGTCGACGGGCACGACCTTGTCCACGCCCTGCAGCACGCTGTAGGTCGGGAACGGTCCGCCGGCGTTCGAGCAGCTGCCCATCGAGATGACCCACTTCGGCTCCGGCATCTGGTCGTAGAGCCGTCGCAGCACCGGTGCCATCTTCTTGGTCACCGTGCCGGCGACGATCATCAGGTCCGACTGCCGTGGGGAAGCGCGGAACACTTCAGCGCCAAAGCGGGCGATGTCGAAGCGCGACGCCGAGGCCGCCATCATCTCGATGGCGCAGCAGGCCAGGCCGAACCCCATCGGCCAGATCGACGACTCGCGCGCCCAGTTCATGACGCGATCGATGCTTGTCGTAATGAAGTTGTCTTCGAAACGGTGGTCGATGAGCCCCATGCGAACCGCAGCCTCCAGCCCGTGATCCGATCCCCTAAACTGAGTAGAACTCGCGATTCTTGTCGATGAACGCCGCCCACTTGCCCGGCGTCTCGTCGAGCGTGAAGATGGCCTCGACCGGGCAGGCGGGCACGCATGCCCCGCAGTCGATGCATTCGTCGGGATGAATATAGAGCATTTCGGCGGCAGAAAACGCCGCTTCGTCTTTTCGTGGGATGAATACAGTCGACCGGGCACACGTCGACACATGCCGTGTCCTTCGTGCCGACGCAGGGCTCGCAGATGATGTAGGCCATGTTGACGATAAGTGCTTATGAGACCGGGACTTCTACGAGGAATTTACCTGCCGGACGAGCCGGGTGTCAACGAGGCCATCTCGCGGCGGGCGGGCTGGCGCGGTCGCGTGCGCACACCAACGGAGACGCGCCGGGACCCGGGAAGCCGTACGTCCTATAATTCGAGCCGGGTGAGGACCTTCTTCCGCGAGTGCCACGTGGTGATGGGCGCCGCCCTGGCCGTCGCGCTCGCCGTGCCGGTTGGCGCCCAGGTCCTCGACGGCCGCCCGATCGTCCTCGGCGAGGGGCGCGTCACCATCGGCGGCAGCGTCACGGGCACGCTCGGGTGCGCCTTCGGCCCCTCGGTTGAGGGGTGCGGCGACGACACGGGATTCTTCAACTACACCGACTACGAGCACTCGGCGCTTCGGGCTCTGCAGCTGGAAGTGTCGACCTCGGTGCGCGCGAGCAGCCGCGTCGAACTGCTGGCCGAGGTGCGAAGCGACAATGTCAGCCGGCCGGAGCCCTACGCGCTGTTCGTGCGGGTGCGCCCCTGGCCCGAGCGTCGCTTCGACATCCAGGCCGGCCGCATCCCGCCGACCTTCGGCGCCTTTTCGCGACGCGTCTACCCCTCGGACAACCTGCTCATCGGCTATCCGCTCGGCTACCAGTACCTGACGTCGCTTCGCCACGACTCGCTGCCCTCGAACGCCGACGCGCTGCTGAGGATGCGGGGCCGCGGCTGGCTTTCGAGCTTCGACGTGGGGAACCGGGCGCCTCACGCCGGCATGCCGCTCGTGAACGCGTTCGGGTGGGACACCGGCGTTCAGCTGCACGCCGCCAACGACGTGGTCGACGCTGCCTTCGCCGTCACCTCCGGCACGCTCAGCCATCCGCTGGTTCACGACGACAACGACGGCAAGCAGGCGGCGGGGCGCGTGTCGGTGCGTCCGCTTCAAGGGCTCGTCGTCGGCGCCTCCGGCGCGCGCGGATCGTGGATCGCGCGGGAGGCGGTCGAAGCCGCGGGCCTCGGCCTGCAGGGGAGCGACCTCACGCAGCGCGCCTGGGGCGCGGACGCGGAGTTCTCGCGCGATCACTACCTGATTCGCGTGGAGGCCATCGTCAGCGACTGGCTGCTGCCTGCGGTTGCCGCTCCCGCGATCGATGGTCCCCTGCGCGCGGTGTCGGCGTGGGTCGAGGGCCGGTACCGGATCCGGCCCGGCCTCTATGCGGCCGCCCGGGTCGATCGCCTGGCGTTCAGCGACATCATGGGCACCAATGGACCGAACGAGTGGGACGCGCCGGTGACGCGCGTGGAGGTCGGCGGCGGCTACTCGCTGATGCGCAATCTGGTGCTCAAGCTCGCGGTGCAGCACAACACGAGGGACACGACGCGGACTCCCTCACGCACCTTTGCCGCCACCCAGGCGGTCTTCTGGTTCTGATGCGGACGAGCCTTCGTGTCCGGCGCGTTGCGGTGCGCACCACTCTGGCCGTGGTCGCGGCGCTGGCGCTGGGATGGTTCGCCGGCGCGCCGCCGGCGGGCGCCCAGTCGAACGACCGGACCGGCGCGATCCGCGGCCGCGTCGAGCTCGGTCGATCGGCCGTCACGAACGCACGGCGACCGGGCGTCGGCGATCTTGGCGCAGCGCCGCACGTCGAAGCGGAGTCGAGGCGGGCCGTGGTGTACCTCGAGGCGGCGCCGCGCGGGGCCTTCGAGCAGACCGAGCCGGGCCGGGCCGTGATGGACCAGCGGAACGAGATGTTCGTGCCGCATCTCCTCGCGATCACGACGGGAACGGTCGTGGATTTCCCGAACAGCGATCGCATCTATCACAACGTCTTCTCGCTCTCGAAGGTGGCGCGTTTCGACCTCGGGCGCTACGCCGTCGGGCGATCGAAGTCCATCCGCTTCGATCGTCCGGGCATCGTCCGCGTGTTCTGCGACATCCATTCGCACATGAACGCGTTCATCCTCGTGTTCAGCCATCCTTTCTTTGCGCTCACGGATGCCGAGGGACGCTACCGGATCGAGCGTGTGCCGCGGGGCACGTACAACGTGATCGCCTGGCAGGAGGGCACGGCGTCGGAGCCCCAGGCCATCACGGTCCCCGACGGGGGCGCGACCGAGCTCGACTTCCCGCGCCGATGAAACTTCTGCCTTCGCTGCGCGGACGCATCTTCGTGACGACGGCGATGCTCGCGCTCCTCTCGATCGGCGCGGCGATCTACCTGGTCAGCGTCCGCGTCACGCGCGAGTCGGAAGCCGCGCTGCAGCGCGAAATCGACGCGACGGGCGAGCTGGTCCGGCAGTTCCGGGACGACGCGCGCCGAGACGTTCACGATGATGGCGCGGCTCATCGCCGATGCGCCGCGCGTCAAGGCGGCCGTCGATACCAACGATCCGCCCACGGTGCAGGACATCGCCAGCGAGTACCAGGATCAGCTTCACTCGAACCTGCTGCTCGTCACCAACGAGACCGGACGAGGTGCTGGCCACTGTCGGGGCGTCGCCCCGCGAGGCGCTCATCGTGGCCGGCCAGCCGTCGGTCCGGGCCGCCGCCGAAGGGCGCGAGGGGTTCAGCCTCATTCCGCGGCCGGAGGGCATGCTGCAGCTCGTCACCGTGCCCATCGCCATCGGGCTCTCGAACCCCGACATCCAGGGCACGTTGAGCGTGGGCTTCCTGCTCGACGATGCGCTGGCGCTGCAGCTCAAGGGAATCACCGGCAGCGAGATCGCGTTCGGCATGGACGGGCAGGTGCTCGCGACCACGCTGCCGGCGGAGGATCGGGCCGCGCTGGCAGCCGTGATGCGCAGCCGGGACAGCCGGGGCGACGTCACGCTGCCGACCGGCGACGTACAGTCGCGCTGCCGCTGCCGCTGTCCGCCAATGACGCAGTCGATGCCGGCACGGGCCCGGTCGCGTTCGTTCTGCGATCGCGCGCCGAGCAACTCGCGCTCCTGCGCACGATCAACACAGAGCTGGCGGTGACGGCGCTCGTGGCGGTGCTGGCCGCGACGCTTCTGAGCTTTGGCGTCGCGCGGACGATCACGCGCCCGCTGGCCACGATCACCGACGTCATGCGCCAGGTCTCGACCACCGGCGATCTCACGAGAAAGATTCCGGTCCGGGGCAGCCGGTGGGCGGACGAAGACGCCCGGCTCCTGGCCACGACGTTCAACACGCTCACCGATTCGATCGCGCGGTTCCAGCGCGAGGTCTCACAGAAGGAGCGGCTCTCGGCGCTCGGACGTCTCTCGACGGTCATCGCCCACGAGATCCGCAATCCCCTGATGATCATCAAGACGGCCCTGCACGCGCTGCGACAGCCCGACCTCGAGCGGGCCCGGCTCGGCGAAGCGGTGACCGATATCGACGACGAGGTGGCGCGACTCAACCGGGTCGTGAACGAAGTCCTCGATTTTGCCCGGCCGATCCGGTTCGAACAGTCGGTCGCCGACATCAACCTGGTCTGCCGCGAATCGGCCGCCGCCGCACAGGCGGCCCCTGGGCCGGCCGTGTACCTGGACCTCGCCGCGTCGCTGCCGCCGGTGACCACCGATGCCGAGCGCCTCCGGGTCGCCCTCGTCAACCTGATGGTCAACGCCCGTCACGCCGCCGAGGCGAATGCCCCGGCCGCCAGTGCCGGACTCCTTCGGGGCCATGACGCGGGCGTCGTCGTCTCGACGCTTGCCACCGACAGCCGCGTCGCCATCATCGTGGCCGACCGTGGTGCGGGCATCGCAGCGGCTGACTTGCCGCGCGTCTTCGACCCGTATTTCACGACCAAGCGTGGCGGCACCGGACTTGGGCTGCCGATTGCACGCAACATCGTCGAAGGCCTGGGCGGGGTGATCTCGATCACCAGCCAGCCCGGGCCTGGGCACCGAGATTCGCATCGAGCTGCCCCTGGGAGCGCCTCCGACATGACCCGTCGCGGTTCGATCCTGCTCGTCGACGACGAAGAGAAGATTCTGAAGGCGCTGGGGCGGGCGCTTCGCGACGCCGGCCACGAGGTGATCGAGACGACCAGCGCGCGCGAGGGGCAGCGGCTGCTCGCCGACCGCCAGTTCGACCTCTTCATCGTCGACAACGTGATGCCGCAGCTCGGGGGGCTCGACATGATCCGCGAGTACGTGGCGGCCTCGACCGACGGCGATCGGGCGCAGATCCTGATGATGACGGCGCATGCGACCGTCGAGAGCGCGCTCGAGGCGATGAAACTCGGAGCGCTCGACTACCTGCAGAAGCCGTTCGAGATCGACGAGCTGCTGGTGGTCGTGCAGCATGCACTCGAGCACCAGCGCCTCCGGACGGAGTACCGGTACCTCCGCAGCGAGCGCGACGAGCAGTTCGATCACTACGGCATCATCGGGCGCAGCAAGGTCATGGAGGAGATCATCCGCCGGGCCGAGCGCGTGGCCGACACCAAGAGCACGGTGCTCATCACGGGCGAAACCGGCACCGGCAAGGAGCTGGTGGCGCGCGCCATCCACAACCGGAGCGCGCAGCGCGACATGCCCCTCATCAAGGTGAACTGCGCGGCGATCCCGGAGTCGCTCCTCGAGTCCGAGCTCTTCGGTCACGTGAAAGGCGCCTTCACCGGCGCGCTGACGACGAAGAAGGGAAAGTTCGCGCTGGCAGACGGCGGGACGATCTTCCTCGACGAAATCGGCACGATGACGCCGACGCTCCAGTCGAAGCTGCTGCGCGTGCTGCAGGAGCGCGAGTTCGAGCCGCTCGGGTCGGAGCGGAGCGAGCGGGTCGACCTGCGGGTGATTGCGGCGACCAACCGCGATCTCCGCCAGATGGTGGCCGATGGCAAGTTCCAGGAGGATCTCTTCTATCGGCTCAACGTCATCCCCATCGCGCTCCCGCCGCTCCGCGATCGGCGCGACGACATACCCGCACTGGTGGACCACTTCATCCGGAAGCATGCGCAGAGAACCGGCCGGCGGATCGAGCGGATCGAAGACACGGCGCTCGACACCCTCAAACAGTACGACTGGCCGGGCAACGTGCGCGAGCTCGAGAACGCGATCGAGCGTGCCGTGGTGCTCTCCACGGGACCGGCGATCACGGCCAACTCCGTGTCCGTGCTCGGCGCCGTCAGCAGCCAGATGAGCGGCCTGCCGTCGCTGAAGCTCCGGCCGAACATCGAGTGGGTGGAGCGCGAGACGATCAGGCGCGCTATCGAGACGGCCCGAGGTGTGAAGAAGGAAGCGGCCGAGCTCATGGGGATCAGTCAGCGAGCCCTCTCCTATTACCTGGCCAAGTACCGCATCGACTAGGTGCCCGGGCCGAAAGGACCGGCCCACGACCCAGCCTGCGACGAGTGTAGGGCTGGTCTTTTTGGCCCGCCGTGCCTACGGGCTTGGACTCGCCGTGCCTTACGGGCGTAGTAATCCCCTTTCGCAGCGCGTAAACATTCCGGGCTCATCCGGCTCAACGGTGACAGAGGGGCCTGAGAGGACCGGCGCACGGCACTGGCCTTGCCTACGACCACGGTCGGTTCCGTCTGCCTTGAGGAGGAGCATGCGACTTCACTTGCGAGTTATGGGAGTACTGGCCGTCGTCGTCTCGGCCGCTGCGTGCGACGAAAGCCTGTCCACGGTGCCCAGCCCGACACCGGGTCTCGAGCCGACCTTTTCGAGCATTCAGCAAAACATCTTCGATGCCGGCGACGCCAATGGCCGGCCCAGTTGCGTCTCGTGCCATAGCAACGTCGGCCAAATTCCTGGCGGCGAACTCGTGCTGCTGGCCAATGTGTCCTACGGCAATCTCGTTAACAGAGCGAGCGTCCAACAGGCGTCCGTTCTCCGGGTCGCGCCGAACAACCCCGATGCCAGCTACCTGATCCGCAAGATCTCCGGGACGCCTGGCATCAACGGGCTCCGGATGCCGCTCAACGGGCCGTACCTGACCAGCGAACAGATCCAGATCATTCGCACCTGGATCCAACAGGGCGCGCAGAACAACTGACGGCCACAACCAAGCACAGAGGAGCACTCGTGACTCGTTCATCAACATTCCTGCGCGTTGCAGCGGCTCTGGCGTTCGCCCTGTCCTCAGCTCTTCCGGCTGCTGCGCAGGCCGACGACCCGGCGGTCCTCAGGCCCGCCGAGCCTGACTTCACCATTTCCGCGCTCCCGACGTCGCTCCGCCTGCCGAAGTTCGGCAGCGCTTTCCGCGTGACCCACCGGTTCACGCGCCCTCTGGCCCAGGGCAGTTTCCAGGACCTCCTGAGCGACTTCTTCGGCCTGGACAACGGGGCGGTGATCGCGCTGGAGTACCGCTTCGGCATCGTGCCGAACGGCCAGGTCGGCGTCCATCGGTCGAGCGACGGCAAGACCATCGAGTTCTTCGGGCAGTACTCGGTCCTCCGAGGGGGACCGGGCGGCATGGAGCTCTCGGCGCTCGCTTCCATCGACGGCACGGACAACTTCTCGGACAGCTACTCGCCGGCGCTGGGCGCCATCGTCTCGGCTCAGATCAAGGACAGTGCAGCGCTGTATTTCGAGCCCATCTGGGTCAACAACTCCAACCCGGAGCCGGCTGAGCTCGTGGAGTCCAACGACAGCTTCATCTTCGGCCTCGGGACGCGCGTGCGCATCCGCCCGACCGTCTACGTGTTTGGCGAATGGGCGCCTCGCGTGTCAGGCTACGAGCCTGGTGTCAGCCACGGCGCCTTCGGCGTAGAGAAGCGCGCCGGCGGACACATGTTTCAGATTGTGTTCACCAACTCGTTCGGGACCACCATGGGACAAATCGCGCGTGGCGGCAACAGCAACGACGATTGGTACCTGGGGTTCAGCATCTCGAGAAAGTTCTACTAAGGCGGCCACGCCGAGCCGAGGCCATGGGTCGCCGAGGCAAGCGCGTCGGCGTCAGTTCGCGGCGGGGGTGGGGCCCCCGCCGCCAGTTGATGAAAGAGGGCAGAATGGATCGAGTCGCACGGGTCGCAGTCGGCGTTCTGATCACGGGTCTGGCCCTCGGTGCCGCGGGTTGCGGGGGGGACGACACCGCTCCTTCCCAGACCCCGAATCCGGCGACGACCATCACCATCACCTCGACCGGCACCAGCCCGAAGAACCTGACGGTTCCGCGCGGCTCGCAAGTGACCTTCGTGAACAGCTCCTCGAGCGCCCATCAGATGAACAGCGACCCCCACCCGGCCCACGGCGATTGCCCCGAGCTCAATTCGGTCGGCTTCCTCAACCCGAACCAGAGCCGATCATCGGGAAATCTGAACACCGCGCGCAATTGCGGGTACCACGACCACAACAACGAGACGAATACGAGCCTGCAGGGGACGATCACGATCCAGTGAGGACTGGAGGATTGAGGGACTGGGGACTGAGGGATTTCGAAATCCCTGAATCCCAAAGTCCCTGAATCCCTCAATTCTGCAATCCTGTCAGTGCACGTGGGGTGCCGCGACCTGAGGACGCCAGCGAAGGAACACGTGAAACGATCGTGAGGGATCGAAGAAGCGCTGGATATCGTCGCCCATGGTGTACAGGGTGACGTCGGCCCCGATGCCGAGTCGGCCGATCCGCTGAAAGGGAAGGTCCCACACGGACCCCACCGTGAACGCCTGGACCTCCGAAAACCAGTGGCGGTGCACGAACTCTTTGGGATGCGAGCCCAGGCCGAAGAACTCCTTCGCGGCCACTTCGACGCGTCCGTACACGGCCAGGGCGGTGGTCGCGCGCAGGTCTCCTTCGAGCAGGAATCCGTCGACGTTTCCGTTGAAGCCGTTGAACTGCCGGTTTTCACCCCACGCGAGGGTCATCGCCAGCGGGCGGGATCGGACCGTTCCGTCAAAGGAGATCGACGCCGTGATGCGCGTGGCATCGAAGGGCTCGAACCACTCCGGCCGTTTGAGATGTCCGCCCGAGACCTGCGCTTCCCAGGCCCCGCGCCGCCAGCGGACCCGGGTCGCCCACGAGTCCAGGGCGGGCCGCTCGATGTCGACGCGGTCCTCATCGGGCGACGCACCGCGAAAGGCCGACGCCTCGAGGGTCAGGGAACCAAAGGTCACGCCCCCCCTGACGACACCAGGCGTGATGTGCGTGGAGTCGACGTAGTGGTGAATCAGCGGGGCCTGGGGGTTGTTTCGCGCTGACGCGCGATGCATGAAGGCCGTCGGCCCGAGCGTCGGCGAACCGACCAGGTCAGCGCCCAGCGTGTAGGTCACCCCCGGCCGAGTAATGGCGTACGTGACGCCGAGGCCCATCAGCAGATCGTGCTGGTGCTGGAAATGGACCAGTGGAACGCCCTGATAGCTCTCCCCGGTCTGGAAGAGCTGTGGCGACCCGCCATCGGCGACCGTAAAGGGCTCGAGCGATAGCATGAGGTTCGCCGACAGCCGCCCCTTCGGGCTCTGCCGGTCGGCAGCGACCATGAACCAGTTCTGGGACTCCCAGGCCGAGTAGTCGGCGAAGCGGCGGCGTTGGTCGTTGAGCCCGAAGAAGACGTTGCCGTCGAACATCCAGGCCCAGGTCGGGGCCGCATGGTCCGCATGGTCCTGGTGCTCCTGACCTTCGGCCGGACAGGCGGCAAGACACACCAGGGCAACGGTCACCAGGCGGAGCGTGCGGCGCATCGTTAGCTCAGCGACGCAAAGCGATTGCCACCCCATCCAATCCTCCGGGACCTGCCAGCCGTGGTGGCCCCGGGTTTGCTGCGAGGCGTACGACCGGCGCGATTGTTCCGCCGCCGAAGGAGCACCTCATGACACGTGTATGGACCCTGGGAGTGGTATTCGCCCTCGCCCTGTCAGCCGCTGCCTGCGAAGACGACCCTGCCACCACGCCCACGCCGACGCCCAATCAGACGAGATTCACCGCACAGCTGCGCCCGGGCAACGAAAATCCGCCGGTGACCGGTCCTGACGGGAACGCCACCGGGACGATGACGCTGACGCTGAACGTGGTCAGGGACGCGGCGCAGCAGATCACGTCCGCGACCGGAGATTTCAGCGTGCCCGTGACCGGGTTCCCCGCCCCTACGACTTTGACGGGCGCGCACATTCACAACGGACGGCCGGGCGTGAACGCCCCTGTCGTCGTCAACCTGACCCTCACCGCCGCCGAGACGACGTTGGCAACCGGGGCCAGCACGATCACGAGAACGGCGCTGACCATCGAGCCGGTGCTTGCGCAGAACATGATCAACGACCCGGACGGCTTCTACTTCAACGTGCACACCACGTTGAACACTGGCGGCGCGATCCGCGGGCAGCTGGTCAAACAGCCATAAATCACTTGGGAGTTGGGACTTGGGACTTAGGGACTGAGGATTTCTCATTCGCAAGTTTGAAATCCCTCAATCCCCAGTCCTAAGTCCCGAGTTCAGAACGCGATCGCGAGGCCGAGCCGAGCGGTGAACGGAATCGTCGGGTGGAAGTGGATGTCCTCCACTCCCCCACCGGGTTCGCCCGGCAGGCGTGAGGCGTAGTAGTAGTCGATGTCGCTGTCTTCGGCGTCGAAGAGATTGAAGATGTCCACCAGGAACCGGATCCTGGGCGTCACTTTGTAGCCCGCCTGCAGGTTGACGATGGCCGTCGCCCCGGACCTGACCGAGTCGTCTTCGGTGAGCGGACGCGGGCCGAAGTACCGGAGCCGCGCGCTCCCGAACACACCGCGCACATCGTCTACCGCCGCACCCGCCGAGAACACGGTTTCGGCCGCGCCGGGAATGGCGTCGCCAGCCGGATCGGCATCCGTAAAGTGGCCGTGCGACCAGGTCCAATCGAAGTCGAGCGTCAGCCACGGGCTCGGGCTGTAGTAGTTGGCCAGCTCGATCCCATGACGATGGCTCGGGCGTCCGGCGTCCGTGCTGCCGGCGTCACCGACGAAGATCAATTCTGACTCCAGGTTCAGCGACCAGACCGTCACGCTCGTTTGCAGGCCTTGGAAGGCCACTGTGCGCACGCCGCCCTCGATCCCTTTGGCCCGCGCAAGCGGCGTCACCCGCTCCGCTGCCGCCCCTGTCGCCGGATCCACCGTGATCGTCGCGCCCCGGGCGTCGTTGCTGTGGAAGCCCAGGCCGGCGTTCAGATAGAACTCCGTGCCCTTGAAAGGCCCAAAGACGAGGCCACCCTTGGGGCTGACGATGCCGTCGGACTCGGTGCCGCTGTTCAGCGGGTTGTCCGAGGCGACGTCGAAACGGTAGGCGTCCGCGCGGAGGCCGACGAGGGTCCTCAGCGTCGGCGACCACGCCGTTTCGTTCTGGAAGAACGCCGCTCCACTGGTCTGGAGCACGTCGTCTTCACGCGTGGTGTCGATGGGCTCGCGCGCCGCGGTGCGGTAGAGACCGACCGTCGAAATCGAGTCGTTGCGCAGCTGGCCGCCGAACGTGTTCTGGACGGCGCGGCCACGCCAACGCGCCTGGCGGCGGTGCGACACCTTGGCGCCGCTCACGAACCGGTGATCGGCCTGGTGAAACTGGTCGCCGCTCTCAGGGTCGTCGAGGAGGAACGTGAAGTTTGAGTAGAGGTTGAGGTCATAGTCCAGGCCGTACGCCGTCACCCTCGTCGCGGCGTTGCCTCGCGTCCGCGTCCAGTCGAACGAACCGCTGTAGCGATACGAGTCTCCGCCGTCGGTCGGATCGAGCGCGCCGAAGCGATCGATGAGGCCCTGTTCGACCGCACGGAGCGGAACCTGGTCGGTGGCGTCCCATGTGGCCCGGTACCCCATGCCTGTCACCGAGAACCCGTTGGCCAGGTCGCCCTGCGTGTAGCGGATGAGGCCGTTCAGCTTCCCGAAGTTGTCGGGGTTCACCCAGGGGCCGTCGTTGTGTCCCCCTTCGAAGGCCGCCAGAAGGGTGCCTCGTCCGACTCGAGGCGAAGCAGCCACGAGGGTGCGGAAGAACCCGTCCTGCCCGGCCCCGACGCGGACCACGGGTGCGTCGAGACTGTTTGTGTAGTTGATGTTCGCCGAGCCGGCCGTCGCGAAGTCGCCCTGGTCCGCGAAATACGGCCCCTTGGCGAACTGCACGCCGCTCACCAGCTCGGGGATGAGGTAGCTGAGATCGGAGTACCCGTGTCCGTGGCCGTGCGTCGGCATGTTCACCGGAATGCCTGCGACCGTCGTCGCGAAGTCGGTGCCGTGATCGAGGTTGAAGCCGCGAAGGTAGTACTGATTGGCCTTGCCCTCGCCGCTGTGCTGACTGATGACGACGCCGGGAATCGTCTCGAGCACTTCACCCGAGCGCATGATCGGCCGCACCGCCAGTTGACGGGCGGTGATGGCGCCCTGGCTCGCGGACTGGGCGATGCCCACCAGATTCCGCACGGGATCCTCGGCATCGGCCAGATTCACGAAGGTCCTGAGACCAGTGACCGTCACATCGGCGCTGAGCGACAGCACGAGCATCGTATCCGCGCGCGCATCCCCGGTCGCCGGGACACTGACCTGCCGCCAGGCTGTCGCGAAGTTGATGAGCGAGAACGACAGCCGGGCCGGGCCGGGTGCCACGCCGTCGAACCGATAGCTGCCGTCCGATCCGGTTGCCACGGTACGCGTCGCGCCATCAGCCGCCGACAGCTCGACGGTGACACCTGGCAGCGCGCCGCCTGTTTCGTCACGAACCATGCCCGCGACGCCCGCGGCTCGCGCGTCGACAGCCGGGCAGAAGAGAAAGGTGAGCGTCGTTCCGAGCAAGGCAAGCAGGGATTGACGAAGTCCGCGGCGGAGGCTCATGAACATTTGAGTCTACGCACGGGCCCTCCATCGGGATGTGCGGCAAGTTGTCGCACAGACCTGACGCGGCAAACCGCCGCGCCCCTTGGCTTACACTGAAGGCGTGCTGGTGAACCCAGGCGGCGACCGGTCAGCCGCGGCGCTCGGCATGTCAGGCGCGCATTCTGCGACGCCGTGGTACCTGGGCGCGACGCCGCTCGCCACGCTGCCGTGGCTGATTCGCCTGCGCTGGACGACGGCGGCCATCGAGGCGATCGTCGGCGGCGTCGCGTGGGTGTTTCCCGGGCTCGACTTCCCGCTGCGCCACGTCGCCCCCGTCATCCTGGCCGCATCTGTCGTGAACGTCGTCGTGGCCCTCGGCCTCTCCGGCGGCCGGCCCCTGCCCCGGGCGTTCTCGCTGGCAGCGCTGATGCTCGATACGGCGCTGCTCGTGGGGTTGTTGGACTTGACGGGCGGACCGTTCAATCCCTTCAGCGTCATCCTTGTCGCCCAGGTCACGCTTGCGGCGCTGACGCTGGGCGCGCTGCACGCAGCCTTGCTCGGCGGCTTCGCTGCCGCCGGATTCGGGCTGCTGACGTACTGGCACCTGCGGGAACTGGACCCGGTGCACCACCGGCTGAACGACTTTCCGACGCATCTGTTCACCATGTGGATCGCGGTCGCCACGACGGCCGAGCTCGCCGCATACTTCGTCGTGCAGGCGTCCGACGCGCTGGCACGTCGCGAGGCCGAGCTCGAGGCCATGCGTCACCGCGCTGCGAAGAACGAGCGCCTGATGTCGCTCACGACGCTCGCCGCAGGCGCCGCGCACGAGCTCTCCACCCCGCTGGCGACGATCGCATTGGCGTCACGCGAGCTGGAACACGCGGCCGACGCGCGCGGCACGGTGCCGGATCTGGCCGAAGATGCCCGTCTCATTCGCGCGGAGGTCGACCGCTGCCAGGCGATCCTCGACCAGATGAGCGGGCGGGCCGGCGGAACGACCGCCGACGATCCCGAGGCCGTCGATCCGGCGGCGCTGGTGGCCGAAATTCGCGCGCGCCTCACGGCTGACCAGTCGGCGCGACTGCAGGTCCGGCTGCCCGAGCGCCCGCTGCCGGTCTTTCTTCCACGGGCCGGGCTGAGCCAGGCCGTCTTCTCGCTCGTGAAGAACGCCTTCGATGCCACCGCCCAGGATCAGAGGGCGCCGGTCGTGGTCGCGCTGGAACAGGACCGCGATCGCCTGCGCGTGACGGTCGCCGACCAGGGCCCGGGCATGTCGGCGGAGACGCTGGAGCGCATCGGCGAGCCGTTCTTCACCACGAAGGATCCCGGCCGCGGCCTGGGCCTGGGGCTCTTCCTGACGCGCGTCTTCGCCGAACGGGTCGGCGGCGGCCTCACGGTCACGTCGAACAACGGCACCACCGCGTGCCTCGAGCTGCCGACACACGCCGACTCGAGACTGGCGGCGGGCGCCGCCTCATGACCTCGAGCCCGGCGTCCGATCGGGCGACCAGCCGCACGCTGCTCGTCGTCGACGACGACGGGCCGTTCCGGACGCGGCTGGTGCGTGCGTTCATCGAGCGCGGGTTCGCGGCGACTGGCGCGGCCGACTACGCGGAGGCGCTGGCGGCGGCCAGAATCGAGAGCCCGGAGTACGCGCTGGTCGACCTCCGCCTGCCCGGAGGCTCAGGCCTCGACCTCGTGCGCGAGCTGAAGGGCCTCGACGAGACGACGAACATCCTCGTGCTGACCGGGTACGGCAGCATCGCAACAGCCGTGCAAAGCGTGCGCCTCGGCGCCACTGGCTATCTCACCAAACCAGTCGACGCCGATCAGATCCTCGCGGCATTCGAACCGCCCGACCTGGAGCCCGGGGCCAGCCTGCCCGGCGCCGTCCAGCCTCTGGCCCGCGTCGAGTGGGAGCACATCCAGCGCGTGCTCGCCGACTGCGACAACAACATCTCGCAGGCGGCGCGGCTGCTCGGGCTCCATCGGCGATCGCTGCAGCGGAAACTGCTGAAGCACCCCGTCTCCGAGCGCGCTTCCGAACGCGACTAGGCCACTTGACCATTGCGCGGCCGTCCGCTAACGTGAAGGGCTGATGCTCGAGTGGCTCCGGAATCGGTCGGCGCGGGTGGCGGCGGCGTTGCTGCTGTCGCTCTTGACGGCGAGCCTCTCGCAGGCGATGCCCGCGCATGCGGACGCCGGCCACGACGACCACGCGGTGGGCGGCCGGCTTGCGGCGGTTCCCCACAACGAATCGGATCACGAGCTCCGCGCCAACGTCCCGTCGGATGCTGCGCACCCCCTGCACTGTCTGGTCTGCCACTGGGCACGCGCGTTTCGACCGCTCGCTACACCGTCGGCCGAAGTCGCACCGACATTCGAGTCCCGCTTCCACGTCCAGCGGGCGGTCCTGGCCGCACCGCGCAGCGTCGCCCCTCCACAGCTCAGCCTCCGCTCCCCGCCCGCCTCTCCGTCCGTCGCCTAGTCGCCCGGCCCGCGCCGGGTCTCCAGACAACCGACTTTCGGAGATGACCATGTATTTCCGTACGCTTTTCAGAGCGTTCGCGGTGCTGACGGCAGCGTTGCTGCTCGCGTCGGCAGCCGCGGCGCAGACCGGCACCTCGCTCACCGGCCGCCTCACCAACTCGCTCTCGGGTGACCCGGTCGGCGGATCTGACCGTGACCATCGACGAGCTCCGGCGGGAGACACAGGCCGGCGCCGACGGCACCTTCCGGTTCGACAACGTCCCACCGGGCGAGTATCACCTGTCGATCCGCGGCGACGGCTTCACTGCACGTCGCACCGAAGTGCGCGTGGCGTCGACAACGATGGCCGTGGACATCCAGGTCGACCCCGTGATCCACTACGACGAAGTGGTGTCGGTCAGCCCAGAGCCGCGCAGTCTGGTCGAGTCCTATCAGCCGACAACGGTGCTGGCCGGGCAGGAGCTGACCAAGCAACTCGGTAGCTCGCTTGGATCGACGCTCGAGAATCAGCCGGGCCTCGCATCGCGCAGCTTCGGCCCGACGCCGGCGCGTCCGGTGATCCGCGGCCTCGACGGCGATCGCGTGCTGATCCTGCAGGACAGCCAGCGCATGGGCGACCTGTCCAGCCAGTCGGCCGATCACGGCGTGACGGTCAACCCGGCAGTCGTCCCAGCGCATCGAGGTCGTCCGCGGGCCGGCCACGCTCCTCTACGGCGCCAACGCGATCGGCGGGCTGGTCAACGTCATCACCGAGCAGATTCCGACCCGGCCGATGACCGGCGCCAGCGGAAACATGACGTTCGAGGCCGCCACCGCGACCAAGGAAGGCGGCGGCGCGGGAGAAGTGTTCTGGGGCAACGGTCGAGTGGCGCTGCAGGTCGGGGGCGGCGGGCGGCGGACCGGTGACGTCGCGACACCAGAAGGCGATGTCGACAACTCGCAGTCGCGCACCGGGTTCGGCACCGTCGGCCTGTCGTTGACGGGCGCCAAGGGGTACTTTGGCGGGAGCTACGGCTACGACGACCTCAAGTACGGAACCCCGGTCGTCGAAGACGGTCAGATTCAGCTGACGCCGCGCCGCCACGCATTCGACGCTGCGCGGCGGCACGCAGAACCTGACCGGGATCTTCGACTCGTTCAGGGCGTCGGTCGCCGTCCGGCGCTACAAGCACGACGAGCTCGAGGGCGACGTCGTCGGGACGCAGTTCACGAACAACACGGCCGACGCGGACGTGCTCGCCACGCACAAGGCGTACGGGCGTCTCAAGGGCAGCGTTGGCGGCGCCGTGCTGAACCGCGCGTTCGACTCACAGGGCGAAGAAGCGCTGGCGCCGGCGATCGATCAGTCGGGCTTCGGCGCGTTCCTCTACGAAGAGCTGACGTGGCCACACTTCACGTTTCAGTTCGGCGGCCGCGTCGAGCAGACCAACTTCACGCCGGCGGACGAGCCGAAGCGTGACTTCACCAACGCATCGGGGTCGATCGGCCTCCTGATCCGTCCGGCCGAGGCCAACGATGCGGTGACCGTCGCGGTCAGCCTCGCGCGCGCGGCACGGAACCCGGCGCTCGAGGAGCTGTTCTTCTTTGGTCCCGCACATCGGGAACTTCGCGTTCGAAGTCGGCAACCCGGACCTCTGCATCCGAGCAGGCGCTGGGCTTCGACGTCTCGCTCCGCTGGCGGACGCACCGCGCGTCCGGCGAGTTCACCTACTTCCGCAACACGCATTCAGCGACTTCGTCTTCCGCGAGCGAGATCACGCAGCGAGGAATTCGAGTCGCGGATCGACGAGTATGCCGCACGCTTCCCGAGCCGGGAGATCGACGCTGGCGAGCCGTCCGACTTGCCGTACGTCGAGTTCACCGGCGCAGACAGCCTGTTCCAGGGGTTCGAGGCCCACACGGACCTGCAGATCACGAATGCGATCACGACCGAGATCGGCGTCGATTACGTTCACGGCAGCGCTCCAGTCGACCGGCGACCCGCTGCCGAGGATTCCGCCGTTCAGGTTCCGCGCGGGGCTGCGGTATCAGCGCAACGCGCTGCAGGTCGGCGGGGACATCGTGGCGGCCGCCGCCCAGGAGCGCACCTACGGCGTCGAGACACCGACCGACGGCTACACCACGCTCAAGCTCTTCGGGTCGTACTCCTTCGACAAGGGCGGCGTGCTCAGCACGATCACGGCGCGGCTCGACAACGCCACGAACGAGCTCTACCGGAACCACCTGTCGTACATCAAGGATTTCGTGCCCGAGATGGGCCGCAGCTTCAGGCTGGTATACGGCGTCCGGTTCTGAGCGGCGCTAGCGGCCGCGGTCTCGATACATCTTCTTCTGCGCTTGATGGACCTGCTTCCACCGGCGCTTCTCTTCCGCGGCGGCCGAGGTATCCCGCTTGCGGGCCTCGAAGGCCGCCTCTCGGGCCAGCCGCCGGTAGTGCTCGAGGCGACTCGCGTCGAGCGCACCGGCGGCGACCGCGCTCAGCACCGCGCAGCCCGGCTCTTCGGCGTGTCCACAGTCGGCAAACCGGCACTCGAGCGCCAGCGCGGCAATGTCTTCGAACGCCCCTTCCACCGCCGTCTCGTCCGCCCACGGCTGAAGTTCGCGCATGCCCGGGGTGTCTATGAGGAGCGCGCCGCACGGCAACTCGACGAGCTGTCGGGATGTGGTGGTATGCCGTCCCTTGCCGTCGGCATCTCGCACCCCGCCAACCTTCTGCACGTCCTCGCCCAGCAGCCTGTTGACCAGGGTGGACTTGCCGACACCCGACGACCCGAGCAGCGCGATCGTCGCCGCCGGCGCCAGATAGGGGCTGAGCGCCTCGAGGCCGCTGGCGTGCAGGGCGCTCACCGAGACCACGTCCACGAAGGGGAGCCGCTCCCTCATGGCCTCGACAGCCGCTACTGGATCGTCGCTGAGGTCGGCCTTGTTCAGTACGACGACGGGCGCCGCCCCGGCCTCCCACACCATCGTCAGGTACCGCTCGAGGCGTCGCGGGCTCAAGTCGCCGGCGAGCGCGGTGACGAGAAAGATCGTGTCGACGTTGGCGGCGAGCACCTGCTCGGCCGAGACCCGGCCCGCGGCCTTGCGCGACACCGTGCTCCGGCGCTCGAGCCGACGATGAACGATGGCGCGTTCAGCCCCTGGGTCGGCTGCAGCCGCGACCCAGTCGCCGACCGCGGGAAAGTCGGCCGGCGATCCCGCCTCGTGACGAAAGCGCCCGCTGACCTCTGCCCAGCCGTCGAAGTCTCCGGCCAGCCGGCACAGGCCGCGCTGCTCCTCCACCACCCGCGCGATCCGGAGTGGCGCGAGCTCAGGAGTGATCTGTGCTCGAAAGAAGTCGTGCCATCCAAGACGATCGAGTGCCGTCACGGGACTACTTCACGATGGAGTCGAGGGTCCCGACCGAGACGGCGTGATAGAGCGGCCGGGCCGTCGCGTAGATGCGACGCGCCTCGGCCTTTCCCCAGTCAGTCGCCATCAGATCCTCGTAGAGCGGGCGCAGGAACTTGCGCCGTCCCTGCGAGGTCAGAAACCGCTCCAGCGCGGGCATCGCGGGCTGGTAGCGGTGCTTGATCGCGATCCGGAGCCAGGCAAACAACACCTCGCTGTTGCCGCGCGCCGTGAGCCCGAACGTCCTGTCGAGATCGGCGACCTGTGCGGAGCTTATCGCAGGCGGAAGCTTGCCGAGGAAGTGGAGCCACTCCTGGGTGCTCCAGGCCGCCGAGGCCGACGCGAGCGTTGCGGCACGAGACCCGCCGGCGAACGCCTGCGCCTGGCGCTCGACCGTCTCGAGCGCCGTGGAGCGCGGCACCGGCGCATTGTCGGGCAGCCCGGGTTTGTAGACCCACTCGTCCAGGCGCAGCTTCGCCGCCAGCGCCGCATCGCCCTTCAGAAGCTGCCGGCCAACGTCCTCGAGAAACACCTCGCTCGTGATGGACTGAAAGGCGTAGCGATCGAAGTACGACCGCAGGTAGGCGTCGAACCGCTCGCGCCCGAGCGTCTCCTCCATCAACCGCAGCAGGGCCGAACCCTTCGCGTACGGCACCTGCGTCGCCCCATCGTCGGGGTTTCTGCCCGCAAGATCGATGTGGAGCACGGTGTCGTCCGCCGGCAGCGTCGACAGTTCGCCCAGCAGCGTCTCCCGCTCGAGGACATCGAGCATCGCGGCTCGCTCCGGCCCGTAGATCGCCTCCATGATCCGGTTCTCGACGTAGGTGGTCACGCCCTCGTTCAGCCAGAAATCGCTCCAGGTCGCGTTGGTCACGAGATTCCCCGACCACGAGTGCGCGAGCTCGTGCGCGACAAGCGACACGAGCGAACGGTCGCCGGCGATGATCGTCGGCGTCGCAAACGTCAGGCGCGGGTTCTCCATGCCGCCGAACGGGAACGACGGCGGCAGGACGAGCAAATCGTAGCGACCCCAGCGGTACGGACCGAGCAGGGCCTCGGCAGACGTGACCATCTGCTCGAGCTCGCCGAACTCCTTCGACGCAGCGGGAAGGACTGAGGGCTCGGCGTAGACACCCGTCCTGGGCCCAAGCGACTGGAATGCAATATCGCCCACGGCCAGCGCGATGAGGTACGGCGGGATGGCCTGTGTCAGCCGGAACTCGAAGGCCCGTCCGCCCGCGACCTCCGTGCCGGCCGGGTTCAATTGCTCGGCGCTCATGACGGCATGCAGCTCCCGCGGCACGACGATGCGCGCGGCGTAGGTCTGGCGGATGCCGGGGCTGTCCTGCGTGGGAATCCACGTGCGCGTGAGAATGGCCTGCCCTTGCGAGAACAGATACGGGTGGCGTCCTCCCGCCGTTTGCGCTGGCGCGAGCCACTGGAGCGCCTCGGCCGTCGGAGCCGTGCGGTAGGTGACAACGACCTCGGCGGCGCCGGGCGGCAGTTGGACGGTCAACGCACGACCGCGAACAGCATCCGGGTCGCCGAGCGCAAACGTGAGCGTTTGATTCTTCGCGTCGACCACGCGTTCGATCGTCAAGTCGCGGGTGTCGAGCACGACCTCGCTCGAGCCGGGCGCTCGTTGCAGCGAGAGCGTCGCCGTTCCGCTGAGCGTCTTGGTGGCAAAGTCCGCCCTCAGGTCGAGCCCCACGTGCGTGACGCGGGCGACGTTGGGTTTCGCGAACGAGTGGATGTCGTCGTAAACGTGAGACATGGTGGCACTGGGCGGAGCCGCTTCCTGGCCGGTGGCGCAAGCGGCCGACAGCGCCAACCCGAGGACCGACGCGCGGAGCAGCAGTCGCATGGGGACGATAGTAACCGGGCTCTGGGCTCACGACTGAAGGCTCAGGGCTCAAGGCTACCAAGGCTGAGGACCGTGAGCCTGCCTGAGCCCTGAGCCGTTAGCCATGGAGAGCGCAGCGAAATTGCACTGGACACTGAAAATGAGACTCAGTATCATTTGGACTCATTCAAAGCGCTCGGAGACTTATGAAGCTTCGCACCGTGTTCTTCTGGAGCCACCTCGTTGGTGGCGTGACCGCCGGCATCGTCATCCTGATCATGTCGCTGACCGGCGCGCTCCTCACGTACGAACGGCAGCTGATCGAGTGGTCGGATCGTGCGTTCCGCGTGACGCCGTCGGCCGATGCGCAGCGCCTGCCCGTGCAGGCGTTGATGGACCAGGTGACGGCCAGCCACCCGGACATCGTGCCAACTGCCGTGACAGTGCGCGCCGATCGCGAGGCGCCGGTCACCATCAACGCCGGGCAGCGCACCGTGTACGTGAATCCCTACAACGCGCAGGTGATCGGCGAGCCCACGACTGACATCCGCCGCTGGATGAGCGAGCTCCGGGCCTGGCATCGATGGCTGGCGATCGAGGGTCCGAACCGTCCGGTGGCGCGCGCCATCACGGGGTGGTCGAACGCGATCTTCCTCTTCATCGTGCTTTCGGGCATGTATCTCTGGATGCCGAGACGCTGGAGCTGGCAGAACGTCAAGGCCATCACACTCTTCAGGTCCGGGCTGAGCAGCAAGGCGCGTGACTTCAACTGGCACAACGTCATCGGGATCTGGTCGGCCGTACCGCTGGCGCTGGTCGTGGCGACCGCCATGCCGATCTCGTTCCCCTGGGCCAACAACCTCGTCTACCGGGCCGTTGGCGAGGCGCCGCCGCAGCAGGGTGGTGGGCCGGGCGGACCCGCCGGGCGCGGCGCTGCGCGGCAGCCCCAGCCGGTGAGGGTCGCGAACCTGGACGCACTCTTCGCACGTGCGGAGCAGCAGGTCGCCGGCTGGCGGAGCATCAACCTGCGTCTCCCGACCGCCGCGGATGCGCCGCTGGCGTTCGCCGTCGATCAGGGGAACGGCGGCCAGCCGCAGCTGCGCTCCACGTTGACGCTCGATGCCTCGACCGGCGGCGTTGTCCGGTGGGAAACCTTCGAGAGCCAGAGCCTCGGCCGGCGGCTGCGCAGCTGGTCGCGCTTCACGCACACGGGCGAAGCGTTCGGACTGCTCGGGCAGACGATCGCCGGCTTGGTTTCGGCGGGTGGCGTCGTGCTGGTCTACACGGGACTCGCGCTCGCCTGGCGGCGGTTCTTCGGAAGGAAGGCGTCGACGGCCGCGAGCGAGCGGCAGCAGGCAGCGTAGCGGCTAGGCGCGGGCTTTGGCCAGACCGAGGGCGCGCAGAGCGCTGAAATACCAGTAACCCGGGTCGAGCTCACCGCGAGACACCGAGAACTTCGGCGAGTTCTGCACGTGGTGGTGGTTGTTGTGCAGGCTCTCGCCGCACGTCAGGAACGACCAGTACTGCCCGGGGAGGTTCCGCGATTCGTCGGGCGTCTTGAAATTGCGGTAGCCCCAGTAGTGGCCCAGCCCGTTGATCACGCCGGCTGCGAAGAACGGAATCCATGCCATCTCGGCCACCCACATCGCCAGCCCCCAGATCCCGAAGAGCCAGAGGTTGGAGATGAGCGTCAGCACGGGACCCAGAATCGGCAGCCGGTTGTAAAAGGTGCGCTCGAGGAAGTCGTCCGGCGTGCCCTTGCCGTATTGCTCGAGCACTTCCTCGTTGTTCGCGGCGCGGTGGTACAAGCCCCGTGCCGAGGAAGACCACCCGCCAGATCCCGTAGACGATCGGACTGTGCGGGTCCTTATCGGTCTCGACGTGCGCGTGGTGGCACCGGTGCACGGCGACCCACTCTTTGGTGGGCATCGCCGTCCGTACCCAGAGCCAGAAGCGCATGAAATGGGCGACGACCGGATGGAACACGATCGACCCGTGCGTCTGGCAGCGGTGGAGATACAGGGTGACGCTGGCGGTCGTGATGTGCGTGTCCACGAGCGCGAGGCCGGCGTACGCCCACAGCGGCAGGTTCGGCCACACGGCGTGGGCGTTGATCCAGGCGACGAGTGCCCCAACCATCCTGCCTCGTCCTACTCTGCTGCCGACCGCGCGCCGAGCTCGCGGTCGAGATCGAGCAACGAGCCCGGGTCGTCACCGACCAGGCGGAACTTGGCGACGAGCTCGCGCGACGTCTTCTCTTCCTCCACCTGCTCGGTGAGGAACCACTGCAGCTCGGTCATTTCGGCGAACGCCTTGGACTTGAACGCCAGCTCATACAGGGCGTTGATCTGCGCCGTCACCGATTCCTCCTGCTTGAGCGCCACCTCGAACACTTCGCCGAAGGAATCGAACTCGACGCGTCGGCTGGTCGATCTTCAATAGATCCACGACGCCGTTTCTGGCATGGACGAAGTCGAACAGCTTCATGCCGTGCTGGTACTCTTCGGCGCTCTGGGCCTTCAGCCATTTGGCGGCGCCGGTGAACATCTCGCGCTCGCAAAAGGCAGCCATGGCGAGGTATTGATACCACGCGCTGAACTCCGAATTGATCTGCACGTTTATCGCACGAAGAACGTCGGCATGCATCGGATCTCTCCTGAAAGGCGTCAGGCGCGAGATGCGCCCGTGATCAGGGTACATCAGAACCTCATACCTCGGCCCAGCGGCGGAGCAAGTTGTGGTACACCCCTGTCAGCTGCACCGCCGAGGGGTGTTCTGGCGCTTCCCTGCTGATGCGCTGAATCGCGGTGTCGAGATCGAAGAGGATGGACCGTTCGGCGTCTTCGCGGACCATGCTCTGAATCCAGAAGAACGAGGCGATTCGGACGCCGCGGGTCACCGGTCGCACGCTGTGCAGGCTCGTCGACGGGTACAACACCATGTGTCCCGCCGGCAGCTTGACCGAGTGGACACCGTAGTTGTCTTCGACGAGCAGTTCCCCACCCTCGTACTCGCTCGGGCCCGGTCAGGTAGAGCGTCGCCGACAGATCGGTCCTGATACGGTGGCCGGTTCCGGAAATCTGGCGGATGGCGTTGTCCACATGGGTGCCGAACGTCTGGCCGCCCTCGTACCGATTGAACAGCGGGGGAAACACCTTCAAAGGCAACGCGGCGGAGACAAAGAGCGGGTGTCGCTGGAGGGCCGTCAGAATGACGTCGCCAATTTCCTCGGCGACCGGATGGGTTTCCGCCAGCTGACTGTTGTGCTTGACGCGCGCGGACTGTGGGCCCGCGGTGACTCTGCCGTCCATCCAGTCGCTCTCGTCGAGTCTCGTCCGCGCCTGGGCCACCTGTTCCGGGGTGAGGACGTTGGGGATGTGGGTCAGCATTTAGCGGGCGTAATTGATATTGAGTCTCACTTTCAACCTGGACTAGCTTAACTCCGACCAAATAGGTCGGTCAAGCCATTTTCAGTGCTCGAGCTCGGTAAGCACGCCGGTCGCGAGGACGACGGCGCAGGCGAGGGCGACTTCGAGGGACACCGTGGAAGGAAGCGTCGCCGGTTCGCCAGCTGGCTCACTGAAACGCCGCCAGTTGACGAACCCGCAGCCGGCAATTCCCGCGGCGAGCAGCGCCTTCGTCATCAGGACGCGGCCGTAGGGAGTGGTCCAGAGCGACGCGGGTGCCTCCACGTAAAGCGCCGACGCCACAAGACCCGCCAGCAACAGCACCGCGAAGCCGGAGAGCGCGGTCGTGGAAAACTGCCGAAAGAGCGCAACGGCGTGGGCCCCGCCGCGCTCCGGCTCTCCTGACGCGATCCATCCCACCGCCCACACGGCGGTAAGCGTCCCGACCCACAGGCCAGCGCCGATCAGGTGAGCGATGTGGACCGCCATGCGCCCGGCGCTGCCGGCTGCGTGCCCGAGCAGCGGCAGTGCGACGCAGAGGCCCGCGCCCGAGACGGCGGCCAGTGCCCAACCGATCCGCGGGCGTGTCTGCACAAGAACGTAGGAAGCCGCCAAAGCGGTCGCCGCAGCAACCTGCACGATCCAGTTGCTGCCCCACCGGCTTTCGAAGGCGATGACTTTAATCGACTCCCAGGATTGCGCATCGGCAAGGCCGAAAGCAGCGACGGTATGCGTCCACGCCCTTAGCAGGGTCGCAGCCAGGACCACGAATGCGGCGACGAGACCGACACGCCCGAGCGATCGCTCAACGGCCGCGCACGCCGAGGGCGCCAGAGCGCCGCGGAGCCTGGGAAGCAGCCTCCACCGCGCCACACACGCCCCAAGGGCCGGGAGCAGCGCCGCGTAGAGCAGGGCCTTGGGTGCCGCTTCCCAGAGCAGCGCCAGGCCGGTCACTCGGCCCGCCCCGCCCGGCGCGCATTACTTTGCGCGCTTGAGGCGGAACGCGTACTCGCCCTTCTGGACATGCCCGTCGTTGCCGGCCGACTGCCAGCTCACCGTATACGCGCCGTCCGCGAGCTCGCCCTCGAGGGCCGCCATCACCGACATCGCGCCCATCATGTGTGCGGCGGCGAGCTTGACCGGGCCCGCCGATCCCTTCAACTCGACCTTCGTGACCTTGAGATTCCGGCTTCTCGGTGAACCAGAGCTGGACCTGTTTGGGTGACGCGGTCAACGCGGCGTCCGCGGCCGGCTCGGACTTCTCGAGCTTCATGTGCGCGCTGAGCGAAACGGTGAGCGCGACGAGCGCACAGGCGGCCACCAAGATGCTGCGATTCAGAACCTTCATCACATCCTCCTCCGCACGAGCCTGATAGTTGTCTGACTGTCCGCGGTGCTCGTCCACGCCACGAGGACGTGCGCACCGACGGAGGCCACAAAGGGATACGAGCCGACCGCGGCGCCGCCATCGCTTCCTTCGACCGGCGTCCGCGTCAACTCGATCCGGCCCGAGGGGTCGACCACTCCCCGCGCCAATCCGATACGCCGCGAGCCGCCAGCCAACTCGTCCCACGCCACGACAATCGATCCGTCGCCGGCAAAGGCCACCTGCGGATGGTTGCCGAACCCGTCGGTGGGGATTCGCGTCCGGGTGCCGAATCCCCTGCCGTCGGGTGACAGCGCATGGAACAGCGCCTTGACCGGCTCGCCCTTCTCGATCACAACGGTCGGCCATATCACGTGCACGCGTTGCCGATCGTCGACGGCCATCGCGGGGCCATCGTCCGGGCAGCCATTCAGCTGCCACCCATCTTCATGCACGCGAATCGGTGCGCTGTAGGTCCGTCCACCGTCGCTCGACATCGAGAAGGCGATGTCGCGAAGGTTGCCCGGGTAGACATGCCGCCATGCGGCGAACACCGTCTCTGCGCCGCTCATGGCCAGGGCCGTCTTGCAACAATAGCAAACCCCGCCGGTGATCGGACGCGGCGCTAGGGCCGCCCCAGCGCCGCCAAGGACGCCGATGTACAGCTTCGAGCGCTGGGCCATCGCGACACCGTCGGTCTGGTCTGCGGGCGCTGCGGAGGCAGTCGAGGTCGTCACCGAGCCGTGCCCGGCGTGAGTGTGCGTGCCGCCGGAGGGTTTCGCGGTGCTTGTTGCGGCCATCTCGCGATGGTCGAGCCACATGGCATGCACGGCGCCCGTCCGGTCTGTGGCAATCGCCTGCCAGCCCCGGTTGCCGGGCGCGTCCGTGCCCGCGACCAGCGCGGAGGGCATGAACGAGCGCCCGCCATCGTCAGACCGCGCCGTCAAGAGCGTCGTACCCGACGCGCCTTTGGAGGTCCAGAGGACCGTGACCACCGGATCGCTGCCGGCGCGCGGCGCGAGCGCGACACGCGGCGGCTGCTCGCCGTTGACCCGGGCATCGCCCGGCGTCGAGTTGACCCGCGTCGGCGGCCCGAAGGTCACACCGCCGTCCCGGCTCACCGCAGCGTAGATGTCGGTCGAACCCGTGGGAAGGGACGCGGCCCACGAGGCCACGACAAACATCTCCTGCACGGCAATCGACACATGCGCGTTCGCCCGACCCGGCACCACCAGGGAGCCCGTCCCTGTGGATAGTGTCGACTGGGCGGACCCTGCCACTCCAAGCGCGATCGCCAGGAGCAGGCCAAGCGCGTGCCGGGCCCACGCCGTTCTCGGAAATGGAGACGCGTTACACATAGAACCTCACCCGCAACCGACGCACGGAGTGCCGCGACGGACGAAATCGAAGCCTACCACCGGAGCCCGTCCGGGTGATAGTCGACGAGATTGAAGACTGACGTCTGACCGAATCGGTCTCCGGATCACCGCCAGGTCCATCTTTCGCGCGCCATTCCGCGCAGTCGTGGTCACTTTGCCCACAGCCGCAATGGCCGGCGCTTTGCTCGGCAGAAAGCCCAGACGTGTATCCCCTCGACGCCGCCGTTCTCAAGACGGCTTCCGGACCAGGCCACGGACACAGCTCCGTGCGACGACGAGTCGCGCCTGCCATCTGGTCGCTCGGCCTGGTGAGCTGCTTCACCGACATCTCGTCCGAGATGGTGGCGAGCGTGCTTCCGGTCTACCTCTTCGTCCACCTCCAGCTGTCGCCATTCGAGTTCGGCGTGCTCGACGGCCTCTATCAGGGCGTGACCGCCGTCGCCCGTTTTGCCGCAGGAGTGGTCGCCGACCGCTGGCGGCGGCACAAGGCGGCTGCCGTCGCCGGCTACGGTGTGTCCGCCGTCTGCAAGCTCGGTCTCCTTGCCGCCGGCCAGACAGTCGGCGGCATCGCTGCGGCGATCTCGCTGGACCGTATCGGCAAGGGGATTCGAACCGCGCCCAGAGACGCGTTGATCGCGCAGCACTCCACCCGCGCCACGCTCGCCGCCTCTTTCGGCGTGCACCGGGCGCTCGACGCATCGGGCGTCATCATCGGACCGCTGGTGGCGTTTGCCGTGCTGTACGCAGCCCCGGGCAGCTTCGACTCGGTCTTCGTCATGAGCTTCGCGGCAGCCGTGATCGGCCTGGCGATCCTGGTGCTGTTTGTCGACGCCGGGCGCGCGAGCCAGCCGCGGCCCGGCGTGCCCCTTCGGAGCCTGATCGCTGTCTGCCGGGATCCCGGAGCCCGGTGGATTGCAGTCGCCGCCGGAGTGACGAGCGTCGCGACCATGAGCGACGCCTTCCTCTATCTGATCCTCGCGTCGCGCACCGGCCACGCGGTCGGCCGGATTCCGCTCTTCTACGTCGTCACGGCCTGCGCGTTCCTGGCGCTGGCCGTGCCCCTGGGCCGCTGGGCTGACCGCCGTGGGCGCGCTCGCACCTTCGTCGGGGGTCACCTCCTGATGGTCGCGGCCTACGGAGGCGCTTTCCTGATCACGAACACGGCGACGCTCGTCGTTTGCCTCGTGCTCCACGGGGCGTACTACGCCGCCACCGACGGTGTGCTCGCGGCGCTCGCCAGTGACGCGCTGCCGGAGGAAAGCCGCGCGACCGGCCTCGCGGCGCTCGCAACCGTCACCAGCCTGGGCCGGCTCTGCAGCTCGGTGCTTGTGGGGGCCGTATGGACATGGCAGGGTCCCGCCGGTGCGATCGGATTCGCCGGAGTTGCGACGATTGCTGCGCTGCTCGTCACCGCGCCCGCGCTCATGAAGTCCGAAGCCGGACAGGGAGCCTCGGCATGACCAGGCCGCGCGCTCGGCGGACGACGCCTCGTCACGTTCGCCGTGGTGTGCGTCGCCGCGCTCTCTGGCGCGGTCATGTATGTCTCCCGCGCGCGAATGCGCACCGGCTACGATGGTCTCGGCGGTCACCCGCATCCAGGTCTCCGACCCGCAGCGCCTGTCGGTGATCCGGCGCGGGAATCATCTGCTGTTCCGGGACATGACCGCAGGGCCCTCGTACGGCGCGCTGGCCTTCGCGTCGCTCGACGACCAGGGCGAGCGGGTCTCCACTGGCCTGCCGTGCGCACGCCTCCATGCCAGCCGGAATCGCGCCGTGTGTCTTGCGGTCGAGCAGCGCCCCTCCATCGGCCATCGGGCGTACGTCCTCCAGGATCTCGACCATCACCCCGAGGTCGTTCGTGCGCTCGACCTGCCGGGCTTGCCCAGCCGGGTCCGCGTTTCGGGCGACGGACGCCTGGCTGCGTACACGGTGTTCGTCGCCGGCGACTCCTACTTGAGCGCGGGCTTCTCCACACGAACGCGGCTCCTGGACCTCGAGACGGGCCGTGAACTGGGCGACCTCGAGCAGCGCCACGTCACAAAGGGCCAGAGTCGATTCCAGGCCGTCGACCAGAACTTCTGGGGAATCACGTTCGCGCCCGACGCGTCGCGTTTCTTCGCCACCCTCGGCACCGGTGGCAGGCTGTTCCTGGTGATGGGCGAGCCTGCATCGCAGGGGCCTCGTGGTCCTCGACGAGGGCATCGAGTGCCCGTCGCTCTCGCCAGACGGCACGAGGATCGCGTTCAAGCACACGCGTGCCGGGAGCGCGCCGCCCCACTGGCAGCCGGCGGTCCTCGAGTTGTCCACGAGGCGCGTGACGCTCCTTCCAGAAGCGCGCAGCGTGGACGACCAGATCGAATGGCTCGACGACGACCACGTGCTGTACGGCCTCCGCGGTCCGCAAGCCATCCAGCCAAGACGCGCAGACATCTGGAGGCTCAGCGCCGATGGTCGCGGGGCGCCGGCGCTTCTTCTCGCTGATGCCGAATCGCCTGCCGTGCTGAGGCGGTGAATCCTGGTGGGGTGTGCGCGGCCCTGCTGGTGAGAAGATAGGGGCGCCATGTTCTTCAAGAACAAGCCCGGGAAGCATCGTGCCGGTCCGAGCGGACCCCTTCGCTGCTCGTTCTGCGGCAAGGCGGAGGCCGAGGTTGCCAAGCTCATCGCCGGGCAGGCCGGGTTCATCTGCGACGAATGTGTCCGGGTGTGCACGAGTCTGATCACGGGGGATGGCGCGATGCCGAGCCAGGGGCTGAAGCCGGAGGGCGGCACGTCCCCGCTCGATCGAGGGCCGACGGCCTTCTGCGCGTTCTGCGGCCGTCCGGTCGCCTGGGACGAGGCCGTGCTCGTCCCGGAAGAGGGCGCCTACTGCCCGGCGTGCGTCGCGGCCGACTCGAAGCCCCGGGCCTGAGAGCCGCGGCGCGGGCGGCACGAGCCGGTCCCCTTGCCCTTGAACGCGCGTTCAAACTAACTTAGCACTCGTGCCATCGAGCGACCCGCTGGACGCCGCGCGTCCGGCCACCAGGCGGCGGAAGCGGAGAAAGCCGCGCGCAGCGGCCGGCGGCCGCGACGTGCGAGTGCAGATTCTGAAGAGCGCGGCCGTGGCCTTCCGCAAGATGGGCTACCACGGCGCGACCGTCGAGCACATCGCCGCGTCGCTGCGGATGAAGAAGGGGAACCTCTACTACTACTTCCGCGACAAGGAAGACATCCTGTTCGCGTGCCACCAGTACTCGCTCGACCGTCTGCTCGCGATTCTCGAAGACCTCGAGCAGCGCGGCGGCCCCGCCGACGAGCGGCTCCGACAACTGATCGTCGCGTTCGTGCACATCATCCTGGACGAGCTCCACAGCACTGCGCTGTTCCTGGATCTGGAGGCGCTTTCTCCGCCGCATCGCAAGGCCGTCATTGCCCGCCGCGATCGCTTCGATCACGGCATGCGGCAGGTGATCCAGAGCGGCATCAGAGCCGGCGCGTTCGCCCGATCGGACGCCAAGCTGCTCAGCTTCGCGATTCTGGGCGCGATCAACTGGATCCCCCGATGGTTCAACCCGGCCGGGCCCTCCAGCTCTGAAGAGATCGCCGACCTGTTTGCCGACTTCCTCATCACCGGCCTCCGTTCGCTGAATCGGGAGGCTTAGCGGGGATCGGGGAACGGAGAACAGGGAACTGGGAACCGGACAGCGCACCGGGCACCCAGCACCGGGAACCTGGCACCGTCGAGCCGGTATACTTGCTTCAGGCGTGTCCACCGTCATCCCGCTCATCGCCGCCCGCCCGCGCGAGCCCAAGCCCGAATGGCTCAAGGTCCGTGCTCCAGGCTCGCCGAGCTACCTCAGGCTGAAGGGGTTGATGCGCGAACTGAACCTGCACACGGTCTGCGAAGAAGCGCGCTGCCCGAACATCGGGGAGTGCTGGAACCACGGCACCGCGACGTTCATGATTCTCGGCGACGTGTGCACTCGCGCGTGCTCGTACTGCGCCGTGGCCCACGGGCGCCCCGCGGCGGCCGATCTGGCGGAGCCCGCGCGTGTCGCGAGCGCGATCCGCACCCTCGACTTGAGCTACGTGGTGATCACATCGGTGGATCGCGATGACCTTCCGGATGGCGGGGCCGCGATCTTCGCCGAGACGGTGACGCGGACGCGGTCGCTCGTGCCCTCGTGCCGGATCGAGGTGCTCATCCCTGACTTTCAGGGCGACGAGCAGGCCCTCCGCACGGTGCTCGATGCGAGACCCGACGTGTTGAACCACAACACCGAGACCGTGCCGCGCCTGTACCGCATGGCCCGATCGGGTGGACGCTACACGCGGACGCTCGAGCTGCTCAACCGATCACGGCAGTTCGCGCCGACGGTACCGACCAAGACCGGCGTGATGGTGGGGCTGGGCGAAACGCGGGACGAACTGCAGTCGACCTTCGAGGACCTTCGGCGCGTGAACTGCCAGATCCTGACGATCGGACAGTACCTGCGGCCCACAGAGGCGCACGCGCCAATGGCGCGCTACTACCACCCGGACGAGTTCCGCGAGCTCAAGGCCGCGGCGCTCGACCTCGGGTTCGTGCACGTCGAGTCCGGCCCACTCGTGCGCAGCTCCTACCATGCGCACGAAACGGCGGACGCCTACCAGGCCGCCGCGCAGGGCTAGCGCCCGGGCGGCAAGGCAAACTTCAGGAATCGTCGGGCGAGCAGCGGGTCGAAGTGCGAGCCGGCACGCGCGGCGATGAACGCGCGAATCTCTTCCTGGTCGCGGCGCGGCCGATACGGCCGATCGGAAGCCAGCGCGTCCGCCACATCGACGAGCCCAAGAATGCGTGCGGCTCTGGGGATGTCCTCCCCGCGGAGCCCCTGCGGGTACCCAGCGCCATCCCACTGCTCGTGATGGCAGTACGACACGTCGATTGAGTCGAACAGGTCGGCCACCGGCCACATGATCTGGAACGCGTAGGTCGGATGCATCCGCATGATCCGGAATTCGGCCTCCGTCAGCGGCCCCGGCTTGAGCAGGATGTCCGGCGGGACGGCTAACTTTCCGATGTCGTGCAGCAGCGAGCCCTTCCAGAGCCGCCGGACCTCCAGTTCCTGGAGGCCCAGATGTCGGGCGAAGGCGACGGCCAAAGCTGCCACTCGCCTGGCATGTGCCTGTGATTCCGGGTCCAGTCTGGCGAAGAGCTGCCACCAGCCGGACACGCGGACGCCGGGCAGGGGCGGCCCGTTCAGTGCGAATCGTGTCTGAGTCATGCGTCTGCCGGCGGCTGGCGCGCGATGTCCGGCGCAGGGCGGCCCGTGAAAAAGATATCGGCCCGATTCCCGCCGATCATGAGCCCGCACCGTTCCCCGTTCCCCGTTCCCCGTTCCCCGTTCCCTGTTCTCTGTTCCCCGTTCGCGACAGACCTGTCGCCTGTCCCTACATTCGCGTTCCATCAGGGCACCCACCCTACGAGAATGTGGTGCCTCGGTCCTGGCCTTCACGCCCCGTCTCGCCGTGGCCAGCGCCAGAAATCCTGAGGAAAAGACCCCATCGGCGCAGACGACCGGCAGATTCCGACAGGTGGTGCAGCTCTTGCTCAAGGGGAAGCACAACCCCCAGAGGGCCGTTTCAGGAGCAGTCATCATGAACGTCGAAGCCGTCGCCAGACGCGTGCTCGCCGAGTTCGAAGAAATGCCGGGGATGGCGCTGACGGTGCCGCAGGCGTCCCGCCTGTTCGGCCTCGACGATGCCGCATGTCGGACGGTGGTCGACCAGCTGGTGGGCCGCTCGTACCTGAGATGGACCAGAGCGGGCGTCATCGTCAGGGCCGAGCCGTCCTGAGCCAGCCGAGCTAGCGTTTGGGCCGGTAAACGTGGGTGGCCTGGCCGAAGAAGACCTCGGCGGACTCCATCAGCGTTTCGGTCAGCGTCGGATGCGGATGGATTGACAGCTTGAGATCGGTGGCGTTGGCGCCCATCTCGATCGCCAGCACGCCTTCGGCGATGAGCTCGCCGGCGCCTGGGCCGACCAGGCCGACGCCCAGAATCTGCTGCGTCCCCGCGTCCAGAATCAGCTTCGTCAGCCCGTCGGTGCGATCGATTGAGAGCGCGCGGCCCGAGGCTCCCCAGGGGAACTTGGCAATCGTGACGGCCCGCCCTTCCTTCTGCGCCTGCGCTTCCGTGATCCCGCACCACGCGAGCTCCGGGTCGGTGAAGACGACCGCCGGAATCGCTCGCGGCTGAAACGCGACGTTCTCGCCGGCAATCACCTCGACGGCGACGCGCCCCTCGTGCGACGCCTTGTGCGCGAGCATCGGCTCGCCGACCACGTCGCCAATCGCGAAGATCGACGGCTCGCCGGTCCGCAGCTGCTCGTCGACGACGATGAAGCCCCGTTCGTTGACGCGGACGCGGGTGCTCTCGAGCCCGGAATCCTGGAGTTGGGACGCCGGCCCACCGACACGAGGACGCGATCGAAGATCTCGGTCTTGTCGCCGTCTTTGACGCCTTCGCCGTCGAAGGTCACCCGGATACCCTTCGCCTCGGCCTTCATCTCCACGACGCGCGTGTTGAGCATCACGCGCTTCATGGTTTCGGTTACGCGCCTGGCGAGGATGTCGACGAGGTCGCGGTCCGCGCCGGGAAGCAGCCCAGACGTCATCTCCACCACGGTGACGGCGCTGCCAAGCGTGGCATACACCGATCCCAGCTCGAGGCCGATGTAGCCGCCGCCGACGACGAGCAGCGAGGCCGGGACGTCCGGCAGGTCGAGGGCCGCGGTGGAGTCCATCACGCGCGCGTCGTCGAGCTTGAAGGCCGGAGGGATGGCGGGACGCGAACCGGTCGCCAGAATCGCGTGCTCGAACTCGAGCGTCTCGGCCTTGTCCCCCTGGGTGTGCTCGGCAGCCGGATCGCCGGTCCTGCGGACCCGCAACGAGTGCGGACCAAGGAGCTCGGCGTGGCCCCGGATGTACTGCACCTTGCGATGCTTGACCAGCTGGCCCGTGCCGCTGGTCAACCGCTTGACGACGTTGTTCTTGAACTCGCGGAGCTTGTCGAGGTCGATCGCCGGCTCGCCGAACTGCACGCCCCACGCGCTTGCATGTCTCGCTTCAGAGATCACTTTCGCGACGTGCAGCAGCGCCTTGGACGGGATGCAGCCGCGGTACACGCAGACGCCGCCCGGGTTCGGCTCGGGATCGATGAGGGCCACCGTGAGGCCCAGATCCGCAGCGAGGAACGCTGCGGCGTACCGCCAGGGCCGCCGCCCACGACAACGAGTTGGATGGTCATAGCAAATTCGAGTCCCGACCTTCCCGACTCGGTTCATCACCCCTGCAACGCCAGCAGGAACGGCTGTTCGAGCGCCTCGACAACCCACCTCAGGAAGCGGATCCCGTCGGCGCCGTCGATGACCCTGTGGTCGTACAACAGCGACAGCGGCAGCAGGAGACGCGGCGCGAAGCCGTTCGTCTCCTTGTTGAACACCGGCTCCATCCGCGCGCGCGAAATGCCCAGGATGGCGACTTCCGGCGCGTTGACGATCGGCGTGAAGAACGACCCGCCAATGCCGCCGAGGTTCGAGATGCTGAAGCACCCGCCCTGCATCTCTTCGAGGGCGATCTTCCGCGTGCGCGCCTTCTCGGACAGCTCGCTGAGCGCCGCCGAGATCTGGACGATGTTCTTCTGGTCGGCGTCCTTGATCACCGGCACGAGCAGGCCGCGATCGGTGTCGACGGCGATGCCGATGTTCACGTACTTCTTCATCACGATCTGCTCGGCGGCCAGGTCGATCGACGCATTGAACTGGGGGAAGGCCTTGAGCGCCGCGGCCACGACTTTGGTGGCGATGGCCGTCACCGTGAGGTTGCCGCCAGCGGCCTCGACCTGCTTCGCGTACCGCTTGCGCAGCTCCTCGAGGCCGGTGATGTCGGCGTACTCGTGCTGCGTGACGTGCGGGATGGTGGCCCAGGCCGCGCTCAGATGCTGCGCGGTCTTGCGCCGCACGCCGCGCATCGGCTGGACGTCCACCTCGCCCCATCGCGAGAAGTCCGGCAGCGCCTCGGCGGCCACGGCAACCGTACCGGCGGGCGCCGACGCGGTGGCCGTAATGAGGCGCTTGGCGTGCGCCTTGACGTCTTCGATCGAGATCCGGCCGCTCGACCCTGTCCCCGCCACCTGATCGATGTCGACACCGAGCTCCCGGGCCATCCGGCGCACAGATGGCGCAGCCGGAGCGACCGGGCCCGCTGGCTCGGCCGGGACGCCGGACGGCCGCGCGCCACGGCTGATGTCAACGACGTTCCTGCCGCGAGCGGCTCCAGCCGCGGCGTCGTCGGAGGCGGCTGGGGCCGGCGCCGCGGCCGCGGCGACGACAGGTGCCGGCGCGGGCGCCGGAGCAGGCGCGGGCTTGGCTTCAGCCTTGGGAGCTGGCGCTCCGGCGGCGGCGCCCTGTTCCTCGACGCTCAAGATCGCCTGGCCCACCTTGACCTTGTCGCCGGCCTTGACCTTGATCTCTTTCACCTGACCGGCCACCGACGAAGGCACTTCAATCGTCGCCTTGTCGGTCTCGAGCTCGAGGACCGCCTGGTCCTTGACCACGGTATCGCCGGGTTTGACCAGGATGCGCAGCACGTCGCCCGCGGCGATGTTCTCGCCGAGCTCAGGGAGTGTGAAATCGATCATCGGGGATGCTCAGGAGATGGCCGGATTCGGCTTCTCCGGGTTGATGTTGTGGGTCTTGATCGCCTGCTGAACGACGAGTGGCGCAATCCTGCCCTCACGGGCCAGAGCCGCCAGCGTCGCGACGATGACGTAGCGGTAGTCCACCTCGAAGAACTCGCGCAGGCTCGCGCGGTTCTCGCTGGCCGTACCCGTCGGTGCCGAGCGCCGTGAGCGGTCTCGGCAACCATTTGTCGATGGAATCGGGCAACGCCTTCAGGTAGTCGGACGCGGCGACGAGCACACCGGGGGCGTCCTTCAGGCAGTCGGCGATGTAGGGGACGCGAGGCGTCTCGCCGGGGTGGAGCAGGTTCCAGCGCTCGCAGGCATGCCCTTCGCGGTAGAGCTCGCCGTAGCTTGTCACGCTCCACACGTCGGCGCCCACGTTATTCTCTTCGAGAATCTCTTGCGCCTTGACGACTTCGGGCAGGATCGCGCCGCTGCCGAAGAGCTGCGCGCGCGCGGGCGCCTTGGGCATCGACGTGGAGCGGAACTTGTACAGGCCCTTCAGGATCCCCGGTGCGGCGCCGGCGGGCATCGCCGGCATGGCGTACTGCTCGTTCATCACCGTCAGGTAGTAGAAGATGCTCTCCTGATCAATGTACATCCGGCGGATGCCATCCTGGA
>CAVRVW010000009.1:0-68135 GCA_963724695.1 uncultured Acidobacteriota bacterium | reverse complement strand
GGCAAAGAGGGCAACGGCGACGGCCAGTGGGCGATAAGGCGATCCATGGCGACCTCCGCGGACTAGCCGCACAGGAGTAAACGCCCGACGAATCCCTAACGCCCTTGAGCCACCGCGGCGCGGGTTTCTCGCTCACCGGCGCGCCCGTCGAAATCGCGTGCTCACCACGTCGTGCGCCAGCATGTAGCCGCGAGCAATCCGCCGCGTCTCGTCCCGCTCAGCCCGATACTCTGGACGTGGCACTGCAAAGCAGGACCTGGCTTTCTCGACTCGCGCTCCTGACGTTCGTCTGCCTGCCCTCTCCCGCGCTCGGCCAATCGCTCCCGATCCAGCTGCTGTTCGACGGCAAACCAGTCGAAGCGACTGCGCGGCCCGAGTTCTCCTGTCTCGACACGAACCAGAACAAGTGGATCGCATGCACTGTGACGACCGCGCGATGGCCCAACCGGTACTGATGGACCGCCCCGCCCCAGGACGCTACGTGCTGCACATCACGATCAACGACAATCGGCGGAATCCCGCCCGCTTCCCCGGCGACTACGATGTCTTCCACCGTTTCGAGGTCACGCCCGACGCGCCCGTGGCGTTGAGCGTCGACATGGCGAAACTGATACGACTCCGTTCGCCCTGGGACAACGGCCAGGACATGACCGGCATGCTCACGCGGCCCTGGTCGGTCAAGCCCGCGCTCCTCACCAATCGGCAATCGTCGACGGCCACCGCCACGTTCTCGTGGGACTCGGTGGCGTCGGGAGCCGAGTACACCTACGTGGTGCTCGCCACGCGCGACTCGCCCTACGAGCGCGGGCCCGAAGTCGTTCGTGGCACCACCCGCAGGACGTCGGTCACGCTGCGCCTGCCGGAGTCGCAATCCGGACACTACTTCGAGTTTGGACTGTCGGCGCACAAGGCGGGACACCAGGTCGGGGAGCTCTTCACGCACGATTCCGGCGTGCAGGGGTGGACCGCGAGGTTCATCGTGCGCAACCGGTCCGTTGCCGGAGCCCTTGAGACCGCGTCGCGCCCCCGCCCGGCCGGGCACGAGTCCCACGGCGTCGACCGAGCAGGATCTCTTTGAGGCCGAGTGGAGGGCTCTCCCCCAAGCCCGCGTGGTGGCACAGTTTCCCCGCTCATCTGCCTCCATCAGATCTTTTGGGGATCTGATGGCCGTCTGGCAGTCAGGCACGAGCGACGAGCTCTCGCGGCGGCAATTCCAGAAGCTCGCATATCAGGCAATCCTGGACCACCCCGAAGACCGACACATGGCAGCTGCCGGGATCGAGTTGATGGCGGCCACTGCTGATCCGGAACAGCGTCTTCCAATCCTCGAGCTCGGCATCGACCACTTCTTCTTCTACGACCAGCGCACGGACAACTGCGCGAACTGCAAGCCGGGCGACAGGACTGGCCAGCTGGTTCGCGACCTGGCTTATGCGTACATCGCGCACAATGAGCCTCTCGCGGCCATCGAGATCATCGAAAGGCTCGTGCGCGAGCGCGAAGCAGACGTCAGTCCATACAACCTCGCGCTGACCTTCGAGGCGATGGCCAGCGCCTACTGGAGGCTCAAGGACATCGACGGGGCGAAGGCCGCCATCGAGGAGGGGCTTCGACGCTTCCCGAGCGGCTGGCAGGCTGATCAGCTCCGTCGCGCACGGGATCGCTACGAAAAAGCGGGCGTGCCACCGGCGCGGCCCGAGACGTTACAGCTCCCGCAGTTGGCGCTGGAGCGGCTTCGCGAGCAATGCAACGGCTTCGGCGAGGTGAAACCGGGCGCCGGCCCTGCCGACTTTCGGGAGTGCCGCGTCACCGAATCCGGCGAGCTCGGAGTCGTCGACGGCGAGACGTACTACTACGGTCTCTATCGCCTGATGCCCGCCTACACCGACGGCGATGGCCACTGCGGCGATGGCTCGTTCAGCGCGGAATACCATCGTGCCCGAGGCGTCGCGGTCTTCGCACGAGAATCCCTCGACCAACACCATGCGTTTGATCTTCGGGCACGCAGACCGCGAGATCGCGACGATCTGGATGGGGAAGCCTCAAAATCGTCCGGAATGCCGCCGCAACATCCTGCACCTCCCCATCGTCATCGACGGAACCGGAGCCGGAAACGAGAGTCAGTACTACGTGCGCACGGATGGGCGATGGGAGCCGATCGACGCTGACAGCTGGCTCGCCGATCTCGGCACGAGGATCCCCGCGGGCCTTCAATCTGGAAGGGCGTGTGGCCGGACCTCGACACGATGCGCGTCGAAGCGGGGCTGTACCGGGCAGGGCGACAGCAACTGTTGCCCGACCGGAGGTCGTGCGCGGATCGAGCTGGCCCTGCGGGCACGCCGGTTCGTCATCGAATCGGTCGCCATCGAGAACGCTCCCTGAGCGCGGGCGACAAGTAGAGCGGCGCCGTGGGGATCAGCCGATAGCCCGTTGGCCGACGCGCTATAGTCGTCGCATGGCGGCGCGCGCCGAACACGAAGTCCTGACCGCCGCCGGACGCGAGGTTGCCGTCTCGAACCCGCGCAAGGTGCTGTTTCCGCAGGCGGGCTACACCAAGCTGGATGTGGCGCGATACTACCTCGCGGTGTCCGAGGGCGCCCTGCGTGGTGCAGGCGGTCGCCCGAACGTCCTGGTGCGCTACCCGAATGGCATCGGCGGCGAGTTCTTCTATCAGAAGCGCGCGCCGGAGTCGCGACCGGACTGGGTCGAGGTGGTGGCGCTGCGGTTTCCCTCCGGCCGAAGCGCCGAAGAGGTGGTGCCGCGAGATGCCGCGACGCTCGTGTGGATGGCCAACCTCGCGTGCCTCGAGCTGCACCCGCACACGGTGCGTGCCGACGATCTCGATCATCCGGACGAGCTGCGTGTGGATCTCGACCCAGTGCCAGGCGTGGACTGGCCGCAGATTCGAAAGGTCGCGAGCGTGGTGCGCGCGACGCTCGCGGATCTTGGCCTTGTAGGCTGGCCGAAAACGTCTGGAAACCGCGGCATGCACGTGTGCGTGCGGATCGAACGGCGATGGACGTTCGACCAATGCCGGCGCGCGGCTCTGGCGCTGGCCCGCGAGGTCGAACGGCGCGCACCAGGGCTGGCGACGAGCAAGTGGTGGAAGGAGGAACGCCACGGGGTGTTCCTCGACTACAACCAGAACGCGAAGGATCGCACGGTGGCCTCCGCGTACTCGGTCCGGCCGACGGCCGACGCGCGCGTGTCGGCGCCGCTCGAGTGGGAAGAGGTCGACGCCTGCCAGCCCGAGGACTTCACCCTCGCCACGATGCCTGCCCGTTTCGCGGCGATCGGCGACCGGCATGCCGGCATAGACGACGATGCCGCGCCTCTCGACGCGTTGCTCGAGCTCTCGGCGCGTCAGGAACGCGAAGGCCTTGGCGATGCGCCGTGGCCTCCGCACTACCGGAAGCAGCCCGGCGAGGCGCCACGCGTGGCGCCCTCGAGGCGTCGCGCGTCCACGCAACCGCTCGTGGAGATCGGCCGTGCCCGGGAGAAGGCGGACGCGCTCGCTGGTTTCGAGCGGTGGAAAGGCCGCCACCCGGAGGCCAGTGGGCACCTGGAGCCGGCCGACGTCCTGGTGGATGCGCTCCGCGGCCGCCATCGCACGTGGACGCGGGTGCGCGTGAACCTCCGCCATGTGCCCGACGCGCTGCGGCCGGCGCAGGAGCCGCTCGATCCCGACGAGGACATGGCGGCCGAGTGGAGCGGCGTTATCGACCCCGGCCGGCCGCCCCGAAGACCTTCTCGAGCTCGTAAGGGGCGGTGACCTCGAGCTGATCGTACCCGCAGTCCAGCGGCCGCTTGTCCGGGCGCCAGCGCTGGAACACGGCGGCGTGCCGAAATCGCGGGCCCTGCATGTGGTCGTACTTCACCTCACATACGCGCTCGGCGCGCACAGGCTCCCACGAGAGGTCCTTGCCGGCGCTCCAGCGGCTCTGGCCGCCGGGCATCCTCGTGGCTGCGCCCTGCGACAGGTGCTCCGCCACGCCCTCGGCCCATTCACGCCAGGGATGCCCGTCGAGGGCCCGTTCGCGCAGCGGCGCCAGCTCGCGCGCCAGCTCGCGCCGCGCCGCCATGGTGAACGAGGAGGTCACGCCGACATGATGAAGCCGCTGTCGTTCTTTGTCGTACAGCCCGAGGAGCAACGACCCGACAAGGTCATCTGGCCCGGCCTTGTGCCATCGAAATCCCGCGACGACACAGTCCGCCGTGCGCACGTGTTTCACCTTGATCATCGCGCGCTTCCCCGGCTGGTAGAGTCCATCGTCCGGTTTGGCAATGACCCCGTCCAGGCCCGCGCCCTCGAACTCGGACAGCCATTCAGCGGCCTGGGCGCGGTCGCGCGTCATCGCCGTCAGGTGAATCGGCGGGGCAGCGTCTGCGAGCAGCCGTTCGAGCCGGACGCGCCTCTCGCGCTGCGGAATCTCACGCAGGTCGTCGCCATCAGCCGCGATCGCATCGAAAGCCACGAAAGCCGACGGCGTCTCTTCGGCAAGGCGCTTCACGCGTGAGGCGGCCGGGTGAAGCCGCATCTGGAGCAGATCGAAATTGAGGCCCTGTGGCGTGGCAATGACGATCTCGCCGTCCAGCACGGCACCATCGGGCACGCCCGCGACCAGCGCGGCGCTCAACTCCGGAAAGTACCGATCGAGCGGCCGCAGATCACGGCTCTGAATGAACACCTCGCCGCCGCCACGAAACACAATGGCGCGAAAGCCGTCCCACTTGGGCTCGAACAGGAAGCCATCGCCGGCAGGGAGCTCGGCCGCGAGCTTCGCCAGCATCGGCTCGATCGGGGGTTGGATCACAAAGGGGGCCGTCGCCATGCCCACAGCGTAACGCGCCCGGCCTCCCGGGAGGAGCCTGATCGGCTAGGCGATGCGCGCGAGCACGGCAGCCACGACACGATCGCACCTCGGGCGGAGGAACCTGAAGGCGTTGGGCGAAAACCGCGCGCCGCGCGCGCACAGGTCACGCCGGAGGGTGGCGCGCGCACGCGAAAGGCGGGTCTTGACGACGGCCTCGCTGACCGCCAGCGCGTCAGCCACCTCCGCCGTAGTCATGCCTTCGACTTCCCTCAGAACGAACACCTCGCGGGCGCCGTCCGGCAGGCGGTCGATCGCCGACTCCAGCAGCGCGCCAAGCTCGCCCGAAAAGGCCTGCCGCTCGGGGTCGGGCGAGGCTTCCACCAACGCAGGAAACGCCCTCGCCTGCTCGTCGGGAGCCACCGAGGTGTAGCGCCCGCGGCGGCGGGCGCGGGCGAGGGCCTCGTGGACGGCGATTCGAGTGAGCCAGGTCAGGAAGCTCGATCGGCCGTCGAACTGCCGAAGATGCGTATAGGCGTTGACGTAGGCCTGCTGCATCACGTCCTCGGCCTCGCTCTCGTCACGGAGGATGGCGCGAGCGGCCCGGTAGAGCCGCTCGTTGTGGCGCCGCATCAGCACCTCGAACAGCGCGGTCTGCCCGGCAAGCACGTGGATCACCACCTGCTCGTCGGGCAGCACCGACCATCCGTCCAGCACTGCGCCGCTTACCACGTGCATGCTGCCTCCGGATCTCTCGTCAGCATCGGCATCAGATCGACTTCAGATACTCAACCAGGTCGGCCTTCTGCCGGGCTGTGAGGTTCAGATCGAAGAGCTCGTCATAGTGATCCACGACGGCCGGCAGATCCGCCGCGCTGCCATCGTGGAAGTATGGCGCATGCTGCCACAGCCCACGCAGCGGCGTCGTGCGGAACTTGCCCGTGGCCGAGCGGGCGGCGTAGCCGGCGTCCTGACCCACTTCGGACGGGTTCGTGCAGGAAGGGTACCGTTCGCCTGCGACCGTTTCGTACGTCGGTAAAGTTCGGCCCCTGGTGGCAGCTGGCGCATCCGGCTCTTCCATCGAAGAGCCGCTTGCCGCGGCGCGCCTGATCACGGTCGAAGCTTCCGTGCGGCGGCTCAGGTGTGTCCAGGCTCAGCTGATACGCCAGCAGTGCCAGCAGTTTTGGCGTCACGAGATCCGGCCTCTGAATGATGCGCAAGCCGATGCGCGGATCGATGAACGTGCCCTTGCCGCCCATCTGTCCGACGCCGACGTAGCTGTTCCAGTACGAGATGGGGCCGTCACCGGTGAATGTCTCGAATCCCACGCCCTTCAAGCCATAGATCGGAGGGATGACGATGGGCAGCGAGGGCGTGTTGAGCGGGACGAGGGTCGTGCCATCGAACGCGTGGTGTCGAGGGTCGTACTTACCCGGACCCCACCGATTGAACTCCTCTTTGGTGGCAGCGTCCAGGGCCGGCGACAGCGCCACGATCGCCCCGACGTTGAGATCGGTGTTGGCCCATCCGTCCAGCCGCCGGCCAACGCCATCGGTGAGGGAGTCGTCCACCGACGAATGACAGAGCGCACACGTGATGCCGATACTCGTGAGCTGACCGGAATCGTTGACGGACCCGCGGACGCCCACGACAGCGTTCAGCCGCAGGAGCTCGACGGTCACGGCGGGATCGTTCAGGTCGACCTGCCCTGCGCGCAGCGCGGCAATAACTTCCGCCGGCAGAGCCTCTACGTCAACCTTGAGGCCCACCGACAGGGCAGTCGCCGGCGGCACGGTCTCGATAACCTCGTGCATGCGCAGCACGCCGGTCCACAGCTGTTCGTCGCCAAACGTATCGTGGCGGAAAATCCGCCGGCCGGCCCCGAGCGTCGAGCGATCGTGGTGATTGTCGAAGCCAGACTGAACCGACGAGGCGTGTGCGGCAACCGGCTCGACTGAATCCACAACCGGCGCAACCGCAGCAGTGGACCGCGTGCCGAAGGGCGACGCGACCGCTGTGAAGAAGACGGCGAGTGACAGGGTAATCAGGGAAAGGCGTGACATGTACCAATGGAGTGCCTCCCCCTCGAAAGGTTACGCGACGTGCGCCTGGGCTAGTGCGGCTACCTCAGGTGGCCATCCACTGCCGTGCGATCCGCCGCCACGGCCTTCATCACGCTCGCAGCGAAGTCCAGCAGCCCTCGAGCATCCATGAGGAAGCATTCCGCATCGCCGACTCGGCCGCCCTCGTTCCTGCGTCCGGCCCAGATAGGTGTCGACCAATCGGGCGAAAAAGCGCGGAGGCCAGTGCAGGTGAGCGCCGGCGTCAGCCGTGTCGAACTCCTCCATGTCCCGCCACACACGCGTACCGTGCTCGACGACCGGCACCTTGAACCTGGCCACCCGCTTCCCTGGAAAGTCGACGACGTGCTCGGCGTAGTGCAGGAACGTGACCGTGTCGTGATCGCAGCCGAGGAGCAGGATCCGGCCATCGAGCTGGACGAACCGCTCGAGGGCGCTCCCGCGGCCGAACGCGTAGTTCCACGGCTGCTCCGAGATCAAGTGGCCTGCCTGCTTCCCCCAGACGACGAAGCGCGCCACGTGAGGATTCACTGCCGAACCGGGATAGGTCCGGAGGAGCTCGACGAGCGCGCCGTTGTCGCGCTGCGAACGCGCCGTGGCCGGATCGAAGGCTGGAAGCTTCTCGAGCAGCTCGCGTTCCTGCTCCGCGGTGAGATTGCCTCGCCCGATCTCGTCGAAGTACTGAGGGCAGCTGGCGTACATCATCAGCGTCCCCTCAGCGGTGAGGGCGTCCTTGAGCGCGAGGTGGATCTGATCGGGCCCGCCTGCGATCTCGCCAACGGCGCGCACCGATGCATGCAGCATGACCGTGTCGCCGGGTGCGACGCCCAGCGCACGGAAACCGTCTGCCAGCTCCTGCCGTGAATACATCGAATCCTCGTCAGCACGCACCAGGGCCCAAGGACCAAGGCCCGCCAAGGACGAAGGCCGAAGCACCAAGGACTCGTTAAGCCGCGCACCAGCCCTGGAACGATTTCCCGGTCTCGAGCAGGGTCTTCAGATCGCTCAGGATGAAGCTCCAGCCGCCGCCCGCCTGCTTGATCTGACCCGACACCTGCGCGGCGGTCTTCGGCGCACCCTGCAGCTCGTGCGTCAACGTGAGACTGGTCACACCGCCTTCGCCCGGCTCTATCTCCCACGTCACGCGGCGGAAGCCCTCGGCCATGATGTCGGGCTCCCAGAGTGCCCGCCACGTCTGGACCAGCTTCCGCGGAGGGTCGGACTCGAGCACCTCGCCATCAATGATCACGTCGGAGGCGCCGTGCTGCTTCATGGCGTCGGTGGCAGCGACGCGGTACTTGCCGCGCGGCTTCAGCTCGTATTCACTCGGCGCGCCGTATCCGTATTTGCCGTTCCACTGCGGGTCGGTGATCGCCTTCCAGATGGCCTCGGGAGTGGCTTTGATGTAGACGCGATAGACGTGCGTGCCCTCGCTCGTGTTCGTAGTCATGCATTCTTCTCCAGCTTCGCTTTGAGGTTCGCGAGCGCTGACACGTGGCGCTCGCGGTACTTGTCGATCCAGCGGTCGTGAATCAGGCGGATCGGGACCGGATTCAGGAAGTGCCGTTTCTCCCGCCCGGCCCGCCGCGACACGACGAGGCCGGCGTCCTCGAGCACGCGCAGGTGCTTCATGACGCCGAACCGTGTCATCTCGAGCTCCGACTCGAGCTCCGTGAGCGTGCGGCCATCGCGGACGAACAGTTGATCCAGCAGATACCTCCGGGTCGGGTCGGCGAGCGCCTTGAACACGCGGTCGTCGTCCATCGGGAAAGCATGATATGTGACCTTTTAGTCACATGTCAACCGGGCACCGTTTCTGCGATCGGCTGTCGGGCGCCGAAGTGATAACGTCCCCCGGCACGCACCCGCGCGCGCTGAAGCAGCGTCACACCTCCTGACCAACCGAAAAGGACCCCACATGGCTGAACGCACCATCTTCATCACCGGCAGCTCCACGGGCCTCGGGCGCGCGACCGCGATCCTCTTTGCCAGCCGCGGCTGGAAGGTCATCGCCACCATGCGGACGCCCGGACAGGACGTCGAGCTCGCAAGCACGCCGGGCGTCACCGTGCTGCAGCTGGATGTCACGGACCGGGCGCAGATCGCGGCGGCAGCGCAGAAGGCGATCGCCCTCGGCGGCATTGACGTGCTCTTCAACAACGCCGGCTACGGTCTCGCGGGCCCGCTCGAGGGCATCACCGACGACCAGCTCACGCGCGAGATCGACACCAACCTTCTCGGGGTGATCCGCACGACCCAGGCCTTCGTGCCCCACTTCCGCGAGAAGGGATCCGGCACGGTCATCACGACGACGTCCATCGGCGGGCTGGTGGCCCTCCCGTTCAACTCGGTCTACCACGCCACGAAGTGGGGCCTCGAAGGGTGGACCGAGAGCATGTCGTTCGAGCTCGGACCGTTCGGCATCCGCATGAAGACGGTCGCTCCCGGCGGGATCTCCACCGACTTCGCAGGGCGCTCGCTCGTGCTCGCGTCGCATCCGGCGTACGACGCGCTGATGCAGAAGGTCTACGCGATCTTCCGCAACCCGGAGCGCCGCGCACAGCACTCGACGGGCGCCCAGATCGCCGAAGTCGTGTACGAGGCGGCCACCGACGGCAAGGATCAGGTCCGCTACGTGGCCGGCGAGGACGCGAAGGCGATGTACGCGCAGCGGCTCGCCGCGGGCTCCGAGGCGTTCCGCCAGGGCATCCGCACGATGTTCTTCGGCTGACGTCGCGGAGCATCGGTCTCCCTCGGATTCCCTCGGAACTCGAGAAACCGCGATTTCCTGGCGCTTTTTGCCGGGCTTGACAGGCCCTCCCGCCACAGTCATACTGTGCTAGTTCAGTAGCACAGTTACCCCATGCTGTTCCGCACCACCCCGTCGTCCGGCGTCCCCATCTACCTCCAGCTGATGGAGCAGGTGAAGCACGCCATCGAAACGGGCGCGCTCCGGCCCGGCGAACAGCTGCCCGGCATCCGGCCGCTGGCCGAGGAGCTCGTCATCAATCCGAACACCGTCGCCAAGGTCTATCGCGAGCTGGAGCACGAAGGGGTCATCGAGCTGCGGCACGGCGCCGGGGCGTTCGTGTCGGGCACCGCGCGGGCCAAGAAGGTGACCGACACGCTTCGGGCCGGCCAGACCGTCGTCGCGACCGCGGTCGAGCGACTGCGCGAGAGCGGGGTGACCGACGAGGAGATTCGCCGGCTGTTCGAAGCGGAGCTCGCCGGGCTGCGCCGGCAAGACAGGTGGAGGACTCGTGGCTGACGCGATACGTGATCGACACGAGCGACCTGCGGAAGCGCTACGACGGCATCGAGGCGCTGCGCGGGCCTGAACCTCCAGGTGCCCGCCGGCTCCATCTGCGGGTTCCTCGGACGCAACGGCGCCGGCAAGACGACGACGATCAAGATCGCTGCTCGGGATGACGCGGCCGACCGCCGGAGAGGCCCGTGTCTTCGGTCTGCCGGCCGACGACCGACGCAGGCGAGCGTCGCGATTCGCCGCCGCACCGGTTTCGTCAGCGACGAGAAGGATCTCTACGACTACATGACGGTCGGCGAGATGATTCGCTTCACCGCCGCGTTCTACCCGCGCTGGCGCGCCGACCTCGAGCAGCGCTACCTCCGTACCTTCGAGCTGCCGCTCGAGACGGAGTGTCAAGGCGCTCTCGCGCGGTACGCGGACCAAGCTCGTCGCTGCTGCTGGCGCTCTGCCGCGGCGCCGAGCTGCTCATCCTCGACGAGCCGACGTCCGGCCTCGATCCGGCGATGACCGAGGAGGTGCTGCAGGCGCTCGTCGCGCACGTCGGCGACGGTCGAGACCACGGTGTTCTTCTCGTCGCATCAGATCGCCGAAGTCGAACAGATTGCGGACCGCGTGGCGATCATCCACCGCGGGCGCGCCGTCGTTGACGGCTCCCTCGACGATCTGCGCGAGCGACTTCCGACGCGTGCAGCTCGTGTTCGACGGCGACGCGCCCGATCCCGTGTTCCGGGCGCCGGGCGTCGAGCGCGTGCGGCGCAAGGGCCGCGTGCTCACCGTCCTGTCGAGCACCGGAGCGGACGGCGATTCGTGCAGGAAGCGCGCGGCGCTGAACCCGGTGTCGGTGGACGTCGGTCCCGTCACGCTCAAGGAGATCTTTCTCGAGACCGTTTCGGAGGAGAACTGACATGCTCTGGTACAAGTCGTGGCTCGAAACCCGATGGCGGTTCCTGATCGGCCTGGGGCTGCTGACGCTGTCCGCCGCGCGGCACGGTGCTCTACTACCCGCACCGTCGATGGACCTGATGCCGATGGCCTCGTCGATCGAGGTCAGCGGCGAGCTGGGCCGACGGCTCGCCGAAGCCGTTGACCTCTCGCGCACCTACCGAGGTTACGTGTGGTCGCAGTGGTTCGTGACCAACGTGCCCGAAGTGTGGGCGCTCTTCGCGGTCCTGCTCGGCACGGGCGGCCTGATGTCGCAGGGACCGCGCGGCGGCGCGCTCTTCACGCTGTCGCTCCCCGTGTCCCGCGCCCGGCTGATCGGCGTTCGTACGGCCACGGGGCTGGCGGAGCTGCTGGTCATCGCCCTCGTGTCATGTCTCGTGCTGACGCTGCTGTCGCCTGCCGTCGGCCAGAGCTACAGCCTCGTGGACGCGCTCGTTCATGCCCTGTGCCTGTTCGTGGCCGGCGCGGTCCTCTTCAGCCTGGCCACGTTCCTGTCCACGGTCTTCACGGACGTCTGGCGGCCGGCGCTCATCGTCCTCTGCGGCGCGACGATGCTGGCCTTCACCGAGGCCGCGCTTCGTGATCTCTCAGCCATATGGCCTCTTCGGCACGATGAGCGGTGAGCTCTATTTCCGTCGCGGTGACGCTGCCCTGGCCGGACTGCTCGTGAGCGTGCTGCTGTCGGCCACGTTTCTCTTCGCGTCGGTCAAGAACATTGAACATCAAGACTTCTGATGCACACACCTCCTGCCATATTCAGAAAGGACCGCAACATGACTTCCCTCTCCCGATCTATCGCGCTCGCAGTGCTGCTTGTTCCGTCGGCTCTCGCAGCCCAGACACTTGCTGATCCGTCCGGCCATTGGGTGGGCGCCGTCCTGGCACCGAACATGGAGGTTCCGATCGAGGTCGATCTGGCGAAGGACAGCACCGGGCTGTCCGGCACGTTCGCGAACCCGAGCCAGAATCTGCGCGGCCTGCCGCTCGGGAGCATCGCGGTGGTCGGCCGGGAGGTCAGCTTCCAGGTCAGGGGCAGCGCTCCGGGCGAGCGGGCGTTCAAGGGCACGCTTTCCGACGATGGCCAGTCGCTGTCCGGCGACTACTCGCAGGGCGGCTACACCATCCCGTTCGTCCTGGCGCGCAAGGGTGACGCGCAGTTCGAAGCGCCTGTCAGAAACGCAGCCATCAGCAAGACGCTGGAGGGCACGTGGAACGGGGCGATTGAAGCAGGCGGCGTGCAGCGGCGGATCGTGCTGAATCTGGTGAATCGGCCAGACGGCACGTCGAGCGGCCACTTTCTCAGCGTGGACGAAGGGCTCGAGATTCCGATCAGCGTCATCACCCAGAAAGCGTCTGGCGTGGTCCTCGAGGTCAAGGCGCTGGGCGGCTCCTATGCGGGCACTCTGGACGCCGCCGGCGCGGAGATGGCCGGCACTTGGACCCAGGGCGCTGCCGCAGTGCCCCTCACGCTGCGGCGCGCCGGGCAGTAGGCGCTGGGCTACACTGCGGGGCTTGAGCACCGGGATCGAGGTCTACCTCATCGACGGCACGTACGAGCTCTTCAGGCACTACTACGCCATGCCGTCGGCCATCGACAGCGACGGCCGTGAGGTGGGCGCCGTCCGGGGGGTGCTCGCCTCGCTCCTCGGCATGATGACGGCCAGGTCCACGTACATCGGCGTGGCCACCGATCACGTCATCGAGTCGTTCCGGAACAGGTTGTGGCCCGGCTACAAAACCGGCGAGGGGATCGAGCCTCGCCTCCTGGCGCAGTTTCCCCTCCTCGAGGAGGTGTTGTCGGCGCTTGGCGTCACCGTCTGGCCGATGGTCGAGTTCGAAGCCGACGATGCGCTGGCATCGGCGGCCGTGCGGGCCGCGGCCGACCCGCGGGTGCATCGAGTGCTCGTGTGCACGCCCGACAAGGATCTCGCCCAGTCCGTGCGGGGCACGCGCATCGTCCAGATGGATCGCCGCGCCCGCACGATCCGCGACGAAACGGGCATCGTGTCGAAGTTCGGCGTACCGCCCGCGTCGATTCCCGACTACCTTGCGCTCGTCGGAGATGCCTCGGACGGCTACCCGGGCCTCAAGGGTTGGGGCGCCAAGTCGACCGCGGCGGTCCTGGCCAAGTACGGACACCTCGAGGCGATTCCCGCAGACTGGCGGACGTGGGGCGTGAACGCGACGAGGCCGGCAGCGTTGGCTGCGACGCTCGAGCTGGAGCGGGATCGGGCGTTCCTGTTTCGTGACCTCGCCACGCTGCGGACCGACGTTCCCGTCTTCGACGACATCGACCGCTTGCGATGGGACGGGCCAACGCCGGCTTTCGCAGCTCTCGCCGCCCGCCTCGACGCGGCCAGGGAACACAGGACCTGAGCCGCCGCCCGACGCCTCCGGATTGTCTAAGACCTGCCACGGATTCTCCACACTTCTCGCGAACGATAGGGGTGGATTGAGTCCAAGGAGTGCACATGGCCAGTGGCGCGAATCTCGTGCGGAAGATGAAGACGACGATGAGCCGGCGGGAAGCTCTGGGCGCGATGGGGGCCGCGAGCGCGGCGCTGGCGCTCGGGTGCGCGGGCGAGACCGTTTCCAGCCCGACGACATCCACGGGGACGACCACGACAACAACGGGCGCCAATGCGACGTGCGCGGTCACGCCGACCGAAACCGCCGGGCCCTATCCGTCGCTCGTGGATCTCATTCGCAGCGACGTGCGGGAGGATCGCACGGGAACGCCGCTCACCTTGGCCATCAAGGTCGTGAACGCGAACAGCGGCTGCGCGCCGGTGGCCAACGCGGACGTCGAGATCTGGCACTGTGACGTCGCCGGCAATTACTCGCAGTACGGTTCATCCACCGGGCGGACATTTCTCCGGGGGATCCAGCGCACGGATGCCAGCGGCGACGTGACCTTCACGACGATCTACCCGGGCTGGTACCAGGGCAGGGCGACACACATCCATCTCGAGGTCACGATCAACGGCGCGTCGCGCAAGGTCACGCAGATCGCGTTCCCGGAGAGCGTGAACAACACCGTCCATACGGCCGGTGTCTACGCCTCCCGCGGCACGAACCCGACCACCAACGCGGCCGACGGCATCTTCGCCGACAGCCTGTCCGCCGAGCTCGTCACGCCGACGGGCAGCCCCGCCGGTGAGTACGCGGCGGCGTTTCAGGTCGCCATCGCGATATAGAACGGGGAACTGGGAACGGGGAACTACGACGGGCCTGGTTCGTGGTTCCCTCCGCTCGTCATGGCACGGAGTAGAATGAAGCCGCCGTTTCCGACTGACGCGGCTCCAAAACATTCACTCTGACGGACGGGTTTGCCATGGCCACTCTCCTGACCACATCGAGGACGCTGCTCGTGATCGCCATCGCGGCGCTCGCATCGACCGCCGGCTTCGCACAGGCGCCTTCAGGGCGCGGAGGGGCCAACCGCGCGCCCGCGGCGCCGGGACCCTGGTTCAACGTGCCGCTGCCGCCGCCGTTCGGCCAGGCGCCGGCCGTGATGGTCGGCCCCCGCCAGCCGCGGCCGGTCGTGCTGCCTGCGGGAGAGCCGGCGGCGCCGGAATTTGTCGGCACGACCATACGCGCCGATCTCGATGCGATTGTCGGTTTCGCGAAGGAAAGCCGTGCCACCAAGGAGATCGGCAGCGGGCAGATCTGGGGGCGCATCAGCGGGTATCCATCGAGCACGAAAACCGTGAACTGGGCTGCAGACCAGTTTCGAAAGGCTGGCATCGCCGACGTGCGCATCCAGCCAATCGCGCAGGAAGCCAATGCGTCGTTCTGGATGCCGCTCTCGTGGGAAGTCAAACTGCTCGCGGATCCGTCGTTCGGACCAGGCAGCCACGACGTGGTGCTCGACTCCGCGATCCCGCTCTCCCCGTCCAACCTGCCTACCGGCACGCTGACCGCGCCTCTGGTCTACGTCAGCGGCGGCAATCCGTCGGTCCTGCAGCACATCGACGTCAAGGGCAAGATCGCGGTGCAGTTGACCGTGCCGCAGGGCCACATGGTATTCGAGCGGGGCGTCGTCGCGGCGAGGTCTCAGGAACTGCTCAAGCGCGGCGCTGTGGGCGTGTTCAATCTGGTGCGGCTGCCGGGCAGCGAGCGCGCGCGCGACTTCGCCAACTGCGGCAACCCCTGCTTCAACATCGGAGGCCGCGACGGCCACTTCCTCGAGAACGTCCTCGACCGCGCGGCTCAGGCCGGGGTGGGCGACAAGGTACGCGTCCAGATCAGCCTCAAGACCGAGACGCGTTCGGGGCTCAAGGCGGAGAACGCCATCGCCGTGGTCCCGGGCAGGAGCGACGAAGTACTGATCCTCAACGCCCACGTGGATGCATGGTTCGATGGCGCGGGGGACAACGCCGACGGCCTGTCCGTGCTCATCGCGCTCGCAAGCACTTCGGCAAGCCCGCGAACCGGCCCGACCGCACGCTCGTGTTCGTGGCGAGCGCCGGGCATCACAGCCCTGGGATGAACGGCCCCGGAACTTCGTCATGGCCAACCCCGATCTCGCCAAGCGGGCGATCCTGATGCTCAACATCGAGCATGTGGCGCAGCGCAACTTCTCACCCGCGAGGACCACGGCCGCCGACGGGTACCGCGAGGCCGTCGCCGATTCCGGCGAGGCGCCGATCGTGCCTGGCATTTCGAACGACGCGCCGTTCCTGCACGGCCTGATGCAGCAGGGCGTCGCGCGGTACGGCGTCAACTTCATCTCGACCACCTCGGAACTGGAAAGCGGCGAGACGGGCGGCTACTCAGGGCTGAACGTGGCGCGCCTCACCATCATCCAGGCGCCGCCCCTGTACCACACGACCGGCGAGGTCTCGGATGTGATCTCCACGCCCGGGCTCGAGCGCATCGCCCGGTTCTTCGCGTTCTTCGTCAAGGAGGTCGGCAAGGCGCCGCGCGTCCAGGTGAACCCCACGTGAGGCCGTCTTTACTTCGGTGTGGCCACTAGTCCTTGGTCCTGGGTCTTCGTCCTTGGGCTGGCCTTCGTCCCTGGGCGTCCTTGGTCCCTGGTGCATCACCACTAACGTGCAACGGGGCTGGATCGGGAACCAAGAACTTTAGGACTACGGACGAACGAAGGACCAAGAAACCAGGCGCCCAAGGACTACAGCGGCGCCATACGCGAGTGAGAAGCGCTCTCCATCATGCTCAGAGCAGGAATCGTCGGGCTCCCCAACGTCGGCAAGTCGACGCTCTTCAACGCCGTCACACGCACCAGGAACGCGGAGGCCGCCAACTACCCTTTTTGCACGATCGACCCCAACGTGGGCATGGTCTCCGTGCCCGATGCGCGTCTCGAGCCTCTGCGTGAGATCGCAAAGACGACGGTCGTGATTCCGGCGGCCATCGAGTTCGTGGACATCGCGGGTCTCGTCAAGGGAGCGAGCCAGGGCGAGGGCCTGGGGAACAAGTTCCTGACGCACGTGCGCGAGGTGGACGCTATCGTGCAGGTGGTGCGGTGCTTCGAGGACGCGGATGTGCACCACGTGTCGGGCAGCATCGACCCCGTCCGCGACATCGAGGTCATCAACACCGAGCTGGCGCTGGCCGACCTCGACTCGGTGCGCAAGCGCCGGGAGCGCGTGGCCAAAGACATCAAGCGCGGCGACAAGGCCGCGGCCGTCGAAGACGCCGTGCTCGGCCGGATCGAAGCGGTGCTCGACCAGGGGAAGCCGGCCCTGACGGCCGACCTGTCCCCGGAGGAGCGGGCGGTCGCGCGGACATTCTTCCTCTTGACCGACAAACCGACGATCTTCGCCTGCAACGTCAGGGAGACCGACCTCGCCACGGCCGACAGCAATCCCTACGTGATGAAGGTGCGCGACTACGTGCGGACGCACCTCGCGTGCGAGGCCGTGGTCATCAGCGCGCAGATCGAGAGCGATCTGGTCGATCTCGCGCCGGACGAAGCGGACGCGTTCCTCAAGGAGCTCGGCGTGCAGGAAAGCGGGATCGGCGCGCTCATCCGGGCCACGTACGCGCTGCTCGGCCTGCAGACCTACTTCACGGCAGGCGAGAAGGAAGTCCGCGCGTGGACCATCCACAGGGGCGATACCGCGCCCAGGGCCGCCGGAGTCATCCACTCCGACTTCGAACGGGGCTTCATCAAGGCCGAGACCGTGGCCTACGACGACCTCATCCGGTGCGGCTCCGTCGCTGCAGCCCGCGACAAGGGCCTGTACCGGATGGAAGGCAAGGAATATGTTGTGGCCGACGGCGACGTGATGCTCTTCAAGTTCAACGTCTAGCCCGAGCCTGGCTGCGCGACGCGGTGTAAGACGGGAAGATCCCGTCGGCCGGCCAGTTTTTTGCTACAATCAGACGTTCGAAAGCCACCCGGCGTTCCGATGGCGGTTGCAGGCTCCGCGACCGTAGGGCGCTCCGGGCGAGCTGTCGCGACCCAGCGTCGACCGGTGCATGCATTGTCGGTCGCTGAGGGGACTGCGACATGGCTACCGGTCACGGGCCCGTTTCGGCGTTCATCGATCGCCACTTCCTTCACTTCAACGCCGCGGTCCTGAAAGACGCGGCCGACGCGCTACATGCGCCACCTCGACGACGGGCGGCCAGATGCTCGTCGACGATGGCCGGCGCCATGAGCACCGCCGAGCTCGGCATCTCGCTGGCCGAGATGATCCGCGCAGGGCAAGGTGCACGCGATCTGCTGCACGGGCGCCAACCTCGAGGAGGACGTCTTCAATCTCGTCGCGCACTCGCACTACGAGCGCGTGCCGCACTACCGCGACCTGACGCCCCGCCGACGAGCAGGCGCTGCTCGACCGGCACATGAACCGCGTCACCGACACCTGCATTCCCGAGGACGAAGCGATGCGCCGCATCGAGCCGATCGTGCTCGAGGACTGGATGGCGGCCGACGCGAAGGGGCGAGCGCCTGTTCCCGCACGAGTTCCTCTATCGGCATCCTGCGGTCGGAGCGCGCTCGAGCCGTACTACGAGATCGATCCGCAAGGACAGCTGGCTGCTGGCGGCGTCGGAGACCGAACCTGCCGATCTTCGTGCCGGGCTGGGAGGACTCGACGCTCGGCAACGTCTTCGCGGCGCACTGCATCGCCGGCCGCATCAAGTCGCCGCAGACCGTGCAAGTCCGGCATCGAGTACATGATGGCGCTGGCCGACTGGTACCAGCGCGACAGCGCCGAAGCGACTCGATCGGCTTCTTCCAGATCGGCGGCGGCATCGCCGGCGACTTTCCGATCTGCGTCGTCCCGATGCTGCACCAGGATCTGCGGCTGCCCGACGTCCCGCTCTGGGGCTACTTCTGCCAGATCAGCGATTCGACGACGAGCTACGGCTCGTACTCCGGGCGCCGTGCCGAACGAGAAGATCACGTGGGGCAAGCTCGGCGTCGACACGCCGAAGTTCGTCATCGAGTCCGACGCCATCGATCGTCGTGCCGCTGGTGTTCGCCCGCATCCTTGGGTGGTGATCGAACGGAGGCGACGGAGGGAACGGAACGAATCCGCTCGCTCCGCCCTCTCCGCTTCCTCGATCACCCTGATCCGAGGCGCGCCAGGATCCGCTCGTACTCCTCCGGCGTGTCGATGTCGAGGAACGCGCCTTCGTCGTCCACTTCGACGTCGCCCGCCGCCGACACGTGTCCGCGGACGATGGGCTTTGCACCGACCTGGGGATCGGCGGCACGGATGGCGGCGAAGAGCGTGCGGCCGATGGCGACCGGGTGGCCGTGCCGTGAGCCCTGGACCGGACGGACGATCGGAGCACCCGTCGTGTCAAACCGATCGAGCACTGCGCGCACCGTGGACGGCGCAACAAGTGGAACGTCGACGAGCGTGAGCAGCATCGCGCGCACTCCGGGCCGGTCTACCGCGGTCAGCCCGGCCAGGACCGACGACAGTTGTCCGGACGCGTAGTGCGGGTTGAAGACCATCCGGGCCGCAAGCCCGCTTCGAAGCAGCGGTTCCGCCGCGGCCTCCGCCTGGTGCCCCAGGACGACCACGACGTCTTCGACTCCAGCCTCGTGAAAAGTCCTGGCGATGCGGACGAGAAACGTATCGGGATCGGGGCCGGCGAGCGGAAGGCTGGCCTTCGACCGGCCCATCCGCGTCGACAGGCCCGCGGCGAGAATTACCCCGGGGATCATCGCGCCGATCTTAGCCTCGACCGGACCCGAGGCGTCGAGCGCGGGGATTGGGATAGAATCCGGGCCATGAGCGACGTCGATATTCAGATCCGCTGCATGCGCTGCGGCGCGCAGATGGAGCTCCGGGATCCTGGCCCGGGCATGCCGTGGACACCAGACCAGTTCTGGGTGTGCAACGCCTGCGGGCGGCACTTCTGGACGACGTATCCGCCGCCAAAGCCCAAGGTAGCCGCAGCCGAAAAGCCGGCGCCAGCGGCTGCCCCGGCGAGCCCGCCGACGGCCTCTTGATCTGCGTCAAATTGCCGCACATTTGCTTGACTTCGCCGAACCAACATGCCTAGACTGACGCGTTTTTCCCAGCTCATCTTGAATCGGGAGCTGGAGCGACGTCAGCCGGACCTCGGTGTCGACGGGTCGTTCGAGCGAGAGGCGCCTGCGGCCGGCTGAATCGCCCCTGGGGATGTCCCCCGGGGTGTGAACGGAGGGCTTCGGGTATGCCGACCGGGACTATCGCACGCCTCCTCATCGACAAGGGTTTCGGGTTCATCCGCGATGAGGGTGGGACCGAGCACTTCTTTCATCGCAGCTCTGTGCGCGGCGCCGTCTTCGAGCTGCTGCGCGAGGGCCAGCGCGTCGAGTTCACACCCGAAGACTCGGGGAAGGGACCTCGCGCGGGCGACGTTCGATTGATCGAAGGCTGACCAAGCCGCGCGTACCTGCTGGCCCGGGTCATCGACGACCGGGCCAGACGCGCTCCTCTCAGAACCCTCCGTAAGTCGTCATCAGACGCGGCCAGACCCCGAACATCACATCCAGCGCGATCGTCGCCGTCACGAACCACTGAAGGTGCGCCAGCGTCACCGGCGTGCCGCCTAGCGTCCAACGCACGTCCCGAAGCGGCTGAGCTGTGGTGATTCGTGTGGCCGTGTAGAAGAACGGAAGCATGTGCGCGAGGAAGAAACGTGCAGTGCCCGTCCCTGAGATGGGCTCGTAGAACGCGATGGCCAGCAGATAGACCACCCCATAAACCGTCAGGAACGCGACGAGCCACACATGAGCTCTGGCCATGCGGGCGAGAACGGCGCGGCATGTCAGGGCGAGCGCGGCAAGCATCGTGAGGTAGATCGTCAGGTACTTGAAATGGCCGTACGTCGTGTACGACCTGATCACGATGTCCTCGAGCCCGTTCCCCACGCGGGCGGCGATCTGGCCGATCGTGTGCTCACGCCAGTACCGCGAAGCGCTCGGCAGTTCGGACTCCGGCATCGTGGGCCAGCCGACACCGTCCCCATGCAGCCGCGTACCGACGCTCGCTTGCGCCCAGTTGTCGTACCAGACGCAGAACGTGGTGGCGACGTTGTAGAAGTACTGCCCGAACACGCGCTTGCTCGTCGAGATGTACGGCCACAGGACCGCGAGGAACGCCACGGTGAAGACGACGGCCGTGAGCGTCTGCCACGCGAGCCCCCGCGTCGCGTGTCCGGCGGCCGACCGCCGTGCGCTCGCGAACTGCCACAGCGCGCGGACACCGAAGATCCCGAGAAAGATTCCGATAAAGGGCAGCATCGCCGCCTTCGTCAGGTGCGATACGCCCGCGAACGCTCCTGTCGCCGCGGCTACACCGAGCGCCGCGCGATCCGGCGCCGAGACGAGCAGCCTCCAGCACCCCAGGAACGTCAGGAAGAAGAAGAAGTAGAAGAGCAGCTCCGATTGTGTGTACCCGGCCTTGTAGACGAAGTAGCCGAACGTGACGACACCGGTCAGGTTGACGGCGGCGTGTCGCGGCAGCCCCACGACGAGCACGCAGGCGAGGAGCACCACGAGCCCGAGCGACAGGTAGATGTTCGCGCGGCGGCCCACCTCGAAGAATTCGTCGTTGGTTTGCGCCGGATCCCAGACGAGCGCCAGGAAGCCGGCGTACACGGGCATCCGGTTGCGCTCGCCGAGCACGATGGGCGGCTGCTCGCCGTGCCAGTTCTTGTAGACGTTCTGCGCGTCCCAGAGGTACCCGCTTTGATCGCCTCGGGCTTTCGACAAGTTGACACGCTCGGCGTGGGTGTTGGCGGCGACGACGTAGAAGACGCCGAGGGCTATGCAGACCGCTACCACTGCCACTCGCGCGAGGAGACTCACGCGCCATAGTGTACGCCGGCTGACACGTCAGAGCCCGAATGCGGCGAGCGACGCGTCCAGGTCGCTCAAGTCCTCGAGCACGACGTCCGCTCCGCTGGCGGTGAGCGTCTCGGCATCGTGGCTGCCTGTGGCCACGGCCACCGACCGCGCACCGCCCGACCGGGCCACGGCCACGTCGAACGGCGTGTCTCCGACGATGACCACCGCGGAGGGGTCGAAACGGGCGCCGTGGACTTCAGCCACGCGGTCGATGGCCACGCCGAGCAGGCTGTTGCGATCAGCCGTCTCGCCGCCGAAGGCGCCTGCGGAAAAGTACTTCCAGAGATCGAAATGCTCGAGCTTCAGCCGGGCGCCCGGCTCGAGGTTGCCCGTAAGCAGTCCGAGGATCACGTCGCTCTGCTTGGACAGGACGCCGAGGAGTTGACGAACGCCCGGCATGACCCCCTTCACTCCTTTCCGGGGACCCGGTAGTTCGATCTCGCGGCTGAGGCGGTCGAGGTATACAAGGCGGAATCGGGTGAGGGCGTCCGGGTCGCGAGCCAGCTCGTGGCCGGCCGCATATTGCGCGATGATCCAGGCGTCGGTCCTGCCATTTAGCGAAAAAGGGGTCGGGTCTGGTTTTTCGTCGCCAGAGCCACGAAAAACCAGACCCGACCCCTTCTTCCCGAACACCTGCTCCGCGGCGTACGACATGGCTCTGCCGCCGGCACCTCCAGTCAGTACGAGCGTGCCGTCGATGTCGAAGAGGAGAAGCCGCTTCAGTTTTCGGCGCGGACGTTCGCCGCGCGCGGGCCCTTGGCTGACGGCTCTTCGTCGAAGCTGACGCGCTGGCCTTCGTTCAGCTGATCGAAGCTTCCTTCGACCGCACTGCGATGAAAGAACCACTCCTGGCCACCATCGTCGCGAATGAAGCCGAATCCTCTGTCGCGAACGAGTCGTTTGATCGTGCCGCCTGGCATGCGAGTCGGTCTCCTTGGGCGCGATTGCCCGGGACCCGACAATCAATTTCCGTTCCCGTTCGCGCCCGTCGATTCACTGAGAAAACCTGGCTCAGCTGGAAAACTCAGCCTATGTACGACCGAAACCGATACGGCGATTGTACAAAAGCCGTTCAGCGCGGCCGACCCGTCCCAGCCGTAGGACGCCCTCGGAGGCGGGCGGCCTCGGCCGTGTGGCGCTCCGCCAACAGCCGTTCGCCCCGCTGGTCGTACACGCGTCCCAGATTCTCCTGGGCGTCCGCGTTGCGCGGATCCAGAGCGACCGCCTCCCGCAAGTGCGTCAGCGCGCCGTCGAGATCGCCGAGGTGCAACAGCAGCCCGCCCAGGTTGTTGTGCGCGAGCGCGTAGTCCGCGCGGATCGCCAGCGCACGGCGGTACTCGACCATCGCCTCGCCGGTTCTGCCCGAAAACGCGAGGGCCGTGCCGAGGTTGAAGTGGCCGACGGCGGACCCGGGCGCAAGCGCCAGCGACGCGGCGAACTCGTCGACGGCGTCGGTCATCCGGCCCGCCTCCAGATACAACAGCGCCAGGTCGTCGTGCAGTGCAGCGCTCGACGGCTCGGCGCGGATGCGCGCCACGTACCCCGTGATGTCCTCGGCCAGCGCCTTGGGCCTGAACCGTTCGGACAGAAGGCCGCGATCCGCTTCGCTCGGAGCGAGCACCTGGAGCCAGAGGTCGCCCATCTCGTCGGATGACCGCTGCCCCCAGGAAACACTCCGGGGCGGCCGATGCGGATTCCTGGAGTTGGCCGCCGAGTTGTCGTAGACAAACCGCATCTCTACACGCGTGCCCTTCCGCAGCGGCACCGGATCGACGAACCTGTACACCTGCTGCCAGCGAAAGTCCCAGTCACGGATGGCCAGCAGCGTCCTGGTGGGCCCGCCGGGCGACACGGCGACGACCTCGACCTCGCGCGCAAGATCGTGCGCGTGCGGTTGAAGCGCGAGGGCGTCGACATCGACAGGCAGCTCGAAGGCGTCGGTCACGGTGTATTCGCGCTCTCCCGCCGGAATCTCAAACGTCTGGCGCCCGAGCCTGAGCATGGTCGGCGTGCGTGTTGGAGGATCCTCAGAGAAGAACAACCCTATCGACGGCTCGATGGTTTCGGGCTTGCCGCTCGGCTGCATGTGCAGCTCGACGACCAGATCGGTGCCGGGCTCGAGTCGCCACGCCAGGCCCCTTGGAAGGAACGGGGCCAGCTGGCCCGGCGACCAGCCGAGGAAGTGGCCGTCCGGGTACGAAGCCGAGTACGCCAGCAGGCCGTCGTAGCCAGCAGCCGGGTCCGCTTCGTCCCTCGTCCGGGACGCGGGTGTCCGGTCCACGCGGATCGTGGCGTGGTGTACGACCCGGCCCCCGGGCCGAAACTCGAAGCCCCTGACGAAGCGCAACCGATCGACGGGAATCGCCGCAACGAAGATCCGGAAGACATCTGCACCGCCGGCGCTGAGCGTGTAAGGCGTCAGACGAACCTCGAGGTCCGGCGCGCCCATCTGCCATCCGGCCGCGATGGCCGGCGCCCGCGGAAGGTCGGCGCGCGCGCCTTCGGGCGCTCCGGCTTCGACCCAGCGCTGGATGATGTCGATGTCCCGGTCGGTCAGCCGGGTCTCGCCAACCAGCGCCACATGGCCGGCCTCGGCCTTCCACGGCGGCATGTACCGCGCAAGAGTCGCTCGCGCAATCTGCGTCGCGTGGGGGCGCGCGGCCGAGTAGTCCAGCAGGCTGAAGGGCGCGGGGCCGCCGGGGTGGTGACACCTGACGCATCGCGCAAACAGAATCGGGGCGACGTCGCGGGAGAAGGTCAATGGGGCCGGCTGCACCTGGCCCGCCATGGGGACGCACCATGCCGTCGCCAGGATCGCCGCGCGCAGAAGACCGGCACTCCGCCCGGGCAGCGTCCACCCCCTATGGAATCGAGGCCGACCCTGCGGCAAGCTCAGGGTCGACCTGAGCAGGTCGAAGGTCGATGCTAGCATACGGCCCCTGACTACCAGGACGATGCGGGGGCACTCTCGACAGACGCACCACGCGCGCAAACCCGCGCGCCCGGGGTTCGGCTGGCAGGCCGCGGCAATCGTTCTGGTGGCCCTGGCCGTCCGCGCGATTCACCTCTGGCAGCTCCAGCCCTCGCCTTTCTTCGACGTGCTGCTGGGCGACTCCAGGGGCTACGACGAATGGGCCCGGAGGATTGCCGCAGGCGACTGGATCGGCACCGAGGTCTTCTACCAGGCTCCGCTCTATCCGTATTTCCTCGGCGTCATCTACGCGACGCTCGGGCGCGATCTCCTGCTGGTGCGCCTCGTCCAGGTGGCGCTGGGATCGACCGCGTGTGTGTGCCTCGGGCTGGCCGGCGCCCGGCTCTTTTCGCCTCGTGTCGGGCTCGTCGCCGGCATGATGCTCGCCCTGTACGCGCCGGCGATTTTCTTCGACGGCCTGCTGCAGAAGGCGGTCCTCGATGTCTTCTTGCTGACGGTGGCGCTCTGGATCTTCAGCGGCCTGCTCTCGGGTCCGACCGATCCCGAATCGGGACACCGAACGAGGTCCTGGGTCGCGCTTGGCATCGTTCTCGGCCTGCTCAGCCTGACGCGCGAGAACGCCGTGGTCTTCGTGATCGTGATTGCCGGCTGGGCGCTCTTCCAGCGTGCGCTTGCCCGGACCGTCGTGCCCTTCGCGCTCGGCCTCGCCATGGTGCTCGTGCCGGTCGCCGTGCGCAACTACGCCGTCGGTGGCGGCTTGTACATCACGACATCCCAATTCGGCACCAACTTCTATCTCGGCAACAACCCCTTCACCGATGGCACCGCCGGCTCGCTGGTCGCCGGCCGGGGATCGGTGGAGTTCGAGCGGCAGGATGCGGTGACGCTCGCGGAACGGGCCACCGGGCGCACGCTCACACCCGCCGAAGTCTCGAGCTACTGGACCGGGCGCGCGTGGGCCTTCATCAGGAGCGAGCCGGGCCGATGGCTGATGCTTCTCGGCAGGAAGACGGCCCTTCTCTGGAACACCACGGAGATGCTCGACACCGAGAGCCTCGAGAGCTACGCGGAATGGTCGACTCCGGTGCGCGCTCTCAGCTGGGTCGGCCACTTCGGCATCCTCGTGCCGCTGGCGCTCTTCGGCGTGATGGTGACGTGGCCGGACCGCGCCCGCCTCTGGCCGCTCCTCGCGATGACCGTCGCCTACGCCGCCAGCGTCGTGGCTTTCTTCGTGTACGCGCGATACCGCTACCCGCTCGTCCCGTTCCTCGTGCTCTTCGCGGCGGCAGGTCTTGTGGCGATGCCGGCGTTCGTTCGCGAGCAAGAGAAGGGACGGCTGGCCCTGGTGGCAGTCGTCGTGGTTGTCATCGCGGTCGCGACGAACCTGCCGATGTTGTCTGCCGACCGCATGCGCGCGATCACCGAACACAACCTCGGCGCCGCATTGCAGACCGACGGCGACATCCCGAAGGCCATCGACCACTACCGGCGCGCGGCGGAGATTCAGCCCGACTACGCGCCCGCGCACAACAACCTGGGAACGGCGCTCATGGCGCGCGGCGACCTGACCGGCGCCGCGGCCAGCTACGAGCGCGCGCTCGCGCTCGACCCCGGCTACGGCAACGCGCAGTTCAATCTGGCAAACGCCCGTCTCCAGCAGCAGCGGCCGCAGGAAGCGCTGGATCTCTTCCGCAGGTCCCTCGCGTCTATGCCCCCCTCGGCCGACGTCCAGAACAACATCGGCATCGCGCTCGCGGAGCTCGAGCGGCTGGACGAGGCGACCGCCGCCTTCGAGGAGGCCCTGCGGCTCGACCCGAAGTCGGCGCAGGCCCGCCGCAACCTTGGAGACGTGCGCGCATGGCAGGGTCGGGCCGATGAGGCGATCGTGGAGCTCGGCCGGGCAGTCGCCCTCGAGCCGTCCCACACCGGGACGCGACTCCGGCTGGCGGGACTCCTCCTCGACCGCCAGCGCCTGCCCGAAGCGGCCGACCAGTTCAAGGCAGCGGTCGCGCTCGAGCCCCGGTCAGCGGAGCTCCGCAACGATCTTGGCCTCACGCTCGCCGCGCTCGGCAGGGTGGACGAAGCGATTGTGGAGTTTCAGGAGGCCGTCAGGCTGCGTCCTGATTTCGAGCAAGCCGCGCGTAACCTGGACGCCGCGCGCCGATCCACCCGGCCGCGCCCCTGATCGACGCTGCCGAGCTGTCGCGGGCCCAACCGGTGTCGCCGCCCACGCGGTATCGGACGAGGGTCCACAGCGCTTCGAGACCGTCCAGGCAGCGGATCTTCTTGCCGTCCTGAATGCTGCGGGGCGTGTAGGAGATGGGCACTTCGTGAATGGTGTACCCGAGGCGCGACAGCTTCGCCGTGATCTCGGGGCAGAACTCGAACCGCATGCAGGCGAGCGGCACGCCCTTGATCACGCTGGCACGGAACGCCTTGTAGGCGGTGGCTTCGTCGGTGAGGTGCGCGTCGTACAAGACGTTGGCCGCAACGGTCAGGACCCTGTTGGCCACCCAGTTCGCGGCCTTCATGCCGCGCACCCCGCGGCGGAACCTCGACCCGTACACGACGTCCGCTTCGCCGGACACGATGGGCGCGAGCAGGGCGCCGTAGTCCTGGGGGTCGTACTCGAGATCGCCGTCCTGGACGAGCACGATGTCCCCGGTCGCCCTCGCGATGCCCACTCTGACCGCGGCGCCCTTCCCCGCGTTCACCGACGAGTGGTGGGCGATCACGCCGCTCACACATCGCGGGCATACTCGTCGAGCACCGCCCCGGTCCCGTCCGTCGAACCATCGTCGACGACGATGATCTCGCGGTCGCAGCCTTCGGGGAGCGGCGCGGCGATCACGCGGTCGAGCACCCGCACGAGCGTGGGGAACTCGTTGTAGACCGGGATGATGATGGAAATCTTCACGAATTGATGATTGCTGAATGCTAAATGCTGATTTACGGACGTCAATTGCGCTTGCAATTGAAATCAGCAATCAGCATTTAGCACTCAGCAATTGACGTGTTACCAGCGCACCCTGGTGCCGACGCCGATGATGCGGCCCTGCAGGATGCTGTTCGGCCGTCGGTAGGTGCCGGCGGCGGTCGCGTAACTCTGGGAGCCGTAGGTGATCACCGTGCTCGCGTTGAACAGGTTGAACGCCTCGAAGGTGGGGGTGATGTTGACCCTCTTCAACCTGAAGTTCTTGGAGAACTTCACGTCGAGCTGCGTCAGGCGATCGGCGTCCACCGTGCCGTCGGGATAGAGCTCGATCGTCCCCGCCAACGCACCAACGTAAGTGGGCGCCGTGATCGCGCCAGGTGTGCAGGGTGCGGGGCACGGCGGAGCCGCCTGGTTGGCAACCAAGTAGCTTCTGGAGCCGTCCGGGTAGCGGATGGTCCGGCTGAACGAGTAGTCGGCGTCGTTCGACCCTTCGTCGTTGTTCATGAGTGACGCGCCGAACGTGATGCCCAACGGCAGCGGATAGCTCAGACCGAGCCGGAAGTCCACCGAGTACGGCTTGCCCGATTCTCGTTCGTCGCAGAAGCGCTCCTCGTTCGGATCCACGAAGGCGTTGGGAATGGATGTTCCACAATCCACATCGAACGAGCGCTCCCACGCGAGGCCGCCGAACACCTGCGTGCCGGCTTGCGGCCGCCACGAGAAGTTCATCGCGTAGCTGTTGTATGTGAACTCGTGAAGCGGCTCATTGACAGAGACATTGTTGGTCGGCCGCGCCTGATAGGCGGCCGTCGAGTTGTAGTAGGTCATCGGCGTGCCGTCGATCGGATTGTAGATGGTCAGCGGCACGTAGTCTTCGGCGATCGACCGGCGGTTCAGGTTCACGGTCTTCGTCAGGTTGTGATACGTCGTGTGGTACCACGAACCGGTCACCGACAGCCGCGACAGCAACTCGTGCTGGACTTCGACGCCGGCCTCGAGGGAGTAGGGGCGATCGAAGCCACCGAACTGCGTCGCTTCGGACAACAGTCCGAACGTCGGCGACAGCGCACCCTGGGTTGGTGAGCCGCTCAGGTTGATCTCGCAGCCCGGCTGCAGGTAAACGCAGTCGGTAAAGGAGGTGCCATCGGCATTCCAGGTCCGCTGCCCCTGTGCGATGTTGTCGCCGTTCAGGTCCGTCCACGTGCGCGTCGAGGTCACCGAATCCAGCCCGTTGAAGCCGGCGGCGAGCGCCGTGGTCTGCGCGGTGTTGTAGCGGTTGAAGGATCCCTTGACCGCCGTCCGGGAATTGCCGAACACGTCGTAGACAGCCTGGAGGCGCGGCGCGAAGTCCTTCCAGTTCGGGATGTTCTTCAGCGCCGGCTGCGTCCGTTCCGGCACGAACCGGCCCGCGGGCGCAACGGTCTCATCCACCGACGAGTTGAGCCACTCCCAGCGGAGCCCGTAGTTGAGGGTCAGGCGATTCAGTCTCCAGGAGTCCTGCGCGTACAGGCCCATGTCGGCGTTCATGCTCTCCTGCGAGAGGATCGGCGTGTTTCGAATGATCACCGACGAGGGGCCCGAAAGCACAAGCTCGTTTCCGACACGCGTAGCGGTCGTGTAGTTCTGCACGAGATCCGCGTTCGCGTCGATGCGGTGCAGGAACCTGCCCCACTGCCACTGGCCGCCCACCTTCAGGGTATGGGAGCCAGTCACGTAAGACGCCGAGGCCTGGAAGTTCTGGCGGAGGGGGAACTGCGACCCGAATGTCGCGGGCGCCGTGGTGCGGGTCCCGAGAGCCGCCGGTGTGACGGTCCTCGACGCCGTCGCCAGCCACGCAGCCGTGCCGCGCGCCTGGACGACACCGTCCTGGCCGGTGGTGTTGCGGTACTCGACGTTCTGGGAGTAACCCGCCTCGGCCAGCAGGCGGCTCGAGATCGTGGACGTCCACTTGAGGGCCGCTGTCGAGTAGTTCGGCGCGGTCCACACGACAGAAGCCGTTTCCGGATCCGTGAGGCTCTGCATGTCGTGCGCGCGGTACTTGTCCACGCGGTCGTAGTAGGCCGACAGCTTGTTGCGCTGGCCCATCTGGTACGTCAGCCGGACGAGGCCCTGCTTGATGTAGTTGTAGTCGTCGCCCTGCGCCCCATCGTCGTAGAACGTGTTCGAGATGAAGTTGTTGGTGCGGTAATCGCGGAAGGTGCCGAAGAACCAGAGCTTGTCCTTCGCGATCGGCCCTCCCTGCGAGACGGTGAAGTCGTAGATGTAGTCAGTAGCGTTGCCGGCGGCCAGGCCCGCGTCCTTCAGCTCCTGGGTCAGGTTGTCGCCCTGCCACTCGCCGGGACGGAAGGCCACCGTCGAATCGCCGCTGAACCGGTTGCCGCCCTCGCGGGGCACCATGTTCAGGCTGACGCCGCCGCCGGAGCGATCCGCGCCGACGCCGGCCGTCTGGTAGCTCATTTCCTGGCTGGCCGCATCGTTGAAGTAACTCTGCACCGCGCCGTTCGCCTCGAGGCCGTTCACCGTCAGGCCATCCACCATGATGGTGTTCTGGGCTGCGCTCTGGCCGTGCACCGACATGTAGGTCTGCATGGCCGCGCGCGAACCGCCGACGTCGGGCAGGCTCAGGTTCACGCCGGGAATCAGCTGGCCAAGGCCTTGAATCGTCCGTCCGCTCGGGATGTTGTCGATGGCGTCCTTGTCGAGCACCGTGACCGCGGCCGCGCTTTGCACGTCCACGATCGGCGCCGCGCCCGAGACGGTGATGGTCTCTTCGAGAGCGCCCACACGCATGTCGATGTTGAGGGTGGCCGTGAAGTCCGTGGCCAGCTCGATCCCGTCGCGTCTCAGGGTCTGGAAGCCCGTCAGCGTAAAGGTGACCACGTAGGCGCCCGGCCTCAGATCCACGATCCGGAACTGGCCGTTGCCGTCGGTCTGGACGACCCTGACCTTCTCGATCAACGCGTCGCTGGACGCCTCGACAGTCACGCCGGGCAGGACGCCGCCCGAAGCGTCCTTCACGGTTCCGGCAATCACGCTCTGCGCCTGCACGATCCCTGGCAGAAGCAACAGCCCCGCTAGAACGAACCCGCGTGCCAACGATGACGCAGTGCGAGACATCTTGACCCTCCTCGAAAAGTGGCCGGAACCGGACAGCGCTGACCGAAAGCCGGGTGATGGTAGCACCGTGCTCCCCCTGTCAACGCGCATATTGCCGGGCCGTCTTGCTTCGCAACGGGATTGCGACAAGAATTTGGATCAGACTAAAAAGTGTCAGAGAAATACGGCGAAAAGGAGAGCAAGGGCGAGAGGGAGGGGACCGGGCCCCACACTGAAGAGGCTGTGTGGAAAGGACCCGGTCCCCTGCTTTCGAAGCGGCTGGGCTGGTCGAACTACTGAACGTTGACCGTGATGGTCGTGCAGAGACCGGTCATCGTCGTGTGCAGGTCGTCGCCAAGCTGCAGCGTCAACGTGTGCTTTCCGGTCGGCAGCTGCATCTCCATCTCGCTCTTGCCGTCGCCGAAATGGACCCAGGGCGCGGCCTTGGGGATCGCGGTGCCGACGGGCAGGCATTCGCTGTCGATGGCCACGTGGTGGTGACCGAGGCCAGGACGGGCGGTCGTGACCGTGCCCGCCGGCACGGCTCCGAGCTGGTAGTTCTCGATGCCGAACTTGAGCGGCACGGTAGTCTTCACGGTCGCGCCGTCCTGCGGCTCGACGAAGAACACACGTGGCCCGCTCGCGGCCGGCGGCGGCGCCGGCGCGGCGGCGGCGGGCGTCGTGGTTTCGGCCGGCGGCGCGGCGGGCTCCGAAGCGCAGGCGCCGACCACGACCGCCGCCGCGACGAGTGCGACGGAGCTAATCCAGCGTGAATGCGATCGCGTCATGAAACTTCTCCTTATGTAAAGGTAACTCGGAACTGAAAATTTCGAACTAAGAAGGACTTCGCCCTTCGTGTCAGCTCCGTGAGTATAGTCCTTCGTCGTTCGCAGTTCTCAGTTCTCACTTCCCGACTCACTTCCCGAAGAGCCAGCCCTTCTTCCTGGGGATCAGCCGTCCTGTCGCAGGTTCTAGCGTCAGCACACGCGAGGCGACGTGTGTGGCGAACTGGGCGTCGGCCGTCAGCGTGAGCGCGCTGGCGCGCCTCCCTCTTGCTATGGCCTTGACGTCGCGTCCCACCTCGGCCACGCGAGACCGGTCCAGGCCATCGGACGGGTGTTCGAGCACAAGAATGGCTGGCTCGAGCGCGACAGCCCGGCCAAGACGGACGCGGAGCTTTGCTTCGGCGTCGAGGCTCGCCACCGGATGATCCCACGTGCGCTCCGCGAGGCCGACCTCGACAGCCACAGCGAGGGCCCGCTCGCGCAGAGCCGTGGAAGGCGGCTCGATGTCGAGCGAGAAGGGCATCGCCAGGTTCTGGACGACCGACAAGGGCTCGAGAAGGACGGCCCGCGCGCTGACCAGGCCGAAGCGATCGACGACACCCAGCCATTCTGCGCTGTCGGCAATCGAGGCGGTCGACTGTCCGAACACCCGCACCTCGCCGGCGTCCGGCAGCATCGCGCCGGTCAGGAGGTTGATGAGCATCTCCGCCGCCGGCGCGTCCAAACCGAGGATCGCCACGGCCTCGCCCGGCTCGACTGCGAGCGACTGGACGCGCAACGGCCGCAGCCCGTGATACCCCTTGACGAGGCCGCTGACCTCGAGGACCGGCGGCGTCACGCGCCGAGCAGGCGATTGACTTCGTCGACGACGCGGCTGGAGGAGCGGAGGGCGGTCATCTCGACGTTGACCGCCATGAGGTTGGTCGCAATCGCGCCGTAGGCAATCATCGCGTGGACGATCGGGGGCAGGACGCCGGTGTCGACGCTGGCGCCCAGGATCGCCGCTCCCATCGTCACACCCATGGCCAGCGTGCCGATCGAGAACACGGGCTTCCGCGCGAGCGCAATCTGCCGGACGTAATCGCCCGTGAGGTTGCCCTCGAGCATCGCGTCCTTGACGGCCTTCCCCTTGCCAATCAGGTAGAACATCATCATCGAGTGCGCCAGGAGCGTGATCATCGTGGAGAAGATCCCGAAGGACACGTGGCGCGAGATATCGACGCCGTCCCGGGCGGTCAGGCCGAAGACGGCCGTCACGATGATGCCGAGGAGCCCGATGCCGACGGCGGTGAGCAGCGCTTGTGCCACGGGCTCAATTCTGGCGTGTTTGCCAACGGGACTTCAACCGCTCGAACCGATCCGCAGGAAGGGCGACGGCGCCAGGCGCCATGGGGCCGTGTTGCGGATCGCCGTGAAAGTCGGACCCGCCGCTGACCTCGAGGCCGAGCCGATCGGCCAGTGCAAGATACCGCGCGGTGTCCGTCGCGTCCTGCTCGGAGTGAAACGCTTCGATCGCGTCGAGGCCGCTGGCGGCAAGCGAGGCGATCCAGGCGGCCTTGTCCGCCTCCCCCTGCGGCCCGACGAGCACTGGATGGGCCAGCGACGCGAGGCCGCCGGCGGCGTGCACGTGCTCCACCACTTCGGCCGCGCCGGCGCCGACGCGCGGCACGAAGGCGGGGCGCCCCCGGCCGATCCACCGATCGAAGGCCTCCCCGGTCGTCGACGCGTGCCCTGCCTCGACCAGCGCGCGTGCGACCCAGGGCCGGCCCGGCGCCCGTGACGAATCCTCCGCGCTCGGCCGCAGGATGGCATCGGCGTCAAGCGTCAGGCCCAGCGCAGACAGGCGATCGACGATGGCGCGTACGCGGGTGGCGCGGAGCAGCCGCTGCCCGCCGAGAAATATCTGGAGCGGCTGAGCGTGCGGGTCGACGAAGTAGCCGAGCACGTGGACATCCCCGCCATGCTCAACGGCTGTCACTTCGATGCCGGTCACGAAGTCGAGACCAGCCGCCGCGCAGGCCGTCGCGACCGCGGTGCACGAGGCCAGCGTGTCGTGGTCGGTGACGCTCAGCACGGTGACCCCTGCGGCCGCCGCGCGCGCGACCAGTTCGGCCGGCGAGAGGCGCCCGTCGGAGGCGGTCGTGTGTGTGTGGAGGTCGATCAACGGCGGGACGCGACGGCCGCGGGGCGTCTCGGCTTGCCCTTCGAGGGTGCGGCCTGGTCCTTGGCGCGCAGTCGTTCTCGCAGGTCGCGGTACTCGCGGATGAGCAGCTCGAGGTGCGCCTTCTCCTCGTCAGCGAACTCGAGGAAGATGCGCTTGCCTTCGGAGTCTTCGAATCGCTCGCCGTAGCGCTTGAAGAACTGGTGGGAGCCGCGCTCGCATTTGATGCCGATGAGCAGCGCCTGCTGATCGTCCACGCCGGCGCCCAGCTTCTGTGCGCCGTCAGCGAAAATCCCGGCGGCGGCCCCCTTGAAGAACAGGAAGGTCGGCCGCTCCTCGAGCTGGGGATCCTGCGCCAGGAGCTCCGCGTACCGCCGCTCGAGCGTGCCGAGGTGCTCGCCCTCTTCTTCGGCGAGGCGCTTGAACACCTCGCGCCCGCGCGCGTCGCTCGTCAGGGCGGACGCCCGCGTGTAGAAATCGAGACCGCTCCGCTCGGTGGCGATGGCGATGCGCAGGGCGTCGCGGGCGAATACCATCTCGGTGGTCGCGCCGTCGATCGGCGCCGAGCGCCTGCCTGTCCGGCACTCTTCGCACCGGCCGACGATCTGCAGCATGGTCTGCGACGCCTCGAAGTTCCGGGCGACGCAGATCTCATCGATCAGCGACTCGACGTCGGAGCTCAGGAACTCCGAGGAGCGGTGACAGACCGAACAGACCATGTGGAAATGCCGCGGGTGGTGGTGCGCCGGCTCGAACCGGGAGCGGCCGTCGCCGAAGTCCACCTTGCGGGCGATGCCCGCGCCCACCATCCACTGGAGCGTGCGGTAGACGGTCGCGCGGCCGATCCCGGGGTCTTCGCGCCGGACCAGATCGCACAGGTCGTCGGCGCTCAGGTGCCCTTTCTGGCGCAGAAAGATACTGAAGATGCGGTCGCGCTTGCTGGAGCGCTTCCCGCCTGCGGGACGCAGGCTCTCAATATCTGGAAAAGACATACGAATTGGGTAATTGGGTAATTGGGTGATTGGGTAATCGAGGATTGGGTAATTGAAGGCCATTACCCGATTGCCCAATTGCAGGTACTCAATTACTCAATCACCCAATTACCCAATTACTCAATTCCGATCAGTCCGTGGTGAAAGACTGGCCGCATCCGCACGTCGACGTCGCGTTCGGGTTCTTGATGGTGAACCCGCCGCCGGTGACCGTGTCGACGAAGTCGACTTCCGCGCCGCTGAGGTAACGGACGCTGATGGGGTCGACGAACAGCTTCACGCCGTGCGACTCGTACACCTGGTCGCCGGCGCCCTGGCCGTTCTCTTCGATCATCAGGCCGTACTGAAAGCCCGAGCAGCCGCCGCCCTGCACGAAGACCCGAAGCCCGCTACCGGCCTTGTTCTCTTCCGACAGCAGCTCGTTGATTTTGCTTGCGGCCGTCTCCGATACGTTGATCATTGCCACTCTCTCCTGGGGACAAAAGCCGTCCTCATTATACCATTGGCGTTTCATGCCTTACGTCGATCTGGCTCCCCCGGCGGAAGGGTCCCGCCTGGCACGCGCCACGGCCCGCTGGGAGGCCATTCTGGCCAGCCGGCCCGACCTCGAGCCGGCCGTCCGCCTGCAGCGCCAGCTGGTGGCTACGGTGGTCTCGCTCGCCGAGGCCATGGAGCTCCGCGCCCTGCCCAGATTGTCCCTGCCGCCGCGCTACCTGGCCGCGAAGCTGACCAGGGGCGTTCCGGCGTGGACGGGCGAGCCCATCCCGGTGCCCACGGCCCTGCTCAAGCCCGGCATGCTCAGGCTGTGCGACCAGCTGGCAGCCGGCGGCGCCGGAGAGGCCGCCGAGCACATCAAGGCCGCACTGGATGAGACGCGGCTGGACACGACCTCGTTGCTCACCGCCTCGCTGTCGCGCGATCAAAAGGCGATTCGCACTGGCGCCACCCACCGCGGGCTCTCACCGGATTTGTTGTGGCTGGTCGCCGAGCTGGCCGTGAGCCCCTTCGCCTACGCCCTCCATCGAGCCTGGCTGTCGCCAGGGGAGGGGCACTCCCCGCTGGGCCTGGCGCTGGACGGATGGACGCACGGCTACTGTCCGGCGTGCGGATCGTGGCCCGCGCTTGCCGAATCGTCGTCGGGACAGCGCGTGCTGCGCTGCTCGTTCTGCGCCTTTGCCTGGGAGTTGTCCGGCTACGCCTGCATCTACTGCGGCGACGGCAGCGACCGGTTCGTCACGGCCGCGCCGGATATCGACCGAAAGGACCGCCGCATCGAGCTCTGCGGCGCCTGCTCGTCGTACCTGAAGACGGTCGACGTCCCCGAGCTCTCACCCTTCCCGCTCCTCGCCATCGCCGATCTCGAGACGATGGATCTCGACATGGCGGCGATGGGCCAAGGCTACGCGCGCCCCGCGCTGAGGGACTTCTCGGCGGGGCACGGACATGCCGGCACGCACCCGCCGGCTAGAACGTGAAGCCGAAGCTGATCCCGTGCACGACCTCGAAGGGCCGGTCCACATCGTCCTGGCGGTCCCCCTCACCGAACTCGTCCGGCGTGAACCCGTTGGGATACGTGCGCAGGCTGTAGGCAACTGAGAACTTGTTGAACTTGAAGCCAATCGGGACGAACTTGAAGGCGAACTTGTCGAATGGTTTGAAGCCCTTGCCGAACAGGACGTCGTACGAGATGCCCGCCGCGTGGTACAGCGACTTGGTATTGAGACCACCATCACCCAGCGAACCCCTCATGACCATCGGCTCGACTGCCACCATTCCCGTCTTGAACCAGTCGAACTCCTGAGTGTCCGAGTTCTTGGTCGTCGAGCCATAGAGCCCCGCGTCGACGACGAGCCAGAAGCTGTGCCAGTCGGGTTGGACGCGCTCCCTGTCGAGGAACTTGTCGGCGATCCGGCATTTGAAGCCGTTCGTCTTGTCGTAGTCACATCCGGTCACGATGCCGATCATCTGGGGGCCGCTCATTTCCCAGATGATGTCCAGGATGTGCGCGGACCCTTCGCGCGGAAACGCCAACAGCCCCAGCACCGCGAGGCAAACCGCTCCAACACGATGACGCAACATCATGACCTCCATGTCTTGACACGATGTACCTACCGAGGTGGCCAGGGGTCGAAGAGCTTCCTCGTCTGTCCTGTGCGTTCGAGACCTGGCGCATCGGCCCTGACTCTCGAATGCGAGCGCTCGGCCGTGCCCGGGTCGTAAAGCAGCAACTCTTCGCCGCTCCTACCAATAACGAGGGCCGGCCGGTTTCCGAACACCACGAGGTCGAAGCTGTCCCAGACGAGGCGCCGGGGAAATGCGGCGGCCGCGATGGTCGCGAAGGCGACGATGACCGTGGCCCACTTCAGCAACCGGACGGCGGACGGATCCTTGGCGCTCCGCTCCAGGCGCGGGAACCAGCGGATCGCGGCGAATCCCAGGGCGAAACTGAGGTACGCCGAATACGTCCCGTGTGCACGGTGGATGTTGTGTGATGCCGGGCTGAGAATCGAGACGTCGACCGGCGTCCCGGAAGGAGCGCGGACCGCGTCGAGAGCCACGAACAGGTCGAAGAACGCCCAGGTGATCAGCGTCCAGCCGGCGGCACCCAGAAGGAAGACGATCGTCGCGACCGTGACAGGATCTGGCCGGCCGAACCAGCCGGTCCAGCGGGCCTGGACCGCCTCGATTTGAGAACGAGCCAGCAACCGGGCGCCAGCGAGCGCGCCGAGCACCGCCCCCGCAAACACCCAGTACGCGACGAAGGGGACCAGCACCTCCGCTCCGACCTCCAGATGACGCAGAGGGCCGGCGGCAAACTCGGGTTCGATCCGGAGGATGATCTCGAACGCACGGGATGTGAGGAAGCCGAGCACCTCGGTCCCTGCCAGCACGCCCGCCATCAGCAGGACCACCCGCCCCACGTTCTGCAGGATCGTGCGCTCTTCGGGCCTCTCCTTCAGCTTCTGGATGTCGATAGGACCCACACCCTTGGTGAGTGCGCCCACGAGCGCCGCGTCCATCTCCCCGGCCGTCGCGAACCGGCGCGCCGGATCCGGATCGATGGCGCGCTCGACGACGGACACGAAGGAATCGGGAAGATCGGGACGTCCGTCGCGGAGGTGGCGGCGCTCGCCGCGCTCGTGCGCGCCAATCAACTCCGGAAGCGACGAAGCCCGCACGGGAAAACCGCCGCTCACCAGGTAATAGAGCAGAACGCCCACGGCGTAGATGTCGCTTTGCACGCTGGCGTCGGCGCCCGCGAACATTTCCGGAGCGATGTACAGCGGCGTTCCCTGGCCGCGCGAACCGAGCGACGTGTCGTCGATGAACTCGCCGGCGCCGAAATCCATGAGGATGATCCGGCCGCCGTCATAGGCGCGCATCACGTTCTGCGCCTTGACGTCCCGGTGAATGATCTTCGCCTGGTGCACGGCAGCAAGCGCGCGGCACACCTCCTGGCCGATGTACGTCGCCTCGCCGGCGCTCAGTCGCCCGCCCAGGACCAGCGCTTCGAGCGTGCGGCCTTCGATGAGGTCCATCCAGAACCCGACCTGTCCGTTGTGGCTGTCAGCGCCGTGAACGCTGACCACGTTCGGATGGCGGACGCGCGCGAGCTTGCGGGCTTCGTGCAGGATGCGGGTGGAGAGATAGCGATCGGCGACCTTCGGCTTGAACAGCTTGAGCGCCACCGGATGATCCAGCCACGTGTCGTGCGCGTGGTAGACCTCGCCGAACGAACCCTCACCGATCTTCTTGAGCAGAAGAAGGTGACCCCACTGCCCGAGACCGCCGCCCGGAAGGTGAAGGCCGGGCGCAGGCGGTGGCCGATAGACGATCCTGGTGCTGTCCTCGTCTGCGCGAGGCGGGACCTCGTCTGCGGGCGAGCGATGGACCTCGGCGACGTCGGACACGACGCGCAGGAGCTTCAGAAGACGGCGCAGCTCGGCATCGGCCGGGAGCGCATCGACCTCATCCCAGTTGATTGAGGCGCCGTCGGCGACAGATTGGGCTAGCTTGTCGAGGAGATCCGACTCACCGTCCATTTCGCGCTCGAGCTGGAGCGTACATCAGCTCGAGCGTTGGCGCGACCCTGTAATCAACGCTATCGACGATCGTCCATGGCCTTGATCAGGGCCTTGACGGCCCGCGCCACGGCCATCCGGGCCGCGTCCGGGCTGGGCTTGTCGATGGCGATTGCGATCTCTTCGTAGCTCTGCTGCAGTTCGAGACGGGCGATGATGGCCTCGCGATCGGCCGGCCGCAGCGTCTCGAGGGCGGCCTCGTATCGCTCGAGCCCCTCCTGCCCGATCGCTTCCTCGAGCGGCGACGGTCCCCCGTCGACATGGCTGTCGCGGAGCTCGGACGGCGTCGGATGCGCTGTCACCTTTCGGATTTCGTCGCGGATGTGGTTGGTAATGGCCTGCCGCAGATACGCCTGCAGGGCGCCCGGATGCCTGGCTTCGAACGTCTTCAGCCGCGGCAGAGCCCGCATGACGGCGTCCTGCACCAGGTCCTGGGTTTCGGCGAGTCCCCTCGCCCACTGGGGAAGTCGGCCTCGGGCCCACCGCTTGAGCGGTGGCAGCGAGCGCTCGACCAGCAGGCCCACCGCATCGTCGTCGCCCTGCTTGAACCGGTCGAGCAGATCGATTGTGCTCGTAAGCCCTAGCGGGGACTGAGGTTTATGGGTGCTGAGGTCGTCGCGGCTTTCAGTCATTTGGCGTCCCTGTCTCTTGGAGGAGTCACTGCCTCACTTACTGAAACGGACCAGGTAGCCCAACCGAACGAACGGACGGACAGCTACGGTGTGGCACCGGCTATCGCGGCGAGGTGCGAACCGGACTCCTGCTCGATGTCCTTGTGCAGGCTCCCCCCGTGCGCGTCCATCGTGACAATCGCCGGGAAATCCTCCACGGTCAAGTGCCACATGGCCTCGGGCGTGCCGAAGTCGAGGAGCGACACGCCGTCGACGCTCTTGATCTTCCTTGCATAGAACTGCGCCGCGCCGCCGATGGCGTTCAGGTACACCGCGCCGTGCTCCTTGAGCGCCGCCAGCGTCTTGGCGCCCATCCCGCCCTTCCCGATGACCACACGGACGCCATAGCGCTTGATGATCTCGCCCTGATACGGCTCTTCTCGACTGCTCGTCGTCGGCCCCGCAGCGGTGACCCGCCAGCCTTCGCCTTCCTTAACCACAACCGGGCCGCAGTGGTAGAGCACCGATCCTTTCAGATCGACCGGAGGCTCGTGCTTCATCAGGTGGGCGTGGACGGCGTCGCGTCCCGTGAACATGCGGCCGGACACGAACACGACGTCGCCAACCCTCAGCTGACGAACATCGGCGTCGCTGAGCGGCGCGCGCAGCGCCACTTCGCGGCCCGTCCGTGTGTAGCCCGCCTGGTCGAGCATCGGGATGATCGGCGTCGCCGGATCCCGGTACATCCACCGCTCGATCGCGCCAGTCGACGCGTTGAGCACGACGCCGAGGCGGCGGAACGCCCAGCAGTCGTAGGCGACGGAGACGAAGAAGCTCGCGGGCAGGCGGTTGAGCGCCCCGACCTTGCAGCCGATGAGCGTCACGCGCCCGCCGAAGCCCATCGCGCCGATATCGAGCGTGTTGATCGTTCCCATGATCGACGACTCGAGCTCGGCCAGCCGCGGGTCCGGGTTCACGTCGTCGAGGGTTCGGAACAACTGTTCCTTGGCGTGGCTGTAGCCCGACGTGCGATCGCCACCGATGCAGACGCCGACCGCGCCGGGGCTGCACCCCTTGCCCTGGGCCTGCCACACGGCGTGGAGAATGCACTTCCTGACACCATCGAGAGAGCGGTCCGCGCGCCCGAGGTGCGGAAGCTCCACGGGGAGCGCGTACTGTGCGTTGGTGTTCTCGCACCCGCCGCCCTTGAGGATCAGCTTGACCTCGATGTCGTCGCGCTCCCACTGATCGAAGTGGATGATGGGCGTGCCGGGGCCGAGGTTGTCGCCGGAGTTGCTGCCGGTGATCGAATCGACCGAGTTGGGGCGCAGCTTGCCGCGGCGCGTGGCCTCGGCGACAGCCTCGCGAATCTGCTGACGCATCCACACCTGATTGGCGCCGATCGGCACGTGAATCTCGAAGGTCGGCATCCCGGTGTCCTGGCAGATGGCGCCCTCGCCGTCGGCGGCCAGATCGATGTTGTGCGCGATGATCGTCAGCGCCTGCGACGCGCGGGTGCCCTCAGGCTCCGCATCGAGTGACACCTTCATAGCCGCTCGCACGTCCGGCGGCAGATCAGTGGACGTCCGGACGATGAGCTGCAGGACGCTGTCGAAGAAGGACGGGAGCATCCCGAAAGTATAATGAAGCCGGTGTCCTTCCGCACCGAACGCGATCCGCTCGGCGAGGTGCAGGTGCCGGCCGCCGCGTACTACGGCGCGCAGACCGCCCGGGCGCTCGAAAACTTCACCATCAGCGGCCTCGTCGCGCCAGCTGACCTCGTCACCGCGACGGTTCTCGTCAAGAAGGCCGCCGCCGAGGCCAACCGCGAGCTCGGACGGCTCGCGCCTGAGTTGGCCGATGCCATCGCCGCCGCCGCCGACGAGATCCTGGGTGGCGCGCTGCGCGACCAGTTCGTCGTGGACGTGTACCAGGCCGGCGCGGGCACGTCCCACAACATGAACGCCAACGAGGTGCTGGCCAACCGTGCCGGCGAGCGGTTAGGCGATCGGCGAGGCGGCTACGCGCGGGTCCATCCGAACGATCACGTCAACATGGGGCAGTCGACAAACGACGTCTTCCCCGCATCCACCCGTCTGGCGCTGCTGATGCGCGCCGAGCCGCTCGTCCGATCGGCACGGGAGCTGGCCGCGAGCTTCGCCCGCAAGGCTCACGAGTTCGAGGCGGTGCTCAAGACCGGCCGGACGCACCTGCAGGACGCCGTGCCGATGACGCTCGGCCAGGAGCTCGGCGGCTATGCCGCCTGCATCGAGCGCGGCGCCGACGATGTGGCGCGCGCGGCGGAGCAGCTTGCCGAGCTGAACATCGGCGCCACCGCCGTGGGGACCGGGCTGAATGCCGGCGACGAGTACCGGCGGCTGGTCGTCGAACGTCTGCGCCGCTGGACCGGGCTGCCGTTGACGCCGGCGGCCAACCTGTTTCGCGTGACGCAGAGCATGGGCGACGTGGTCGCGTACTCGGGGGCGATGCGCCGCCTGGCCGTCGAGCTCGGGAAGGTGGCGAGCGACCTGCGGCTGTTGAGCATGGGGCCGCGCGCCGGCCTGTCGGAGATCGCCCTGCCGGCCGTCCAGCCCGGCTCGTCGATCATGCCGGGTAAGGTCAATCCTTCCGTGCCCGAGATGGTGAACCAGGTCTGCTTCCAGGTGCTGGGATGCGACATGACCGTCGCGGTGGCAGCCGAGGCGGGTCAGCTGGAGCTGAACGTGATGATGCCGGTGATCGCGTGGAACGCGATCCATGCGTCGACCATCCTCAGGGAGTCGATGAAGGTGCTTCGGCTCCGGACGGTCGATGGCATCGTGGCGGACGGTGAACGCGCGCGCGAACTGCTCGATCGGAGCACGGCGATGGCCACGGCGCTCAGCCCGCATCTCGGATACGGCGTCACCGCAGAAATCGCCAAGGCCTCGGTCGCGACCGGGCGCCCGATCCGCGATCTCGTGCTCGAGCGCGGCCTCATGACCGCCGCCGAGCTCGACGAGATTCTCTCTGTGGAGAGGATGACGCGCGGTGGCGTCATGAAGAAGAAAGAATGAGTGACTGTCATCCAGGTCGGGTGGGTCTGGAGGGTCGGGTCGGGTCGCGGAGGGTCTCGTGCGTCGGGCCGGGAAGGTGGTTCTCACTGCGTGCCTGTGTGTTTTCCTGCCTGGCCTACCCGACCTTCCAGACCTTCCAGACCTCCGGACCTCTCTATTCGCCTAAGCGCCCAGCAGTCCTCGCGCGGCCTCTTTCCGCCACAGGATCTCGGCCTGCTGGAGGCGCCGGATCGCGAAGAATGGCAGAAGCCCGACCAGATCATGGACGCGCTGCGGATATTCGACGGCGCGCGGGTCGCCGATCTCGGCGCCGGCGGCGGCTGGTTCACCATCCGCCTCGCCCGCCGCGTCGGGCCCAACGGTCTGGTGTTCGCCGCCGACGTTCAGCGTGAAATGGTCGAGTACATCGAGCGCCGGATGCAGCGCGAGCGTCTGCAGAACGTCCGCCCCGTGCTGGCGTCATCGACCGACCCGACGGCTCCCGCCGAACCTCGACGCCGTGCTCATCGTGGACGCGTACCGCGAAATGGACGATCCCGACCGGCCCGAGACGATCCGCACGCTCCTCGAACGTGTGGCGAAGTCGCTCAAGCCGCACGGCCGGCTCGCCGTCGTGGACTTTCTGCCCGGGGGCGGCGGCCCCGGCCCGGCGCCGGAAGAGCGCGTGAGTCCTGACACCATCATTCGCACGGTCGAGTCTGCGGGGCTGACGATCCAGGCTCGTGAAACGGTGCCGCCCTTCCTCTTCATGCTCGTGTTCGGCAAGGGCGAAGGCACGACGCCGTGAGCGAGCCGGCAAGGGCGCGCGTGCCGACGGCTCTCACGATCGCCGGCAGCGACTCGGGGGGCGGCGCAGGCATTCAGGCCGACCTGAAGACGTTCGCGGCGTTCGGTGTCTACGGCACGAGCGCCATCACAGCCGTGACGGCGCAGAACACCATGGGTGTCGTCGCCTTCGATGCCGTGGCGGTCGAGCTCGTCACGTTGCAGATCGAGGCCGTCGCCGGCGACATCGAGGTGCACGCCACCAAGACGGGCATGCTCGCGAACGCCGCGGTGGTCGAGGCCGTCGCGGCCACGATCCGCGAGCTCGATCTGCCGCTGGTCGTCGTCGACCCTGTCATGGTCGCCAAGAGCGGCGACGCCCTGCTCGACGAGGACGGCGTGCGCACCCTCAAGGCCGAGCTCCTGCCGTGCGCCCGCATCGTGACGCCGAACATCCCCGAAGCGGAGGCGCTCTCGGGCATCAGCATCCGCACGCCGGCCGATGCACGCGAAGCCGCGCGCCGGATCCAGGGGATGGGCCCATCGGCTGTCGTCATCAAGGGCGGGCACGGGACCGGCGACGTGCTTGTCGATCTGCTCCTCGACGGCGATCGGTTCACCGAGCTGACGACGCGGCGCATCAACACGACGAATACGCACGGCACCGGGTGCACGTTCGCTTCCGCCATCGCCGCAGGGCTGGCGCTCGGCCACCCCCTCGATCGAGCGACCGCTGCAGCACAGACCTACGTCGCCGGCGCCATCCTGAACGGCCTCGCTATCGGGCGCGGACACGGGCCGCTGGATCACTTTTGGAGGAACGCAAGGGGTTCTGGGATTGGGGACCGGGGATCGGGGTGACACAGCTGCCTGCATCAGCCTGATCCCTGATCCCCGATCCCCGATCCCCGATCCCCGATCCCCGATCCCCGATCCTCATATACTGGTTTCGTGCCCGTTCCCCTGCTCGCCATCGGTCCGTCGGCGCTGGCCATCGAACCGCTCATGACGGCGGTGGTCCAGCGGCTGGGAAGCCTGGCGGGCGGCGACGGAGCGGTGACGTCGTTTCTCGGGCTGGTGCGAAACCACAACCTGGGGCGCAGCGTCAGGTACCTCGAGTACGAGGCATACGAACCGCTGGCGCTCCGAAGCTTCGAGCGGATAGCCGCCGAGGTCGCGGCGCGGTGGCCGGGCGTGAACCTCGCCCTGCACCACCGGATCGGGAGGCTCGAGATCGGCGAGGCCAGCGTGGCGATCGCGGCGGCGTCTCCGCACCGGGGGGATGCGTTCGCAGCGTGTCGCTACACGATCGAGCGCGTCAAGCAGATCGCGCCCATCTGGAAGCACGAGTTCTTCGAGGGCGGCGACGTCTGGATCGAAGGCGCGACGGCGAACCCGGACGACGAGGCCGCGCGCGCCGAGGCCGAGAGGGTGGCGTGCGCGTAACCGTGCGGCTCTTTGCCCGCCTTCGCGACATTGCCGGTGCGCCGGAGCTGACGCGGGAGGCTGCAGCCGGCGCCACCGTCGCGTCAGTGTGGCGCGATCTCGTGAAGGAGTTCCCCGAGCTCGGTAAGTACGAAGGCTCGATGTCGAGCGCGGTGAACGCAGACTACGCCCGGATGAATCAGGTCGTCGGGGACGGAGACGAAGTGGCATTTCTGCCGCCCGTCTCCGGGGGATGAAACGAACGAGTCATGTTTGACAAGCTTGCCGCGACCGAACGGCAGTACGACGAGCTCCTCCGGCTCATCGGATCGGTCGAGATCCAGAACGATCCGGCGGAGTTCCGGAAGCATTCCAAGACGCTGGCCGAAATTCAGCCGACGGTCGATGCCTTCCGCGAATACCAGGCCGTCGTCCGCGACATCGCTCAGGCCGAGGAGATTGCCTCAGGCGGCGACGCCGAGATGCGGGAGCTCGCCCAGGAAGAGCTGAAGTCGCTCGTCGGCAGGCGCGACGCGCTCATCGCGGATCTGAAGATTTTGCTCATCCCCAAGGATCCGAACGACGAGAAGAACATCATCCTCGAGATCCGCGCCGGCACCGGCGGAGACGAGGCGGCGCTCTTCGCCGCAGACCTGTTCCGCATGTACACCAAGTTCGCCGAGCGGCAAGGCTGGCGCCTCGAGGTCATGTCCAGCAGCGACACTGGTACCGGGGGGCTGAAAGAGGTCATCGCCTCGGTCGACGGCCGCGGCGCCTACAGCAAGCTCAAGTACGAGAGCGGCGTGCACCGCGTCCAGCGCGTGCCCGCCACGGAGGCCAGCGGGCGCATCCACACGTCGACGGTCACGGTCGCCGTGCTGCCCGAAGCCGACGATGTGGACATCCAGATCAACGAGAAGGACCTTCGCATCGACACGTTCTGCTCGAGCGGCCCGGGCGGCCAGAGCGTCAACACCACGTATTCCGCCGTGCGCCTCACCCACCTCCCGACGGGCGTCGTCGTCTCGCAGCAGGACGAAAAGTCGCAGATCAAGAATCGGGCGAAGGCGATGAAGGTGCTCAAGGCGCGCCTCTACGAGATGGAGCTCCAGAAGCAGCAGGACGCCATCGCCAAGGATCGCCGCGGCCAGGTGGGCACCGGCGATCGCTCGGAAAAGATCCGGACCTACAATTTCCGCGACAACCGGATCACCGATCATCGCGTGAACTTCACGACCCATCGGCTCGTCGACGTGCTGAACGGCGACCTGGCGGAGCTCCTCGACAACGTCATCACCCATTACCAGTCCGAGAAGCTCAAGCACGCCACGGCGGTCTGACGGGGTCAGGTGGGTCGGGCAGGAGCGCCTGCGGCCATGCCGAGCCGAGGACGTGAAGGTCCGAGGCGAGGCATCGGCGTCAGTTCGCGGCGGGGGTGGGGCCCCGCCGCCAGTGAATAATGCGGACACCCTCCACCAGGCCGTGACTGTCGTCCATGATTCGGTCGTCGAAGCCGCGCGACGTTTCCGGGTGGCCGGGATCCTGCCAGCCGAGGCCGACATGGACGCACGCCTGCTGGCGCGAGAGGTGCTCGGGTGGGACGCGGCGAAGTATCTGACGTCCTCGCACGAGGCTCCCGCGCCGGACTTCGACCCTCGTTACCGCGCGCTGGTCGCGAGACGCGAAGCCCGTGAGCCGATGGCCTACATCCTGGGCCGCCAGGAGTTCTGGGGACGGCGGTTCACCGTCACGCCTGCCGTGCTCATCCCGCGTCCGGAGACCGAGCTGATTGTGGAGTCGGCGCTCGCGCTCTTTCCGAATCGCCAGGCGAGGCTCAGGATCGCTGATGTCGGAACAGGCAGCGGATGCCTCGCCGCCACGCTCGCCGCGGAGTTTCCCGCCGCGGCAGTCGTCGCCACCGACACGTCGACCGCGGCCCTCCAGGTGGCGCTCGGCAACGCCACCGACCTTCGGGTTGCCGAACGCGTCACCTTCGTCCACGGGGACGTACTGGCCGGCGTCAGCGCTCCTTTCGATCTCATCGTCTCCAACCCGCCCTACATCCCGGATGGCGAGGGACCGGCGCTGCCGCCGGAGGTCGTCGAGCATGAACCTCCGGCCGCACTGTTTGGCGGCCTCGACGGACTTGATGTCGTCAGGCGGATCGTCGGCGACGCCGCGCGGGCGTTGGGAGAGGGATGGTTGGTGGTCGAGTTCGGCCTCGGGCAATCGGGCCCGATGACGGAGTTGATCTCCGCAACGCCCGGGCTCACAATGGTCGCCCTGAAGCGCGACCTTCAGGGCATTCCGAGGATTGTGGTCGCGCGCGGCGGGCCGACCGTCTAAGCTGCGCGAACGCTGTCACCAAACCGCGAACGCTGACCAAACCGCGAACGCTGACCAAACAATGTCCAGTTGTCTCTTCTGCAGGATCGTCAACCGCGAGATTCCGGCGGCCATCGTCTACGAAGACGACCGCGTGCTCGCGTTCAACGACATCACCCCTCAGGCGCCGTCGCACGTGCTGGTCATTCCCAAACGGCACGTGGCCTCGCTGAACGATCTCGGACCTGACGACGACGCGCTGGTCGGTGAGGTGGTGCGGCGGGCGGCGGCCATCGCGAGCGAGCGGAGTCTGTCCGCCAGCGGCTTTCGGACCATTTTCAACACGGGCCCGGATGCGGGCCAGACGGTGTTCCACATACACTTGCACCTGCTCGGCGGACGGCCGATGGCATGGCCGCCCGGCTAGCGCCGGAAGTGAGAAGTCAGAATTGAGAACTAAGAAGGACACTGTGATGAGCATGACGCGACGCGAGTGTCTGGGGGTTCTGGCGTCGGGGGTCGTGGGCGCGGCGTCGGGCGGGCGGGCAGTGGACGCGGCGTCGCTCCAGAACGCTGCGGCCGGCTCCAAGCCGATGGCCGGGGCGTTCATGATTCTCCACACGCCCTTCACCGAGTCGAAGGCGGTGGACTGGGACGACCTCACGCGAGAAGTCGAGTTCGTCGATCGCGCCGGCGCCCAGGGCATTGTCTGGCCGCAGGGGTCGAGCGGCGTGGCCACGCTCACCAGGGACGAGCGTCTTCGCGGCATGGAGGTGCATCGTCGAAGGCCGCCCAGGGCAGGAAGACAGCCGCTCGTCCTGGGCGTTCAGGGCAAGAACATCGACGAGATGCTGGACTACACGCGGCGCGCGGAGGCGCTGGCGCCGGACGCCATGATCGCGATGCCGCCTACGGAGGCCACGTCGCAGGACGACTACCGGAAGTATTTCCGCGCGCTCGCCGGTGTGACCCGCCGCCCGGTCATCGTCCAGACGAGCGGCGGCGCAAGAGACCTGACGCCGACGACCGACCTGATCCTCGACCTCGCCCGCGAACTGCCCAACTTCGGCTACGTCAAGGAGGAGAGCGACCCTGTCATGGAGCGCATGCAGGCGCATCTCAGACAGCGGCCAACGATGAAGGGCATCTTTGGCGCCAGTTTCGCCACAGGGTGGTTGTATGAAATGCGCCTGGGCCTCGACGGCGTGATCACCGGCAACGGCATGTACTCGGACGTGATGGCCCGCATGTGGGCGCTGCACAAGCAGGGCAAGTCCGAAGCCCTTCGTGACCTCTTCAGCAAGTGGCTGCTGATGCGCAATCTCAACGACGCCGTGCCCGGCACCGATCTGTACGTGATGAAGATGCGCGGCATCTTCAAGACCACGGTGACGCGTGCGCGTACCTTCACGTTCTCAAAGGAAGCGATCGCCGAGATCGAGTACCGCTTCGCCGGGCTCGCGCCTTATCTGACATCCAGCTAGTCCTTGGGGCTTGGTCCCAAGGCCTGCCAAGGACCAGGGCCAGCCCAAGGACCAAGACCTAAGAACCAAGGACCAGCGAGCTCAGCTCTTCGAGCGAGCGGATCACCGGCACACCGGCCTGAGCCATCGTGGTCTCGTGAGGATGGATGCCGTCGCCGCGGTGGATCAGGGCGGCGCGCAACCCGGCCCGCAGCGCGCCCTCGATGTCCTGTTTGATGCTGTCGCCGACCATCATCACGCGACCGGCCTCCGAGGCCGGCACGCCCACCAGCCGAAGCGCCTCGTGAAAGATGCTCGGATGCGGCTTCATCAGGCCGTGATCCGACGACGAGATGCCGCCGGAAATGATGCCCCTCAAGTCGAAGTGCGCCTCGAACGCTTCCAGGCTTCGGTGCGAGTTCGACACGAGCCCGATGCGCACGCCGGACGCCGCCAGGGCGCCCAGCACCTCAGGCACTTCCGCGTACATCTCGAAGTGATGGCAGTGCGCCCATTCGTCGTACATGTGCCGCGCGCACGCATCGAGGGCGTCCCCTGACCCGCCCATCTGCTCGATGATGTGCCTCGTGTACCGCACGAAGTGCTCGGCATCGTACGGCTGATCCTCTGGCCCGTCGAGCAGCGGCGCCGCACTGGCCACCGCGTGGTCGAAGCGCAGCGGATCGAGCGTCATCCCGTGGCGATAGCCGAACGCCTGGTACCCCTCGCCGCGGAAGGCGGGCCCGGGATAGATGAGCGTGAAGTCCACATCGAAGAGAACAGCGCGGATCATTGCAGGATTGCAGAATGGCAGGATTGCAGAAGGGATGCCATGATGGTCAACCCTCGTAGGGGCCGGCGATGACGACCGTCGCCCTCTCGGGATCGAGCCAGCGGTTGGCCACGCGGTGAACGGCCTCGAGCGTCACGCCTCCGAGCAAGTCGGGAAGCCTGAGGTCGTAGTCGAGGCCCAGGCCGAAGAACTCGGCGTTCTGCAGGAACGTCGCAATGCCGGCGTTGGTCTCGAGCGCTCTCGGCATCGACCCGACCATGTACTGCCGCGACTCCTTCAGCTCCTTCTCGGTCAGCCCGTCGCGGCGCAGGCGCGTCAGCTCCTCGTCGATGGACGCAGTGGCCCGATCGACGTTGGCGGGGCTGACCCCGGCACGGATGACGAGCGGACCCGGGGCCAGATTGGCGTCGAGCACGCTGGAGACGTAGTACGCCATTCCCTGCCGCTCGCGGATGCTGTCGCCAAGCCGCCCGCCGATGGCGTACTGGCCGAGGGCGTTGTTCATCAGCCAGAACACGTAATAGTCAGGGTCTGCCCGCGTAATCGTCACGAATCCGTACGCGATGTCGGCCTGCGCCTTGTTCATCATGCGCACGACCACGCGCCTTCGTCCTGTCGCGGACACGACGGCGGGAAGATCGACCGTGGCCGGAGGAGCCGGCTGCCATCGGCCGAACACCCGCCCGGTGAGGTCCACCGCCTTCGACACGGCCACGTCGCCCACGATGACCGCTGTCAGCGCGCCTGGCCGAAACCCCGATCCGTGCAGGCCGAGCAAGTCGGCGCGCGTCAGGCCCTCGACAACCGGAATCGTGCCCTTGGACCGCCGGCCGTACGGGTGGCCGCCGGGATACAGGAGGGCCATCAACGCCTCGACCGCCTGCACCGCCGGGTTGTCCTCGTCCTGGCGGATCGCCGTGATCACCTCTCCCTTGCGCGTGGCCAGCTCGCCCTCCGGCAGCGACGGCGCCATCACGATGTCCCCGAGCAGCTCGAGCACCGCTTCGAAGTCTTCGGCAAGGCAGGTGCACACCATCGACAGCAGGTGCCGTGTCACCGAAATGCTCAGGGTGATCCCACGGCCCTCCATGGCTTCGGCGATCTCGACAGCGGACCGCGTGGTCGTCCCGCGGTCGATCACCCGTCCGAGGAGATGCGTCGCGCCTGGCACATCCGGAGGGTCGCAGACCGAGCCTGCGCGCACCGCGAGGTTGATCGAGACGGCGGGCGTCTTTCTCGTTTCGCGGACGATCACCACGGCGCCGTTATCGAGTGTCACCCGGGAGGGCGCGAGCCCGCCTCCCGGTGCAGCCGATGCCGCCGGTCCGCTCACGAGCGGCTCCGCCTTCGCTGGAGCTGCGACGGGCAACGGATCGAACCGGCCTATCGTGCGATTCGAGGTCGACAAGGCGCCGGCCGGCCGCCTCGCACACCTCATCGGCCGTGAGGGCGGCCAGACGAGGCCCGAGCCCGGCGAGCTGGTCAGCGCCGCCGATGGTCTCGAAGTAGCCGAGCTGATGCGCGATGTTCGTCACGCTGTCGTCGTCGAAGACCAGGCGCGCATGGAGCTGCGCCTTGGCGCGAGTGACTTCAGCGGGCGTGACGCCGTCGCGGCGAACCTGCTCCAGCGCCTCGACGAGCGCGGCCTCGACCCGGTCGGGCGCCGTGCCCTCGGTCGCCGTCGCCGACAACGTATAGAGAAACGGCTCGGCCGTCGCGACAAACGACCCCGAAATGGACGATGCCAGCCCCGCGTCGACCAGCGCACGGTACAGACGGGCGCTTCGCTGCGGCGGCGGCACCCGGAAGCTGGACCAGAGGTTCACACCCTTCGCGCCGGTCAGCACGGCGTCGAGCACCAGCAAGGCGGCAAACTCGGGCGACGCAACTCCAGGCACGTGGTACGCGAGCTTCAAGTAGGCCGTCGTGCCCTCCTTCCGGAGGGTCACCCGCCGTTCTCCCGACTGCTCGGGCTCGACTGTTCGCAGGCGAGTCGGCTCGGGTCCGGCGGGAATCGGTCCGAAGTGCCGTTCCACCTTCCGGAGCGCCTCGTCGGTGTCCACGTCGCCAACGATCACCAGAGTGGCATTGTTCGGGATGTAGTAGCGCTGGTAATACCCGAAGAGATCGTCGCGCGTCATCGTCTGCAGGTCGGTCAGCCATCCGATCGTCGGGTGCCGGTACGGGTGCGCCTTGAACGCCGTGGCGGTGACCTCCTGATCCAGCAGCTGGTCGGGATCGTTTTCTCCACCCTGCAGCTCCGAGATGATGACCGTGCGCTCGGACTCGCAATCGTCGGGGTGGTACAGGCAACGCGCCATGCGCTCGGACTCGATGAAGAGCATGCGATCGAGCGCATCACGGGTCGCGGTCTCCAGATACGTCGTCTGATCGATCCAGGTGTAGCCGTTCCAGCTGCCGCCGAACTGCTCGATGATGCCCTTCACCTGGTCGCGGGGGATGTTCGTCGTCCCTTTGAAGTTCATGTGCTCGACCCAATGGGAGACACCGGTCAGCCCGGGCCGCTCGTCTTTCGAACCGACCTTGTACCAGCACCACACCGATGCCAGCGGCGCGGTGTGCTCCTCTTGCACGAGCACCTTGAGACCGTTGTCGAGCGTCACCGTTCGGAGCATCATCTTCCTTTGCTCGTGGGGCCCCACCCCCACTCGCGCGGCTCGACTCGCACGCTCGCTCGCCGCAGCCGCAGGCGCTTTCCATTATAAAATCGTTGGATACCGATGCCTGAGTGGAAAGACACCGTCAACCTGCCGCGCACCGACTTTCCCATGAAAGCCAACCTGCCGACTGCCGAGCCCGAAACGCTCGCGCGGTGGACGGCGATGGATCTCTACGGAAAGATTCGCGAGAACCGCCGGGGCGCCCCCAAGTTCGTGCTCCACGACGGACCGCCGTACGCCAACGGCAACATCCACATCGGCACGGCCATGAACAAGATCCTCAAGGATCTGGTCGTGAAGTCCCGATCCATGGCCGGTTTCGACGCGCCCTACGTCGTCGGCTACGACTGCCACGGCCTGCCGATCGAGCTCAAGGTCGATCGCGAGCTCGGGCCGAAGAAGCGCGACATGTCGGTGGCAGACTTCTGCCGCGCCTGCCGTGAGTACGCGGAACGGTTCGTCGGCACGATGACCGGGCAGTTTCAGCGCCTCGGCATCCTCGGCACCTGGGACGCGCCGTACCTGACGATGGATTTCAGGTACCAGGCCGCCATTGCGCGCGCCTTCGGCAGGTTCGTCGAGCAGGGGCTGGTCTACAAGGGCAAGAAGCCGGTGCACTGGTGCATTCACTGCCGCACGGCGCTCGCAGAGGCGGAGGTCGAGTACGACGATCACTCGTCGCCGTCAATCTATGTCGAGTTCCCGCTGGCCGCCGGGGGAGGCGCGGAGCTGGCGACGCGCGTGCCGGCCCTGGCGGGCCGCCAGGTGACGGTCCTCATCTGGACGACGACGCCCTGGACGATTCCGTCGAATCTCGCGGTCGCCTTCCACCCGGAGCTCGACTACGCCGCGTACGAGGTGGACGGCCGTGCCGTGGTCGTGGCCGAAGCACTGGCGCCCAAAGTGGCGGCCGCCGGCGGCCGCACGTTCGGCGAGCCGATCGCCAGGTTCAAGGGCGAGGTGCTCGAACGGGTCCGGTTCAGCCACCCGTTGTACGAACGCGATTCGCTGGCGGTGCTCGCCGACTACGTCACGCTCGACGCCGGCACCGGGGTCGTGCACACCGCACCAGGCCATGGCGCAGACGACTTCAACACGGGCGTGAAGTACGGGCTGGAGATCTACGCCCCGGTGGGTCCAGCGGGCCACTTTCTCGACACCGTCGAGCTTTTCGGGGGCCAGCGGGTCTTCGACGCCAACCCCAAAGTCGAGGAGGCGCTCAAGGCGCGGGGGCGGCTCTGGCATCGCGAGACCTTCTCGCATCAGTATCCGCACTGCTGGCGGTGCCACCACCCGGTCATCTTTCTGGCCACGGCGCAATGGTTCATCCGCATGGACGGCGAGGCGGTCATCAGGCCATCCGGCTCGGGCCTGGACTCCGGGAGCGCTGACGCCCACACGCTGCGGGAAGCGGCGCTCGACGCCACGGACCATTCCGTCAAGTGGGTGCCGGCGTGGGGACACGATCGAATCTACAACATGCTCGTCAACCGTCCGGACTGGTGCGTGTCGCGACAGAGGTCCTGGGGTGTGCCCATCCCGGCGGTCGACTGCACTGCGTGCGGCGAAGCGGTCACGACGCCGGCGCTCGTCGAGAAGGCCGCCGCCGTCTTCAGCCAGTACGGCGCCGACTCGTGGTACGAGCGCCCCCTCGAAGAGTTCCTGCCCGCCGGCCTCGTCTGCCGCGCCTGCGGCGGGACATCGTTTGTCCGCGAGATGAACATCCTCGACGTGTGGTTCGATTCCGGTTCGAGCCACGAAGCGGTGCTGTCGGTGCGGCCCGAGCTGACCTGGCCTGCCGACATCTACCTCGAGGGCACCGACCAGCACCGCGGGTGGTTCCAGAGCTCGCTGCTCGTGGGCCTCGGCACGCGCGGACGGCCGCCGTTCCGCGAGGTGGTCACCAACGGGTTCGTCGTGGCCGACGATGGCCGGAAGATGTCGAAGTCGCTCGGCAACTCGGTCGAGCCTGCCGACGTGATCAAGCAGAGCGGGGCCGACGTACTGCGCCTCTGGGTGTCGATGACCGACTACACCCAGGAAATGCGCATCAGCAAGGAGATCCTGGCCCGCGCGGGCGAATCGTACCGGAAGATCCGGAACACCCTCCGGTACCTCCTGGCCAACCTGTACGACTTCGACCCGTCCCTCCACGTGGTGGGTCACGCCGGGCTCGAAGAGGTGGACCGCTACATCCTGGCCTGTTACGCCGATGTCGCCGGCCGCGTGCTGCGCGGTTACGAGGCCTACGACTACGGGACCATCTTTCAAGCGCTGAACGCGTTTGCCACCGTCGACTTGAGCGCGTTCTACGCCGACGTGTCCAAGGACCGGGTATACACGTTCGCGCCAGGATCGCGCGAACGCCGGTCGGCGCAGACTGCGATGTACGTCATGGCCGATGGCCTGACACGCCTGCTGGCGCCCGTCCTGTCCTTCACGGCCGACGAGCTCTGGCGGGCGCTGCCCGGCAGGCGCGAGGCCTCGGTGCACATCGCGCTCTTCCCGAAACCCGCGGACCTCGACGCGCTCGAAGACAAGGCGCTCGTGGCGGCGTGGGATCGGCTGCGGGCGATCCGCGACCTGGTACTGGGCGAGATCGAGCCGCTGCGCAAGGACAAGCAAATCGGCAGCTCGCTCCAGGCCAAGGTCGTGCTGACGCCGGCCCCGGCAGATCTCGAGTTCCTCAGGCGCTACGAGGCCCAGCTCGCGATGCTCTTCATCGTGTCCGACGTCGAGATACGGCCGCCCGGCGGGTCCACAGGACCCGCCCTACAGCGCGGTGAGCCTGCAGCAGACCGGGTCCTTTCGGACCCGGTGGGTCCAGGCACGCCGGATGTAGGCCGGGTCCTTTCGGACCCGGCAGAGGGCAAGCCCGGCGTCGTCATCGAGCGGACCACGGGAGTCAAGTGCGAGCGGTGCTGGCGGTACGTGGCGTCCGTGTCGAGCGAACCGGGGTGGGAAGGGCTCTGCGGACGCTGCCAGCACGCACTGGGACAGCATGTCTGAGCGGAAAGGCACGGTCCGCCTCGAGGCCTGGCTGCCCGTCGTCATTGTCGCCCTCGATCAGGTCACGAAGGCGCTGGTGAGACGCACGCTGCCCCTGCACGAGAGCGTGACCGTGGTGCCCGGGTTCCTGGATTTCACGCACATCCGGAACACCGGCGCCGCCTTCGGGTTCATGGACGGCGCGGACCTGCCCTACAAGACCGTGCTGCTCTCGGCCATCGCCGTGGCGAGCCTCGTCGGCGTCGGGTTCTACGCGGCGGGCCTGCCTCGAGAACAGCGGCTGGCCAGGTGGGGGCTGGCGCTCATCCTGGGCGGGGCGGCCGGCAACCTCATCGACCGGGTCACCGCGGGGTTCGTCGTGGATTTCGTGGATGTCTACTGGCGGGCGTATCATTTCTGGGCGTTCAATGTCGCGGACTCCGCCATTACTGTGGGCGTGACCCTCTGGCTGCTGGACGCGTTGACCACACACCATGTATCCCAGGCTGTTTGAGCTCGGTCCTGTCACGCTCTACACGTACGGCATCCTGCTGGCTGCGGCCTACCTGGCTGGCCTCAAGCTGGCGATGGTGCGTGCCTCGCACCGGCAGCTCGATCAGACGCGCGTCCTCGACCTCGGCATCTACATCATCATCAGCGCGCTCATCGGCGCAAAGCTGCTGCTGCTGCTGACCGACCTCCAGAGCTACATCAGCAACCCGGCCGAACTGCTCACGCTGGCGCGTTCGGGTGGCGTGTTCTACGGCGGGCTGATCCTCGCAGTGGTCGTCGCGCTCTGGTACATCCGCAAGGTCGGTCTGCCGCTCTGGACGACGTGCGACGTCTTCGCGCCGGGCATTGCGCTTGGTCACATCATCGGCCGCCTCGGGTGTTTCTTTGCAGGCTGCTGCTACGGAAAGCCCACCGACGTCGCCTGGGCCATCACGTTCACGGATCCCTTCGCCGCCACCAACGTCGGCACGCCTTTGAACGTGCCGCTTCACCCGACACAGCTGTACGAGGCGGGGGCGGAGGCCGTCATCCTGGCGCTGCTGCTGGCCACCGAGTCCCGCGGCCGCCGCTTCCCTGGCCGGACCTTCTGGCTCTACATGCTCCTCTACGCGGCCTCGCGGTACGTGATCGAGATCTACCGCGGAGATCCGCGAGGGGTCGTCGGCATCTTCTCGACCTCGCAGTTCATCTCGCTCGTGCTCGCGCCGCTCGCGGTGATCATGCTCGTCTATCTCGGACGTCGGACGGCCGAACCCGAGCCGAAGCGGGCGCGGAAGGCGGCGTAGGACCACGTCGGATTTCACCTTGAGCGTCACGGACGAAGCGGACGGCGTCCGCCTCGATCGGTTCCTCGTGTCGGTGCTCGCCGAACACTCGCGCTCGCAGATCCAGCGCCTGATCAAGGACGGCCAGGTGCAGGTCGGCGGGCGCGCGGCCAAAGCGAACCAGGCCGTCAAGGCCGGGCAGCTCGTCACCGTGCAGGTGCCCGAGGCCGTCGATCCCGCGCCTCGCCCCGAGGCGCTGCCGCTCCCGATCCTCTACCAGGACGCCGACCTGATCGTCGTCGACAAGCCGGCGGGCATGGTCGTGCATCCCGCGGCGGGGCACGACAGCGGGACCCTCGTGAACGCCCTGCTGCACCACGTCACGGATTTGAGCGGCATCGGTGGAGAGAAGCGCCCTGGCATCGTCCACCGGCTGGACCGCGGAACCTCCGGCTTGATGGTGGTGGCCAAGAACGACGCGGCGCACGAAGAGCTGTCGCGGCAGTTTCACGATCGCGAAGTCGAGAAGGAGTACGTGGCGCTCGTGTGGGGCGAGGTCCTGGCGGGCCGGCGGATCGATGCGCCGATCGGCCGTGATCCCGGCGACCGCAAGAAGATGTCGGCGCGAGCTCGACGAAGCCGCGAAGCCGTCACGCGGATCACCCGGGCCGAGCCCTTCGGGCGGGCGCTGACGCTGGCCCGTGTGGCGATCCACACCGGCCGCACGCACCAGATTCGCGTGCACCTCAGCGCCATCGGTCATCCCATCGTCGGCGATTCGTTCTACGGCGGCGTTCACCGGCGTGTGCCGGGCGACCTGCGGGCGATCACCCATTTGGACCGCCCGTTCCTGCACGCGGCCCGGCTCGCCTTCACGCACCCGACCGACGGCCGGCGCATGGAGTTCGAGAGCGTGCTTCCGCCCGATCTGCAGCAGGTGGTCGACGAGCTCACCGAGGCGCAGGAGGCGGGCTTCTCCTCGCAGAGGTAGCACCATGTCCCCATCCGTCGTGTTCAAAGGGCGCGTCTTCTCGGTCGAGGTCGAGCGCCGTCGATTCCCCAACGGACGCGAGCACGAGATCACGGTGGTTCGGCATCCGCCCTCGGTGGTGTTGATCCCGGTTGACGAGGTCGGGCGGGTGGTGCTCGTGCGGCAGTATCGGCCGAGCGTCGACCGCGAGCTGTGGGAGCTCCCGGCGGGCAGCCTGGAGCCTGGCGAGACGGCGGAGGCGGCCGCCGCGCGCGAATGCGAAGAAGAGATTGGACTGGTGCCCGAACGGGTCGAGCGCCTTCGGGGGCTCTTTCCAGCGCCCGGTTTCTGCGATGAGGAGCTGATCTATTTCCGGCTGTCCGGCCTGCGCGCCCCCGACCCGGACTCCAGCCATCGGCCGGACGAGGACGAGGACATTGCCGCGCAGGCCTTTTCGGTCGCGGACGCCCGGGCCATGGTCGCCCGCGGCGAGATCGTCGATCTGAAGACGGCCTACGGTCTCACGCTGATCTGAGCCCGCGGCTTCGTCTCCTTGCCGCCTTCCCGTCCGCCGCCCTTGTCCGAGCCGGTCGGGCTGACAGGCCTGACGTCGGAGGAGACTGGCTGCAGCGCGAGCGCGAGCACTTCGTCGATGGTCGAGACGAGGTGCACCACGAGATCCTTCCGCAGTTCCGGCGTCAGGTCTTCGTTGATGTTCTTCGCGTTCTGCTTGGGCAGAATCACTTCACGGATTCCCACCCGCCGTGCGGCCAGCACCTTCTCCTTGATGCCTCCGACCGGCAGGACCCGTCCGGACAGCGTGATCTCGCCGGTCATCGCGAGATCGCCGCGCACGGGCCGACCCGTCAGGACCGACGCCATGGCCGAGGCCATCGTCACCCCGGCGGAGGGGCCATCCTTCGGGATGGCGCCGGAAGGCACGTGGACGTGCATCTCGGCGTTCTTGAAGAAGTCGGGATCGATGTTGTACTCGCGCGCGTGCGTCCGGAGCCACGAGAGGGCCGCGCGCGCCGATTCCTTCATGACGTCGCCGAGCTGGCCGGTCAGCGTGAGCGAGCTGCTGCCGGTCATCCGCGAGGCCTCGATGAACAGGACTTCGCCGCCGACAGGCGTCCAGGCCATGCCGATCGCCACGCCCGGATCCTTGGTGCGCTCCTCCATCTCCTCGTCGAGGAAACGGGGAGCCCCCAGCATCTCCGCGACGAGGTCCCGCGTAATCTCGACCGAGGTCTCGTCGCCCTCGGCCCGGCGCCTGGCGACCTTGCGGCAGAGCGATCCGATCTCGCGCTCCAGGTTCCTGACGCCCGCTTCGCGCGTGTACCCGCGGATGATCGTGCGGATCGCATCCTGGGTGAAGCGCACCTGCTCGTCGGTGAGCCCGTGGTTCTTCACCTGCTTGGACACGAGGTGGTCCACCGCAATCTGCAGTTTCTCGACCTCGGTGTAGCCGGCGATCTCGAGCACCTCCATCCGGTCCCTGAGGGGCGGAGGAATCGGATCGAGGACGTTGGCGGTCGTGATGAACAGCACCTCGGACAAATCGAACGGCACGTCGAGATAGTGATCCCTGAACGTGTTGTTCTGTTCGGGGTCGAGCACCTCGAGCAGCGCCGAGCTCGGGTCGCCGCGGAAGTCGGAGCCGAGCTTGTCGATCTCGTCGAGGATGAACACCGGATTCTTCGACTCGGCTCGACGCAGCCCCTGGATGACCTGGCCGGGAAGCGCGCCGATGTAAGTACGCCGATGGCCGCGGATCTCGGCTTCGTCGCGCATGCCGCCGAGCGACACCCGGACGAACTTCCGGCCGAGCGATTCGGCGATCGATCGCGCGAGCGACGTCTTGCCGACTCCAGGAGGGCCGACGAAGCAGAGAATCGGCCCCTTCACTTCAGGATTCAGCTTCCGGACGGCGAGGTACTCGAGGATGCGGTCCTTGGCCTTCTCGAGGCCCGAGTGATCCGCGTCGAGGACGGCCTTGGTCTTGCCGAGATCGATGACCTCGTCGGTGCGCTTCGCCCAGGGGAGCGCGACCAGCCAGTCGAGGTAGGTACGCGAGACGGTGTACTCGGCGGCGGCCACCGGCATCTTCGAGAGACGATCGAGCTCGCGCAGCGCCTCTTTCTTGACCGGCGTCGGGCATGCCGGCGGCTTCGATCTTCTCCGCGAGCTCTTCGATTTCCTTGGTCTGATCGTCGCCTTCGCCGAGCTCCTTCTGAATCGCCTTCATCTGCTCGCGCAGGAAGTACTCGCGCTGGTTCTTGCCGACTTCCGACTGCACCTGCGACTGAATCTTCGACCCGAGCTCGAGCACCTCGAGCTCCTTGATCAGGATGCGATTGAGGTTGTCCATCCGTGCCCGGATGTCGAGCGTCTCGAGCACTTCCTGCTTGACGGCCGTGCTGATCGTCGACAGGCTCGACGCGATGAAATCGGCGAGCCGGCCGGGCTCGGCGATGTTCATGGCGAGCGTCTGCAGATCGTCGGAGAGGAGCGGCGAGAGCGAGACCACCTGCTGGAAGTTGGTCTTGATGTTCCGCGCCAGCGCGTCGATCTCCAGTCGATCGGCATCGGCGGTGTCCTCGGGAGCGGGGCTCACCGTGGCGCGCAGATAGGGATCGGCCGAGATCACGGCGTCGAGCCGCACGCGGGCCAGGCCCTGCACGATGAGGCGGAGGCTGCCGTCGGGCAGCTTGAACATCTTGTGGATGTGCGTCGCCGTGCCGACCGGATACAAGTCTCCCTGGCCGGGCTCTTCGACCGTTGCGTCGCGCTGCGTGAAGACGGCAATCAGCTTGCCGTTCGACGATCGCTTCGTCGATGAGGCGCACGGAGCTCTCCCGCGCCACTGCCAGCGGCATGAACGAGTTGGGAAACAGCACCGTGTCGCGCAGCGGGAGGATCGGCAGCTCCGAGGGAATCGTGAGCGGCCGATCCGCCGACGGCACGTCGTCGGGAACCAGGTCTTCGAGTTGATCGCTCATGGCGAACTCCTCAATGGGTCGTCTCGTCCGGCGGTCATCTGGAGCACGCGACCAGATTCTAATGACCTTTAGGACGGGATGACCAGGGATCCAGATTCAGCGGGAGTCTGTCGGTGGGGAGAGGTCGGGGCTCCGCCACCGGCGGAGCCCCGATCTGTGGGTCGCCGGAACTTACATGTCGAGCAGAATCGCCGAGGATCCACGACGGGCGGCGAGCTGACGCTCGCGCTGCACCGCCACCTCGCGGGCCTCCTCGCAATCCTTGCAGCGGACGGCGAAGGGGAGCGCGCGCAGCCGCTTTTCGGCGATCTCCTCGCCGCACTCGAAGCAGTTGCCGTAGTCGCCCTGCTCGAGGCGCAGCAGCGCGTCGTTGATCCGGTTGAGCGTCTCGGACTTCATCTGGATGAGCGCGAACTCGATCTCATCCTGGATGTCGGACTCCGAGCTCTCGACGGCGTCGAGCACGTCGCTCTTCTTGCCGCCCCACGTGCCCTCTTCCCGGACGTCCCGGATCTTGCCCTGGACCTTGGTCTGGAGCTCGAGCTGGCGCTCTTCGAGCATGCGCTTCAGTTCGCTGTAACGGGACCGAGGGTGACCTTCGGTTCCAGTTCGGGTCTTTGCCGTCTTTGCCTTCGCCTTCATGACGCCGCTCCTTAATCTCAGTCTAGCCGGCCCTTCCCCGGACTTCCCGGGGTCTTACCGCCGCCTATGATTGCCGCCGCACTATGCAAATGAGTTGCCGTTTATAACACGAGATAGAGTCCTATGGCAACCGCAGAAACCGCCGCTCGTCCGCCCGAGTCCGCCGACCAAGCTCGACCGCTAGCTGCGGCATTTTGCCGCATCCAGATCCAATTCGACCGTGTAAACGTTTACTTTGCAACATCTTACAACACTCATCCGGTCGGTCTAGACCGTTTGTTCAAATCTGATGTTGGATTAGACGCCAGAGAGCCCAAAACGGTTCGATTGGTTTGCGCACATTGGCTGTCCGCTTTGGTAGACGACAGATGTGTCATGAAATTGCCGAGGCACGTCCGAAAAAGTACAATGCTGGGCCAAATGACCTGCCCGCTGTGCGGCGCCCGCAAGGCCCGGCGATCGTGCCCGGCCCTCGGACAGGACATCTGCCCGATCTGCTGCGGCACCAAGCGTCAGGTCGAGATTCGCTGCCCCTCCGGCTGCGGGTACCTGGCGTCGGCTCGCGAGCACCCGGCCGGAATCGTCCGGCGGCAGCAGGAGCGGGACCTCGCGCTCCTCGTGCATCTCATGCGGGACTTCAACGACCGCCAGTCCCAGCTCCTGCTAAGCATTACGACGTTCCTGGCCCGCTATCGCCCAGACGACCTCCAGAGCGTCATCGACGACGACGTCGCCGAAGCGACGGCGGCGCTCGCGGCGACCTTCGAAACAGCCTCCCGGGGAGTCATCTACGACCACCGGCCGGCCTCGCTTCCCGCCGAGCGCCTGACGTCCCGCCTGAGAGAAGTCATCCGTCAAACCGCTCCCGAGCACGCCACCACGTCCTTCGAGCGCGAGGCCGCCGGGGTGCTCAGGCGGATCGAGGCCGCCGTGCGGGACCTTGGGAATGCTCAGGAGGGACACGGCCGGAGGCCCTTCCTCGACCTGCTCGAACGCGTCACGCGTGGCCGGGACCTTCCGCCCGATGTGTCGGGCTCGGGCGACGCCTCGCCCCCTGGCTCCGAGCGGCCGGAGGCCCCGCGCGAGCGGTCGGAGGGCCCGCGCTTGATCGTCCCGTAACCGCCCGGTATACTTGCTGTTTCCAACAGGTGAGAAATGGCCAAGCAGTGTGAGATTTGCGGCAAGTCGCCGGTCGTCGGCCGTCAGATCAGTCACGCGCACAACGTGAGCGCGCGACGATTCGAGCCCAACCTTCAGCGGGTTCGGGCTGTCATCGGCGGCGGCGTCAAGCGGATTCGCGTCTGCACGCGGTGCCTCCGGTCACAGAAGGTGGTAAAGGCCGCTTAGTTTGGTCGGGTGGGTCTGGGGGTCAGGCGGCAAGCGCCTGCCCGAGCTGAAGACATGAAGCAGGCCATCTCACCCGCCGGAGCCCCAAAGCCAATCGGGCCCTACTCAGCGGCCCTCAAGGCAAGTCAGTTCCTCTTCATCTCGGGGCAGGTGCCATTCGACCCGGCCACGGGCCAGATGGTCGAGGGCGACATCGCCGCGCAGACCGCCCGCGTCCTCGAGAACATCGGCGCCCTCTTGACCGCGGCCGGGCTGACCCACGCGCACGTCGTTCGCACGACCGTCTTCCTGGCCGACATGAACGACTTCAAGGCGATGAACGAGGCCTACGCACGCTTCTTCGCTGAACCGTACCCGGCCCGCTCCACCGTCCAGGCCGCCAGGCTCCCACGCGACGCACGGATCGAAATCGACGCAATTGCCGTCTTCGACGGAACTTAGAAGTTAGAAGGAAGAACTACGAGACGGGATGTGGCCCCGGTTGCTCCCGGCTGCGTGCATGGTCCTTCGTAGTTCTCACTTCTCACTTCGAGTTCAAGAAGGTCTTCCCGCCCGTTCGACCCCGAGGACCCCTGACACCGCGCGGAGAGACTTGATGACCCGTTCCAGGTGTTTCAAGTCGGGATCTCGATCGTGACATCGATCCGCGCATGATGATCGGGATCGGTGCGGGCCTCCATGTTCTTGATGTTGGTGTTGATGTCGGCGATCTTCGCGCTGACGGCCGCGAGGAGGCCCTTCCGGTCCTCGACCTCCATCGTCAGCTTGACCGTGTAGCCCGGGCCGGTTTCGACGCCCGTGGGCTTCTCCCATTCCACCGCGATGCGGCGCTCCGGGTCGTAGAGCAGGTTGACCACGTTGGGGCACGTCGCCGAGTGGACCGACACCCCCTTGCCGCGGGTGATGTACCCGACGATCTTCTCGCCGCGGATCGGGTTGCAGCACCGCGCCCGGAACACCATCACATCGTCCGCGCCGCGGACCATGATCTTCTCTTCGCCGCCCCCGCCGAACGCCCGCTTGACGGCGGCCGTGACCATGTTGTCCGGCGGCTTCTCGCGAAGCCGGTCGGCGGGCACGAGCTTGCCGAGGAGCTGCTTGGCCGAGAGGGTGCCGTAGCCGATGAGCGCGTACAGGTCGTCGGGCCGCTGCACGCCGGCGTCGTCGAGTGCCTTGTCGAACGCTTCGGTCTCTTGAACGCCCTTCAAGGTCAAGTCGTAGCGGCGAAGCTCCTTCTCGAACACCTTGCGCCCGAGCTCGAGCGCCCGTGCGCGCTCCTCGAGCCGGATCAGGTGCTTGATCTTGTAGCGCGCGTGCGACGTGACAACGAAATTCAGCCAGTCCCGGCTCGGCTTGTGGCCGGACTGCGTGACGATCTCGACGATGTCGCCGTTTTTGAGGCGGGCGCGGAGCGGCACCATCTTTCCATTGACGCGCGCGCCCACGCACTGGTGGCCGACGTCGGTATGAATCGAGTAGGCGAAATCAATCGGCGTGGCTCCGCTGGGAAACGCCTTGACCTGCCCTTTCGGGGTGAACGTGTACACCTCCTCGGGGTAGAGCTCGACCTTGAGGTTCTGGATGAACTCCTGCGGATCGCGGACTTCCTGCTGGATGTCGAGGAGCTGACGCATCCACTGGAAATAGCGTTCGTCCTTGTTGTCGCCGACGCGGCCCTCCTTGTACTTCCAGTGCGCGGCAATGCCTTCCTCCGCCATCCGGTGCATCTCGATCGTGCGAATCTGGACCTCGAAGGGCATGCCGTGCTCGCTGATCACCGAGGTGTGCAGCGACTGGTAGCCGTTCGGCCTGGGCATCGCGATGAAGTCCTTGATGCGGCCCGGGACCGGCGACCACGTCTGGTGGATGATGCCCAGGGCCGCGTAGCAGTCCTTGACGCTGTGGGTGATCACCCGGAGCGCGGCAAAGTCGTACACCTGTTCGAGCTCGATGCGCTGTTTCTTGAGCTTCTGATGGATGCTCCAGAGACGCTTGATGCGGCCGTCGATCTCCACGATGGGGATCGAATGCTCGCTGAGCGTCGACGTCATGCGCGTTTTCAGCTGCTCGATCAGGCCCTCGGTCGCGCGGCGCTTGAGATCGACCCTGGTCTTGAGGGCCTCGTACGCCTGCGGATCGAGGTAGCGGAACGACAATTCCTCGAGCTCGTTCTTGACCTTGCTCATGCCCAGGCGATTGGCGATTGGCGCGTAGATATCGCGGGTTTCCTGGGCGATCGTGATGCGCCGCTCGTCGGGCAGGTGGCTGAGCGTGCGCATGTTGTGGAGGCGGTCGGCCAGCTTGACGAGGATGACCCGGATGTCATCCACCATGGCCAGCAGCATCTTGCGGAAGTTCTCGGCCTGCCGCTCTTCGGTCGACGCGAAGCGGATTGCGCTGATCTTCGTGACGCCTTCGACCACGTGGGCCACTTCGGGGCCGAAGAGCTCCTGGATGCGCTCGATGGTGGTGAGCGTGTCTTCCACGACGTCGTGGAGGAGACCGGCGGCGACGGCCACCGCGTCGAGCTTCATGTCGGCGAGGAAATCGGCCACCGCGAGGGGGTGGATCAGGTAGGGCTCACCGGAATGGCGGACCTGTCCCCTGTGCTCGAAGGCAGAGAAGACGTACGCCCGCCTGAGCAGTTCGACGTCGGCGTCCGGGCTGTACGCCCGGACTTTTTCGAGGAGATCCTCGAAGCGAATCATGGGTTCCGGTGTCTAAGCTACGTCGAGGCGCAGGGCTTCTTCGATCATACGGGACGGCCTTGCCCTCCCGGCACGGAGTCACTATACTGGCGCGGTTTCGGCCGCGGTGGAACTCCTGCTCTAACTTTCACGGCCATATAAGGGGGCGCGATGCGGGCTTTTTGGGGTGCGGCGTCGTTGATGCTGCTCGTGGGATCGCTGGTCGGGTGCTCCCAGATCGGTCAGTTGCAGGCCATGCGGTCGTTCAAGGCCGCCAATCAGGCGTACGCGGCCCAGGACTGGGTCAAGGCGTCGACCTTGTACGAAGAGACGGTGAAAGAGAACCCGGAGCTGGCGCCGGCCTATTTCTACATGGCAAACGCCTACGACAACCAGTACCGGCCCAGCCGCAAAGGTGAGGCCGCCAACGATGCCCTGCTCGAAAAGGCGATTTCCGGTTACAAGACGGCCTCCGAGAAGCTGGCGGCCTCCGAGAGCGAGGATGACAAGAAGCTCGGCAAGCTGTCGCTGGAGTATCTGGTCGCCGCCTACGGCCCGGACAAGCTGAACGACCCCGCTCAGGCCGAGCCGGTGGTTCAGAGGATGATCCAGCTCGAGCCCAACGAGCCGTCGAACTACTTTGCACTGGCCAAGATCTACGAGGATGCGGGCGCGTACGCCGAAGCCGAGCAGATGCTGCTCCGCGCCAAAGAGGTCCGACCGAACGACTCGGCGGTGTACATGCAGCTCGCCGGCTACTACAACCGCCAGAACATGTTCGACAAGACGATCGACGCCCTCGAGCAGCGCGCGGCCAAGGAACCGGACAACCCCGAGGCCTTCTTCACGATCGCGACCTATTACTGGGACAACGCCCAGCGTAACTTCCGCCTGACCGACGCCGAGAAGCGCGACAACGTTACCAAGGGCCTCACCGCAGTCGACAAGGCCATCGGGATCAAGGCGGATTACATGGAGGCGCTGGTCTACAAGGGCCTGCTCCTTCGCGTCCAGGCGCTCCTCGAGAAGGATCCGGCCAAGCAGCAGGCGCTCATCAAGGAAGCCACCGCCCTGCGCGATCAGGCCGAGGAGCTTCGCAAGAAGCGCGCAGCCTAGCAGGTCAAGACACCGAAGTCGCCCCGCCGACAGCCTTGTCGGCTCGCCCGTGGTCGCTCGTCCAGTTAAGTGGATTCGGAGGTCGCCAGAGAGAATCTGGCGACCTTTTTTCGTTGATCGGCCTTCACCGACAACCCACACTTAGAACAGAAGAGGCCCCTTTTAGTTGTCTCTGCCGTTACGAGGCGGCGGTAGAATTTCTGAAGCTTTTCCGTTCATTTTTCAGGAGTCTCCCATGAAGCACGTGATGAGGGTGCTGTGCGTCCGGACGCTTGCGGTCCTGTGCATGGCGTTGGCGCTGGTCTCGGGGCCCGCCTGGGCGCAATCGGCAGCGACAGGAACGGTCGAGGGTGTGGTGACCGACTCGTCCGGGGGCGTGCTCCCCGGCGTGTCCGTCCTGGTGCGGAACATGGACACCAACATCGCCCGCGAGATGACGACCGACGCGCAGGGTCGCTATCGCGCGGCCGCCCTGCAGCCGGGGCGCTACGAGGTCTCGGCGGCGCTCTCGGGCTTCAGCGTCCCCTCACGGCCGGATGATTCAGGTCCAGGTCGGTCAGGTGGTCGTGTTGGACCTGCAGGCCCAGCCCGCGGGCGTGACGGAGACCGTGAGCGTCACGAGCGACGCCCCGCTGGTGGACACCACGCGAACCGACGTCAGCCAGGTCATCGGGCAGGACTCCATCCGGAACCTCCCCATCAACGGCCGCCGCTGGGACAACTTCGTGCTGCTGAGCCCCGGCGTGTCGAACGACGGCAACTTCGGCCTGGTGAGCTACCGCGGCATCTCGGGCCTCTACAACAACAACATGGTCGACGGCGTCGACAACAACCAGGCGTTCTTCTCCGAGGCCCGAGGCCGCACGCGCGCGGTGTACTCGATCAGCTCGGCGTCCATCAAGGAATTCCAGGTCGGCATCAGCAACATGTCGGCGGAGTTCGGGCGCGCGGCCGGCGGCACGGTCAACGCCGTCACCAAGTCTGGCACCAACACGTTTCAGCGGCGAAGGCTTCTACTTCCTGCGCGACAAGGCCTTCCAGTCGAAGGATCCATTCATCACCCCGGCCGACCCGTGGGACACCATCGATGAGCGCCGTCAGCAGTTCGGCGCCGGTCGTCGGCGGGCCGATCAAGCCGGACAAGGTGTTCTTCTTCGGCAGCTACGACCAGCAGGTGCGTTCGTTCCCGCCCGTTCGTGCAGCCTTCCCAGTCGACGTTCTACACCAACGGCTGCGGCACGGCGTCGGCGGCCAACTGTGCGGCCACGACCGCGTACTATCAAGGCGTTCGAGACCCTGAGCGACCGCGAGGCGAACAACAAGGTCAGCCTGATCAAGATCGACTGGGCGGCAAGCGCGGCGAACAACTTCACGTTCAGCTACAACGGGCAGCGGTGGAATTCGCCGAACGGCGATCAACACGCAGGCCGTGCTCTTCCTCGCCGAGGAGTAGCAACGGCACCGACATCGTCAAGACCGACTTCGCCGTGGCCAACTGGAACAGCATCATCAGCCAGCAGTGGCTCAACGAGTTCCGCCTCCAGATCGGGCGCGACTACGAGCAGCAGACGCCGAATGGCGTCGGTCCGGCCACAACCGTCACGGGTGGCATCAACTTCGGGATGCCGAACTTCCTGCCGCGCCAGAAGTATCCGTTCGAGCAGCGCTATCAGTTCCTCGACAGCCTGACGTTCTACAGCGGCGGGCACACCATCAAGAGCGGCTTCGACGTGAACTTCATCAAGGAGGAGATCGCAGAACCTCTTCCAGGGCGGCGGCGTCTACAGCTACTCGGGCCTTGCGAACGATCGCGCTCGACTGCCCGGCGCGGGCCACCGGCTGCACGCCGAGCGGCGGCCGCAACTACAACACCTACGCCCAGGCATTCGACCAGAACGGCCTGGCCGGAGCGCTCTCGTTCAACTCCGCCACCTACGCCGCCTACGTGCAGGACATGTGGCGGTTGAGCGATCGCCTGCTGGTCAACCTCGGGCTGCGGTACGACTACCAGCAACTGCCGCAACCAGGGAGCGTCGAAACCGACGGCGTGAGCTTCGACGGCAACCCGGCCGTGCCCCAGACGACGAGCTTCAACAAGGACAAGACGAACTTCGCGCCCCGCCTCGGCTTCACTTACGACCTCGGCGCGCGCCACGACACGGTGATCCGGGCCTCTTACGGCATCTTCTACGGCCTGACGAGCAACAGCGCCGTGTCGAACGCGCTGCTGAACAACGGCATCAACCTGGTCACGTACTCGTTCACGCCGACCACCGCTGGCGCGCCTATCTATCCGGCGGTGTTGGCGGCACCCCCGGCAGGAGCCACCGGCACGAGACCGGACGTCCAGTACTTTGCGGAAGACCTGGTCCGGCCGCGCGTGCATTCGACTGACATCGCCGTGGAACGACGGGTCAGCAGCGACATCACGGTCACCGTCTCGTATCTGAACAGCCGGGGGCGGCACCTGCCGTACTTCCGCGACATCAACTTCGCGCCGGCGAATTCCACGGTGAACTACGTGCTCCAGGGCGGCGGAAGCCTGGAACATTTCCGCTCTACCGGGGCGCCCGTCCGA
>CAVRVW010000008.1:0-306666 GCA_963724695.1 uncultured Acidobacteriota bacterium | reverse complement strand
TCTTCTGGGATTCGGGAACCATGCTGGCCAACACGCTGGCCGCGGGCGAGGCGCTGGGACTGGGGCCACGTGTGCTCACGGGATTCGTCGACGACCAGGTGAACCAGTGCCTGGGACTCGACGCCGAGCGCGAGGCCGCGCTGGAGCTGGTCGCACTCGGCCCGGAAGGCGAGGCCGGCGTGCCGACCGGGCCCTTGCCGTCGATCGCCCACGACGTCATGCCGCTGTCGAGCGACGAGGTGGACTACCCGGCGTTGCGCGAGATCCACCGCGCCTCTGGCCTGCCCACCGCCGAGGCGGTCGTCGCCTGGCGCAAGGCGGCTGCGCCGCCCGCGCGCGAGCCCCATGGCCCGCTGGTGCCGCTGCCCGAGCCGGCCTCCCAGGGCCGCGCGCTGGGCGAGACCATCCAGCGCCGCGGCTCGCCGCGACGGTTCGCGCACGAGCCACTGAGCGCGCAGGAGCTCGCCACCGCGCTGTGGGCCGCCACGCGGCCGCCTGCCGGCCGACGTGCCGAGCGGTCTGGTCGATCTCCACGTCATCGTGAACGCAGTGGAGGGCGTGCCGTCCGGCGCGTACGTGTACTGGCCGGGGCGCGGTCTGGAGATCGTGCGAGCCGGCGAGCTGCGTCGCGAGGCGGCCTACCTGACGCTTGAACAGGCGCTCGGTGGCGATGCGGCGGCGACGATCTTCTTCCTGGCGCCGCTCGACGCCATCGTGGCGGCGTGGGGCGAGCGCGGGTATCGTCTGGCCAACCTCGAGGCCGGCCTCGCCGGCGGCCGGGCGTACCTGGCGGCCTACGCCCTGGGCTTCGGCGCGAGCGGTCTCACGTTCTACGACACCGAGGTCGTGCGGTTCTTCGCGCCGCACGCGGCGGGACGCGACGCGATCTTCGTCACCGCGCTGGGCCACGGGGCTCGCGCGCGCGACGGCGTGCTAGTATCGAATCCGATCCAGCCGCCCACGAGGAGGTCGTGAGCCGATGAAGAAGTACCAGCTGATGGCCCCGGGACCGACGCCCGTGCCGAGCGAAGTCCTGCTCGCGATGGCCCAGCCGATCCTGCACCACCGCACCCCGGAGTACGAGGCGCTCTTCGTCGAGGTGCGCGCCGGGCTCAAGCGCCTGGTGCAGACCTCCCAGGACGTCATCACGCTGGCGTGCTCCGGCACCGGGGCCATGGAAGCCGCCATCGTCAACACACTCTCCGCCGGCGACCTGGTGCTCGTCGTGAGTGCGGGCAAGTTCGGCGAGCGCTGGCTGGATCTCTGCCGCGCGTTCGGCGTCCAGGCGATCGAGGTGACGGCGCCCTACGGCCAGACGGTCGCGCCCGAGCGCGTGGCCGAGTCGCTCAAGGCCAACCCCAGCGTCAAGGCCGTGCTCGTCCAGCACAGCGAGACCTCCACCGGCGTCCTGCACGACGTGAAGGGCTACGCCGCCGTCACGCGCGGCACCGATGCCATCCTGGTCGTCGACGCCGTCTCGAGCCTCGGCATCGCCGACCTGCCGATGGACGCGTGGGGCGTGGACGTGGTCGTCGCCGGCTCGCAGAAGGGCCTGATGCTGCCGCCCGGGGCTCGGCTTCTGCGCGCTGAGCGACAAGGCCTGGGCGAAGAACAAGACCGCCAAGCTGCCGCGCTACTACCTGGACCTGGGAGAGCGAAAAGACGCAGGCCAAGAACGAGGCGCACTTCACGCCAGCCGTCTCGATCGTGATCGGCTTGCGCGCGGTCATCCAGATGCTGGAGAGGAAGGCCTGGCCAACGTCTTCAAGCGCCACGATCGCCTCGCGCGCGCCACGCGCGCCGGCGTGGAAGCGCTCGGCCTCGGGCTCTTCTGCCAGGCCACGCCCAGCCCCGCGGTCACCGCGGTGGTGGCGCCGCCCGGCGTGAACAGCGAGCAGATCGTGAAGGGCTACGCGCAGGCCTACAACATTACGATCGCCGGCGGGCAGGGGGAGATGAAGGGCCAGGTCTTCCGCCTGGGCCACATGGGCTACGCCGCCGAGTTCGACGTGATCACCGCGCTGTCCGCGCTGGAGCAGGTGCTCGTCTCGATGGGCCAGCCGGTGGACTTCGGCGCCGGAGTGCGCGGCGCGCAGAAAGTCTTCGCCGAGAAGTCGTGAAGCGCGTTCTCGTCACCGACGCGCTCGATTCCGTCGGTGTCGATGCCCTCCGCAAGCACGGGCTCGAGGTCGACGTCGCCGGCGCGCTCGACGAGCCGTCGCTGGCGGCCCGCCTCGGTGACTACGAAGGTCTGATCGTCCGCAGCGCCACCAAGGTCACCCGGGCCACGCTGGAAAACGCCAGCCGTCTGGAAGTCATCGGCCGAGCCGGGGCCGGGGTCGACACCATCGACGTCGATGCCGCCACCGAGCGCGGCGTCATCGTGATGAACACCCCGGGCGGCAACACCACCGCCGTCGCCGAGCACACCCTGGCGCTGCTGCTCACCATGGCGCGCCGGATCGCGGTGGCCGACGCCACGATGAAGGCCGGCCGCTGGGAGAAGAAGCGTCTGCAGGGCGTCGAGCTGTTCGGCAAGACCCTCGGCGTCCTCGGCCTGGGCCGCATCGGCGGCGAGGTCGCTCGCCGCGCTCTCGGCTTTCGCATGCAGGTGATCGCCTTCGATCCCTATCTCACGCGCGAGGCGGCCGAGCGTCTCGGCGTGCAGAGCGTGGAGCTCGAGGACCTGCTGGCCCGCAGCGACTTCATCACCATTCACACCCCGCTGACGGGCGACACGCGGCATCTGCTGGGCGAGGCCGAGCTGGCGCGGACCAAGCGGGGCGTGCGGCTGATCAACTGCGCGCGTGGTGGCATCATCGAGGAGCAGGCGCTGGTTCGCGCGCTGCAGAGCGGTCACGTGGCGGGCGGCGCTCGACGTGTTCGAGCAGGAGCCGCCGCCGGCCGACCATCCGCTGCTGCGCTTCGAGCAGGTCGTGGTCACGCCGCACCTGGGGGCGGCGACCGACGAGGCACAGACCGCCGTGGCCCTGGCCATCGCCGACCAGGTGGCCGACGCGCTCATCCGCTCCGTGGTGGCCAACGCCGTCAACCTGCCGGCGATGGACGCCGACACCCTCAGGGAGCAGGCGCCGTACGGCGCACTCGCCGCGGCCATGGGCCGCTTCCTGGCCCAGATGGCCGAGGGCCGCATGGCCGAGGTGCGGATCGTCTATGCCGGCGACGTGACGGCGCGGCCGACGGCCGGGCTCACGCTGGCATTCCTGCGTGGCCTGCTCGGCACGATCCTCGCGGACCACGTCACCGACGTGAACGCGATGCTGATCGCCAAGAGCCGGGGCCTGCGCGTGACCGAGACGTCCACCACGGAGAGCGCCGACTACGCCAGCCTGCTCACGGCCGAGCTGCGCACGGATCGCGGGGTGTCGTCGGTGGCCGGCGCCCTCTTCTACCGGCGCGAGCCGCGCTTCGTCGCCATCGACGGCTTCGCCCTGGAGGCTGTGCCGCACGGCTGGATGCTGGTCTTCGCCAACCAGGACGTCCCCGGGGCGTGGTCGGCCGCATCGGTACGCTCTGCGGCCGCCACGGCATCAACATCGCCGGCATGCAGCTCGGCCGCGAGCGCCGCGGCGGCCGCGCCGTCTCCATCCTGAACCTCGACGACCCCATGCCCGCCGCCGCGCTCGAAGAGATCCGCGCCATGCCCGACATCGTCTTCGCCCGCCTGGTCCAGCTCTAGTCGCGGCGTCCGGGCTGCACGAAGAGACCTTCGTCCAGCCAGGCCACAGAGACATCGGCCGACCCCATTCACGTCGCCTACCGACAGGCGTTTCGCCGAACCGCCTGGGCTTGGTCGTGGACCGATGGGATAGAATGAGCGGGTTGTGAAACCGGTCAAGCTCTTCGCCATACGACACGGGGAAACCGACTACTCCCGCGAGCGGCGGTACGCGGGGGCGCGGGACGTCCCGCTGTCGCCCCGGGGTATCCGCCAGTGCGAGGCGGTGGGCCACGCGCTGGCCGGGGCCTTTGTCGGCGCCGTCTACGCGAGCCCGCTGGTCCGCGCCCGGGCTTCCGCGAGCTCATTGCCGCGCCCCACAAGCTCGCCGTCCGCACCGAGCCAGCCTTCCGCGAGATGGACTTCGGCGCGTGGGCGGGGCTGACCCATGCCGAGGTCGCGGTGCGCTTCCCGGACGAAGCTCAGCTGTGGTCGGCCGACCCGCGGCGGGCGCGTCCCGGCGGCGGCGAGACGCTCGACGAGGTGGCCGAGCGTGTGGCGGTGGGCCTGCGCGAGCCTACGGCCAAGCACGAGGGCGAGACGGTCGTGCTCGTCTCGCACGCCATCGTCACGCGGCTGATCGTGCTGGCCGCCCTCGGCCTGGGGCCCGACCGCCTGCGGTCGGTGGACGCCTCGCCGGCCGGCATCACCGAGATCGAGTACCTGGACGGCTGGGTCACCGTGCACCGCATGAACACGCTGGCCCATCTCGATGACCTGACCGAGGACGCGCCGTGAAGACGCCGACCCAGCTGCCCCGCGGTGCCCGCATCTATCTGCCCGACGAGGCGGCGCGCAAGCGTCACGTCGAGGAGCGGCTCTTCGACGTCTTCCGGCGCTGGGGCTATCGCGAGATCGTCACACCCACGTTCGAATATGCCGAGGTCCTGGCGGTGGGCACCGACGTCGCCGTGCAGGACAGCATGTTCACGCTGGTGGACTGCGAGACGGGCCGCGTGCTGGCGCTGCGCGCCGACATCACGCCCCAGATCGCGCGGATCGTCGCCACCCGGCTGCGGGACGAGCCCAAGCCGGTGCGGCTAGCCTACGTTACCAACATCTTCCGCTACGACGAGCCGCGCGTGTCGCACTACCGCGAGTTCTACCAGGCGGGCGTCGAGCTCATCGGCCCGTCGAAGCCGGAGGCGGAGGTCGAGGTCATCGCGATGGCCATCGAGGGGCTGCGCGCGCTCGGCCTGGAGCGCTTCCAGCTCGACCTGAGCCATCCGGACTTCTTCCGCGGGCTGCTGGAAGAGGTCAAGACCGATCCGGCGCACCAGCACGAGCTGCGGCAGGCGCTGGCTCGCAAGGACGTGGGCACGCTCGAGCGCGTGGTGGGTCAGCTGGCGCCGCCGGCCCACGTGGGCGACGCGCTGTGCGCGCTGCCGGCGCTGTTCGGCCACGAGGCCGTGCTGGAGCGGGCGGCCGCGCTGGCCCGCAACGAGCGCTCGGCCCGCGCCGTCGCCAACCTGGCCGAGGTGTACCGGCTGCTGACGATCTACGGCCTGGCCGACGCGGTCCTGCTCGATCTCGGCGAGGTGCGGGGCTTCGACTACTACTCCGGCACGTACTTCGAGGCCTACGTCGGCGGGTTCGGGGCGTCGGTCGCGGGTGGCGGACGCTACGACCACATGCTGGGACGCTTCGGCTACGAGTGTCCGGCGGTCGGCTTCGCCTTCGATGTCGCGCGCATGCTGGCCGTGATGGAAGCGCAGGCCATCGCCGTGCCGCTGGCCGGGCCGGATTTCTTCATCATCGACTTCACGCCCGAGAAGACGGTAGCCTTGTCGACGAACTTCGGCCGCATCACGGTGATGGAGTCGACCGTGGACACCGACTACAACGCTCTCGTGCTCGAGGTGCGGCAACGCTTCACGCGCGGCCTGCTGTTCAACGCCAACTACACTCTTGCGAAGTCCGAGGACAACGGCCAGACCTCGACGACCTTCTTCAGCAACAACCAGGCGTACGACGCCCCGACGGCGAGGGCGAACGGCGTGGACAGCGCCATGACGCCTTCGAACAACGACCGGCGCCACCGATTCGTGACGAGCTTCCACTTCCAGCCCGACTACATGTGGGGCATTGGCGTCGGCGGCATCCTGACGCTCGAATCGGGGCTCCCGCTGACGGCGCGCCTCAGCGGATCGCTGGCCGCCGGGGTGGGCTCGGTCTTCTCGAGCACCACAAACGGCACGGGCGGCTCTACCGTTGTCCCGTGGCTGGGCTTCAACAGCGACCGTCAGACCGGCCGAAAGACGTTCGACATCCGCGCGGCGAAGGAGTTCCGGCTCGGCGGTACTGCCCGAGCGCAGGTCCTGTGGGAGGTCTTCAACCTCTTCAACACCGAGAACTACGGCACCTTCGGTGACACGGCCTTCGGCGTGGCGAGTTCCAGCTACGATGCGGTGGCGAACGCCGCCACCGTGGTGGTCAGGCCGGACGCCGGGTACCTGGTCCCGCGGACAGCCAACTCGAACTTCTGGGGCATGCGCGACATGCAGCTGGGGATGAGACTGACCTTCTAGACGGAAGTTAGAACTTAGAAGGAAGAACTACGAAGGACTCGTTCGAAGGCCCGGGTGCGCTCCGCTCGGGCCTTTTTTCACTCGGTGCCTCGTTCTACTCCGGCGACACGAGCTTCAATCCCACCACGCCAGCGACGATCAGGCCGATGCAGGCGAGCCTGAGGGCGGTCATCGACTCCCCGAACAACCAGACGCCCAGGACCGCCGTGCCGGCGGCGCCGAGGCCGGTCCAGACGGCATAAGCGGTCCCGATAGGGAGCGTTCGAGCCGCCAGGGCCAGCAGGCCCACGCTCAGCGCCAGCATGGCGAGCGTCCAGAGCGATGGCCACAGCCGGCTGAAGCCCTCCGAGTACTTGAGGCCGATGGCCCACGCGACCTCGCAGAGGGCGGCGACACCGAGGATGATCCAGGACGAAGCCATGCTGGGAAGTTAGAACTTAGAAGGAAGAACTACGAACTAAGGAAGTGAGGCACGAATGCAGTGCCGACGGAGGAAGAACTACGAAGGACGATGTCCTTCGTAGTTCTGCCTTCGAAGTTCGAACTTCCGCCGGCGAAGCCGGCGGCTAGTTGCTGGCCTGGACGCCGGCGGCGCGACGCATGCCGGCCGTGATGATGCCCACCTGCTCGACGCCGGCGCCGCGCGCCGCGTCGATGACCTCGACAATGTCGCCGTAGCGAAGCGTCTCGGCTCCCATGATGAACATCTTCTTGTCCTTGCGGGCTTCGAAGATGGTCCGCAGCTCGCCTTCGAGCCCGGCCATGGGGATGTCCTTCTGGTTGATGCTGATCCGGCGATCGGCCGAGTAGTCGAGCACGATCTGGCTGACGGTCGTGTCGACCTGCGCGGCGCTCTTCGTCTCGGCCGGGAGGTTGATGTCCATCCCGCGCTGTCCGAGCGGCAGGGTGGCCATGAAGATGACGAGCAGCACGAGCAGCACGTCGATGAGCGGCGTGACGTTCATGTCGGAGCTGGCCGTCGGCAGTGCGCTGGTGACGACCTTGTCGGCGCCGAGATGATGATGGGCGTGAGCCATTAGTCCTGACCTCCTGACGGCGCGCCCTGCTCCTGGCGTGGCTCGGTGATGAGGCCGATGTCCTCGACGCCGGCGGTCCGCAGCTGGTCCATCGCCGCCATCACGGTCCCGTAGTCCACGTCGATGTCGGCCTTGATCAGGACGATCTTCTCGCTCTTGCTCTCGAGAAACTCACTGACCTTGGTCGCGAGCTCGGCCTCCTGAATCGGCCGTGCATTCAGGTAGAGGGACTTGTTCGCCGCGATGGCGATCACCGCCTGTTCCTGCGACTCCGGCTTCTGGTCGGAATTGCTCGCACGGGGCAGCTGGACGCTGACGCCCTGCTGCAGCATGGGGGCGACGAGCATCATGATGATGAGCAGCACCAGCATGACGTCCACGAGGGGCGTCACGTTGATGTCGGCCTTGACCCCGCCTTTATCCCCGCCAACACTCATTGACATGGCAGACTCTCCCTGACACTTGCTGCCGGGTCCGAAAGGACCCGGCGACGTCGCTCACCGGGGCCCGAACACGGGCCCCGGGGCTACCACGTCACTTACGCCGTCTTCTTGATGAAGTAGTCGACCAGCTCCGACGAGGAGTTGTCCATCTCCACGTTGAAGTACTCGATCTGCCCCGACAGGTAGTTGTAGAACCAGACCGCCGGGATGGCGACGACGAGGCCGAGCGCGGTCTCGACGAGCGCTTCCGAAATACCGACCGACACGGCGCCGATACCTGCCGAGCCGCTGTTGCCGATGCCCTGGAACGCGTTGATCACGCCGACCACCGTGCCGAGCAGCCCGACGAACGGCGCCGTCGATCCGATGGTCGCAAGCGCCGAAACGCCCTTCTTGAGGTCGGAGGCGGTCAGCGCCGACGCGCGCTGAATCGACCGGCGGACGGTGTCCATCAGGTCTTCGCGGCTGAGCGACGCGCCGCCACTCTCCTGCTGGAACTGGTACTCCTGCAGGCCGGCGAGCACGACCTTGGCGAGGTGGCTGTAGCGATAGTTCTTGGAGGAGGAGAGCGCGATCGCGTCCTTCAGGCGGCCTTCCTTGAGGTGCTTCGCCACCTGAGGCGCGTACAGCTTGGACTGCTTGCGCGCCTGCGAATAGGTGAAGTAGCGCTCAATGGCCACGCCGATGGACCACATCGACATGATCACGAGAATGAACGCCACCGCCTTGGCGACGAAACCCATCTGTTCCCACATTTCCATGAAATCCACGGTCCACCCTCCATCCAGACGAGGTTACGAGCTCAAACTCCAGGGCAGGCAACCCGCCGGCCCCTGTGACTGAAAATCTATTGCAGCGTGAAATTGACCGTGACCGTCATGATGACCGGCACCGGGACACCGTTCAGGAGCGTCGGGGTGAACTGCCACTGCCGCACCGCGTCGAGCGCCGCCGCATCGAGCAGCGGAATCGACCGCAGCACCTTGGCTTCCTGCACCGCGCCGCTCGGGCCGATCGTCGCCTCGATGATGACGACGCCCTGAACACGCGCCGACTGCGCGATCGGCGGGTAGGTGGGCCGGACGTCCTTCACCTTGGTCGGGGGCTTGATGTTGCCGCCGACGCGCACCGGCGCCGGAGGTGGCGGGGGTGGAGGCGGCGGCGGAGCCGCTTCGAGGCCGCCGACAATGCCGCCCTGGATTCCGCCGACAACACCGCCTTCGATGCCGGCCGCCGCGTCCCTGTTGCCCTGCTCGAGACCCGTCTCAGGGGCAATCTCTTTCGGCGCCTCGACCGGCGCCGCCTGCGGGTTCACGTCCATCACCGGCTTGGGCGCCGCGGCCGCCTGTGGTGGCGGGGGCGGCGGCGGCGGGGGGGGCGGCGGCGGCGGAGCGGCCACGAACGCCATCATCGACGGCACGCCAGGCAGCATCGGTGCGGCCAGGATGGGGATGATGATCACCGCGCCGATAATCGCCGTATGCACGAGGATCGACAGCGGAACCGTGTACCAAGCCTTGTTGCCTACCTTGATCGACGGCTCGACGATATCGCCGAACATGTTCGCTGCCACGGCTCGTCCTCCTCGTTACCACGACCTCGTCGGCCGGGTTACCCCAGGGCCACCCGGCCCGGATGCCCCGACGCGCGTCGGGGTTGCGCAACCGCTTCGGCCTCGCGGCCGCTGCGGCTGGTCGTTCCTCTGTCGTTGCCCTGACCGCGCCCTCACCGCCTGAGCCAAGCACCGACGTGCGACAAAGGCGGCGATTATAGTCACCCGAAATTCCGAGAGTCAACGAAACTTCTGGCGATGGTTAGACACCGGAAACCGGGAAGTGGCCATCGACCGGGCGCGAAGCCCGGCCGTGCGCCAAATACCTACGCCCCCGACGCCCCGCCAATCCGCATGCCGTAGAACGACCGGTAGACAAAGACCATCGAAAGCACCAGGAAAACCGCCGCCAGCCTGTGCGTGAGCCCGGCTCCCACGTCGGTCGACAGCTTCACGCCCAGCTCGACGGCCAGCAGCCCGAACAGCGTCGTGAACTTGATCACCGGGTTCAGCGCCACCGACGACGTGTCCTTGAAGGGATCGCCCACCGTGTCGCCCACCACCGTCGCGGCATGGAGCGGTGTGCCCTTTGCCTTGAGCTCCACCTCGACGATCTTCTTCGCGTTGTCCCAGGCGCCGCCCGCGTTGGCCATGAAAATGGCCTGGTACAGGCCGAACATCGCGATCGACATCAGGTAGCCGATGAAGAAGTAGGGCTCCACCAGGGCAAATGCGAGGGTGGAGAAGAAGACGGTGAGGAAGATGTTGAACATCCCCTTCTGCGCGTATTGCGTGCAGATCTCCACCACCTTCTTGCTGTCCTCGACCGACGCCTTCTCGGCGCCTTCGAGCTTGATGTTCGCCTTGATGAACTCCACCGCGCGGTAGGCGCCGGTCGTGACCGCCTGGGCCGAGGCGCCGGTGAACCAGTACACCACCGCGCCGCCCGTGATGAGCCCCAGCATGAACGGCGGGTGCAGCAGCGACAGCTTGTCCAGGTTCTGGGTCAGGCCGTGCGTGAGCGCCACGATGATCGAGAAGGTCATCGTCGTCGCGCCGACCACCGCCGTGCCGATGAGCACGGGCTTGGCGGTCGCCTTGAACGTGTTGCCGGCGCCGTCGTTCTCCTCGAGCAGATCCTTCGCCCGCTCGAAGCGCACGTCGAAGCCGTACGTCTTCTTCAGCTCTTCCTTGATGCCGGGAATCTGCTCGATGACCGAGAGCTCGAAGACCGACTGCGCGTTGTCCGTGACCGGGCCGTAGCTATCGACCGCGATTGTGACCGGCCCCATGCCGAGGAACCCGAACGCCACGAGCCCGAAGGCGAACACGGCCGGCGCCAGCATGAGATCGCCCAGGCCGAAGAGGCTCACCCAGTAGGCGATGCCCATCAGGAACACGATGGTCAGGCCCAGCCAGTACGCGCTGAAGTTGCCCGCGACAAAACCGGAGAGGATGTTCAGCGACGCGCCGCCCTCTCTCGAGGAGGCCACGACTTCCCGGACGTGGCCCGACTCGGTCGACGTGAAGACCTTGACGAACTCCGGGATGATCGCGCCCGCCAGCGTCCCGCACGTGATCACGGTCGAGAGCTTCCACCAGAGCGACCCGTCGCCCAGATCCGGCACGAGCACATACGACACCGCGTAGGTGATGACCACCGAGACAATCGAGGTCAGCCACACGAGCGTCGTCAACGGCGCCTCGAAGTTCATCTTGTCCACGTTCGTCGTACTTGCTCTTGGCGATCGCCTCGTTCACGAAATACGACAGCCCGCTCGCGATGATCATCATGATGCGCATGACGAAGATCCAGACGAGCAGCTGGACCTGCACGGTCGGTTCTGGCACGGCGTTCACGATGAACACGATGAGCGCGACGCCAGTCACGCCGTAGGTCTCGAAGCCGTCAGCGCTCGGCCCGACCGAATCGCCCGCGTTGTCCCCGACGCAGTCGGCAATCACGCCCGGGTTGCGCGCGTCGTCTTCCTTGATGTTGAAGACGATCTTCATCAGGTCCGATCCGATGTCGGCGATCTTCGTGAAGATGCCGCCGGCGATTCGGAGGGCGGCCGCGCCGAGCGACTCGCCGATGGCAAAGCCGATGAAGCAGGCTCCCGCGTAGTCACGCGGCATGAAGAGCAGAATGCTGAGCATGAGCAACAGCTCGACGCTGATGAGCAGCATGCCGATGCTCATGCCGGAGCGAAGCGGAATCGCATAAATGGGGAACGGCTTGCCCGCGCAAGCTGGCAAACGCGGCCCGGGAGTTGGCGAACGTATTGACCCGGATCCCGAACCACGCGACGCCGTAGCTGCCTGCGATGCCGATCAGGCTGAAGAGCAGGATCACCGCGACGCGGAAGGCCTCCATCTCCTGCAGGACGCCGAAGTAGAACACCATGATCACGCCGATGAAGAGCTCGAGGACCAGGATGAACTTGCCCTGCGTGATCAGATAGGTCTTGCACGTCTCGTAGATCAGCTCGGACACCTCGAGCATCGAGCGGTGCACCGGCAGGTTCTTGAGCTGCGTGAAAGTCATCAGGCCGAACAGCAGGCCGAGAATGCACACGCCGATGCCGCCCATCAGGAGGGTCGGCCCGCTTATCCCATTGAAGTCAACGGTGCTCAGGTCCGGCAGCACGAGGTTCGCCTCGCCGCCTCCCGTATGTGCCGCCTGGGTCTGCGTTTCTTGCTGCGCCACCGCCAGCGCGGGCGCGGCCGTCAGGGCGCCCAGCAGGAGCGAGGGAACCAGCAGCCGCTTCAGAAAACTCTTCACGATCGCGTTCATCTGACCTCTCTAAATATTCACGTGTGTCAGGGCCCCGGCCCAGGTCTTCACTGCACGCGGGGTTCGTCTCCCGACAAAAGGGTGGAATTATACTCGGAAGCGCCTCAGGCGCCGTCAACCTTGTCCGCCGCCTGGCCCCTCACCTGCGACGGCAGTGCCATCCCGCCCGTCAGGAAGATCCGAATTCCCTCCTCGACGGTAATGTCCGGAAAGGTCGCCCGGGCCCGTTCACAGATGACGATGTCGCCCAGGTAGAGGTGATTAGTCGGCACATAGACCGCCAGCATGGACTCCGGCCCCTGCCCGCGATCGACGGTGAACTCCTTCGTCAGGAACCCCAACGACAGCCCCTGCCTGTCCGACAGCATCACCACCCGTTTGAACCCGAACTCGTTGTCCGGCGAAAACGCCGCCACGAGCTGCTTCACCGGGGCGTAGATCGTGCGAAAGACCGGCACCCGGAGCAGGTAGCCCTCGGCGGTCTGCAGCAGGCGCTTCCCGATGACATTGGTCGCGAACGCCCCGGCCGCGACGACCACCGCCGCCGTCGCCACGATGCCCACGCCGGGCACGTGGCGCCTGAACAGGCGCATGAAGAGCGGCGTCGTCAACCCGTCGACGAACTCGAAAATCCAGATGAAGGTCACGATGCTGATGAACAGCGGGACCGTGACGAAGAACCCGGTGATGAAGTTGCGGCGGAGCCACTGCATCGCGTTTCAGGCCCATCCGGCGGCCGACCCGGCGAGGAGCAGGGCCCCGAACCCGATCCGATACCAGGCAAACGGCACGAAGCCCACGCGTGTCACCACCGCCAGAAACGGTTTGACCACGATCAAGGCCGCCACGAACGCCGTGACGAACCCGATGGCAATCTCCAGGGCCTGCCCCCGGGCGAACTGGCCCTGCACCTCGAGCAGCTCGTAGACGAACGCCGCCATCATCGTCGGCATGGCCAGGAAGAACGAGAACTCTGCCGCGGTCGTCCGGTCGAGACCCGCCATCAGGCCGCCGATGATCGTGGCTCCCGAGCGCGACATGCCTGGCACGAGCGCGAGCGTCTGGCAGGCGCCAATCGCGGCGGCACGCGAGACCGTTGTCTGTTCCACCCGATGCACTGTCGGTACCGGCCCCATGCGCTCCACCACGAGCATCACCACGCCGCCGAGTATGAAGGTCCACGCATAGACGCGCACGCTCTCGTAGAGCACGGTCTGGACGAAGTCAGCAAAGAAGGCACCCGCCACGACCGCCGGGAGGAAGGCGACGAAGATCATCAGCGCGAAGCGGCGGGCCTCGGCGCTCGTCGGCAGCCCCGACACCACGCGAACGATGGTCGACCGGTACAGCCACATCACGGCCAGAATCGACCCGAGCTGGATCATGACGGCAAAGACGCCGCCCGGATCCTCGTAGCCGAGGAGCCGCTGCCCGACGAGCAGGTGCGCCGTGGAGGATACCGGCAGAAACTCGGTCAGTCCCTGGACGACCCCGAGGAGCGCTGCCTGAACTGCGGTGGGCAAGACGCTTACGACGCTTTGGCCTTGCGCTGCGGCTTTGCCTTGCGCGCGGGCTGCTGCGGAGACTGTTCCCGCGCGGCGGCGGCCCCGGAAGCGCGCCCGCTCATCATGATCGCGATAGAAGGCGCGATGAACCAGCCGGAGTACGTGGTGGCCAGCGTGCCCACGAGCATGGTGAACGCGAAGCCCTCGAGCACCTCACCGCCGAACAGGTAGAGCGCCAGCACGGCCAGGAACACGGTTCCCGACGTGATGACGGTCCGCGTGAGCGTCTGGTTGAGGCTGGTGTTGATCATCTGGTCCAGCGGTTCCTTGCGGCTCTTCCTCGAGTTCTCGCGCACGCGGTCGAAGATGACGATCATGTCGTTCATCGAGTAGCCCACCATCGTCAGCATGGCGGCGACAATGTTGAGCGACATCTCGTACCGGAAGAACACGAGGAACGCCAGCGTGATGAACACATCGTGGAACGTCGCCACGATCGAGCCGAGCGCGAAGCTCCACTGGAAGCGGAACGCGATGTAGGCCGTGATCGCGAGGATGGACAGCACGGTCGCGGAGATGCCCCGGCGCTGCAGGTCCGCGCCGATGATCGGGCTCACGCCTTCGCGGCTGATGATCTCGGACTTGGGCAGCCCGCCGCCTTCCAACGCCTTCGTGATCTGTTCGGAGGTGGCCGCGAGGCTCGCCCCCGGGTCGGCCGCCTCGACCAGCGGCACGCGGATCAGCCACTCGTTGCCGCCGCGGTCGCCGAACTGCTGCACCTGCTTGTCGCCGGGGATGTTCTCGACCGCGCCGCGGATCTGGTCCTCCGAGACCGGCTGCTCGAACCTGAGGACCAGGTTCATGCCGCCCTCGAACTCGACGTTGCGGCGCAGGCCCTGCGTCGACATCATGACGACGCCGGCGGCGATGACGGCGGCCGACAGCGCGAGCGACGGCCAGCGCCAGCGAAGGAAGTTGAAGTTCGGGTTGGTGAAGATATGCATGGCTAGATGGACAACGCCGCGGTCTGGTGGCGCTTGCTCAACACCAGCTCGAACAGCGTCTTCGACACGAACGTCGAGGTGAACAGGTTCGACACGAGGCCGACCGACAGCGTCACGGCAAATCCACGAATCGGGCCGGTACCGAACTGGAACAGGAAGGCCGCGGCGATGAGCGCAGCGATGTGCGTGTCAAGGAGCGTCAGGAACACGCGGCTGAACCCGGCATTGATCGCCTGGCGGACGGGGCGCTGCGCCTCGAGCTCCTCCTTGATGCGCTCGAAGATCAGCACGTTCGAGTCCACGCCGAGGCCGATGGTCAGGATGAATCCGGCGATGCCCGGCAGGGTCATGACGGCGCCCATGTAGGCCATCAGGCCGAGCAGGATGATCAGGTTGAACACCAGGGCGATGATGGCATTCACCCCGGACAGTTTGTAGTAGACGAGCAGGAACACGATGATGAGCAGCAGGCCGGCGAGAGACGCCGACACACCGGCGCGAATCGAGTCCGCGCCGAGGCTCGGGCCGATCGTGCGCTCTTCGAGGTAGGTCAGCGACGCCCCCAGCGAACCGGAGTTGAGGACGACGGACAGGTCGGCCACTTCCTCCTGGGAGCCCATGTTCTCGATGATGCCCTCGTTGGTGATGCGCCCGTTGATCGTCGGCGCCGAGTGGACGCGGCCGTCCAGGATGATCGCGAGCGCGCGACCGATGTTCTGGCCCGTCACGGTGCCGAACTTGCGGGCGCCGTCCGAGTTGAGGCTGAAGCTGACCGCGGGGCGGCCGTTCTGGTCGAGCGAGGGCCGTGCACTCCGAAGATCCGCGCCGCTGACCGCGGCCACCCGTCGCACCAGGTAATACACCGTCGTCGCCGCTTCGCCGGGAATCCCGCTGGCGCCGGGCACGATCTCCATGCCGGGCGGCTCCTGACCGTTGATGAGCAGCGCTTCGCGCGAGGCGACCGGCCCGTTCTCGACGATCTTCAGCTCGAGGAGCCCGGTCGACCGGATGATCTCCTTCGCCCGGTTCACGTCCGTCACGCCCGGCAGCTGCACGAGGATCTGGTCGCCCGCCGCGCCCTGCTGTGCGATGCTCGGCTCGGTGACGCCGAGCTCGTTCACGCGGCGCTCGATCGTCTGGCGGGTCTGCACCACGGCCTGGTCCCGCAGCGTGGCCTGCACACCGGGCTTCATCGTGAACGTGTAGGTGCCCTGGGTGCCCGAGCTGCGATCGAAGTTGACCTCGACCTCGGTGAGGGCATCGCGGAACGCGGCCTCCTGGTTCTGTGGAATGCCCTCGACCCTGAACTCTCGCGGGCTCACGATCGTCAGGCTGGTGCTCTGAATGCTGGCGGTGGCGAGCCGCTCGCGCAGCCGCTCCATTTCGCCTTCGGACTGCAGCAGCAGGGCATCGTCGGTGTTGACGCGCAGGACGAGGTGCACCCCGCCCTTCAGGTCCAGCCCGAGCTTGAGCTGGCGCGCCGTCAGCCAGCCGGGCGCCGGCAGGCCGTAGCGCCCCGCCAGGATCGGGTAGACACCGACCGCAGCGAAGGCGATCAGCACGACGACGATGAGGATGATCTTCCAGCGCAAATTGGCCATGGCTGTTTACTGCGGGTTGGCGGGCTCGACGACGGGCGCCTGCCCCTGATAGCCGCCGATGGCGGCGCGTGCCACTTCAATCTTGATCTTGTCCGCGATCTGAATCTGCAGGCTCTGCTCGCCCAGCCGCGTCACCTGCCCGTAGATGCCCCCGGTCGTGACGATCCGGTCGCCGACCTTGAGACCATCGAGAAACGTCTGGACCTTCTGCTGCTTCCGCTTCATCGGCAGAAGAATGATGAAGTAGAAGATCGCGAGCACCAGCACGAACGGCACGAACTGCAGCCAGGGGCTCCCACCTTGCGGCGGCGCGCCCATGGCGAACACGGGGGTCACGAGCATCATCATGGATCGTCTGGCTGGCGGGACAAGCGCTGATGGTACGCGAGCCTGAAATTCTCAAACCGCCCAAACACTATAGCGTCCCTAATCCTGCTGAGCGTGTCAAGGTAAAAGTGCAAATTATGCAACGTGTTAAGGGTCGCCGCACCCCGTTCGTCCGCCAGAAAGAGATGACGGAGATAGGCCCGTGACACGGAGCGGCACGTGTAGCATCCGCAGTCCGGATCCGGGGGCCGCGAATCCTCGGCGTATCGCAGGTTCTTAATATTGATGCGGCCGTTGGCCGTGAACAGCTGTCCGTTCCGGGCATTTCGCGTCGGCAGCACACAGTCGAACAGGTCCACGCCCCGGGCCACGGCCTCCACCAGGTCCTCGGGGGTGCCCGCTCCCATCAGGTAGCGCGGACGATCCTCGGGGAGCCAGGGCGTCGTCGAACCGACCATCTCGTACATGACCTCGGGCGGCTCTCCCACGCTCAGACCGCCAATCGCATATCCCTCGAATCCGACCGCAGTCGTCGCCTCCGCGCTCTCGCGCCGCAAGTCCGCGAACACACTCCCCTGGACGATGCCGAACTGCGCCTGTCCGGGGTTGGTGACAACGACGCCGGGCATCGGCGGTGAATCCCCGAGGAGGAGCCACCGCTCGCGAGCCCGCCGTGCCCACCGGCTCGTGCGCTCCATCGACACCCGCGCGGTGTCGGTCGTCGCCGGGTGCGCGAGGCACTCGTCGAGGACCATCGCGATATCCGAACCGAGCTGGGCCTGGATGTCGGTGGCCTTCTCCGGCGTGAGCAGATGGGCGGAGCCGTCCAGGTGCGAGCGGAAGCGCGCGCCCTCTTCGGTGATCGTCCTGCGCGACGCGAGGCTGAACACCTGATAGCCGCCGCTGTCGGTGAGGATCGGCTTGTCCCAGCCGATGAACCGGTGCAGGCCGCCCATGCGCGCGATGAGATCGTCTCCCGGCCGGAGGTACAGGTGATAGGTGTTGGCCAGCAGGATTGCGGCGCCGACGTCCGCGAGATCGCGATGCGTCACACCTTTCACCGCGCCCTGCGTGCCGACGGGCATGAAGGCGGGAGTCTCGATGTCGCCGTGAGGCGTCACCATGCGACCGCGACGCGCGCGGCCGTCGGTGTGAGTGAGCGCAAAACGAAACGGCGTCACTCGATTTCCTGCGCGGCTGCGGATCGTGCGAGAGTCCGCGACGCGCGGCCCGCATCCTTCGTGCAGCGCCGAGAAAATTTTGACAAAATCATCGCTTTTGTGCTTGACATCAAGATTTTCTCAACCATAATCTACATCTGGTATGAGGGTGGTCAACTCAGGCCACTCCTTGTGAGGAAGAAAGGCCGAAAGCCTTCCAACTCACCCTCTCGCTGCTGAGACCCAGGACCATAGAGCAGCGAGTGGTGCCTCGGTGCGCAGGGCGCCGATGTCGAGTGCGCGTGCCAGGCGGCAGCCACAGGATCGATGTCGTGAGCGCTCTCGCAAGACATCCCAACTGAAGGGGGGGATAACAGACAATGGCGAAGAAAGCCAAGGGCGGGAAGAAGAAGGCCGGCAAGAAGCGCTAAGCCGACCTCGCCCGCAAGAAAAAGAGGGGGCGGCCGTCGCCCCCTCTTCAATTTTCGGCGCAGCGTTTTTCAACGCAGCGTCGTCCCATCCCAGACCCGCACCCTCCGAATCACATCCCACGGCTGAAGCTGGTCCACGACCTCCATCCCGGAGAGCACGCGCCCCAGGACCGTATACCGGGTATCGAGGTGCGGCTGCGGCGAGTGCGTGATGAAGAACTGGCTGCCTCCCGTGTCTTCCCAGTCGAGCGCCATCCCGATCGTGCCTCGCAGGTAGGGCCGCTGGTTGATTTCGTCGCGGATGGTGTAGCCGGGGCCCCCCTCGCCATCGCCGCGTGGATCGCCGGCCTGCGCCACGAAGTCCGGCACGACGCGGTGGAATGTGACGCCGTCGAAGAACCCGGCGCGCGCCAGACGAATGAAGTTGTCCACGGTCAGCGGGGCGTCGAGCATGGCCATCTCGATGTGAATCAGCCCGCGGTCCGTCTCGATGTACGCCTGCGTGGACACCGGCGGCGTGAGCACGGCGGACGACTCGTAGAACTCGCGCGGCTGCCGCAACGGCGCAGGACGAATGCGGGCGTTCACGTCGAGGGCGGGGTCGAGCTCGCGAAGCAGTGCTGCGGCCCGAACGCGAACGGCCCAGTCGCGGTCCGCCAGCGCCTCGGTCAACACGTCGGTCACCATCGGTGTCGAGGCGCCGTAGCGCGCCAGCGCGGCCAGGGCAGCGGCCCGTGCCACATACGTCTGATCCCGCAGGCCGAGCCGATACGCATCGCTCAGGGCGGATGCCCCGTTCGCCGGCTTGAGCGCGCCGACAGCCTCGGCCGACGCCGCGCGGACGACCACGTCCTCGGCCGTCAGCCGCTCGAGGGCAATCTTGGCGGCCTCGTCCGCCTTGAGCGCGACGAGCGCTCGCACGACGGCGGGAATGACGCGCTGATCGGTGTCCTCGAGCATGCCTTGAAGCCTCGGCAGCGCGTTCTCGAGCGGCAAGCGGCCCAGCACTTCGGCCGTCGCCGCACGGACGCTCCAGTGTGGATCCGGGTCCAGGCCGGCGAGCACGGTCACGAACCCTTCGCGATCCACGGCAGCCAGGCCGCGCAGCGCGGCCGCGCGGACCGGAGGCTGCGGGTCAGCGAGCACGTCCAACAGCGCCTCGAAGGCGCCCTCGCCGCGCAGCGCGCCAAGGGCGGCGACCGCTTCGAGACGCAGCTGCGGATCGGTCGTGCCCGTGTGGATCAGGCGGACGAGCGGTGGGACGGCCGACCGCGTCGCCCAGCCGCGCGAGCGATCGTGCGGCTTCGATCGCCACCGATCGATCGCCCCCCTCGAGCAGGGCCAGCAACGTCGGGACGACCTCAGGGTTCCTGGCGCTGCCCATCGCGCCGAGCCCCTTGGCCGCAAAGGCGCGCGTATATGGATGGGCCTCCTGCGACAACGCCAGAAGAGCGGGCACTGCGCGCGGGTCCTCCAGTCGCTGCAGCGCGAACGCCACGGGCCACCAGCGCACGCGCGGCCTGCCGGCACTGTCGAGCACCGCGGAGGCCAGCGGTTCGTACGCTTGCAGCCGCACGAGCGAGGTCATCGCCAGCCGGAATGCGGCTGCCGGTGTATCGCGCCGCGCGTCATCCTCCTCTGACGGGGGAGGCTCGAGCGCGGAGGACTGCACGATGGCTGCTGCCATCTCGCCGATGGCGTTGGCGTGTCCGGTGGCGCCGATGAGCCCCAGCGCCTCTGCGGCGCTGCCCTTGACGAGAGGCGAGGGGTCGGCGAGAAGCGCTGCCAGCGCATCCGCCGCACGCGCGTCGCCGATGAGGCCGAGCGCGAAGGCGGCCATCTGCCGGACTTCCGGATCCTCGTCGGCGAGCAGCGCCACGAGCGGCGTCAACGCCGTCGGCCAGGCCGACGCGGCCGATCGCCAGCGCGGCGCGCCGGCGAACGCGTGCCTCGGCATCGGTCGAGAGTCGCGTGAGATCGGGAGGCGGAGGCGGAGGTGGAGGCGGGGCAGCGACGACGGGGCGCCCGCCGTCGCGCTTGACCGGCGCCGGTGCGGGCACGGGGTCGGCCGGCGGGGGCGGCGCGGGATCGCGAAGCGAGCGCTCGTCTTCGAGCCGCACGATCCACGACATCTTCTGCTCGAAGGACGGCCCGGCCGGTTCCACGGGCACGACGACCGGCGGTTTCGCACACGCCGACAAGAGCGCAGCCGCCAGTGCCAGCGGCGGCGCGAAGCTCTTACGCGTCACGTTCGCGATGATATCATCGGGCCCGCGTGCACTTCCGCTACATCGCGGTCGAAGGACCGATCGGCGCGGGCAAGACGGCGCTCGCCGAACGGCTGGGCACACGACTCGACGCCACGCATCGTGCTCGAGGAACAGGAGAATCCGTTTCTCGCCGACTTCTACGCCGACCGGCCCGGCGCGGCGTTGCAGGCGCAGCTGTTCTATCTGCTCAACCGCCATCGTCAGCAGACCACGCTGCGCCAGGCCGACCTGTTCAGCCAGACCATGGTCTGCGACTACGTCTTCGACAAAGACAAGATCTTCGCGTATCTGAATCTCGACGACAACGAGCTCTTCATCTACCAGCGGCTCTTCGATCTGCTTTCCAAGGACGTGCCGCCGCCGGATCTCGTGCTGTACCTCCAGGCGCCCACCGACGTGCTCCTGCGCCGGTTGCGCCTGCGGCGCGAACGCATCCTGGAGGATGCACCCGACGCCGCACACCTCGAGCCCGACCCCGAGTACCTGCGAGAGCTCAACGAGGCCTACCACCACTTCTTCTTTCACTACGACGGCGACGCCCCTTCTGGTCGTCGAAACGTCGGAGTTCGACTCGACGGCGAGCGACGAGGCGCTCGACGATCTGATCAAGCAGATCGGCGCGATGGGCGCCGGCACGCGGTACTACGTGCCACGCACGAGGTAAGTGCTAAGCTCCCCCGTGATGGCGTGGTTCAAGAAGACGCGCAAGCCCATTGCCCAGGCGAAGGGCAAGGCCAGCCGGGTGCCGGAAGGCCTGTGGGTCAAGTGTCCGGGCTGCGCGCAGGGCATCTACAACAAGGATCTCGACGACCAATCTGAACGTCTGCCCGAAGTGCACCCATCACTTCCGGATGACCGCGACCGAACGCCTGCAGCATGCTCTTCGACGGCGACTGGACCGAGCACGATTCCGACCTCGTCTCGACCGACCCGCTCGAGTTCACCGACACCAAGCCCTACAAGGCCGCGCCTGAAGGCGGGAATCGACGCCACGGGCCTGAAAGACGCCGTCGTCACGGCGTCGGGAACCATCGACGGGCTGCCGACCATCGTCGCGGCCATGGAGTACGGCTTCATTGGCGGGAGCATGGGCGTGGTCGTCGGCGAGAAGATCACGAGGGCCATCGAGCGGGCGATCGACGAGAAGCAGCCGATCGTCATCGTCTGCTCGTCGGGAGGCGCCCGGATGATGGAAGGGGCGCTGTCGCTCATGCAGATGGCGAAGATCTGCGGCGCGCTGGCCCGCCTCGACCGTGCGCGGCTGCCGTATATCTCGATCCTGACCGATCCGACGACCGGAGGGGTGACGGCGAGCTTCGCCATGCTCGGCGACCTGAACATCGCGGAGCCGAAGGCGCTCATCGGGTTCGCCGGCCCGCGCGTCATCGAGCAGACCATCAGGCAGACGCTGCCCGAAGGGTTCCAGCGATCCGAGTTCCTCCTCGAAAAGGGCATGCTGGACCTGGTGGTCGACCGGCGCGAGATGAAGACCGCCGTCGCTCGCGCGCTCCGGTTCATGGGCGCCGCGGCCCCGCGAGCTGAGTGACGGATCCGTTCGGCTACCTCTTCGGGCTCGCGCAGGTCGGCATCAAGTTCGGCCTCGACAACATCACCGCCATCGTCGAGGCGCTCGGGCGGCCCGACCGGGCCTACCACACGATTCACGTGGCCGGCACCAACGGCAAAGGCTCGGTGACCGCCATGGTCGACCTCGCGCTGACGGCGGCCGGCTATCGTTCGGCACGCTACACCTCGCCCCACCTGGTCGACCTGACCGAGCGATTTGCGATCGACGGCAGAGCGGTCGATCGCGACGAGCTTGGCGACGCGATCTCGCATGTTCGCCGCGTCATCGAACACCTCCTCGCGGACGGACATCTCGAGGCACAACCGACCTTCTTCGAGGTGACCACCGCCGCAGCCTTCGAGATCTTCCGCAGGCGCCAGGTCGACGTCGCTGTCGTGGAGGTGGGCCTCGGAGGCCGGCTCGACGCCACCAACGTGATCACGCCCCTGGTATCGGCGATCACCTCCATCGGTCTGGACCACCAGGAGTACCTCGGGTCCACCATCGAGGCGATCGCGTACGAGAAGGCCGGCATCGCGAAGCCAGGCGTGCCGTTGATTGTCGGCCCGGTCAGCGCCGGGGCCAGACAGGTTATCGAGGAGACGGTGGCCGCTCGCGGCGCAACAACGCTCGCGGCTGCTGACGGTGTCCACCTCGAGCGGCTGGGTGAGCAACGCATTCGCCTGCGCACGCCGGCGCACGATTACGGCGTCCTCGAGCTGGGCCTCGCCGGCGACCACCAGGTGGACAACGCCCTCGTGGCGGTCCGCCTGCTGGAGCAGCTCGAGGGCCACGGCGTCCACGTCGCGCCGGCGGCCGTCGCGCGAGGCCTCTCGGCTGTCGTGTGGCCGGGCCGGCTCGACTTGCGACGCCTGCCGGACGGCCGCGAGGTGCTTCTGGATGCCGCACACAACGAGGACGGCGCGCGCGCCCTGGCGGCGTTTCTCGGGACCGGCGCCGCGGCCCTTCTGCCAATCGTGTTCGCGGCGATGCGCGACAAGGACGCGGCCGCGATGCTGCGGGCGCTCGTGCCGCACGCGAGCCTCCTGGTGGTGACGAAGACCTCGAATCCCCGATCGGCCGATCCCCTGGACCTCATCGCTGTCGCACGGGCCATCGCGCCAGCGGTCCCGCTCGAGATTGCCGCACACCCGGCCGAGGCGCTCGACATCGCGTGGCGGCGCGGACCGCGCATCGTCGTCGCGGGATCCATCTTTCTGCTCGGCGACGTCTTGCAGGCGATCGGCTCGTGATACGCTTCGATCTGCCACCCGCCGTGTCTTGCTCTCGATGCCCTCAACTGCTCCGACGCTTGCCTCGCTGGCACGATTGACGTGGCTGGTGGCCGCGGCGCTGGTCGCGCCGGCCCTTGCATGGGCCCAGCCCGCCTCGACGCTTCCGGTCGAGGGAACGACGAGCAGCCGTTTCCGCGAGCTCATCAACAACAACATCTGGCACTTCGTCGGTGACGTCGAGATGGAGTCGAAAGATTCCAAGCTCTACGCGGACGAGGTCTGGTATTACGCCGAGGAGCGGCGCGCGCTGGCCAGCGGCAACGTCGTCTTCATCCAGGGCACGAATCGCATCTCCGCCGACCGGGCCGAGATGAACACGGAGACACGGCTCGGAACGTTCTTCAACGCGAGCGGCGTGTCGACGATCCAGCCCCCGCGCCCGACTTCGGCGCCGGGCGCTATCGTGGCACCGCGGCTGGCGAACCAGGAGAACGACGTCTACTTCTTCGGCGAGACGGTCGAGAAGATCGGGCCGCGGAAGTACAAGATCACCAACGGAGGATTCTCGACCTGCGTGCAGCCGACCCCGCGGTGGCACCTGAGCGCCTCGACGATCGTGCTCCACGTCGACCACCACACGCTCCTGCGGAACGCCATCTTCCGGGTCAAGGATGTGCCGCTGATGTACTTGCCCGTCTTCTACTACCCGACCGAGGAAGACGACCGGTCGACGGGCTTCCTGATTCCGGGCTACGGCACGTCGAACTCGCGCGGGCACACCATCAGCAATGAGTTCTTCTGGGCGATCGATCGCAGCCAGGACGCGACGTTGTCGCACGAGTGGTACTCGAAGCTCGGGCAGCGCGTGGAGGGTGAATACCGTTACAACTTCGGCGCCGGGTCCGAAGGCGTCTTCCGGTCTTCCACCCTTGGCCAGGATGAAGTGCCGGCGACCTCGACGCCGGCTTCGCGCAGCTACGAAGTCCGCGCCAACGCGCAGCAACTGCTGCCCCTGGGGTTGCGGGCCCGTGCGCGCGTTGACTACTACTCGAGCTTCACGACCATGCAGACGTTCAATACGAACGTGTACGACGCGTCGCGGACCAGCCGCACGGTGGGGGCCAACGTCGTCGGCGCCTGGAACTCGTACTCGATGAACAGCACGTTCGATCGGTCGGAGTACTTCACCGATGCCACCCACTCGGTCCTGACCGGAAATGCGCCGCGTATCTCCATCTCGCGCAACGAACGCCCGATCACGCGAGGTTCACGGCTGTATTTTTCGGTCAACGGCGAGTACGCCGACTTCGTCCGCGAGTCGCGTGCCGGCGACGACGTCCTCGACTCGAGCCTTGGGCGCGTGGACTTTCTGCCACAGGTGCGCTTTCCGTTCAAGCGATGGCAGTGGTTTACGGTCAACTCGACGGCCTCATGGCGTCAGACGATGTATTCGCGGAGCTACAGTGAGGACATCGACCCGGTGACAGAACGCCGGCGGATCGTCCAGGATAACCTGAGCAGGCAATACTTTACCGTCGGCGCCCAGACCGTCGGGCCCGTCTTCACGCGCATCTGGAATACGCCGGACAACGGTTACGCCGAGCGCTTCAAGCACTCCATCGAGCCGTTTTTCAACGTGCAGCGAACCTCCTCCATCGACGTGTTCGATCGGATCGTGCAAACGGACGGCGTCGACAACATCGTCGGCAATGCGACGAACCTGACCTACGGCCTGAACAATCGTCTGTACGCCAAGCGCCGCATCGGGCAGACGAGCCAGGCCCAGGAGATCGTCAGCCTCGAGATCTTCCAGTCGTACTACTCAGATGCGAGATCGGCGCAGTACGACGCGAACTACAACACTGGCGCAGGCTCCGGCTCGGCGCCGAGCAACTACTCGCCGATCTCGCTGCGTATGCGCACGACGCCGACGCCGACCTTCAACACCACGTTTCGGGCCGAGCTCGACAGCACGGAGTACGCGCTGCGCACCTTGTCGGTCGACGGGTCGTACAACTGGACCAACCGCTTGCAATCGTCGGCCGGGTGGAGCCGGCGCTTCTTCATCGAGGGCGTTGCGGGCTTCGACAACCCGGAGGGGCTCGATCACTCGCTCAACCTCGCCGTCAACGCTCACACGCAGGACAACCGGATCGGGACCATTTACACGATGAACCTGGACGTCCTGCGGTCGCGGATCTACCAGCAGCGCGTGTCGGGCTTCTACAACACCCAGTGCTGCGGCGTCGCCTTCGAGTACCAGCGCTACGATTACGGCGGCGGGTATGCCTACCCGGTCGATAAGCGGTTCTTCATGACCTTCACGCTCGCCGGGCTCGGCAACTTTTCGCCGTTCACCGGCCCCAACTCCGGCAACGCGAGATAGTGTCCGGCATGGCAGGGCCTGTTCTGGTCACCGGCGCAGCGGGCTTCGCAGGCGGCCACCTCCTGGATCTTCTGAGCCGCGATCGCGACCCGGCGCTGGCCGGAGACCTCGTCGCATGGCATCGCCCCGGGGGAGCGGCGCCGCGCGACGTGCCCGGGGTGGTGTGGGAGCCGGTCGACTTGCTCGACCGGGCCGGCGTGCACGCCGCCCTCGATCGCCTCAGGCCGTCGCAGGCGTACCACTGCGCCGGCGCCGCGCACGTCGGACGTTCGTGGCAGACGACCGATGCGACCTTCGGAGTCAACGTGCGCGGGACACACCATCTGCTGGATGGGCTGCGGCGGAGCAGTCCGGCGACGCGCGTCCTGGTGGTGAGCTCGGCAATGGTCTACGCGCCCGCATCGAGGCCGCTCACCGAGGCAGATCCGCTCGTGCCGTCCAGCCCCTACGCCCTCAGCAAGCTGGCGCAGGAGATGGTCAGCACAACCGATCCCGACGGTCCGCCCACCTCGATCGCCCGCGCCTTCAACCATTTCGGACCACGTCAGGACCCGTTCTTCGTCGCGGCTGGATTTGCCCGGCGGATCGCGGACATCGAGGCGGGGCGATGGGAGCCCGAGATCGCCGTCGGGAACCTCGAGGCCCGCCGCGACCTGACCGACGTCCGCGACACCGTGCGTGCCTATCGCGCCATCGTGGAGCGGGGGCAGCCCGGGCGCGCCTACAACGTGTGCTCAGGGCAGGCGATCGTCATCCGCGACCTGCTCGACATGCTGATCGCGCGTGCACGCGTGCCGGTGCGCGTCAAGGTGGACCAGGCGCGCTACCGCCCGAACGACACGCCCCTCGTGGTCGGCGACCCCTCGCGACTTCGCAACGAGCTCGGATGGGCTCCCGAGATTCCGCTCGCACAGACGGTGGACGACTTGCTGCAGTACTGGCGAGAGCGGTAGGCAACGAGCCACACGCTCGAAGTTCAAGGTTCAACGTGTCCAGGGTGCCTCGGTCGGAGCTCGGCGTCGCGACCTTGTTCAGCCTCGCACTGGCGGTGCTGGCCACCTGGCCCCAGGCCCTGGCCCTCGGCACGGCGGTGGCAGCGCATGCCGACCCGTATTTCAGCATGTGGCGTCTGGCATGGATCGCCCACGCCCTCGCCACGGACCCGATCCACCTCTTCGACGCCAACATCTTTCACCCTGAAACCGGCACCCTGGCGTACTCGGACGCCATGCTGCTCGAGGGCCTGATCGGCGCGCCGCTGCTCTGGGCGGGACTCTCCCCGGTCCTCGTCTACAACCTGTTGCTGCTGACAGGCATCGCCGGATCCGGCGTCGGCATGTTCGTGCTGGCGCGCGCCTTGACCGGCGCGCTGATGCCTTCGCTCGTGGCCGTGGCCGTCTTCGTGATGGCCCCGTACCGGATCGAGCATTTCATGCACCTCGAGCTGCAGTGGACGATGTGGATCCCGCTGATGTTCTGGGCGTTGCACCGCACGGCCGACGAGGCGTCGTGGAAGCCGGGCGCGCTCGCGGGCCTCTTCCTGTGGCTGCAGATCCTGTCCTGCGTGTACTACGGCGTGTTTCTCGCCATCGCGGCCGTGACCTTCGTCCTGACGCTCGCGGTCGCGCGGCCGGCAGCGATCGCCCGGGCCTTCCCATGGCTCGCGCTCGGCGCAATCGTGGCTGTGGCGCTGTCGCTCCCGTACGCCTATCAGTACCTCGGAGCGGCGGACACGGTGGGGACTCGCCCGCTCGACGCCATCCGAGAGTACAGCGCGAGGCCATCGAGCTACCTGGTGAGCCCGGCACAGAGCTGGTTGTGGGGGTGGACGGCAGAGCGCGGCAGCGCCGAGCTCAGGCTCTTTCCAGGGTTCATCGCCTGCATGCTCGCCGTCGCCGCCCTGTTCGGACGACCGAGGCCCATCGTCCTCGTTTATGCGGTCGTCGGTGCAACCGCAGTGGTGATGTCGCTTGGACTCAATGCGCCTCCCTACGAGTGGCTCGTGGCCAGGATCGATGCGCTGCAGGGGCTGCGGGCGCCGTCCAGATTCGCGATTGTCGCCATGAGCGCACTCGCTGTGCTGGCGGCACTGGGCGTGCAGACGATCGCCGCATCGATGTCGACGCGTTCACCATCGAACCGACTCAGCAGGAAAGGCCTGGTGGCAGCCTTCGCCTTGATCCTGCTGGTCGTCGAGTACCGCAACACCGCGATGCTGCTGGCCGAGGTGCGCACGACGCCAATCGAAGGCCAGGACGTCTACCGGGCGGCCCGTGCGCTCGGGCCAGGCGTCATGCTGGAATTGCCGCTCCCCCGTCTTGATGCGCTCCCCGGGAGGGAGCCCGAGTACGCCTTCTGGTCGATCGGCACGTGGTTCCGGAGGCTCAACGGGTATAGCGGTTACTTCCCACCGTCTTACATTCAGACAGTGGCGCGTCTCGAGTCATTTCCCGACCAGGCGTCGATCGCGCTCCTCCGGCAACTTGGCGTGCGGTACATCATCGTCCACAAGACCGGCCTCGCCGGCGAGGCGTACGCCTCGTTGCTGCTGCGCATGATCGACAGGCCGGAGATTGCCGTCCACGGAATGTTCAGTGATCCGGACGGCGAAGCGGCGCTGTTCGTGCTGGAACCCTGAGATGCGCGGTCGCTTCGCGGCGCTTGCTCTCCCGTGCCTGGCTCTTGGCGCGATCGCCCTTGGAAGAGCCCTTCAGATCCTGGACGGCTTCTATCACCCGATTGCGCTCAACTGGGCCCTGGCCGCCTTCGGTCTGGCCGCTGCGGGCACGCTGATGCTGCCGGCCGTCCCGTCCACGCTTCGGTGGAGCCGCCCGACGGTCGTGACCATCCTGGCACTGGGCATTGCGTGGCAGGTCGCGATGTTGTTCGGATCGCCGCCGGGCCGTGCGGTGTCGCCATCAGCCGACCTCAGTCTGTTCCGCTCGGGAATTGCGCTCGAAGGTGCGCTGATTGCCGCGGCGTTCTTGAGGCACACACGAATCAGGCGGCTCTGGTTCCCGGCCCTGCTCGCCGTGCATGCGCTCGTCGGCGTCTGGATGGTGCGCGCCGCGCCCGATCCCGGAATCGATGTCGTCGTCGTACATCGCGAGGCCATCAAGGCCTTGCTGGCAGACGAGGACCCCTATCGCATTTCGTTTGAGAACATCTACGGCGGCGACTCGGGGGTGTACTACAACCCGCGCGCGATCGTCGGCAACCGGGTGGCATTCGGCTACCCGTATCCCCCGCTCAGCCTCTTCCTCGCAGTACCCGGTCAGATCATCGCGAACGATTACCGCTACGCGGAGCTGGCCGCGCTGCTGCTGGGCGCGGCGCTCATCGGCTATGTGAGGCCGTCGCTGCATTCGAAGCTGGCAGCCGCGCTGCTGCTGACCACGCCGCGGGGATTCTTCGTGCTCGAGCAGGGATGGACCGAACCAATCGCCCTGCTGATGACCGCTCTGGTCGTCTTCTTCATGGTGCGTCGCCCGGCCGTGGTGCCCTGGGTGGGCGGACTCCTGGCTGTCACCAAGCAGTACTACCTTCTGGCGGGACCGCTGCTCTTGAAGTACGCGTGGTCGCGCGGATGGCGCGGCGTGCCTGCCTTCGTCGTGATAGCCACCCTGGCCGGCGCGGCCGTCACGCTTCCCCTCGCGCTCTGGCATCCGAACCGGTTTCTCGAGGCCGTCATTCTCCTGCAGACCCGCGAGCCCTTTCGACCGGACTCGCTGAGCCTCTTGAGCTGGGCCTCTCGGGAGGGGTGGGGATCCGGCACCTTTCTCTGGGCCCTCGGCGCCGCCGGCATCACGATGTTGGTCGCCCTGTGGCGGGTGCCCAGCACGGCGGCCGGCTTTGCAGCGTCGCTGGCGTTGTCGTTGATGGCGATGTTCATGTTCGGGTCGAAGGCGTTCTGCAACTACTACTTCCTGGTGATTGGCACGCTCTGCTGCGCCATCGCGGCCCAGCAAAACCCACAGACGGGCTTGACAGAGCCGCCGTTTGGGCGGACCATTCGTGGCGAAGAAAATACGAATGTCAGGACCTCTCCTCTTTGATCTGCAACCCAGCCGGCCGAGCACCAGGACCGTCGCCGCGATGGTCAAGGCCGGCGGCTCCGCGGCCCTCACCGAGGCCGAGCGCCGGGCCGACGCGGCCTGCTACCAGGAGGTCTCCTGCCGGTCGGCCCTCAACCGCGTGGCCGGCATGCCGTTCAACTGGACCCTCAATCCGTACCGCGGCTGCACGCACGGCTGCCACTACTGTTTCGCCCGGCGGTACCACACCCAGTTCGAGCTGAACGCCGGCGACGAGTTCGCCTCGGTGATCCTCGTCAAGACGAACTTTGCCGATGTCCTCGAGCGCGAGCTCGACAAGCCGTCCTGGACCCGAGAGCTCGTGGCACTCGGCACCGCGACCGACCCGTATCAACCGATCGAGGGCCACTACCGATTGACGCGCCGGACCATCGAGCTCCTCGCGCGCGCCCGCACGCCAGTCGGGCTGGTCACCAAAGGGCCGATGGTCGTCCGCGACCGCGATGTGCTCGCCGAGCTGTCGAAGGCGGCGACCTGCAACGTGTACATGAGCGTGCCGACGGTGGATGAGGACGCATGGCGCCAGCTGGAGCCAGGGACCGCGCACCCCCTGCAGCGCCTCCGTGCCGTGCGCGACCTCGTCGATGCCGGGATCAACGCCGGCGTGCTGATGGCGCCCATTGTTCCCGGCTTCTCCTCGTCGCGTTCGAAGATCGAGCGCACCCTCAAGGCAATCGCCGACCACGGAGCCCGATTCGTGGGCAGCAACGTGATGTACCTGCAGGATGGCACACGCGCGCACTTCCTCGACTTCATCTCGCGGCAGTTTCCCGCGATGCTGCCGCGATTCGAGAGGCTGTACGCGAAGAAGTACCCTCCGGAAGCCTATCGGAAGGAAGTGAAGGCCATGGTGTCCGTGCTCCAGCGTCGCTACGGCGTGGCCAGACGCGAGGAAGCGCTCAGACCATTGCAGGATGGCAAAACGGCAGGATGGCAGGAGGGGCAACCAGAATTACCGCTGGCCGGAGGCGAAGCGCGACGACGAAAGCGTCGGACGGAAACGCGGCCTCAAGACGCCCGAGAGTGAGCGTCGTTCGGCTGTCCTCCCTGCAATCCTTCCTGCAATCCTGCCATCCTGCCATCCTGCAATGTCACGTGTACTTGAATCTCATTCCCGCTGACCCCGATCTCGAACCGATCGCCCTGCTTCCAACGCTCGCTGATTGGTAGCTTGACCCGCTCGTCGATGGCGCGCTTCAGGAACCGAGCGCCGTAGGCCAGGCTGTACCCGATCTCCGCGAGCAGGTCCAGGGCGGCTTCGTCCACCGCGAGCGTCTTGCCCGCGCTCGCGAGGGTCGCGCCCAGCTTCGCCAGATATTGCTGCGCAATCTCCCGCACTTCGGCCCGCGACAGCGGCGAGAAGAGCACGACCTGGTCGATGCGGTTCCTGAACTCCGGCGAAAGGCGGCGTTCGAGCTCCCGCATGACTTCGGCCTTCACCTGCCCGTGGCCGACGCTCCCCGACAGGAAGCCGAGCGGGCTGGTGAGCTTGCGGAAGCTCTCCGACCCGATGTTCGACGTCATGATGACCACCGCATCGCTGAGATACACGCGCCGCCCGCGGCCGTCGGTGAGCCACCCCTCGTCGAACGCCTGCAGGAACAGGTTCAGCAGGTTCGGGCTCGCCTTCTCGATCTCGTCGAGCAGCACGACGCTGTACGGGTGGTCGCGCAGCTGGTTGGTCAGAATGCCGCCGCGCTCGCTGCCGACGATGCCCCGCGGCATCCCAATCAGCTTGTCGACCGCCACCATGCCGTCCTGATACTCGGACATGTCCACGCGGATCATCTTCTTCTCGTCGCCGAACAGGAACTCGGCCACGGCCTTCGCGAGCTCGGTCTTGCCCACGCCGGTTGGACCGAGAAACAGCAGCACGCCGTCCGGGCGATCGAACCCGTCCTTGAGCGGGCCCTTGTTGAGCACGAGGCGGCGGGCCACTGCCCGCACGGCTTCCTTCTGCCCCACGACGCGCTGCTCGAGGCGGGCGTCGATGGACGTGAACCGTTCGGCCACATCGCGGCAGACCATGTCCTCGGGAATGCCGGCCGCGTGGGACACGACCGACACCACGTCGCTGCCGCCCACCTCCCATCGCCGGTCGACCTCGGCCCGGACGGCGGCGGTGTCGAGCCAGCCGATGACCTTGTCGGGCAGGTGCAGGTGCCGCATGTAGCGCGGTGAGAGCTCGAGCGCCGTCTCGATCGCATCATCCCGGACCCGGACCGAGTAGCTCCGCTCGAGCCGTGGACGCAGGTGGTCGAGCATGCGCCGGGTCTCGGCAATCGACGGCTCGGGCACGTCGACCGTCCGGAAGCGGCGGGCGAACGCCTCGTCGTCCTGGATGTATTCCTTGTACTCGCTGAGGGTGGTCGCCGCGATCATGCGGACCTCGCCGCGCGCCAGCACGGACTTGAGCACGTTGGCGGCGTCCGACGGGGCGCCGAGCGCCGACCCCGCGCCGATGATCGTGTGCGCCTCGTCAACGAACAGAATCAGGTTCGGCCGCTCCTTGATCTCCTTGATGACGTTCTGGATCCGATCCTCGAACATCCCGCGAAGCATCGTGCCCGCCACCATCGCGTTCATTTGCAGGTTGACGACCTGGCAGTCGCGCAGGCGCACCGGCACCGCCTCCGGCTCGAACTCGATCCGGCGCGCCAGGCCTTCGACGATCGCCGTCTTGCCCACGCCTGGCTCGCCGACGAGCATCACCGAGTTCGCGCGCTCGCGGTGGCACAGGATCTCCATGACCTGCTGGATCTCCTGGTCCCTCCCGTGCACCACGGGCAGGCGATCCTGCCTCGCCAGCAGGTTGAGGTTGGTCGCGAAGTGCTTGAGAAACGGCGGAAGCTCGAAGCGCTTGCGCAGGCGCTCGTCGCGGAGCTCGAGATCTCGCACTCGCGTGGAGAGACGGGTCACCACAGCGGACGGCTCGACGCCGTGGCGGCGCAGGATGGAGACCGGCACCCCCTGGGTTTCCTCGAGCACCGCGGCGAGCAGGTCCGCCGCTTCGATCGACTGGCGGCCGGACCGGCCCGCCTGGTGCAACGCCATCTTGAGGGCGATCTTGGTCGAGGGGGAGACGCACAGCTCGCGGCCCGGCGCGGCCGGAACGAGCTGCAGATGCTCCTCAATCGCCTGGAGGATCGTGTGAGGGTTGAGCCGGACGTCGCGCATCACCTCGGCGAAGAGGTCCCATTCGACCTGCGTGAAGGCGAGGAAGAGATGCTCGTTCGTGAGGAGGGGGTGCTCGCGCCGCCGCGCGTCTTCGAGCGCACGATCGACGATGCGCTGCGAGGTTTCAGCGATCTTGCTCGGCGAGATATCGAGATCGTCCACGTGCATGATGGCGCCTCCGGTCTCCGGGATCCGAGGGAGCAAGACGCACGCCAGACGGCATGTCGGGGAGTGGCCATAGGCCACACCCCGGGCCCCTTAGCGCTCAGCCAGCTGCATCAACGCGCGAACGCGGTCCTCGGTCGGCGGATGGGTGCTGAACAGCGACAGCATTCCAGCGCCGGAGAATGGCTTGATGATGAACATGTGTGCCGTGGCCGGGTTGGCATCGAGCGGCACACCGCGAACCGTGGACTCGATCCTCCGGAGCGCGCTCGCCAGCCCCTGCGGGTGGCCGACGATGGCCGCGCCGCCGGCGTCGGCCTCGAACTCGCGCGAGCGCGAGATCGCCGCCTGAATGAGCATGGCCGCGACCGGCGCCAGCAGCATCGTCGCGAAGAGTGCGATCGGGTTCCCCCCGCGGTTGTCGTCGTCGCGCGAGCCGCCGAAGAACATCGCGAAGCGCGCCAGCATCATGATGGCCGCGCCCAGCGTGGCGGCGATCGAGCTGATGAGGATGTCGCGGTGCTTGACGTGAGCCAGCTCGTGAGCGATCACGCCCTCCAGCTCGTCGTCGTTGAGGACGCGAAGGATCCCCTCGGTGGCCGCCACGGCCGCGTGCTGTGGATCACGGCCGGTCGCAAAGGCATTGGGCGACTGGTCGGCGATGATGTAGACCTTCGGCTGGGGCAGGCCGGCACGGCCGGCCAGGCGCGTGGTCATCTCGTAGAGCTTGTGGCCGGGTCCCACTTCCTTCGCGCCGTACATCCTGAGGACGATCTTGTCCGAGAACCAGTACGAGACGAAGTTGGTGCCGATCGCGAATACGAAGCCCAGCACGAGGCCCTGCGCGCCGCCGATCGCCTCGCCAAGAAAAAGCAGCAGGGCGCTCATCGCGCCCAGGAGAAGTGCCGTCTTGAGTCCGTTCGTCATGGCTCTATTCTAGCGCCGGCTGTGCGAACCAGGCAGCGGCCGGCTACCTGTTCAGACGCGCGGCGGAGCCGGGCGGTTGCGGAAGGTCCTATAATCGAGGTCCATGACGTTTCTGGCGTTGCTCCTGACGGCGGGACTCCTGCCGCAGCAGCCCGTGCCGCAACCCTTTCCGAAGCCCGGCGCGACGCAGCCGGCTCGGCCGGCTCAGCCACCGGCCACCGAACCGTCCAAGCCGGCGCCGACCACGCCTCCGGCGACGGCACAGAAGCCCGCCGCCAGCCCGGATCCGACCGAAGCCACGCTCGGTGTGCCCATCTATCCCGGGGCGCAGTTCCTCGCCTCCTACGATGCGGGACGTGGACAGCGCTACTACATCTTTGGGAGCCCGGCGTCGTACACGGACCTGGTGACGTACTACCGAACGACTCTCAAGCAGCGAGGCGAGCTGGTGTTTGACGTGCCGGCCACCTACATCTTCGAAGTCGGCCGGTTCCGCGAGGAGACGATGGCGTTTCCACCCAGCGTCACGATCAAGGACTACGCGTCCGAGATGTCGGCGGGCTACCCCAACCCCAAACCCGGGGCCAAGCCCGCGCGTTTCCCGGCCATCATCCAGATCGTCCCGGTCACGGAACGTTGAATCTGGTCATTTGGTCATTTGGTCACGTGGTCATTTAAATGACGAATTGACCAGATGACCATGTGACCAAATTCACTTGGCGAGCGGAACATAGATCTCCCGACCCTTCCTGAACTCCAGCGACTTCTCTTCCAGGCCTGCGGCTACTGCGTCGCCTTCGGTCACGCCGTGCTCTCTGGCGTAGTCGCGGACCTGCTGGGTCAGCTCCATGCTGCAGAACTTCGGGCCGCACATCGAGCAGAAATGGGCGACCTTGGCGCCCTCCGCCGGCAGTGTCTCGTCGTGATACGCGCGCGCGGTCACCGGGTCGAGCGCGAGGTTGAACTGATCCTCCCAGCGGAACTCGAACCGCGCCTTTGACAAGGCGTCGTCCCACTCGCGCGCGCGCGGGTGGCCTTTCGCCAGGTCCGCCGCGTGCGCGGCGATCTTGTACGCGATGACCCCGGCCTTCACATCGTCACGGTTCGGGAGGCCCAGGTGCTCCTTGGGCGTGACGTAGCAGAGCATCGCCGTCCCGTACCAGCCGATCATGGCGGCGCCGATAGCCGACGTGATGTGGTCGTAGCCGGGCGCAATGTCGGTGGTGAGGGGGCCCAGCGTATAGAACGGCGCCTCGCCGCACCACTCGAGCTGCTTCTCCATGTTCTCTTTGATCAGGTTCATGGGCACGTGGCCGGGGCCCTCGTTCATCACCTGGACGCCGTACTCCCAGGCGATGCGCGTCAGCTCGCCCTGCGTCTTCAGCTCGGCGAACTGGGGTTCGTCGTTGGCGTCGGCGATTGAGCCCGGGCGCAGCCCGTCGCCGAGCGAGAACGACACGTCGTAGGCGCGCATGATCTCGCAGATGTCGCGGAAGTGCGTGTAGGTGAAGTTCTCCCGGTGGTGCGCCAGGCACCACTTGGCCATGATCGAGCCGCCGCGCGACACGATGCCGGTCACGCGGCGCGCCGTCATCGGGATGTACCTGAGGAGCACGCCGGCGTGGACGGTGAAGTAGTCCACGCCCTGCTCGCACTGCTCGATGAGCGTGTCGCGGTAGACCTCCCACGTGAGGTCTTCCGGCCGTCCGCCGACTTTCTCGAGCGCCTGGTAGATGGGCACCGTCCCGATGGGCACGGCGGAATTCCGCACGATCCACTCGCGGGTTTCGTGGATGTTCCTGCCCGTCGAGAGGTCCATCACCGTGTCGGCCCCCCAGAGCGTCGCCCACTGCAGCTTGGCCACTTCTTCTTCGATGGACGAGGACACGGCGGAGTTGCCGATGTTGGCGTTGATCTTGACGAGGAAGTTGCGGCCGATCACCATCGGCTCGAGCTCGAGGTGGTTGACGTTGGCCGGGATAATCGCGCGGCCGCGCGCGATCTCGTCGCGCAGGAACTCGGCCGGCAGCCCTTCGCGGATCGCGACAAACTCCATCTCCGGCGTGATCTCGCCTTTCCTTGCGAACTGCAGCTGCGTGACCAGGTCACCCTGCCCTGAGCCTGCCGAAGGGCCTCGCGACTTCACCCACGGTGCGCGCAGTGCGGGCAGCCCTCCCTTGACGTCGTGACCCTGCGGACCGCTCGTGTCGTACACCCTGAGCGGCGGCTCCCCGCCGGTCAGCGCGACCTCCCGCATCGGCACGCGCACGCCCTGCGGGCCGTCGACGAAGACCTTGCGCGAGCTCGGGTAGGCCGTGGAGAAGTCAGACATGATCGGCTCCGGTCCGGCCACGCCGGACGCTGACACGCGTGCAATGCGCAATCGACCCGGGGCGGTGGGAAAGGAGGCGGGCACCGCGCTCCCTTCGCCGGTCTCAACCGGATCAGGTTCCAAGGGTCTCATCTCAATCCCGGTTCGGGATACCCCTGGCGGTCAAGGGGAATACTACTCTGAAATTAGGAATTGAGAATTTGGAATTGGGAATTCGCGTTTGGAATTGGGATTCGCGCGCTACCTCGTCACGCTCAGCAGCTCGCGGCGCTTCGCCGTCGGGAAGCGCTCAATCGCATAGCGCAGCGTCGTTCGCGGGATGAGAGGGCCGTGCTTTCGCAGGTAGCGCTCGAGGCGCGATCGGTCCGCCTTTCCAGCTTCACGCAGCATCCACCCGACGGCCTTCTGGATGAGGTCCTCGGAATCTCGATGAAGGGCCGTCGCCACCCGGTACGTCTCATCGAGGGCAAGGCCCTGCCGCGCTGAAGGAATCAGGCTGACCGCCGACGCCCGGCGGACCCACATGTTTCGATGCGTACACCAGCCCGCCACGGTCCTGACGAGCGCAGGCTGCGCCAGCAGCAGGGGACCAATCAACGAACCGCAGATGCTGTCGGTCGTCGCCCAGTTGTCCGAGTGGTCGTTCGCCAGCCAACGCTTCCACGCGGGCAACAGGCGCGGCGCGAACGCCTTCCGATGACGTGCCATCACTTCGATGCCGACTGCCTTGACATCGAGGTACCGATCGACGACGAGCGTGTCGGCGAATGCCAGCGCATCGTCGACCGTCCAGGCGTCCTTGTGCTCGTGGTAGATCGCCGTTGCCAGCGCGCGCAGGCGGCTCGTGCCGACGTTGTAGAACCCGAGGTGCTTCGTCCCGCGGAAGTACCGGCTCGCGTCGAACTCCCCCGCCGGCCGCGCCATGCGCTTGACTGCTCTTCGAGCCTCGCGGGCTGCACGGGCAACTGATGGGTTGGTCATGACCTACCCGACCTACCCGACCTTTCGAAGAATGAGGCATTTGAGATAGTAGGTCTCGGGCACGCCGAGCAGCACCGGGTGATCACGGCCTTGCATGCGCTTCTCGACGACCGTCACGTGCGTCCGGGCGTCGACCGACGCCTCGTACACAATCTCGGCGAACGCACCCTCGCCCACGTTGTAGGAGCAGCTGCAGGTCACAAGGATGCCGCCCGGGTTCAGGAGCTTCAGCGCGCGCAGGTTGATCTCCTTGTACCCCGCCTTCGCCTTTTCCACGGCGGCCTTGCTCTTGGCAAAGGCAGGCGGGTCCAGCACGATCGTGTCGAAGCGCTGTCTGGTCCGCTCCATCCCGCGCAGCTCGTCGAACACGTTGCCGACGCGAGCGTCCACGGCCACGCCGTTGTGAGCCGCGTTGTGCCGCACCCGTTCGACGGCCTGCTCCGAGATGTCGAACGCCAGGGTCTCGTCGCACCGCTTGCCGAGCGTGAGCGCAAAGCCCCCGTTGTAGCTGAAGCAGTCGAGCAGACGCCCTCTGGCGTAGCGCGCGGCGGCTTCCCGATTCTCGCGCTGGTCGAGGAACAGCCCGGTCTTCTGGCCGTGACGCACGTCGACGTCGTACTCGATGCCGTTCTCGACGACGGCAATCGATTCGGGGACGTCGCCAGCCGCCACCTCGACCGTCTGCTCCAGGCCTTCGAGCAGTCGCGTACGGGGATCGTTGCGCGCCAGGATGCCCTTGGGCTGCAGGCGGTCGGACAGCATCGCCACGATCCGCGGCAGCAGACGATCGGCGCCCTGCGACAGCGTCTGGACGACGAGGTAGTCGCCGTAGGCGTCGACCACGATCGACGGCAGCAGGTCCGCCTCTCCGTGCACGAGCCTGAACGCCGTGGCGTCAATCGCCAGGCGCTCCCTGAACTGGATGGCGGCGTCCAGGCGGCGCCCGATGAGAGCCTCGTCGGCCGGCTGTTCGCCGATGACGAGCATGCGCAGGGCAATCTGCGACCGATCGCTGTAGAACGCCGAGCCGAGCATCCGTCCCCGGGGGTTGCGCACGACCACGATGTCGCCGGCCGCGGCCCGGGCCTCGGCCACGTCGCCGCGGTAGATCCACGGATGGCCGCTCGCCACACGTTCCTCGCCGCGCGCTGAAATCACGACTGACGAACTCGTCACAAGAGGACCTCGAACCGGGAACAGAGAACCGGGAACAGAGAACCAAGAACAGAACCTTGAACTCTGAACGTTGAACCTTGAACCGCTGTCACATAGTACAATCGCTGTCCCGTGAGAGTCGCGATTGGCGCTGATCATGCCGGCTTTCTGCTCAAGGAGCATCTCAAAGCCACCCTCCTACGGCTGGGACACACGGTGGCCGACCACGGCACCGACAGCGAGGCGTCGACCGACTATCCGCCCATCTGCATGGCCGTCGGCCGGGCCGTCACCGAGGGCCGTGCCGACCGCGGCATCGTGCTCGGGGGCAGCGGGCAGGGTGAACAGATCGCGGCGAACAAGGTGCCCGGGGTCCGCGCCGCCCTCTGCAACGACCTCTTCACGGCGCGCCTGTCGCGCGAGCACAACGATGCGAACGTCCTCTCGATGGGCGGGCGCATCGTGGCCGCCGGCCTGGCCGACGAGATCGTCGCGCTGTGGCTGACGACGCCGTTCGAAGGCGGCCGACATCAGCGGCGCCTGGATCAAATCGCGGCGGCGGAGCGGCGTTAGAAATTTACGATTTGCAATTTACGATTTACGATTAGGAATTCGTCCATGCTCGATACTTCAGGCTTGCTCGCGCACACCTCACGTCCGCTCACAGAAACGGATCCGGAGATCGCTCGGGCGATCCGGGACGAGCGGCACCGCCAGAACACCGGGCTCGAGCTCATCGCGTCGGAGAACTTCGTCAGCCAGGCGGTGCTCGAGGCCGCCGGTTCGGTGCTGACCAACAAGTACGCCGAAGGGTATCCGGGCAAGCGCTACTACGGCGGCTGCGAGTTCGTCGACGTGGCGGAGCGGCTGGCCATCGCACGCGCCAAGGCGCTCTTCGGCGGCGACCATGTCAACGTGCAGCCGCACTCAGGTGCGCAGGCCAACATGTCCGTGTACATGACCCTGCTCAAGCCCGGCGACACCGTGCTCGGCATGAACCTGGCGCACGGCGGCCACCTCACGCACGGTCACCCGCTCAACTTCTCGGGGCAGCTGTACACGATCGTCCCGTACGGCGTCCGCCAGGACGATGAGCGGATCGATTACGACGAGCTCGACCGGCTCGCCGACGAGCGGCGCCCGAAGATGATCATCGCGGGCGCCAGCGCGTATCCGCGCGTGATCGATTTCGCGCGCGTCCGCGCCGCGGCGGACCGCATCGGCGCCAAGGTGTTCACCGACATGGCGCACATCGCGGGCCTCGTGGCCGGAGGCATCCACCCGAGCCCCGTGCCCCACTCGGACTTCGTGTCGACCACCACGCACAAGACGCTGCGCGGGCCCAGGGGCGGCATGGTCATCTGTCGGGAGCAGTACGCCAAGGACCTCGACCGGAGCCTGTTCCCGGGCGTGCAGGGCGGCCCGCTGATGCACATCATCGCGGCGAAGGCCGTGTGCTTCAAGGAAGCGGCCGCACCCGAATTTGCGGAGTACCAGAAGCAGATTGCGGCCAACGCCAGGCGCCTGGCGGCGGCCCTCTCCGCCGCCGGCTTCCGCCTCGTCAGCGGCGGCACGGACAATCACCTGATGCTCGTGGATGTCTTCTCGAAGGGCATCACCGGCAAGGTCGCCGAAGCCGCGCTCGGCAAGGCCGGCATCACGGTCAACAAGAACGCCATCCCCTTCGACACGAACCCGCCGATGGTCGCAAGCGGCATCCGTGTCGGCACTCCGGCCATCACCACGCGCGGCATGCGCGAGGCCGAAATGGACCTCGTCGCCGAGCTCATCGCACGGGCTCTCAAGACGCCCGACGACGAGGCCGCGCTCGGCGCGGTCAAGGCGGAAGTCGAAACACTGTGCCGGAAGTTCCCGCTGTATCCGGACGCCAGGGGCTGACACCGCTCGCCGAGCGCGTCGCCGCCGCATTCGCCCCTGACGGCGCGCTGGCGCGGACGCTGCCGGACTTCGAACCGAGGTCCGGCCAGGTGGACATGGCGCTGGCCGTGGCACGGGTGTTCGACGAGGGGGGCGTGCTCCTCGCCGAGGCGGGCACGGGCACGGGCAAGACGCTCGCCTACCTCGTCCCGGCCATCCTCAGCCGGCAGCGCATCCTCATCTCGACCGGCACCCGCAACCTCCAGGAGCAGATCTACTTCAAGGACATTCCGGCGCTCGGCGACGCCCTCGACGTGTCGTTCACGGCCACTCTCATGAAAGGCCGCGCCAACTACCTGTGCCTCCATCGGCTCGACCAGTTGACCGGCGATGCGGCGGCGCCGCCAGGCCCGGCCTACGGTCGCTACAACGCGCGATCCACGGATCCGCGGATCGGCCAGAGCGTGTTCCTCCCGCTCATCCGCGAGTGGGCAGGACGCACCGGGACCGGAGACAGAGCCGAGCTCGAGGACCTGCCGGAAGACCTCCCCTTCTGGAGCGAAGTCTCGGCAACGGCCGACACGTGCCTGGGCAGCGAATGTCCGCGCTACGACGACTGCTTCGTCACGCGAATGCGCCAGCGCGCGGCCGAGTCCGACGTGGTCATCGTCAACCACCACCTGCTCTGCGCGGATGCTGCCGTTCGTCAGAGCGCCTACGGCGAAGTGATCCCGGCCTGCAGCTCCGCCATCATCGACGAGGCACACCAGCTCGAAGACGTCGCCACCCAGTACTTCGGGTTCTCGGTCAGCAACTACCGGCTCGAGGACTTGTGCCGGGACATCGATCGCCTCGCGGGATCGGGCGCCGTCGAGCAGTCGAAAGATCGCGACGAGATCGCACAGGCGACAACCCGGCTTCGCGAGCACACGCACGCGTTCTTTACCGAAGTGGCGTTTGCCCACCGGACGAGCGATCGTGCACGGGGTGAGGAGCGGGTGCGGGCCTCCGACGCGTCGCTCGCCGAGGCCCGCGACGCCGCCGCGCTCCTCGCCGGCGCCCTCGACATCGTCGAGGCCACGCTGGCCCTACTGCCAAGGATCTCGGAGGTTACTGAAGGAGACCCGTCCGCCTTCGCCACAGGCTCCGGCGGACAGGCCGGAACCGACGCGCTGTCGCTGGCCAGGCGGGCGGCGACGCTTCGCGACGAGGTCCGCTTTCTGCTGAAGGCCGGGGATCCCGAGTACGTCTATTTCGTGGAGTTTCGCGGCAAGGGCATCTTCCTCCGTGCCGCGCCCATCGACGTATCCGCCATCGTCCGCGAGTTGCTGGTCGACCGCATGCACACGACCGTGCTCACGTCGGCCACGCTGACCGTGGACGGCACGTTCGAGTACGTGCGCGCGCGGCTCGGCATTGCCGGCAGCCGGGCCGCCGAGATCAGGCTGGCCTCCGAGTTCGACTTCGCCACGCAGGCCCTGCTCTACTTGCCTGCGCGAATGCCCGATCCGCGGTCGAGCGAGTTTCTGTCGGCAGCCGGTCGAGAGGTCGTCGAGATCCTCCGGCGGACGAAGGGGCGGGCGTTCGTGCTGTTCACGAGCTACGCCGCCCTCCGGTCCGTCCAGGCTATCGCGGAGATGGCCCTCGACTACCCGATGCTCGTGCAGGGCACGGCGCCGAGGACCCAGCTCCTGAAGCAGTTTCGGGAAACGCCCCACGCGGTCCTCTTCGCGACCTCGAGCTTCTGGCAGGGAGTGGACGTGGTCGGCGAGGCGCTCAGCTGCGTGATTGTCGACAAGCTGCCCTTTGCCTCACCGGGCGATCCCATCACGAGCGCGCGCATCGACGCCATTCGCGCCCTCGGGGGCGAGCCCTTCGGCGAGTATCAGGTGCCGCTCGCCATCCTCGCCCTCCAGCAGGGACTCGGCAGGCTCATCCGTCATCGCCGCGACCGCGGCGTGCTCGCGGTGCTCGATCCGAGGCTCAGCACGAAGGGCTACGGGCGCCGCTTTCTGGCCTCGCTTCCTCCGGCGCCGGTCGTCCGCGATCTCGGCGCCGTCGAGGGGTTCTTCGGGGCTATCGTGTAAGATATGAGCGGTTTCAATCAACGATTTCAGGAGGAACGTATGGTCCGCCGATATGGTCGGCCTACTTGGGTTCTGATGGTGGCTCTTGTCGCGGTGCTGGCGGCATCTGTGCCCGTCTGGGCGCAGGGCGGCGGCATGGTCAGGGGCACGGTGCTCGACGACAAGGGCCAGCCGGTCGAAGGCGCATCGGTCGTCATCCTGGCCACCGGAGGAACCTCCCGGAAGTTCGAGGTCAAGACGAACCGGCGCGGCGAGTTCATCCAGATCGGCCTCGCTTCCGGGCCGTACACGCTGACGGCGGAGAAGGACAAGCTGGGCTCGGCGCCGGCCAACGTGACGGTCCGCGTGGGCTCGCCAGCTGAAGCCAAACTGGTCCTCGGCATGGCGGCGGCGTCTGCCACGAAGGAAGCCGCGGCGAAAGCCGAAGAGCTGAAGAAGGCGTTCGAAGAGGGCGTGGCGGCGAGCAATGCCGGCCGGCACGACGAGGCGATCGCCAAGTTCAACCAGGGCGTGCTGATCAGCCCGAACTGCTACGACTGCTACAACAACATCGGGTTCAGCCACACGCAAAAGAAGGAGTTCGAGCTGGCCGAGGCCGCCTACAAGAAGTCCACCGAGATCAAGCCGGATGATGCGGCGGCGTGGAACGGGCTGGCCAACGTCTACAACGCCCAGCGGAAGTTCGACCTCGCGGCACAGGCTGGCGCGAAGGCCACCGAGCTCGCCGGCGTGATCGGCGCGAGCGGCGGCGCCAGCGGCAACGCCGACGCGCTCTACAATCAGGGCGTCATTCTGTGGAATGCGGGCAAGATCGCGGAGGCTAAGAAGTCCTTCGAAGGCGCAGTCGCGGCGAACCCGAACCACGCCGAGGCGCACTACCAGCTGGGAATGGCGCTCGTCAACGAAGGCAACCTGGCCGGCGGGGCCACCGAGTTCGAGACGTATCTCAAGCTCGCGCCGAGCGGCCCCAACGCGGCCACGGCGAAGTCGCTCGTCGCGCAACTCAAGAAGTAAGTGTTCGATTCCGCCGCGCTCCGGGCCCGGCTCGGCGGCGTCCGCGATCGGATCGCGCGCGCCACGGGCCGGGCGGGGCGCGACCCCGCGTCAGTTCGACTCATCGCCGTCTCGAAGACGTTCTCTGCCGATCACGTCCGCGCGGCCGCTGACTTCGGCCAGGTCGATTTCGGAGAGAACAAGGTGCAGGAAGCGCTCCCCAAGATGGACGCCATCCCGGACCTGCAGCTCAGCTGGCACCTCATCGGTCACCTTCAGTCAAACAAGGCTCGCCGGGCAGGCGCCCGCTTCGACGCGATCCACTCCGTGGACGGCTCCGATCTGGTCGCTCGGGTGGACGAGGCGGCGCTGGCCGCCGGACGCCGGATTGACCTGCTGGTGCAGGTCGACCTCGCGGGCGAGGCGACCAAGCACGGCGCCAGCCGGGGCGCGCTGCTCCCGCTCCTGCAGGCGGGCGCCAACTGCCGCGCTGCACGCATTGTCGGCCTGATGGTGCTGCCGCCCGCGGTCGCCGAGCCGGAGGCGGCCCGCCCTTACTTCCGTTCGCTCGTGGCCCTGAGGGACGAGCTCGTCCAACACGGCGTGGATCCTGTTGCCCTGGCCGAACTGTCGATGGGGATGAGCCACGACTTCGAGGTCGCCATCGAGGAAGGGGCCACGATGGTTCGCGTGGGCTCCGCCATCTTCGGGGAGCGCTCGTATGTTTGACCCCACCCTATCGCACATCCAGCCACAGGCCGATACCACAGGGCAGAATGCCCCGCCTTCGTCTGCATCGGGGGGGACAGTCCGACGAGAGAAACCTATGAACGTAAGCCCGCTGGACCTCCGGCAGCAGCGCTTCAGAAACGCCTTGCGCGGCTACGACAAGATCGAAGTCACGTCGTTTCTGATGGCGGTGGCCGACGACTACGAACAGGCGCTCCGCGATGCGGATCGCCTCCGCACGGACCTGACGAGGATGGAAGCGGTGCTGAACGAGCACCGCGAGCACGAGCGCGGGCTCAAGGCCGCCCTGATGGCGGCCCAGAAGCTTGCCGACGACATCACGTCACGCGCGGAGGACGAGGCGCGCCGCCTGATCCGGGAGGCGCAGGAGCGCTCCGACCTGATTCTGCAGAAGTCCCAGGCGCGGCTCGAGGACGTGCAGCGCGAGATCGACGGGCTGAAGCTCAAGCGTCGCGACGTCGAGACCTCAATCGAGGCGACGATACAGACCCTGCGCAACACCCTGGAGTACGTCCGCGAGCAGGAAGCCCGCGACCGCGAGGAGAAGATCCTGATGCATCGCCCGCGCCACAGCGAGACCTCGGCAGACGCGGCCCCGTCGCACGAGCACGAAGATGCGGAGGCCGGCTGGCGGCCGGCGTTGAACCGCGTCAGCGGCGAGGGGTCCCAATCTCGTTGAGCCTGGGCGGAACGGTCACAAACCCCTCGATCGCCCAGTCGAACCGCCACGGGTGCTCGTATCCTGGAAAGAGCAGGATCGGCCGCGTGTAAGCGCCCTCCACCACGGTCTTGCGCTCGTCGCGTGTGATCCTGAAGCTGCCGTCCTCGAGCGCCAGCCCATAGTCGTCGCCCAACTCGAAGATCCGCTCGCGCAGGCCATCGTCGTCCAGCGCCTGTGTGAGCGCGGCCTCTCTCACGGCATCCCTGAACTCGAAGTGCTCCCAGTACGCCGTGCCGAGGCGCCACACGGCGCTGGCAATGAGCGCCGTGACGGCGAGCTTTATGAGCAGCTTCATGGCCTCACCTGATTTGTCTGAACATCCGGTGCCAGCGCGTGTGCGTGAAGAAGTTGAGGAACATCTGAGGCACGGACTCGTCGGGGCCGCTGTCGAGCGATAGATAGATCACGAGCGCGCGTCCCTTGATATAGTCGCGCCGCAGAAAGCCCCAATAGCGGCTGTCCTGCGAGTTGTCGCGGTTGTCCCCCATCATGAAGTACTGATCGGCGGGGACCGTGACGGGGCCGTAGCGCTCGCGGACGTCGAACGACGTCACTTCATGGAGCGACGACCCCGACTGTGGCGGCTGCAGGAAGTGGGCATAGGGCTCCTCGAGCGGCGCGCCGTTGATATAGACCTTCTTCTCCCGCACTTCGAGGGTCTCGCCAGGGAGACCGATCACGCGCTTGATGAAATCGCGCTCGGGTTCCTCCGGGTACTTGAAGACGAGGACGTCGCCGCGGTGGATCTCGCCCATCGGCAGCACCGTCCGTTCCGCCGCCGATGACAGCGGCGCGAGCACGAACTTGTTGACCAGCAGGTGATCGCCGATGAGCAGGTTGTTCTCCATCGACCCGGTGGGGATCTTGAACGCCTGCACGACGAAGGTCCGGATGAACAGCGCCAGGATGACGGCGATGACAATCGACTCGAAATACTCGCGGACCGTCGACTTGCGGAAAGGTTCGGCCATGGGCTACTCGCTGTCGGTCCCCATCTTGAGGACCGCCAGGAAGGCCTCCTGCGGGATCTCGACCTTGCCGACGCGCTTCATCCGCTTCTTGCCCTCCTTCTGCTTCTCGAGCAGCTTGCGCTTCCGCGAGATGTCGCCGCCGTAGCACTTGGCCAGCACGTTCTTCCGCATCGCCTTGACCGACTCGCGCGCGATGATGCGCCCGCCGATCGCCGCCTGGATGGCCACTTCGAACATCTGGCGCGGGATCAGCTCGCGCATCTTGGACGCCAGCGCCCGGCCGCGCTCGTACGCCATGTCGCGGTGCACGATGATCGACAGGGCGTCGACGGGATCGCCGTTGACCAGGATGTCGAGTTTGACGAGCGGCGACGGCCAATAGCCCGTCACATGATAGTCGAGCGAGGCATACCCCCGGGAGATCGTTTTGAGCTTGTCGTAGAAGTCGAGCACCACCTCGTTGAAAGGCAGCTCGTAGGTGACGAGCACGCGGTCCGAGGCCAGGTACTCGAGCGTCTTCTGCACACCGCGCTTGTCCTGACAGAGCTGCAGGATGCCGCCAACGTGCTCGGCCGGCGTGAGGATCATCGCGGTGATGACCGGCTCTTCGATCACCTTGATCCGTCCCGGGTCGGGCAGCTTCGACGGGCTGTCGATCTCCTGCACCTGATCGTCGGTGGTCGTCACCCTGTACAGCACGCCCGGCGCCGTCGTCACCAGATCCATGTCGAACTCGCGTTCGAGACGTTCCTGGACGATCTCCATGTGCAGCAGGCCGAGGAAGCCGCACCGGAACCCGAAGCCGAGGGCCATCGACGTTTCCGGCTCGTAGAAGAACGACGCGTCGTTCAGCCGGAGCTTCTCGAGCGCGTCGCGCAGCTCGGGATACTCGTGGCCTTCCACGGGATACAACCCCGCGAACACCATCGGCTTCAGCTCCTTGAAGCCCGGGAACGGCTCCGTGGTCGGCCGGCCGGTCTCGGTGATGGTGTCGCCGATCTTCGCGTCGCTGATCTTCTTGATGTTCGCAACGAGAAAGCCGACCTCTCCCACGCCCAGCTCCTCGGCCTGGACCGCTTTGGGCGTGAAGATCCCGACCTGCAGTGACTCGTAGTCCTGTCCCTCGGCCATCAGCCGGATCTTCATGCCCGGTCGCAGCGTCCCGTCGATCACGCGGACGACGATGACCACGCCGCGGTACGGGTCGTACCAGGAATCGAAGATCAGCGCCTTCAGCGGCGCGTCCGGGGACCCCCCGGGCGGCGGCAGCCGCGCGACGATCGCCTCGAGGATCTCCGGCACGCCGGTGCCGACCTTCGCGCTGGCGAGAATCGCGCCGGATCCGTCAAGTCCGATGATGTCGGTGATCTGGCGGCGCGCTTCCTCGGGCTGCGCGCCCGGCAGGTCGATCTTGTTGATGACCGGGATGATCTCGAGGTTGTTTTCGACGGCGAGGTACGCGTTGGCCAGGGTCTGCGCCTCGACGCCCTGCGAGGCGTCCACGAGCAGGAGGGCGCCCTCGCACGCCGCGAGGGACCGGGTGACCTCGTACGAGAAGTCCACGTGGCCCGGCGTGTCGATCAGGTTGAGGACGTACTGCTCCCCGGATTTCGCGGTGTAGTGCAGACAGACCGGGTGGGCCTTGATCGTGATGCCCCGCTCGCGTTCGAGGTCCATCGCATCAAGGACCTGCGCTTCCATTTCGCGGGCCTGCAGCGCCCCGGTGGTCTCGAGGAACCGGTCGGCCAGCGTCGACTTGCCGTGGTCGATGTGGGCGATGACGGAGAAGTTGCGGATGTGACTCGGATCCACGATCAGATCCGCGGCGCGTTGAGAGGTTCAGGGACGGCCAAGCCATTCATTATATGGTGCCCCGAAACACGGCTACACTGTGCCTGCCCCGGATTGAACCCTGGGACAAGAGGAGACACACATGACGACAACATTCCGATCCCTGGTCGGCGCGGCCGCGGCCGCGCTCGCGTTGGTCCCGTACGTTGCGGTCGCCCAGCAGCCGCCGCAGGCTCCGCCTCAGCCCATGGGCTTCTTCATTACCAGCGTGGGTCCCGGTGACGGCGCAAATCTTGGTGGACTGGCCGGTGCCGACAAGCACTGCCAGACGCTCGCTGCAGCCGCCGGCGCAGGCGGCCGGACCTGGCGCGCCTACTTGAGCGCCGTCCCCGGCGCCGGGCAGCCGCCCGTGAACGCGCGAGACCGGATCGGGAGCGGCCCCTGGTACAACGCCAAGGGCGTCCTGATCGCCTGGAACGTCGCCGAGCTCCACGGCGACATCGAGCGCGATCGGAACAACATCCGCAAGCCCACGGCGCTCAACGAGAAGGGTGCAGAGGTGAACGGGATCGGCAACACGCCGAACGAGCACGACATGCTCACCGGATCGGATTCGCACGGCCGGGCGATGCTCGGCGCGGCGAACACGACGACCTGCAACAACTGGACGTCCAACGCCGAGGGCCGGGCCATGCTCGGCCACCACGACCGGCTCGGAGGCGGAAACGCCTCGTGGAACGCGGTTCATCTGAGCAACGGCTGCAGCCAGCCCAACCTGGTCGCCACCGGCGGTGCAGGACTGTTCTACTGCTTCGCCGCCAACTAATCGCCGGCGCTGCCCGGCCCGTGTCGACGGCGCCGGGCAGCACATCCGCGCATGCGATTTCGTTGACCTCCCTGTGACCTGGTGCTAGGTTACGCACGCGCGCAGGCTCGCGCGTGCGAGGGGGCGTATGAAGCATTCGCTGTGCCTGGCGGCCACCGTTCTGGGCGCGCTCGCGGCCCATCAGCTCCTCGCGCAACACTCGACCTCGGTCGCGCTTGGCGGACTCGTGACTTCCGCTGAGGAGGGCGCCATGGAAGGCGTCCTCGTCACCGCAAAGAAGACCGGGGCGTCCATCGCGACGACGGTGGTCAGCGATGCTCGCGGGCGGTATCAGTTTCCGCAGGCGCGCCTCGAGCCGGGCGTGTACGATCTCCGGATTCGCGCCGCGGGATACGATCTGAGCGCGCCGGCACGCGTGACCGTTGATGTCGGGCCCGCAGCGACGGCCAATCTCACGCTCAAGAAGACCAACAATCTCAGCGCCCAGCTGACGAACGCCGAGTGGCTGGCCAGCTTCCCTGGCACCGACGCGCAAAAAGCCGGGATCCGAGGGTGCGCGCACTGCCATACGCTGGAACTCGTCGCGCGTTCGCGCCACGACGCCGCGGGGTTTGTGCCGGTCGTCGAGCGCATGGCAGGCTACCCGCCGCTGGCAACGCCGTTGATGCCCCAACGCACGCCGGCGCCGCGCATCGGCGGCGGCGAGACAACCCGCGAACAGCAACTGCAAACCTGGAGCCGCCAGGCGGCGTATCTTGCAACCCTCAACCTGAGCGCGGGCCCTGAACTGGGGTACGCCCTGAAGGCGGCGCCTCGCCCGACAGGGGCGGCCACTCGCGTCATCTACACGGAGTACGACCTTCCGGCCCGCACGCGACAACCCCACGACGTCATCGTCGACTCGCAGGGTCTCGTGTGGTACGCAAGCTTCGGCGAGCAGATCCTCGGCAGGATGGACCCGAAGACCGGCAAGGTGACCGAGTATCCGATTCCCGTGCTGAAGCCCGAAGCGCCCAAGGGCATGCTCGGCATGCGCTTCGACCGCGACGAGAACCCCTGGCTGGGAATGCAGTTCCAGGGCGGGATTGCGAAGTTCGATCGCAAGACGGAGACGTTTCAGACGTGGAGTCTGCCGCCGGCGCTGAATGGGCCGCACGTCCAGGTCAATCAAGTGAGCCCGGAACGGTCCTACATCGACGGCAAGGTCTGGCTGCAGGACGCCGGCACGTACACCATCCTGCGCCTCGACATCGCTTCGGGCACGTTCGAGCGCTTCGAGCCCTACAGGATTCCACGACCGAACGTGTACGACGTCGTGCCGGATTCACGGAACAACGGGTACTTCCTCACGATGGGCGCCGAAGACGTCGGCCGGATCGACGCGAAGACGGGCGAGATCCGGATCTTCAAGACGCCGACGAAGGGCTCGGGTCCGCGCCGGGGCATGATGGACGGCCAGGATCGCCTCTGGTTCGGCGAAAACCGTTCCGACAAGATCGGCATGTTCGACACCAGGACCGAGACGTTCCAGGAATGGACGCCGACACCAGGCGCATGGCCCTACGACGTGACCGTCGATCGCAACGGCGAGGCGTGGTCCGGGGGCGAGTACAACGACCGTATCCTCCGGCTCGATCCGAAGGCGGGAACGTTCATCGAGTACCTGATGCCCGGCCACACCAACGTGCGGCGCGTCTGGGTCGACAACAAGACGACCCCGGTCACCTTCTGGGTCGGCAGCAATCACGCGGCCTCGATCGTCAAGCTGGAGCCGCTCGACGAGCCGCCCACGGGCGCCGGCGCACGCTGATCCTCTGGCGAATCCATGCACGAATACGATCGACGCCAATTCCTGGCCACCACGCTCGGCGCGCTTGGGCTCGGCGCCACCGCCTTCGCAGACCGCGTCCTCGCCGGGCAGTCGGTCTCGACGACCGGGCCGCGGCGCATTGATGTGCACCATCACTTCGCGCCGCCGGCGTGGGTGACCGAAGTGCGCGGCCGTCCGCTGCTCCAGCCCGCGAACACGACGTGGACGCCCCAGAAGTCCATCGACGACATGGATCGCGGCGGCGTGGCTGCGGCCATCGTGTCGATCACGAACCCGGGTCTCTACTTCGGCGACCTTGCGGTCACCCGTCGGCTCGCTCGCGCGTGTAACGAATACGGCGCGAAGCTCGTGCTGGATCATCCGACACGGTTCGGGCTGTTCGCCGCAATGCCCCTGCCGGACGTCGACGCGACGGTCGCCGAGATCGCCTACGCGTACGACACCCTCAAGGTGGACGGGGTGGCACTCCTCACGAGCTACGGCGACCTCTGGCTCGGTAACCCCTCGTTCCGCCCGGTGATGGAGGAGTTGAACCGGCGGCGCGCCGTGGTCCACGTGCACCCGACCGCTGCGAATTGCTGCAGGAATCTCGACTACGCGCCAGGCGTCGCGGCGGGCACCATCGAGTACGGGGTGGATACGACGCGCGCGCTCGTCGGCGTGACGTTCAGCGGCGACGCCGTTCGCTACCCAAACATCCAGTTCATCTGGTCGCACGGCGGTGGCGCGGCACCGTTTCTGGCGGGGCGCATCGAGAACGCGACGCGGAACGCCGCCGACCGGCTTCCGCGCGGTTTCATCGCTGAGATCAGGAAGTACCATTACGACCTGGCGGGTGCCGCGAACAAGGGGGCGGTGGCGTCGCTGCTGCAGCTCGTGCCACCCTCGCAGGTGCTCTTCGGCACCGATTTTCCGCCTGGCGGGACGAGCCTCGACGTCGCGAAGACCATTGCCGAGCTCGGGCTCTTCAGCGCGGCCGACCTGCGAGCCATCGATCGGGAGAACGCGATCGCGCTCCTACCCAGGCTTCGCTGACTCAAAGTCCTTCTGAGTTCTTCCTTCTAACTTCGAAGTTCAAGTCCTACCGCCGGTCGACGGGCGCGTAGCGCTGGGGGTACTCGGGCCCGATGTACTCGGCGCGCGGCCGAATGAGGCGATTGTTCGCGTACTGCTCGAGGACGTGCGCAGTCCAGCCCGACACGCGGCTCACCGCGAAAATCGGCGTGAAGAGGTCGATGCCGATGCCGAGCGCGTAATAGGTCGTCGCCGAGTAGAAGTCGACGTTCGCGTTCAGTTTCTTCTCTGCCTTGACCAGCGCCTCTATCCGCTGCGACATCTCGTACCAGATGGGCTGACCGGCTCTTGCCGTCAGCTCCTTCGACATCTGGCGAAGGTGCGTCGCGCGCGGATCCTCCGTGTGGTACACGCGGTGACCGAAACCGGGGATCTTCTCCTTGCGCGCGAGCTTTGCGCGCACGATCTCGTCGGCCTTTTCGGCGGGGCCGTCCTTCCCAACCTCCAGGAGCAGGCGCATCACATCCGCATTCGCGCCGCCGTGAAGGGGGCCCTTGAGCGCGCAGACGGCGGCGACGATCGCCGAATGGAGGTCGGTCAGCGTGGCGGCAGCGACGCGTGCGGCGAACGTGGAGGCGTTCAGCTCGTGATCGGCGTGAAGGATGAGGGCGACGTCGAAGGCATGCGCCGCCAGGACGCTCGGTCTCTCGCCCGTCAGCATGTAGAGGAAGTTGGCCGCGTGGCCAAGCGCCGGATCCGGCGCGATCGGCCCGCCGCCGGCCTCGACACGTCCCATCGTCGCGACGAGCGACGCCATCTGGGCCGTGAGGCGCACCGCTTTGCGGTAGTTGGCCTGCGGTGAGGTGTCCGCGGCATCCTGGTCGTAGTGTGCGAGCGCAGAGGTCAGGGTGCGCAGCACGTCCATGCCGCCGTTGGCGCCGGCGCCGGCCGGCAGCGAACGCATCAGGCGGATGATGGCTTCCGGAAGCGGCCGTGCCACGGCCAGCTGCGACTGCAGGTCGCCGAGCTCGGCGCGTGTGGGCAGCCGGCGATGCCAGAGGAGATAGCAGACCTCCTCGAAGGTCGCGAACTTCGCCAGCTCGTGGATGTCGTAGCCGCAGTACGCAAGCACGCCCCGGTCGCCGTCGAGATAGCAGATGGCGGAGGACGTCGCGACGGTATCTTCAAGCCCCGCCTTGGGGTTCTCGAGGGTGGCCATGAGGGAATGATACTCCGGAGGGCTTCAGCCGCCGGACTACCGGCTCCAGGGGCCGCGAACCTCGGGGTTCGGCCGTTCCCGATCCCCGATCCCCGACTATTCGGCTATCTGCGTATTCAGGACCACCGTATCGTCGCCGGCGTACTGCTGGACGATCGAGAGCAGCCCCGTATAGAGGAACCCGAGCTGAAACAGCAGGAGGAATGGGAGCGTGCCGTAGATGCCGTTGGCGAGAGCGTAAAAGACGGTGGCGGTGAAGTAGAGACCGAGCGCCAGCTCGATGAGCGGCTGGATGGCGACCGACTGCCTGTACTTCTTGCCCACCCATTCGTCGGCGTCCACCTCGATGCGGTACTTTGGCGTGCGCGCGAACTCGCTCTGCTTGTTGAAAAGCGCCTCCAACACGGCGCGGGTGTTGTTGATGGACAGGCCGATACCGATGGACATCAGGAAGGGCAGGTACTTCAGGCGCGTCTTCCAGTCCTTGTAGATCTCCCGCTGGCACACCATGTAGAAGTTGCAGACCGAGAAGGTCGCCGCGAAGAACAGCGGGACGTCGATGAGGAGCATCTCGTACCAGCCCATGTTGTAGCGGATGACCATGGACGGGAACATGAGCACCGAGAGCACCACCATCAACGGGTAGTTGAAGTTGGCGGTCAGGTGGAAGAACGCCTCCGCCTTGACACCCTGCGGAATCGGCGCCGCGAGCAACGACGGGAGCAGCTTCCGGCAGGTCTGGATCGAGCCTTTCGCCCAGCGATGCTGCTGCGACTTGAACGCGTTCATCTCGACGGGGACTTCCGCCGGCGCGATGACGTCGGGGTCGAACACGAAGCGCCAGCCGCGGAGCTGGGCGCGGTAGCTCAGGTCCAGGTCCTCGGTCAGCGTGTCGTGCTGCCATCCTCCGGCGTCGTCGATCGCGGCGCGACGCCAGATGCCCGCCGTGCCGTTGAAGTTGAAGAACCGCCCGCCGCGATGCCGCCCGCCGTGCTCCAGCACGAAATGCCCGTCGAGGAGAATCGCCTGGATCTTCGTGAGGAGCGAGTAGTCCTGGTTGATGTGTCCCCAACGCGCCTGGACCATCGCCACGCCCGGGTCCGCGAAGTGCGGCATCAGGCGGCTGAGGAAGTCGGCCGTCGGAAGGAAGTCGGCGTCGAAGATGGCCACGAACTCGCCCCGGGCTGCTTTCAGGCCCGCTTCGAGGGCCCCCGCCTTGTAGCCTGAACGGTCTGCCCGGTGGAAGTACTTGATGTCGATCCCGTCGGCTGCCCGCCGCCTGACGGCGAGCTCGGCGATTCCGCTCGTCTCGTCGGTCGAATCGTCCAGAACCTGGATTTCGAGCTTGTCAGCCGGATATTCGAGACGGCAGACGGCCTCGATGAGCCGGTCGGCTACGTACATCTCGTTGTACAGGGGCAACTGAATCGTCACAACGGGGAGGGGCGTCAGCGCCGGGCCGGCCTTGGGCTGCCGGTCCTTGTTCCTCATATAGAGGTAAACGAGGTAGTAGCGGTGCCACCCGTAGACTGCCAATATGATCAGGACGAAGAAGTAGGCGGCGAGGGTCAGGGTTTCGACAGGCGTCATGCGGTTGTTGAGCTGGGGAAGTCCAAATGGTACAGGGCTTTATGATACTGTCCGGGTCCGCCGAAATCAATGCCGGGCCGGCACGCTCGGCCGCATGACGCCCCTCGAGCTTCGAGCCCTTCTCGACGCGGTCGCTGACGGCCGGATCGACGCGTCGACGGCCGAAGACCGTCTGAGCGCCGCGATTCGCGCCGAGCCGTTCGAGGATCTGGGCTTCGCACGTGTTGACCACCACAGGGCCCATCGACAGGGGTTCCCTGAAGTGATCCTGGGCTTAGGCAAAACGCCTGCCCAAATCGCCGCGATCTCAGTGGCCATCGCCAAACGGCGATCGACATTGCTGGTCACTCGGGCCAGCCAGGCGGCCGCCGATGCGGTGCGGGAAGTCCTGCCAAAGGCGGTGTATTACCCTGATGCAGGGATTGTCGCTTTGGCTCAGCAGGACGTCCTTCCTGGCAAGGGTTGCATTCTGGTAGTGGCCGCGGGGACCTCGGACCTTCCGGTGGCCGAGGAAGCCGCCGTCACCGCCACGGTCATGGGCAACCAGGTCGAGCGTTTGTACGATGCGGGTGTCGCCGGAATTCACCGGTTGCTCGGCGAAGTTCATCGCCTCCAGTCGGCGCGGGTGATCATCGTCGTCGCAGGGATGGAAGGCGCCCTGCCGAGCGTGGTCGCCGGACTGGTCAGCGCGCCGGTCGTAGCGGTTCCGACCTCAATCGGTTACGGTGCAAGCTTCGGAGGAATTGCCGCTCTTCTCGGCATGCTGAACAGCTGCGCGTCCGGTGTATCGGTGGTCAACATCGACAACGGTTTCGGCGCCGGTGCGGTGGCGAGCGCGATAAATCATCTCTGAGTCGGGCAGGTCAGGCGGGTCGGGTCGGTGCGCGTCTCACGCCGCCAGACCCTCCTGACCCACCAGACCGGCCAGACCTGTTAGAGTTCAGGTCTTCACTCCCATGCAGCCTGGAGTTCTTCGGACTCTCGAGTTCGATCGCATTGTCGAAGCGGTGCGCGGCTTCGCTGTGACGCCGATGGGCGACGAACGGCTGGCCCGCCTCCAGCCGTCGACCGACCCCGAGACCGTGGCGCGGTGGCTATCGGCGACGAGCGAGACTGCGGCGTTCATTGGCAGGCAGGGCGCTTTCCCGCTGCGGGCGGGCGACGATCTTCCCGCCATCCTGGGCTCGCTCGCCGTCGAGGGGCGGCCGCTCGAGGCGCTTCGACTGCTGACGCTCGCCACGTTCCTGCAGGCCGTGGACGAGACGCGGGCGGCCATTCGACGCGTTTCCGCGACCTACCCGCTCCTCGATCAGGCGAGTGCGCCGATGGCCTCGTTCAAGAGCGAAGTGGCCGAGGTGCGCGACAAGATCGACGCGTCGGGCGACGTCGTCGACCACGCCAGCCCGGAGCTGCGCATGATCCGGGACAAGCTTCGCAGGCAGCGGACCCGGCTGCGGGGCACGCTCGAGTCCTACCTGCGGGGCAAGGACACCGCGAAATACCTGCAGGACCAGGTCGTGACCGAGCGCAACGGCCGTTACGTGCTCGTCGTGAAGGCCGAGCATCGGAGCGGCATTCCCGGCATCGTGCACGGGGCTTCGACGAGCGGCGCGAGCCTGTTTCTCGAGCCCCTGAGCACGGTGGAGATCAACAACGACATCGTCGCGCTCGAGGAGCAGGAAGGCGAAGAAATCCGGCGCATCCTCCTGGCGTTGACCGACCTCTTCCGGGGCCGCGCGGGCGACCTCCAGCGGACGATCGAGGCGGCCACCGAGCTCGACGTGCGTCAGGCCCGCGCCGAGTTTTCGCGCTCGGTGGACGGCATCGAGCCGCGCCTGTCGACCGACGGCGCTTTCGAGCTGCAGGCGGCGCGGCATCCGCTCCTCAAGCGCGCGGTCCCGGTCACGATCAGAGATCGTCCCCCCGGCCACCGTGCTCCTCATCACGGGCCCGAACACCGGCGGCAAGACGGTCGCCCTCAAGACGGCGGGGCTGCTGTCGCTGATGGCCCAGTCGGGCCTGCGCATCCCGGCAGCCGACGGATCGAGGGTCCCGGTGTTCAGAGCGATCTTCGCTGATATCGGGGACGAGCAATCGATCGACGCGAGCCTGAGCACGTTCTCGGCGCACATCACGAACATCGCGTCGATGGATCAGGAGCTCGCGGTGCCGGCCCTCGTCCTGCTCGACGAAGTGGGATCGGGCACGGACCCTGTCGAAGGCGGCGCCCTGGGCGTGGCGGTCGTCGATCACTTCAGGCGTCGCGGCGCGACGCTCATCGCCACGAGCCACTACGACGCCCTCAAGACGTACGCGTCGACGACCGAGGGCGTGGCGAGCGCGGCGTTCGGGTTCGACGCCGAGACGTTCGCGCCGACCTACACGATGACCTACGGATCCCCCGGGCGCAGCCTGGCGCTGGAGATTGCGGCGCGCCTGGGGCTGAGCCCCGCGGTGATTGCTGCCGCCCGGCAGAACGTGAGCGCTCGCGAAGCGCAGCTCGCCGAACACCTCGCGCGAATCGACCGCGACGTGCGGGCGCTCGAGCACGAGCATCGGCTCGCGGCGCGCGAGCGCGAGACGCTCGAGGCGGACGAAGCCCGCATGCGGCAGCGGGAAGACGCGCTCAAGCATCGGGAGGACACGTTCCGCCGCAAACTGACCGAAGAGCTCGATACGCAGGCGCGCCAGGCGCGGCGGGAAATCGACGACGTCATCGCCGGACTCAAGGCCAGGACCTCGTCTATCGGCGAGGCAAGCCACCGGACGGTCACGACGGGCGACGCCGGCCATGCGCGGAGCGATGCCCGGGCGGCCATCGACCAGGTCGTGAAGCGGTTCGTGGAGCCGACGCACGAACCAGAGCCACCTCCTCCCGCCACGGGTCGGGCCGCGGGCGTGGGCGACCGCGTCTCGGTCGGCGGGCTCGGGCTCGAAGGCGTCGTCACTGCGCTCCACGACGGGTGGGCCGAGATCGACGTGCGCGGCAAGCGCATGCGCTCGGCTGTCGGCGAGCTGCGGGTGCTGTCTGCCGCGAGAGGGGCCACGCCCGCCGCGGTGAGGGTGCACGTGGAACTGCAGCCACGCGACGCGTCACCGTCCGACCTGAACGTGATTGGCCTGACGGTCGACGAAGCGCTGACCCGCGCGGAGCGGTTTCTGGACGAGTCGCTGCTGAACGATCAGCGGACGCTCCGGTTCATTCACGGCTACGGCACCGGCCAGCTGAAGCGCGCGTTGGCGGGCTTCCTGCAGCGTCATCCGCTGGTGTCAACGTTCGCCTCCGCGCCACCCGAGCAAGGGGGCGGGGGGGTGACGGTGGTGGAGCTCAAGGAATGATTGCTGATTGATGAATGCTGATTGCTGATTTTGTTCGCCGAATCCAATTAGCATTCATCAATCAGCAACTAGCAATTCATGTTATTTCCCCAACAGTTCATCGACGACCTCCGTCTGCAGGCGAACATCGTGCAGGTCGTGCAGGACTATGTGCCGCTCCGGAAGGCGGGCACGACCTACAAGGGGCTCTGTCCCTTTCACTCCGAGAAGAGCCCGTCGTTCCACGTCAACCCCGAGAAGGGCTTCTTCCATTGCTTCGGATGCGGAGCGGGCGGCGACGTTTTCAAGTTTCTCGAGCTCCACGAGAAGGTGGCGTTTCCGGACGCCGTGCGGCTGCTGGCGCAGAAGTTCGGCGTTCCGCTGCCCGAGAGGAGCGAGGGCGGTGACGCGGGCGGAGACGTCAACGCCAAGGTGCGGGAAGAGCTGCTCAAGGTGCACGAAGTGGCGGCGGCGTGCTTCCGCGAGGAGCTCGCCAGTCCTGCGGGCGGGCGGGCCCGCCAGCAGCTCCAGGAGCGCGGCGTCGCCCAGGCCACGGTGGACGCGCTCGGCCTTGGCTTCGCGCCCGGCGGCCGCGACGGGCTGAAGTCCCGCCTCCTCAAGCAGGGCTTCACACAGGGCGTGCTGCTCCAGAGCGGCCTCCTTGTACAGCGCGAGGGCGGCGAAGTCGTCGACCGGTTCAGAAGCCGCCTGATGATTCCCATTTGCCGCGACTCCGGTTCGGTCGTCGCCTTCGGCGGCCGATCGATGGAGTCCGATCAACATCCGAAGTACTTGAACTCGCCGGAGACGCCGATCTACTCGAAGGGACGGACTCTCTACGGGCTCAGCCTCACCAAGCAGTTGATCCGCAAGCTGGGCTTTGCGGTCCTCGTCGAGGGCTACTTCGACTTTGCCCAGGTCTTCCAGTCCCAGGCTGCCCCGGTGGTTGCGTCCTGCGGCACGGCCCTCACGGTCCAGCAGGCCCAGCTGCTGCGCCGCTTCACTTCGAAGATCGTGCTCAGCTACGACCCGGACGCGGCGGGCCAGGGCGCCGCCGCACGCTCGAGCGAACTGCTCGTCGCCGAAGGGTTCGATGTCAACGTCCTGGCTCTCGACCGGGGTGAGGATCCGGACACCTTCATTCGCCAGCACGGGGCGGATCGCTACCGGGAACGCCTGCGGTCCTCACGGCCGTATCTGGAGTACCTGCTCGATCAGGCTGCCGACGGGTTGGATCTTGGCAACGCCGAGCGGCGTCGAGAGTTCTTGAGCCGCATGCTCGGCGTGGCGGCGCGGATTCCGGACGCGGCCGCCCGCGATCAGTTTGGCGACCGCATCGCGCACCGGGCCCGGATCACCGAAGACGTCGTCCGCGCGGAAATTCGAAAGGCAGCGGTCAGCCGGCGGACCGAAGTAACGGCGAAGGAGGTGCCGGGCCTCGGGGCGTCGGGGACGCCGGCGGCGCTGAAACCGGCCGAGCGGGGCCTGATCTGGGGCCTGTTTCACCGGACCGAGGAGGCGATGCAGGCGGTAGAAGACCTCGATCCGGAGGACTTCGAGCCGCTGGGCGGCCGTGAAGTGTTCGAGGCGGCCCGCGCCCTCAGGGGCCATGCGCCAGACCTCATACCTTCGGAGCTTTTGCGGCGTCTAAGTACCATGAACGCTCAACTTGCGGCAACAATCGCCAGCCAGCAGGCCCCGCCGGTGACGGCCGCGGCCGGGCTGGCGCAGTGCGGGCGGGCCCTCAAACGGCTGCGGTGGGAGCGAGAACGTGGCCGAATCCAGCAAGAACTTGATAGACTACAGGGCTCCGGTTCGACGTCAGATGTCGCGCAGATCGACCTGCTGCTCAATCAGAAACGCCATCTCGCACAACGGATCGAGGACCTGACGTAGGAGGCATGCGCGTGTCGATCGAAGAGAAATACGACGAAGTCCGGCAACTCATCAACATCGGCAAGGAGAAGGGCTATCTCCTGTACGACGAGGTGAACGAGCTGCTGCCGTCGGAAATCACGTCCTCCGAAGAGCTCGACGATCTCTTCAACACGTTCGGCAGCGCCGGCATCGAGGTCATCGACTCGGACCAGAAGTACCTGCGCGACGAGAAGACCATCGACCGCACGGCCGAGGGCTCCGAGGAGATCGAGCTCGATCTCACGCCGGGCGCGCTCGACAAGACGAACGATCCGGTCCGGATGTATCTCCGCGAAATGGGCACGGTGCCGCTGCTCACCCGCGAAGGCGAGGTCGAGATCGCGCGGCGCATCGAGCGCGGCAAGCTGGCCGTCATCAAGTCGATCTCCCGCACGCCGCTCGTCGCCAAGAAGGTGATCCGCCTCGGCGACGAACTGCACTCGGGCGAGCGGACCATCCGCGAGCTGGTGATCTTCAACGACGAGGAGATCACGGACGAACGGATCCAGGAGCGCTCGCGCCAGGTCCAGAAGCAGATCGACGGCGTGCGCAAGGCGCGCACGGCGTCCGAGAAGCTCGACGAGAAGCTTGGCGAGCACCCCCAAGGGCGCGACGACACGCGACAAGAGGAAGTACCGGAAAGCCCGGTGGGCCGCGATGCGCGCGCGCGTCGATGTCTCGAACGCGATTCGCCGGATCGAGTTCACCGAAGCCGTGAAGCGGCGGCTCATCGACGAGATGAAGGAAGCCGTCGAAGGCGTCAAGGGCGTGCAGCGCGAGATCGAAGCGATCGACCGGTTGCTGCACCCCAAGAACAAGAAGCAGAAGCTGCGCGAGGAGGACAGGAAGAACCTCCTGAAGCAGACCAAGGACCAGAAGCTCAAGCTCAAGGCGATGACCGATACGCTCGAGCAGGAGCCCGCGGAGCTGAAGCAGACGCTCGACACGATCATCCGCGGCGAGTGGCAGGCCGAGCAGGCGAAGAAGGAGCTCGTCGAGGCCAACCTCCGCCTCGTGGTCTCCATCGCCAAGAAATACACGAACCGCGGCCTGCAGTTCCTGGATCTCATCCAGGAAGGCAACATCGGCCTGATGAAGGCCGTGGACAAGTTCGAGTACCGCCGCGGGTACAAGTTCTCGACCTACGCCACGTGGTGGATCCGGCAGGCCATCACCCGCGCGATCGCCGACCAGGCGCGAACGATTCGCATCCCGGTCCACATGATCGAGACCATCAACAAGCTCATTCGGACCTCTCGCGCGCTCGTGCAGGAGCTGGGGCGCGAGCCCACCTCCGAAGAGATCGCCAAGCGCATGGACATCCCGGTCAGCAAGGTCCGGAAGGTCCTCAAGATCGCGCAGGAGCCCATCTCGCTCGAAACGCCCATCGGCGAAGAGGAAGATTCGCATCTTGGCGACTTCATCGAGGACCGTCAGGTCGTGTCGCCGGCCGAGGCCGTCATCAACCTGAACCTCAAGGAACAGACCGAGTCGGTGCTGAAGACGCTGACGCCCCGCGAGGAGAAGGTGATCAAGATGCGGTTTGGCGTCGGCGACGGAAGCGAGCACACGCTCGAAGAGGTCGGCCAGAGCTTCGCCGTCACCCGCGAGCGCATCCGGCAGATCGAGGCCAAGGCGCTCCGCAAGCTGCGGCATCCGTCGCGCAGCCGCAAGCTGCGCGCTTTCCTGGAAGGACGAACTTCATAGGGAACGGGGAACGGGGATCAGGGAACGGGGAACGGGGAACGGGGACGGGTGGTGAAAAACGTGGCACAATGGACCACCTTGACCGCACCAAGGACCAAGGACTAAGGACCGACCAAGAACCAAGGCCCAAGGCCCAAGGACCAGAGAGGGCCCATAGCTCAACGGTCAGAGCCGCCGGCTCATAACCGGTCTGTTCCAGGTTCGAATCCTGGTGGGCCCACCAGCCTTCGCCCTCCTCGCCGGGGCGAAGGGCTTCGGCTGGCAAGCCCGTCCGCGAAGGCTGGGCGCCGTAGCCTTGGCGGAGGCGGCCGTCAGAGCCGGGAAGTGCAGATTGCGAAGTGCTGATTGCTGAGTGCTGATTGCAGATTGGAAACAGTGAGTCGCCCCGGATCGACCGCGGGCGGGCCCCGGTGCGCGAGCGCCGGGGCTTTTTTTTTGGACGAACATGCACCCTGACCTGCACCGCCTGATTGAGCTCCAGCACCTCGACTCCGCCGCCCAGGTGGCCGAGCGCGGCATCTCCTCCGAGGCCGACCGCCAGCGAGCCCTCGACGTGCAGATCGACTCGGCGCGCCAGGCGGTGGCAGCGGCGAAGGAACGACTGGCCGAAAACCAGAATGCCCGCCGCGCGATCGAGAAGGACGTCGCCGTCCACCAGGGCCGCCTCTCGAAGTTTCGCGATCAGCTGATGGCCGTCAAGACCAACATCGAGTACCAGGCCATGCAGAAGGAGATCGAGTACGCACAGACCGAGGTCAAGAAGCTCGAAGATCAGGTGCTCGAACGCATGGTGGAAGGCGACGACCTGGCCGCCGCGGTCAAGCGCGCGGAAACCTCGCTCGCCGCCGAACAGAAGACCGTCGACGCCGACCGGAAGGCCTTGAGCGCGGAGGTGGCCGAACAGAAGGCCTCCCTCGAGCGGCTGAAAGCCGAACGCGCCACCGTCGTCTCCTCCCTGGATCCGCAGGTGCTGAGGATCTTCGAAGCCGTTTCGCGACGACGAAACGGCGTGGCGGTGGCCGAGGCCAGGGACGGCATCTGCACCATCTGCCACGTGCGGCTCCGTCCCCAGGTCTTCAACACGGTCCTCCGGGGCGACGAGATCCTGCAGTGCGACCACTGCAACCGGATCCTGTTCTCCACGCCCATCGCGAAAGCCGCCGCCGATACGGCGTCGCAGCCCGCGAGCTGATCGGCCGCGAGGCGATGCCGAACGAGACGCGCCTGGTCGCGTACATCGATGGCGGGTCGAGAGGGAATCCCGGGCCGGCGGGCTTCGGCGTCCGCGTCGAGCAGCCGGACGGCACGCTCGTCGAGGAGCTCGCCGAATCGATCGGCGTCGCCACCAACAACGTCGCGGAGTACCGGGGCCTCATCGCGGCCCTCGAATGGGCGCGCGCCCGAGGGGAGCGTGAGCTGCACGTCCGATCGGACTCGCTCCTGCTGGTGCAGCAGATGCTCGGCCGCTATCGCGTGAAGCACCCCGGGTTGCTGCCGCTCCATGCCAGGGCCCGGCTCCTCGCCCACGAGATCGGGCGGGTCACCTTCGAGCACGTCCGCCGCGAGTCCAACGCCGACGCCGATCGGCTCGCGAACGCGGCTATGGACGGCACCGGCTCCTGATGGCGCCGGCCAACCGGCCGGCCGGGGATCCGTCGCGGCGATAGGAGCACAGCCACGCGGGGTGGCTGGCCGTGCAAAGCTCGGCGCAATAGATTGACTCGTCCGGGATGCCGGCGCCGAGCAGCTGGTGTCGTGCCGCCTGCCATCCGTCGAAATACCAATGGTCGTCTCGAGCCGGCAGGGGCAGACCGGCCATCGACGGATTGCGCGCCGACCTCGCCGGAACGGCAAGGAACCAGCAGCCCAGATCCTCCGCGCCAAACCCGGCCTCGGCAAACTGTTGCCGCACCTCCAGTCCGACCTCATAGCAGCAGCTGCCAATCGACGGGCCGATGACCGCGATCAAGTCGCGGGCGTGGCTGCCCCATTCGTGACAGAGCGCGGCCACGGCGCGCTCGGGCACACGCGCCGCCAGCCCGCGCCAGCCCGCATGCGCGGCCGCCACGGCGCGCGCAGGCCGTCCTGCGCGATCGCCGCGCTGGACCGTGTCGGCAATCAACAGGGGCACGCAGTCAGCAACCTGGACGACGAGCGCCAGATCCTGGCGGTCGGTCGTGACGATGTCTGCGTCAGGCGGCGCGGCGCCTGGCTCGACGGGCGATTCGGCCACCACGTACGTCGCCCCATGCACCTGGTTCAGCCGCACCAGCCGGGAGAGATCGACGTCCATTGCACGCGCCACCTCCGGCCAGGCGGCATTGCGCACCTCGGCAGAAGCTGACGACCCTGCCGACCACTGCCGCGTCGTGAACAGGTGCGCGGCGAACGGCTCGAGCGGACGGCAGACGAGCCCCACCTGCGGCCCTGCTTGCACCCAGGAGAACGCCCCGTTAGGCTCTGGTAGGGTCCCGTTGTCCACCATCATTGGTCTCGGTCTCGACGCCACCGACATCCCTCGTATCGAGCAGACGATCGAGCGATACGGCGAACGCTTCATCAAGCGCATTTTCACCGAAGGCGAAATCGCGTATTGCCTTCGACGCCGCCACCCCGCCATTCACTTCGCCGGACGTTTCGCCGCGAAGGAAGCCGCGATGAAAGCTCTCGGCACGGGGCACACCCCCGAGGTCCTGTGGCGCTCGGTCGAGGTCATCCGCCGGGGCGGTCCCCCGCAACTGCAGTTCCACGGCGGCGCCGCCGATCGGTTCGCCGCCATCGGCGCCAAGTCGTCACTTCTGACGATTACGCACTCCGACGCCCTGGCACTGGCCGAAGTCCTGCTTCTGGGCTAGCAACCGCCGTTGACATGTTTGGCGGGCGCCCGGCGATCCGTGCGACGGACGCTTCGTGCCTCCGACCGTAACCGAACGCTCGTCAAGATATTAGGGCGACGCGCGCGGCGAGCGGACGGCCGGCATCGCCCTTGATGTCGTGTCTGGCCATCATGACTGTCAAATTCACGCCAAACGACAAGGGGAACCCTCCGGGAAAGCTCGCCGATGCGGAGCTGCACTTCAGCGCCGGCCCGCTCGACGGCCTCAAACTCATCGGCTTCAGCATCTGGGAACGTCGCGGCGGCTCCGGCCGGAACGTCACGTTTCCAGCGCGCCAGTACAGCGTCAACGGCGAGCGCCGGAGCTTCGCGCTTCTGCGCCCGGTCGCCGACACCACGGGCCAGCACAGACTTCGTGACCTCATCCTCGAAGCCTATCAGGAGCACGAAGCGCAGGTCGCGGTCACTGAATAACCGGGATCAGCCTGGCGTTCTCCTGCAGTCGCTTTGGCGGAAGCGTCCACTCTTCGCGGAGGCCCTTCGCGAACTCGGCCTGAAAGAACGACGCCTTCATGCCGCCGTCGATGATGTCCCACGGCAGGTAGGCGTCGGCACTCCGGTCGCGGAAGATGTAGAAATCGGCGTCCACGCCGGCCTCTGCGACCGCCGCGCGCCAGTTCTGGCCATTCTGCTCGGCCAGGACGATGGCCGGCGCGACGCGGCGGTCGCCGAGCGAGAGGAGCGCCTGATAGTAGGAATGACGCTCTGACTTGATGTTGAAGTACACGTTGTCGATGCCGGTCATCAGGGCGCGCAGCCGCTTGATCTTGCGGTCGGTCACCGCCGGGTCTTCCATCGGCAGCCACTGGTACGCGGTGCCGGGCTTGGGGATCAGCGGGTTCACGCTGCCAACGATGCGTCCCACCTGTCCCCGCTGGCGCGCGTGCGCCAGCATGCACTCGCGCATCTGCAGGGTCAGGTCCCGGATGGCGACCAGGTCCTCGTCCGTTTCGGTCGGGAGGCCGATCATGTAGTACAGCTTCAGGTTCTCGATGCCGCTCGCGAAAATGAGCTCTGTGCGATCGAGGATCTCGTCGTTGGTCACCGTCTTGTTGATGACGCGACGAAGGCGGTCCGATCCTGTCTCCGGTGCGATCGTGATGCCTCGTTCGCCGCTCGCCTTGAGCAGGTCGACGATCGTCTTCGTCAGGTCGTCGAGCCGAAGCGACGCGGGGCTGATGAGATACCCCATCTCGCGCAGCCGGACGAGGATCCGCTCGATGTCAGGGTGATCGCAGAGCGCAATCGACACCAGGCCGACGCGGCCGGCATAGGGGCGCGCCGCCTCGGCGAGCTGCAGAATGCGGTCGGTCGGGAACGCCCGGACCGGCAAGTAGTTGTAGCCGGCCCAGCAGAAGCGGCACAGGTTCGCGCACCCTCGCACCACTTCCACCAGGAAGCGGGATCCGAACTCCGTGTCCGGCGTGAAGATGCTGGTCGCCGGAGGGTCGAGGGCGTCCGTGGTCCTGACCGCGGCCTTCTTCACCGGCAGCGGCGGCCCGGCGCCGTCCGGCCCGATGGAGCCAGGCGTCGGCTGGTATCCGGTGATACCGCCGTTGGCGCCGTACTGCGGCTCGTAGAACGACGGGATGTAGAACCCTCGCTCCCGAGCGAGGAGGTGCAGCAGGTTCCGGCGATCAGTGGCCTCATGGCACGCCCGGGTGAACGACGGCACGAGGACTTCGCCCTCGCCCGCCGCAACCACGTCGGCGAATGGGGCGAGGGGCTCTGGATTCACAAAGGTCACGGCGCCGCCGATGAGCACGAGCGGGTGGTTCGGTCCGCGCTCGCTGGCGTAGCGTGGCACGCCCGCCAGCCTGAGCAGCGTCAGCACGTTCACGTAGTCCCACTCGAACGACACCGAGAAGGCGATCACGTCGAAGTCGCCAATCGGGGTCTGGGATTCGAGCGTCACGATCGGCGTCCTCGCGGCCAGCAGCTCCGCGAGCTCCTGCTTCGGCGGCAGGAACACGCGCTCGCAGACGACGTCGTCGTGGGCGTTGAAGAGCCGGTAGACAGTCTGGAAGCCGAGGTTGGACATGCCAACCCAGTAGGTGTTCGGAAAAGCCAGCGCGACACGCAGTCGGCTGCCGTGCGGCTTGCGGATGTAGCCGGTTTCCTTGGAGAGGGCTTCTTGTGCGCGTTCGCGCTGCTGCCAGGATTTCACGGTTGGAGACAACGGAGCCGGGAGCGGACGATTCGAGGAGCGACCCCTGGCTCGCGCGGGCGCTGACGCTCGTACGCCGACGTTCCCGGACGCCGTGGATTTACTTACTCTACCACCGCGAACCCGCGGAGGAGCCTCAGCTCTCCTGCCGTCTCAGGAAGGCCGGCACGTCGTAGGGAGTGCCGGCATCAGGATCCGCTGCATCTGGGCCGGGGGCGCCGACCGCCTCAGCAGGCTCGTTCAATCCGCTGGGCACGACCGGCAGCTCGAGGTGCGGACGCCGCCCAATCGTCATCCGGCCGACCGCCACCGACAACGGGGGCTCGGGATCCTGTCGCGGGCGCGAGTGGCCGGCGTACGATGTCATGTCGACGGGGGTCTGCGCCACCGTGACCATCGACCGCATCGACGCCGGCGGGCCGAAGCCGGTCGCGATGACCGACACCTTGACCCTGCCAGTGAGCGTCGGGTCGACGACCGCGCCGAAGATGATGTTGGCATCTTCGTCCGCGGCTTCCTGCACGATGGTCGAGGCGTCGCTCACCTCGACCAGCGACAGGTCCGGCCCTCCGGTGACGTTGATGATCACCCCCCTGGCGCCGTTGACCGACGCGCCCTCCAGAAGCGGGCTCGAGATCGCGCGGCGCGCCGCCTCGATCGCGCGGTCCGGGCCCTCGGCCACGCCGGTGCCCATCATCGCGAACCCCATGCCGGACATGATCGTCTTGACGTCCGCGAAATCGAGGTTGATGAGCCCGGGCACGATAATCAAGTCGGAGATCCCCTGGATTGCCTGGCGGAGCACATCGTCGGCGGTCGAGAACGCGTCGGTGAGGGGCGTCGACCGATCGATGATCGTCAGCAGGCGCTCGTTCGGGATCGTGATGATCGTGTCCACGCAGTCGCGCAGCTGCTCGAGCCCGCGCTCGGCCTGCACCTGTCGCTTGCGGCCTTCGAAGCGGAACGGCTTGGTGACCACAGCCACGGTCAGGGCGCCGAGCTCGCTCGCGAGGCTCGCGATGACCGGCGCCGCGCCTGTGCCCGTGCCGCCCCCCAGGCCCGTCGTCACGAAGATCATGTCGGCGCCGTCGAGCGCCTGAATGAGCTGGTCGGTGTCCTCGAGCGCCGCCGAACGGCCCACGTTCGGGTCGGCGCCGGCGCCGAGCCCCTTGGTCAGCTTCGACCCGATCTGCACCTTGATGGGCGCCGCGTTGCCCTGCAGCGCCTGGCGGTCGGTGTTCGCGACGATGAACTCGACGCCGTCGAGCCCCGTGCGGACCATGCGGTTGACGGCATTGCTGCCGCCCCCGCCCACACCAATGACCTTGATGCGGGCCCCGGCATGCGGTTCCTCTCCCAGGTGCAGGCGCAGCCGGCGGGGATCGCCGGTCTCGTCGGCGTGTTGTGGGTTGGTGTGGTTGGTCATTGGTCAGGCCCCCATGCAAGCGCTCTATTGTGTGAAGGCAGGCCCAGGGACCTGCCCAACCTCCGGGGCGGGCCGTCGAGACCCGCCCGGCAACGATCAGAAGAACTCGCGAAACAATCCCCTCAGCCGCCCCGCCGCCCTTACCAGCGCCCCCGCGCCCACGGGCGTGCGCGGGAACTCCCCCGCCGCATTCCGATGTCCGTACAAGACGAGCCCCACGGCGGTCGCGAATGTCGGGCTGTTGACGTGGTCCTGCAGACCGCCCACGCCCGTCGGACAGCCTCGTCGGATCGGAAGGTCGAAGATCTGTTCCGCGATCTCGGGCATGCCGTCCAGGATGGCGCCGCCACCGGTCAGGACGATCCCCGAGTTCAGGCTCTTCTCGTATCCGGCGCGCCTGATCTCGTCCCACACCATGTGGAAGATCTCCTCGGCGCGCGGCTGAAGGATTTCGGACAGGATGCGGCGCGCCATCACGCGCGGCTTGCGGCCGCCCACGCTCGCCACTTCCATCGTCTCGTCCTCGTCGACCATTCCCGAGAGGGCGCAGCCGCACTTCCTCTTGATCTTCTCGGCGTCGGGCACCGGAGTGCGCAAGCCCACGGCGATGTCGCTCGTGAAGTGATCGCCGCCCACCGGCACGACGCCGGTGTGCCAGAGGCTGCCCCGCTCGTAGATCGCGATGTCGGTCGTGCCCCCGCCGACGTCCACCAGCGCCACGCCAAGTTCCTTCTCGTCGTCGGTCAGCACAGACTCGCTCGCCGCGAGCTGCTCCACGACGGTCTCTGCGACCGCGACACCCGCGCGGTTCACACAGGCGACGATGTTCTGGGTGGAGCTCTGGCTGCCGGTGATGATGTGGACGTTCACTTCGAGCCGGGCCCCGGTCATGCCGACGGGAGCGCCGATGCCGTCCTGCTCGTCCACGACGAAGTCCTGCGGCAGCACGTGCAGGATCTCGCGGCCCGTAGGCAGCGACACGGCCTTGGCCGCTTCGATCGCTCGGCGGACATCCTCGCGTGTAATCTCCCGGTTCTTTCCGGCGACCGCGATGACGCCGCGGCTGTTGAACCCTTTGATATGCGGGCCGGACAGGGCGAGGTGGACCGAGTCGATCTCCACCCCGGCCATGAGCTCGGCCTCCTCGATGGCCTTCTTGATGGAATCGACGGCCGCCTCGAGGTTGATGACCACGCCTCGCCGGATGCCGCGCGACTCCGCCACGCCGAGACCGACCACGTCGAGCCGCCCCCCGTCGAGGATCTCGCCCACGACGGCGGTGACCTTTGACGTGCCGACGTCAAGGCCGACCAGATATCGCTCTTTACGCGCCACTCTGCCTCCGGGTTGTCGTGTGATGTGTCATGTCAGTCCCTGGTGCGCCCGCCGGACGCAGCGAGACTCGTGCGTTTCGACCCGCTGGCCGGGCGCACGTAGATGCGATCGTCGAAGCGAAGGTCGACGTAGTCGATCTCCGGCACCCGCTCGCGAAGTGCGGACGCCAGGTCCAGGTAGGACTGCAGCCGGGCCAGGAAGCGATCCTCGCCGAGGAACAGCTCGATCTCCGGATCGTCGGTCAGAATCACCGAAGCGTTCCGCGGGTCCGTGACGTCGATCTGCGAGAGCCGGCTGCTGATGTCCGGATTCGGACGAACCGCGAGAATGACGCGCGCGGCGAGCCCGGCCTTGCGGTCGTCGATCTCCGGGGCGCCGGGTGTGCCAGGCAAGCCGACGGGCAGGGCTGCGCCCCGGGCTCCCTTGCGGTCGCCTCGAGAGCCGACCGTGAGCCCGTCCACGAGGGGTAGATCGAAGTCCCGCGACTCCGGCCCGTGCCGGTCGATGGCCACGCCGTGGTCGTCGATGAGAAACAGCTCGTCGAAGATCCGCGCGATGCCGATCGGCTCCCGCTCGACGATCACGACCTCCACCGTGGAGGGCAGCGACCGTCTGAGGGCGGCTGCGCGGATCCATGGCGATCGCTCGAGCTCGCGCTGCCACCCAGGCAGGTCGGCCCAGATGATGTTCTGGCCCACCATCCCGCTGAGAAGCTCGCGGACCCGGGCGGCAGGGAGCCGCGTGTTCCCGCGGACGACGATCTCGTCGATCTGCAGGGCCCTGGCATGCCTGACGATCTCGCGGCCTCGAGAAGCGAGGTAGAACCCGCCCGCCATCAGCAGGCCGAAAATGACGAACGGGCGCAGCCATCGCCGCACCAGCCCGCGCCGTCTCGAGGGCTTGACGTGCGCGCGCCGGAAGCGCTTGTCCGCAGGCGCGGCGACCGGGCTCATGAGCGCTTCTTCCTGGCGATCTCGCTCGCCTCTGCACGACTCAGGAGTCCGATCAGACGATCGGGGACCGTGCCAATCGAGCCGGCCCCGAGCGTGATCACCAGATCACCCGGCTGCACCAGCCCGGCCAGGACGGGCGCCACGTCCTCCACCAGTGGCACCACATCGACCGGCGCCCCTGCAGACGCGCGCACGGCGGCCGCAAGGCGCTCGAGCGTTGCGCCGGGAATGGGCTCTTCACCGGCCGCATAGATGTCGGTCAAAACGATGCGGTCCGCGCCGGCCAGCGCCGGGCCGAAGGCGTCCATCTGCGCCGCCGTCCTCGAGTAGCGGTGCGGCTGGAACGCCACGACGACACGCCGCCCGAGCGTCTTCGCCGCCGCCATCACGGCGGCGATCTCGGTCGGGTGATGTCCGTAGTCGTCAACCACGAGGACGCCGCCGATCTCGCCCCGTACCTCGAACCGGCGTTCGGCGCCCTTGAACTCTTCGAGCCCCGTGGCGATCCGCTCGAAGGGCAGGTCGAGCTCCAGCCCCACAGCCACGGTCGCCAGAGCGTTCAAGAGGTTGTGGCGGCCCGGCACGTTGAGGCGAAGAGCGCCCAGGGTCGTCGCCGCACCGTTCTCCGCCCCGCCCGCGACGCCTCGAGCGTGTCGACGGGCGGACTCTCGCCGCGTGACCGTCGCGGTCACGAACATCGACCCCAGCTGCACATCGGTCGCTCCGATGTCCGCCGAATCGGACTCGAGGCCGTACGTCACGACGCGTCGGGTCATCCTCGGCAGGATGTCGGCGAGCCGCCGGTCGTCGGCGCACGCGATCACGGCGCCGTAGAAGGGCACCTTGTTCGCGAAGTCCACGAAGGCCTGCTGCAGGTCGTCGAAGCCGCCGTAGCTCTCGAGATGCTCGTAATCGATGTTGGTCACCACTGCCATGGTCGGAAACAGCTTGAGAAACGACCGGTCGCTTTCGTCGGCCTCAGCCACCATCAGCTCTCCTCGACCGAGCCGTGCGTTGCTGCCGAAGGCGCTGAGCCGGCCGCCGATCACCGCCGTCGGGTCGAGCCCGGCCCGCTCGAGCACCAGGGCGATCATCGACGTCGTCGTCGTCTTGCCGTGCGCGCCCGCCACGGCAATCGAGTAGCGCAGTCGCATCAGCTCCGCGAGCATCTCGGCCCGCGGAATGACCGGAATGCGCCGATTCAGGGCTTCGGCCACTTCCGGGTTGGCCGCCCGCACAGCCGACGACACCACCACGACCTCCGCTTCGCCCACGTGCCCGGCGGCGTGTCCTTCCGAGATCCCGATACCCAGCTCGGACAACCGGGCGGTGACGCTCGAGCGCTTCTCGTCCGATCCGGTCACGACGTAGCCGAGATTCGCGAGCAACTCGGCGATGCCGCTCATCCCGCTGCCGCCGATGCCGATGAAGTGCACACGCCTGGTCTTGCCTAGCACGCCAGCTCCAGCGCCCGGTCCACGATGACCCGCGCCGCGTCGGGCCTGGCGAGCGCCCGTGCCGCCGCGCCCATGCGACGACGAGCGCCTGGATCCACGGCGAGCATCCGCACCCGTTCCGCCAGCACCGACGGGCGCATCGCCGCCTGAAGCAGCACGTCTGCCGCGCCGTGCGACGCCAGCGCCTCGGCGTTCTTGCGCTGATGGTCGTCGGTCGCCGTCGGCAGCGGAATCAGAATGGCCGGTTTGCCAGCGGCCGTAATCTCCGACACCGTCGTCGCCCCCGCGCGGCAGACAATCAGGTCCGCGGCGCCGATGTGCCGTCCCATGTCATACAGGAACGGTTCGACCTCGCGCGACCAGTCCGGCCTGCCTGTAGCCGGCACGGACCATTTCCACATCTCGCTCTCCCGTTTGGTGCGTGACGCGAAGACGCGGACGGATGGCCGCCAGCTCCTGCGCTGCCTCCACCACGGCCACGTTGATCGCGTGCGCGCCCTGAGAGCCGCCAAAGATCAGAACCCTGACCTCGTCATCCGTGCTCGACTCCTGGGACGATGCGGCGTTCTGGAGGAACTCCGGACGGACCGGATTCCCGCTGACGAACGCCTTCGCCCCGAAAAACGCCCGCGTCGACTCGAACGTGACGGCAACCGCCCGAACCACTCGCGCCAGCAGCCGGTTGGTCAGACCGGGCACGGCGTTCTGTTCGAGCACCATTGTCGGAATCCCGCGCAGCGCCGCGACCAGGACGACCGGCCCCGAGCTGTATCCGCCGACGCCGATGACCAGGTCCGGCGTCCTGGCCGAGACGATGCGCCAGGCGTCGGCCAGGCTCGCAGGCACCAGCGCCGCCCCCCGCACAGAATCGACCAGCGACTTCCCCTTCAACCCTCCGCTCCGCAGCAGGTCCAGGGGGTACCCTTCGCGCGGCACGATGCGCTGCTCGAGCCCCCGCGCCGTGCCGGCAAACGACACCATGGCCTCCGGCACCCGCGCCTGGAGCTCCCGCGCCACGGCGATCCCCGGATAGAGATGTCCGCCCGTTCCGCCGCCGGCAATCACGACGCGCAGGGCCATCTCCGCCTTCGTTCATGCCGCGCCTCATGCCTGGCTGGTCGCATGCTCGGCCGTGGACGCGTACTGCGAGACGTTCAACAGAATGCCCATGCCAACGAGGTTGACGAGCAGCGACGATCCGCCCGCGCTGACAAACGGCAGGGGGATGCCCTTGGTCGGCAGCATCCCGAGCACGACGCTCATGTTCACAAAGGCCTGCACCGCGACCATAGTCGTCAGGCCGAGGGCGAGAAACGCCCCGAACGAATCGGGCGCGCGCAACGCCACACGCAGCCCCCGCCACGTAATGACGCCGAAGCAGATGAGCACGAGCGTGGCGCCGATGAACCCGAGCTCCTCGGCGACGACGGCGTAGATGAAGTCGGTGTGGGCCTCGGGCAGGTAGAACAGCTTCTGGATGCCGCGCATGAAGCCGAGGCCCGTGATGCCTCCAGTGCCGACGGCAATGAAGGACTGAATGATCTGGAAGCCGCTGCCGAGCGGGTCGGCCCACGGGTCGAGAAAGGACATGAGCCGTTCCCAACGGTACGGGCTCACATAGACCAGGTACCCGGCCACCGGGACGGTCAGCAGCAGCAGCCCGCCGATGTAGGCGTAGCTCAGGCCGGCGGCAAAGATCATGACGCCGGCGATGAGCGCCACCGAGGCAGAGGTGCCGAAGTCCGGCTCGACAAGGATGAGCCCGATGAGCAGAGTCAGGACCAGGGCGATCGGCGCCAGGGCGTAGCGGACTTCGTTGATGCGGTGTCGCCGGCGCTCGAGCAGGGCCGCTGTAAAGAAGATGGCGGTCAGCTTGGCGAGCTCCGAGGGCTGGATGCCCAGCCCGCCGATCGAGAACCAGCGCCGGGCGTTGTTCCGCTCGGGGCTGAAGAGCACCGCGACGAGGGCCAGCGTCGCCAGGCCCAGGGCGGACCAGATGAAGACCGGCTCCCGGTAGTGGCGGTAGTCGACGCGCATCCCGGCCCACAGCAGGGCCATCCCGATGACGACCCACATCACCTGCTTGGTCAGGAAGAAGTACGGCTGCGCGTACCGCTCCTCCGCCATGACCGCCGAGGCGCTGTAGATCATGACCAGGCTCAGACCCAACAGCAGGAGGGTCGCCAGGAACAGAATCCGGTCCGACTTGAGTTTTCTCGCCATCCCGTCTATAAAGCCCAGCTTCGGATCGCCCGACACACTGTGAGCGGTCAGCAGTCGTCAGTTGGCCTTGGACGGAGGCACCAGCTTCGCAGGCCGGGGCAGCCTGCGTTCCCAGCAGCCAATCCTTCGCCGCATAGACCAACTGACGACTGCTCACCACTCACAGCGACCGACGTCGCAGCCGCTCGACTTCCTCCTTGAACCTTCGCCCACGTTCCGCGTAGTCGCGAAACATGTCGAAGCTCGCGCACGCCGGGGCCAGCAGCACGACGCCCCCCGGTTTCGCCAGTTCGTATCCCGTCGCCACCGCTTCTTCGAGCGACGAGGCTTCCCGCACCTCGACGACATCCGACAGCGCGTCGCGCACGAGGGCCCGCGCCTCGCCGATGGCGACCACGGCGGTCGCATGGGTCTCGAGCGGCTCCCGCAGCAGGCCCAGATCGCCGCCCTTGAAGCGACCTCCGACGATCGCGACCACTCCCCGCTCGAAGCTTTCGATGGAGCGGCGGGCGGCGTCGACGTTGGTGGCCTTCGAGTCGTTGACGAAGCGGACGCCTCCGATTTCGGCCACCAGCTCCATCGCGTGCTCGAGCCCCGAGAACCCCTCGACGGCGGTGGTCATCTCGGCGGGCGACACGCCCGCCAGCCGACCGACCGTCGCCGCGGCCATCACGTCGTAGACCAGGTGAGGCCCGATGAGGCGTATGGCGTCGAGCGGCACCAGCCGTTCTTCGGCTCCCCGGCTGCGGCTGACGATCCACCTGCCTTCGACGGTCGTGCCCTCGGCGATTCCCGGCTTCCGTCCGAACGACTGGCGCCGGGCGCGGCTGTGCCGCGCCATGTCGACCGCGGCGGGGTCGTCCGCGTTGACGACGGCCCAGTCGCGCTCGCCCTGGTTCTTGAACACCCGTGCCTTCGCGGCGGCGTACGCCTCCACGCTCGGGTGCCGATCCAGGTGATCAGGCGAGAAGTTCAGCATCACGGCAATCCAGGGGTGGAACGTGTCGATCTCCTCCAGCTGAAAGCTGCTCACCTCGACGACGTGCAACGTGCCCGGCGTCGACGCCGCCACCTGACGGCTCAGCGGTGCGCCGATGTTTCCGCCGACGGTCACGACGAAGCCGGCGGTCTCGAGAATCCGGCCCGTGAGGACCGCGGTCGTCGACTTGCCCTTGGTGCCGGTGACCGCGATGATCCGCCCCTGCAGCCACCGCGACGCGAGCTCCACTTCCCCGATGACCGGCACGCCCGACCGCCGCGCCGCCGCTACGGCCGGCTGATCGCCCGGCACCCCCGGGCTGATCACCACGAGGTCCGCGGCCGTGAACGTCGACTCGACGTGTCCGCCAAGCTCGAGCGTCACCCCGAGACCGATCAGTGGCTCCGCCTGGCCGGCGGCGAGGCTCGGCGCCGCGTCGGACAGGGTCACCCGGGCCCCGCGTGCCGCGAGCAGTTCCGCGGCGGCAATGCCGCTCCGTGCCGCGCCCGCGACCGTCACTCGCTTCCCGCTCACCGAGAACCCTGCCACGCGTCACCGGAGCTTCAAGGTGGTGAGGCTGAACAGGGCGAAAATGATTGCGACGATCACGAACCGCGTGATGACCTTCGGTTCGCTCCATCCCACGAGCTCGAAGTGATGATGGAGCGGAGCCATCCGGAAGACGCGCTGGCCGGTCAGCTTGAACGAGGCGACCTGGATGATCACCGACAGGCCTTCCAGGACGAACACCCCTCCGACGATCCCGAGCAGAAGCTCCTGTTTGATCAGGATGGCGACGGTGCCGAGTGCGCCCCCGAGCGCGAGCGAACCCACGTCGCCCATGAAGATCTCGGCGGGGTAGGAGTTGTACCAAAGGAACCCGAGCGAGGCGCCGACGAGGGCGCCGCAGAACACCGTCAGCTCCGCGGCTGGCGCGAACCGCACCAGCAGCAGGTATTCGGCGAGGACGCGATGCCCGGTCACGTAGGCGAGTGCCGTGAACGTTGCGGCGGCGATCGCGAACGTACTGATCGCCAGGCCGTCCAGACCGTCGGTGAGGTTCACCGTGTTCGACGCCCCCACCAGCACGAAGACGGCAAACGGCACGTACAACCAGCCGAAGTCCGGGATCAGATTCTTGAAGAACGGAAAGATGAGCCGCGTGCTGTAGAGGTTCTGGCGGGCGAGCCAGAGCAGCAGCACGCCCACGAGGATGGCGACGACAATCTGCCAGGCTATCTTGTAGCGTGGTCTCAGCCCGTGATGATCCCGCCGGACGATCTTCAGATAGTCGTCGGCGAACCCGATCGCGCCATACGCGGCAGTTGTAAACAGGGCGATCCAGACGTACACGCTGGTCAGGTTGGCCCAGAGCAGCGTGGGGACCACGGCGGCCGTCAGGATGAGCAGACCGCCCATCGTCGGCGTGCCGGCCTTCGCGCGGTGCGTCTGCGGACCTTCCTGGCGGATGACCTGACCGATCTGGAAGTCCCGCAGCCGCCGGATCATCCATGGCCCGAGGGCAAGGCTCAGCGCCAGGGCCGACAGGCTGGCGGCGGCCGTGCGGAAGGTGATGTAACGGACCACATTGAACACGCCGATGTCGGTGTGCAGGGGGTCCAGCAGATAGAAGAACATCGTTACACAACGCCCGAGTTGCTGCGGCGGCGGCCGAGCGCTTCCTGTGCCACCGCCACATCGTCGAACGGCAACACCTGGCTGCCGATCACCTGATACTTCTCGTGTCCCTTGCCGGCGACGAGCACGAGGTCGCCGGGCTTCGCCACCTCGATGGCCCTGGCGATGGCCGCGCGCCGATCGACCAGCGCCACGACGTGCTCGGCGGTCACGCGGGTCGTGTCGGGCGTGATGCCGCGCTGCACTTCGTCGAGGATCCGCTGCGGATCCTCGCTGCGGGGGTTGTCCGAGGTAATGAAGATCACGTCGCTCAAGCGGCTCGCGACAGCGCCCATCAGCGGCCGTTTGGTCCGGTCGCGATCGCCTCCGCACCCGAACACGGTGATCAAACGGCCCCGCGCCAGAGGACGCGCCGTTTCGAGCAGATTCCGCAGCGCGTCGTCGGTGTGCGCGTAGTCCACGACCACCGTGACCTCGTCGTGCCGGCCCGAGACGACCTGAAACCGCCCGGGCACGCCCCTCAGCGCGGACACGCCTCGCTCGATCGAGTCGAACGACAGGTCGAGGGCAGTGCCCACGGAGACGGCGGCGAGGATGTTGTAGACGTTGGGACGTCCGACGAGCGACGAGCGCGCATGGAGCGTGCCCCGCGGCGTGCGCACGTCGAAGCTCAGGCCCTCGAGCGAATAGGACAGCGGCCCCGGAGTAATGTCAGCGGCCCGGTTGACCGCGTACGTAATCGCGCGCGCCGAAGCCGCGGCAACCGCCGGCCCGCGAGGATCGTCGACGTTGACGAGCGCCGGCGCATCGGCCGGCAGGATCTCGAAGAGACGCCGCTTCGCCTGGAAGTAGCTTTCCATGTCGGCGTGGAAGTCGAGGTGGTCACGCGTCAGGTTGGTGAACACGCCCGCCGCGAAGCGCGTTTCGTCCACGCGCCTGAGCGCGAGCGCGTGCGAAGAGACTTCCATGGCGCACGCGCCACACCCGCGATCGGCCATCTCACGCAGCAGGCCCTGCACTTCCGGCGCTTCGGGCGTCGTGTGGGTGGCGTCCCTGACCTCCTGCCCAATCCGGTAGCCGACCGTGCCGAGGATGCCGCAGCGCAGACCCGCGGCGTCGAAGATGGAGGCCACGAGGTACGCGGTCGTCGTCTTTCCGTTGGTCCCCGTAATCCCGACGACCTGCATGTCGTGACTGGGCTGGCCGAAAAACGCGGCGGCGAGCACTGCCAGCGACAGCCGCGCGTCGCTGACCTGGACCCAGGGCACCGCCGGTTCCGGCGGCGCCGGCCGCTCTGACACGATCGCGGCCGCGCCCCGCTGGATCGCCTGCTGGACGAACGCATCACCGTCGGCGCGCAGGCCCTTGAGGGCGACGAACACGTCCCCGCGCGCGACCCGGCGCGAGTCGTAGGCAATGCCGATGACCTCGCCGGCCACGGCCCCGTTCCGATCCAAACGCAGGAGCTCCCTCGCTTCGAGGGCGCCGACGAGCGACCGCGCGTTCATGGCTGCGCCGCCGATCCCCGCGAGACGCGCGACAGCACGAGCCGCACGACACCCCCGACCGCAAGCGGCGCGCCCGCCGCGGGAGACTGGGATACGACCTCGCCGTCGCCGCTCAGATGTGGATCCATCCCGATGGCAGAGGCTCGCGCCATGGCTTCGCGGGCGCTCAGACCGGTCAGGTCCGGCATCCCCGGGCCAACCGAGGCGCCGACGACGATCGGAACCTCCGGCGGCTCCTTGAATTCGGCGCTGGTGGGAACACGCGCCGGCTCCCGGAACGCCGCATTGATCAGGATGGGGGGCTGCGGGTTGACGTTCTCGGGCACCGCCAGGTGACGGAGCGCAGGTTCCGCAAGCGTCCGGAAGATCGGCGCCGCGACGCTGCCGCCGCTGTTGCCGCCGGCGTGCGGGGCGTCGATCATCACGATGATCGCCAGCGCAGGCTTGCGCGACGGCACGAAGCCGACAAACGAGACGTTGTTCTCGGTCGAGGAGTAGCGGCCGTTGACGAGCTTCTCGGCGGTGCCCGTCTTGCCCGCGACGGTGTAGCCCGGGATGGCCGCCGCCTTCGCCGTGCCGTCCTCGACGACGCGTTCCATGATGCCCGTCATCGTCGCCGCCGTGCTCTCGCTGATGACGCGTCGAAGGACCTTCGTCTTGACGGTCTGCCGCGTGTCGCCGCGGTCGGAGGCGCGGACAATGCGTGGCTCGACGTACTGACCACCGTTCGCCACCGAGGCCACCGCAGCCACGACCTGCAGCGGGGTCACCCCGACCTGATACCCCATCGAGACCGAGGCCAGCGCGCCCTCGGTCCACGAGTCCGCGCTCCAGACAATGCCGGGGTTCTCGCCAGGAAAATCAGGAGACACACGACGGCCGAACCCGAAGAGATCGACGTAGCGGCTCAGGCGACCCGTCCCGATGCGGAACCCGATCTTGACGGCGCCGACATTGCTCGACTTGACGATGACGTCCTCGAACGACAGCGTGCCGTAGTTGTGGCCACGGTACTCGTCGATGACGCGACGGCCGATCAGGACGCGGCCGGGGCCCGTCTCGATGATGGACCCGGGGGGCATGACCTTCTCTTCGATAGCCGCCGAGGCCGTGACGACCTTGAACGTCGAGCCCGGCTCGTAGACATCCTGCACGCAGCGGTTCCGCCGCGCGGTTTCGGACGACCGGTTGTAGATGTTCGGGTCGAAGGTGGGCGCGTTCGCCATGGCGAGGATCTCGCCGGTGCGCGGATCCATGATGATGGCGCACCCGCCGGCGGCACGGCTCCCGGAGACGCCGGCCTCCAGTGCGCGCTCGGTGATGTGCTGGAGGTACCGATCGATCGTCAGCTCGAGCGACGACCCCGCGGTCGGTGGCTGGCTGAACCGCGAGAACACCCGGCCCTTCGCATCGTTCTGGATCAGGACCCGGCCGTCCTCACCGCGAATCTGACGGTTGTAGGCGTGCTCCAGGCCCGCGAGGCCGCGGTTCTCCGTGCCGACGAACCCAATGACGGCGGCGCCGAGTTCGCCGTTGGGGTAGTAGCGCTTGCTCTCCTTGAAGGTGCCCACGCCGTCGAGATGGAGATCCTTGACCCGCTGCGCCGTCTCCGGCGACACCTGACGCCGAACGTGCGCGAAGTGGTCGCGCGTCCGGCTCAAACGGTCGGTGAGCGTCCGAAGCTCCGCGGCGTCGCAGTCCCCGAGCGCCTGGCACAGCTTGCGCGAGACAACCCTCGCGAGATCCGGGCCGATGACCGAGGGCGCGGCGTAGATGGTGTCAGCGTCGAGCGACGTGGCGAGCACGTGCCCGTTCCGATCGAGGATGTCACCCCGCTTGGCCGGCGCGGGAATCGTCCGCTTGTGCTGGCGATCGGCGCGCGCCACCATCTCGTCGTGCTTGACGACCTGGAGGTAGACGAGGCGCACCTCGATACCGGCCGCCCAGATCGCCAGGACGGCCACCGCCACCTGAATGCGACGCCTGAACGTGCGACGCCAGTCAGCGGCCGGATCACGCATGGGAACCGTCACGATCTCACCGGCGCGCGACAACGGAGCTGTCGGGCGGCGCGACCGGGGTCACCCGCTCCAGGACGATCGCCTCGTCTCGCGTAGGCGCCACGAGATGCAGCTTCCGCGTCGCCACCTGCTCGATCCGCTGCGGCGACTTGAGCGTCGCGATCTCGACGCTCAGCCTTCGCGCTTCCTCTTCGGCGTCAGCCTTCTCCTGCTGCATCTCCTCCACGCGGTATCCGTGGCGCAGCAACTCGAAGTGCTGCAGCGCGGCAAACAGGGCGGCCACCACGAAGAAGCCGGCGACCGCCACCGACTTCCAGAGCTCGCGCTGACGCGACTCGTCGACTTCGCGGACTATGGGGTTGTTGCGCACGTCCTTTTTGATCGCGTACTCGAAGGGCTCGCTCATGGTTCCCTCATGACGTCATCACAGGGCTTCGGCGGCGCGGAGCTTGGCGCTTCGCGACCGGGGGTTCACTGCCGTCTCGGTGTCGTCGGCGATCACGGGCTTCTTCGTCAGCACCGCGAGCGAAGCCGCGGGCCCCTGGGCCAGCGTGCGCAGCGTGTGCTTGACGATGCGGTCCTCGAGCGAATGGAACGAGATGACGACCAGCCTCGCGCCGGCGCGCAGCCGGCGCGCCGCAGCCACCAGGAACTCGTCGAGGCCCTCGAGCTCCCGGTTGACCCAGATGCGAATCGCCTGAAACGTGCGCGTCGCCGGATCGATCCGCTGGTATCCGCGCGTCGGAACGGCCCCGCGGACCACCGCCGCCAGCCGCGCCGTCGTGTCAATGGGCTGGGCCTGGCGCGCGTAGACGATGGCGCGCGCAATCCTCCGGGAGAATCGCTCCTCGCCGTAGGCGTAGATGACGTCCGCCAGCTCGGCCTCGCGCGAACCCGCCACGAGATCCGCGGCGGTCGCCCCGGTCGTGCTGTCCATGCGCATGTCGAGAGGTTCGTCGCGCTGAAAGCTGAACCCGCGGCCTGCGCCATCGAGCTGGAGCGACGACACGCCCAGGTCCGCGAGAGTCCCGTCGACGTGTGGAATGCGCCGCTCGTCGAGCACGCGATCGATCTCGCGGTAGTCCGCGTGGACCAGCTCGACGCGGTCGCCCCATGGCGCGAGCGTCGTGCGCGCCGCGGCCAGCGCTTCTTGATCGCGATCGAGACCGATGATCCGCGTGGCGCCCGCCTCGAGGAGCGCCTTCGCGTGGCCACCCAGCCCGACCGTGCAGTCGAGAAAGAGGCCGCCGTGCGCAGGCTGAAGGAAGCGCAGCACCTCGGCGGTCAGGACCGGCACGTGGGCGCTCAAATGCCGAACTCCGAGAGAGCGCGCGCGTCTTCGTCGGTGTACGGATCGCGCTGGAGCTTGGTGAGGAAGCGATCGTGATTCCAGACGTCCAGATAGTTCACCTGGCCGAGGACGTCGACGTCGCCGGACATCGTCGCCGCCTCGCGCAGCCGCACCGGGATGATGACGCGGCCCTGGGCATCGAGCTCGTCGGCTTGCCCGAAGTAGTTCACGCGGTCGAGAAAACGAAGCCGCGCAGGGTGCGTTGACGGCATCGCGGCGAGCTTCTGTTCGATCTCGAGCCAGACGGGCATCGGATAGATGCGGACGTACTCCCCCGTGAGGCTCGTGAGGAACAGCTCACGGCCGTACTTGCCGTCGAGAAGGGCCCGAAACGCGTTGGGGACCTTCAGGCGTCCTTTGTCGTCAATTCGAGCCGGCGCGTTGCCCCTAAACACGCGATCTCACTCCACTATTGCCCACAAAAATCCACGGGAATAGTAGGAGAGCGCGCCAAGGATGTCAAGGCGCAAAACACAACCCTTCAGTAAGTTACGCCAAATACTCGGTGCCCAATTGCCCTGCCGATACCCCCAGATATTTTCTGTCATACGACCAAACTCAACGGGGAGTGCCCGCTGAGCTAGACCGGCACCAGACTTGGGGTACGATTTCGAGTTTGTCTCTCCCCGCCTCCACGTCCGTCGTCGTCCCCGCCTATAACGAAGGCCCAGCGGTGGGACGCCTGGTCGACGAACTGCGCACGTGCGCCCCCTGGCAGGAAATTCTGGTGATCGACGACGGGTCGACCGACAGCACGGCGGCCGACGCGGCGGCCAGTGGCGCGCGCGTCGTACGACATCCGTACAACAAAGGCAACGGGGCCGCCGTCAAGACCGGCATCCGGCAGGCGGCCGGCGTCTTTGTCCTCGTCATCGATGCTGATGGACAGCATCGACCTTCGGATGCCCCGCGTCTCGTCTCCCATCTCGATCAGTACGACCTCGTGGTGGGCGCACGCGCGCCAGTCACGCAGGCCAGCTGGTCGCGACGCGCGGGCAACGGACTGCTGAACGCGATTGCGGGATACCTCGCCGGACACCCTATCCCTGACCTGACCTCCGGCTACCGGGCCGCGCGGCGCGAGCTGCTTCTGGAGTTCATCCACCTGCTCCCCAACGGCTTCTCGACACCGACGACGACGACGATGGCGTTTCTGAAGGCGGGATACAGCGTGCGCTTCGAGCCGATCGAGGCCCGCGAGCGACAGGGCGCGTCGAAGATCCGGTTCGGACCCGATGGCGTGCGCTTCTTTCTGATCCTGCTGAAGGTCATCACCATCTTCAGCCCGCTCCGCATCTTCGTGCCCATCAGCCTGGCAGCGTTCTTTCTCGGCGCCGGGTATGCCCTCTGGACGGCGGCAACGCAGTCGCACGTCACCAACTCCTCGGTGCTCCTCATTACGCTGAGCGTCGTGATCTTCCTGATCGGCCTGGTGTCGGAGCAGATCTCGACGCTGCGTTTCGGGGGGCGCTTCGACGAGCGCACCCGGCCGCGGGAGGAACCGCACTCGTGACGGCGCTGGTGATTGTGCCGACCTACAACGAACTCCCGAATCTGCCGACCCTGGTGGCCGGAGTGCTCACGCACCCCGATGTGCGGATGCTGATCGTTGACGACCAGTCGCCGGACGGCACAGGACAGCTCGCCGACGACCTGGCGCGGCGCTATCCCGGCCGCCTCGACGTGATGCACCGGACCGGGCGCCGGGGGCTCGGCCGCTCCTACATCGATGGCATCACGCGGGCCATCAAGGAACCGGTCGACCTCGTGTGCCAGATGGACGCGGATCTTTCGCACGACCCGGCGCACCTCCCCAGCCTCATGGCGGCGGCGGCGCACGCAGATGTCGTCATCGGCTCGCGGTATGTCCCGGGCGGCGCGATTGTGAACTGGCCGAAACGACGTCGGCTCCTGAGCCGGTTCGCCAACATCTACATCCGCCTCGTCACGCAGATGGCCGCGCGGGACTGCACCAGCGGCTACCGCTGCTGGCGGAAGGAGGCGCTCGCGGCGCTCCCCCTCGACCGCTTCTTTTCGGATGGGTACTCCTTCCTGGTGGAAATGCTCTTCGTCGCCTCGCGGCGAGGATGCCGGGTCAGCGAGGTGCCCATTACCTTCGTGGAGCGGCGTGAGGGCGAGTCGAAGATTTCCCGGGGGTGCTCCTCGAGTCGGCGATCACGCCGTGGCGTCTGGTCGCCAACCCGGAGGCGAGCCGGAAGGTGCAGCGATGAACGCCTTTCGTGCTAAGGTGTGAGGCACTTTTTCCCATGTCTGCTCCAAGGCCCACACCTCAAGGCCTGAGCGTCTTTTTTCCGGCCTACAACGACAGCGGGACCATCGCCAGCATGGTGATCCGCGCCGTCCAGGCCGCGTCGACGCTGACGCCGGACTACGAAGTCATCGTGGTCAACGACGGGAGTGCGGATTCGACGGCGTCGATTGCCGACGAACTGGCGCGCACGTATCCGCGGGTCCGCGTCGTGCACCACCATCGGAATCGCGGCTACGGCGGCGCGCTGCAGACGGGCTTCCGGTCGGCCACCAAGGACCTGATTTTCTACACCGATGGCGACGCGCAGTACGACCCCGTCGAGATGGTGGCGCTCTGGGCCCACCTGACGCCGGACGCGGATCTGGTGAACGGTTACAAGATCAGCCGATCCGATCCGCTGCACCGCATCATCATCGGCCGGATCTACCACCACACCGTGTCGCTGCTCTTCGGTTTGAAGCTGCGTGACGTCGACTGCGACTTCCGCCTCATGCGCCGAACGATCTTCGATCGCATTCAGCTCGAGAAGACGAGCGGCGTCATCTGTCTCGAGCTGATGAAGAAGGTGCACGACGCGGGATTCCGTGTCGTCGAGGTGCCGGTGCACCACTATCACCGGGCGTTCGGGCGGTCGCAGTTCTTCAACTTCCGGCGCATCGTCAAGACGGCGATCGACGTGATGCGCCTGTGGTTCGAGCTCGTGGTGCTCACGCGCCACCTGCGGAGCGACACGGCGCCGGAGGGCATGCACCTCGACTCGAGCGAGGCCGCCGGGCCGGCGACACCGGCTTCGCGGCCCTTCGACAAATTCGGGACGCAGTGACCCACGAGACATCCGGGGACTACCGAGCGTTCTACGCCGGCCGGAAGGTGATGATCACGGGCGGCCTGGGGTTCATCGGCAGCAATCTGGCCCGACAGCTCGTCGATCTCGGCGCGGACGTCCTCCTCGTCGACTCGCTCATCCCCGACTACGGCGGCAACCTCTTCAACATCGACGGCATTGCCGACCGTGTGCGGGTGAACATCGCCGACGTGCGCCAGCAGAGCACGATGAACTACCTCGTGCACGACCGCGCCGTGATCTTCAACCTGGCGGGACAGGTGAGCCACATCGACAGCATGCGGGACCCGGCGTCGGATCTCGAGATCAACTGCCGTGGACAGCTGACGCTGCTCGAGGCCTGCCGGTACAACAACCCGGCGGTCAAGGTGGTGTTCGCCGGAACGCGACAGATCTACGGGCGGCCGGACTCGCTGCCGGTCAACGAGAGCCATCTCGTCCGGCCGACCGACGTCAACGGCATCAACAAGGCGGCGGGCGAGTACTACCACCTGGTCTACAACAACGTCTTCCACGTGCGGGCGTGCTCGTTGCGCCTGACCAACGTCTACGGTCCGCGTCAGCTCGTCCGGCACAGCCGCCAGGGATTCATCGGCTGGTTCATCCGGACCGTGATTGAGGACGGCACCCTCGAGATCTACGGCGACGGATCCCAGGTCCGCGATTTCGTCTACGTCGACGACGCTGCCGACGCGTTTCTGCGCGCGGGCGCGAGCGACGCCTGCAACGGCGAGGTGTACAACGTCGGCGGGGACGAGCGGTTGGCGCACCGGGCGCTGTCGACCCTGCTCGTCGAGATCGCGGGCACGGGCCGAATCGAGTACGTCCCCTGGCCTCCTGAGAAGAAGGCCATCGACATCGGCGACTTCTATGCCGACTCGTCCAAGTTCAAGCGCGCCACGGGCTGGATGCCGACCACCTCGATTCGCGAAGGTCTCGCCCGAACGATTGCCTTCTACCGGCAGCACCTCGACCGGTACCTCGGCCCGGCGTCGCCGAGCGCCCAGGCGTGACACCCCCGCGCATTCCCTTCAGCCGGCCCGCGCCACACGAGGATGCCGCGGCCGTGCGTGCGGCGGTCGACCGCGTCATCGCGAGCGGCTGGTACGTGCTCGGCCCGGAGGTGTCCGCGTTCGAGGCGGAGTTCGCGGCCGCTTGTGGCGCCGCGCACGCCGTGGGGGTCGGAACCGGCACCGACGCGCTGGCGCTCATCCTGAAGGGTCTCGGCATCGGCCCGGGTGATGAAGTGATCACGACACCGCTCTCCGCCGCGTACACCGCCCTTGCCGTGCTGATGGCCGGAGCACGGCCGGTGTTCGCCGACATCGATCCCGATCGCCTGACGATTGATCCTGCGGCCGTCGCAAGCGCCGTCACGTCGCGCACCCGCGCCATCCTGCCCGTACACCTGTACGGCCAGGCGGCCGACATGGTCTCGCTGCAGGCGATTGCGGCGCGGCACCGCCTGGCCATCGTCGAAGACTGCTGCCAGGCCCACCTGGCGACGGCCGCCGGCCGACCCGTGGGGACGATCGGCGTCGCGGGCGCTTTCAGTTTCTATCCGACGAAGAACCTGGGAGCGCTCGGAGACGGGGGCGCCGTCGTCACGAACGACCGCGCGCTCGCCGACCGCATCCGTCGGCTCAGAAACGGCGGTCAGACCGACCGCTATCATCACCAGGAGCCTGGCATCAACTCGCGCCTCGACGAGATCCAGGCCGCCATCCTGCGGGCCCGGCTCCCTCTCCTGGCCGGCTGGACCGCAAGACGGCGCGCGCTGGCGGCGGCCTACCGCGCGGCGCTCGAGACAGCGCCGATCGTCGTCCCGCGCGAATGCGATCCGGGCCACGTGTACCATCTCTTCGTGATCCGGACCGATCAAGAGCGTGGAGCGGAGGATCGGACGGCCCTCCAGGCGCGACTCGCCGCGCGCGGCATCGAGACGCTCGTGCACTACCCGGTCCCGATCCCGCAGCAGCCGGCGCTCGCGGGGTCAGGGCCGGCGGATTGCCCCCGCGCCACCGCCGCCTGCGGCACGCTCGTGTCGCTGCCGATGCACCACGGGTTGAACGAATCGGACGTGGCCATAGTGGCGGCGTCCCTCTCGAGACAGGACTGAGGGAACGTGAGAGCGCTCATCACCGGCGGCGCCGGCTTCATCGGATCGCATCTAGCCGAAGCGTGGCTGGACCTCGGGCGCGAAGTGCTGATCCTCGACAACCTGTCGACCGGGTCGTTCGACAACATCGCGCACCTCAAGGGGCGGACGGGCTTCGAGTACCACATCGACTCGGTGACGAACGAGCCGCTGCTCGCCGAGCTCGTGGATCGCAGCGACGTCATCTTTCACTTCGCGGCGGCCGTCGGCGTGAAGCTCATCGTCGAGCAACCGGTGCACACGATCGAGACCAACGTGCACGGCACCGAGGTGGTGCTCAAGCATGCCGCCAAGAAACGCAAGCTCGTCGTCATCGCGTCCACATCCGAGGTGTACGGCAAGAGCGAAGCGGTCCCGTTCTCTGAAGACGCGGATCTCGTGCTGGGTCCGACGACGAAGCACCGCTGGGCGTACGCGTGCAGCAAGGCGATCGACGAGTTCCTCGCGCTGGCGTACTGGAAGGAGCGGAAGCTGCCGGTGATCATCGTGCGCTTCTTCAACACGGTGGGCCCGAGGCAGACCGGGCGATACGGCATGGTGATTCCGAGCTTCGTCCGGCAGGCGATCGCGGGCGAACCGATCACGGTGTTCGGCGACGGAACCCAGTCGCGGGCCTTCACGCACGTGCACGACGTCGTCGTGGCGCTCGTCGCGCTGGTGGCCGAGCCGAAGGCCATCGGCCAGGTGGTCAACATCGGCAATACCGAAGAGGTCACCATCGGCCAGCTGGCGGACCGGGTGCGTAAGCTGAGCGGGTCTTCCTCTCCCGTCCGGTTCGTGCCCTATGACGAGGCGTACGAGTCCGGGTTCGAGGACATGCCCCGGCGCCTCCCGGATCTGCGCAAGGTTTCCGGCCTGATCGGCTACGAGACCCGGCACACGCTCGACGACATCCTGACCGAGGTCATCGCGGACATTCGGCGTCGGATCTGACGGCTCATCCGGGTCCCACGGCGCTATACTGTGAGGGTCATGCGCAGCGGCTTCGCACTCGCTCTCGGACTCGCGCTGGCGCTCCCTGCGCCGGCGCAGGCAGAGGTCCGGGTAATGATGAAGGACGGGCTCGTGACCGTCACGGCCAACGGCGCAACCGTCCGCGAGATCCTCGCCGAGTGGGCCCGGGTCGGGCAGACGCGGATTGTCAACGCCGAGCGAATCAGCGGCGCCCCGATCACGATGCAGCTGACGGACGTGCCCGAAGCGCAGGCGCTCGACATCGTGCTGCGCTCGGTGAGCGGCTACCTGGCCGCGCCCCGCGCAGAGATGAGCCCCGCACTGTCCCGATTCGACCGGATTCTCGTGCTCCCGACGAGCTCGCCGCCGCGCAATCCTCCTCCGGCGGCTGCACCGCCGGCGTTCCAACCGCCCCAGTTTCCGCCACCTCCGGATGCGGATGCCGACGACGACCGAAACCAGCTCCCGCCTGGCGTCGTGACGCCGCGAGGTGGCGGCGTCTTCAATCCGTTCCCGCAGCAGGGTGCATCGCCGAACGACCCGCCGCCGCCGGTCACGGCGCCGCCGCCGGCCGCTTTCGGGGCGACGCCCGGCGGAAAGCCGGTAGGAGTGTCCGTGCCAGGCATGATGGTGCCCGCCCCTGCGCCGCAGCAACCCGGATTCCCTCCCCCGCCGGACCCGCGATAGATCGCCGACATGCCGTTCGTTGACGAGATCACCACCGCCATCGCCGAAGCGATGCGCCGGCAGGATCAGCCGCGGCTGGTCGCGCTTCGCATGCTGAAGGCCGCGCTGATGAACCGCGACATCGAGAAGGGACGCGCGCTCGACGACGGCGAGGCGCGGCAGGTGGTCGCCGCGCTCGTCAAGCAGCGCAAGGACTCGATCGAGCAGTTCGTCAAGGGCGGACGCCAGGACCTGGCGGACAAGGAAGCGGCGGAGATCCTCGTCCTCGAGTCGTACCTGCCGCCCGCGGCCGACCCCGCAGTCGTGGAACGGGCTGTCACGGACGCCATCGCCGAGACCGGCGCCGCATCGCCGAAGGACATGGGCCGCGTCATGAAGGCGGCGCTGGCGAAACTGGCGGGCCAGACCGTCGACGGCAAGGCGGTGAACGACCTCGTGCGGAAGAAGCTGGGCGGCTAGTGGCCGAGCCCGGCGGACGTCTGGCGCGTTCCGCGGGGTTGGCGGGCGCCGCGACGCTGGTCAGCCGTCTGCTCGGCCTCGTCCGCGAAACGCTGCTCGCCGCGTACTTTGGCGCGGGCAATCAGATGGACGCGTATTTCGTCGCGTTCAGGATTCCCAATCTCGTCCGGGATCTCTTCGCTGAAGGCGCCATGAGCGCCGCGTTCGTCCCCACCTTCAGTCGTCATCTGACCCTGCACGGCAAGGCCGATGCATGGCGGCTCGGCATCAACCTCTTGACGGCGCTGGCGCTGGTGACCGGGAGCGTGGCGCTCGCGGGCATCATCTTCGCCCCGGCCATCGTCGGCGCGTACGCGAGGGACTTCAGCGCCGTGCCCGGGAAGATGGAGCTGACGGTGCAGCTCACGCGCGTGATGCTGCCCTTCCTGCCGTTGGCGGCGCTCGCCGCGGCGGCCATGGGGATGTTGAACTCGCTGCATCACTACTTCATGCCCGCGCTGTCCCCCGCGACGTTCAACATCGCGTCGATTCTGTGCATCGTGCTCCTCGCACCGCTCATGCCGTCGCTCGGTTGGCCGCCCATCACGGCGGCCGCGATCGGTGTGCTGGTGGGCGGGTTGGCCCAGGTCGCGGTGCAGTGGCCCGCCCTGACCCGCGAGGGGTTTCGGTACCGACCGCATCTGGACCTTCGCGACGAGGGTTTGCGGAGGGTGCTCCTCCTCATGGGTCCGGGCACCATCGGCCTGGCCGCCACGCAGCTCAACCTCTTCGTCAACACGCTCCTGGCGACAAGCCTGGGTACCGGCGCTCCGTCGTGGTTGTCCTACGCCTTTCGGCTCATGTATCTGCCGATTGGCCTCTTCGGCGTGTCGATTGCGACGGCCGTCCTGCCGGCCGCCTCGCGCCACGCAGCCGTCAACGACCACGCGGCAGTTCGCCACACCCTGTCGCGCGGCCTCGGGTTGATGCTCCTGCTGAATGTGCCGGCCACCATCGGCCTCGTGATCCTGGCCACGCCCATCGTGCGGCTCCTGTTCGAGCGCGGGCAGTTCCTGCCGTCGGACACCACGGCCACGGCGGCCGTGCTGCAGTGCTATGCCGTCGGGCTCGTGGGCTACGCCGCTGCCCGGATCGCGTCGCCGGTCTTCTACGCGCTCGGCCATCACCGCGTTCCGGTCCTGATCAGCACGGCGTCGGTCGGCATCAACATTGTCGCGAGCCTGCTGCTCGTGGCGCGGATGGGCGTGCGCGGGCTGGCACTCGGCACCTCGATTGCCGCGCTCGCGCATGGAGCAGGCGCCGTGTGGCTGCTGCGGCGACGCCTGCGGGGCATCGGCGGGACGCGAATCGCATCGACATTGGGCAGGGTGGCGATTGCCACTGGCGCCATGGCGGCCGTGGTGGTGGCGGTGGATCGCTGGAGCCCGGCGCTGGCGCCCGGCAGCAGCATCTTCGCTCAGGTGGCGCGTCTCGGCCTCGCGATCGGCGCGGGCCTCGCCACGCTCGTCCTGTCCGCCCGGTGGCTCGAGATTGAAGAGCTGGACGACGCGTGGATACGGCTGCGTGAACGGCTCGGTTCAGCCGCCGCCGAATGACACACCCGTTCACTTCGGCGTGATACGATCCCCGTCCGCGCGCATGCCCCGCTACCCTTCTTCGACGTACGGCGCGTCCTTCTCTTTCGGCCCCGGCCCCCTGTCGACGCTCCTCAAGGGGCTCGTGGCCGCGAATGTCCTGGTGTTCCTCGCGCAGTGGCTGGCGCCGGGCATTCAGTACGTGCTGGGGCTCGAGCCAAGGGCAGTCGTGGAGCAGGGGCGGATCTGGCAGCTCGGCACCTACATGTTCCTGCACGGTGGAGTGTTCCACCTGCTGTTCAACATGCTGGCCTTGTGGATGTTCGGCACCGAGCTGGAGCGGATCTGGGGCACCCGGTACTTTCTGAAGTACTACTTCGTGACCGGGATGGGTGCGGCGGCGTTGACCGTGATCGTCTCGCTCTTCTTCTCCGCCGCGCTCTACAGGTCGGTGGTCATCGGCGCGTCCGGCGCGATCTACGGCCTGCTGCTGGCCTACGCCTTGTACTTTCCGAACCGGACCATCTACTACATCATCTTCCCCATCCCGGCGAAGTACTACGTGTTGATCGCCGGCGCCATCGCGTTCCTCTCCTCGGCGCAGCCGACGAGCGGTGTCGCCCATCTCGCGCATCTCGGCGGCCTCGTCGTCGGATATCTGTACCTGAAGGGCGGACGGTTTCAGCCGCTGGGCGAGATCAAGTACAGGTACCTTCGGTGGAAGATGAACCGGGCCAGACGCAGGTTCGACGTGTATGCGGGCGGCAAGCACGACCGCCATATCCACTGACGGGAACTTCGAACTTAGAACTGAGAACTTTGAAGGACTCTGTGCCTCGTAGTCCTTCTTAGTTCTCACTTCTGACTTCTAAGTTTTGGAGAGGCTCCACGGAAGCCTGACACCACCAATCGCCAGGCCCAGCGTTCCTCCCAGCACAGGCAGGCAGTAGCCGTTCGTCAGGAACGCGTACTTGAAGATCAAGCCGCTCGCGATCTGGAAGTTCAGCGTCATGAAGAACGCGACGAAGGCGAAGAGCGACGTCCGGATGCCGGCGATGAGCGCGACGCCGGCCACCATTTCACCGAGCGGGACGAGCCGCGCGAACACCGCAAGCCCGGGCAGCGCGATCTGCTCGAGGTACCAGCGGCTCACGGAGCCGGATGCCGCATCGTCCATCCAGCCGCTGAACTGGCCGGCCAGGATCGAGCTGTCCAGGAACCATCTGTACTTCGAAATGCCCATGAACAGGAGGAACGTGCCCAGGCACACGCGTATCACCGTCAATCCCGTGCCCTGTCGATCGAGTGCCATGATCCTCTCCCTGAAAATGGGGTCGGGTAGGATTTTCGGGCAGGTTGCCGCCGAAAATCCTACCCGACCCCATTTTCGAGCCAGCCTAATCGCAGCGGACTGAACACCTCGAGCTCGAAGGTGTCTTCGAGCGCTTCAGACTGGTGTGCCATCCCCGACGGGATGTGGAGCACCTCGCCCTCGCGCACGGTAATCTCTTCGCCCCCTACCAGGAACCGCAACGAGCCCTGCAGGACGTAGGTCATCTGCTCGCTGTCGTGTGCGTGCATCGGCACGAGGCAGCCGCGTTTGACATACACCTGCACGAGCATCTCGCGCTCGCCGGCCACGATCTTCCGCGACAGCATCTCGGTGACTTTCTCGAGAGCGATCTCGTCCCAGCGATGCAGGCGAACGGGGCCCGGGGCCATGCGGACTGCGAGGATAGCGCAATTCGATGAGGCGGGCCCCGATGCTATAATTTCGCCCCGGCGATGAAGGCTACCACCCTGCCGGGACAGCCCACCGGGCTCATCGAGTTCGAGGGGCTCGATTCGGGCGCCCTGCTCGACGTGCACCGCTGCATGCTGCGGTCGCGGAAGCTCGACGACAAGGAGAGCCAGCTCCGAAACCAGAGCCGCATCTTCTTCCAGATCAGCGGCGCCGGCCACGAAGCCGTGCAGATCGCCGCCGGCCTGACCCTCAGGCCCGGCTACGACTGGTTCCACCCTTACTACCGCGATCGCGCGCTCTGCCTCCAGCTTGGCGTCACCCCTCTGGAGATGTTGCTCGCCGGCGTCGGCTCGACGCTCGACCCGAGCAACGGCGGCCGCCAGATGCCGTCGCACTGGGGCCACCAGGCGCTGCACATCGTGCCCGGGTCGAGCGCCACCGCCACCCAGGTTCTGCACGCCGTCGGCGCGGCCGAAGCCGGTGTCCTGTACGGACGGTTGAGCGCAATCCCCGAACGCGAGTCCCGCTTCCACGACGACGAGATCGTGTTCACGTCGCTCGGCGAGGGCTCGACGAGCGAGGGCGAGTTCTGGGAAGCCCTGAACACCTCGTGCACGAAGCGGTTGCCGGTGCTCTTCCTGGTCGAGGACAACGGCTACGCAATCTCCGTGCCGGTCGAGGTGCAGACACCCGGAGGCGACATCTCACGGCTCGTACGCTCCTTCCCCGGACTGCACGTCGACTCCATCGACGGCACGGACTTCTTCGCGAGCTATCGTGCGCTCACGCGCCGCCACCTCCTACGTAAGAGCCCGGAAGGGACCCGCGCTGGTCCACGCCCGCGTGGTCCGTCCCTACTCGCACTCGCACTCGGACGACGAGAAACTGTACAAGACGCCGGCCGAACGCGAGGACGAAGCGCGGCGCGATCCCATCGCGCGGTTCGCCGCGTTCCTGACGAGCCAGGGGATTGCCACGATCGCCGACCTCGAAGCAATGGCGGCCGAAGTCGACCGCGAGATCGACGAAGCGACACAGGAAGCGCTCAAGGCGCCCAGGCCAGAGAGAAGCTCGGCTGCGCTGTGGGTCTATTCGCCGGACGTCGACCCGACGTCTGCCGCGTTCGAAACCTCGGCCCGGCCGTCGGGAAAACCCGAGACGATGCTCGATGCGATCAACCGCACGCTGAAGGACGAGATGGCGCACAACCCGCGCATCGTCGTGTTCGGCGAGGACGTCGCGGACGCCAGCCGCCCCGAGGCGCTGGCCGTCGTCAAGGGCAAGGGCGGCGTCTTCAAGGTGACGCACGGGCTGCAGCGCGCGTACGGCAGCGACCGGGTCTTCAATACGCCGATCGCCGAAGCCAACATCGTGGGCCGCGCCGTGGGCATGGCGACGCGCGGCCTCAAGCCCGTGGTCGAGATCCAGTTCTTCGACTACATCTGGCCGGCGATGATGCAACTCCGGAACGAGATGTCGATGTTCCGGTACCGGTCGGGCAATCATGTGTCGTGCCCGATGGTCGTCCGCGTGCCCATCGGCGGCTACCTGCGGGGCGGCGGCCCCTATCACAGCCAGTCGGGCGAGAGCATCTTCGCGCACTGCCCCGGCATGCGCGTCGTCTATCCGTCGACGGCCGTCGACGCGGCGGGCCTGCTGCGCACGGCCATCCGCTGCGACGACCCGGTGCTCTTCCTCGAGCACAAGCACCTCTACCGGCAGACCTACAACAAGGGCGAGTATCCCGGACACGGACTTCATGCTGCCGTTCGGACGGGCAGCCATGCGGCGCGAGGGCACTGACGTGGTCGTTGTCACCTGGGGCGCGCTGGTGCAGCGGGCGCTCGTGGCCGCGCAGCAGGCCGAGAAGGAGGGCATCTCCGCGGCCGTCATGGACCTGCGCACGATCGCCCCCTACGACTGGACGTCAGTGGCGGATGCCGTGAAGCGCACGAGCCGCGTCGTCGTCGCGCACGAGGACCAGATCACGTGCGGGTTCGGCGCCGAGATCGCCGCGCGCATCGCCGGCGACCTCTTCCCCTGGCTCGACGCGCCGGTCAAGCGCGTCGGGGCGATGGACACGCCAGTCGCGTACTGCCCCGATCTCGAGGAAGAGATCCTGCCGCAATCGGCCGACGTGCTGGCCGCGATCCGCGACACCGCTTCGGTACTGACGCGGACGCCAGCCGTCCCTCCTGCCGCCGCCGGGCGGCCCGTGTAACCCCGTGTAACATGGGCCCGTGATCGTCGCGACGGCGCTATCCAGACGCTTTGGCCGTCGCATGGTCGTCGACAGCGTCTCTCTCACCGTGCGTCGGTCCGAGATTGTGGCCCTGCTCGGACCGAACGGCGCAGGGAAGACGACGACGCTGAGGATGCTCGGGGGGCTCATCGCTCCCAGCCAGGGCTCCGTCACGATCGACGGCACGGTCCTCAGCCGCGCGACGGGCTCGGCGCTTCGCCGCCGGATCGGCTTCCTCACCGAGGCCCCGGGGCTGTGGGATCGCTTGACCGTATACGAGAACCTGCGGGTATACGCCCGGCTCTACGAACTGGACCAAGCGGACACGCGCATCAACGCCCTGCTCGACGTGTTCGAGCTCGGCTCGCACGGCACGGCACGCGCGGCGGAGTTGTCCAAGGGCATGCGGCAGAAGGTGGCGATCGTGCGGGCGCTCATGCACGATCCCGCGGTCCTGCTCCTCGACGAGCCGACATCCGGCCTGGATCCGGAGAGCTCGCGCACAGTCCGGCGCGTGCTCGCCGAGCGGCGTGCCGCCGGTTGTGCCGTGCTCGTGTCGACTCACAACCTCGCCGACGCCGAGCGGCTCGCCAATCGGGTGGCGGTGCTCCAGGAGCGGCTGCTCGCTGTCGACACCCCGGCGGCACTCCGACAACGTCTTGCCACCAACCGCATCCTCGTTCGAGTGGCGGGGCCGCCGGCGGCGGCGGTAGCGGCCGCGCGCTCCCTGGACCCGAGCGCGCACGCCGACGGTCAGGTCGTCAGTGTGACGTTGGAGGATGCCGAGCAGAGGACGCCGGCGCTCCTGCGGATCCTGGTCGCCGCGGGCATCGACGTCGTCGAAGTCCAGCCCGAGCTGCCCGCGCTCGAGGATGTCTACCTGCACTTGATGCGGGGGGACGGGACATCGTGACGCACTTGAGAGCGCTCCTGTCGAAGGAGCTCGTCGATGTCTCGAGGAACCGGGCGGCGCTCGTGCCGGTGGCGATCGCGTCGCTCATGGCGCTGGCGATCCCGTTCGCCATCACCCTCGCGATTCCGGTTTTGACCGGCGAGGGCCTGGGCGAGGATGCGGATCTCGTCAGGGTGAGTCGAGCAGTCGGAGGGCCTGAAGTCCTGGGCACGGAAGGCCGCATCCAGCTGTTCTTCTTTCAGCAGTTCCTGCTGCTCTTCGTCGTGCTGCCGCTGACCGGGGCGATGGCCCTCGCGGCGCATGCCGTCGTCGGCGAGAAGCAGGCGCGCACGCTCGAGCCGCTTCTCGCCACGCCCATCACGACGCTGGAGCTGCTCGTCGCCAAGGTGCTGGGCTCGCTCTTGCCGACGCTCGCCGTGTCGACAGCGGCCCTGGTCGCGTTCTTTGGCCTCATCGGTCTGCTGGCCGAACCGGGTGTGCTGGCGGCGATGCTCGATGCGCGGGCGGTGGTCATGGTGGCGCTGGTCGGCCCGGCGTCTGCGCTCGTGTCGCTGCAGCTCGCGCTCCTGGTCTCGTCGCGGGCGAACGACGCGCGAACTGCCCAGCAGTTTGGCGTGCTCATCATCCTGCCCATGACGGGGCTGCTCGTCGCGCAATTCAGCGGCCTCGTGTGGCTGACGGCCGGGACGTTGTCGATCATCGGTGTCGGGCTCGTGGCGGTGTGGGCGGTGATGGCGCTCGTGAGCGTGCTGGTGTTCGACCGCGACACCATTCTGACGAGGTGGCGCTGAGAGCGGCCTCTTGACGCGTCGAGGCAACTGAATGAACATTCATTCAGCATGCCTTCTTCTCCTGCCCGGCGCCGGCCCGACACGCCTCCCCTCGCCAAGCGTGACGCCATCCTGCGCGCCGCCATCGACGTCTTCGCCGAGCGCGGCTTCTTCAATGCTCAGGTGGCCGACGTCGCCCGGGCGGCCGGCGTGGCGGCCGGGACCGTCTACCTGTACTTCAGGAGCAAGGACGACCTCCTGGTGTCGATCTTCGAGCGCACCATGAAGGAGGCGCTGGCCGAGGGGCGCGAGGCCGTGGCAGAGGTCACCGATCCGGCCGAGCGGCTCCGGCGGTTCGCCAGACTTCACCTGCGCCGGCTCGGGCGCGATCGGAACCTGGCGATCGTCTTCCAGGTCGAGCTCCGCCAGTCGGTCAAGTTCATGGAGCGGTTCTCCTCGACGCTCTTCCGCGACTACCTCGGACAGATTCGCACCGCCTTTGCCGATGGCCAGCAAGCCGGCGTCTTCCGCGCGGACTTCAAGGCCACGGCGGCGGCGAAGATGTTCTTCGGGGCCCTCGACGAGATGGCCACCAACTGGATCCTGAGCAGGCGCCGCTACTCTCTCGAAGGCGATGCCGCCGGCGTGGTCGACCTGTTCCTCACGGGCGCGAACAAGCCCGGTAGAAGCTGATCATGAGCGAACCGCGATCGATCAGGACCGCCGCGGTGCTCGGCGCCGGAACCATGGGCGCGCAGATTGCCGCGCACCTCGCCAACGCCGGCATTCCGTCGCACCTGCTCGACCTGACGGGCGACCTGGCGCGCGACGGCCTGAAGCGCGCGTCGGCGCTCAAGCCGGACCCTTTCTACACCAGGACCGCGACGGCGCTCGTCACCACGGGCGGCTTCGACACCGACTTTGACGTGCTGGCGACCGCCGACTGGATCATCGAGGCCGTTGTCGAGCGCATGGACGTCAAACGCGGGCTGCTGGAGCGTGTCGACGCCGTACGCCGTCCAGGCACCATCGTGTCGTCGAATACATCCGGCATGTCCATCTCCGTGCTTGGAGAGGGGCGGAGCGAAGACTTCAGACGCCACTGGCTGGGCACGCACTTCTTCAATCCGCCCCGCTATCTCCGGCTGCTGGAGATCATCCCCACGCCAGACACCGATCCGCTCGTGGTGTCGCACCTGTCGCGCTTCGCCGATCGGCGCCTCGGCAAGGGCATCGTTGTCGCCAAGGACACGCCCAACTTCATCGCCAACCACATCGGCCTGTTCGGCGTAGCGGAGACGCTCAGGGTGCTGGCGGCCGGCGACTACACCATCGAGGAAATCGACGCCATCACCGGCCCGGCCATCGGCCGGCCGAAGAGCGCGACGTTCCGCACCATGGACCTCGCGGGCCTCGACATCCTCGCGCACGTGGCGCAGAACCTGGTCGACCGTCTCGACGATCCGGAGGCGCGGGCGCGATTCGTCCTTCCGCCGATCGTCGGCGCGCTCGTCGGGCGCGGATCGATCGGGGACAAAGCGGGCCAGGGATTCTACAAGCGGGTGCCGCCGGCCAAGGGTGATGTCGCGGGCAAGGCGGCCATTCTGACGCTGGAACAATCGACGCTCGAATACCGCCCGAAACAGGCGGTCCGGCTTGGCGCGCTCGAGGCGGCGCGCGGCATTGAAGACCCAGGCGAGCGCATCCGCACCTTGTTCCTCGGCAAGGACAAGGTCGGCGCCTTCCTCAGGGCCACCCTCGGGCAGACGCTCCTCTACGCGGCGCGCGTCGCGCCTCGAATCGCGTCGTCCATCGACGACATCGATCGCGCGATGCGGTGGGGGTTCGGGTGGGAGCTGGGGCCGTTCGAAATCTGGGACGCCATCGGCATTCAGACGGTTCTGGAAGCGACGGAGACCGGTGCGTCGGACGTGCCCCCGATCGTCGCGGCCGCACTCAAATCGGGGCGTTCCAGTGTCCGCGAAGGCGCAGTGCCGCCAGCGTCCGCTGACCTGCAGATTCTCAGGGCCGCCAAGGATCGGCAGCGAGTGGTTCGCAGGAACGCCGGGGCCAGCCTGGTCGATCTTGGCGACGGCGTCCTTGCCGTGGAGTTCCACTCGAAGAAGAACAGCATCGGTTCCGACACGATCCAGATGCTGCAGGCGGGCCTCAAGGAGGCCGCGGCGAACTTCCAGGCGCTCGTCGTGGGCAACGACGCCGACGACTTCTCGGCCGGCGCCAACCTGATGCTGCTCCTCCTCGAGGCGCAGGAGGGCAACTGGGACGAGATCGACCTCGTGGTACGTGCGTTTCAGCAGGTGAACCTGGCCCTGAGGTACAGCCCCGTTCCGGTGATCGTCGCACCAGCCGGCCTGGCGCTGGCGGGGGGATGCGAGATCGTGCTGCACGGCGACCGCGTGCAGGCGGCGGCCGAGAGCTACATCGGGCTCGTCGAAGTCGGCGTTGGCTTGATCCCGGCGGGGGGCGGCACCAAGGAGATGATGGCGCGTGCCCTGGGTGGCTCGCCTGAGGACCTGTTGCCGCTGATGCAAAGCGTCTTCGAGACGATCGCCTTCGCCAAGGTCTCGACCAGTGCGCCCCACGCGCGCGAGCTGGGCTATCTCCGGGACGTCGACGGCATCACGATGAACCGCGAGCGTCTGATGGCCGACGCCAAGGCGGCGGCGCTGGCACGCGTGCAGGACGGCTACCGTCCGGCGCCGCGGCGCTCCGCGATCCCCGTGGGCGGAGAGCAGGTGCTTGCGGCGCTCAAGCTCGGCGTGCACCTCGCGTGGAAGGCCGGCCGGATCACCGACCACGACGCCGTGATCGGCCGCGCGCTCGCGAAGGTCATCGCCGGCGGCGCGCTGCCGCACCGGGCCATCGTCAGCGAAGAGTACCTGCTCGACCTCGAGCGGGAGGCCTTCCTGCAACTCTGCGGCGAGCGAAAGACGCTGGAGCGGATCCAGCACACGCTGACCACGGGCAAACCGCTCAGGAACTGACGAGCTGAACATGGGGGGCATGCACAAGATCGCGATTGTCGAGCGAGGCCACGGGGTGCCGGTGGTGCTCATCCCCGGGATCCAGGGACGATGGCAATATTTCGAACCGGCTTTCGAGGCGTTGTCCTCGAAGTGCCGCGCCATCACGTTCTCGCTCGACGGTGAGCCGGAGTCGGGCCGGCGCTTCGATCGGACTGCCGGCTTCGATGGACTGGCCTGCCAGGTGGACCGCGTGATTGATCAGCTCGGAATCGACCGCGCGGTGCTGTGCGGCGTGTCGTTTGGCGGCCTCGTGGCCCTTCGGTACGCGGTGACGCGGCCGGCGCGCACGGCGGGTCTCATCCTCGTGTCGACGCCTGGCCCCGGGTTCCACTTGAAGCCGCGCCACGAGATTTACGCGAAGCTGCCCTGGCTCTTCGGGCCCGTGTTCCTGGCGGAGATGCCCTCGCGGGTCGGTCGGGAGATCGCGGCGGCCATTCCGGATCGTGCCGCACGGCAACGGTTCCGGTGGCACCAGGTGCGCACGTTCCTGAAGGCGCCGCTCTCTCTCTCTCTCATGGCGGCGCGCGCGCGCTTGATCGGCGGGTCACGGGAGAGCGACGAGCGCCGCCGCGAGGCCGCGATGGTGCGCACACCGACGCTCGTGCTGAGCGGCGAATCGCACCTGGACTACGTCGTTCCCACGGAGGGCACCTCCGAGTACGCGACGCTCATCCAGGGTGCACGTGGGGTGTGCCTCGAACGCTCCGGGCATCTGGGCTGCATCACCAGGCCCGAGCTGTTCGCCGAAGCTGTGGCGGACTTCGTGCGCGGATCCGGAGGGAGCGAACGCGACGATCTGGCGCCTGAAGCGGCGCCGCGGACGATCGACAGGAGCAGAGATGACGCCGCTTGATCTGGAGGGCCCGGCCGGACGCCTCGAAGCGCTCCTCGACGAGCCGGCCGACACGCGGGGCGTGGGTCCGGCGGGCCTCGTGGAAGCCGGGCGCGGAGACCGACTGAGAGCCGCGGTGGTCTTCGCGCATCCCCACACCCAGATGGGCGGTACGATGCACACGAAGGTCGTGTACCACGCCTCGAAGGCGCTGGTCCGCATCGGCTGTGCGGTGCTGCGCTTCAACTTCCGTGGCGCGGGGCAGAGCGACGGGGCCTTCGACAACGGCGCGGGCGAGCAGGACGACTTCCGCGCGGCGCTCGCGTTCATGCGCGATCGGTATCCTGGCGCGCCGCTCTGGGCTGGCGGCATGTCGTTCGGCGGGTACGTGGGCCTGACGGCCGCCGCCGCCGACCCCGGCGTGTCGGTGCTCGTCGGCATCGCGCTGCCGTTGTCGCGCTACGACTTCTCCGCCGTGCAGGAGAGCCCGAAAGCCAAGTTCTTCATCCTCGGCGAGCGCGACGACATCTGCTCGGTGAAAGAGATGCGCCAGTTCTACGCGCACGCGGCCGAGCCCAAGGAATTGGTGGTCATCGATGGCGCGGATCATCTGTTCGATGGCAAGGTGACCGACGTGGCGGACGCGATCGAAGACCTCCTGGGAGACTGGCATGGCTGAAGCGGTCATCGTATCCGCCGTTCGCACGCCGGCGGGCAAGGCGCCAAACGGCATCCTGCGCGGCACACGTCCCGACGAGCTCGCCGCCGCCGCCATCGCCGCCGCCCTCGAGCGGGCGCCAGGGATCGAGCCCGGCGAGATCGACGATGTGATGCTCGGGTGTGCGATGCCCGAGGCTGAACAGGGCCTGAACGTGGCGCGCATCGCCAGCCTGCGGGCGGGGATCCCCGTCGAGGCGTCGGCTGTCACGATCAACCGCTTCTGCTCCTCGGGGCTCCAGGCCATTGCCTTTGCCGCCGAGCGCATCATGTGCGGATGGGCGACGACGATCGTGGCCGGGGGGACCGAGTCGATGAGCCTCGTGCCGATGGGTGGACATCACGTCTCGCCCAACCCGACGCTGGTCGATCGGTATCCTGACGTCTACCTCAGCACAGGGCTCGTGGCCGAGAACCACGCGCGCGAGTCCGGCATCTCGCGGGAGGCGCAGGACGCGTTCGCGCTCCGGAGCCACCAGCGCGCGATCGCAGCCATGGACGCCGGCCGATTTGCCGACGAGCTCGTGCCGGTCGCGGCGCACATCGTGGATCCCGCGTCCGGCAACCGCCCGAAGGTCACGAGCGTGACCGTGAGCCAGGACGAGGGTCCCAGGCGCGACACGTCGGCGGAAGCGCTGGCGAAGCTCAGGCCGGCCTTCCACGCCGCCGGGACGGTCACCGCGGGGAATTCGTCGCAGACGAGCGACGGTGCAGCAGCCGTCGTGGTGACGTCTGCCGAACACGCACGCGACAGGGGGCTGACACCGCTCGGACGGTTCGTCGCCTTCGCAACAGCCGGCGTCGAGCCCGAGCGGTTCGGCATTGGGCCCGTGCCGGCGATCAGGAAGGCCCTCAAGCTGGCAGGGCTCACCCTCGATCAGATCGACCTGGTCGAGCTGAACGAAGCGTTCGCGGCGCAGGTCCTGGCGTGCCTTGCGGCGCTCCCGATCGACCCCGACCGCCTCAACGTCAACGGCGGCGCCATCGCCCTGGGGCATCCGCTCGGGTGTACGGGCGCCAAGCTGACGGCGACGCTCCTCCACGAGATGAAGCGCCGGAAGGCGCGCTACGGCATGGTCACGATGTGCGTCGGCGGCGGCATGGGCGCCGCCGGAATTTTCGAAAGGATGTAGACAGATGGCTCCCACTATCGCTTCGACTCCGGCCGGGCTCCGCGGTGGCGCGTGGCTGATCCAGCCCTCCGATCCCGCGACGGTCTTCACGCCCGAACGGATGACCGAGGAGCATCGGTTGATCGCGCAGACCGTGACCGACTTCGTCGACAACGAAGTGCTGACGGTGCTCGACCAGCTCGAGACGAAGGACTGGGCGCTTGCCCGCCGGCTCGTGCAGCGCTGCGGCGAGCTCGGGCTGCTCGGCGCGGACGTGCCCGAAGCCTATGGCGGTGTCGCCCTCGACAAGGTGACATCGATGATCGTCAGCGAGCAGATGTCCCGCTCGGCCTCCTTCGGCGCCGCCTTCGGCGCGCAGGCCAACCTCACGGTGCTGCCGCTCGTGCTCTTCGGCACGGAGGCGCAGAAGCGCAAGTACCTGCCCACGCTCCTCACTGGCGAGACCATCGGGGCGTACTGCCTCAGCGAGCCGGGCTCCGGCTCCGACGCCCTCGGCGCCAGGGCCCGGGCCACGAAGCAGCCCGACGGCAGCTTCGTCCTGAACGGCGAGAAGACCTGGATCACGAATGGCGGCTTCGCCGACCTCTACATCATCTTCGCCAAGGTCGACGGCGAGCATTTCTCCGCCTTCATCGTCGAACGGGCGTTCCCCGGCGTGTCGAACGGCAAGGAGGAGCACAAGATGGGGCTCCACGGGTCGTCTACGACCCCGGTGATCCTGCAGGACGTGAAGGTGCCGGCGGAGAACCTCCTCGGCGAAGTCGGCAAGGGGCACAAGATCGCGTTCAACGTGCTCAACTTCGCGCGCTTCAAGCTGGGCGCGATGTGCGGCGGCGGCGCGAAAGGCGCGATCGGCGAAGCCGCGAAGTACGCTGGCACGCGCAAGCAGTTCGGGCAGCCCATCGCGTCGTTCGGCGCCATCAAGCACAAGCTGGGCGAGATGGTCGTGCGGGCGTACGCAATCGAGAGCCTGATCTACCGGACCGGCGGCATGATCGACGCGCGCATCGAGGAGGCGCCCGATGGATCCGACGCGGCGCAGGTGGCGCTGGCCGCGCTCGAGGAGTACGCCATCGAGGCGTCGATCGCGAAGGTGGCCGGCAGCGAGATGATGAACTTCGTCCTGGACGAGAACATCCAGATCCACGGCGGCAACGGCTACGTGCGCGACTACCCGGCCGAGCGCCACTACCGCGACTCGCGCGTGAACCGGATCTTCGAGGGCACCAACGAGATCAACCGGCTGCTGATTCCGGGCATGCTCGCGAGGCGCGCCGCCAAGGGCGAGCCGCCCGTCATTGCGGCGGCCAAGGCGCTGCAGGAAGAGCTCCTCGGGCCGCCGTCGATGCCCGTCCAGGACGATGCGCCGCTGGCGGACGAGCGGCGCGCAGTCGACGCGTTCAAGAAGGCCGCGCTGATGGTCTTCGGTGTGGCAATGCAGACCTACGGACAGAAGCTGGCCGACCAGCAGGAAGTGCTGATGCACCTGGCCGACATGTTCATCGACGTCTACTCGGCGGAGAGCGCGACGCTGCGCGCGGTGGCCGCCGCCGGCCGCCCGAACGCGGCGCTCCACTCGGACACGGCCCGGGTCTTCGTCAACGACGCGGCCATGCGCCTCGAAGCCTCCGCCAAGTCCAGGCGCTGGCGGCGATGGCCGACGGCGACACGCTGCGCACGACTGCTGGCCGCGCTGCGCCGGCTGTTCAAGATGACGCCGATCAACACGGCCGCCCTCCGCCGCCGCATTGCCGACGAGACGGTTTCACGCGGAGGATATCCCTTCCAGGTCGGGTAGGTCTGGAGGGCAGGCAGGTCAGGAAGGTCAGGTGGGTCGGGTGGGTCGGGTGGGTCGGTGGGTCAGGAAGGCCGGGGTGCGTCCGCCGGCGTGCTTCACGCCCCACTCGACCATCGCGCGAACCATGGGCCGCAGGTCCTCCCCCTTCGCGGTCAGCGCGTACTCGACGCGTGGTGGGTGTTCGCTGTAGCGCGAGGCCGACACGATCCCGGTCGCGACGAGGCGCTTGAGCCTGTCAGCCAGGATGTTGGTGGGGATACTCTCGGGCGACGCCTCGAACTCCGCGAAGCGCCGTTTGCCGAGCACGAGGTCCCGCACGACGAGCAATGTCCATCGGTCGCCGAGGATCTCGAGAGCGCAGGAGATTGGGCACAGCGACCGTTTCGGCCGGGTGATCGCACGCACAGCAGTCGAGCGCCGAGCCATGCGGAGAGCGTACACCCGCAACCGAGTGACTTGCAAATAAAAAGTCACTGCCGTAACATCACGCGCGATGCCCGGCCTCACGGCAAAGGTGCGTACGAGCCTCTGCGTAGTGTGCCTGCTCGTCTGCGGGGCCGGATGGCCGCAGCGAGCGGCTGCGCAAGCCGGGGAACCGGCACCGGCAGGCGGTGAGCCGCGCGCCGATATGGTCGTCACGCCGCGCGCCGGCCCGACGCCGCCGACCATCCGGGCGGTGCGCGCCACCACCCCAATGCGAATCGACGGCCGGCTCGACGAGGCGATCTACGCCGAGACCCGGCCGATCGCGGACTTCGTGCAGCAGGAGCCCGACGAAGGCGCACCCGCCACCGAGCGGACCGAGGCCTGGGTGCTCTTCGACGACGACCGCATCGTCGTGTCGGCACGCTGCTTCGAAACCCAATCCGAGCGCCGCATCGCCAACGAGATGCGACGCGACACGAGCCAGCTCCGCCAGAACGACACCTTCACCGTGCTCTTCGATACGTTCCACGATCTGCGCAATGGCTACATCTTCAGCGCCAACGCGATCGGCGGCCTCGGCGACAGCCAGGTGACCGACGAAGGCCCTCCCAACACCGACTGGAACACGGTGTGGGAAGTGCAGACCGAGAACTTCGAGGGCGGCTGGACGATCGAGATGTCGATCCCGTTCAAGTCGCTTCGCTACCAGCCGGGGCGGGAGCAGAACTGGGGCATCAACCTCCGCCGGTCGGTCCGCTGGAAGAACGAGTGGTCGTACCTCGGACAAGTGCCTCGTGCCCTCACGACGTTTCGCGGCATCGTGAAGGTGTCGTCGGCTGCGCCGCTGGTAGGACTACAGACGCCCGCCGGCAGCCGCACCATTGAGCTGAAGCCTTATGCGTTGACGGGCGTCACAACCGACAACACGACGGTACCGGTCCTCTCGAGCGACGGCACCGGCCGTATCGGCGGCGATCTGAAGTACGGGGTCACCGAGAACCTCACGGCCGACCTGACGATCAACACCGATTTCGCGCAGGTCGAAGTGGACGAACAACAGGTCAACCTGACACGGTTCAACCTGTTCTTTCCCGAGAAGCGCGACTTCTTTCTCGAGAACCTCGGCGTGTTTGCCTTCGCGGGTCGGGCGAGCGCCGGCTTTGCTGCGGGCACGGGCCTCGCGCCGTATCTTTTCTTCAGCCGGCGCATCGGCCTCGACGGAGGACGCGTGGCGCCGCTGGAAGTGGGTGGCCGACTGACCGGACGGACCGGCGCCTATACGGTCGGCGTCCTGGCCGTCGCGCACGGGTGATGTCCAGGGCATCGGCACGCTTACGACGATCGACCCTGCGGCGTTCGGCGTCGTCCGCGTCAAGCGGGACGTGCTCCGACGGAGCAGTCTGGGTGGAATGGTCACCTACCGCAGCGCGACACCGGGACGCGTCGGATCGAACCTTGGCTACGGCGTCGACGCGAACTTCTCCTTCTACCAGAACGTCAGCCTCAATGGCTATCTGGCGGGCACGCAGACCGAGCTCAGGTCCGGCGACAATCTCAGCTATGGCACGACGTTCAGCTACAACGGCGATCTCTACGGCGTGCAGGCCGACCGGCTGGTGGTCGAGCCGAATTTCCTGCCGGAGGTGGGATTCATCCGCCGGACCGACATGCGGCGGAACTTCGGCCAGTTCCGCTACAGTCCGAGGCCGGCAAACGTCCCGCATGTCCGCAAGCTCACGATGCAGGGCGGCTTCACGTACCTGACCAACAACCAGAATCGGCTCGATACTCGCGAAAGTGCAGCTCTGTTTCAGACCGAGTTCGTCAACACCGACGTGATCGGGGTCGCCTACACTGACGTGTTCGACCGGCTCGTCCGGCCCTTCGACGTGTCGAGCAGCATCCGGATTCCTGTCGGGCTGTACGACATGCACACGTTGCAACTGTCCTATGCGGCCGGACAACAACGCAAAGTGTCGGGAACGCTCTTGTACGAGACCGGCACCTATTACGGCGGCACACAGCAGTCCGTGTCTCTGAGCGCGGCCCGCGTGGAGGTGACACCCCGCATTTCGATCGAGCCGAGCGCGTCGTTGAACTTTATCGACCTTCCCCAGGATGCCTTCACCGCCACCGTCGTGCGCACGCGCGCAACGTTCACCCTGACGCCGCGCCTGTACGTCAGCGGCATCGTCCAGTACAACTCGGCGACCACCTCGGTTGGCAGCAACTTCCGACTCCGATGGGAGTATCTGCCTGGCAGTGAGCTCTTCGTGGTCTATACGGACGACTACCAGACGGAAGCGCACCTCGATCTGCCGACGCTGCGAAACCGTGCGCTGGTCATCAAGATCAACCGTCTCTTCCGCCCTTGACCGGGTCGGGCGGGTCTGGTGGGTCTGGTAGGTCGGGTAGGTCAGGCGGGTCGGGTGGGTCGGGAGCGCCTGCGGCCATGCTGAGCCGTGGCCTTGCAACGCCACGGCGAAAGCATCGGCGTCAGTTCGCGGCGGGGGTGGGGCCCCGCCGCCAGTAAGAAATGTTGACACAGTAGAATAGGGTCGTGCGCGCGCTGATCCTCGTGGTCGCCCTGGCAGCTGTCGCCTGCAATCCGCCGGCGCCGGATGAGGGCGACTACGCCGGGCGGATCACGACGGCGCGCATGGCAAAAGACGAAGAGTTCCGGCGGACGAACGATCCCGTGCCGGAGAACCGGAAGGCGGCGCTGCTCCCGCTCGAGTACTACCCGATCGATCCCGCGTTCAACGTGCCGGCTGTTCTCCGTCCCGCCCCTGATGCGCCAGTCGTGAGGATGATCACGTCCACCGGGTCAATGGAAGACCACAGGGTGCTGGGCACGCTGGAGTTCACGGTACAGGGGCAGACGCTCAAGCTGACTGCCTTCGCCTCCGCGGCCAACCGGCTGTTCGTGCCGTTCCAGGACCAGACGAGCGGAACGGAGACCTACGGCGCCGGACGCTACATCGATCTGGTGCGTACGGGCTCTAACCTCTACGAGATCGATTTCAACAACGCCTACAACCCGTACTGCTATTACAGCCTGGCGTACATCTGTCCTCTCCCGCCGCAGGAGAACCGGCTCCAGGTGCCGATTCGCGCCGGCGAGAAGATTCGTCCCGACGCCAAGTCGTGAGCGTCGCCACCGCACCTCGCGCCGTCGTGTTCGATTTCGACGGCGTGATCGCCAACAGCGAGCCCCTCCATTTCATCGGGTTCCGCGACGTGCTCGCCGAAGAGGGCATCGAGCTCTCCGAAGCCGAGTACTACGCACGCTACCTCGGGTACGACGATGCGGGCGCGTTCTTTGCGGTGGCCGGCGACCGCGGTGTGAGCCTGAAGTCGACGCGCATCGTAGAGCTCATCCGGCGTAAGGCGGTGCGGCTCGAGGAGCTGGAGCAGCAACACTCGGTGCTGTTTCCTGGCGCCGCCGATCTGATTCGCCGGCTCGCGGCCCGCTGTCCGCTGGCGATCGCGTCCGGCGCCATCCGGCCGGAAATCGAGCGCGTGCTCGACCGTGAAGGTCTCGCATCCTATTTCCAGACGATCGTCGCTGCCGGCGAGACACCGGTGAGCAAGCCGGCGCCCGATCCGTACGCGCGGGCGGTCCTGCTGCTCGGCTCAGCAATAGGTTCGACGCTCGAGCCGCGCGAGTGCGTCGCGATCGAAGACTCGCGATGGGGGATCGAAAGCGCGCGGGCTGCCGGGCTGAGGACGATCGCCGTCGCGCACACGTACCCGGTCGCTGCGCTGGACGCCGACGCGGTCGTCGCCGAGCTTGGTGTCCTGTCGTGGGAATTTGTGTGCAGTGTGGAACGCCACGGGGACGAGTAGCCATCATCCAGGGACGAACGGCCGATCTCGTTCGGGTTTTTGAATTCCCCCGCAAAAGTCTTCCCTGCGACCAGTTTTTCTCATCCCACACGCGGCCTTGAGCAGTCATACTTTGCAAATTCATTAATGAAACGGACTTCAAGGGACGATATAGCTGAGAGACCGACACGTCTGTTGTCAGGGAGAAACTGAATGCGACTGATGAAATTCGGGCTGTTGTTCGCGCTGGCGCTGGTCATGACCAGCGGTCTCGCGAGCGCCCAGAGCACGAACGGATCCATCTCCGGACGCGTTCTCGACCAGACCGATCTGCCCTTGCCGGGCGTCACCGTGACCGTCGAAGGTGCGAACCTCCAGGGCCCTCGCTCGACGGTGACATCGGCCAATGGCGACTACATCGTGCCGCTGCTGCCTGCCGGGCCGTACACGGTGACCTTCGAGCTGAGCGGCTTCCAGCGCAAGCAGAACACCGTCACGCTGGCGCCTGCGCAGTCGCTGTCGCTCAACTCGACGCTCGGCGCGGCCAGCATCTCCGAGACCGTGGAGGTCGTGGGCACGGCGACGGTGAACACGCTCGACGGCAGCGTGATCGCCACGCGCATCAGCCAGGACGTCATGTCGAACCTGGCAACGACGCGAGACATCACGTCGATCATGATCATGGCGCCCGGCGTGCACCCGACGGGGCCGAGCGGCAACTTCTCGGTGGCCGGGGCCATGTCGTTCGACAACCTGTATCTGGTCAACGGCGTGACCGTCAACGAGAACCTTCGCGGCCAGGCGCAACAGAACCTGGTCATCGAGGACGCCATCGAAGAGACGACCATCGCGACCGGCGGCGTCTCGGCCGAGTTCGGCCGGTTCGGTGGCGGCGTCATCAACGTCATCACCAAGTCCGGCGGCAACGACTTCAGCGGATCCTTCCGCCTGGGGCTCGCCAACGACGACTGGCGCACGATCGTGCCGAAGCGCGAGGGCGATCCCTTCGCGAACGACACCAAGATAGATAAGACCGTGCCGACCTACGAGTACACGGGCGGCGGGCCCATCGTTCGCGATCGCCTGTGGTTCTTCACGGCCGGGCGTCTGCAGAAGCAGGAGCAGAACCGCCAACTGGTCATCACCAACATCCCGTACATCTTCACGAACAAGCAGGAACGCTTCGAGTTCAAGGGCACCGCCGCGATCAGCCAGAACCACCGGGTCCAGGGCGCCTACACCAAGGTCAACGTGGCGCAGCTGAACAACACCTTCAGTACGGCAGCCTCGATGGACATCAACAGTCTCGAGGACCGAAAGCTCCCCGAGGATCTCTTCACCGTCAACTACACCGGCGTCCTTACTCCCTCGCTCTCGATCGAGGGCCGGTACTCGGCCAGACACCTCACCTTCGAGGGGAGCGGCGCCAAGTTCACCGATCCGATCAAGGGCACGCTGCTCGTCGAGCAGTCGGGCCGGCGCTACTGGTCCGCCACCTTCTGCGGCGTCTGCGAGCCGGAGCTGCGCGATAACCAGGACATCTTCGTCAAGGCCAACTACTTCCTGTCGACCCGGGGCTACGGCGCGCACGCCTTCGTCGCAGGCTTCGACAACTTTGACGACCTGCGGCAAGCCGACAACCACCAGTCCGGCAGCGACTACCGCTTCGTCAACGCGAACGCGATCGTTCAGGGCACGAACCTGACGCCGCAGTTCATCAACGGCACGACGCAGATTCAGTGGAACCCCATCTTCGTGTCGAGCGAAGGGTCGACGTTCAAGACGCTGTCGTTCTTCCTGAACGACAACTGGCGCGTGACCGATCGCATTACCGCGAACGTGGGCGTCCGGTGGGACAAGAACGACGGCGTCGGCAGCGACGGCGTCCTGATTGCCGACAGCGCATCCTTCAGCCCCCGGTTCGGCATCGTGTGGGATCCGACGGGGGCCGGCGAATGGTCGGTGACGGCCAGCACCGCGAAGTACACGTCGGCGCTCATCACGAGCATCGCCGACCAGACCTCGCCGGCGGGCAACTCCGACACCTACCGGTACGTGTACCGCGGACCCAGCATTAACGCCGACCCGAACGGTCCACTGGTGCCGACCGAAGAGGCTATCCGTCAGGTCTTTGCGTGGTACGAGGCCAACGGCGGCGCGACGCTGCCGCTGGCGACGACGCCGGGGGTGCGCGGTGTCTCGCCCCGGATCCCCAACTCGCTCGAATCGCCGGGCGCGTGGGAGTACTCGGGCGGCGTCACACGTTCGTTCGGCGCCAGGGCGACGCTGCGAGCCGACGCCACCTACCGTAAGTTCGGCAACTTCTACGTGACCAGGACCGACACGACGACCGGCTTGGCGACCGATACACGAAGCTTCGCGCCGCCGAGCGTCCAGGGCCGGGTGTACGATCTCGGCTTCATCGAGAACGAGTCGAGCGGCCTGCTCCACCGCGAGTACGCCGGCGTCACGTTCCAAGGCCAGTACCGGTTCGGGACCAAGGCCGACGTCGGCGGCAGCTACACCTTGTCCCACTTGTGGGGCAACGTGGACGGCGAGAACGTCGCCTCCGGGCCGCTCACCGACAGCTCGCTCCAGTACCCGGAGTACAAGGAGGCCGAGTGGAACTTCCCGGACGGGGACCTGTCGGCCGACCAGCGGCACCGCACGCGCCTGTGGCTCACCTACAACCTGCCCTGGGGCTTCTCGCTGGGCCTCACGCAGGCGCTCGAGAGCGGGGCGCCCTACAGCGCGTCGAACCAGAACGCCGCGCTCTTCAACGGCGTCAACCCTCAGCCGTACGTGACCAACCCCGGCTACCGCACGCCGCCTGACGGCGGGTCGACCCAGTACTACTACACGGCGCGCGACGCCTTCCGCCTCGAGGGGCAAAAGCGGACGGACCTCGCGGTCAACTACCTGCAGCGGGTGAAGGGCGCGGGCCGCGTCCAGCTCATGGGCCAGCTGCAGGTGGTCAACCTCTTCAACCAGTTCCAGCTGTGTGGCTGTGGCGGCAGCGTGTTCGTCAACGGCGGCAACGTGGCGAACGCCAACATCGACACCACGGTGCGCACGTCCGTGAGCGCCCCGGCGACCTACCAGTCGTTCAACCCCTTCACCACCACGCCCGTGCAGGGCGTGAACTGGGACTACGGGGTGAACTTTGGAAAGGCGTTGAACCGCTTCGCGTATACCACGCCGCGTCAGGTGCGCGTGTCGTTCGGCCTCAGGTTCTAGACATCAGGCTCCGGGCTCAAGGCATAGTATCCTTGAGCCCACGTTGCTGTCAGACACACTGCTCGACGGCTTCACCAAGGTCGCGCTCAGCCCGGAACCGGACCTGGCTGCGGCGGCGCTGATGATTGCCCGCGTCGAGTACCCGAAGCTCGACGCGCGGCCGTACGTCGAGCTGCTCGATCGCCTGGGACGAGAGGCCGCCGCGCGGGTGGCCGACGCGCCTGCGGCTTCGACGGACATGCCGGATCAGGTCGATCCCGTCGTGTACGCCCGGGTGGCTGCGCTCAACGAGTACCTGTTCAAGGACCAGGGGTTTGTCGGCAACGAGGCCCACTACGAGGACCCGCGGAACAGCTTCCTCAACGAAGTCCTCGAGCGGCGGACCGGCATCCCGATTTCGCTCGCGCTCGTCTACCTCGAGGTCGCCCGCCGGGCGGGGATCGTCGCCGAGGGCATCAATTTTCCAGGCCATTTCCTGGTCCGCTGTCCGACCGCTCGCGGCGATCGCGGGCCCTTCGAAGGCCTCCACGCCAGGGACCTCATCGTGGACGCCTTTCACGGCGGTGCGTTTCTCTCGGAGGACGCGTGCATGTCGCTGCTTCGGCGGCACTCCGGCGAAGATGCCGTATGGGACGGGGCCGAGATGCAGCAGCCGCGCCACCAAGCCGCAGATCCTGGGCCGGATGCTGCTCAACCTGAAGCGGCTCTACGTCCGGATGTACTCGTTCCCGCAGGCGAGGGATATCACTGAGCTGCTGCTGGCGGTGGATCCGTCAGCGGTCGACGAGCTGCGCGACCGCGGGCTGCTGGCCTACCACCTGAACGACTTTTCAGGAGCGCTGCGGGATCTGCAGTCCTACCTGAAGTTCTCGTCGCGCGCCGGGCTGGACGAGGACGAACGCGACGAGCAGGCCCAGATCTGGGAGCACGTGAAGATGCTCCGGCGGCGGGTCGCTTCGCTCAACTGACTCTTGGTCGGACCGGTGCTCAGTGCTGGGTGCTCGGTCCGCGGTGGCGCGCTCCCGTTCCCTGACGCGCATCATTCCTACTTAACTCCGAACCAGCACCGGGAACCGTGCACCGAACTGCGAACCCAGCACCGGGAACCGAGCACCCTGAACCGCGCCAGCACCCAGAACCCAGCACCGTGAACCGAGCACCGTTCTAGGTCTTCAGCCCGCCGATTTCCTGATAGAGATGCGCCGACGCAATGATCCCATTGTGGAAGTTCGACAGGTCGAGCTTCTCGTTGGGGGCGTGGGCGTTCTCGTCCGGGAGGCCGACACCGAAGAGCACTGACGGCAGCCCCAGTTCTTCCTGGAAGGTGGAGACGACCGGAATCGACCCGCCTTCGCGCGTGAAAACCGGCGTCCGCCCGAAGCCCTTCTCGATGGCCCGTCCCGCGGCCTGCACGAAGGGGTTGTCGAACGAGGTCATCCACGCCTTCCCGCCCTGCATCCGCGTGATCTTCAGCTCCACGGTTTTCGGCGCGATCTTGCGCACGAACGCCTCGAAGAGATCGCCGATCTTGTCCGGCTCCTGGTTCGGCACGAGCCGCATGCTGATCTTGGCCATCGACACCGCCGGCAGCACCGTCTTCGCGCCTTCGCCGGTAAACCCTGACAGCAGGCCGTTGACCTCGAGCGTCGGCCTCGCCCACGTCCGCTCGAGTGTCGTGTAGCCTGACTCGCCGAAGATCTTCGGGATGCCGAAGTCTTTCTTGTACTGCCGCTCGTTGAACGGCAGCGACTTCCAGGCCTTCCGCTCCTCTTCCTTCAACGGCACGACATCGTCGTAGAAGCCGGGGATCTTGATCCGGCCGCCGCGATCCTTCATCTGGGCGATCATCTGCGCCAGGACGAAGGCCGGGTTCGCCACGGCGCCGCCGAACGATCCGGAGTGGAGATCGGTGCTGCTGCCCCTGAGATCGATCTGGAAGTACACCAGGCCGCGCAAGCCGTAGCAGATGGATGGCACGCCACGGGCAAACATCCCCGAGTCGGAGATGACGACGACGTCAGCCTTGAGCTCGGCCTTGTGCGAGCGCACGAAGTCGTCCAGGTTCCGGCTGCCCACCTCTTCCTCGCCTTCGAAGATGAGCTTGATGTTGACCGGCAGGCGGCCGCCCTGCTTCTGGATAGGCCTCGATGGCCTTGAGGTGCATGAAAATCTGACCCTTGTCGTCGGCTGACCCGCGGGCATAGATCTCGCCGTCTCGGATCGTCGCCTCGAAGGGCGGCGACTCCCAGAGGTTGAGCGGATCAACCGGCTGCACGTCGTAGTGGCCGTAAAAGAGGATGGTCGGCGCGCCTGGCGCCCCCAGCCAGTCGCCGTACACGACCGGGTTGCCTGGCGTCTCGATGAGCCGGACGTTCTGGAGCCCGACGCGCCGCATCTCGTCGCCGCACCACTCCGCGCAGCGGCGCACATCGCCCTTGTGCTCGGGCAGCGCGCTGATGCTGGGGATGGCGAGCAGCGCCTTGAGCTCGTCGAGGTATCGCTCGCGGTTGACGTTGATGAAATCGATGACCTGGTTCATATCACCTTCCCGGAATGCTCCAGCGCTCCGCGCGTTCGAGCGCACGGCCCTCGGCCCTGAGCTTCTCGAGGTGTGCGCGGACGTTCTCGCGCGCGGCCGGCACGAGGGCCTCGGCGAGACCATCATAGATGGATTCGACGACGGCCTGCACGGTGTCGCGTCCGGTGGCCAGCGCCTCGAGCACCTGAGCCTCGCGGGCCAGCCGGTGCTGGAGGTAGCGGTTGAGCGTGGCTACCGGATCGTCGATGGCGGGACCGTGCGCCGGAAGCAGTCTCGCTGGCTCGAGCGCGATCAACAGGCGGAGCGCCTCGAGGTACTTCGAGAGGTCGCCGCCACCGCTCCAGTGGATCATCACGCTCGACCCTTCGGTCACCAGGTCGCCGGTAAACGCCGTGCGGCTGGGCTCGTGCCAGAACACCACGTGATCCGGGGAGTGTCCGGCCGTATGCAGAACCTGAAGGGGCTCTCCGCCCGCGATGACCGTGGCCTGGTCGACCAGGGGCTCCCAGGGCACGGGATACTTCGCGTCCTGCTCCGGCCACGGATACTTGGCGAACACCGTGGCGGGGCCGGCGTCGGCCAGCGACGGAGCGCCCGACGCGTGATCGGCATGTCCGTGGGTCACGAGCACGCGATCCAGGTGCGCTCGCCGGTCCGAAAGATGGAACTGGACGGCGGCGAGATGTACCGGATCGCCAACGCCCGCATCGATGAGCGCCGCGGACGCAAACGACCCATCAGCCGGCCGGGGACCAATCAGCAGGTAGGTGTGGTTGCCTTGCCCGGTCATCGGACCAGGGTTGTTGGCAGCGATGCGTAGCGGCTCGAACCCCACGGTATTTTCGTGCTTTCGTGTTTTCGTGGCTCGTTTTCTTCGTGTCCTTAGGATCGCTCTTGCCACTGCTCGAGAAGCGCCCGCGTCGCCGGCGGAATGGGCACCGACGCGCCTGCCGCGTAATCGTAGGTCACCATGACGGTCTTGCCGTCAGCCAGCCGCCGCCCCGTCGCCAGGTGGGCGATCTGATAGACCAGGACGAAGCTCGATCGGCCGATCTGGCCGACGTTCAGGCCCACCTCAATCTCGTCGCCGAAGACAGCAGGCGACCGGTAGTCGCATTCCGCGCGGGCGACGATGACGCGCGAGAGCGGCGACCCCTCGCCGGTCAGCTGACGCCAGAAAGTGAGGCGGCACTGCTCGAGGTACGTGAAGTAGACCGCGTTGTTGACGTGGCCCATCGAGTCGCAGTCGCGGAACCGCACGTCGAGGCGGTGACGAAAGGCGAAGCCGTCGTTCGACATGCCACGTAGAATAGCCTGTCGTGGAGATGTTCACCGAAACCGAGGCCGCCGCGCTCGCGCCGTACTTCACCAACACCGACCGACCGGTCTTCGCGCTGACGAATCTGCCCGAGACCGTCAAAGGCGCGTTGTTCGCGCGCTACTCGCGATCCGCCAAGTCGGTCCGTCGTCTGTTCCTTGACGAGTTTCTCGGTCAGGTACAGGGCGAGGCCCCGGCCGAGGTGCGCGTCGCCGTCGGGACGGAACGGGCCGACAAGCTGTACGCACGCGTGCTCAGCGAATACGGAGACGACTCGGTGGCACAGCTCGGCGGCGTGCATCTCGCCTGCGAAGGCGTGTCGAACGTGCTCACCAAGGTGCTCGAGTGGGGACGGCTGATGTCGTATCTCGAGCAGTCCACCCGCTATGTGCCGTATACCGATCGGCCGGACGGCCGGTGGAAGTACCACGTGCCTGCCGAAGTCGCCTCCACTTCGCTCGCGGCCCGCTTCACACGCACGATGGACCTGGCGTTCGAGACCTACGCGCGCTGGATCCCGGCTCTCGAGGCGCACTTCCGGGCCAAGTACCCGAAGTCGGCCGAGGACTCCGATGCCGTGTACCGGTCGGTCATCCGGGCGAAGGCCCTCGATACCCTGCGCGGCCTGTTGCCCGCGGCGACGACGTCGAACGTGGGCCTCTTTGGCACCGGCCAGGCGTTCGAAGCGCTGCTGCTGCGGATGTTCGCGCACCCGCTCGACGAGGTGCGCGCCCACGCGTCGCTGATGCTGCACGAGCTGCGGCAGGTGATTCCGGCCTTCCTCGCACGCGTCGATCAGCCCGAGCGCGGAGGCCGCTGGAGCGAGTACTTCGCCGAGACACGTCGGACGTTCGAAGAAGCTGCCCGCCGCGTTCTGGATCCCGCGACAAGCCCTGGCCCGCCGGGCGGCGGGCAGGTCCCGGCGTCTGTCGCGGGGCTGGACGTCGACAGCGACGACACCGTCACGCTCACGGAGTTCGATCCTGACGGCGAGATCAAAGTCGTGGCCGCAGCCCTCTACGCCATCTCATCGCGTCCCGATCGTGAGCTGCTCGAGCTCGCGCGCCGTCTCCCGGTGGACGAGCGGGCGGCGCTGCTCCGCGCGTACGTTGGACAGCGCACCAACCGGCGTCACAAGCCAGGGCGCGCGTTCGAGCGGACCGGCTATCGCTTCGACGTGCTCTCCGACTACGGGGCCTTCCGCGACCTGCAGCGCCATCGGCTCCTCACCCTCGAGTGGCAGCCACTTGGCCCGGCACACGGCTACGTGGAGCCCGCCGCTATCGAGGAGGCGGGAGCGCTCGCCGACTGGCGCAGGGTGATGGAGGAGTCGGCCGAGCTCCACGCCGCCCTCGCGGCGGCCGGGCTGACCGATGCGGCGCCGTACGCGGTGGTGATGGCGTACCGCGTGCGTTTCTACATGGAGATGAACGCCCGCGAAGCCATGCACGTGATCGAACTCAGAACGGCCCCGCAGGGCCATCCGTCCTACCGCCGCGTGTGCCAGCGGATGCACCGGGCCATCGCCGAGGTCGCGGGCCACCGCGCCATCGCCGAGGCCATGCGCTTCGTGGATCACTCGGAGGTGGAGCTGGAGCGGTTGCAGTCGGAGCGGGCGCTCGAGCGCCGCCGACAAGGATAGGCGCTCGAAATTGCAATTGCAATTTACGATTGGGAATGCGTTGTCACGTCTGCGGGTGCAGCCGCATCGGACACAGTGGCTCGTTGCAGAATGCGGCGACGAATTCTGAATTCCCAATTGTAAATTGCAAATTTCCATCGTCGTCCTCTTCATCACCCCGATTGTGATACCGCCCGTACTCCTCGAGGAACGTGAGCGACTCGAACGAGCGCATCCGGTCGAAGAAGAGGACGCCGTCCAGGTGGTCGGTCTCGTGCTGGATCACGCGCGCCGGAAAGCCGTGCGCGGCGATCTCGATCGGCTCGCCGCGGCGATCGAGCGCCCGAAGCACGATCTGCTTCGCCCGCGGCACGCGGCCGCGGATGTCGGGGATGCTCAGGCAGCCCTCCCAATCGTCCACCACCTCGCGGCCGATGATCTGAATCTCGGGGTTGATGATGGCGATCGGCTCGACCTTCGCGTCGTCCCCGTCGCCCGTATCGAGTGAGGCCACGAACAGCCGGAGGCCTTCGTGCACCTGCGGCGCCGCGAGGCCGACGCCGTTGTACTCGACCATGGTGTCGATCATGTCGTCGATGAGCTTCTGGATGACCGGAGCAGCGACCTCGGTCCGACCGAGGAGACGGGCCCGTTCGCGCAGGACCGGGTGGCCCATGCGCGCGACCTTCAGAATGGACAAGGCATTCTCCACTTGCTCGCGGGGCCCCACCCCCGCTCGCGCGGCTCGACTCGCGACGCTCGCTCGCCGCAGCCGCAGGCGCTGATTATACTGGCCACGTGGCCGACTCGATGCTCGACCCGCGCGACGACTCTCACGCATTCCGGTTCTGCCCGCGCTGCGGCCACGCGCTCGAGCGCCGGCATCTGAAGCCGACCGAACCGGCGCGCCTGGTCTGCACGTCGTGCGGCTTCGTCTTCTATCTCGACCCGAAGATCGCCGTCGGGACGATCATCCGATCGATGTCGAACCGCCTGGTACTCGTCCGGCGGGCGATTGATCCCGGGTACGGCAAGTGGGTGTTCCCGGGCGGGTATGTGGATCGCGGCGAAACGTTGACCGCGGCCGCCGTGCGCGAAGCCCGCGAGGAGTGCGGCCTCGAGGTCCGCCTCGACGGTCTCGTCAACATCTACTCCTACGCGGGACGTGCCCCCGTCATCGTCGTCTATGCCGCGACGGCCACGGGCGGGTCGCTGGCCATCGACGACGAGAGCCTCGAAAGCTCGGAGTTCGACGCGGCCGCGCTTCCCTGGCCCGACCTGGCGTTCCGCAGCACCGGCGAGGGCCTCCGCGACTATCTGGCCGGCCTCCTGCATCCCATTTCCCTGTAACGAGGTTTTGAGCGGAAACACCGGGTTTCCCGTGGACGCCGCCCGCGAGAGCTGTATCCACGCGTACGGTTTTGTAACCATGACGATGAAACGTTCTCTCTTGACGCTGTCGCTGGCCGTCGCAGCGTTCAGCTCAACGGGGTGCAGCGAACACACGAGCGAGCTGCTGACGCCCACCGCCCCGAGCGAGGTGCCTGGCGTCGCCGCGCCCTCAGGCGGCGGCGCCCTGATCGGGCTCTGGACCTCTCAGGCCAGCGTGGAGATTCCGGCGGCGCGGGACTGCAGCGCTTTTCAATGGAACATCACGAGCCAGACGCCGACCTCGATTGCCGGCTCGTTCTCGGCGATCTGTTCCGGCGTAGTCACCGTGACGGGGACAGCGTCCGGTCAGCTGAACGGCAACCAGGTCCCGTTCGAGGTGACGGGCGGCGCGGCGATCGGCGGCGTCACCGTGTGCCCCTTCGTGCTGCGCGGCACGGGCGTCATCGAGGGCACCGACGCGATCCGCATTCCCTACACTGGCGAGACGTGCCTGGGCCCGGTCCACGGCGAGGAGACGCTGCGTCGGCCATCGTCGGCTCGAACTGTCGCCAGCTCCGGCCACGCCACCGGGCCCTGAGACCTCCCTCAGGAGGGCCTTTTTCCGCCTCCCCGGACGCTCCGGCGAACGCGCCGGTGGCTCGTGTCGTGGCGAGGCAGGTGGACCTGCCACAAGGGCCCGGTCTGCTCTAGAATGAGCGGATGAAGAAGACCTCCTTCGCCGCCGCCGTTATCGCCGCCGGGGTGCTGGCCGCCTCGGCCCAGGTCATCGCCGCTGGCAAGCAGCGGCCCGCGCCGGCACGCCCGGAGCCGGACATGTGCGCGGTGCCCCCTGGCGCGCAGCCCCTGCTGCCAGCCACGCTGCACCCCGGCATGGGCGACACCACGGACTTTCCGGTGACGACCTCCTCGGAGCAGGCCCGGAAGTTCTTTCTGCAGGGTGTCTCGCAGATTCACTCCTTCTGGTTCCAGGAATCCGAGCGCTCGTGCCTCCAAGCCGCGGCCCTCGACCCGCAGATGGCGATGGCCCACTGGTGCATCGCGGTGAGCGCCGGCGGCGACTACCGCCCGGCGTTCCAGCTGATGCGCGATCCGAACGACGGCGGGCGCGCCGCGGCGCCAGCGGCGCCGCGTGAGAACCCCGAGGCCGTGGCGCGCACCACCAACGGCGCGGCGGTCGACGCCGCGATCCGCGCGCGCGAGGCCATCGCGAAGGCCATGGCGCTTCGCGACAAGGTCACGGAGCGCGAGCGGCTCTACATCGAGGCGCAGTCGGCCCGCCGCGCCCCGGGGAACAAGGACGCCGCCGACGCGGCCTATATCGCGGGCATGCGGAAAGTGGTCGCGGCCTACCCGAACGACCTCGAGGCGAAGTCGATTCTGGCGCTCGCGATCGACAACGGGTTCCACCCGGTGACGAAGGAAGCGCGTCCGGGCACGATGGAAGCCATCGAGCTGATGGAAGAGATCGTCCGGAAGGACGACAACAACTTTGGCGCGCACCACTATCTCATTCACGCGTGGGAAGGCAGCCGCACACCCGAGAAGGCGTGGCGCGCGAACGAGCGCTACCCCGCCCTCGTGCCGAACATCCCGCACGCGCTCCACATGCCGGGTCACATCTACGCGCAGAGCGACAAGGTGGCGGAAGCCATCGCGTCGTTCACGGTCGCGGCCGAGAACGAGCTCAAGTGGATCGAGGCCGACAGCCTGTATCCGACAGGTCATCATGGACACAACGTCCACTTCCTGATCCACTCGTTGAACCTCGACGGCCAGTATCAGAACTCGGTGAAGTGGGTGCAGCACCTGTTCACCTTCAAGGAGACACCGCGCGAAAAGGCGGGCAACAGCCAGCGCGTGCCGTGGCGGCAGGCGTATTTCGGGCTGATCAAGACGACCGTCCGCTTCGAGCGATGGAACGAGATCCTCGATGGCCGGACGGTGCCGGTGTACGACAAGCCCGAACAGCAGGCATGGCGGCACTGGGCGATCGGCCTGGCGCATTCGGCCACCGGGCAGCAGGACCGCGCGAAGGCGGCTCTCGCCGACCTCGAGAAGCTTCTGCCGGCCGCCACCGCCAGCCGCGAGCCGCTCGCCATTGCCGCGATGGAGCTGCAGGCCACGATCACGGCACGCACGGGCGATCGCAAGCAGGCGTACGAGCTGTTCCGGAAGGCCGCCGACCGCGAAGCCAGCCAGATCTACACGGAGCCTCCGGCGTATCCTCGGCCGGTCACCGAAGGCTGGGCCAACGTCGCCCTGTCGCTCGGGGACTTCGGCGTGGCGGAGCGGGCGTACCGCGAGCTGCTGACGCTCGAGCCCGGCAGCGGCCGGGCCTTCTTCGGGCTCTCGCGCTCGCTCGCGGGATTGGGCTGGACGCGTGAAGCGAACGAAGCGCGCGAACGCGGCCTCAAGTCGTGGGCCAGAGCCGACCGCGACCTGCCGCAGCTGCAGTCCTCGGGGCCGGTCACCGCGCAGGCGAGCCGCTGAACCGTCAGGCGGGTCCGAAAGGACCCGCCCTACAACAGCCAGCCCCCAGTCGACCAGCCCAGCCCCCAGTCGTTCGCCGTAGGCCGGGTCCTTTCGGACCCGGCTCACCTGCCGAGTGCGATCGCCACGAGATCGCCGAGCTGGCGGCCGTCGAAGTCCTTGCCTTCGACGGTCGCCGCCAGCCGCCCCTCCCGATCGATCACCGCGGTCTGCAACGTGTGCGTGATCAGGCCTTCCTCGGGGAAGTACTGAATCCCGAATGCGTTGCACACGCGTTCGATGCTGGACGTGTCCCCGGTGAGAAAGTGCCACCCCGGTCCGCCGGCCCGTTCCGCCGCCGCATACGCGGCCAGCCTCGCCGGCGTGTCGTACTTTGGATCGAAGCTCACCGTGAGCAGCACGAGCTCCCGCGCCATGCGATCGGCGAACCGATCCCGCAGCGCACGGAAATTGGCGACCATCCGCGGGCAGTAGTCCGGCAGCGGGCACCGCGTGTAGATGAAGTTGACGACGACGACCTTGCCGCGGAGCGACGAGAGGCTGACACTCGATCCGCCCTGATCGAGCAGCGTGAACTCCGGCACGGCGGCCCCGACCGGCACCAGCACCGGCACGGCCGGCGTCGTCTGGAGGCCGGCGTCGACCGGTGCGGCGGAGATGACCTCCAGGCGATCGACCCACGACCGGCCGCCCTTGACCGACAGCCGAAACCTCACGCGATCGCCGGCGACGAGCGGCGGCGTCAGCGCGGACAACGCGTCGCTGGCGTCCCCGCGGACCTCGAAGGGCATCGCCATCGCATCCATGAATCCTGGCAGGGCGTCGTGCGAGATGGTCACGATGCTGCCAGGACGGTCGACGGCGAGCACCAGGCCGTCGGCCGTGAAATGACGGGCGCAAGCGCTCGTGGCGAGCAGGACGACGAGCGCGGCAGGGAATTTTACAATCGACAATTTACAACTGACGATTCGTCGATCAGTCGGCGAGCCCTTCGGCCTTTCGTTCCGCCGCGGTGATCTTCCCGCCGGCGGCGACGATCTCCGCCTCGCGGTTGATCGGGACCTGCGGGACCTTGACGAACTTCGCGACCGCGCTCGCGGTGCCGTCGATCTTGAGCTGACGCATCAGGAAGGAGAAACGGTCCTCCAGCGACTTGCCGATCGCCGCGCGCTCGCCGTCGACGATGCTCCACATGCGGCGCTTGAAGGGCCCGATGGCCTTCTTGCGGGCCTTGTAGATGAACTGCTCTTCGGTGTCCTTCGGCTTCTTCTCCTCGAGCGCGTTCTCGCGGATCCAGGCGTACATCTCGGTCTTGAGCGCCGCCGGAAACTGCGGGTGCTCGTACACCATGTTCTGGAAGTCGGTGGCCAGATGGATCTCGCAGGCGCCAGCGCGCGGAAACGCGTCGAAGGCGTCAGGAGGCAGCGTTGACGCCCCGTGCTGGACGGCGCCTCCCAGCCCGTACTCCTGTCGCGCCGCGTTCGACAGCTCTTCGAGGGTCTTCAGGTCGATCTTGACGTCGGTGCGAACGCTGCCGTCGGCGTTGACGAACCCGCCGTGCGCGGTGCCGGTCTGGACGCTGATCTTGCTGAGCCCGACCAGGTTCGCGCCGCGCTCCTCGAGCTTCCGGTTGAAGCCCTTCATATAGGCATGCAGCTCGTGCACGTCGGAGTTCTTGCCTCCGACCTCGCCGATCTCGCCGCCGACCGACACCGTGACGCCTGCCGGCTCCTGCCCCCGGATGAACGCGGCGAAATCCGCCGCGAGCGTCACGTTGACCTCCTGCTGCTCGTCGAGGGTCGGCTTGTCGAGATCGACGAGCGTCGACGTGTCGATATCGATGTTGTAGAACCCGGCGGCGATCTCTTCCTTGATGAGCGCCCGCAGCGCGTCCAGCTCCTTGTCGCGATCCGGGCTGTTGAACTTCTTCGCGTTGGTCTGCACATGGTCGCCCTGGATGAAGATGGGCCCACGGAACCCCTCGCGAAGCGCCGCCGCGAGCACGATCGCGGCGTACTCGTGAGGGCGCTGCTCCGTGTAGCCTATCTCCGAGCGCGCGATCTCGAAGATGAAGGCGCCGGCGTCGAGCTTCTTCGCCGCGCGGATGACCGCGCGCGCGGTGTCGTACGCCATCGCGCGCACGTTGATGGCGGGCACCGTGAACCCGCCCGCCTCGCCGCGGCCCATCGCGATGTACAGATCGTGAATCGATGCCGGCCGGATGCCCGCGGCCGCAGCGAGCGACCGCACCGTCCATCGCGCTGTACCTCGCGTCTCGGCGTCGGCGCCGAAGGCGGCGGTCCATGCCAGCTTGTCGACAACGTCGCCCGACGCCGGGCTCGACACGTTGATATCCTGCATCTCCTTCACGGACTGATACATAAAGGGTCCTCGCTTAACTTGTCCCAGCCGCTAATTCTAGCACCGGGAATCTGAATCGCTCCACCGTCGCCCTGTCCAGCGCCGCCTGCACCATCGCGTCGATGGGCAGCGCGTCTTCCGCCTGGGTGACTTCCGCAAGCGTCGCGCGTGTGGAAGGATGCCGGGGCGTGAAAAGCTGGCAACAATCCTGGTCGGGGATGTTCGAGATCGGCAGGGTGCCAATCCGTTCGGCCTGGTCGGTGATCTCGTCCTTGTCCATCCCGACGAGCGGTCGCAGCACCTCCATCGACGTCGCCCCGGCAATCACGGTGAGGTTCTCCAGGGTCTGCGACGCCACCTGTCCAACCACCTCGCCGGTGACGAGTGCGCGCGCGTGGGCGCGCCGCGCCACGCGTTCCGCGATCCGCAGCATCAACCGCCGGTAGATGACGACGCGCAGCTCGGGCCTGACGCCGAGGAGCACCTGCTGCTGCAGCTCGCCGAATGGGACCAGGGTGAGGCGCGATCGCTGCTGGTACTTCGTCAACAGCGTGGCAATCTCGCGCACCTTCTCCTGCGAGGCGCGGGACAGAATCGGATAGCTGTGAAAGTGAATGAAGTGCACGTAGCAGCCGCGGCGCATCATGCGGAACGCGGCCACCGGCGAGTCGATGCCGCCCGAGAGGAGACAGGCCAGGAGTCCACCAGTCCCGGTCGGCAGGCCGCCGGCGCCTGGCTCCTTGTCGAAGAAGTAGAAGGCGTGGTCGGTCATCATCTCGATGTGGATCGTCAGGGCCGGCTGCTCGAGGTCGACGTTCCAGCCCGTCGCCAGCTTGATGAGGCCGCCCACTTCGCGCTCGATCTGCGGCGACGTGAACGGGAAGCGCTTGTCGGCCCGGCGGGCGCTCACCCGAAACGACGCCACCCGGCGGTCGCCCAGCTCGGCGAGGATGCGCGACGCCAGCGCCTCGAAATCCTGGGGGCCACGCGTCGCGCGGGAAAAGTTGGCGATGCCGAAGACGGTCGCGATGCGATCGCGAACCTCGGGCCATGGCGCTCCGGGGCCGAGCTCGATTTCGATGCGGCCCATGACCGATCGCACCGTCGCCACCTGGAGACCGGCGAGGGCCGCGCGCAGATTGCGGATGAGCACCTGCACGAACCAGGGGCGGTTCCGCCCCTTGAGCGCCAACTCCTTGTAGTGGACGACGACGGAGTGCATGGGTGTCCCGAATTACGAGGCGGCCGCCGCGTCGGCGGCGCTGTGACCGCTCCTGACGGCGCTCTCGATCGTAGCTGGCAAGCCGGTGGCAATCCAGTCGCCCGCGAGAAACAGGCCGCGGACGTCCGTGCGGACGTCGGGGCGCGCCGGCTGCCCGACGGCCAGAGAGAACGTGGCGCGAGGTTCGCGGACGACCGTGGCGCGCATGAGGCCGGCCGACGCCGCCGAAGGCAGGGCCTGGCGCAGTTCGTCGTGGGCGAGCGCAATCAGGGCGGCATTGGTCTGCTCGGAGAGAGCCGCGGCGCCGCTCGACACGAGCGACAGGTGAGACGTCGAATCGCCAAAGACCGTCCGCTTGTCGAACACCCACTGCATCGCGCGGCCCGGCAGGCCGACAAACGGCTGATCGAGCACCGGGCGATCGAACCAGAGGTTGACGGTGATGATGGGCGAGGCCGCCATGGCGCTCGCGGCGGCGATGGTCGCCGCCAGCGGTGGCGGCGGCTCTCCGTAGCGGGCAAACAGCGTCTCGAGCGCGAACCAGGGGACGGCCGACACGACAACCGATGTCGTCCACCGATCGCCCTGCTCGCCGCTCGACACGCTCACAATCTGCGTGCCGTCGATCTCGACCGTCGCCGAGGCCCCGGTACAGCACCCGCCCGCCGTGCGCTTCGATGTACTCGCGGGCCGGCTCGGCGTACATCAGATCCAGCGGCTTTGTCGGAAGGCCAATGGCCGCCGCCCGCGGGTCGGCGCTGAACATCTCGGCCAGGACCCTCGCGAACACGGGCGCGGCCGCCTGTTCGGCGGGCTGGTTGAGCGCCGCGAGGACGAGGGGGTGCCAGAGCATCTCGCGGATCCTCGCCGTCTGACCATTTCTCACGAGCCAGCTCTCGACGGTCTCGCCAGGCGACGCAGCCAGCTTCGGCGCCCCCGGCCGCAGGGACCGGCGCGCCAGACGGAGCGGTGTCGCCATGCGGAGGATAGAGAATCGGTCCGTCCAGCCCAGGGCTTCCCAGTCGAACACGGCGCCCGCCAGATGGTACGGCGCCGGGAGCGGGGGGCACTCGAGGCGCGTCATCCGGCCCTGCCGATCGACCATCGTCACCGCCAGCTGCGGTTGGAGCCGCACATGGTCGAGTGCGCCAATTTCGCGGAGAAACGCGAAGGTTTCGACATAGCAGCCGAGAAGAATGTGCTGCCCGTTGTCCACGCGCTCGCCCGTGTCCCGGTCGACGAACGAAGTGGCCCGTCCCCCGAGGCGGGAGCGCGCCTCGAGCACCAGGACCTTCGCGCCGTGCTGCACGAGGCGCACGGCCGCGCTGAGGCCCGCGAACCCGGCCCCGATCACAATCGCATCCCAACGGGTCACGCTGGCCATAGCCATTGCCTCAGGGCGATGAACGCTTGTTCCGGGCGCGCCAGGCGCACCTTTCCGGCAAACACGTCGTAGCCTCGCCGCTCGATCCGGCGGAGATACTCGAAGTACACAGCGCGCATGATCTCGGCCGCCGCCAACCGCCTCCGGTCGGCCTCCGGGCGCGCCGCTATCGCGCGCTGGTAAAACCCGTGGGCGCGCGCGCACTCGAACGCGAGCAGGCCGCGGACCTGCGGCGTGAGCCTTCGGGCCTCGAAGTCCGCGACCGTGCACCCATGCCGAGCGAGGTCGTCGAGCGGAAGATAGATGCGACCGCGATCGAGGTCCCCGGACACATCGCGCAGAATGTTCGTCAGCTGGAGCGCGACGCCAAGATTGAGCGCGTAGTCCTCGGCCCTGCGGTCGGTGCAGCCGAAGATGCGGATGCAGATCATCCCGACGGCGGATGCCACCCGGTAGCAGGTACCTGCAGCAGGTCGTCGAAGGTCTGGTATCTGGTCGTGTCGAGATCCATGGCTACGCCGTCGATGACATCGTCGAAGGCCTTGCGCGGGAGGCCGAAGGGCGCGACAAACGGCTCCAGGCCGCGCCCCTGTGCGGTCTCGGGCCGGCCCTTCGGACCGTCGTACACGCGCCCGAGCTCGTCGCGCCAGAACTGCACGGCTGCGCGAGCCGCAGCGATCTGCTCTTGTGCCGGCCGCCCCGCCTGGGCGTTCGCGGAAGCCCCCGGGGGGGCGATCTCCAACGGCTCGTCCACCGCATCGTCAACGGCGCGGCAGAAATCCCAGACCGCGATGATCGCCCGACGCTGCTCCGCTGGGAGAACCAGGAACGCATAGTAGAAGCTCGTCTTCCTCGACATCAGGAAGCCATCCCCGCCGGCATCGATTCCACGGTCGTCATGCGGCGGCGCCGTCCCAGCGTACCGCGCGCCAGAGGAGCCCGGGCACATCCCGTGCGCCGAGCGTCGGCCGGGCGGTCGGAAGAGAGGCTTGCCGCGCCACCACACGATCGAGGACGCGGCGGCCCCCAAGCCAGGTCAATCGAAGCTCGAGGCGCAGCCGGCCATCGACGCCGTCACATACGGCTCTCCCCTGGTCGAAGAGATCGCGCGTGACGGCCGCGCACTGCTCGATGGCCTGCACCCACTGGGCCGTCAGCGACCCGCCGGTCAGTTGAGTTTCGGTGGCGGCGCACGACTCCTGCACGGTCCGCGGCACGTACAGCCGCCCCGCGCGCCAGTCGCGGCCGAAGTCCTGCCAGAAGTTGGTCAGCTGCAGCGCGGTGCAGAGCGCGTCCGACGATCGATCGAGCGCCGGATCGTCGCGCCCCGCGATGCGGAGCACAAGACGGCCGACAGGGTTCGCCGATCGACGGCAGTAGTCGAGCACCATCGGCCACGAGTCGTATCGAGTCGTCGTGATATCCTGACCGAACGCGCTCAAGAGATCGTCGAAGAGCGTGAGCGGCAGATCGAGCGATCGGATCGAGTGGCCCAGGGCGACGACGATCAAGGTGTCGCGGCTGTCGGCGGCCGCATCGATCGAGCCGGGAACGGCGGGGACGCGCGCGGCGCTGGCGGCCTCATGGAGCCGCGCCTGCCAGGCCTCGAGCCGCGCCTTCCGGATCGCCGGAGGATCCGCGCCCTCGTCCGCGATGTCGTCGGCCACCCGCGCAAAGGCATACACCGCGGCCACGTGCGGCCGCATCGGTCCGGGCAGCAGGCGCGAGGCAACCGGAAAGTTCTCGTAATGCGATTGCGCCAACGTCTCGCACGCCGCATAGGCGCGGGCGAGCCGCTCGGGCCGGAGAGACACTGGGGCATTTTAGCCGCATGCGTGACCTGTTCGCGGCCCTCCTCGCGCTGACCCTGCTCGTCGTGGCCGCCAGCCTCGCGACGACGCTGCGGCTGTACCGGCGGCGGCAGCAGCGCGCGCGCGACGGCGAACGGGCCCTCGGCCGCGACATCATCGCGGAACTGCCCACGTCCGAAGATCTCGTGCTCTTCTCCGAGGATCGGGCCCGGTTCTACTATGCGGATCGCGGCATCGACAAGGACCTGATCGTGGCCGCCAGGGTGTTGATCAATGGCTCGCCGATCGCGACCGTGGTGTCGCCGCGCCATGCCGCCGCGGCGGCCGCGCTCCAGCCGACGTCGTTCGAGGATCGGCCGGAGGGCATCGCCAGGGACCGGTGGGACGTCGCAATCGAGACCGTCTCGGGCACCACCGTCGTGGCCTGTGGGGCCATTCGCGAGCGCGTCTCGCAGGAGCTGGCACGCGCCGTCTTCGATGCGATCAAGCGGGCCCTTCACCACTCCGCTTCGGACCGACCCGCTCGATGATTCACCACGCGGGCCATCACGAACAGCAGGTCGGACAGGCGGTTCACGTACTGGACCAGCACGGGTTCCGGCGCGGGATCCAGGGCGACCATGCGGCGCTCGACCCGACGGCAGACGGTGCGCGCCACATGAAGGGCGGCGCCGGCCGGCGAGCCCCCCGCCAGGATGAAGGCCGTCAGCGGCCGAAGCTCGGCCTCGAGCGCGTCGATCGTCCGCTCGAGCCGGGCAACCTGATCGCCGGCGATCGCCGCCTTGGCCACACGGGCTGGGATCTTCCCGCCCGGATCGGCCAGCTGCGCGCCGAGGGCAAACAGCTCGCGCTGGATGAGCGCAAGCGCCGCGTCGATGTCTGCGAGCTCCCCGATCGGCGCGGTCGCACGCACCAGCCCGAGCCAGGCGTTCAGTTCGTCTGCATCGCCGTAGGCCTCGACTCGCGGGTTGGCTTTGCTCACGCGCACGCCACCGACGAGCGAGGTGTCGCCTGTGTCTCCGGTGCGGGTGTAGATCTTCACGGCATGTCCGACGGAAAGTATACGAGATGCCTCTGAAAACACGGTCGGGTGGGTCGGAGGTCGAAGGTCGGGTGGGTCGGGCAGGGCAGGTGGGTCGAAGCGGGCGAAGCGACCGAGCGGGCCCGCGGTGCCGACGCCTCCCGAGCGGCGGCGTTTCCGGCAGCGCCTGCTGACCTGGTACCGCCGGCACGGCCGCGATCTGCCGTGGAGAAAGACCGACGATCCGTACCACATCCTGGTATCCGAGATCATGCTGCAGCAGACGCAGGTCGACCGGGTGCTGCCCAAGTACGCCGAGTGGCTCGAAAAATACCCGTCGTTCCACGCCCTGGCCGAGGCCGCGGAAACCGAGGTGACGACGACGTGGTATCCGCTCGGCTACAACATCCGTCCGAAGCGGCTGCAAGGCATCGCGCGAGAGGCGGTCGCCAACTACGACGGACACCTGCCCTCGGACGAGGCGACCCTCCTGTCCTTCAAGGGCATCGGGGCCTATACGGCAGGCGCCATCAGGAGCTTCGCCTTCAAGCAGCGGGCGGCTATCCTCGACACGAACGTGGCCCGCGTCCTGTTCCGCGTGTTCGTCGGCGAGGGCGAGCAGAAGAGCCACGCCATGACACGTCATCTCTGGTCCGTGTCGGAAGCGCTCGTGCCTTCGAAGCAAGTCTTTGATTTCAACCAGGCATTGATGGACTTCGGCGCGATGATCTGCGTCGCACGCAACCCGAAATGCCTCGTCTGCCCGATGCAGAAGGACTGTCGGGCCTACCCGTTCTCGCCGCCACCCCGAGGCCGGAAGCCCGGCCTGTCTCGCCGAAGCCTTGGCGAAGGCGGACGCCGGAAGCCATGAAGCCCGAAGCCCCTGAAGCCGGAAGCCCGGAGTCTGGAGCCCGTCCGTCCCTCGTCGTAACTGCCGCGGTGATCGAACGCGGGGACGAGATCCTCGTCACCCGTCGACTGAAGGGCGTGCACCTCGAGGGACACTGGGAGTTTCCAGGCGGCAAGTGCGAGCCGGGCGAGTCGCTTCAGACGTGCATGGCCCGGGAGCTCCGCGAAGAGCTTGGCGTCGAGGCCCGGGTCGGCGAGGAACTGCTCGTCACGTCGCACGACTACCCCGAGCGCCGCGTCGAGATCCATTTTCTGAAGTGCACGGTGATCGGCACGCCGGGCCCGCAACTCGGTCAGGAAATGCGATGGGTGGGACGCGAAGACCTCGCGTCCCTGCAATTTCCGCCCGCCGACGAACAGTTGATTCGACTACTGACCGACGAACGGTAGCGCTGCGACCCGGGCCGCGGCGCTGCCGACCGTTACGGCAGTACCAGGCTCGACGAAGTCGCGATGCACATACGCCAGGGCAATTGGCGCCTCGAGCGTGGGCGACATCGTACTGCTGGTCACACGGCCAATCTCGCGGCCATCGGGAGCGCTGACAGGCGTTCCCGGAGCCGGCGCGCTCGCGCCTTCGATTTTCAGGCCGACGAGCCTGCGCGCCACCCGGCCGTGGCCGCGGTGCAGCACGCGGATGATCACTTCCTGCCCTACATAGCAGCCCTTGGTGAGGCTGATCGCCTGCCCTTCGATACCTGCCTCGAGAGGAATCGTGTCTTCATCCATGTCGTGGTGCCACTTGGGCACGCCGCCCTCGACCCGCAGAGCCTCTGCCGCCTCGGCGTCGAGCCACTCGGCGCCAGCCTGCTGCAGGGCGCTTTCGAGATCGGCCTGCAGGGCTCGCTCGACGATGACGTCGAATCCTGAGGTCCCTGGATCGGAGACCCGGACGACGATCGCCGGCTGACCCCGGAACCGCACGCGCCTCGCGGCGTGGTCGTCGAACGCCTGGAGCTCGGCGTCGGAGATCCCGTCGAGCACGGCGCTCACGACCGCTGGTGCGCGCGGGCCCACGACCGCTACGGTGTCGAACGTCCCGCTGACGTCGCCGAGCTGCACGTCCTCGCTGAACACGAACTGATCGAGCCTGGCCAGCACCGTGTCCTTCGCATCCTCATGGACAGACAGGAGGATCGCATCGCCAAGCTCGTGGACCCAAAGATCGGCGATCATGCGGCCTTGCGCCGTGAGGTAGGCCGCGTAGACCCCTTGTCCCACTTGCAGGGATGCCGTGTCGTTGGTCAGCAGCCCATTCAGGTAGGTTTTGCGATCGGCTCCGGTCACGACGATGTGCGCGCGGTCGCGGCGGGAGACGAGCGCCGCGCCGCGGCGGGCGGCGGCAATCGGCTGGGTGTTATGCTCTGGCATGCCCTTGCACCATCTTATCCGGGCTGCCCTGTTACCCCTGTTAGCAACGTTAGCAGCGCTAGCAGCGTCAGCGGCGGTGTCGGCGACGACGGTCGTGGCGGCGGCCGTGTTGGCCCTGCCCGCGACGGCAAGGGCGCAGGCGCCGGCCGCGAGCCCGACGGCAGTTACGTTCACTATTTTTGTGCGCGGCACACCAATCGGCAGCGAGCAGGTCGAAGTGCAGACGACGCCCGATGGCGGACGCATCATCAGCGGCGCCGGACGTCTCGGGGCGCCGCTCGACATCCTCATCAGGCGTCTGGAGATCACCTACGCGCCGGATTGGCGGCCCCTCGAGCTGACGCTCGAGACGACCGTCAAGGGTCAGGCGGAGCGTCTGCATACCAGTGTCACGGGCACCTCGGCGCAGAACGAGATCGAGGTCAACGGCGTGCGCCAGGCCAAGGCGGACATCATCGATGCCAACGCGCTGATGCTGCCGAACCCCATCTTCGCCGCTTACGAGGCGCTGTCCGCCCGGCTTCGCACTGCGGCCGTCGGCGCCACGATCAGCGCGTACATCGCCCCCCAGGGCTCCATGAACATCGTGGTCGGCGAGTCGTCCAGCGAGAAGCTGCAGACGCTGTCGCGCGTCATCGAGGCGCGGCGCACGCGCGTCACCCTGCAGCCTCCCGCCGGGCCGAGCGTCGACGTGGAGGTGTGGGGCGATGAGACCGGACGACTGCTTCGCGTCAACATCCCGACACAGGCCGTCGACGCGGTGCGCGAGGACATCGGCGCGGTCTCGACGCGCCGCGTGACGGTGTCGCGCGAGGGCGACGAGCAGGTCAAGGTGCCGGCCAACGGCTTCGCGCTGGCGGGCACGCTCTCCCGGCCTTCGAACACGCCGGCCGGCTCGCGGCTCCCGGCGGTCGTGCTCGTCGGCGGATCGGGTCCGACCGATCGCGAAGAGACCGTCGCGGGCATCGCCATCTTCGGTGAGCTGGCCAACGGCCTCGCCGACGCCGGTTTCCTCGTGCTGCGATACGACAAACGGGGCGTGGGACAGAGCGGCGGGCGTCCCGAGTCGGCCACGATGGCGGACTTCGCCGACGATCTGCGCGCGGCCGTGCGCGCCGTGTCCGATCGCCGCGACGTGGACCGGAAGCGCGTGGCCGTCGTCGGCTACGCCGAAGGTGGCGCCGTCGGCCTGATTGCCGCGACCAGGGAGGACCGCATCACCGCGATTGCCCTCGTCGCCGCGTCGGGGGTCACCGGGGCCGAATTCAACATGGCGCAGGTCACGAGCGCGCTCGATCGAGCCAAGCGCCCCGAGGCCGAGCGCGAGTCGACCATTGCCCTGCAAAAGAAGATACAGACGGCCGTGCTGACCGGTCAGGGATGGGACGAGATCCCGCCTGGCCTGCGAAAACAGGCCGATATCCCCTGGTTCCAGAGTTTCCTGGCCTACGACCCGGCGCAGACCATGAAAGACGTGAAGCAGCCGCTGCTCGTCGTCCAGGGACTGCTCGACACCGAGGTCGATCCGTCCAATGCCGACAAGCTCGACGCGATGGCCAGGGCACGGCGGCGGAACCCTCCGGTGCACGTCGTGAAGGTGCCAGGGGTCAACCACCTGCTGGCGGCGGCAAAGACCGGCGCCGTGGACGAGTACGGCACGCTCGAGGAGAAGCGGGTCAGCCCGCTGGTGGTCGCGGCCATCGTGGACTGGCTGAAGGTAACGTTCGCCGCGGTGCGCTGATCTCTATGTGGATACTCGAAGCTGTCGGAGACGAATCGCTGCGGTTCCGCGTGCGGGCGGGAACCATCAAGACCGTCGGCCGCGCGACGCGCGCGGACTTCATCGTGGACCGCGCGATGGTGTCGCGCCTGCATTGCCGCCTCGAAGCGGGCCCCGAGGGACCTGCCGGCGAGGTCGAGCTCGAGGTGGTGGACCTCGAGAGCACCAATGGGACGTTCGTCAACGACGAACGCGTGGAGCGCAAGCGGCTGTCGAACGGCGACCGGCTCCGTGTGGGTCGAGTCGAGCTGAAGGTCGAACGCAGCGTCGGCGCTACGCTGACCCCGTAAGGAAGGGATTCGTCTTCCGCTCACGGCCGATGGTCGTCTCCGGGCCGTGCCCAGGATAGACCCGGGCGTCGTCTCCGAACGGGAACAACACGGTGCGGATCGAGTGGAGCAAGGTCGCGTGGTTGGCGCCGGGCAGATCCGTGCGGCCGATGGACCCGGCAAACAGCGTGTCGCCGACGAAGAGATCCTTCCCCGTCTCGCCGGTCCTGCCGATCTGCAGACACACCCCGCCCGGGCAGTGCCCCGGTGTGTGATGCGGTCTGGCATCGTACGCGCCGAACGGGATCACCTGTCCCGCGGTGTAGAACTCGTCGATCGGAGGCTGCGGTTCCACCGTCAGGCCGAACATCTTGCCCGTCTCGATCGCCCGCTCGTAGAGGAAGAGATCGTCGCGATGCAGGTACACCTTGACGCCGAGCGAACGCTTGGCGGCGGCGACGCCTGTGACGTGATCGACGTGCGCGTGCGTGAGCAGGATGTGGCGAACTGTCAGCGACTGGCGCTCGATGTAGGACAGGAGCGTCGGCACCTCGTCGCCGGGGTCGATGAGGACTGCCTCGCGGGTTTCCGGGCACGACACCACGAAGCCGTTCTTGAAGAACGGGCCGACGGCTTGCGACTCGACTATGATCACCAGGTGATCCTAGCAATTCTCGACGATCTGATGTTCACATCGAAGATCAAGACGACGGCGGCCGGACTGGGCGTGCCGGTGACCTTCGCACGGTCGTCCGAAAGCGCCCTCACGACCATGCGCGCCGGCCGCGCCGGCACTCGTGATCCTCGACCTCAATAACCAGCGCACCGACCCGCTGGGCATCGTCGGGGCGATGAAAGCCGATGCGGCACTGTCCGGCATCCCCACGGTCGGGTTCGTCTCGCACGTGCAGACCGACCTGATCGAGGCCGCCCGTGCGGCCGGCGTCACCGACGTCGTCGCCCGCTCGGCGTTCACGATGAACCTCTCCGAGATCCTCGAGCGAGGACGGGGATAAAAGTGCTCGGGTAGATTTAACGAGCCGTCGCGAGCCATACCAGGAACGCGACGACTGCGAGCCCGATCAGGGCGAGCCACCAGACCATGCCTGACCGTCTGGCCGGCGCGCGACGGGGCGGCGCCGGGGCAGGAGCCGCTACGGCGCGCGCATCGAGCGCGGCGCCTACCGTTCTCAGCTCCGCCGCCATGGTGGCCATGGACTGATGGCGCTCGCGAGGATTCTCCGCCATCGCCTTCGAGAGGATCGCCGCGAGATCGGCGGGGACCCTCGGGTCAACGGCGAGCGACGTCGGTCGGTCGGCCGTGATCATCTCGGCGAGAATGACGCCGAGCGAGTACACGTCGCTCGCCTCCTCGGCCTGCTCGCCGCGCTTCAGCTCCGGCGCCGCATAAGGCGAGTGACCTTCGTTCATCCACTCCGACAGGCCGATGTTGTAGACCTTCGCGTTGCCCTTGGGTGTCATGACAATCGTCCCCGGGCGCAGGTCCGCGTGCAGTAACCCCACGGCGTGGCCATCGGCCAGGCCGTCGGCGACCTGCAGCGCGATTTCGACGGCGCGACGCGGGCTGAGGGGCCCGCGCGCCATCAGCGCCTCCAACGGGTCGCCGGGCGCGTACTCGAAGACCAGATAGAGACGCCCCTCGTCCTCTCCGACGTCGAACAGCACAGACACTGAGGGATGCGTGCAGGCCTGGACTGCATGTGCGTCGCGCTCGAGGCGGCCGCGCCTGTCCGGGTCGCGACTGATGGCTTCCCCGACGACGGTCACGGCCACCGTCCGGCCGTGCTTGGTGTCGCGGGCCCGATAGACGTCGCCGAGACGGCTCGAGCCGAGCCGGTCCAGTACTTTGTAGAGGCCGAGGGTATCGATCATGAACGCGTGAACAGGCCAGCGAACGCCCCGAATTATACTGGGGACGCTGAACCCCTACATCGCGCTCCTCCGGACAAACCGCAACTTCCGGCTGTTGTTCACGGGCCAGACCATCTCGCAGCTCGGCGACTGGTTCAACTCCGTGGCCGTGTTCGCCCTGCTCCTGGACCTGACAGGCTCGGCGACCGCGGTGGCGTGGATGATGATCGTGCAGTTCCTGCCAGTCGCGATCGTCGGCCCGATGGCGGGCGTCGTCGTCGACCGCGTGGATCGACGGCGGCTGATGATCGTCGCCGACGTCGTGCGCGGTGTGCTCATCCTCGGGTTGCTGCTCGTCAGGCGTCCCCAGGACGTGTGGCTGGCCTACGTCGTCATGACGCTGTCGGTCTCGGCGTCCGCGTTCTTCGAGCCAGCCAGGACGGCCACGATCCCCAACATCACGTCGGCGGCGGAACTGATGCCGGCCAATGCGCTCTCGGCCGCGACGTGGTCGGCGATGCTCGCGCTCGGCGCATCGGTCGGCGGGCTGGTCACGTGGATGGCCGGGAGGAACGTCGCATTCACGGTCAATGCGATCTCGTTCTTCGTGTCGGCGGCCTTCCTGATGAAGATGCGCGTTCCCGCCGGCGCCGCACCGCCGCCGCGAGCGGCGGGCCTGCTGGCGTTGACCGGCATCCCGGATCTCGTGGACGGCCTGCGCTACGTGCGCTCGCACTCCCACGTGGCGGCCCTGATGTTCGTCAAGGCCGGTTGGGGCCTGGCCGGCGGCGTGCTCCTCCTCCTCACGATCTTCGGCCAGCAGATCTTCCCTGTGGGCGGCAGCACGGCCGCGGGCATCGGCGTGCTTTACGGAGCGCGCGGCATCGGCGCGGCGCTGGGGCCGATCGCGCTCAGGTGGCTCGTTGGACACGAGGCGCGGGCGCTGCGCAGCACGATTGGGCCCTCGTACTTCATGATCGGCCTCTTCTACGTGGCGCTGGCATGGGCGCCGAACCTGCCGCTCGCGGCGGCTTGCGTCCTGCTCGCACACTTCGGCGGGTCGGTGCTGTGGGTGTTCAGCACAGTCCTGCTGCAGATGGAGGTGCCCGATCGGTTCAGAGGGCGGGTGTTCTCGGTCGAGCTCGCGTTGGTGACGCTCTTCTCGTCGATCTCGAGCTACTGGACCGGGCACCAGCTCGACACGGGCTGGTCGCCGCGAACGATGGCCTTCGCCCTGGGCGCGATGTTCTTTGTTCCCGGCACGCTCTGGTTGATCATCGAGTGGCGCTGGAAAGAGGCCGCCGTCCTGGCGGTTCCGGCAGTGAGCGCCACGGCGCAAGAGGACGTCCTGGAAGACAGACTGCGGTAGCTCACGCTGAAGTTCGAACTTAGAAGTCAGAACTACGAAGGACTGCGCACTGGTCGGATATCGACGAGCTCGACTGCAGGATCCGTTGAGGCGGCATGGTCTACAATGGCGCCACGGCGCCGAACGTCCTCCGGGCGCTCTGTCCCTGATGAACAATGTCGGATGTGCGTGAGATTCCCGCCGTCCTCGAAGCCGCCGAACGCGCCGCTTCGTCCGGAGACCTGGCGTCAGCAGAAACGCTCTTGCACGAAGTCGTGCGCCTGCAAGAGGCCACCGTCGGTCCGGGCCACGCGGACCTGGCAAGCACGTACAACAACCTTGCGGTCGTGTGCGAGATGGCGGGCAGGCCAACTGACGCCGAGCAGTTCTATCGGCGCGCGTACCGCATCGCATCCTCAGCGCTCGACCCGCAGGATCCGCTGGTCACGACGAGCTTCAACAACCTGAAGGAGTTTTGTCAGGCGCGTGGCGTGCCCCTGGAGGTGGCGGCCAAGGCGCCTGTCGAGCCGCTGGCGCCAGCCGTTGTGCTACCGGCAGGGCCCGCGCTGGTCTCACCTCCCGAGGCGCCGCGCACACCCGAAGCGGCGCCATCGCCGCGCGAGGAGGCGCCCGCCACGGTCGGCGTCCCAGGCGCGGTCGGGCCGGCGGCATCGACAGCTCCCTTGCGACGGATCGCGTCGTCGGGCACGGTCATCGTTGGGGTAATCGCGGCGGCCGCCGTCGTCGCGGTGTTGGCGGTGGCCTGGCCGTCGCGGGAAACGCCCGAAGCAGACACGCCTGCCGCCCACACCGCCCGTGTCCGCTTCGCCAACGCCTGCTGCGCCCCCCGCACCGGCTCCGGCCGCGGCAGCCCCAGCCGAGGCGGCAGCACTGCCGGAGCCTCAGGCAGGGGGCCGCGGCGTACCAGCGCGGCCTGCGTCTGCAGGCCCGGGATCACGTCCGACGGACACGCGGGTGCTCGACGCCCGGCTCTGTCAGAGCCTGTCGACCCAAGGCGGCGAGTGGCGCTGCGACGCGCCCTCCAACCCCGCGGCTCCAGGGCGGCTCTCGTTCTACACGCGCGTCGCGGCATCCGCGGATGTCCGCGTGCGCCATCGTTGGTACCACGGCGACTCCCTCGTGCAGGATGTCGGCCTCATGGTTCGCGCGAATCAAGGCGCCGGCTACCGCACCTACAGCCGTCAGACTGTCAATGCGTCTGGCGGAGGCGACTGGCGCGTCGAAGTCAGGACTCCCGACGGCGCGCTACTGCGGGAAGAGCGATTCGTCGTTCGATGACCCCGCCTGTCAGAGCGTACGGCCTGGCGTGCCGCACAATGTGACTCCAAGCGGCCTCTGCTTCATGAATGCGAACGACCTCGCGGCACTCATCCGCACGCGCAAGGTCTCGGCGCGCGAGGTCATGACCGCTCATCTCGAGCAGATCAACCGGCTCAATCCACGGATCAACGCGATCGTGGCCAGGCTCGACGACGACAGGTGCCTGGCCCTGGCTGATGCTGCGGATGAGCGCGCCGCTCGCGGAGGCCCGCTGCCGGCCCTTCACGGACTGCCCACTGCCTTCAAGGATCTTCAGCCAGCCGTGGGATTCCCGTTCACGCGCGGTTCGACCATCTACAAGGATGCGACGGCCGCGGAGGATTCGGTGCTGGTCGAGCGTGTGAGAAGTGCGGGAGCCATTCCGATTGGGAAAACGAACGTTCCCGAGCTCGGCATGGGGTCACATACCTACAACAAGGTGTACGGAACGACGGTCAACCCCTTTGACGAGACCAAAACCGCGGGCGGTTCGAGCGGCGGCGCCGGCGCCGCACTCGCCTCTGGCATGCTCCCCATCGCCGACGGCAGCGATCTGGGCGGGTCCCTCAGAAACCCCGCGAACTTCAACAACGTGGTCGGAATGAGGCCGTCGGTCGGGTTGGTTCCCTCGGCTCCAAACCTCTTCCCGCTTCTGGGTTTCGGCGTCGAGGGCCCGATGGCTCGCACCGTGGCCGACGTGGCGTTGCTTCTGGGTGTGATGGCGGGGCCTGACCCGCGGGACCCGGGCTGCGCTCCATCAGATCCATCCATGTTTCGCAGACCCCTGGAGCGGAATTTCCGCGGCACGAGGATCGCCTGGGGTCTTGATCTCGGCGGGCTTCCTGTCGACGCCGAAGTTCGAATGGTCCTCGAGGGGCAGCGCAAGACCTTCGAGGCGCTCGGTTGCATCGTCGAGGACGCCTGTCCGGATCTCAGCGACGCGGAGTCGATCTTCCTGACGATCCGCCGGTTTCGCAGCGCAGCCGCGTACGGGCCGCTCCTGGCACACTTCCGCGATCAGCTGAAGCCCGAAGCCATCGGGGAGATTGAGGCGGGCCTCGCGCTCACGGGCGCTGACGTGGCGCGGGCGATGATGCACCACGGTCAGCTGCTCGAGCGGGTGCGGCATTTTCAAGAGCAGTACGACTTCATGGTCTCGGTCGTGAATCAGGTGCCGCCCTTCGACGCCACGCTCGACTGGCCCAAGGCGATCGACGGCGTGGAGATGGAGCACTACATCGCGTGGATGAAGTCCGCCTACTGGATCACGGTGACGTTCCGACCCGCGATTTCCGTGCCCGCCGGCTTCACGCCCGAAGGCTTGCCTGTGGGCCTCCAGATCGTCGGAGGGCTTCGAGACGACTACGGCGTGCTGCAGCTGGCCCACGCCTTCGAGCAGGCGACAGGCGTTGGCAGGAGGCGTCCCTCGATCGCCGCGTCCAGTTGACTCGCGAACCGGTCGCAGTCCTTCGTAGTTCTCACTTCTAAGTTCGACGTTGCGTAGCGCCCTACCCGCGCGGCCTCAGCTCTTCCATCGCGCTCTGCATCAGCTGCTTGGCATCCTCGAGCTGCTCGAGGATGAGCGCGATGTCCATCTTCGGTTTGCCAGGGAACCGCTCGCTTCTGCAGTAGACCCCGTGCTGGCCGACGAGCGCGACTGAGTCGGTCAGCAGATCGAGCGCCACGGCCATCCGGCCGCGGGCGCTGCCCATCATCGTTTCATGACGTTCGAGCGTCTCGTGGTGCTTCTGGAACACAGACATGGCGGAAAGGGCCTCAGCTCGACTTGCGTGGACGCGAGGGACGGAGCTCCACGCGGCTCGGCAGGCTCCGCGGGTTATGACGCAGCAGGCCCAACACGACGTCGGCGACATCCTCGGACCGGATCTTCCAGTCCGCACCCTTGCTCTCGTCACCGCCGGAGAATCCGGTCGCCACCGACCCCGGCATGACGTAGCTGACCCGGATGTTGTCGTAGCGCACTTCCTGCATCAGCGTCTCGCTGAACGCATTCAGCCCCGACTTCGACGCGCAGTACGCCCCGGCGCCCACGAATGCGTTCTTCCCGGCCAGGCTGCTGATGTTGATGATGAAGCCGCCGCCCCTCGCCCGAAGGTGCGGAATCGACGCGTGGCACACGTTGAACACCCCCGTCAGGTTCGTGTCGATCACCTCGGACCACTGCGCGGGCGTCATGTCGGCAATGTCCACGAACACCCCGACACCGGCGTTGTTGATGACGATGTCGAGGCCGCCGAAGCGGGCCACCGTCGCGGCGACGGCGCGCTCGACCTCCGCGTAGTGGCGCACGTCGGTCGCCAGCGTCTCGACCCCGCCGGGGCCGGCGCTGTCGATCTTCGGCCTCGCCGCCGACAAGCTCGCGGCGCTGCGACCAGTGACCGCCACATCGGCGCCCTTCCGCCGCCAGCGCCTGCGCGATCGCCAAACCGATGCCCTTCGAACCACCGGTCACCAAGGCGACCTTTCCGCGAAGCGTTGCTGTTGTCATGTCGGGAACCAGGGAAGCCGAAGGACCATGCGACCGAAGGACCGGACGCCAAGGACCAAGGACCGGACCAAGGACCAAGGCCGAAGAACCAAGGACTAGAATAGTCCACCGATGCCAGACGTCGCCATCATCGGCGCCGGCGATCTTGGCGGCGCGCTCGCGCACCATCTCGCCCGCCGCGACATCGTCCGCACCATCTGCCTCGTGGACGACAAGGGCCAGATCGCCTCGGGCAAGGCGCTCGACATCATGCAGGCCGCGCCCATCGAGTCGTTCTCCACCCGGGTGTCGGGCGCACAGGACATCGTCTCGGCCGCGGGATCGATGGTGTTCGTGCTCGCGGATCGCGCCGGCGCCGGCGAGTGGCAGGGCGACGACGGTTTGACGATGATCGGCCGGATCCTCGGGCTCGCCGAATCGCCGATCGTGCTGTGCGCGGGATCCGCGCAGCGCGAGATCGTCGAGCGGGGCGTGCGCGCGCTCGGGCTCCGGCGATCAGCGATCTTCGGATCAGCGCCCGAAGCGCTCGCTGGCGCGATCAGGGCGCATTGTCGCGCTCGAGACCAACGGCTCGCCGGCGGACGTCGCGCTGGCGGTGATGGGAGTGCCTCCCGCACATGTCGTGGTGCCCTGGGAAGAAGTGACGATTGGAGGGTTCGCCGCCATGCGTGTGCTCGACGCGTCCGCTCGGCGGCGCGTCGCAGCGCGCGTGGATCATCTGTGGCCGCCTGGACCGTACGCGCTCGCGGCAGCAGCCACCGCGGCCATCGAGGCGATGGTCGGGCCGTCTCGACGGCGGATCTCGGCCTTCGTGGCGCCAGACGACACCAACGGCCGGCGTTACCGCACCGCCGCGCTGCCAGTTCGACTCGGACCGGATGGGATTGTCGCGGTCGAAGAACCTGCACTCAGCACGCGCGACCGCGTGGCGCTCGAGAACGCGATGACGCTCTAAAGGTCGGGTAGGTCAGGTGGGTCGGGTGGGTCGGGTAGGTCAGGTGGGTCGTTCCTTCCAGACCCACCCGACCTTCCCGACCTTGTCTATGCGGCCGCGTGATGCAGCGTCAGGCCGCCGGCGAAGTCGGCGAGTTGCCGGCGAAGGATCAGCCGGCCGCGGTGCAGGCGAGACTTCAGCGTCTGATCCTTCACGCGCAGGCGCTCGCTCGCTTCCTCGGTGGACATCCCCTGAATATCGCGCAGCATGACCGGCGCGCGGTAGATGGCCGGAAGCGCCAGAATGGCCGCGAAGACGCGCTTCCGCAGCTCGGACCGCAGCACCTGCTCGTCGGCCATGTCCGACCAGTCTGCGATGTCGTAGCTCGACGAACCGGTCTCCTCGCCGTCGTGCGCCGTCAACGTCAGCTCTTCGGATTGCGTCCGCTGGTACTTGGCCGTGCGCAAACGCGACATCGCAGTGTTGAACGTGATCCGGTAGATCCAGGACGACAGCGCCGCGTCGCCGCGGAACGCCCCTACCTTGCGGTAGACCTTGAAGAGGACATCCTGCGTGATCTCTTCAGCGTCCTCCTTGTTGCGCAAATACCTGAAGGCGAGCTGAAAGATCTTCCCGCCGTAGATGTCCGCCAGTTCACCCAGCGCGCGATCGTCGCCCGCTTGCAGCCGTGAGAGCAACGCGGCGTCGCGGTCGGCGTCGCGGTTGGCAGCTTCCCGATATGTGGCTTCGCGCATGAAGTCTCCCCTCTCGATGTATGCATAAACCCCAGGGGCTGCGCACTTATTCCACACGTGAACTACTTTCAATAAACCTTTTATTAACAGTCATTTACTGAAGATCTCCCCAGATGTGTGACCGAGAGAGGTCGGGAGGGTCGGGTCGGTCAGGAAGGTCGGACCGTCAGTTCCAGCGGAGCGCGAGCACCAGAATCACTGCCGGGCCGATGATGCCGATCCCGAGAATGAGTGCCAGCAGGGCCGCGGCGACAGGCCGACCGAAGTTGAGCGTCCAGCGGGCTCCATGCCGCGTGGGCACGAAGAGCGCCGGATCCTCGGCATTCTTGTAGAGCTGGCCGAACCGCCAGTGATCGGCCACAAAAGGTCGTGGCGCCGGCCGGCCCAGCCTCACGTGCGCCCGGACCGCGACGATGCCTGTCAAGACCAGGCCCACGAGCTGAAGGTAGTAATACCAGCGCCCGAGCCCGGCCCGTTCCGTCTGCCACATCTCTGACAGGGCCAACGACGCATACCCCTGAAACGCCACCCAGATGAGCGTGATCAGGATCACGGCCTCGGAGGCTGTTCTGGCAGCGACGACGTCCGGGGCCAATGCCTGGGGCTCGCCGTGGCGTCGCGAGAGCAGCAGCAGACCGATCGCCCCGAGCGAGAGCGCCAGGGCGAGCTGGATGAACACCGGGAGCAGGACGCGGCCGAACGTCTTGTACTGCCAGCCGATCGCCGTGCCGTTGCGACGGAAGCGGACCGGAAGGAGACCCGGCAGGTCGGGATAGCGGGAGACGAGAAACGCGAAGCTTCCGACGATCACGAGGCCGATGAGCAGGGCCGCGACCCGCGTGGCCGGCGTCGGTGTCACGAGCGATGCCCGAAGGCGGCTCACTCTCCGGCCCTGGTGACCGCCGCGCGATCCGGCCGCACTTCACAGCCAAACACGCCGCAGAAGTGCGCAATCACGCGGTTCTCCACGTCCTCCTTATCGGCCGAACACCCGAGCACGGCCAGCGACGTCACGCCGCGATCCGCGATTCCGCAGGGCACGATGAGATCGAACCCCGCGAGATCGGTCGAGACGTTGAGCGCAAAGCCGTGGCTGGTGATCCACCGCGAGATCCGGACGCCGATCGCCGCCAGCTTCGCCCGGCCGACCCAGACGCCCGTGAGCCCGGTCACACGGTCCGCCGCGAAACCGTAGTCTGCCGCCACGCGGATGAGCACTTCCTCGAGATCGCGCACGTACTTGTGCACATCCTGGCGATCGGGCTTCAAGTCCAGAATGGGATAGCCGACGAGCTGCCCGGGTCCGTGGTAGGTGATGTCGCCGCCGCGGCCGGTCTCGTACACGTCGATGCCTCGAGCGGCCAGCGCCTCGTCAGTGACCAGGACATGGGATCGGCCGCCGTCGCCACGAACGCCGAGCGTGAGGACGTGTGGGTGCTCGACGAGCAGGAGGAGATCGCCGATCTGTCCCGCACGGCGTTCCTCGACGAGCGACCGCTGCAGGGCCAGCGCGTCGCCGTACGGGAGGAGACCGAGGCGCCGGACCTCGAGGCTGCGCACGTTGGGGCCCGGTCTAGGCCTGCTCGGGCTCCCAGCCCTCTATGGCGTCCTTGACGTGCGACATGAACTCATCCGCCACGGCCCCGTCGATGATCCGATGGTCGTAGCCCAGCGACAAGTACGCCCTCGACCTGATCGCAATCGCATCGTCGATCACGACGGGTCGTTTCTCGATGTTGCCGACGCCGAGGATGGCCACCTGCGGCTGGTTGATGATCGGCATGCCGAAGAGCGCCCCGAACACGCCGGGGTTGGTGATGGTGAACGTGCCGCCGGACACCTCGTCGGGTTTGAGCTGCTTGCTGCGGGCGCGCGCGGCGAGGTCCGACACGGCGCGGCTCAGGCCGAGCAGGTTCTTCTCGTCCGCGTTCTTCACCACGGGCACGATGAGCCCCCAGTCGAGCGCCACCGCGATGCCGACGTTGATGTCCTTGTGGTAGACCACCGAGTCGCCGTCGAGCGAGGCATTGACCACCGGCACGGCGCGCAGCGCGTCGACGACAGCCTTGAGGATGAAGGACAGGTAGGTGAGCTTGCCGCCGGCGCTCTCGTACTCGGCCTTCCGGGCCTCGCGAATCTTCGCAACGCGCGAGAAGTCGATCTCGAACACCGAGTGGACGTGGGCGGACGTCCGCCGGCTGAGGATCATGTGCTCGGCGATCTTCTTCCGCATGACCGACATCGGGGCCGTGGTGCCGGCAACACCCCGAGGTGCGCCTTTCACGTGTGGCCTGGCGGCGGCCGGCGGCTGGACGCGCGGCGCATCTGCACGGGGCGCCGGCGGGGCCGACCGCGCTGCCGGCGATGCCGCGCCGTTCTGCTGCAGATAGCCGAGGATGTCGTCCTTGGTCACGCGGCCGGCTATTCCGGTGCCCGCAATCCTGGAGATGTCGACGTTGTGCTCCTGCGCGATCTTGCGCACGAGCGGCGACGACCGCTGCCGGATCACCTCTTCGACCGACTCCCCTCGTCCCGAAGCTGCGGCTGATGAAGACGCGGATGCGGCGGGGGCCGGCGCAGGGGCCACCGGAGGCGCCGGCGCTGCAGAAACGTGTGCCGGCGTCGCAGCCGCCGGTGCCGTTGCCGGTCGCGCCGGAGCAACAGCCGGCGGGGCGGCTGCGATTGCGGACGCTCCAATTACCGCGACCACGCTGTTGACGGGAACCGTATCGCCTTCCTTGGCGCGGATCTCGGCAATCACACCGGCTACCGGCGACGGAATTTCGGCGTCGACCTTGTCGGTCGAGATCTCGAAAAGCGGCTCATCCCGCTCGACCCGATCCCCGACCTTCTTGATCCAGCGGACGATCGTCCCCTCGGCAATCGACTCGCCCATCTGAGGCATTACGACATCGGTCATAAGGGAACCTTCGCTGAGGCAATGAACCTCGCTGAATCGAGTAATTGGGTAATTGGGTACTCGGGTAATCGGCGCATTGGGTAATCGGGTAATTTCAATTGGGTAATTTCAATTGAGCCATTTCTTCGTGATCGTCCTGTGCCAGCGTGTACAGCAATTACCAAACTACCCAATGCGCCGATTACCCAATCACCCAATTACTCGATTACCCAATTCCGCCTACGAATGTATGGCCGCGCCGTGAGTGGCATGAGCGGCCTCTCCTACGGCCTCAGCCATGGTCGGGTGCGCGTGCATCGTGCGAATCAGCTCCTCGACGGTGCACTCGAGGCGCAGGGCCAGCGTTGCTTCGGCAACGAGCTCCGTCGACCTTGAGCCGATCATGTGTACGCCCAGGACTTCGTCGTACTTCTTCTCGGCCACGATCTTGACGAACCCGTCGGTTTCGCCGGCCATCTTCGCCCGGCCGAGCACGCCGAACGGGAACGTGCCGACGCGGACGTCGAAGCCTCGCTCGCCGGCCTCCTGTTCGGTCAGCCCCACGCTGCCGATCTCGGGATCGCAGTACGTGCACCCGGGCACATGATCGTAGTTGATGGGACGCGTCGCGCGTCCCGCGATCCGCTCGGCGGCGACGATGCCTTCGGCCGACGAGACGTGCGCAAGCTGCGGATGGCCGGCGGCGCCAAGCGTGATGACATCGCCGATGGCCGAGATCCCGGGCACGTTCGTGCGGTAGAGGCCGTCGACCCTGATATAGCCCTTCTCGAGCTGGAGGCCTGCGCGCTCGACCTCGAGGCCGGCTGTCACCGGCCCCCGGCCGGTGGCCACCAGCAAGTAATCGACCCGCAGGCGCTTCTCTTCGCCGCTCGCCAGCTGCGCGACGACATCCACGCCGTCGGCCGAGGACTTCGCGCTCGTCACCCGTGCGCCCGTGTGCGACGTGATGCCTTGTTTGCGAAACGACTTCTCGAGCTCCGCCGACACCGCCGCGTCCTCCACCGGCACGAGCCGCGGCAGCAGCTCCAGGATGGTCACGTCGCTGCCGAATCTATTGAAGATAGCTGCGAACTCGACGCCAACCGCGCCACTGCCCATGATCGCGAGCGACTTCGGCACCTCGCGAAGCGCGATAGCCTCGTCGCTCGTGATGATCCGGCGCCGGTCGATCTCGACGCCCGGCACCCCGCGGGGCGTCGACCCGGTGGCTACGATGATCTCCTTCGAGGCCCGAAGCGCCTGCGTTTCGCCCTCGAAGACTTCCACGCCGCCTTGCCCGGTCAGGCGCGCAGTTCCCTTGATCCAGGTCACCTTGTTCTTCTTGAACAGGAACTCGACGCCCTTGGTCAGCCCGGTGACGACACGGTCCTTGCGGGCCTGCACCTGGCCCATGTCGATACCGACCTGGCCGGTGCCGGTCACGCCCCACTCTTTCGCCCCCTGGACGACTTTGAGCGCGTGCGCATGCTCGAGCAGCGCCTTGGTCGGGATGCAACCCCACAGCAGGCAGGTGCCGCCGAGCGCCTTCTGCTTCTCGACCACCGCCACACGAAGGCCGAGCTGGGCGGCCCGGATGGCGGCGACGTAGCCGCCCGTGCCCGCACCGATGACAATGAGGTCGTATTCGGTCATTTCTTCAACGATGACAGCGGAACGAAGTGGGTCGGCGGGGGCGCTTCGGCTGGCGGCTCGTCCGTGCCCTCCAGACGGTTGAGTCTGGCCCTCAGCTGGCCGTGCTCATAACGCAGCTCCCAGTAAGACTCCGAAAGACGTTCGAGTCGCCTGGCGAGCCCTCGTGCACGCACGAATACGATCAGGGCGAGGAGAAGAGCGCCCCCGGCCGCTAAGTCCTGTAGGGTCAACGGAAAAGTACCTTATCGAACGGCTTGCAACGGTGTCAACCGCCTGCGACAATACCGCAGCCGACCCCTGATGAGTCAAAAACCCAAGACCGTGCTTGTGGTCGACGACGACGAGGGGATGCGCGATACCCTCACGGCCATCCTGAAGCGCGACTACCGCGTGCTCAGGGTCGCCACCGGCGAGGCCGCCCTTCCGATTCTGAATCGCGAAGACGTGGACCTCGTGCTCCTCGACGTCCGGCTTCCCGGAATCAGCGGCTTCGAAGTCCTCCGGATCATCAAGGAAAACTACAGCCTCATCGAAGTCATCATGATCTCGGCCATCACCGAGGTCGAGACCGCCGTGCAGGCCATGAAGCACGGCGCTTACCACTACATCACGAAGGACTTCGACTACGACCAGCTGCGCCACCTGGTGCAGAACGGGAGCGAACGTCAGGACCTGAACCGCCAGGTCCTGATGCTGTCGGCCCAGGTCGCCGACCAGACCGAGCGCGAGTTCATCGTCGGCCCCAGCAAGATGACGCACGACATCGTGGAGCTGGTGCAGAAGATCGCCAAGCTTTCGGCGACGGTGCTGATTCTGGGCGAGAGCGGGACCGGCAAGGAACTGCTCGCGCGCCTGATTCACCGGGAGGCGGGCGATCCGCACGCACCGTTCATCGCTGTCAACCTGGCCGCGATTCCACGGGAGCTCGCCGAGAGCACGCTCTTCGGCCACGAGCGGGGAGCTTTCACCGGTGCGCACCGCCAGCAGTTGGGCAAGTTCGAGCTGGCGTCTGGCGGCACGCTGTTCCTCGACGAAGTCGGGGACTTGAGGCTCGATCTCCAGGCCAAGCTCCTGCGCGCCATCCAGGAAGGCGAGATCGAACGCGTCGGCGGGACCAAGCCAATCAGGACGGATTTCCGGCTGATCGCCGCGACCAACGTCGACCTCGAGAAGGCGGTCAAGGAAGGCCGGTTCCGCGAGGATCTCTTCTATCGAATCAACGTCATCCCCATCAAGCTTCCGCCGCTGCGGGAGCGGACCGAAGACATCCCGCAGCTCGCCGAGTTCTTCCTCAAGCGCTACAACACGCGCTTCCGCAAGAAGATCCAGGGCGTCACCGATGCGACGATGGGGATGCTGCAGCGCTATCACTGGCCGGGCAACATCCGGGAGCTCGAGAACCTGGTGGAGCGTCTGGTGGCGGTGAGCGACAAAGACTACCTGTCGGAAGAGGATCTGCCGCTCGACTTCCACTTCGCGCAGCTCGAGCCGCAGATTCGCCGCTCCGACAGCCTGTTCGAAGACGCCACCAACGCCTTCGAGCGCAATTTCATCCTGCGGGCGCTCGAAAAGAACGGCTGGAACGTGACGGGCACGGCCGAATACCTTGGAATTCCACTGAGTACGTTGAAGTACAAGATGGATAAGCTCGAGGTTCGCGAGCTCGCCCGTCGACTGCGCGGGGCGTAGGGACTCAGTACACACGTTTTCCCAACCGGCCAAGAAACTGGCTCCTCCGGCCAACCTGCTGACCGCTGCCGCAAACGTTCACTCCTGTGGCGGTTAGCAGCGGTCGCGCCGCTCGCGGCTATGTCGCTGCCGGGCAACCTGTTGCCTGATTCTCTCTTCGCGCGCCATCCCGATTCGCAGGGCACGACAGACACCTAGGGTTTTTCCTAGCGATCTCGTCGATCGTCACGCGACCTCATCCACTGGAACACGCGTTGCACAACGACATGTAGTCATACCGCCGTTTTCTTCCACAGCAAGTCGCAGGTGTCTTCAGGAGATCGAATGCAGGCTTCGATGTTCAACCTTCGTGTGCCGCTGCCGGAGCGGGACGAAGTGTTCCTGATGAACACGCTGACCGACGCCCAGCTCGTGGTGTCGTCGGATGTGGCAGGCCTGCTCGACAGTCCCGACTCCTTCAACGGCCGGGCTGACATGGATCCTGGCGTCGGGGAAGCGCTGTCCGTCCTCCGGGAGAACGGCTTTCTCGTCGAAGATCGGATCGCCGATCGCCGGCGGCTGGACGACTACTTGACGGCGGTCAAGAGCGATACGTCCGAGCTGAACATTACGCTCCTCACGACCCTCCAGTGCAACTTCGCCTGCGACTACTGCTTCCAGGGCGATCACGGCGACTACAACAAGTTCGCCGAAAAGATGTCCCTGGAGACGGCTGCCCGGGTCGGGGACTGGATCGAAGGCGAGCTCGAACGGCTGCGGCCGGAGAGGTTCCTGCTGACGTTCTTCGGCGGGGAGCCGCTGCTGAACCTGCCGGTCATGTACGAACTGTCGGAGCGGCTGTGGCACGCGTCGAACCGCATCGGCACGCCCGTGTCGATCAGCATCATCACCAACGGCCTGCTGCTCACCGAGGACGTGGTGGATCGGATGCTGCCCTTCGGGCTGCGTGGCGTGAAGATCACCCTGGACGGAGACCGCGCCACACACGACCGCATGCGCCCGCTCCGCGGGGGCCAGGGCACGTTCGACCGGATCATCGAGAACATCCGCAAGGTGTCGGGCAGGTGCCCCGTCGCTATCGGCGGCAACTTCGACGAGAGCTCGGTCGACAGCTACCCGGCGCTCCTCGAGTTCCTGCGGGAGCAGGAGTTTGCCGAGCACCTGGTCAAGGTCAACTTCAAGCCGATTGTCCGCAATCCCGAGCCGGCGAAAGCCAGGGGCGTGCTGCCGCTCATCCCGGTCAAGGCCGACGGTTCGCCGATCAAGCCGCTCGGCGGGACGTGCATGACGTCGGTCGGCGACGGCGGCGCATCGGCCTGCGACACCTGCCACACGCTCGACGATCAGATGACGTTTCTGCGCGACGAAACGCGGCGGCACGGGTTCTCGACGCCGGACGGGGTGCACAACGGCCCCTGCCACGTCCACATGGCGCACGCGCACACGATCGGCCCTGACGGGTCGCTGTATGCGTGCCCTGGGTTCACGGGAGAGAAGGGCAAGTCCATCGGGCACATCGACGGCCGCCTCGAGCAGCGCCGCGAAGAGGCCCGGTTGGCGTTCGACCGTCTCAGCCCGTGGAAAGAGTGCGGAGACTGCGCCTACATCCCCGTGTGCGCCGGGGGCTGTGTGGTGGCGTCGCACACCACGCTTGGGGACATGAACGTGCCGACATGCCACAAGCGGAGCTTCGACTCGGCGCTCGTCTCGCTGGCCTATCAGACGGCCGGCGTCAACTAACCAGGAGAGTAGAATGAAGATCACTGTCATCAAAAAAGCCGTCGCCAATGCCAAGCCCAGCGGCTTCTGCCCGACGTTCGTCGACGACTTCCCGGCGACCAAGAAGTAGGTGGTCCCTGCGGCCGGCTGATGATGAAGAGGGTGTGCTGCCGCCTCCGCTAAAGAAGCTGGGGTTGCTCGCCGGGCTCTTCGCCCTCTTCATCGGATCGGCTGGTTGCCGTGACGCCCCGGTCGCCCAGGCGCCCGCACCCGCGTCAGACACCCTGAGAGTGGGCTTCGGTCTGGCCTCTAGTCAAAGCGCGGAGTCTGGATTGCAGCAGGCTCTCGCCATCTTCTCCTTCGAAGCCCTCTTCTCGTTCACACAGGACGGACGGCCGTTGCCCTGGTTGGCCGAGGCCTGGTCCGTCTCCGACGACGGGACGCACTGTACGCTGCAGCTCCGGCACGGCGTGACGTTCCACGATGGCACTCCGGTCAACTCGTCGGCGATCAAGGCACTTCTCCAGACGGAGATCCCGCGTCTCTGGCGCCTGCCTTACGAGAACGTCATCGAGATCCGGACTCCCTCCGAGTACGTGGTCGAACTGTCCCTCGAGAATCGTTCGAGGTTCCTGGTCGAGAGTCTGGGATTCGCGGTGCGGTCACCGGAATCCCCACAGAGTGGAACGGCGCCGTTCGCCGCGGCGACCAATCGGGACGGCCAGGTCGAAATGCGAGCCAATCCCTCGTACTACCAGGGAAAGCCCATACTCAACCGAATCCTAATCAAGTCATACCCCTCCGTCCGCGCAGCGTGGGCAGAATTGCTTCGCGACAACGTGGACATGCTCTACGAGGCAGGCATAGACGCGCTCGCGTCCTTGGAGCCGTCGACATCGACCAAGGTGTTCGCCTTTCAACGGCCCTACACGTCCATCGTGCTTCTCAACGTCCAACGAGACAGCCTGCGCGACAGAGCGTTCAGGCGGGAGCTGAACGGCGCCATCAACCGGACGGCGCTGATTGAAGAAGTCCTGGAAGGGCGGGGAACGCCGGCCGCGGGACCCATCTCGCCTCTCCACTGGGCCTTCGATCCGGCGGTACCCCACTTTGCGTTCGAGCCGCACGAGATCGCCGGATCGGGCGCCGAGTCGCGCTTTACGATTCTCCTCGTCGAGCCGTCGCAGGAACTCATGCTGCTCGCCGTGCAGCGGCAGCTTCAGAGCGCGGGGATCGGCGTGACGCTTCAGCAGGTGTCAGTGGATGAGTACCAGAAGCGTCTCGAGTCGAGAGACTTCGACGCGATCCTCGTCGACGCCGTGCATGGCCCAACGATGGTGCGTCCGGCCCTGTGGTGGCATTCGCGCGGACCGTTGAATTTCGGCCGCTATTCGAGCCCGGCCGCCGACGCGGCTCTCGAGGCGATCAACCGGGCGCCTGATGATGCCGCGTACAAGGCCGGTGTGGCGGCGTTTCAACGGGCCATTGTCGACGATCCCCCGGCGATCTTCCTCGCCTGGAGCGAGCGGGCTCGCGCCGTCAGCACGCGGTTCGAAGTGCCCGTCGAACCGGGGCGTGACATACTGAGCACCCTTCGGCTCTGGCGCCCGGTGGGGGCGCCGGCCCTGGCAGCCGCGACGACACACTGAAGATCGAGATGGCGATTCGTATCCGGCACATCGCCACACGTTTCGCGCTCATCCTCGCGGCCGCCGCTGTCCTGCCGCTGGTGTTGTACGGCGTCGTGTCGATTCTGTCCCTGCAACAGGGCACGCGCGACACGGTCGGCGCCGGCAACCTCAACGTCGCCGTCCGCGCGGCGGAAGAGATCCGCCGCTACATCTCCGGTCACGCCGAGATCCTGAAGGCCCTCGGCGCCGATCTTCAGGACACCGGCCTGGAGCCCTGGCAGAAGGAGCGCATCCTCCGCAACTACGTGCTCCAGTTCCGCGAATTCCGCGAGGTCACCCTGTTCGACGAGCTCGGCGGCGTCGCGGCCACCAGCCGCGTAGGCCCTCCGCGCGTCACGGTGCCGAAGGATCCCGCCGTGACCTTCGACGGCGTGTCCATGTCGCGCATCCGCGTGGACGACGACCAGCTGCCGACGAGCGTGTTCGCCGTGGAGCTCAAAAGGCTCAATCGGCCGGCCGGCTGGCTGGTCGGCGAGATCAGCCTCGAAGAGATGTGGCGCATGGTGGACGAGATCCGCATCGGCGAGGAAGGCTTCGCCCTGCTCGTCGCGCCCGACGGCACGCTGCTCGCGCACGGCAACCCGGACCGCAAGGCCCTCGTCGCGCAGTCGGTCAAAGTCGAGCCTCGCGCCACCCCCGCGGTGGCCAGCCGCTGCCGTCTCGCGCCAGTATGTCGACCAGAACGGCCGCGAAATGCTGGCCGTCGAAGCCCCGGTCCGGTCGCTCGACTGGACCCTCATCGTGGAGCAGCCGACGTCCGAGGCCTTTGCCGCCGCCGCCCGGTTACGGCGCCAGCTGGTGGTGGCCATCGGGGCCGGCCTGCTCGTGATGCTCGGGGTCGGCCTGTTCTTCGGCCGCCGGTTCATCGCGCCCATCTTCCAGCTGCAGCGCGCCACGCAGGGCGTCGCGTCAGGCGACCTCGAGACGCGCGTGCACATCGACACGGGCGACGAGTTCGAGCGATCTCGGCCAGGCGTTCAACACCATGGCCGACCGCCTGATCCAGCTGCAGGAAGACGTCAAGAGGCAGGAGCGACAGGCGACGTTCGGCCGCGTGGCCGCGGGGCTCGTGCACGATCTCTCGCACCCGATCCAGAACATCGGCAACAGCACACGGCTGCTGCTGCGCGACGACATCGATCAGGAGTCGCGCAGCACATTCCACCGCACGATCGAGCGCGAGCTGCAGACGCTCAAGCGCTTCATGGACGACCTCCGGAACATCGTCAAGCCGAAGCCGATCGAGCGCTTCCCGATGGAAGTCAACGGGTCGCTCGCCGAGATTGTCGACGCCATGAAGTTCGAGGGCGAGCGCAATGGCGTGGCCGTCGAGGCCCACTACGCCAACGAACCCATCACGATCGAAGGCGACAAGTTCGCGCTCGGTCGGGTCTACCGGAATCTGATCACGAACGGCATCCAGGCCACTCAGCCCGGCGGGAAGATCATCGTGACGACGGCGCGTGTCGGAGACTGGGCGGAGGTCACGGTGGCCGACACCGGCTCGGGCATCCCGCCGGACCGGCTCGCCGCCATCTTCGAGGACTTCGTCACGACCAAGCGCCGCGGCCTCGGCCTGGGACTGGCGATCTCGAAGCGGATCGTGGAGCAGTTGGGCGGCACGATCACGGTCGCGAGCGAAGTGGACAGGGGCACGGCGTTCACGCTGCGGTTCCCTGCCCGGGGAAGTTCGTCGGCGCAAGCCGCGGCCAGTTGACGCGGGGGCTTCACTCGAAGAGGTGCGCGAATGTTCAGGACGCTCGTCAAGACGGAGTCGATCGTGGTGGCGGACCAGCTCTATCCGGTGCGCTACTTCGCGATCAGGACGCCACGGGGCCATCAACGCTTCAGCGCCGAGATCCTGCTGGGGCCGACCGACCGGATCATCCTCGACGACGATTCGGTGCCCAATCTGGAGGCGCGGACTGCGCGCCTCGTGCCAGCCACGCTCGACAGCCGGCGTCTGGTAAGGGAAACCACTGCGGCCTGACGAGAAAAAGGGTCGGGCAGGATTGTCGGCGGCCTGACGCAGACCGGGAATCCTGCCCGACCCCTTGACGTCTGGGGGAGGCGTTGGACCGCTACTTCTTGGGAAGGACCGCGTCCTTGAGCTGCTTGGCGATGCGGGCCTTCACCACGGTCTTTGCCGGGATCTTGATCGCCTCGCCAGTGGCCGGGTTGCGGCCCATGCGCGCCTTGCGCTTCTGAACGACCAGCTTCACCATCCCGGGCAACACGAACTCGCCCGAGCGCTTGAGCTCCTTCTCCGCCAGCACCGTCAGCTCGTCGAAGAACTCGCGGGCCTGCGTCCGCTTGACTTCGAAGCGCTCGGCGAAGTGGGAAAAGAGCTCGGATTTGCCCATGCGGCGGGCGTCAGTCATCGGTATCCCCCTCGTCAACTGTCGCGCGTGGAACCGTGACCACGATCGCTCGGCGCGTGGCGACGATCGCAGTTTCCTTCGAAAAACGTCGTATCCTAGCGCCCCCGCCGGTCAGTGTCAAACCTCGCCCGAGGCACAAGATCGTCTGTTTTCGGCCTGAATGCTAGAATTTTCGGCGTATGTCAAGCTCGACCCTTCAGACGTTCCCGAACCCGAGACCGGACCGCGACTTCGAGATCGCCATCAGCTGTCCCGAATTCACGTCCGTGTGTCCGATGACGGGGCTGCCGGACTTCGGCGAGATCCGCATCACCTACACCCCTGACGAGCGGTGCGTGGAGCTGAAATCGCTCAAGTACTACATGCTCGAGTTCAGGAACCGCGGCATCTTCTACGAGCACGTGACGAACCAGATCCTCGACGACCTGGTCGCGCTCCTCGCCCCTCGCCGCATGACCGTCGTCGGCGACTTCTCGGTCCGCGGCGGCCTCAAGACCGTGGTGACGGCGTCGTACCAATGCATGACGTTCCCATCGAGCGAGAACTCGATCTTCACGCCTTCGCCCCGGCCGACGTCGTCTCGGTCGTTGAGGAGTACATCAACGAAGCCGCGAGGAAGGGGTGGACGGAGGTGAGGGTCGTGCACGGACGTGGACGCGGCGTGCAGCGGGGCCAGGTGCAGGCCGCGCTCGAGCGGCACCCGTCAGTGCTGGAATTCCGGGACGATCCCGCGTCGCACCTGGGCGCCACGCTGGTGTGGCTCGGCGGCCCCCGCTCCTGACGAGGCGGGCGCAAGGTACAGCCGATCGCCAACCGACACCGCGTCGAGCGGCAGCGCCCCGCTCTCGCACTCGATAGCCATCGACGCCATCGGCGAGAGGGCCAGCCGCCGGGGGGTCATGTTCCGCACGATCTTCCGCACGGTCCCCGCGCCATCGACGAACATCACGTCGATCGTGAACCGCATCGCAAAGGTGTGGACGCCCTTGCAGAGCGTGATGATGAGGGCCGTGCCTGACGGCAGGCCGTCGCGCCCGAGCAGCCCCCGCCGGCGCGTCGCGCGGCTGTCGGCGATCTCCACCGACTGAGCGATCACCTGCCCCGTGTGCGCGTGCACCAGCGCCGGCGCCTCGAGGCCCTTGGCCCCATCCAGGAAATTCGCCATCTAGAACACTCCCGGCACCAGGTGCCAGCCGACGCGGCTGCAGTATTCGCGGTACTGCTCGTCCCGGACGAGAATCCGTTCCTCGTAGAGCGCGCGGACGATCAGGGCCGTGTCGGCGACGAGCAGGATGCCAATGTTCCACGCGCTCGGGTGCGCCAGCAGGAAGCCCACGTGGGTGATGAGGTAGCCGGAATAGATCGGGTGTCGCACGAGCAAGTACGGCCCGGAAGCCACGACGCCGCGGTTGGCCGGCACGAGCCCGAAGCTTCTGCCGAGCACCACTTTGCCGGCGATCACCAGGCACAGCCCGGCGGCCGACAGCACGGCGGTCGCCATGTCGGGCAGAAGCGCCCCGGTCGCCGACGCCCGCACGAGCGGGGGGCCCAGGACCGAGACCGTGGTCACGATGGCCGCGGCGATTGAACGATCGACGACCGTGGCGCGGCGGCGCAGCACCGTCAGGACCACGACGAGCAGTTCGCTCGTGAGCAGCAGCAGCCCTGTCAGGTGTCCAGTGGTCAGGAACTCCCGGAGGAGGTTGATCGACAGGAACAGGAAGAGCACGCCGACGAGCAGTCGCGAGACCAGGTCGGTAAAGACGTCGCGATGGAACTTGCGCACGTCAGTGGATCTCGAGCCGGCTGCGGATCTTGCCCTTTTCGGGCGCCGACGCGACCGGCGCTGGCGCCACGGGTTCCTTCCGGGTCGGCTCCTCGTTGACGAAATAGGAGCGGCACGCCGCGTCGAGCAGGTCCCGCGTGATGATCGGTTCCTCGCCACGGTAGCGGCACAGCGCCGTGACCTGGTCGATCAGGTCGCGCGGATGACACGAGCGCATGGGCCGCCCGTACGGGGCGTAGTGCCGGCGCTGCAGGTACGCGACCATGACCTGGTGGAATCGCAGGTTGCGGTTGTTGCAGACGAGCTCGAAGATGCGCGTGAACTGCTCCACCGACGGGTCCTCGATCGGGACCTTGTAGGGGATGCGGCGCAGGAACGCTTCGTCGGCGAGCGAGAGCGGGTCGAGGTTGGTCGCGAACACGATCAGCACATCGAAGGGCATCTGGAACTTGCGCCCGGTGTTCAGCGTCAGGAAGTCCACGCGGCTCTCGAGCGGGACGATCCAGCGGTTCAGGAGCTCCTGCGGGCGGATCCGCTGCCGGCCGAAGTCGTCGACGAGGAACACGCCGCCGTTCGCCTTCAGGTGAATCGGCGCCTCGTGGAACTTGGAGATCGGGTTGAAGTTCAGGTCGAGCATGTCGAGCGTCAACTCGCCGCCGACCATCACGACCGGGCGCTTGATCCGCACCCACCGGCGATCGCGTGCGGAGGTGGCGACAATGCTTCCGGTCGCCCTCGTCGCTCTCGAGCGGCTCGTGGTTGACCGGGTCGAAGAACGTCATCGTCTGGCCGTCGACGTCGATGGCGTGCGGCACGTACAGGTCGCCGCCGAGCGCGCGCCCCATCCCGTCGGCAATCACGGTCTTGCCGTTGCCGGGGGGGCCGTAGAGAAAGAGCGCCTTGCCCGCGTTCACCGCCGGGCCCACCTGCTCGAGCACGTCGTCGTCCACGATGAGGTGCTTGAAGCCGCGGCTCAGCCGCTCGCGGTCGATGAAGCCGCGCGCGGCGGCCACGTTCTTCGTCTGCTGGACGTAGGCCTCGAGGGAGACCGGTGTCGGTCCCGAGTACTGGTTCGCCTCGAGGTACTGCCGCGCGCGATCGCGGCCGAGGTCCGTGAGCGCGTACCGGTAGCCGGCCGTGCCGGAGCCGGAGGCGCCGCGGACCTCGATGAGCCGTTCGGCGCGTGCCGCTTCGACGAGCGGCTCGAGCACGGCGAACAGCAGGCACATCCGATCGGCGACCTGGATGCCCGTGGCCTCGCCCGTGTACAGCGACTTGAGGAACAGCTGGTTCAGCTGATCCTGGCTGATCCCGGTCTCCTCGATCGTCTGGGGAGCGCGCGGGGCCGGCGTCGTGCGCTCGGCGTCCAACGTTCTGTCGACAGCAGTGGTCAGCATCACTTATCCGTCATGGGACTGATGACCTGGACGAACTTGATTGCGGCCGGGCCGATGCTCACCACCCAGATCGCCGGGAAGATGCAGAAGACCAGCGGGAACACCATCTTGACGCCCGTCTTGGCCGCGGCCTCCTCGGCGCGCTGCCGGCGCTTGGTGCGGAGCGTCTCCGAGTGCACGCGCAGCGACTGCGCCACGCTCGTGCCGAACTTGTCGGTCTGCACCAGCATCGCCACGAGCGACATGACGTCGTCGACGCCGGTGCGTTCGCCGAGGTTGTGCAGCGCCTCGCCGCGCGCCTTGCCGGCGCGGAGCTCGAGGTTGATCAGCCGCAGCTCGTCGCAGAGGTCGGGATGGGCGAACGCCAGCTCCTGGCCGACGCGCTGAATCGCCTGATCGAGGCCGAGACCGGCCTCCACGCTGACGACGAGCAGGTCGAGCGCGTCGGGCAGCCCGAGGCGGATCTGATGCTGACGTTTCTTGGCCATGCGGGCGAGCACCATGGCCGGCAGGATGTAGCCGAGCATCGCGCCGCCGAGCGCCATCAGCAGGTTCGGGCGAACGATGATCGGCGTCGAGAGCAGCAGGAAGGCCACGAACGCCACGCCCAGGCGGATGCCGAAGAAGACGACGAGCGCTTCGCTGCTCCGGTAGCCGGCCGCGGTCAGGCGCTGCTGCAGCTTGCCGGTTTCCGACTGCTGGCGCGGCGCCACGGTGCCGAGACGGCTGAACCCGTCCACCAGCGTCTTGCCATAGCCGCTGTCCTCGACTCGTCGGTCTTGATCGGCGCCCCGGTCACTTCGCCGAGGCGCCGCTCGATGGCCGCCGCCGCTCGGTGCCAGGGCCATGGCGGCGGCCGCCACGAGCAGCGACCCGAAGACGAACGCCAGGAGCGGCAGCAGGATCACCACATCACACCTCGATCTTGATCACTTTGCGAATCCAGAAGATAGCCGATCGTCTGCATGCACGACCGTCAGGCCAAGCATCATCTGTCCCATGGGCTCGGTGAAGAGGAGCTTCATGTGATCGGGGTTCAGATACATGAGCGCGCCCGCCAGGAACGGCCGGCAGCGCGAGCAGCACCCAGGCGGTGAAGCGGCCGTGCGCCGTGTGCACGCGCACCTGGCGCAGAATCTTGAACCGCTCGCGGACGACGTGCGCGAGGTTGTCGAGAATCTCCGCCAGGTTGCCGCCCGTCTCGCGCTGGATCAGCACGGCCGTCACGAAGAAGCGCACGTCGAGCAGCGGCACGCGCTCGGACATCTGGATGAGCGCGTCGCGCAGCGGCAGACCGTAGTTCTGCTGGTCGAACGTCTTCTTGAACTCCGGGCCGACCGGCTCCTTCAGCTCGTCGCCGACCATGCCCATGGCCGTCTGGAACGCATGGCCGGCGCGGAGCGCCCGGGACAGCAGGTCGAGCGCCTCGGGAAACTGCTCCTCGAACGCGTTCATGCGGCGCGTCCGGCTTGTGCGTCAGGAAGAGAACGGGCAGGATCGCGGCCGCGCCGGCGGCGAACGGCACGACGAACCAGAGATGCGTCAGCAGGGCGGCGACGAGCCCCGCCGCCGCGCGCCATGACCAGCGAGATCAGCACGACCGCGCTCGGCGTCGTCTTGACGCCCGACTGTTCGATCAGGCGCTGCAGCCTGCCGCCGGCGCGAGTACCGCGCGACGAGCCGGTCGAGGCCGGGCAGCGGGCCGGCGTTCGTCTGCTTGACGACCGTCTCGTCGCTGTCGACCTCGTCCGGGCCCGCTCGAGGCCCTCGACACCTCGCTGCAGGCGGCGGTCGAGCTTCCGCTGCGCGAGGACTGCCGGCAGCTTCGTCGACGGCGGCGTAGGCGCCGAGCACGGTGCCGGCGCCGATCAAGAACATCAGAATGGCAAGCAGCATCAGCGGACCTCCGTCACGCCTTCGAACATGTCGGCCGGCAGGTGGATGCCCGACGCCTTCAGGCGCTCGCAGCACTTCGGCCGGACGCCGGTCGCGCGGAAGCGGCCGATGACCTTGCCGTCCTGCGTGACGCCCATCTTCTCGAAGACGAAGATCTCCTGCATGGTGATGATGTCGCCTTCCATGCCGGTGATCTCGGAGATGCTCGTCACCTTGCGCGAGCCGTCGCTCAGGCGCGTCTGCTGCACGACGAGCTGGATCGCCGACGCGATCTGCTGGCGCATCGCCCGCTCCGGCAGGTTGGTCGCGCCCATCGCGATCATCGTTTCGATACGGGACAGCGCGTCGCGCGGCGTGTTCGCGTGCACCGTCGTCAGCGATCCGTCGTGGCCCGTGTTCATCGCCTGGAGCATGTCGAGCGCTTCCTCGCCGCGGACCTCGCCGACCACGATGCGATCGGGCCGCATACGGAGGGCGTTGATGACCAGCTGGCGCTGGCGGACGGCGCCCTTGCCTTCGACGTTCGGCGGGCGCGTCTCGAGCCGCGCCACGTGCTCCTGGTGGAGCTGCAGCTCGGCCGCGTCCTCGATCGTCACGATGCGCTCGCGCTCGCCGATGAAGCTCGAGAGCACGTTCAGGAGCGTCGTCTTGCCGGCGCCGGTGCCGCCGCTGATGAGCGCGTTCAGCCGCGCGCGCACGCAGTGCGACAGGAAGTCGAGCATCGGCTGCGTCATCGCCCGGAGCGTGACGAGGTCGTCGGCCTTCAGCCGCTCGGCCGGAAACCGGCGAATCGAGAGCAGCGGGCCGTCCACCGCCAGCGGCGGCATGATGGCGTTGACGCGCGAGCCGTCCGCCAGGCGCGCATCGACCATCGGCGAGCTGTCGTCGATGCGGCGGCCGACGCCGCTCACGATGCGATCGATGACGCGCAGCAGATGGCGGTCGTCCTGGAACGTCGCGGGCACGCGTCTCGAGCTGGCCGCCCCGCTCGACGAACACGTTCTTGTAGGTGTTGACCAGGATGTCGCTGATGGTCGGGTCGCGCAGCAGCGGCTCGAGCGGTCCGAGGCCGAAGACCTCGTCGACCAGCTCGCCGAACAGCACGTCGCGCTCGCCCAGGCTGAGCGGCGTCGCTCTCCTCGGCGAGCAGCTCGCCGACGAGCGTCCGGATCTCGCTCTCGGCGCGGGACCGGTCCGCCTGCGCCAGCGCCTCGAGGTTCAGCCGGTTGAGCAGCTTCCGGTGGACGGTGGCCTTCAGCTCGACGTACTGCGCGCGCGGCGCCACGCGGCGCGCGCCCGGCAGGCCGGGCGTGCCGGCCACGCTGGCCGGCGGTGCTGAGGGTGCTGTGAAGCTCATGGCGGTTACCAGATCGACGCGATCTTGTCGAGGCCGAGCAGGCCGCGTCTTCGCGCGGGCGCGGCGGGCCCGACTCGGCGGCCGCCGGCTCCAGCACGCGACGGGTGAACTGGTCGAACTGCGTCGCGATCTCCGAGTTGCCGGCTGAGCGCGAGCGGCACGCCCGAGTTGAGCGCGGTCGACACCGTCTTGTAGTCGCTCGGGAACGTGTGGTGAATCGGGATGCCCGAGCGCCGTCTCGATCTGCTTGGGCGGAATCGGAAACGGCTCCGCGGCCCGGTTCAGCAGCAGGCGCACGCGCTCGCCGCAGGCGCCCAGCTCGCGCACGCGCTCGAGCAGCCGCTGCGCGTTGCGCAGCGACGGCACGTCGGGATTGGCGACCAGGAACATCCGATCGGCGCGCGTAGAGCGCCGCCGACCGTGCACGAGTTGATCTGGCTGCCGGCGTCCACGACGAGGTACTCGTACTGCCGCGTGAGCAGCCGGAAGAGCTCCTCGATCGCGCCGTCGTCGGCCGCGCCCGGCCGATCGAAGTGATCGGACCCGGCGAGAATCTCGAGCCCCGACTTGTGCTTGACCACCAGCTCCCTCAGGAACTCGCGATCGAGCCGGTGCAGGTTGTCGATGGCGTCGAGCACGCTGTAGCGCGGCCGCACGCCGAGGAACAGCGCGACCTCGCCGAGGCCCGGCTTCAGGTCGACGATGACCGTCGCTCCGGCTTGGTCAGCCGCGCCAGCTCGACGCCGCAGTTGACCGCCACCGTCGTCGTGCCGGCGCCGCCCTTGGCGCCGAAGAACACGAGCGTGGTCGCCGCGGGCTTGCGCGCCCTGCGTCGCCTCGCGCCGCGCCGCCGTCCGCCGGATGGCGCCGTGAAACGTGTCGTCGGCCGGCGGCCAGATGAAGAACTCGTTCGCGCCGGCGCGCATCGCCTGCAGAATGAGATCGGGATCGGCGCTCAGCGCGACCGCGAAGATGCCGGCGCCGGCGCCGCCGCGCGGAGGCGCTCGATGCCCGGCCATCGCCGACGACGCGTCGCCGCGGATGTCGACGATGACGAGGTCGGGCATGCGGTCCCTCGCCGCCGCGTCCTCGATGACGCTGACGGGCACGGGGCCCGAGCGCAGCAGCCGCCCGACCTTCCGCTTGAAGTCCGCGTCCTCTGACAGGACTGAGCTCCGAGTTGCGCCATACCCAGCTCCTGACGCTACCGAATCCAGTCCGTGCGAGTCCTTCTCGACTGATCCTTCTGGGGCGCCTTGCCCGTCTTCTCGAGCTCGGCGTTGTACTGCGCCTCGGCGGCGCGGAGCTTGGCGGCGGCCGCCTCGATGGCCTTCTGCTGCTCGCGGTCGATCTCGGCCTGGCTGGCGCGCGGCCTCCTCGGCCTTCTTCGCGCGCTTCCTGATCCTTCTTGGCCTGCTCTTTCGCGAGGCGCTCCTGCGACTCCTTGTCCTTCGCGGCCGAGCTCAGCCTCGCTGCTTCGCGGCGCGCGCTCTTCAGCCTTGGCCTGCTCCTCGGCCTCTCTTCGCCGCGTCGCGTGCTGACGGCGCGCAGGAGGCGCGGCCGGCGCGGGCATCGCCGCCGGAGCCATCGGGGCCGCGGTCGGACGGCGCCTGCTGGGCGGCGGCGGACACCACGTGGCGTCGCCGGGCCAATGGACGAGACCGGGGTGACCGGCACGACCGGCGCGCCAGGCGCGGCGGCCACGGCGGCCACGGGCGCCGACGACCGCGCCGAACGCGGGCGGCGGCGGGGTCACCGGCTTCTTCGGATCGGCAGCGGCGGCAGGAACGGCTCCGGCAGCTTCGGCAGGTTCGGCGTCACGCCGCGCGAGTTGTTCGGCAGAATCTCCGGCGTGATCATCACGACGAGCTCGGTCTGATCCTTCTGCGCCGCCTTGCTCTTGAAGAGCAGGCCGAGGATCGGGATGTCGCCGATGCCCGGAATCTTCTGCATCGTCGTGCTCATCGAGTTGTTCATCAGGCCCGGCGATGGCGAACGTCTGGCCGTTCTGCAGCTCGAGCTCGGTCTCGGTCCGGCGCGTGCGTGAGCGCCGGGATCCGGAAGCCGTTGAGCACCACGCGCGTTGGCGAAGTCGAGCGTGCTGACCTCGGGCCTCACCTTCAGGTGCACGCGATCGCCGTTGACGGTCGGCGTGAAGTTCAGGCGGACGCCGAACTCCTTGAACACGACGCTGATGGCCATGTTGGCGCCCGACCCCTGCGCGACGGGAATCGGAAACTCGCCGCCGGCGAGGAAGCTGGCTTCCTTGCCGCTCTCGGCCACGAGGTTCGGCTCGGCCAGGCTCTGGAACAGCCCCTTGGTCTGCAGCGCCTTGATCACGCCGCCGAGGTCGTTCTTCGCGTCGAATGAAGAACAGGTTCAGGAAGTCGCTGAAGACGAGCTTGCCGTCCTGGTCGCACTGCGGCGCCGCGAAACTGCTGCGTGGTCGCTGCGGCCGAACCAGCGGCCGTCCTTGTAGCCGTTGGCGTGAAGAGCGACGCGCCGAGCTCGGTCATCGCGCTGCGGCTGACCTCGGCGAAGCGCACGCGCAGCAGCACCTGGTTGCTGGGCGCCCCCGCCTGCAGCTGCAGCAGGGTCACGACTTCTTCGCGCTTGTCGACGTAGCCGGCGGCGACGTTGACCGCCTTCTCGATGACGTCCTTGTTCGACACGGTGCCGGAGAGCACGATGTTCTTGCCGTTGCTCTGGACCTCGATCTTCTCGCCCGGGAAGAGCTGCTTCATCTGCTCGGTGAGCCGCGCGAGGTCGCGCTGGACGACGACCTCGTAGCGCTGGAGCGCGCCGCCCCGATCCCACACGAACATGGAGATCGTGCCGGGCATCTTGCCGTTGACGAGCAGCTGGTTCGGCGAGGTGACCATGGCGTCGGCGACGTCCGCGTCGGTCAGCGAGACGCGCGCGATCGCGGTGCCGATGTCGACGACCGTCGAGCGGCCGACGAGCAGCCGGACGTCGCCGGCGGTGGATTCGGAAGCCGCGGCCGAGGCGGCCACGGCGGAGGCCGGCAGAGCCGTGGGGCCCTGCGCCCACACGATCGTCCGGTGGCCGGCAACGGCCAGCGCGAGCACCAGGCCCAGTTTTCGACTCGTCATTGATCTACTCCTGCCCGCGCACGACTTCGTGCGCGCGCTTGTCGCCGCGAATGATCTCGACGGTCGGCGCCGCCGGCGGCCGCAGCCGCCTGTGCTGACTGAACCCTGCGCAGTGCGGGTGCTCACCGACCGGATGGGCGGCGGGTTCCCGAGCAGGCCCGACGGCTTCACGCCGCGCGTCGCCGGGGTGCCCTTGTCGAGCGGGTTGCGCAGCGCGAGCTGAATCTTGCCTTCGCTCGCCGCCAGCGTCAGGCGCTCGGCCTCGTCGGGATTGACGAGCAGCGTCACGACGTTGACCGGGATCGGCTTCTTGCTTTCGACGTCCCGCTCGATCTTGGTGCCGGCCGCCAGCACCTGCACGTCGGTGAGGATGACCTTCGACGTCATGTCGCGCTGGTCCTGCGTCGGGCTCACCGTGGCGACGACGTCGACGCGCGTGCCGGGCAGGACGTAGCCGGCGACGCCGATGACCTCGTTGACGCGCACCGACACGGCGCGCAGCCCGGGCGGAATCACCGGCGGCAGACCCGACCCGCCCTCCTTCGACGCCAGCTTCATCGGCAGGAACGGCTCGTTCTGGATCACCGGCATCAGCAGGCCGCGGCCGACCACCTCGTCGGGATTCGATGATGACGTTCTGCGGAACGGCATTCGTCGGCCACTCGATGATGCGGACGTCGCTCTTTTCGATCTCGGCGCCGATGTCCAGGTCCGTGGCCGCGACGACCACCTTCGTCGTCGGCATGGTGACGGTCTCAGCCGTCGGCCCGTCGCCCACGTACGTGTACGTGCCGTACGCCAGCACGCCGCCGGCGGTGAGCGCCAGGGCGAGAACCAGAAACACACGCATGCGAGCCATAGGTCCCTCAAATGTCTGCCCGATGTCGAGCCCGAGGAGGAGGTTGACAGGTCAGTCATGTTCACAGCCCGAGCGCCACTGCCAGCGTGCCCAGCGCAATCGCCGGGGCATATGCGAAGCGGTTGTCTGCGGCGCCGCCCTCGATCTCGGCCACGTTTGCGCCGCCTGTGCTGACGAGAGCCGCGGTCCGCTCGACGGTGTCGCGCAGACGACGGCGGTTCATCGCGACCACCAGCGCCAGCACACCCCCGAGGATGGTCGTGTAGAAGAACGCGACAGCGATGCCGGTGGGTCCGAGGACCGTCCCGAGCGCCGCAAATAACTTGACGTCGCCCGCGCCCGTGGCGCCGACGACATGTCCGGGCAGCATCAGCAGCAGCCCGATCCCGAAACCGGCGAGCGCGCTCATGACCGAGAGGCCGCTCACCTGAAACGCCGCGAGCGCCAGGCCACAGCCCGTCACGCCGAGGGTGAGCCAGTTCGGAATGCGCCGCGTACGCAAATCGACCACGGCGCTGGCGCCGGCCCCGCCGGCAACCGTCACGACGACGGCAGCCTCAGAAAGCGTTGGCAATGGGCACCCAGAACAGGTTGTGGATGGTGTCGCCGAGCGTGCCGACCGCCACCATCGCACCGACGGCGATGAGCATCATCAGCAGCCCGTACTCAATGAGGTCCTGTCCCTTGTCCTGCCGGACCAGGCGACCCATCGCTGCGATAGCGCGTCCCATAACCGTGATCTCCTCCAGAAAACGAAGCGGCCTGGAGCTGGACGCTCTCGTCCGTCTCCAGGCCGCCACCGACTTGCCTGCTTACGCCGCGCCGGCGAGCGCCGCGGTGATGTTCCCGAAGATCGTGTTGACCTCGCCGCCGGCCAACGCGATCGCCCCGGCCGCAACCAACGCGATGAGCGCCGTCAGAAGCGCGTACTCGAGCAGGTCCTGACCGGATTCGTCGGAAACGATCGAACGCAGACGGTTGATGAACTTCATGTGCGTGTCCTCCGCGCGTCCTCTCCCGACGCGCAAAACTCGTGTGTGCGAAATGCGGTCACGCGAAGTTGCGTGACCACGCGACGCAGGCTGAAAGGGCAACGGGCGTACCAAGCTGGCACATCGACCCGTCTGGAGGGGCCTCAAGTGGTGTATTCCTGACCATTTAGCGCCAGCTCGACCGGCGTCGGAGGGCGGTGCGGACAGGCCTAGGGCGCCTGGCTGGACCGCACATTCGTAACCGCTCGGTCAAAAACGGTGGCTGGGAATCTGTGGCGAAACGGGACAGCAGCTGAGACGCACGATCTCAGCTGCCCTTAAGTGAATGAGGTTGGGTAGGTTGCGGCGACCCGTCGCAGGAACGCACCGCACGGAACGCCCCTTGCCAATAACAAAGATCAGAGACCTCACCAATGCAACGTGCACACATCGGATGGATGGCGTCGTTCGGAGGCGCGGCGACGCTGGTCGGCGGCCTTATAGCACTGGACCCGCAGCTGCGTCGCCAGGCGCAATCGATCGCCGATGGCCAGCCATCGGGGGAACTGGTTGCCCTGAATGCCCGCGCTCAGGATTTGATCCAGAGCGGAGTCGCCGTGCTCAAGGACTACAGCCTCGACAACCCCGTGCTCGTGCTGTTCGCGGTGCTGGCGGTGGTGCTCGTCGCCATCATGTTCCGGTCCTGACGGTTCATGGCGCTGATCCTCGCCATCGAGCCCGACAAGAAACAAGCCTCGGCCGTCCGCGCCCTCGCACGCACCTCCCTGCACGCGCAGATGGTCGTCGCCGATTCGACGTCGCACGGGCTCCAGCAGCTCGACGGGCGCGTTCCGGATCTCATCCTGACGTCGCTCCTCCTGTCGCCGAAAGACGAAACCGCCCTCGACAAGCACCTGCGCGGACTCGATAAGGAAGGGCACCGCGTCCCGACACTGGTCATTCCGGTGCTCGGTCCGCTCTCACGCTCGAAGGGCGGCCTGCTGAACCGGCTGAAGAAGCCCAAGAAGACCACGGGCACCGAAGGCTGCGATCCCGCCACCTTTGCCGCACAGATCACGGAGTACCTCGATCGCGCCGCGGCCGAGCGGGCGCTCGACGAACCCGACGACGACGATCCGCCGATTGCCGCGCGCTCGCAGCGCGCGTCGATCCGTGTCGACAAGCGGCCCGACATCGACCTGACGCCGGCAAGTCTGGACTCGGTCGCGGCCTCCGACCCGGTGGCGTCCTCCAGCGCGGCGGCCTCCTCCGATCTGGGGGCGTCCTTCAGCTCGGTTTCGACTCCAGACGCGCCGGCGCCGCAGCCGGTTGAGGAGCCGGTCGTCACCGAGCGGATCCTCAAGGACCCGTTCTCGACGGAGGGCCTCTCCAGGCCGGTCGACCGGCGTGCCGACAGCACGCCGGTCTACGGCTCGATCCTGTTCGCGAATTCGCCCAGGGAGTCATTCGAGGAAGCCGTGCGGCCGACCGACGTCCCTTCGCCCGCCAACGAGACGCCAGGCGAGCCTGCGACGCCGGACAGCATCATGATCTCCTTGCGGGAAGCCGAACCGCCCGCGCAGAAAGCCGATGAAGACGGCGCCTGGGACGAGATCGCAATCGAGGCGGGCGACACCGGCCTCGAGATCACCGCCGAGCCCATCGACTTGAACGCGTTCGTCGAGGAGCTCGAGGCCGTCGTGTCGTCCTATGGCAAGACGGACACGGTCGAACCGTTCAAGCGGACGGGCGATCGTCAAGGCTCGGCCGACAAGGGAGATGACGCGATCGTCCTGGAGATCGAGGCGGCGGCAGAGACTGCGGCCCCGGTAACGGCCAAGGCGCCGAGCGACCCGCCGATCGGTCTGGCCACGCGCTATGCATGGCCCGCGCTCGAAGGGCTGCCCGCCGGAACCGACTGGGAAACGACCGCGCCGGGCGATCCGGATTACGAGATGCTGGCCGGGTTCATGGCCGCCTTCGAAGAACCGATAGGCCCCGGCGGCTCACGCCCATCCAAGGCCGCACCCATCGAGCCGGTCGTGGTCGTGCCCGCACCAGCGCCAAAAGCCGTCGATCGAGAGAGCTGGATCTCGCTCGCGATGAGACAACGCTACAGCTGGCCGCCGCTCGAAGGGATCGAGTGCGTCGACCTCCTGGCGGAAATCGAGCCGGACGAAACCGGCTTGTATTCCTGGGCAGAGCCCGAGCCGGCTCTCCCCGCCAGAACGCGCTCTTCCGATCCGCCGAGGCTCGAGGCGAAGGCGCCAGCCAAACCGTCACCCGTTGAGGCTGCGGCAAAGACTCCCGCGCGTGTCGAGCCGGCTACGAAGCCAGCCTCACGCATCGAGCCATCCGTAAGAGCAGCGGTCCGAGTGGAGCCTGTTGCGAAGCCAGCTCCGCGTATCGAGCCGGCAGCGGCAGCAAGGGCAGCCATCCGAGTCGAGCCAGCTGCGAAGCCTGCTCCACCCGTCGAGTTCCCGTCAAGAACGGCCGTGCGGGTCGAGGCCCCCAGAACGAAGCCGCCGGTAGTCCCTGCGGGCACTCCGCCAGTCGCAGCGAACCCGCCCGACCAGGCGGCCGCCCCTGTCGTGTCCGCTCCACCGGCGGCGCAGTGGCTGGAGATCCTCACGGCGATCAGGCGCGACATCCAGGAGTTGCGCGCGGAACATCGGGCGGAGGCCGTCGCCGGCGAAGACTCGACCGTTGCACGTGCGCCTGGAGTCGCGCGCACGAAGGCAGCGCCCTCCGCCACGGCCGACGATGCGAGTGCTCGGAGTGCGAAGGCCAGAAAGACACAGGCGCCGGCGCCATCGCAGAAGCCGACCCGCAAGAGAAAGCGCGCGACGCCGCCGAAGCAGGACGAGTGGGGGTTCTTCGATCCCGACCAGTGCGGCTTCGCCGCCCTCCTGGCCAAGCTCGAGGAGATCGAAGGCGACGAGCCGACGACGCCCGAACAGTCCTGAGGGCGCAGGACCCTCTGCTATGATCGCGGGCAGTGACGTTCTTTGCGGTGGCGCGAGTGGCGCCTGTGGCGCCTGTGATAATTGCCGCGCTCGTTGGGCTGGCGGTCCCTGCCGCCGCGCAGGTTCCCACTCCTGAGGCGCACTTTGGCTTCCGCATCGGGGCTGACCGTCAGCTCGCCTCAGCTGAGGCCATCGAAAAGTACTTCGAGACCGTTGCCGCTCAGTCGGATCGGGTCGAGATCGTCGACCTCGGCCCGACGACCGACGGGAATCGCACGCCGGCCGCGATCGTCAGCTCGGCGGCAAACATCAAGGCGCTCGACAGTATCCGGGCAACCAACCAGCGCCTATCGGATCCGCGTACGCTGCCTCCCGATCAGGCGAGGAAGATCGCTGCCACCCAGAAGGCGATCGTGGCCATCGGCGCCGGCATTCACGCCTCGGAGGTGGGCGGGCCGCAGGCGCTGAACGAGGCGCTGCACACGCTGGCCACATCCACCGATCCGGCCGTGCTCAACGCGCTGGACCAGGCCGTCATCATCATTATTCCCATGCTCAACCCGGACGGTCACCGGCTGGTGACCGACTGGTATCGACGACAACGGGATACGCCGTTCGAGGGCGGGCCCATGCCGTGGCTGTACCACAAGTACGGAGGGCACGACCTCAACCGCGACGGTTTCATGATGAACCTGGCCGAGAGCCGCAACCTCTCGCGGTTCTTCTACACGCAGTGGCACCCCCAGGTGTTCCTGACCATGCACGAGATGGACTCGAGCGGTCCCAGGTATTTCGTGCCGCCGAATGCCGATCCGGTCGACCGGAACTACGACCCGCTCATCTGGAGATCGGCCGCACTCCTGGGGAGCGCGATGGCCATGGAACTGCAGCGCGACGGCCGCTCGGGCGTCGTCTCGAACGCGATGTTCGACTACTACTGGCCGGGGTACGAAGACTCGACGCCCCTCGGCCACAACACGGTATGCCTGCTGACCGAGGCTGCGGGCGCCAAAGTGGCCACGCCCATCGTCGTGAACGCGACGGACCTGCGCGGCTCTGGCAGAGGCTTGCCGGAGTACCGCGCGCAGACCAACTTTCCCGACCCCTGGCCAGGCGGCAAGTGGACCCTGAGAGACATCGTCGACTACAACCTGAGCGCCGTCGAGGGCCTGCTCTACGGCGTGGCAGCCTACCGGGAGGCCCTCGTTCAGAACTTCTTCGATATGGGGCGCCGGGCCGTGGAGGCAGGGCGCCGGGGTGGGCCGTTCGCCTACATCATTCCTCCAGAGCAGCACGATCCATATGCCGCCGCACGGCTCGAGGAACTGCTGCTGCGCGGCGCGGTCGAGATCTACCGGGCCATCGAACCGTTCAGGGCCGACGGCGAACCCTACCAGGTCGGCACCGACATCATCCTGATGTCGCAGCCGTATCGGGCCTACGTGAAGACCCTGCTCGAGCGTCAGGTGTACCCACGGCGCACGCCGGCGGCCGGCGCGACCGCGCGGCCAGACGACGAGCGGCCCTACGACGTCGCGGGATGGACGCTGCCGGCACAGATGGGCGTGACGGTGACGACGATCGAGCGATCCTTCGAGCCGCCCTCCATGCAGCGGCTCACGACGGCTGCGGCCCTGCCGGCCTCGGTGTGGGGCGAGCGCCGGCCCGGCTTTTACGTGGTGGACGCCCGCGGCGTGGCCGGCGCGATCGCGGCGAACCGGCTGATGGCCGCGGGCCAGAAGCCTGCGTTTACATCAACGCCGCTCGACGCCGGCGGCTTTCAGTACGCGGTGGGCTCCCTTGTCGTGCCCTACTCGCGAGAGGCCGAGCCCGTCGTCGCGCGTATTGCGTCAGATCTGGGCCTGCGGGTCGACGGCGTCCGCGGCCGTCCTCCCTCCACGGCCCGGCCGATCGGCCAGTCGCGCGTGGCGTTGTACAAACCGTGGGTCGAAAACACGGACGAAGGCTGGACCCGCTGGCTGCTCGAGCAGTACGAGTTCAGGTTGGCCAGCCTTGTCGACGCGGATGTGCAGGCAGGGAACCTGCGCGCGCACTTCGACGCCATCATCCTGCCGAGCGCCGCACCGGATCGCCTTCGCAACGGCCACCCCACCGAGTTGATGCCCGCGCCCTATGCTGGCGGGCTCGGCGAGCGGGGGATCGCCGCACTCAAGGCATTCGTGGAGGCCGGCGGCACGCTCGTCTGTCTCGATCAATCCTGCGGTGTCGCTATCGAAGGATTCGGCCTTCCCGTGCGCGATGTCGCCAAGGCTTCCGAAGGACTCTTCGTGCCCGGCTCCCTGGTGCGCGTGGAGACCGACGCCGCGCACCCGCTCGCGATGGGGTTGTTGCGAACGACCGCAGGGTTCTTCTCGTTCAGCTCGGCTTACGACTCCACGACCGGCGCGCCGCTCACGACGGCGGCCCGATATGGCACCGGCGACATCCTGATCAGCGGCTGGGCCGACGGCACCGGTGCTATCGCCGGGCGCTCCGCCGTCGCCGAGGTCCCGCTCGGCACCGGCCGCGTCGTCCTTCTCGGATTCCGGGTGCAACACCGCGCGCAGTCCCTCGCCACGTTCCGCTTTCTCTTCAACGCGATCTTCACGTCTTAGCGCAGCGGCTCAAGGCTTAAGACTCAGGGCTCAGGCCGCGGCTTAAGCCATGAGCCCTAAGCCATGAGCCGGCCCGATCGCCGGTGTGGCACCAGCCTTGCCTCCTCGACGGCCTGCGCCCAAAACGATCAGCAGAACCAACGCTGTTCTTTGGCTCCCCGCGTTGGGCGCCGCAAGTTCTGCCTTGGAGAGGGCGAAGCTGAATGCAGATTCTTCACTCATGCGCTCGCGTTGGCGATCTCGTGCGTGTCCGAGGGCAGCGGTGGCGCGTGGCGGATGTTCGCGCGCACTCAGACTGTGCCCTGCTCACGCTGAGCGGCGCCGGTGCGGCCAACCTGGGGGTCGAGCGGCGGTTCGTTGCGCCTTTCGAGGTGGTGGAGCCGGTGCACGAGCCGACGCGCGCGCGGATCGGCGGCGCGCATCGATGGCGCGGGCGGCTGCGTGCGCTCATCGCCGACGCCGGCAGCACAGAAACCTTGCGCACCGCATCACGCGCCGACATCGCCCTGCTGCCCCACCAGCTCGAGCCGGCTCTCGCGGTCACGCGGGGAATGGGCGCCCGTGTGCTCATCGCCGACGAGGTCGGCCTGGGCAAGACGATCCAGGCAGGACTGATCGTCGCCGAGCTCAGGGCTCGTGGCGCCGCCGACCGCGTGCTCATCATCACCCCCGCGGGCCTGCGGGACCAATGGGTCGACGAGCTCCATCGTCGCTTCAGCCTCGACAGCGCGCTGCTGGACGCACCTGCCGTTCGGCAGCGCCTGTCGCAGCTCGCCACCGGCGTCAACCCGTGGATCACGTACCCGATCGTGGTGACCTCGGGCGACTACATCAAGCGCCCGGAGGTGCTGGCCGCTGTCGCCGGTTGTCGCTGGGACGTCCTGATCGTCGACGAGGCGCACGGTGCGCCTCCAGGCACGGATCGGCATCGGGCCCACTCGTTCCTGGCCGAGCGAACACCTTACGTCGTGCTTCTGACGGCCACACCGCACAACGGCGATCGCGACGCCTTTCGATCGCTCTGCACGATGGGTTCACAGCCGCCCGCGATCCCACCGCAGATCGTCCCACGGCGGTTGCTCGTATTCCGCCGCACCCGAAGGGAGGTCGCACTGGGCCCGGGCCGCCGTGTGCACCGCGTGTTGGTCGCGCCCACGGCCGACGAGCGGCGGATGCACCTGCTGCTCGCGGAGTTCAGTGCCGCGGTGCGGCAGGACCGCGGCGACAGGGATCGCGATGCCTGGCTGGCCTTGGCGATGCTCCACAAGCGGGCGTTTTCGAGTGCGCGCGCCCTCGAGCTCACCGTACGCCGGCGCATGCTCGGTCTCATTGACGCCGAAGCGGCTGGGCAACTCTTGCTCCCGCTGGACGAGGACGGCGAAACCGATCAGGCCGACGCCACGCCAGCGTGGACGGGTCCGGCGTTGAACGACACCAACCGTGAGCGCGTGCTGCTGGGAGCGCTGGCCGTGGCGGCTGCCCGCGCTGCGGGGGCAGAGTCGAAGGTGACCCGTCTCTCGCGGCTGCTGACCACACTCGCGCGCCGGAGGGAGCAGGCGCTCGTCTTCACCGAATACCGCGACACCCTGCATCACCTGCAGGGGCGGCTGCCCGCGCCCGCCGGTGTGCTGCATGGCGGCTTGTCCAGGGCCGAGCGGCGGGCCGCGGTCAACGACTTCGACAGCGGTCGGACACCAGTCCTGCTCGCCACGGATGCCGCCGGCGAAGGGCTCAACCTTCACCGCGCGTGCCGCGTGGTCATCACCCTGGAACTGCCGTGGAACCCGATTCGACTCGAACAGCGCATCGGACGCGTCGACCGCATCGGTCAAGAGCGACGGGTGCACGCGTTCCACATGATTGCGCGCCAGACCGGCGAAGCGGCGATCGCCGCGCGCCTGCGCTCCCGGATCGCTGTCTCACAGCTGGAGATGGGCGCGGCCGACCCACTCGACGACGCCGACAGCGACGCGGAGCACCTGGCGGAACAGGACGTCGTCGGCGGCCGATGGCTCGACTCTGCCGGACGCCCACACCAGGCTGAGTTCCCGGTCGGCCCGCGCCCGGCAGCACGCTGGACCGACGATCTGATCCAGGTTGTTCGCCTGAAGCCGGAGGCCGCCGCCGAACACGCCCGGCTCGAACGCGCTCGACGGCTGCTCCGTTGGGAGATGCGACCCGACCGGCTACGCGAGACCGGTCCGCTCATCTCCCGCGCCGGCAGTCCGGCCATGCGAGCATTGATCGGGTCGTGCTGGCTCGCGATCGTTCGATCGGCCATCGAAGATGCTTGCGGGCGAATCGTGGCCGTGTGTCTCACATCCCTGCGGTTGAAGGTGGAGCTGCCGAACGGCGTCGGATCGCTGCAGATCGCGAGAGGCGCCGGCCGCGAAATCGAGGAGCACGTGGCTGCAGCGGTCCGCCGCGACCGCGAAGCGTGGGTGTCCAGCAGCGTGAGCTGGCACTCTGCATTCTGGGCGGCGCGCATCGCACGGGAGTGCCCGCAGCCGGCCGGCGACGAGACCGGTCGAGTGGCCCAACTCGGTCTCTTCACCAGGCACGCCGACCGCCTCGGATCGGGCCCGCAGACAAGCGGAGACGTTGCGCAGCGCTCCATGCTGGAGGTCGTCCGGCGCGCCTCCGAACTGCACATCACGACAGGACGCGTCGCTCTCCTGATTCTTCCCTGACCCGACGCGACAGATGCTCACAGGCTTCAGCGGCCATCTCGTGTCCGAGGGATTTCTCGAGCGGTACCTGTCGGAACAGGCTCCACGGGATCTGGCCGGCGAGCGTCGTCGGTTCGGGGCGTGGCGGCGCGGTTGCCAGGGTCTCGGGCCCGCTTCGAGCGTGCGTGCCCTGGTCGATGCGGCGTTCGATCCGCTTGTGCGAATGCTCGGCCTCCTGCCTGCCGGGTTCGAGCAACAAAAAGGGGGTGCGGTAAGTGTGGCGCGCGTCACATCGCTTCCGGTCGTGCTCGCGGCATGTGGCTGGGGCGAGCGGCTGGATGGTCTATGGCGTGTGGCGATGGCGCACGCTCACGAGCACGGCGCCGCCTGGGCGCTGCTCTTCAATGGCACCCACTTGCGTCTCGTGGACGCGACACGGCCGTACTCCCGGCGGTTCGCGCAGTTCGACCTGGACGTCGTGCTGGAGGACGAGGGCACGTTCGCGGCGCTGTGGGCCGTAGAGCGCCTGCTCAACACGGACCAGGGGCGCGGCCTGCACGCGCTCGTGACCGCATCGGAGCAGCACGCCGTGACGACCTGCAGATCCCTGCGCTCGGGCGTGTTGTCCGCCTCGACCGACATCCTCGCCGCGCTTCTTGCCGGCTCGTCAGCCACGAAGGGGGCGACGACAGCTGTTGCATCAGTCATCGGGGCCGCCGCCTTCGAGCAGGCATTGACCATCACCTACCGCATCCTGTTCCTGCTGTTCGCCGAAGCGCGGGGGCTCGTGCCGGTCTGGCATCCGGTCTACCGCGACAGTTACAGCATGGCCACCCTGTGTGCGACAGCAGCCCGAGGCGAGGCAGTCCCCGGCGTCTGGGAAGCCCTGGCTGCCACCAGCCGGCTGGCGCACGCCGGGTGCCGGGCCGGCGATCTCACGGTCACCCCGTTCAACGGCCGTCTCTTCAACCCGACGCGCACGCCCCTGGCCGAACAGCGCCACATGGACGATGGCGCGGCCACGCGGGCGATTGTGGCGCTGACCACGAGGGTCGCGCCCGATCACGGGGGACGCGAGACGATCCAGTACCGCGACCTTGGCGTCGAGCAGCTCGGGGCCGTTTATGAAACCCTCCTCGACTACCAACCGCATGTGGTGCGGGAGCGGTCCGGTCGTCGCGCCACGCTGTCGGTGACGCTCGAGAGAAGTTCGAATGTCCGAAAGTCGACTGGCACGTTCTATACACCCGAGCCGCTCGCCCGGTATCTCGTGCGCCGGACACTCGGTCCGCTGGTGCACGGCCGCACACCGAAGCAGATTCTGGAGCTTCGAGTGCTCGACCCGGCGGCCGGCAGCGGCGCATTCCTGGTCGCCGCCTGCCGGTTCCTGTCCCACGCCTACGCGGATGCGCTGGTGGAGCACGGCGAGTGTCGAGCGGGCGATCTCGGGCGCCACGACAGGACGGCCTTTCGGCGGACCATCGCGGAGCGATGCCTGTACGGCGTCGACCTCAACCCGATGGCGGTTCAGCTGGCCAGGCTCTCGCTCTGGCTCACGACCCTCGCGGCCGATCGACCGCTCTCGTTCCTCGATCATCATCTTCAGGTCGGCGACAGCCTGCTCGGCGCGTGGTTGTGGTCTCTCCGACGCGCACCGGAAGCGCATGCGCACGCGAACGCGACGCTCCCGCTTTTTGCTGACCAGGCGCTGGGACAGACGCTGCGCGCGGCGCTGCCCGTGCGGTTCTCTCTCGCCCTGGTCCCGGACGACTCCATCCAGCAGGTGCAGTCGAAGGAGTCGGCACTCGCGACCCTCTCCCGGCCGGGTTCCTCGCTCTCGGCCTGGAAGCGCGTTGCGGACCTCTGGTGCGCCCACTGGTTCACCGCACACCCGCCACCGGCCTCCGCTTTCAGCGCACTGTCGGATGCCATCCTGACGGGTACGGGCGCGCTTTCGGACAGGGTGGCTCGCGAACACCTCGAGGCCGCCGAGGAGACCGCGGCAGCCGCGCGCTTCTTCCACTGGGAGCTCGAGTTCCCGGAAGTGTTCTTCAACGCCGACGGTACCGGGCGCGACCGGCCCGGTTTCGACGCGATCCTCGGCAACCCCCCGTGGGACATGTTGCGCGGCGATCGCGGATCCGGGGCACAGCGGGCGGCGGCCAGGTCCGAGGCGGGACCGACCACACGATTCACACGGCAGTCGGGACTCTACGCGTTCCAGTCCGATGGTCACGCCAACCGCTATCAGCTGTTCGTCGAACGGGCCGTGGCGCTCGCCAGGCCCGGCGGGCGCGTCGGCCTGGTGCTGCCCTCCGGCCTCGCCACCGATCACGGCAGCGCCAGGCTCCGCCGCCGGCTCCTCTCCGACTGCGATGTCGATGCCATTGTCGGATTCGACAATCGGAGTGGCGTGTTCCCAATTCACCGCAGCGTGCGCTTCCTGCTGCTCACGGCCACGACCGGCCGGACGACGACGGCTGTCGATTGTCGGCTCGGCGAACACGATCCTGCGGTCCTCGAGGGCGACACGCCTCGCCGTCCAGGCGTTACCATCACTCCCGCGCTCCTCCTTCGGATCTCCGGCGGCGACATGGCCTTGCCCGATCTTCGTACGCCCCTCGACCTTGCCATCGTCGAGCGGTGCGCATCGCTCTTCCCCGCGCTCGGCGACGCGCACGGCTGGAGGGCACGCTTCGGGCGCGAGCTCAACGTCTCGGACGATCGCGAAGCGTTCGGCCCGCCAGGTCGGGGCTTGCCGGTGGTCGAAGGCAAGCATCTCGACCCGTTCGCGGTTCGCCTGGCGGACGTTCGGTGGGGCATTGCGGCGCGTGAGGCCGCCGGGCGTCTCGGTACCCGCCACGAGCGCTCACGCCTCGGCTATCGGGATGTCGCGGGTGCCTCGAACCGTCTCACGTTGATCGCCGCCATCCTTCCGCCCGGCTGCGTCTCGACGCACACGGTGTTCTGCCTCAGGACGCCGCTGCCGATCGGCGAACAGTACTTTCTTTGCGGCCTCTTCAACAGCTTCGTCCTGAACTACCTGGTGAGGCTCCGCGTCACCACCCACGTCACGACCGCTGTCGTCGAACGGCTGCCCGTGCCGACGCTGGACATGGCGCCAGCGGCGTTCAGGGAGATCGCCGGCCTTTCGCGGCTGCTCGCCCGTCGTCCAAACCCGGCCGCCCTTGCGCGGCTCAACGGACGGGTGGCCACGCTCTATCGGCTGACCCACGACGAGCTCGCGCACATCCTCGACACGTTCCCGTTGATACCGCGAGCAGATCGCGATGGCGCTCTTGCGGCATTCGATGATCTCTGTCCTTCGTAGTTCTCAGTTCTCAGTTCTCAGTTCTCTTCGAAGTGTGCCGTTCGCGTGCGGCTTCAGGACGGCGTAGAGGGCCGACATGATCGGCGCCGGCAGGCCGCGCCTGGCCGCACGGCGGACCACGGCGCCGGCCAGCGCTTCGATCTCGATAGGCTTCCCCTGCTGCAGGTCGATGAGCAGCGACGACCGCGTGGTTGGCGGAATCCCGTCCAGATAGCCAGCGATCCGTTCGGCCAGGCCGTCCGGCAATAAAATGCCTTCCCCGCGGCCGACGGCCTCGACCTCCTCAAAAGCGGACACCATCGTTTGCCGCGTTGCGGGATCGGACCAGAGCGGGCCGATGGGCAGCCGTGCGGCGCCGGTAAACGCGGCAAACGGCGCGAGATAGCAGAACTTTTCCCAGATCGGGACTCTGGCATCCGCGACCGGCTCGGACTCGAGGTCCGCGCCCGCAAACTCCTGATGCAGCCGCTCGACGCGGTCGGAGAGACGCCCGCTTCGACCGTCCACCTCGCCGAAGACAATGCGGCGGTGGGTGCCTGTCTGCTCCACAAGCCCTGGCGCCGACAGTGCGGTCGCCACATACGTCGACCCGCCCAGAACCTGACACGATCGACAAATCTCGCGACCTCGTCGACGCTGTCCACGCCGTTCTGCAGCGTGAGCACCACCGCGCGATCGCGCACCACGCCGGCGAGCAGCGGGAGCGCGTCGGCGTTGCTGTACGACTTGACCGCGAGAATCGCCAGGTCCGGCAGCGGCACGTCTTCGGCGCGATCCGCGGCCCTGGCCTGCACGGTGAACTCTGCGTAGTCACCGGTCGTGCTCCTGACGGTGAGGCCGCGTTCGCGAATGGCCGCCAGATGCGCGCCGCGCGCTACGAAGGTGACGTCGTGCCCGGCACGTGCGAGCTTCGCGCCAAAGTACCCGCCGACTGCGCCGGAGCCGACGATGGCAACCTTCATGGGCGTGGATTATAGTTGGGGGTTGGACAACCAGGTGGAGGGGAACCGATGACGTACTACGGCGGCCGCGAGATGGCCGCGAGCTTTCGGACGGTGAGGACGAACACGGTGCAGATCGCGGAGGACATTCCGGAGGATCAGTACAGGTTCAAGGCGTCGGCTGACACACGAAGCATTGGACAGCTGTTGACGCACATCGCCTTTATTCCGCGTATCCAGGCCGAGATCCACCAGCACCGGGTCAACGACCTCGCAAAGATGGACTTTGCCGACGCGGTGCGCCGGATTGGCGTCGAGGAGGCGAAGCCGTGGACGAAGGCCGAGATCATCGCCCTGCTCAAGTCGGAAGGCGAGTGCTTTGCCGTCTACCTTGAAGGGCTGACCGAAGCGTTCCTGGCCGAGCCCGTCAGGATGCCGCAGGGCGCACAGCCCCCAACGAAGAGCCGCTTCGAGATGCTCCTGTCGCCCAAGGAGCACGAAATGCACCACCGCGCCCAGCTGATGATGCTGGAACGGATGATCGGCATCATGCCGCACATGACGAGGCAGATGCAGGAGCGCATGGCCCGCGTACGGCAGCCTGCCGTTCAATGAACCCGCGGTTCAGCCCGAAGTCGCTCGCGTTTCTGCGGGCGCTCAAGCGCAACAACGACCGCGAGTGGTTTCGGGCGCGCAAGGACCAGTACGACGAGGTGTTGAAGGGCCCGATGCTCGAGGTCATTGCCCGCCTGGCCGAAGACTTCCAGAGCTTCGCGCCAGACCTCCAGGCCAGCCCCGCGTCCATCTTTCGTATCTACCGTGACACGAGGTTCTCCGCGGACAAGACGCCGCTCAAGACGCAGATCTCGGCGGCGTTCCCGAGCAGGCGCCTGCCCAGGCACCAGGGCGCAGGCCTGTATTTCGAAGTGACGCCCAAATGGGTCTGGGCTGGTGGCGGCCTGTACTCGCCCGACACCTCCGAGCTCCAGGCGGTCCGCGAGCACATTGCGGCCAACGTCAGGAAGTTCCGGGCCATCGTCGAGGCGCCCTCGTTCACGCGTGCCGTCGGGGCCCTCGACGGCGAGCGGCTTCAGCGGATCCCGCGCGGTTTCGCGCCGGATCATCCCGCGGCCAGGTACTTGAAGTTCCGCCAGTTCATCGGCGGGCGGGAGCATCCGGCCGAGTTCGCCACGAGCCAGCGCTTTTACGCAGGGCTGCTAGACACCTTCAAGACAGTGGCCCCACTGGTCGGCTTCCTGAACGACGGCATCTCGAAGCGGTAGCCGCGGTCGCAGTACACTCGGGGCATGACTGCCTCGTTCAACGGCCACCGCCGGGTTCCGCCGCCGGTCAACGACCCGATCCGCTCCTACGCGCCCGGATCCCCGGAACGTGCCCCGCTCAAAGCCAGGCTCAAGTCGATGGCCAGCGAGATGGCCGAGATTCCTCTGGTCATCGGCGGGCAGAGGGTCCGAACGGGCGACACGGGCACGGCGGTGATGCCTCACGATCACCAGCACGTCCTCGGCACGTACCACAAAGCTACGCCGGACCTGGTGCTGAAGGCTGTCGACGCCGCGCGCACGGCGCGCGCCGACTGGTCGCGGTGGTCGTTCGGCGACCGGGCCGCCGTCCTGCTGAAGGCCGCCGAGCTCCTGACGGCCCACTGGCGCGACACGATCAACGCCGCCACGATGCTCAACCAATCCAAGACGGTATTCCAGGCCGAGATCGATGCCGCGTGCGAGAGCGTGGACTTCTGGCGGTTCAACGTTCACTACGCGCAGGAGCTGCTCGACGAGCAGCCCTTGAGCGATCACGCGAACTGGAACCAGGTCGAGTACCGCGCGCTCGAGGGGTTCGTTTACGCGGTGACGCCGTTCAACTTCACGTCGATCGGCGCCAACCTGCCGACGGCGCCCGCGCTCATGGGCAACGCCGTGATCTGGAAGCCTGCGTCGAGCGCGATGCTCTCCGCCCACTACCTGATGCAGCTCCTCGAGGAGGCCGGCCTTCCGCCGGGCGTGATCAACCTGGTGCCCGGCGATGCCGCGGCCATTTCGAACACGCTCCTCGCCCACCGGGACCTCGCCGGCGTGCACTTCACCGGCAGCACCGACGTCTTCAACGACATGTGGAAGACGATCGGCGCGTCGATGTCAGGCTACCGCTCGTACCCGCGAATCGTCGGCGAAACGGGTGGAAAGGACTTCATCGTCGCCCACCCGTCGGCGGACGTTGATGCGCTCGCCGTGGCCGTTGTGCGCGGCGGGTACGAGTTTCAGGGCCAGAAGTGCTCCGCCGCCAGCCGCATCTACATCCCGCGGTCGCTCTGGAATGGCGTGCGCGACCGCCTGGTGGCGATGCTCGAAGAGATCAAGATGGGCGACGTGCAGGACTTCCGCAATTTCATGGGCGCCGTAATCGACCGCCGGTCGTTCGACAAGATTTCCGGCTACATCGACCGTGCGCGAAAGGACGCCACGATTGTCGCCGGGGGGCAGTGCGACGCCTCGAAGGGATTCTTTGTCCGCCCCACCCTCATCCACACCGAGGATCCGGCGTACCGGTCTCTCTGCGAGGAGATCTTCGGCCCCGTCGTCACGGCGTACGTCTACGACGATGCGAAGTGGGCGGAGACGTTGAAGCTGGTGGATGCCACTTCGCCGTATGCGTTGACCGGAGCGGTCTTCGCACAGGATCGCGGGGCCGTGCGCGAGGCCCGGGCGGCCCTCAGAAACGCTGCCGGGAACTTCTACATCAACGACAAGCCCACCGGCGCGGTCGTCGGCCAGCAACCGTTCGGCGGAGCGAGAGCATCCGGCACCAACGATAAAGCGGGATCGAAGCTGAACCTGATCCGCTGGGTCAGCGCGAGAACGGTCAAGGAGAACTTCAACCCGCCACGGGACTACCGGTATCCGTTCATGGGCGAGGCGTAGGCGGCGGGTCCAGAAGGACCCGCCCTACGAGATACGGGCGGTCTTCCTGGCCGGATTGAAGAAGGGCGTCGGCACGACCGTGGCGGGCACACGCTCGCGAACGGCGTCCACGGTGATCTCGAATTCCACGACCGTGCCGTCTTTGAAGTGCGGCGCATCGAGCGTTGCCAGCGCGATCATCTTCTTCAGCACGGGGGACCACGTCGTGGATGTCGCGCGGCCGATCTGGCTGCCGTCCCTGTAGACAGGCACCGCCACGCGTGAGGCCGTCGCCGGAATCTCCGGCGCCATGCCGCGCCGCTCGTACAGCCGCTCGATCTCGGGCCAGCCGATCTCGAGGCCGGCCACCCGTTTCGCCCCCTCTCGCCTGGACTCCTCGATGAGGGCGTGACGGCCCACGAAGGGGCCCTTGTCGAGGCTGACCAGCCGGCCCAGACCCAGTTCGAACGGCGAGTACACCTGCGACGCGATGACCGCGCGCCGGCTGCTCCAGAAGTCGACGTCGATGAGGAGCAGGCCCGCCTCAATCCGCGCCACATCGAGCGCCAGCATGCCCGCGGGGTGAATCCCGAATGGCTGGCCTTCCGCGACCAGCGTGTCCCAGACGTCGACGGCCCGCTCCCACGGCATCCAGATCTCGTAGCCGAGATCCCCGGTGTAGCCGGTGCGGGAGATGTCGACTGCAACCCCGCCGATGACCGCGCGCGTCATCCGGAAGTACTTCAGCGACGCGACGGCGCCGTCCGTGACGACGTCGAGAAGGCGGCCTGAGGTGGGGCCCTGAAGCGCGAGCGCCGCGACACGATCCGACATGTCGTCGATCTCGACGGCGAGCCCCGAGGCGTTCTCGCCGAGCCACTTGAGGCTCGGATCCGCGGCGGTCAACCGGAACTGCCGGTCGCCCACACGCGTGACCGTGCCATCGTCGATCACCTTGCCCTGCTCGTCGCACCAAGGTGTGTACCAGACCTGGCCCACCGCGAGCTTCGTCACATCTCTCGTGATGACGCGATCGACGAGCGCCGCCGCATCGCGGCCGCCGATGAGGTACTTGTAGAGTGGAGAGACATCGATGAGCGCCGCCCGGTTGCGGATCGCGTTGTACTCGTGCTCGTGGTGCGCCTCGTACGCGCTCACGGCAAAGTAGCCGGACCACTCGCGGAAGTTGAGGCTCTCGCAGAGGGCCAGCGTGCGTTCGTGGACGGCGGTTCCGATCGGCATTGTTCTCCTCGCTCGCCTCCCTCTGCCCCGCGTATCCGCCGCGGCCATTATAGTTGGCCTATAGTAGGCGCGCGGTGCGGTATCACGCGATCATCATCGGCGGCGGCCACAACGGCCTGACGGCGGCGGCGTATCTCGCGCGCGCAGGGCGGCGCGTGCTGGTGCTCGAACGCCGGCACGTGCTCGGCGGCGCGGCCGTCACCGAGGAGGTGTTTCCGGGCTTCCGCTTTTCGGTCTGCTCGTACGTCGTGTCGCTGCTCCGCCCGCAGATCATCCGCGAGCTCGACCTCGCGAGGCACGGCCTCGAGATCCTTCCGCTCGACGGCACGTTCACGCCGATGCCGAACGGCGACTATCTCTGGCGCGTCAACGATCACGGGAAGACTCGGCGCGAGATCGCGCGTCATTCGAAACGCGACGCGGAGGCGTACGACGAGTACGGCAAGGCCATGGTCGAGATGGCGCGCTTCGTCAAGCCGCTGCTCGACGCCCCACCGTCCGATCCGCTCTCGCGGAACCCGCGCGAGCTGCTCCGCCTGGCGGCCATCGGCCGTCGGTTTCGCGCCTTGCCTGACCGCGATCGCTACAACCAGCTGCAGCTGATGACCATGAGCGCGACGGATTTCCTCGACCAGTGGTTCGAGACCGACGTGCTCAAGGCCACGATGTCGGCGTCGGGCATCATCGGCACGTTTCTCGGCGTCCGCTCACCGGGCACGGCCTACGTGCTCCTCCATCACTACATGGGCGAGATCGACGGCGCGTTCCGCTCCTGGGGCTTCGCGCGCGGCGGCACGGGCGCAATCTCGAACGCCATTGCCAGTGCGGCCCGCGAAGCCGGCGTCGAGATCCGGACGAGCGCTCCTGTGGCGCGCATCCGGACACGGCACGGCGAGGCCACCGGAGTTGTGCTGGCCAACGGCGACGAGATCGAGGCCGACCTGGTGGCGTCGAGCGTGGATCCGAGGCTGACCTTCAGCGTCTTCCTCGACCCCAAGGAGCTGCCCGATGAGTTCGCCGCAGACCTCTCGCGCTACAAGCTCCGCGGATCGTCCGGCAAGGTCAACCTGGCGCTGGAGGCCCTCCCGGACTTCACCTGCCTCCCCGGCCCAGGGCGTCATCTGCGCGGGGCGATGTCGATCTCCCCGTCGATCGAGTACATGGAACGCGCCTACGACGATGCGAAGTACGGGCGCTTCTCGCGTCGCCCGTACATCGACATGGTCATCCCGACCCTGACGGACCCGTCTGTGGCGCCGCCGGGAAAGCACATCTTGTCGTGCTTCGTGCAGTACGCGCCGTACCACCTGGCCTCGGGCACCTGGGACGAGCAGCGCGAAGCCTTCGGCGACGCCGTCGTCGACGCGATCGCCGAGTTCGCGCCGAACATTCGGCACATCATCCGGCACCGCCAGGTGCTGACGCCGCTCGATCTCGAACGGGAGTTCGGGCTGAGCGAAGGCAACATCTTCCACGGCGAGCTCACGCTCGAACAACTGTTCTTCCTGAGGCCGGCGCCCGGCTGGGCGCAGTACAAGACCCCGGTGCGCAACCTCTGGATGTGCGGATCGGCCACGCATCCCGGCGGCGGCATCATGGGCGCCCCCGGCCGCAACGCCGCTCGACGCATTCTTGGCACTGGGGATTGAGGGACATCGGACTGTGGGACTTGAAACCAAAGCCCGAAGCCGGAGCCCGAAGCCCCCGGAGCCGGGAGCCTGAAGCCGGCAGCCCGTCATGTCTTTTGACGTCGTCATTGTCGGCGCGGGCCACAACGGCCTGGTGGCGGCCACGGTGCTGGCCAGGGCCGGGCTGCGCGCGCTGGTCGTCGAAGCAAGCGATCGGATCGGCGGCGCCGCGGTCTCGGGAGAGATCGCGCCAGGGTTCACGTGCTCGACGCTGGCGCACCGGGCCAATATCGATCCCGGAATCATGGCTTCGCTCGAGCTCGAGCGACACGGCCTGCGCGTGGTCAGCCCGGAGGCCGTGGTCACCGCACCCACGCTCGACGGCCGGGCGCTCACGCTCTGGCGCGATGTGCGCCTGGCGTCCACCTCTGTTGCGGCGTTCTCCTCGCGCGACGCCGAGGCGTATCCCGCGTTCTTGGCGAGCGTGAGGGCGGTTGGCGCGGTGCTGCGGTCCTTGATGTCGTCGCCCGCGCCCGACATCGACCATTTGTCTGCCGGCGACTTGTTCCCGCTTATTCGAACGACCGCGGCCTTCCGGTCGCTTGCGAAGATCGACGCGTACCGGCTCCTCCGCTGGACCTCGATGCCGGCATCCGACTTCGTCTGCGAATGGTTCGAGAGCGAGCCGCTTCGAGCCACGGTGGCGGCGGCAGGCCTTCTGGGAGGATTCGCGGGACCGCGCTCCGCGGGCACGACGGCCGCTCTTCTGTGGCTTGGCGCCGGCGCCGACCAGCCGATTGCGCCCGGCTGGACGGCATTGGGCGGAATCGGCGCCGTGACGGGGGCGCTCGCCGCGGCGGCGCGCGCCGCCGGCGTCGAAATTCGCACGGGCAGCCGGATCGTTCAGATTCTCGTCAAGGACGAGGTGGCCGCGGGCGTCGTCCTCGATAACGGCGACGAGATTCGTGCGGCGCACGTCCTGTCGACGGCGGATCCCCGCCGAACCATGCTCACGCTCGTCGATCCCGTGCACCTGCCGCCAGAGCCCGCGCGCCGGATCAGGAACATCCGCATGCGGGGCACGATGACCAAGATCAACTACGCCGTGTCGGCGCTGCCGGCGTTCCCGGGTTTGAAGTCCGGCGACGATGCCACGCGCCAAGCCCGGCTTGGGGGGGTGATACGGCTCGCTGAGGGCCTAGACGGCATCGAGCGCGCGTTCGACGCGGTCAAGTACGGCAGGTGCTCCGATGTGCCCTGGATTGAGATGGCGGTGCCGACGCTCGCCGATCCGTCGCTGGCCCCGAGCGGGGCGCACGTCGTTTCCGCGTACGTGCAGTTTGCGCCGCTCACGCTGCGTGATTCGTCGTGGGATGTCGAGCGCAGCCGTTTCGCGGACGTCGCGACCGCGACCATCGAGTCCTATGCGCCGGGTTTTGCGCGGTCGGTCCTCGCCCGACAGGTCATCACTCCGCTGGACCTGCAGGAGACCTACGGGTTGACCGGGGGTCACATCTTCCACGGCGAGATCGCGCTGGATCAACTGTTCGTCGGTCGGCCGACCCTCGGGTGGAGCCGGCACCAGACGCCGATCCGCGGGCCTCTTTCTGGGCGGCGCGGGCACGCACCCTGGAGGCGGGCTGGACGGCCGATCCGGCTGGCAGGCGGCCAGGGCCGTCCTGCGCGCAATCGGCAAATAAGCCGGCTCTTCGGGCCCGGCTTTCGTCTAATCTGCCAACCAAGGCTGGTCCGTAAGGACCCGCCCTGCGAGACGACGAAACGCGGGAGCAGCGGGTGGCGCGTAGGCCGGGTCCTTTCGGACCCGGCGAGGGAACCTGATTCATGTGGCGAACAGTTGGCGGTCTCGTGACGCTGGCGTTTGTCCTCGTCGTGGCCGGAGGCGTACAGCTCCACGCACAGCCGCCGGCGCGTGACACGCCGCAGCCGCGCGTCGGGACGGGCCGCATCCGCGGATCGGTGGTCGCCGCCGACACCGCTCAACCCCTGCGTCAGGCGCAGGTGCGCATCACATCGCCCGAGATCCGCGAGTCTCGTGTGTCGACGACCGACGGGGAGGGGCGATTCGAGTTCATCGGCCTGCCGGCGGGACGCTACAACCTGAACGCCTCGAAGAGCAGCTACGTGGGCCTCGCGTACGGCCAGCGGATGCCGAACGATACGACGTCGGCACTGGAGCTCAAGGACGGTCAGGTCGCTGAACGCATCACGTTTCGGCTTCCTCGCGGCGGGGTGATCGCCGGACGGATTCTCGATGCGTACGGAGAGCCCATGGCGGACGTCATGGTGATGCCCCTCCGGTCGCAGTATTCCCAGGGCCAGCGGCGCCTCCTGCCCGCCGGACGCAGCAGCTCGAGCAACGACATCGGCGAGTTCAGGCTGTACGGCCTGACTCCCGGCCAGTACGTCGTGGCGGCCATCTACCGCAACCTTGGCGGCGGCCTGGACGTGTCGACCGATCGCGAAGGGTACGCCCCGACGTTCTACCCTGGCACGCCCGACATGGCGGCCGCGCAGAGGCTCTCGCTCGAAGCGGGCCAGAACATCGGCGAGCTCACGATGGTGTTGACCAGCGCGCGCACGGCCCGCATCACTGGGACCGTGTACGACTCGCAAGGACGATTGATCACCCGCGGGGGCGGCGTGACCGTGACGTCTAAAAACGCGGCCATGGCGGGCCAGTTGTTCACCGTGGCGAACGGACCGATCCGTCCCGATGGCACGTTCGTCGTGACCCACGTGCCGCCCGGGGAGTACACGCTCCGCGCCAACAGCCCCAGCACCGTGGGCGGGTCGAACGCGCCTCCCGAGTACTCGGTAGCCGACGTGATTGTCAGCGGCGACGACATCGCCAACGTGACGCTCTTCCCGCAGCGGCCCGTCACGATCAAGGGGTCGATCGTCATCGCCCAGGGCGCGCGCCAGGATCTCCGGCCCGAACAGTTCCGGTTTACGCTCGTGCCGACTTCGCCGACGACGATGTCGATGCCCGGCTCGTCTGCCAGTTCCGCAGCCCGCGCGCGAGGATCTGACGTTCGAGGTCACGGGCGTCCACGGTCAGATGCTGCTCCGAACCGCAGGGGCGCCGGCCGGATGGGCCATCAGCGCGGTTCGCTACAACGGTGTGGACGTCACCGACATGGGGCTGACGATCGACGGCTCTACGGCGGGTGAGCTCGAGGTCGAAGTCACGAGCGTCCTGCAGGATGTGAGCGGCCAGGTGACCGACGGCAAGGGCCAGCTCGTCTCGAGTTACGTGGTGCTGATCGTCACGCAGGACCGCGATCGCTGGGCCACGGCAATGACCCGGTCGTACGCGATCGGGCGTCCAATGCGCGAGAATCGGTTCGCCGTTCGCAACCTCGCGCCCGGCGACTATTACGCCCTGGCATTCGGCAATCTCGACATGTCCGACGCGCGCGATCCCGAGTTTCTCGAGACCCTGCGGTCCAGAGCCTCGACTTTCTCGCTCCGCGAGGGCCAGACCCTGTCGCTGGACCTGAAGCTCGTCGAACCTTAGGAGCCTTTCATGCTGACGCGTGCCCTCATCTGTGCCTGCACCGGCCTTCTGGTCGCTTCTCCACTGCGAGCCCAGATCGCCATCGATCAGAGCATCCAGATCATGCGCGCGCCCGGCGGCGTGCCACAGCGCGAGGGACAGCCGACCAGAACCGGCACGGCCCGCATCCGCGGCCGGGTGGTCGCCGCCGACACGGGCCAGCCCCTTCGCCGGGCCGTCGTCCGCATCAACTCCGCCGAAGTGCGTGAGAACCGCTCGACGGTGACGGACGCCGAAGGCCGCTACGAGTTCAGGGAACTGCCGGCCGCCAGCTATATCGTCAACGCCAGCAAGAGCAGCTTCGTTGCCCTGGCGCACGGACAGACCCGGCCCTTCGACAGCGGGCGGCCGCTGGAGCTGAAGGACAGCCAGACCATCGAGCGCATCGACTTCCGCTTGCCGCGCGCCGGCGTCATCGCGGGCCGGATCGTCGACGAGCTCGGCGAGCCTGTTTCCGACGTGCAGGTGATGACCATGCGGAACCAGTTCGTGCAGGGCCGCCGGCAGCCGGCGCCTTATGGCCGGCCCGCAATGACCAACGACATCGGCGAGTTCCGGTTATTCGGTCTTCCGCCAGGGGAGTACTACATCTCAGCGACGGCGCGCGACCTCTCCGCGATGATGGCCAACGAGCGACGACCGGGCAGGCTACGCGCCGACCTACTACCCGGGCACACCAAACGCCGGCGAGGCCCAGCTGGTCGCGATCGCGGTCGGCGAGTCGAAGAGCGACCTGACCTTTGCGCTCGTGCCCGTCAAGACGGCACGGATCACCGGCACGGCGCTCGACGGCGAGGGGAAGCCCCTCAGGGGCGGCAACGTGATGGTCATGCAGACGATGCGCGGTGCTGGCGACATGGGCATGGCGTTCATGAGCTCGGGGTCTCCCATCAAGCCGGACGGCAGCTTCACGGTGTCCGGAGTGGCGCCGGGTGAGTATCAATTGCGGGCCATGGCCTTCGGCGCAGGGCCCGGGGCGGGGGACGCCTCGGTGGCGACGGTGAATGTGGCTGGCGGCGAGGACATCACGGGCGTGGTGTTGATGCCCCAGAGGCCCGCGACGGCGCAGGGTCGGATCATCATCAACCCTCCGGACTCCACGGGGCGCCTCGAACCGTCAGCCGTCCGGCTGATGTCCGGCCCGACCGCGCCGAGCGGTCCGATGCTGATCGGCGGCGGCGGAACGCCTCCAACACTTCGCGCCGACTGGTCGTTCGAGATGTCCGTGCAGCCGGGCACGATGAGCATCCGCGCCATCCCCTCGATTCCCGGGTGGAGCGTAAAGGCCGTGCGTCACAACGGGACGGACGTGACCGACACGGGCATCGACTTCCCGTCAGGCGGAACCGTGGAGGGCATCGAGATCGAGCTGACCAACCTGCAGCAGGAGATCTCGGGACGCGTGACGAACGACAAGGGACTGGAGGTGAAGGACTACTCGGTGCTGTTCTTTCCGCAGGATCGCGCCCGCTGGGAGTCGATGCGCTACTTCGCCGTCGGCAGGCCCAACCAGGAGGGCCGCTACTCCGTCCGCACCTTGCCGCCAGGCGAGTACCTGGCCGCGGCGCTGGAGTACCTGGATCCGTCCGAGCGCGCCAACCCGGATCTGCTGGAGCGCCTCAGGATCGGCGCAAGCCCGATCGAGATCCGCGAGGGTGAGGCGAAAGCCCTCGACCTGAAGATCCGCGAGTAGCTACTTCCACACGAGCGCGACGAGCTTCACCGTCACGCCGGTCTTCTTCGGCTTCACGACCACCGATTCGAGCGGCTCGGTCGCGCCAGCCGAAACGGCGTCAATGGCATCGGTGTCGGCCCGCAGATCGTCCTCGAGACGCTGGCGATCGGCTTCGATGGCCGCAATCGTTTCCTGGGCGCGGGACACATCCTGCGCTTCCTTCTGCGCCCGGCCCACGCCTCTCGCGGCCGTGGTCGCCCGCCCGACCGTGCCCGCCGAGATCGCGCGCCGGCCAAGCAGGGCGCCGACCAGCGTCGCGCCAAACGAGATGGCCGTGTTCATCTTCTGCGCCGAGGACTGCTCCTGCTCGCGATCGAGGGCCTGCTTCGCTCGCCGCAGCCTTTCGTCGAGTGCGGCCTGCCTGGGCGCGTACTTCTTCCGCAGCGCATCGATCCGGCGATCGCGATCCTCGCGCGCCGCCTGCTGGAGGCGCGCGCGGAAGTCACGTTCGGTCTCGTCGGGAAGCGACGTCTGGCCCGACGCGGCGTGCCGGAAGAGCGTGACTTGCTGGTTCGCAACGAGCCAATCCACGAACTGCCTGCTCCACGCCGCGTAGTTCTTCGCCTTGAGCGCCGCCGAGGGCACTGCCGCGAACACACTCGTGCCGCCGGGCGGAATGCCGACGAGCGCGTCGGGCGCCACATCGAGGGGTTCGGCGTTCGCCCAGTCCACAGGCACGGCCGTCTCGGCGATCGGCGCGGCCATCACCACGGCCTTCGTCACATCGACCTTCAGTTTCTTGTCGGCAAACACCACGTCCGCGGCGCCGTAGACGATCGGCTGCCACGAGCCCGAGCCGGTGTCTGGCGCGAAGAACTGCGGCACGTCGGGAGGAACGACGGGCCGTGTGCCTCCGGTTCGCGCGCAGCGCCCGCGCCCGGCGTCGGGCCGGCTGCACGTGGAGCCCCGGGCGCACCAGACGCCTGCGACACCGGGCTCATCGGGGTCATCAGGGTCAGGCGCTTGAGGTCGTCGCGTCCGAGCGGACCGCGGAGGTACGAGAGGGCCCAGCGCGATTGCAGCAGCGTGAGGCCGTCGTCGTGCACGTTGCGCATCAGGAAGATGCGGCTCGTCAGCCCGGAGAGCATCCGATCGATCTCGGCCCGGCTGGCGCCAGCAGTGGCGTCCGCGCTCTCGAGACCGTCGAGCACCCGCGCCTTGTCGCGATCGGTCTGCAGGCGTCCCAGGAACCAGGTGCCGATGTTGGACAGGCCCTTGTAGTCGAGGTCGACCGGGTTCTGCGTGGCGAGCACCACGCCCAGGCCCATCGCGCGGCCCTGCTTGAGCAGCGTGAGGAGCGGCACCTTCGACGGCGGGTTGGCGACCGGCGGAAAGAACCCGAAGATCTCGTCCATGTAGAGCATCGCCCGCAGGCTGCGCGTGCCGCCCTGCGCGCGCATCCAGCCCGTGACCGCGTTCAGCAGCATCGCCACGAAGAACATCCGCTGGGTGTCGTCGAGGTGGGCAATCGAGAAGATCGAGACGCGGGGCTTGCCCGCCGGCGTTCTGAGAAACGCGGCGACATCGAGCGGATCGCCCTTGGTCCAGACCTCGAAGCCTGGCGAGGCCAGCAAGGCATTGAGCGACATCGCCAGGCTGAAGCGATCCTTCGGCGGAAAGAACGAGTCGACGTCGATGACGCCGATGCGCGTCATCGGCGGCTGCTGGACGGCCTGGACGAGACGCCGCGAGATCCGGGCTCTCGTCCCGCATCCCACGCCGACTGCAGAACCGCGGACAGCAGGATGTGCTCACGGCTCTTCATCGGCTCGGCGTCGATGCCCGCGAGCGCCAGCAGGCTCGACACGGACGTCTGCACGCGCTCGCGGACCGCTTCCGGCTCGTCAGTGGCGGGCCGCGCGAACGACGCCGAGAACGGACACCGGACGTCCGACCGTGCTGCCCGGCGTATAGACCGCGAAGTCGGCCGCGTCGCGCAGCCGCGTGATCCGCGCGCCGTCCTGCCCCCAGTCCGCGAGCCCCTTCTTCCACCGTGCTGCCTCGCCCGGCGGCAAACTCTGCGCGCGTCTTCCCTGCGCGCTCTGCCTCCTCGTCGTTGATCCAGGGCTCGAAGTCCTTGCCGTCGAGCGACGGAAAGGTCAGCAGCAAATTGGTCAGATCGCCCTTCGGGTCGATGACGATGACGGGCACGCCGTCGATGGCGGCTTCCTCGATGAGGGCGATCCCGAGGCCGGTCTTGCCGCTGCCGGTCATGCCGACGGCCAGGGCGTGGGTCACCAGATCGCGCGAGTCGTAGAGGACCGGGGCCGCCTGCTCCGGCGGCGTCTGCCCGCCGCCCGAGGTAGAAGACGCCCAGCTTCTCGAAGTCAGCCATGCGCTCCATTATTGGCGGGTTAAACGCTTTGGAGCCACAGCGGTCTAAAGGACTGGGAACGGGGAACGGGGAACGGGGAACGAGGGAACGGGGAACGGGGCGAACCGGGACAGCCGGTGAGCGCGAAGTGAACATGACCAAGAATGTGATCGGCGGCGTGACACTCGGCTTGCTGCTGTGTAGCTCCGTCGTGCCGGTGGCCGTTTCGGTTCCCGACCGCGCGCTGGTCCTCCACGTGCTCAACCGGGTGGGGTTCGGGCCCCGGGCCGGGGACATCGAGAGGGTTCAGGCGCTCGGGATCGAGCGGTACATCGACCAGCAGCTTCATCCCGAGCGGATTCCCGACGCAGCCATGGACGCGCGCTTGAGCGGCCTCGAGACGCTCGGGCTCAGCTCGCAGCAGATCGCTGAGCAGTTCGAACAGCCGGTGATCCAGGCGCGGCGCGCACAGCGCGAAGCGCAACGCGATCAGCCCGCCGCGACCGGTGCGCCGGACGCTCAGATGGCGCGTCCCAGGCCGGGCGGCCCCCAGCAGGCGGCAAACAGCGTGGTCCTCGAGCTCTCGGAGCAGAAGCTGCTTCGCGCCATCTACAGCGAACGGCAGCTGCAGGAGGTGCTGATGGACTTCTGGTTCAACCACTTCAACGTGGACGCGCGGAAGGGACGCGTGCGCTTCATGTTGACCGAGTACGAGCGCGAGGCGATTCGCCCGCACGTGCTCGGACGATTCCGCGATCTGCTGGGAGCGACGGCGAAGAGCCCCGCAATGCTCTTCTATCTGGACAACTTCATGAGCGCCGACCCCGACGCCTCCGGACATGGGAGGCGACAGACCAGGCCAGGCCGTGCCGGCGGGCGCCGCCCTGCTCAGTCGATGCCGCCAGCAGGCGCAGAACCGCATGCCACGGGGGCTCAACGAGAACTACGGGCGCGAGCTGATGGAGCTCCACACCCTCGGCGTCGACGGCGGTTACTCACAGAAGGACGTGACGGAGGTCGCACGCGCGTTCACCGGCTGGACCATCGGCAACCCGCGTGATTCGCGAGCACGAGGCGCTGGTGCGATCGGCAGCCGCAGCGGCTTCTTCTTCAACCCCCGCCTCCACGACGACGGGGACAAGGTGGTCATGGGCCACCGAATCAAGGGCGGCGGCATCAGCGACGGCGAAGAGGTGCTGGACCTCCTCGCGGCGCATCCCTCGACCGCGCGGTTCATCGCCACGAAGCTCTCGCGGCGTTTCGTCAGCGACACGCCACCCGCGGCGCTCGTCGATCGGGTGGCCGCCACATTCTCGCGAGTCGAAGGGCGACCTGCGGCAGGTGATGCGCTCGCTCCTCTCGTCGCCGGAGTTCCTGGCGCCGGCGACCGCGCGCGCGAAGGTCAAGACGCCGTTCGAGTTCCTGGTCAGCGCGCTGCGCGCGACGGACGCAACCGTGACGACTGCGCGTCCGCTCGTCCGCACGATGCAGGATCTGGGGATGCCGCTCTACCAGTGCCAGCCGCCGACCGGATACAAGGACACCGCGGAGGCGTGGGCGAGCACCGGTGCGATCGTGAACCGCATGAACGTGGCGCAGGCGCTCGGCGCCGGGCGGCTCGCTGGCACATCGGTCGACCTGGGAGCGCAGACGGCGCTCGACCTCCTCGTGCCCGGGCTGTCCGAGGCCACGCAGGCCACAATCGCCAGGGGCAAGGATCCTGCCGGCCGGCTGACGCTGACGCTGGGAGCGCCGGAATTTCAGAGACGGTGACCGTCATGACATCGAGACGAGTCTTCCTCAAGCGGGGTGCGTTCGCGCTGGTCAGCCTCGGATTCGCCCCTTCGTTCCTCGCGCGGACCGCGCTTGCGGCCGGCGGACGATCGAAGCAGCTCATCGCGATCTTCCAGCGTGGTGCGGTCGACGGCCTGAACATGATCGTGCCGTACGGCGAGAGCGACTACTACAAGGCCCGTCCCTCGATCGCGATCGCACGGCCGGGTGCGGGAGCGGACGGCGCGCTGGACCTGGACGGGTTCTTCGCGTTCAACCCCCGGCTGCAGCCGCTCAAGCCGTTCTGGGACCGCCGCGACCTCGCGGTCGTGCACGCATGCGGCTCGCCCGACTCGACACGGTCGCACTTCGACGCACAGGACTACATGGAGACGGCCACGCCGGGTGTGAAGAGCACCGAGGACGGCTGGCTGAACCGCTATCTGCAGGCCCGTCGGGACGAGCAGGCGACGGCGTTCCGGGCCGTGGCGTTGTCGGAGCAGCTCCCGCGGATGCTGCAGGGCCCGGCTTCGGCGCTGGCGGTCGATCAGATCGCCGACTTCTCGGTGCGTGGCGGTCTGGGCCAGTCGTTCGAGGCGCAGTACGCCGCGGCGGCCGACGAGCTGCTGAATCCGGTCGGCCGCGATGCCTTCGATGCAATGCGGATGTTGAGGCGGGTCGACCAGGCCGCGTATCGTCCCGCGAACGGCGCCGAATACCCGCGCTCGGCATTCGGTCAGGCGCTCCAGCAGATCGCGCAGCTCTCGAAAGCCGACGTCGGGCTCGAGGTGGCATTCGCGGATCTCGGCGGCTGGGACACGCACGTCAACCAGGGCGGCGCACAGGGGCAGTTGGCGGTCAGGCTCGACGGACTTCGCCCGCGGCATCGCCGCGCTGGTCACCGATCTCGGCGACCGGATGGCAGACACCGTCGTGCTGACCATGTCAGAGTTCGGGCGGGCCGTGCGCGAGAACGGCAACCGCGGCACCGACCACGGCCACGGGAACGCGATGATGATCGTCGGGGGCGGCGTGCGCGGTGGCCAGGTGTACGGAAAGTGGCCAGGCCTCGCCGCAAGTCGACGCTACGAAGGCCGCGACCTGGCGGTCACGACGGACTTCCGGGACGTCTTCGGCGAAGTCGTCGTGCGCCACCTGGGCCTCGGCAACGCCCAGCCGGTTTTTCCGGGATACCCGCTCCAGCCGTCACGGTTCCCGGGACTCTTCTCATCGTGAACGCGAGCGAACGGAGGAGTCGGAGGGAACGGACTTACACGGAGGAACGGAGACACGGAGCAGTGCGCGGCCACCAGAAGTGGCGAGGGTGACGTGATAGAGTACGCGGGCGATGGCTGAAAAAGCTGACAAGGCCGACAAGACCGACAGGGACACGCGCGTGATCGGCGATGCGCTGGGCATGATCGAGACGCGCGGCCTCGTGGGCATGGTCGAAGCGGCCGACGCGATGTTGAAGACCGCTAACGTCGTGTTCGTCGGCTGGCAGAAGGTCGATGCCGGGCTCGTCACGGCCATCGTGCGCGGCGATGTGGGCTCGGTCAAGGCCGCGACAGACGCCGGCGCCGCCGCCGCGCGACGCGTCGGCGAACTCGTGGGCGTGCACGTCATCCCCCGACCGGCAGACGACCTCGAGAAGATCTTCCCGATCAGATAGCCCGTTTCCTACCCGACCCTCCCGACCTTCCCGACCCTCCCGACCGTCGTTCCTTGCCCGCCCTGCCCGCCCCTTTCAGCTCCCGAAGCAGCTTGTCGTCGCCGATCGCGAGCAGCGGTTGCGACGGAGACTCGAGGAGGTTGTAGACGTCGCCCCGCAGTGTCCGGGCGTAGATGGCTCGCCCATCGGACAGAAGCCGGACGGCCTGACCTCCACCCGTGGCCTCGAAGAGGCGCACGCCGAACACGGTCGACAGCGCGTTCACGATCGCGTGCAGCTCCGCCACTGTGAACCCGCGCTGACGGAGATCCGCGAGGACGAACAGCTCGAACAGCTCAATCGGCGTGTACCGCCGCTCGGTGTAGCCGCCGGCCGCGGTCTTGTGCGGCGGAATCGCCGGCGACAACAGCCCGCCCGCGTCCCACAGCTGCAGCTGTCGCGCGCTGAGTCCCGTGAGCGCCGCCACCTCCCGCGAGCTGTACGTCTGCTTGAGCTTCATCAAATCCTAAAGTCCGAAGTCCCAAGTCCTAAGTCTGCGTAGCCATCCGGTCTGCCATCGCCGCTCCTGCGAAGTCCTTGAGCGTCAGTCCGCCCGCGCTGTGGGTGGAGTAGGTCAACGAGACCCGCTTGTACTGAATCAGGATGTCGGGATGGTGGTCGGCCGCCTCGGCCTCCGGGGCCAGCCGGTTGACGAACGCCACGGCCGCCACAAAATCAGGGAACACGAACGTTTTACGAATGGCGTCGCCGTCCAGCGTCCAACCGTCGACCGTCTGCAACCAGCGCTCAGCGTCCGCGCGCGAAAGGTGGGCCATGACTCACTCTCCAGGGCGGCTGGCCCTCACCTCGTCCAGGCGGCGCCGGGCCGCGTCCACCTGATCGAGAGAGGCCCTCCGCTGTTCGACGCCGAGCAGATCGTGCGTGGATGCGGCGAAGGCGCTCCCGGCCACGGTCCGATGGTAGTCGCGTTCGCACTCCTGCAGAACACGAAGCGCCGTGGTGTGATCGTGCTGCCAGCGCAGCCACTTCGCCAGGCGGTCGACCGCCTCGCCTTCCGTGGCGCCTGCGCACACGATGCCGAATCGTTCACCGGTATCCGCGCGAAACGCGAACGACACCCAGCGGCCCAGATCGGCCGACGCGCCGAGCCGATAGGTGCAGTCGCCGATTCGGAGATCCATCATCGTTCCCGGCGGCGAAGGCCCGCCTCAGCATCCGAAGCGTGCTGGTGCGACGAGCTCCAGCAGCGGGTCGACCTTGTCGTCGAGCAGCAAATCTGCCACGAGCTGTGCGGTCAACGGCGCCAGCTGCACGCCGCTCCGGTAATGACCTGTGGCGTACACGAGACCGGGCAGCGCGGCCGATCGGCCGATGACCGGCAGGCCGTCCGGCGTGCCTGGCCTGAGTCCGGCCCGGGCCATTTTTAACGCCGCGGTCCAGCCCTGCGGCACGAGCTCGCACGCCGCGTCGATCAAGTCGCGCACGCCCGCCATCGTCGTCCGCTCGTCGAAGCCCACGTCTTCGACCGTCGCGCCCACGAGCAGCGTGCCATCGTCCCAGGGAACGAGGTAGCAGCGTTCGCCCCACGTCACACGCCGCAGCGGCGGCCCATTCCACTGGAGGTGCAGCAGTTGACCGCGGATAGGCTTGACGGGCACCGGCGTCCGCACGCCGGCGAGGTCGAGTTGCCCGGCCCAGCTGCCGGCGGCGAGCACGACGTGGGGAGCGGTCAGCGTGCCGCGATCGGTGTCGACCCGAAGGCCGGAAGCGGTGGCGAGCGGCGAGACACGGGTGACGCGTTGAGGCGGCAGCATCCGGGCGCCAGAACGCTCCGCGGCCGTCACGAGCGCACGCGTCAGCTCGGCGGCGTCGACAAAGCCGTACGACGTGATGACCAGTCCGCCGCGGGCCTCGGCGGTCAGCTGAGGCTCGGCGTCGCGCACGGCGCGCGCGTCGAGCAGCTCGGCGGCGATACCTCGCGCGACCAGCGCTTCGGCCGCGCGGCGGAACGCGTTTAACGCGTCGTCGTGGAGCGCCACGTCGACCAATCCGCTTCGGCGATAGGGCACGGCCATCCCGCTCGCCTCGGAAACGCCGCCGACAAAATTGTCGAAGAGCGCCAGGCTGCGGATAGCCAGGTCCAGTAGCGGCCCGCCGTCGCGGGCTTCGACGTACGGCGCCAGGACACCAGCCGACGCCTGCGTGGCGCCCATGCCCGCGGGCCGATCGTCGATCATCCGGACCGCCGCCCCCCGGCGCGCCAGCTCGTAGGCCACCGCGCACCCCACGATCCCGGCGCCGATGACCACCACGTCGCCCGATTTGGCCACGGGTCATCTTATGAAATCTTCCTCTTTGACGCTAAGATCGTGCTGCCTCGCGACGTCCTGCGGGCCAACCGAACTCCCGAACACGCTATGCGGAAACTTCTCGTCGCCAACCGGTCCGAAATCGCCATCCGGTGTTTCCGGGCCGCCACCGAGCTCGGACTGCGGACCGTCGCCGTCTACAGCTACGAGGATCGGTTCTCGCTGCACCGCTTCAAGGCGGACGAGGCCTTTCTCATCGGGCCGCCAGAGGGCGGTGAACCTGTCCGCTCGTACCTGAACATCGACGCGCTCATCGCGGTGGCGAAGCAACAGGGCGTCGACGCCGATGCATCCAGGCTACGGCTTCCTCGCCGAGAGCGCGGCGCTCGCAAGGGCGTGCGAGGAGGCGGGCATCCAGTTCGTCGGTCCGACGCCGGCGCACCTCGACATGTTCGGCGACAAGACGGCGGCGAAGGCTCGCGGCGACCGCCGCCGGTGTCCCGACCGTACCGGGCTCCGCAGGGGCGCTGCAGCAGTTGACCGACGTCAAGGCGGAGGCCGCGCGCGTCGGCTACCCGCTGATGATCAAGGCGAGCTTCGGCGGCGGCGGCCGCGGCATGCGCGTGGTCGCGACGGCGGCGGAGCTCGAGAGCAAGCTCGAAGAGGCGCAGCGCGAGGCGGACGCCGCGTTCGGACGGCCGGACGTGTTCCTCGAGCGCTACATCTCGCGCGCGAAGCACATCGAGGTGCAGGTGCTCGGCGACGCGCACGGCAACCTGGTGCACCTCTGGGAGCGCGACTGCTCGGTGCAGCGGCGCCATCAGAAGGTCGTCGAGGTCGCGCCGAGCATCACGCTGCCGCAGGCGCTCCGAACGGAGATCTGCGAGACGCGCGGCCAGGCTGTGCCGCGCGGTTGGATACCGCGGCGCCGGGACGGTCGAGTTCCTGCTCGACGTGGACTCGCGGCGAGTTCTTCTTCATCGAGGTCAACCCGCGCATCCAGGTCGAGCACACGGTCACCGAAATGGTCACCGGCATCGACCTGGTGCGCAGCCAGATCCTGGTCGCCGACGGTCATGCGCTGCACGAACCGCCGATCGGCATTCCGCGTCAGGACGACGATCGAGACGCCGCGGCGTGGCGATGCAGTGCCGGGTCACGACCGAGGATCCTGAGCGCCACTTCATCCCCGACTACGGTCGCATCACGACCTATCGATCGGCCGGCGGCTTCGCCGTCCGGCTCGACGGCGGCAACGGCTTCGGCGGGTCCGTGATCACGCCGTTCTTCGACTCGCTGCTCGTCAAGGTGACGACGTGGGGAGGCGACGCTCGAAGAGGCCGCGCAGCGCGGCGACCGCGCGCTTGCGCGAGTTCCGCATTCGCGGCGTCAAGACCAACATCGCGTTCCTGCTGAACCTGATCGAGCATCCGACGTTCAAGAGCGGGCAGGCGACGACCACGCTTCATCGACGAAACGCCCGGAGCTCTTCGTCCTCCGCGCGCCGCGAGACCGCGCGACCAAGACGCTGTCGTATCTCGGCGACGTCATCGTCAACGGACGATCCGACGTCAAGGGCTCGCCCGCGGCCGCGCGCCGTCTGACGGTGCCGTGGCGCCCGTCGCTCCGCACTTCGAACCGCCGCCGGCCGGGCACGCGCCAGAAGCTGCAGGAGCTCGGGCCGGAGCGGTTCGCGGCAGTGGATCCGCGCCGAGAAGCGGCTGCTGCTCACCGACACCACGCTTCGCGACGCGCACCAGTCGCTGCTGGCCACGCGCGTGCGCACCTACGACATGCTCGCCATCGCCGACGCCATCGCGCGGCTGACGCCGGAGCTCTTCAGCCTCGAGATGTGGGGCGGCGCGACGTTCGACACCTCGATGCGCTTCCTGCAGGAGGATCCCTGGGAGCGGCTGACGGAGCTGCGGGCCCGCGTGCCCGAACATCCTCTTCCAGATGCTGCTGCGCGCGAGCAACGCCGTCGGCTACACCACCTATCCCGACAACGTCGTGCGGGCGTTCATCAAGCAGAGCGCCGCGGCCGGGCATCGACGTGTTCCGCATCTTCGATTCGCTCAACTCGACCGCCAACATGCAGCTGGCCATCGAAGCGGTCCGCGAAGACACGTCGGCGATCTGCGAGGCCGCCATCTGCTACACGGGCGACATCCTCGATCCGGCGCGCACCAAGTACTCGCTCGACTACTACGTGCGGCTGGCCAAACGAGCTGGTCGCGATGGGCACGCACGTGCTCGGCATCAAGGACATGGCCGGCCTCTGCAAGCCGTACGCGGCGTACGCGCTGGTCAAGGCGCTGCGCGACGAGGTCGGCGTGCCGATCCATTTCCACACGCACGACACGAGCGGCATCAACGCCGCCAGCGTGCTGCGGGCGGCCGATGCCGGCGTGGACATCGCCGACGCCGCCATCGCGTCGATGAGCGGCATGACCAGCCAGCCGTGCCTCAACAGCCTCGTCGCCGCGCTGCAGGAACACCGACCGCGACACCGGCCTCGATCAGGAGGCGCTCGATGCGATCAGCCGCTACTGGGCCGCCGTCCGCGAGCTGTACTACCCGTTCGAAGAGGGCACTGAAGGCGCCGGGGCCGGACGTGTACCAGCACGAGATGCCGGGCGGCCAGTACACGAACCTGCGCCAGCAGGCGCGCAGACCTGGGGCTCGAGAGCCGCTGGCCTGAAGTCTGCCAGGCGTACGCCGACTGCCAACCAGCTCGTCGGCGACATCGTCAAGGTGACGCCGTCGAGCAAGGTCGTCGGCGATCTCGCCCTGTTCATGGTCACGAACAACCTGACGGCCGAACGACATCCTGAACGCCGAAGCGGCCGCTGGGGTTCCCGCGCAGCGTCGTCGAGATGATGCAGGGCATGCTGGGAGAGCCCGAAGGCGGGTGGCCGAAGGATTTCCAGAGCATCGTGCTCAAATCCGCGCATGTGGAGCCGATCGCCGGCCGGCCCGGCGCAGCGATGCCGCCGGCGGACTTCGACGCGGCGCCGCGCAGAGATCCGCGCGAAGACGAGCCGCGAGCCTCGCGACGAAGACGTGCTGTCGTACCTGCTCTATCCGCAGGTCTTCCTCGAGTTCAGCCAGCACTGGCTGAAGTACGGCGACACGTCGACGATTCCGACCGCGCACGTTCTTCTACGGCCTCGAGCCGGGCGACGGAGATCGTCGATCGAGATCGAGCGCGGCAAGACGCTCATCGTCCGGTTCCTGACGACCGGGGAAGTGCGGGAAGACGGCACGCGCACGGTGTTCTTCGAGCTGAACGGCCAGCCGCGCGAAGTGCGCGTCGTCGATCGATCGGTCGAAGGCACGGTGAAGCGTCATCCGAAGGCCGACCCGGACAACCGCGAATCACATCGGCGGCACCCATGCCCGGCAAGGTCTCGTCGGTGGCGGTGCGCGCCGGCCAGACGGTCCGCACGGGCGAACGGCTGCTGTCGATCGAGGCGATGAAGATGGAAACGGCCGTCTACAGCCCGCGCGATGTGACGGTGGCCGAGGTCCTGGTCACGCCAGGCACCGTCGTCGAAGCCCGCGACCTCCTCATTGTCCTCGCGGAGAATCCGGCCGTGTAGTCGTGGGCCTCGGGACGATCGATGTTCACCCTTGATCAGGTCGTGCCCTGGGGCCGGTCCTTCGACGAATACCAGCGGATGTTCGCGCTGACGGGTGACGACTTCGGCCGCAGCATCCTCGGCTGTGGCGATGGCCCCGCAAGCTTCAACGCAGAAGCGACCGGGCGCGGGATCCGGGTCGTATCGTGCGACCCGATCTACGCCTTTGGCGCGGCCGAGATCTCCGCTCGCATCGCGGCAACGCGCGACCAAGTGCTCGAGCAGACGCGGAAGAATGCCGGCGAGTTCGTGTGGGACGAAGCCATTCCTGACGTCGAGGCGCTGGGACAGATCCGGATGGAGGCGATGCGGACGTTCCTCGCGGACTTCGAGCCAGGCAAGATCGCCGGGCGCTATGTCGAGGCGGCCCTGCCGTCACTCCCGTTCTCCGACCGGTCGTTCGACCTCGCGCTGTGCTCGCACTTCCTGTTTCTCTACACAAGCCAGCTGGGTGAGTCATTTCATCAGGAGGCGCTGCGCGAGCTGTGCCGGGTGGCAGCCGAGGTGCGAATCTTCCCGCTGCTGGCCCTGGGTGGACATCCGTCCCCCTACGTCCAGGCCTGCGTGACGTCGCTCCGTGGGTCCGGACACCGCGTCTCAATCGAGCGAGTACCGTACGAGTTTCAGCGTGGAGGAAATCAGATGCTGCGGATTCTCGGCGGCCCGGGCGATTGATTGTGTAGCATGGTGGCGGAGCTGACCGATGATGCCTTCCCATTCCGTCGCGCGCTCGATTCCGCTCGTCGCCCTTCTCATCACGGCGGCCTGCACTGGGGGACCTCGCACGCGGCCGGTCGTCGGCGGTCCCGTGGCTGCGGGCACGGGTTCGCTTGCTGAGGCGCGCAAGTATCTCGAGGGGCGCTGGACACTCGAGTCGTTCGAAGTGTTTCCTCCTGGACGGGCGCCCGTCACAGTGAAGGGGACAGGCGTCCTCACCTACGACGAGTTCGGCAACATGCGGATGGAGATTCGCACCGATCAGGCGACATCGGACGGCCTGCGCTCCGTGGGCATCGACGTCCGCGAAGGGGTCCTCTCCACCGACGGCCGCACGGCAGTCGATCTGCAGAACCGCACGCTGACCTACATCCTGGAAGGACAGCCCCCGGCCGCCAGCGGACCGCTGGCGTTGAACCGGCCGCGGCACTGGGAAGTGGCGGGGAACCTTCTGACGCTGACCACCCGCGGCGACGATGGCAAGCCGGTGTCGGTCGGACGCTGGCGGAAGCAGTAGGCGGCTAGCGCTCGAACACGACCGCGCCGAGAGCGGCGAACCCGAGAATCGCCACGAGCACACCCACCACTGCTGCGGTCGAATAGGGTACCTCGCTGTGATAGGTCTGACGCAGCATCTGCAGGCTCTGCCGATGCTGGTAGGCCGCCAGCAGGAGCGCCACGAGCCCCGTGCCGATCATCCCGAAAGCGAACGCCCTGGGCCCGATGAGGCTCGCCGTCCGGGCCTGCTGGTTCTGCAGGTCGAAGAACTTGTAGATCGTGAACCCGAACGAGATGAGCGACGTGGCCGTGCGAATCCACGCCATCATCGTGCGCTCGTGAGCAAGCCGCGTCCGATCGAGCGCCATCTGAGTTCCCGCGTCCAGCCCGGGCATTCGCGCATTTTCCCACAGGTCTGGAACGGACGGAGTCGAAGACCCTGGCGGTGCGGCAGCCGGTCGGCCGCCCCGTATCCGGGCGCCGCGACGTTGCGGCGACGGCTCCGGAATGCCGTGGGCCGCTCCGACCAGACTCCACCTCGACCGTAGGCCAAGACAGGCGTGGTGGCCCTCCAACGTCAGGAAGCCCAGCGTTTGGGGTATTCTTGATCCTCGTCCTGCGGCTGGCACACTGGCTGCAGTTCGAGCGCTTGTCAGCGCCGGTATCTTTCGAAGGAGATTCGTAAATGTTCAAGAAAGTCGTGGTAGTGATGGCGATCGTGATGGCTTCAGCGAGCCAGGCGATGGCTCAGGGGGCTGAGGTCGGCTTCACGGTGGGCTGGACGTTCTCCGACGGGGCGAGCGGTGATCCCTTCCTCGCGGCGAACGGCAACCTGTACGACCGGCTCGATCCCAAGGATTCGTTCAGCTGGGGCTTCAACGTCGGCGTCCCGGTCACGCCCAACGTCGAGGTCGGGTTCCTGTTCGGGCAGCAGATGTCGACCCTTGTCGCCGACGGCACCGCCGAGACGGAGGTGGGCGACATGAGCGTCAACACCTACCACGGCTACGTCGGCTACAACTTTCTCGAGTCCGATGCGAGCATCCGGCCGTACTTGCTGTTCGGCCTCGGCGCCACGAACTACCCGACAGTGTCCTACACGGGTATTTTGGGCCCCCGCGAGCTCGAGGGATTCACGGGCTTCTCGACGACCTGGGGCGCTGGCGTGAAGGGCTATGCCGGCGGCGCGCTCGGCTTCAAGGCTGGCATCCAGTGGACGCCGACCTACCTCAAGTCCGATGCGGCCGGCTGGTGGTGCGATCCCTACTGGGGCTGCTACGTGATCGGCGACGCGCAGTACGGCAACCAGTGGACGTTCAACGGCGGCCTCTTGGTGCGCTTCTAGTTGTTCGGGGGGAACGGGGCTTCGGCCTCGTTCCTCTCGACTCCCCTCTCTCCGCCGCTCCCCTACTTTCTCTCGCGCGATCTTCGGTCCGCCTCGGCTTCAGTCTCGATCCGGTTGCGGAAGCGCACGGTGAAGCTGTTCGCCTTGCCGCCGCTGTAGAACAGATTCCGCGACTCCACGCGGACAAGGTCGCGGACGACGACACGGCGCCTCGATGGCCGATCGGGGAGGCGCACGGGCGCTGACAGGTCGCGCGAGAAGATGTGGAAGCGTGCGCCCGCGCGCGGCGACACCTCGTAGGAGCTGATTTCGTCGGTCTGGGACGTGTACCCTGTCGCCAGCTCGCCGACGATGTCCAGCCAGGGCTTCGCCGCCCAATCGGCAGAGGGCGTGATGTCGAGCGTCGCCCAGTCCGGTTCGCCCTCGGGCACCACCACCAGAACCTTGGGCTCGACCTCCACCGAGTAGCCGACGAGACCGCGCCCGCTCCACCCGAAGGTGATGCTTCCCCAGGCCTGCAGGTTGGTCTGCGCCGTTGCCGGGATCGGCAGCGCCAGTGCGCAGAACAGGCCGGTGGCCGAGACAAGCAGTGCGCGGTTCAGTTCGCCGGTCTGATCCATGAGCGAGTCCGGCCGGGACTCTCGTGTCGCGAACCGCATTGAGGCACGACAGTTCGGCTACCCGAGCTGCATTGTTGCCCGACAATGGCCAGGAGGCTGGGAGCCGGCGCCGTGCTGTGGGCGACCGATTCGACCGCCGGCGGCGACCTCGGGCATGGCAGAATGTGGGTGCGCCCCCGACATTCCGGAGGAATCCACGACGTTTTGATGAGCATCCCGGAGTGGGTGTTCCGCAACTCCGAGCGTTGCTGGGAAATGGCCGGGCGCCTGCGAGGCAGGCCTAGTGGCACAAGGGATGCTCGAAGGGGCGCGGAGGATGAGTATGTTTCGACGAATGTTGTTGGTTCTCGGGTTGATTTCGGTGGCGTCTGCCAGCCTGGTATTCGCGCAGAAGCCAGTCATCAGGGCGACGTCGGTTTCGGAGACGGTCACCATTACGGCGATCGACCCGGCGACGCGCCACATCACGGTCAGAGATGCGACGGGTGAAGTCGAGACCGTTGTGGCCGGGCCCGAGGTGCAGCGTTTCAACGAGCTCAAGGTCGGGATGCGGGTTCGGACGACCTACTACGAGTCGCTGGTCTTGAGCGCGCACGCGCCCAAGCAGGCGCCCAAGCCCACGTCGGCGACCGTGGACTTGACCTCGAGCACCGGCGCGCCGGGCGTGACGGTGGCGACGCAACTAGTGACCACAGTCACCGTCACGGCGATCGACACGAAGACGCCGACGATCACGGTCCGGACTCAGGATGGCAGCCTTGTGACGCGGAAGGTCGAGAACGTGAAGAACCTCGAGGGCGTCAAGGTGGGGCAGCAGATCGACATCACCTACACCGAAGCCATCCTTCTGGGCGTCGTCGTCGAGAAGTAGCTCGGGGCGCAGATCAAGCGCAGGGCTGATCCCAGGTGGAAGAGATCTTCGTTCGGTTCGCGGAGGCCGCTTCGCTGCTTGTCGGGGGCGCGGCGGTCCTCATCGTGGCCTTCGGATCTCTTCAGGCCTTTGTCCAGATCGTCCGGTTGGTGGCCGCACCCGGGACTGCTCACGGTGCCCGCAAGGCCATCTGGCGGCAGTTCGGGATGTGGCTGCTGTTGGGGCTGGAGTTCGAGCTGGCGGCAGACATCATCGAGAGCGTGATCGCGCCCACCTGGGAAGACATTGGGAAGCTGGGGGCGATCGCTCTAATCAGGACGTTTCTGAACTACTTCCTGGAGCGGGATATCGAGAGCGCCGGCGCGCCTGAATAGGCATGTCCGGCGCAACTCGACGGAGCCGTTGGAAAGTTAGAACTTGGAAGGAAGAACTCCGAAGGACTGAGTCCAGCCTTCTGCCCTCTCGATTCATGTATGTTACTAGACTGACGTGTCAGTCTAATATATGGTGTGCCGAAACGAAGAACCCTTCTCAAGCCGGAGGATCGACGGCTCCAACTGCTCGACGCCGCCACTTGGGTGTTTGCCAGGCGGGGTTACAGAAACGCGGGCGTTTCAGACATCATCGCCAGAGCCGGTGTCGCCCGCGGCACCTTCTACCTCTACTTCGAGAGCAAGCACCAAATCTTCCTGGCCGTCGTCTCGGCCTTCCACGACCAGGTCGCCGAAGCGCTCGAACAGGTGGATGAGGCGGCCGAGGGCGCGAAGGCACTGGGGGCGCAAGTGGTCCTGGCGGCGGGCTTCAAACGGTGGCTCGAGTTCTTCGCCGCACATCGCGACGCCGCCACCGTCGCCCTGCGCGAAGCTTCGTCCATCGACCCGCGCTTCGACCAGGCGTTTCTCGAACTGCGACAATCCGCGCTCGATCACTTCGCCCAACGATTCAGCCGCCTGCAGGATCTCGGTCTGGCCAACGCCGCCCTCTCACCCGATCTCGTCGCGCGCCTCCAGCTCGGGATGTTCGATGAGTTGATCAACACGTTCGTGCTGCGCGAGAGCGACGCCGACCTCGGCACGGTCGCTGACCGGCTCGCCGCGTTTATCTGGAACGGAATCAGCTCGGGGCACTCTTCAAATTAGCAATTTGCATTTTGCAATCGGCAATTCCTATCTCCCCGCCTCCAGATCGTTCCAGTTCATGATGGCGTTGAACCCGAGCGTGTAGGTGCCGTGCGTCTGCCAGCGCCAGAAGGGCCTGAGGGCGAACATCACGACCTGTCCGTCTCCCACCTTCTCGTTGACCGCAGCCGCGCGGTTGGCCAGCGACTGCCCGTTGGCGAGCGTACCCGACAGAAGCATCGCGCCCGCGTCCTGGGGAAAGCGGATGGCGACTCGCGCCCGCGGCACCTGTAACGGCGTCGGCGGAGTCGCGTCGAGGTCGCCGCGAGCGCGCCCCGCCTCCTCCGAAAGAGGACGGGCCATCGGACCCTCTGGTTCGAACGGCGAGATAGGCAGCGGAGCCACGTTGGGCGTCACAATCTGACCGATGCCCGCGTTCGGATTCTGCGGCGCCGCTCCCCCGCCGGCGGCGACTCCGCCGGCGTTCAGCACGGGCGCCTGACTGAAGTAGATGGGCAGCTCCCCGCCGCCGTAACCGTACACGATCGGGCTCTTCGCATCCGCGATGCGGCCGCGCAGGATCGATCCGCGCACGAACAGATCGCGCGGCGTCTCGACCGTCACGCCGGTCGTCAATCCATACTCCGGGAAGATCGTCGCCGTCGATCCTTCCGTGATGAGCGTGCCGCCCTCGCGCACGAACCGGGCGAGCTCGGCGAGCCCCTCGAGGCCCATGCCGCCGCGGATGTCGTCGCTCGAATCGAGCGCGCCCAGATTCGGCGTCTCCGGTGTCTTGCGGTACGGCAGCGGCGCGCCGCCGGCGATCGCCATGCCGTTGACCTGCGCCACGGCCGATCCGCCGACGTGCGGAAAGAGCAGGACGTCGAACTGTGCCCGCAGATTGCCCGCGCGAAGCTCCTGGTCCGCCAGATACACGTATGGAACGCCGTAGGTGTCGAGCGCCGCCCGCCACCAGCCTTCGTCCTGCGTGCGCGTCCAGCTGTGCACGTAGCCAATCCTCGGGATATCGAGCTCGTGGGTCTTCACCGCCGGCGCGGCTGCCACCGCCCAGGCCGACAGGCCCAGGCTCTCGAGGTGTGACGCCAGGGTGGCTCGCACCCGCTCGCCCGTATCGGGGACGATGATCGCGCCAGCCCTCAGCGTGCGGCCGGCGAACTCGAAGTCGTCCTCGGCTGCCAGCATGCGGACGTCGGGATTCTTGAAGCGGAAGCTCACCAGGCCCACGTCGGCCGTGTGTTCTACGACCAGCACCGGGCCATGGCCCTCGATGCCGCCATGGCGCACGCACATCCGCCGTGACGAGCGGCATCTTCTGCGCGAGGATGCTCTTGTCGCCTACAGCCAGCACGCGGATGTCCCGCATCAGCTGAAACGTCCAGCCGGTGTCGTCGTACGGCGCCGGGTTCTGCGGCGCATAGTTCTGGATGGAAAAATACATCTCCGCCAGCGTTCGGTACGGCTGGTCGCCGCGCACCACGTAGTCGCCGGCCTTGACGTCGACGCCGCCCGCCGTGAACGCGGTCGTCGCCCGCGAGATCTCGAGCCCCTGGCGCCGGAGGTCGTTGACGGCGGTGGCCGTGTCCGCCTTCCGCCGCTGCGCGGCCGGAATCACCCAGGCGTTGACGGCGCCGGTGCGGCCCTTCTCCACCGCGCGCTTGTTCTTGATCCAGTAGTTCTCGAGATACATCTGGCGGTTCTTCGCCACGTGGTTGAGCGACACGAGCAACGCCGACTGCTGGATGTTGGTGTTGTTCCGCGGGCCCCACTTGATGAAGGGCAACGGCGGGTTGGGACGGAACCACTCGCGGCTGAGCGCGGCGGCCTGCGGCCGCACGTCATACGGATCGGGCCCGTACCCCTGCACCTCGTAGAAGCGGCCGACCGCGTTGTGGCTGTGCGCGATGAAGATCATGTAGTTCGGGACCCACCCATCGTAGAACCCGTAGGTCCACACCCCGGGCACGCCGCGCTTGGTGAGCTCCAGCACATCGGCCTGCGCGAGCGTCCACCACTCGCTGACGGTGATCGGATCGAGCGCCTCGTTGTACGGTCCGGTTCCGGTCGACGAGTAGAGGTAGGTCTGCGCTTCGTGGAGATCGTGCAGGATGGTCGGCCGCCAGTCGAGCGTCAGCCGCATCACCGCCTTGGTCAGCTCGAGGTACTGCCCCATGCCATCACGATTGTTGTCGTGCTGGACGTACTTGCCCCAGTACATCAACGGCAACCGCGCGTCGCCCTGGGCCCGCTTCTTGTTGAAGTAGTAGGTGTCGACCTGCTTCTCCCGGCCATCCACCTCCAGCACCGGCGTGATGAGCGTGATCACGTTGTTCCTGATCGCCTGGATGAACGGCGTCTCCTGCACGATCAATCGGTACGCGAGCTCGATCAGCATCTCCGGCCCGCCGTTCTCGGTCGAGTGCATGCCGCTCGTCACGTAGTAGATTGGCTTCGACGTTTCGATGAGCTGCTGCGCTTCGCGCTCGGTGGTCGCCCGCGGATCGGTCAGGGCCTGGAGCGCGTACCTGTATTTGTCGAGCGACGCGATCGAGGCCTCGTCGGCGATCGCCAGCACGACGATGTCGCGGCCCTCCTCGGTGGTGCCGATCTTCCAGTAGCGTGCCCGCTTCGATGCCGCCGCGAGGGCCTGGTAGTACCGGTGAATGTCCTTCGCGTACGTCAGCTCGCCAGGCGTGCCGACAATGCGGCCGAAGAACTTGAGGGGAGACGGCACGGTTGCCGACGCCGGGAGATGATCGACCAGCTCCGTGGTGATCCGGGGATCCTGCAGGTGCTTCTGGATGAGCGCCGTGTAGTCCTGGTCGATGCGCTGCGGGCTCCGCTGCGCTTCCACGTTCGAGGGGAGAAACAGCGAGAGCACGAGCGGCGCAGCGAGGGTCCAGAGGGGGCCCGACGGGTGGTTTGAGAGGCCTGGCGACCGGTTCAGCATGGTGAGGTGGACCATAGCAAATCCGGCATCCGGACAGGACACATTTTCAGGACGACTCTGAGGCCGCCCGCGATGCACTCTGGTAAACTGCCATGCTCCAACGGGTTATGGTGTCGACGTCGGCCCCCGGACGGGTACAGGCCTTGCGTAGCCCCCTGTGGAGTCAGACAGTGATGATCTCGAACAAACTGGCCATCGTCGCGCTTGGCGCCGCTTGCGTCACAGCCGCCGGCGGGGGCGCCTACCTGGCCACCAGGCAGGCGTCGACGACTGCCGAGGCGGTGGTCGTCCCGGCAACCGTGCCAACGCCGTCGGCCGTCGCCGTGCAGGAAACCGAGGCGGTCGTGGGCGACGCGCGCCGGGAGGCGCCCGCTCCGGTCAAGCCCGTTGCGCCTGCGCCGGTCGAAGCCTCGTCGCGAACCCCTGCCAGACCTGCGCCGACCCGGCGCGCCCCAGAGCCGCGGGCGGCCGAACCCCAGGTCCAGAGCAACCCGGCGCCGACCCTCGAGCGCAGCTGGCCGAGCAGCACATCGACACCAGTAGCGGCCACGCTTCCGCCGCCAGTCGAGCAGCCCGCGCCTGTTGAGCTGCCGCGTGCACCGGAGCCGCCGGCGCGTATCTTCGAGGAAGTGGTCGTTTCGGCGGATTCAGTGATTGGCCTGCAGCTGGACTCGACGTTGTCGAGCGAGCGCGCACGCGTGGAGGATGCCGTCGAGGCCCGGGTGGTGCGCGATGTCAGGGCCGGCGGCGAGCTGGCCATTCCGGCCGGCGCCAAGGCGCTCGGGTCGGTCACCTTCGTCGAGCGCGGCGGCAAGTTCAAGGAGCGCGCGCGCCTCGGCATCCGCTTCCACACCCTGGTCCTGGCCGACGGGACGCGGCTCCCGGTCAGCACCGAGGCCATCACCCGTTTCGGCGACGCACCCGCTAACGGCAGCGCAGCCAAGATCGGCGGCGGAGCGGTAGCCGGCGCCATTCTGGGAGCCATCATCGGTGGCGCCAAGGGCGCAGCCATCGGCGCGACGTCCGGCGCGGGCGCGGGAACGGCCGTGGTGATGGCCGGCGACCGCAGCGCGGCGACGTTTCCTGCGGGCACGGAAGTCACGGCGCGGATCCTTTCGCCCGTCACCGTTATCGTCGAGAAATGACTATGATGGAGCTTCTGTAAGGCGGGCCGTGCCCGCCGACTGGAGGGCTCCATGAAATCTCCGCTCTCGCTCGGTCTCGTCCCGCTCGCCATTCTCGTCGCCGGCGTTTCGATCCACGCACAGCAGGTCACCAAGCTCACGATCGCCGGGAGCACGAATGTTTCGCGCCTCGAAACGACGATCGCGTGCGCTGGCGCCACCGGGCCGGAGGCGATGCCCGAGATCAAGAAGCTGGGCTTCGTCGCGGTGGTCAACCTGCGTCAGGCAAGCGAGGCGGGTGTCGACATCCCGGCCGCCGAGGCCGCCGCCAAAGCCGCGGGGCTTCGCTACATTCACATCCCCTTCAATGCCGCAGCGCCCGATCCAGCCGTGGTGGATCGGTTCATCGCCGCGGTCAAGAGCCCCGAGAACCAGCCGGCGTTCGTGCACTGTGGCAGCGCGAACCGGGCGGCCGCGCTGTGGATGATCAAGCGGCTGGTCGTCGATCGATGGGACGTGGAGAAAGCATCGACCGAGGCTGCTGCGCTGGGCCTGACGAGCGCGCCGCTCAAGCAGTTCGCGCTCGACTACGCGAAGAGCCACGCCGGGTAGCGACGCTTCTCCGGGATGGACGCCCAGAGCTTCCGGCGCCACGGGCACGAGCTCGTGGACTGGATCGCGGAGTACCTGGAGCACCCGGAGCGCTATCCGGTGCTGTCCCAGGTCACCCCAGGGCAGATCACGATAGCCCTCCCTCTCGAGGCGCCGGAGGAACCGGAGTCCTTCGGCGCCGTCTTGGCCGACTTCGAGCGGGTGCTCGTCCCCGGCCTGACCCACTGGAACCACCCGCGTTTCTTCGCGTACTTCGCCATCTCGGCGAGCCCGCCCGGCATCCTCGGCGAGTTTCTCGCAGCGGCCCTCAATCAGCAGGCCATGCTCTGGCGCACGTCTCCAGCGGCGACGGAACTGGAGGCGGTGACGCTCTCGTGGCTTCGCCAGTTGATGGGTTTGCCCGACACGTTCGAGGGCGTGATCTACGACACCGCCTCGATCTCGACGATGCACGCCCTGGCGGCCGCGCGTCAGGCGGCCGTGCAATCTGCGCGGGTCCGCGGGCTGGCGGGACGGCCCGACCTCCCTGCTCTGGCTGTCTACTGCTCGGACCAGGCGCACTCGTCCGTGGACAAGGCCTTGATCGCGCTTGGCCTGGGAAGCGGCTCGCTCCGGCGCATCGGCTCTGACGAAAACTTCCGGCTTCGGCCTGACCTGCTGGCGCAGGCGATCGCGGCCGATCGGTCGGCCGGCGTGCTTCCGATCGCCGTCGTCGCCACGATCGGCTCGACGTCGACGACCAGCGTCGATCCGGTGCCGGCGATCGCCGACCTTTGCGAGCGCGAAGGTCTCTGGTTACACGTGGACGCGGCCTACGGTGGCGTGGCCGGGCTGCTGCCGACGCATCGGCACTTGCTGGCAGGCGCAGAACGCGCCGACTCGTTCGTCGTCAACCCGCACAAATGGCTCTTCGCGCCGGTTGACCTCAGCGCGTTCTACTGCCGGCGGATGGATGTGCTGCGCGAGGCCTTCGCGCTCACGCCGGAATATCTGCTGCAGACGACCGAAAAGGCGCCCGTGCGGAACCTGATGGACACCGGGGTGCAGCTCGGGCGCCGCTTCCGAGCCCTCAAGCTCTGGATGATCCTGCGGATGTACGGGGCTCGCACGATCAGAGAGCACCTCGCCCGCCACATCGATCTCGCCCGGCAGCTGGCCGGCTGGATCGACGATCACCCGGACTTCGAGCGCCTGGCGCCCGTGCCCTTGAGCGTGGTGTGCTTTCGATGGAGGCCCGCGGCCGACGCCAGGTCTCTCGGACGCCGAGCTCGACGCTGCAAACCATCAGCTCGTCGACCGGGTCAATGCCGCCGGCGAGGTCTTTCTCTCGCACACACGAATCAACGGCCGCGTCGCCATTCGGATCGCGATCGGTCACATCAGCACAGAGCTCGAGGACGTCCGCGCCGCGTGGAACGCTCTTCTGAAACTTCGAACTGAGAAGTAAGAACTACGAAGGACTGCGTTCATACGCCATGGCCTTGAACGGGGCATTCTTCGCGGCGGCGGCCAGGGTGCATCCTCGTGCCGGCGCACTGATCTACCAGTTCTACGGTCGCCACCGGCCAGGGCCCAGTCCTTCGTAGTTCTCACTTCTAAGTTCTAAGTTCTCCAGAGTTCCTGCCAGCTCTTTCCCTCGTCGTTCGTCTGGAGATGAACGACGCCGTGTTGTGGGAACGGCAGGATCTCTGTCTCGGCGCCCGTGAGGAGAAGCGTCAGCAGCCTCGGCAGGTGCGGGAAGTGGCCGGCGATGAGAATGCTCACGTGCCCGTCCGCGGCGCCGAGAGCCTCTTCCCTCAGGCGGTCCCGCATCCAGGTCGGAGGATCGCCAGGCTGCAGATCCCGCGAAGCCGAAAGGGGCGCGAGCGCGTTGCACGCGCGCCAGAAGGCTTCGGCCGTCTGCCTTGCGCGCAGCTTGCCGCTGTGCCAGACGATCGTGGGCTTGATTCCGCGCACGGCAGCCAGATCCGCGAGCCGGTCGACCTCGGCCCGGCCGACGGCCGACAGCGGCCGCCGCGGGTCGACGTCCGGGCCGACGGCGTCGCCGTGGTGCACGAGCGTCAGTTGCATCTCATGCGGCGCCGTCGAAGCGGGCTTGCCGACGCGGCTGAACTGGATGTAGTTTCGCTCGCCCGCGAGGACGCGCATCTTCAGGCGGTTCTCCGGCGGCGGCAGCGGGCACGTGGTGAAATCGTTGAACGCGCACGGCGGGTTGTAGGCTTCGTTGAAGTCGAGAACGGTCGTCCCGTCTGGCAGCAGGTCCGAGTACAGGAATCTGGCGGCTTCGTAGGTTTCCTTTCCCGCAGTCGCGTCTCGGAAGATGAAGAAGAACCGGTTCGGACTCGTTGTCATCGGGCGCATCCGCACCGTCTGGCCCTGGAAGGTCATCTCGACGAGGCCTTCCGTGGTGTACGTCTGGTCGTCGCCGGACAGGCTGGGGATCAGCACATCCCTGGGCGTGGGGTCCTTGATGAACTTCCCGACGATTCGGTACTGGGGATCGATGGGGAACCACTTGAAGCCGGCGAACGTTCGGGCCGTCTCGCCTTGGGGGTCGCGCATGCGGACCGCACGTCTGTCGCCGCTCTTGTGGATCCAGAGGGTAATGTCGCCCACTTGTATCTCATCCGGTGGCTCGGACTCGCCGTCTGGCCTCAGCGTCACGCTGGCGGTCAGCGGCCGCCCCTCGAGCGTGACCGTCCCGCCTGGCGCAGGCTCGAACCGGGTCCCGCCATTCTGGTGAACGAAGCGCCCGATCGAGGCTGGCGCCCGGGCGGGCAGCTGGATGCGGCTGCCCGGTGCGCTGCCCGCGCTGTTGGCGCCGTTCTCCAGATAGAAGAGCCCTGCAAGGGGGACGTAATCCCGCCGGTAGTCAGCCTCGTGCGTCGCCCGCCACCCTTCGACTTGCTTGATGTAGTCGTTCGGAGCCGCTGGCGTCTGGTTTTGCCCGGAGAGGCCCATCGGCGCAATCATGACAGCAACGATGGCGAGGGATCCGAGTCGGATGACCATGCGCTCCTCTGCTTTCTGATGACAACGCCTCCCGAACAGTCTGGCGTCAGCGGCTGGCTGCTGCTGCTCACCCGCTGGTTAATCGTCGGGCAGCCGATCCTCTTCGGCTTCACGGCCTCGAGCGCGCTCGGCGCGCTGTCGATCCGCGGACTCCCGCTCGCGCTGCTGATCGTCGCGCGGCTGATCGTGACCGCGTTCGGGCTGGCGGCCGGCCTCTCGCTGAGCGGAGGGCGATCGGCAGCAGTGACCATGGCGACGATCGCGCTCTCGACCTCGGCAGCGGCCGACCTCTTCACCCTGACCACGTCCATCTGGCCCAGCAACCGGGCGCCTGGCGACACGCCGCTCTACGTTGCTGCCACGCTGACCTTTCATGCCGCCTGGGTCGATCTACCTCTACCGCTCGACGCGCGTGCAGGCCCGGTTCGGTCGGTAGGCTCCGGGCTCAAGGCTTCTGGCTCGGGCTCTCTGCAGCATCTTCTCGCGTATGGCCCTGAACTCGTTTCCCGGCTTCCACTCGGGCAGCTTCGCGGCCTCGGCCACCCGGTAGCCCACGGCAAGAAACAGCTTCAGGTCTTCGCGCGATCCGCTCAGGTCCCAGTCGGCGGTGACCACGTCGGACGGGGCATGGTAGTCGCGGTTGGTGTACTCGTTTCGAACGCGCTCGCCGAATCCTTCCGGCTTTCCGATGAACTCCATGCCCTCGTCGGCATACATCGCCGGTACTCCCGCCTTCGCGAAGTTGAAGTGGTCCGATCGATAGTAGTAGCCCTTGTCGGGTTCAGGGTCGGGCCGGATGATGCGTCCCTGCTCGCCGGCTGCGTCCTTGGCATAGTCGTCCAGATCCGACGCGCCGTACCCGACGAGCGTGAGGTCGCGCGTGCGTCCGTTGACGTTGATGGCGTCCATGTTGATCACTGCCGCCGTTTTTGCGAGCGGGTAGAGCGGCGTCACGGCGTAGTACCTGGGACCCGAGCAGTCCCTGCTCCTCGGCCGTGACCGCCAGGAACAGCACCGAACGCTTGGGTGCGGTCGGGAGGCGCGTGAAGGCGCGCGCGATCTCGAGGAGGCCGGCCGTGCCCACGGCGTTGTCCTTGGCGCCGTTGTAGATGGTGTCGCCGTTGACGGCAGGGCCGACGCCCAGGTGGTCCCAGTGCGCGATGTAGCCGACGTACTCATCGCGAAGCGCTGGATCGCTGCCAATAATCTTCGCGACCACGTTCTTCGAATCCAGGGTCCGGAGCGTGTTCTTGATTGTCATCGACGCCGTCACGCCGAGGGAGACCGGCTGAAACTCGCGCGTGGCGGCCTGGAGCTTCAGCGTGTCGAAGTCCTGCCCGCCCATCGTGAGAAGCGCGCGCGCCTGGTCAAGCGAGATCCAGGCTTCGATGGCGGGCCGGCCCATGTTCTTGTCCGGGGTCACCAGGTCGAACTGCTCCGTGACTTTCGACTGGACGACGTCAAACGGGTAACCGGCCGGGCCCGTCTCGTGCACGATCAGGACGCCGGCGGCCCCCTTCGAGGCGGCAATCTCGTACTTGTAGGTCCAGCGCCCGTAGTAGGTCATCGCCAGGCCGCCGAACGTCTTGGCGTCGAGCTCGCCCTGGTTGACGCTGTCCCGGACCGGCGGATCGTTCACGAGCATGACGAGCGTCTTGCCCGTGACGTCGAGGCCCTTGTAGTCGTCCCAGTTGAACTCGGGAGCCACGACGCCGTAGCCGACAAACACGACGTCCGAGTCTGCGATCGACGCCGAGGGCGCGACGTGCTTCGTCCACGCCACGACATCATCTCTCCATGCGAGCGTGTGCTCCTCGGTGTCTTTTCGGAACACGAGCGGCGCCGGCGTGGGCGTGATGCCGACGAGGGGGACCTTTTGGACAAATGTTCCGTCGGGGTTGCCGGGCTTGAGGCCCATCTTCTGAAATTGATCGATCAAGTAGGCGACGGTCAGCTCTTCGCCCTTGGAACCCGGCGCCCGTCCCCCGTACTGATCAGATGACAGAACGCGCGTGTGCGCCATCACGGCGTCCACGTCGATCTCCGGCAGCTCGCCGATTGGCGTTCGGGCGACCGACGGTGTGGGGCCGGGGCTGTCGGCCGGAGGCGGCGCAGATGACTCGCTGGCGCATGCACTTCCGAGCAGGCTTCCGAGGAGGACAGGGCCAAGAAGCGCGGATAAATTCCTCATGCGTTCTACAATAGCGCAACCAGCATGCTGACGATGTGGACCCGGTTCGCGCTGCTCGGCGTGGCCGTCTGTGGCACGGGCCTCGCGAGGGTGGCGGCGCAGGCGCCGAACGCCGCGTCGGCTCCCAACCGCACGCTGACCGCCGTCGCCGGCATCAGGGTCGGACATCACACCTTGAACGAACGGCCGACGGGCTGCACGGTCATCCTCGTCGACGGCGACGCCGTGGGTGGCGTGTCGCAGCGCGGCGGCGCCCCGGGCACACGGGAAACCGACCTCCTGGATCCGCTGAACATGGTCGACAAGGTCAACGCCGTCGTGTTGTCAGGCGGCAGCGCCTTCGGCCTCGAGGCCGCAGGCGGCGTGATGAAGTGGCTCGACGAACGAGGTGTCGGCTGGCCGACGGCCGCCGCCAAAGTGCCGATCGTCGTCGGCGCGATTCTGTACGACCTCGGGGTCGGCAACAACCCGTCGGTTCGGCCGACGGCTGACTGCGGCTACAGGGCGTCGGCTGCGGCAAGTACTGCAACCGTCAGGGAAGGCAGCATCGGCGCCGGCGCAGGCGCCACCGTCGGAAAGATGGGCTTGCCCCCCGATGGTGCGCGGCGACCCACCAAGGGCGGCATCGGCAGCGCCGCGATCGCCCTGCCCAACGGCCTCGTCGTCGCCGCGATCGCCGCCGTCAATGCCGGCGGCGACATCGTCGACCCCGCGACCGGGCAGGTCGTCGCCGGCGCACGCAATCCGGACGGGACGTTCGCCGATCTTCGCAAGGTGCTGCGCTCAGGCCAGGCCGCGGACCGCGCGCAGCCGGGCGAGAACACGACCATCGCGGTGGTCGCGACTAACGCAGTTCTGTCCAAGGTCGACATCAACCGCGTTGCGCTGATGGCAGACGATGGGCTGGCGCGAGCGATCTACCCGGCGCACACCGTCGGCGACGGAGACACGGTCTTTGCGCTCGCAACCGGACGCTGGAAGGGCGAGGCCTCGCTCAGCACCATCGGCGCGCTCGCGGCAGATGCTCTTGCGGAAGCCATCGTCCGTGCGGCAACCGAGGCAACCGGCGTCGCCGGTGTCCCCGCCCGCCGGGACCTCCGGAAATAAACAGCTCGGGTAGAATTTCCCATCAATATGACGACTGAGCGCGCGTACAAGATCGCCGTAATCGCCGGAGACGGCATCGGACGCGAGGTGATTCCCGCCGGGCTGGCAGCCATCGAGGCCGCGGCGAAGGGCGCCGGCGTGTCGCTCGCCATCACGGAGCTTCCGTGGGGCTGCGACTACTACCTTCGCCACGGCAAGATGATGGACGAGGACGGGTTCGAACGGCTGGCCGGATTCGACGCCATCTACCTGGGCGCGATCGGCGACCCGCGCGTGGCGGACCACGTGGCCGTGTGGGACCTGCTCCTGCCCCTCCGGCAACGGTTCCAACAGTATGTGAACCTGCGCCCGATGCGCCTGCTGCCAGGCCTCGTGTCGCCGCTCGCCAACCGCGGCGCGGCGGACATCGACATGGTCTGTGTCCGCGAAAACTCAGAAGGCGAATACGCAGGTCTCGGCGGCCGGATTCACGTCGGCACCGCTCATGAGGTCGCCGAGCAGACCGGTCTCTTCACCCGGCACGGCATCGAGCGGATCCTCAAGTACGCCTTCGAGCTCGCCGTCACACGGCCCAGAAAGACACTGGCCAGCGCCACGAAGTCCAACGCGCTCAGGCACTCCATGGTGTTGTGGGACGAAGTGGCCGATCAGGTCGGAGCCGGCTATCCGACGGTCAGTTGGCGCAAGTACCATGTCGACGCCATAGCGGCTCGAATGGTCTCCCACCCGCAGACGCTCGACGTCATCGTGGCATCCAATCTCTTCGGTGACATCCTCACGGACATCGGCTCGGCCATCTCCGGCAGCCTGGGCATCGCGCCCGGCGCGAACATCAACCCCGAGCGCGAATACCCCTCGATGTTCGAGCCCATCCACGGTTCGGCGCCAGACATCGCCGGCAAGGGCATCGCCAACCCGATCGGCTGCGTCTGGGCAGGCGCGATGATGCTGGATCACCTCGGCCACCGCGATCTCCACGACCGCATCGTCGGCGCCATCGAACGGGTCGTCGCCTCCGGGAAGAGCCGCACGCCAGACCTGGGCGGCCACGCGAAGACCGGGGAGTTGGCCGACGCGATCAGGAAAGAGATCTGAAATTCTAGAATCTGTTGAGGTCGCCCACCGCCGAGTAGTCCATATCGCCCGCGCCCGAGGCGACGATCGCGTTGACCCGGGTGGCGACGACGTCCGTGACCGGGACGGCGACGCCTTCGTCGGCTGCCGTTTCCTCGGCGATACGAAGGTCCTTCTGGAACAACCTGGCGCGGAACCCGGGCACGAAATTGCCGTTGAGGATGCGTTCGCCGTGGACCTCGAGCACGCGGCTCGCCGCGAACCCGCCGAGCAGCGCCTGCCGGACCTTGGCGCGGTCCACGCCCGCGGCGGCCGCCACCGCAAAGGCTTCGCCGACACCGGCCAGCGCCCCGCCGATGGCGATCTGGTTGCAGACCTTGCAGATCTGACCGGCGCCAGGCTCGTCGCCGATGTGGATGATGCGGTCCGCATGACCCATGAGCGCCAGCACCGGACGCACGCGTGCGAAGGAGGCCGGGTCGCCGCCGACCATGATTGACAGGCTTGCGTTGACGGCGCCGATTTCGCCGCCGCTCACCGGCGCGTCCAGCATCGTCGCACCGCGCGCAGCGACCAGCCTGGCGAGGCGAGCTGTCACGGCCGGTGAAATGCTGCTCATGTCGACGACGACCGCATCGGACCGGAGGCCGGAGATCACTCCGTGTTCACCGGCGAGCACGGCCTCGACGTCCGGCGAGTCCGGCAGCATGGTGATGACAATCATCGAGGCAAGAGCGACCTCGCGCGGTGTCTTTGCGAAGGTGGCGCCAGCGGCGACCAGATCATCGGCCCTCGCCGCGGTGCGGTTGTGGACGGTCAAGCGATGACCCGCGGCGAGCAGGTGACCGGCCATGGGCCGGCCCATAACGCCAAGTCCAATGAATCCAATAGTTTCTGGCATGATGGCGGGGCTCCTTCGCGCAGGTTCCGCTATACTTTAGCGAGTTCTCACCTGGTTGGCTAACCTCGATGCATCTCAAGGACACCGTTGCACTCGTCACCGGCGCCAAGCGCATCGGCCTCGTCGTCGCCGAATCGCTGGCCGAACGCGGGGTCAGCGTGGCGTTCAGCTACTCGCGGTCAAAGGACGAAGCGGACGGTGGCGTGAGACGTGTCGTGGCCCGCGGTCAACGAGGGATCGCCGTCCAGGCCGACCTTTCCGATCCGTCGGCGTGCCAGGCGCTCGTGAACCGGACGATTGCGGAGCTCGGCCGGCTCGACATTCTCATCAACATGGCGTCGGTCTACCAGCAGCGCCCGTTCGACGATCTCACGGTGGACGACTGGGACGCGGTCGATCGACGTGGATCTTCGCGCGGCCTTCCTCTGCGCTCAGGCAGCGGTGCCGCACATGCGCGCAGCGGCGGCGGCCGCATCATCAACTTCAGCGACTGGCTCTCGAAGAGCGGACGCCCGCGCTACGTCGGATTCCTGCCGTACTACGTCGCCAAGACCGGCGTCATCGCGCTCACCGAGGCGCTGGCGCTCGAGCTCGCGCCCGACAACATCCTCGTCAACGCGATCGCGCCCGGCCCGATGCTGGCGCCGCCCGACACGCCGGACGAGGAGCTCGCGGCGGTCGAGCGGTCAACGCCGCTCGGCCGCTGGGGCGGCGAGCTGGAGATCGCCAAGGCGGTTCTGGCGCTCCTCGACTGCGACTTCATCACCGGCGAAACGATCCGAGTGGACGGCGGACGCCATCTTCAAGCTAACGCGAGCCCCCGCTTTGGTCGAGGATCGCAGCCAGCACCTGGGGCGCGCGCCCGACCGGCAGGTTGCTGATGTAGAAGTGTCGCGCGCCGGCGTCGAGGAGCGTGCGGATGGTTCGCGCGCAGACGTCCTCGGCGCTGTGTCCCTCGCCGAACTCGCTGCGTCAGCCCCTCGACCGGCACCGGCAGGAAATCCTTGAGCGACCGCCAGCGTTCTCGGGTTGGCGCTGCGGTAGAAGAACACGCCGAACACGCCCGGCAGCGTCAGCTGCCGCCGGCGGCCCGCTTCGAGAAACCGCTGACACAGCCGGCATCTGGTGGTGGCTGACGATCTGCGTCAGGTAGAACTCGCGCGTTGAAATTCCGGCGCCGTCAGGAAGTCGACCTGGCGCTCGGGATCGGCGTGCGGATTGGCCCAGCCGCCGAGCGCCAGCGCGTGGTCGCGCTCGCGCAGCAGCTCGCGCAGCTGCCACGCGTGCTCGACCGAACGCGGCGCGCCGACCGACTTGTCGCCGCCGAGCACGACCAGCGCCGGAAACCCGCTCTGGTGCGCGCGCTCCGCGTACGACAGGCAGTAGTCGAGCGGGTGCTTCGTCGTCAGGAACGGCACGATGCGCTCGCGCGGCACGTCGTGGCCCGAGGTTGGTCACGAGATGGCGGAGGTTGTCTTCCTCCGCGGCGCCGACGGCGCTGTCGGTGAGGAAGACGTACGTGCCCTGCGGCGTCAGGCGCCGGACCGCGTGGTAGGTGTCGATCCACGCGTCCATGCCCTCGCTCGTGCTGCGAGCTCCGCGCGCGGCGGACGCAGTTCGGCGGCGAAGACGGACTCGCCCGAGCGGAGCGCTGTCAGGAGATCTGCGAAACGGGCGAGGACACAAGATTTACAATGTCAGGAATGCGTTGCAGGCCGACGACTGTGCCGCGACAACGACAGCGGAACAGCTCGCAACGAATTCCCAATTGCATTGTAAACTGTAAATTCGTCGCCGCGGCGTCAGCCGCGGCGGTGCACTTGAAGACCTCGTCGATCAGGAAGAGGTCCGTGAGCAGCGCGCGCAGGTGAATCGACGCGTTGAGGTTGTCGACGAGCTGCGAGCTGATGGACGGGCTGCGCGAGCACGAGCTGCACCGCCGCCTGGGCGTCGCGTGGCATCGCGATCGATGACCGCCATGAACGCCGCGTACGGCGGCAGCGATCCGGCCTGGAGCGCGCCGACGAAGCTGGCTGATGAAGTCGGCCAGGCCCGTCAGGCGCCTGGTCGCACTTCGTCGAGGAACTCGCGAATCTGCTGCGCTGGATCCGCTGCTCTCGGTCGCCCTCGAGTCCCTGCGCCGGCGTACGCGAGCATGAACTCGTAGCACTCCTCGATCGCGTCGCAGCGCGCGTTCAGTTCGGTTCTGGCGTCCTCGAGTGTGATGGGCGCGACGCTCACATGCGTCCCGCGCGGCCGCCGCCGACCTTCCAACGCGCCGGGTCGTGGTGCTCGAGGTAGCTGCCGCGCGTCACCCAGCCGAAAATCATGCTCTTCGTGATCCACCACTTCTCGGGCCGGACGGCGAAGTACACGTGCGCGATGACCAGGCCGACGAGCGCCGACGCCGGCCACGCCGTGGAGCGACGTAGGTGAAGCCCCACGTAGTCGTCGGTCAGGATGTACGGATTGCGCGTGAAGAGCGGCTGCCGGATGCGGGACATCATGAACGATGCCCGATGATCGACGACAGCCAAGGCCGACGACGAGGATGGCCAGGTGATAGAGGCGATTGCCGAGCGGGTACTTGCCCGACTTGGGCCCCGGGACGTCCTGGCCGAGCTCGCGCATGCATCTCGGCCTTGAACTCCGGGATGTCCTTCGGGCCGATCCAGATCGACCAGAAGTCGAGGAAGAACGTGGCGTGAATGATGTGGTAGATGATCGAGCCGGTCAGCACGAGGCCCGCCATCCAGTGCCACTGGACCCAGGCGAACCGCACGCCGACGATCGGCAGGAACGCCGTGAAGAGCAGCACGAACATCGACGCGGCCATGACCCAGTGGAACATGCGGGCCATGAACGAGTGGCGCTCGATCTTCTCCGGCAGGTCCCGGTACTGCGCCTCGAGCGCATCGGTCTCGGCGCCGCTGCGCTTGCGGTGCGCCGACAGAATCATGTAGCTCGCGTGCGCGACGAGGAACATGAGGCCGGCGAACAGCGACGCCCACAGCAGGTCCCACGAGATGTGCGTGAGGATCGTCTGGCCCCAGGGGTTTCGTCCCCACGTCAGGAAATTCATGTCAGCTCCTGCGGAGAAACCTTGAAGTGCAAAGGCAAAACTACGAAGGAACTGCGCCCACAGACGGCGTGCAGCGTCCTTCGTAGTTCCCAGTTCTGACTTCGAATTGCTCGTCGTGCGCGTCTACGTCGTCGCGGCGCGGTCGCCGCGGATGGCGCGCTTGACCAGGTTGCGCATCAGCGGAATCTTGTAGCCGTTGTAGCGCAGCGCCGTCGCGCCCTCGATCGCCAGCTGCGCCGGCCAGCGTCGCCGTCTCTTCGTTGCGCGGCTTGCCCGCAATCGCCGCTTCCACCGCCGCCAGCCGCAGCGGCCGCGCCGCCACCGCCCCCACCGCCATCCGCGCCTGCTCGATCGTCGCCGCCCGACACCTTGATCGCCGACGCCACGTTCACCAGCGGGAAGTCCCACACGTTGCCGGTCCCGCACCTTCTCGAAGTAGAACTGCGCCCCCGCCCACGTCGCCGGAATCCGGATCGTCGTCAGCAGCTCGCCCGGCCGCAGCACCGTCATCCGCATGATGTCGATCGCCGGCCCCACGAAGTAGTCTTCCGCCGTCACCACCCGCTCCCCGCCCGCGCCTCCGCATCACCAGCTCCGCGTCCAGCGCAATCAGCGCCGGCGCCGTGTCCGACGGGTTCACCGCCACGCACCGGTCCGCCTCCAGAATCGCGTGCTCCCGGTTGATCGCCGTCGGCGTGTCCGCGTAGCAGATGTTCCCGCCCGCCCGGTAGCACGACCACCCGCTCCGGTAATACCAGCACCGCGTGTCCTGCGACATGTTCCCCCCGAGCGTCCCCTGGTTGCGAATCTGCGGCGAGGCCACCAGTTCCGCCGCTTCCATCAGCAGCCCGAACTTCTCCCGCACCACCGGGTGCTGCACCACCTCGGTCAGCGGCGTCGTCGCCCCGATCTCGAGGCCGCCGTTCACCTCCTTGATGCCCGCGCAGCTCCGGCGACCTGGCTCAGGTCCACCACCACGCTCGGCCGCTTCGTCCGGTCCTTCAACCAGTCGAACGTGTCCAGCCCGCCCGCCATCACCCACGCCTCCGACCCGTGCCGGTCCAGCAGCGCCAGCGCATCGTCGATGCTCGCCGGCTGGAACAGCTCGAACGCCGGCATCATGTCGCGAATCACAGCCATATCATGCTCCTTGAATCTGGTCATCTCGTCAGCTCGGTCGACTTGCGCCATTGACCGAATGACCAAACGACCAGATAACCAAATTCTAGATGTGCGCCGTCAGCGGCTCGTGCGTCACGCTTGCCCGCTCTCGAGCGCGGTCAGAATCATGTCGCTGGTCACCGGCGAACGGCGGAACACTTCGTCGCCGACCGCGGCCGCGATCGCGTTCATCACCGCGCCGTAGCCCGCGCCGACCGGCGGCTCGCCGATCGCCGCGCGCGCCGACCGGCGTTTCCGGATCGGGCAGCTCCACTGCCGCGAACTTGAAGGTCGCTCGGCGCGTCGAGGATCGTCGGCGGCTTGTTGTAGTGGAACCGCTTGGCGAGCGGCACGCCGTAGTGCTGGTCGTAGACCCACTTCTGCGAGATGGCGTGGCCGATGCCGAGCATCGACGCCGCCGAAGGTCTGACCCTGCAGGCTGCGCGGATTGATCACCGTGCCCACGTCGGCGACCGCGGTCAGGTCGAGGACCGAATAGGCCCCGGTCTCGACGTCGACTTCGACTTCGGCGAACGCCGACCGTGTAGGACTGCGTCTGACCGTCGCGCGGATAGGCGTCGCGCGCCACCGCCATCAGGCCCTGGCCGGCGAGCGCCGTCGCCGAGCGTCTTCGTGAACGCGTTGATGTCCTCCGGCAGCTCGTGGCCGTCGTAGACTGCCGCCGAGCTCGATGGCCTTCTGCGCGGCCTGCGCGAACGTCATGCTGCCGCCGCCCGCGACCGTTCGTTCGCCACCTTGTAGCTCGTCCGGAGTGCCGCCCATGCGTCTTCGCCGCAATCTCCTGGAGCTTCTTGATGCCGTCGGTCGCCGCGGCGTGCGCCGCGCGCGTCATCGCGTGCGTCGTCTGGCTGCCGGCCGAGATGCAGGTCCACGGCAGGTTCTTGGCCGTGTTGCCCCACACGACGTCGCACTGCTCCCACGGCACGCCGAGCATTTCGGCGGCCACGCGGTGCACGTCGATGACCGAGTGCGTGCCGAGGTTGCCGATGCCCGACTGGAACTGCACGCGCCCGTCCGGCTTGATGATGAACAGGCCGTCGAACCCGATCGAGCCGGCGGAGTAGGCGCTGATCGCCACGCCGGAGCCGCGGACCTTCGTGCCCTGGCGCTTGCCGCTGCGGGCCTTCTTCTCTTCCCAGTTGAAGAGCTCGGCGCCCTTGTCGAGCGCCTCCTTGACGAACGCGCTCGTCACGTACGCTTGACGTCCACGAGCGGCGGGAGGCCCGAACGGCGCCTTGCCGGCCGGCGCGTTGATCTTGCGGATCTCCACCTGGTCGATGCCGAGCTTGTCGCGCGGCCTTGCGCCAGCACCGGCTCCATCAGGCCGTTGCCCTGCATGCCGCCCGGGGCGCGCTGCGAGGTCTTCGGCGGCGTGTTGGTCAGCACCGCGATGCCGCGGAACCGCATGTTCGTCGGCTGGTAGCACAGCGAGATCGTGCTGGCCGCCGACGCGGAAATCGCCCTGCTGATCGTACGGACCGTTGTCCACGACCGTGTAGAGGTCGATCGCGGTGATCCGGCCGTCCTTGCGGAAGCCGACCTTGACGCGCGAGTGAATGCCCGGACGCGCGCGGCCGATGTAGTGCTCTTCCTCGCGCGTGATGCGCATCTGCACCGGCGCGTTGGTCTTCTTCGAGAGCAGCGCCGGAATCGCCATCGTGAGCGAGCCGGGAATCTTGCTGCCGAAGCCGCCGCCCGTGTACTCGCTGATCGAGCACGACGTCGGTCGGCGGAATGCCGACCCAGCGCGCGACCGAGCCGACCGTCTGCACCGTGCTCTGCGTCGAGCCGTGCAGGTACAGCTTGCCGTTCTGCCAGTAGGCCATCGCCGTGCGGGTTTCGAGCGGCTGATGGCCGGTCGACTGGCTGACGAAGGTCTCGTCGAGAACGAGGTCGGCCTGCTTGAAGCCTTCTTCGATATTCGCCGACCAGTCCACTCGTGCCGTGGGCTTGCCCATCGGCATCTGGCCGTCCTGAGCGGCCGCGAAGTCTTCCGCCGTCCACTTCAGTTCCTGAATTTCGGGACGGGGCGGACCGGCCGGAGCCGCGCCGCCGGGGCCGCCGCGCCCTGCGCCGCGACCCTCGCCGGCGCGGCGCCGGTCCGCGGCCCTGGGCCGCCTGGCCTGCGGCCGCGCCGGCTGCTGCACCAGCCGCGGCCGGTGCGGCGGGTGCCGCGGCCGCTGCGGCGCCTGCTGCGGAGTGCGGCCTGAGCCTGCTGGGCGCCAGCGGCCGGCGCGGGCTGCTGCGCCGCGGCGGGAGCAGCCGCGGCGGCGCCTGCGGCGGCGGCCGGCAGCAGCGCCTGCCGGAGCCGCACCGCCCGCGGGCGCTGCGGCAGCCGGCGGTGCGGTCGGCGTGACCCACGCGTTGCCCTGGGTGCGCGCGTTCGGGCTGCCCGGACGCAGGCTCGCGATCGGATCGACCGAGAACGGCAGCGGCTCGAACTCGATGACGATCTTCTCGATCGCCTCGGCCGCGGTCAACTCGTCGACGGCCGCCACGGCGAGAATCGGCTCGCCTTCGTACAGCGGCTCCATCGTGAGCCCGCGCTCGCTCTGCGCGCTGGCGACGACACCTTCTCGCCGAGCGTCGCGCCGACGGCCGCGCCCGGCAGATCGTCGGCCGTGAGGATCGCCTTCACGCCGGGCATCGCCAGCGCCGCGCTCGTGTCGAGCCGCGTGACCCGCGCGTGCGGCATCGGGCTCAGCAGCAGCTTGCAGAACAGCATGCCCTCGGCCCGGTAGTCCTCCGCGTACTTCGCCTTCCCCGTGACCTTCGCGACGAGGTCCGGCGTCGTGTAGTTCTGGCCGATCAGCTTGTTGGTGTCGTCAGCCATGACTTACGCTCCCCGCATGTGCTCAGCACCGCGCATCAGCGCCGTGAGAATCTTGTCGTAGTCCTGGCAGCGGCACAGATTGCCCGACACCCCGTGCGCCAGTTCCTGCCGCGTCGGATTCGGGTTCGTCTTCAGGTAGCCCGTCGCCGCCATCACGAACCCCGGCATGCAGAACGCGCACTGGAAGCCCTGCTCGTCCACCACGCCCTGCTGCACCGGCGACAGCGTCCCGTCGGCGCTCGCCAGCCCTTCAATCGTCGTGATCTTCTTGCCCGCGCACCGTGTGCGTCAGCACCGAGCACGAGTAGTGCGGCACGTCGTCCACCAGCACCGTGCACGCGCCGCACTCCGCGCGGTCGCACCCGATCTTGGTGCCCGTCAGCCCCAGCTTGTAGCGCAGCGTCTGCGCCAGCGTCTCCTGCTTCATCACGTCGACGCGGCGCTCCTGCCCGTTGACCGTCAGCGTGACCAGCCGCTCGACGCTCCCGGGCGTCGAGGGCTGCCGCCGACGCGCGTTCGTGCGGAACAGGTAGCTCGCCGACGACACCGCGGCGCCGGCCGCGATCACGCCCTTGATGAAATTCCGTCGCGAGACGTTGTCCGGAGCGCCTTCCGTCATCGTGTTGATCTCTTCCATTGCGGGATCCCCTCTTCAGGACGAGCTTCTCGATCGGACGACAGGACGCTGTCGGAATCGAGTCGGAGCGATAAGATAGTCTCATTCTACGCCGCGATCAATGTTTCGTTGCGCTTACGATGCGTGGTCACACCGCTCGACATGCCGACATGCTCCTACGTTCCTTGGCGCCGCCGGTACCGTTACCGGTTCGAAGCACCTCCTAGATGTCGGCGGACACCAGATCCTGGTTGATTGCGGGCTCTTCCAAGGTCTTAAGGCACTCCGTGAGCTTAACTGGCAGCCATTGTCCGTTCCTGCCGCAGCCATAGACGCGGTCATTCTGACCCACGCCCACCTCGACCACTGCGGGTATCTGCCCCGGCTGGTCGCTCAGGGCTTCCGGGGCCGGATCTTCTGCACCCCGGCCACCCAGGACCTGTGCTCGATTGTCCTCCCCGACTCCGCCAGAATCCAGGAAGAAGACGCGCGGGACGCCAACAAGCACGGCTACTCGAAGCACGATCCAGCCCTGCCGCTCTACACGAGCGAGGATGCCGCGCGGGCGCTGACGCACCTGCAGCCGGTCGGCTACAACCGCCCGATCCCAGTGGTGAACGGCCGGACCGATCTCGAGGTCGAGTTCCTCAACGCCGGCCATCTGCTCGGCTCGGCCTATGCGCGCGTCAGGTTCGACGACCGGACCATCCTGTTCGGCGGCGACCTGGGCCGGTACGGACGGCCGGTCCTGCCCGATCCGTCGCCGGTCGACGCGGCCGACGTCCTGCTCGTCGAGTCCACGTACGGCGAACCGTACTGCACGAAGCAGACGATGGCGGCGCGCGTCTGGCGGGGATCATCAACGACGCCGTCGCCCGAGGCGGAAAGCTGATCATCCCGTCGTTCGCGATCGGGCGCGTCGAAGAGGTGATCTACTGGTTGCGAGCGGCTCGAAGACGAGAAGCGGATTCCGGTGCTGCCGGTATTCGTCGACAGCCCGATGGCGACGAGAGCGCTGCAGTTCTACTCGCAACCGCGTCGATGAGCTCGACCCGGAAATGCAGCCGGCCGCGCAAGGGCGTCTGCCTCGTTCTGCACCGAGCGACTGACGACGGTGTCGTCGCCGCAGCAGTCGAAAGAGCTCGTCGCCTCGAAGCGCCCGGCGATCGTCATCGCCTCGAGCGGGATGGCGACGGGCGGCCGCGTGCTGTACCATCTCGAAGCCGCGCTGCCCAACCCGAAGAACACCGTGCTGTTCGTCGGCTATCAGGCCGAGGGCACGCGGGGACGTCAGCTCGTCGAGCGGAGCCAAGGTCGTACGGCATCAAGGGGCGGGACGTACCGGTCGCCGCGACGATCGAGCGCCTCGACTCGATGTCGGCGCACGCGGACGCGGACGAGATCCTGCGCTGGCTGTCCGGGTTCACGAAGCGCGCCGTCGATGACGTACCTGGTCCACGGCGAGCCGGCCGCCGCTCGAAGCACTCCAGGCGCGGATCGCGGGAGAGCGCGGCTGGCCGGTGCACATCGCCCGCCACAAGGAACGAGTCGAAGTATGAATGCACCATCGCGGGCGAAAGGAACCGTGGTCGTGATGCTGATGTCCGGAGTGCTTGCGTGCGGAGGGCCGGCGAGGGCCCCGGAAACCCCGGAAGCGGGCAAGGCCGATCCGGCTGCCGCCGAACCGCGCCGCTATCTCCTCGAACGCATCGACGACGCCGCCGTCGGACAGCTCTACGCCGACGGGTTCACGCAGCTGCCGCTCAACGAGAAGACGCTCGTCTGGCACCTGTACCAGGCGGCGATCGCCGGGCGCGACATCTTCTACGACCAGAAGCACCCGCAGAACCTCGACATGCGCGACGTCCTCGAGGCGATCGTCCAGCACCCGGCAGGGGTCGACGCCGTGACGCTCGCCGAAGTCCAGCGCTACACGAAGCTGTTCTGGTTGAACACCGGGCCGTACAACAACCTCACCGCGCGCAAGTTCGTCCTGAAGTGCACGCCGGCTGCGTTCGGTGCCGCGGTTCGTCTGGCGGCCGCACGCCGGCGCGCGCCTTCCCGCTCAAGGCGGGAGAGACCGCTGGACCAGCTGCTCGCCGCGTCTCGAGCCGATGTTCTTCGACGCGTCGGTCGATCCCGATGGTCACCGCCAAGACGCCGCCGCCCGGCAAGGACATCCTCACCGCCAGCGCCAACAACCTGTACGTCGGGCGTCACCATGAAGGACGTCGAGGGGTTCTCCGAGCGCTATCCGCTCAACTCCCGGCTCGTGAAACAGAACGGCACGCTCGTCGAAGAGGTCTACCGCGATGGGCGGCCGCTACGGCACGCAGATCGCCGCGATCGTCAGGCACCTCGAAGCGGCGATCCCGTCTCGCCACGCCAGCGATGGCCGACGCGCTCCGGGCGCTCGTGAAGTTCTACCGGACGCGGCGAGCAGGCCGACCGGGTCGCCTACGACATCGCCTGGGTCCGGGACAAGGCGTCGCCGGTCGACACCATCAACGGATTCATCGAGGTCTACCTCGACGCTCGCGGCATCAAGGGCGCGTGGGAGGGCCTCGTCTTCTACGTCAACCGCGAGAAGACCGCGGAGATTCAGAAGCTCGCCACGGAAGCCCAGTGGTTCGAGGACCGCATGCCCTGGGATCCGGCCTACCGCAAGGTCGGCGTTCAGGGCATCACCGCCAACGCCATCGACGTGGTCATCGAGATCGGCGACTCGGGACCGATCACGCCGATCGGCATCAACCTGCCGAACGATCAGTCGGTGCGCGAGCAGCACGGGAGCAAGTCCGTCTCGCTGTCGAACGTCAACGAGGCCTACGACAAGTCGACGCTGCCCTCGTTCCGCACCGAGTTCGCGTGGACGCCTGAGGAAGTCGAGCGCACGACGAAGTGGGGCGCGTTCGCCGGCGAGCTGACGACCAACATGCACGAAGTGATCGGGCATGCGTCGGGCAGGATCGAGGAGCGGCTCAAGGGCAACCCTCAGGCTGCGCTGAAAGAGCAGTTCTCGGCGCTCGAAGAGGCCAGAGCGGATCTCGTGGCCCTCTACTTCGTTCCGGACCCGAAGCTGGTCGAGCTCGGCCTGGTGACCGCCGCGGACCAGCCGGAGATCGTCCGCGCTGAATACGAGGCCTACGCACGCAACGCCCTCGTGCAGCTGCGGCGCGTACGGGAGGGCACGCAGATCGAAGAAGACCACATGCGCAACCGGCAGATGATCGTCCGGTGGCTCATGGCTCATACGAAGTCGATCGAGGTGCGTGTCCGCGACGGCAAGACCTACTACGTCATGACCGACGCCCGGGCATTCCGCGACGGCGTCGGGCAAGCTGCTCGCCGAGGTGCAGCGCATCAAGGCGCAGGGCGACTACGCCGGCGGCGAAGACACTCTTCGAGACCTACGGCGTGCATTTCGATCCGAAGCTGCGCGACGAGGTCGTCGGGCGCGTGGAGAAGCTGAACCTGCCGTCGTACACCGGCTTCGTCATGCCGAAGCTCGAAGCCGTGACCTCGCCCTCGGGCGACGTCACGGACGTCCGCATCTCGTACCCGCAGGACCTGACGGAGCAGATGCTCGAGTACTCCGCGGCCACGCGCCGCTTGCGGCCGTAGGCCGTGTCCTGTGGACGCGGCGGGGCGGGTCCGAAAGGACCCGCCCTACACTTAGGCAGTCGATGATGCTGAGGCGACAGTGTGCGGCCCTTACCGCGGCCATGCTCGTGCTCCTGACGCGCAGCGGCAGGGGCACAGGCGCCGGCCTCGCGGCTCGGCATCGTGCTCGCTGAGAACCGGCGCGCGCCGACGGCAGCCGACCTGGCGCTGCTCCGCCGTGGCGCCCGGAGCAGCGACCCGCAAACGGCGCGCATCGCGCTCAGGGCACTCGGCCGTCTCGAGCGCCCGGCGCTCATCCCCGACATCATGCCCGGTCTGTCGTACCGCTTTCCCGAGACGCGCGCGGAGGCCGCCAACGCCGTGGGTCAGGCGGCGCAGGGCGTCGATGCCAGCCGGCCCGCCGGTTTCAACGCGGGAACGGTGTTGACGACAATGCTGGATCGGCTGGCGCTCGAGGACGAACCGAGCGTGCGGGCGGCCATTTGTCAGACGATTGGGCGCCTGCCGTACACACGCGCCGAGGACGTCGACCGCGCCGAGCAGGCCCTCGTGTCGCTCGCGGCCGTGAGCGGGAACATCACGGACCGCCTCGGTGTCGCCAAGGCGCTGGAGCTGCGGATCCGCCTGCACCGCCAGACGCTGGCGCCGGGACCGCGAGCCATCGAGGTGCTGCGCGCGCTGGCGGGTGTCGCCTCTGCTCAGTCGTCGCTGCCGGCGCCGCCCGGACAACCGAAACCGCTCGCCCCCGATCCGCTACGGGACGCGCGCGTGCGGCGCCTGGCGCTCGAGTCGCTCGTGCTCGCGGCGTCGCCGGGCGCCGTGGACCGCGTGGAGGCGGGCAACTCGAACGCCGCTGGTCGCGGGGATGCCGCAGGCATCATCGTCGACGCCGAGCTCGTCGAGCGTGCCGCCACCGATCCGGATCCGCAGGTTCGACGCCTGGCTATACGGGCGGCGCGGCTGCGCCAGGACGCGTTCCGGCTGCGCCTCGGCCTGGGCGACGAAGCCGCCATGGTCCGATTCGAGGCGCTCAGCAGCCTCACGCCGGCTGACAGCGAGTTCGTGTGCCTGTCTGCCGTCGCCGCGGTTGGAGACGACGACGCGCGTGTGGCCCTCCAAGGCCTGGATCGGCTGAGCACGTGCGGCGCGTTTCCGGACGCGGTCGGCGCACTGGAGCGACAGATCGGCGACCTGTCACGGGCGGGCGAGCCCCGAGGCTGGCACCGCTCGGCCCACGCGATCGTGGCGCTCGCCGGCGCCGCCCCCGAGCAGGCGCGGACAGCGCTCGGCCAGTTCGTCCACTCGACGAACTGGCACCTGCGCGTGTACGCCGCGCGTGCGGCGGCCGTGCTCCGCGATGGCGAGACGCTCAGGCGGCTCGCGCGCGACCCCCAGGACAATGTCGCCGAGGCGGGCCTTGCAGGGTTGGCCGTTGCGGGCATTCCGGCCGACGATCTGTTCGTCGCCGCCCTGGGACGGGAGGCCTACGCCGGTGGTCAGGGCTGCCGCGAGGGCGCTGGACGGATCGGCTCACGAGGGCGCGGTGCCGGCGCTTCGATCGGCGCTTCAGCGCCTGAACACCGAAGGGCGGCCGAACTCTTTCGATACACGGCAGGCAGTCGCGGCCACGCTGACCCGGCTCGGTCAGAAGATGCCGGCCCTTAAACCGCCGTTACCACGCGTGCCGTCATCGCTGACCGCCGAGAACCTGGTTCGCCTCGCGGCGCCTCGCGCGCGGGTCACCATTCGCGACGTCGGTGCCCTCGAGCTGGCGCTCTTCACGGCCGAAGCGCCCGCCACGGTGCTGCACTTCGTCGAGCTCGCCGAGTCCGGCTACTACAACGGCCTGACGTTCCACCGGCTGGTGCCGAACTTCGTCGCGCAGGGCGGCAGCCCCGGGGCCGACGAGTATGCCGGTGACACCGAGTTCATGAGAGACGAAGTCGGCCTCTGGCCGCACGTCCGGGGCGGGATCGGGATCTCCACGCGTGGACGCGACACCGGCGATGCGCAGATCTTCATCGACCTCCTGGACAACCCCAGGCTGGACCATGCGTACACGGTCTTCGCGCAGGTCCTGAGCGGCATCGAGGTCGTCGACCGGCTGCTCGAGGGCGACATCATCGAGCGCATCGACATCATTCCTTGAACCAACACATTGAGGGATTTAGGATTAAGGGACTTGGGATTTGAATTTCCGAATCAAATCCCTCAATCCCTGAATCCCTGAATCCCTGAATCCAAAGTCCCTCAATGATTCGTTTTTCGTCCCGCCTCCCCGTCGATCTGGCGCCGAACCGCTTGGCGGCGGCGCTCGCGGGCGCGCGGCGGGACGGGCGGGCGCTCATCGACCTGACCGAGTCGAACCCGACACGCGCGGGCTTCGAGTACCCGGACGACTTGCTGGCGCCGCTCGCTCATCCGCGGGCGCTCCGCTATGCGCCGTGCCCGTTCGGCCTCGAGACGGCGCGTCGCGCAGTGGCGGCGGACTACGCGAGGCGCGGTGTGACAGTCGACCCCGACCGCCTCGTGCTCACGTCGAGCACCAGCGAGGCGTACTCGCTGCTCTTCAAAGTGCTGTGCGACCCTGGCGACGAAATCCTCGTGCCTCGCCCGAGCTATCCGTTGTTCGAGTACCTTGCCGGCCTCGACGCGGTCTCGGTACGCACCTACGATCTCGAGTACCACGGCCGGTGGAACATCGACGTCGACGGGCTGGAACGCGCGCTCACACCGCAAACGCGGGCGGTGCTGCTCGTCAGCCCGAACAACCCGACGGGATCGTTCGTCAAGGCCGCCGAGCTCCAGCGCATCGCCGCCTGCTCGGCCGCGCACGGCGCGGCCATCATCGCGGATGAAGTCTTCGCGGACTACGTCCTGCCAGGCCGTTCGACGGCCCCTCCGCTCGGACGCGTGCTCGATGGCGAGGCGGTCCTGACATTCAGCCTCGGCGGGCTCTCCAAGTCCGTCGGGCTGCCGCAGGTCAAGCTCGGATGGATTGCTGTGGGCGGCCACCGCGCCGATGCCGCGCGCGCGCTCGCGCGCCTCGAGGTCGTCTGCGACACGTACCTCTCGGTGTCCACACCCGCTCAGGCCGCGGCCGCCGAGCTGTTGGAGCGGGGCGCCTCCATCAGGCAGCAAATTGCGCAGCGCATCAGCGACAACTACCGGCACCTGGTCGCCGCCTGCGCCGCCGCGCCCGCCTGCCACGTGTGTCACGCCGAGGGCGGCTGGTACGCCGTTCTCCAGGTGCCCTCGCTTGGGGCCGAAGAAGATCTCGTGCTCCGCCTGCTGACCGAGGACCATGTGCTCGTGCACCCCGGCTACTTCTTCGACTTCCCGCGCGAGTCGTTCCTCATCCTGTCGCTGTTGCCGCCGCCGCAGGCATTCGGCGCCGGCCTGTCGCGCGTCCTCGAGCGCGTGGAGCCACGCCTGACGTCCGGGACACAGAGTCGATGACTGTCCGTCGCTCGGGGCTGCTGCTCCCGCTGTTCTCGTGCCCGACGACCTCCAGCTGGGGGATTGGCGACGTTGGCAGCGTTCGGGCCGTAACCGGATGGCTGGCCGGCGCCGGGCAGCGCGCCCTGCAGCTCCTGCCGCTCAGCGAAATGGCGGCCGACGAGCAGTCGCCCTACTCGGCGCTGAGCGCCATGGCGATCGATCCCATCTACATCGACCTTTCCGCCCTGCCCGACTTCGCCGCCACCGGAGGGGAGGCCGCGCTCGATCCCTCGGACCGGGAGGCGCTCGCCCACCTTCGAGCCACGTCACGGGTCGAGTACCCCTTGGTACGCAGGCAGAAGCGGCAGGCGCTCGCGGCGGCCTTCGACCGGTTCGTCGAAGCCGAATGGCGTCAGGGCACGCCGCGCGCCGCCGAGCTCGCCGCGTTCGTGGCGGCCGAAGGCTGGTGGCTGACCGACTACTCATTGTTTCGCGCACTTCACGCGGAGCACCACGAAGCTCCCTGGACGACGTGGCCTGATCCACTGCGGCGGCGTGACCCCGAGACGCTCGACCGGGAGCGGAATCGGCTGGCCAGTCGCGTGCTCTGCCATCAGTACCTGCAGTGGACCGCCGACACGCAATGGCGTGCTGCCCGGAAGGCGGCACACGCTGACGGAGTGGCCCTGCTGGGCGACCTGCCGTTCATGGTCGATACCGACAGCGCGGACGTGTGGGTGCGGCAGGGCGACTTCGACCTCGACGTTTCGGTGGGCGTACCGCCCGATGCGTTCAGCGCCACCGGTCAGGACTGGGGGATGCCCCTGTACCGGTGGGACCACATTGGCGCGAACGACTTCACATGGCTCAGGCAGCGGGCGGCAAGGACCGCGAGCCTGTTCGACGGTTACCGCATCGATCACTTGGTAGGGTTCTATCGGACCTACGGGCGCCCGCGAAGTGGCGGCGAGCCGTTCTTCACGCCCTCGATCCAGGAACAACAGTTGTCGCTCGGCGAGCGCCTGCTCGACGTGTTTCGCAGCGCGGGCGCCGAAGTCATCGCGGAAGACCTCGGTGTCGTGCCTGATTTCGTGCGGGCGTCGCTGGATCGGCTGGGCGTGCCCGGGTTCCGCGTGTTCCGCTGGGAGCGCCGCTGGAAAGAGCAGGGACAGCCCTTCAGGGATCCGGCCGAGTATCCGGCGGTCTCGGTAGCCATCTCGGGGACACACGACACTGAAACGCTCGCGGCCTGGTGGGACCAGGCCCCCGCCGACGACCGCCAGCTCGTCGGCCACCTTCCGAGCGTCGCGAGGCTCACGGGAGGCGCCGACCTGTCCCGACGGACGTTCGACCCGATAATACGGGACGCCATCGTCGGATCGCTGCAGGCCTCGGGGTCGAACCTGGTGCTGCTCGCCATCCAGGACGTATTCGGCTGGCGGGACCGGATCAACGAGCCGGCGACGGTCTCCCTCGACAACTGGACGTTCCGGCTGCCGTGGCCAGCCGATCGTCTGATGGAATCAGAAGAGGCGTCCGAACGGCAGCAGGTGCTGCGAAACTGGGCGATCGAACATAAACGTGTCTAGACACTGGTCCTTGGGCCTTTGGGCCTTCGTGCTTGGGTCCGTGGGCCTTGGCTGCTCGCAACCGAGTGTCGCGGTCTCGAGGCAGCTCGGCCGCGATATCGATCTGCCGCTCGACTCGCGCACCATCGTTGCGCGCGTCGTGCGGGGCGGGACGCTGGGAACCATGCTGACGTCGCACGGTCTGGCAGACACGCTGGTGACCGAGCTTGTGCAGCGCGCATCGGAAATCTTCGACGTGCGGAAGGTGCGTGTCGATCAGCCGTACCGGATCGTGCAGTCAGGCGCCGGGCGGCTGCGGCGCTTCGAGTACGAGATTGATGCCGATCGCCTGCTCGAGGTTGTCGCGGCCGATGCCGGGACGCTCGTCGCCGCGATTCGGCCCATCCCGAAGACCACGCAGGTCGGCGTCGTGCGGGGGCAGATCGACCGCGGGGCATCGTCGCTCTTTGCCGCAATGGATCGCGCCGGTGAAGCGACCGATCTGGCGATGGCGCTGGCCGACGTCTTCGGCAGCGAGGTGGACTTCAACACCGAGCTGCAGCCGGGCGACGCGTTCAGCCTGGTGGTCGAGAAGCAGTACCGGGAGGACCAGGCGTTCGGCGGCTACGGAGCCATTCAGGTGGCAAGGCTCGAGAACGACGGCCGCAGCCTGCAGGCGTTCCGGTTTGCGCCCGCGGGAAGCGCACCCGGGTATTTCGACGCCAATGGCGTGTCGGTGCGGCGCTTCTTCCTGCGCTCGCCGCTCAAGTTCGAGCCCAGCGTCTCGTCGGGGTTCTCACCGCGCCGACTGCACCCGGTCCTGCACTTGTACCGCGCGCACCTCGGCGTGGACTATCGCGCGCCGGTCGGTGCGCCCGTGATAGCGGTGGCAAGCGGCACGGTCGTCTCCTCCGGATGGAGCGGCGGTTCCGGCCAGATGGTCCACTTGCGGCACGCCAACGGGTTCGAGACGCAGTACCTGCATCTGTCGTCGACCGCCGTTCGACGCGGGGCCCGCGTCGAGCAGGGACAGATCATTGGCCGCGTGGGATCGACCGGGTTGTCGACGGCTCCGCATCTCGACTATCGCCTGCGGAAGAACGGCGTGTACGTTGATCCGGTCACCGCGCACCGAGCGATGCCGCCAGGCGATCCGGTGCCCGCGAGCGAACTGCCGGCGTTTGGCGCCGCGCGCGACCGCGCGCTGGAGCTGCTCCCGGCTGGCCGATGACGACGGCGTCGACTCACACTTGAACGATTCGGTGCAGCTGTGTGAAGAGCACACCGGCCGTTCGCCAAATCTGTAATAATTAGTGTTTCCCGTTCATGTCCTCTTTGATCCCTTTTCGCGCCCTTCGGCCGAAGGCGGCCGACGCGGCCGCCATCGCCGCCGTTCCGTACGACGTCGTCAGCACGAGTGAAGCCCGAACACTGGCCGAAGGCAATCCACTGAGCTTTCTGCGCGTTTCGCGTGCGGAGATCGAGCTGCCGCCCGATGCAGACCCGTACGCCGTCGCCGTCTACGAACGTGCCGCCCGCAATTTTGCGGCGCTCAAGGCCTCGTCGTTCGAGATCGAGGCCGAGCCGAGCGTGTACTTTTACCGCCTGCGGATGGGCGAGCACACGCAGCTTGGGCTCGGCGCCTGCTTCTCCTTGGACGAGTACGAGCGCGACGTGATCAAGAAGCACGAGCGGACGAGAAGCGACAAGGAAGACGATCGAACCCGGCACATGCGGGCGCTCGGGGCGCAGACCGGCCCGGTCTTCCTCGTCTATCGGGCGTCGGCAGAGGTGAGCGCGATCGCCGTGCGCGCGACAGCCGGTGCGCCGCTCATCGACTTTCAGGCGGCGGACGGCGTCGGGCACACGCTCTGGCGTGTCGGCGCTGCGGATCGGGATCGTCTGGTCGACGCGTTCAAGGACATCGGGGTCCTCTACATCGCCGACGGACATCACCGGGCGGCCAGCGCCGCGCGCACTCATAAAGAGATGCGCAGCCGCGCAATCGCCGGAACGGACCTTGGCGACGGAGCCGGCAGCGGGGCCGTGCTGGCCGTCGCGTTTCCACACGACCAGGTCAAGGTGCTGGCCTACAACCGGGTCGTCAAGGACCTGGCGGGTCGATCGCCCGAGGCGTTCATGTCCGCCGTGAGCGAGCATTTCTCCGTCAGCCCCGGACCCGCAACGCCCTCCCGTCGCGGCGAGATTGCCATGTACCTCGCCGGTCGATGGTCGATGCTGGTGCCGCGCGCCAGACCGTCGGGCGACGATCCAATCGCTTCGCTCGACGTGAGCCTGCTGCAGGATCGGCTGCTTCACCCGCTGCTCGGCATCGCCGACGTACGGACGGACAAGCGGATCGACTTCGTGGGCGGGGCCCGAGGCACGGCCGAGCTCGAGATGCTCGTCAAGACTGGCAAGGCGGCCGTTGCCTTCTCGCTCTACCCGGTGAGCGTCTCTGACCTGATGTCGGTGTCCGATGCGGGCGAGATCATGCCGCCGAAGAGCACCTGGTTCGAGCCAAAGTTGCGCGACGGCCTGCTGGTTCACATCATCTAGGAAGAGGGGAGCCACGCCATGACACCCGTGCAGACCAGTCCCGTTCAACGGGTCTACAACTTTTCGGCCGGTCCCGCCGTGATGCCGGTCAGCGTGCTCGAAGAGATCCAGCGCGATCTCGTGGCGTTGCCCGGCGTCGGCATGTCGGTGCTCGAAATCAGCCACAGGTCCAGGACCTTCGAAGAGCTGCTCGCGAAGGCCGAGGCCGACGTCCGCACCCTGGCCGGCGTCCCGGCCGACTACAAGGTGCTCTTCCTTCAGGGGGGTGCCAGCACGCAGTTCTCGATGGTGCCGATGAACCTGCTCGGCGCCGGCATGACGGCGGACTACATCGACACCGGCTCCTGGGCCGACAAAGCGATCAAGGAGGCCAGGAAGGTCGGGGCCGTCAACGTCGCCGCCACAACGAAGGCCGACAGCTACTCACGGATTCCGGAACAGCGCGAGCTCTCCCTGACGCCGGGCGCGGCATACGTGCACATCACCTCGAACAATACGATCGAGGGCACCCAGTTCCACGCGCTGCCAGACGTCGGGGATCGTCCGCTCGTCAGCGACACTTCGTCGGACATGTTCAGCCGTCCGATCGACGTCGCCCGCCATGGACTCATTTACGCCGGCGCGCAGAAGAACATGGGATGCGCAGGCGCCACCCTCATCATCATGCGCGACGATCTGGTCGGGCGTTCGGCCAAGGTCAGGGCGTCGCTGCCAACGATGCTGAGCTATGCGGTGCACGCCGAGAACGGCTCGCTCTACAACACGCCGCCGGCGTTCTCGATCTATGCGCTCGGCCTCGTCGTCAAGTGGATGCTCGATCAAGGCGGACTGCCCGCCATCGCCGCCCGCAACGAGCGGAAGGCGGCCAGGCTCTACGCAGAGATCGATCGCACGGGCTTCTATCGCGGCACGGCCCGCAAGGAAGACCGGTCGCGGATGAACGTGACGTTCCGCCTGGCCACGGAAGAGCTCGAGAGCCTTTTCGTCAAGGAAGCGACGGCCGCGGGCCTCGACGGCCTCAAGGGCCATCGCGCCGTCGGAGGCATGCGCGCCTCGATCTACAACGCGTTCCCGGAGGACGGCGTGGACGCCCTCGTGTCGTTCATGCAGACATTCGAACAACACCGCGGATAACAACAACCCAGGAGTGGGGGCTGCTCCAACATCCGCCTGCTCGCGCTGGTGACGGGAGGCGAAGGTCTGCACAATAACCATCACGGTTATCCCAGAAGCCCGAAGTTCAGTTTCCGCTGGAGCGAGATCGATCCCGCCTGGCCGGTGATCCGCCTGCTCATCGCCCTCGGCCTGGCAAAGCCGTACAAGACCATCGAAGAAGCCGCGGCCTAGCGGCCGAGACTAACTTCCGGAGGCCGCAGGCCGACGGCGGCGGCGCCGACGACGACGGGCGGGAGCGTCAGGAGGTACGACCTCGACGGGCTCGCCGTCGACCGGTGCCGGCGGCGTTTCGGCCACGATGGCTCTCCAGTGCTCCACGAGCTCAGGCGCTTCGCCGTGAATCTCGAGCCAGGTGAGCGCCTCGCCGAAATTGTGGCGGTGAACGAGCGCGCGCTGCGCCCTGGGGCTGAGGGTCTGGTCCCGCAGGCGGCGCTGGAGGCCGAGCACGTGGCCCAGGCGTTCGACGTCGCGGCGCGCGAGCGGGAGCGCGCCGAGCGAGATCACCGGTTCCTTCGGGGCCCGGCGCCGTCCGCCGTGGGCAGACGGGTCGGCCGTCGCAGACGCCGGCTGCCGCAGCGTCGCTGACGGGATGAGGCCGATCGGACCGATCAGGCTTCCAAGCAGGACGGAATTGGTGAAGGTGTCCGGCGTGGCTTCGAAGCGCCTGCGGTAGCTGTCGACCGCGGCGAGCGACCGCCACAGCGGATCCGTTGCGCCGCGATGGAGCTCGATCGACACTGGCTCCAGGAGCCCCACCTCCGCCAGCCGGCGGAATGTCTTCTCGGCCGATCCGGTGCGGAGAATCTTGTAGTACTCCTCGAGAAGCCGGGCCGCCGATGCCTTGGCGATCTCGCGACGGTGCAGTCGAATGGCCTCGAGAACCGGCGCGTCAATCGTGAAGTCGAGGCGCGCGGCGAGCGCCACGGCGCGCATCATCCGCACGGGATCCTCGAGGAAGCGGACTTCCGGGTTGCCGATGGAACGGACGATGCCCGCGCGCAGATCGTCCAGGCCGTCGACGTAGTCGATGATCGAGAAGGTGGCGATGTCGTAGACGAGCGCATTGATCGTGAAGTCGCGCCTGAACGCGTCCTCTTCCGGAGTGCCGAACGTGTTGTCGCGGTGGATCAGGTGCTCGCCCTCGGGGGTGGCCGGGTCCGGCGCAGGCACGCCTTCCTGAACCACTTCCTCACCCGGCTGAACTTGACGCCGGAAGGTGGCGACCTCGATGACCTTCTGGCCGAACTTGACGTGGGCGAGGCGGAACCGGCGGCCGATGATCCAGCAGTTGCGGAAGAGCTTCTTGACCTGGTAGGGATGCGCGGACGTGCCGATGTCGAAGTCCTTGGGCCTGCGGCCGAGCAGCAGATCGCGCACGCTGCCTCCGACGAGGTACGCGATGTGATCCGCTTCGCGCAGCCGATACAGGACCTTCAGGGCATCTGGGTCGACGTCGCGGCGGGAGAGCGTGTGTTCTGCGCGAGGGACGACCCTGGGCTCGACCACGGGCGGTCATTGTACCAAATGCGCGGCAGCCGGGAGATAACAGCCTTCTCTGTCAATCGGTTAGCGTCAGATCGGGGGTCGCGCCGTGTGCTAGGATGCGAGGGTATGCGACGCGTCGTCGTCACCTCGGCGCTCGTGGCGCTCCTCGGCGCGGGCTTCGCCGCCCCGGCGTCGGCCGCCGATCCGAAGGAGGCGCTTGCACGCGCGCGCACGCTCTACAACGAGCGGAAGTTCGAGTCCGCGATTGCCGCGGCCGAAGAGGGACGCCTGTCGCCGGAGCACACCGACAGCGCGGACCTGATCGTGGCGCGCGCATACCTCGAGCGTTACCGAGAGAGCGCATCTGCCGACGACTTGACCAACGCGCGCGATCGGCTGCGACGGCTCGACCCCCAGCGGCTCTCGACCCGCGAGCGGACGGAGTTCGTCGTCGGCCTCGGCGCCACGCTGTTCTTTGACGGGTCGGCCGGCGCGGCCGCTGAAATCTTCGAATCGGTCCTTGCGAGCTACGAGATCTCGCCCGAGGCGCGGGAGCGCGTGCTCGACTGGTGGGCGAGCGCGCTCGACCGCGACGTCCGTCCGCGATCGGAGTTCGACCGGCAGGCGGTCTACGCGAAGATTCGGGAGCGCATGCGCGCGGAGATCGGTGTGCATCCAGGCAGCGGCGTCGCCGCGTACTGGATGGCCGCCGCCGCCGCCGGACAGGCCGACTGGCAGGCCGCGTGGGACGCCGCCCACGCCGGGTGGGTGCGCGCCCCGCTCGGCACCGACTATGGCGAATCGCTGCGCGTCGATCTGGATCGCCTGATGCTCCGTACCATCGCGCCTGAGCGGGCCAAAGCCATCTCGGTGCCGCCAGAATTCCTGCTCAGCGAGTGGGAACAATTCAAGGAACGCTGGAAACGGTAGGGCGGTCCCTCCGGACCGCCGATGCTTACGACTTCGCGTCCTTCCAGTTCGGCCCCATCCCCACGTCGACTGTCAGCGGCACGCTGAGTGCGACCGCGTCCTGCATGAGCCGCTGCACCAGATCGCGAACCTCGTCGGCCACAGCCATCGGCACTTCGAACAACAGCTCGTCGTGGACCGTGAGAATCATGCGCGCGCCGGGCATGGCGGCGAGGCCATGGTGGACGTCAATCATCGCGCGCTTCATGATGTCGGCCGCCGTGCCTTGAATCGGCATGTTGACCGCTTCGCGCTCGGCCCGCTGGCGATCCCGCGGATTGCGGCTGTTCAGCTCCGCCATCAGGCGGCGGCGTCCAAAGAGCGTCCTGACCACGCCGGACGCGCGCGCCCCCTCGAGAGTGCCGTCGATGAACGCGCGGATGCGCGGGAAGCCAGCGAAGTAGGCGTCGATGAACTCCTGCGCGGCCTGCGGCGTGACGCCGATGTCCTTCGACAGCGTAAACGCCGTCTTCCCGTAGAGCAGCGCGTAGTTGATCATCTTCGCCTTGCTGCGCCGTTCGTGCGGGTCGAGTCCGCTCGCTTCGCCGAACACACGCGCGGCGGTCTGCTCGTGGATGTCCAGGCCGTCGCGGAAGGCCTGGGTCAGCGTCTCGTCGCCCGACAGGTGCGCGAGCACGCGCAGTTCGATCTGCGAGTAGTCGGCCGAAATGAGCACGTGGCCCGGCTCGGCGACAAAGGCGCGGCGGATCTCGCGCCCGAGCGGCGTGCGGATGGGAATGTTCTGCAGGTTCGGGTCACTGCTGCTCAGCCGCCCCGTCGCGGCCACCGCCTGATTGAAGCTGGTGTGCACGCGGCCGGTCCGCGGGTGCACGAGCAGAGGCAGGGCATCAATGTACGTGCCCTTGAGCTTCTGCAACGCCCGCCATTCGAGGATGAGCCGCGGCAGCTCGTGCGCCAGCGCCAGCTCCTCGAGCACCTCTACCGCCGTCGACGCGGTCTTGGTCTTGACGTTGCGCTTCGACACCGGCAGCTGCAGCTTGTCGAAGAGCACCTCGGACAGCTGCTTCGGCGAGTTGATGTTGAACGGCTCCCCGGCGACCGCAAAGATCTGCGTGCTGCGGGTCGACAGCTCGCGCTCGACGTGCTGCGACTGGGCGGCGAGCGCGGCGGTATCCACGCGGACACCAGCGCGCTCCATCGCCACCAGCACGGGAATGAGCGGCCGCTCGAGCTCCGAGTAGACGCGATCGAGGCCGTCGGCGGCCAGCAGCGGCGTCAGCCTGGCCTCGAGCTGCATCGCCAGGTCGGCGCGCTCCCCGGCGTAGCTCCTCATCTTCGCGACTGACGCGGAAGAGAAACGAACGGCCTTCGCCCCGCGACCGCGGACGTCCTCCTCGGACAAGGCCCTGTAGGCCAGGTACTCGAGCGCCGCCGACTCGAGCGAGTGCCCGCCGCCTGTCGCGTTCAGCAGATAGCTGGCGAGCATCGTGTCCAGCCCGAGGCCCTCCAGGCGAACGCCACGCTCCGCGAGCGTCAGGCTCGTGAACTTGAGGTCGTGGCCGGATTTCTCTACGCCGGGATCCTCGAGCACCGTCCCGAGCGCCGACACGACTTCCCGAAGCGGCAGCGCTGGCGGCAAGGGATCGTCGAGCAGGGCGAGCCCGCCCGGCGCACCGCTCGCGATCGGCACGTAGCGTGCCGTGCCCGCCGCCGCCGACACCACCAGGCCGACAACGTCGGCCCTCATCGCTCCCGATCCGTCGGCAGAGCCTGACGTCTCGTCCGACTCCCTGGGCTCCCGTTCCTCCGACACGACGGCGACCGACAGGCGTTTCATGCCGCGGAGCTCCTCGACAAGCGCCTGCAGCTCTGCAGTGGTGGTCACCACCTTGTAGTCGGTGGTCGTTGTGTCCGCGGTGGGTGCAAACTCTGTCGTGAGCGATCGGAAGCCGAGCTCGGAGAACAGCGCGTAGCACGCCTCGCGCGACGGTCCACGATACTGGAACGTCCGCAGGTCGAACTCGACCGCCACATCCGTGTGAATCGTCACCAGCTCGCGGCTGCTCCTCGCCGCTTCGGCGTTGGCGAGCAGCGCCTCGCGGTACTTCTTCTGCGGCACGTCCCCGGCGTGCTCGAGCAGCGCATCGAGCGAGCCATGCGTCGAGATGAGCTCTCGCGCACCCTTCTCTCCGATCCCCGGCACGCCTTTGACGTTGTCGATGGTGTCGCCCATGAGCGCGAGCACGTCGACCACCTGGCCCGGGGCCACGCCGAACTTCTCCTTCACCCCGGGCTCGTCGTACCAAACGCCTTCGTCCCGGGGGTTGTACACGCGAATCCCGGGGCCGACCAGCTGGTAGAAGTCCTTGTCGCCGGTGACGATGACAACGTCGTAGCCCTCGGCCACACCCTTCCGGGCCATCGTGCCGATCACATCGTCAGCTTCGTATCGGTCGGCAGTGACAATGGGCACGCCGAGCGCTTCGCAGGCGCGGTGGACCAGCGGAATCTGCGCCGCCAGCTCGTCGGGCATCGGCTTGCGGTTGGCCTTGTAGTCCGCCGCGAGGTCGTCGCGGAATGTCGGGCCAGGGAGATCGAACGACGCAACGATGAACCCGGGCGCGTGCTCTTTGAGCAGCTTCCTGAGCATCGTCACGAAGATGTAGACGGCGTTGGTGGCGAGACCCTGCGCGTTGCGGAGCAGCGTGCCTTCGTTGGTGCGGATGGGCGCGTGAAACGCGCGGTACATCTGCGAGCTGCCGTCGACGAGATAGAGCAGGGGCAAATTCGTACTATATCATTGGCGAACATGCGGATCGGGGCGGCCATCGCGCTCGTCGTCGCGCTGTCGGCCGCGTGCCGCGGCGCGGGCGGCGGGCTCATCTTCAGGGAGTACGAGTACGAAGAAGAGTTGGTCCTTGCGCTCGATGGATCGGCCACTCTCTACGTCAACGCCTCGGTGCCCGCCTTGAACCTGCTGCGCGGATCGACGTTCGACGAACGGCCCAACGCGCGGCTCGACCGAGAGGCGATCCGCGAGTACTTCACCTCGCCGGTGACGAGGGTCACACGCGTCAGCGCCACACGGCGCAACAACCGGCGATACTTCCACGTCCGCCTCGACGTGACGGACGTGCGCGCGCTCGGATCGGCGCGGCCGTTTGCGTGGTCGGCCTACTCGTTCAGGCGGGACGGTGCGCTGTTCGTCTATCAACAGACGATCGGTGCCGCTGCCGCGGCGAGCGCGCTGCCCCGGGGCCACGCAGGCTGGAACGGCGGCGAGATCACGGCGTTTCGCCTGCACCTGCCGAGCCGCGTCGTGTACCACAACACCGACGGCGTGCAGCGCGGCAACATCCTGTCGTGGGAACAGCCCTTGTCCGAGCGCCTCGGCGGCGCGCCGCTGACGCTCGATGCGCGGATGGAGACGGCGTCGATTCTCTACAGCACGCTGCTGCTCTTCGGCGCGAGCGCCGCAGCGGCGGCGGCGCTGTTCGTGATCGTGATCTGGCGGGTCAGGCGCCGCGCTACGCGCGCTTCTTCTGCGCCGTTCTCGACGCCCCGGCCGGGCGGGCCGCCATCTTCTTCTTCGGCGCGCTGACACGGTCGAGGCTCTTCCTCAGCGCCTCCATCAGGTTGACCACCTTGGGCGGCGCCTCCGCCTCCGGGGCCGCGATCTCGCGGCCCTCGACCTTGGCGTCGATGATCTCGCGCAAACCGGCCTGATAGGCGTCCTGGTACTCGTTGAGATCGACCTCGCCCTCGAACGTGCCCATCACCTGGCGCGCCAGCTTGACCTCCTCGGGCCTGACCGAGGACGGCACGTCGGCGAGCTCTTCGATCGCGTCCATGCTGCGGATCTCGCTCGCGTGCCGGAGGGTGTACATGACCAGACCCTTCTCGCGCGGCTGGACCTTGACCAGGTACTCCCGGCCGTACAGCGCGACCTTGCCGATGCCGGCCTTGCCCTTCATACCTTCGCGGATGACGGCGAACGCCTCTTTCGCCACCGGACCGTCCGGCGCGAGGTAATACGGCCGCTCGAGGTAGATCGGGTCGATCTCGGTGTCGTCTGTGAACCGTTCGAGGTTGATCACGCGGGTCGAGTCCACGCGCACCTTCTCGAAGTCCTCGTCTTCGACGATCACGTAGCGGCCCTTCTCGAACTCGAACCCCTTGACGAGGTCGGTGTTCGGGACCTCCTTCTCGCACCGTGGACACCAGCGCTTCTGCTGAATGCGCGTCTGACATTCGGCGTGGAGCTGGTTGAAGCTCAGCGTTGCGGCGGCGTCAGTCGCCGGAAATACCTTCACCGGGATGTTCACCAGGCTGACCTTGAGGTAGCCCTTCCAAGTGGATCGTGCAGCCATAATTGGAGCTATTGTAGTGCCATGTTCATACCTTCACCTCGCTTCCGTGTAGCCGGCGCCCTGGCAGTCGCGCTCGTGGCCGCCGTGGGAGCCGCCGACCGGTCCCCGGCCACGATGGCGACGGCCGCGACGGCGTTCCTCAATGGCCTCACGGCCGAGCAGCGGCCCGTGGCCACCTTCCCATTCGAGTCGGACGAACGGCTCAAGTGGCACTTCATCCCCACTGAAATGTTTCCGCGCAAGGGTCTGACGATTCAGGTCATGACCGAACCGCAGCGGAAGCTCGCCCACGCGCTGCTCCGCTCGGCGTTGAGCGACCGGGGCTACAAGACCGCGACGGCCATCATGGACCTCGAAACGGTTCTGGCAGCCCTCGAGCCTGGCGGCAAGTTCCGACGCGATCCCGAGCGCTACTTCTTTGCCGTGTTCGGGACGCCTTCACCGAAGGGCGGCTGGGGCTGGCGCGTCGAAGGGCACCACGTGTCGCTCAGCGTCACCGTCGTCAACGGCTCGTTCGTGGCGACCTCGCCGATGTTCTTCGGCACCAACCCCGCCGAGGTCCGCGACGGCGCGAAGAAGGGCCTGAGGATTCTCGGGGCCGAGGAAGACACGGCCCGCGCGCTCCTGACATCGCTCGATGCGTCGCAGCGGGCCACCGCGGTGATTGACGCCGCCGCGCCGAACGACATCGCGACGATGAACACCCTGACGATCAATCCCCTGACGCCGCCCGGCATCGCCGCCGCGGCGCTCACGGTGCCTCAACGCGAGCAACTGATGCGCCTCGTCGAGGTCTACACGTCGTCGATGGCAGCCGACCTCGCGGCGGATCGCCTGAGCCGCATCCGCGCCGCGGGCCTCGAGAAGATCACCTTTGCCTGGGCCGGCGAGGCCGAGCGCGGCAAGCGCCACTACTACCGCGTGCAGGGCCCCACGTTCCTGATCGAGTTCGACAACACGCAGAACGATGCGAACCACGTGCACTCGGTCTGGCGGGACTTCCAGGGCGACTTCGGCCGCGACCTGCTGCGCGAACACCTTAAGGCGGCACACTGAGAAAACCTCGAACTTAGAAGTTCGAAGTAAGAAGGACACCGATGAGGCTGTGGGTCGAGCCGATGGATGCGGTGGTCGTGGACATGAGCCCGGACGGGCGCGTGCAGCTGTCCACCCGTGAGTGGTTTTCGCCGTCGATGCAGGAACGGCGCGCGATCCTGTACGCGGCCGAGAAGGAGCTCGAGGCGCTTCGCGAGCTCGTCGAAGCGCTCGAAACGTCGCGCTAGAGGGAAAGCGGCGCCCAGGACGCGGCGCCAAGCTTACCGAGAAGGAAGTCCACCGCTTCGGGAGTCACCAACGGATCGTCCGTGCGGCGCACATGGCCCGCCGCCCGCTGCGCCCGCCAATAGCGCAAGGCGACCGTCAGAATTTCCAACTCACGCCGGCTGAGGCTGCTCACCAACATGGCGTCGGCCTCCCGGGATACACCCCGGGAGGCTCGAAGCCGAGCGGGCTCGGCAGCAGTCCGCCGAGCGGCCACCTACGCGAGCACCTTGACGACGACGCGCCGGTTCTGGGCGCGGCCGTCGCGCGTGTTGTTCGGAGAGGCCGGCTTGTCTTCGCCGTAGCTGATCACGTTCATCTTGTGGAGCGGCACCTGGTGCTGCTCGTAAAGATACCGTTTGACCGCTTCGGCGCGCTCGAGGCCGAGCTTCTGGTTGATGAGCTCCGAGCCCGTGTTGTCGGTGTGCCCTTCGATCTCGAAGTAGACGCCCTTCGGGTCGGCCTTGATCTGCGTGACCATCTGATCGAGCTTGGCCTTCGCCTCGTCAGGAAGCTCGGTGTTGGCGAACTTGAAGTTCCCGTTGTCTTCGCTCAGCACCACTTCGTAGACGAGACGCCGCGAAGCCTTGTCGAGCGTTTCGACCTTCGTGTTGGCCGTATCGGCCTTCGTGCCGGCGGCGGTCGCAGCGCTGTTGGCGCTCGCCGCCGCGGTGTTCGCTGCGCTGGCCGACTGAGCCGCAGCCGCGGCCTTCTGGTCAACCTCAGCGATGCGCCCCTCGTTCTGACGCGTGCGCTCCTGCGTCTCCTCGAGGGAACGGCCGAGCGAGTCCACCTTTTCGTTGACTTCACCCACGCTCGTGCGGACGAAGCCCTTGGTCGCGCAGGCGGTGGAACCGCCGGCGACCAGCGCCGCGATCGGAAGAGCGATAACGAGTTGACGAACCATGACGAGACCTCCTAGTGCGAAATCGGGCGAGATTGCCCCGCGATGTACCCGCTCCGGGCCCTGACGATGTGATCCTTGTCACGTGCCCGGACGGTGAGTGGACGCCACCCTGGTGTGCCACTCGCTTCGAATGCGATCAAGTACTGCTGCCTCAGTTCATCGACGATCTGCCGTGCCACGATGCTTCTCTCCGCTGGACGACTGACGACGAACGTCTCGCCGCCGGTCCAGTGCGCCAGATTCGCCAGCGAGCCGGACAATGCCGATTGCTCTGCAGTTATCGTACCGGTGTCGGCGAACGGATTGTCGACTCCCGCGACGATGCCGAGGATGTAGACGGGCACGTCAATCGCGCTCGCGATGCTCGACACCTCGGCTCGGCGTCAGACGGCTCCACGTATCGCGTCCGTCTGTGAAGACGACCACGGCGCGCCGGTTGCTGTCGCGGACCTCGAGCAGCTCGGCTGTCTGCGCGATCGCGTCGTGGAGAGAAGTGGCACCGAACGGCGTGATGCTCGTCATGCGCGGCGGGAGGACCAGCATGCCCTTGGTGAACGGCGCCACTTCTTCGAGGGTTGAATCGAAGGCGAAGACCGCCACCTCGTCGCGGCCGTCGAGCCAGCTGATGAGATGCATCGCCGACTCGCGCGCCGGCGTCAACAGCGCCTCCATGCTGCCGCTGACGTCGAAGAGCAGCGCGATGCTCACACCCGACTGGTCGCGCCGGAAGTCGCTGATCGGCTTGATCTGGCCGCCGTCCAGCACCTCGAAATCGCGCGCCGTCAAGTCGCGAACGAATCGGCCCTTCTTGTCACGCACCACGGCGCTCAGCCTGACCAGGTCCACGCTCGCCTTGAAGCTTGCCGTGGGTTCCTGTGGCTCTTGAGCCACGGCACCTGGCAAGGTGAGCTGGAGACTGGAAAAGGCCATAAGCATCGCAGTGATGAGCTTCCCGCGCTTCATCCCACCCTCCCGTAGTCCAAAGGTGCTGCCAACTGGCAAACCCTTATTTATGAGCTGTTTGAACAAATCGACCTCAAAAGGCCCGATGTGAAGCGTGCATGAATGCGTAGTTCTTACACGATTTTGTCGATCGGCATCGTGGGCCGCCACGCAAGAATTACACGCCCCCATGTGCACTTAGTGGTAAGTATCGGCACATGTGAGGTTTAGCTCAGCTGAGCAATAGACAAAGAACAGATGTGCACACGGTTTCAGCCTCGGTTGGCTCTCGCGGTATCATGCGCCTCGTGAGCACGACGAACACCTCTATTAGAGTCGCCAAACGCGTCAGCAGCTTCTCCTACGCCATCCGTAATATCGTCGTCGAAGCCCAGCGTGTTGAGGCCGCCGGCAAGAAGGTGCGCTATCTCAACGTCGGCAACCCGCCCGCGTTCGGCTTCGACCCGCCGGCTCACCTGATCGCGGCGGTCGAGCGGGCCATGCACGACCGCCACAACGGATACGGGCCTTCGCCGGGCATCATGCCGGCGCGCGAGGCTGTCGCGACCGAATACACCGGACGCGGATGGAAGGTCTCGGCCGACCGCGTGTTTCTCACGGCCGGCACGTCGGAAGGCATCGAGCTCGTTCTCAGCGCCATCGTCGACGCCGACGATGAAGTGCTGGTGCCGATGCCGACCTATCCACTGTACACCGCGGTGATCGGAAAAATCGGCGCACGGGCACGTTATTACCGGACAGATCCGTCGCGCGGCTGGATTCCTGACCTCGATCACCTGTCGAGCCTCGTGACGCCGGCCACTCGCGCGCTTGTGGTGATCGACCCCAACAATCCGACGGGCGCCACCTACCCGGCGGCAGTGCGCCGGGCGCTTGTCGAGTTCTCGGAGCGCCACGGGTTGGCGCTCCTTGCCGACGAAGTGTATGGGGACATCGGCTTCGAGGGTCCCGTGCCCCCAATGGGCACCATCGATCCGGACGCCGCCGTCATCTCTTTCTCCAGCTTGTCGAAAGGCTATCTGGCGCCCGGCTGGCGCACGGGATGGCTGGCCTGCGGCCGCTCGTCGCGCCTCGACGATGTCGTGAAGGCCATCGGCAAGCTGGCCGACGGCCGCCTCTGCAGCACCGTCCCGATGCAGTACGCAGTGGTCGCCGCGCTGCAGGGCGACCGGTCGCATCAGGTCGCGTTCCGCGCCGCGCTTGCGGAGCGCGGTGCGATCACGGCGGCGAGCCTCAACGCGATCCCCGGCATCACGTGCGTGCCGCCGACGGCGGCCTTCTACGCCATGCCGCAGGTCAAGCTGCCGAAGGGCAAGACCGACCAGGACTACGTGCTCGGCTTGCTGCGAGCAACGGGTGTGCTTTGCGTCTACGGCTCAGGCTTCGGCACGCCGGCCGAGGACGGCTACCTGCGCATCGTCTTCCTGGCCTCGCCTGGCGAGCTTCGCGAGATCTACGGGTTGATGGCGGACTTCACGAAGGGGTTTCTGGGCTGAAGTGCTGGACTCAATCTTGATGGCAAGTGCGAAAAGAGCCGCAAAGCGCCCTCAGGCGGCAGAATATTCGCCCACGGCGCCCCGACTGGAAGATACAGTTCTGCCAAACGTGGGACATGTTGCGACGACGATTTGGTGATCTCGCCGTTCTGTTGTTCTTTGGAGTCCAGCTCCTGGACGGGCTCCTGACGTACATGGGCGTCCTTACCTGGGGCACGTCCATCGAAGCCAACCCGATCATCGGTTCTGCCATGGCGGAGTTCGGCCCGGGCACCGCACTCGCTGTCGCGAAGCTCGTCGCAATGGGCTTCGGCATCGTTCTCCACCTGCAGTTGTTTCATACAGCGGTGGCAGTACTTACAGGGTTCTACGTCGCCGTCTCGATCGTCCCCTGGACGGCACTCTTCTTCTTGTCGCGCTAGCCTGACACGCCGGGTCCAAAAGGACCCGGCCTACGTTCATCTGCCTGTCCGCTCATCCGCGCATGTAGCATGTAGGGCGGGTCCTTTTGGACCCGCCGGGAACGCGACCTACAATGTGCGCTGTCATGCGCGCCGACCCGCTCGCGTTTCTCTCCACGGAAGTGGAGGCCCTCAAGCAACAGGGGCTGTTTCGGCGCCTGCGCGTCCTCGAGGACGCGCAGCGTGCCGCGACCACATTCGATCACCGTCAGGTGGTCAACCTCTCATCGAACAACTACCTGGGCCTGACAACGCATCCGCGGCTGCGCGAGCGAGCGCTCGACGCCATTGCGAAATACGGCGTCGGCACGGGCTCGGTGCGCACGATCGCCGGAACCATGAGCCTCCACGTGGAGCTCGAAGAACGTCTCGCCGCGTTCAAGCAGGTCGAGGCGGTGGTGGTCTTCCAGAGCGGCTTCACTGCCAACGCTGGAACGGTCTCTTCCATCCTTACCAGGGACGACATCGTCGTGTCGGACGAGCTGAACCACGCCAGCATCATCGATGGTTGCCGGCTGAGCCGCGCAACGATCCACGTGTTTCCGCACAAGGATGTGGACCGGGCACGCGCCATCCTGCGCGACCTGCCGGCGGCGCCCCGGAAGCTCCTCATCACCGACGGCGTGTTCAGCATGGACGGCGACCTCGGCCCGCTGCCCGCCCTCTGCTCGCTCGCCGAGGAGTTTGGCTGCATCATGATGGTCGACGATGCGCACGCGAGCGGCGTGTTCGGCAGGAACGGACGCGGCACCGTCGACCACTTCGACATGCACGGACGCGTCGACATTCAGGTGGGCACGCTGTCGAAGGCCGTCGGCGTGCTCGGGGGCTATGTGGCCGGAAGCCGCGCGCTCATCGACTTCCTGCACCATCGGGCGCGCCCCTTCCTCTTTTCGACCTCACACCCGCCCGCGGTCGCCGCGGCCTGCGTGGCGGCCATCGACGTGCTGCTCGACGAGCCTGAAATCATCGAGCGGCTCTGGGACAACACGCGGTTCTTCAAGGCGGGTCTGAAGGCCCAGGGCTTCGACACCGGCGTCAGCGAAAGCCCCATTACGCCGGTGATCGTGGGCGACGGGGCCAGGGCCACGGAGCTATCCGATGGTCTCTTCGCAGAGGGCGTGTTTGCGCAGGGCATCGGATTCCCCACGGTCGCTCGTGATCGGGCGCGCGTCCGCACCATCGTCACGGCCACGCACACCCGGGACGAGCTGCAGTTCGCACTCGACGCCTTTTCCCGGGTGGGCCGGCGGCTCGGGCTGATATAGAGCGAAGTACTGGACCCGGGCGACCGGATCATCTATAAGGTCGAGACCGGCATGTCGCGTATAACCGCCGTACTCCTGCTGCTCCTGACGGTGGCGACACCCGGTGTCGCCCCGCTGGGCCTTCAAGCGCAAGCCCCGGTCGCGGTCACCCCTGACGACAATGCCATCCGGGAATTGTTGCGACGCGTCGAGCGCGCAGTGCAGGTCGGAACGCCGGAGGCGTACTACGCGCTGCAGCTGCCGTCGGCCAGCCGCGAACGGGCCACCACGTTCACGACGCTCGAATTGCGCCCGGGGTCGACACGGGCGGTCGTCATCGAACGCGACCGCCAGAACCTTCCTGGCGCCGCCCAGGGCCGCGGCTACCGGTTGATGGTCGACCTGTTCGTCGAGTTCGGCGATCGGGCGCGAGCGGCGACGTGGCAGCTCGACGTTCGGAAGATCGACGACGTGGAGTGGCGGATTGCCGACCAGGAACGGTTCTCGGCCGTCGACAACCTGTACAAGCTCTCTGTCAACCCGGAGCAGCAGTTCGATGCGCGCGATTTCAAGGTGCGGGCCGAGGATCTCGAGCTGACGCTCGTCGAGGGATCGGTATTCCGCGTCGACACGGATCAGGGCGTCACCGGCCTCGTGCTCATCGGGCGCGGGGAGATGCGGTTCAGCCCGGCGCCGGAAACGGAGAAGGGACAGATCCGGATCTTCGCGGGCGCCGAGACCCTCGAGTCGCGCTTCGACGCCGCCTACATCCGCGCCGGCGACTTGAACGCGCATGCGGACATGTCGGGGCTCGTGGCCCGACCGGTGGATCCGCGCAGCCTGCGCCGTGCCGAGGAGATCTTCCGCGAAGAGTCCGCCAAGTCGTTCGTCCTCGAACTGGGCGACATGTCGCGCGAGGCGTGGTCGCTGCTGCCGGCGGGCGGCGACTTCCTCGCAGAAACACGCACGCGCCGCTTCGACACCCTGACCTACGCGCGATCCCGCTCGGAGGCCGAGGACATCTCGCTCTTCGATCGCCGGCGCCAGAGGAACATCTCGGTGTACCCGTCGGTCGACAAGCTGGCGTCCCGCGGGCGGTTCTACGACGAGGACGAGCTCGCGCCGTACGACGTGCTCGACTACGACGTGGACCTGACGCTGCAGCCCGAGCGCCTCTGGCTCGAGGGTCGCGCGCAGATGCGCGTCAAGGTCCGCACCGCGCTGGCGGGCCAGATCACCATGAAGCTTGCGGAGTCCCTGATCATCCATTCGGTCGTGAGCGATCGACTCGGGCGCCTCTTCACACTGCGGGCAAAGGGCCAGAACACGGTGCTGGTCAACCTTCCGGTATCCGTGATGCGCGACGAGGAGCTGACGCTGACCATCAGCTACGGAGGCCGGCTGGCGCCGCAGTCGCCGGACCGCGAGACGCTGCTCGTCGAACAGGGGGCGCAGAGTTCTGGCGGGCAGGGGTCGGGAGGGGGAAATCGCGGCTTCGATCAGACGGTCGGCCCCGACGGAACGATGATTCGTGCGGAACCCAGTTATCTGTACAGCAACCGCAGTCAGTGGTACCCGCAGTCGCCGATCACCGACTACGCCACGGCGCGGCTGCGCTTCACCGTGCCCGCCAGCATGAGTGTCGTGGCCAGCGGCGACATGCTGCCGGACTCGCCGACGATCATGTACGGGCCGCAGCCGACCGAGCGCGTCAAGGTGTACGAGTTCAAGGCCGACCGGCCGGTGCGGTACTTGTCGATGCTCGTCAGCCGGTTGAGCCGCGCAGACCGCGTGACTATTGCCTTCGACGACAAGGGCGCCGGCGACACCGACCCGGCCAAAACGGGTCCGGCGATGGTCGGGGCCGTCAACGAGTCGCTGGACCTGTTCGTGGAGACACAACCGCGACAGGTGGGGCGCGGACGGGAGCTCGCGCCGCGCGCGGTGGATGTCCTCACCTTCTATCAGTCGATCATCGGCGACTCGCCGTACGGCAGCTTCACGCTGGCGCTGATCGAACAGAACCTGCCGGGCGGCCACAGCCCCGGTTACTTCGCGGCCCTCCACCAGCCGCTGCCGAACACGGGCGTGACCTGGCGCAACGATCCGGCATCATTCGATGGCTTTCCGGAGTTCTTCCTGGCGCACGAGATCGCGCACCAGTGGTGGGGTCAGGCCGTCGGCTGGCGCAACTACCACGAGCAGTGGCTGAGCGAAGGGTTCGCACAGTATTTCGCCGCCTTGTACGGCCAGCATCAACGCGGCGATGAGACATTCGCCGACATCCTGCGGCAACTGCGCCGGTGGAGCATCGAACAGTCGGATCAGGGGCCGGTCTACCTGGGCTATCGGCTCGGACACGTGCGCAACGAAAGCCGCGTGTTCAGGGCGTTGATCTACAACAAGGGCGCGGCGGTCCTGCACATGCTCCGCGGATTCGTGGGCGATGAGGCCTTCTTCCGCGGGCTGCGGCGCTACTACGTCGGCACGCGTTTCCAGAAGGCCGGCACCGCGGACCTGCAGTACGCGATGGAACAGGAGTCCGGTCGCCCGCTCGAGCGCTTCTTCGAGCGCTGGATCTACGGGTCGACCCTGCCCGCCGTGACGCTGTCGCACCGCGTCGAGCCCGCGGCATCCGGCAAGCAGCAGGTCGTGCTCCGCTTCGAGCAAACGGGCGAGATCTTCGACTTTCCCGTCACCGTGACCCTGCACTACGCGGACCGCCGCTCGGCCGACGTTCGTGTCCTCGTCACGGATCGCCAGGTCGAACACCGGGTCACTCTCGATGGCCCGCTCCGGACCGTCGAGGTCAGCGACGACCACGGCCTCGTGGCCGAGATCCGGCGGGTGAACCCGTAGGCCGTTTTGAATAAACCAGACCCGGTAGGGGTTTCTTCCCGGCACGTGTCTGCTCTCAGAAGGACCGTCGCTGTGTCGTCCGAGAAATCATCGCCTCCAGGAGATCCGGGCCGTCGCGGCGCCGAGTCCGCGTTCGAGGCCGAAGCCCTGGGCCACTTGCCGCAGCTGCGCAAGGTCTCGTTCGGGCTGACGCGCAACCGGGCGGATGCGGAGGACCTGGTCCAGGACGCCTACCTGCGTGCGATGCGGGCCTCGTCCCGGTTTCAGCCGGGCACGAACCTCAAGGCCTGGCTGCTGACGATTCTGAAGAACGTGACCAGCAACCATCGCCGTGGTCAGCGGCGTGCCACGATCCACACCGACCCGGACGCTCCAGAACACATCGTCGCGCGGCTGCCTGCCCGTGAGCTGTCGCCCGAACAGGCGCTCCTCGTCAGGACGATGGCGCCCGGGCTCCAGGCGGCGCTGGAGTCGCTGCCCAAGTCGCTGCGCGACGCCGTGTGGCTGCGCGACGTCGACGAGTTGAGCTACGCGGAGATTGCCGCGCGGCTGCGGATTCCGATCGGCACGGTGATGTCCCGCATTTCGCGGGGACGCCGCCTGCTCCACGACCGACTGGTGGCCAACGCCCCGGCAGGTGCACTACAAGAGGAAGCGCCATGAACGACTGCGACGCGATCGATACGCTCGTCACCCCCTATGTCGACGGGGAATTGAAGGAGGCCGAACGCGGGATTGTGTCGGCCCACCTGCGACACTGCACGGCGTGCCGCGAGCGAGTGGAGGCCGAGTCCGCCGCGCGCCAACTGGTCAGGTCCGTGGCGGCAGCGACTCACGCTGCGGGCCGGGAGCCCGAGTGGCGGCCGCGCGTGTATCGCCTCGGCCGGCCGGCGCCGACCGTGTCTCGGACCGCGCTCCTGACGGGCGCCGCCGCCGCGGCGATCGCGGCCGCCGTGCTGCTCGTTCGCCCGGCGCCCATCGCCGCCGTCGGGATGATCGGCGACAGCCAGTGCGGCGAGAGACATCGGTCCACCACCGCCGGTGGCGACAACCGCCGGTGCACGCTCAACTGCGTCGCGCGAGGCGCGGAGTTCGTGCTGGTCGCAGACAACGCCGTGTACACGATCCGCAACCAGGACTTCCAAGAGCTGGCCGCGTTTGCCGACATGCGTGTCAGCATCAGCGGGACGGTCGGCGGGCAGGGAATCACCATCTCGCGCATCGCTGCGGCGAACTGAGCTGGCGGGTCCGAAAGGACCCGCCCTCATCCATTCGCACATCGCAAAATGGCCATCTCGTAGGGCGGGTCCTTTTGGACCCGCCGGCCCAAGGCCCAGGAACCAAGGACCGGCAAGGCCCTGATATCATCAGGATCTTATGGACACCGTCACGCTGACGATCGATGGTCGTCAGATTACTGTCGAAAAGGGCAAGACCGTCCTCCAGGCGGCCGTCGAAAGCGGCATCTCGGTCCCGTATTACTGCTATCACCCCGGCATCGGCATCGACGGTTCGTGCCGCGTCTGCATCGTGAAGATCGAGAAGATGCCGAAGCTGCAGACCTCGTGCTCGACCGTGTGCGCCGACGGCATGGTCGTCCATACGCGGACCGATGACGTGGTGGCGGCGCGGGCGGGCGTGTTCGAGTTCCTGTTGGTGAACCACCCGCTGGATTGTCCCGTGTGCGACAAGGGTGGCGAGTGCCCGCTCCAGGACTTCTCGTACACGTTCGGGCCCGACCAGAGCCGCATGGAGTTTCCGCGGCGGACCTTCGACGGAGAAGGCGTGAAGGCGGACGTCGACTTCGGCCCGACCCTGATGCTGAACAGGAACCGCTGCATCCTCTGCACGCGGTGCGTCCGCTTCATGCGCGATGTCGAGGGCGACGCGCAGATCAACATCATCGATCGCGGGTATGGCAGCGAGATCGCCACCTTTCAGGAAGAGGGCGTGCATTCGCTCATCTCGGGCAACCTGATGGACGTCTGCCCGGTCGGCGCCATCACGACGCGGGACTACCGCTTCAAGTCGCGCCCCTGGGACAACCCCAACGCCGTCGACACGGTCTGCACGCTCTGCTCGAAGGGGTGCAACACCACGGCGTGGCTCAAGGCCAAGCCGGAGTGGGCAAAAGGATCGCGCCTCATCCGCTTTACGCCGCGGTTCAACCCGGACGTGAACGGCTACTGGATGTGCGACATCGGCCGCTTCGATTATCACTGGATCGAAGGCGACGATCGCCTGCGCCGGCCGCTCGTGCGGGACGGTCAAGACACGCTGCAGCCGGTGGGCTGGCACGACCTGCTGCCCCGGCTCGTTGCGCGCCTCGGCGAGGCCGGACGGTCGAATCCTGACGGCGTACGCTTCCTGTTGTCCGCGCACGCATCCCACGAAGAGCTGTTCCTGTTCAAGCGGCTGACACAGGAGCTCATCGGCGACAACACGTCGGTGATTTCCATGAGCTGGCGCGTCACGACGAAGACGCAACCCGCCGGAACGACGTTCAAAGTGCCCGAGGTCGATGCGCCCAACGTCCAGGGAGCGCACATCCTGGGTCTGGTGGGTCAGGTGGGTCTGGAAGGTCAGGTGGGTCGGGCGAGTCGGGCAGGTAATGAAGCGGACGTCGCGGCACTCAAGGCAGCGGTCGCGGCCGGGCGGGTCTCGGCGCTGTACGTGTTCGACCCCGGGCCGGATGGATCGATTGGCGACACGCAGTGGATCCTCGATGCGCGCGCCGCGGGAAAGCTGCCTCTCCTCGTCGTCCAGGGCGTGTTGATGACGTCTCTGGCTCGGGCGGCGGATTTCGTGTTGCCGGGCGCATCGTTCGTCGAGAAGGACGCGTCCTATACAAATGACCAGGGTCGGCTGCAGGGCGCGTCCCGCGCCGTCGCGGCGCCAGGCGAGGCGCTCGAGGACTGGCAGGTGCTCGTGAACGTGGCGGCCGCGCTCGGCCTCTCGTTCCCCTACCGGAGCTCGGCCGACGTCCGCGCGGACATCGCCGCCAGCCATCCGGATGTCGCGGAGCTGCAAGGACTGTCCGCCCTGACGTTTGGACGCGTCGTCTCCGGCCGCCATTGGCTGCAGGCGTCGAACCCGTCGGAGCGCTGGAAGTGGGACTTCATGTTCCAGGACCTCCCGCCGGTCAAGGGCACGGTCGATCCGTCGGCATTGCCCCTCCCGCCGGGCGCCATTCCGTTGAAAGAGGTCAAGGCATAGACGATGGTGCGCGCGGTGCGGCGGTCCCTGCTTGGCCTGGTGCTCGTCGCTGTTGTCCGCTGGCAGCGTCAACGCGCAGGCACGTCCTGAGCCCGCGCGCCTGACGCCCTTCGTGGCGTCAGACGCCACGCCGGGAGCCGAGGTCCGCGCGGCGCTGCGTGTGCTGCTGCCAGAAGGCCTTCACGCCAACGCGAACAAGCCTCGCGATCCACTCCTGCAGGCCATGCAGCTCACGCCCACCCCGCCTGCGGGGGTCACGGTCGAAGAGATCGTCTGGCCAAAGGCCATCGATCTCGCCCAGGAAGGCAGCCCCCAGCCCCTCCTCGTCTTCGAGCGATCGTTCGTGATCGGTGTGCGGTTCAAGGTGGCTTCGAGTGTGCCGGCAGGCGACATCACGGTGCCGGCAACGCTGCGCTATCAGGCCTGCAACGACAAGATGTGCTTCTTCCCGGTCACGCTCAAGACCAGCTGGGCGTTCAAGGTCGGGAGCGCGAGCGCCGGCAGCGCGGGCAACGAAGAGATCTTCGCCGGCATCCCCTTCGGCACCGGTGAGAAGCCGGAGACTGCCACCCCATCGGCGACACCAGCCGCTGCGGCGTCAACCACGGGGCCGGCCAACACGCCCGAGGCTGTCATCGCCACGCTCGCATCGCTCAACAAGAGCTTCTCGGTGGCCGGCACCACGAACTATGTCGGCACCGCCGACTTCCTCCAGTTCATCAGAAACGCCGAGGCGGGCATCGTCGAACGAGGGCTGTTCGAGGGGCGCGGGCCGCTGGCGATCCTGCTGCTCGTGCTCATCGGCGGGCTGGCGCTCAATCTCACGCCGTGCGTGCTGCCCATGATTCCGATCAACCTGGCCATCATCGGCGCGGGCGCTCAGGCCGGATCGCGTGGCCGCGGGTTTCTGCTTGGCACGGCGTACGGCAGCGCCATGGCCCTTGTCTACGGCATCCTCGGCCTCGTCGTCATCCTCATCGGCGGCACGTTCGGCACCATCAACGCGTCGCCGTGGTTCAATCTCGGGATAGCTTTGCTTTTCGTGGTGCTGGCGCTCGCGATGTTCGATGTGCTCGTGATCGACTTCTCGCGGTTCTCGAGCGGATTTCACGTCGCGGAGTCGGGTCGCGGCAGCTTTCTGGTGGCCTTCGGTATGGGAGCCGTCGCGGCGCTTCTGGCCGGTGCGTGTGTTGCGCCCGTTGTCATTCAGGTCGTGCTGTTCTCGAGCAACCTTTACGCCACCGGCACTTCCGCTGCGCTCCTGCTGCCGTTCTTTCTCGGGCTCGGCATGGCCATCCCCTGGCCCATCGCAGGGGCCGGCATCGCCGCACTGCCGAAGCCCGGCGCCTGGATGGTCCGCGTCAAGCAAGCGTTCGGGATCTTCATCCTCGGCACGGCGGTCTACTACGGCTACACGGCCTACGGCATCTTCGCCAGCCGCTGGGTCGACCCGGCCGAGGTCGCGTCGAGCGTGGAAGAGAAGCTCAAGGAAGGCTGGTACGCGTCGCTGCCCGCCGGCATGGCCGAGGCGGAGCGGACGGGCAAACCGGTGCTGATCGACTTCTGGGCCACGTGGTGCAAGAACTGCCTGTTGATGGACAAGACGACGCTCCGGGATCCCGAGGTCAGCGCGGCGCTGGCTGGCTACGTCAAGATCAAGTTCCAGGCCGAAGACGCGAGCGTGTCGCCTGCCAAAGAAGCGCTCGAGCACTTCGGCGCGATCGGACTGCCCACTTACGTCATTCTGAAACCAGCTGGAAGCTAGGGGCTAGAGGCCAGGGGCCAGAGGCCAGAGGCTGCATAAGCCGTGAGCCATGAGCCGTAAGCCATAAGCCTGACGCCCGAAGTCCCTGGAGCCCGGAGCCCCGTCTAGAACCAGCCGGTACGCCGCACGAGCGGGATGAAGTTGTAGTTCACTACGAGCTCGGTCCGCATCTTGAGGGGCAGCGGCGGGTTGTCCCCGACGGCCCAGCCCGAGAAGAACTGCACATTGAGCTCCCCGGTGATCGGAACGTTGAGCAACCCGAAGACGCGTTTCCCGCTGAAGAAACGATCCGAGTTGAGGTTGCCGTAGTCGATGTCGATATCGGCATAGCCAAAGCTCACCCGCAACTTCGGCAGCGCCTGCTTCTCGCCGAACACCGCGAACCCGGCGGCCGGGTCCTCCTCCTCGTCCCTGAAGTACATCTCGAGCCGCACCTGATCCACGAAACGCAATTCCGCGACACCCATGAGCACAGCCGGGCGCCACGTGTTGGCTTCGTCCACACGGCTGAAATCGAATGACGTCGCCAGGCGCGGCGAAAGCCGGCGGCTCACCTGCGCCTGGTAGTAGTTGACGCCCTCGTACTCCCGATCGAAGACCGAGACCGTGGAGGGCTCGCCCAGATTGCCAATGCTGACGGTGATGTCGTCGAAGAACACGTCCGCGCGGCGCTTGATGCTCATCCGGCCGACGGTCGTATAGCCGTCTTCGTCGTAGGTGGTGATGTCGGTGCTCTCCCCGCGGACCAGCGGTACGCTGCCGAGCTGAAACTCCAGTCCCCGGATCGGTTGAGCCACCAGAAAGAGCTGCTTGACGCTGTGGGTCATCACACCATTACCCGTCCCGACGCCGGTCGAGTTCCACCCGCTGGTGAAGGTCGTCCCCGTGAACACACCGACGTTCAGCGTGTAGCGCGACTGCGCATCGAACTTGAAGCGCGCCCGGAACTGCGTGCGCTGCTGGAGTTGCCGGATCTCCGCGTTCCGCACTTCATCGTCTATCGCGCGGGCACGCATGCCCAGGCTGATCTGCGGGAAGTCGATCCAGCGGCGGAGCGGAGGCGGCGGCGCGGCCACGGGCTGAGCGCGAAGCGGCGATGCAAAAGCCGTGAGCAGAACGAAGAACAGTGTGCGCGTCACCAACGGTATCCTAGTCCAGCAACATGCGGCCTGCGGCGTTGCGTGAATGTGATACTCTGACCGCGGTCCCCTCGATGCGCTCACGTACGGTGAGAATCACGTCTGCGACGCTGGCTTGGATCGGCCTCATCGCCGCCTCGGTCTTCATCTTCCAATCTGAACGGACGCTGTCGCACGGGCGCACGACCGTGCGCGCCTTCGACGTCAAGGCGCGCGAAGCTGCTGCCGCGCTCAGCGACGCACGTGCGGGTCAGCAGGCGTACGTCGCCGTGGGTCAAGGCGTGGATTTCTGGATGCCGAAGGTGGCGGGTCACCTCGAAGCCGCGCAGGCAGCCGTCGACCAGGCCAGAACACTTGCCGCCACCGCCGATGCCCGAGAGGCGCTGATGAACGCCGCCAGCCATCTCACCGAGCTCGGCAACATCGACAAGCGCGCGCGAGACTACCTGCGAACCGGTCAGCCGCTGATGGCGGGAGACGTCGTGTTCGCCGGAGGGGGCGAGACGGCGGCAGAGGCCTCGCGTCTCGTCGAGGCCGCACGCGTCGCCGAGCAGCAGGCCTTCGACGTCGCCGAGGCCACGGCGCGACGTCTCGCGATGGCGGTCGGCGGCGGGGCCGCCGGGTTCGCCGGACTGCTGCTCCTGCTGATCGCGTTCACGCCGTTGCGAGCGCGCGTGGAAGCCCAGGCTGACCCCGCGGCGTCACTTGGCCTGCTGGATTACACCAGCACCAGCTCGACAGCCACGCTGCCGGATGCACCTCGAGCGTCCTGGCCCGGCCTGAAGGCCGCGGCCGCGCTTTGCACGGAGATGGGCCGCGTCAAGGACGTACAAGACTTGACGACGGCCTTGGGACACGCGGCCGACGCCATGGATGCAAGCGGTCTGGTGATTTGGCTGGGCGACGCGAGAGGCGCCGACTTGAGACCGGTCGCTGCTCACGGCTATTCGAATGAAACGCTCACCCGCATGGCGGCTGTGCCTCGAAGCGCCAGCAACGCGGCTGCGGCCGCGTACCGGGGAGGCACGCTGCAGATCGTCCTGGCTCGCCCTGGCGCCTCGAGTGGGGCCGTGGTGGCGCCGCTGCTTTCGCCAGATGGCTGCATCGGCGCCTTGACGGCCGAGATTCGAGGCGGCGGCGAAACTTCAGACAGCGCGCAGGCCCTGGCCGCGATCTTCGCCGCCCAGCTCGTCGGCGTGCTGGCACCGCCTTCTGCAGAAGCACCCGCCGACGTCGCCGCTTCCGCTTAACGTCTGCCGCTCGCTCTGGTCCTTAGGTCTTGGGCCTTGGGCCTTGGGCGGTCCCTTGGGCCTTGGTCCCTCGTCGGCCTTGGTCCGCGATGCGCCGCGCGGAACGGCGCCAAGGACCAGAGGACTAAGGACGACCAGGCACCAAGGCCAGCCCAAGGACCAAAGCCGAAGGACCATGGACGACGCCGACGATCGAAGCGAAGGGCTCCCTAAGCCTGCCGCCGCGTTGTCCGGCGGGTTCCCTCGAGCTTGATCTTGATATCGCTCGTCTTCCGGTCCCGAACAATCCCGACCGTCACCTCCGCGTCTGACTGAGCCCGGCCGACGGCGCGCTGCAGCTCCACCCGATTCCGAACCGCTTCTCCAGCGAAGCTGACAATCACATCGCCCGCCTTGAGGCCGCCCCTCGCTGCCGGCGTGTCTTCCGTGACGGTCGTGACCAGCACGCCTTCCTGCGCACCGAAGTAGCTCGCCAGCTGGGGCGTGAGATCGTCCACGCCGACGCCGAGCCGCCCTCGGGCCGAAGACCCGGGAAAGTCGAAGCTGAACTCCGGCAGCTCGAACCGGCGCAGACCATCGATCTGGCCCAGTTCCCGCTCGATTCGTTCGCGGAGCTTGTCGCTGTCGATGACGACCCCACGATCGGCATTCAACTCGGGGCGGCCGTCCTGGCGGCGGGCCGACTGAGGCGCCGCGGGTGTAATCGACACATCGCTCCGCCGGCCGTCGCGGACGATGGTGGCCGAGACGGTTCGGCCTGGCGGCGTTTCCTGGACGAGCCGGGAGAACTGTCGGGCGCTGCGGATGCGCTCCCCGTCGAACGAGACAATCAGGTCGGCCGCGCGCATGCCCGCGGTCGCCGCCGGGCTGTCCGGCCGTACTTGTTCGACGACGATGCCGCTGCCACCGGACGCCTTCTGGCTGTCGGTGTCTGCAGGGTCGAGATCGCGGACCGTGACACCGATCTGGGCGCCCCGATCGGTCAGGAGCATCGCCTCGAATGGCTGGCGCTCCAGTCCACGGGCGTCGGGCGGAGGCACGACTGCGGCCTGACCGGAACCGGCCGCCGGCATGGCCAGCGCTAGCAGGGAAACGGTAAGTAGTCTCTTCATAGAACCCCTCAGCAGAACTTAGGACTTTGGATTCAGGGACTTAGGATTTGAGTGCAGCACTCAGCCTCTGTCCTTTCGAGTCAGACGAAGCGGGCAGCAGAAAAGTTGGCGACGCAGCCGGGTTTCACCTGTTCTCAACCCAATCCCAAAATCCCCCGATCCGAAGTCCCTCAATCTGCGGACACCGCGTCCACGTCGTGGGACGCCTGGTCCGTGGAGCGGCAGATTTCAGGCCTGTTTCGGCCGATTCCATTGGGCATGCGATTTGATGTAGCCCTCCTCACGTCGCGTCGGATCAGCGGGATACGTTACTCAGGCAGGCGCTGGCATCCCGTATTCCGTGCTCTATTTCACGATCCGGCGCGGCGCGTTTCTCGTCTGGGCAGGATGTGCCTGCCCGTGCGAAAGGATTGCAGTCATGAGACGCGTCCTGCTGCTCGCGACGTTCGTCCTGCTTGCATCGGCCTGCGCGCTTCGCGCGCCCCATATCGCCGATCTCAAGACCAACCCTGGCCGCTACCAGGATCGCAGCGTCCGCATCGACGGCGTCGTCACCAGCTCGTGGGGTGTGCCGCTCGTGCCGTTCAAGCTGTACCGTGTGGACGATGGGACTGGAGAAGTGACCGTGATATCGCAGAAGGGCTTCACGCCGGCGCGCGGCGCGCGCGTGCGAGTGAAGGGTCGTGTCGAGGAGGTCGCCGTCTTCGGCGGCCAGACGATCGGTCTTCACTTGAGGGAAGAAGACCTCGATGTCAGGCGGTAGAATCCGGAAATTTAGGACTTTGGATTGAGGGATTCAGGGAGTTGATTGGATCAATCAAATCCCAAGTCCCTCAATCCCAAGTCCCTCAAATCCTAGGTCCCTCAATCCTAAGTCCCTGAATTCGATTTCGCCGTCGAGACCGACTTGGAGAAGATCGCGCGAAGTTCGATGCTCTCCTGCAGGAGCCATTGGAGTTCAGGGCCGCTCGCCACGTCGCTGCGTTGGATAACCGTCAGCCAGTGCCACGACTCGTCGGCCTCGTCGACGGCCAGCCGAAGTCGCGAGATGAACTCGGCCCGCGAGCGCGCTCGACAGGCGGAGTGGTAGTTGCCCGATGCGCCTGATCCCGCTCGGGCGAGTTGACGTGCGAGCGTGTCGCTACCGGGGTCGCGGGGAAGCTGGCGGGCGAATCTGACGGTCCGGATCGCAAACGCCCGGCACCGTGCACGCAGCGCTTCGGTTTGCTCTAGCATCCCAGAGCCCAGGGCAAGGCCCGAGCCAGCTGAAACGGCTAGAAACACTAGGGATCGGCAGGCACCCGGACAAAAGCTTTCAAGCGACGCGGAATCGCGGTGGCAATCCTCGACACACCTTGAATTGAGGGATTCAGGGAGTTGGGATTCAGGGATTGGGGAGTCAGGGATATCGGGAAGTCAGGGATCTGATTGGATCAATCAAATCCCAACGTCCCTCAATCCTAAGTCCCTCAATTCAGGCCGTGATCTTGAGGACTACCGCCGTCATGTCGTCGTTTGGCGGCGTGTCGCCGCGGAAGTTCTGCACGGCGGCAAAGATCGCGTCGACGATCTGACGTGACGGCTTGTCGCGCGTCTCGCAAATGACCTTCTGGAGGCGCGCGCTGCCAAACTCACGCGCCTCGCTGTCGTTGGCCTCGAAGACGCCGTCCGTGCAGAAGACGAACAGGTCCCCGGGCTGCAGGTCGAAACTCACCTCGTCGTACGTGGACCCCGGAAACGACCCGAGGGGCACGCCGGGCAGCTCAATGGCAGTTGGCGACTGGCCAGGGCCACACGCGCCCGTGCTCCGGAACGGATACGGGAGCCCCGAGTTGGACATCACGACCGTGCGCCGCTTGAAGTCGAACAGCGCATAGCACAGCGTGCAGTAGTACTCCTCGAGCTGCCGCTCGTACAGGATGGTGTTCATCGCCGTGAGCACGCCGGCCGGACCGAACCGGTCGGGCGCGTAGCGCCTGCGGTAGGTGCGCGATCGGACGAGCTCGCCGGCGAACGCGCTGTACAACGCTGCGGGCACACCCTTTCCCGACACGTCGCCGACCGCCACGACCAGGGTGTTCGGCTCAGGGGCGACGAAGTCGTACAGATCCCCTCCCAGCTCGCGGGCCGGCGCGAACCGTGCCGCTACGTCCACACCCTTGAGCCGCTTCGGCAGCTCGAGGGGCAGGAGCGCCGCCTGGACGCGCTGCGCGAAACGAATCTCCTTCTCGAGCCGCACTTCGTTGGCGAGGATTGTTTCGTAGAGCCGGGCATTTTCGATGGCGACGGCCGCCTGGCTGGCAAGAAGCCGCAGGATCTCGAGGTTCTCCTTGCTGAACGCGTTCAGCTCTGGGCTCTCGAGATCGAAGACGCCGATGCAGCGATCCTTGACCATGAGCGGGATCACCAGCTCCGACCGTGCGTCGTCGTTGACCTTGATGTAGCGGGGCTCGAGCGACACGTCCGGCACGAGGATCGCCTGCTTGGTCAGCGCGGAGTGTCCGACCAGGCCTTCGCCGAGCTTGACGCGAGCCTGGCACTCGATGTCGCCGTACCGCACAGCGGTCTTGATCTCGAGCTCCTGGGTCTCTTCGTTCATCAGAAAGATGCCGAAGGTCCGGTAGTCGATGATCCGGCGGGTCAGGCTGGCGATCCGCGTGAGCAGCTCGTCGAGGTTCAGGATGGACCCGAATTCGCGCGAGATGTCGGAGAGCGTCTCGAGCGTGCTCGTGTAAGCGCGCGCATGCTCGAAGAGGCGCGCGTTCTCGATGGCGACCGCGACGTGCGCCCCAAACTGCCGCAGCATCATCTCGTCGACGTCGGTGAATTGACCGGCGGTGTCGCTCAAGAGGTTGAGCGCCCCGATGACCCGCCCCTTTCGCCGGAGCGGCACCACGAGCTCGGCCTTCGAGCCGGGCACGGCCTCCACGTACCGCGCGTCGTTCTGCACGTCGTTCACGAGGAGCGGCTTTCCCTCGGCCACCGCGGTGCCCACCAGGCCCTGGCCGACCTTGACCCGGAGCTTCGTCGCGAGCGGTTCGGGATAGCCGACCGAGTACGCCATGGACAGCTCGCCGAGCTCTCCGTCGAGCAGGTAGACGGCAAACGCCGTGAACTTCGTCAGCCGGGCAATGAGGTGCGGCGTCTTCTGGAGGAGCTCGTCGAGGTCGAGCACGGAGGTGACCTCGCGCCCCAGCTCGAAGAGTGTGATCACCAGCTCCCGGATGTTGGTCGGCACGAGCGGAAGGTTCACGGCCACGGAGCTCGAGGCAGGTGCCACGGGAGCTGGCGCCGTCGCGGCCTGATCGGATGGTACGGGTTCAGTCACAGCGCTCACGGGAGTGGGAACGCTCCAGTGTAGCGCAGGACGGTGGCGCCGGGCGCGCCGGCCTGCCTATAATCAGGCTGGTTGCCGAGACTATGGACCTGACGCTGCCGCTCGACTACGCCGCGATCGAACGCATTCTGCCGCACCGGTATCCGTTCCTGCTGGTCGATCGCATCACCGAGCTCGAGCTCGACAAACGGATCGTGGGCATCAAGAACGTGTCGCTCAACGAGCGACACCTGTGGCTCGGCGGCGACGGCTCGCCGGTGCTGCCGCCAACGATCCTCACGGAAGCCATCGCGCAGGTCGGCGCCATCATGATTCTCGCGAAGCCGGAGAATCGACAGCAGCTGCCCTTCTTCGCCAGCATCAAGCGCGTGCGCTATCGCCGCCCCGTGCACGCCGGCGACGTCGTCGAGATCGAGGCCACCGTCGTGCGCCTCCGCAGCCGCATGGGATGGCTCAAAGGCGTGGCGCGCGTCGACGGCATCCCCGTCGTTGTCGGCACGATGGCGTTTGCGTTGGGAGAACCCCAAACTACTTAGGACTTCAGGATTTGGGATTAAGGGATTTGATTGAATCAATCAAATCCCAAGTCCCTTAGTCCTAAGTCCCTCAATCCACCTGGCATTTGCGTTGCACAAGCCTGCCCCCGAACGTCCGCCCATCGGCGGAAGTGATGGAGGCTCTACATGTTGGAAACCATCGCCATCGTGCTGATCGTGCTGTGGCTCCTCGGAATGGTCAGCGGCTACACCATGGGGAACTTCATCTACGTACTTCTGGTCATTGCTGTGGTGCTATTCCTGGTCCGGCTCATCAGTGGGCGAAGGGTGGTATAGACACTTAGGACTTGGGATTGAGGGACTTGGGATTGAGGGACTTGGGATCTGCATATTGGATCAATCAAATCCTAACTCCCTGAATCCTAAGTCCTAAGTTCGTTTAACGAGCCATGATCCAAGAAACACGACCGCTCCCGCCAGCGCGATGCGCGGGCTGAGCGGCTCGTCGAGGACGACCGTTCCCAGCAGGACGGCGATCACGGGGTTCACGTACGCGTACAGCGACACGGTCGACACCGGCAGGTGTTTGAGCGCGTACGTGTACGACGAGTAGCCAACGATCGATCCGAAGACTATCAGGTACACGAGCGCGCTGGCGGTGCGGGTGGTGAAGGTGAGGCTTGACCACTCGCCGGCGAGCGTGCCCGCAACGAGAAGAACGACGCCGGCGAACAGCATCTGCAGAGCCGCCGCGGCGAGGACGTTCTCGCTCTGATGTCGTCTGCGTGAGTAGCTCGATCCGACCGCCCAGCCGAGGCAGGCGAGCTGCGTCGCCAGCACTCCGGCAAGGAACCGTCGTTCAGTCGCGTCGGCGCCAAGGCTGGCCTGAACTTCGGGCCACACGAGAAGCACGATGCCGGCGAAGCCAACGATCAGCCCGACGCCGCGGGCCGCTGTGAGCCGCTCGCCTCCACCGACGAAGCGCTCCGTAGCAACCATCCAGAATGGAGCGGCCGCCACGAGCACGGCCGTCAATCCGCTCGGTACCGATTGTTCCGCATAGGCCACGGCGCCGTTGCCGAACCCGAGCAGCAGGACGCCCAACACGAGAAGGGCGGGCCACTCCGAGCGTGCCGGAAGCCGCTCACCCCTGAGCCACAGCCCGCCCGCGAGCAGTCCGCCCGCTGCGATCCAGCGGATCGCCGCCATCAGGAACGGCGGGATGCTTTCGAGCGCGATGCGGATGCCAAGGTAGGTCGTGCCCCAGACAAGGCAGACGACGATCCAGGCGAGGTACGGGCGCGACAAGCTGCCCCATGGTACTTAGGATTCAATCCTAAGTCCCTGAATGGACTCGATTCCTGCCTTCGTGTTTGGCTTGATAGAGCGCACGGTCGGCGCGTCCGATGAGCGCGTGCACGTCGGTCTCCGACGGCAACGCCACCGACACGCCGAAGCTGGCGGTGATCTGCAGGCGCTCGTCCTTCCACGGGAACACGCGATCGGCGAACGCGCGGCGCAGTGTCTCCGCGACCCTGCGGCCGCCTTCGATTGGCGTCTCGGGCAGCAGGACCAGGAATTCTTCGCCCCCGTAGCGGCACTTGTGGTCGCTGCCGCGCAGCGCCTCGCGCATGCGCGCGCCGACGGTGGCGAGCACGGCGTCGCCGCAGAGGTGACCGTAGCGATCGTTAATCTGCTTGAAGTGATCGATGTCCAGCATGATGAGCGACACGGGTTGGTGCGACCGCCGTGCGCGGCGCAGCTCGGCCCCGATCACGTCGAGCGTGTGCGTGCGGTTGTAACAGCCCGTCAAGCCGTCGCGCAGGCTGTTGTCCTTCACCTCCCGAAAAAGCTGCGAGTTCCTGAGCGAGGTGCCCAGCAGGGTGACGGCGGCCGCCAGCACCCGCCGACGGCCGTCGGTGTCGGCGTCGGATTCGGGCACGGCGAGCAGCCCGACCACCTCTCCGCCGACGGTCATCGGGAGGCAGACGTGCCCGTACACGTTCGTGGGCACGGCGCGCTTCGCAGGGTCGCTCGGCACGGCGTGCTCCACCACGTCCATGTAGCTCAGCTCGAGTTTTTCGCGGTCCTGGCCGGCTTCGTGCGAAAACGCCTGCCAGCGCCCTTCCTGCCGCACCATGACCCAGGCCCGATCGGTGCCCGTCAGCCTTGGCAGCTGCTGCAGGACGACATCCCGAATCGCGTCGAGCGTGAGCGCCCGGCCCAGCGCCTCGCCGAAGGCCACCAGGCGTTCGAGTTCGGCCGCGCGGGCCTCGGCCTGCTGCGCGCCCGCCTCGGCGGCCCGCGCAAGCGCCTGCTCCTCCTGGCGTTTGCGTTGCTGGTGGAGGACGAACACCCCCGTCAGGATGATCAGCGCCGGGAGCAGCGACAGGCCCAGCCCGGCCTCGACCTCGCGCGCCAGGTCCAACAGGTACTGGATGGGTTTGGCAAAGACGACAACAAGGGCCACGGCCAGGCCCCCGAGCAGCAGGCGGTCGTGGTTACCGACGTACTTCATGGGGTCCGCCTCCCTGGGGCAGGCGGGGTACCACGGCCGGCAAACACGATAGAATGCGGGGTCATGGGTAAAGCATCCTCGTCCAAAGGCCAGAACCCGCCGTCACGGCCGGCGGGGCCCGGCAAGCCCGCGTCCAAATCGGGCCTCAATCCCATAATGTTGCTCGGCGGAGCTGCGGTGCTCGTCGCGCTCGGGGTGGTCTTCCTGCGGCCCTCTTCGGAGCCGGCCGCCACCGCAGACGCGAAGTCAGCCACGGAGGCCCCCGCGACTGCGGCCCAGCCCGCTCCGGCCGCCATCGTCAAGGCCGAGGCGCAGGCGAAGCTTGGCCCGCGTGATCAGGCGAGCTTTCCGCCCATCCCGTTCCAGGGCTACCAGCCGCCGCGATCGCGCGAAGTCATCACCGCGGCGTACGAGTTCGCTGCCGACCATCCCGAGGTCCTGAGCTACATCCCCTGCTTCTGCGGCTGTGAGAACGCCGGGCACGGTGGCAACCACGACTGCTTCGTCCGTTCGCGCAATGCCGCGGGCGACGTCGTCGAATGGGACGAGCACGGCGTCGAATGCGCCGTCTGCATCGACGTCGCGAACCGTTCGCGCCAGATGCACGCCTCGGGCGCCTCGGTCCGCGACATCCGTGCGGCGATCGACAAGGAATTCGCGCCGGTTTACCCCGGCAAGATGCCCACGCCGCCCCCGCCGGCCGCACACGCCGGGCACTACGCCAGCGTAGAATGCCCTCGTGGAGCGACGGGCCGCAGCCTTCGCCCGGCTGTTCGAGGCCGTTCACGAGGGCGTCTACATCGGCGCGATCGGTCCGGACGATTCGTCGACGACCGCGGCCAATCCCCACCTCAAGCTGATCTTCGGCTTCGCGAGCGAAACGCCCGAGCGCGACATTCGTCCGTTCGACCGTGAGCGTTTCGTCGATCCTCAGGCCCGCGCGGCGCTCATCGATCGCCTGTCGGTGGATGGAGGCGTGGCCGACTACCTGCTGCGCCTCCGCCGGGCGGACGGCGCGGCGGTCTGGGTTGAAGTCACCGGCCGGGCCGACTCGCCGTCCATCGATGGCACGCTTCGCATCGAGGCCCTCATCCGCGACGTCAGCGAGCGCAAGAAGCTGGACGACGAGACTCGGGACATCTACCACCAGCTGCTTCAGGCCGAGAAGATGGCGGCGCTGGGCCAGACAATTTCTGGAGTCGCGCACGAACTGAACAACCCGCTCGCCACGATCCTCAGCTGGGCCGAGCGCCTGAGCGAGCGCCCCTCGCTCGATCCGGCTGTCCGCCGCGGCCTCGAGATGATCCTGGGCGAATCCGAGCGCGCGGCGCGCATCGTGCGCAACCTGCTCACCTTCGCGCGCAAGCGCCAGACGACGCGCGCGATGGTGGATGTCAACCACGTCGTGCGCGAGACGCTCGGGCTTCGGGCATACGAACAGCGCGTCACCAACATCACGGTGATCGACGCGCTGGCAGCCGGACTGCCGCTGGTGTTTGCCGACGGGCACCAGTTGCAGCAGGTCCTGCTGAACCTTGTCATCAATGCGGAACAGGCCATGCTCTCGGCCAACGGCCGCGGCATCCTGGTCGTCCGCACGTGGCACGACGCCACTAACGAATCGGTGATCCTCGAATTCAACGACGACGGGCCTGGCATTCCGCCGGAAGTGCAGTCGAAGATCTTCGACCCGTTCTTCACGACGAAGGAAGTGGGCAAGGGCACCGGGCTGGGGCTCACCGTCGCGTACGCCATCGTGCAGGAGCACGGTGGACGCATCCGCCTCGAGTCGCGGCCGGGCGCCGGCGCATCCTTTTACGTCGAGCTGCCGGTCAGCGGCTCGACGCTGGCGCCCCTCGCCGCGTCTCGTCCCACGCCTTCCAAGGGCGTCGAGAGCGAGCCCTCGTCGGGACAGTCCATCCTGGTCGTCGAGGACGAGACGGCGCTCGCCACCGCGGTCGGAGAGGCGCTGCGCGATGCGGGATACGTCGTCGAGCGCGCCACCGACGGCGAGGACGCGCTCGGGCTCATCGCCCAGCGCTCGTTCGACCTGGTGGTGTGCGATCTGAAGATGCCGCGGCTCGACGGTAAAGCGTTCTACCGCACGCTTCTCGTCAGCGTGCCGGAGATGGCGCGGCGCGTCATCTTTGTGACCGGCGACGTCGTGGGAACCGACGCCGAGCAGTTTCTGGAAGAGTGCGGGTGCCGTTGGCTCGCCAAGCCCTTCCGGCTCGCCGATTTGCTGCGAGCCGTCCGCGAGACGCTCGCGTAGTGCCTGAGTCAGCGGAGCTGACGGAGGCAGCGGTCTCACACGGAGTAACGGAGACACGGAGTTCATTTTGGTTTCCGAAGAAGAACTCCGCTTCTCCGCTTCTCCGTGTGAATCCGTTGTCTCCGTCTCCTCCGCGACCTCTCGTTTACCGCGCGGCCGCGACGGCCTGGCGTGAGCGGCCGCCCTTGAATGCCGTCGCTGTACGGGGCAGCCGTGAGAGCTTGGCCGCTGCCGGCTTCTTGTACGGCAGGACGATTGCGGCCGGGTTGGCCAACGTCTCTTCGCGCGGATCGGGCAGAGCCGCCTTGGCCATGACCGGCTTCTTCGTCGCGAACTCGAGAAGCGCCTTGCGCATCTCGGCGACGTGCTCGGGCCGCATCTCGCCGAGCGTTTCGCGCAGGCGGCGGATGGCGCGGGCATGGAGCTGCGACACGCGCGACTCGTTGACGCCGATCTCGGCGCCTATTTCCTTCATCGTCACCTCGCCGTAGTAGTAGAGGCTGATGACCTTGCGCTCGCGCCACGGGAGCGCGGCAATGGCGGTGCGCACGCGGTCGCGTGTTTCGGCCTTCTCGTACGCGCGATGGGGAGAATCAGGTTCCGAGGGAACGAGCGCCGGCGGCAGCGAGGACTCGTCAACGTGCTCGCCCGTGTTGAGCGGCGAGGTGGACTCGATCGTGTTGATGCGGACGATGGTGCGGCTCAGGCGCTTTTCGTCGGAGCCGACTTTGGCGGCGAGGTCGGCGAGCGACGGCTCGTGGCCGAGCTCGCGTCGGAGCGTCTCGCGCGCGGCGTCGAGCTCGCGGCGCTGGCGGCGAACGCCCCGGGGCCAGGCGTCGCGGCGGAGCGCGTCAATCATGGCGCCGCGAACGCGGCGTTCGGCAAAGGTTTCGAACTTGATGCCCCGGTCCTCGTCGAAGCGGTGTGCCGCATCGATCAGGCCCAGGACGCCGTCCTGAACGAGATCCCCGATGTCGATCGAATTCGGCATCGACGCCGCCATGCGGCGCGCGAGCGACTCGACAAACGGCAGGCCGGCGACGATCCGGCGGTTCTGGCTGGCGGAAGAGACAGTCTGAACGCGCATTCTTCGATCCCCCTGAGCACCCCTCGGCGATTGCCGAAGCGGCGTAGCGTTGCGCCTTATCGCAACGGCGATACCAATTGCCGAGCCTGTGTTCCGGAACCCACCACCGGCGAATTGAGTAATTGGGTAAGTGGGTTATTTTGTAATTGGTTGCGGATGATCTCAGATTGCGACTCGACAGGGGGATGTAGGTCGAAGAGCCGCGAATTTCGCCAATAATTTGACGAAACCCGCGGTCTGTGTGTCGGAAATTTGACGGGGTGATTACAGAATCGAGTCTGAAAGACGATTCTGGGTGGTGCGGATTTCTTTCGCCGTGCCCATGGCTTCGAGCGCGCTGGTCACGACCTGGGAGGCGCGGGCGCGGCTGGCGTCGTCCGAGGCTTTCGCTTCGAGCAGCTCCGCGTGCGCAAGGATGATCCCGAGCTGGTTGTTCAAGCGATGGAACAGGAGACGCAGCTCGGGAGATTCGTCCATCGGTCTCCTCGACAGCAGCTGTTCGACGGAGAGCGGAGTGGCCATCAGGCCTGGTTCCGCTCTTCCTGCCACATGGCCGCAGCTGGGCGGTCCGTCCGGTGTGGATCGCGCCAGAGCGTGTCCACAAAGATGCGGACCGAACCGCCCGCAGTGCGGACGTATTCGATCTTGCCCGACGAGAGCCAGTTATAGATCGTCCGCCGACTCACGCCAACGAGCTCACAGGCCTTCATGATCGAGATGGTTTTTCGTTCCACAGGCGGTCTAGCCTCCTGACAGGGGTATCGGCCATCATTGCGCAAGTCTTCAGTAGGCACCCCGGCGGTTCGCGCTGGCGTTTCGTCCCGGCGATATGTCAAAATATTGGCGGTTGCTGTAAATGACTGACCAGGCGAAACATTTGCTCCTCGTCGAAGACGAGTCCGCCCTCCGGCAGGCCGTCGCCGAGCAGCTGGCCGATCGCGGGTTCCAGGTCGAGCAGGCAGATTCTGGCGAGGCTGCCCTCGCGCGCCTGGCAGATTTTGCCTTCGACATCCTCATCACGGACTTGCGCCTGCCGGGGATCGACGGCGGCGCCGTCATCGAGGCGGCCGTTGGGCGCTACCCCGACATCATCGCCATCGTGGTCACCGGCTACGGGACGGTCAAGGATGCCGTCGAAGCCATCAAGCGCGGCGCGCGGGACTTCGTGAGCAAGCCGTTTCAGATCGACGAGCTGATGCACGTGCTCAACTCGGCCATCGAGCAGCGCCGGCTGCGGTCCGAGAACGCGTACCTGAGGGCGCAGCTCGAAGAGCGATACCGGTTCGAAGGGATCATCGGGAAGAGCCGGGCCATGAAGAAGCTCTTCCAGCTGCTCGAGACCGTCACGGCGACGAGCAGCACGATCCTCGTGACCGGTGAGACTGGAACGGGAAAAGAAGTGGTGGCGCGCGCGATTCACCACAACAGCCCCCGGAAGATGCACCGCTTCGTGGCGCTCAACTGCAGCGCCATCCCGGAGACGTTGCTCGAGGCGGAGATCTTCGGTCATGTGCGCGGCGCCTTCACCGGGGCGGTGGGCAACCGTGTGGGCCGGCTCGAGCAGGCGCACCGAGGCACGCTGTTCCTCGACGAAGTGGGCACGATGAGCACGGCGCTCCAGATGAAGCTGCTGCGCGTGCTGCAGGAGCGCGAGTTCGAGAAGGTGGGCGACTCGAACACGACGAAAGTCGACGTGCGGGTCATCGCCGCGACCAACAGCGACCTGGCGAAGATGGTGGCCGACGGACAGTTCCGGGAGGATCTCTACTACCGGCTGAACGTCATCCCCGTGCAGTTGCCGGCGCTGCGGGATCGCAAGGAGGACATCCCGCTCCTCGCGCAGCACTTCGTGGACAAGTTCCAGGCGCTCGTCGGCGGACCGGGCGTGGCGCGTCCCCCGCTCACGGTGTCGCAGGAGGCCATCCGCCGGATGATGGCCTACCACTGGCCGGGGAACGTGCGGCAGCTCGAGAACACGATCGAGCGGGCCGTCGCGTTCAGCGGCGGCCGGACACAGATCGATGTGGACGATCTCCCGCCAGAGCTCCTGGCGGCCGTGCCCTCGCCCCTCGAATCAGGCGTCTCGCTCCCGGAAGCCGGCATGGACCTCGACGCGTACATCGCCAGCATCGAGCGCGAGCTGATCGAGCGCGCGCTCGAGCGGACCGGCGGCAACAAAGGTCAGGCGGCCAAGCTCCTCAACTTCAAGCGAACCACACTGGTCGAAAAGCTCAAGAGACTTAGGACTTAGGACTTCAGGATTCAGGGACTTAGGATTTGATTGATCCAATCAAATCCCTGAATCCCAAATCCCTGAATCCCAAGTCTCGTAGAATGTCCCCGTGCCTCCACGCTACGCCTACTGGACCATCCTGATCGACGGCAAACCGACCGCGTTCCGGGCGGCGAAGCAGGAAGAGCTGCTGCCGACCCTGGCGCAGCTGCGGCGAACCAACCCCGTGATCGAGATGAAGTGGTTCGCGCGGGGCAAGCTCTGGGACTCGCAGGAACAGTCGCAGTGGGCCGGTCGGAACGCACGAGACATCAGCAAGGCCGGGCCGCCCCGCGATCGGGAGTGGCGTCCTGGCGGCGAGCACAAGGATCCACGCGCGCGGTTTGACAAGCACAAGAAAAAGCACCCTTCGACTCGCCCGCACTCAGACTCTCGCTCAGGGCACAGCAAACCATGGGAGAACAGGACCGGTGGGCCGCCGCGCGGCGACCGCCCATGGTCGGGCCCTTCGACTCGGCCGCCCTCCGATGCTCGCTCAGGACAAGGCAAGCCAAAGGGCGACCCTTCGAGTCGGCCGTCCTTCGACAAGCCTCGCTCAGGGCAGGATCGGCCGTGGTCGGGCAAACCCAAAGGTGATCGGGCCTGGCACGGCAAGCCTGCTGGCGGCCCGAAGGGTGACCGTCCGTGGAGGGATAAGCCCGCGGGCGCTCCGAAGGGGAATCGGCCGTGGCACAGCAAGCCGCCCGGCGCTTCTTCACGCGGTGATCGGCCCTGGTCCGACCCTTCGACTCGGCCGTCCTCCGACAAACCTCGCTCAGGGCAGGATCGGCCGTGGTCCGGCAAACCACCGGGCGCTCCCAGAAGCGATCGGCCCTGGCGCGACCCTTCGACGAGCTCAGGGCAACGCAAGCCGTGGGAGAACAAGGCCGGAGGTCCGCCCCGCGGCGATCGCCCATGGTCCGGCCCTTCGACTCGGCCGCCTTCCGGTCAGCCTCGCTCAGGCCAAGCAAGCGGTGGTGGCGATCGCTCCGGCCCGCCCAAGGCGCGCGACGGGCACGCCCACGCCCCGAAGGATCGCGCGGGGTACCCACCTGCGCCTCCAAAGCCGCGTGGAGGCCGGCCGTTTCCGCCCAAGCGCGGCGGCGGCAGGTGACAGCGTTCGTCGGGTACATCTTCTCCGTCGGCGGGGTGGTGTGCCTTCTGCTGGTGTGCATCCTGTGGCTGCGGGCGCGGCCCGGTTCGCGTCTGGCGAGGCGGCTGCTGCCCTCGGTCCTCGTGTTCTACACGTGCGCCAGCATCTACGGCATCACTTACAATGCCGGCCGCCTCTTGGTCACCGGGCTCCGGCCCTTCGAACGATCGGATGTGTCGTCCGCGCCCACGGCCATCGTCGTGCTCGGCTCAGGCAGCTTCACCGCCCGCGACTGGGCAGACGCCCAGTTCTCGATTGTCGACCCGACGGCCGCCACGCGGGTGCTGGAGGCGGTGCGCGTATTCAAGCTGATCGATCAGGCGTGGGTCATCAGCTCTGGCGGCCGCGTCGACCCGGATGATCCGGACGAACCCACCGGCCAGACGATGCGCGATGCGCTCGTGCGCCTGGGTGTGCCTGAAACGCGCATCGTGGTGGAAACCAAGTCAAGGAACACGCACGATGAGGCCGTCATCGTGGCGCCGCTGCTGAAGTCACTGGGGATCCGGCAGACCGTGCTCGTGACCTCGGAGACCCACATGCGCCGGTCGCTCGGCACGTTCAAGGCGGCAGGGATCGACGCGGTGCCGGCGATCGCCCGGCCGCCTGTCAACAACCTCTCGATCGTCGATTGGGCGCTGCCAAGCGGTCTCGGTCTGTACGAAGGGGCACAGGTTGCCCACGAGGCCCTGGGACTCGTCTACTACGCCGCGCGCGGGTGGTTCCGTTTCTGAAATCGAGCAACCGGCTATGGTGGTCCACATCGTCCTGTTCAAGGCTCGCCCGGATCTCGATCAGGCTGATCGCGAGGCGTTTGTCGCGGCCTTCGAGCGCGCGACGACTCGAATTCCGAGCGTCCGGGGGGTCCGGGTGGGCCGGCGCGTGCGGTTCGGGGCCGGCTACGAGCAGGGCGCGCCTGACGCGGCGGATTTTCTCGCGGTGCTCGAGTTCGATGACCTTGCCGGGCTGCAGTCCTATCTGCAGCACCCGGCGCACGAGGAACTCGGCGGGCACTTCAACAAGGCGCTCGCGGCCGGGTTCGTCTACGACTTCGAGATCGTCACGCCCGGCGAGCTGGGCGCCTAAGGGCTTGACCCGCCGAGCAGCTTCTTCATGGCCGCGACGACCCCGCCCTTCCTGGTGGCGGGCGCCCCGGCCTGGTCCAGCAGCGTGAGGCACTCGTCCATCGACGAGACGACGGTGACGCCCAGTTTGGCGATGCCAGAGGGCACATCCTGGGGCGCCGCGCGCCATACCAGGACGGGCCTGGCCGTCGAATCCGATGCGACGTCGACGCAGTTTTCCGGACGATCGTCGACGACGACATCGAGGTGCAGGGCGGCCGCGATCAGGCCGCGCGACCCCTGCACCACGTAGACGCTGGGGAGCAGGAAGCCGTGCTTCTGGAGCCAGCGCTGCGTCTGGACCTGGGCGGTCGCGCCGGCGCTTGGCGGGCGCTTGGTCAGGAAGATGATCTCCCATCGCCGCGCCGTGGCCATGGCCGCCAGCTTCGCGACGGCGCCGGGCTCGATTTCCTGAAGGGACTCCCAGAAATTCTCGGCTGCATCGACGTGGCGCCAGAAGTGGCGCGGGCCCTCGTGGCGCGCCGCCTCGCCGTCCATCTCGGCCAGGACTCCGTCCATGTCGAACGCGATTCGCAGCGCCATGACTACCCGCGATTGCCAGGGGCGGAGCCCGCCGCCGCCAGCGACTCGACGAAACGCTTCACGCCTTCCTGGTAGTTGACGCGCGGCTCGAACCCGAGAAGCCGTCTGGCCTTCTGGATGTTCGCCCACGTCTGGGGCACATCTCCCGGCTGCTCCGGCAATCGCTCGATCCGGGCTTTCGTGCCCAGTGCGGCTTCGAGCCCGGCGACCATCTCCGTGAGGCTCAACGTCTGGCTGTTTCCGAGGTTGATGACTTCGTATGGCGTGCGGTCGTACTTCATCGCGGCACGGATACCGGAGACGATATCGGCAACGAACGTGTAATCGCGGCGGGTCGTGCCCGCGCCAAACATGGGAATGGCCTTCCCCGCCAGCATCAGTTTCGCGAACTTGTGGATGGCGAGATCCGGGCGTTGCCGAGGACCATACACCGTGAACAGCCGGAGCGCCGTGAAGCGGAGCCCGTACAAGTGGCTGTAGACATGACCGAGCAGTTCGCCGCTCACCTTCGTGCTGGCGTAAGGGCTGATCGGCTCAAGGACGTGATCCTCTTCGCTCCACGGCACCCGCGGGTTGACGCCGTAGACACTGCTCGAGGAGGCAAAGACGAAGTCGCGGATCTTCCGCTCGCGCGCAAGCTCGAGAAGGTTTTGGGTGCCTTTGACGTTGACGTCCTGATACGTGACCGGGTCATCGATCGAGGGCCGCACACCGGCCTTTGCGGCGAGGTGGACGATCGCGCTGTAGTCGCCCCGCAACTGACTTCGAAGCGCCGGCAGATCGCGGATGTCAGCTTCGACGAGTCGCCAAGCCGCGTGCTGCCGATGGGCCGCGATGTTCCGTTCCTTGATCGGCCTCTCGTAGAAGGCGTCGAACGTGTCGAGGGCGGTAACCTCGACACCGTCGGCCAAGCAGCGAATCCGACAGGTGGCTGCCGATGAAGCCGGCCGCCGCCGGTCACCAGTACGCGCATTATGCCGGCACCACTTCATTCGCCTCCGAAGGTCGCCCGGCGCCTCCCAGCCTTATGACGTTCGGCCCGGGGTTCTTGATGGCGTTCCTGGTGTCGACCACCGATCTCGCGACGCGCTGAAACTGGTCGACGTCGAACCGTGAGTGATCGGTCACGATGACCAGACAGTCGATCGAGCCTGGCTCGAGGTGCAGCGATCTCCACATGCTCCAGATCAATCCCGTTCGGCCACAGCCTCCCCGACAGGGTCGGCACGTGCGGGTCACTGTACGACAGCACGGCGCCGCGCTGACGGAGCAGATGGAGTAGATCCAACGCCGGCGATTCGCGAATATCGTCGACGTCGCGCTTGTAGGTCACGCCCGCGATGAGCACGCGCGATCCGCTCAGCGGCAGGCGGATGCGGTTCAAGGCGTCAGCGACGAGCGAAATGGTGTAGTGCGGCATCGCCGCGTTGACTGCGCCGGCCAACTCGATGAAACGCGCCTCGAACCCGGACTGACGGGCCTTCCACGACAGATAGAACGGGTCGACCGGAATGCAATGGCCGCCGAGGCCCGGTCCGGGATAGAAGGGCATGAAGCCGAACGGCTTGGTGGCCGCGGCGCCGACAACCTCCCAGACATCGATGCCGAGGCGATCGCACATGATCGCCAGCTCGTTGACGAGACCGATGTTGACCGCCCGAAACGTGTTCTCGAGCAGTTTCACCATCTCGGCCACGCGCGGGGAGCTCACGGGCACGATCGTGTCCATGGCCTTCGCGTACAGCGCCCTGGCCAGTTCGGTGCAGACGGGCGTGAGCCCGCCAATGACCTTCGGAACGTTGCGCGTCTGGAAACGCGGGTTGCCGGGATCGATACGCTCCGGGGAGAAGGCGAGGAAGAAGTCCTTCCCGCCCTTGAGCCCTGATTGTTCGAGGATCGGCAGCACCAGTTCGTCGGTCGTGCCAGGATAGGTCGTCGATTCCAGCACGACCAGCATCCCTGGCCTGCAGCCATCGGGCGACGGCCTCCGAGGCCGCCACGATGAAGGACAGATCCGGGTCTTTCGTCTTCCGCAGGGGCGTTGGCACGCAGATGCTGACGGTGTCGAGCTGTCCGATCGCGCTGAATTCGGTCGTGGCCTGAAGCAGACCGCGGCCTTGCAGCTCCTTGACGTCCGCGGAGCTGACGTCGTCGAGATACGACCGGCCGGCAGTTGATGGCGAGCACCTTTGCCGCGATCGACGTCGATCCCCGTCGTCGGCAAGCCGGAACGGGCGAACTCCACGGCGAGCGGCAGCCCCACGTATCCAAGGCCCACGACGCCGACGCGGGCACGGCCCGACGCGATCGAGTCGAAGAGGGGGGCGTCCTGAGCTAGTGGGACCATTCCGAGAAACTCCTTGTCAGCGGGTTGGTGGGTCCGGAAGACGATAGTCGCTGCGCGAAACCGACAAGTCAATCCCGTCCCAGGTAGTTATCTGCCGGCCGGAGGGGTTTTTGTCGTCGCCCGACATCCAATCCAGTGTGCAATCGCTGAGGTTGTCCCGCCGCTTTTCTGTAAATCGGCCCGACGCCGCAGAGATTAGTCGCGGCCACGGCGAGGACCCCGCAGGTTGCAGAACTGTAATAGGCATCATAGGTTATCGTTGGTCGACTGAAACTGTACAACGAAGGCAGAAATTGCATGAATCGAGACCTTCTAAGTCCAGCAAACATCAAGAAATCCAGCGTCTTCGGGGACGGCAGGATGATTGCTTTTTACAACCCCGGACAGCCTGATGAATGAGCACCCGACGATCCTGCTCGTCGCTCCCGCTGGGGGCACTGCCAGATCGTTTGTGTCGAGCCTTCGCGCCGCGGGTTCGCTCAAGGTCGTCGATGACTTTGCGGCAGCGAAGGAGGTGCTGGGGGCCCGGCCCGAGCTCCTGATTACGGAGCTCAAGCTGGGCGCCTACAACGGCCTGCATCTGGCCATCCGGGCCGGCGTCCAGGGCACCGCGACCATCGTCATCGGAGAACCCGGATCCGGTGCTCGAAGCCGAAGCCAAGCGACAGCGGGCGACGTACCTCACGTCGCCCGTCGGTCACGAGCGCCTGCTCGAGGTCGTGCGGTGAACTCCTCGTCGCGGCCCTCCATACCCGTCGATCCCCGCGCAAGCAAGTGCCCCTGCTCGATGCGTTCGTCAACGACGTCCCGGCGCGTCTACTGGATGTGAGCTACGAGGGCATGCGGCTCGAAGCGGCAGAGGCGGACTCCTCCGGCGCTTGCCAAGGCAGTTCACAGTCCGGCTTCCCTGCTTCAACTTCTCGTGCGACGTTCAGCGTGTGTGGACAGCGCCGATGGCGCGGCGATGGTATCACTGCGGCGGGCATCTCGTGCGGCGCCGACTTGTCGCAGGACGATGCCGACACGGCCCTCGCCTGGCGAACGCTCGTCGACTCGATGCCCGGTCTGGCCGTCACCGCCTAAGACACCGGACTCTTAGTGTCCGCCCGTCCCCAGATCCTGTCCTCAGCACCCGAAACTGCTGGAACGGCAAGTGGCACTGGTATTTCCGCAGCACGCTCATGAACCGCTTGTAGTCCTCCGGCGGCATGTTGAAGCAGGCCACGAGCATCTTGTAGTTTCCGCGCGTGTGTTCGAGACCCAGGCGTCACGAGCTCCCGAAGATCGTTGCGTGTCAGATCCCGCGTCATGAACGGTTCGTAGACGGCCGCCCAGAACGACTCCCCGTCGCTGAGCATGCGCTCGAAGAGCGCGCTCGGCCGGCGTCTGCGGCTGGCGGGCCTGCGGCGTCCGCGGCCGGCAGCGGCCGCCGTTCCTTCCAGATTTCGACCGGTAGATCGTCGGGACCGATTCGCCCGTTGTGGGCCCGGAGGACGAGTCGTTCCACGACGTTCTTCAGCTCGCGCACGTTGCCGGGCCAGGGATAGTCCACGAGGCGCGACAGCGCCTCCGCCGTCAGCTCGGGCTCCGCGGCACCGATGCGTCGACCGCGACACTCCCTGAGGAAGTGGGTCAGCAGCACGCTGATGTCCTCCGGCGCGCTCGCGCAGCGGCGGCACCTCGATGTGGATCACGTTGAGTCGATAGTAGAGGTCCTCGCGAAACGTCTTGTCGGCGATGCGATCGAGCAGCCGCCGGTGGGTCGCCGTGATCACGCGGACGTTGAGCGCCGCGCGTCTGACGATCCGAGCCGACGCGCTGGATCTCGCCGGTCTCCAGGAACCGCAGCATCAGCGCCTGCATCCGCAGGCTCATCTCGCCGACTTCGTCCATGAAGATGGTGCCGCCGTGCGCCATCTCGAGCCAGCCGCGCTTGTCGCGGTAGGCATCGGTGAAGCTGCCCTTCACGTGCCCGAACATCTCGGTCTCCAGGAGCGAGTCGGGAAAGCCCGCGCAGTTGATCGTGACGAGCGGACCCGAGCCGCGCTTGCTTCGCTGGTGGATCAGGCGGGCCACGACCTCCTTGCCGACGCCGCTCTCACCGGTGATCAGCACCTTCGCGTCGGAGCGCGACGGCGTACTGGATGTCTTCTTCGATGGTCCGGATGGCGGCGCTGACGCCCACCATCACGGTCGGCTTGGTCATGAGAGCTGCTCCGATGTCCATCCGGGAGCGCAATGAGGTACTAGGAATGCCACAAGTGACAATTGTCCCGGAAACAGAACCAAAAGGTCAATAGATTCGATGATTATTTGTCTCGAATTCGATAGCACATAAACTTGACTTCGATCAGAGTCTGAGGGCCGAAGCGGTGGCGGGACAGGGTGAGATCAGCTGGCGGATGCGATGCGGGGCAGGCGGGACTGGCTGGGTCGGAGACCTGCGAGGGTAATGCCGCCGGCGTAGAGCACCGCCTGGGAGACGGAGATGGGTCGGGTCCGGACCTGCACGCGCCCATGCCGGATTGCGGAGCAGATGGCACCGGCGGTCGGTTCGGCGTCAACGAGAGAGAAGGTCGTCCCGAGCAGCGAGAGTCGATGGGCGTCGGAGCTTCCGACGAGCGGCTTGCCTCGTGCCTTCGCCCACTTCACGGCCTGGCGGTTGAAGTCCAACAGGTCGGTGTAGAACGCGTTGACTTCGACGGCATCGAACAGCTCGCCCACGCAGTGCATCCAGCCGCGGAGACAGTTCGTGAGCGGAAAAAACGGGTGCGGGGCCACCACGAGCCCGTCCGGGTACCGCGCTTTCAGGCGAGCCAGCTCGTCGAAGCTCGAAACCTGTTGAGCGAGGGGAGGAAAATTGAGCAGCAGGACATGGCGCCCAAGGATGGTGCGCTCGACGCCCGGAATGAGGACGACCCCGCGGTCTTTCGCGTACGGGGCCAGATCCCGGATATCCAGCTGCCGGTCGTGCAGGGTCACCGCCAGGGCGTCAAAGCCCAGGGCCGCCGCCCGGTCGACGAGCTCGGGGGTCGTGTGCGGAATGAAGTCAGCCGGATCGTCAGCGCTGTGCGTGTGGAGATCGACCTTGAGCACGCGCCGCCATCCCGCGCTAACGTTCCGTCACGGCGCCCGCAGCCATGGCGTAACGCCGCTGGCAGTGGCCGCATTGCAGGTCGGGCATGTCGGGCGCGCTCCCGGCGGCAAACCGGGCAATGGGATGCCCGCATCGGCAGACCGCCCCTACCGAGACCGCCGGGTGACCGAACGCCAGGTGGAAATCAGGAATGGACTTCGTCACAAGCGACCCCATCCCCACCATCGCAAACCGTCCAATGGACAAGTCGTTGCCGATCGTGCAGCCGGCGCCGATCGTGGCCCCCTCGCGGACCAGCGTCGGCAGTGTCTCCTCATCGGGGTCCGACGATCGCAGCTCCCGGAGATCCGGTGTGGTCGAACGCGGGAACCGATCGTTGGTAAAGATCGTTCCCGCGCTGATCATCACTCCGTCCTCGATGGTGACGGCGGCGCAGATGTACACCATCGCGTTGATCTTGACGCGGTGACCGATCCGGACATCGTAGGCGACATAGCTCTTTTCGCCGACGATGCATTGCTCGCCGATGACGGCGTTCTTCCGGATATGTACCGCTGTCCCAGACCGACGTGCCGTCCCCAAGCTGAACACCATCCTCGACGATGGCGGTCGGATGAACGCGTACGCTCACGCGACGGCCCCGGCGACGGCGGCGGCGAGTTCAGCCTGGGCCGGGGTCGGCTTCGCAACCGAAACCCAATGGCTTCGACGCAAGTCGGCGTAGGCCGCCTCGATGACTTCAATCGACGCCAGGGCGTCCTCGGCCGTGGTCACCAGCGCCTCCTCGCCACGAATCGACCGGGCGAAGTTGTCGATGTTGCTGCGGAAGGCCTGCACCTTGTCGTAGCCCTTGCCGAACACCACCCACTCGCGGGCGCCCGACTGGCGGTATTTCGATTCCTTCCACCCGATCCACAGCGTCCCCTTCGACCCGTAGATGTTGATGTAGGACTCCTGCTCCTTGTTGATGCTCCACGAGAGGTCGATGCTTCCCAGGACGCCGCCGGTGCTTCGCACGAAGATGCGCACCGTGTCCTCGACGGCGAGCCCCTGGCTGCGCTTGCCCTCGACGACCTGCACGTCGGCGATCGGTCCCAGGAAGTAGCGGACCAGGTCCACCGAATGGGTGCCGTTGTCGATCAGCACGCCGCCGCCGCTCACTGACGGGTTGGAGTTCCACCGGGTGGACATGTCGACGCGGGACGTGAAGGCGTTCTCGAACAGGATGATCTCGCCGAGCAGACCGGCCGTGACGATGGCCTTGGCCTTCGCGACATCGTCGACGTAGCGGAACTTCGACGCCATCGTGAACTTCACGCCCGACTGCTTGACCTGATCGATGACAGCCGCTGCGCGCTCTTGGCATCGGTGCTCAACGGCTTCTCGCAGAGCACCGGCACCTTCTTGCGCAGCAAGTCCATGCAGATGTCCACGTGGTCGGCCGGCGGCGTGCAGATGATCACCGCGTCGACTTTTGCCGACTGCGCCATCGCCCGGTGCGAAGCGAACGCCTCGCACTTGTAGGCATCCGCCATCGCCTTCGCCGCGTCGGCGGCAACGTCGGCCACCGCCACGAGCTCGCGCTTCCGTGCTGGTGGCGAACGCCTGTCGCGTACGACTGGGCGATCGCGCCAGCGCCGACCAGTCCGAACCTCAGCTTCTCGCTCATGACCGCTTTCCCCCTGAAAGAGATGCCACGGCAGTCCTGAACGACTGCGCGAGGTAGTCGACGTGTTCTTCGGTGTAGCCCTCGTTCCAGGGCAGGACCAGGATGCGATCCAGCGCACGGTAGGTGCCGGCGTGCTTCGCGCGGTCGTAGTCGACCGCCTCCGGCCTCGCGAGCGAGAACGGCCAGCGGCTGTCGCCAAGCGTCCGCTGATTCCGGATGACGTCGCACATGAACGCGGGCTTCTGGATGTACCGGGGCGCCGAGGCGATGTCGTAGGACTTGAGCGCCTTCGCCGAGCGCCGGCGCACCGCCCTCAATGACCCGCTCGTCCACCATGACGGAGTACTTCCAGTACACGTGGTGCGACTTCGCGCGCCACCCACGGCACCTCGATGCCAGGAATGTCCTTCAGCTGCGCGGTGAGGCGATCGGCCATGCGCCGGCGCTGCTCGACCACCCCATCGAGCTTGGGCAGCTGCGCCAGGGCGACGGCGCCCTGCAGCTCGCTCATGCGGTAGTTGAGCGCGAGGAAGTAGTGATCCGGCTTCGCGTCGCCGTAGCCCCAGGCCTTGTTGATGTACAGGAACATGTGCCGGGCCAGGGCGTCGTCGTCGGTCGTCGACGATGCCGCCTTCGCCGGTCGTGATGTGCTTGCCCTGCTGGAGGCTGAAGCAGCCGATGCGGCCGATGGTGCCGACCTTGCGGCCGCCGTACGCCGCCAGGAACGACTGGGCGCAATCCTCGATGACCGGCAGATTCCGCGCGGCCGCGAGCTCCATGATCTCGTCCATCTCGCACGGGTTGCCGAAGAGATGGGTGACCACGATGGCCTTGGTTCGGTCGCTCAGCCGCGCCTCGATCGTCGCCGCCGTGACGTTGCAGGTGCGGTCGTCCACATCCGCGAAGACCGGGATGGCGCCCTGATACAGGATCGGGGTCAGGGCCCCCATGTCGGTGATCGGGGTGGTGACGATCTCGTCCCCGGGATTTGGATTGATCGCGGCGATCGCCAGGTGGACGGCCGCGGTACCCGACGCGCACGCATACGCGTGCTTGGCGCCGACCGTCTTCGCGAACTCCGTCTCGAATGTCCGGACGAAGCGGCCCTTGGTGCTCGTCAGCGTCCCGGTCTTGATGACCTCGGTGAGCGCCTGGATCTCTTCGCTTCCGAGGGTGCGGCCCGAGGCATCCTGGTCGGACGGCAGTTGAAGGACACGTTCTTCGATCGAATTGGACTCTGTCATCTACGACTCCAGATTAGTGAACCATTGCCAGCGCGGGTTTCGCTTCGAGCAGATACCGCTCGATCACGTCGACGATGCGCGCGCCCGCGTCGCCGTTTCCGAACGGGTTGCGTCAGCTTGGCCGTCTGCGCCACCCAGGAATCCGGCTCGCGGGCCTCGTCGAGCAGCGCGGCGAGGCGTTCCGGGTGGGTCGCCGACGAGACGGGCGATGCCGCACTCCACCGCCTCCGGCCGCTCCGTGTTCTCGCGGAGAATGATGAGCGGCTTGCCCGAGCGTCGGTGCTTCTTCCTGCACGCCGCCCGAATCCGAGACGATCAGCCACGCGTGCGAGAGCAGACGCACGAACTCCTGGTAGTCGAGGGGCTCGAGCAGGTGGATACGCGCATGCTCGCCGAGCACGCGCCTGGTCGTCTCGACGACCGTCGGGGTTCGGATGCACCGGGAAGATCGAGCGCAACGTCCGGGTTGGCCTCGACGAAGCGACGGAGAAGCCCGAGGCTCTCGGTCATGTAGGTGCCGAAGCTCTCGCGACGGTGTGTCGTCAGCACGACGAGCTTGAGCCCGGCCGTCGCCTTCGAGCACGCGATCCACGGCCGGACTCGGTGAGCCTTGGACAGAATCGTTTCGAGCGCGTCGACCACCGGGTTTCCGGTCACGAAGATCGACGAGTCCGCCACGCCTTCGCGCAGCAACGTCTCGCGATTGCGCTCGGTTGCCGCAAAGTGCAGACTCGCCAGGCTGCCCGACCAGCGTCCGGTTCATCTCCTCTGGAAACGGGCTGTGGCGATCGCCGGAGCGGAGGCCGGCCTCCACGTGGCCGACCGGGATGCGCCGATGAAACGCCGCGAGCGCACCCGCGAGCGCCGTGGTCGTGTCGCCCTGGACGAGCACGAGGTCCGGCCGTTCCTGGTCGAGGATGGGGTCGATTGCCGGCAAGCACACGCGCACAGACGCCGTTCGGGTTCTGGCCAGGCTCCATCACCTGGAGGTCGTGATCGAGGCGCAGGCCGAACAACTGCACGAACGGGTAAAGCAGTGTGCTGTGCTGACCGGAGGCGACATTGACCGCGCGAAACGTCCGCCCCGCGCGTTCGAGCTCGCGAATGACCGGCGCCAGCTTGATGACCTCAGGCCGAGTGCCGAATACCGTCAGGATGGTGGGTCCGTTGACCATAGTTTTGAGCCGCAACGCCGCGATTCCCGTTTGAGCAAAGATCCCGCCCGGTACCATCGGCGGAGCGGCGGCGCCGCAAGTACGATGAACACTGGACTTAGCCCGTCGAACCGACGTCGCATCGACTGCCAGCGACGTTACGAAGGCACCCCAGAGGAAGACTTGATTCTCGAAGTCGCTCCGGAGTCGGCTGTCCGGCTGAATTGTTCCGGCCCTGGCCGAAGAACTTCAGCCGGAGCTGTCATCGGACCGCTACGGGTCGGGGCCGGCGCTCAGCCTTCTGATGCGCGGCGGACGATTCAGCCTGATCTTTCTCGCCGTTGGGTCCATAGCGCTCGTACGTCCGCGCATCTGAGGTGTCGATTCGAATGACGTAGGCAATGGGCAGCAGATCGAGCAAGCCACCGATCGCTTCCATGAGCCTGGGAGCGACCATATTTTCGTCTTCCGGGGTCAGCGACGACGTGAACCTAATGTTCATGGGCGTGTGTCCTTATGAGCGCCCCCAAGCGCAACATCTGTGCCCCTCCTGGTGCGCTCCCAGCCACCCTTTGTCCCTGTAAGATAGCCCTTTAGTTCACCCTCGGCGCGACTGTTGCGACATTGCGCGGTTCGAAGCCGGCTCACGGAGGGGGCTCCTGGGGGAGTGCATCGCCCAGTTCTCTCAGGGAGAAGAACCGGGCAGATACGTATAGCGGCGCGCGCACACCATCCTACTGGCCAGGCGCGCCTTTCGGCTGCTTCACGACACTCTAAAGTTCTCCAGGAGGAAGACTTTATTCGGCTTTTGGCTGCTCGGCTAGAGATTTCGGACAGGCGGGCGACCGGTCGATCGAGCGTCGTTGAGGCCCTGTATGTGTGTGCAAAGAATGGAGATCGGCCACATAATCGAAGCCGGCGGCCGCTGGTGGTGTCCTTGCACTCATCCGGGTTCCATGTGCACTGGCGTCAGCCTTGGCGATTAGGTCGTCAAGCCGAGAACGCCTACTAGCGAAGACCTGACTTATGAGACAAAACGGGCACGTCAACCTGGTCGGAACCAGCGCGGCGATCAACGAACTGAAGGCGGAAGTGGAACGGGTCGCACGCTCCGACGCGAAGGTGTTGATCACCGGCGAGAGCGGCGTCGGCAAGGAAGTCGTCGCGCGCGCCATCAACGCGGCCAGCCCGCGCGCCCAGCACTCGTTCGTCCCGGTCAACTGCGCCGGCATTCCTGAAACGCTGCTCGAGTCCGAGCTCTTCGGTCACGTCAAGGGCAGCTTCACGGGCGCCTACCGCGACAAGCCCGGGAAGCTCGAGATGGCCAACGACGGCACGATCTTCCTCGACGAAATCGGCGAGATGACGCTCAGGATGCAGGGCCTGCTGTTGCGGTTCCTGGAAACCGGCGAAATCCAGAAGGTCGGGGCCGAGCGGGTCGGCGTGGCGAGCAACGTGCGGGTCATCGCCGCGACCAATCGCAACCTGCGCGAGATGATCTCGCAGGGACAGTTCCGCGAGGACTTGTTCTACCGGCTCAACGTCATCCACTTGATCGTGCCGCCGCTCCGGGAGCGCCGGGAAGACATTCCGGCTGCTCGTCGAGTTCTTCCTCCGGCGATACACCTCAGCGCCGAGCAACGGCCACGCCAACGGAAACGGCAACGGCCATGCGAACGGCAGCGCCGGCGACAACGGCAACGGGCTGCGCTACCTGGTGCGCGAGATTGCGCCGGAGGCGGTCAGCGCGCTGCGAGAGTACGCCTGGCCCGGCAATGTCCGCGAGCTCGAGAACGTCATCGAGCGGCTCGTGGTCACCGGCCGCCGCGAAGTGATCCAGGTCGACGATCTGGGGCCCGAGATTCGCACGCCGAGCTCGATCGGCAGCCGGCCGCGAAAGGAACGCCGGCGAACCGTGGCAGACGAGCTGTTCAAGAAGCTGACGGAGGAGCGGGAGTCGTTCTGGTCATCGGTCTACCCCCTGTACATGAACCGCGAGATCACGCGCGGGAACGTTCGGGATCTCGTGCACAAAGGGCTTGAAGACGCTCGGGGGAACTACAAGATCGTGCTTCGGCTGTTCAATATGGAGGCGCGCGACTACAAGCGGTTCCTGAACTTCCTCCGTAAACACGACTGTCAGTTGCCGTTCAAGGAATACAGGCAGTGATCTGGCTCGTCAGGCGCGGCTGGCTGCCCCTGACGCTGGCGGCAGGCGGCGCGTTGTCGGCCGAGCTCTTTTCGAGGAATCTGCCCGGTCTGCTGTGGCAGAATCCCCTGCGGAGCGTTGTCGCCGGGGGCGTCGCGTTCGTCCTTGGCGTCGTCGTGGTCGTGGTTCGGGCGCGCCGGGGTCGGGGCTATCGACGGGAGGAGGACCTCGCGGGCGCACTTTCGTTGCCGGTGCTGGCCGTGGTTCCGGTGATGACGACCCGGATCGAACGGCGAGCCCGGGTGCAGCGCGTGGTCGTCGGCACCCTGATAGGTGTGTTGGTCCTGGGCGGTTCGGTGGCGGCTGCTTGGTGGAGGCTGCGGCTCTAGGGCTGCGCGATTCCATGTATCAAACGTTTTATGGGCTCGCCGAACCGGCATTCGAGCTGACCTCGAATCCGCGATTTCTGTTTCTGACCGCGGGACACCGCGAAGCGTTGAGCAACCTGAAGTACGGGCTGTCGACGGCCAAGGCGGTCACGCTCCTTCTTGGAGAAGCCGGCACAGGAAAGACGACGCTGCTCAGGGCCGCCCTGCAATCCAAGGAATGCGAGCACGTCAGGTGCGTGTATCTGAGCAATCCCGCGCTGACGCGCGGGGAGTTTCTCGAGATTCTGGCATCGGAATTCGAGCTCGGAGGCCGGGCGGCCGAGTCCAAGGCCGTGCTTCTCGAGCTGCTGGAAGTCGAGCTTCGTAAACGCCGCGACCGCGGGGAGATCGCGGCGCTCGTCGTCGACGAGGCGCAGAGCCTCAGCCAGGACCTGCTCGAGGAGATCCGCCTGCTGGCGAACATTGAAACGGCGGACGAGAAGCTGCTGCCTTTCGTGCTGGCCGGGCAACCGGAGTTCGCCGCACGGCTGAACGAGCCCGGGCTGCGACAGCTGAAGCAGCGCGTCGCGCTCAGGTGCGAGGTGGCGCCGCTGTCGATGCAGGAGACCGCGGCCTACATGGCGGCGCGGATCACGCTCGCCGGAGGCGAAGCTGCGCGGCTCTTCACACGCGAATCGGTCGTGCTCATCCACGAACGGTCGCAAGGCATCCCCCGCATCATCAACGTCATCTGCGACAACGCCCTGCTCAGCGGGTTCGCGCTTGCGCGTCAACCTGTCGATCACGAGATTGTGCTGGAGGTGTGCAAGGACTTCGACCTCCGGCGTCGTGATCCCCGAAGCGCGGGTGCGACTCGACGAGCGCTGGCCGAGGAGCCGATGAGACCTGCGTCGAATCCATCCTCGACAGAACTGTCTCCGGCAGTCGAGTCCCGGAACCTTCCTGACGGCGTGGCGGCAGATGTCGCGCGCCGCAAGGTCGGCGGACTGGGTCTTTCCTGAGCCATGAGCCGAGTTGACGAAGCCCTGAAAAGGGCGTCTCGGGGATCGCGGACGGATCTCCCGGAGAGGACCTCTGGCCCGGTCAGGGCCCTGGCAGGAGAGGCGGCCCTCGAACGGTATCCGGCCGAGGCGCGAGCAGGCCTCGCCAGCAGGACGCCGCTGCCAGCGTCTGTGAGCGGGGGAGCGGCACGACAGGGCCTGGATCCGCGACCTGCGCTCGAGAACGTGCGTGTCGCAGCCCCGCCCGTTCCGGCCGCCCCTGCGGTTCCGGTCCCGACCCGGCCGGGGACCGCCGATCGCAAGCTTCCGGTCTTTGCTCCCGCCTTCGACGGCAAGCTCGTGGTGACCGCCGACGCCTCGCCGGCGGCGATTCAGCAGTACGATCGCCTGGCGAAGAGGCTGATCCAGAGCCAGGTTGAACGCGGTACCCGAACGGTCATGGTCGCGAGTGCGTTGCCCTCCGAAGGGCGGACCTTGACGGCGGCCAATCTGGCGTTGGCGCTGAGCGAACGGCACCAGAAGCAAGTTCTGCTCGTCGATGCGGACCTGGCATCGCCGTCGATCCACACGATCTTCCGTGTGTCGAACGCACTCGGGCTGGGCGAAAGCCTTCGACTCGGGCGGGCGCAGATGCCGGCCGTCGATGTCTCCACGAAGTTGACTGTCCTGCCGGCCGGCGCGGCTGACGCGGACCCGATGGAGATCCTCGTTTCGAACCCAATGAGGGATTTTCTTCGCGACGCGCGGCCTCACTTTGATTTCATCGTCCTCGACACTCCGCCCCTGTCGACGCTGACCGACGCCCATTTGCTTGCGTGGCTCGTCGATGCTGTCGTGCTGGTTGTTCAGGCTCGCACGACACCGCGCAAGGCAGTCGAGCGCGCGATCGAGGACCTTGGCGCCGATCGTGTGCTGGGGACCGTGTTCAACCGGGCGGGAGGTCGCGCGAAGCCGCCGAAGGTCCGCCAGGCGTCCCCTGGCGGGTCCACCGGCGGCTCCAGGCCACAACGAACGCTTCTGGCGGATTGAGGAAGGGCCGGCAGCCCGATCCAGAGCCGCTCGTCCTAGGCTGCTTCGTCCTTGGGCTGGTCTTCGTCCTGGCTGGCCTTCGTCCCTGGATGGCCTTGCCGTTTGACGCGGCGTCATGACGTCCGCCGAAGCGTGACCTCGCACAAAGGCCCACGGACCATGGACGAACAAAGGACCAAGGCCCAAGCCCCAAGGACTAACAGGCCTTTCACGGACCAAACGAAGGTGAAAGCACTCTACCAACGACCGCGCGCTTCTGAAGCATTGCCGGCTGCGGGTGCCGGGCCGTCCGCGGCAGCCGCTCGAAACGCTGCGCCACGAGTCCCGGAGACCGTTCGGCCTGTTCCTGTTTCGCGAGGCCAGCCGTCAGCCTGACCAGATAGGACGAGACGAGGTGATCGAGGACCAGGTGCAGATCCTCGACCGGGCCGTAGTCGCCCTGCGGGGTCGCGATGTGAACGCCGACGTCGACCAGGTCACGGAGCCGCCCACCGTCGAAGCCGGTCAAGCCCACCGTGATTCCACCGTGATCGTTGGCGTAATTGACGGCCGCCACGACGTTCGGCGAGTTGCCGCTCGCCGAGATCGCAACCACGACATCGCCGGGATCCATGAGCGTCTTCAACTGCTCCACGAACACCAGCTCGTAGCCGACGTCGTTGCCCGCCGCGGAGATGAAGGCGACGTTGTCGGTCAGGCTCATCATGCGGTAGGCCTTGCCGCCAGCCTTCCTCGTCCCGAACCCGAAATCGTTGGCGAAATGGGACGCCGTGGAGGCGCTCCCGCCGTTGCCAATGACGAAGATCGTCTGACCATTTCGCCGCGCATCCTCGAAGACGGCGCCGACGCGCTCGACCGCCTCGCAGTCCAGCTGCGCCAGAAGATCGGCGAGGTAATCCGCATAACGTCTTGCGTAGTCCGCCAGGCCGGTCGATTCGTTGAACAAACGATCCAATGTGCTCATAGGTATCACGCTGCGGCGGTTCGATAGCCGCGTTCGATTGCTGTCATGCTGACGATGAGGCCGAGAAGAATCCATTGAACGTAGAACAGGGCGAACAACTCGAGGCCGCCGTTGCGGATGCTGGGGATCATGAAATCGCCGAACATGCCCCCACGAGCATGGCCGCGAAGAGCCCGAGCCAGGCGAGCGCCATGCGCTCGTGCAAGCGGGTTGGCGGCGGTGCGCCAGAGCCGATAGCCCGTGCGAGCCGCCTTGAACGCGAACACCAGGAAGCAGGCGAGCCCGACCAGACCCAGCTCCATCAGGATGTTGATGTACTGGTTGTGCGCCGTGCCAAGGCTCGAATAGCGCAGCATGTACGGGTAGTTGTTTCCGGGACCGACTCCGAACACGGGGAACCTCGACCAGATTCCCAATCCGTCCGCAATCAGTTGGTCGCGTCCGCCGGTGCCACCGAGGCTCTGCTGCGCCTCCTCGGTTTCGACAGCGTCTCGCAGGAAGGACGGAGTCAGCGAGCCGGAGGCGAGGGGCACGGCAACCACATAGCTCGCAAACGCCAGCGGCGCCAGGGCGAGCGCGACCCGCCTGGCCCTGAACCACACGATGACGGCTGTCGAGACAATCACGTAGCTGTAGAAGAACGCCTTGCCGGTCGCGTAGCCGTAGAAGATCGGGGCGATCGGTGATGAACAGCAGGGCCGCTTTCCGGATGACCGATCGCGTGTCGAAGAACTCGGCAAAGCACAGCGACGACGCAGGCAGCGCAAAGGCCGTGCTCCAGAGGAGGTAGCGCATCGCGTCCGCGGGCGCGACGATCAGCAGCAGGGACGGAAGCGCCAGGACGACGATCACGTTCCGGATCAACCGGATGTACCGGTCGTCGTCTATGGAATCGGCCACGACCAGGTACGTGCCGATCGGCCAGATCAACAAGAGAATCTGACCCAGTGAGACGGCGATCTTCATGTTCTGCAGCGGGATGTTCGGGTCGAACCAGGTGAAGCCGGCCAACAGGGACACGAGCGAGACCGGGACCAGCAGGAACAGGGGAAGGTTGAAGTTCGCCCGCCGAATGCGAAATCCGCCGGCAAGCCTGCGGCCAGCCCAGACCAGAATCAGGACGGTTGCCAGCACTTCGACCGGGAGCAGCCCCTGGACCATCTCGTTGCCGGCGAACGCCCCGATCTGGAAGCCGGTAATGCAGCCCACAGCCGTGAACACGAGCACCGCCGCGCGCATGTTCTGGAAGCACAGCACGGCAAAGGCGAACGCAGCGACGGCGCCGGCAAGCGTGGTGACCGAGAACCATGACGGATTCATGGGCGCTCCATCACGCACACCGCCGGTAGGCCGTGCGCACGTCGTCGTAGACGGCGATCAAGCGCCGGCCCATCTCGAACCAGTCGTGGTGGGTCACCACGTAGCGACGGCCCTCCCAGGCGGTCTGCTGTCGCACGCCGGCATCCCGCATGACGAGCAGCATCTGGCGGGCGAACTGATCGTCGTCTTCCCCGACGAGCAGCTCGCGCCCGTTCAACACGTTGAGGGCTTCGCACGCGTTGGGCGACGCCACCACTGGCGCGCCGCACGCCATGGCTTCGAGCACCTTGTTCTGGATCCCGGTTCCGTACACCAGCGGCGCCGCGACAACGGACGTGGACCAGAAGAGCGGGCGGAAGTCGTCCACGAACCCGGTGACGGTCACACGGGGATCCCGGGCGAGGAGCTTGACCGCCGGCGAGGGGTCTTTGCCCGCGAGGGTCAGCAATTGGCGATGTTCGGCTTTGTCCTCTACTGGCTCGTTCGTGCTCGACTACCTGCGTCTCGATCCCCACACGCAGGTGGTGCTCGTCTATCTCGCGAGGGCTTCGTGCGCCGCCGCGGTCGCGCCTTCCTCGACCGTCTCGCCCGCACGGCGGCCGTCAAGCCCGTCCTGATCCTGCGCGGCGGCCGCACTCGTGAGGGCCGCGCCACCGCCCGCTCGCATACCGGCGCCCTTGCCAGCGAGTCTGAGGTCGCGCCAGAGCGCCCTGGAGCAGGCCGGGGCCGTCCTGTTCGACCGCGCGGACGAGGCGCTCGCCCTGGCGCAGGCCTTTACTCGACTCCCCGCTGCCGCACGGTGCGCGCGCCGCCCTCGTCGGCGAGGGGGGCGGCCACGCCACGCTGATCGCCGATGCCGCGGCGGAAGCGGGGCTGTTCGCGCACTCGACCCCTTTCCCGATGCTCTCGTCGAGTCGCTGAAGCCCAATCTGCCGCCGTTCGTGGCGATCCTTCGCAATCCCGTGGAGTTCGGCGGACGCTCGGAGTCCGACCCGCGGATCTACGAGAAGGTGCTCGAGCCGATCTTCGAGTGGGAGGGCTGCGACCAGGTGGTTCTCTTCCGGAGGCTATGCCCTCTACGACGAGGCCCTCGCGGCGTTCCTCTCCCGGCGCCGGCGCGAGACGGGCAACCCGACCTCGTCCACGACCTGTACGCCGACGAGGAGCATCCCGGGCTTGCGCACGTCCGCGCGTACAACGCCTGCCGCTCTTCGCCTCGGCGGAGGTGGCAGCGCGGGCGGGAGCGGCGTTGGCACGCGGTGGGCGGGCCCGTGCGCGGGCGCAGCAGGCCGTCGAGGCGCGCGACACCTTCCGCGGCGCGGCCGTACTGCCCGAGGAGCTACGTCGGTCACTGGCGGCGGCCTGCGCCTCGGGGGGCGCCCTCTCCGAAGAGACGGCGGCCTCGTTGCTGTCCGGCTGCGGCCTGCCGGTCCTCCCCAGCCGGCTCGCGCGCGACGGCGAGGGGGCGGTCACGGCGGCGGCCAGCCTCGGCTATCCCGTCGTGCTCAAGATCCATTCCCGTGCGATCGTCCACAAGACCGAGGTCCGCGGCGTCCACCTCGATCTGCGGACGGAGAGCGACGTGCGGGCGGCCTACGGCGCGGTGGCCTCCCTGGTGCCCGATGGCCGCGCCGAGGTGCGCCTCACTCCTTTTCTGCGCGGCGGCGTGGAGGCGATCGTCGGCGCGCGCCGCGACCCCGAGTTCGGGGAGATCCTGTTGTTCGGCGCGGGCGGCGTCCTCGCCGAGGTGGCCCGCGACCGATCGCTGCGCACGTTGCCCTGCGCCGAGACCGAGCTGGAGGCGATGGTGGCCGAGACACGCGTTGCCAGCCTGCTCGGCGGGGCGCGAGGAAGCCCGCCCGTCGATCGAGGCGCGCTTCTCGATGCTCTTGAGGGCGGTCGCACGGCTGATCCTCGCCCTGCCCGAGGTCGCCGACGTGGAGGTGAACCCGTTGCGCTGCGCCCCCGAAGGGGTGGTGGCCCTGGACGCGCGTGTGCTCCTCGAGCCTCCCGGCGCGGTGAACGGCGCGCGCTGATGGGCTAGAATCAGAGCCTGGGCATGCGCGGCAGGTCTCCCGTCGACGACGACCGATTCCACGACCAGTGCGGCCTGTTCGGCGTGTACGGTCATCCGGAGGCCGCGCACCTCACCTACCTCGGCCTCTACGCCTTGCAGCACCGAGGGCAGGAGTCGGCCGGCATCGTGGCCAGCGACGGCCAGCGCCTCCACCTCGAGAAGGGGATGGGGCTCGTCAACGACATCTTCGTGGACGGCGAAGCTCGAAGGCCTGGTCGGCGACCGCGCCATGGGCCACGTGCGCTATTCGACTGCCGGCGACACCGTGCGCCGCCAACGCGCAACCGATCCTGATCGAATGCCATCGCGGGTCGATCGCCCTCGGCCACAACGGCAACCTGGTGAACGCCGCGCTGCTGCGCCACGAGCTGGAGGCGGCGGGATCCATCTTCCAGTCCACCTCCGACACCGAGGTGATCCTTCACCTCTATGCGCGCAGCCACCGCGAGCGCCTCGAGGATGCCATCGCGGCGAGCCTGTCGAAGGTGATGGGCGCCTTCTCGCTCCTCTTCCTGACGCCGGACGCGCTGGTGGCCGCGCGCGATCCCTGGGGCTTCCGACCGCTCGTGATCGGCCGGCTCGAGGGGGCGACCATCATCTGCTCGGAGACCTGCGCCCTCGACCTCATCGACGCCGAGTACGTGCGGGACGTCGAGCCCGGCGAGATCGTGGTCGTCGACCGCGACGGCCTGCGCTCCTTCCAGCCGTTCCCGCCGGAGCCGGCGCGCCAGTGCGTCTTCGAGCACGTCTACTTCGCTCGGCCCGACAGCCAGGTCTTCGGCCGCAACGTGCTCGCCTCGCGGCTGCTGCTGGGCCGGCAGCTGGCGCGCGAATCGCCGGCCGATGCCGACATCGTCGTGCCGGTGCCCGACAGCGGCAACGGGGCGGCTCTCGGCTACTCCCAGGAGAGCGGGCTGCCGTTCCAGTGGGGTCTCATCCGCAACCACTACGTGGGTCGCACGTTCATCGAGCCCAAACAGGCCATCCGCTCCTTCGGCGTCAAGATCAAGCTCAACCCCGTGCGCGAGATCCTGGAGGGCAAGCGCGTCATCCTGATCGACGACTCGATCGTGCGCGGCACGACGTCGCGGAAGATCGTGGGGATGGTGCGGGCGGCGGGGGCGACGGAGGTGCACGTGCGCGTGAGCCCGCCCGCCCACCGTCGGACCCTGCTACTACGGGATCGATACCCCCCTCAAGAGCGAGCTGATCGCGTCCAGCCATTCGGTCGATGAGATCTGCCGCTACATAGGCGCCGACAGCCTGCGCTACCTGTCCCAGGAGGGCCTCCTCGCGGCAGTGGGCGATCCCAGCGGAACGCGCCACTGCAGCGCGTGCTTCTCCGGCCGTTCATCCCGTGGCCGTCCCGCAACCGGAGGACTGGCAGCTCAGGCTGCTGTTCGATTCGAGGCAGGCCGGCGCCAAAGCCTGACCGCGGCGCCTCGCGGCGCGGCGCAGGCGGCCGATGGACCGAATGCCGCGCTTGCTCGCCCTGGGCCACGTCACGTGGGACCGCCTCCCGCAGGGGGAGGTGCTCGGCAGCACCGTCTCGTAGCCGCCCTGGTGGCGGACTCGGAGGCCGGCGTGCTCGCGTCGGCCGGCCCCGATTTCGATCCGGCGCGCGAGCTGCCAGCATGAGTGACGGTCTTCCTGCATCGGGCTTCCGCCACCACCCGCTATCAGAACCTGTACGACGAGGAGGGCGGCCGCCGCCAGGTGTTGTCCGCGCGCGCCGACGACATCGACCTGACCGTCCTCCCCACAACTCGCGCCGGACGCCCTGCTGCTGGGCCCCGTGGCGGGCGAGGTGCCGGCCGGAGTGGCGGCGGCGTTCGCGGCGGGCGTCGTCGGCGCCGCGGCGCGCAGGGTTGGCTGAGGGCCATCGAGCTTGCTCCGGCGCCGTTTCGTTCCGTGAATGGACGAGCGCGGGCGCGGACCTGGCCGGAGTCCATGCGCTCTCTCCTCTCCGAGGGAGATGCCCAGCCAGCGCTCGAGCTGGCGCGCCGCCTGCTCCAGGCCGTGCCGATCGTGGCGCTGACGCGTGGCTGGCGGGGCCTGACCCTGCTGACCCGCGACGGAGAGCAGGAGGTCCCCTCGCTGCCGCGCCGCGAGGTGGATCCGACCGGAGCCGGTGACGTCTTCGGCGCCGCGTTCCTCATCCACTACCACGAGACGCTGGATGCGGTGGAGTCCGCCGTCTTCGCGGCCTGCGCGGCATCGTGCGCGGTCGAGCAGGTGGGCAGCGCCGGCCTGGGCGATCGCGCCGAGGTACTGGGCGTGTCAGGCGCTCCGCGAGCGACTGATGGAAGAGGGCGAATGGGAGGAGTGATGCTGGGGAGGGATAGGGTGGGGGGTCGTCTCGAGCAGGGGGGCGCTGCGTCGCGCCCCCCTGAACCCCCTCGCGCTCACCGAAGTGAATTCGGTTCGCGCTCTGCCCGTTGCCTGCGGGGATCGCGTGCTAGCGTCGGCCGTGAATCTGCCTGCGGGGTTGCGCGCGCCATCGAGGCCCTGCAAGACGCAGGGGGGCGGGTCTGCGCGTGGGCGGCGCCGCTCCGGGACCACCTTTTCCAGTCGGCCCGTCAAGGACTACGACCTCGAGGTCTACGGCCTGTCGCCCGAGGTCTTGAGCCGTTGCCTGGCCACGCTCGGCAGCGTAGACGTAGTGGGTCAGGCCTTCGTCGATTACAAGCTGGCGGGCCTCGAAGGATCCTCGAGGCCGTCGACGTGTCGATCCCGCGCCGCGACTCCAAGTCGGGCCCGGGACACCGCGGCATCGCCGTGGTGGGCGACGCCTGGCTCTCGCCCGAAGAGGCCTCGCGGCGGCGCGACTGCACGATCAACGCCCTTCTCTTCGACCCGCTCGCGGGCCGGGTGCTCGACCCTCACGGAGGCCTTCGCGATCTGGAGCGGCGCGTGCTGCGCCACGTCGAATCCGGGACCTTCAAGGACGACCCGCTCCGGGCCCTGCGCGCGGTGCAGCTCGCCGCGCGCTTCGACTGGCCGTGGATCCGGAAACGGCGCGGCTCTGCTCCTCGATGCCTCTCGCCGCCTGCCCGCCGAGCGCGTGTTCGGTGAGATCGAGAAGCTGCTGCTCGCCGCGCGCCGCCCGTCCCTCGGCCTCGAGCTTATGCAGCGATGGAAGATGCTTACCCGTCGTGGCGCCGGAACTCGTGCCGCTGCGCGACACGGCCCAGGACCCGGACTGGCACCCGGAGGGCGATGTCCTGGACTCACACCCTGCTGGCCATGGACGAGGCCGCAGCGCTGCGCGCCGACCTCGACCGGCCGCGCGCCCTCAGCGTGATGCTCGCGACGCTCTGCCACGATCTGGGGAAGCCGGCGACCACGAAGCCGAGGACGAGCCAATTCCGCTCCCGTGGCCACGAGGAGGCAGGCCTCCCGCCGACGGCGGCGCTGCTCTCGCGCTGGAACGTCCACAGCCTGCTCGGCTACGACGTGGAGCGCCAGGTGCTTGCGCTGATCGGGAACCATCTCAAGCCGGGGCAGCTCTACGAAGAGCGCGAGCGCGTCTCGGACGGCGCGATCCGACGCCTGGCGCGCAAGTCCGAGCCGACCTCCTCGAGCGCGTGCGCGCGCGCCGATTGCCTCGGGCGCGGCGGCGGCTTCCAGGCGACGGCGATGGACTGGTTCCGCGACAAGATGCGCGCGCTCGACGTCGCGCTGCGACCGCCTGAGCCCCTCCTGCGCGGAAGGGACGTGCTGGCCCTGGGCCTGTCGCCGGGGCCAGAGGTCGGCAGGGTGGTGCGGGCCGTCTACGAGCGGCGGGCTTCGACGGCGCGGTCACGACGTTGGACGAGGCACGGGAGGAGGCGCGGCAGTTAATCGTAGTTGAGCAGGGGGGCGCTGCGGCGCGCCCCCCTCGAACCGCCCGCTCGCTCGCGTCTGAATGAATCACACTAGCAATTCGTCCCGTTTTTTTTTTTTTTTTTTTTTTTTTTTGCTGCTTCGTTCAGTTTCGTCTTGCTAGGTGAACGCCGGGAGTTGCAGCTTCATGGGACTCGCCCCATACGGGCGACCCGTCTACCGCGATCAAATTCTGACGCACTTGGTGGAGCTCAAGCCTGACGGGAGTCTCTGGCTCGACATGCAGTACCTGGACTACTACGCGGGCAAACCGGTGATGGGTCCTGCGCTCGGGCCGCGTGAGCACTTGTTTGCGAAACACAGCCAAGGGTCGCGGTGACTCGCATCCTGAGCCAAGTGGCCGATATGGGAAGCGGTTATCGTGAAGGCGGTTTTCTTGTCATGGTGGGTCAGCGGCGAGAGGCGGTGTCATGATCGATCCGCAGTTGGCCGGACGCTCCGGTTGTCACCGGCAGGACCCTGCGACAGTTCGCCGCGTTGGCGCTCGTGTTGTTCGGGGGCCTGGCGTCCTGGCATGGCGTCGTGAGCCACCGTGGCGTGCTGGGGGTGGGTCTGGCGACCGTGGCGATAGGCCTGGGTTCGGTGGGCTTGGCCCGCCCGGAAGCGATTCGGCCGCTCTATATGGTGCTCCTGGCCGTCACGGCTCCGATTGGCCGGCTTTTGTCCGTGATTTTGCTGGGGACCCTGTTCCATGTAATTTTCACGCCGCTCGGACTGATCTTTCAAGTCCATCGGCCGCGATGCCCTGCGCGTTCGCCGTCCCAGTCGGCCTTCCCACTGGACGCCGAAGCCCCGTGTCACCAATCTGCGTAGTTACACCCGGCAGTAGTATTGGTCGAGATACCCATGGACGATAGGACCCCGAGCGCTTTCGAGAAAGCTGTCTCGACGCAACAAAGTGGAAGCGTGCTCAGCGATTTCTGGTCCTTCTGGGTCAAGCAAGAAGTGGTGGCTGTTGCCTATCGTGGTCCTCCTGCTATTGCTGGCGGACTGATGTTATTGGGTGGCACGGCTCTGGCCCCGTTCATCTACACTTTGTTCTGATCGTTCGTCCGAAAAGGCCCCCAATAGACATCAACGCCCGCAGGCGGATTTCCACGCGCCGAAAGGTCGCGTTCGCGATGGTGTTCTTCCTTGCTGCCCTCCTGGCCTGCGAAGGCGCTGTCCGGCTGCGCGCTTGGTTGAATTATGGCTCAGCGGCCACCAGCCTGCGTGATCCAATGATGGTGCGCGACGAGGCCGCCGAGCATCTGGGTGCCCCGGCCCGGCTACGTGATCAAGGAGTACCCCGAGCACCTTCCACATCAGAATCAACTCCCTGCGGATTCCGCGGCGACGAGTTCAGCCGTGTCACGGCAACCGGCGGGACCTTCCGGATCGTCTGCCTCGGCGCCTCGACGACGTTCGGGGCGAGTCATCGTCGAACCACGCGACGTGGCCGCGCGGAGGCTGGAACAGTTGCTCAGACCGACATTCCGAAACGACGCATCGAGGTCATCAATGCCGCCGTCGGCGGTTACGTCGCCGACGACAACCTAAAAACCTCGCCCACCGGGTCCTCCACTCGATCCGGACCTCGTCATCCACTACGAGGCGAACAACGAAATCGTCCGCGACACGCGCAAGCTCGCGATCCGCGCGGGGTTCATGCTCGGGCGGAACCGGCAGCCGGCGTGGACGGCGGCGCTCTGTCGAAGTCCAGTCTGATGTTCGACCTGGCGTACAAGAACCTGGCGATCCTGACGAGTAGCCGCGGAGGCGGGCACGCGGATCGACCGGGTGCCGACGACCTGCCGACCCGCTTCGTTGGCGTGCTGGATACAGATGCGGCACGGCGGAGCGTCCGCCGAAGGTATCGCCTTGTCCTCTCGACGTTCGTCGTCAAGTACCACCGATCAGACGCGCCACACAAATCGCGAACGCGGACGTCGCGTTCTACTACATGCCGTGGATGAGCATCGACGGACTCCTCGATGCGATAGACACGTACAACGCGGCGATCCTCGCGACCAGCAAGCGGACCGGCGTGCCCGTCGTCGACGATCGCACGGCGGTGCCGCCGACCGCGACGCACTTCATCAACTGCGTGCACATGCCGGATGCCGGCAGCCGAATCATGGCGCAACGCTTCGCGGATTTCCTGCGGAAGAACAACTTACTGACTCCGCCGGCAGGCTCAACCGGGCACTCGGAGCACACACAGACCCCCTGAAGACCGGCTATCGCGGCCGCCGCACGAGCCGGGCGCCCATCGAGCAGATTCAGCGCTGCGCGCGGCAGGGACAACCAGTTGCGATAGGAAAATTCCCTGTCGAACACTTCCGGCACAGACTGGGTAATATGACTGTCCAATGCCGAGATACGTCGGCCGTCGCTGAGTTTCGATTGCCTCCAGAGCTGTAGACGCTGTCGTCGGCCGAGGACCGGCGGAGGTGAGTCATGTGCCAGAACGGTCTCGACACGATGCTGTTGTCCTCGCGAAAGGCGACAGCACCATCGATGCGTACCAGCATGTCGCATCCGTACTGGCCAGTGTACAGCGGACATCCGGCACACGACGGACGAACCGCGGCGCAAGACGCTCCCGCCGGTTACGGATACGGAAAGGAGCTGCGGCGTAGGTAGTCGTGAAAGACATCGCCTACACAGTTGTAGTAGGGAGCAATCAGGAACTCGACCTTCGAGCCGGTTCCCATCGCGGCTCGTGCCTCAGTCAGGCGCGTTCGGTCCAAATCTCGTCGCCGTCGGAACGTCGTCGACCAGTCGGTGACCGTTCGTTCCAGCATCTCCTGCCGGAGCCGGCTGTGTCTCGCCGCATCGCTCCAGCCTTCCGTTCAGAAGACGATCTTTCCCGGGATGTTGCACGCTGAGCGCCTCGATCACGGCGGTCCAATTCTCAATCCCGTATCGAACACTAGAAATCTGTAGACGAGTCCGATCACCGACTGAATCGCGTAGCCAACGAACAAATCGTCGTTTCTGACAATCGTGTGGGCTGTGAGGCTCATACGATTCGAGACTCCAGGAAGCGAAAGTCCGCATCGAACCCTTCGCAATCGACCGGATTACAGTAACGCTGCGTGTCGGAGAGCACTGGTTCAGGGCCACGATGCCTTCCGTCCCAGCCCTCGCCGAGCGTTTCGGCCGCGCGACGGAGATGCTCGTGGATGATCGCCACGGCGTGATGGCAGGTCATGTTGTTCAGCACCCATTCTCGCGGGCTGAATGACTCGGTCCGCGCGAGCATGTCGTGCATCGCGCAACTTCGTCCACGATTCGGCGATCGATTCCTCGGCGAGAAGGCCGGATGATGAGCGCGAATCAGCAGGTCGAAGACCCTGGGCCTGCCTTGACGTCATCCGGAAAAGGCGGGCAGCGGTGAACAGGAAGCCCCGGCGGGCCGCCGAAGAATCCCCGGATGGTCTTCCACGAACTCACGCAGCGCCGCATTGGCAATCGCGTATCGCACGTTCACCACACGCATTCTATGGCGAATCGACTGTTGAACAGGTATGCGCGCAATTCCGACAGCACGACGGCGTCCCAGGCGTCCAGCGTATCCTCGGCGTCCTCGCGTTCGGCCGAGGCCGGCGGCGCGCTCGTCGACGCCGCGGAACGGCGCTCAGAATCGGTGTGCCCACCTCGATTTGCATCCCAAGGAGGCGACGAAGTAGAACCTAAGCCGCCTTCCGTGTAGCGCGCGTTCCGTCTCTACACGGACGCTGGCTGCATCGGGCGGGCCCTGCGGGAGCTCTGCGTCCAGCCGACAGCGGCGCCGAGGGGGAGCCAGTGACGCTGCGTCGACATCGGTAACGGCGCGAACGACGGGAGCAATCGTTTCAGGCTGTGGCAACATACAGGAGAGCGCGGCCAGAGTGATCGGGCGCGCTCTCGGACAACAGGCCTCAACATGAACACTCTTACGGTGAACGGCCGGATGGTAACGTCTGGACCGAATGATCCCTTCTGGCGTGACTACGCCCGAGGCACGTGGGAACCGGACACGCGTGCAGCGTTTCAACGGTTCATCAAGTCCGACCGGACCTATGTCGACATTGGCGCTTGGATCGGTCCTACGCTCCTTATCGGTGCGCCTCTCGCGAAACACGCCTACGGAGTGGAACCGGACCCCGTCGGCGTTCCGTGAATTGTCCGCCAACATCGCCGCAAATCCCGACCTGGCGTCGCGCGTGACCCTCTCAAACGTCTGCATCGCGCCGCACTCAGGGCCAATAGCGTTTGGTTCTCGCGGCGCCGGCGGCGATTCCATGTCGAGCTTGTTGTTTCAGGATGGGCAGACGCACTGGACTGTCGATGGACTGACGTTCGATGACTGGATGGCCGCGCATCATGCGTCGGATTGCGCCTTCATCAAGATAGACATCGAGGGCGGGGAGTTTCGCGTCGTACCAACAATGCTCGGGTTCCTGGAGTCGCGTAAACCAAGCGTCATCTTTCGTTGCATCCAGGTTTCGTCGGCGATCTTCAGGCCGCGACAGTCACCGCACGGTTGCGTCGCGCGTGGCTGCGTGTTCGCTCAACTCACAACCTCCTGAATCGCCTGGCGTTCTATCGCCACTGGTATGACCCGTACCAGGCCAGGTACCTCCGGCGGCCGGCGCGGCGTTCAAATCGAAGCTCAATCAGCGCCTCTCAGGCGGCGGCAAGATTCGTGTGCGGTTCATGGCTTGTTTCCGCGCAGCACTGGGTAAGAACAGCGCGATCGTACTGACAGAGGAACGCTGGTGAGACAACGATCGTTCTGTCTGCGACCCTCGGCTCACAAGTCCGACGGACGGATGGCAGATTCCAGGAAACTGTAGTCGGCCTCGAACCTGCTGCGGACTTCCTGATCCCAGTATCGCTGGGTATCGAGTGCGCTTGTTCTGGCGACGATGCCCTCGGTCCAGGATTCGCCGACCTCATGCGCCTGCCGATGCAAGTGCTCGTCAACGATCGCGACGGCGTGCTGACACGTCATATTGTTCAGCACCCACTCCCGCGGTGAGTACGAGCGATGGTTAGCGAGCATGTCCAGGATGGCATCCGGAAGATCGCCCTCGGCGACGAAGCGGCCCGTCTGCGGGTTGATGTCGGGGTACCTGGCGCCGTACGTCAGGCCCTCGCGCACGAGAACCGGGACATCGGCAAGCATTGACTCAATGATCGCGCGGTTGGCGCCTTCGCGCCGCGACCACAGGAGATGGAGTCGAGAGCGCGAAAGCAAGTTGGCGACTTCCTCAGCCGACTGGCGCTCGAACGTCTCAACGAACTCCGAGACCCCGTGGTGCCTCGCTTCGGCCAGGATCTCGGTGGCCGTCTTATCGTATCGATAGCCGACAAGGGCGACCCTCAAGCGATGCCCTCGGCGCTTCGAGTCTGCCAGGCGCCCGGAAGAACCGCCAGTGGCGCTTGAATCCCGCCCAGGCTGCGATCATGATGATGTCGATGTCCTTCTGCCGGGCCTGCGGGCTCATGGTGCGATAGTCAACCCACCAATTTGGCGCCGTCGGTACCTTGGGAACAGTTGGAGCGCAGCGCGCCAAAGAGGACCGAGTCCCGCGGCTCCACGCTCTGGACGAGCACGGGACTGTCGAGTCGTGTGAACTGTAGAATCTCAGGGGTGCAGCAATCGCTCCAGCTCGGTTCGAGGACGATGAAATAGCGGTCGGCAATCGCCTTGAGATCGAAAAGCCCGGCGAGCAACGGAAAGACGTACGTGTAGTCCACCATGAGGACCCCACGCTCACGCGGTGCGGCTCTCTTCACGACCAGGATGCGCGAGCCGACGAACCTCCGGGGATCGGCACCCGTCGCACGGAACGTCGATACCGCTGTTCTCACGATCTGTTCATAGAAATCCCACAGACCGGTCCGCTTGTCGGAACGCTCGAGCGCTGTACACCGAGCAATTTCGTCGACGATTCGTCGGTCGATGCCTGGGGAGAAGGCAGGATGATGAGCGCGAATCAACAGATCGAAGCCCTGGGCCTGCCGTGATGTCATCCGGAGCAGGCGGGCAGCGGCGAGCAGAGATGCTCCGGCCGGCTGCCGCAGAATGCCGAGGTCGTAATCAACGAACTCACGCAGCGCCGCCTTGGCGATGGCGTATCGCACGTTCACGGCACGCATTCTATGGCGAATCGACGGTTCAACAGTCGTTCAGGCGAGTGAGCCGGGCCCTCGCCGGTTGTTGAGGGCCCGGCTGACAGCGGCAATCTTCAGGAAATCTGGAACACGTGCACCAGTGGATTCCAGAGTCCTGCAATCGTGGTGTCCGCTTCCGGCGCCGCAACGTACAGCTTGCGCGTTGCCGTATCCAGGTAGAGTCCGTCGATATGCCCGGCCGAGCCCATATTTGTGATGGCGGACGACGGAGTCCGAATTGGTCGGCATTGATAATCTGTGCCGGGTCCACAGTGTAATCGGTACGACGACCGGCACGCACCGCATACCAAATCCGCCGGGTCGTAAATGATCATGAACGGGTAGCTGTCGGTATAGACCGGGCCCCGTGATCGCAGCGGGCGAAGGAATACCATGCGAGCACGACTAAGGTGCCCACACCGCGGTTGCAATACCACACGTGCCCGCGGCGAACGTGACCCGTGAACAGACCCCATGCACGTCAGGGAGATCGATCCAGAGCACGCCCCCGAGCTCGTCGCACTCGGTCCAGGAGCCACGCCGCCATTCTGCAGAGGATCAATCTGTTGTTGCCCTGCGCCGATCGGTTCGAAGAAGTAATCTCCCGGCCTCCGACAGGCCGTCGAGATTGCCGGTGAAGCGCCCGGTCCGTCTGATCCTCCCGATCATCGAGTAGTACGTGAGGTCCTTGTCGATCGGAATGTCCGGTGTGCCAAACCCGCCGGTGTCGACCTCCGAAGGGAACTGGCCGGCCCACATGTCGGACCCCAGGGTGCTCGAGAGTTGCCGGACTGAAGTCCTGAGCCGCAAAGCATTTCCCCGGAGGGGTGCTCAGCCACCCGCATGACACCGCCACGGAACCCGTTTTGCCGTCGCCGTACAGCCGCCACGGACCAAACGCCGTCGGGCCAGACGGTACGAGCCGGCTGGCTCCGAGGCGCCCATCCTCCGAAAAAGGCAACGTTGGTCGGCGTCGAAGAAGACCCAGTAGAGCAATTACCGGCCCTCGTACCGTACAGGCCTCCGGGGACAGCTGGAAACGTCCACAA